>NZ_CP034449.1:4390000-7372807 GCF_003952425.1 Mesorhizobium sp. M2A.F.Ca.ET.046.03.2.1 | reverse complement strand
CTGCGCCGGTTCCGCCAATGGGAAGGCGAGGGGCTACGCTTCAACCATATCGGCTATCTGCGGCTGGCGCGCACGCAAGCGCAGATGGCGCTGTTCGCGAAATCGGTCGAGATCCAGGGCGAGGCGGGCTTAAGGTCGCGCCTGGTCCGCGCAAACGAGCTCCGGGACCTCGTGCCGCACATCAATCCCGACGGCCTCGAAGGCGGGTTGTTCGGACCCGACAACGGCTTCCTCGATCCGCATGAAATGTGCAATTTCCTGGCCGGCATCGTGCGCGCCAAGGGCGGCGAGATCCGCCAGTACCGCAAGCTGCTTGGCGCAGAACGGCGGCCGGGCGGCTATACGCTGGAGACCAGTCATGGCCCGGTGGATGCCGACGCCGTGGTCAATGCGGGCGGCGCCTGGGCTCCGCAGGTCGCAGCACTTTTCGGCCAGCGCCTGCACATCTGGCCAGAGCGCCACGAAGCCGTCGTCATCCATCTCGACGCGCCGCTCGGCTACACCATGCCGATGGTGATGGACCTGGTGAACGGCGAAGGCAGCGGCCTCAACTTCCGCCACGAAAAACCGGGCGAGCTGATCGCCGAGATCCACAAGGTGAATTCGACCGCGCCGGAAGACCCCGACAATTACAACGACCAGTGCGAGGAGCAGTCGAAGGTCGATCTGGCGGAGCTGCTTCTGGAACGTGTGCCCGACCTGCCTGGCGCGCGGCTCGGCCGGGGCTGGGCGGGCCTCTACCCGGTGACCGCCGACCATCGCCCCTTTGTCGGGCCGATCGATGTCTCGGAGCCGGCGCTGATCACCGCCGCCGGCGCCGGCGGCTACGGCATCCAGCTCGCCCCGGTCATCGGCCAGATCGCCGCCGACTGGGTGCTTCAGGGCGCGCCGGTTTCGGTACCTGGCTCGCAGAGCCTCGCGCCATCGGCCGAGCGCAACATTCCCGGCCACTGACCGATGTGTTTTGACGGGGCCGAACGTCCAAGATGCGACCGTTCGCGTTAACCATCAATTAACTATCCGGTCGCCTTCAATAGTGTTCTGGAGGATACTTGAGTCTGGCCGCGAGCGATGGTCTCGCGACGCCGGAATTAGAAAAGAAGCGGCGCCATCGCCGCCATCTGCCGGGGAGGCGCCCAGCATCTTTGATGAGGAGCGCCGGCATGAACATCGAGGAAGCAGTCACTGCGGCGACGGCGGGGTCGGGAGCGCTTCTCTCCTGTCTCGGCCAGCCGGTCGTGGCCTATCACGTCACGGCCATCATGCGCGAAACCGACAGGAGTCATGCGCGGCGGATGCAGCTCGCTCTGCTGCGCCGAAGCATCGAGGCGCTTGTCGACGACGGTCTCGAAGACATCGAGGCCGAACGCTTCGCATCGCAGTTCAATGGTCGCGTTGGCTCGGCCTGGGATTTGTTGCACCCGGCGAGCGACACACCGCACTGATCGTTGGACGGTGACCCTCCATCGCTGGCCATAGGGAACAAGCCCGGGATGAGGTAGACTGCCGCTTACGTCTGGGCTGACGTTCTCGAACGGGGGCATGCGATGCAGGCGATACCGATAGCGCATCCGGCGGAGCAATCTGCCGCGATCTCGATACCCTCGCTAGGCGGCTATCCGACCGCCGTCTTGTGCTGGCTGCTTTCGGCCGGCGTCTATATCGCGGCCAAATGGGTGGCGCCGGAAATGCCGCCCTGGGGGTTGTGCTTCTGGCGGCTCTTGCTCGCCTGCGCCATCCTGTTGCCGATCGTGCACCGCCATCACGGCGCCATGCTGGCGCTTCTCAAATCCCGCCCCCTTGAGATCGTCGCCGTCGGCGCGATCGGCCTGACATTTTGCCAGGGCATGATCTACCGTGGACTGAACGACACTGACGCGACCACGGCCGGCATCATCATGGCGATGTCGCCGATCATGACCATGGTGCTGGCGCGCCTGGTGCTGGGCGAACCGCTCGGCCTCTGGAAGGCGCTCGGCGCGGTTGCGGCACTTGCCGGCATGCTGGTCATCGTCGCGCATGGCAATATCGGCGCGCTGGTGCAACTGCGCTTCAACATCGGCGAATTGTGGATCGTCGGCAGCGCCTTCTGCTGGGCGCTCTACACGGTGCTGCTGCGCCGCTCCAAATTCGGTCTCGAGCTTCTGCCATTGGTGGTCCTCCTGCTCGGCGCCGGCGCGCTGGTGGCGCTGCCGTTCCATCTCTGGGAGATATTCAACGACGAGCGCTCCGCCCTGAATGGCAATGGCCTGCTCGCGCTCGCTTATCTGGCCGGCCCCGGTGGTGCGCTGATGTATTATCTCTACAACAAAAGCGTCGAGACGCTGGGCGCCAGCCGGGCAAGCATGCTGCTCTATCTGCAGACGCTGTTCGTCGCCATCCTCGCCTATCTGCTGCTCGGCGAGAGCCTGCACGATTACGATTTGCTCGGCGCCGCCTTCATTGTCGTCGGTGTCGTGCTGGCAACGGTCATCAAGCCAAGGGCGGTTCGATCCAAGGCGTGAGCAGGCCCCAAAGCAGCTCGCTTAACATATGTGGATGTCTCCGCCGCCAAGTCGATCTATCGCCTTGGCGGGGCGGAGAGTATCGACATGGATTGCTTCACCAGGCTCGAAGCGTTGATCGACACCGGCAGCGCCGACGCAGTCGAGGAAGCTCGCGCTCTGCTCAAGCATCTCGCTGCCGGCTCACGCGCCACTTTCGACGCCGCCGACGAATTCCTGATCGAGTTGATGACCTTGGCCTTCCTGGTCGAGGCCGGCCTGGAAGCCTCTCACAACCCGGCGCGGCGCCTGGCGCGCCTCAGGCTCTCACGATTGAAGCTGCTGCTGCCTTGAACCGCCAAGCTTTCCTAAATTAGCCATTTTTGCTATTGGCTGCCCTTCGCAGCGGCGGCCTCGGCCGAAGGGGACCATGGCGATCGACAAGCGCGTGAACGCATGAACGGCCCTCAGCACAGGCTGGAACTGCGCGTGCTTGGCGATTTTCAGGTCACGCGCTACGGCCAGCCGCTGGACCTGCCGCCGTCGCGCAAGACGCGGGCGCTGCTCGCTTACCTCGCCGTCACCGCCAGGCAGCATCAGCGCGAGCGGCTATGCGAGATATTCTGGGACATTCCCGACGACCCGCGCGGCGCCTTGCGCTGGAGCCTCTCCAAGATCCGCCAGGTGCTGGGCGCCGACGAATCCGCTTTGAGCGCCGACCGCAACGCCGTCGTACTCAACATCGCGACGGACTATGCGCAGCTGGCGCCGCTGGTGAAGGCTGACCTTTCGTCACACTCGACCGAGGAGCTTGAAGCCGTCCTGGCCTCGATCCGCGGCGGCTTTCTCGCCGACCTCTCGCTCGAGCGCTGCTTCGACTATGAAGCCTGGCGACAGGCCATCGCCAGCGAGGTGGAGATCGTCGAGCTTGGCATCCTGCGCGAGCTGGTCGAGCGTCTGCCAGGTGAGCCGCGACGGGCGCTGCCCTTCGCCCGGCGCCTGCGCCGCCTCCTGCCGGACGACGCCGGCCTCGCGGCCGAGACCGAGGCGCTGGAGGAGAAGGTTCGGTCGGCTGCCGCTCAGGCCACCGGCCGCGCGCCGCAGGCTGCTCCCCCCACGCCGCCGCAGTCGCCGTCGAAACCCGGCGTGTTACCGCAGGATCCCGGCCGCGCCGTGCAATTCTGCCGGGCTCTCGACGGCACCAGGCTCGCCTATGCCAGCACCGGCAGCGGCTCGGTGATCCTGCGCGCCGCGCACTGGATGTCGCATCTCACCTTCGACTGGGACAGCCCGATCTGGCGGCACTGGATGCGTGAACTGTCGCGCCACAATCGGCTGGTGCGCTATGACGAACGCTGCAACGGCCTGTCGCAGCGGCAGGTCGTCGACATCTCGTTCGAGACCATGGTGTCCGACCTCGAACGCGTGGTCGAGGCGACAGGGCTCGACCGCTTCACATTGCTCGGCCTGTCGCAGAGCTGTGCGGTCTCGATCGCCTACGCCATCCGCCATCCCGAGAAAGTATCGGGCATGATCCTCTATGGCGGTTACGTCAAAGGCTGGCGGGCGCGGGGCGACGCCGGCGAGATCGCGACGCGCGAGGCCGTGGCGACGCTGATGCGCGAGAGCTGGGGCAAGCCGAACCCGATGTTCCGCCAGGCCTTCTGCTCCATGTTCATCCCCGGCGCCACCCACGAGCATTTCGCCTGGATGGACGATCTGATGCTGCGTACTGTCTCGCCCGACGATGCCTGGCGCCTGCAGAGCGCCTTTTCAGTGATCGACGTCAGCGATTTGCTGGAAAAGGTGAAGGTGCCGACGCTGGTGCTGCACGCGCGCGACGACAACGTCGCTCCCGTCGAATCCGGGCGCACCATGGCCGCGGGCATTCCCGGCGCGCGTTTCATCGAGCTCGAGAGCCAGAACCACATCCTGCTCGAAGGCGAACCCGCCTTCGAGGAGTTCATAGACCACGTCCGCGCCTTCATCGCCGAGACGGCGGGCAGGTAAGCGGATACGCGAAGTCCTCAACCCTTGGCGAGCGGCACGGTGAAAACCGTCGCGGTGCCGGTGAGGCAAAGCTCGCCGGCTTCGTTGCGCACCGACGTCTCCAGCTTCGTGATCGGCTTGTCGGCGCGCACCTCCTTGACCTCGACGCGGCCGGTGATCAGTTCGCCGACGCCGACTGCCTTGACGAATTTCCACGACACTTCGAGGAACACCGAACCGGGGCCGGGAAGGTCCTCCGCCACCACCGCGTTCAGGATCCCGGAGGTGACGCCGCCCTGCACGATGAGCTTGCCGAACACCGAGGCCTCGGCCAGTGCCTTGTCGTAATGCAATGGGTTACGGTCGCCGGTCATCTCGGCGAAGGCGTCGATATCCTGCGGTTGGCTGCGCCGCGAGCGCTCGGCAAAGGCGCCCACCTTTGGCCGACCCTTGGTGACGCCGACCCAGCCGTCCTTCATCACATGCACAGTCATGGCCTTGCTCCGGTTCGGTTGCGATTGAGATTCGAGCCGGCCGAAGCCGGCGGCTCGTCCTGATTGGCCGGCGCCAGATGCGCCGTCGGCCGCGATGCAGGGAAGGGTGCCCGACGGCCAGGCATGGGCTGGCCTGCCAGCGCCTGCACCTCTGCCTTCAGCACGCCGCTGAAGCGGCGATGCCGCTCGCCGAGATCGTCGAGCGTCCAGTCGAAGCCGGCGATCGCGTCGGTGGTATCCAGGATCTGGTTGGCGATCAGGTCGCGCTGCTGCTGCCAGATCGCGAATGCCGCCTCCGAGCCATCGAGGATGGCCCGCGCCAGAGTTTCGGCGTCGCGCAGCGCATCGGAAATGCCGTGCGAGGTGATCGGGTCGCGGAAGAAGCCGGCGTCACCCACCAGCGCCCAGCCGGGGCCGTGCGCCTGGCGGATATAGCCCGGCACGCCGCGGAACGCCTGCAGGCGCGCATCCTTCGGCGCCAGGGCCGCCTGTGCGGCAAGAGCCGGCGCAAGCGCTTCGAGCACATCCATGCGGGCACGCGCATGGCCGAGGCGGAAGCGCTGGTCGAACAGGCCGGTCGGCGCCGATGCGACAATGCAGGCGAGGCCGTCATTGGTCGGGATGAAGGAGCCGGCGATCCCGTCGCGGAAGTACCAGTGATAGCCGGCGCCCGGCTCGACGGGCGCATAGCCATAGACATGGGCGGCGGACACCGCGCCGCGCCGCAAGGGCTGGGCGTCGACGCATTTTGCCACCAGCGAGCCGATGCCGTCGGCGCCGACCACGATATCGGCGCTGACCCGGAGCGATGCGCGGCCGGCAGCGCGGATGTCGACGCCGCGCACCCGCCCGCGTGTGTCGGCGAAGAGATCGCCGACCGCGACTTCGTGCAGGATCTCCGCGCCAGCCTTGCGCGCCGCGTCGACCAGGATGCGGTCGAGCACCGTGCGCCGCGGCGCGATCAGGCCGGGTAGGTCCGAACCGGAGGCAAGCGGGATGGTGATCTCGTCGTCGCCATAGTGGAACGTCGTCGTCTCGATCAGCGGCGTCCCGGCCTTGAGCAACGGCTCGAGCAGGCCCCAGCGCCACAATTGCAGCACCGCTGGCCGCATCAGCGCATGTGTCGACAGCGTGTCCGAGCCATAGGGCTTGCGGTCGATCGCCAGCACATTGAGGCCCGCGCGGGCGAGCAGCATCGCGGTCGCGGCGCCCGCGCAACGAGCGCCAACGACGATCGCATCGTAATGGCCGCGCCTGGGGGAGGTCATGAGGGAGATGGGATTGATTGCCATGGTCGTCGTCCTCAGGCGGCCTTGCGGCCGTTTCGGCCGAGATGACGGGAGATTTCGGAGGCGATCGCCTCGGCATCCGCCCCGACGCCGCCGATGAAGTTGGAATCGCGCTTGCGCAGGAAGCGGAAGCCGAGCGCGTAGAGGCCGGGCACGCTGGTGACGCCGCCCTGATGCGCGAGCTCGCCATCGCCGCCGAGCGCCAGCGGCTCCAGCCAGCCGAACGAGCGCGCATAGCCGGTCGCCCAGATGATGGTTCGGATCGATCCGTCGGTCAGCGAAAGCCGCTCCGCGGAGGCTGCCGGCATCACCACCGGCTCGGGCCGGTATGGTGTCGCCACACCCGCGAACCGGTCGATCTGGCCGAGCAGGCGCGCCTGCTTGGCTTCGGCTGCCGCGATATGCGCCCCAACATCGCCGGCGAAGCCGATCTCGCGGTCGCCGACGCCGCGCACCCGCCCGGTCAGTTCCACGCCGAGCGCCTGCAGCGTGGCGAGATCGACATCGGCCCTGTCGGGCCGGCCGGCGAGCTGCAGCGATGGCTGGCGCCGGGCGCCTTCAGGATTGGCGAGGTCTTCGGGGCGCTGCGCCATCAGACCCATCGCGCAGAGCCAGAAGAAGATGTCGTGGCCGCGCCATGTTCTGGGCAGCCGCGTATGCTTGCCGACCGAAAGCACCACGCGGCGCCCGGCACGGGCGAGCTCGTCGGCGATCTGCACGCCGGAGGATGATGCGCCGACGACCAGCACGCCGCCGCCTGGCAGCTCGTCGGGCGAGCGATAATGCGAAGCGTGGATACTCAGCGGTCCGCGAATGGTTTCGGCCCCAAACGGGATGACCGGCCGGTCGCAATGCCCCGTCGCCACGACGACCGCACGGGCCGACCAGTCGCCGGCGCTGGTGCGCAGGCCAAAGCCGTCGCTGGTCCGCTTGGCGGCGATGACCTCGACATTGGTCTCGACGGGCGCATGCCATTGCCAGGCGTAGCGCTCCAGGCTTTCCACGAACGCCCCTTTGCTCATGAAGCCGTCCGGATCGCCGCCCTTGTAGGGCGAGCCGGGGAGCGCATTCAGCCAGTTCGGCGTGAGCAGCCGAAGCGAGCGCCAGCTCTGCGAGCGCCAGCGCTCGCCGATGCGCCCGCGCTCCAGCACGGCATGGTCGATGCCGGCCTGGCTGAGGCAATGGCTGAGCGCAAGGCCGGCCTGGCCCGCGCCGATGATGACGACCGCGCGTCTCATGGTTCAGTTCCGTCCGAGGAGAGGGAAGCGGCCCGGACCGGTTCCGGACCGCCTGTCGGTTTACTGGATGGTCTTGATGCCGACGGTGACCGGCACGCCCTTGGTCAGCACGTCGAAGACGGCCGAACGGGCACGCGACTGCTCGACCAGCTGCTGGAGCTTTTCGGCCGGCGCGTCGCCTTCGATCTCGAACGACACATGGATGTTCTGGAAGCCGTTGCGGACCTCATCGGAGATGCCGAGGATGCCGCGCAGGTCGATGTCGCCGTCCACCGAGCACTTTACCTTGGTGAGCTTAATGCCGCGCGCGGCGGCGATGTTGGCGACGCCGGCCATCAGGCAGCCAGCCAGCCCGTGCAGAAGCCACTCGACCGGGGTCGGCGCATTGTCGGCGCCGCACAGAATCGCCGGATGGTCGGCGTCGGCATAATGCGGCTTCTCGTGCTTCTGCTCGTTGCCAGCGCCGAAGAAGCCATGCATGACGGTCTTGCTGTGCGTGCCCTCGATCCACTCATTGTGGGCGCGGAACTGGAACTTGGCGAGCTCCGGCTGCCCGGCGACGAAATTGATCGTCGCCATCAGGTTCGGCGTGTCGACGCCATTGAGAGGAAGCCGTGCAGGTTTGGTGTTGGGTTGCATCATCATCTCCAAAGGTTGCTTTGCGGCTTGGTTGCCGTGACGGCCTCTGTTTGCCGTTGGAGCGTTTGAACGAGAGTGGATGCGACCGTGGAATTTTTCATACGCGCACCGTGGAAATTGGCATGGACGTATCGTTTGAAACGAGGTGGCTCACCGCTTGAGCCGATGCGCCGGAACGCAAAACCCCGGGCGTTGGGAAGCGCCCGGGGCTTGTCGACGGCGTGGCCGCGATCGCTATTGGCGGTTAGCCGATGGTGCGGATGTCCATCCCGCCGGTGCCGGAGGCAGCGCGGCCCGTCGAGGTGTAGTAGTCGATTCCCGAACGCGTGATGCCCATGTCCTTGAGCAGATAGTCAGGCATGGCATGCAAGGCGGCGCGGTCGCTGCGCATCCTCATCGCATGATAGAAAAGCCGCAGCGCCCGGCTGGCAAAGCCGATCGGGCCGACGCCCGACCGGCCGGTTTCATAGGCGGTATGCTCCAAACTCGTCATCGTCGTCTCCATTTTTGCGGCGCGACCATTTCGCGTCGGCGATGGCAGGACTGTCGCTGACGACCGGGGGAGCCAGCGTTGGAGCGGGCGTCGAAACTGCCGTGGAATCTGGCGATTTCTCAGTTTGAAATATCGTTCTTGGCACGGAGCACGTCCGCCTCGAAGCCTGGCGCGATCGCTTCGTCTTCGCGGGGCCTGCGGCCCGCGACCGGATCGAGGGGTGGCTTTGCGGGCCCGCAAACGAAGACACGGGCGGACATCGGCAATGAGGCTGGCGGTTCGCACCCTCGCGTATCGCCGAAACCCATGCCGGCAGGCAAGCCGCCCCTAGAACCGGTTCAGCAGCGAAAACAGACGGGAGGAGCAACCAGATGCCTGTCCCGGCGTTGAGTGACAGCAGCCGGCTCACGAGGCCGCAAGCCGTGGGCCGCCGCGAAATGCTCTTTGGGAGCCGCGCTCATGCCTCCACTGGTGCTCTTTGTTATCAAGAACCTCGCCATCGGGGCGATCATCGGGTTGGCCGTGGCGTGCTGGCTCCTGGCTTTCGGCACACTCGGCAGCCATCTGTCGTCGGGCGCGGGCGACTATGTGGCTGCCGGGATGATCGCCTATTCGATGGCGTCTTGCTTCGGGATGGGATTCCTGGCCACGGCCTTGATGTTTCTGGAGTAAGCCGTCTGCCCAACGCCGATGCCCCGAGGGCAACTACCCGGCGCCTGGCCATAGGCCTGCCGCTCACCGCAACGGCCGCCGGTAACTGCCCTCCGCCCCTACCTTTCCGCAAACGCCCTTGCGAACGAATCCATCATCGGCCGCACCAGATATTCGAAGAAGGTCCGGTCGCCAGTGCTGATGAAGGTATCGACCGGGGCGCCGGGATAAAGCTGTTCTCTCTTCACGCCGGGCGGCAAGGCATCGGCGATCTTCAGCCTGGCGCGGAAATAGGGCTCGTGGGTGGTGTCGTCGATCAGCCGGTCGGCTGAGATCTCGCTCACCGTGGCCGGCACCTCTGGCGTGAGCCGCGTGTTGAGCGCCGACAGCCTGAGCTTCGCCTTCTGGCCGACATGCACCTGGTCGATGTCCCTCGGCCTGAGCTTTGCGTCCACCACCAGACCCGATGACGTGGGCAGGATCTCCATGATCTTCTCGCCGGGCGCGACCACGCTGCCTTGCGAATTATAGGTGGAGGACACGACGATGCCCGCCGCCGGCGCGGTGATCGTCGTGCGCTTCAGCACGGCTTGCGCCGCGCGCATCTGCTCGTCGATGTCGGCAAGGTTGGTGCGCACGTCGTCGAGCTTGGTCAGCGCCTCCTCGACGCGCTGCGTGGTGGCGCGCTCGGTCTGCGCTTCGGCCTCCGCGATCTGCGTGTTGGCGGAGGCAAGGTACGCCGCCAGCGCGCCGGCCTGGCCGACAAGGTCGGCCTCCGAGCGCAGCAGCTGCGAATATTCGGTGCGGTTGGTCAGGCCCTTGCTGAGAAGGTCGGTCTTGATACCGAGTTCCTTCTTCACCACCTCGGTCTGCTGCTCGATGGCCGCCTTCTGCGCGTTCAGGCCCTTGACCGACTCGCGATGCATGGCGACCCGCTGCGCCAGGATCGACTGCTCCGAGCGGAAGCGCGCAAGCCTTGCGTCGAACTCCTTCTGCTGTTCGCGGATCAGGTTCTGGAACTCCGGCTGGAACGGCGCCGGCGCGGGCTCGCTGATCGGCGCCAGCCGGTCCAGCCCGTCGCGCTCGGCCTCCAGCCGCGCGGCATTCGCCTTGAGCGCGATCCACTGCCTCGTTAGCCGGTTGAGATCGGCCTCCGGGGCGGTCCGGTCGAGCAGGATGAGTTCCTGGCCTTCGCGCACGCGGTCGCCTTCATGCACAAGCAATTGCCTGATGATGCCGCCCTCGCGATGCTGGATCAGGATGTTGCCGCCGGTCGCCGCGATCGTGCCTTGCGTGATCACCGCGCCCGCCAGCGGCGCGCTCGCTGCCCAAGTGCCGAAGCCGCCGGCAAGAAGCGCGATCGCCGCGTAGCCGGCAAAGGCCGTGCGCCGGAAATCGGTGCGCGGGCGGTCGTGGAAGCTGAGGCTTGGCGCGGACATCGCCTACGACCCGCGGCGGATGGTCTGCGAGGCGCGGATGACCGGGGCGAACGATCCCGTCACCACCGTGCTCCGCTGCGCGCCTGGTTGCCGCAGCACCTCGGCGCTCGGTCCGAACGCCTCGATGACGCCGCCGCGCAGGACCATCACGCGGTCGCAGGCCGCTGCGATCGAAGGGCGATGCGTGATGACGATCGTGGTGACGCCCGCCGCGCGCGCGGCCGCCAGTACCGCTTCGAGCGCCGTTTCGCCGGCGCCATCGAGATGCGTGCTCGGCTCGTCCAGCACCAGGATGCGCGGATTGCCGTAGAAGGCGCGCGCCAGCCCGATCCGCTGCCGCTCGCCGCCCGACAGCGTCCCGGCGACCATCGTCTGGTAGCCGTCGCGCAGCGAAAGGATCAGCTCATGCGCCTCGGCGCGTCTTGCCGCCTCGATGATCGCCGCGTCGTCCGCGCCTGCCTCGAAGCGGGCAATATTCTCGCTGACCGAGCCGGGGAAAAGCTCCACCTCCTGCGCCAGATAGCCGATATGCCGGCCAAGCTGGCTCTCGTCCCAGGTCCTGAGCTCGGCGCCGTCGATCCGGACCGAGCCGCCGCTCGGCTGGGTCGCCCCGACAAGCAGCCGCGCCAGCGTCGATTTGCCGGCGCCGCTCGGGCCGACGATCGCCACTGCTTCGCCGGGCTGAATCGCGAAGCTCAGCCGCTTCAGGATCGGCTCGGCGCCGAACGTCGCATTCGGCCCGATGAAGAAAAGATCCTGCGCGGCAATCGCGCCGGCCGGATCGGGCAAGGTTAGTTTGCTTGCTTGTGCCGGCTGCGCCGCAAGCGCGACCTGCAGCCGCGTCCAGGCGCGCCTGGCCTCGCCGATCTGTCGCCACGAACCGATCAGCTGGTCGAGCGGCTGCAGCGCGCGCGACGACACCAGCGAGGAGGCGAAGATCATGCCGGCCGTCATCTCGCCCTTCAGCACCAGCCAGGCGCCGGCGCCGAGGATCGCCAGCTGCAGAATCATGCGCAGCGCCCTGGAAGTGCCGCTGAAGATCGCGTTGGCGCTGGCCGAGCGGTCATGCAGCACGAGCGCCTCCGCCACATGCCGTCCCCATGCGCGCGCGGCGTTTTCCACCATCCCCATGGCGCGCAGCGTCTCGGCGTTGCGGGCAAAGGCCTGCTCGGCCCGGCTGGCCAGAGCCGAGCGCTCCGCGGAGAGCGCATCGTTCCTGCCGATGGCAAGCTGGTTGGCCACGACCAGCACGACCAGCAGCGCGGTGCCGCCGAGCGTCACCCAGAACAGCACCGGATGGATGAGGTAGAGCAGGCCGAGGAAGACCGGCGCGAAGGGCAGGTCGAACAGCACCGCCACACCGCGCGAGCGGATGAAGGCGCAGACCGCGGCGAGGTCGGCGAGCGGCGACGGCCCGCTCCGGTCGCCGAGCGAAGCGGCGAAAACCGTCGCGCCCAACCTGTCATTGACGGTGGCGGCGATGCGCTGCGTGTAGACGGCGCGGACGGCGTCGAGAAAGCCGAGGAAGCCGAGCGCCGCGACTGCGATGACCGACAGATAGACCAGCGTTTCGACGCTGGAGGAGGGCAGCACCCGGTCATAGACCTGGAGCAGGTAAAGCGGGACCACCAGCAGCAGCAGGTTGATCAGCAGCGAGAACAGGCCGACATCGCTGACCGCGCGCAGGAACACGCCGCGCAGGGAAACGGGCCGCAAGCTGGTCGGAGGGCGCTCTCGCGACATTGCCCTGGACGCCTAGGCTGTGTGTTCGGCCGTGACGTTCAAATGGCTCTGCTGCAGTTCGTCCAGCGTGTAGGCGTGAATGTAGTCGATCTTCATCTGGGCCGGCGTGGCGAGATGATCCGGCGGCGCGCCGGCCTGGCCGCCGACCGCGAGATCGACCAGCATGTACATCGGCTTGTTCATGTCCGACGGGGTTGCCGCTTGCGCGACCTGCACGCCGTCATAGGTCCAGACCAGCTTGTCCGGCGTCCACAACAGGCCGTAGGTGTGGAAGCCGGCGGTATCCATGACGTTCACCGTGGATCCGACCGTCGTGTGCTGGCCCGTCTCGAGGGTATGCCCCGTCATCAGCAGCGAATTCGGCTTTTGGCCATACATCTCCACCACGTCGAGTTCCGGCGGCCACGAACCGTCTTCCGGCAGCAGCCAGAAGGCCGGCCAGGCGCCGGCGTTTTCCGGCAGGTCGGCGCGCATTTCGAAATAGCCATAGGTCTGCGAGAACGAGTCATGCGTGGTGAGCAAGCCGGAGGTGTATTCGTAATTGTTGATCAGCGGCTTGATGTCGGCCGGCGCCTGCGCCGCGGTGATGGTGAGCACGCCATTGTCGATGCTGAACGGATGCACCGAGCTGGTCGGCGCGTAATTGGCGTCGATATACCATTGCAGCTCGTTGTTCCGGGTCAGCGTGCTGCCGTTCGCCGCGCCCCACCAGAAGTTGGTGTCCCAAGTGCCGCCCTGGCTATTGTTGAGGTTCAGCGTGTTGAACTCGTCGCTGAAGGACAGCGTCATGCCGGACTTGTCGATCGGCAGCTGGAACTGGCTGGGCTGGAACTTGTCGATGGTCGTGTTCTTGAATTCGAGGATCTCGCCCGATCCGAGGTTCAGCACCACATTCGGCCCCGCCTGGATCATGCTGTCGTGGATGGCGGCGAAGGTAGTGAAGCCGTAGCCATCGAGCCGCACGGTGTCGTTCGCGGCGAAATTGACGATGGAGTCGCTGCCATTGCCCTTGGCGATGATGAAAGTGTCGGCGCCGCCGCCGCCGCCATCGATCAGCACATCGTTGCCCGCGCCGCCGTCCAGGGTCTGGCCGCCGCCCTTGGCGGTGATGATATTGTCCAGCGCATTGCCGAAGGCATAGTTGTGGGCGTTGGTGACGACGAGGTTCTCGACATTGTTGGGCAGCGTGTAGCTCATCCATGTGTTGATGGTGTCGACGCCCTGGCCGGCGTACTCGACCACTTTGTTGCTCGCCGAATAGAGGTAATAGATGTCGTCGCCTTGGCCGCCATACATGGTGACGTTGACGCCGCTGGAGGCCCAGATGGAGTCGTTGCCGCTGCTGCCGTTGAACGTCCCGGGCGAGGACGCCGAAAACCAATGGTTGGAAGCGCCGCTATAATAAAGAGGAACGCCTATCGCGTTGACGACGAAGCTCATCGGACACTCCTTCCTGGGTGGTGGCTGACTTTCAGGCCAACCTGCAAAGCCGGCCTATGGTTCCAAGGAATCGCGTCACAGTACAGTAAAAATTGCCATTCATCGATTAATGATTAGAAATGATTATGATAAGGTGTATCTAATGCAATTTAAGCGCGATAATTACACCTCGAATTACCCAATTTTACTCAATATTGCGAGACTCATGCCAAAATATTGGGCAGAATGCTGCTCGTGATCGCAATTGACCAGCGCGGCGCCCGCGATGAACGAGGGTTGAGTCGCCAAGCGCGACGGTGGACATTCGAGCCGGAAACCCGATCGCAGCACCAACGTCCTATCCCCGTCACAAAGCGGCACGGTAGCCGCGGGGCGAAAAATTTGACAGTCTCTGTCGGATCGGCTGGAGGTCGCCCGTCCTTAGGGCATCGATCAACGAAACCAGAGAGGATATCGAGACATGCCGAGCACCATCCACCTGCACCGCGTCCTGGCGACCAAGCCGGAGAAGGTCTACCGCGCATTCGTCGAGGCCGACGCGCTGGCCAAGTGGCTGCCGCCGAACGGCTTCACCTGCACGGTGCATGAGTTCGAGGGCAAGGTCGGCGGCGCCTACAAGATGTCCTTCCGCAACTTCACCACCGGCGGCAGCCATTCCTTCGGCGGCGAATTCGTCGAACTCGTCCCAGGCGAGCGCCTGCGCTACACCGACCGCTTCGACGATCCCAACCTTCCGGGCCAGATCGAGGTGACGGTGACCTTGAAGAAAGTGTTGGTCGGCACTGAGATCAACATCACCCAGGCCGGCATCCCGGACGCCATTCCCGCCGAGGCCTGCTATCTCGGCTGGCAGGAATCGCTGCGCAATCTGGCCAAGCTCGTCGAGCCGGAGATCAATCAATAGTCTCGGGCAAACCGGCGCGGTTGCCGTGATCCTCCCGCCTGGAATTGCGTCAAACCGAAAAACGTGGCGGCCGGGTTCCCGGCCGCCGCGTTCCCCAAGGTAAGCAATATTTCACCAAGCGCTGATAAAAGCCGCTGCCATGGATCGCAACAAGAACAACGACCTCTTTGTCCTGATGGCCGCGCTTGCCGCCATCGCGATCTACAACATTGCCTGCGGCATCAAGATGGGCGAAGTCCGAGGCAAGCTGCACTGGGTCGCGCTCTCGGATGATCCGACACGGTTCTGGAATATCGTGGTCGGCAATTCGATCGTCCTGGTGGGCTCGATAGCCTTCCTATGCGTTCTGTGGGTGATCAATTCACGCAAGCCGGGATGATCTGAGGCGGCGTCCTCGCCACCCTCATATCGCCCTTGTGATGCCCCCATCCACGCGAATGTTCTGTCCCGTGATGTAGGCCGCCCCGTCCGAAGCCAGGAACGAGATCGTCGCGGCGATCTCTTCCGACGTGCCGTAGCGCTTCATCGGCACACTGTCGCGGCGCTCGTTCGTCGTCGGCAGGCTGTCGATCCAGCCGGGCAGCACATTGTTCATGCGGATGTTGTCGGCCGCATAGGTGTCGGCGAAGATCTTGGCGAAGGCGGCAAGCCCGGCGCGCGCCACGGCCGAGGTTGGGAACATCGGGCTCGGCTCGAACGCCCAGGCGGTCGAGATGTTGATGATGACGCCTGATTTCTGCTTCTGCATCACCGGCGTCACCAGCCGGGTCGGGCGCACGGCGTTGAGGAAATAGGTGTCGATGCCCTTGTGCCAGTCCTCGTCGCTGATCTCGATGATCTGCGCGCGCGGCCCGTGGCCGGCGCTGTTGACCAGCACGTCGATGCGGCCCCAGCGCTCCAGCGCGCCGTCCGTGAGGCGCTTCAGGTCGTCATTCGACTGGTTGGAGCCGGTGACGCCGAAGCCGCCGAGTTCCTTGCCCAGCGCCTCGCCCTTGCCGGAGGAAGAGAGCACGCCGACCTTGAACCCGTCGGCCGCCAGGCGCTTCGCCGCCGCCGCCCCCATGCCGCTGCCGCCCGCCGTCACCAGAGCTACTTTTTCGCCTGCCATGTCGCTGTCCACTCGTTGGAATTGTTGAAAGCGATCCTGTTAGCATGCGCGGGGCAGGTGATGAACCGGATTGGATTGCGCCAAGGCGATTAGCGAAAGCCGCGGAGCGCCTAATCTCCCTCCTTGTGGGGGAGATGGTCGGCAGACCAGAGGGGGGCGCTGTCCCGCCAGCGTATCAGCGGTATCCATGTCTCCACTACCAATAGGTGGGCGTCCAGGCATTGCCAGCGCCGCGTTCCTTCGCGCCCCCTCTGTCCTGCCGGACATCTCCCCCACAAGGGGGGAGATCAGCAGCTTCGGCGCCTCGCTCAAACCTAAAAAACACCCATCAGCGCCTTCGAAACCCTCGCGCAGCGCCCCGGCGTCACATCGCCCGGCTTCAAGGGCACGCCTTTTCCCGGCGCCACCGCCGGCTCGTACCAGCTCCGCAGCGCCTGGTCGGCTGCGCAATAGCCCCAGTTCACCAGGTCGACCGTCTCTTCGCTACCTAGGAAATGCAGTGAGGTGCCGATATCCGCCGGCGCGGTCGCGGCGGTCTGCACGAAATTCGGCTCGCTCGCGTCCGGCTTGCTGGCGATCGACCAGAAGACGCCGCGCGTTGCCGCATAGTCGGGCCGGGTCGTGTCTTCGGGCAGGCCGCGATCGTCGGCGTCCTTGGCCGCCTGGAAGCGCGCCACCAGGTCCCGTCGCCGCAGTGAGCGCACCTGGTTGTCGGTGGTGTCGAGCACGCGTTTGAGCTGCGAGAACCAGTTCCAGTAGCCCGCCTTCGAAGCCTGCCAGGGCGCGCCGGCGTCGCTCACCAGCAGCCAGCGGCAGCGCTTCAGCGCCGGCTCGATGCCGTGATTGTCGTAGACGCCGCCATCGGTGAGCACGGCGCGGGAAGGCGGAACCGGCGCGCCGACCGAAGGGTCGAGCTTATCGTTCTTCCACACGAAGGGCGTGAGGTCGAGCCGAAGCGGCGACAGGAAAGGCGGGAAAGCCGAGGAGGCAGCCACCGCGAGAGCCACCGGCAGGTCGGCGTTGTACGCGACGCCAATGCGATAGTCGGCCACGTAGCGCCGCGACAGGCGAAACAGCGAGCCGGTGCCGAGATTGCTCGAGCAGAACACGAACCAGGGCTTTTCCGGCAGGCTCTTCAACATCGGCCTGGAGCCAGCGAACAGGCGCCGCTCATAGCAGGCGGCGACTTCTCGCGCCGCGCTCGAAAACGGGTTGAGCAAGCCCTTGAAGATCGACGGCGCATCGACGAAGACCTGCGAGAACTCCAGGATCCTGTGCAGATAGATATCGAAATTGCTGGCGACGCCGGCCGCGAAGACGAAGCGTGGCCAGAGCACCGCCAAGAGCCCGGCCGCAATCGAGCCGCCCGAAACCGAGCTCACCATGTCGAGCTTCTGGAGCAGTCCCGCCTCGTTGAGACGGCAGAGCGCGCCGGCGTGGAACAGCATGGCCCGGTAGCCGCCGCCCGACAGGCAGAGGCCGAGGTCGTAGCGCTCGGCCTTGCCATCGATGCTGGCCGCGCCGCCTGGCGCCGCCCCGGTACCGCGCGCTGCCGTCACACTGGCCATGAATGCTCCCCTCGTTCAGGCGCGGCTGTTCCGGCGCCTAATCCAGCCCAGCGCGGCCATTCTGGCAAGCGGCGGAATCGCGGAATTTCGGGGTTGGGAAGCTTGGGGTTCCTCGCCTCCACGAAGTGGGGGAGAGGTGTCCGCGAAGCGGACGGAGAGGGGGACTTCGTAGGGCGCTCCCCCTCTCCGTCTCGGCTTCGCCGAGCCACCTCTCCCCCACTTCGTGGAGGCGAGGTACTCTCCCTCACAGCTCCTTCTCGGCCAGTTCCCTGAATCCATCCGGCACCGAGCGCGGGCCTTCCAGCGCCACCGTGCCGTAGCCGACGGCTTCCTTGCCGAAGCGCTGGCGGATCTTGTCGATGGCGCGGTCGGCGCCGAAGCGGGCGAGACCCTTGCGGCTGCCGGGCTTCCTCTTCTCATCCATCAGGCCAAGCGGCAGTTCGAGCTGCAGCTCGGCATGCTCCTCCAGATGCGAGACGGAGATGGCGAGCAGCGATATGTCGCGCTCGCCGGGATTGGCGGCGAGCACGCCGCGCACCAGCTCCTCGGCGATCTCGGCCAGCATCACTGTCGCCTGGATCGGCTGCTCCAGCGTCACCGAGCGGGTGACGGCGCGCAGATCGGCGAAGCGCACCCGCACCGTCACCGTGCGGCCGGGCCGGTCCTTGGCGCGCAGGCGGCTCGCCACGCGGTCGGCCAGATGCAGAAGCGTCGGCACGAAGACGCGCGGCACCGCCGGCTTCCTGCCAAGCGCCGATTGCGCGCCGGCCGAATGCGCGCGGCGATGCGTCTCGAGCTTGCGCGGGTCGCGGTTCCAGGCGAGCGCGGCGAGCTTCTGGCCGGCGGCGTGGCCGATCAGCCGCTCCAACGCGCCGCTATGGGTGCGCGCCAATTGCCCGATGGTCTCGACGCCGATCTCGGCCAGCCTCGCCTTGGTCGCCGGGCCGACACCCCACATCAGCGTGACGGGCAGGTCGTGCAGGAAGGCGAGCTCGGTGCCGGGCTCGACCACCACCAGCCCGTCGGGCTTGGCCACCTGCGAGGCGATCTTGGCGAGGTGCTTTGTCTGCGCCACGCCGATCGAGATCGGCAGGCCGAGCTCGGCCTTCACGCGCTCCCGGATTTTCCGCGCGATCTCCTGCGGCGGCCCGAACAGATGCGTGCAGCCGGCGACGTCGGCGAAGGCCTCGTCGATCGAGATGCGCTCGACCACCGGCGTGAAATCGTCGAGCACCTTGATCGCGGCGTCGCCGAGGCGCTGGTACTCGGAAAAATGACCGCCGACGAAGATGAGCTGCGGGCAGAGCTCGCGCGCCTTGCGGCCGGGCATGCCGCCGCGCACGCCAAACACCTTGGCCTCATAGGAAGCCGCCAGGACCACGCCGCCGCCGACGGCGATCGGCTTGCCGCGCAGCGAGGGATCGAGCAGCTGCTCGACGGAGGCGTAGAAGGCGTCGAGATCGGCATGCAGAATGGTGGCGGCCGCGGCGTTATTCGTGGCGGCCATCGCGCGCTCCCGTGGCCATTTGTGTGGCATTGCAGCATTAGCTGCGTCTTTTGTAAGGGGAATTAATAGAACATAAAGAGAACAAAAGAAGATCGCTGTCAAGCCGCCACGCTTGAGCGTGCAAGTTTCCACAACCAGAAGCCACAGCCGCCGATAGAGCTCAGCTTGCACGATCGCCCGTGAAGGAAATCGTGCGAACGGGAAGGATTGTAGGTGCTCTGCGACCGCCCGAGCTTCGGGAATAGAGATTTGATCTGATGTTTGCGACAAGCCGGCAAGCGCATGAATGTGGCTGACACTCAGCCAACGGTGGAGTTCAACTGCTTTTCCATAACAACAAGTTCCAGGTCGGGGCGCAGCGGACGACCGACCGAAGGGTCGTCGTAGGGGAATGCTAGAGTTTCGCCCGTCAGCTCGTATCCACGCCGGCGATGCCAAGCGATCAATGCCTCACGCTGCCGGATCACCTCCATTCGCATCCGTGGCGCCCCAGCCGCCGCGGCCTGTCGCTCGACCTCCTGCTTGATCAACTTTCCGATGCCAGCGGTCTGCTCGTCCGGAGCCACGGCGAGCATCGACGTATGCCACGCGCCATCGTCGTCTATCGCGATGTTGATGCAGCCGGAGATCGCGCCATCGGTCAACCGGCGCAGCAGAAGAATGCGTCCCCGCGCGATGAGCGCACGAACGCCCTCCTCGCCGATGCGCGGTCCATCAAGCAACCCACGCTCGTTGGTCCATCCCTCAACTGCGCCATTGGCTCTGTATGCCCGGTTCACGACTGACACTATTGCAGCGGCATCGCCCGTCACGGCATCAATGAAACGCAATTTTTCTACTCCTGTCGAAACGTTCGTCATTGCAACTGCGATCACCGTTGGGGCGCCCCAGCATCCGGTTTTGGGGTCACGCCGTCTTCGCACCAGCAGGAGCCGGCGACGTGATCGACGCCTACCTCGCTTGTTCGCCCGTCGTAAAGCCTCGGTTACGATGAATTTGGTTCGGAGATATCTCCACCTTCAGGAGCGCGCTCCCGACACCGTCGCGATAAAGGCGCGCAGGTCGGCCAGCATCAGTTCCGGCTCTTCCAGCGCGGCGAAATGGCCGCCCCGCGGCATGTCGGTCCAATGCACGATGTTGTAGGTCTTCTCCGCGAACGAGCGCGGCGGCGGCAAGAACACCGGATCGGGGAGGGCCGCAACGCCGGTCGGCACCTGGATGCGGGTGCCGGCCGGAAGCATTAGCGACTTCTCAAGCCGGCTGCCGTAGTAGATCCAGGTTGCAGTCACGAACGATGCCGGCGCGATGTAGAGCATGATGTTGGTGAGGAGTTCCTCCTCGGAAAACTTGCTCCAGATGTCGGGGTCGCCATTGGCGGTTGTCGGAAGATCGGCCCACTTGCCGAACTTTTCGAGTATCCAGCCCGCCGCTCCGACCGGGCTGTCGGCCATCGCGATGCCGAGCGTCTGCGGACGGGTTTCCTGCTCGTGAAAGTAGGCGCTCTCCTGATCGGCAATCGCGGCCCGCTTGGCGGCGAAGGACTTCTCCTCGCCGGTCGTCGGAGCGGCGTCCTCCGCACGCACGGTCATCATGTTAATATGGATGCCGAGCAGAGCGTCCGGGCGATCATGCGCTGCCCAGGCCGCGATGCCGTGGCCCCAATCGCCCCCTTGAATGAAATACCGCGCGTCGCCGAACAGTTGAATCATCAGCCCATGCACGAGCGCAGCAGCCCGCCGCGGGCCGATCGGGCGCGTGATCGGGTTGGAGAACGCGAAGCCCGGAAGCGAGGGGACGACAACATCGTGCCCGTCCGCTGCGAGCGGCTCCAACAGCCGCTCGAACTCGAGATACGAGCCCGGCCAGCCGTGGAGAAGCAGGACGGGCGGCTTGGAGTCGTCGCCTTTCACATGAATGAAGTGGAGGTGCTCGCCTTCCACGTCGGCCGTGAAGTTGGGCAGCGCGTTGAGGCGCCGTTCGACCGCACGCCAGTCATAGCTGTCCCGCCAATAAGCGGCGAGTCGCTTGAGGTCATCAACCCTGACCCCCGCCGACCAGCCTCCCGCATCCGGCAGCTGGCTCCAGTCATAAGCCTCGACCTTGGCTCTGATCGTGGCGAGCCGTTCGTCAGGGACGTTTATTGTGTAGGGTGAAATCATGATGTTCTCCGCTTAAGCTGGGATGCGGTTCCAGGAAGAGGGTGTCCACGAATCCGATATTGTCGATCGATGTTCTGAGAGCCGAAGACTACTCGGCATACTGCTCGGTATGTAGCCGAGGTTGAAATCGAACCTTCTGATCTCCGTTTCCGAAGCGCGGTGCGTGGCGCTGGCGACGCATAGCCTTTGACCGCAGCCTGTGGACGAGCCGCTGGTCGCCGGAAGCCAGTACGTGCCATTTCGCTATCACCGCAGCTCTCACCGCCGCCTTCCTGTTCTGGCCTACACGGTCGAAACCACAATACTGAGATACCAGTGCGAGGGCTTTCCCGATTGGGAAGGCCCAGCGGGACGATGATGCGTCCCGCCAGCATCGCGCCATAGCCGGACGCGAAGCCGCTCAAGAGATTGCCGAGCGCGAACAGCAGCATCAATCCAACCGCTAGCGGCCGGCGCGGCAGATGCCCCGACTGACGCCGTGACCGTGGGGGCACCGGCCGTCACGGCGAGGGCATAGCCGGAAACGAGCAGACCAGCCGCCGGGAGCGTTATCCCGAGATCGCGCCCGATCCCGGGAACCAGGCCGATGATCACGAACTCAGTCGTGCCAATGGCAAATGCTCCCGCGGCCAGCGCGATCAGCGAAGGCTTCATGATCGTCGTGCCTCACGCGTCAACCGTCTCGACCACCCTTTCGACATGCGCGACGATGCCGGTCTGGCCCGGCGCGACGTCATCCGCCATGGTGTGGCGATCGGGGAAATCGCCTCCGTTCTGCGCACGGAACGGGATTGGCGCGTCCGTGAACAGCCCGGCGAGTCGCGCGCGCCAGCCCGCCTTGATCGCCTCGACCTCTTCGGCGGTGGAGACATGGCCGGCGCTGTAGACAGCGTGCGTGGGCAGCACATCCATGCCCGGATAGAAGAGCGCGCCGTGGGTCAGCGGAAAGAGCAGCTGCTCAATCGGCGCGTTGATCCCGCGCGGGCCATAGTCCACCACAGGTCCACCGGCCTGAACATTTACCAGCGCGCGCTTGCCCTTCAGGATGCCGTTCCCGAAGCGAAACTCGTTGGTGCCGTTCTGGTAGCCATAAGCGAAACCAAAGGCATAGACGCGTTCGATCCAGCCCTTCAGGATCGCGGGCACGCTGTACCACCACAGCGGGAACTGCAGGATGACCGCGTCCGCGGCAAGGAGTTTGGCCTGTTCGGCGACAACATCCGGCGTCTGGTTGCCGGTCGCATAGGCATGGCCGGATTCCATGATGAACGACAGCCGGTCGGGATTGGTGCGGACGGGAAAGTCGTCGGCGTCGAACACTGCTTTCCACTTCATGCCGTAAAGTTCGGATTGCACGATCTCGTGTCCGGCGGCGCCAAGCGTCTCGACAGTAACATCGACCAACTGCCGGGTGAGCGAGGTTGGTTCGGGGTGCGCAGATACAATCAGGATATTCTTCATCATCATGCTTCTCTGTCTCTATCGTGGAGTGGGGGGTGCGCTTCAGCGCTCGCTGGGATGTACCCAAGCCAGCGGCTTCACCCGATCATAAAGCTCGGTATGGGCCAGCGCGTTGGTGAAGTTGGAGATGAGCTTGGCGGCAAGCCCTATCAGCACGTCGAGCGCCTGACGCTTGGTGTAGCCGGCATCGATGAATGCCTCTGACGGCGCCGCCAAGCAGGCCCGGGGCCAAGGGCACATGTTTCTCGACATGATGGGCAGCATCGAAGCGTGCTTGCTCAGTATTGGATAAAGAAAACTGACGATGACCATCCTTGCCTCCCGCGGGAGAGATTGGTGAAGCTCCCGCGTCGATGCTTGCAGGATGGAGGCTTTCCGGCCATATTTGAAATCGATTATATTTTGTTCGGGAATAAAGGTGGTAGATACCAGCCGCATCGACCTCAACCTTCTGGCAACGCTCGAAGTGCTGCTCGCCGAACGGAACGTCACCAAGGCGGCGGCGAAGCTGCATCTCAGCCAGCCGGCAGTCAGTGCGCAACTCGCGCGGCTGCGGGATTTGTTCGACGATCCCTTGCTTCTTCCCGCCCAGCGCGGAATGACCCCGACCGCCAAGGCAACAGAACTTGCCCCGCAATTGCGCGAGGCGTTGGATCGGGTGCGCTCGACACTGCAATCCCACAGGGACTTCGATCCCGAAACGGCGCAACTCGCTGTGTCGATCGCTTGCTCGGATTATGTCCAGGCAGCCGTTGTGATGCCGCTCGTCTTAGCGCTCCGGCGGATAGCACCAGGCGTGCGCGTGGCGGTTTGGCACCTGTCCCCCGCCCTCATGGAACAGCAGTTGGCGAACGGCGATATCGATTTGGTGATCGCCACACCCGATCCCGCGATGCCGCATCTACGTGCATGTCATCTTTACGAGGAAACATATGTCCTCATCGGCAGGCAAAGCCACCCGGATCTGAAGCCTGGTCTGACGATCGAGAACTATGTCAGGCTGGAACATATCATCGTCTCACGGCGAGGCGGCAATTTCGAGACACCAGTTGACGACGCCTTGGGGGTTCTCGGTTATCGGCGCAATGTCGTCATGTCAGCGGGCTCGTTCTTGTTCATTCCCGAAATTGTTTCCAGCAGCGATCTTGTCGCGCTCGTACCCAGGCGGCTGTTTCGTGCCCAATCGGAAAGGCTGACGATCATCGATCTGCCCTGGCTGAGCGAGCGGTTCGATATCGGCTTGATCTGGCACGAGCGTTGTCACGGCCATGCCGGGCAGCGCTGGGTTCGCGAATTGATCGGAAAGCTGATGGTCGAGGGCGAAGACGACGCGCCGCGCGGCTAGACTAATCGGGCAGCGACAGTTTCCCGCCATCGCCGAGGCTATCGAGTTCGTCGAGCTCGGCGGCGTGGCGGCGGCCCCATTTGCACAGGTCAAGTAGAACTGGCCTCAGGCTTTGGCCCAGCGGCGTCGCTTCATAATCCACTCTAGGCGGCACCTGCGGGAACACCGTGCGGCTCACGATGCCGTGCGCCTCCATCTCGCGCAATTGCTGGATCAAGACCTTCTGGCTGATAGCGGGCATCAGCCGGTTCAGTTCGGACATATTCGGCCTCGAGCTTCTGATATTCGGCGTTTAGCGCCCCAATGGTGGCGTTCTCCTCGGCAGTGAGGTCGAGCGGTTCGCCCTGCACTTAGCCCAGGAGAAACTCGGTCCACTCGTTCATCAGCATACGACGCCGGTCAAAAAAATCGGTGCGCCGATAGGCTGCTTCAACCGCGTTGGCGATGCGATGTGCCAAAGCCTTGTCTGCGACTTTCCTTCGGCACGTTGGTGCATTCGGCCACCCAATCGGTGAACGTGCTGCGAAAGCCGTGAACGGTCGCATTCCCAACCTTCATGTCCCGCAGAACCTTTAGCATGGTCATATCGCTGATCGGCTTGTCACCTGTGAAGCTGAACAGCAGGCTCTCCGGCTTAACCTCGCCGTGTAATGCGAGGTGACGCTGGTGCAGCGCGCGCAGCAGCTTGACCGTAGCGGGGGCGAGCGGAACGACGTGGGCTTCCTTCATCTTCATTCTGGCCGCGGGTATCGACCAGACCGCCTTGTCGAGATCGAACTCGGCCCAGGTCGCCTTGCGAGCCTCATTCGAACGCACAGCGGTCAGTACCGTGAGCCTGAGCGCGTCCCGACCGAGGGTTGAGGGAAGAGCGCTCAGCGTCTTCATGAAGGCGGGCGCATCCTCATGCGGCATCGCGGCGCGGTGGGTCGCGCGACGGGTCTGGCGCGGCAGACCGCGCGTCACCGATCGAAGCGAAACTTCGTCCGGCACCAGCCCTTTGATGTGCGCGAAGTCCATCACGGTGCCGATACGCTGAAGCACCCGCTTGGCTGTATCCGGGATGGTCAACCAGATCGGCTCCAGCACGGACAGCACCGCCGCGCTGTCGACCGCTGTAACGGCTTTGCCGCCAATATGCACGTGCCGCTCAAAGCTCGACATCCATGAGGCGTGTCGCTGGTCCTTCCAGCCGCCCTTATCGCGTCGTAGCAATCGCGCGTCACCTTCTCGAAGGTCGTGCCGATTTACGGGTCGCGCGCCGCCTGGAGGTCGGATCAATGCCGGCGCGTACCGCCCTGCGCAGGTCTGCCGCGAGTATCCGCGCGTCGGCCAGTGGTACGTCGTGGGCGGGTCCCAGACCGAAATCCCGCCGCTGCCCGGCATGCTGCATCCGGAGCACCCACGATCGCGTTCCGCTTTCGCGCACAAGCAGATATAGCCCGTGCAAGTCGGCGTGCCTGCCGGGGCCAGCATGTTTGACCTTGAGAGTAGTCAGCGCCATCGAAACCTCGTTCTGAAGTCCCACATCGCGTCCCACGTTTCGATCCGGATTTTGTGACAAACTGTGGGACGAGCTGGACCGACAGTTTTCAAGTATTTCTCGCTAGATCAATAGGTTGAGACGTCCTGAAGGTTGCTGAGATTTCAGAACGGTATCCTTCACAGGAGTCGGTCCGCGCGCCCGCCAAGACGCGTGTCGAGATCGTGCGGCTGCCGGGCTACACGTGGTTTCCCTCCCATGTGAAGCGGCGCCTGACGTTGCGATCGTCGGCGACGCCGTCTAATTCAAACACCTTATTATGAGTGATTGCTAATATAATTGGGCGCTCCCGGCGGTCGGAGAATTTTTGGAAGATTTCTTTGCGCCTTATCCGAAGTTAATGCGGAACCTTGTCGCAGGTGCTTTGCTCTTCTTGCGCTGGCACGGCGGTGGTTGAGGGACCATCCGTTTTCGCCCGACAGGGAGAATTCGATGCGACCCTCGGCAACAATGAAGGCGATATCATCGCGGTCTCGTGCGTTCCCCCATCAGCATCATGCCGAACCTGTTCCAGCGCTGGCCGAGCGCCGCGGCGGCACGACATCGCCGGCGAGGGAAGAAGCCTTTGGGCGGGGATAATCGACAACCACCAGGAGGAAACCATGCTTGATCAGGCCGTCAAAGCCTATTCGCGTCCGCCGGTCATTGCCGCTCGCCGCGGGTCGCCGGCGCTTCGCCAATGCTGCGACAGCTACATCTGTCCGGTCTGCACGCAGGTCGTCGAACTGACGGATTATCGCCAGGTGCTTTGGCACCAGCAGCCCGGCCATCAGCCGATGGACCTCGAGGACTAACTCTACCTTGAACTTGGAAGGAGCAGTTGGAACGGCCAGTCAAAAAGGCGGACCCGTCAGCACGCCGTGTCTTCTCTCCTTTCGCCGATTTCAATGGCCGGGCAACGGCAGCTGAAAGCGATTGTCCGGCCCTTGGGCGACGGTCCGAAGCGGTTTTCAGACTGAAGTCTCAGCCGCCGAACGCAGAGGCCCGAGTCGCCGATTTTCAAGAAACAACAGCGCCATCAATTCATTTGGTTAGCAAGCCGCCGGACAAGTCCCTTCATCGGCGGTCGACCGAAGCGTGCCCGCCATTCCTGCGATATGACGGGCACGCCTTTCCCTTCAATCGCTCCTGGAGTTGCTGGCCGTGCAACCCGGCAACATGATCGCGAACCTGTTGCGGCACTGCTCCTGGCGCTGATGATCGGCGGCGTCTTCCTTCTCTTTGACAGGCCGCTCTGGCCGGCACGCCACGCTCGGATAATAGTCCTTCTTCCAATCGACACCATGACAACCGGATCGGTGCGCAAGGCCTGTGTCGAGCCATGCCTGCCGGCCCGCTTCGACCTCAAGCTCGCGCCGGCAAGGCCGCAGGGATGAAGCCGGCCTGGGAACCAGTCCGCGCCACACGCCGTTGACAGGGCGAAGGGATGGCCGCAGCGGAGGCCGCCATGGATCATTTCGAACTCATCGATCTTCTGTGCGTCATCGACGCATGCGTGAGCGACCGTTCGGCCGGGCGCGTCGTGCCTATGTCGAGGGCCGTCGAGGAACTGCGCGTGCTGACCGGCGATTTCGTCTCGTCGGACGAGGATGCGACCACCGCCTTGACGCAGGTTGCGCTGGAGCGCGGCTGCGCGGTGCTCTTCGACGAGCAGCCGGGCGCCGACATCATCGCGTAATTCGGCGTGGCGGCCGGGCCATCGATTTTCCATCAGGAGATCGGTCACCGCGGCCTTGCGAGCCGCTGCCGCTTTCCGTCTCACCTCGCCAGGGTGACCATCCGGCCCGCATACATCTCCCGGTTCCCCAGTTCGGCCGTGCAGTTCGACTTCACGGCGGAGTTTCCCGTCATTGCCACGGTGTCGCCCACCAGCCGCAGGCAACTGCCCTGGGCGCTCATGTCCGAATTTCCGGTATAGGTGATAGCCGCATCCGGCGCGTAGATGAAACCGCTCACCAGCGAGCCGGATCCGCCGTTCAGCGTCAGCGCCCGTGTGTTGCCATGCGCCTGGTAGATGGTGATGCCGGCATAGGGGCCGCTGGTGGGCGGCGAGAGGTTCACCTGCTCGTTGGCGTTGATGTAGAGCTGCGAGTTCTCCATCAGGAAGATCGTCACGCCCTGGCCGCTCAGGCTGCCATTGCCGCCCGGCTTTATGACGACGTTGCGCATGATGTAGGTGCCCGGATTGAGCGTGATCTTTCCCGACAGGGTCTTGTCGCAATAGGTGCCCGGCGAGAGCGTTATCGTCTTGCCGTTGGGCACCGGCAGGCAGAGCGTGTAGGCGGGCGGAACAACGTCGGCCAGCGGATCGAACGAGGCGTACTGGTTCTCATGCGGCGTGCCGCAGGAAAGCGTGGCGCTGGGCGGCGTCAACCCTTGCGTGGCGCCGACCGTCGAGACGCAAGCTGCGCTGACTACCGCCGAGCCGCCGCGGTTGACGGAGTCGGCGGCGTCCGAATTGGCCGCGATCACGCAGCCGGCCATCGCCACATTGGTCGAGCCCTGCAGGTTGACCGCGTTGTCGGCATGCTGGTTGAGCGCCAGCACGCAGGCCTGCGCGCCGGGCTTGATCTTGACCGAGGCGGTGCGCGTCGCCTGCCAGGCCGGCATGGCGCCGAGGAAGGCCGGCCGGCTGATGCTCGACGACGCCGAAATGAAATAAGCGCCCGGATCGCCGCTGGCGGAGGCTTGGAAGGCGGCGAGGCTGCCCGACAGCTCCTGCGCGTCGGCGGCGCTCATATTGGCCGCGAAGAAGGTCTGGCCCAGTTGCCGCAGGTCGCCCGCCGACATGCCCGGCTGGTATTTGGTGCCCATCGCAAGGCCGGCGGCGTCGAGGGAATTCTGCAGCTGGGCGGCGTCGTCGCTGGTGCCGATCAGGTCGATGGATGCTGCCAAACCAAGCATCAGCGGCACCATGGCAACCGCCGTTGCGACCGCGAAGTTGCCGCGCTTCGAAACCCAAAACCGTCCAAGCATGGCGCCCGCCCTCGTCGTATTTCACAGAGTGTTATGCGTGTGGTCTCTACGGGCGATTTCCAAAAAAGTTAAAATGCAGAAAGTGCTAAAATATTAGGTTTTACCGATGGTTACATCTTAAGTCCTAGGGCGGGTAGGCCTTAAGTCTGAGTATGCGCGGCGTAAGTTGGAGGCGGCGTCCCGCTGCGGTCCTACCGGCTCAACTCGACCGAAATAATTAGGCATTCGTTCATACGGCAATGATTGATGTGATGGCTGGGATAGCTTGGGCGCGCTCGGCCATGGCCTCTTCAGGTCGGTTCTTCAGACATCTTTTTTTCCGGCGCTTCATTCGACGCTTTTGCGAAGGCAAGGGCGGCAATGTCGCGACCATATTCGCTCTAACCCTGCCGGTCGTCGTCGGCGGGGCGGGGCTCGGCGTCGAGACCTCCTACTGGTATTATTCGAGCCTGAAGCTGCAGTCGACGGCGGATGCGGCGGCTTATGCCGGCGCAGTGGAAAAGTCCTGGGGCTCCAACACGGCTACCATCACCGCGGCCGCCACGACATCGGCGACTTCGAACGGGCTGGGCACAGGCACCATCACCGTGCACACGCCGCCGACATCCGGGGCATACACGGCCAAGAAGGCGGTCGAGGTGATCCTCAACCAGCAACTGGACCGGATGTTCACCTCGATCTTCACATCGAGCAAGGTGCCTGAGCGGGCGAGGGCGGTGGCCCTGATCAACGACGCCTCCTACGCTTGCATCCTGGCGCTCAACAACTCGGCCGCGCAGGCGGCGCTCTTTTCCGGCAGCACCACCGTCAATCTTAACGGCTGCTCCGTCATGTCCGATTCGACCGCCAGTGATGCCATCAAGGTGCAGGGCTCGGCGAGCCTGAAGGCCGACTGTCTGATCACGGTCGGCGGCATGGTGCTGAACAACCCGGTGACCACGAAATGCGCGTCGAAGATCACACAGGCCTTGCCGGCCGCCGATCCTTTCTCCTCCCTGCCGGCGCCCGCGGTCACGAACCCGTGCAGGAATGTCAACGCCAGCAAGACGACGCAAACACTACAGCCTGGCACCTATTGCAGTGGCATGAACCTCAACGGCAATGTCGCGCTCTCTTCCGGGACCTATGTCGTCCAGGGGAATTTGAAGATCAACGCGGGTGCGGTCATCACCTGCGCCGCCCCTTGCACCAACGGCGTAACCATCTTCATGTCCGGCAGCAACACCGTCAGCATGAACGGCAACGCCACAGTGAATCTGAGCGCGCCGACCTCGGGCACCTATTCCGGTGTGCTGTTCTACGGCGACAGGACTGGCGTCTGGGCACAGAGCACCTTCAACGGTACCGCGACCTCCTTGCTGACCGGCGCCATCTACTTCCCCAAGCAGCAGGTCAACTATCTCGGCAATTTCTCCGGCAAGGGTGGCTGCACGCAGGTCGTTGCGGACACGGTTCAGTGGTCAGGCAATTCCACCATCAATCAGGACTGCACGGCCTATGGGATGGATGGCATCACGGCCGCAACGTCCATAGTGCTCGTCGAGTAGCGGCCATGCAGCCACCGGCGATCCGTTTCCGCAGAGACCGATCCGGCGCCGCCGCGGTCGAATTCGCGCTTGTGCTGCCGGTGCTGTGCGTCGCCCTGCTGGGCACCGTCGACGGCTGGTCCTACGTCACCAACTCGCTTTCGATGCGCGCCGGTGTGAAGACGGCGGCAAACCTGGTCCTGGCGGGATCCGGCGACGACAGCAGCACGCGGGCAGCCGCGCTGGCGAGTTGGGAGAAAAAGCCTACGGACGCGGCGGTCACCGTCAATCGCGTCTATAAATGCGGGACGATCGTAGTGGCGTCGGCGTCGACCATGTGCGCGGGATCGAAAGTGCCCACGATCTTCGTCGAGATCCAGGCCTCGGGCACCTGGAGTCCGCCCTTTGCCTTCGGCCCCTTTCCGCACGACACCGCGATGGGCCACCAGCAGGTGATCCGTGTCCGCTGAACAGAGAGCCAAGGCGTTTACCGCCAACGCCTCTGGCGGCGCCGCGATCGAGTTTGCGCTCATTGTGCCTTTCCTGATCATGCTGCTCTTCGGCATCTTCGCCTTCGGCTGGTCGATGAACTCCGAGTCCAGCGTGCGCTATGCGCTGGAGGCCTCCGCCCGCTCGCTGCAGCTCAACAACACGCTGACCCAGGCCGACATACAGGCGATCGCGACCCAGAAGCTGCAGGCGCTCGGCTTGCAGAACGTCAACGTCACGATCACCACCGATCCGGCGAGCGGCGGCTTCTGCATGGCGCATGTCAACGCCAGCTACGCGTTCGTCATCAACTTCCCCTATTTCAGCGAGTACCCGGTCAACTATGCGACCACGGTGAACGTGCCGCTGCTCAACAGCGTGCAAGGAGCTTGCCCTCAGTAACAGTCGGAACTGAATCGGCCAATTTGTGCCTTTTTGCGAAGCAGAAGCTGAAGGCGCTCGGCCTGCAAAATGTGAACGTCACGATCACCATCGATCCGGCGAGCGGCGGCTTCCGCATGGCCCATGTCAACGCCAGCTACGCCTTCGTCATCAACTTCCCCTATTTCAGTGATTATCCGATCAACTACACGACGTCCGTGACCGTGCCGCTGGTCGGCGGCTAGAGCAATTCCAGGAAAAGTGCGAGCGGTCAGGCTCGGCGTCTTCGCCGTAGCCTTCCGTTCGGAATTGCGCAAAAACAAGGAGATAGAGCGGTTCGCCGTTTCCGTGAAACGGTGAACAGCTCTAGAAGGGCAGGGGCAAACCGGGCATGAAACCCGTCTCCTCGGGTGGTGCCGGCGGCCTACGTGCCGTCCCATCCACTCCGGCTGATCGGCGCATCATCTTAGCAATCTCTAAAGTCGCAAGCTTGACGCCAGCCACGAATGCTAGGGATTTGCCATCGTCCTATCAGGAGCGCAGCCATGACCTCTCCCGTCGGAAGCCAGCATTCCGCTGGCCTCGTACATCATTCGAGCAAACCTCAGGGATCGTCGGAAACCTTCCCGGGCAAGAGCGCGGAAAGCGTCGGCCACCTTGCAAAGGCCTCGGTCTCCGAGACGAATGCGGGCGAGCCGAACGCGCAAGGAAAAGCCGCGTCCCGCATCGCCCGCATGGATCTGACGGTGCTCTCTCCGACCGGCTCGGGTGAGGAGTCGGATACCTCGCCCGAGGCGCCGGACACCGCCGGCGACGTGGACGCCGCGTGAAACGGTCCCCTCCGCGACCGCACTAAAACGGAGATAGGCGGTCCCCCGTTTCAAGAGACGCTGCAACGCCCTAGCAGCCTTCCGCTGTCGTCTTCATCTGCCCGGGAGCGTTCGATTTGGCGCTGGTGTCCTGTTGTCCAGGGGCTGCCTGCTTCGCGGTTCCGGTCGTCTGTTGTCCGGGGGCGCAATCCTTCGCCGAGTTTGGATTGGTCGAGTTCGTTTTGGTCTGATCCGTGTCCTGGCTGCTGGGCATCGTCGTCGTGGATGAAGAACCCGACGAAGTGCCCGACGAAGTGCCCGACTGCGCTGTCGCCAGACCCCCGGACAGAGCAAGCAGGGCGGCGGCAAGAAGAATGCGTTTCATGACGATTGGTCCTTTCAGGTAACGTCCCTTCAGTCATTTAATCCCGGCGGGGCAGGAGTGTTCCGAGCGCCCGAACGCGCTCGACCTGCGGGGCTTTCGCGTGCCCAATGGCGCCCCTAGGGACCATGGTCCGGCGAGACAAGGGCCCTCATTTTTCCAAACGGCCCAAAAGCGCTCGGCCCTTTGTATTTCTGTGTCATTTCAATGAGTTAACGGAATTTTTTGGAAGAGTGCGGGGCAATGACGGCGATGCTCTCATTTGGCGACCGCAATTGCCTAAAGTTTATCCGACGCCGTTAGGAAATTCTCATAAGACGCTGCCTAGCGGTTGGGCCACGGTAACGATTCATCTGCGGAGAAGTACAATGACATTGCGTAAGACACTTCTGGCATCCCTTGCCATTCTGGCGCTCGCGGCGGCCCCGGCGCTCGCCGGCAACGGCCATGGCGGCGGCAATGGCGGTAGCCACGGCGGCAATGGCGGCAATGGAAACGGCGGCGGCAATGCCGGTGGCAACGGCAAGAGCGGCGCAGAGCACGGCAAGTCGGCTTCTGCTCACGGCCACAACAAGGGCACCGACGACAGCGCGACCGACGACACCACGACAGCCGCCACGCCGAAGGAGAAGAACCTTCACGCCAAGCTCGGCCGGCTGAACTCGCTGCAGCGCAACATCAACGCCTATATGAATTCCAAGAGCAAGAAGTTCGCTGGCATCCAGGCCTATGTGACAGCGGCAGCGGCAGCTCAGAACGCGCAGGCTGCGCTCGACGCTGCTAATGCCCAGCTGACCACCGACCAGAACAAGCTCGCCGATCTCACCCAGCAGCTCGCCGATCTCAACGCGACTGACACGACGGGCTTCACGCCCGAACAGCAGGCGGCTCTCGATGCGCAGATCACCGATGTGCAGTCGCAGATCGATGCCCAGAACGCGGCGATCACCGCTGACACCCAGGCGGTCGCGGATGCCCAAACCGCGGTTACCAATACACCCGCCCCGGACGACGCGACGTTGGACGCCGCCCTGCAAGACATGGCCAACAAGCCGGTCGACCAGGAAGTGACGGACTGGGCCAAGGGCGTGCTTGCCGACAAGATCGACCAGGCCGCCGCAGCGACGACGACGCCGTAAGTCCAAACGAACCGACCAGAGGGTGGACGAAACGCCGCCGGGCCTCGCCCGGCGGCTTTTTTGTCCGCACCGCCTCGGCGTGAAGCCGTCGGCGCGCCAGGCCGGGCCTATTTCGGCGGCGCGTCAGACCTCAGTCGTCTTGCCTTCGGCGACGCACGGCGCCTATGTCATCGTTGCGCTCCCTGTTCTTGCCCCTCCATGGCGCATGGTTCGGGCTCCGCTCCCCCCAGCGGAACCGAGCCCAGATATGGGGAGTTCAGGAGACGACAGTCGATTCCCCCGGGATGTAGCTGCTCCTTCATCGAGCCCGCCACTGGTTCAGGCACCAGTCGGCGGGCTTTTGATGCCGGCCGGAGCAGTCCGGCCGAGGGCAGTTCCGGGAAATGTGAACGCTCGGCCCGGCGGTTTCGCCGCAACCTTCAGCCTTGTCCGATCGAACGGATCCAACGTTTCGCCTTTTCCCTGAAACGGTGAAACGCTCTAATCGGCGTGATCGAGCAGGCGGGTGGCGTCCGGGCGGTCCCGGCCTTGTTTGCTCCCGGCGTGGTCGATGCCCTCGACCGTGATGGCGAACGTCCCGTTCTCGGTCCTGCCGATGAAGCCCTTCGCCTTGAGGTACCACAGGTGGAATTCAAGGTGCTCGCGCGGGCAGCCCGACAGGCGTTCGAGCTCGTCGTCGCCGATGCCCGGATTGTTGACGTCGCGCCGGCGCCGCACATAGAGAAGCGACAGCAAATTGGCCTGGATGACGGCATCCCTGTCCATGCCGCCGCCGTCGCGCGCGCCATCCGTGAGTTCGTGGCGAAGGCCCAGATGCTCGCGGTAGAGGATGTCGTACTGGGCCCGCTTGACTGGATCCCGCAGCGTATTGTGGGCCTCGACGATCTCGCTGAAGCGCGATTCATTCCCTGTTTCCCGATTATCGGGATGATAGCGCATAGCAAAATAGCGGAAAATCCGCTCGATTGTCTCAGAATTGGCGTTCGGGCTTATTTCCAGAACTTCGTAGTAGTCAGTGAACATGTAATCGTGCTTCCGAAATTACGGAAACCACTCCCCGAATCCGAGCATTGCCCAAATGCCGCGCGCTTGCAAGGCGCCATCGGGCCGGTTCCGAACGGGCGCAAATGCCCGCCGCAACTGCGCGAACTCGAGCGGATTCGGGACGCTGAAGCGCATGCTGTTCGCACGCCTGCCAGCGGGGAAGGGATGTCCTGGTCGGCGCACAGGTTCGCGGGCGCCCGATCGGCGAAAGGCCTGCTCTGCTGTGCGGATTCGAAGCTTGCGGGACTGATCGGCGATCGCGGTGGAATAAATCCCGCACTCCGCTACGTTAGGCATGTCTGAAATTCAGGTGGTAACCTGGATGGGAGCCGATCTCAAGCCCGGCTCCCTTTTTGGCTCTCCTCGAAAGAAGCGAGCCATTTTTTCGCGAAGCCGCCTCGCGGGGCTTTCGTCCGACGACTTCACCGACCTAAAGCGCGTCGCGATCCTTTGGCTTTGCTCATGCGCGTCAGATCTTTGGTTTACGCATGTCTTTATCCCCAAACAGGTTCCCACTTTCGGGAGACATGCTTTAGGTGCGCCATGGCTAATATGGCTGGCTAGATATAGACTTCACAGAGTCGGGTCCACAGAGGCATTGGGAGGGACAACAGAAATGCCACGGGTATCGGAACTCTTCTTCAAGACGGCCATCGTCTTTCTCATCCTGGGCATCGGCGCCGGGCTGCAGATGGCGATTTCGGGCGATCACGGCGCCTTCCCGGCGCATGCCCACATCAACCTTCTAGGCTGGGTCACCAGCGCCATCTTCGGTGGCTATTATGCGCTCAACCCGGCCAAGGCCGAGCGCCGCATCGCCATGATCCATTACGGCCTCTATACGGCCGGCATCGTGATCATGCTGCCGGCGCTCTACTGGATGCTGGCGGCAGGCCATCCGGAGATCGAACCGGTCGTGGCGATAGGCTCGCTGATCGTCGCCGCTGCGGTGCTGGTCTTTGGCTTCGTCGTCTTCTCGTCGTCGGAGACGGTGCGCTCGGCCTCACCAGCCGCGGCACGCTAGCTTGCGCGCGAGCAGGGGCTTCGGCCTGGACGGGCTGGAGCCTCCAACCAAAGAGCACGGCAAGACGGCCGTTTTGCATCGCGCCGAATAACCTTTGTTGCGGACGGGCGCTGGCGACAATGCCAAACTGATCGCGCCTCGGAAGCATGACGCGGGGCTGGCCCGGGCTCGCTGCTGCGCTCGAACAGAGGCGTGCAATGTGTCGGGCGAAACGGATTGCCGCCGGCTTCCGGGGAAGCGACTGGCCGGCCATTCGCGAGCAGGCTACGGCCGGCTAAGGCAACAGCTTCGGAAACAGCAGCGAGATGAGAGCGTGGATGATGCCGTCCCGCTCGAACGGGCCAGGCAATTTGGCGGGCGAGACGGCGCCGTCGCTCGACTTGGCCTCGTCGGTCACGCGGGCCTCGCCATGCACCAGCCACAGCACCGCCGCGAAGTAGCCGGCCTGCAGAATAACCGCGGCAAGGACCGTCCAGCCCAATGCCGCCCAGACCGATCCGGTGGACGCGAATGTCCAGCCGAGGACCACCAGAAGCGTCGCCGCCATTCCCACAAGAAACTGCGGAAAATACATTTGCCCAACCGAGCGCCGCGACCATGTCCAGTCGTCGACGATCTCGCCCATGTCTCTACCCGTCATGACCCTTGCACCTTTTCCGGGTGGACCGCAAGCTTGAACAATCTGCCCGGCGGCCTTGTCGCACCATTGTCCGCTCCGACAGGGACCAAGGGAGCAGGACTTCCTTGTAGCAACCGGCAATTGCGCCGGATCGTTCCATGGGCCCCGGCATTCAAGCAACGTCTCATGGAATGCGTCGGCCGCGCGAGCTGTTTTCCGGGCTGCGGCGGCACTCGGACGACAAAGGCCCGCACTGGCGGGCCTTTCTCTCGTGATGCTGTTCTTGTCAGGTCAGGATAAGGACGATCTTGTAAGTGTCCGGGTCGACAATGACGATGCGTCCGTCGGCCAGCACGAAATACTCGTAGTACTCATAGGCAGGCACGATCTTGACGATGCGGGCCGGCAGGCGGTGCAGCCGCACCTTATGCCGCGGCACCTCGATGCCCACCGAAATGTCGAAGCTGACGTCGCGAACCGGTTCCACCTTGGTCTCGTGGATGATCTGGGTAACCTGGGTCCTCTGCTCGACCGTCACATTGTTGATCGAGGCCGTCTTGTTCTGGTCGGTCTCGACATTGGTGTTGCCCTGGGCATTCTGCTCGGTCTTGGTGCCGGTGTTGGTCTGAGCATTCTGCTCGGTCTGCATCTTGGTGTTGCCGCCCTGGGCGTTCTGCTCGGTCTTGGTACCGGTCTGAGCGTTCTGGTCGGTGGTGCCGGCCTTGCCCTGGGCTTGCTGCTTCTTCTTCAACTGTGTGTTGTCCTGGGCATTCTGGTCAGTCTTCGTGCCGGTGTTAGTCTGAGCGTTTTGCTCCTGCATCTTGGTGTTGCCGCCTTGAGCGTTCTGCTCGGTGGTGGCGCCGGCCTTGCCCTGGGCCTGCTGCTTCTTCTTGAGCTGGGTGTTGTCCTCGGCGTTCTGGTCGGTCTTGGCGCCGGCCTGGCCCTGGGCCTGCTCATCGGTCTTCATCTTGGCCTTGCCCTGGGCGTTCATTTCGGGTTTCGATTTCGTCTCGCCCTGTGCCTGCCCGCCTGCCTTGCCGCCGGTCTTACAGTCGGCCTGGCCCGAGGCGCAGTTGGCATCGCCGCTGGGCTGCACGGATTCGGTCTGCGCCATCGCGGCGCCGCAACCGACGCCGAGTGTGATCATGCTTGTGATCAGCAGATGTTTCATGGGATTTCTCCTCGGAAATAGTCGGTCCCTTCGGATTGGGTAACCCGGGCCGAAATGCATTGTTCCGAAACAGCCGCGCCGCGCCGTGACGTTTCGCGGAGAACGCCGGCGGCGTTTTTTTGCCGGAACAAGGCTTGCCAGATGGCGTTACGCACAGTGCCTATCGGCTGTGAGATCGCAGGCGCAGCGTGAGAGGCAATCGATCCATGCCAAGGAGAAGATCATGAAAATGCACCTCACAACCGCTGCCGCGGGCCTGCTTCTTCTGACCGGTATCGGCGCCGCCGCCGCTCAGGACGTCATCATCCAGCCCGAACAGGAAACAGTCATCCGCGAATATGTGCACAAGCAGCCGCTGGCTTCGGTGAAGGTTCCGGGCGTCGAGTTGAACATCGGCAGCACGGTTCCCGATACGGTCGAGCTGCACGAAGTGCCGAACGTCCAATACCGTTACGTGGTCGTCGACAATCGGACGGTGATCGTCGATCCCGGCACGCGCAAGATCGTCCAGGTGCTCGATAACCGCTAGCGTACCGAAGTTGAATGACCCGCCGCCGGCTTGGGCGGCGGGCCGCCAACCGAGTATTATTTTGTTACCATGTGCTAACGGAACCTTCCCCTCGCGTTTGAGTTAGCGGCTCTGGATCTCAGCTGTCTCATCAGCAACACAAATGCATGGCAGCATAAATTCGGGCGGCGGCGAACAGATACGGGCGGGCCGAGGAGGAGTTTTACGAACATGTCGAAACGAGAAATCGGAACATCCCGTTCGCTCGGGATGCGCGTCGCCGATCTCAAAGCCAGGATGCGGGACGCCCGGATCACCGAGCACGAGATGAAGACCTTCCAGAAGGTCGCGGCCATCATGGGGGGCGGCGAGGGCTCCCTACGCATCGAAGCGGACGACCTGATCGCCGCGTCCTTCGTCACCGAGGCGCTGGGCGAGTCGACGGCGACCTGACAGCGGCCACCAGCCGAAGAGCCCCATCGATCCAGTCGACCGTCAGCCCCGGCGGCGGTCCGCAGGGCAAACGGACGCAAGACGGCTCCACTTGGATCTCGTCGGCCAGCTCCTGAAACCTGCAGGGCAAGCCCAACGCGCAGCGGCCCCAATGCGCACCGGCTCTGTCAGTGCGCCGGCCGCTGCAGCGCCCGGCTCTCGCGTGCCCGGTTGCGCCTGATCTTGGCCTCGCGCAGCACCGCGACCGGATCGGCCCCGGTCCACTCGATCCCCGCCTTCCTCGCGAAGATCAGGAACGCCTGGCGCGCCTTGTCGAGATCGATCTCGCCGGCCCGCGCCGCCTCGCAGGCGCGCAGCGCCCTTGCGTGGCTTTCGCCCCGCGAAGCCGCCGGCCATTCCTTGAGAAAATTCTGCATCCCGGTGAGCGAGGCGATCTCGCGCTTGAAGCCGGCGCCGACGGCGATCGCGATGGGGGCGCGAAGTTGGATGTCGCTTCTGATGTAACCTTCTTGCATGACTGCGGCGCCCTTTGGATTTCAAAGTCTTGGGGAGTTTCAATGCCTTCCAATGCAGAGCCGATGCGAAGGTTCCGCCACCTCAAATTAGTCGTCGCTGACGGAACAACACCTCGCCGGGGGCGTTTGCCCCGGGAGCTCAACTATTCGACTTGCCGATGTTTCCGCCCCGGGCGGTGGCAGGGCGGAGCTCGCAATACGCGATCCGGAGGATCGTCGTGAACCAATACGCGATCCGAAGGGATCGTCGTAAATCCAACAGGAGAGAAACATGAAAACCACCCTCATTCCAGCTGTCGCCGGCCTGGCTCTGATGGCCGGCATCGGCATCGCGGCCGCGGACGAGGTGATCGTCACCCCCGAGCAGCAGACCGTGGTCAAGGAATATGTCCACAAGCATCCGATCGCCTCTGTCAACGTGCTCGGCCTCGAGCTCGGCGTCGGCTCGACCGTGCCTGATACGGTTGAGCTGCAGGAGGTGCCGGACGTGCAATATCGCTATGCCGTGGTCAACGACCACACGGTGTTGATCGATCCCGGCACGCGCCGCGTTGTCCAGGTGATCCAGTAACATACGGCCCCTGAAGAGCCCGATCCTCCCGCCGAAGCATCGGGAGGATCGGGCTCTTCTCGCATCAAGGGAAAGCGCCTAAAATAGCCGCCGGTTTGGGAGGCAACGAAGCGGAAGGAGTCGTTGCCATGCATCATCCACACGTCGAATCACCCAGTATCGCCGCCATGGTCGACAAGCTGCTAGCCGAGCACAGGACGGGCCTACTGTCCATGCAGGAGGCAATTTCGCTGCTGCGGAAGCGCACCGGGACCGACCGCTCTGACGCGGATTTGGCCGGATTGATCACAAAGAAGGCAGCGCATCTCGGCATCGCGGTCGTCACCGACGGCCACTGAGCGAATTTGCCGCCTAAGTCGGTCGAATATGCGTGATACCGAAGACGCCGCGTCAAAATTCCGCTAGTGTTCGCGCCGGGGAACCCGTCCCAACCTTAGGAGGCGACAGTGACGGACGACAGGCACGAACGCATTCGCCAACGCGCGCACGAGATCTGGGAGCAGGCCGGCCGGCCCGAAGGTGCTCACGAAGAGCACTGGAACCAGGCGACCGCCGAGATCGACGCGGCAGGCAAGCCGAAGAAAGCTCCGAAGAAGGCGGCTGTCGCCAAGGTCGAGAAGCCGAAAGCCGCCAAGGCGGAAAAGCCCGCCAAGGCCCCCGCCAAGGCAAAGGCTGCCAAACCGAAAGCCAAGGCCTGAGCCGTTTGGGCGGTCGTTTGCCGCCAAGCCTCTTTCGATCCGCCGGAAGGTGAGGGCGCGGCCATGTCGGGCCCTTCGACGATCCTGAGAAGCGTCGCCGATTTGCAATAGATAGCGATCATTTATATTAGAAATTGTTAATGTATAGACTTGGCAACGAGAGAGGTTTACTGACTATCCCGAACTATCTCTGTGTCATCCCGGCAACACTGAGTGTGTCCCTTCAATATACCCAATAAAAGTCGGACTTTGGTCGGACCGGCCGCTTGACTCGCCGCGCTTTGCCATGCGTTTTTCCGCCGGGCTTTCAACTTGGGGACTAGGTATGCGGGGCATCAACCGTCTAATTTCGTTTGCGTTTCTGGCCGGAACAGGCGGCTGGGCCATGCCGGCCTTGGCTGACGAACCGCATCCGGTCGAATATGTGCGCGTCTGCGATCAGTACGGCACCAACTACTATTACAGCCCAGGTACCGAAACCTGCATCAATACCCAGACGGGTGAGACGCGTCGCGAAACCGACGGCGGCACGGTCGTCGGTAAGACCGCGCTGGCAAGCAAGGTCGAGGACATAGATCACCGCATCCAGCGTGCCTTCGAGGGTGCCTCGGTAGCGTCGTCGCTGGCCAGCCCGGATCTGAACAAGGGCGAGCATTTCGGCGTCCGCGTCAATTGGGGCAATGCCGGTCAGTCCAACGCCATGGGCATCACCGGAGCGGCGGTGTTGGGCGAGGGGTTCATGCCTGGCGGCAACGGTCGGTTGGCCGGCGCCGCGGCCGTTGCTTTCTCCGGCAAGACGGTCGGCGGCAATGCCGGCCTGCAGTTGACCTGGTAAGAGCGGCCGGGGGCATCATGTTCAGATATCTTCTTGCGCCGGCAATGCTCGGCGCGGCAACGCTCCTTGCGTCGCCATCCGAGGCTGCGGTCGACTATCTCAGGTACTGTCAAGCCTATGGCATCAATTACTATTACAGCCCGGGCACCGAAACCTGCATCAACGCCCAGACTGGCGAGACGAAGCAAACGGTCGATGATGGTGAGGGCGGCACCACGACGGTCACCGGCAAGACGGCATTGGCCGCCCATGTCGACGACATCGACAATCGCATCACCCGCGCCTTCGAGAACGCCTCGATCTCGGCCGCGCTCGCCGCGCCCGATCTCGCGCAGGGCGAGCATTTCGGCCTGCGCGTCAACTGGGGCAATGCCGGCGACGCCAATGCCTTCGGCATCACCGGCGCCGCCGTGCTGAGCGAAGGCTTCCATGGCGGCCGCCTGACCGGCACGCTCGGCATCGCCTTCGCCGGCAGCCAGGTCGGCGGCAATGCGGGGCTACAGTTCAGCTGGTAGGAAGAGGAAGAAGAGGGAAGGCGCCGCCGATCGCTAGCGCCCTCCCTGCTTGCTGGCGTATTGCGCGACCGCGCAGAGAAGGGCAAGCGCCGCGGTATCGCAGGCGGCCCGCGAGGGCGACGGGCCCTTGGCGAAAAGCACCGCATCCGCGACAGGAACCGTCAGTCCGTGCTTTCTGGCAAATGAAGTGACTTCGTAGGGCTGGTCCTCGGGCAGTGCGCCGATGTCGATTTGCAGTTGCATCAAACGTGTTCCTCCCTGGTATGCGTCTATTCCTCCTTCACCCGACAGGAATTAACGCCCGGCCGCTCACCCGCGTCCACCAATTGGCGATTGTGTGAAACGATGCATTTGCCGGGGCGATGAGCCGAGGGTTGCAACCGGCCGGTTGAGGGGTCTGCGGCGCGGGCTTCTTCGGTCCCCGCACGGGAAAAGGGAAGCCCTCACCAGGCATCGCTCGACTTGGCGAACCTCACCCCCGCCGCGATCATCGCGCTTTCGCACTCGCTGATCAGCCTGAGGTTTCGCAGATACCGCGCCATCGTCTCCGGCAGCCAGGCGGCGCAGGCCTCCACATAGGCGCGGCCGTGCACAAGCGCGCCGGTCGACAGCCGTTCGTCCTTCTCGGCGATCACCTTCAGATACTGCCGGATGAAGCGGATATCGTCGGCGATGTCCTGGCTGGCCATGCGCCAGGCGCCGGCGAGGCGCTCGCGCTCGGTGAGCGGCAGCGGTGACAGCAAAGGGCGGGAGAGGTCGGCAAAAGCGGCATGGTTCGCGGTGTTCAAGCAGATTCCCTCAAAGAAAGCATCGTACTTTATGTACGAAGTCAGGTCAAGCGCGGTTCGTACAATTTGAACGATATGCTTCGTCTTGAGGTTGAGATCAGGCAATCCGCATCGGAAAGCCTTCGAGCTGCACGCCGATTTCGCCAAGCGCTCGCCCCAAGATCGACTGGACCATCTCATGCCTGTCCGGCTTCAGCAGGCTCAAGCCCTTCCGCAATGCGTCCCGCCAGGCGTCGCCGCGCTCCCACGCTTCCGCGAAAGCCAGTGCAAGGTCATCCTGTCGGCGCGTCGTATCCAGCGCCTCGACCAGCAGGCCCGCCTGATGCAGGTCCTTCTCCCGCTTCGCCGCCGCGCCTCGCTCGCGGCGGGTCGCCACGATCAGCTTGTGAACGGCGAAGCGTTCGGGCGAGGGGACAAGCACCGGCACGCCGGAGCGATGCAGCAGCACCGTCCTCACCGGGTCGCGGATCAGGAAATCGAGGAAGCGCAGCGGCTGCGCCGAGGCGCCGCCGAGCGAAGGCATCAGGCTGGCGCGGTCGGCATGCTCGTCGCTGCCGCGGTTGGGGGTGAGGAACTCGATCCGGTAGCGCGAGGCGTTCTCGTACTGCGTCGCGCGGCCGGCATCGGTCCGGTGCGGGATTTCGCGAAACGTCGGATCGACTGCCTTCAGCACGTCGATGACCGGCGGCATGCTGTCTTCCACTTCGGCCGAAACGGAATGGAACTGTGCGAAATCGGCATCGCCTGTCTGCAGCGCGGCACCCGGCAATCGCACCCCGAGATGCCCGGCATAGGTCTGGAAAGCGACGGTGCCCACCAGCACCGCGCGCAGCCGGAAGAGCCCCGCCTTTTCCAGCGCCTCGACGACATCGCCGGTGAAGGTCTCGGGTGCGGTCAGGCCGGCATCGCGGACAAGCGTGGAGACCAGCTTGCGGCGGCTCTTGAGGTCGCCCTTGATCTCCCTGAAGGCCGCAACCCGACTGGCGATCTCGGGATCCTCGGCCGGACCGACATAACGCCTCTTTTTCTCGGGGCGGGTTTCCTCGAAATACCAGTAGTCGCGGCCCTTCACCGGCACGCGCACGAAATTGCCCGCCGTCGAGAAATCCGTCTCGAAGGAAGCATCGAGGCTGCGCTGCACCAACTCGGCGTAGAGGGTGCGGTAGGCGAGGTCGATGGTCTTCATGGCGCTGCTATTGTGCGTTATAAGATTCCTGAAATTTTCTTATAATTGCGCGCCGCCAAGTCGATTGCAAGTTCGTTATAAGAAATTCGTGAAAATCTTATAACCACCGGCATCTCCCCTAGGGGAGATGAAACTCGTGGCCCAATTGGCGTCGCAAAAAACCGCTTCCCCAACCTGGCAAACAGTGCTTTAACGCGCCCATCCACAGGGGTGCTCCGTACGGTCGGGGCTGAGATGGTGGCGGCAAGCCTCCGGACCCTAAAGCTGATCTGGATAATACCAGCGGAGCGAGGCGGGCCATGTTTTCCGGCGCACAGATTTCCCTTTATCCCATGGCCGACGATTTCGTCGGCGTCATCCTCGGCGCGTTGGGCGCGCTCGATCCTTACCGCGACAGGCTGAGGATCGAGACCGACGACATCTCGACGCTGCTGGTCGGGCCGCCCGAAGTGCTGTTCCCGGCGATGCGCGACCTCTTCGTGGCGGCGGCCAAAAGCGGCAAGCATTGCGTGCTGTCGGCCGCCGTCTCGCGCGGCTGCCCCGGCGAGCCGGACGACCCGATCTGCCGTTCCGACGAGATCGGCGGCCCGGCGGTCCCGCTCGACGAGCGCAAACGCGCGGCGCTCGGCGCCGTGCGGTCGACGCCCTCGACCGACCAGGCGGTGGCGGCGCAATTCTCGCTCTATGTGATGGGCACGGGCGATCACATGGACGAGATCTATGGCTGCATCGACTTCCTGAAACAGTCCGGCGTGTTCGACCGTTCCAAGAACTTCTGCACCAGGCTGCGCGGCGACGCCGGCGCAGTGTTTGCCACGCTCAACGAAGCCTTCTGCCGCTTCGGATCCGGCGCGGGGCATGTGACCCTCGACATCACCATCTCGGCCAACAGCCCGACCGCGGTTTGAGCGCAAGCTCGAGCTGTCTAGGAGAGTTATCGTGGCTGTTTGGTATGACCTATTGCATGGGGGAGAGGGCCCCATATCTGACCGCCTCTCTGAAGAGGGAGCGCAGCCTTCGGCCATTGGCGAAAGCCGAGGTGAAGGCCAATCTCCCCCCTTGTGGGGGAGATGCCTGGCAAGGCAGAGGGGGGCGCTGTCCCGCCGGCATGTCAGGCGTTCGCAAGCGCAGCCTTCGTCGGATGCTATGGGGCAAGTTTCGCAGGGAGGCGTTCCTTCGCGCCCCCCTCTGTCCTGCCGGACATCTCCCCCACAAGGGGGGAGATTGGCTCTCACGGCGACCTTCGCCAAAATCGCTCCCGCCGCCCTCGCGTTTGCGTTGCTGCTCCTCGCCTGGGAGCTCTACGCCCGTCTCGGCGGCCTTGCGCCCACCGTGCTCCCCGCGCCGTCCCGCGTGCTGGCGCAGGCCTGGGAGAACCGCGCGGCACTCGCCGAAAACACGCTTCCCACCATCCGCGCCACGCTTGCCGGCTTCGCCTGCTCGCTCGCCGCCGCCTTCGTGCTTTCGGCGCTGGTCGACTTCCTGGCCCCGCTGCGCCGCGCGCTGTTTCCGCTGCTGATCGCCAGCCAGACCTTGCCGCTGGTGGCGATCGCGCCGCTGGTGGCCTTGTGGTTCGGCTTCGGCCTCTTGCCGAAGATCCTGCTGGTCGCGCTGGTCACCTTCTTCCCGAAGATGGTGGCGCTGGTCGAAGGCTATGCCGCGACAAGCGCCGAAATAAGCCAGATGCTTGCCGCCATGGGGGCAGGGCGCTCGCGCATATTCTGGCTGGCGCGGCTGCCGTCGGCGATGCCCTATTTCTTCGCCGGACTGCGCATCTCCATCACCTATGCGGTGGTGGGCGCGATCTTCGCCGAATATGCGGGCGCCGCGAAGGGGCTGGGCATCTACATGCTCAGCGCCAAGAACAACTTTCGGCCCGACCTCGTGCTTGCCGCCGTTGCCGTCAGCTCGGCGCTGACGCTGGCATTGTTCGGCCTCGCCGTCCTGGTGCAGCGCCTCGCCATGCCCTGGGAGAGGGCCGACCGCAAGGCCGAACCCTCCGGGCACCGGCCATGACCCGGCTCGAGCTTCGCGATGTGCGCAAAAACTTCGGCGCGCTCGAGGTTCTTGGCGGCGTTTCGTTCGATGTCGGCGCAGGCGAGTTCGTGTCGATCCTCGGCCCCTCCGGCGCCGGCAAGTCGACGCTGTTTCAGCTCCTCACAGGCGCGATCCGGGGCGAGGGCGAGATGCGTTTCGACGGCGCGCCGCTCGATGGCGCCCGCTTCGCCTTCATGCCGCAGCGCGACGCGCTGATGCCGTGGCGGCGCGTCATCGACAACGCCACGCTGGGGCTTGAAGTGCAGGGGATGACGCGCCGGGCCGCGCGCGAGCGCGTGGCGCCCTTGTTCGCCGAATTCGGCCTTGCCGGCTTCGAGCGCGCCTGGCCGGCCGAGCTGTCGGGCGGCATGCGCCAGCGCGCGGCGCTGCTGCGCACCGTGGTGCAGCAGCGCGACATGCTTTTGCTCGACGAGCCGTTCGGCGCGCTCGATGCGCTGACCCGGGCGGCCATGCAGCGCTGGCTCGAAGGCATGTGGCGAAGCCACCGCTGGACGGCGCTGCTGATCACCCATGACGTGCGCGAGGCGGTGCTTCTGTCCGACCGCATCTATGTGCTTTCGGCGCGGCCCGCGCGCGTGGTGCGTGAGGTGGCGGTGCCGCTGCCGCGCCCGCGTACCGAAAGCGCCGCGCTCGCCCGCGAGGCGGCCGCGATCGAGGCCGGCATCCTCGACACGCTGCTTGGTCAGCCGACCCCAATTCCCGACCATCCGATGGAGAAATGAAATGACCGACTTCACCCGCCGGCAGGCGCTGTTCCTGGCCGCCAGCCTGCCATTTGCCGGGGCCGTTACGCAGGCCCGGGCCGCCGCGCAAAAAATCACCGTCGCGCTCGACTGGACCGTCAACACCAACCACATCGGCCTGTTCGTTGCCGGCGACAAAGGCTTTTACCGCGACGCGGGGCTGGACGTCGAAATCCTGCCTTATGGCGACACCGGCTCGGGCACGCTGGTGGCCAACCGCGTTGCCGATTTCGGCATTTCGGGTTCGCTCGGCCTGTTCACGCAAAAGAGCGCCGGCGCCGACCTGAAGGCCGTCTATGCCGTCGTCCAGTCGGAAACCGGCCGCGTCGTCTTCAACGCCGACCGCGCCGCCATCAAAAGCCCGAAGAATCTCGACGGCCTGACCTATGGCGGCTTCGGCAGCGCCTGGGAGAACGCGCTGTTGCAGACCATCATCCGCCAGGACGGCGGCAAGGGCGATTTTTCCACCGTGACGCTGGGCACCTCGGCCTACGAGGCGCTGGCCAATGGCGCGGTCGATTTCACGCTGGAAGTCTCGACCTGGGAAGGCGTCGAGGCCGAGCTGAAAGGCCTCAAGCAGCGCAGCTTCCGCTACGCCGATTACGGCGTGCCGGACGAGCACACGACGCTGATCGTTTCCAGCAACGCCTTCCTCGCCACCAATCCAAAGGCCGCCGCCGCCTTCGTCCAGGCGACGCGGGCCGGCTATGCCTTCGCCGTCGACCACGCGAAGGAGGCAGGCGAGCTGCTGGTCGCCGCCAACCAGGACACGCTCACCAACACGGCGCTGATCGATGCATCGCTGAAGGCGCTCAACGACGGCCATTTCCTGAAAAGTGCGGCCGGCGCCATCGGCACCATGGACAAGGCGAAGATGGAAGCTATGGGCGGCTATCTGTTCGCCTCGGGGATATTGCTCGACGGCAACGGCAAGGCGCTGAAGGACAAGCCGGATCTGGGCGCATACTTTACGAACGAGTTTCTGGAGTAGGGGCCAAGCGCCGAAGGAACGCGGCTTTGCGCTGGCCTTTGCGGGAAATCCGGTGCGGAGCCTAATTCTCGACGATGGCGCGAAGGAGCGCGGTTTTGATGTGCCACCCAGCTTCGCCTTGCAGCAACAGGGCGGCCTCATAGAATTTCGCCATGGCCGGACACAGGCCTGGAAAGTCCTGGTTGGCGTTTGAGATAGCCTCCATCTCTGCCGGCGTGCCGCCGATTTTTGTGAAAACGTCGGCGACCAGCGACCAATCCTGATCGCTGGGCACAGCCGCCGGCAGGCGGCTTCTTTTGGCGGCGCCGTAGGCGCGGAACAGCGTGGCGCCGATCCTGTCCAGGTCAGCCAGGAAATCGTGGCCGGGTGCATTGATCGCGTCCGGCCCGTTGCGCAGGTAATTGTTGCAGGTGGCCGGCGTCTCGCGCGCCATGACATGATTGAGCATGTCGAGTTGCGCCGAAAGCACTTCCGAAGCATTGCTGTCGGGGGTCGTGGGCAGGAGCGGCGCGTATCTATGCCTGAGATCGGCGACCGCCTGCCTGCTGATATTGCGCACTTCTGTTTGGTTTCCAGCCTGGGCCGCGGCAGTGATCTTACGCAGCATCGCATCGTAGTCGTCCGGAAATTCCCGGGCGATGGCCTCGAAGATCCCGAGATTCTGCTTCCGGATCTCGGCATCGATGTCGGCGGTGGCCAGCGCCCGGGGCGGCATCGCCACAGACTGATAGTGGTGATGTCCGCCGCCGAACGTCGTTGGCATCACGTCAGCCCCAACGATGCTCACGGGGATGACCGCCACCACTTGCAACCATTTCCAAGGTGACATTCGCCGGCCCTCCCGATCCCCGTTCAATTTCCCCCGAGGGTCAGCGCCTTCTTACGGTCGGCCTTGGCGCGTTTCAAATCGCCCTTGGCTGCCCAAGCCAGGCTTCGGGCGGTGTAAGCATCTGCATATCTGGGGTAAAGCTTGATGGCTTGATTGAAGCTGGTGATTGCCCCGTCCTGGTCGCCCGCTCGCGCCCGCAGAAGGCCTCTGCCGTAGTAGCCGCCGGGGCTGTTCCGGTCGATTCGGATAGCCGTCTCAAAGTCGGCCTGGGCTTGCTTCAAGTCGCCTTTGACTACCCACAAAATTCCACGATCGACATGCACCTTGGCAACGTTCGGATCGAGTTCGATGGCCTTGCCATAGTCTGCGATCGCGCCATCGTAATCCCCGATGATCATTCGGCTGATGCCTCGACCATGAAAGTTCGAGGCATAGGTGGAATCGAACTCGATCGCCTTGCCGAAATCGTCGATGGCACGTTTGTGGTCGTTCTTGGCCGTCCAGGCGAAAGCGCGAGCGGAATAATAGCTGCTGTTTTTTGGCTCGATCGCGATCGCGCTGCCATAGTCGGTTATGGCTCGATCGTAATTGTCCTTCTGTCCCCACGCGAGACCGCGATACCCAAAAGCCTCAGCGTTGTGAGGATCGATCGCTATGGCATGGTCGAATTTTGCGATTGCAAGATCGTATTGACCCTTGTTGTACAGGGCTATGCCGCTCTTGGTGGCGTCGTCCATCGCCGCGGCGTCGGCAGTCGTTGACTTGTATGAAGCCTTCGCCGCAGCCGCATCGTCGCGCTCCTTGCGGGCATTTGTGTAGTTTGGATCGAGACGCAAGGTTTCATCGAAATCCGCGATGGCGCGGTCGTATTGCTTCTTCCTGTTCCAGCAGAATCCGCGGTTGAACCATGCTTCGGCATTCGTTGGCTTCAGTCCGATCGCCTTTGTCGAATCGGCGATGATGCCCTCGCAATCGTGTTTTACAGACAGGGCTCGACTGCGCAGCACATAAGCGTCGACATTGTTCGGTTGCAACGAAATGATGGTGGTCAGATCCGCGATGGCGCGGTCGATCTTGCCCCTCTGTCGCCAGATGAGAGAACGATTGAAATAGCTGTCGGTAGACTTGGGATCGAGCTCTATTGCCTTGTTGTGGTCGGCCAACGCCCGGTCGGAATCGCCCTTCAGCGTATAGGTGAAGCCGCGCAAGGTATGGGCGCGGGCATTGGATGGGTCGGCGGCGATCGCCATGCCGTACTGCTCAAGCGCGCGGTCGAGTTGGTTTTGACCGCGCCAGATATCGCCCGCTTCGATAGCGTCTTCCGCTGCCTTGTTCGGAAGCCGGCCGGTTGGTTGGGAGGCTGCGGCCTTGCCTTTCGCCGCCAGTGCCAGTTCGCGGCCTTCGCGGGCAACCGTCATCTTCGGATCGAGCTTCAGCGCCTGGTCGAAATCGGCGATCGCCTGGTCGTAGTCGCCCTTGGCGGCGAAGGCGCCGCCGCGCCCGAAATAGGCCTGCGCGTCATTGGCGTCGAGCTCGATCGCCCGGCTCAAATCGGCGATGGCGCGATCTGGTTGGTTCTTTTTGGTCCACGCGACGGAGCGACCGATGTAAGCGTCCGAATAGTCGGGGTAGAGCCCGATGACCTTGTTGTAGTCCTTGATCGCCGCGTCGTACTTGCCTTTGTCGACAAGCGCGATGGCCCGTCCGACATAGGGCGAGGCATCTTGCGGATCGATCGCCATCGCCTTGTTGAATTCGGCGATCGCACGATCATATTTGCCCTTGTGGTAGAACGCATAGCCGCGATCGACGAAAGCCGCGAGTTCCTTCGAGGATGGCATGATCGAATTACCGCCCATGCCGCCTTTCTGCTGCGCGGCCGTGGCCGCCTTGCGCGCGGCGGCGTAGTTTGGATTGTGCGGGTCTAGCTTGGCCGCCTGGTCGAAGTCGGCAATGGCATCGGCGTAGTTTTTGGCGTCGACCCGCGCCATGCCGCGGCCATAATAGCTGGCGGCGTCTTTCGGATCGATCTCGATCGCCGATGAAAAGGCCTCGATCGCTCGTTTCGGGTCTCCGGTGCCGTACCAGGCCGCTCCAGTACAGAAGAAGGCGCGGCTTGCTTTCGGGTCGAGCCTGATAGCTTTGATGCAATCGTCAAGCGCGCCGTCCGCGTCGCCCGCCGCGCCCTTGGCCAGACCACGGCGCGTGAGGAGCGCGGCGCCGTCGGGAATAATGGCGATGGCCTTGTCGAAATCGGCGATGGCGCGGGCAAAATCCTTCTTGCCATCAAAAGCCTTGCCTCGACCGAAATAGGCGAGCGGGCTCTCGCGGTCGATCGCGATGGCCTCTTCATAGGCCTCGATCGCTTCGTCATAGTTTTCTTCGTGCAAGAGGCTGTCGCCCTTGGCCACCGCGACCAGGACGCGGGGATCGCTGGTGTCGATAAGCTTCGCCAACTTCGGATCGGCAGGCGAAAGATCGTCACTCGCACCTGGCTCGGCCGAAGCCGCGGTGTCAGCCGGAGCGACGACGGCGTCCGCCGCCTTCGACTGCTCCAAGTCCTGCGCCTGTTCAGCTTTGTCCTCATCGCCGGCAGCCTGCTCGTCGCAGCTTCCCGATCGCGCGGGATCCAGCTCCACGGCGCGCCGGCAATCGGCCGCCGCGCCGGCCTGGTCGCCTTTGAGCGTCCTGGCGCGGCTGCGGCCGAGATAGGCGTCGGCATTCTTGGGATCGAGGCCGATTGCCCTGTCGAAATCGAGCAGCGCGCCTTCGACACCGTATTTCGCCAGGCGCGCGCCGGCGCGTTCGACCAGTATCCTGGCGGCGGCCTGATCCTGGGCAGCCTGGTCCTGTGTCGTCGCGGCCGGAGCGGTTTGCTGGCCGGCCTTGAGCGCGGCGCACGCACCGGCGCGTTGCGGGTCGAGTTCGACAGCGCGCCGGCAGTCGCTCGCGGCAAGGGTGTCATCCCCGTTTGCGGCCGCTGCCGCCGCCCTGTCGTAAACAGCGTCGGCGTTGTCGGGGTCCTCTGCGATGGCCATGCTGAAGGAATTGATCGCCCCTGCAAGGTCGCCCTGTTGCTGCAGCTCCAGCCCTCGTCTGATCTCCCCGGCAGCAAGTTTTGAACGAACTTGCCTGCCGGTGGCCTCCAACTGCTTGGTCAAAGAGGAAAGATCCGACTTGGACGCCGTTTCCGCCACAGGCACCTCGGCGTCGGCTGGCCCCGCATCGCAACTGCCAATCTTCTTCGGATCGAGCGCGATGGCCTTGCGGCAGTCGGCCGCCGCGCCGGCGCTGTCTCCTTTGCGTGATCGCATCAGCGACCGGCCGAGCCACGCCCTGGCATCGGTTGCATCGAGCGCGATCACCTTGTCGAAATCGGCAAGGGCGCGATCGTCGTTGTCCTTGCTCGCCCAGGCGACCGCTCGCGCGTAGTAGCCATCGACGTTCCCGGCGTCGAGCTCGATCGCCTTGTTGGCATCGGCGATGGCGCGCGCCCAGTCGCTCTTGCCGATCCAGGCGGCGCTGCGGTTGGCATAGGCATCGGCGCTCCTGGGATCCACGGCCAGCGCGGCGTCGTAATCGGCAATGGCGCGGTCGAACTCGTCCTTGGCGGCGTAGGCGAGGCCGCGATTGACCAGCGCAATGAAATCGGCCGGATCGATGCGGATCGCCTTGTCATATTCCGCAATCGCCTTGTCGCGTTCGCCCGTCTTGCTCCAGGCGGTGCCGAGGCCCGTATGGGCGTCACCGTTTTGCGGATCGGCCTCGATCGCCTGCTGGAAATCGAGCATGGCCGCGTCGATCTTGCCCTTGCGAAGGAAGGCCGAGCCGCGGCTGGAAAAGGCGTCGCTGGCGGACGGTTCGAGGCTGATGACGATGTTGAAGTCCGCGATCGCGCGGTCGTAATCGCCCCTGTTGGACCAGTCGGTGCCGCGGTTGAACAGCGCCGAGGTCGCCTTTGGATCGAGCGCGATCGCCTGGTTGTAATCGGCAATCGCGCCGTCCCAATCCTCCTTGTCGTCCCGGGCGGAGCCCCGATAGAAATAGGCCTTGATCCGCTGGCGCTCCGCTTGCGTATCGTCTTCGGCAATCGCCGTGCAGGCAGCGATGCGCTGATCGACCGCGGCCTGGTCGACATTCGCTTCCTTTTGGTCACTGCCCTGACCGCCGCTTTCGTCGCCGAAGCAAAGGGCATAGTCCCCGGCAAAGGCGGGCGTGGCAAGCGCGCCAAGCACCGTCACCCCCGCCAACGCCAGCCCATGTGAGAGCACGGCGACGAATATGCGCGAGACCGCGCCGGTACGGCGAGACATGGTTTGATCCTCCCCCCGGAGATGCCGCGACCGCGGCTGGCAATTCCTATATAGTTCTGTTTTTGTTCTAAAATGCAAGCATAAATTGCAGCGGGCCGCCGAAGTCGATCTCGCACCGAGGGATCCACCCTCACATATCGATTATCGACCTTCTCACCCGGCCGATGATGGTGATCGCGCCCTCCAGTTCCGGCGGCGGGATATCCAGGTAGGAAGCCGGCTGGAACGGCGGGTTGTCATTCGGGCGATAGCGTTTGTAGGTGGCCCGTCCCGTCTCGTCCGAGATCACATAGCAGCCATTGGTCACCAGCCGCTTGTCGCGCAAATTGACGAAGATGATCGAATCCGGCGGCGAGATCTTGTTCATCGACGGACCGTCGACGCGCAGCGCGATCCATTCGCCTTCCTCGAGGTCGGCGGTGGGGATGGTCGGATAGTCGGAGAGGTTGACGACGCTGTCCTGGCTGCCGAGCTCACCGGCGCTGATCCACGACACGATCGGCACGTCTATGGTGACGGGCGAGGGCATGAGATTGACCGGCGCCGCTTCGGCGCTGTCGCCCCCCAAACTGCCATTGAACAGCAGCCAGCCGGGGTCGACGCCGAACAGCCGGCCGTACTTCTCGGCGGCTTTCCGCGACAGCGGCCGGTTGCCGTTCTCATGGCTGATGAGGGTGTTTTTGTTGATGTCGCGCAGCGCCCGCGCGGCATCGCTGGGCGAGGCATAGCCGGCCTGGGCGCGCGCCTGCTGCAATCTGTGCCGGGAATCCATCATCGTACAAAATGCCTGAAATTTATCGTCCAAATTGTACGATTTCGCTTGCGCATCATTCGTACATAACGTACGCTTAGCGCATGAATGAGCATCCCGCAAGCATTTCCGCATTACCAGTGATTCCTGCTTTGGCCGCCGGCATCCAGGGACTGCCCACGAGCGTCTCGGGGCTTATCGACCGCTGGGGCAGCATCGGCGCTTTCGCCGCCGATGTCGGCTGCGGCTACGAGGCGGCGCGGCAGATGCGCCGCAGAGGCCGCATCGCGCCGCAGCACTGGCCGCATGTGGTGGCGGCGAGCCGCCGGCTGGGCATTGCCGGCGTCAGCTACGAATGGCTGGCCGGCCGCGCGGCCATGCAACGCGCGGCCGTCATGCAAGGGGAGGCGGCATGAACGCGCTGCCGTCACCATTGGAATTCCAATCGTCCGGACTGTCTTCCTCCCCGGTCCGGGCGCATTCCGGGGCGCTTGCCCCGGATCCGGTCGAACCGCCCGCACCCCGGTTCACCGGAACGGCCGGAGCCGTTCCTCCCCCGGCTCCGGCCCCCAATCCGGGCATAAGCTGCATCCGCACCGAGGACGGCACCGTCATCCTGTTCGACCGCGCGTCGGGCCGGGCGGTGTCGGGCCTGACGCGGGCGGCGGCTGAAGCCAGGCTTCGCGAGCTGGAAGGGGCAGCACGCCCCGCCTGATCCCGACCCTTTTCCGAACCCCACCGACGGCCTCGCGGCCGAACCCTGGCGCTTGGGCTTCAGCCCGGCGCTTCCCAAGCCCACGCCCCTAGCAATCGACGGAATGAGAAGATGGCAGCCGCCTATACCGAAAAGGAAATCGACGAGATCGCCGCCTGGCTGAAGGAGGGGCTGTCGGCCTCGCGCATCGCCGGCCGCTTCAGCGCGCTGCGCGGCGCCCCGGTCTCGCGCAACGCCATCATCGGCATCGTCCACCGCAACGCCGGCCTGCGCGCCATCGGCTTCGCCAACCCCAAGGGCGGCCGCGCCGGCGGCAGGCCGAGGAAACATGCCCGGCCGGATCGTCCAGGCAGGCGGGGCAGGACGGTGATTGGAGGGCTCTCCGAGCCGGCCGCGCTTTCCAGGTTCGCCGAGTTCGTGGAAGGCGCCGGCGTCGCAACCGCCAATCTCCCCCCTAGTGGGGGAGATGCCCGGCAGGGCAGAGGGGGGCGCTGTCCCGCCGACCTATCCGCTTGTGACACCCCCACGCAAAAGGACATCGCCAAAGCCCCTGCCACCCCCAAGCCCAAAAAAACCAAACCCCGTAAGCCCGCGCGCGCCTTGCCGCCGGCCTGGCTTGCGCCTGGCGAGCGCCAGAAATCCGAAGCGCATCTCTACAAGCTCCCCGCGCCGCCGCCTGCGGTAAACCCCGGCCGCCAGCCGCATGTCGCGGCCATGCGCTTCCTCGACTGCCTGTTCGGCCGCTGCCGCGCGCCGCTCGACCTGGCGCTGCGCGAGGATGCCGAAGCCGATCCGCTCGGCGCGCGCCCGGGACCGGACATGCTCTGCTGCGGCCTGCCGACGTCGGCCACGCGCTCCTACTGCGCGCACCACCACGCCAGGTTTCACGGCCATCGCGGGAGGGGGATGTGATGGGCGGGAGACCGGAGCTGCCAATCTCCCCCCTTGTGGGGGAGATGCCCGGTAGGGCAGAGGGGGGCGCGAAGGAACGCGACGTCTCAGAACTGCCTTTCGCTATGGTTTGTTGTGGTGGGGTAAGGATCCCAAACGCCGATAGGCTGGCGGGACAGCGCCCCCCTCTGTCCTGCCGGACATCTCCCCCACAAGGGGGGAGATTGGCCAATCGCCAATGCCCCGCCACCGAGCCCACCCCATGAGCGGCACGATCTGGTCGAAATTCTTCTGGTCGGACTGGGAGTCCGATCCGAACCTGCGGCTGTGCTCGCTCGCGGCGCAGGGCCTTTGGATGCGCATGCTGTGCATTGCCGCCGCGCACGAGCCCATCGGCTATGTCGCGATCGCCGGCAAGGGGCTGGAGGAGACGGCCCTTGCCCGCCTTGCCGGCTGTGCGGAGGGGGAGCTTGGCGCGCTGCTTTCCGAACTGGAAGGCAACCGCGTCTTCTCGCGCGATCGCCACGGCCGCATCTATTCCCGACGCATGATCGCCGACGCCCGCAAGGCGCGCGCGGCGCGCAAGAACGGCTTGAAGGGCGGCAACCCAAGCCTTTCGAAGGAAAGGGCTTTTTCGCCCCCGGATAAGCGGCGGGCAAGGGCCGGGGATAAGGCGGGCGATAAGCCCCATAGTCCAGACTTCCAGAGTCCACAATCCATCGATCCATCAAAAGAAAACGCCCCGGCGTTTTCTTCCTCCGCTTCGCGGAACAGGAATGGAAAAGCAGTTTCGGATCGCCCGGCCGCGCCCGGACAAAAATGGCGTGGGCGCAAAACCCATGTCGATGCCGCCAACGCAATCATCGAGGAGATCAATGACTGCAGCCGAATTGCAGCAGGCGGCGAAGGCGCTAGCCGCGATGTTTTCCTGCTTCCCGCAGTCCGCGCTGGCTGACGCCGAGATGCAGCTGCGCGGCTATCTGGCCGCCGTGCAGGATGCCGAGCTTCAAGACGTCGAGGCCGCGATCCGGCGCTTCATTCGCGGCGAGGCCAAGATGGCCAACGCCCAGTTCTGCCCGTCGAGCGCCCAGCTTTCCATCGAAGTGCGCGAGAGGCGGCTGATGCGGGAGCTGACGGCGAAGCGGAGTGTCCAGCTAGGCGCCAGTTCCTCGCCCCCGCAATGCGGGGGAGAGGTGGCGCGGCGAAGCCGCGACGGAGAGGGGGACGCCCTCCGCGAAATCAAAGCCGGCTGAGAACCCGGCACCTCGCATCACACGCGAAGCCGAACGAGAACACCCACCGTACGCCATTGGCTTCGCGGAGGGCGTCCCCCCTCTCCGTCCGCTTCGCGGCCACCTCTCCCCCGCGTTGCGGGGGCGAGGAACCCAAGTTCTGCAACGTCCCACCCCACAAAGGACCGCACCCATGCCCCGCAAGCCCTCAAAGAAACCCCAACCCCCAAAGCTTCCCAAGGGCGAGGCCGCGCAGGTGCGCATCCGCCGCGAGGTCGGCCATGACTTCGCCCTCAAGCAGGACGCCTTCGGCCGCCAGCGGCTGACCGCTGGCACGGCCGAGGCGCGCCGCGTCTACGAAGTGTCGAACGGCGGCTACACCTCCACCGGCGGCATCGTGCGCCTGCGCAATGTCGACCCGCTCACCGGCATCACCTCGCTGACGCGCCAGCAGCGCGAGGCCGGCCAGCGCTTTCGCGACGATTTCGAGCGCGCCGCCCGGCACGGCCTGCAGCCGCAATCCTGGAGCGAACGCGTTGACGCCAGCCGCGTCGGCGGCGGCGTCCCCGACCGCGTCCTCTCAGCCGGCCGGGCGCATGCCCATGCAGCCGCCGCGCTCGCCCATTGGGAGGTGGCGGAGGTGGTGCGCAAGACTTGCCTCGAAGGCCTGTCGGTGAAGGCCATCGCCGAGCGTAGCGGCGAGGGAAGGGATGTAGTGGTGAAGCTGCTGAAGGTCGGGCTGGATTTGTTGGCGGTGCACTACGGGATGATGGGGAGGAAGGCGGGGTGAAGGTGGCCTAGTATATGTCACTCAAGGCGTTATTGTTTACCCCATGAACGACGAAACTGAGCAACTGCTTGCTTACCTAACTGCAGACCCAACTGGTCAGCTGCACGATGGCCTAGGCTTAGTCGACAGATACCTCGAAGCTGTCGAACGACAACATGCTTTGATGTTCGATGCGTGGCGGCAGAAGAGATACAAACGCGCGTTGGTAGAGTTGCACTTTTTTCTAATCGCTATCGACAGAGTGAAGGATGGAATTGTCTTAGCGTCAAATGTCTTGGGCGCCGAAATGGCTAGCCATGTTGGGGCTTTGGATCTCTCAGCATACAAGAGAGCAAGGGATCATTTCGAGCATATTGAAGATCGGCTCTACGGCTCGCGAAAGAACGCACTGAAGAAGATCGAAGAAGCTGGGAACGAACGCACCATTCACTACGGCCTGTCTGCCGAAGACAAAAGCTTCCGATGGAGTGATCAGAAAATTGATGTCTCGGAAGAGTTTCTAAGTAGCTTTCTTTCTTGGGCGGCTGAGGCGAAAGCGATAGCCAATCGCTCCATTTAAACGTGAGGTGAAGCAGGCAGCGCGCAAGAGTCGTTCCCACGATTTTGCACTATTCCAACTTATCGCCCGCAGGCCCCTCCCACCCAAACACACTCCTACCCCCCAGCAGATGCGACTGGTCCATCTCGCCCGCCACGATCTCCTTCAAGCTCGGTCCGGTCACATACCGCTCCATCCGGCGTGACTCCCCGTCCAGCCTTCTTAGCGCCTCCAGCTCCTCGCCGCGCCCGAGCTTCGCCTTGCCCACCGCCGATTTCAGCACGGATATCGTCTCGTCATAGACCTTCAGCGGCACGGGGAAGGGGTGGCGGTCCTTGCCGCCGTGGGCTAGCGAGAAGCGGGCCGGGTCGGAGAAGCGGTAGGGCGCGCCGTGCACCACTTCGGAGACCATGGCGAGCGCCCGCACCGTGCGCGGGCCGACGCCGGGGACCAGCAGCAGCTCGGGGAAATCCTTCGGGCCGCTTTCGATTGCCGAGGCGATGTTGCCGTGCAGGCGGCGCATGACGATGTCGCTCTCGCGCACGTCGTGATGCGCGGGCATGATGAGGTTAGGCAGCATCGGCTGCGCGGCCGGTTCAGGCTCGGGCCGCGGCTCCAGCACGGCAAGCTCGTTCAGGATCTTTTCCGGGCTCATGGTCTTGAGCAACTCGACCTGGCTGCCGCGGGCTTTTTCGGCGCGCCGGTCGGTCAGGTTGACGATCTCGCCCTGGCGCTCGCCTTCGATTGCGGCATGCGGCTGGTCGACGAAGCTGGTCAAGCCTTCCGACAGCCAGTGATAGCGGCGCGCCTGGCGGGCATCGCCGTTCATGCCCTGCTGCACCACCACCCAGCGCCCGTCATCGGCGACGATGAAGCCGTGCAGATAGAGGTCGTAGCCGTCCTGCACGGCGGCGCTGTCCACCTTGGCGACCAGCCGGCTGGCGGTGGCAAGCGCATCGCCGTCCAGGCCGACATGCTCGCCGATGGCCAGCAATTCGCCCGGCGTCTTGCGCGAATGCGCGCCGCGCCCGCCGCAGACATGGATGCCGAGCTCGCCGGCCATCGGGTTCAGCCCGCGCTTCAGCGCGCCGATGACGGAAGTGGTGATGCCGGAGGAATGCCAGTCCATGCCCATCACGGCGCCGAAGGACTGGAACCAGAAGGGATGCGCCAGCCGCCGCAAAAGCTCGTCGCGGCCGTAATGGTGGATGATCGCCTCGCACAGCACCGCGCCGAGCTTGGTCATGCGCTCGCCCAGCCATTTCGGGACCCGCCCGCCATGCAGCGGCAGGTCGGCGCTGCCGCTTCGCTGCGTCACGTGATTCTCCTGGATGCCGGTGATTTAGATGGCATTTTGGCGGGGATTTGCAAGGCGCTGCGCGAAGCTGGCGAAAGAGGCCCAAACCATCTTCGTCATCCTTGGGCTTGACCCAAGGATCCATGCCGTGACGTGGGCCGAGGAATGCCACGGATCAGAATTCTGCGCCGTGGCAGCACTGCATGGATCCTAGGGTCTGCGCGCGTCGCTTCGCTCCTTGCTCCGCCCTAGGATGACGACCGCGAAGCGCGGCCACGCTTGCGTCTGGTCAATGCCGCTTCTGCCGTGCGCCAGTCGCCCACCGCCTAGTACTTGTAATAGTACCCGTGGTGATGCCTGTGGTGGTGCCTGTGGTGGTGCCTGTGATGGTGCCTGTAGTGGTGCCGGTAGTAATACCTGTGGTGCCGGTAGTAGCTGGGATAATAGTCGTCGTAGTAGCGCGGGCCGTAGTAGCGGCCGCCATAGTCGTAGAACGGACCGCCATACATCGGACCGCCGTAGAACGGAGAGCCGCCGAACGGACCGAAACCGAGACCGAGGAAGCCGTGCGCATCCGCCGGCGCTACCGTGGACGCCGCCGACGCGACTGCGATCACCGAAGCAAGTAGAAGTTTTTTCATGGCAACCTCCTCCTGAAGGCTGATTATCGGGTAACGCGCGGCGGGAGGCCTATGTTCCCGATCGCTAATATTTCCCGGAGTATCGAGGAGGAGAAAGCCGCCGCCAGCGGCATGGAGCGTTGCCACGGCGCGGCGACCAGAGGTTCTACCCGGTATTGCCCAGGGTCGACGCCATTGCTGTCGCGTCCGGCCCATCTCCCCACACGGGAGTTGGGCCGGTGCTGCGGGTCAGCGCTCGCAGATACGGATCTTTTCAATGACGCGGTGATGATGTCGCCAGTGCTTCACGATCCTGACCCGGCAATTGTCGTCATACCGGTTGTGATACCGAACCACGTAACGACGATGGTATGGGGTGTAGTAGTCGTCGTCATAGACGTGCCGGTAATACCGGTGATGGCGATAATATGGGCTGTAGTCATCGTTGTAGTAGTCGTCATCATAGCCCGGACCGATGCCGATACCGAGTTGCACGCCGCCGGCGCTGGCCGGCGCGATCGCAAACGCCGAGGCGATGGCGATCATCGAAGCAAGCAGAAGCTTTTTCATCGCTGCCTCCTTGAGTTTCAAGGCCCCTTCGGCAAGACAACGATTTCGCGCGGTCCATGTTCCCGGCGAGTTGCCAGGGTTGGCAGCCCGGACAGGGCATGGGCAGGACCAAGGCGGCGAATCCAGCGCCTTACTTCGTCCCCGCAACTTCATGAACCCGGATATTTATTAGAGCAGCTGCAACCGACCGGGCTTCGGCGCGTTGCACGCCGGCGAAGTATCTGGGATCATTGCCGGACAGACGGCATGGAGGCTCGATGGTGGCGGCCAATCGCGGGAACGGGGCGTCGGAGCCGAGGCTGGAAGGCCTGCTCGCAGCGTCCAGGGGCCATCCGCGCACGGCGCTGCCGACTGTGGCGAGCGTGGTGGTCACGGTGGCCGCGCTCTATTTCGGGCGCGAGGTGTTCCTGCCGATCGCCGTCGCGCTTCTGTTGACCTTCGCCATCGCGCCTGTCGTGTCCTCCCTGAAGCGCGCGGGGGTTCCGCGCATCGCGGCTGTCATCGCCAGCGTCGCCGGCGCCTTCGCCGCCCTTTCGCTGTTCTCCTTCGTCGTCGCCACCCAGGTCAGCGACCTCGCCCAGAACATCCCCTCTACCAGATCAACATCCTGACCAAGGTCCGCGCGCTGAAGGAAAACGGCCTCGGCGGCGGCATCATCTCGCGCCTCGGCGGTGTCATCGAGCGCGTCGGCCAGGAGATCGACCGCCAGGAGCCGCAGCTGCCCTCGGCCGCCCAGGCGCCGAAGCGCGAGCCGATCCCGGTCGAGGTCGTCGCGCATGAAAAGCCGCTCGAGGTGCTGCAGAACCTGATCGGCCCCGTGCTCAGCCCGCTCGGCTCCGCCGGCCTCGTCATCATCGTCGTCATTTTCATGCTGATGGAGCGCGAGGACCTGCGCGACCGCTTCATCCGGCTGGTCGGCTATGGCGACCTCCATCGTACCACGCAGGCGCTGCAGGATGCCGGCAAGCGCGTCGGCCAGTATCTGCTGATGCAACTGGTGGTCAACATCATCTACGCCGTGCCCATCACCATCGGGCTCTGGGTGCTCGGCATCCCCAACGCGCTGCTTTGGGGCCTGCTGGCGCTGGCACTGCGCTTCGTGCCCTATATCGGCCCGATCATCGGCGCGCTGCTGCCGCTGTTCCTCGCCTTGGCCGTGGCGCCCGGCTGGTCGCTGCTGTTGTGGACCGCCGCGCTGTTCGTCGTCGTGGAGCTCGTCACCGGCAATGTCATCGAGCCGTGGCTCTATGGCTCGCATACGGGCTTGTCGCCCCTGGCCATCATCGTGGCGGCGATCTTCTGGACCTGGCTGTGGGGGCCGATCGGCCTGGTGCTGTCGACGCCGCTCACCGTCTGCCTGGTGGTGCTCGGCCGGCACGTGCCGCAGTTCGAGTTCCTCGACGTCCTGTTCGGCAACGAGCCGGTGCTGGAGCCGCATGCCAGGCTCTACCAGCGGCTCCTGGCCGGCGACCCGGACGAGGCGACCGACCATGCCGAGGAGATGCTGGAGGACAAGTATCTGTTCGAATTCTACGGCAAGGTGGCGATTCCCGCGCTGCTGCTCGGCGAGCAGGACCGGGAGCGCGGCGTCATGGATGACGCGCAGCGCCGGCAGCTTGCCGACAGCGCCTTGACGCTGGTCGCCAATCTCGACGACAGCGCCCAGCAGGAGGCCGAGGAGGAAGAAAGCGAGCAGGCGGCCGCTGCCGATGAGAAGGCAGCCGACAGCAAGGCTGGCGAGAAAAACAAGGCTAGCGAGAAAAACAAGGCTAGCGAGAAAAACCCTGGCGAAGCCAAGCCTGCCGAGGTGGAGGAAGAGGAGGTCGATTTGCCCGACGGCTCGGGCATCGCAGTGCTCTGCGCCGGCGGGCGCGGCGAGCTCGACGACGCCGCCGCCGCGATGCTGGCCCAGGTGCTGGAAGTGCAGGGCGCTTCGGTGTCGAAGGCGAGCTTTACCGAACTCGAGCCATTGGCGATCCGCCGTCTCGACCTCGAAGCCATCGATGCCGTCGTGATCGGCTTCCTCAACCGCCAATCCACCCGGCACGCGCGCTTCATGGTTCGTCGGCTGAAGCGCATCAAGGCGAAACTTCGGGTCGGCATCGTTTTCTGGTCGGAAGTCGGCAATGGCGACGTCGGGGCCGCGGCAGAACTGGCTGCCACTCTAAACGCCGACTTCGTGGCCTTCGGCATGGTCGACGCGGTCACCGGAGCGCTTTCCAGAAAGACGGCCGTCACGCTGAAGGCCGGCCACCGGCGCAGACAGCCGGCGCGCCGCAAGCAGCTGCAGGCCGCGGAGTGAAGGCGGAGCGCCCGCCAGTCGCGTGGTGTCGGCATAACGGTGGGGAAAAGAAAAACTCGCCGGACCTAACCCTGATGCCCAAACCCACAGGCCCGGCGAGATTTAAACCTGATCCCTCGATCAGGACCGGCGGGAGGACACCGGCAATCTCTTCATAGCAAGACGAGTGCCAGTCCCGAAACGGGACAGTGATGCTTAACGCCGTAATCCCTGCGGAACGTCTGTTAAGTGTTGCTAATGTGCTACAGCTTATAGGCCGCGCCAGCTTTAAAGTTGCACATGCGGACCTACGAAGCCTTGAAAGGGGGGTGCCTTGAAGAAGACCTATGAGAAGCCTGTTCTGGCGAAGCGTGAAAAGCTGAGCGTTGTCACCGCAACGCCGCCATCTTCCATTCCGACCTGATCTGGCCGGAAACCGAAAAGCCCGCCATCCGGCGGGTTTTTGATTCTGGATGCAACTCGGCCGAGCTGAACCCCGCTGATCCTCAGCTGCGGACCGTTAGGCATCCGTCGCCACATCGCCTTCCGCTGTCGTATCGCCGCGTGCAACCCATGCCGCCATCGGCTATGCCGTCGCCAGCCAATTCCGGCGAACCGAGGAGCATTCGATGACCAGACCCACCATTCTCAAATTCGGCGCCGTCGAGCATGCCGATGGCGGCGACCTGCCGGGCTGGATCGCGGTCGAGGGTTCCCCCACGATGCAAACCGCCGTGCAGCACACCACCGAGGACGGCAAGGTGATGTCCGGCACCTGGCGCGCCTCGCCCGGCACCTATCATGCCACCTACACCGACTATGAATTCGTCCACATGATCGCCGGCCGCATCATCATCACGCCCGACGGCGGCGAGCCGGTCGAGGTCGGCCCCGGCGACGCCTTCGTCGTCGAGGCGGATTTCAAGGGCACCTGGAAGATCCTCGAGCCGGTGACCAAGCATTTCGTGGTTGTGGTGGGCTGAGGCGCGGCGCCGAAGCTGCTAATCTCCCCCTCGTGGGGGAGATGGCCGCAGGCCAGAGGGGGCGCATTGAGGCGCCGACGCCCCTCCGGTCGTCATCCTCGGGCTTGACCCGAGGATCCATGCCGTGACCTTCGCCGCGAAGCGCGGCGGTGCAGAATTCTGTACCCGTTGCAAAGCCTTAGCGTCACGGCATGGATCCTAGGGTCTGCGCGCGTCGCTTCGCTCCTTGCTCCGCCCTAGGATGACGAACGGGTGGGCGTCGTCGCCCTATCTTCCCACCTTCGACATCACCCTTTTCTCCACCTCCGGCTCCAGCGATTCCGCGAAGGGCGTGGCCATATGGTGCTGGTCGCGGAAGGCGAGCTTGCCGTCGAGGAAGGCGTCGCAAAGTCGGTGAGGTCGACGTAAGCAGCGTTGGGGATGCTGTCGACGATGTCGCGCTCAACCGTATGGCGTCGTTGGCCGTGTCGCCGCCGCGTCCCGCCATGATGGCTCGGCCGCGCTGGCGGCGATGATGCGCTGCTACGGATCGAGGTCGCGCACGGCAAGCCTGGCATTGCCGTGGGCGGCTGCGACGCCGGTGCCGGTCAGGAGGAGGACCGGCACCGGCGCCCGCGCCGCATTGGCCATCAGCCAGCCGTTGCGACGGATCGGGTTCTCGATGAGGTGGCAGGTAAGGGCGGACAGCGCCAGCGTCAGCGCGAGGCAATGAAGCCGTTCGATGGGCGTCAGCTCCGGCGCCAGCATGCCGGCATAGACGATGACCGGCCAATGCCACAGATGGATCGAATAGGAGAGCCTGCCGCTCCATTGCAAAGGCGGCAGCGCCAGGGCGGCATTCACCCAATTCCGCTCGGAATCGGGTGAGTAGCCGTCCCTGGCGCCGGCCGCTCCCGCCTTGAGCAGAAGGACCGCGCCGGCGACAGGCAGAAGCGCCAGAAAGCCGGGGAAGGGAGCGTCCTCGCTGAAGGTGAGATAAGCGGTCCCGATCATCGTCAGGCCGGCCAGGCTCAACGCCCGCCCCAGCAGCGGACGCGCCTGCAAAAGCCGCGCCGGCGCCATCGATGCGAGGCCGCCGGCGGCAAATTCCCAAGCGCGCAGCGGCGAGAAGTAGAAGGCCCAGGGCTGCGAAACGTTCGTCGGCCAGGCCCAGAGGATGAAGGAGACCAAGCCCGAGATGACGAAGAAGATGTCGACCCCGGCAAAGCCGCCCGGCAGCGCCGCCAGGCCGAAATGGCAGGCCACGACGCCCGCCACGGCCACCGCCCGCAACCCTTCGATATCGGGTCGGAAATCCTGCGCCGATGCTGACACGAATACGAACCTCGTTAATGCTCGTTCGTATCCCGCCTGAGGCAAAGCCTCGGCCCTATGCGCCGCTATCGCAATGCAACAAATCTAACGCAGTGCAACATAAGGGGAGATGGGATCCCGCAATCACGCCTTTTTCAGGAACTCCGTCTTCAGCACCAGGCCCTTGACCTGCTTGGTGTTGCATTCGATCTCGCCGGGATTGCCGTTGAGGCGGATGTTCTTCACCAGCGTGCCGCGCTTGATCGTCTCGGACGTGCCCTTGACCTTGAGGTCCTTGCTCAGCGTCACGGAGTCGCCATCCTTCAGCGGCGTGCCGTTGCTGTCTTTCACGATAGGGTCGGTCATGGCGGTCTTTCATCAATTGGATGGCCTGCGCCCGCCTATCGCGCCGGCAATGGCCTGGTCAAGCCGCGCGCTTTTCCCCGCGGACCGCAGCCCCTGAAGTCCGCGTAGGAGGCAGGCACTGCCGTGCCAGCGGCGCTAAGCCCCCAGCCCTCAGGATGGCTGGGTGGCTGTTGGCCGGGTCGTTCGCCCGCGCATTTCCCGCAATTGGCCTAGAAATGCAGGTCCAGCGGCTGCGGATAGGCCTGGCCCGGATCCCCGGTCTCCGGCGTCTGGCCCGCCAAAGGCACGATGCCGCCGGTTGCCGTCTGATCGAGCGGCGGCCGATGCTTGCCAGTCGTGGCGGCCTTTTTTCGGTCACCACGATTTTCGTCTTGGCCCCGGCCCCTTGCGTCAGCGCGACCGAAAGGAGAAGCGCCGTCAGCGCGGATAGGACGATCTTCATGGCCGGTTTCCGTTCCTGGCTCTGCGGCCTCCTCATGGCTTGAAGCCAGATGCGTCGAGCAGCGCGACCTGCTTGCCGTCGACATAGAAGCGTATCGCATGCGCGTCGTTGTCGATGTCGATGCGGGTGGGCGACGCTCCTTGCGTGGCGGGCGTTGCCTTGACGTATTTCGACTGGAATTCCCCCTGCGGCGCGTTGATGAACAGCAGCGCCAGCGCTATGCATCCTGAAACAAACAAGATGAAGGTGAGTGTCGAAGAAGTGGTCGAAGTCATCTGAACATTCCTTCCGGATGAGGTGGCAATACGGTTTGCTCGTCGCCGGCTTTGGCCGGGATTCGGCGTCGCTCGAAATCGAGCGTGTCACAGCTCTGCGAAGGAAGGGGATGACGTGCTCAAGCCCACATTCAGCGCGTTTTTCATGACGGTCTGCCCCTTGCCCGCAGCGAGCTTAGCGCCGGCTGCCCGGGGGCAAAGGGCGGCCATGTGGAAGGGCGTGGAATTCTGCGGAATTTCCGCGGTATAGGCCTGTGGAAGGTTGGGATGCGGACATCGGGCGCAGGACGAAAGTCCGGCGCGCAGCGTCGCGACCATGCGTATCATCACGAGTCGACGCCGTGCCCGGGGGCGGCCGCGGCCAGGCATGATTCTCGGAAGGGCATGGGGTCCGAGGGGGCGCTTCGATGGCACAACATATCGCGCAGAAGCTGCGGCTGACATCGGCCCTGCTCGGCACCGTCACCCGCAAGGATCTCGCGGCGGCGTTCCGTTCCGTCAACGCCAGGACGGCATTCGATCTCGGCCGCGCCGACAAATGGCTGCAGGGCCGGGCTCAGCCGCGCGAGCAAAGCGTCTACGACGATTGGGCGAAAGTGCTGCGCCTCGAGCAGCCCGGCGCCTGGATCGCCGAGAGCGATCTGCCGAGCTTCGCGGCCGCAATCGCCGCCCGCCACGGTATTGACGCGGCGGAGCTCGAACGCCGCGCTCGCGCTCAGTCCGCTGCCTCGCCCGGACATGACGACAAAGGCATCGGACTGGCGCTCGCCGGGACCTATGCCTGGTACTCTCACGCCTGGTCGCCCTATTATCGCGGCCAGCTCATCAGGGGCCGCCTGGCGATCGAGGCGGGGCCCGGTGCGCATGCCTTCAACGCCATATATCGCGAGACATCGCCGACCGGGCAGTTGCAGTTCTCCGGGCCGGTCACGCCGGCAAAGCGCAGCCTCTATCTGCATCTGAAGGAGGTGGGCGGCGAGGCGCAGTCCTTCCTTTGCCTGTTCCCGCATACGCAGCCGGTGAGCGTGCTCGGCGGCTATATGGTCGGCACCGCCATCTTCGCCCCGGAAGCGCAGCCCTCGCTCACCAGGATCCTGTTGGTGCGCCTGCGCGATGCGCCCGCCGCCGAACAATGGGGCCCCCTGCCGCCCGGCATCTCGATCGCCGCCGACCTGGCAAGTCTCGGCATCGTCATGGAGCACCCGGAAGCGGTCGATCGCCAGCTCGGCCATTTCCTCAGCGCCGACGGCGATGGCGGCGTCAACCAGATCCCGCCGTCCGAGTTCCGCGCCATCGTCAACGTGTTCGACCGCCATTGGCTGCAGCACGCCGGCTAATTGTCCCGTGTCATTCCCGCGCGCGCAAGCGCGATCGGTTACGTTGCAAGCAGCGGCAGAACTGGAATCCGGGACCGGCCAGGAGCGGGCGGTACACTGCATGTGCCCGCCCGTCCGGCGCCGCCGCCAAGCTGCTGAAACCCCGTCCGTCCCCAACAGCAACGGTCATGGCGTGACCAGTGCTTGCGGAGTGCCATTGGCGCGGTGCCCTGTCAACGCCGTCGCCGAGGGCTCAAGAAGCGCCTTTTTAGCCGCCTTTTTCGCGCTCGAAGCACGCTTGGCAGTCATGCTGGGGCCACGGCGAAGAGCCATGAAATGGCGGAATTCCGGGCATTTCCGATGTCCAGCATACCGCGCCGCACATATATGCGTATCCGCTTGAATAAGCTGATTTTTCGCCAGACCGACTGTCCCTTCGATCCCGACTTTTTTTGGGTGCATTTCGCAGCGCGGCATCGGGCGACCGGCAGCGGCCGATTTTCCCTTGAAGCGGCATCGGAGGCTCTGTGAGCCATTTCATGATGTTCTCATGAAATGCATGGTAGAGTATGGCGCAAGCGAAGGGGGAAGTTGCGATGGCCAATCGGTTGTTCGAGATCCTTGCCAGACGGCGCGGGTGGCTGGACCGGGTCGCGTTGGGGCTGCTTGTCTTCCTGGCGACCCTGGTCGCCGCGCTGATGGGCGGCGCCAGCGCCTAAAGCAATTCCGGCAAACGGATCGACTATTCTCTGTCCGATCGCTTTGAATTCGAAGGTCGCGGGCCTGAGCCGCACCGGCCGTGATCCACCTCTCGCCGCTCAGTCCTGCAAAAGAGGAGGTGCGCCGTAGCCGCGCAGGCCGGTTCCGTTGCAGGCCTGGCAGGAAACCCGTTGTCCGGGGCAATTGTCGCGCAACGTGCCCGAGGGACAGCATGAGCTTTTCGACGCCACCTGCTTTTCACACTCGAACACCTTGCCGGCGCCCAGGCACCGGGGGCACGCGAACTTCCTGAATTCGCCCAAGCGAGCCTCCGGCTGTTGCAAAAGCGCCCGGCAACGCGCTGACCATGCCGTGGGTTCCATGAACGGCACGGTTTTTCTTGCGCGCAGTATACGTTAGTTAAGGCTAACGTTAACGAAGTGCCTCCCGCGGCGCATCGTTGGTTCCCTCGCCGCGTCAATCCCTTTCAAGGGCCGGGATTACGCGCCCCGCCGCACACCTCCTTCACCAGCCCCCGCAGCCACCGATGCGCCGGATCGGCATCGAGCCTCGGATGCCACAACAACGAGATCGTCAGCGGGGCAAGTTTGACCGGCAGTGAAAAGGTGAACAGGCCCTCGCGCAGCGTGCCCGTATAGCGCTCCGGCACCGTGGCGATGAGGTCCGAGCCCCGCGCCAGCGCCAGCGCCTCGGCGAAGCCGCCGACCACGGTCGCGATCGTCCGCGTCAGCCCGGCGAGTTCCAGCGCGTCGTCTACCGGGCCGCGATCGAGCCCGCGCCGCGAGATCAATATGTGGCGTCCGGCCGCGAAGCGGGCGGCGGTGACGCGGCCTTCGCTTAACTCATGGCCGGCCCGCGCGACGCCGACGAAGCGGTCGCGGAACAGCGCCCGCGAGCGCACCTCCGGCCCGGTCGTGGTGCCGATCACGCCGGTCTCCAGATCGACCTCGCCCTCGCGCATCGGGCCGCTGTCCTTGTCGGGCTTGGGCACGAAGCGCAATTGCACGCCCGGCGCTTCCCGCGACGCGCGGGCCAGCAGCGCCGGGCCGAAATTCTCGACGAAGCCGTCGCTGTTGCGCAGCGTGAAGCTGCGGTTGAGCCGCGCGAGGTCGAGCCGCTCGGCGGGCCGCAGCATCGCTTCCGCCTCCTTGACCAGCCGGCCGACTTCCGCGCCGAGCTCCGCGGCGCGCGGCGTCGGCACCAGGCCTCGCCCGGCGCGCACCAGAAGCGGATCGCCGGTCGCCTCGCGCAGCCTCGCCAGCGCCCGGCTCATCGCCGAGGGGCTGAGCTTCAGCCGCCGCGCGGCCCTGGCGACGCTGCCTTCGGCAAGCAGCACATCCAGCGTGACGAGCAGGTTGAGATCGGGTCGCGACATAGGCGCAACCATAGCATGGTTGTTGCTCGGTGACATGGCGTTTCGTGCACTGATCAAGTGCAAATGCTGCGCGTTCCGCCATATCCGCTGGACGCCTATCTTCCCGGCGCATTTCACCCGACGGAGAAGACATCATGGCCGATATTGCCGAGACCCGCGCTGCGCCCGTTAGCCGTTCGACGGCGGGTGCGCTGGCCAGCCTGTCTCTGGCCATGCTCGTCTCGTCGCTCGCCACCAGCATCGCCAATGTCGCGCTGCCGACGCTGAGCGTGGTCTTCGCCGCGTCCTTTCCGGCGGTGCAATGGGTGGTGCTTGCCTATCTGCTCGCCATCACCGCGCTGATCGTCAGCGTCGGGCGCCTCGGCGATCTCGTCGGCCGCCGGCTGCTGCTGATCGCCGGCCTGGCGCTGTTCAGCGCCGCCTCGTTTGCCGCCGCGCTTGCCCCGTCGCTGGCGCTGCTGATCGCCGCGCGCGCCGTGCAGGGGCTGGGCGCGGCAGTGATGATGGCGCTGACGATAGCCATCGTCGGCGAGACGGTGCCGAAAGAGCGCACCGGCAGCGCCATGGGCCTGCTCGGCACCATGTCGGCGATCGGCACGGCGCTCGGCCCATCGCTCGGCGGCGTGCTGATCGCCGCTCTCGGCTGGCGCTCGATCTTCCTCGTCAATGCCGCGCTGGGCGGCGCCGCGCTGCTCGCCGCCTGGCGCTTCCTTCGAGCGGCGAGTATCCCGCGCCAGGCGGCGGGCGCGAAGGCCCGCTTCGATGTGCCGGGCACGCTGCTGCTCGCTGCCACGCTCAGCGCCTATGCGCTGGCGATGACCAGCGGGCGCGGCCATTTCGGCGGCCTCAACGCGGCGCTGCTCGGCGCGGCCGCGGCCGGCGCGGCGCTGTTCGCCGTCGCCGAGGCCAAGGTGGCGTCGCCCCTGGTCAAGCTCGCGCTGCTGCGCGACAGGGTGCTGGCGCCGAGCCTCGCCATGAACGCGCTGGTCTCGACAGTGATGATGGCCACCCTGGTCGTCGGCCCGTTCTTCCTGTCGCGCGCGCTGGGCCTGAGCGAAGCGGCGACCGGAGCCGTGCTGTCGATCGGCCCCGTGGTCTCGGCGGTCTGCGGCGTCATTGCCGGGCGTATCGTCGATCGGCTGGGGGCGGCCGCGATGGTCGTCGCCGGCCTGGCGCTGATGGTCGCCGGCTGCGCCGCGCTCACAGCGCTCCCGGGCCTCTTCGGCGTTGCCGGCTACGCGGCGGCGATCGCCGTGCTCACGCCGGGCTACCAGCTGTTCCAGGCCGCCAACAATACCGCCGTCATGGCCGATGTCGACAGAAGCGAGCGCGGCGTGGTGTCGGGCATGCTCAGCCTCTCGCGCAATCTCGGCCTCGTCACCGGCACGGCGGTGATGGGCGCGGTGTTCGCCTTCGCCGTGGGGACGAGCGATATCGCGGCGGCGGCCCCGGCGGCCGTCGCGCGCGGAATGGCGATGACCTTTGCGGTGGCTGCGGGGTTGGTCGTCGTCGCGGTTGCAATTGCGGTTGCCAGCGGTCGGAGGGAGCGCTGCAGCGCCTGATTTCCGGAGCCCAGTCTGCGCTGTGACACAAGGATGCGGACGCGAGGCGATGCCCGGCGGGAAGGAAAGGGAGACTCCGTTAACAAATGCAAATGTCAGAGCTGAGAAGTGTGCGCAGTCTCACTCAGGCCAACGCATGGATGGTCTATAACGTCTACACGGGCAGGGCGGGGCAGCGCTTCCGCGGACTGTCGAGTGGGCGTGGCGGGGAGGTCGAAGCGATGCATGAAACATGGTGGCAGCGGCGGGAAGCTCAGCCTCTGATTCCTGAGCGTGAACTTCGCTTTATGATGAAACTCGGGCGTGTGGAGCGCGACGAGGCGATGAGATTGCTGGGGCGATACCGTGGGGACCGCGAGGCGGTATATGCCGAGTTGAGAAGGCGCGATATGATCAGGGTACGCAACGCGCGGCCTCACTGATCACTTCATGCGGCCCCTCGGGAAGTTACAGCCCGAGCGTCCAGCCGGCCGCAGTTTCAGGTCTCCTGTTTGGCCGGAATGGCGCAACGAAGACGGCCGGCCGATGCGTGATCTCGACGAATGCGGCTGCGGCGGTCTCGACGGCATCGGCTGAATGGTCGACCCTGTCGAAGCGCTTCACCACGCGCTCATGCAGCATCGACAGCCTTGCGGCCCGGTGGAGATCGGCGCGCTTCTCGCCGTGCATGTCGAGCGGGGCGAACATAACCATCCCCAAAAACGGCGATGCCCGGCATTTTGTTCCGATCGGCCCGCGTGACAACGCTGCGCCGGGACGGCTTCCCGGAGGCTTCCGCGATCGCGTAATTTCGCCGCCGCCTGAGAGGCCTATCTTTGCCTGGCGGCGGTGCCCATTCCGCCTTCGGCCGGTGCCTCAGCTACCCCAACGAACCCCCACCCACTGCGGCGCCGGCCTCATCTCTCGCGCCGTTTAACGCCTCTGACGCCGCCAGGCGCCCGGCTTCGATCTCCAGTGCCATCAGCTTGGATTTGATCTCATGCGGCTCGGCATGTTCGAGCCCGACCACGTCGTTGCGCGTCTGCTTCAGCGCAATGACGATCTCGTCGAGCTTGGCGTGGATGGCGGCGGTGTCCCGGTAGCCCTGGATGAGGACCACCCCGGTGATGATGATGGCCGCCACGGACAGGGCATAGGTCACCACGCCTGTAAGCCCGAGCGGCACCAGCAGCGTGCAGGCGGCCATGGCGGCAAGCATCGCGTAGAAGCCGGGCGGGCGCGACAGGAAATCGGCGATGCGGAAGAGCAGGCGGTTCATCGTCCGACTATCCGAGCAGCATGCCGGCTACCAGCACGGTGAGCAGCACCGATGCCGGCACCGCCAGAAGCCAGCGCGCCTCCAGAACACTGTTGCGATCGTCGTCCATGTTCATTGCTCCTCTTGGCGGGCGCCCTGCCGCGAATTCCCCGCCGGCAAACGAGGCTGGGAAGCTTTCGTTCCCCAATCCGGCGACGGTCGCAAAGCGATGTCGGACTGAGGTCGGACGGGCGTGCGAAGAGGACCGAGCGCCGCAACCAAAGCCAGGGCTTCGCATTGGCACGCGCGCCGATTTTTCGCGCGTCGCCGATAGGGGAGCACACATGAGCCTTGATAGACCGACAGATGATTTAGACGACCAACCCTACGAGCCGGCGGCCTTCGCCAGCAAATACGGCCTGCCGCCGCGGCTCGCCAAGACGATGATCGAGGCCAACGGCCCCGAGCGGCGCGCCTGCGACGCCGCCGCCAAGACCTACCTGCGCTACATGGCGCTCCGGCGTCGGCGCGAAAGCTGAGCCTGCCGCCGGCTGTGCTTTTCCGCCTGGCGCGGTCCCATTGCGGATGCAACCCGGGCGGGAACCAAAGCGGAGGGCGGCGGTTTACCCGGCGAAGGGATGAATTCAGGAATTAGGAAAAGAGCAATGAAAACAGTGCTTCTTGCCGCCCTGGCGCTCTGTGTCGCAGCGCCCGCCTTCGCCTCCGCGGCCGAGGCCGATGTCGTCATCAGGACACATAACAGGCATCACTATCACCACCGCCCGGCGGTCGTCATCAATGACGAAGGCCACCGTCTTCACCACCGCCACCACGGCACGGTCGCCTTTTACGACAATGGCAAGCGCGCCTGGCGTCACCGCCACCACCGCCGCGACGACACCGTGATCGTCACGGGTTCGATCGGCCACCGGCACCATCACCGTCCGGTCGTGGTCGAGAGCGACTCCGACTATTGACGCAACGCGGCCGGGTTGTGCGCAGCGAAGCACGGGCCGGCCGCGTTGTTTCCCGATTTTATTCCTAGCGCAGGCCTCCCGCGGCGCCGGATCGTCCGAGTAGGGCTGGCCGCCTTGTGATCTCGCTTGAGCGGCCTTGCGAGGCAAGATGGCGCGTTGCGCCTCAACGCCCCATTGGACTTCGCGGCGACACAACCCATATTTGAGCCATGGAGCGTTGAGCGTGAGCATCGCGCGAGTGGCCTTCTTCGCCGCCGCTCTTTTGGGCGCGGCCGCCGTTTCTGCCTTCTCCTCAGCCGGGAGCGGGAAGGTTGCGTTGAGCATCGCCGTCGACGGCGCCATTGGGCCGGCAAGCACCAGGCAACTCGAGGAGGCGCTCGACACCGCCGCAAGGCGCGATGCCGCGGTCCTCATCCTTCAGCTCGATACGCCGGGCGGCCTCGTCACCTCGATGCGCGAGATGATCGCCGACATCCTAGCCTCGCCTGTGCCCGTCATCGGTTATGTCGCGCCCTCCGGCGGCCACGCGGCCAGCGCCGGCACCTACATCCTCTACGCAACCCACGTCGCGGCGATGGCGCCCGGCACCAATCTCGGCGCCGCGACGCCGGTCGAGCTCGGCGGCCTGCCGTCGCTTCCAGGCGGCGAGAAGGACAAGGACCAGAAGGACGCAACCGGGCAGCCGGCCGGCGACGCGATGATGGCCAAGGTGACCAATGACGCGGTGGCGCTCATCCGCTCGCTCGCCGAGATGCGCGGGCGCAACGGCGACTGGGGCGAGAAGGCGGTGCGCGAGGCGGCGAGCCTGTCGGCCAACGCCGCGCTGCAGGAACATGTCATCGACTTCGTTGCCCGCGACACCACCGAGCTTCTGGAGCTTGCCGACGGGCGCACCGTCGAGGTGGCCGGCAGGAAAGAGGTGCTGGCGACCAAAGGGCTGCCGGTCGAGACGCTGGAGCCTGGCTGGTTCATCCGGCTGCTGGCCGTCATCACCGACCCGAACACGGCAGTCATCCTGATGCTGGTCGGCGTTTACGGCATCGTCTTCGAGTTCACCAGCCCCGGCGCCGTGGCGCCGGGCGTCATCGGCACCATCTGCCTGGTGCTCGGGCTCTACGCGCTGAACCTCCTGCCGATCAACTATACCGGTCTCGCCCTGATGCTGCTCGGCGTCGCCTTCCTGATCGTCGAGGCCTTCAACCCAACCGTCGTGCTGGGGCTGGGCGGCGTCGCCGCCTTCCTGCTGGGCTCCGCCATGCTGCTCAAGGTCGAAGGGCCGGGCTTTGCCATGTCGTGGGCGGTGATCGGCCCGGCCGCCGCGCTGACGCTCGGCCTGGCCTTGCTCACCGGCACCTATGTCTGGGCGGCGCGCAAGAATCCGCCGCGCGTCGGCGGCGAGGCCATGCGCGGCCTTCCCGTCGAGATTCTCGACTGGCAGGGCGGCGAGGGGCATGTGCTGGCTTTGGGCGAGCGCTGGCGGGCGAAGGCAGGCGAGCCCATGCAGCCCGGCGACCGTGTCGAGGTGATCGATGTCAGCGACCTCGTGCTGACGGTGCGGCGTCGCGATGCAGGCAACAACGGAGCAATAAAATGATGGTCGGTTACGTGGCCTATCTCATCATTGCCGTGGCCGCGATCATTTTCCTGGCGGCGGCAATCCGCATCCTCAGGGAATATGAGCGCGGCGTGGTCTTCACGCTCGGCCGCTTCACCGGCGTCAAGGGCCCCGGCCTGATCATCCTCGTCCCCTTCGTCCAGCAGATGGTGCGGGTCGACCTGCGCGTGGTGGTGCAGGATGTGCCGCCGCAGGATGTCATCTCGCGCGACAATGTCTCGGTCAAGGTCAACGCCGTGCTCTATTTCCGCATCGTCGACGCCGAGCGGGCGATCATCCAGGTTGAGGATTTCATGGCCGCCACCAACCAGCTGGCGCAGACCACGCTGCGCTCGGTGCTCGGCAAGCATGAGCTCGACGAGATGCTGGCCGAGCGCGACAAGCTCAACAGCGACATCCAGGAGATACTCGACCAGCGCACCGATGCCTGGGGCATCAAGGTTTCCAATGTCGAGATCAAGCATGTCGACCTCAATGAGAGCATGATCCGCGCCATCGCCAAGCAGGCCGAGGCCGAGCGGCTGCGCCGCGCCAAGGTGATCAACGCCGACGGCGAGCAGCAGGCGGCGGCGAAGCTGGTCGAGGCCGGCCGCATGCTGGCAACCGAGCCGCAGGCCATGCAGTTGCGCTATTTCGAGGCCCTGCACGACATCGCCGGTGAGCGTTCGTCGACGGTGGTGTTCCCCCTGCCGGTGGAACTGCTCGGGCAGTTCATGAAGGCGCATGGCAAGTGAGGCCCTGACCCTGCTCCTTCCCATCGTGTGGGGGAGGGGCTTCGCCAAGGGGAAGCCGCGTTCGCGGCGCAACCGGGGAACCGCCTTGGGTGGCGGCCTTAACCCGGAAACAACTTTTCAGGTGCTTTTAATGACCCGATCGGAGGTCGGTCGGCGTCATGTGGCAACACCTTACGGCAAATCTGGCTGCGGTGGCGCTGTTCGTTTCCGGCTGGAACTACGTGCAGCCCTGGCTTGAGGGGCGCTCGCAAAAGTTCAGGCTGCTTGTCTTCGGCTGCATCATGGGCTGGGGCGCCCTGGCCTCCATGCTGTTGACCGTCGAGATTCGGCCGGGCGTCCTGCTGGATCTCAGGACGTCGCTGGTTGCGACGGCCGGCCTGTTCGCCGGCCTGCCGGGCGCATTGGTGGCCGCCGCCTTTCCGCTGGGATACCGCATCGCCATCGGCGGCCAAGGCCTCACTGCCGGACTGGTCGGCATTGCGGTGGCGTTCGCCGCCGGCGTTCTTGCCAACCGCATCATCGGGCGCCGCCAGACGCGCGTCTGGCAAGTGCTGGTGCTTGCGGTCTGCGTTGGCCTGTCCGGGCTGGTACCGATCTCGATCCTGCCGCAGACGGCCGTCCCCGTTATCGACGCGCGCCTCGTGCTGCCGCTCATCGCGCTCAATATGGCGGCAACCGCCGTGGCCGGCCTCGTCGTGCTGCACACGCAGCTTGTCACCAAGGAGCGCAATCTGCTGCGCGCCGCGGTCGCCCAGGCGCCGGACTTCTACTACGTCAAGAACACGCGCGGCCAGTTCGTCGCCGTGAACCAGTCCGTCGCCGCCTTCCACGGCTACGACCATCCGGTCCAGATGACGGGCAAGACCGACTTCGACATAGCGGACCCTGCGCGCGCCCAGACCCTCTTTGAGCTCGAGCAGCGAATGCTGGAAACGGGCGAGGGGATGGCCGATTTCGAGGAGCAGGTCCCCAATGCGAAGGGCAATCTCCGTTGGTTCTCCACCTCGAAGACGCCCGTGCGCGATGTCGAGGGCAACATCATCGGCCTCGTCGGCGTCACGCGCGACGTCACGGCGCAGAAGCAGCTCGAACAGGCATTGCTCGAAGCCAAGAACCAGCTTTCCTACGCGCTGTCGGAAATGTCGGACGGACTTGCCATGTTCGATGCCGAAGGGATGCTGATCTTCTGCAACGAGCAATACCGGGACTTCTTTCCGCTCACCGGCGACCTGCGCGTTCCCGGCACGAGACTGCGCGACATCCTCGAAGCCGTGACGGTGACCGGTGAGCAGGTGGGCATCCCCAAGGGTCACGAACGGGAGTGGATAGACAATGTAGTCGGCGCGCTGCGCACGCCGGGCGAGCAGCAGATCAAGCTTTTCGACGGCCGCTGGCTGATGTTGCGGACGAGGCCAACAGAGGCAGGCCTGGCGCTTGTGGTCGTCTCCGACATCACCGAGATCAAGAGCACCGAGGGAGAGCTGACCACGCTCAGCAACCAGCTGGCGCAGCTTGCCAACACCGATCCCCTGCTTGGCGTCGGCAACCGCCGCGCCTTCGATCAGAAGCTGGCCGGTGTCGTTGCCGAGGCAAGCCAGTCCGACCGGGAATTCGCGCTGCTGTTGATCGATGTCGACTCCTTCAAGGCCTATAACGACCGTTACGGTCACCTCGCTGGAGACGAGTGCCTGCGCCAGATCGCCGATTGCCTGCGGCAGCGTACCCGCGCCGGTGATTTCGTGGCGCGTTATGGCGGCGAGGAATTCGCCGTCATCCTGTCGGAGGCCTCGGCCGCCGGCGCGATCCGCGTGGCCAACGATTTGCGCGCCGCGGTGCGCGAGCGGGCGCTGAAACATGATCGCAGCGAGCACAAGATCGTCACCATCAGCATCGGCATCGCCATCAGCGGCCCGACCGCCCGCCACAATCCGACGAGCCTGCTTCTCCAGGCGGACAAGGCGCTCTACGCCGCCAAGGCAGGCGGACGCGATGCCACGCGGCTGGCCGAGCCGGACGTCGGTTTCCAGCCGATCCCGCTTCCACGCAAGGCCTGACCAAGCGCGGCGAGAAAGGCCTCGAACAGGCGTCAATCGGCCTCGCCGCCCGAACCCTTGCCGCACTCGGCCAGAACCTTGCCGATCGCGGCGCCTGAGCCTTTCAGCGGAAACGTTGTCGCGCCATACTTGTCGGCGCTGACCGTCACCTCGCCCTTGCCGCGCAGCAGCGAAAGCAACGGGTCGGCGGGGCCGGGGAGCTCGGTGGTGAAGTAGTTGTACATCGCCTCCAGCTCGAGCTTCTCCGTCAGGCTCTTGTCGCCGGCCTTGAAGGTGAAGGAGCCGCTGATGCCGGGCTCCAGCTGTCCGCCCGCGGCGCCGAGATCGTAGCTCAGCACCGGCTTGCCGAAACAAGCGAGCATCAGATGCGCATCGCCCTTCGGCCCGCCGCAGACCGAGGCCATCATCACGCTGCCGCCCTCGTCCTCCTCCATCCTGGCGGACCAGGAGCAGGACGCGGCATGGGCGGGCAGGGTGGTGAGCAGTGCCAGGATGAGTGTTGCCGGCCCGCGTTTCATGATCGCTCCCTCTCGTGATGCGGTGATCATATAGAGATTGGCGAAAACGGGCGAGCGCGCAATCTCCCGCCCTTTCGCTTCGTCATATATGGACGGCCCTCTTGCCCAAGAGGGGCCGTCCATACATGACGAAGGATAGGCTGGCGCTAGATCAACTTCTCCAGCGTAACCCTTCCCCTGTTGCATGGAACACCGCATGGCAATCGCCGGGGCGATGCCCACGATCGCCAGTTCCCCACGCCCTTGCCGCCACGACGTGGGTTTGCAATCACCGGGCCTTGGCCGGCTGGAAGAGTTCCACCAGATTGCCGGAAGGATCGACAAGCAGGATTTGCGAGCCGCCCGGCCCGGTCACAATTTCATTGCGGAAGCTGAGGCCCGCCGCCCGCAGCCGGCCAACCTCGGCCGCAAGATCCTCGACGATCAGGTGGATGCGGTTCCAGCCGCCTGGGCCAGGCCGCTCGCCATCCGGCATCGGCCTGCCCGCCGAACTGGTCGGACCGCTGAGGAGCAGCCGAAGCGCTCCCCTCGAGACATCCGCGAAGGCCGGCGCCTGGTTCGAAAGCTGCGTGAAGCCCAGATGTTTCGTGTACCAGGTGAGGGCCTCTTCGACATCGTTGACCATGTAGCGGACATTTACAGTCGTGGACATTAGCCTTGCCTCTTGCGTGAGCGGGTGAGCAGTTTAGCCGGCATGTCGCCAGGCTCCTAATTTTTGTTCATGGTCCCTGAATGCCTTGATCACCCGCTCAGGACTTCCGCCGACATCTCGGAGGTTGCCTTCTCATCGCCGCCAGGGCGGCTCGGGCGAAAATCGCTTGCCGATCCAGTCGGCGAAGGCGCGGGTCTTGGCGGCCTGGCCTTTGGCTGAGGGCGTGACGACATAAACCGCGCCCTCGTCGGCCAGCGTCCAGTCCTCCAGGATCGGCACCAGCCGGCCGTCGGCAATCTCGCGTCCGACCAGCCAGTCCGTGCTCATCATCAGCCCGACGCCTTGCACGGCGGCCTCGACCAGCACCTCGGCGTCGTCGCTGACCAGTGGCCCGGAAACCTCGACGCGCGCGCGCCGGCCCTCACGGTCGGTCATCTCCCAGACCGGAAAGGTCTGGAAGCCGGTGAAGCCGAGGCAGGAATGTTCGAGCAGCGCCTGCGGCGTCTGAGGCATGCCCCTTCGAGCAAGGTAGGACGGGGCGGCGCAGAGCAGCCGGCGCCGCGTCGCCACCTTGCGCGCCACCAGGCGTGAATCCTCGAGGCTGCCCAGCCGCACGGCGACGTCGAAATTCTCGGCGACGAGATCGGCGAAGCGGTTGGAGAATTCGGCCTCGATGCGCAGATCCGGGAACTCGGCGAGGAACTGCGGCAGGAACGGGGCTATCCACATGCGCCCGAACGTGCCGGGCAGCGCCAGCCTGAGCAGCCCGCGCGGCCGGCCGCCGGCATGGGCGGAGGCCGCGGCTTCGGCCTCGTCGACAGAAGCCAGGATGGCGCGCACGCGCACCAGGAACTGCGCGCCCGCCTCGGTCAGCGACACGCTGCGCGTCGTGCGGTGGAGCAGCCGCACCCCCAGCCGCTCTTCCAGCGACTGCAGCCGGCGCGACAGGATGGTCGCGTCGCGCCCGACCGTCGCCGCCGCCCGGGTGAAGGAGCGCGCCTCGGCGACGGCCGCGAAGGCGGCCATTTCGGCGAGCGCGGCGGTTTCGTGGGATTGCTGCATGATTTGCAATACTCAAATGCAAAAGACGACAATTATCGAGGCATAGCGCAGCAGATAGCTTCACTCAACCGTCAATCGGCCCCACGGAGTGAACCCATGAAAGCCATCGAACTCACCCAGCCCAGGCTCGACGCCTTCCGCGCCGCCAGCGTCGCCACGCCCGAACCGCAGCGCGGCGAGGTGCTGATCCGCCAGCGCGCGGCGAGCCTGAATTTCGTCGACGTCGCCGTGGCGAGCGGCAACTATCCCGGGCCGGTTTTCCCGCTCATACCCGTCGCCGACGGCGCCGGCGAGATCGTCGCGCTCGGCGAGGGCGTGACGGGGTTCGCCGTTGGCGACCGCGTCGTCGCCCATGCCAAGCCGCGCTGGATCGGCGGCCGGCCGCGGCCTTACGAGATGAGGGAGATGCGCGGCATCTCGCTGCCGGGTTCGCTCGCCGAATATGTTGCGCTCCCGGCCAATTCGGTCGTGCCGGTGCCGGCGCATCTCTCCTTCGAGGCGGCCTCGACGCTGCCTATCGCCGGCACTACCGCCTGGAATGCGCTCCGCGCCGCTGATGTCGGACCGGGCTCGGTGGTCGTGCTGCTCGGCACCGGCGGCGTCTCGATCTTCACGCTGCAGCTCGCCAAGGCGGCCGGCGCCACCGTGATCATCACCTCGTCCTCGGACGAGAAGCTGGAGCGGGCCAGGGCGCTGGGCGCCGATCACCTGATCAATTACCGCTCGACGCCGGACTGGGACGGCAAGGTGCTGGAGCTGACCGACGGCCTCGGCGCCGACCTCGTCGTCGAGACCGGCGGCGCCGCCACCTTCGCCCGCGCGGTCAACGCCACCGCGCCCGGCGGAACGCTGTTCACCATCGGCTTCGTCACCGGCGCCGAGGCGACGGTCAATCTGCTGCCGATCATCATCAAGGCGCTGAAAGTGCTGGGCAACAACACCGGATCGGTGTCCGACCTCAAGGACGCGGCGCGGGCCATCGGCGCCGCCGGCATCGAGCCGGTCGTCGACAAGGTGTTCTCACAGAACGAGGCGACCGAGGCCTATACCCACATGGCCGCCGGCGGCCTGCATTTCGGCAAGCTGGTGTTCGGGCTGGATTGGTAGGAAGGGCAGACGTCGGAGATTGGCGAAAGCCGTGGCGACGGCCGATCTCCCCCCTTGTGGGGGAGATGTCCGGCAGGACAGAGGGGGGCGCGAAGGAACGCCGACCTATGCCTCGTCATTCTAGGGCGAGGCAAGGAGCGAAGCGACGCGCGCAGACCCTAGAATCCATGCCGATACCTTGGTCAAGAAATGCAACGGTCCGGAATAGTCGCCGTCAGCAGCATCAACTGAGAGAAATCGCTGAAGCGCCGGTCGCGCCAACGGCACGGGTGATCGAGAAGACCAATCCAGAAGGGTGCGAGTTGCTTCACGGGATTGGCCGATGAACGTTCTGGACCGTGGTGGCTCTCAACCGTCACGGCATGGATTCTAGGGTCTGCGCGCGTCGCTTCGCTCCTTGCTTCGCCCTAGAATGACGAAGTGAAAGAGGGCGCCCCCCTCTGGCCTGCCGGCCATCTCCGCCACAGGGGGGAGATTAAGCGCTCCGTCGACGGTGATCCCCTAAATCAACTTCTCCAGCGTAATCGGCAGATCCCGCACCCGCTTCCCCGTCGCGTGGAACACCGCGTTCGCAATCGCCGGCGCGATGCCCACGATCGCCAGTTCCCCAACCCCCTTGCCGCCGAGGGCGGAGGAGTGCGGGTCGGGGATGCCGACCGAGATCGTCTGGATGTCGGGAATGTCGGCATTGGTCGGCAGCATGTAGTCGGCGAAATTGCCGTTGACGATGCGGCCGTGGCGGCGGTCGACGATGCCTTCCTCGAGCAGCGCCTGGCCGATACCCATGATGATGCCGCCCTTCCACTGGCTTTCCGCCAGCTTGGGATTGTAGAGCCGGCCCGAATCCAGCGCCGACACCACGCGCGACACGCGCACCGTGCCGAAATCCTCATCCACCCGCACCTCGACGAAATGCGCGCACCAGGAATGGCGCGACCAGTCGCCCTCTGTGTGCGGGATCGACTTGGCGATGGTCGTGTAGTTCGCGTAGCGCTCCTCAGCTGTCGTGCTGGCTGGCAGCGTATCGCCCTTGGCCTCGATCTGCTCACGGCCGACAGCAGTCATGAACTCGGCGATCGACAGCTCCGGTCCTTCGCCGCGCGGCGAGGCGATGCGGCCGTCCCGCACTTGCAGCGTGTTCGCCTGCAGCTTCTGGAACGGCGAGCGCGGATCGGAGAGCGCCAGGCCGATGAGCTCGTCCAGCGCCTGGCCGGCCGCCTTGTAGACGGCGCCGGTCATGACGCCCGCCAGGCGCGAGCCGCCGGTGACGCCCGCGCGGGCGAAGTGGGAATCCCCGAGCTTCACCGACACGCGTTCCACCGGAACGCCGAGCGTCTCGGCCGCCGTTTGCGCCAGGATCGTGTAGGTGCCCTGACCCATGTCAATGGAGGAGCTTTCGACCACGACCGAACCGTCGGCGAGGATCTTCACCACCGCCTCGCCATGCGCGCGCCGCACCGGATACGTGCCGGCGGCCATGCCCCAGCCGACGAGCTGACGGCCGTCGCGCATCGAGCGTGGCGCCGCCGAGCGCTTCGCCCAGCCGAAGGCTTCGGCGCCGGCGGCAAAGGCCTCGCGCAACTGGCGCGTCGACCACGCCTTCTTCGCGTGTGGATCCTGTTCGGCATAATTGATCAGCCGCATCTCCAGCGGATCGATGCCGAGCTCATGAGCCAGCTCGTCGATGGCGCATTCGATGCCGAAGGCGCTCGGGTTCTCGCCCGGCGCGCGCTTTGCTCCCGGCACCACCGTGTTCACCCGCACCACATTCTGCTTCGACGAGAAATTCGGCGTGGCATACATGATCGAGGTGACGGAGCCGAGCGGCTCGACCCACATGCCGTCGACCGCGGTTTCGTTGACGCCGCGATGCACGATCGACTGGATCCTGCCATCCCTATCGGCGCCGATCGCCACCGTCTGCCGTGTCGCGGCGCGGCCACCATAGGAGGTGAAATTCTGCGGGCGGTTGAGCACCAGCTTGACCGGCCGCCCCAGCATCTTGGCTGCGGCCGCCGCCACCGCGCTGTGTGCCAGCGCCAGCGCCTTCGACCCGAAACCGCCGCCGATATAGGGCGAGACCAGCCGCACATTCTCGAACGGCACGCCGAACCACTCGGCATAAGTGCGCGCCATCCCGTCAAGCCATTGGCTCGGCTCCCAGATGGTCAGCTCGTCGCCTTCCCAGCGCGCGATCAGCCCATGCGGCTCCATCGCCGCCTGGAACTCGCGCGGCGTGTTGTAGGCCGCGCAGATGCGCACCGGCGCGGCGGCGAAGGCGGCTTCAGCATCGCCCCATTCCTTGGTCATGGCGTCGATCGGGATGCCGTCGCCGGCCTTGCCGTCGCTCAAATCGACGATGGCCGGCGTCTCGTCATACCAGACCTTGACCAGCGCCGCGGCTGCGACCGCCTGCTCGAAGCTCTCGGCTACCACCGCCGCGATATGCTGGCCCGAATAGGTGACCTCGCGGGCGAGGGGGTTGTAGGTCGGCTGCGACGGCGGGTTGCCCAGCCAGTCCGATGCGCCGTTCAGTTCCATGATCGTGTCGGGCGTGAGCACCGCGAGAACGCCAGGCGCGGTCTCGGCCGCGCGGCTGTCGATGGCCGAGACCGTGCCGGCGGCGATTGTAGCGCCGACCAGCACGGCATGCGTCAGCCCTTCGAGCTGCTGCTCGAAGGCGTACTTTGCCGCGCCCGTGATCTTGGCCGGGCCGTCGACGCGCGACAGCCTTCCGCCCACCGCTTCGAGGCGCGCGCTGTCCGACGCGGCGTGCTTCATGTCATGAACGGTCATGCCGTCTCTCCCAATTTGAGGATGGCGCGCGCGATGACGCGCGGCGCCAATGCGATCTTGTAGTGGTTGGCGCCATGGTCGACGGCGCCTTCCATGGCGAGCTCGCTCGCCTCGCGGACGGTCGCTTCGTCGAGCGCCTTGCCCCTTAGCGCGTCCTCGACAGGCGGACCCGCCACGGCTTCGTCGCGACGCCGCCAAGTGCCACGCGTATGTCACGCACGGTACGGCCATCGCTTTCGAGCTCCAGCCCGACGGCGGCGCTGGCCGCGGCGAATTCATAGGACTGGCGGTCGCGCACCTTGATGTAGGTCGAGCGCCTGGCGGCGGCCGAGCCGGGGATTTCGATGGCCCTGATCACCTCGCCGGGGCGGATGTCGTGCTCCTGCTCGGCGGTGGCGCCCGGCGCAAGGAAGAAATCCTCGACCTTGAGCTTGCGTTCCCCGAGATCGACCTCGGCGTCGAAGGCGACGAGCGCCACCGCGAGATCCCCCGGATAGGTGGCGATGCAGGCTTCGCTCACGCCAAGTACCGCATGGCCGCGCGTCACGCCGCCGATCGCCGAGCAGCCGCTGCCCGGCGCGCGCTTGTTGCAGGCCGGGAAGTTGGCTGGATCACGGAAATAGGGGCAGCGCGTGCGCTGCATCAGATTGCCGCCGATGGTCGCCATGTTGCGCAACTGCGCCGACGCGGCCTGCCACAGCGCTTCCGAGACGGCCGGGAAGTGGCTCTTCACTTGCGGGTTGTCGGCGACATGGCTCATCCTGGCCAGCGCGCCGATGACGGCGCGGTCGGCGGTCACGTCGATGGCGTTGAGCCCTTCGATATGGCTGATGTCGATCACAGTCGAAGGTTCGGCGACGCCGCATTTGGCAAGGTCGATCAGCGTCGTGCCGCCGGCAAGCAGCATCGCGCCGGGCAGGGCGGCCGCATTACGGGCGGCCTCGATACTGTCGGCGCGGAAGTAGGAAAAATCTCTCATGAGCGCAGCTCCTGTGCGGCCTGGCGGACGGCGGCGACGATGTTCGGATAGGCGCCGCAGCGGCAGAGATTGCCGGCCATGTATTCGCGGATTTCCTCGTCGGAACCGGCATGGCCCTCGCGGATGCAGGCCACCGCCGACATGATCTGCCCCGGCGTGCAATAGCCGCACTGGAAGGCGTCCTGTTCGAGGAAGGCGGCCTGCACGGCGTTGAGCGTGCCGTCCTGGTCGGCCAGGCCTTCGATGGTGGTGATCTCGCGGCCTTCGACCTGGGCGGCCAACGTCAGGCAGGCGAGCACGCGCTCGCCGTCGACATGGACGGTACAGGCGCCGCACTGGCCCTGGTCGCAGCCTTTCTTGGTGCCGGTGAGGTGGAGGCGGTCGCGCAGCGCGTCGAGCAGCGTCACGCGCGGCTCGGTCTCCAGCGTATGGTCGCGGCCGTTGATGGTGAGATGGACGGAAAGCGTGGTGGGACTGATGGTGACTTGGTCATTCATGGGGCGTCGGGCTCCGATTGCTGGACGCTTGAGCGGATGGAAATGGGGCTTGGGGGGTTAGGGGCAAGGGTCGCTTGGAGGCGACCTTCGCGTTCGTCATCCTGGGGCTTGACCCGAGGATCCATGCCGTGACGTTTGCCGAAGGACGCGACGGGCCAGAATTCTGCACCGTAGCCGCGCTCGCAGGGTATGGCATGGATCCCAGGGTCTGCGCCGCGTCGCTCCGCTCCTTGCTTCGCCCTGGGATGACGAACGCACGAGCGGATTTGCCAACCACGGGCGTCGAAGAATGCCCCTGTCTCCAGCGGCCAGGCGAAGCTTTCCGTCCTTCTCTAGGTGACATAACGCTTCCCCTGGTTATATGATAAAAGCACTCCACTAAAACGGAGGAGCCTCCGTTTATTTAGCTGGGGTCTGGCCAGTCATGGTTCAACCCCCCAATATTGCGTTGGTGGAGAAAAAAGTGCCCGAGCCCGAAATGATCGCTGAAGCGACGCGCGATGCGCCGGCGCCAAAGCCGCTGCGCGCCGATGCGCAGCGCAACCGCGACAGGCTGGTCGAGGTGGCGGCGCAGATGTTTGCCAGCGACGGCGTCGACGCCTCGCTGGAGGAGATCGCCAAGCGGGCAGGGGTCGGCATCGGCACGCTCTACCGCCATTTCCCGACGCGCGAGCATCTGGTCGAGGTGGTCTACCGCCGCGAGGTGGAAGGCCTCTGCCACGCCGCTGACGAACTTGCCCACGAGCATCCGGCCGACGTCGCGCTGGAGCTCTGGATGCAGCGCTTCGTCGACTACATCGCCACCAAGCGCGGCCTCGCCACCAGCCTGCGCCTGTTGCTCACCGCCAATTCGACGCTGTTCTCCGACACGTCGGGCCGCGTCTCCGGCGCCATGCGAAGCCTGGTCCAGGCCGCCGCCGCCGCGGGAAAAATCCGCGCCGACGTTGACGCCTCCGATGTCATGCATGCGCTCGGCGGCATCTACTCCGCGCCCAATACGCCCGACTGGCGCGAGCGGTCCGGACGGCTGGTGAAGCTCTTGATGGATGGGCTGCGGTTCGGGGCGAGAGGGTAGCGCTCCTCCTTCTCGGCTGTGGGTGAAGCCGGCGGCGAAGCTGCCAATCTCCCCCTCGTGGGGGAGATGTCCGGCAGGACAGAGGGGGGCGCTGTCCCGCCAGCATCTCAAGTCGGACAAGCCAACCCAGCGGCAATAACAGTATGCTGGCAGACATTCGATGTCTCGGATGACGTCGTCGTTCCAGAACCGGAGGACCATCCAGCCATCCTGCTCCAGGCGCCTGGTTCTGGTCTCGTCAGGAATGGCGTTGTCGGCATGCTGCGATCCATCCACTTCCACGATCAGCTTCTTCTGAGGACACGCGAAGTCGACGATGTAGCCTGCGATCGGAAACTGCCTGCGAAAGCCGAGGCCCATCAGCCGGTGGCCACGGAGCTCGTTCAGAGCTTCAGTTCAGCATCGGTCATGACTTTGCGCATCGATTTCGCGTTGGCGCGATGTCGAGGTGGGACTGGTGTATGGGCATGGGTGCATCAGACCGAGGCAGGTTCACCTGCGTTTCTACTCTACGGCGCCCCCTCTGTCCTGCCGGACATCTCCCCCACGAGGGGGAGATTGGCAGCTTCGGCGTCGCGCCATCTTCTCTATGCGACTGGTATTCCTCAACCCGCGGCCTAAATAGTCGGCACCACCCGTCCCGTACACCACGCTCCCTCCCAAAAGGAATCTCCCATGCCCGAACAGCTGACATTGAACGACGGCTCGACCATCCCGCAGATCGGGCTCGGCGTGTGGCAGGTCGATCCGGACATCACCGCCAAGGTCGTGCGCTGGGGGATCGAGGCCGGCTACCGGCTGATCGACACCGCCGAGGGCTACCGCAACGAGGAAGGCGTCGGCGAGGCGATCCGCGCGGCGGGCGTGCCGAGGAACGAGCTCTTCATCACCTCCAAGCTGCGCAACGGCGCGCATCAGCGCGACGCGGCATTGCGCGCCTTCGACGACACGATGCAAAAACTCGGCATCGACCGGATCGATCTTTTCCTGATCCATTGGCCGGTGCCTACCCAAAACAAATATGTCGAGGCCTGGAAGACGCTGGTCGAGCTGCAGCAGGCCGGTCGCATCAAGTCGGTCGGCGTCTCCAACTTCAACCAGGATCATCTGGAGCGCATCATCGGCGAGACCGGCGTGACGCCCGTCGTCAACCAGATCGAGCTGCATCCGCGCTTCCAGCAGCGCGACAAGCGCGATTTCCACAAGAAGCACAACATCCATATCGAGAGCTGGAGCCCGCTGGGTAGCGGCCGGCTGCTTTCCGACCCGACACTGGAGAACCTGGCGAAGAAGCACGGCAAGTCGGTGGCGCAGGTGATCATCCGCTGGCATTTGCAGGAAGGGCTGATCGTCATCCCGAAGTCGATCCATGAGGAGCGCATCGCCGGCAATTTCGACGTCTTCGGTTTCGAGCTCGACGAGGACGATATGCAGACCATCCGTGGCCTGGATTCCGCCGACGGTCGCACCGGACCTGATCCGGCGACGGCGGCGTTTTTGTTTTAGCGCTCTGATAGAAGGGAGCCGACGCCGAAACTGCTAATCTCCCCCCCTAGTGGGGGAGATGTCCGGCAGGACAGAGGGGGGCGCTGTCCCGCCAGCCTCTCAGGTCGGATCAGCCAAATCCGCGACGATAACAATGTGCTGGCAGACATTGTCGATGTCGCGGATCACATCGTCGTTCCAGAACCGCAAGACGGTCCAGCCATCCTCTTCGAGACGTCTCGTTCTCAGCGCATCAGCCTCGGCAACGCCGCCATCGCCATGCTGCGAGCCGTCGACCTCGACAAGAAGCCTTTTCTCCGGGCAAGCGAAGTCGACGATATAGCCTGCTATCGGAAACTGCCTACGGAAACCAAGTCCCATCAACCGGTGTGCGCGAAGCTCGTTCCAGAGCTTCAGTTCGGCATCGGTCATGACGCGACGCATCGATTTTGCATTGGCCCGGTGTCGTGGCGGCAGAGGAGTATGGGTCATCGCTGGAGCCGTTTGAACCTGAGGTCTTCGCCAAGGTCTTTACTCTACGGCGCCCCCTCTGTCCTGCCGGACATCTCCCCCACTAGGGGGGAGATTGGCTGTCGCCGCTGCTTTCGCCAATCGCCAAGGGGAGAAGGGAAAGGCGCCCTAAATCCCTTCCCCATCCACCAGCGGCACGTCCTCGCCCTCCCAAGGGCTCGGCATCGAGCCTCGCCCGGCGCTTGGCAGCGGCATCCAGCATCTGAGCTCCGGCTCGGCATATTCGACCACGCGGCCGGGCGAGGAGTCCGAGGCCCGCCAGCCTTCCTCGCCGAACTGGTCGGCGCGCGACCAATAGGCCATGTCGACCTCGGCCGGTCCCTGCTCGGAGGAGCGCACCGTCACCAGGATGCGGCTGCCGTCCCGCGGCGCGCTCGCCATGTTGCGCCAGTGATCGGTGTCGTCCATGGGAGGTTCCTCCTGCTTCGTTCGGAGCTGCCGAAAAACAGCCTGCTTTGCGATAGTCGCCGCCCGCCGGGGAGGGGTCAATCCGAACTTGGCGCGAGACATAAATATCATTCGGAGCTAATATATCCATCGACCGCAATCGAGCAGACGACGATGGACGAAGGATTGCTGTCTCAGGCCACGTGTCTCGGGCCGGTCCATCTCAAGGTGACCGACATTCCGGCCGCCTTGACCGTCTGGCGCGACACTGTCGGACTGGCGCCGGCCGGCGAGGACGCCGTTCTAGCGCAGCTCGGGGCCGGCGGCCGGACGCTGATCGTGCTCCATGCGGGCGCGGAAGTCGCCCTGCCGCAGAAGTCGCGCGATCTCTTCCATGTCGCCATCCACGTCACCACCCGCCGCGACCTCGCGCATGCGGCCGCCCGCCTCAAGGCGTCGGGGTTGCGATACAGCGCCCAGGACCACCTCGTTTCGGAATCGCTCTACGTCTCTGACCCGTCCGGCAACGGCATCGAGATATGCTTCGACACGCCTGAACGCCTGCTGCGCCGCGAGGTCTCGCCCGACGGCCGCGTGTCGCTGATTGCCGTCGACGGCAGCGCGCATTCCGGGCTGGAGCCGCTGGACGTCTCTAGCCTATTGCGCGACCTCGGCAATTCCGGCCATGTCGAGCCCAGGATGGCGCAAGACGCCTTTATCGGCCACATCCATTTGCGCGCCCGCGCGCCCGAGGCGCTGATGGAATTCTATCTCGGCGTGCTCGGCTTCCGGCCGCATATCCAGTCCCGGACCTTCGGCATGTTCGACTGCGGCACCGAGCGCCGCGCGCATATGATCGCCTTCAACATCTGGGCGCGCGGCGAGCTGCGCGAACCGCCGCCCGATGCCGCCGGCCTGGACTATTTCACCGTCGAGCTCGGTTCCGCCCACGAGCTTGCCGCCGTGGCGCGCAGGCTCGAAACGGCCAATGCGCCGGCGAGAAGGGAAGGTGGCGCGATTTCGACCGCCGATCCGGAAGGCAACCGCCTGCGGCTCGTGGTCCAGGGAGGTTGACCGCAACCGCTTAAAGACGGGAGTAGTGGAGGAGGGGGAAATGTCGCTGATGGTGATTGGAACCGGCTTCGGCCGGACCGGCACGGACTCGATGCGCGAGGCGCTGACCATGCTCGGCTTCGGTCCTTGCCACCATATGTCGGAGGTCATGGGGCATGCGAAGCAGAAGCGGCTCTGGCGGGCGCTGGCCAGGGGCGAGGCGCCCGACTGGGCCCAGCTCTTCGCGGGATATAAATCCTGCGTCGACTGGCCCTCGGCCTTCTATTGGCGTGAGCTGATCGAAGCCTATCCGCAGGCGCGCGTCATCCTCACCTGGCGCTCGCCCGAAAGCTGGTGGGAGAGTTTTGAAAAAACCCTGCTGCCGGCGATCGCCGGCAGCACGGATCAGGAGTCGCTCGGCATCGCGCTCGTCGCCAACCAGGTCTTCGGCGGCCGCCCGCAGGACCGAGCACATGCCATCGCCGTCTACCGGGACAATGTCGAGGCGGTGCTGAACACCGTGCCGGCGGAACGGCTGCTGGTGCACAAGCTCGGCGACGGCTGGGCACCGCTCTGCAGCCATCTCGGCGTTCCCGTGCCGGAGGAATCCTATCCCGCCCGCAACACAACGCAGGAGTTCCGATCCGCGCTTGGCATAGTCCAGTAGACTGGAGCGACTCCAGGACAAAGTGTGTAACGTTAGGCTCGGCGACTTCGCCGTAGCCCTCCGAAATTTAGTAAAAACAAATAGATAGAGCGTTTCGGCGTTTCGTTGAAATGCTGAGAGGCGCTAGCGCGGAATCATCCCTTGACCTCGGTGCCGGCTTTCGCGGAGGGCACCAGCTGGATGGCGGGGCGCTCGCCCGGCGGGGTGCTCCTGGCGACAACCACCCTGTCGCGACCCTCGGCCTTCGCGTCATATTGCGCGTGGTCCGCGGCGTTGGTGATCTCGGCCCAGCCGGTGCCATGCTCGGGATAGGCCGCGACGCCGAACGAGGCCGTCACTGTTCCAAGCGTGCGGCCGCGATGCGCCAGATGCAGATGCTTGATCGCCTGGCGGAGCGTTTCGGCGCGCTGAGCTCCCTCCTCAAGCGAGCATCCCGGCATGACCAGGGCAAATTCCTCGCCGCCATAACGGGATACGACATCGCTGTCGCGCGCATGCTCGATTAGCGTCGCGGCAACCTGCTTCAGCACGAGGTCACCGGCCTCGTGCCCGAACGTATCGTTGAACTGTTTGAAGTGGTCGACATCGAGCATGATGACTGCCAACGGCTGGCTCGAGCGCTCCATGCGCCTCAGTTCCCGGCTGCTGGTTTCTTCGAGATAACGCCGGTTGAACAGGCCGGTGTTCGGATCGCGGATCGATTGCTGCCTAAGCGTTTCGCGAAGGCGCAGATTGGCTAGCGCCAGCGCCAGCGTGTCGACGACGCCGCGCAGGATCTGCTGCCGTTCGGTCAGCCATTGCGGCTTCTCGGCGGCATTCGGTTCGCACAGATGCATTATGCCTAGCGTCTCGCCCTGCGCCGCCAGCGGCATGCAGACGTAGCCCTTGTTGCCGTTCTCCGTGATGTGAGCGCAACGCGGCGTGAGCAAGCCCGGACCGACGACATGCTCCTGGCCGCGGCGCAGCGCCCAGCAGTCTTCCGGCGCGAATTGATTGACGCTCGAACGCACGTCGCCCCAATGCGCCATCTCCTCGACCAGGTTGCGCGAAGCGCTGGTCAGGTGGACGCTCCCGCTCAGGCCGCCGAGAAACTCGGTCATCGCCGTGCCGACAACCGAGAAGGCCTCTGGGAAGGTCACGCAGGCCTGCAGCAGTTCACCAAGCTTGACCAGGCGGGCCGTGGTTTCCGACTTCTCGTGCAGCTCGCGATTGAGGATCGCGAGTTGGTCGGCGCGTTCGTTGACGACCCCTTCGGCGCGGCGCAATTCACTGATGTCGTTGAGGGTCAGCACCAGCCCGCCGTCAGATCGGCTGAGCGGACTGCAACTGGCGATAATTGGGATCTGCGAGCCGTCCAGCCTGACCAGGCGTATCTCGCGCTGCTGCTGCCGACCGGTAGCCAGAGCCATCTCGACGGGGGACGCCCCACTGGCGAATTCGGCGCCTTTCGGATCGTGCAGTGTCAGCGCCGCGTCCCATTGCAGGCCGACGATCTTGTCGGCGCGCCGGCCGATCATCGTCGCTGCGGCGGGGTTGACGCTGGCGATGCGGCCCTCTGCATCGAGCACCGCGATGCCTTCGGCAGCTGTCTCGACGATGTCTTCGATATGCGCCCGTGCCGACGCGAGCTGGTCGGCCATCGTGTTGAAGCCATCTGCCAACTGCCCGAACTCGTCGTTGCGCCCATCGCCTATGCGCGTCATGGCGTCGCCCTGCGCCAGCGCCTGCATACCGCGCATCATGTCCTTAAGCCCTGAACCGAAACGGCTGAGCAGAACCCAGGCAAAACCCGCGGCGATCAGCATGGCGGCGGCGGTGCTGAGGCCGACGAGCCAGAGCAGACCATTGGTCCGCTGCTCGGCGGCGGTCAGCACCGGGTCATATTCCAGAAGCGCGGCGCCGACGATCGTGTCCTCGTTCTGCTCGATCGGAACGGCAAGAATGGCGTTCACTTCGTTCGGATCGACGAACCGGCGCGGAACACCGTCTTGCAGCGTGAGGCCCACCTCATTGCCCGGATCGTGATCGAATGTCTCGCCGGCGATGTGCTCCTCGTCAGCGGCATGGGCGACAATCCGCTTGCTGCTGTCGACAACGATAAAATCGCGCCGCGCGCGGCGGTGCTGCTGGTCGAGATACCGCTTTAATGCATCAGGTCGATCAAGCAGCGATGGCGCACCGTCGTAGGGTTTGAAAACGATGGTGTCGGCGAGCTCACGGGCGACATTGGTCGCTTCGTTCAGTCCCAGATATCTGGCCGCCTTCAGCTGCGTGAAGACGGCGACAGCGCCAACCAGTCCGATCAGCGCCGCCGCGCTCACCATGCTGACGATAATCAGGCTCTTAATGCGCATGGCAAGGTCCCACCGGCGACAACGCTGTCTTGTCCGTGAATCGCGGCCAGCCTCTCATCTGTCGCGTTTTATTACCAAATGCTTATCAAGCGGCTAATGATGGCGCGCCTGATGGTTGTCCCCGCACGCGATTTCACGGTGGTTTACTGGCAGGCAGGCATAGCTGAATCCGGGTAAACGTTCGGCGTTCAGCCGCTCACACATGCACGTCGCCGACCGACAGCTCGCCGTCATCGGCACGCACCAGCAAGGCGGCGGCAAGCAGCGCGAGATAGCAGACGGCCACCCCGCTTACCACGATGACGCCAGGGATGGGTCCCAGCGTCGCCACCCGGAACGTGTCGACCAGCGAGGCGCCGAAGCCGATCGGCGAGCCTTCGCGCGACAGGCTCGGCGTGGTGATCTTGAGGATCCAGGCAAGCAGCAGGATCGTGTACATGAAGATGTAGTTGCGGCGCAGCCGGCGTATCAGCGCCGCGCGCTGCGTGATCAGGAAACGCGGCGAGCGCAGGCCTTCGCCCAGGATGGCCAGCCAGTTGGAAGCGTAATCCGGCTGCGGCGAAAAGATCTGCGCGAAGTAGTAGCGCTCGAACTGCCGCACGCGGGCGCGGTAGACGTCGAAGAAACGGTAGCGCCGCGCCTCGATCCACAAAAGCAGCGTGATCAGGAGCATCGCGAACAAGAGCACGCCGTGATGCGCGCTGGGCGTCGACAGCGACACCGACAGCATCGCCGCCACCACGGTGATCGCCCAGTTGCTGGTGCGGTCGAGCCTGTCGCGCCAGCCCGCCATGCGCGCGATCTCGGCGCGGTGGAAATGCGACAGCGTGGTGGTGAATTCGGGAGAGCTGAGCTTCAGCGCCAGCGTGTCGGAAGCGCGGGGCGGTGCTGCCTTCTCGGTTGATCTTGCCGGCGCGTTCGCCTCGATGGATTTCGCGGCCCTGGCCGCGTCGGTGGATTTTGCGGCCTTCGTCTGGGACATCGTGCCATGCGCCTCCCGCCGCCATGGCCGGCCGTATCCGACTTAAACAGGCCGGCCACACCCCGTATAGCACAACGTGTGGCCGGCCCAAAATGTTCCCGCCTTTTCAGGCGGATAAGTCAGGATGCAAGCGGCGGAACGCCGCCATTCGCGCGCCGCGGAAAGGGCAGCACGTCGGCCACCGGCCTGGCATGCTGGGCCGCCGCCACCGCGTCGATCACAAGGTCGAGTGCCTGTAGCGCCGCGCGGCTCGTTTCATCATCGCCACGCAGGTAATGGCACGCCCGGTCGAGGTGCAGGTGGGCGGCGGCAAAGTCGCTTTTCATTAGCTTCTCCTTATTGCCCCGCCTTGGCCGCCAACATCGTCGAGTCGCTTTACCGCGAAGCAAAAATCGGCGCTGGCATTTGAATAGAATTGTAGGGAGCGTTTCCTCGCCCCGCAAAGCGGGGGAGAGGTGTCCGCGAAGCGGACGGAGAGGGGGTTCGTAGGGCGGAAGCCCTCCTCTTCGAACTGCTTTTGCCGGTCGAACCCGCGCTCCCCTCTCCGTCTCGGCTTCGCCGAGCCACCTCTCCCCCGCTTTGCGGGGGCGAGGAAACGCTCCCATCAGCCGTGCAACCGATCCGCGCGCCAGACCGTTAAGCCCAGGCGAGGAAATGAGGGGGCATCTTGTCCAACATGCTCAATCGGCGCCGGTCGCCGTCGGTCTGGATCGCGCTTGCAGCGGCGGCGCTCGCTTTGATGCCTGCCGTCGCCTTCGCCGCCGAGAAGACCGGCATGTCCTCGGAAGGCATCTTCGTCGCCGAGCTGATCCTGCTCCTGGTTGTCGGCCGCGGCATAGGCGAGGTGCTGGAAGCGCTGGGACAGCCGGCGGTGATGGGGCAATTGATCGGCGGCATCCTGCTCGGACCCTCGCTGCTCGGCTGGGTCTGGCCGGCGGCCGAGCGGCTGGTCTTCGCCGGCGATCCGACGCACAAATCGATGATCAACGCCGTCGCTCAGCTCGGCGTTCTGATGCTGCTTCTGCTCACCGGCATGGAGACGGATCTGAGGCTCGTGCGCCGGGTCGGCCGCGCCTGCTTTTCCATCTCGGCCGCCGGCGTTGCCGTGCCCTTCGCGCTCGGTTTCATCGCTGCCCAGTTCATGCCCGAGACACTGCTCGCCGCCGGCGGCGAGCGCATCGTCGCCGGGCTGTTCCTCGGCACTGCGCTCTCCATCTCCTCGGTCAAGATCGTCGCCATGGTGGTGCGCGACATGAACTTCATGCGCCGCGACCTCGGCCAGATCATCGTCTCCTCGGCGATCATCGAGGACACGATCGGCTGGGTGGTCGTCGCCATCACCATCGGCATCGCCACCAAGGGGCGGATCGAGATCGCCAGCCTGGCCTTCACCGTCGCCGGCGTCGCCCTCTTCATGGCGTTTTCCTTCACGCTGGGCCGCCGCATCGTCTTCGACGCCATCCGCTGGACCAACGACACCTTCCGCTCGGAATATGCGGTGGTCACCGTCATCCTCGCCATTATGGGGGTGATGGCCCTGATCACCGACCTGATCGGCGTGCACACCGTGCTCGGCGCTTTCGTTGCCGGCATATTGGTGGGTGAATCGCCGATCCTGTCTCGCCACATCGAAGGGCAGCTGCGAGGAATTATCACGGCGCTTTTCATGCCGGTGTTCTTCGGCGTCGCCGGCCTGTCGGCCGATCTCACCGTGCTGGTCGATCCGCAACTGGCGCTGCTCACCGTGGCTCTGGTGGTGATCGCCTCGATCGGCAAGTTCGGCGGCGCTTTCATCGGCGCCGAGGTGGCCGGCATGAGCCGCGCCGAAGGCATCGCGGTCGGCTGCGGCATGAACGCGCGGGGTTCCACGGAGGTCATCGTCGCCTCGATCGGCCTGTCGATGGGCGTGCTCTCGCACAACCTCTTTACCATGATCCTCACCATGGCCGTCATCACCACGCTGGCGATGCCGCCGACCTTGCGCTGGGCGCTGCGGCGCCTGCCGATCGGCGAGAAGGAGAAGAAGCGCCTGGAGCGCGAGGAGATCGATCAGCGCGGCTTCGTCGCCAATCTGGAGCGGCTTCTGGTCGTGGTCGACGAGGGCGTCGTCGGCCGCTTCGCCGCCTACCTTGCCGGCGTCATCGGCGCCGGCAAGCCGACGACGGTGCTGCATTCGAGCGGCGAGACCGATGCCGAGCCGACCGAGGGCCTGCATCTGGAGGAAATCGAGAAGGGCGCCGAGGACAGCCGCGAGGCGACAAGGGAGGGCGACGAGGAGCCGATGCGCGAAGCGCCGGTCACCCGCCGCCAGCATGAGGTGCTTTCCGCCGAGGCGGTCGCCAGCGAGGCGCGCAAGGGCTACGGCATGCTGCTTGTCGGCCTCGGCCGCGCCGTCACTGCCAAGGGCGGCTTCTCGCACCGGCTGAACGAAGTCGCCGGCGCCTTCGACGGGCCGCTCTGCCTGGTGCTGAAGCCGGCGAGCGCCGGTCGCCAGATGCCGAAACTCGATCCCGGATCGGGCAAGATACTGGTGCCGGTCAACGGCACGGCGGTTGCCCGCCGGGGCGCCGAGCTGGCGCTCGCGATAGCGGCGGTTACCGGCGCGCCGGTCAAGATGCTCTATGTCGCGCGCGGCGGCCGCGACGAGCCGCGCGACACCGTCTCGCATCGCCGCCGCGAGGCGGTTTTGAAGGACATCGTCGCGCTCGCAGACCGCTACGGCGTCGAGATCGAGACCGCCATCAGAAGCCGGGCCGCGGCCGCCGACGCCATCGCCCGCCAGGCCGGCCGCAACGTGTCGCTGATCGTCATGGGCGTATCGCGGCGGCAGGGCGAGGAACTCATCTTCGGCGAGACGACGACGGCCGTCCTGCGGCGCGGCCCGTGTCCGGTGGTGCTGATCTCCGACGAGCGGGTGCAACGCGACGAGAGTGAGCGCGAGGCCGTGCGCACGGGGGCGGGGACCGGGTGAAGGGAGAGCCCTCGCTTCAAAGTCGGCCTGGATCGGTTATCTTGCTGCGCAAGGAGGCGTTGATGAGCTTCAGCACAAAACCTCTCGACATGGCCACCTGGCCGGATTTTGCCGCGCTGGTCGAGCGGCACAATGGCGTTTGGTGCGGCTGCTGGTGCATGGCGTTCCACGCCAAGGGTTCGGGCGCGGTGGGCAATCGCGAGGCAAAGGAGGCGCGGGTGCGCGAAGGCAGCACGCATGCCGCGCTCGTCTTCGATGGTTCGGCTTGTGTCGGCTGGTGCCAGTTCGGGCCGACCGGCGAACTGCCGCGCATCAAGCACCGGCGCGCATACGAGGATGGGCAGGCGGTGTTGCCCGACTGGCGCATCACCTGCTTCTTCTCCGACAAGGCCTTTCGCGGCAAGGGCGTGGCCGCGGCAGCCCTTGCCGGCGCACTGGCCGAGATCGGTCGTCTCGGCGGTGGCACGGTGGAAAGCTATCCTGAGGACGCACAAGGGCGCACCGTCGCCGGCGCCTTCCTGCACAACGGCACGCTGGCGATGTTCGAGCGCCAAGGTTTCAGCCGCAATCGCCAGATCGGTAAGCACCGCTGGGTGGTTGAGAAGAGAGTGGCGGCGCGGGGTTGAAGCATATATATGATTATTTGCTAATATATACTGGGAAGGAACGATCAGAACGGGAGAACGACGATGGCCGCCTATCTGATTGCCGATGTCGATATCACCGACATGGCCATGTTCGACGAGTACAGACGCGAAGTCCCGGCGACCGAGGCCCGCTATGGCGGGCACTATCTGGCGCGGGGCGGTGCGACGCGGGTGCTTGAAGGCGACTGGGAGCCGCACCGTCTGGTCATTATCGAGTTTCCCGACATGGCCGCGATCACCGCGTGGTACGACTCGCCGGAGTATGAGAGGCTGAAGCAAATCCGTTTCCGCTGCGCCCACACACGCATCATCGCCCTCGAAGGAGTGGCTCCTGCCTGACGGTCCAAGGCTGACGGCTGCGGTTCACTTGCCTTCGAAGAACCTGTGGATCGCTTCGTCCAGCTGCTCGATGAGTTCGGCGTTGCGGGTGCTGCCGGCCCAGATCAGCGCGTTGAGCCGCATGTCCTTGTTGAGGAAGTTCACCTTCCTGGTCTCGAGCAGATACTGCGCAACCGCGAAGTGCCGCCCCTTGATGGCTTCGATGAGGGCGCTGTTTCGCCCTGTCTTGTCGGCCGCATTGACGTCCGCGCCATGCTCGACCAGCAGCGTGACGGCATCGAGATGCCCGTTCCGTGCCGCTTCGATCAACGCCGTGCGGCCATAATAGTCGGCGCGCGCGTCGATATCGATCTGAGGGTGTCGCACCAGCGCCTGGATGCAGTCGTAGTGACCCTTGGCCGCGGCCAGGCTCAAAGGCGTGCTCTTCCATTTGTTCCTGGAATTGACGTCGATCGCCGGCCGCGCGATCAAGGCTTCGAGCACTGCCATGCGGGCATTGTGGGCGGCAAGATGCAGCGCAGACCAGCCGCCTTCGTCGGTCTGGTTGATGTCCGCCCCCGCCGCGAGTTCGGCACGTACGGTCTCGGCGTCGCCTTTCTCGGCTGCGACCAGCAGGTCGGACCAATTTCTGGCGTCTTCGGCTTCCAAGCTTGCCGTCACTGCAATGTTCCCCGGAACATGGTTCGTACCGGCAGCAGGCCGGCAGTTATCAGTTTGCGGCTTCCCCGGCTGAAGGTTCCACAGTAACCGGCATCGGGCAAATGGATTTTCGCGCTAGCCAACGCGTGGCTCCGCTCGGCATTGATTTGAGTGGATGCTAATATAACATAGCCCCTTTCCAAAGGAGCTTGGCATTCCGCGAATGGCCGGCCAGGAGTTGCAGTACCGGACAGCGACCCGCGACGACATCGAACGGATTTCGGCGCTGATGGGGCTGGCGATCGCCGAGCTGCAAAAACCCTTCCTCGATGACGCCCAGATCGAATCCAGCCGCGCCATCATGGGCCTCGACACCCAGCTCATCGATGACGGAACCTACTTTGTCGTGACCTGCGCGGGAGCGCTCGCCGGCTGCGGTGGCTGGAGCAGGCGCTCGACCATGTACGGCGGCGACAAGACGCCCGGGCGCAGCGCGGCATTGCTCGATCCCGCCAGGGACGCCGCGCGCGTCAGGGCGATGTACACGCATCCCGATTTCGTGCGGCGCGGCGTTGGCCGCCTCATCCTGTCCCTTTGCGAGGAACGCGGAAGGAAGGCTTCCGGCGTGTCGAGCTCGGCGCGACTATGGCCGGAGAGCCGCTCTACCGGGCATGCGGCTACCAGCCGGGCAAGAGGATCTTCGACGACACCGGCGGCGCGCCGGTGCCGATCGTGATGATGTGGAAGACGATCTGAGAGGGAGAGCTCGATGGCCGCTTATCTGATTGCAGACGTCGATGTCACTGACATGGCCATGTTCGACGAGTACCGGCGGGAGGTGCCGGCAACCGAGGCTCGCTATGGCGGGCATTATCTCGCGCGCGGCGGCACGACGCGAGTGCTCGAGGGCGACTGGGAGCCGCACCGCCTGGTCATAATCGAGTTTCCCGACATGGCCGCGATCACCGCGTGGTACGACTCACCGGAGTATGAGAGGCTGAAGCAAATCCGTTTCCGCTGCGCCCACACACGCATCATCGCCCTCGAAGGGGTGGCTCCTGCCTGACGGTCCAAGGCCGACGGCTGCGGTTCACTTGCCTTCGAAGAAGCTGTGGATCGCTGCGTCCAGCTGCTCGATGAGTTCGGCGTTGCGGGCGCTGCCGGCCCAGATCAGCGCGTTGAGCCGCATGTCCTTGTTGAGGAAGTTCACCTTCCCGGTATCGAGCAGATACTGCGCAACCGCGAAGTGCCGCCCCTTGATGGCTTCGATGAGGGCGCTGTTTCGCCCTGTCTTGTCGGCCGCATTGACGTCCGCGCCATGCTCGACCAGGAGCGTGACGGCATCGAGATGCCAGTTCCCTGCCGCTTCGATCAACGCCGTGCGGCCATTGTAGTCGGCGCGCGCGTCGATATCGATCTGAGGGTGTCGCACCAGCGCCTGGATGCAGTCGTAGTGACCGCCGTCGGCTTCCAGCCTGCGGCCACTGTGATGCCCTCCGGACCACGGATCGCGCCGGCATGGAGCCGGCCATTCAGATGCGGCGTCTTGGCTCAGAGTTCCACATTCGCCATCGTCCCGCAAATGGATTTCGCGCGATGGGCCGGCCCCGCAGCTTGGGACCGCCGGTCATGCGCTCACGCCATCTGCAGCTTCAGCCGGCTGCGGCGGGAAGGCGATCGCGATGCCCGCGGCGCCGAGCCCGAGCAGAGCCGAGCCGATGGACGGCCAGTGGTAGCTGGCATAGGCGTCGTAGGTCATGCCGTCCTGCGACACGGCTCGAGCCCGATGGTGCTGATCTCCGACAAGCGGGTGAAACGCGACGAGAGCGAGCGCGAGGCCGTGCCAGCGGGCAGGCGGACGTATGGCCGTCGGAGCGGTGTCTTCAGCTTGCCGATCGCCGACGTTTGGTACGGGGCTGCGGGGCCTTTGGGGGAGGACCTTCCTGCGCCAGGGGAGGCGCCTTGACGGCAAGCTCCTGGTTCTCCAGGATCACCACGGCCGGCTCGTCTTCAGCCTCCTCGGCCCGTCGGGTTTCGCGGCGGCGGTGTTCAGGCGTCCCTGCCATGCGCGCGCCCCCGTCCAGTTCTCGATGGCCAGCCATGTCGACAGGACGAAGCTGATCGTGAGCGCGGCGATGAACCATTTCTGCGAATTGATCAGCGCCGGATCGTACCAGTGCTTGTCGAGAAGTTCCTGCGGCTCGACATAGGTGACATCGGTCGCCATGCCGGCGGCCACGATAGGCAGCGCCCAAAGCGCGGCGACGAAGCCGAATGAGGACCAGCCCAGGAACTGGCTGAACCAGAAGGCGCTTTCGGCGGGATCCTTGTCGGAAAGCGTGCGGGCCCAACGCGCCTGGCCGAGCATCATCGCGAGCATGACGATGATGACGATCGGGCCGATGTTGAGCACGCCGGCGATGCCGAGCTTAGCGCCAAGCACATCGCCGGTCTCTTCGGCGGTTTCGCCTGTCGCCAGCGTGGCGAGCTTGTCGCGCGCTATCGAGCGCGGCAGGAGCGCGATATCCTGCGGTATCTGCACGCCGTCGGACAACAGCCCGAGCTGCTTCTGCGCCCTGACGTAGAAATTGAGCCACAAGGGCGTCACATCCTGCGCCGTCGCCGCCGAACAGCCGATGCTGGCGACGAGGCTGGAGCGCCGCTGTTGCTCCCAGCTTTCCGAGCGGAAGACAAGATCGCAGAGCCCTGTCTTCGGGTCCGGCTCGCCAATCTCGACCGTCAGGTCCTTCGCGGCGATCAGGCCGTTCCAGGCCGGCATGTTTTGCGCGTCGTCCACGAACTTGGCGAATTGCGCGGGATTGAGTGTAAGCACCGTGTAGGACACTGCCGGCCAGTTGGAATTGGCGAGCCCGTTGAGCTCCAGCATCGTCAGGTCCGGGCTGGTCAGACGAATCGAGGTGGTTTGCCCATTTGCGCTGGCGGCAAGCATTTCCGGCACGAATCCCATGGCCTTCAAGGCCTCCGCCTCCGCGGCGGGCGCCTTGGCGAAGGCGGGCGCAAGCTGCGCGCGATAAACCTGCGTTGCGTTGGCCCCGATGTCGCCAATCAACTCGTCATAGAGCCGATTGAGCCGGTTCAGCCCCTCGAGCACGCGCGAATAGCGGAAAGGCGGGTGATAGGACACCGCGGTCGCGATCACCGTCGCGGCGAGCAGCAGCAGCACCCGCGAAAGCGTTTGAAGGCTGTCCAGCGTCTTTGCCATGTGGATGTCTCCGGATGGCGTGACCGGCACGACGTTAGGCCTGGCGGGATGCGGGAGCCAGACCTTCCGGCCGGATCATGCCGGTAACCTTTCGAAAGTCTAAGCGCACTTTTAAGTTGCGCATGTGAACAGCCTCACATGCCGATTGCGCTTTCCCTTCTATGCCGCATTCGGGCTGGCTTGGAGACGCACGAATGACGCTTGGCGATCTGTCCTTCTGTCTGTTCACCCTGTTCAACGGCCTGCGCGTCGTCTCTTACCTGCCGCAGATCCTGCGCGTGGCGCGCGACGAGAACGGCGCTTCGGCGATTTCCTACACGACCTGGCTGCTGTGGACGGGCGCCAACGCCACCACCGGCCTCTATGCCGGCGTCAATCTCGACGACCCGATGCTGGCCGCGATCAACTGGCTGAATGCCGTCTGCTGCGCGCTGGTTATCGTGCTGACGGCCTGGAAGCGGCGGGCGAGGGCGGTCGACACCGTGTCCGCGGATGGTTCCGCTCACACGCCGGTGATGATGGACAATCTGTCGGCCTGAACGCGCCGCCTGGTGAGTGCTCGAGCTTCAGCGGGTATCGGTTGCAGCGGCCGCCCGCTCTTCGGGCGGCCGCGTTCTTACCGGCGTCACGCCATCTGCAGCTTCTGCCGGCTCGGCTGCGGCGGGAAGGCGATGGCGATGCCGGCGGCGCCCAGCCCGATCAGCGCGGAACCGATGAACAGCCAGTGGTAGCTGGCAGTGGCGTCGTAGATCATGCCGCCGGCGAGCGGTCCGAGCGACATGCCGAGGCTGGACAGCAGCGTCGCCGCGCCAAGCACCGTGCCGATGATGCGCAGGCCGAAATATTCGCGCGCCAGCACCGCGTAGAGCGGCATCACGCCACCATAGGTGGCGCCGAAGATGACGGCCAGGAGGTAGAACTGCTCGATCCGGCCGACGGCGAGGTAGGCGGCGATCACCAGCCCCTGGATCGCGAGCCCGGCGACCAGCACCGGTTTCACGCCCAGCCGGTCGCCGAGCACGCCGTAGAGCACGCGTCCGCCAAGGCCGGCCAGGCCCTCGACGCTGTAGATCGACACGGCCGCCATCGGCGCGATACCGCAGGACATGGCATAGCTCACCATGTGGAAGATCGGGCCCGAATGAGCCGCGCAGCAGGCGAAGAAAGTGAGCCCCAGCACGATGAATTGCGGCGAGCGCAGCGCCTGGCCGACGCTCATGCCGGGACCGTCGGCGGCGGGCGCCGACGTGCCGTCGCTTGCCGCGACCGCCGCCGGCGGCTGGCGCACCAGCAAGACGGCGGGCAAAAGCAGCACCCAGGCCATGACGCCGATATCGAACATGGCGGTGCGCCAGTCATAGGCGGTGATCAGCCAACGCGCGAAGGGCGAGATGGTCATCGGCGCCACGCCCATGCCGGCCGAGACCAGCGACACGGCAAGGCTTCGGTTGGTGTCGAACCAGGCTGTGGTGAGCGCGATCATCGGCGCGAAGAAGGCGCTGGCGGCCAGGCCTACGATGATGCCGTAGCTGAGCTGGAAGACGATGAGCGAATTGGCGCGGCTCGCCACCACCAGCGACAGGCCGAGCAGCACGGCGCCCGCAAGCACCACGGGCCGCGCGCCGACCCGGTCATAGATCGCGCCCCAGGCGAAGCCACCGAGGCCCATCACAAGGAAGTTCAAGGTCATGGCGCTGGAAATGCCGGTGCGCGACCAGTTCGTGTCGAGCGACATCGGCTCCAGGAAGATCGCCAGCGAGAACATGGCGCCGAGCGCCACACAGGTCATCAGCGCGCCGGCCGCGACGATGACCCAACGATAGGAATGGTTCATGGTTCTTCTCCATGCCGTAAGGCATCCTGTTTGATGCGGCACGGTTTTTCCAGTCCACCGGGCCGCTTGCGTCCGAAGGACGCCGAAGCGGGAGCCAATCCTACAAATCCGGTTGCATTTTTTATCTGGTTTTTTGCTATCGATTATTGGACTGCTGGAAAGGCCGCGTTCCTTCGCCCCCCTCTGTCCTGCCGGACATCTCCCCCACGACGGGGGAGATTGGCAGTTCCCGTGCTGGCGCTTTTCCCCCGGCGTTGGCGATTGGCGAAAGGCCGCGTGAAGGCTGATCTCCCCCCAAGTGGGGGAGATGCCCGGTAGGGCATAGGGGGGCGCTGTCCCGCCGGCCTCTCGAACTGTCAGCAGTCTTGACCACGCACCGGGCCCTTCTAGATTGAGCCGCAGCAACCAGCAGGAGCCCCCCATGGAACTCTATCGCGGCCGGCTCATCGACCACATCCAGCTCGTGGTGCGCGACCTTGCGGCCAGCCGGCGTTTCTATGGCGCCCTGTTCGAGGTGCTGGGCATCCCGATCGGCGGCGAGGCGCAGGATTATTTCTGGGCCGACGAATTGTTCGTCTCCAGCGCCGACAGCCGCGCCGCGCTCGGCGTGCTCACCGGCCGCCATCATCTGGCTTTCCAGGCGAAGGACCGCGCCATGGTCGATGCCTTCTACCAGGCCGGGCTCGCCGCCGGCGGCAAGGACAATGGCGCGCCGGGCGAGCGCCATTACCATCCCGGCTACTATGCCTGCTTCCTGCTCGACCCCGACGGCAACAACATCGAGGCGGTCTTCCATGGCGAGGCCAGCCGAAGCGCCGCGGCGGTCGAGATCAGTTTCTAGCCGGACATGCTTAAAGCATGTCTCCCGAAAGTGGGAACCGGTTTCGGGATAAAGACATGCGTAAAATCAAAGACCTAAAGCGCATGGAGCGAATCCCAAGGATCGCGACGCGCTTTAGATGGCCGTGTCCCAGCCGGCGAGTTCGAGCCCGCGACGCAGTCGTTCGCGGTCCTCTTCGCGTTCCATGCGCATGTCCTGGACGATCTGGGCGATGGTGAGGTCTGGCTCCAGGGCGCGACCTTCGATGACGCAGGCCAGCGCCTTCCCGTGGTCGCTGGCAAATGCGTGGCATGCGGCCAGCCGCGCCCATTGCCAGGCGCTCTTGCGGGGCAGACAAGAGAAGGACGCGGCCGCTTCCTGATACCGCCCGAGCGCCAGCAGAGCTTCGCCTCGATCGTAATAGTACCAGGTCGGATGCATGGGATTGAGCTGGACGGCCTTGTCGAGCAGCGCGAGCCCAACCTCGCCGTCGCCGCGCAGCGCCCGGAAGAAGCCGGTTTGGGCGAGCGTGTCTGCATCGTAGGGATTGAGATCCAGCGCGCGGGCGAAGTGCTTCTCGACCGCGTCGTATTCGTCGCGGCCGCGATAGAGAAGCGTCAGCGCCAGCATGCGGTGGCAGCGCGCCTCGTCCGGGCTGAGCGCGATCGCATGCAGCGCCCGGTCGCGCGCCTGGTCGAGCACGGCGCGCGGCGCGTCGTTATAGCCGCCGATAATCACTTCGGCGAGGGCCAAATAGGCATGCGCCAGCCCTGATTGGGGATCGAGCTCGATCGCCTTGAGGAAATGCGCGCGAGCCGCCTGGTTGATCCCTTCGCCATAGCTGCGCAGCAATTCCTTGCCGCGCAGGAAATGCAGATAGGCTTCGACATTGGCGGCGGGCGCGGGCAGGCCGCGCCGCATCACCGCGCTTTCGATGTTGGCGACCAGCGCCGTCACGATCCGCTGCGCCACCATCGTCTGGAAAGCGAAGATATCGGCCGTGGCAAAAGTGAAGCTCTGCGACCAGACGCGCCGGCCCGATGCCGTCTCGGTCAGAACCACGCGCGCCGTATTCCGTCCCGGCGGTTTCGACGCGGCCTTCGGTGATATAGTCCGCGCCGAGCCGCTCCGCCGTCGCCCGGATGTCCTCGCGCGAATGCTCTGCCAGGGCGAAGGCGGAATGGCGCGCCAGCACGGCGACGGTCTTGAAGTATGAAAGCGCGTTGGTGATTTCCTCGACCGCGCCGTCGAACAATGCCTTGGCGGTGGCGTCGGCGGGGTCCACATCAAACGGCAGCACCGCCACCGTAGGCTCCGCCCGCGCCGCGGCCGCCGCCGGCGGCTGCGCGGCCTCGGTCTCGGGAAGCTGGAAGAGGTAGCCCCGGCGCGGCACCGTGCGGATCAGCGCCTGCGCCTCGTCGCCAATCGATTTGCGCGCGTCGCGGATCGATTGCGTGAGCGAGTCCTCGGTGACGATGATGCCCGGCCAGACGGCCTGCAACAGCTCGTCCTTGCTCAGCACCCGTCCGGGATTGCGCGTCAGGAAGGCGAGCAGTTCCAGGGTTTTTGGCCGGACGGGCACAATCTCGCCGTCGCGCCGGAGCGTACCCCGGTCAAGATCGAGAACAGCGCCGCCAATCCGTAGCGCCAAGCCCTTGCCCCATCGACACGCCTGATTGCGCGGGGTTCATTGGGAGGGCAAATCCCGGCAAGGTCAAGCCCGAAACATGCCGAGCAGGCCAAGCCACGAACGGCGGCGCGCGGCGTTCGGCTCGACGCGAGCCTCGCCAGGCGCGGTCTCGTTGGGCGGCAGCAGGTATAGCCAGGCCAGCATCTCGTTGGCCTCGCCGCAGCAGGGTCCCGCGATGCCCGCGGAAAGCATGCTCAGCGCTTCACCCCGCGACAGCGACGTCGGTGCAAATGATATGTCAGTCCTCGCATGCATGATTGACCTCCGTGGCTGGCGTCATGTGCTGCCATGAACGCCATCATCGTCCCGAGGGCGTCCGTTTGTCCTGAAACAATCCTGATTTTTCGCTGAATCCGTCCGGCCTAGCGGCGCCACAAGGGCTTGGCGAGTTCGTCGCGCACCTGGTCCATCGTCAGGCCGATATCGCCGATGAGATGCGGCGTCTCGCGCGCCCTGATCGCAAGCTCGTGACGAAACCGCGCCCGCTCGCCCCATGCCGACAGCAGGTCGAACAGGCCGGGCCGCTGCTCGGCCGCGTGGGCGTCCGTCAGCGGTTCGCTGAGATGGAGCCGCACGGCGTCACGGAATTCGGATATGGTGTCGAGCATCGTTTTCATGGTCGGCTCCCTCGTTTGAACGCTGCCCCATGGATAAGGGCATGCGGGGAGCCTGAACCTTCGCCATGCGCCGAACCATCGGCCGCATGCAGTGTTTTGGGTCCTGCATTTGTAGTATTTTGATGGTTCTACGGTTGATCGCATCTATGCCCGCTGGCAGGACAAGCCATGAACCGCATCGTGACGACCTCGGAGGCGTTGTCGGACCGCGAGCGCGCGGTGGCGGAGAGGTTCGCCGCCGGCATGACCTATCGCGAGATCGGCGAGGCGCTGTTCATCGCGCCGTCCACCGTGCGCACCCATCTCGCGGCGATCTATGAAAAGCTAGGCGTGCGCAGCAAGGTCGCGCTCGCCATGCATATCAACGCCATCGCAGCAGCGCCGGCCATGTCGCCGAACGGGCCCGAAGCTTCGCCGATGCTGGCGATATTCCCTATCGAATGCCTGAGTGCCGACGAGCAATGGCGCCGTTTTGCCGACGGCTTGTCGTCGGACATTACCGTCGATCTTGCGCGCTACGCGGACCTGCCGGTCGTTGCCTTCCACACCATGAAGGCCCTTGGCAGCAGGCCGGCCGATTTCGCCGCCGACGGCAAGGCGTTGGGTGCTGCCTATATCCTGTCTGGTCAATTGCGAGCGGACGGCCGACGGGTAAGGCTTACGATGGAACTCGCCGACGCACAGACCGGCGTCAGCCTCTGGAGCGAGCGCTTCGACCGGCCCGTGGAGGACATCTTTGCGCTGCAGGACAGCTTGACCGAAAGCGTCATCAACGTGCTCGCCGGCTGTTTCGGAACGATCGCCACGGTCGGCCGCAATGCGATCCGCCGCAAGCCGCCGGCTAGCCTGCGCGCCTACGACTGCTATCTGTTGGGCGTCGAGCAGCACAACACCTTCAGCCGCAGCGGCAACGGCGAAGCCATCAGGCTGTTTTCACGCGCGCTCGATCTTGACCCGACACTGGTCAGGGCCTGGACCGAACTTGCCTACGCCTATTCGATTGAGGCCTGCAACGGCTTCGGCGACGATCTGAACGCCTCGATCGCCAAATGGCGCTGGGCGGCCGAGAATGCCCTGCGGCTCGACGCGAGCGACAGCACTGCGCACAACTGCTTCGGCGATCTCATGGGCTGCCTCGGCGATCTGGAGGCAGCTGAAAGAGCCCACCGGCGCGCCTTCGAATGTGGTTCCAATCATGCCGACACACTGGCGCTGCTTGCCGGCAGCAAAGCGCTGGTCGCCGGCGATCCGGCCGAAGCGATCCCGCTCATCGAGCGCGCAATGCGCCTCAACCCGCTTGCCCCGCCATGGTATTTCGGCATGCAGGGGCGCGTCCTGTTCACGGCCGGCAGGTACCGGGACGCCATAGCAGCGCTGCGACGGAGCACGCCGGATTCTCCGCACATGCTGATATTTCTGATGCTCGCCCATGCGAGGGAGGGCGAGGGGGCCGAGGCGGCCGCCATCGCGAGCAGGTTGCGCACGGAATTTCCAGGCTTCTCGGTCGACGGTTTCATTGCGGGGTATCCCGTCACCAATCCCGACGCCGTGCGCGCTATCCGCGACGCGGCGAAGCTGGTGGCGATCCGTTAGCCCCCGCCCAGAAACGCCGCGATCAGCTTCAACATATTGCCGTCCCGCCCGAACTCCTTGGTGTCGAAGTCGCGGCTGCCCTGGCGCTGCGCCCTGGAGAGCTGGTCGAGATAGGCCGTCAGTTCGGCCCTGACCTTCTTGCAGCCGGGATCGTTCTCGGCGGTGAGGCCGGTGCTGAAGGCGACGATCTTGTCGACCATGTCGATGATGCCGGCGCCATGCACCTTCTCGTGCGCGATCAGCCCGGCCGCGAACCTGTCCCAGCGCGCCTGCAGGGCGGGGTCCAGCTTTCTGGCCGGCTTCGGCAACGTGTAGGTGATGATCAGCTTCGGTCGCGCCGACTTCAGCACGCAGGCGCTGCCTTGCGGCTGGTAGTCGCGCTGCCAGGTCAGCTTGAAGAACGTGTGCGCGATGACGCGACGCCCGCCGCCGGCCGCGCCGACCAGCGGGCCCTTCTCGCCGATCGACAGATAGAGCTGCTCCGCGCTTTGCCCGGAGACGGCATAGGTCTCGATACTCTCGATGGGCTTCCACTCCGCCCGCGCAGGGGAGGCAAGGAGCAAGGCGCAAAGCAGGATGGCGAATTTCATGAGGGACTCGATGGGATTCCGTGCGTTAGGTGCATAGCGGTTGTCTCGTGCGAGATCAAAGCGCGCGGGCAATCCGTCCTTTGAGGAAGGAGACTACGAGACGCCGCGCCGGAACCCGCTCCGCCCGTCATCCGTTTCCTTGGCCAATCATCCCAACCGATGGGGGAGGACAAGATGACCCGCAACGAGATCATTTCCGTGCTTGGACCGGTGGACGAGGCCGTGATCGCCGACATCGCGCTCACCGGCGCAAGCCTCGAGGAGCTGCGCGAGGCCTTCGCCTGGATCGGCGCCGACGAGGCGCTGGTGAATGAGGGCCATGCCATGCCTGGCGCCCGCGTGGCGAGACTGATCGAGATCCTCGAACCGCCGGAGGACGAGCCCGAGGCGCCGCACGCGGCGGACTAGGGCGCCGGCGCTTCATGGGGAGGCGTTATAGATCCCCATCCCTGAAACAAAAGCCGCGTTCCCGACGTTTGCGAATGCAAACTCGCAAGGTGCGCCATTGCCATCCACCTCAATCAAGAAAACAGAGTACGATCCAACCAGCAGGATCCTCTCTGTGTGGTTCGTGGCCAGCGGTAAGCGCTACGACTTTGAGGGCGTGCCGCCGGAGACTTACGCCGCGTTCCGGTCGGCCTTTGTCAAAGGCCGCTTTTTCAACGACCATATCCGCGGTCATTTCCGGTATCGCCGCGTTACCGATTAGCTGTCCAGTTCAAGCGGCTCATGCTCATCCTGGAACTGGTGCCACATAACCTGTCTGATGTCTTTGCAGTCGACGACCTGGCCGCACGTCTCGCAGCGATAGAAGTCCGAATTCCGAATGGAGCCTGGCGGGCGGTGCACCGTCACCCCTTTCGGCGGACCCAGCTCGGAAAGCCTCGTCATCCTCGAAGCTTCCTCGCCTCGCGCTCCAACGTCTTTCGGTCGTTGCCGTGCTCGCCGATCAGTTCACGCACCTGCTCGGGCGTGATGCGATGCTGTTTGGCGAAGTAGCGAACCTCGTAATCCTCATTCGCCGAAACTCGGTCGCGGTCCCTGAAATCGCGCTTGGTCTTGTCGTCTGCCATAGCCGTTCCTCCTGGTGAGAGAGAACAGAGTTCCGCACCGAATGTTCCCATTAGCTGCAGCTAACGGAACTGAAACGACCCTGCGCTATTGAATCAAACTTGAGTGATGCGTTGGGGCTCTCATGCGTAAGCCGGTTCGGCTGTCCTTCATTCGCCCGATGGAGCCTGAGCTTGTCGAGCAACCGCCAAAGGCAGACGGTTGGAGCCATGAGGTGAAATTCGACGGCTACAGATCGCAGATCATCAGGGACGATGAAGGCGTCCGTGTGTTCACAAAGTCGGGCATTGATTGGACCGCGAAGTACAAGTCGATCGCCAAGGAAGCCGAGACCCTGGAGGCAGAGAGCTTCATTATCGAAGGCGAGATGATTGTGCTCAACGAAAAAGGCCTGTCCGACTTCCATGCGCTGCGGTCGGCCATCACACAGCGGCCTCAGGCTCTCTATTTCGTCACATTCGACCTCCTGCATCTGAATGGCCATGACTTGCGCGACATGGCCCTGAAAGATCGCAGGGAGGTGCTGCAAGCGCTTATCCCGGCAGGTGGGCATATCCAGTTCTCGGAGGCTCTGCCGGGCACTGGCGACGCCGTTTACCACCTCGCGTGCGAGGCCAACCTGGAAGGCATCGTTTCGAAGCGCCTCGACAGTGTCTATCGCTCCGGCGCGACCATGAACTGGCGGAAAATCAAGTGCTACGTCGAAGCCGAAATGGACATCATTGGCGTGCAGCGTGAGGCGGGGAAGCCTGCCATGGTGCTGATGGCCGACAAGGGCCGGTACATGGGCGGTGCGTTTGTGACCTTCAAAGCCGACAAACGACAGGCTCTCTGGGATCGCGTGCAGGGCAAAGTTGGTGCTCCGCCTCCAAAGGGATTGGCAAAGCAGAAGGCGGAGTGGCTGAAGCCGGGCCTGGTCGGACGGGTGAAGTTCCTCAAGGGCGAGGAGACGTTGCGTCATGCCTCACTGAAGGATTTTCGCGAAAAGTAGGTGGAGTTACTGCGATGCCAGTTCGCCAGAAGGCGCAGGACGCCGGAATTTTCGAGCCTGCTGAATTGGAGTTCCTGGCAAGGGTGTTCGACCGGCTGAAAACTGAGGAGCAGACTGCCGATGAACGTGAGGCCCTGGCGTCCCGAATCCTCGCCAACTTCATGGCCGGCATCGAGGATGAGGAAGAGCTTGTTTCGCTGTCACGGCTGGCTCTGGGTCGCTCACACATGTCCTAAGCGGCATCACGGTCGTTGCCTCATTAGTCGCGCCAGCTGTTGCTGCCAAGCTACAGCCCTTTACATGAGATTCCATTAGAAAAGCCTTGTGCGGGGTTTCCTGGGTTTCGGGCGGACCATCCGGGGAAAGGGGCGCACAGCAGTTTGAGGGAAGATGACCCGTCGGCTTAGGTCGGCGGGTTTTTCTTTCGAGCGTCGGCTCTCATTTGAGATCGCACCTCAGATCGGTCGCGAGTCAAGGAGCGGTCTGCCATCCGTCGGCGCCACGTTCTATTGTCGGCGGTGAACTGGCCTTGCGGATCCGCTATTGAAGCGCGCCCGTCCGGCGCAAAGACAATTCCTCCAGCCTCTAAAGCTCTCCGCACAGCAAGCACACTGCTAGGTCGAGTGTTCTTTAGGCCGTTTTCGATTCCGCTGATCGTCGCTTCGCTGACGTTGGCCTTGGAAGCCAGGCGTACCCGCGACCAGTTCAAGAGGGCCCGGGCAAATCTGACCTGTTCTGCGGAGAGTTCATGTCGGCTGTCCATAACTCTGGAACATTCAATCTCGCTAAAATGTTCCAGGCCGATTTTTTGCAACGAAGCAGGTGGGCAACGAAGCTGCCAGGATTTAACATCGCGGCCGTGGTGGCGATGCGTCAGTATCGGGCCGTCCCATTTCTACCCAGGAGTGGACACCGGTCTGCGATCGAGTGTCACGGCGAAGTCGCAGACCGGCCCCCTCATCAACCTATTTGAGACAAAGCTCGCATGCGCGCTTCTGGGCGTCTCCACGCCAAGCAGAAGCAAAGAACACCACCTTCCGAGCGGGCGAGGACCGGTCGATCCAGATCCAGGAGCGCAAAATGCGCCGCCGGCCGCGATGACCGAAATCTCCAATTCACCAATCACGCGGTGACGCCGGAGCAGCGGAAGGGCTGCCCATGGGGTTCTGCCATCCAACGAACGATGCCCGCCGGGGGTACAGCGGGCATCATCTGCAAAAAAACTGACGATCAGGGGACTTCGCTCGTCAGTCAGGACCCGAAATGATCTCGCGGACTAAATGTTTCGCCGCATGGACCAATGCGAGCAAGCGAGGGACTTCAGTCTGAATGAGTTGGCGGCCGACGCCCTTCCTCCGTTGGGGGGGAAGGCGGCCTCCCTTTCCGTTTCGCCGTCCTAGAGTGTTTCACCGTTTCATGGAAACGGCGAACCCTCTATCTCTTTGTGTTGTCGCAATTCCAGGCGGAAAACCGCTCACACTTTTCCTGAAATTGCTCTAGAGCGGCCCGACAGTTCCGCGTTGGGGTAGCGTGGATGAACCGCCGGGCCTAGCCGACTCGGGTGGGGAGCCGGCTGTGGCAGATGGTATATTAGCGCATCTGCATGAAGATCACGGTTGATGACTTTCCACCGTTTTTCGCCCATGGCACAGGGGATGGACGGGAGCGGCCCGGCAGGCTGACGGGGTAGGCCAGCGAACGCCGGGCCTAGCCGGCGGGGACTCGGAAACGAAACATGGCACCGGCTCGCTTTAATATACGCCTCTGCCGAGGGATCGGCACTCTGCCGTTGGTAGTAAGCCGGAATCGCTAAAGCATGTCTCCCGAAAGTGGGAATCGGTTTCGGGATAAAGACATGCGTAAAATCAAAAACCTAAAGCGCATGGAGCGTATCTGAAAGATCGCGACGCGCTTTAGGCCGGCGCTGGCGAGCATCGTGGCACGGCTATCGCCGCCATTCCACCGGCGAGGCGCACTTGCCGATAAGAGCGGCCCGGCGGTTCCGTTGGGTAGCGTTGATGGATGACCGCCGGGCCTAGCCGGCGCTGGGTTTCGGGTGGCGAACGCGGCGCCGGCTGGCGAAACACTACGCTCTTGCCGAAATAGTTGGCACGTATCCATAAGGACGAACGAGGGAGTAGACCAACGTCGTCCCATCTCGGGACCGAATTGCTGGCATCAATTTTGCGTCGGTCGAATTGCTGGCACAGCAAGGGATCTTTTCACATTGCGATTGTCTGCTCAGCCTGCGCGAAAGCCAGGATCACCGAAATGCATATACTCGGCGCCGTTGCAGATCGAGGATGTACAGATCGACGAGAACGGCGATGTGACCGTCTCGATTGTTACTGACGACATCTACTCGAAGAATTCCAAACAGCGCTATCAGATTACGCTGACCGAAGCCGAAATCTGCGTGCTCTCCCGCGGCGCCGAACGGCGCTTTCGAGTATGACGCTCGCGAATAAATCGCGATTTATGCATCTCTGCGGCGTTCATGCACGAAGATGAGGCGCCGGGCGCCCCGCTCCATCCCACGCGGTGGAGCATGGGTGCTTCTCCCTACTTGCCCCTCCAACCCCTCCCGTCATAGGTTTTGCCGCTTTGGCGGGAGGAAAAGCGTTTTGGAGACCAATGTCGTCATTGTCGGCGCCGGCCCTGCCGGGCTCGCCGTCGCGGCCTGCCTCAAACAGGCGGGCGTCGATTTCCTTATTCTCGAAAAGGCTGATGAGGTTGCGCCGTCCTGGCGGCGGCATTACCGGCGGCTGCATCTGCACACGGTGAAATCCTTCTCCTCGCTGCCTTTCGTGCCGTTCCCGAAAAGCCATCCCCGCTACGTTCCGCGCGAAAAGGTGGTGGCCTATCTCGATGCCTATGCCGAGCGCTTCGGCCTTGAGCCGCGCTTCGGCGTCACGGTCAAATCCATCCGCCGCGAGGGCGAAAAATTCCTGGTCCAGACGGACGCCGGCGGGATCAGCGCCAGGAAGGTCGTCGTCGCCACCGGCAACAACGCCCAGCCGATCATGCCGGATTTCCCGGGCATCGAGGATTTCAAGGGCAAGGTGCTGCACAGCGCCGCCTACACCGAAGCGGCGCCCTATGCCGGCAAGGACGTGCTGATCGTCGGCATGGGCAATACTGGCGCGGAGATCGCGCTCGATCTGGCCGAAAGCGGCGCTCACCCCACCATCTCGGTGCGCAAGGGCGTCCACATCGTGCCGCGCCAGCTGTTCGGCGTGCCGATCCAGATGGTGGGCATCGCCAGCCGGACCATGCCGCAGGCGCTGAACGATTGGATGTTCCCCAAGATCCTCGACCGGGCGCTGGGCCGGCTGGAGCGATACGGCATCGTGCGGCCCAAGCAAGGCATCCTGCAAGGCATCGAGGCCGGCCGCATTCCGGTTATCGATATCGGCACCGTGGCGGCGATCAAGCAGGGTCGGATCGGCATCGCGCCGGACATCGCAAGCTTCACCGGAGACGGCGTGACATTCGTCGATGGCGTGGAGAAGATTCGACGCGGCCATTTTCGCCACCGGCTACCGTCCGGCCTATGACGCCTTCCTGCCGGCGGAGCTCAGACCGGACAAGAGCGGCGTCAACGCGCGGGCGAGCGAATTGGGCGTCTATCTCGTCGGCTTCTACAACCCCGTCACGGGTCTGCTGCGCGAGATCGGCATCGAGGCGCAGGCAGTGGCGAGGGATATTGCGGGGAGGTGAGGAGGTCGCGGCCAACATGATAGGCCGGGTTCCTTCGCCCCCCTCTCTGTCCTGCCGGACATCTTCCCCTCAAGGGGGAGATTGGCAGCTTCCGACGGCCGTCTCCCTGCAGCGCTGGTGATTGGCGAAAGCATACATGACATATAATCTCCCCCCTTGAGGGGGAGATGCCCAGTAGGGCAGAGAGGGGGGCCTCGCCAAGACCTTTCTGTGTTTTGAGCCCCGCCACCTGAATCGGGTGGCGCATCGGACCACCTCATGCGAAGCCATTGCTGCCAATGAGGGATCGGCCATGCTCATGCTCTACGATTATCTCCCGTCGCAAAACGCCTGGAAGATCCGCGTCCTGCTCGGCCTGCTCGGCATCGCTTACGAAACCCGCATGGTCTCGATCTTCGAGGGCGAGAGCCGCACGGAGGCTTTCCTGAAGCTCAACCCGGCCGGCGCCGTTCCGGTGCTCGCCGTGGACAATGGCCAGGCGATCGCCGAGTCCAACGCAATCCTCACCCTCGTCGCCGAGGGCACGCCCTATCTGCCGACGGACCGGCTTGCCCGCGCCAAGGTCATGCAGTGGCTGTTCTTCGAGCAGTATTATGTCGAGCCGGTCATCGGCTCGCTGCGCTTCTGGAGCCTGACCGGCCGGCTGGAGCGCAACCAGGCGCTGGTTGCCGGCAAGCGCGAGGCGGGTGTGCGAGCGCTTGGCGCGCTGGAGCGCAGCCTGGCCGACACGCCTTTCCTGGTCGGCGATACGCTCACCATCGCCGACATCGCCGTCTATGCCTACAGCCACCGCGCTGAGGATTGCGGTTTCTCCCTCGCCGATTATCCGGCGGTAGAAGGCTGGGTGGAAAGAGTGGGCGAGGCGATCGGCCCTGGCTATCCGGTGCATCCCTACAGCATCGATCCGCATTCGGGCGGGTGAGGGCTGATTGCCAGCTGTCGGCGCCGAGTTCCTTCGCGCCGACGTTCAATAGTCCTCAGGACTTCGAGCCCTACCGGTCCACCAGCGACATCGTGCGCTCGTTATACCTTGGCCCGGATACCTTGTCGGGCGTCAGCGCCATGTCGAGCCCCAGTATCTCGGTCGCGTCGAGCGTGATGTCCGCCGCCGCGACATTTTCCTCCAGATAGGTCCGCCGCTTGGTGCCAGGGATCGGCACGATGTCGATGCCGAAGTCCGGCCCCTTGGCGAGCAGCCAGGCGATCGCGATCTGGCCGGGCTTCACGCTTTTTGCCGCTGCAATGTCGCGCACCGCGGCGGCGGCCGCGACATTCAAGTCGAAATTCTCGCCCTGGTAGCGCGGGTCGCCGCGGCGGAAATCGCCCTGCGGATAGTCCTCCGCGCGCTTGACGTCGCCGGCCAGGAAGCCGCGGCCGAGCGGCGCGAAGGGCACCAGGCCGATGCCCAGCTCCTTCAGCGCCGGGATGATCTCGGGCTCGAGGTTGCGCTCCCACAGCGAGTATTCGCTCTGCAGCGCCGAGACCGGATGCACGGCATGCGCGCGGCGGATGTTGGCAATGCCCGCTTCCGACAGGCCGAAGAAGCGCACCTTGCCCTCGGCCACCAACTCGCCGACCGCGCCCGCGACATCCTCCATCGGCACCGCGGGGTCGACGCGGTGCTGGTAAAGCAGATCGATGCGATCGGTGGCGAGCCGCTTGAGCGAAGCCTCCACTACCTCCCGTATATGGTCGGGCCGGCTGTCGGTGCCGGCCTGCTTGCCATCGACGATGCGGAAGCCGAACTTGGTCGCGATCGTCACCTGGTCGCGCCGGCCTTGCAGCGCGCGCCCAAGCAGTTCCTCGTTGAGGAACGGCCCGTAGACCTCGGCCGTGTCGAGAAAGGTGCAGCCGAGCTCGATCGCCCGGTGGATCGTCGCGATCGACTCCGCTTCGTCGGCCGGCCCGTAGGACTGGCTCATGCCCATGCAGCCGAGGCCGATGGCCGAGACTTCGAGCCCCTGGCTTCCGAGTTTGTGTTTGCCGAGGCTCATATGTTCTTGTCTCCCGCGAAAAATCGCCGCTCGCGAAAGTATAGGGCGGGGACAGAACACGTCCAGCGGCGAGCCGGCAGCGCTTGATCCAGGTCAAGGAAACCGCAGGACGGCGCCGTATAGTCGGTCCGTCTTGGGAAGGACACAAGGCGGGCGGGTGGTTCCAGCCGACTCCACTCCCTCGGGGACCCGACGGAACCACCCACACCGACGTTTGGTAATATCGGACAAAGGCTGTAGCGCGTCGCCCGAACTCGTTTTCGGCGCGACGCGCTTTTTTATGCACCCAGAGTCCACGCCGCGCCGGTACGCCCGGCTCAACTATAAGGCGACAGGCACTGCTGGCGAGGGCCGCCATAGGGCTGGTAGCTGTTGTCCCAGGCGCGGTAGGAGCGGTAGCGGTCATAGCACCAGCGCACATGGGCGGCCGCCAGGCGCGCCGCTGGGGGCGGGGGTGGCGCGACCGTGGCGGCCGCCACGCCGGCCGCGAAGGCGGCGGCCGGGAACCAGTAGCCATTGTAGTAGCGGTAGCCGGGGCGCACGCGCCAATAGCCACGGTAGCCGTTGTAGTAATAGACGCCGCCAACGACGTAGAAGCCGCGCCGGTACCAGACCGGCGTCGCCTGGCTGGTCACGGATGCCTGGCCGGGGCGGGCACGATTGGAACGGCCTCGGCCGGCGAGGCCAGCATCGATGCGCCGAGCACCAGGCCGCAAAAGGCCGTCGCTATCCATTTCATCGTCTCTCTCCTTTGTTGTGTGTCACTGGGGATCACGGGGGATCACGGGCGCTTCAGCGCCCGCAGTTCGGAAATCGAAAGCGCGCCGTCGCCATCGGTGTCCGCCTGCAGCAGCCGGTCGGGAATGGCGGCCGTGAATTCGTCGCGCGAGATCTTGCCGTCGCCGTTGCGGTCCATGCGGCTCGCCTCGGCCTGCAGCCCCGCGAAACGCGCGGCCTGGATGTCGCGCTTCGCCTTGACCTGCGCTACGGCCGCGCGCACCTCGTCGGGGTCGAGCACGCCATTGTGGTTGGCGTCCAGCCGGTCGAACATCCGCGCCCGCGCTGCCTGGATCTCGCTGAATTCGAGCTTTCTGTCGCCATTGGTGTCGATGCGCCGGAACGCTTCCCGGGCCCCTGGAGCAGCCCGGCGAGGGCTGTCACAATCTTGGTCATCTGGGTCTCCGCTGTAATCGACGGCCCGCCGCGGACCGTCCTTGCAGCGCCTCCTACGCGCGAGTTCGAAGGCTCCTACGCGCTGCCCGCGAATTTTTCGGAAGGTTCGATGCACGGGGCGCCGCGCCATGGCGGCCGGCGAAAAAATCCGCCTGCCGAGCGTAGGAGCACGAACCGGGCTGCGTATTGGCCGACAGTCGCCCCCGCGACGTGACAGTCGAAAGGACCAACCATGAAACACTCAGCAATCCTTGCGGGTCTGCTTCTCGGGCTCGCTCCGGTCTGCGCCACCGCGGCGCAGGACATGCCCGGCCAGCGCATCCTGCAGCGCCTCGACACCAATAGCGACGGCGCGATCTCGAAGGACGAGATGCTCGCCGCCCGCGAACGCCTCTTCAAAAGGCTCGACCGCAATGGCGACGGCGTCATCGACGGGAACGAGATCGAGACCGCCCGCCAGGCCATCGATGACCGCGCCCTGGCAGCCGAGGCCCGCCTCGGCAATCGCTGGCGGCGCATGGACAGGAATGGCGACGGCAAGGTCACCGAGGACGAGTTCCAGGCCAGCACGCCGCTCTTCGATCTCGCCGACCGCAATGGCGACGGCAGGCTCTCCGCCGACGAGATCGCGGCGATCCGCAAGATCGTGGCTGCTCATGCCAATTGACCAACCTGCCTTCCAGAAAGGAAATGACATGCTTTCAAGACTCAAACTTCCGCTGCTTTGCCTTGGCGCGATGGTCGTCTGGTCGGCCGCTTACCCGGCCTCGGCCGAGGAATGGACGCGCAAGACCGCGCATGGCGGCGAACTGAGCCGCAGCGTCGACCGGGACGGCAATATCTACACCGGCTCGACCACGCGCACCGGACCGAATGGCGGCACCTACACGTCGAACTCGACCTGCAAGGCCGGCGTTGTTGACCGCTGCTCCAGGAGCTATTCTGCCACCGGGCCGAACGGCAAGACCGTTTCAGGTCAGCGCTACAGCGCGGCCGGACCGTTTCGCGGCCGTTCTGTCGGCAGCTTCACGGGCCCGAACGGCAACACGGTTCACGGCTTCCGCCGTTGGCGCCGCTGACATCTGGTGGTGGACTTGACGTCGGAATTCGTTTTTCTCCCGAGCCGGATCGTCGCGGATTTCTGCCTCGCCCCCGGAGGCTCCTCGACCGGTGCCCGCCGCCGTGCGGGATGAAGCTGCCGGTGGCGACGAGGAGCTTCTGGCCCGCATCGCCGCGGGCAGCCAGGCGGCTTTGTCCGCGCTCATGGCCCGTCACGGCCGTGGGCTGCGGACATTCGCCACGCGCTATCTCGGTCATGCGGCCGATGCCGAGGACGTGGTGCAGGAGGTGTTCGTGACCGTCTGGAAACAGGCCGCACGCTTCGATCCCGGCAGGGCGCGCGCCTCGACATGGCTCTACCGGATCACGGCCAACCGCTGCATCGACCAGCGCCGGCGCCGAGCGCTGCGCAACTTCTTCGGCCTGGACGACATCGCAGAGGAGCCGGCCGCGCCTGAAGCGAATGCCGAGACCGCGACGGCGGCAAGGCAGGAGCTGGCGATCGTGCGCGATGGCCTGTCGCGCCTGCCGGAGCGCCAGCGCATGGCGCTGCTTCTTAGGGCGGTGGGCGAGCTTGACATCGGTGCGATCGCCGAGGTGATGGGCGCCAGCGCCGGCTCGGTCGAACAGTTGCTCGTGCGCGGGCGCCGCGCGCTTAGGGATCATTTGGCAGATGCGGCCGCGGGCCGCGAAAGGAAGTCCTCATGACACGCGAGGAATTCGAGAACAACCGTCGCCGCTTCGGCGACGACGTCAATGCCTGGCCGGCGGCCTTGAGAGGGCCGGCCCTGGCGTTCCTGGCGCTTGACGGCGATGCCGGCGCCGACGCGGCGCTCGACAGCCTCGTGCGGCAGGCCGCGCTGGTCGAGGGCGATGACCGCGCCTTGGCGCGCAAGGTGCTGGCGCGCATCGATCGCGGCGCGGCACGTCCTTCGCTGCTGCCGCGCTTCCTCGTCGCGCCGGCCGGCATCGCCGCTTGCGCCGCGGCCTTGCTTGTCACCGCGACAATCGCCGGTTACCAGGTGGCGCGTCTTCAGGACCAGTCGCAGGATTCCGAGCTCTTGGCGCTCGCCGCGGGCGCAAGACTGCCCGACGACGGTGGACCGCCTATCGCCGGCGATGCGGGCGAGGGAGACGCGCTATGACCGGTCGTTCATGGATCTGGGCGGTGGTACTGGTTGTGCTTGCCCTTTCGCTCGCGCTCAACTTCTTCTTCATCGGCTATGCCGCGCATGGCCTGCGCCAGGCGGCCGTCGCGCGCGGGCTGCTGGCGGAGGTCGCGGGCGCCTACTCGCCGGAGGTGCGCAAGGAGTTCCGCGCGGTCATGCGCGACAACCGCGGCCGCACGTTCGAGGCGCTGCGGCAGCTGCGCGCTGCGCGGGCCGACCTTGCGGCGGCCGAGCAGGCCCGACCCTTCGACGAAGCGGCGGTCAGGCAGGCGATGGCGGCGGTGCGCGCCGCTACTACAAACCTTCAGGCAACGGTGCAGGACTACCTGCTCGCCGCCATGAAGAACGTCAACGCCAAGCCGGCCGGGTGAGCCATCGCCCCACTCGCGGCACAATTGCCGTGACCTATTTCCGTGTCGGAACCATGATGGCGAACCAATGCGGCACGACCGGCTTGTCCTGATATTGCTCTGGCGCGAGCTGGTCCTCGGCCTGCGGGCGATGCGGTGCCGCGATCTCGCCTGGATCGGGCTCGGCGGCGGCGCGCTGCTGGCCTATGCGATCGCCGATATCGTGCTTGCCCTGCATGCCGCGGCGCCGAAATTGCGGGACGACCAGCTCCTGTGGACTCTTAGCCTGCCGCTCACCCTGGCCGTGCTCGGGGCGCTCACAGGCAACGCGGTCGCCAGGCTCTGCCTTGAACGCGCTTTCGCGCCCTTCCTCAAGGCGCTGCCGCTTGGCTCCAGACAGCGCCGCCACATGGCCGGCAGGGCGACGCTGGCGATCTTCGCGCCGCTGGGCGTCCTGGTTGCCGTTTTGGTCGGCTTCGCCTGCGCCGTCATCGGAAAGCCGTTGCCGGCGGCCTGGGGCCTGGGCGCGGCGGTCCTGTTTGCGCTGGGCTTCGGCACGGCCGCCCTTTGGCGTCTGCGGCGGCCACGTCTTCTCCTCGATGAGGCGGCGAGCGAGACGGCGCCGGTTGGAAGGCAGTGGCTGCGCCGCCTCGACCGAGCGCGCCCGCGCTGGCTTTCCAGCTGGGCCTGGAAACTGCCGGGCGGCCATTTGCGGCCGTCATGGAAGCTGGCCGCGGCCGGTCTGCCGCTCGCGGCCGCGGCCATCCTTGGCGCATGGGCAAGCCTTGCCGGCCGCACGGCCGGGCCGGCGGCGGTTGCGGGCCTGGCGGGCGGCATTCTCGTCTTCATGCTCAGCCTGCGCTGCCAGCCGCTCGGCTCGCCGGTCCTGCGCACGGCGCCCATCGGCTTCACGCGCGTGTGGCTGCGGCTGGTGCAGCTGCCGCTGCAATTGTCGCTCGCCTTCTTCCTGCTGCCGGCCGGCGCGGCGCTCGCCGCCGAGCCGTCGGCATGGGCCGTGCCGGTAGCGGGCGGGCTCTGGCTGCTGGTGCTGAACGGCGCCTATGCGGTGTTCGGCGCCTATTTCCTCAACGCGCCATTCGTTGCCATGTTGAGCTTCGCCAGCGCGCTCGCCTATGCCAGCTATGAAACGCTCGAATACGGACGCACCGTGCTGATCGGCCTGGCGGCGCTGGTGGTTTTCCTGTGGCACCGAACCCGACAGAGGTATCGCAATGGATGAAGTCGTCGCCGTCAGCGGCCTCAGCGCCGGCTATCGCGGGCGCGCCGTGGTGCGTGGCATCGATCTTTCGCTCCGCCGGGGCGATATAGTCGGCCTGCTCGGCGCCAATGGTTCGGGCAAGTCGACGCTCATCAGGGCGATCACCGGCCAGATCCCGTTGCTCGGCGGCAGCGTGACGATCGACGGCATCGCGCTTGCCACCGCGCCGGAGCGCGCCAAGGCCGGCTTCGGCCTCGCCATCGAGCCGCATGAATTGCCGGCGCCGCTGTCGGGACGCCAATATATCGAGCTCGTCGCCTCGATCCGCGGCTCCGCGCCCGGCGATCTGCCGAGTGCCGATCTGCCGGGCGCCGACCTTCTGGAGCGGCTCGAACTCGGCCGCTGGATGGATCGCCCGATCGCCGAATATTCGCTTGGCACGCGAGCCAAGGTCGCGATCCTCGCAGCGCTTCTCGGCCGGCCGCCGCTGCTGATTTTCGACGAGACGCTGAACGGCCTCGATCCGGTCGCCGCTTGGGAGGTGAAACGCGTGATCACCGCGCTTTGCGCGAGCGGCCGCCACGCCGTGATCGTGTCGACCCATGTGGTGGAAGCCGTGCCGGCGCTTTGTAATCGCGCGGTGCTGATGGCCGATGGCAGCCTGAACCGAAGCTGGGATGCAGCGCAACTGGCCGAAGCGGGCAGAGCGCCAGGCGCGTTCGAGGACAGCGTCATGCAGGCGCTGCGCATGCGAGCTGCTGCTTGATGTCGATCTAATTGATTGGTTCGAAATTCGCGCTAGCGTGTAGTTTCCCAGTTTGAAATTCAGAGCTTGTATTCGAATTCCCATAGCCCGACCCGCGAAAGCTCACAGGCTATCTCCTTCCAGCTATTGCCTTTGGCCGAAGCGCATCGAGCGATGAGAAATTCTTCCAGTTGAGTGTGATCGAAGGTCCGCATGAAGATCACGCTTTCACCTGAAAAGACTGCTTCTGTGTGGGACCGAAGAAACCATGTCGGCGAACACACCGTGGCCGTGAAGGCATCTGAGCCCTCTTTGCCCTCTTCTCCCGCATAAAAATCGATGGTGAGCGAAAAATCAGTTGGATCAGACGGGCGCCATGTGGAGAGATCGAACGCGAGCTTATCGGCGTCCACAATCCTATGACCCTTATACTCCGCTTTCATGAAACTCGCTTTTCCTGCTTCCTATGGGGACCGCGCTTTCCCGGCTTCGGCGCAACGGCGTCCATCTTCTCGCAAAGGTCGTCGATAGACCAGAGCGTTTGCGTCAACGCAGCGGCCATTGCCGCCGTCTCTAAGCCCTCGGCAGCATGCGGCGCATGATCAGCGAGGCGTGCCCGCGGACGCCGTGGGCGGCTTCCCGGCGCTCGACCACTTCGAAGCCGTGCTTGCGGTAGAAGGCGATCGCGCGGTCGTTGCCTTCGATCACCTCCAGCGCGATCGAGGGGATGCCGGCATGGGCGGCAAGCACGGCATGCAGAAGGTCGACCGCAAGCCCGCTGCCGAATGCCTGCGGCTCGATATGCAGCCGCTCCAGCGTGACGTCGCCTTTGGCGTCCATCGCCGCCATCGCATAGCCGGCGATCGAGCCGTCGGCGCGTTCGGCGACGAAAGACATCTTGTCCTCGTCTTCCAGTTCTTGCGCAAGCTGGTCCGGCGCGTGCCTTTCGTCGGAGAGCCGGGCCACGGTCTCGTCGCCCATGATCGGCGCGTAGGTCCGCCGCCAGGATTGGCCGAGCAGCCGCGACACATCGGCAAGATCGTTCCTCGTCATCGCCCGGATGCGGGTCATGGTCTTGGTCCTCGTTTCCATCCGAAGATAGGGCGAAGCGCGGTGCGCGGCCAACCCCCGGGCGCGCCGAAAGCGCGGATCCGGGCGGCGCCTTTCGGGCGTTCAAGCGGCTATCACGGGCGGCGCAAACGATCCTGCTGCTCGATAGCCCGCTGCCGGACCGATAGAGGCGGCAGCGGGCCATTGATGAGACGCTGTCCCGCCGAGCACGAGACACTGCTCACCTTTGGTTTAAGCGGGCATCGCCAGGGATGCGACTTACGGATTCGTAAGCTCAGTCACGATGACGTGCCCAAGGCCCGCCCGGCGGCGCAGCGCCCCCTCTCACGCCGCGCGCGGCTCGGCCGGTTTTCCCGCTTCGCGGATCCGTCGGCTAAAGACCATCAACTGCCGCGCGGTGTTGTTGCGCAGGCGGCGCAGGCGCCATTCCAGCCCTGTCTCGGTGGTGATGCGCTTGGCATAGATGCTGGCGCGCAGGGCCCTGGTGTCGGCCGCGACCTTGATCGGATCGTCATAGAAGGCGCAGATCTTGTCGGCCGCCATGCCGGGCGTCTCGAGCCAGGCGGGGATATGCGTGGAGCTGAGGCAATCGACATCGGTTAGCACGCGGTTTATCCCGTCGCCTTGCGCCGGGCAGGTCGTGGCGAACGCATCGCCGATGAAGACCACGCCGTCGCGGCGATGGCCCCGTGTCGTCGTCAGGCTGACCTGTCGCACCTCGACCTCGCTGGCGACGGCGAAGTTGCCGCATCGCTGGGCGATCTCCGGCATCAGGTCCAGCAGCATCTTTTGCGGGTTCTCGCGGAACGCCCGCACCCATGGATCGGCGACGGTCCGATAGACGAACATATTCGCCCGCAGCCGCTCGCCGATCCGGAAGATGGTAAGAAAGGCAATGCGATCGGCGACCCGCCTTGCGTAGAAGGTGAGGGACTGGAGGCCGAATTCCTGCGGCGTGATCGCCAGGTCGAACCCCATCGACAGCGAATGCGCCTTCGATTCCTCGATGCGCTCGACGCCGATGGCGCGCCGCACCGCCTCGCTGTAGCCGGTGGCCACCACCAGAAGCCGCGCATCGATGACCGAGCCGTCGGTGAGCACCAGGCGCTGCCGGTCCGGTCCGGTCGACACCTCGGCGACCTTGCCCACCGTCAGCGGCACTTCCGGAGGCAGCGCCGCGCGCATGCCGTTGACCAGCGGCGCGTAGGAGAAGGCGTATTCGAAGGTCTGCTTGCGCTCGAACAACTGGCCGAAGCGGAAGACATGGAGATCGGTCATCGGCGTGGAGAGCGACCTGAAGACCGAGCCGAGGCCAAGCTTCTCGAACAGCCCCATCTGTTCGTCGCGGGTTTTCTCGGCCCTGAATTCGTCATGGTGGACACGGTGCGGATCGATCAGCGCCACCTTGCGGCCAGCTTTGGCGAGCGTTATCGCCAGAACGGTTCCGGCCAGCCCGGCGCCGACGATCGCCACTTCCGCCTCGGTCCTGCCGGGCGGGGCTGCGGGCGTTTCGCGGTTCTCGGTGGTGCTCATTGCTTGTCTCCAAGGCCCGAGGGCATGCTCTCCCGCCGCTGCTTCCAGCGCGGCGCCATTGCCGAACCATCTATGAATTCCAGCCCGCCCGCTTCGTTGAGTGTGTGTAGCTTGCGGCCGGCCCAGCCGGCGCCGGGATTGAGGATCGTCTCGACGACCTGTTCGAAGCCGGTGTCGTCGAGGCGCGTGACCCGCGCGATGCCGAGCGCGGCGCCATAGCTCCTGCGGCAATCCTGCACCGGACGCAGCAGCTGCCCGCCGCGGCTCACCATGCGGCCCGCGGGGCGCGCGGAGGCGATGTCGATCAGCAGCGGGTTCTTCGGATGCGGCGTCCACGGCCCGCGGAAAACCGGCGCCGACCACAGATGCAGCTGGTCCGAGAAAGCGCCGCCGCCGTCGCGCACGGTGGCGAACATCCACCAGCGCCCGCCATGCTCGGTGAGCGTGGCGTCGCTGGCGACGATGTCCGACAACAGCGTCGCTTCCTTGACCCAGCCGCCCGGGAAGGCGCTGGCGCGGTAGAGATCGACGCTGCGGTTGGCGCCGCTTTCAGGCACCATCCACATCTCGCCGTCGCGCTCGAACACGAAGGGGTAGGAGAGGTGGTAGGGCAGTTCCAGCACCGGCTTCGGGGTGCCTGCCGGTCCGTTCGGCCCGAAAGCCACCGCCGACAGGATCGCCTTGCCGGTGCGGTGGATGTAGTCCTCGACGAACAGCGTCACCTGGCCGCGGTAAAGCACCGGGAACGGGTCGGCGTAGAAGCGGCTGCCGTCGTCAGCCAGGTCGCGCCAGCCCGATTGCGGATGGGCGCGCAGTTCGTAGAGGTCGCTGCCTCCGGTCTGGCGCCAGCCGACCCGCCAGTGCGGGGCGTTGTAGCACAGATGATAGATCTGCTGGACGATGCGCCGCGCCATGGCCTTGGCGGCCCGCACGCCGAGCTTCGTGGCCGGTGGCATGGGCGGGGACGACGCCCCGGATGGCGGTTCGGGCAGCACAGGCAGGTGCGAGCGCGCGGCGCCATTGACCGCCGCCACGATCAGGCTGGCCGAGCGCGCCAGCATGTCCTGGAAGGATGCCAGCGCGATGCCGTGATATTCGGTACCGAGCCGCCCTTCGGCGACGACAGCGCCGTCCTGCTCCAGCCGGGCGAGGGGCGTGCGGCCGGCAAGGATGAGCGCCAGCAGGGCTTCCTCGCCACAGACGCCGTCATAGGCGAGCTGCCAGACCTGTCCGCCTTGCGGCTCGACATCGCCGACGAGGTCGATGGTGAGCTCGGTTGGCTGGGACGCTCTCGCATGGCCGGCCAGCATCGAAATTGGCACACGCCTAGCCGTCCCATCGGCGGGCAGGCGGTGGATAAGCGTCTCAAGCTGGAACAGCGCCTCGGCCGCCTGCGGCACACCGCCCGCCGCCGGACGCGCGTCGACGCAAAGCTCGATCCCGGGCAGCTGCGACAGCCTTTCGGCCAGCGCGACATGGAAAGCGCGCACGCGGTCGCCGTCGAGGCGCAGGCTCAGGCGCATGGCCGGTCCCCGGGCGACTCGCCTCCGGAGCCGGCAGGCAGGCCCGCCGGTTCTAGTTCCCGCCGCATGCGCACGATGTCTCCAATTTCAGCTGCACCTAATTTCCACCGTGTCGGTGCAAACTTCGTGCCAGGGCAGCCCCAATTTATGAACATAATTAACAGTGTTTTAATCGTTGCCGGGAATAGCTAGGCCAACGCCGCATTTCTCGTCTTGCCGGCCGATGGAGCGTTGTCGGAGCGACCTTTGCAACCACCCCTGCTCATGGTGCCCCAGCAGAACGCTCCGGAGGCGGTCGCGCCGGCGCCAGCCTATTACGCGCCCGCACCGGCGCCAGCGGCTGCCACGGTCGAGCTTGGCGATCTCGGCCGCATCCTGCTGCGGCGCCGCTTCCTGATCCTCGCCGTCACCGCGCTGCTCACCGGATTGACGCTTGTCTACACCATGCTGACGCCGGCGCTCTACTCCTCGACGGCGCAGATCATCGTCGATCCCGAGGACCTCCAGGTCGTCACCAACGACGTAAATCCGAGCCGCATCTCGCCCGACGGCGGCATCACCCAGGTCGAGAGCCAGGTCAGCGTCGCGCAGTCGAACGGCGTGCTGCTGCGCGCGATCAAGGCGGAGAATCTCACCGAGGATCCGGAGTTCAACGGGCAGGGCGGTCTCGGGCGCTGGATGGGCATGCTCTTCGGCGACAGCGACACCGACAGGACGGCGACCACGCTGGATTCGCTGCGCCGTGTCCTCGCTGTGAAGCGCGACGACAAGGTTCTGGTGCTCAACATCATCATCACCGCCAAGAGCCCGCAGAAGGCGTCGGACATCGCCAACGCCATCGCCACCGCCTACCTTGCCGACCAGGCCGACGCGCGCAAGGAAAAGGCCGCCAAGGCCTCCGAGGCGATCACCGCGCGGCTCGACGAACAGCGCAAGCGCGTCGAGCAGGCCGAGAACGCGGTCGAGGCCTATCGCTCGCAGCACAACATGGTGATGGCGCAGGGCAATCTGGTGAGCGACCAGGAACTGACCGGGCTCAATGCCGAGCTGACCGCCGCGCAGGCGCGCACCCAGCAGCTCAAGGCGCAGGTCGATCAGCTGCGCAGGCAGGGCGGCGCGCCGGACGCGACCTCGGAAGCCACACGCTCGTCGACGATTTCAAGCCTCAGGGCGCAGGAAGCGGCGCTGGTCGACCAGATCGCGCAGCTCGGCACCGGGCTCGGGCCGCGCCACCCCTCGATGATCGCCGCCCAGCAGCAGCTGCGCGACCTGCGCGTGCTGATCCAGCGCGAGCTCGGCCGCATCGTCACCGCCGCGGAGACCGATTATGAACGATCCCTGGCCAACCAGCAGGCGCTGCAGGCCAAGGTGGCGGCGCTCAAGTCGAAATCGCTCGATACCGACCAGGCATCGGTGCGTCTGCGCGAATTGCAGCGCGACCTCGACGCCGTGCGCACCGTCTATGCCAACTACCTGCAACGCGCCCAGGAAACACGCGAGCAGACCAATGTCGACAGCACCAATGCCCGCATCATCTCCAATGCCATGCCGGCGCTGAAGAAGAGCTGGCCGCCGAAGGGGCTGCTTGTGTTCGGCGCCGTGTTCGGCGGGCTGGCGCTGGGCATCGGCATGGCGCTGATCGCCGAATATCTTTCGCCGACCGTGCTTTCCGCCAACCAGATGCAGTCAGCCATCGAGGCGCCGGTGCTGGGCGTGCTGCCGGGCAGGGGACGCCGCCGCTCCGGCGCTGCCGCCCAGAAGACCGATGCCGTGGCGGGGCTCGCGCTGCAGCGTATCGCCGCCGCCACCAGGCGTCCGTCGGACTGGCCGCTGGTGCCCTCCATCCTGGTGGCGTCGTCGCCCGAGGACAAGGCGCAGCGCTCGAGGGTGGCATGGCAGCTCGCCAACGCGGCCGCCGCCAGGGGCCGCCGCGTGCTGTTCATCGACATCAATGCCGGCAAGGGCCAGAAGGACCCGCAGCCCGGCGTGCTCGACGTGCTGCGCGGCGAATATCCGCTCGACGCGGTCAGCCGCTATGCGCCCGGCAGTTCGGTGGCGCTCATCGGCCGGGGCCGGCCGGCAGCGGTGTTCCAGGAAGCGCAGGCGCTCTATTTCGCCCACCGCATGCTGGCCGAGGCCAATCGCAGTTTCGAGCTCGTCGTCATCGACGGCGGCGCGCTGGCCGACGACCTCAACGTCCTGCCGCTGGTCGCCATGGCCGACGAGATCCTGCTCGTCGCCAGGCTGAACGCGACCCCGATGCGCGACGTCGCCTCGACCTCCGAAGCGGTCTCCGTCATGGGACGGTTGCCGACCGGCGCCATGCTGGTCGACGAGGCGGCCTGACATGGCCTCGATCCTGGCTGGTCCCGCCCGGCCTGTCCCGGCCCCGGGCTACGGCATGGCGGGCCAGCGCACTGTTCCGGTTGACACGCTGACCCGTCTTGGCATCACCGTTGCGGTGCTGCTTCTGTTTTCCATCTCGGGCGGCATGCTGTGGCTGGCAGGCTACAATTACGACGGTCTGCAGGGCAGCCCGCTGAGCAAGATCCACCCGTCCACCTATCTCTTCGTGCTCGTCTTCGTCTGGCGCGCCTGCACCTTCGGCAATCCGGTCGGCTATGTGGTCCATGTCACCAACAAGCGGCCGGCAACGATGCTGATGGCGGTGATCTCGACGGTGCTTCTGTTCGTCGTCATCCTCAGGCAGCGCCCCGGCATGGCCGGCATGATCGACACGTTCGTCGCCCCGGCGCTGGTCGTGCTGCTGCTTAGCGAGGACGATGAGAAGACCTTTGCCCAGCTGCGGATCGTCATCCATGCCGTCATGACGGTGAACGCGCTGATGGCGCTGTTCGAGTTCGGCACCAAGCATCTGGTGTTCCCCTACAGGTTCGACGGCGCCGTGTTCGTCAATGATCTGCGCTCCACCGCGCTGCAGGGGCATCCGCTCTCCAATGCCACGGTCACCTCGATCTATGTGCTGTCGCTGCTGTCGGGTTCGCGCTCGCTGTCGACGCCGCTCAGGCTGGCGCTTGTCGGCTTGCAGTTCTGCGCGCTGGTCGCCTTCGGCGGCCGCTCGGGCATGGTGCTGACGATCCTGCTCGGCGGCGTCTATCTACTGATACAGGGCCTGGCACAGCTCAGGACCGGGCGAGTCAACCTCTTGGGCGCCGCGCTGGTGATCATGCTCGCCGCTCTGCTGCCGCTGGCGATCGCGCTCGCCGGCTATTACGGCTTCTTCGACGCTCTGCTCCAACGTTTCGTCTCCGACAGCGGCAGCGCCAATGCCCGCGTCGAGATGTTCGACCTCTTCCGGCATCTGGAGCTGCGCGATCTGATCGTCGGGCCCGATGTCGACCTGCTCGACAGCATGCGCCGCATCAGCGGCCTGGAGCAGGGCATCGAGAACCCGATCCTGCGCCTGACGCTCTACCAGGGCGCCTTCTTCACGCTTCTGATCTTCTTCGGCTTCGCGCTGTTCATGCACGAGGTTGCGCGCCGTTGCCACCCGGGCATCTGGCTGCCGATGCTGGGCTGGCTCATCCTGCTCAACACCTCCGAAAGCATCGCCTCCAAGACGACGCTGATGACCAAATTCGTGGTGATCGCGCTGGCGCTGTACAGGCCGGCGAAGGAACGATCAGACAGTTTCCTTAAGCCTCTCCCTGGCCGCCGCAGCTAGAAACGCAGACCTGGTGACACCCAGTCGATGAGCTGCTTCGTCGATGTCGGCCAGCAGGCCTGCATCCAATGAGATATTGGCCCGGGCCGGCCGGCCATAGTCGCGTATGAGGGGGACCGAGATCAAAACGGCGCCATCGGTCAAGGCCGATCGTACCGCCTCATCGGCCATAAGCTCGTCCATGCTGCGAGGGCGGGGAGCGTCATGACCCTCCGCCAGTTCTTCAGCCACCCATTCAGCCAGAGCCGCGGTTGCGTCCTTGAATGCCTCATCCCGGTTTTCCGATTGGGCCACGCAGCCTGGTGCATCGGGGAACGACACACCGACGATGCCGTCCGCGGCATCCACGAGTGCGATATAGCGAGACATGTCCTGGTCCTATGTTCTTCGTTGCCTTGCTCTTGATGGAGCGTGGTGAGGAGTCGGTATTATTCCCAGCCCGCCGCTTTTGCGATTGACCGGGCTACCAAGGGCGTCACCGCCTTGTGCCGGGGACCATGATCGTCGGCATCCCGGCCTTCTTGTATTTGTCGTGTTTCGAGCCGCCGACAAGCTGCCAGCCCTCCCGTTCCAGCCGAGCCTTGATCTTGGTGGTGTTGGTCTCCGGCACAAGGATTCCTTGGGAAGCTAACGTGCAATTATTTGCACAATTTGCACGACCTATCAACGAAAATGCGCAAATAGATGTACATTCTTGCTGCCCGGCGGCGAGCGATTGGCGGCGGGCGCCGTTCATCACCCGGAGCAGAACAGGGCGACCGAGCACAGCCTTTACGCATTGGCCGCCACCCCGCTCGCCTCATGCCTCCGCGTCCCAAGCAACACCAGCGGCACCGCGACCAGGTTGATCGCTATCACCGACAGCCAGATGGTGATCTCGCAAGAATGCACCGGTCTCCCACCCACCGGCTCCCGCATCAAACCAAACGCTTGGAACGGTTTGGTGATTCAAAAAATCAAGTTGGCGGCATCGTCAAGCCCAGCGCCTCGACCATGGCGGGATCGAGCGCGCGGGTTATGTCGTCCATCATGCCCATGCCGTCGAACAGGTCCCAGAACGCCCAGGGAAAGCCGGCGGCTTCTGCGCTCTGCCGGACGTCGGCGATGTAGCGGGCGCGGTCGGGATTGGGCGCGGCGGTAAAGCGGGCGTCGGTGCGCAGCGCGCCGAACTCGCCCATGATGATGCGCCCGGGCGCGATGCCATGGCCGTCCGCCCAGCCGCTCACCTGCGCGAGGTAGCCGTCGATGAAACGACGGTCGGGCTGGGCGTCGAAATAGACTTTCAGCACCTTCTCGGTCTCTTCATAGGCGGCCTTCTTGGCTTCGTCGGACCTCTCCGTATCCTCAGCCATCCTGGCCCGGACCGAGGCCAGCGTCTGTTCCAATGTGCCGGCCGAGGCTGGCCACGGCACGTTGTTCAGCGCGCGGTAGACCGGCTCGCGCATCCATGGCGCGCCCTGATGGCTGAACAGGTAGGGTTCGTAGAAGTGGAAGGTGAACAGGATCGGCTCGAATTCCGCCAGCGGCGCCGGATCGAGCGCGGTGAGGCCCCGCACCATCGAGCCGCAGCCGCCGGTGACGACGATCGGTAGGTCTTTCGCCGCGCCACGCGCGGCGGTCAGCAGCGCTGCCTGCACCTTGGGCCACACCTCGGAGGAACAGTCCTGCGGCGGCTCGTTGACCGGCTCCAGCGCGACCCTGCCGGGCGCTATGTCCTTGAGCATGCCCGCCACGTCGGCGACGAAGGCCCGGTAGCGGGCGAATTCCGGCGCGCCGGTGCTGGAAATCATGCGCTCGGGGTTCCAGTAATGGGTGGCGCCATTGGCCTGCACGTTGACGATGACGCCGAGATCGGCGGCCAAAGCCGCTTCGACCGCCGCACTGAGCATCGCCATGAGGTCGGCGCGTCGGTCCGCATCGGCGACCAGAAACGGGCCCGGATCGACAGGCAGGCGGATGAAGTCAAGCCCGCTGGCGCGCAGCCGGGCAAGGTCAGCCGGCGTCGGCACCGGCCGCTGCGACTGGAAAGGCGGCCAGTCATAGTCGGTGCGTGGCGCCGGGTATTCGCGCGTCAGCGCGAACCACGGCCAGGCGTTGACGCCGCGCCTGAAAGGCCATTCGCCGGCGGCGCGCGCTCTAGATACGAGCGGCGGGACCGCCAGCGGCGCCGTCGCCACGGCCAGCGCCGCGCCGAGCAGACGGCGGCGAGACCAGCCGGTCATGCGTGCCCAGTCATGCGTGCCCCAGTCATGCGTGCCCAGTCATGCGTGCTTGGCCCGGTCGGCTTGCGCCGGCGCGGCGGTGGCGCCGCCGAGCTGCCGCAGCGCTTCCTTCTCATAGGCGGTGAGCACGTCTTCCCAGCGGAAGGCCTCGCGGGCGCGTGCCCGCGCCGCCTTGCTGCAACGCGCCACCAGCGCGTCGTCGGCCAGCGCCGTGTCGATCCGTGCGCTCAGGCTGTCGGTGTCGTTGAAATAGATCGCCGCCTCGCCGGCGACCCAGCGGTTGTAGCGGTTGTCATGGGCGATCACCATGTTGCCGGCAGCCAGCGCCTCAACCAGCGAGGGGTTGGTGCCGCCCACAGTGTGGCCGTGCATATAGGCGCGCGCATGGTAGCGCAGCGCCTTCACGCTCGCCTGGTCGTAGATCGCGCCTGGCATGATCACCGTGGTGCCTGCCGCCTCGCGCACGGCGCGATGGTAGGGGATCTCGTCGTTGAGCGTGCCCAGCACCACCAGCTTCATGTCGCCGCGATCGCGGCGGCGGAAAGCTTCGATGATCGGCAGGATGTTGTTGTCGGGTTCGATGCGCGCGATCGAGACCAGGTATTTGCCGGGCTCGAGCCCGAGCGCGCGAACGGGTTCCTCCGGCGCCGAGGTCACCGGGTCGGCCCCATAGGCGATGGTGGTGATGGCGCTGCGCGGCCGCCGCGTCGCCAGATGGTCGGCGATCGCCGGGTGGTCTGCGATAAGCCGTTGCGACAGCCAGGCGCCGATCCATTCGTTGAGCCAGAACCAGGCGCGCGCCGCCGGCCCCCATTTCGGCCGCCGCCACTCGATGCCGTCCATATTGGTGATGATCCTGCGCCGCATGAGCCTGAGCCAGGTCAGGAACACCGCGCCGTTATAGCCGAGCACCAGGCACACGCCGGGGCGCCTGGCGGCATCGAGCACGCATTGCCAGTCGAACTCCAGCGTCGCGCGCGGCCCGCTGGAGGCGACCTCGATGGTGATGAGCTCGATGCCGCGCCAGGTGTCGCTCGTCACCCTTTGGCCGACGCGCTCGACTTCCTTCTGGCAATAGACGCCGACCTTCCAGCCGCGTCCGGCCAGGAAAAGCGCCAGCCGCTCGGCGAAAGTCTCGAAGCCGCCGTGGGAAGCCGGAATGCCGCGTGTCCCCAGGATCAGGATCGAAGGCTTTTCGATCGGGTTGGAAGATAGTTCCGGTTTCAAAATAAAAGGATTCCCCCGGGGTCCGGTCATGGTTGTCGCTATGTCAATGACCGCCCAGCAACTTCCGTGCCAGGGGTACCCCCAGGGTGGATACTCGCATGAAGGTGTAAAATTTCTCTTCAGAGCGCGGGGCTTGCTTCATTATCGGTCAACCTTCGCGACGTATCTGTGTCGATACGGGGCACGGTCGGGTACCAGGGCCGCAGCAGGGCAATCAGGAAGCCGGCACGATCCTTGCTCCCGGGCCTGCAGTGGCCACCGCTGGGTGGAGCGGCGTGCGGATTTGGCATGAAGTTTCTTCCGCGCTTGAAGGGCCCGGTGCCGAGCGGACTCGAGGTGCAGGTGGAAAGAAAGTGATGCGCATTGCCTGCGTTCATCAGGGCTACGAGCTCTATGGTTCGGACCGCAGCTTCGCCGAGAGCGTGGCTGCGCTGCGCGCCGCGTTTCCGGCCGCCGAGATCGAGGTCGTGCTGCCGCGCCAGGGGCCGATCGTCGAGATCCTCAAGCCGCATGCCAGCCGCATCGTGTTCGAGCCGCTCTGGGTGCTCAGGCGCCAGGCGATGCTCAGGCTCGCCACCGTCGAGATGGCGCGACTGCCCGCGGCGCTCTGGCGCGCCTGGCGCCGCATGCGGGGCAGCGACCTGACCTATATCAACACCTCGATCATCGCCGACTATGCGCTGGCCGCGCGGCTTTTGCCGCGCAAGGCGCTGCTGCACATCCACGAAATCCCCGAGCGCATATTGCGCAAGGTGCTTGTCGCCCTGATGCGCTGGAGCCGTGCGGACCTGATCTTCAACTCGCGCGCCACGCGCGCAACGTTCGGCGATCCGCCGGCCATCGATGCCAGGGGGCGGCGCACGCATGTCGTCTATAACGGCGTCGCCGGGCCGCTGGCCCTGCCGGTGACCTATGACGGCAGCCGCCCGCTCAGGGTCCTGCTGCTTGGCCGCGTCAACCGCATCAAGGGGCAGGAGGTGCTGCTCGAAGCAGTCGCCTCGCTTCCCGCTGGGTTGCGCAATCGCGTCGAGGTCCGTCTCGTCGGCGGCGCCTTCGAAAGCGTCGAGCGCGAGCAGGCGCTCGCCGAGCTGGTCGGGCGCATGGGGCTTACAGGGCATGTCGAGGTGCTGCCCTTCGTCTCCGACCCGACCGACCACTATCGCTGGGCGGATATCGTGGCGGTGCCGTCGCGCCGCCCGGAATCGCTCGGTCGCGTCGCCATCGAGGCGATGGGCTGGGGCAGGCCGCCGCTGGTGTCGGCGATCGGCGGACTGGTGGAAGTGGTGGCCGACGGCGAGACCGGCTGGCATGTGCCGCCGGGGGATGCCAAGGCCCTTGCCGGCAAGCTCAGCGAGATCATCCAGCGGCCGGAGCTCTGGCGCGGCTTCGCCGCCGCCGGCCGCACGCGCTACGAGACGCTCTTCAGCGAGCATATCGCCGCCGCCGCGATCGTGGCGATCGTGGCCGACAAGCTGAAGGCCACGCCGCGGCGGGGACGGGCGGGCGTCGCCCGCGAGGCGGAGACGAGCCCGTGAAGTTCACCTTCCCGGCCCATCTGGTGCGGCGCCTCATGCTGATGATCGGCGGCGAGGCGATGCAGAGCGGCTTCCATTTCGCCCTCAACATCGCGTTGCTGCATCTTCTGTCGGCCGAAGGTTACGGCCTCTTCGCGCTGGCCATGGTGATGGGCGGCGTCGGCCTGTCCTATATCCGCTCGCTCACCGCCGTTCCGGCCGCAATATGGATGGGCAAGAGCACCAACAGCGCCGGCGTCGACGCGTATGACATGACCTTCGGATCGGCGGCGCTGGTGGTGGCGCTGCTGATGGGGCTGGGCACGGGGCTGCTGATGCGCCTCTTGGGCGACCCGAGCGGCATCGGCGCCGCCTGCTTCGTCTGCGCCTGGTCGCTGCGCAGCCATATGCGTACGGCATTCTTCGCGCGCCGCATGCAACTCGTCGTCTCCATCAGCGACGCCGCATTCACGATCGCGGGCATAGTGCTGGCGGCAGCGGCGATCTGGTTCTTCGCCAACGCGCTTCAGACCACTTTCTACGCACTTGCCGCGGCCAATATCGTCGGCATCGCGGTGCTGGTGAAACTGGCGCGCCGCAGGCTGCGCGTCTCGTTTCGCGCGCCGACCTGGCGGCGCTATGCAAAGCTCTGGCCGCAGCTCTGCTGGTCGGGCTTCAGCGCCACCACCACCAACATCCAGGGGCAATCCCTGGCGCTGCTGGTCGCGGGCATCGCCGGGCCTGCCGCCTACGCCCCGCTGGCGGCGGTGCTGGTGCTGTTCGCGCCGCTGCGCATCTCCAGTCTAGCCTTCTCGAACATGCTGCAGCCGGAACTTGCAAAGCTGGTGCGCAACAAGGAGTTCGACCGCGTCTGGACGCAGGCCAAGATCTGGGCGCTTGTCATGGGTTGCGGCAGCCTGGCCTATGGCTGCGGCGTCCTGTTCATCCTGCCGATGATCAAATCGCAGGCTCTGCAGCATGCCTCGGTCGGCCTGATCGGGCTCTTCGCCATCGCCAACTTCGTGCCGATCATGGCCTATGTGATGCCGCGCGTGGTCCTCGAGATTCTGGGCGATTTCCGCATCGTCGCCTTCATCACCATGGCCGGCGCGATCGTCGGGCTGGCGACGATCGGCATCCTGCTGGCCGTCGCGCCGTCGACATGGGCGCTGGCCGGCGCCGCGGTGTCGGAGACCTTCGTGCTGGTGGCCTCATGGTATTTCACGGCCAACCGCATGTGGAACCTCAAGCACCCCAACGAGCAGCGCCCCACGATGGTCGGCGCCTGGCGCCGCGCGGCGACGCTCGCCGTGCAGAGACGATAGGAGAATGATGTGGCAAGCCAGGCAATGCCGATGGCCGCGATGACGACCGGCCTGGCCGAGGGCGAGGCCGCGCCGCACGCCGGCGCCGCTGGCATCGCTTACGTGGCGCAGTTGCACACCAGCCTCGAAACGGCCAAGCCGCTCTGGCTGCGTCTCGAGACGACCGGCGTGTGCACCGGCCACCAGCATTTCGCCTGGGCCGAGGGGATCGTCGAGCGGCTCATGCCCCCGAAAGCCGAACTGGCCATCGTCGAATTGCGGGACGCCGCGACGGCCGAACCGGTCATGCTCGTGCCGCTAATGCGGCGCCGCGCGTTCGGCCATTGGGTGGTCGAGTGGTTGAGCTGCGGGGTCTGCGACTACGCGGCACCCTTGCTCGCCGACGCCACGCCCTGGACAAGGCAGTCCGCCGAGGCCGCCTGGGCGGCGGTGCTTTCCGTGCTGCCGCCGGCGGACCGCATCCACATCACCGGTATCCCGAAGGAGATCGGCGGCGTCGCCAATCCCCTGGCGCTGCTTTCGCCGGCGCGCGATTCCATCCATTCCCGTTACGGCATCGCCATGGATGGCGACGCCGACACCGTCGTCAAGCGCATCTGCCGTCCGTCCTTCGTCAAGGCCCTCAACAAGGACCTGCGCCGTCTGGACCGCAATGGTGGCCTGGCGTTGGTGGAAGCCGACACGCCGGCGTTGGTGGACTCGATTTTCGGCAAGCTGGTCGAAATGCGGCTCAGCCGTTTTCGCGAGCTCGGCCGGTTCGATCTCCTGGCGCGGCCGCCGGTCGCCGAGTTCTACCGAAGCGCGGCGCAGCGCGGTCTGAAGGACGGTTCGGTACGCGTCTTCGGCCTGCGCGCCGGCGACGTCATGGTCGCGGTCCAGTACCTTGCGGTCCATCTCGGCACACTGCATGCGCTGCTGGTCGCGATCGACCAGGCCGCGGTGCCCAACGTTTCGCCCGGGCTGTGCATCATGGGCGAGCTGATCCGCTGGGGCCGCGGGCAGGGCTTCGACTATTTCGACCTGTCGGTCGGCAACCAGAGCTACAAGGAGCATATGGGCGCGGTGAAGTCGGTTCTGTCCGAGCTTTGCTACGGCATCACGCTGAAGGGCCTGGCCGCGAGCGGCGCCATCAAGTATCGCGGTCGGGGCGTCGCCTTCGTGCGCGACAACCCGCGCCTCTTCAAGCTCGCGCAGGACTTCATGCAGCGCTGGCGGCGGCTGCGGGCGGGGCGGTGAGCGGGCGGCCTGCGCTGGCCAAATTGACTCACATTCCGCTCTCCGCCATGCTTGTGACAGCCGCATCCTTCGGCGGCAGCGTGTTCGAGTGAGGCCATGGCCAGTCCCGTCTCCAGAGAAAAGTCCCGCCGCGCCGCGGTGAAGTCCGCGCTCGAGCGCCACAAGGTCTATGTCACCGCGCAGCGCTTTTCCGGCGGCACTTACAGCGCTCGCGTGCTGGTCGACGGCGAAGCCTATTGGGTCGACGAGTTCCGGCTGAGCCAGCTGAGGCAGGGGCTGACCCCGGCCGAGCTGGAACTGACGCCGGCGATCGACGATTGATCTCTTTCCTTTGCTCCGCCGCGCTATAGGAAAATCTCAGATGCTGGCGGGACAGCCCCCCTCTCTGTCCTGCCGGACATCTCCCCCTCAAGGGGGGAGATCAGATGTCGCCGCCGGTTTCGCCAATCGCCACCGTTGCAAGAGAGGTGCCGGCGCTCAAACTGCCAATCTCCCCCCTAGAGGGGGAGATGTCCGGCAGGACAGAGAGGGGGGCGAAGGAACTCGGCGTTCGTCGTATTCCATTGCGTTCTTCGGCGCCTGATCCATGCCCGCCAACCTCAAACCCTACCGCGCCAAGCGCGAATTCTCCCGCACCCCCGAGCCCGCGGGCGGCCTCGCCTCTGAGGGCTCCAACCGCTTCGTCGTCCACAAGCACCACGCCACCGCCGATCACTACGACATGCGCCTCGAAATCGGCGGCGTGTTGAAGAGCTGGGCTGTCCCGCGCGGCCCCTCGCTCAACCCGGCCGACAAGCGGCTTGCCGTCGAGACCGAGGACCACCCGATCGAATATATCGACTTCGAGGGCGTCATCCCCGAAGGCGGATATGGCGGCGGGCCGATGATCGTCTGGGACACCGGCACCTGGGCGCCGATGGAGGATGTCGACAAAAGCCTGCGCAGCGGCGCCTTCAAGTTCCGGCTGGCCGGCCAGAAGCTCAATGGCGGCTGGATGCTGACGCGCCTGAAGCCCAAGCCCGGCGAGGACGAGAGCAAGAAGAACTGGCTGCTGTTCAAGGAGCGCGACCTCGCTGCCGATGCGAAACGCGACATCCTGAGCGAGCGGCCCGAAAGCGTGAAGTCCGGCCGCCGGATCGAGGAACTGGGGGCGCCGCCGAGGAAGCGGGAACGTCTGCCCCCGAAGCCGGGTTCGCTGAAACCAGGCTCGCTGCCCGGCGCGGTCAAGGCCGCGCCGCCGAGCCGCATCGAGCCGCAGCTTGCCACCCAGGTGCCGAATCCGCCGGGCGGCGAGGGGCCGGCGGAGAACACGGGCGAGCTCTGGCTGCACGAGATCAAATTCGACGGTTACCGCACCATGGCGCATGTGACGGATGGCGAGGTGCGGCTGATCACCCGTGGCGGCATCGACTGGACGAAGCGCTATGGCGATCTCCCGCAGGCCTTTTCGCGCCTGCCGGTCGCCCAGGCGATCATCGACGGCGAGATCATGGTGCTCGACGACAGGGGAATCTCGCGCTTCGCGCTGCTGCAGGACGCGCTGGCCGAAGGCGCAGGTTCAAAGCTGCATTTCTACGCCTTCGATCTTTTGCATCTCGACGGCTGGGACCTGCGCAAGGCGCCGCTCATAAAGCGTAAGGCGCTGCTTGCCGAGCTCCTCGCCGGCCAAGCCGCCAATGCCGCCATCCAGTACAGCGACCATGTCGAGGGCGACGGGCAGGGTCTCTACGATCAAGCCTCGGAGCTGGGGCTCGAAGGCGTCGTCTCCAAGCGCGCCGACGCCATCTACATGAGCGGCCGCGCCAAGAGCTGGACCAAGGTGAAGGCGCAAAAGACGGATGATTTCGTCATCGCCGGTTACACCGTCTCCGACCGTGCCGAAGGGTTGGCCGCGCTCGGCATGGCCGAGTTCGAGAACGGTGAGCTGCACTATCGCGGCAAGGTCGGCACCGGCTTCGACCGCGACATGGCGACCGAGCTGCTTGCCAGGCTGGAGCGGCTGACGGCCGGCGCCAGCCCGCCGGAAGGCGTGCCGCGCGAGATCATGCGCGAGATGCACTGGGTGAAGCCGCTGCTGTCGGCGCGCGTGCGCTATTCGAACCGCACCGCCGACAATGCGATCCGCCACGGCGTCTTTCGCGGCCTGCGCGACGTCGGCGGGCTGACCACGCCGGCGCCGGTGAAACGCAAGCGGCTGATCGCCGAATCCGACCTCGCCACCATCTGGGTGACCAATCCGGAGCGCCGGCTGTTCGGCAAGACCGGGCCGACAAAACTCGACATCGCCGTCTATTACGCATTGGTCGGCGATTTCATGCTGCCGCATATCATCGGCCGGCCGGTGTCGCTGGTGCGGTGCCCGACCGGCAAGCCGCAGGACTGCTTCTTCCAGCGCCACGCCTTCACCGGCATGCCGCCTTCGGTGGCGGTGTTCGAGAGCGTCAATTCGGAAGGCGAGACGAAAACCTATCTTTCGGTCGAGGACGCCAAGGGCTATCTGGCGCTGGCGCAATTCGGCGTCGTCGAGTTCCATACCTGGGGCACGCACCGCACAAAACTCGACAGGCCGGACCAGATCGTCTTCGACCTCGACCCGGGCGAGGGGATTTCGTGGCGCGAGGTGGTCGAGGCGGCGGTCCACATCAAGGGCGGGCTGGAAAGCCTCGGCCTGGTGCCCTTCGTGAAGACCTCCGGCGGCAAGGGCATCCACATCACCGTGCCGGTGACCCGAAAGCAGAACTGGAAGAAACTGCACCAGGCGAGCAGCGCCATTTCCACCTTGCTCGCGGCAAGCGCGCCCGACACCTTCACCACCACCATGGGCAAGGAGAACCGCAAGAAGCGCATCTTCATCGACTTCCACCGCAACGCCCGCGGCCACACCTCCGCCGCTCCCTATTCGCTGCGCGCCCGCACCAACCTGCCGGCCTCGACGCCGGTGAGCTGGACAGACCTCGAGACCATCGACGCGCCGGAGGACCTGAACTACGCCTCGCTGCCGGGCCTGCTGGAGACCTCGGGCGATCCCTGGGCTGAGATCGATGAGGCGGCGCGGGATTTGCCGGTGGTGGAACGCTAGTTCCTCGCCCCCACGGAGTGGGGGAGAGGTGGCCGCGTAGCGGCCGGAGAGGGGGCCGCGCCGGCTTGAGAGGGCAGCGCAAGCGCTAGGATTTCGTCATCCTAGGGCGGAGCAAGGAGCGAAGCGACGCGCGCAGACCCTAGGATCCATGCCGTGACATTGGCCTTAGGCGCGTCCAGAAGAATAGCCACCAGAACCAGCGGCAATTAGAATCGCTCGATGACAGGTTACGTGTATATGACCGCGAGCCAGAAAGGCGGCACGATCTACATCGGTGTCACCAACGACCTCGCGCGTCGGATGCCCGAGCACAAGAACGGCCAAGGCTCGCGTTTCACCAGCCGCTACGGCGTGCAACGTCTAGTCTGGTACGAGGAATACTTCAATATCGCCGATGCCATACAGCGCGAGAAATCGCTCAAGCGCTGGCCACGAAAATGGAAGATCGAACTGATCGAGAAGACCAATCCAGAATGGTCCGAGCTCTTTCGCGGGGCGGGCTGGTAAGCGATCTGCACCGTCGCGGCGCTCGCATGTCACGGCATGGATCCTAGGGTCTGCGCGCGTCGCTTCGCTCCTTGCTTCGCCCTAGGATGACGAAGCTTCGGGGCTTCGGCTAATCTCCAGCGTCTCAATCCACTCCATCGACGCTTCCTACAATTTGAACTATCCTCCGCGCCAACCGGCCTCAGAAAACACTTCGCTAGGAATTCGGCAGTACCATCACGGGTCGGTGTAGGATTTCCGCAGCCTCAATCGTCCTACGGACGAAGCGCTGCAAGAGCATGATCGCGACAGGACCATGCTCCAACATAGTGTCAGTGCATGGCCGCGTAGGAGTTCATCATGGCGCCCAGGGCAAGTTGGAAAGGTTACCTCAAGCTCAGCCTCGTCAGCTGTCCGGTCCGGCTTTACCCGGCCACCAGCGCGAGCGAGCGCATCTCGTTCAATCAGCTGCATAAGAAGACGCACAACCGCATCAACATGAAGCCGGTAGATCCCGAGCTTGGCCTGGTCGAGCGGTCGGATCTGGTGCGGGGCTACGAATATGAGGACAAGCAGTACATCATCATCGACGACGCCGATCTCGACGCGGTCCGGATCGAATCCAATCACACGATGAACATCGAGGCCTTCGTCGATGAGGGCGAGGTCGATGTCATTTACCAGGACTCGCCCTATTATCTCGCGCCCGACGGCGCCATGGCGGAAGAAACCTTCGCGGTGCTGCGCGAAGCCATGCGCAAATCCGGCAAGCTGGCGATTGCGCGGCTGGTCCTCTCCAGCCGCGAGCGCGTGGTGACCATCGGCGCGCGCAAGAACGGCATGTTCGTCTGTACCTTGAGGAACCCCAACGAAGTGCGCGGCACGGCTGAATATTTCGGCAACATCCCGGCCGGCAAGCCGGATCCGGAAATGCTGGAGCTTGCCATGGCGCTGATCAAGCAGAAGCAAACCCACTTCGATCCGAAGAACTATGAGGATCGCTACGAGGTGGCGCTGATGGCGATGATCCGCGAGAAGCTGAAGGGCCACAAGCCGATCATTGCGGCGGCGCCCGAGCGCGGCAATGTCATCAACCTCATGGATGCGCTGAAGGCCAGCCTGTCGCAGCAGGCCAAGCCCCCGGCCAAGTCGAAGAGCAAGGCCGAGGAAGCGCCCGCAAAGCCCGCCAGTAAGACGGCTGCCGGCGGTGCACCTGAGAACCCGCTGAAGGCGAACCTGTTGAAGGCCGTCGGCAAGAGCAAGAAGTGACGGGAGGGCCGGTGATCGTTCCAGGCGCCGTCTTCGGCGTCGTCGGCGCGCTGGCCGCCTTTCCGCTGCGGCTCGCCGCGCGCGAGGTCGAGCGCCGCCATGCGGAGCTGAGGCGCGGCGTCACCCGCCGCACCACTCATGTCGTGTTCGGTCGCGCGCTTCTGGCCAAGGCGAAATCCGGCGACGCCGAGATCGAGCGCCGCGCCAAGGCCGAACGCGAAGCTGGCCGGCAACTCATCAGCGAGAACGGTTTCCTGCGCCTGCTCGGCCTGATGAAGGCGCCCGACGCCTCGTCGCTGTCCCGGCAATCGCTGATCGACCAGTCGCGGCTTGCGGGCGGCGATCTCGACATGCTCTCGCTGTTCGACGCTTTCGAGCATGACGGCGAGCCTTATTCCTTCCGCGACCTGATCCTGGCTCGCAAATATGCCGGGCTGATCGCCAGCGGCGCCACCTGGGGCGCGATCGCGCGATCGGTGCACCGTTCCGGCCCGGTCGCATCGCTCACGGCAAAATCGCTCAATCTCGGCTCGCAGCACGGCCGACGGGACGCGATTTATCTCGAGGATGGGACGAGCGAGCTCGACGGCCAGTTGCTGTTCGACCTCGGCTCGCCGGAAGACGACACGCTGGAAGAGCTCTTCACCGAGGCCGAGATGGCGGAAGAAGAAGAGCGCCATGACGATGCGGCCGCGCTCTACCAGCGCTGCCTGGCGATCGACCCGAAGGACGCCATCGCCGCCTTCAACCGCGCCAACTGCCTGCGCGGCGCCGGCCGGATCGCCGAAGCGGCGCATGACTATGCCCGGGCGATCAAGCTCGACCCCGGTTTCGTCGAAGCCTGGTTCAACCTCGCCGGGCTGATGAGCGACGGGGGCAAGGTGGCGTCGGCAAGGCGGCACCTGCAGAAGGCGATCGCCCTCGACAAGACCTATGCCGACCCGGTGTTCAACCTGGCGCGGCTGGAGTTCGACGCGGGCGATCTGACGGAGGCGCGGCGGCTGTGGGTGCGCTATCTGGAGCTGGACTCGGAGTCCGAATGGGCGCGGACTGCGCAGAAGGGAATCCAGTTCGTGGATTTGCACATGGCGCGCACGGCGGGGTAGCGCTTCTTCCTTCTCCCCCTGTGGGGTCCGAAGGACGGGGCGAGACCCGTGGCTCGCCCCCGGGCGGTGGATCGGCGCGCAGCGCCGAGACGGATGAGGGGTGTTGGAAGGAATGAGGCGCTGGTGACCTTGTCGCAAGTAAGGATATTGGCGGACGTATCCGCCAAGCTGGAGCACCCCTCATCCGTCCGAGCTTCGCTCGGCCACCTTCTCCCACAAGGGGAGAAGGCGAGGTTGGCGCATCCATGACCCACTTCCTCTTCGACGGCTTCGACACTGCTCCCGTCACCATCCTGCTCGCCCATGGCGCCGGCGCGTCGATGGACTCGCCTTCGATGACCGCCACCGCCAAGGCGCTCGCGGCGGCCGGCTTCCAGGTCGCGCGCTTCGAGTTCCACTATATGGCCGCGCGCCGCTATGGCCACCGCAAGCCGCCGCCGCGCGCCGAGACGGTCAACCCGGAATATGTGAAGGCGATCGCCGATCTGCGCGCCAAAGGCGTGACCGGCAAGCTGATCATCGGCGGCAAGTCGATGGGCGGCCGCGTCGCCTCGATGGTCGCCGACGAGATGTTTGAAAAAGGCGAAATCGTTGGTCTCGCCTGCCTCGGCTACCCGTTCCATCCGCCAGGCAAGCCGGAGCAGTTGCGGACAAAGCATCTCCTTGACCTGAAGACGCCGGCACTGATCTTCCAAGGCACGCGCGATGAGTTCGGCGCCAAGGAGGAGGTCGCGACCTACGGCCTTTCCTCGGCGATAGAGATGATTTGGCTGGAGGACGGCGACCACGATCTGAAGCCGCGCAAGGCGATCTCGGGTTTTTCGACTGCGGATCATTTGAAGACGGTGGCGGAGACAATGGTGGCTAAGTTCGCGCAGCCCTCGGCTTCGTCATCCTAGGGCGAAGCAAGGAGCGAAGCGACGCGCGCAGACCCTAGGATCCATGCCGTTACATACGAGCGCTGCGACGGGGCAAAATTCTTCTCCGCCGCGTTCCACGGCGAAGGTCACGGCATGGATCCTCGGGTCAAGCCCGAGGATGACGAGGCGCGAAGCGGCGGCATCCAAACATGAAACTCGCCACCTTCAACATCAACAACATCAACAGCCGGTTGGAAAACCTGCTCGCCTGGCTCGCGCGGGCAAAACCCGATGTCGTCTGCCTGCAGGAGCTGAAATCCCGCGACACGCAGTTCCCGCTGACCCGGCTTGCCAATGCCGGCTATGGCGCGGTGTGGAAGGGCGAGCCGACCTGGAACGGCGTCGCTATCCTAGCGCGCGGCGCCGAGCCCGTGCTGACGCGCGACGCGCTGCCCGGCGACGATGCCGACCGCCAGGCCCGCTACATCGAGGCCGCGGTCGACGGCGTCGTCATCGCCTGCCTCTACGCGCCGAACGGCAACCCGCGGCCGGGCCCGAAATTCGACTACAAGCTCGCCTGGCACCAGCGCTTCGCCGCGCATGCGACCGATCTCCTCGATACCGGCCTGCCGGTGGCGCTTGCCGGCGATTTCAACATCGTGCCCGAACCGCGCGACATCTATGAGACACGCTCTTATGACGACAACGCGCTGGTGCAGCCTGAAAGCCGCGCCGCCTTCGCGGCACTGATCGAGCAGGGCTGGACGGACGCGCTGCGCAAGGTTTTTCCCAGGGAAGAAAAACTCTACACCTTCTGGGATTACCGCCGGAACCGCTGGCCGCGCGATGCCGGATTACGGCTCGACCACATCCTGCTGTCGAAGAAGCTGGCGCGGAAACTGAAAGCGGCCGGTATCGATCGCGAGCAGCGGGGAAGGGAAAACCCCAGCGACCATGCGCCGGTCTGGGTGGAGTTGGGCTGAGAAACAGAAATCCCCGCCGTGGCGGGGATTCTTGAAAGATCAGGCTTTGGGGCTCTCGATCACTGTGGAGCCGGCGAACCGGCCACAATCGCCGAAAGCTTGCCCCTGCGGACGAACTCAGGCTTCACATATGTCTTCTTCATATCAGGATGTCCCCTATCGATAGATGCTCAAAATGGCGGTGATTTCAGCGTCAACCCGGCGTGGGCAAAGAACCCGCCACAATCGCCGAAAGCTTGCCCTTGCGGACGAAAACAGGCTTCTCGTAAGTCTTCTTCATGCGATTGCTCTCCTCGAAAATCACAGCGGATAATCTCATACGACGAGTTCCTGTCAAGTAAGCGGCCAGGACGGGCCGTTCTGTTTCTGGGGACAGCGTTCTACTGAAGCAACCGCCGCCCAATAGTGTGATGGTCGCGGCGGCTGGAGCCGGGTTCGGAATATATCGCCGGGAGGATCTATCGAGGCACATTTATCGCCTCTCTGTGATGTCCGGCACTTAAAGCGCGTCGCGATCTTTCAGATTCGCTCCATGCGCTTTAGGTTTTTGATTTTACGCATGTCTTTATCCCGAAACCGGTTCCCACTTTCGAGAGACATGCTTTAGCCACGGCGGAAGGCTCGGCTAGGATGTTGGCCGCCTGCCGCCATCGGACGGCGAGAGGCGCGGGGGAGACCGATGAAGAGACCGACTGACAGGCTGCCGGCGCTGGCGATACTGATCGGCGGCGTTACCTGTTTCGCCAAGTTCCGGGACAGCGGCGCCGGCAATCGGTTGCGCGGCCAGGAGCGCGGCGCCTGTGGCTGCTAACGCTCTTGTCCTTTCGTCTCGGCTCTCGTGGTTGCGGGGGCCATCGCGCTCATTGCGCTCGCCCTACGCCGGCGCCGCAAGCGGCGCAAGCTGCGCCGCAGCGCCGATCCCGCGCACGATTATCAGGCCCGCGCCAATTGGTCGGCAAGCGACCACGCCTTGAATTACTCGTCCTTCGTCTTCATGGACGTCGACGGCGACGGCAGGTTCGGCGAGGCCGACCGGCCGATGGGCGGCATTGTCGTACGGGTGTTCGACGACAAGGGCGCGTTTATTACCTCGGCCACCAGCAACAGCTCCGGCTTCGCCAACTTCCTCATGTCGACCGGAAAGCGGTGGGCAAGCCTCCGCGCGCCTGGACTCTACCGGTTTTCGGTGTCCGTCCCCAAGGGATGGCGCGTCAGCACGGGCAATGAGAGCCAGATGTTGCGGCTGGTCGAACTGCCGGGGTCGCCCGCCGGCCTGGTGGGAGAGGATCTGCCTGGACTTGTCGGGCTGGTCCCGGGGCGCAGCCTGCGCGGCAAGACCCCGGCATCGGCGCAGGTGACATTGAAGGTGATGGGCAAGGGCGAACTGCTGCAGACCATGCCGCTTGCGGCAGGCAGCTTCCACTTCGACCTCCCGGACGTGGCCGACACACTGGAGATTTCGGGCCCGGATATCGGGCGGCGTCTGGCGCTTTGTCCCTATCCGACCGACCTCGGCGAACTGAGGCCGGACGCAATCGCCGACGAGGCCGTGCTGTCGCGGATCGGGTTTGACGACGTCACATCACTCGACTTCAAGAAAGTGCCTTCCGGCCATGCCGGCCTGGAGTGGCGCAACATCAACGCCATCGCTAGAAACTACGTCAAGGAGAGCGAAGGCTATCTCAACGGCAGCATCCGGGGCAACCACGCAGCCTATACCAGCAGCGGCCACCCAGCCGAGTTCGGCGGCAGCACACCCTTCGGCTTTCATTCGGTCATGTTGACCGCCGCCTGGCTGAGATCGGAAGGGGAGGTGGCGCTGATTGAAAGCTGGCTGGGCGACGAACTCGTCGCCAGCGATGAGGTGGTGCTATCGGCATTGGCGCCGGTTCACTACGCGCCCATGCTGAAGGCTGTGACGCGTGTGCGCGTTTCCACCAGGCACCACTGGCAGCTCGTGCTGGACGATCTAGTGCTGGCGCGCTGAGCGGCGTAGACACCCTTTGGCATTTCGGCGGACTGCCATCGGCATCTTGTCCCGGCAATGGGGCCGGAAGAGGCCGCACGCCGTTCTGGAATTCCATCACGCCAAGGAATGTTTGCTCCTTCTTCGGCGGATGCCTTGCATTATTGCGGCGGGTTGGACAACACCACAGGCGCATTCGCGGCGGTGATCGCCCCAAGCCTGCCTCTAAGAACCAAAGTGGGCTTCTCGTAGACTTTCTTCATGCCAAGCTCTCCTGCAAAATCCCTGCCGGATGATCCCATAACATCGTGTGCTGTCAACCAATGCGCCTTCCATTCAGTCCAGCTATTCCTGGGCAATGTGGCTTTCCGCGCACAGTCGTGGGCCGGCAGGGTCCGTAAGGTTCTCTATCGAGCCACATTCTTCGCCTCGATGATGTCCCGCACTTAGTCTTGGCAAAGCTCGGCCGTCTCCCCCGCAGGGGGTCAGCAGCATGCGCCGGCTTACACTTCAGCCCGGAAATTGGCGAAAGCGATCGTGACATCAATCTCCCCCCTTGCGGCGGAGATGCCCGGCAGGGCAGAGGGGGTGTGACGGAACGCGGCCCTCGATCGGTTCCGGCCGCCAAGTCCAAGGTACGTGCCATGCCCACCCTCCACCTCGTCGAAGCCTCGATCGCCGACCTGCGCCGCGCGCTGGAGGACGGCACCGTCACCAATGTCGAGCTGGTCGCGGCCTATCTCAGGCGTATCGCCCATTACGACCGTCACGGCATCGCGCTGAACGCCGTGCCTGTCCTCAACCCGGACATGTTCGCGGAGGCGGAAGCATCCGATCGGCGCCGCCGCGCGGGCGAGGCGCTCGGACCGCTCGACGGCATCCCCTACACCGCCAAGGACAGTTACAAGGCGAAGGGCCTGACGGTGGCCGCCGGCTCGCCGGCCTTCGAGCATCTCGTCGCCACGGAGGACGCCTTCACCATCGCCCAACTGCGCGCCGCGGGCGCGGTGCTGATCGGCCTCACCAACATGCCGCCGATGGCCAATGGCGGCATGCAGCGCGGCGTCTATGGCCGCGCCGAGAGCCCGTATAACAAGGATTTCCTCACCGCCGCCTTCGCCTCCGGCTCGTCCAACGGCTCGGGCACCGCGACCGCCGCCAGCCTCGCCGCTTTCGGGCTCGGCGAGGAAACCTGGTCGTCCGGCCGCGCGCCCGCCTCCAACAATGCGCTCACCGCCTACACGCCCTCGCGCGGCGTGATCTCGGTGCGCGGCAACTGGCCCCTGGTGCCGACCATGGATGTGGTGGTGCCGCATACGCGCAGCATCGCCGACATGCTGGTGCTGCTCGACGTGATCGTCGCCGACGATGCCGAGGCGCGCGGCGATTTCTGGCGCGTCCAGCCCTGGGTGGATATCCCGAAAGTCTCGACGCTGCGGCCGGCGAGCTACACCGCCCTTCCGTTGCAAGGCGCGCTAAAGGGCAAGCGGCTGGGCGTGCCCAAAATGTATATCGGCAAGGATGACGGCGCCGACAGGCCGATCGAGACGCGCGCCTCGGTGCTGGAGCTTTGGCGGCAGGCGGCGCGCGACCTGGAAGCGCTCGGCGCCGAAGTGGTCGAGGTCGATTTCCCCGTCGTCTCCAACTACGAGCGCGATCGTCCCGGCGCCCGCTCCATGGTCGACCGTGGGCTGGTGCCGCCGGAATTCGCCGAGCGCGAGATCTGGGACCTGTCGATCTGGTCGTGGGACGATTTCCTGCGCGCCAATGCCGACCCGGCCATCCCCGATCTTGCTTCGGTCGACGGCGCAAAGATCTTCCCGCAGCCGCCGGGCGCGTTGCGCGACCGTTACGGCGAGGCCGATTTCGATCTGGCGCAGTATGTCGAGCGGGCGAAGCGGGGCGTGGCGCGACTGGAAGATATCCCAGCCATCGGGGAAGGCCTGAAAGGCCTCGAGGCAACGCGCCGCGTCGACTTCGAGGAGTGGCTCGATGCCAACCGCCTCGATGCCGTGGTGCTGCCGGCGGTGGCCGATGTCGGGCCGGCCGATGCCGACGTGAACGAGGCCTCCGCCCGGCTCGCCTGGCGCAACGGCACCTGGGTCGCCAATGGCAATCTTGTCTGGCGGCATCTGGGCATCCCAACGGTGACGGTGCCGATGGGCGCCATGGCCGATATCGGCATGCCGGTGGGCCTGACCTTCGCCGGCAAGGCCTATGACGACACGGCGCTGCTGATGATTGCCGGCGACTATGAGCGCGCCACCAAGCGCCGCACCGCCCCGCCGCGCACGCCCGCGCTTGCCGATGATGTGTTTGCGGCGGGCAGCGGTGTGAGGAGGGGCGCTAGCGACGCGCCGTTTGCCCTGAAGCTGACTGCCGAAACGGTCCCCGCCGGTGACACCGACGAGATCACGATCGCGCTGGAGATCGAGCGGGCGGAGCCGGAAACGGTCGTGAAAGTCTACGTCAACGGCGAGCCGGTGATCATGCGGGCCGGCGGGAACCGCTACACCGGCCGGATCGTGGTGCCCGCCGCGACGCATCAAGGTTTCCACAGCGTCTGGCGGGGTTCATATGGCTCGATCGTCACGGCCATTGCGAAGTCGCCGGATGGCCGCGCTGCCGGCGCGTATGTTGTGACGGGCGGGATTGGGTAGCACCTCTCCCTTCTCCCTCAGGGAGGGCTTTGCACGGAACTGAGTTGGTGATTCCGTATGTCCGGCATGAAGGGGAGATGATTCGGATGGTCGATCGCGTGCTTGGACAACTGAGCCTTGCGGATGGGCTGGTGTGGTCGGATGTGACGGAGCTTGACCAGATCTCGCGAGTGATCGACTGGGTGCCGATCAAGGCGCTTCTTGGTCAGCGCAGCGGACCAGGACGGGGCAATATTAGCTATCCGGCCGAGGCCTTGCTGCGCTGTCTGCTGCTTGGCGTGTGGAACAATCTCAGCGATCCTTCGCTGGAGGCACAACTGCGCGACCGGCTGTCGTTCCGCCGCTTTGCCGGTTTCAGCCTGTCGGACCCCACGCCGGACCATTCGACGTTGTGGCGTTTCCGCGAGGAGCTGAAGTGCGATGGGCTGATCGACCGGGTGTTTTATGAGATCACGCGGCAGCTTGAGCAGAAGGGGCTGATCGTCAAGCGCGGCACGTTGATTGATGCCTCCTTCATGCAGGCCGCCGCGCGCCCGCCGGCGAAGCCGAAGAAGGGTGAGGAGGCGACGGCGCGGCCATCGGCTGATGGCGAGGCACGTTGGGGACGCAAGGGCAACAAGACCGTGTTCGGCTATAAGGTGCACAACGGCGTCGACGATGCTCATACGCTGATCCGGCGCATGGACTTCACGGATGCATCGGTCACCGATACCGAGCCGGCCGACGGCCTGATCATCGGGGACGAGAAGGCGGCCTATGGCGACCAAGCCTACTACACCCATGCCCGCCATGCCCGGCTGAAGCAGGCCAGCATCAAGGACCGGCTGATGCACAGAGCCAACAAGCACCATCCGCTGACGCCGCGTCAGAAGCAGCGCAACCGGCTGATCTCGAAGGTGCGGGCGGCAGTGGAGCGGCCGTTTGCAGTGTTCAAGCAGCGCTACGGCATGCGGCGACTGCGCTTCTTCAACCTTGCGACCAACCGGACGCAGTGCATGCTTGCCGGCTGCGGCTACAATCTGCAAAGAGCGGCCGCAGTCCTCTTCCCAAAGAGGAAGCCGGCATGAGGCGCAGTCCGCCCAAAATCCACTGCCAAGGCGGCCTGAGGCCCCAAGAGCGAGGCAAAATAACCCGCCAAAGCGGCCAGAGCGCCTTTCAAAAAACGCCCATCCGCCTCGTGCGCTAAATATCGACTCCCATGCAAAACCCTCTCAGGGGGAGAAGGTGTCGCCGAAGGCGACGGATGAGGGGTGCTCCAGGGAATGCCGCCGTCCCACTCCGCTGGAACACCCCTCATCCGTCTCGGCGCTACGCGCCGATCCACCTTCTCCCACAAGGGGAGAAGGGAAAGATTGCGCTACTCCACCCAATCCACCACCAGCGCCACCACCCCGAATACCGCGCCTGTCGCGCACACCGCGGTCCAGCCGCCCCAGGCCCAGGCGAGGCCGGCCAGCAGCGAGCCGATCGCGCCACCGATGAAGAAGATGCCGACGAACAGCCCGTTGATGCGGCCGCGCGCCTTGGGCTGCAGGAGATTCACCGCGCGGCGGCCCAGCGTCTGGTCGCCGGTGACGCCGATATCGAGCAGCACGGCGCTGACGCCCATGAGGATGAGCGGCAGCCACGCCCCGCCGGCCTTGGCCGCGCCCGCCCATGCGGCAAGGCAGAGCGCCGCGATCAGCACGAGATGGCAGAGGACCGTTGCGGAGCGCGTGAAGCCGCGGTCGCCGGCGCGGCCGAAGACAGGCGTCACCGCCGCACCCCCGGCGCCGACCAGCGCGAAAAGCGCAATGCCTTTCTGGCCTAGGTCGAAGGGCGGAGCGGCGAGGCGCAGCGCCACCGCCGTCCAGAACACGCTGAAGGCGGCCATCACCAGGCTCGCCGTGAAGGCGCGGCGGCGCAGCACCGGTTCCTGGCGCAGAAGCAGAACCAACGAGGCGATGAGCCCCGCATAGCGCGCCTGCGCCAGCGGCCGCCGTCTCGGCAAGGTGAGGCCGAGCAGGATGGCAAGCAGCGCCAGCGCCGCGGCGCTGATGCCGTAGAAGGCACGCCAGCCGAAAGCGTCGGCGACGAGGCTGGCGATCGGACGCGACAGCAGGATGCCGATCATCAGCCCGCTCATCACGTCGCCGATGACGCGACCTTCCTGGCCCGGCGGCGCCATCGAGGCCGCCACCGGCACCAGCACCTGGATGCAGGAACAGGCGGCGCCGAGGATGAACAGCACAACCAGCAGCGAGGTGGCGGACGGCGCGAACGAAGCGACCGCTGCCGCGAGCACGGCCGCGCACAGCATGCGCAGCACCAGCACGCGGTTCTCGACCAGATCCGACAGCGGCACCAGGAAGAACAGCCCGGCCGCATAGCCGAGCAGGGTGGCCATCGAGACCAAGCCGCTCTCCGATGCCGCGGCGCCGAGCGACGGCCCGATCAGCCCGACCAGTGTCTGCGGCGCGAACAGATTGGTGACGATGATGCCGACCGAAGCGGCAAACAGCAGGGTCTGGGACGGGGTGATGGTGCTGCCGCAGGCATGTCGCGGCCGTTCGACGAGCTCGGCCGTGGCGATCCGCGCATTGTCTGTTCCGTTCATGGTGGCCTCGCATCTTTCGCGAGGACTTTATGGGCAACGATCATAATGCTACAATTGAAATGACCTGATAATGTTTATGCGAGTTGCGCATGAACATCCATGATCTCGAAGCCTTCGTCGCCGTCGTCGAAACCGGCTCGATCGTCGGTGCTTCGGCGAGGCTCAACCTCACCCAGCCCGGCGTGACGCGTCGGGTGCAGAATCTCGAGGAGCGGCTGGCGACGCCCTTGCTCGACCGCCAGTCGAAGCCGCTCAAACCCACCGCATCCGGCCGCGAGGCCTATGAGCATGGCCGCCGCGTGCTGCGCTCGCTGGAGGACCTGAAGGCGGGCGTCTCGCCGGCGGGCGAGGTGCGTGGTGAGTTCCGCCTCGGCGTCATGCCCTATCTCTCGACCAGCGCGCTGTCCGAGCCGCTCGACAGTCTTCGCGCGGCATTCCCGCAGCTGACGCTGAAGATCACCTCGAGCCTCTCGCCGCGCCTTGTGGAGCAGGTGCTGCACAGCGAGATCGACGCGGTGGCCGTCTGCCTCGCCGAGGGCGTCGCGCCGCCGCCCGAACTCGTCGGCGACGATCTCGGCGTGCAGGCGGTGCTGCTGGTGGCCTCGCCAAGCCTCGGCGTGCCGAAGCCCGCCGAGCTCGACGATCTTGCGCGCTACCCTTGGGTGCTCAACGAAACCGGCTGCGGCTTCCGCGCCTTCATCCGCCACCGTTTCGAGGCGGCGCGGCTGCCTTTCCATGTCGGCGTCGAGGCGCAGGTCGCGGACCTGAGAATGTCGCTGGTCGCGCGTGGCCACGGCATCGGCGTCGTCACGCCCGGCGCGCTGTCGGGCAGCCAATGGCGCGACGCGGTCGAGGTGGTCGACTGCCCCGGCTTCAAGCCGCAGGTGCGCTGCTGGCTGCTCCACCGCCCCCCGGCCGGCAGGCTGGCACGCCCGATCGCGGTCTTCCGCGAGGCGCTGGCCGAGGCGCTGAAGGGCCCGATGCCGCTGATATCGTAAAAGCCAGGCGCCTTATCTCCCCCCTGACCGTGGAAAAAGCGATTTCAGTACTTTGGCAAACCCAAGCGTTAGAGACTGCCAGAGGGAGCGGGCCGCAACGTCCGTCGAGTTCGCTATTTCCGGGTCTTGCGATCGGGGCAGGGAGGCGAGCCACGAATCCCAAAACTGCTGCTGCATGGAGACGAACACGGGCATCACATCGTAACCTTCGTCAAATATATTGACTAAGTCGCTCTCCTTGGGACGCTCCCCCGTTTTCACTTTGCAGACCACCAATCCACGACTCATCCCTGTCACGGTGCCTTCAGGGAAAACATTCGCGCTCGCGCCATAACAAAAGGGCAGTATTCCATCCACTTCGAGCTGCTTGCGGATTTGGCATAGGGCTTCGAAATAATCGTCTTCCTCGGCAACGATGACTTTGTCGCGATAGCTGCAGGTGAGCCTGCACCGAGTCCCCACATTCCGCGGCGTGAACACCGCCTGCTCGTCACCTGCCGTGCCCCCTCCGATCAGGAACACGGTGTATTGTTCATCCATTGTCATCCCCCAATCCTTTGGTCACATTAGTTGCAATGATTTATCAATGCAACTGAAAATTGCGTATGTGTTGACTAGAGTTGCTGCTTGCTGGCTCCTGCCTCGGCCTTGACCTAGCCCACACCCACGTTATCTTCGCGCAATGCCGAACGCCGCTCCCTCCGCCGCCGCGCCGCTCATCGTCATCGACCTGCAGACCGGCATGTTCGACGGTCGTTTCGACCCGCCGATCCATGACGCCGACTCCATCGCCGAGCGCTCGCGCACGCTGATCGACTGGGCGCGGCGCTCCGGCCGCAAGGTGGCGTTCATCCGCCATGACGGGCCGGAGGGCGATCCGCTCGCGCCGGGCGCCTCCGGCTGGCCGGTCTGGCCGCTGCTCGGCCAGGCGGCCGACGAGCCGACCTTCGGCAAGAAAATCGGCAACGCCTTCTCCAACCCCGAACTCGCCGAATGGGTGGCGGGGCAGGGCGCGAAGGACGTCTTGCTCATCGGCGCACAGACCGATTTCTGCGTCGCCGCAACCGTCAAGGGCGCCTTGGCCGAGGGCTTGGGCGTCACGGTGGTCTCCGACGCGCATTCGACTCTGGATTCGCTCGAGGAGAAAGCGCCCGACATCATCGCCCGCCACAATGAGGCCTTTGCCGGCCAGGGCGCGCGCTTGACGACGACGGCGGAGTTGACGGAAGGCTGAGCGCATTCTTCCTTCCCCCTTGTGGGAGAAGGTGTCGCCGAAGGCGACGGATGAGGGGTGCTCCAGGGAAAGCCAGCGTCTCACTCCGCTGGAACACCCCTCATCCGTCTCGGCGCTACGCGCCGATCCACCTTCTCCCCTCGGAGGGCTTTGCACGGAACTGAGTTGGTGATTCCGTATGTCCGGCATGAAGGGGAGATGATTCGGATGGTCGATCGCGTGCTTGGACAACTGAGCCTTGCGGATGGGCTGGTGTGGTCGGATGTGACGGAGCTTGACCAGATCTCGCGAGTGATCGACTGGGTGCCGATCAAGGCGCTTCTTGGTCAGCGCAGCGGACCAGGACGGGGCAATATTAGCTATCCGGCCGAGGCCTTGCTGCGCTGTCTGCTGCTTGGCGTGTGGAACAATCTCAGCGATCCTTCGCTGGAGGCACAACTGCGCGACCGGCTGTCGTTCCGCCGCTTTGCCGGTTTCAGCCTGTCGGACCCCACGCCGGACCATTCGACGTTGTGGCGTTTCCGCGAGGAGCTGAAGTGCGATGGGCTGATCGACCGGGTGTTTTATGAGATCACGCGGCAGCTTGAGCAGAAGGGGCTGATCGTCAAGCGCGGCACGTTGATTGATGCCTCCTTCATGCAGGCCGCCGCGCGCCCGCCGGCGAAGCCGAAGAAGGGTGAGGAGGCGACGGCGCGGCCATCGGCTGATGGCGAGCACGTTGGGGACGCAAGGGCAACAAGACCGTGTTCGGCTATAAGGTGCACAACGGCGTCGACGATGCTCATACGCTGATCCGGCGCATGGACTTCACGGATGCATCGGTCACCGATACCGAGCCGGCCGACGGCCTGATCATCGGGGACGAGAAGGCGGCCTATGGCGACCAAGCCTACTACACCCATGCCCGCCATGCCCGGCTGAAGCAGGCCAGCATCAAGGACCGGCTGATGCACAGAGCCAACAAGCACCATCCGCTGACGCCGCGTCAGAAGCAGCGCAACCGGCTGATCTCGAAGGTGCGGGCGGCAGTGGAGCGGCCGTTTGCAGTGTTCAAGCAGCGCTACGGCATGCGGCGACTGCGCTTCTTCAACCTTGCGACCAACCGGACGCAGTGCATGCTTGCCGGCTGCGGCTACAATCTGCAAAGAGCGGCCGCAGTCCTCTTCCCAAAGAGGAAGCCGGCATGAGGCGCAGTCCGCCCAAAATCCACTGCCATGGCGGCCTGAGGCCCCAAGAGCGAGGCAAAATAACCCGCCAAAGCGGCCAGAGCGCCTTTCAAAAAACGCCCATCCGCCTCGTGCGCTAAATATCGACTCCCATGCAAAACCCTCTCAGGGGGAGAACGGGAAACCCCAACCAAGGAGCCCATCTTGCCCACCCTCGCTCTGCCCGCCGAAGGAGGCTGCCGCTGCGGCCGCGTGCGCCTGAAAATCTCGGCAAAACCGCTGCTCACCATGGCCTGCCACTGCACCGGCTGCCAGCGCATGTCGTCCAGCGCCTATTCCCTGAGCGCGGCGATCCCCTCGGATGGTTTCGAGGTGACGAAGGGCGAGCCGGTGATCGGCGGCCTGCACGGCGCCTCGAAACACTATTTCTGCGGCTACTGCATGACCTGGATGTTCACGCGACCGGAAGGGATCGACTGGTTCGTCAATCTGCGCCCGACCATGCTCGACGACCATGCCTGGTTCGCGCCCTTCATCGAGACCTGGACGGCCGAGAAACTGCCCTGGGCGGCGACACCGGCCGTGCACAGCTACGAAGCGCTGCCTGCCTTCGAGGAATATGAGCGGCTGGTCACCGAATACGCCGGAGCGCAGAAGTAAAACGGCGACCCAGGGCAAGGTCGCCGTCGCATTCTGTTCATGGTCGACGCGTCCGTTGGGGGCGCATTGTTGGGGATGTGCTTGGGCGTCCGCGTCGACCACGGCGGCCTCATACCGCAGACTTCACCATGGCACATTTGCCGCTCGCTGAAACTTACGCGAAAGCGGTATATAACAGGCGTTGTACTTGGCTTCTTCCACAACGGGAGAAGGCAAGGGCGAAACACTTTCTATCCAATCCCGCATTGACCTTGGCCAGCCAAGCGACGACCACTGATGCGTTCACTTTCAATGGGATGCATCTTGAACCAGACTCATTTCCTCAACGCCAGGCTCGCCGACGGCACGGTCGTTGATCTCACTGTCGAGGGCGGCCGCTTCAGCGCTGTGGCGCCTGCGGCGAACACGACGCCGCCGACGGACGGCGCCGTCGACCTCGCCGGACAGCTCGTGCTGCCAGCCTTCGTCGATGGCCACATCCATCTCGACACCTCCTTCTACGGCGACGCCTGGCGCCCGCACATTCCCTGCACCAACGGCTTCGACGTGCGCGAGCGCGTCGCTTTCCAGATGCGCAACCTCGAGCAGGCAACACCCATGGCGGAGCGCGCGAAGAACCAGCTCGAGCTTTGCGTCGGCCATGGCAGCCTCGCCATGCGCAGCCATGTCATGGTCGATGCCGCGGTCGGGCTGAAGCATGTCGAGACGATCCTCGCCGTGCGGGAGAAATATCGCGACCTGATCGACATCCAGCTTGTCGCCTTCCCGCAGAGCGGCATCCTGTCCTCGCCTGGCACGGCGGAACTGCTCGACGAGGCGCTCAAGCTCGGCTGCGACCTGATCGGCGGGCTTGATCCGGCGAGCTTCGACCGCGACGTGAAAGGGCACCTCGATGTGATGTTCGGCCTTGCCGAAAAACGCGGCGCCGGCATCGACATCCACCTGCATGACCGCGGCACGCTCGGCCTCTTCGAGATCGAGGAGATCGTCGCCCGTGCCACGGCGTCGGGCATGCAAGGCAAAGTCGCCGTCAGCCACGCCTATGCGCTGGGCGACATCTCCGCCGATGCGTTGGCCAGGGCTGGCGAGAGGATCGCCGCCGCCGGCGTCTCCATCATGACCAACGCGCCCGGCGACCATGCCTTTCCGCCGGTGGCCGCGCTTCGCAAGGCCGGCGTCACCGTGTTCGCCGGTTCCGACAACATCCGCGATTCCTGGTGGCCCTATGGTGATGGCGACATGCTGAACCGCGCCAATATGATCGGCTATCGCTCCGGCTTCTACGAGGATCGGGAGTTGGAAACAGCTTACGACGTTGTGAGCCATGCCGGCGCCAAGGCGCTGGGGCTGGAGGGCTACGGCATCGCCGTCGTCGCCAAAGCCGATTTTGTCGCGCTGAGGGCCGAGCATGTCCCGGAAGCGGTGGTGGCGGTGCCGAAGGATCGCACCGTCTATCGCGCGGGCAAGGAAGTGGCGCGGAATGGCAAGGTGACCGCGTAGCACAACCGGGCGTGCGCCCTGGGGCCGCATGCTCGATCCCCCGAATTAATTTGCACACATATGTTTCAGGCTGCTCCGGCTTCGTGAGGCATTTCACCGTTCGCGCGCAATCCACCGGTTACAGACGCATTGCAAAAGCGGCGCCGGGTGAAGAGGAGGCGCCGGTTTTGCGCCGCCTATTTATGGGAGCTTTCCATGTTCAAAAGTCTCAACCGGATTCGCGCCGCCTTCGCGCAGGCCAGCAAGCGCCGCCGCACGACGCGCGAGCTGAACGAGCTGCCGCCCGAGATCCGCAAGGACATCGGCTGGCCGCAGGCCGCGCAGGACGACGAGATTCGGTTGCCGTTCTGAGACGAGCGCCAAGGCGCCACGCAGCGCGCCGGCTTCTTGCGGCGCTTGTTGTCGACGGCGCCGGCTGGCCGCGCAAGGCGGTCCCTCCGGCGCCAGACGGGGGCGCCTTCAGCCTATATCTCCGCAACGACCGAGCCGGACACCGGATCCGTCACGCCGAGATCGCCGCCCAGGTCTTCGAGCATATCGCGGAACGTGTCGAGAATGCCGATCATCATCGGGCGCGCCGCGGCGAGGCTGTCCATGTCGTTCCATTCGCCGACCATGCAGAAGGTGCGCTCGCCGGTCTTGATCAGGGCGCCCTTGCGAAAGCCCTTGGCGTTCAGCGAGACCTTTTCGTGTGCTTCGACGAAGGCCTTCTCCTTGCCCGGCTTGGTGCGAAAACGGACTACGTTATAGGCGGTCATGGCGTCCTCCCTTCGATGCGACATCAGCCCGCCGGCTTGTAGGCGCCGGCGGCCTTGTTGGCTGCCGCAATCACCGCCTTCATGTCGAGCTCTTCCAGAACGACGAGATCGCTCACCGAGCCGCTCGCGCGCACGGCAAGCGTCATCCCCATCCCGGCAATCTGGTCCGGCACCTCGCCATTGACGATGACGTCGTAAAGGCCGCGCGTGAACATCAGGCTGTTCATCTTCCCGCCCACGCTTTCAAACAGCGCCGCGATTGCAACTTCCCGGTTCGATCCTTGCATGAGCCCCTTGGCGGCATGGGGTTCGTAACTCGCCAGTATGGTAACCTTCATGGGATCCTCCTCCAAATATCACTGCCTCGGCCACCCAATGATGAGGGCAGCACGGACGTGCCTGTTTCTCCTTACATTTGACTGGTCTGTGGACCGCCTGGGCAACACGGCCGACGGCGGCTCAACCGCAGCGAGGCTCCGGCTTGGAGTAATATGCGCCTTTTCTAATATAACGGCAATCTGCCATCCGCCATCTGCCGGGAGCCGATGACCGAATTTTCCATTAGCATTTGCGGAAATCCGTGGGCCAAATGTCGCCTCGCCTATGCGCCATGACCGTTTTGTGTATTCACGCGGGCGATATGGCCTGATAATAGGTCAACCAAGCTGACCTAAATAGAAGCACTTCGGGAGGTGCGCCTTGACCCTGATGAACCTTCTGGCCTCGCGCTCGTCGCGCATGAAAGCCTCGGAAATCCGCGAGCTGCTGAAGCTGCTCGACCAGCCCGACATAATCTCCTTCGCCGGCGGCATTCCGGACCCGTCGCTGTTTCCCGCGCAGGCCATCGGCGACGCCTATCAGGCGGTGCTGGGCGGCAGGGAGGCGGGGACCGCGCTGCAATACCAGGTCAGCGAGGGCTATCTGCCGCTGCGCAAATGGCTGGCCGCCTATATGGGCAAGCTCGGCGTTCAATGCGACGAGGGCAACATCTTCATCACCTCCGGCTCGCAGCAGGCGCTCGACTATCTCGGCAAGCTGTTCCTGTCGCCGGGCGACACAGCCCTGGTCACCTGGCCGACCTATCTCGGCGCGCTGCAGGCCTTCAACGCCTACGAGCCGCGCTATGACCGGCTGAACACCGCCGGCGGCAACATGACGCCCGAGGCCTATCGGGCCGCCGCGGCGGCAAATGGCGGTAAGGTGAAGTTCGCCTATCTGGTACCGGATTTCGCCAACCCGACCGGCAACACGCTGGACGTCAAGCAGCGCGAGGCGGTGCTCGACCTCGCGGGCGAGCTCGACATCGCCGTCATCGAGGACGCCGCCTATCGCGCGCTGCGCTATGACGGGGAGGGCGTGCCGCCGATCCTGGCGCTCGACTGCGCCCGCTCCGGCGGCATCGATCATGCCCGCACGCTTTATTGCGGGTCCTTCTCGAAGATCCTGTCGCCCGGCATGCGCGTCGGCTGGGTCTGCGCGCCGCGCCATGTCGTGGAGAAGCTGGTGCTGATGAAGCAGGCGTCCGACCTGCACAGCCCCTCGATCAACCAGATGGTCATGCACCGCGTCGCCGACACCATCTTCGACACCCAGGTGGAAAAGCTGATCGGCGCCTACCGCAAGCGGCGCGACGCGCTGCTCGGCGCGCTCCAGGCCAACATGCCCGACGGCATTTCCTGGAGCCGCCCGGAAGGCGGGATGTTCGTCTGGCTGACCCTGCCGGAAGGCGTCGACGCCACCGAGCTTCTGGCGCGTTCGGTCAAGGAGGCGCGCGTCGCCTTCGTGCCCGGCAACGCCTTCTATGCCGACGGCACCGGCCGCAACACGCTGCGCATGTCATTCACCCTTGCCGACGACCGCGCGGTGAACGAAGGCGTGCCGCGGCTGGCGAAGCTGCTGCGCGGTTAGGCCTTCAATCACCGCCGCCTCGCGCAGGCGTGATTGGTAGTGCGCAGGCGTGATTGTCCGCGCGGCCCATTCCTCGGCTAGGGTCGCGGCCGATCCAACACCCCCTGGATCGACCCGACCGTGGGGTCCCACCTCCATGGTCCGTACGAAAGAGCCCCGACGGCCTCCACCGGCGGGGCTTTTTTCGCTGTCCCGGCGGTCAGCGCGCCGCCTTGCCCTTTTTCGGGCCGCTTTTCCGCTACGCTAGAGCAATTCCAGGAAAAGTGTGAGCGGTTTTCCGTCCGGAATTGCGTCAAAACAAAGGGATAGAGCGGTTCGCCGTTTCCGTGAAACGGTGAAACGCTCTATAGTATTCAGGGAGGATCACATGACCTTGCGTTTCGGCTTGACCACGCTTGCCCTTGTCGCCTTAGCCGGCCATGCGGCGGCCTTCGAGATCTCCAGCCCGTCAGTCTCCGACGGCAAATGGAATGCGAAATATCTCGGCGACAAGGCTGGCTGTGGCGGCAAGAGCGTCTCGATCGCGCTCGCCTGGAAGGACCCGCCGGCCGGCACCAAAAGCTATGCGCTGACCATGTTCGACACCGACGCCAATGGCGGCAAGGGTTTCTGGCACTGGCTGGCCTGGAACATCCCGGCCAGCGCCAAGGGCCTGGGCGAGGGCGCCGGCGCCGAGGGCGGCAAGAGCATGCCCAAGGGCTCGGTGCTGGGCAAGGGTGGCGTCGGCCGCGCCGGCTATTTCGGCCCATGCCCGCCGCCCGGCAGCGGCCAGCATCACTATGTCTTCACGCTGTATGCGTTGGGCGAGAAGACGCTGCGCATACCGGAGAACCCATTGCCGGATATGGTCTCCGTCGCCGCCAAGAGTTCGGCGCTGGGCGAGGCGACGGTGACGTATACGTATGGGAGGTAGCTACAGTTGATCTCCCGGCGACCTTCGCCTTCGTCATCCTAGGGCGAAGCAAGGAGCGAAGCGACGCGCGCAGACCCTAGGATCCATGCCGTTACGCTAAGGCATTGAAACGGTTAAGAATTCTGCTCCGTTGCGCCCTTCGGCGCGCGTCACGGCATGGATCCTCGGGTCTAGCCCGAGGATGACGAATGTCGGCGGGGTTACTCCGCCGCTTCCAACTTGTCCTGCGTCTTCGTCTCGAAGTCGCTGGCGTCGTGGCGCTCGCGCAGCTGGAAGGCCGGATCGCCGGACATGCGGTTGACCATGCGGCCGCGTGTCACGGCCGGCCGCGCGTCGATCGCGTCGGCCCAGCGCTGCACGTTCTTGTATTCATGCACCGACAGGAACTGCGCGGCGTCATTGTAGCTGCGGCCCTTGGCGAGCCCGCCATACCATGGCCACACCGCCATGTCGGCGATCGTGTAGTCCGGGCCTGCGAGATATTCGCTCTCCGCCAGCCGGCGGTCGAGCACGTCCATCTGCCGCTTGGTCTCCATGGCGAAGCGGTCGATGGCGTATTCGATCTTTTGCGGCGCATAGGCGTAGAAATGGCCGAAGCCGCCGCCGAGATAGGGCGCCGAACCCATCTGCCAGAACAGCCAGGAGAAGGTTTCCGCGCGCGCCGCGCGCTCGGTGGGCAGGAATTCGCCGAATTTTTCCGCGAGATAGGTGAGGATCGAGCCGGACTCGAACACACGCACCGGCTTCGGCTCGCTGTGGTCCATGAGCGCCGGGATCTTCGAGTTTGGATTGACATGGACGAAGCCGCTGCCGAACTGGTCGCCGTCGCCGATCTTGATCAGCCAGGCATCGTATTCCGCGCCGGTGTGGCCAAGCGCCAGAAGCTCCTCGAGCATGATCGTCACCTTCTGGCCGTTGGGCGTGGCCAGCGAGTAGAGCTGCAACGGGTGCTTGCCGACCGGCAGTTCCTTCTCATGCGTGGGGCCGGCGATCGGCCGGTTGATCGAAGCGAACTGGCCGCCATTGGGCTTGTTCCAGGTCCAGACTTTCGGCGGGATATATTGGTCCATGTCGGAGGCCTTGTGTTTCGCGCAGGGCGGAGCGTTTCGTGAAGGGCGGGAAATCTGCCACGATGCCGATAGACTTAGGTGCGGTTGCGCGCGCGTCAAAGAAAAAAGTTCAACCTTCGTTGAACTACCGCTTGTGCCAGCCCCGCAACGGGAAAATCCACCCTTGCGCCGCGCTCCTTCGGCCATACTTATAGAACAAAACCCGCAACGCAGGATGGATCGATGACCGTCGAGAAAATTTCGCGCTCCGTCGTTGCCGTGCGCGCCACGGTTCCGGACGATGCTTTCACCGCCAATGCGCTGGGCACGCGCCGCGAGGGCAGCGGCGTGGTGATCCGCGACAATGGCCTTGTGCTCACGATAGGCTACCTCATCACCGAGGCCGAGGAAGTGTGGCTGACCGATCAGGATGGCCGCGTGGTCGCCGCGCATGCGCTGGCCTACGACCAGGAGACCGGCTTTGGCCTCGTGCAGGCGCTGTCGCCGCTCAACCTTCCGGCTGTCCAGTTAGGCGATGCCAGGAAGGCCAACGTCGGTGACGCGGTGACGCTTGCCGACGGCATCGGCCAGCAGGTCGACGCCCACATCGTCACCAAGCAGGAATTCGCCGGCTATTGGGAATATCTGATCGACGAGGCGATCTTCATCGCGCCCGCGCATCCGTCCTGGGGCGGGGCGGCGCTGTTCGACCGCGACGGCAAGCTGCTCGGCATCGGCTCGCTGCGGCTGCAGATGAGCCGCGCCGGCGAGGTGGCCGACATCAACATGGTGGTGCCCATCGATCTTCTGACGCCGATCCTCGATGATCTCATCAAGCGCGGCCAGGCGGCGAAAGCGCCGCGTCCGTGGCTCGGCGCCTTCTCGGCAGAGTCGAACGGCATGGTGGTGGTGATGAGCGTCGCCGAAGGCGGCCCGGCAGCCAAGGCGGGCCTGCGCCAGGGCGACATCATCTCCGACGTGCGCGACGGTGAGGTGGACGGCCTGGCCGATTTCTACAGGAAACTCTGGCAGAATCCGGCCGGCTCGGAAATCCCGCTGCGCGTCGTGCGCGACGGCCGCGAGACCTGGCTGCGCGTCAAATCCGCCGACCGCAATTCCTTCCTTAAGAAGCCGCAACTGCAGTAGCGCCGGATGCATCCAAGGCTGCTGAAAACCTTTCTGGCGGTCGCGCGGACGGGCAACGTCACGCGCGCCGCGCAGGAGGTCAATCTCGCCCAGTCGAGCGTCAGCGATCAGATCCAGGCGCTGGAAACCGAGCTTGGAGCCGGCCTGTTCACCCGCTCGCGGCAGGGGCTCACCCTGACGCCGGCGGGCGAGGCCCTGAAACCCTATGCCGAGGACCTGCTGGCGCTTGCCGACGCCGCCCGCGCCGCCGTCGATGCCACCAAAGCCGACATGGCAGGCAGCCTGTCGATCGGCGCGCTGGAGACGATCGCCTCGGCAAGGCTGGCTCCATGGCTCGCCCGTTTCCGTGCCGCCCATGCCGGCATCGACATCAAGCTCCGGATCGCCGGCAGCGGCGACTTGCTGCGCAGGCTCAGCGATGGCGAGATCGATGTCGCCTTCTGCTTCGAGCGGCCGCCTGAGCTCGATACCAGCGCATCCGACCAGCGCCTTGCCAGGCGCGTGGTGGCGGTCGAGCCGCTGGCGCTGATCGCGCCGCCTGGCGACAACCATGTGGATGTCGACCTGGCGACGCTGGCCGAGAAGCATTTCGTTGCCACCGAGACCGGCTGCGTCTACCGCGCCATGGTCGACAAGGCGTTCGGCGAAGCGGGGCTTGGCAAGCCAAGGCTGGCCGCCGAAGCCGGCAGCATCGACGCCATCGCCGGACTGGTGGCGGCCGGCGCCGGCTTTGGCCTCGTGCCGCGGCTGGCGGTCGCCGCCGCGATCGATCGCGGCGAGGTGGCCGAGCTTGCCTGGCCCGGCCCGGTCCGTTCCGCCGACATCGTGATGGTCTGGCGTCGCCGCCGCGTCCTGCCGCCGTCGCTGAAGGCGCTGTTCGAGCAATTCCAGGAAAAGTGTGCAACGGTTTTCCGTCCGGAATTGCGCAAAAACAAATAGCCGCTGCAGGAGAGGGCTTCGCGCCGGTCACACCAGCCGGTGGCCGCCCTCGACATGCAGCGTCTCTCCCGTCGTGAAGCCGTTGCCGATCAGGAAGCGGATTGCATCGGCGATGTCTTCCGGCTTTCCGACGCGTCCGGCGGGTAACCGCTCAGCCATCGCGGCCAGAGTCTCGCCCTTCCGGTCGCCGGCGACGAACTCCCAAATCGGCGTGTCGACCCAGCCCGGCGAGACGGCGTTGACGCGGATCGGCGCCAGCTCGACCGCCAAGGCTCGCACCAGCCCCTCCAGCGCCGCATTGACGGCGGCGACCACCGAGCCGCGCGCTGCCGGCCGGTAGGCCGCGATACCGGTGACGAAGGTGAGCGAGCCTGTCGGCGGCAGCTTCGGCGCCCCACGCTTTGCGAGCAGCAGCGGCCCGTAAAACTTGCTCTCCACCACTCGCTGCGCGGCCGAAAGCTCGATGTCGGGCAACAGCCGGTAGGCGCCTTCGATCGCGGCCGCGGTGCTGACGATATGATCGAGCCGGCCGATGCGCTCGAACAGCGCCGCGACCTCATCCTCGCGGCTGACGTCGACCACCGCCGTTTCGAGCGCTCCCGGCCGGCCGAGCCCATCCCGCGCAGCATCCAGCTTCGCTTCGCCACGCCCGGCGATGATGACGTGCGCGCCTTCCTGGAGGCAGCGCCTGGCGAGCGCCAGCCCCATGCCCGAACTGCCGCCGACGATCAGGATCTTTTCCATGTCCATGCCTTTCCTTTGCATGGACGGTCATGTGGCAGGCCAACCCGCGAAGCGGAAACGGAAGAAGCCGATAGTGGTATCGGAAGGCCCGATGATGGATCGGCCGCCCAGGCTCGCCGGCAAAGTCAGGCGGCCTTGTGGAACTCCATGTCAAAGCGCAGCGGATGGCCGAGCGCCTTGAACGCCTCCTCGAGCGAGTCGAGCCGTGAATTGTGGTCGAGCCGGAACAGCCGATCGACATGCTCCCGTTGGCATTTCAGCTCGCGCATCAGATCGGCCCGACTCCAGCCCTTTTCCCTCAAGGCCATGTAGAGAGCCGATTTCAGGAAGACGAGCGCCGGGACTTCCACAAACCATCCCTTGCCCTTGGTTTCCTTGAGCGGGAAGGGGATATCATCCCCATGCGCAATTCGGGCGGCGATGGCTTCCTCGATGGCATTGCGTCCATTGCGGCAGGCTTCCTCTTTTGTGCCGCCATACGAGACCACCTCGTCGAATTGAGGCGCCGTAACCAGCCAGGTATCGTTGTCGTCGGGCGTGAGAGCGACTTCATACCACATACACGGTCTCCTCTATTTCAGGCCCAGATCCTTCTTGATCTTCTCGACCAGACGCGTTCCAAGCTCCTTGCCGCCGCCATGCATCGGCAGCTGCGAGACCTTGTCTTTAAAACGAACAGTCAGGTGACCGCTCCCACCGCGGTGGGTTTCAAAAGGTGCATCCCTGCTTGGCGAGCCAGCGCCGGAATTCGCTTGCGTTCATAAAAGATAGCGTATTCCACACATCTGTGGAAGTCAACAGAAGTGTGGGGTTGTTCAAGTCGTTGGAGAATTAGGAGAAATTGTCTTGGGTTAGCGCATCAATTCGAAAAGAGGAATCCGCCAGACCAGCCTAACGCCTGTTGACGGAAACTGGCACCAGCTCTCGCTACAATCGCCGAGGAATCGTCGACACTGCTGGCGGCGAAAAACGAGGTGACAATGGCCCCGATCAAGGTCGATCCGGACAAGGTCCGGGAATTCCCCGATGCGCAAAGCTTCCATGCCTGGCTGGCCGACAACCACGCCTCTGAAAGCGAGGTCTGGATCAAGATCCACAAGGTCGGCTCGGGCCTCGCCTCGATCACGCCGAAGGAGGCGGTCGACGTCGTGCTCTGCTTCGGCTGGATCGACGCGGTGCGCAAGTCGCTCGACGACAAGAGCTTCCTGCAGCGCTACACGCCGCGCGGTAAAAAGAGCATCTGGAGCAAGATCAACATCGACAATGTCGCGCGCCTGGTCGAGGCGGGCCGCATGACCGAGCACGGCCTGCGCGAGGTCGAGGCTGCCAAGGCCGACGGCCGCTGGGACCGTGCCTATGCCGGCTCGAAGGAGATGATGCAGGCCGCGATCGATGCCGAGCCGAAGGCGAAAGCGATGCTGGAAAAGCTCTCGGCGCAAAACCGCTTCGCGCTCGCCTTCCGCACCAACAACATGAAGACCGAGGCGGGGCGCAAGAAGAAGATCGCCGATCTGGTGGCCATGCTGAAGCGCGGCGACACCATCCATCCGCAGAAGAAGTAAGGCATGATCCCGAAAAGTGGTTGCCGGTTTTCGGAGAAGATCATGCCTCACTAAGGCAACCAAAAAACGCCGCCCGGAAGGGAGGGCGGCGTTTTCGGGAAGCGACGATCCTGAACCCTTTGGAAGCGGTCCGGGATCATCCGGTCATGAAGTTCGAAACGCCTCTGGCCTTACGCGGCCTTCTTCGCAGCATGCTTCTTCGCATGGTGCTTGCGCACATGGTGCTTCTTCACGGGATGCTTCTTGGCATGATGCTTCGCGTGCTTCTTCACGTGATGATGCTTACGGGCGTGGTGACGGTGATGCTTGCGGTGATGCTTCTTGTGCGGGCCATTGCTGGCCGGCTTGGCGGCGGTCGCTGCCGGCTTCGCAGCTTCGGTGGTCGCGGCCGGAGCAGTGGTCGTGGTCGTCGCGGCGGCGTTGGCTTCGGTGGTGCCCAGCGATGGCACCGCGAAAGCGAGCGCGACGGCAAGGCCGAGTGCGGAAAGAAGGGTCTTTTTCATAATCGGCAATCCTTGGTTAAGATCGATGTCTGTTGTCGCGCGCCGCAATCGCTCGGCTGCTCCGGTGCCGTTTATGACAGCGGGTTTTTTCGCTAGTTTTTCCGGATTGTTGAATCTTGTTTCCGGATTGTGTCCGGCATTTCCCCGCCCGTGGAACGGGGGCTGCCTGCTGGTGAAAACCCGACGCGAAACGCGCCTTCCGACCGACCCAGGCGGACTATCGGACTCGACGATGGCGTCCGAGCCGCTGCTGGGCTAATGTCGCCGGAACGAGGCCAAAACGGTGTCCGGCTGACAGACCTGTTATTAACACCAGCGTCTGGCGCCACTTAGTACTGGAAGATCAGTTCCGATGCCTACGTTGCTGTCACTGCCCGACGACATATCGATCAAATCGGCGCTCGGGGAATCTGTCCTTGAAGCCGCTCGCCGGGCAGATGTCCCGATCGCCTGCGCTTGCGGCGGCAAGGCCAAGTGCTCGACCTGCCGGATTTGGATCCTCGACGGCGCGGACCGCTGCCCGGAGCGCACCGCGCCGGAGCGCGCCCTCGTGGAGCGGTTGGGGCTTGGCAACAACGTACGCCTGGCATGCCAGCTCAGACCTGACTCCGACATCACCTTCCGCAGGCTCGTACTCGACGAGACCGACCTGCGAATGACCAGTCAGTTGCTCCCGCACAGGTCCACCAGTGCGGGCGAGCTGAAGTCGGTCGTCATTTTCTTCAGCGACGTCGCCGGGTTCACCCATTTCTCCGAAACTTTGACGCCCTACGACGTCATGTACCTGCTCAATCGGTATTTCACTCAGGTCGCTGAAGTCATCGAGCTCAACGACGGCTACATCGACAAGTTCGTCGGCGACGGGCTTATGGCGATATTCGGCGTGCAGGGCCAGGACGATGCACCGGTGCGCGCCGTCAATGCGGCCCTGCAGACCCTTGCCACGGTCGATCGGCTGAAGCCCTTTTTTGCCTCGATGTATGGCATCGAGTTCGATATTCGCGTGGGCTTGCATCTGGGCGAAGCGGTGATTGGCTCGGTCGGATCGCCCGGCAACGAGCGCCTGACGGCTATCGGCGATGCGGTCAATGTGGCGAGCCGGGTGGAAGCGGCCAACAAGGAGGCCGGAACCCGCCTCCTGATTACCGAGACGCTCTATGAACAGGTCAAGGGTGAGGTTGAAATATCCGATTTCATTCGAGTGCGTTTGCGCGGTACCTCCGACCGAATTACGCTGTACGAGATAAAGAAGCTGAAGGTTGAAGCCGAGCGCCGGCTGAACGAAAAAGGCGCGCGGGAGACTATGCAGCTGGGCGGCAAGACCTGGCATCGGACGGTTGCCACGAGCGAACTGAAGGATGGCGACCACAAAGTCATCGAGTTCCAGGCGCTCTATGCCGTGATTTTGCGCAGGGGCGGGCGCGTCTATGCCTTTAACAATGCCTGCCCGCATTTGAAGTTGCCATTCTTCGAGACTGGCTTGCGGGCCAACGGCCACGCAGGACGGGCGAGCATTTTCGGCGAGGACGGCACTCTGGTGTGTCGCTGGCATCACAGCGGATTCGATCTGGATACAGGCGAAATCGTAAGGTGGTGCGAGGCGCTCAATGAGGACGGAACTTCGGCCGGCATGGAGATTCTCGGCGATATTTCAAAGAACCGGGCTCCGCTGCACCTCTTTCCGTGCCGCGAGGAGGATGGCTACATCTGGATCGGTTTCGATTGAGCGTACCGCCAGGTCATCCCAAACGCCCGCCAATCTGCTGTCGGTCCGGCCAGTAAAGTCCTCCAGCCGAGTTGGGACCATTCGGCCCTAGAGCAATTCCAGGAAAAGTCCGTAGCGGTTTTCCGTCCGGAATTGCGCAGAAACAAAGACCGCGCCCGTTCATGAACTGCATTGCGCAATGAGCGCCAATTCGGCGCTTTAATCGGTCGGCGTGATCGATGCCATCTTGGCTGTCGGTAAGAGGAAATTGAAGGAACAGCAGCAATGACCAACACCAAGAATTCCGGCAAGGTGGCCCTGGTCACCGGCGGCAACCGTGGCATCGGCCTGGAAACGGCCCGCCAGCTCGCGGAACTCGGCTTCACAGTGCTCATCGGCGTGCGTGATCTCGCCAAGGGCGAGGCGGCGGCCAGGAAGCTCGGCGGCAAGGTCGAGGCCATCGAGTTGGATGTCGCCGCGCCTGAAGCGGCCGTGAGCGCCGCGGCAGAGGTCGAGCGCCGCTTCGGCCAGCTCGACGTTTTGGTGAACAACGCCGCGATCCATTACGACCCGTCGGCGCAGGCGCTCCAGCCCGACTGGACAGTGATCCGCGAGGCTTTCGAGACCAATGTCTTCGGCGCCTGGCGTGTCGCAGCCGCCTTTGCGCCGCTGCTCAGCGCCTCCGGCCATGGCCGGCTGGTCAATGTTTCGTCGGAAGGAGGCTCGCTTGCTTCGATGGGCGCCGGCGCGCCGGCCTATTCTACCAGCAAGGCGACGCTCAACGCGCTGACCCGCATCGTGGCGGCCGAATTGCGCGGCTCGGGCGTGCTCGTCAATGCGATCTGTCCAGGCTGGGTCGCGACCGACATGGGCGGACCGGGCGGACGCCCGGTGGCGCAAGGCGCTGCCGGCATCGTCTGGGCCGCGACCTTGCCCGACGACGGCCCGACCGGCGGCTTCTTTCGCGATGGCAAGCGCTTGCCGTGGTGAATTGTCGGCTTTCGGCTCCACACCGGCACCTCCACGCCCGCACCCTGCAACCGAAGCGAAATACCCCCAAAAATAGTCAAGTTGGCGGTGTCGAGCCCTCCGAAACGAACATCCGGCGACATCCAATCGAAACAAACTTCAATCACTTAGCCAATGAAAGCGTCCAGAATCGCGCCCGAATCAGGCCCGCGGACAGAGTTCAGTGCCTCGCAGGAAGACTAGCATGCTGCTTCTCAACCAACGCCCAGAACACAACCAGCCGTTGGTTGCCGCCGATGCCGAGTCGCTCGGCAGGGCGGGAGGAGAGCGGGCCGAGCGTTACCTCAAGGCGCGCCAAAGCGATGCCGAAACACCGCTGCATGCCTTGCCGGCATTGGCCGGCGAGCTCGGCATCGCCGCGCTTCATGTCAAGGATGAGGGCCAGCGTCTTGGCCTTGGCTCCTTCAAGGCGCTGGGCGGGGCCTATGCCGTCATGCGGCTGGTGCTGGAGGAGGCCGGCAAGTGGCTCGGGCGAGACGTCGACATCGGCGAGATAAACGACGCCCGGGTGCGCCAGATCGCCTCCGGCATGATCTTCGTCTGCGCCACCGACGGCAACCATGGCCGCTCGGTCGCGCAGGGCGCCAGCCTCGTCGGCGCGCGGTCGGTGATCTTCGTCCATGCCGGCGTAAGCCGCGAGCGGGTCGCGGCCATCGCCCGCTTCGGCGCCGAGATCGTTGAGGTCGAGGGCGGCTATGACCATGCGGTGCGCGAGGTCGCGCGCGTCGGCGCCGAGCGCGGCTGGAAGATCGTCTCCAACACTTCCTGGCTCGGCTATGAGCGCGTCCCCGGCCTGGTCATGCAGGGCTATACGGTGATCGTGCGCGAGACGCTGCGGCGTCTGCCCGAGCCGCCAACGCATGTCTTCCTGCAGGCCGGCGTCGGCGGCTTCGCGGCCGCGATCGCCGGCCATATGGCGGTCCTGCTCGGCTCCAGGCGGCCGAAGGCCGTGGTGGTGGAGCCGGAGCGCTCGGCTTGCGTCTACGCTTCGGCTGAGGCCGGACGTCCGGCAACGATCGCAAATCAGGAGCCGACCGTGATGACGATGCTCGAATGCGCCGAGCCGTCCCTGGTCGCCTGGCGCGTGCTGGCGCGCGTCGGCGATGCCTTCATGACGGTGGACGAAGACGATGCGGTCGCGGTGATGAAGCGGCTGGCGCGGCCGCTCGGCAACGACCCGGCCATTATCTCCGGCGAGAGCGGCGGGGCAGGCCTCGCCGGGCTGGTCCGCGCCGCGGGCGACAGGCGCATGCGCGCCGCGCTTGGCCTCGACAGGCGTTCGCGCGTGCTCGTCATCAACTCGGAGGGCGCGACCGACCATGGCCGCTTTGCCGAGCTGGTCGGGATGGCGCCCGAAGAGGTGTTCCTGCAGACTGCCTGAGAGCAGTCTGCCGGCTTTCGTGGCTCGGAAAGCCAATACGCTGCGCGGACCGCTCCTCAACCCCTACAAGGGGGAGATCAAGCAGTTCCACCCCCGGTAACTCTTTCTTCTCTGCTTTCATGCAAGACTGCAGAGACCGGGTGGCACGAACCAAAGTATGGCGGACGACAATAAACGCAACGGCAAGTTCTGGGCGCAGGCGCTTGACCGCGCTCATCTGGGCCTTTGGGACTGGAATCTGTCGGCCGGCGATTGCTACTATTCACCGACTTGGTCGAAGATGCTGGGCTATGAGCCGGGCGAGCTCGCCAACACGCCCGATCTCTGGCTGAAGCTTACCCATCCCGACGACCGCCAGCGCGCGCAGGAAAGCGGCGACCGGCACATTGCGGGTCTCGTCGATTCCATTGAGACCGAGCTGCGCCTGCGCCACAAGAACGGCCACTGGGTCTGGGTTCTCGACCGTGGCGGCATTGTCGAGCGCGACGCCGACGGCAAGCCGCTTCGGCTGATGGGCGTGCAGACCGACATCACCCGCCAGAAGGAAGCCGAGGCGGCGCTCGAGCAGGTCAACGTCCGCTTCCGCCTCGCGCTTGCAGCCAGCGGTACCGGCATCTGGCATCACGATATCGGCACAAGGAAAACCTTCTGGGACGCGCGCACCCGTGAGATATTCGGCCTCGCTGCCGACAAGGACGAGGTGTCGGCCGAGCTCTGGCACACCTATCTTCATCCGGACGATAAGGAAGCCACCGAGCGCGCCCGTCAGATCGTGCCGGGCTCCAACGATGTCGTGGCCTCGCAATACCGCATCATCCGGCGTGACGGCGAGGTCCGTCATCTCGAAACGCTGGTGCGCTTCGTCGCCGATGTCGGCTCGGCCGGGCAGATCTTGGGCACCGTGCGCGACATCACCGAGGAGAAGATGCGCGCCGAGGGACTTGCCTTCGCCGCGCGCCACGACGCCCTGACCGGTCTGCTCAACCGTTCCGCCTTCGACCGGCTGCTCGCCGAGAACATCGCCATGGTCGAGCGCCTGCCGCTGGCGGTGTTTTACGTCGACCTCGACTACTTCAAGGCGCTCAACGACTATGCCGGTCATGCCGCCGGCGACCTGGCGCTGAAGAGCGTCGCGGCGGGCATCCTCGCCAGCCTGCCCGCGTCGGCGCGTGCGGCGCGCCTCGGCGGCGATGAATTCGCGCTGATGGTGCCGAACTGCAATGACGCTTGCGCCGAGCGCATCGCCCGCGGCGTGCTCGCCGCGGTGCGCGATGCCGATCTCGGCTCGGCGGTCACCTCGCGCAGGCTTGCCGCCAGCATCGGCATCGCCTTCGTGCGCGACCGCAACATGAGCGTGGCCGATGCACTCGCCTGCGCCGACGATGCCTGCTACGCCGCCAAGGCCGGTGGCCGCGACCGTTTCGCCGTGTTCTCGCCCGACACGACGTCCGGCGCCGGCGGGCTCAACGCCGCGCGGCTGGCGGCCGACCTTGTCGACGCGATGGAGGATGGCCGGTTGAAGCTGTTCGGCCAGGAGATCCATCGGCTCGGCCTGCCGTGGGAGGACAGCCGCCATGTCGAGGTCCTGGCCAGGCTCGAGGCCCGCACCGGCACGATGATCCCGCCCGGCGATTTCATGCCGGTCGCCGAACGTTTCGGCCTTGCCGCGCGGCTCGACCGCTGGATCATCCGCACCGCGCTGACGCGCCACGGCGAGGCGATGCGCGCGGGCGCCATCGCGCTCGACTTCAACCTGTCGGCGCAGACGCTTTCCGATCCGCATCTATGGGATTTCGTCGACGAGGCCATCGCCGAGAGCGGCGCGCCGCCGTCGGCCATTGGCTTCGAGATCACGGAGACCGCTGCCGTCACCAATTTCGACGCGGCGGCCGAGTTCGTGCGCAAGGCGAGGCTCCGCCATTGTCGCGTCAGCCTTGACGATTTCGGCGCCGGCATGAGCTCGTTCGAATATCTCAGGCGCTTCCCCATCGACGCCATCAAGATCGATGGTTCCTTCGTCGAGCACATCGCCGACAGCCGTTTCGATCGCGAGATCGTCTCGGCGATCACCGGCATCGCGCGCTCGATGGGCGCCGCCGTGGTGGCCGAAAAGGTCGAGGAGAAAAACGCGCTGGAGATCCTCATGGGCATGGGCGTCGCCTATGGCCAGGGCTATTTCCTGCACCGGCCCGAACCGCTGGCGGCGATCGTGGCAAGAGCCGCCGGCGGCTCGATGTCACCGGAACGGCCGCATGCCAGGTTGGGCTGAAAATAAGCAGTTGCTAAAATTACAATTACTCACTTAAGGGCGCTGTAATCCGGCGCGGCAAAGATGCTCCGATAACCGGATCGGAGCGCCTGCATGAAAACCCTTCCCTTGCTTGCGGCAACCGCAATCGGCCTGCTCGGCATCTTCGCCGCCCAGTCATCCCATGCTGGCTCGGATAATGGCGGCGGGTTGACGGCGGCGTCGACAGCCGACGATGACGAGGTCAACACATCCAGCGTTGGCGACGACCACGAGGCCGCAGAGAATGACGACGCCGGGCATGGCGGCGACAGGGCCGCCTCCGGCTCGCATGAAGGCGACCAGGACGGCGATCACCAGGGCGAGGATCACGATGGCGACAACGAAGGCGGCGACGGTGGCAGCCATGACGGGGGCGGCGACACCGGCGGCGGCGGTGGCGGCGGCGATGGTGGTGGTGGCGGCGACGACTGAGCTTCGGCATTGAGCCAAACCAAGGCGATAGCGCGGCTCATCGTTAAAAGGTGAACCATCGTTCTATCGAACTCTTAGGACAACCGGGTTATTCCCTGTGAAACGCTTCGCTCGGGACATGAGGTCTTGGCTTGACTGTCCGGCGTCCGGTCCATGACGGACGGGCGCGTGCGAGACCCGGCAATGTCTTCGACGCTCAGCACCGCGCTTGTGATCCTGCAGCCGCAGCGCCTGCCGCCACCAGCGAGACCCGCCGCGAGCATCGACAGCGTCGCCGGCCCGGCGGCTTCGCCGGTCATGCAGCCCGCGGTCTCGGCATCCAAGTTCAGCCTCGACGGCCTCAACATCACGGCAACCAAGGTCCGGCTGATGCAGCAGGCGGGCAAGGAGTTCGGCGTCGACCAGACCGACTACGAGTCCGTGTCTTCCTACGGTTCGGCGATCAAGAGCGCCGTCGAGGCGTTGAAACGGCAATCTCCGTCGGCGGTTGCCAAGATCGAAAGGCAGCTTGGCCTGGACCAGCTTGGCGTTTCGCTGGATGCGCTGGTCAACGCGATCGTCCGCCCGCAAGGCGGCGACAACGACAGGCTGGATGCCGCGTTGAAGCGGCACGCAAGCGGGGAGGGCGACCAGCCGGACGAGCTCGGGCTCTACAGCCTCTGAGGCCGGTTATCCGATCAGCCACCGCAACACGCCCGCCGAAGCCACCCCGATCACAACTGTCGGCAGCATCGACAGCCTCGTCGCGGCAAGCAAGGTGATGGCTAAAGCCGCGAGGTCGGCCGGATTCCTCGAGACGAAATCCGGCGCGATCACCGAGATCAGCACGCAGCCGGGCGCGGCTTCCATCACCGCCGTGGCGCGCGGGCTGAGCGCGCGGTTCTTGAGCACAACATAGCCGCCGACACGGGTGAGATACGTCACGCCGGCCATCGCCAGGATGGCAAGCACGGTCATCGGGTCGATCATGTCTCACCTGCCAGGAACCACGCGGCCACCAGGCCGGACAGCGCGCCGGCCGCCACATACCAGGCGCCGGGCACAACGAGATAGGTGAGCGCCGCCACCACGAGGCTGACCAGCCAGGGCCGCGCCGCGGCAAAGCCTTTCCACATGCCCCGCAGCAGCACCAGGAAGACGGCCGGGAAGGCCATCGCAAAACCATATGTCTCGACGTCGCCAAGCACAGGCCCGAGCGCCGCGCCGCAAGTCGTGAACGCCACCCAGGCGAGGTAGACGGACAAGCCGGCGCCGAGATAGAAAGGCAGGCTGAAGGCCGGCCGCGTGCCGGCCGTGGCACGGCGCTGCGCATCTGCAAGGCCCACCGCCCAGCTCTCGTCGCACATCAGGAACAGCGCCGGAAAAACCTGGCGCTTCGGCAGGTGCCTGATGAAAGGCGCAAGCGCTGCACCCATCAGGAAATGCCGGCTGTTGACCAAAAGCGTGATGGCGGCGATCAGCAGGACATGCGGTGGCGAGGTCCAGAGCTGGATCGCGGCGAATTCGGAGCCGCCGGCGAAGTTGAGCCCGGTCATCAGCGGCACCTCGAGCACGCTGAGGCCCCTCTGCGCGGCCTGCGCGCCGAGCACCAGCGCATAGGGAACGACGCCGAGCAGCACCGGCGTCGCGGCAGCGAGCCCGCGCCGGAACTCGGCGCCGCGCCTGTTGGCGGCCTTGCCCTCGGCGAGGGCGATCTCGGAAACGCTCATGGCTTTGCTTTCGGCTGGCCTTGCGGCCACCCGTTCTCCCGTTCGGTTGTGGGGTTGTTGTAGGTCCCGGACCATAGCCGAAACGCGCGGCAATCGGGTTGCGAAAATGCGCCATTTCTGCCAAAATTCGGCATTGGATAGCGCATTCACCTATAGAATTGGAATCTAGAACCATGAAGCTCGATGAGATCGACAGGCGCATCCTGCGCGCCCTGCAGCGCGACGGGCGCATGGCAAACAACGACCTTGCCAGGCAAGTCGGTCTCTCGCCGTCGCCCTGCCTGCGGCGCGTGAAACTGCTCGAGGAGGCGGGCGTCATCGACCGCTATGTCGCGGTGCTCAACCCGGCCAAGATCGGCCGCGGCCAGACCTTCTTCACCCGCATCTGGCTGAAGCAGCAGGACGAGGACACGATCGAGCATTTCGCCGCCGAGGTGGCGAAATTCCCCGAAGTGATGGAGTGCTATCTGATGATGGGCGACTGCGACGCCCTGGTGCGCATCGTGGCGGCCGGCATCGACGACTACCGCCGCTTCCAGTCGGAGCATCTGAGCCGCATCAAGGGCGTCCAGAACGTCAAGACGGACGTGCCCAGCCAGATCATCAAGCAGACCTCGGAGATGCCGCTGTAGCGCCTCTTCCTTCTCCCCTTGTGGGAGAAGGTGGATCGGCGCGCAGCGCCGAGACGGATGAGGGGTGTTCCAGCGGAGTGAGACGTTGGTTTTCCCTGGAGCACCCCTCATCCGTCGCCTTCGGCGACACCTTCTCCCACATGGGCAGGGCTGTCCGGAGAAAGTTAGACAGAGTCGAGGCTCATCTGATCGGGAGAGCAACGGGGGTACCTTCGACTTGGATTGACGGGCGGCGGTTTGTCGATGGCGGCGATGTGGCGCCGCTCGAACAGGCATCGTGTCACCAGGTCGGTGAAGCGCAGGATCGGCAGTGCAACGCGATATGCGCGCGCTGCAATGCGCAACAGCGCATAGGCGATCATGGCGGCGAAGAGCTGCAGGCGGATGGCGTTGTCATTGTTGCCGAGGAACTTACGGATCTTGAGGTGCTGCTTGATCCAGCGGAACAGGAGCTCAATCTGCCAGCGCCCCTTGTAGAGGCTGCTATGTCGGCGGCCGAGCGCTCGAGATCGTTGGTCAGCAGCGTGATGGTGTCGCCTTCGTCTCGCTTCACGATGATGCGACGCAAGCGGATCGGTAGTTTGGAATCGCCCTTGCTGGCAAAGCTCACCTCGGCATCCTCAAGCACGGTGAAGCCATCGCCGTGCATGGCTGCGAGGGGACGATCGCACACCAGCTTGAGCCCCATGTTGGTTTTGGGCCGGGTGACGAAGAAGGCTTGCGCCGCCGCGATCGCCGTCCACCAGCCGTAGTGGCAGTAACCCTTGTCGAACACGTAGGTCGCACCGTCTTCGATAGAGATGGTGCGGCCGATCTGGGCGTCGTTGACGTTGGCATCGGTGATGTCGAGGACGCGCGGACAGTCGCTGTCTGGATCATAGACGATATGCAGCTTCATGCCGCGGATGCGGCCGTTCGACTTGGCCCAGTCGCAAAGCTTGCCGAGCGGGATGGGCGTGGAATCGATCAGCCGCAGCATGGCACTGCCTTCGCGACGCATCTGCCGGTCGAGTTGGCCTGCAAGCAGGGCGAACGTCTCGGCGAAGACGGCTACAGGGCGGCGCCGGTTGGCGTCCGACAAGGTCGAGCGCCGCAACAGGTCGCTGCCGAGGTGGTAATGGTGCTGGCAGTTGGCGTTCCAGCCGGCTTGCAGGCTGCGAAGGCTCGTCGCGCCGCTGAGCTGAGCATAGATCAACACCACGAGATGGTCCCAGCTCTTGAACGACTTGTCATACGCATCCCCGTCATGGCTATCCACAATCGTCTGGAAGCGGCGACGATTGATCGGTTCAACCAGCTTGCCAAGAATGCTAGGCGTAAAGCGCATGCCCCGTTCCCTTTCTGAGTCTCGACAACCAGAAGGTAGACGGAAAATCCCCGTCTTACGGGGCATGCACATGCGGCATTTCGATTCACCCGAACCTTTCCCCGGACAGCCCTGCCCACAAGGGGAGAAGGAGGAGGCCGCTCAATGATGCGCGTGGTGCTCCGCAGTGCGCTTGCGCGTCGCGGCAGCCTTCTTCGCCGAAGCCGATCTGTCCGCCGCGGAACGCTCGCCAGAGGCCTTGCCGCCCATCTTGCCGCCCTTATGCGCGGCCGGATGGCCGGTGTGCTTGCCGCGTCCCGATCCGCCTTCCTTCTTGCCGCCGCCATCGTCCTTGTTGACGGTCGCCCAGGCGCGCCGCTCCGCTTCCTTCTCCGAGACGCCGCGCTTCTCGTAGCCTTCGGCGATATGGTCGGCCTTGCGTTCCTGCTTGTCGGTGTATTTCGATTTGTCGCCACGTGGCATTTTTCTTCTCCTTGTTGCGCTGAGTGAAAGCGTTGCGCTGAGTGAAAGCCAGGCCCTTCAATCGCCCTTCTTCTTGGCGACGTCGCCAAGGTCGGAGCGTTCCGGGTCCTTGTTGTTCTCGCCGGCGGCGTCGCGGTTCTCGTCGGGATCGTCCTTCGGCGGCAGGTAGCCGCGCGGCCTGTTGGCCTTCGGGCCTTCCCAGCGCGGCCATTGATCGGTCGTGCCGGCTGGTCCCTTCTTCGGTGAATTGCTCATCCTTGCCTCGCTTTCCGGAGGGCGTTCAGCCTTCCGCCTTCATGGTTCGTGCGATCTCCAGCAGTTTGGCGCGGTCGTGTCCGTGCTCGCGGATCAACTCGCGCGCCTGCTTCGGCGAAAGGTCGGTGTTCTCGGCCAGGAACCGCACGTCGGGATCGTCGCCGCCCTTGGTCGGCAGCGTGCCGCCGCGTGGCGCGTTCGCGCCGCCCGGCCGGTGCGGCATGTTGTCGTTTGCCTGCGTCATTGCGCGTCTCCTTCGCTTCGGCGCCGTGTCAGTCCGCCGCCTCCGACTGCTTGCGGCGTGCTTCCTTCTTGCGGCGCAGCACTTCGTCGGTCCCGACGATGTCCTTGGAGCCGCCGGTGATCGCGGTGGAAACCACGGCCGGCGGATCGCTGGCCGGAAAGCTGTCCTCGAGGCCAGACTGCAACTGCTCTTCCAGTGTGTCCGGATCCTCCGAGCGGCCTTCCGTGCGGCGCTCGTCGATTGGTTCCAGTTCCTGCTTGGCGTCGGGATGCTCACGCGCGTTGCGCAGCGTCGACACGACGAGCTCGACCGCGAACTCCTTCATGGCCTCGGCATCCGGAGCGGCGACGTCTGTCTCCTCGACCAGGCGCACCAGCGACTGTTCGATCTTGTCCAATTCACGCACGCCCTGGCAGCGCGCAAGTTTTTGCGCCAAGGCATGGATCAGCAGGGGACCGAAGGTCGAATAGGCCTGCATGCGGGTCTCATCGACGCGTTCGGGGTGAAGGGAATGCAAGGACATTGGTGCCTCCGTTGAACATCCTGCGGCGACGGCAGCCTGCTACGGCGGCCGCTCCTAAGGTCAACTGGAGGACGGGGAAGATGTTCCATCCCGGGTCGATCGCGCCGGGCAAATGAGATGGCGCCCGCGTCCGCGGACGCCATCTTGAATTCAGCGCTGGCCGCCCTTGCGGCCTGCTTCCGAGGCGCGCTGACGGTCTTCAGCGAAGTTGCCGCTGCCGCCCCTGTGCTGGCCCGCGCTCCGCTGACCCATATTGCGGTCCTCGGCCTGCTGCTGTCCGCCGCCGCGACGCTGATCGTCGCGGTTCTTGTGGCTCTGCTGGCCGGCCTTGACGTGCTGTTCGTGGGTTCCGCCTTGATTGGGCATATCCAATTCTCCGTTGGTTCGGATTGTTCTTCAGGGTTGAATCAAGGACGCGTTCGACATCCTTGAGTAGGGGGAACAAGCGCGGGCAACCGATGTTCCGCCCGAAATATTTCGTGACTCCGCCCGACTGAAGTCCGACCCGGCAAGCGCATTGGACTGGCTTGTGCAACCAATGGGCTTTCTGCGAATTGGTGAGCGGCCGACGAGAAAACCCCTTCATCGCCGGCCGTACTGGTTCCCGCCGATCGCCCCCCGCGCAAGTCGGCGGGCACCAATATCCACGAACAAGAAGGCCGCGTAGCCGGGCCCGGAGCGAGACGCCGTTTTGACCTATATCTCTACAAAGCCCGCCCGGCAGGATGCCGAAACCCTGCCTGCCAACGACAATCAACCTGCCGCGCCTTTCGATCTTTCATTCCTCGACGACATCAATGATGAGGCTGAGATAGCCGACATCGCCAGGCGCGCGGAGCGTCTGGGCCATGCCGCGCTTATCGCAATGGCGATCGGCCTTGCGGCGGCGCCGTTGCTTTACCTGATGCTTGCGTGAACCGTCCCGTCGGGCGCCTGGCGGGCCCGCGCAACGCCCGCAGGGCTATCTTCCGGAGAAGAATGCGTCGAGCGTGGCTGCCGTTTCGATCGGCGACTCCTCCGGAAAGAAATGACCGCCGGGCAAGGCGCCGCCGCTGACGTCGTCGGCCCAGTTTCGCCACAGCGCTTCAGGGCCGCCTTGCTCGACGTACCATTCGGCCAGCGCGCCATGCTCGCTCCATAGGGCCATCAGCGGGCAGGCGATCCGCCGGCCGGTCTTCCGGTCGGCATGGTCGTGCTCGCGGTCGAGGGATGCCGCCGCGCGATATTCTTCGCAAATGGCATGGATGTGCGCCGGGTCGCGCAGCGCGTCGACATAGAGTTGCCGCACCCCGGGCGGGAACGCGTCGGACGACGATCCCCAGCCGGAAAGCGCATTGTCGACGATGGCATCGGCGGCGGCCGCGAGCATCGTCTCCGGCAGCGGCTCGGGTTGCGCCAGCAACGACCACGGCCAGTAGCCGAGGGCCAGTCTTGCGTCGGCGCGGTCCCAGGCATCGGCGGTGGGAATGATGTCGAGCACAGCGAGCTTTTCGACGCGATCCGGATGATCGAGCGCCAGCCGGTAGGCGACACGCCCGCCGCGATCGTGACCGGCAACCATGAAGCGCCGGAAACCCAATTTCTCCATCAGCGCGACCATGTCGGCGGCCATGGCGCGCTTGGCATAGGGCGCATGATCGGCGGCCGATGGCGGGCAGGAGCTTTGCCCATAGCCGCGCAAATCGGCGCAGACGACCGTGAAATCCCGCGCCAGGATTGGGGCGACCTCGCGCCACATCGCATGCGTCTGCGGAAAGCCGTGCAGCAGAAGCAGGCCGGGGCCGGTGCCGGCGCGGCGAGCGAAGATCCTGGCTTCACCCGTGTCGATCTCACGGCTGTCGAAATCGTCGAACATGCTTGCCTCCGGTATCTGGACCGGCCGATCTCACGTCCAGGCCGAATCCAGCGTCAGCGACGCTTCGAAGATCTGGTCACGCTTTTCGTCGAGCACCTTAACCGTGATGGTCAAATGCCTGCCGCCCGGCATCTCGTCGCGGGCGACGTCATGCAGGATGCGCAGCGCCTCCATGCCGGCGCGCTCGCGGCTGGCGAAGAGCTGTCCCTCCGTATCTTCCTGGCTGTGCTCGGTGTTGTAAAGGTCGAAATAGAAGCGTTGCATCGGTACGTCGGTCCCAATCCGACGGTCAATTCGCGGGCGCGATCATGGTTCCAAACGTCTGATCCAGAGGGAGAATTGGCTATGCGCCGGCTTTCGGCGCGGCACCGCTCGCAACCAGCGTCGGCCTGCGGCGTTAGGGGTGGCGAACGGAGGCAGCCGGATGCTGGAATCACTCTATCTCAATCTCGGCCAGCATGACGCTCTCTCGGACGAAGAGAAAGCGTTGCTCACATCGACCTTGTCGATCGAGAAATATTTCGGCGCGGGAGAGGATATCGTTGTCGAAGGAAGCAGGCCGACCTACAGCACCCTGATCATCGACGGGCTGGCTGCCCGCTACAAGGTTCTGGAGGACGGCGGCCGCCAGTTCACCTCGCTGCAGGTCGCGGGCGATTTCGTCGACCTGCATGCCTTCCTGCTCAAGACGATGGATCACGGCATCGTCGCGCTGTCGCCCTGTCATGTGGCGGCGGCCGAGCACAGCAAGCTCAAGACGATCACCGAGCAGGCGCCGCATCTCACCCGATTGCTCTGGCTGGACACGCTTGTCGATGGCGCCATCCATCGCGAATGGATCGTGGCCATGGGGCGCCGCTCCAAGCTGTCCCATCTCGCGCATCTCATATGCGAGCTGTTCGTCAGGCTGCAGGTGGTGAAGAAGACGCGTGACATGAGCTTCCACCTGCCGCTGTCGCAGGCCCAGCTCGCCGACGTGCTGGGCTTGTCCGTCGTCCATATGAACAGGGTGATCGGAACCCTGCGACGCATGAACGTCATCAGCTGGACCAACCATATGATCACGATCCTCGACTGGGAGCGGCTGGTCACGATCGCCGAATTCGATCCGACCTATCTCAGCATGTCGCGCGAGCCGAGATAGGGGCGGCCGGGATGGAGCGGCCTTCTAAAGCGCGTCGCGATCTTTCAGATTCGCTCCATGCGCTTTAGGTTTTTGATTTTACGCATGTCTTTATCCCGAAACCGGTTCCCACTTTCGAGAGACATGCTTTAGCTTGGCGGGACCTTGGAGCGCGACCACAACTCGTCCAGCATGGTGAGCGCGGCGCTCGGCGCGGCCTCCTTCAGCAGCCCCTGCTGCGCGGCGGCCTTCTTGAAGGCGGCAAAGGCGACGGCCGGCCGGCAGGTGCCCGCGATCGCATCGTCCACCAGCCGCGCCGCCTTGAGATAGTCCGGCGCTTCCTTGTTCTTCCAGGTCCCGGCGAGCGCCTTCTTGGCCTCGGCCACCGTGGTGACCACCATCGTGCCGCCGCTGACGAAGCGGATGGTGAGGGGGAGGAAACGGCTCATCGGGTCCTCACCATCCGAGCCATTCGCGCGTGCGCAAGGCAAGGCCGGCAATGGGCGCCAGAGCGACCACTGCGGCAGCGAGGATGAGAAGAGGGCTGTTTATAGGCAAGGATTTCATGGTGCACCACAAGATTGGGGATGGGCCTAAACGAGGATGTCGCCGGTCGGTTGCATCCGGCCGGCAAGTCGGCGCGACAAGCTCGAGGTTACATGTTGCTGGCGGGCCGGATCGGCGGCGCCGGCCGGTGCGGCGGCCGCGGGCGCGGCCTCAGCGGCACATCGGCGAGCGAAGCGCGGATCACCCTCGCGGGTGGTAGCGGCATGGCGCCGCGCCGGCGCCGCAAAGCGGCCGACAGGCTGCCGATGAAGGTTCGAACGTCCATGGGACTCCTCCTCGAGAGTCCCCCCATTGACGAAGGGTTATCACCCCGGACCGGCCAGCCGCATTTAACTTTGATGTATCCGCGGCATCCCGGCGGGGGAGACGAACCGCGGCCAACCTTTTGCGACGACATGCGTTGTCCCCTGAAAGGAGACCATCATGCCGACCAGCAGCCGAACGAAATCAGACGCAGCCCAAAAACCAATCACCGGGGAGAAATCAGTCGCCAGGGAGAAATCAGTCACCGGGGAGAAACCTGACACCGCCAAGGCCGCGCGCAGGCAGCGCAGCATCCAGCGTCAGGTCGATGCCACCGATCGCAGCAAGCCGAAGCCGAAAGCCTCGGGCGCCATGCAGGCCGGCGCGCGCCGCTACCCCGTGCCGCCTTTCCCGAAGCAGCATCATCCCAAGCCCGGCGAGGAATGGGCGATCGAGCCGGCGCCGCTCTATGAGGCGCCGTTCTGGCAAGGATCCGGCAAGCTCAAGGACAAGGTCGCGCTCATCACTGGCGGCGACTCCGGCATCGGCCGCGCGGTGGCCGTGCTGTTCGCGCGCGAAGGCGCCGATGTCGCCATCGTCTATCTCAGCGAGGACCGCGATGCCAAGGCGACGAAGCAGGCGGTCGAGGCCGAGGGCAGGCGTTGCATCACCCTGCGCGGCGACGTCGCCAAACGCGCCTTCTGCCGCAAGGCGGTGGCCGAGACGGTCAAGGCCTTCGGCAAGCTCGACGTGCTCGTCAACAACGCGGCCTTCCAGGTTCATTCGGCCGACTTCGCCGATCTCACCGAAAAGCATTTCGACACCACGCTGAAGACCAATCTCTACGGTTATTTCCACATGGCGCAGGAGGCCGTGCCGCAGATGAAACCGGGCTCGGCGATCATCAACACCGGTTCCGTCACCGGTATCGAAGGCTCGAAGGAATTGGTCGATTACTCGATGACCAAGGGCGGTATCCACGCCTTCACGCGCGCGCTCTCCGGCAACCTGATCGCCAAGGGCATACGGGTCAACGCGGTCGCGCCCGGTCCGGTCTGGACGCCGCTCAACCCGTCGGAAAAGCAGGCGGAGGATGTTTCGCAGTTCGGCGCCAAGACGCCGATGAAGCGGCCCGCTCAGCCGGAGGAGATCGCGCCGGCCTATGTGTTCCTGGCCTCGCCGCAATGCTCCAGCTACATCACCGGCGAGATCCTGCCGATCATCGGGGGCTACTGACCACCAGGAGGATCCCATGAAGAAAGCGCTTCTCATCGCGGCCTTCGCGCTGATGCCGGCGCTGCCGGCGGCGGCCCAGACCGCCGCTCAACCGAAGGATCAGCAGACGCAGAACTGCCAGGCCAAGCCGGACGCCAACGGCCAGCAGCAGAAACAGACGCAAGAGGCCGATACGGATGAGCTGTCGAAACAGCTCGGCAATTGCGGCGGCGTGCTGAAGCCGCCGCCGACCGGCGACAAGAACGCGACGACCCCGCCGCCGACCGGCAGCGAAATGCCGGTGATCAAGCCGGGCGAGGTGCCGCCGCAGACGGGGCAGTGACGAGGCGCGCGCCTCCTTCGATAGGGATCAGTGCTTGCGCTTCTCGCTTTCGGCCGGCTTGAGGACCGGCGATGCGTGCGCCTCGCGGATCATCTGCAGGGCCTCGTCGCGGGTGAGGCCGCATTTGCGGGCAAAATAGGTGGCTTCGTGTATCTCGGCGCGCGAGGCCTCCGCAACGCCGGAAGAGGTCGGTCTGTTTTTCTTCTTGGCCATCGGCTCACCGCGCCATGAATCACTTAGTCAGCTAAATATAGATGCAATGCCTGCTGTTGCAAATCGCCGATTGCGCCCGACCGGCGGGCGGTGAGGGGTGCATTGGTTTCTGCTGAAAAAGCCCCTTGGAATATTCCGGCTATGTCGCTGTTCACTCTGACCAGGAGGAACGGCCATGACGGACGACAGGACCAAACGCGACTTTCGATACCGCGACCGCGTGTCGGCGGGCGAGGAGCATGAGGTACGCTACTGCGCGAAGCAGCATCGGATCCACTCCTGAGCAGGTTCACAGAGCTGATCAGCGAGCACGGGCAACGACCGCAAGACGCTCGGGCGTCAGCGAGGAAGCTGCGGGATTGACAGACATTCCCGGTCGGAACCGGCCTGGGCAGGACAGGTCCGGCAAACATTGCCGGCGACCAACCGTGATCGCTCGGCCAATCATATGTTAGGGCGTCACCCCGCCGAAGGTTTAAGTTCGAGCAGTCGCCGCACAGAGCAAAGGCAAGCGCGCGCCGGAAGAGCCCATCACGCTTTCGCCCAACCTATCAAGGGAAGTGGAGCTTCGATGAGCGACGGAGGAGGCGGCCATTATGCCGCGAAGGGTGAGTATCTCGATCACCGTCTGGAATGCCCGCACTGCGGAACGATCCGGTTGAACATCCCCAGGAACGCCCAATCCTCAACGCCGATCCATTGCGCCGAGTGCGGGGCCTATCTTGGCACGTGGGACGAAATCCAGACCGACTTCGAGCGGCAGGGAGGCACCGACGGAGTGTTTCGCCTGGCAAGCGGCCGCATCAGGCGGCTCGCATAAGCGGTCGGCTCCCGGTCAATGCCTGTCTTTCAAAAAGCGGGCTTCGCGAACGAGGGACGTCCAGTCAAAGCCGATCATATGGATTAGCTCCCTCGCTTGCGCCTCGGTTATACCCACTTCCTTGGCCAGCTTCCCGGCCAGCAGTCGGCTATCGACCTTTTCGTCGTGCCCGTCCTTCTGCATGCGCACTCTCCATCGCTCTACAAGTAAAGCGCAAAGCCAGGAGAGGTTTCGTTAGGCCGAGCTCGAAACGGTTTGGTATGGGCAAAAAGCCCGGAGAAGCGCGACGCAAAAAAGCCCGCTGGCATGAGCCAGCGGGAGAAGGTGGCTTGAGCTCGGCCCCGCCAGGGGCGAACGCCGACATGGTGCTCATGTGGCACCGGCCGCGCATCCACTTTTGTTAACCGTCGAGATCGTTTTCGCGCAATGGACCGCAACATGGCCGATCCCATCGGTTGCCTCGAAGACACGGCCGCAATGATCGACGCGCACCATCCATAGTTCGCCAACAAAGCAGCGGAGTGTTCACAGACTCAGAACGAAGGTGGTCCGCAGTCTGCGGGGCCGATCAAAAACGCTCGAAGCGCTGCTCCACCTTGCGGGCGAACTTTTCCCGTTCCTCGTTGGAGATGCTTTCCACCGAGTATTTCGCCAGATAGAGGTGCTTCTCCGTGCGTCCGCACATGGATTTCAAGCCGCGCAAAAGCACCTTCCTGCCCGGGTCCTGCATGTAGAGCCTGGTGTACCACCAGGGCGAGCCGAAGGTGGTGACGACGCCCATACGGCGAATATTCAAAAGCGCCGGCTTGATCGTGCCGCCATCCGTCGGCAGGTCGAACGCGACCCCCGGCCGCCACACGCGGTCGAAATATCCCTTGAGCACAGCAGGCATGCCCGACCACCAGGTCGGGAAGCAGAACACGCACGCCTCGGCCCACTGCAACGTGTCGATATAGACCCGCAGCTCCGCAGGTGCTGGCGATGGACCGGCGTGCCCCTTCAATTCCTCGACCTGCATCACGGGATCGAATTTCATGGCATAAAGATCGAAGTCGACGACCTCGTCGCCCCTGGCCTTGAGGACCCCCAAGACACGCCTGTGAAGCGAGGCCACGTAGCTGTCCTGCGCCGGATGCGCGTAGACGACATTGACCTTCATCGCATGCCCCACGCGGCTCTGATCCCGCTTCGAGGCTAGTCGAACGCCGTTGCTTTGCCTAGGCTTCGACGCGAGAAGTAGAGGGGCGCGGGATCAGGGCGGCGAGAGCTTCGGCAGAACCTCCAGGAGGCTCCACTCCGATGTCGGTTTGCCTACATTGGGTACCCCCACCAGGACGGCCCCGCCGAAGAGTTCCGGCTTGTCATAAGCGCTCGCCACCGCGAATGGCACACCGCGGCCGCGCAAGGCCTCGGCTACCGGCGTGACGAGATGGTCGCCTAAATTCACGTCGAGCAAGGCCACCGTCGGCAGTTCGTCTTCCAGCAGGCGGAGCGCGTGCGCGACTCTGGCGACCGGTCCCAGGACCCGCCATCCCAGGCGCTCGAGCATGACTTTAAGATCCATCGCGAATGAATTCATCTTCGACGATCAGGATGGTCTTTTGCACCGGCCATCAATCTGGGCGAGCGGCCCTTTCGAGTGGGACGACTATCTCTGCTTCGAAACCTTCGGTTCGATAATTCTGTTCCACCTTGCCACCGAGATTGTAGGCGATTGCGAATTGAATGAGCTGGGTTCCGTACCCTGTCGAGGTGGGCTTGCGTACAGGCGGGCCCCCGCTCTCGCGCCAGGACAGGCGCAGCAATGGATGATCGCCCTGCTCGACCTCCCATCGAATTCGAACCGTCCCAGCCCGAGCTGACAACGCCGTACTTGACGGCGTTGGTTGCCAGTTCGTGCAGCAGAAGGCTTAGCGACGTTATCTCCTTCGAAGCCAACGTCACTGACGGGCCGGGCTCGATGATGATCGTCTCCGGAGCGGTCTTGAAGGGTTTCGTCGCGCGCGCCACCAAGGCTTCGAGACCATCTTCACCATGATCGCTGAATGCCAGGTCATTTGCATCCACAACGGCCTGCAGCCGGCCGAGGAACGCGCTACGATATTCCTCTGCCGAAACGCCTTCCGTCTTCGTTTGGTTGGCCAGCGCCCGCACGAGCCCGAGCAGGTTCTTGAGCCGGTGGCGCAATTCTCCAAAGACCGCTTCGAACTCCGCTTCTTTCCGGCTTCTGTCCGTAATGTCGACGATCGACAGCAACATGAGGTGGCTGACATTGTCCGGATTGAACACGGTGCGCGCTGTAAGAAGCATGACTTTTCTCCCGATATGCGGGAACTCATGCGTCACCTTGTAATCGATCACCGCCGAGCTTTTCGGGATCACCTCTGCAAGGAGATGACGCAGCTCGGGGATATCCCATTGACCGTTGCCGAGGTCGTACAGGTGCTGTCCGATCGTGTCGTAACGCTCGACCCCGAATGTTCTGAAGAAGGCGCGGTTGGCGCTCTGGACTGTCAGGGCGGAGTCCAGCACCAGCATGGGATCGGGAACAGTGTCGACAATGCCTTGGGCCTGCACGTGACCTGTCCGCAGAATCCGGTAGAGGTCTTCCAAATCCATTGCCGAAATACCCGTTAACCCGACAGCCTATAAGCCTGCCGCAGATCATACAACCGCGCTTCTCCAAAGCGAAGATCGCGCGAAGCGGCTTTATGGCATCGGCGCCGGGGTCCGTACTCCTCGGCCTCCGGCCTTCGGGTGTTCCCGGAACCATCACGCCGGCGCCGGGTTGTGATTGGCGGGCCGCGTCAGCCGGACCTGGTGGCAAAGAGAACAGGGCTGGTTTCTCCGGCTTCTCGCTCTGGCCAACGAAAAGGCAGTCGAGCTCTTGTCCCACCCGGCCCGCTCAAGGGAGGTCTTGTCAGCAATGGCAGGAAATATGCAGTCCGACAAAGCCGGCACCGAACCGCGCCCGGTCCGTGTCCGAGACAGGTGAGGGGGCGATGCCGCGCTGGGTCGACGAAGGCTGGATCATACTGAAGGAAAGCGTCAGCGGCTACATTAATGACAATGCGCTGAGCCATGGCGCGGCGATGGCTTTCTACGCCACCACGTCGCTAGCGCCGATCCTGTTGATCGTCGTCGCGATCGCCGGTTTCGTCATCGGCAACGATGCCGCCCAGCTGGCGCTGACGGCCGAGATATCGGGCGTGATGGGGCCACAGAGCGCCGACCTCCTGAAGGCCACGCTGGAGACCGCTTCGCATGGCTGGTCGAGCGCGCTTGCCACGCTGATCGGAGTGGTGACGCTTTTGGTCACGGCGTCGGGCGTCTTCGGCGAGATGCAGCAGTCGCTCAACGAAATCTGGAAGGTGAGGCCCAACGGGGCGTCGCTGTCGCGCCTTGTAAGGGCCAGGGCGGCGAGCCTCGGCCTCGTGGCTGCGCTCGGCTTCCTGCTCCTGGTCTCGCTCGCGGCCAGCACGGCGATCGCGGCGCTGGGCGAGATCATCAACCGGAGCCTGCCTTTCGGAGAACTGATCGTCAGCGCCATCAACACGATCGTTTCCTTCGCGCTGATCGCGTTCCTCTTCGCCGCGATCTACAAGGTCCTGCCCGACAGGGAGCTCACCTGGCGCGATGTCGGCGTCGGCGCGCTGGTCACTGCGCTGCTCTTCACCATCGGCAAGTCGCTCATCGGCTGGTACATCGGCACCAGCGCCATCGCCACCTCCTATGGCGCGGCCGGAGCCCTGATGGTGGTGCTGGTCTGGGTCTACTATTCGGCGCAGATCTTCCTCTTCGGCGCCGAAATCACCCGCGCCTATTCGCTGCGCCGCGGCAGCCGGCCGGACCTCGCGCCAGCGGTGGCCGCCGATCCGCCGGCAGCCGCCACCGCCCCGCCGCCGGCGCGCGGCGCCTCGGGCATCGAAGTCGCCGTATGGATTGTCATCGCCTGCCTGATCACCGCGCTGATGTCGCAAACCGGCGCCAACAGGCCGAACCGCCCGCGATAAAACCGAGTGTCCAGCAAATGCGGCCCCGCCCTGGAAAAAGGCGTATCCCTTACCGGTCGTTCAAGCGCTTCTCGATCTGGTAGGACAGCCAGCGGCAGCACATGCCGGCGATCGATGTCGCGGCGCCGCCGAGCAGGCAGGCAACCAGCAGCGGGCTTTGCGATGCGCTCGACCAGCTCACGATGGCGAGCAATATCACGCTGACCGTCGAGATCAGATAACCTATGCCCTTCAGCAGGTGGAGCGACGCTTTTGTCATCGCCAGAGTTTCCGCCTATGGCAACTCCCGGCCGGCGCTGAAGTTCCATGGTGAGTTCGGGAAGGCAGGCCTGCACGCTTGCCTTCCCGTAGGGCTGCGCAGCTTGCTCTAAACTCAGGCTGCCTCTGCCGCGACGTTGACCGCGGACTCGGCGAGCTTGGTGAGCGCGACGTCCGTTTCCTTCTCTTCGTTCAGCGTCTGGTCGAGCAAGGTGACGGCCTCGGTTAGGCCGAGTTCCTGCGCCCAGGTCCTGAGCGTGCCGTAGCGCGAAATCTCATAATGCTCGACGGCCTGGGCCGCGGCCAGCAGGCCTGCGTCGAGCGAGGGCGAGCCCTTGTACTCTTCCATGATCTCGGCGCCTTCCTCGGTGATGCCCATGATCGCCTGGCAGGTCTTGCCCACCGGCTTCTTGTCGATCACCTCGAACACTTCCTCAAGACGCGCGACATGTTCTTGGGTCTGGTCGCGGTGCTTTTCGAAAGCGGCCTTTAGCGCCTCGTCCTGCGCTGCCTTGGCCATCTTGGGCAGCGTTGCCAGGATCTTCTTCTCGGCGAAATAGATGTCCTTCAGCGTATCGTGGAAAAGTTCGTTGAGGCCCTTGTTCGAGGCCGCTTTCGTTGTCGGCATGTCTGCATCTCCTGAGTGGGTGGATAACCAACCCCAACACAGTTTTTTCGAACTTGTTCCCAACAGAATTTTCCAGTGAAAGCGCCCGGGAAACTCTCATTTGTTGTTGACCGCCGCCCGAACAAACGAGCCGACCGAAGCGGGCAGGCCGACCGTCCTCGGGGCGGCAATTCGCGCGGCTGCATTCTTTGATTCCGCCTGGAACTTTTTGCCAGCACAAGCGCTGTTGAAAAGCAGTTGTTTCCAATGAACGCAGGGAGAAGAAAAATGAATACCAAGATTCTTTGCATGAGCGCACTCGCGCTTTCGCTCGCAACCAGCGCGGCGATGGCCAGCAGCGCCAAAGGCACATCGGCCTTGGATGACCCGCAAAAGATGGCGCCTTTCTTCACCGATGCGGGGATGAAGACGATGAGATCCGGCGATGAGTTCAAGAAGGCATGGCTGGCCATGACCGAGGAAGACCGCACCTCGATCAAGAAAGATTGCGGCGACGAAACCATCGCCAAGCAGCATGACAATTTCTGCAAGATGACCAAGGAACTCGGCGGCGCAAACTGAGGCCTGTCGACAGACAAGGAACGGCGGCTCTTTCGGCCGCCGTTTTTGTTGTTCGTGGCGCCGGCCAACACGGCTCACCGGCTGCCGACTACAGGCTGGACCTTTCCATCATGGTAACCACGAGCTGCCGGCTCTCGACAAAGAGCTCGTATAATTGCTCGAGGTTTTCGAGGTGTCGGTGAGCCAATGCCGCGCCGTCGCCATCAGGGCGCATGTCGTTGACCTTTGCGCGCTGCAGCGTTGCAAGATCGGCGATCCTGAGGATGTTCTGGTCCACCATATCCAGCCGTTCGGACACTCGCGAATTTGTCATCTTCAGCAATCAGCAGCCTTTGGACCGTCGCTCTGGTGCCGTCGTCCGTCTCCGTTTGAAGGCGGTCCACGAAGTGCTTGATGTTCTCCCTGGCGATAAAGCGGTCCATCAGGCTCGCCCTCCGAGCTTTGAAATCATATCCCCGTGGCAGATAGGAGTCGAGGCGCGCCATGACGACCAGGCCCCTCCGGAAATTGATGAAGATCAAAGCCGGCGCACGATCGCGGGCGCACAATACTGTGTTGCGATACGATCCTCACCCTCGCGTTGGGACCAGATGGTTAGCCCCGAAACCGAGCTTCAGATGCTCAATCGTCATATCCGCACGGGAGCGCGTCATATCTCCCGCCAGCGAGAGATTATCGATCGCCTCATCGAGCTGGGCGCGCCAGCCGAGCAGGCATTGGAACTGCTCGATTTATTCCGAGTCACGCAGGCGCTGCACATTGCCCACCGGGAGCGGCTTCTCGATTAAGTGACGCCCGCCAGCGTCACCGGATGCCGAGGAATCCAAGGATGGCAAGGACGATGACGATTGCTCCTACGAGCCAGATGATGTTGTTCATGTCTTCTCTCTCAATCCTTGATGAGGCGCTGCCTGTGCAGCTTTCGCCTTCGACCAACGGGAGCAAGTGGCTTCCGTTCCCGGTGTGGGCCCACGGTCCCGCGCGGTCCGGACCGAAGTCTTAACGGCGTCTCTCCTGGTTGCCCGAACTTGGCCTCTCAGCGGTTGTCATCTCCTTTGTGATTTCGACCGTTCCTTCGCCCGAGCCTTTCAAGCAGGGCTCGAAGGCGCTCGGGAAGCTGACGGTCACCCGAAAAAGTGGCCACGCGCGCAGGTGCCGTCGCAAAACCTCGCTGGAAAACTGCCGTCTCAGCAACCTGGCGAGAGCTTCGTTGTGACGTCGATCCTGGGCCATTTCACGCAGTCCTGATCACTGCGAAACCGGAAGCGACTGGACTTGTTCCGCTGCGCAATCGTGATTTGTCATCGCAGCGGCGGTCGCCCGTGAGCGGGTTGTGGCGCGATGAGCTCAATTGAACTCAGAGAGCATCGCTTCCTGAAGGAACATAAGCGCCGCTCGCCGGTTTGGTCCGCGGCGGCATCCCCCCAGCCCGCCGCCATCGGGGTTCCAATCCTCCCGATAGAAGCCCGCCCGCTCCCCTCCGGGCGGGCTTCTCCATTTTGAGAGATTGGCTTCAGCACAGGAGAGACAGTCATGGCAGGCAAGACAACGCACGACCAGCAGCAACGCATCATCGAGGAGCGCGTCAACACCAAGAACGCCGGAAAGGATTTCAACGCCAGGGAAGAGCTGAAGCGGCCGAGCCAGGAGCGGGCCACCCGCGAGAAAGGAAGCGGGTTGAAAGCTGGCGAGCGCGATCTGATCGATCCTGACGACAGGCAGATGCTGCGCGGCGAGAATCAGGAGTCTCCGCACCGGAAACGACGCGGCGATTGATGGGCGTCGGCCGGAAAAGCGCGGCGGGTAAAAACCGCCCACATTTTCCTGGAATTGCCCTAAAGATTAGGGGGTTCGTCGGAAGGCGGTTCCGAGACAATCGGCAGTTTCGAGCGCACCAGACGCTCGGTGCGGCGCAGCAATTCCCGGGAGCGCTTGATCGCGTCTTTGCTGCCCTGGACGAGTTGATCCTGGAAGGGTTCGCGTGCCCGGGGCAACGCAGTTCTGGCTTGGCGCATAGCGCTCTCCCGTTTTCAGACGGGAGCGCGTTCGTCGTCTCTCAGCCGCTAATGGTGTCCATTGGGGGTTACCAGCGATCTGGACAATCTAGGGCTCGTTCGATCTCAGTCAAGTTGCCCGTCATCGGCAATGCCCGGTTTGATTGGTTCCGAATCGCTGCCAACTGCTGGGCGAGGGCCCTGGATTGCTCCACATGCGCCCAAGCCAGTTCCCGCATGCGGCTGTTTTCGGAGCGCAGGGCCTTTGCCCGTGCGATGACCAGAGAATTTGCGTCGAAAATATCCATGGCGACAACAAATGCGGATCGCGAATGAAGGTTCCAGCCCGGACAACGGCAAAGTCGAATTTCAGCCCCGGCCGCCGCATGGCGGGATGCGCCTGGCGCCTCGGCCAAGGTGGACAACGCAATCGGCGCCCAAGTGGGCAGGGCGGTTTCAGCGGCGCCGGCGAGATAGAGCGGCCGCCTCGCCCAATCCTGAACGGCTCAGCAAAAAGGGCGCTGCCGCGCGGCAGCGCCCTTTGCTTCGGGCAGTCGGCTGTCACCAGCCTTGGCGGCCGTACCAGTCATCGATGTCGCGGCGCACGCGATCCTTCTCGATGCCGTAGCGTTCCTGGATCTTGCCTTCGAGCTGGTCGCGCTTTCCGGCGATGCGATCGAGATCGTCGTCGGTGAGCTTGCCCCACTGTTCCTTGACCTTGCCCTTCACCTGCTTCCAATTGCCTTCGACGCGGTTCCAATCCATTTGCCGTACCTCCTGTTGGACATGCAGGGCTAACGGCAGCGCGGTCGCGAAGTTCCTGCATACCAGTCTTTTTCTCCGGGCGGGAACATTCGCCAGGCGCCGCTGTTCTGGAAGGCAGGATGGCGCGCAGCCCCGCTCCCCCCGCGAGAGGCGCGCCACCGACCGGGTTCAGCCCGAGCAAGCCCGCCTCGGCCGTCCCTCGCCGGGGCGGGCTCTGTTGTGACGAGATTGGAAGGATCATGCTTCACGAGGCAGCAAAGATCGCCGAGCAGGCTCATCGAGGCCAGAAGGACAAGACCGGTCGGCCCTATATCGAACATCTGAGGCGCGTTGCCGATGCCGTCGAGACGTTGGACGAAAAGACCGTCGCCTACCTGCACGACATTGTCGAGAAAGGCGACGGCTGGACCTTTGAGAGGCTGCAGGGCGCTGGTTTCGGCCTGCCGGTGGTGGCCGCGGTCGATGCGCTGACGCGGCGCATGGACGAGAGCGAGGAAGGTTTTCTCTACCGCGCCGCCTCGAACGGGCTGGCATTGCCGGTGAAGATAGCCGATCTGCGCGACAATCTCTGGCAGGCCCACCAGGCGGGCGTCGCGCCCGAGAAGTACGAAACCGGCCTTGCCATCCTCGACCATCTGGATTCCAGGGGCTGAACCCGGCTTAATCCCGGGGTGAGGAAGCGATCAGCTTGGCCTCGCGGACAAGAGAACTCCAGTGCAGGCCGATAAGGCGGACGAGATCGCGTGCCTATGCCTCGCTGATGCCCGTCTCCCGCACCAGTCGCTTCACCACGTCGCGAGAGGGTGGATTGTTGTCCCTTTTGGCCATTGCTGCCCCATTCAGGAACCGCGCTCGTCGAATCAGGACCAACGCTCTGTCGGATCGACCGCTCCGGCGGGAACTGCTTTGGTTTGGACGGACCGCGGCTTGAAGTATTATGCCCGGGGCCCTTGCCGCTGAGGAAATTAATAGCTATATAGGATAAATCGATCTTGCTGAAAGAACGTTGTTTTCGCGCAAAATGCGCCCCTGCGATCTTCCCTCTCAATTTCGAAGAATTCGTCGCTTGGCGGTTGCCGGGCGGGTACAATTTTGCGTCGATTTGTAAGGAGATCGCAATGACTACTGGAACGGTGAAGTTTTTCAATTCTACCAAGGGTTTCGGCTTTATCGAGCAGGGCGGCGGTCAGCCGGACGTGTTCGTTCACATCTCGGCCGTCGAGCGCGCAGGGCTGCGTTCCCTCGTCGAAGGCCAGAAGGTCAGCTTCGACGTCGTGAAGGATGCCCGCAGCGGCAAAAGCGCGGCCGAGAATCTGCAAGCCTCCTGATCACAGCGCCTCGCGGTCGTTGACCACGGATGTACTGGCATAGGCCGCGGAGGCGCGTTGGAGAAGGTCGGGCTTTGCCCGGCCTTTTTTGATTAAGGAGATGACAATGAAGTCGCTACCGGATACCGGCCTGTTCAAGCCGGTCCCATCCCGCACGGAAGCCAAGACCGACACGACCTCTCGTGTCGCTCGGCAGATTCAGGACCTGGAAGCCAAGGAAAGGGCGGCCAAGACCGAGCGCTTGCGCGCGGCCAGGCTGGCGCAGGAAGCCGAAGCGCCAGTGGCGCTGCCAAGGAAAGCCGCTCCGAAGCGCCCGAAGAAGGGCTAGTTCCTCAACACAGTGATGTTGAACATTGCAGGCTTCGAGGGCAAGGCTATCAAGGTCCGCTGGGTAGTCAGCGCAAACGCTGGCGATGAGCTGGACGCTTCTGAACCTCGTCATTCTATGGCGGAGCAAGGAGCGAAGCGACGCGCGCAGACCCTGGAATCCATTCCGTTACCTGGACCGAAGTGTGCAACGGTGCAGAATTTGTGGACCGCCGCGGCGCTTCCAAGTCACGGCATGGATCCTCGGGTCTGCGCGCGTCGCTTCGCTCCTTGCTCCGCCCGTGGATGACGATCGCGACAGGCGTCTCGGCCAATCGCCAAGGCGGTGGCATCCGTTCCGAGGGGCGCGGTCGATTGGGGTCGTCCAGACGCGACGCGCCTAGCACCGTTTCATATGCAGCACGTCGATGCTGATCTCACCGCCGGACATGCGCCCATCCAGCACCTTTTCGAGGTCGTTGCGATTGTCGGGCTTAAGGACCTCCGGCAGGTCGAGCGCCGTCAGGGCCTCGTCGTCGAACTCGATCGGCGCCCCGTAGAGCTGTGATACCTCCATCACCAGGCTTTCGATGTCCTCGCGGGCGATGTTCTCGGCCAGATGATCCAGCCTGATTTCTTCGGAAATTCGGATGATGTTGACGATACCCTTGGTCCACAAGGCCTGTTGCACCTTGTGGTGGGCGTCGTCGCGCAAGCGGATTGAAAATCGTCGGAACATGGACTGCCTCCTTCCCTGGAGGTTATCCCTCGATTTCCACCATGCGCCAGACGGTCACGGAATGCAAGCAAAAAATTCAAAAAGCTATAAGAAAATCAATAAGTTAGCATAGAACAACAAATGTGGTTTCGGCCCATCGTTGGTATCGTTAGCCTGTGCCGTCTTTCACAGCTTGGTCATTCTTGACGTCCTATGCCACAAACCCTACTTCTACTCACAATGAGGCATTTACTCATTCGCAGCGTTTTTGTCTGTGATGGAGGCAGGCATGGCTGAGCTGGAACGGCCGCAAAGGTTGCAGATCATGCTGACCGAAGAGGAACTGGCGGCGCTGGAGAACTGGCGTTTCGAAAAGCGCATGCCGAGCCGTTCGGCCGCGGTCCGCGAACTTTTGCGTCGAGGGCTGGCGTCGGATGGGTTCCTCACGGCGAATGCGGGCGTGAAATCGCAGGATTTCGGCGTGATATCTGCGGACAGGCCGGCCGGCGATAGCCCCGGCGACAGCAAGCCGTAAGCGGATGCGATCCAGCGGATATGTTGCCTTGATTGCGGGCGGCCCTATTTGATGCGCATGACCGGTACAGGGGGGATCTTTCGTCCGAACGCCAATGCCGATGCTCGCCTCGCGGCGATCGTCGACTCTTCCTATGACGCCATCATCGGCAAGGACCTCAACAGCGTCATCACCGATTGGAACTACGCGGCCGAGCGCATGTTCGGCTACAGCGCGGAGGAGGTGATCGGCAAGTCGATTCTGATCTTGATCCCCGATCACATGCACAGCGAGGAAACCGAGATCATCGGCCGTATCCGCCGGGGCGAGGGCGTAGGCAGCCTTGAGACGACGCGCAAGCGCAAGGACGGCTCGTTGATCGCCGTGTCGATCACCGTCTCTCCCATCAGGAACAACGCAGGCGAGATCGTCGGCGCCTCGCAGATCGCCCGCGACATCACGTCCGCCAAGGAAAGCGAGCGCCGCATCCGGCTGCTGATGCGCGAGGTCAATCACCGCGTGAAGAACCAGTTCGCGGTGATCCTGTCGATGGTCAGGGAAACCAGCAAGCGCTCGACCGATCCGGCTGAGTTCGAGCAGATGATCCGCGCGCGCATCATGGCGCTGTCGCGCTCGCACGACCTTCTGGTGACCTCGGAATGGGCCGGCGCCAGCCTGTTCGACCTAGTTCAGGAGCATCTGAAGCCCTTCGGCCATGAGGAACGCATCTCGCTGTCCGGGCCGCTGCTGACGCTGCAGTCGAATGCGGTGCAGAATCTCGGCATGGCCTTCCATGAGCTCGGCACCAACTCCTCCAAATATGGCGCCCTTGCCGTCGACGGGGGCCATGTGGAAATCACCTGGAAGGTCGAGATGGGTCCGGACGCGCGGCGGCGGTTTCATCTTCTGTGGCAGGAGACGTCCGGCGCGGCAGGAATTGGGGTCGCTGAGAGGAATGGCAAGGAGAAGGGGGTCGCCGAACGAAAAGGGTTCGGCACGGTGGTGCTGCAGCGGGTGGCTCCGCAGTCGCTGAGCGGTTCTTCCAGCCTCGAACGCTCGGACGGCAGTTTGAAATGGGCGCTCGACGCGCCGCTCGAGGCAATCATCGTTCCGCAGCTCGGCGCCGATACCGACGGCGACATCGCCGTTTGAGCGTCGGATCGATCGCGGCGGCCGGCGCCAGCGTGATTTGCACCTTGCCGTCTGGCGGATGAGATCGGTCTGGGCGGGCCGCGGCCGCTCAGGCCCTCCTTGCAGCGCTGCAAAAGCGTAATTATATCAATCGTGAGCGTGCAATGTCCACGCGGATACAGTTGCTTTGGTCAAGCTCCATGGAGGTTGTCATGGCAATGATGGAAACAAGAAAGAGCCTGGACTGGATTACTCTGGTCCTCGCGATCTGCCTCTTCATCTCACCCTGGGTTATCGGATTCACCGCGGCGATGGTGCCCGCGTGGAACGCCTGGATCGTCGGCGTTCTGCTCGGCGCGCTGGCGCTGGCGTCGCTTTCGGTGTTCGCCGAGTGGGAAGAATGGGTCAGCGCGGTCCTCGGGCTCTGGCTGATCGTGTCGCCCTGGCTCCTGGGCTTTGCGGCTGACACGAATGTCATGACCACGCATGTCGTCCTCGGCGTGCTGGTGGTCGTGGCATCGGCCTGGGCCGTCTGGGACTTCCGTCATCCTCACGCGCATGCGTGAGCGGTGATCGGTCGGGAGCCCGCCGCGCGAGCGGCGAGCTCCTCGAATTTTGATCTTCTCGGGCATGGGGTAAGGCGGCGGTGTTGCGGCTTCACGCAATTGCTGCAACCGGAAACCTTTTCGTGCATTCTTGGGAATGGTCTCGATGCTCCACCCCGATATCCCCGCCAAATGCTGCTCCTATTGCGGCGGCCGCGACCATGATTTCGAAGAATGCCCGAAGCGCAAGGCCGACGCCGAGAAGGAAGAGGCGGCGCGGGTGGCCAGCTCCAAGCCTCCGCTCGCCAGCGGGCGCTATGGCAGCCCCCCGCCCCAACGTAAGTGACCGGCGCCCGTTGCCTGTTGGGGTGGATTTCCCGGCGCCGGCCCGGCGAATCGAAGTTCGCCGCACCATCAAAGTGAGCTGTCTGGGCGGGCTCCGCGACCGCAAATTCTGCCAGTGCACAGGCTTATTTTAGCGTTGCTGCATCTTTTTTAAGTGACGTTCAGGGCCGCTGGCCAGATCGGCGGGCGGTCTTTAGTGAAGGGTTATCGGTCGCCATCGACGATCGCCGAACCTTGTTAGCAAGCCGGCTCTCAAATTTTAATGCGGCTGCTATCCCTTCGTCTCACAATGGCACATGTCGAATTACAGGTTCGAGGTCATCCGAAACGGGCAGTGCCTGGGTGATGCCTGGGTCGATCTCGGCAGTTTGAGCGAGATGCGACGAGAAGCGCTCAAGGCTCTGCACGACATCGCCGTCGACGAAATGGCTTCAAGCGACTTGGATGAAACGGTGACCGTGGCCGTCCATGATGAAGTCGGCAGGCCTGTCTATTCTGCTACGCTTAGCGTCTCCCAGACGCTGCCAGCGATCCACCACGTCGGTCGCTAGCCAGCGCCGGGTTGCTTATTTTAGTTGGGACTAACAAAAGTTATCGCCAAGCCTCGCACAGCCCGGTCATTGTTCGAGCTCTCCGCTGCCCTGAAGCGGAGGATGGGAGGAGCCAGCCTTTAGCTGGCGGGCAAAAGGCAGGCCACTTGGCCCGTTGCGCGGACCGCAGGCTGCTGCGACGGGCCAAGGTGGTCTGACCCAAAAGGCGGCCCATGTCGCCTGCTTGTTGGCCTTTCCGACCTACGCATAGCCCTGACTTTTTCTGGGACGATCGAGGACCGGGCGTTGAACCGGTCTATGATCGCGACGGAGGTGCGCGGGTGGCGGATATCATCTCAATCAGGATAGGTGCGCGGCCTGCCGGTCGGCTTTCGGCGGCACGCTTGCGGCTTTGCGCTTTCATGGCGATCGCGGGCTTCATGATCGCCGGCCCGGCCGCGGAGCAGGTCTTCGGGGTACAATCGCCGTGGCTGCGTTCCTGGACCATGTTCAGCGCGATCGGGCTGGACGTCATCGACGCTTCCTTCGAAATCCGCGGCCCGACGGCGCGCTTGTCCCGCTCGACCGTTTCGGGATGCTCGGCGCGCCCCGCAACGGCGGGCTGAAGTGGATCCAGAACCGAGAGGACCTGGCTTCCGTCATCAAGCGGCTCTGCACGGTCGCAGGGCAGGGCGCCGACATCCGTGTCCGCGCCCGGCTGGGCACGCGCGGCGGCTGGCAGACGATCCATACCGATGCCGAAAATGCCTGCGCCGACTGACGCCATCGCCGACTGGCGTCCGACGCCGGCCATGGCGGCGCGCTTCGCCGCCTGGGCGGCCGGCACGAAAGGCTCGTCGCGTTCGTCCGCGCTGATCCGCATCGGCCTGGCGATGCTGTTCTGGTCGCGCTGGGCGGGCGAGCTGCTGCTCTATAGGGACCAGTCGCCGGCCGGCCTGTTTCTCGCCGCCAACTTCTTCCTCGCCACGATCCTGCTCTTCGTCGGCTATCACAGCCGTCTCGCCGCCGTCTGGACCGGCTCGGTCGGGCTGGCGATGTATTACTACTTCGGCTTTGATCTCGGCCGCGAGCCCTGGACCCACCACCATGCCTATCTGCTTGCCGTCGCGGCGCTCCTGATCGCGCTCACCCCTTGCGACCGCTCCTATTCGCTGGACCGCTATTTGGCGGTGACGCGGGCCGAGCGCTTGGGCGTTCCGCCGCCGGCGGAGCGCGGCAATCTGTGGGGGCTGCGGCTGATCGTGGTGCAGCTCTCGGTGCTCTATTTCTTCGCCGCCTTCGACAAGTCGAACCACGCTTTTCTGAGCGGCGCGCGGCTCGAGCAGATATTCCTCTGGTTTTACGCCGGTTCGGACTATCCGTCCGGCCTTGCCTGGCTTGCCACCATCGTGTCCGTCGCCGTGGTCGTGCTCGAATATGGCCTTGCCTTCGGCCTGCCGTTTCGCGCCACGAGGCGCTATCTGGTCCTGCCGGGCCTGGCCTTCCACGCCATCATCTATGTGACGCTGCCGGTCTACACGTTCAGCGCCACCATGGCGTTGCTCTATCTCGCTTATTTCGATGCCGATGCCGTGGACAGGGTGATCGCGCGTCTCCAGGGGATCGGATCGGCGGCGACCGCCGGAGGGGAAATTTCGTGAAGCGTGGTTCGTTGTTCCCGGGCGCGGTCGTCGCCGCCGCCGGCTTGGCCATGGTCTGCGGCGTGGCCCGTGCCGGCGATGCGAATGACTATTATCCCAGGCGGACATGGGATTCCTTCGCAGGCGGCCAGATGAACACATCGCTGCTGGTGTTCCGCGACCTCAACAGGAACGGCGTCTACGATCTGGGCGACCGGCCGATGTCGCGCGTGGCTGTCGAGCTCGACAGGCCGAACGCCGGCACCATCATGCGACTGACCAATGCCGGCGGCTTCGCCAACTTCCGCATGTCGGCCATGCACCGCGATTTCGAAGTCGTCGATCCCGGGCACTATGCGTTCCGCGTGGTGCCGCCGCCAGTCTATTCGGTCACCACCGGCAACGCCTCGCAGGAAAGCGACTATGTCGTTTCGCCCGGATCGCCGGGCGACTTGATTGCAAAGACCACGACCCACCCCGTCGGGCTTGCGGCGGATCTGACGATCAGCGGCGCGGTCGCCGCCGGGGCGCGCGTTTCGCTGACAGGGCCGGATGGCGTCGGCATCGCCGCCAAGGTCGGTCCGGACGGGCGCTTCAGCGCAGCCGTGGCGCCCGGCGAATGGCTGGTCGATTTCTCGGCCGCCGGGGCGACCGAGCGGCGGCATGTCGTGGTCGGCGCGGCGCCGGTGGTGCTCTCGACGTTCTCCGGCAAGGGCGGACCGGCCGAGGCGCCGCTGCCCCAGGAGCATGTCGTCGGCTTCGACGACCTGATGACGTCGCCCGGCGTGTTCGAGGTCCCGTCAGGCTATGGCGGGCTCAACTGGTACAATCTCGTTGCCATGCACCAGCGCTTCACCGACGGCCCGGGCTACGTCAACACCACCATGTCGGGCGAATTCATCGCCTACAACAGCTCAGGCCATCCCGCGCAGGTGTTCAGCGACAAACCGTTCGATTTCACCGGCGCCTATTTCGGCGCCGGCTGGGACGACGCTGAGGGCGAGACGCTCATCCTCAAGGCCTGGCGGGGCGATGAGCCAGCCTATGAGGATCGACTGACGCTGTCCGCCAACGGTCTGGTCTATTTCGCGGCCGACTACAGGCGCATCACGCGGCTCGAGATCCGCACGCAGCACTACTGGCAGGCCGCTATCGACGATTTCGCCTACCGCACCGGCCCATAGGGCGGTTCATCGCGCCGCCGGAGCGGCGAGCCGGAACAGGAAACTGGAAGGACGTTGCTTTCTGCCGCTCCGGCGCGCGGCGCTTCGAGGTCAAGCGGCGGCGTCAGCAAGACACTCGCGGGGATGATCCGCAGGAGCGGGGCCCGCCATCCGAATGGCCGACATTGGAGTCGTGATGGCCGCCGCCATGGCCGCCATTGCTGCCGCCGTTTCCAGCGTTACCACCATTGCCGCCACTGTTTCCGGTGCCGCCGCCATTGCTCCCGCCGTTTCCGGCGCTACCGCCGTTGCCGCCACCGTTTCCGGCGCCCCCGCCATTGCCGCCGCCGTTTCCGGTGCCGCCGCCATTGCCGCCACCGTTTCCGCCGCCATTCCCTCCGTTGCCGCCATTCCCTCCGTTGCCGCCATTCCCTCCGTTGCCGCCGTTCCCTCCATTGCCACCGTTTCCGCCGTTGCCACCGTTACCGCCATTCCCTCCATTGCCGCCGTTCCCTCCGTTCCCTCCGTTGCCGCCGTTCCCGCCATTGCCGCCGTTCCCGCCACCGTTGCCACCGCCATTTCCGCCACCGTTGCCGCCATTGGCCGCCAGAAGCGCGCGCTTGGCGTCCTGCAGCATGGCTTTCGCATCCGGCTGGTGGAGCTCGTCTCGCGGCTCTGGGAGGACCGACGCGGCATGGCTCGAAGTGGCCGCCGGCAGCAGCATGGCCGATGCCAGAAGCGCCGTGGCCAGCGTATTTCTCGGAAGGGAAAGGCGCGCGAAATCGGCCGTCGAGGCGAATTCGAGAATCCGTAAGCCTCGCGCCGGCCATCGCCGGGCAGCCTGCGCCCTGATCTTCATTGAGATGAACCCGCCACCGCCGTACCCCCGTCGCGACTATAGACAGGTTCGATGCCCGTTCTCGATCATCCCAGAAAAAGTCAGGGCTTCGCGCGCCTCCACGGCCGGCGCGCTCAGGCCATTCGGTGTGCTCGCCTTATCCCCTCAGCGCACGCGCCGCCGCCTCGGCAAAGGAGATGTCGCCCTTGATCTCGCGCATCGCCATCGAGGTCACCGTGCGGCGCACGCCGGGCAGGCGGCTGAGCTCCTCGCGCAGCATGCGGTCGAGCGCCATCATATCGACGGTAACGATCTGCAGGAGATAGTCGGCTTCGCCCGTGGTGGCGTAGCAGCGGCGGATCAGCGGGTGCGTCTTCACCGCCGCCTCGAAGGCGTCGGACACCTCGAAGTCGATCGACACCTGGATGAAGGCCTCGATGCCGAAGCCGATCCTGGCCGGGTCGATGCGGGTCGAATATCCACGGATGACGCCTGCCTCTTCCAGCGCCTTCACGCGCTTCCAGCACGGCGTCTTGCTCAAGCCGACCTCCTCTGCCAGCTCGCCGAAGGAGATCCGCGCATCGCGCTCGAGCGCGGCGACTATTTTGCGGTCCAGGGCATCCAGCACAGTTCGTTCTCCATTGATGCGGGAAGGAGCGATAATCGTCCTTCATTTCATGCCATTTGGATAACAGAAAGGAACAATGTTCAAGCCGGAAGCGCTATCCTTGTGGCGCGGTCATGCCCGAGGAGGATGAGCCATGGACAAGACGGACTATCACGCCCGGATCGAGGCGCCCGAGATGCGCGACTACGGCGTATATCTGAAATGCGACCAGCTGCTCGCCTGCCAGAAGCCGCTGGCCGAGATGGTCAACGCCGACGAATTGCAGTTCCAGATCGTGCACCAGGTCGAGGAGCTGTGGATGAAGCTCATCGCCTACACGCTGGTCGATGTGCTCGACTACCTGGAGAAACAGGACACCCATCGCATCGTCACGCTGATGGGCCGCGTGCACCGGCTGATGCGTATGATGACGGCGCAGCTCGATCTGCTGGAGACCATGTCGCCCAAGGAGTATCAGCAGATCCGCCTGCAGCTCGGCAATGGCAGCGGCCAGGAATCGCCCGGCTTCAAGTTCCTGCTGCGCCTGCCGCCGGACCTTTGGCGGGCCTTCAGGCATGCCTATCTCGATGGCCGCGGGCTGACCGTGGCGGATATCTATGACGAGCATTACGACCACGGCGACGCCTATGTCGTGGCCGAGGCGCTGATCGAGTTCGACGAGCTGTTCCAGAAATTTCGCGCCAACCACCTCTATCTGATCCACCGCTCGATCGGGCTGGGCTCGAAGTCGCTGAAGGGCCGCCCGGTGGAGATGCTGGAAGGCGGCGCCCGCCACCGCTTCTTCCCCGAGCTGTGGGATATCCGTTGCGACATGACCGACCGCTGGGGCGCCGAATACGGCACCGTGCGGGACTCGATCAGCCATCCGGCGCAGGTGAAGGCCGGCTGAGCCTTCTTCCTCGCCCCGCGCGAAGCGGGGGGAGAGGTGGCGCGGCGAAGCCGCGACGGAGAGGGGCCTTCGTAGAGCTAAAGCATGTCTCGCTAAAGCGCATGGAGCGAACCCGAGAGATCGTGTCGCGATTTAGAACCTCGGGCGCGCCACACCGTGCTTCTTCCTCTGTCGCCGGCGCTGCCCCCTCTCCGACCGCTTCGCGGCCACCTCTCCCCCGCGTTGCGGGGGCGAGGAAGAGGGCGCTCCAACAATTTTCCTACCCCCTGTCGGAACCAGCGCCCTTCGTCCGTCCTTGGGGCATCAACAGACAACCCGGAGGACACTCGTGGAAACCCAATCGACCTGGCAGACCGCCGCCATTCTCATCGCTCGCCTGATCTTCGCTGCTATGTTCGCGATGGGCGTCGCCTTCAAGCTGATGGATATGGGCGCCACCGCCGGCTACATCGCCGCCGCCGGCTTCCCGTTCCCGCTGTTCCTGGCCTGGTGCGCGGCGATCCTCGAGACGCTGCTGGTGATCGCTTTCCTTACCGGCGCTTATCTGTCGCCGTTGGCGCTGATCGGCGCGGTCTATGTCGTCTTCCTCGGCTTTGCCTTCCACGGCCCGTCGCACTGGCCCGGAAACCAGGCCGAGTTCGGCGCCTTCATGTCGCACTTCCCCTTCGCCGCCGGCCTGCTCTACGCCGCGGCGCACGGCCCGGGCACTGTGCTGGCCCTGCGCCACGGCTGGCCGGGGAGGGCATGACCTTTCCCCTCACATCTGGTCGTTATATGGCTCCTTCATCTGGCCGACCATGCGGGCCAGCTTCGAGAAGGACGGCATGTCCGCCTCGGGCTGGCACTGGTTGGCGAGCTCGAGCAGGCGGATCGGGAAATTGATGGCGTCGCGGTTCGAGGCCGAGATCGCCTCCGAGCGCTCCTCGCCGGTCTCACCGGCCTCGGCCTTGCGCAGCGCGATGTCGATTTCCTCGACGGTGAGCACACCTTTCTTGACCAGCACGTGGTTGATCGCTGCGACGGCCATCAGCAGGCCCTCGAGTTGGAGATTGGCGACGTTCATGGCGTTCCTCCCATTGACCTCGCCACAAGAACGCATGAGCGGCGTTTCCGATCCGGCGGGAAGGCTTGCGCGGCTCTACGCCTCCATCAGCCGCTCGCCATACTCGCTCCAGAGCTGCCTGATCTCGCGGTTGCCGAGCGGCGGCGTCTGGCGGTCGCCGTAGAAGATGGCGACGGCGCTGAGGTCGTACTGGCCGTCGGCCTGGGCGATGAAGCGGATCGCCTCGCCGAGTGGTCTCGAATGAAAGAACGGATCGGCCTGGCCTCTGCCAAGGCTGCGAACGCCCGAAATGCTTGCAGGCACATGCCGCATCCGAAAGACGGATGCCATGGCAGGTCTGTCCATGCCGCTCTCCGCGATTCCCCGGGGGATGATCCCATAAGCTCCTGCTAATGACCAGCCCGGGACAACCGGCCACAGCAAAAGGATGGGGACGACACAACCTTGAAATGAAAAAGCCCGGCATCCAAAAGAGAAGGCCGGGCGCGCCGGCCCGGCCTTCTCTCCGCGCGGCCGCCGCAAGGCAGCCTTCGCTTACTACCGTTGATCGGCCCGGCAGCGCGAGCCGGACCGGAAATGCCTATCTGCGCCAGCGATGCAGCCAGTCCGGCTCTGGGTCCGGGTTCCGGCTGATCGCCATGCCGGCCAGCAGCCCGACGAGGCCGCCGATCAGCATGGCCGTCGAGAAGGTGCCCGGGTTCTGCTGCACGGTTTCCGAAACGCTCTGCGCCTGGCTGCGTAATTGGCTTGCCGCGCGCGACGCGCGGCCGGAGGCACCGCTGTAGAGGTTCGATGCGCGATCCGCCGCGCCGCTATATAGGTTCGACGCGCTGTCGGCTGCGCTCTGGTACCAGCCCTGCGCGGTCTCGGACGCTTCCTCGGCCTGCTCGGAAAGGGCGCGGTTCAGGCGGTTTACCTCGCGCTTCAACTCCGCGATCTGCTTCTTCATCGCCGCTTCGGATGCCCTGGCGTTGCCGCGCGATGCGGCGCCACTGCGCGACGCGCCGCTGCTGCGCGAAGCGGCGTTACGGGGACGCGCTTCGCTGGCTGGGCTAGTGCTCGAGGTGCCGGCGCCGTTTGCTGCGCCACCGCTGCTGCTTTCATTGTCTGCCATGGGTTTCTCCTTTGTGCCCCTTGCAACGGTCGGAAGGCCGCATGGTTCCGACCGCCCTTGCCGAGCCGGTGAAGCTGGCTCCAACACAAAGGACGTGGAGCTGCTCCACGGCCTTTGCGAGCGCGAGTGGCAGGCCTACTTGCCGCAATTGTTATCGTTGACGTTCGGCTGCACCGTCGTGGCAGCGGTGTTGTTGGCATCGCCCTGCGCCCCCTGTGGGCTGTTCGGGCAGTTCTTGTCGGCGTTGGAATTCATATCGCCGCCGGTGACGCTGCCGGTCGTGCCGGTGTCGGGCGCCATCTGGTCAGGCGGCGGGGTGGCCGGCGTCCTCGGCTCGACTGTGATGCTTTGGCCGCTGCCGGCCGAGTTATCGGGCGAGTTCGCGGTCTGGGCCATCGCCGCCGTGGCGAGGCCGATTGTCAGGGCCGAAGCCGCGAGAATCTTCGTAAGCATGATTCTTCTCCTCTGTTTCGAGACGATTCGTCTGTTGCAGGGTCTGTCGCGTCTGCGACTGAGGGTGGAACCCGTCGGACCACGGTTGGTTCCGACAAAAACTCGCGCGGCTTTTGCCTGCGGTTCAATCCCTGGCTGTGGCGCATCGGGTTTTTTGCCAGCAGGTCTGGGACAAAGGCTGGTTTCAGGAGGATAGGAAAATATGCCTGCAACCTCTTGCCCGGTGTGGGCAGCTATGCTACTATTTTGTCCATGGTGCTGATTTGCGCCAACGACCCGCCGCGAGGCGGGTTTTGTTTTTCGGTCATCCATTTCCTTCGAGCGCTGGCGCGATTGAGCGCGGCCCCACTATTCCGCCCCGAGGCTCCATGCCACGCTACGCCACCATCATCACCGCCGATGACGGCGCCGAGATCGTCAGCGCCATCGGCGCGTTCGAGGGCGCGGACCCGCCGCGCCGCACCGGGCGCGTCGAGCAGGTCGCGCCGGGCGTGCGCATCGGCATTGAAGCCGCCAGGCCGTATGCAATCGTAGGCGCCGCCTGTTTCATCGCCGGTCTTCTCATCGGAGTGCTGCTATGAGCGCTCTGCTGGCATGGCTTCTCACCAATCCGACGATCCTGGCCATCGGCGCCGGCGTTGTCGGCGCGCTCGGCTGGGGCTTTCACCAGCGCCTTGCGGGCGCAAGGGCCGAACGCGGCAAGCAGGCAGAAGCCGAGGCCGCGGCCCGCAATATCGCCGACCAGGTCGACAACGACGTCGGCGCCTTGCCGCCTGAAGCGGTCAGGAAGGAGCTGAAGTCATGGGCAAGGGATTGATCCTCGCAGCCACCGTCGCCGCGCTTGCCGGCTGCACGACGGCTAGGGGCGGTTTCTGCGCCGCCGCCGCGCCGATGCGCCTCTCCGCCAGGGCCGTCGAAACGCTGTCGGATCAGGAGGCGAGGGCGCTGCTTGCGCACAATCGCAAGGGCGAGAAGCTCTGTGGCTGGAGGCCGTGATGCATGACATTTTCGATCTGCTGGGCATCAAGGGCCAGGTCGTGGCGGCGGGGCTCGCCGGCGGCGTGTTGCGGTCGCTGTCGCGCCATCGCTACAAGCTGCGGGAGATGATCGCCTCGCCCATCTGCGGCGCCCTGGCCGCCGCCTATCTGACATTGCCTGCCGTCGCCTGGGTTCAGGCAAGCGGCCTGCCGATGCCCGACGGCGCCGACGACACTACCACGCTCGCCGCCGCCTTCCTGATTGGGGTCTCGGCCATGTGGATTTCGGACATCGTCTTCGAGCTGGCAATCCGACGGTTCAGGCCGACTTCGGACCCCTGATCGCGCAGGTTCGAAATCGTGGCCGGCATGTTCCCCGGGGCGCTGGAAGAACCCGGCCACAACGCCTATCTATGGAGCAATCCAAAGGAGGTTTGACATGGCTTCTTCCACCGAGCGCGCAGTCCTTGCCGGCGGCTGCTTCTGGGGCATGCAGGATCTGATCCGGCGCTTGCCCGGCGTGGTTTCAACCCGGGTCGGCTACAGCGGCGGCGATGTCGCCAACGCGACCTATCGCAATCACGGCACTCACGCCGAGGCAATCGAAATCATCTTCGATCCGGCCAGGACCAGTTTCCGCACGCTGCTCGAATTCTTCTTCCAGATCCACGATCCGACGACGAAGAACCGCCAGGGCAACGACATCGGCATGAGCTATCGCTCGGCAATCTACTACACGAGCGACGAGCAGAAGCGGATCGCCGAGGATACGATCGCCGACGTCGATGCGTCCGGCCTGTGGCCCGGCAAGGTCGTCACCGAGCTTGCTCCGGTAGGCGCCTTCTGGGAAGCCGAGCCCGAGCATCAGGACTATCTGGAACGCTATCCCAACGGCTACACCTGCCACTTCGCGCGGCCGGGGTGGAAGCTTCCGGTCCGCCAGAAGGCTGCCGCATCGTAGATCGGCGGCGAGGCTATCGCATTTAGCCTTGCTCATCCAAGTAAGCCCGCCATGCCGAAGAGGCATGGCGGGCTTTCTTGCGTTCAGGATGTGCTGCGCTGGGCTTGCGCTACTCAGCCTCTGGCGCAAACGCTGAACCGCTCCAGCTATCGATCCCGGCAATTCCGCACGGAAAACCGCGGCGAGCATCAAATTGCCTTGGGCGGCTCAGCCCTTAGCGCGGCGGCTTTCATGTTCGTGGTTGCCGATCCAGTGGGCGCGGATGCGGTCGCTGGCCTCGAGATAAGCCATGTCGATGAGATAGGTCAGGAGTTTTTCGCCGTCGGCTTCGGCCTTCTGGCGAAGTTCCCGCAATATCCCCTGCGCAAACTGCAGGTTTTCCATTTTGCTAGGCTGGTCCATGGGTGCCCCCCAAATGTCTGCGCGGTAAGTCTGGATCACTATGCTTGCATGAAAGTTGTGACACCGTGCGCGGTGCGGCTGCACGGGGTTGCACCGACGCCCGCCCAACGAACCTGTTGGACATCGTGCGGAAATGTCGATATTTTACGCGCCCAATCGGATAGCGAGCATGAACGAAGACGAGGGCAGCACTTCTGACAAGTTGCAAGCCATGCTTGACGCGATTGCCAGGAGCGAGCCTTCGTTCGAGAACGGGCAAGTCGATTTCGGCCGCTTGAAAGCCGATGCCGCCCGGGCAGCCGGGGTGCTGATCGAATTTTACGGCGACGCGGCGCTTGAGCGCGCCAAGCTTATCGAGCACCGATCGCCCCAATCGCATTTCGCGCGCATGGTCACGGCTGAGGTCGGCAGACGCGGCAAGCGAAGCTGACCCGCAAACGATCGGCGAAAGCTGCCTCAGGACGATCTTCGCCTCCTCAGCCTTCCGTCAAGCCGTTGCTCGACCTCTTCCTCGACGTTGTCCAGAAGATAGGACAACAGGTCGTGTCCGATCGATCGCGCGATGTCCCTGGCCTGTTCGACGTGATTGTGCATCTCGCGCAGCGACTGTTCCTCGCAGGTGGCATCCTTCGTCAGATCGACGAACCAGCCAGGGTAGAGCGCTGCCTCGCCCACACCGTCTACGCAGCATTGGCCCACAGCCAGGATCTTGCGCAGCCCCATCTTTTCCGACCGGACCCTGTAGACTTCCCTGAAGCCAGATTTGCGTTCTATCGCCTTGCGGATCGCCAATCGGACCCTGGGCCGGTCATCCACATCGATGCTTTGCATGCATCGTTCCAGCGACGCGCCATGCGAGAATTCGTCGAGGGTCAGCCCGAAATAATCTGAAAGGTTGGCGTCGCCATAGACGCGGTCACGCTTGACGTCCCAGGTCCAAAACCCGTCAATCGGTGGATACCGCAAATGCATGTTTTGGTCGTGTTCAGGCGCCGACGTCATGAAAACCGCCCCGTCCGGTTTCAAGATTCGGCAGCACTATGTAGCAAAAAATGAAAGAAACAAAGGTGGCCTTTTGTACAAGGTTCGAAATCATAAGGCCTACTGCCTGTGGCAAGTCCGAGCGTCATATTTTGATACTACCAGAAAGCAATGGTCTAAAAAATTTCTTAAGCTTAAAGAATTTTGACTTCGATATTGCAACTGCAGCTTGGTATTTCACGCGCTGAACACAAGCGGTCGGCAGGAGAGCAAACCAAAAGGTTGTATTGCGAAAGAGGGATGGCTAAAAATTCTTGCGTTCCGCAAAGCGGATAAAACGCCATGAATGTCGCTGCCTGAAACGTGCAGGTGACGACTCACCCTGAATGCTACCGGCGGCTGATTGACCGGCAAACCTACCGGTGGTTGAAACAGAGTGAGCTTGGAGAAAAGCCTGGCATCTAAATCTGCACCCGGGCCTTTCCGGGTGGCGCCGAAGGGTTCCCTGGACCGGAGGTCATTGCCGTTCAGGCTTAAGTCCGACAGTGATCCAACCTAGGCCGACTCCTGCCGCGGCTCCGGGTCCGTTTCATTGCCGGCGGCCGAATCAGCGGCGACCCGGTCATGCTCGAACTGATGCGCCGCGGGGAGGGCCTGCAGCCAGGATTCGCGCCGCCCGATCCAGAGCTCATAGTCCGGCACCAGCCCCTCGGTCGGCGCGACGTCAAGGCTGCCGATCGTGACCTCGACTTCCTCTTCTCCAACGAATGGAACGCGGCTTCCGCAGGTGGGGCAAAAACTTCGAGCGCCATAGGTGCTGGTGATCCCGCTGGCTTCGAACGCTTGAAGCGGCCATACGGCATAGGCATGGAAAGCCGATCCGCTTGTCTTGCGGCAATCCTTGCAGTGGCAGAGGCCTACCCGGCGTGGCTCGCCGGCCACGCGGAACTGCACGCCGCCGCACAAGCAACTGCCGGTGCGCGCGATTTCAGGCATTTGCCGTTCCTCCCGCTGTTACACGCAGAACAAAGTCGCGGCCGGCCAGTTCTGCCGCTGGCCCGTACAACCCGTATGGGGTTGCTATGGTTCCGCGCGGGACCGCAAGAGGCGGCTATCGGTCGGGAAGGTCGACCGGCTCCTCGCACCGATAGACGCGGCACTCGCCGTCCTTGGCGGGAACGGTTGTTGATATTGGCACTTCCGGCCAGTCGCACTCATTGCCGAATTGCCGCACGAAGCGGTGATAAGTATCCGGACCGGTGGTCAAAACCACCGCATGGTCGCTTTTGATCAGCGCCTGCGTCTGCGCGCAGGTCATGGCGCGAGTATCCGGCCGGGCTTGGGCGGCGCTCGCGGCGCACAGCAGCGTGGCGGCGCTCAACAAGTTGCCGGCGAGGCGTGCGATCGACAGGGTTCTCATGGACACCGGGCTTCGGGGTTTTCCGTGCCGAATATGGACCGCGGCTAAAAGACCGCAAGATATTTGAGCAACGATATGATTCCGATGATGATGACGATGATCTGCGCGATCTGTCGCGTGCGGGCATCGAGTGGCAAGCGCTGCACGAGATAGAGCACCAGGATCACCACCAGGAAGGTGATCAGGATGCCGATGAGTACCGACGCGCCCATAAGGGAGCCTCCGTTATCGCCAGGATTGCCCAAACTGGGCCGCCCCCAAACGTTGCGCGTCTGAAAAAGGTTCCGCTAGGGCGAAGTGGAACGGGAAGTATCGCGCAGCGTTGTTCAGCACCTTTGAATATTCAGGATGCGAACATGAAGGACATCTTCAGCACCGCGGCCATCATTGTGTCGATCGCGATTGCGATTGCGCTCATGTTTTTGGTGCCGATCAGACTTGAAGCCAATCCCGGGCCGCCGATCGTGTCATCCCACTCGGCCAAGGCCGAATAGCATTGCCCGGAGCCGGGTGGAACATGCGCGCCCCTTGCGAGTTGATTTCGTGATGAAAAGCGCCGGCTTGCGCTCAGAGAGAGGAAAAGAACATGGGTCTCGGCACAATTCTTATCATTATTCTCATTCTGGCCTTGCTTGGCGGTTTCAGCGGCCTGGGCGGCGGGCCGTTCTACGGCACGGGCTATTATGGCGGCGGCGGTCTCGGGTTGGTTCTTGTCATCGTCATTATTCTGGTCGTGCTCGGACGGATCTAAGAACGGTCAGACAAATCAAGCGAGCGCGTCCCGGAGCTTCGCCGCCAGTTGTTCCAGCGTGAACGGCTTGGCGATGAAGTGCACATCGTGGTCAAGCACGCCATTGTGCACGACGGCGTTGCGCGTGAAGCCGGTCATGAACACCACTTTCAGGGAGGGGGACTGCTTGCGAGCCTGTTCGGCGAGTTGCCGGCCATTCATACCCGGCATTACAATATCCGTCAGCATCAGCGCGATGGCGGCGTTCTGACCGAGTTTCTCCAAGGCTTCGTCACCACCCGCGGCTTCGATGACGGTATAGCCGAGCTCCAGCAAGGCGGCGGCCGTCGAAGCACGCACGCGGGCATCGTCCTCGACGAGCAGCACGGTTTCGGTTGCCGGAACATCGCTCCTGCCGCCGGTCTTTACCGGCGGAGCCGCTTCCTCCGGACCGGTGAAGCGCGAAAGATAGATCCTGATTGTCGTGCCCTCGCCGGGCTCCGAATAGATCTTGACGTGTCCGCCGGATTGCTTGACGAAGCCGAACACCTGGCTGAGACCGAGCCCGGTTCCCTTGGTCGCGGGCTTCGTGGTGAAGAATGGCTCGAAAGCCTTGGCCATGATGTCCGCCGCCATACCCGCGCCGGTGTCCGTTACCGCGATCATGACATACTGACCGGCCTTCACTTCGGGATGCGCCGCCGCATAGGCCTCGTCGAGATGGCAGTTGGCGGTCTCGATGGTGAGCTTGCCTTCTTCATCCATGGCGTCGCGTGCGTTGACCGCCAGGTTGATGATGGCGTTCTCGACCTGGCTCGGGTCGGCATGCGTTTTCCAAAGTCCGCCCGCCAGCACCGTTTCGATCTCGATCGCATGGCCGAGCGTGCGCCGTAAAAGGTTCGACATGCCGGTGACGAGGCGATTGGCATCGATGATCTGCGGCGCCAGCGGCTGCTGCCTGGAAAAGGCAAGCAGCCTGGCGGTGAGGTTGGCGGCGCGTGCCGCGGCATCGGCCGCCGCCTCAACGAAGCTCTGCACGTCATGCTCGCCGCGAGCGAGCTTGCGCTGCGCGAGGTTCATGGCGCTGGTGATGACAGCCAGCATATTGTTGAAATCATGCGCGATGCCGCCCGTGAGCTGGCCCACCGCCTCCATCTTCTGCACCTGGCGAAGCTGCGACTCCGCCTTCTCACGCGTGTAGATCTCGTTGAGCAGCGCCGCGTTCTTGGCGCTCAATGCGTCCTGCGCGTCAGCCACCTCTCGGAAGCGGCGGCTGGACTGGCGGATCGTATAGATGCCGAGCAGAAAGATGCCCAGCAGCGCCGCGAACGAGCCGATGCGCAGCCAGCCTTCGATCTGTTCCATCCGCTCCGCACGGGCAGCGAGGTTCGCACCGTCGATGCGCCGGATCGCATCGATGTTGGCGCGGATCTGGTCCATGTCCAGCTTGCCCCTGCCGCCGCGCACGATGTCCAGCGCTTTCGCCGTGTTGCCCGTGTCGTAGAGCCTGATCGTCTCAGCGAGTTCCGCTTGCTTGCGGGCAAGCGCGTCCTTGATGCCGGCCACCTGCTGCGCCCGATCGCTGCCGACCGGAAACATCTCATCGACGCGCTTGAGCAGCGCCGGCAGCGCCTCGACCGCATGCTGGTATGGCAGCAGATAGTTTTTCTCGCCGGTCAGCAGATAGCCGCGCTGGCCGGTCTCGGCGTCCTGGGCGAGCGAAAGCAGGCTCGAGAGCGTTTGCTGGGCTTCAATTGCTTCACGGCTGGCGTCGCGGTCGGCGATCTGCGCTTCGGCGAGAATGGCGCGCGCGGTTATGATCAGCGCGACAACGGCAAAGCCGGCAAGAAGCGGAAGCGCTTGCCATCGCAGGGCGCGTCGCAGTCGGACGATCATTGCTTTGCGGGGGCCTGAGGAAATCGTGAAATTCGCCAAGTGGTAGGCGGCGCTGAAGCGCAAAGCAATAGCCAAGTCCAGCGGGCGTTGATCGCAACAGCCCCGGCGGAACCTGCCTATGTCAAACTTTAATGACGGCGGCCTTCGGCCAATGCAGAGTACAGGATTGAGCCACGGCGACGCTGTGGTCGATCGGAGGCTGTCGGGTACCGCTAGAGCAATTCCAGGAAAAGTGTGAGCGGTTTTCCGTCCGGAATTGCGTAATAACAAGGAGATAGAGTGGTTCGCCGTTTCCGTGAAACGGTGAAACGCTCTAGCTGCCGCGCCCGCTGCATTCGAGACAGGCGACGCTGTGTCCTGGGCAGTTAATCCGGTGGGTGCCCTCCGGACAGCAATGGCCGTTCGAGCTCAGCCAGCGCGCGCAAACGAAGACTTTTTTGGCTCCCTGACAGCGGGGACATTCCTGCGGACGCATCAATTCCTCCCGCGATAGGACGCGATGTTCCGCTTCAACGACCGTGTTCATCCGTTTCGTCCCCCAACGCCTGGATTTTCGGTCAGATATGTTAATTCACCGTTCTTTACATTAGGGTTTATGAATGTGAAAGCCATGAAAGCGTCATCACGCTTTGCTGCGCTTGCACGCTTTCCCTTTCCGCCGCCCTTGTTAAATGTGAGGCCGACCCGTCCTCCGGCCGATTCTGGCGGACAGGGCAGGCAACGGGAACCTTCTTGCAATGACATGGACCGGCGCGGGCGCGCTCTTCATCCTCGTGCTCACCTATGCCGGCGTCGCCGTCGGCCGCATTCCCGGGCTGCGCCTCGACCGCGCCGGAATCGCGCTGCTTGGCGGTGCCTTTATGATCGCCATCGGCGCGATCAGCATCGAGGATGCCTACAAGGCCATCAATTTCGATACCATCACGCTGCTGCTCGGCATGATGATCGTGGTCGCGCATCTGAAGGTTTCGGGCGCGTTTCGGGCGCTTGGCGGCTTTGCCATCGAACACGCCCATGCGCCCTTCATGCTCCTGGTCATGGTGACGCTGTTGACCGGCGTGCTCTCGGCCTTCCTGGTCAATGACGCGATCTGCCTGGTGATGGCGCCGATCGTCGTTCATGTCACCCGCGTCATCAACCGCAACCCGGTGCCTTACCTCATCGCCACCTGCACCGCCTCGAACTGCGGCAGCGTCGCCACCATCACCGGCAATCCGCAGAACATGGTGATCGGCGCGCTGTCCGGCATTTCCTATCCGGCCTTCACGGTGGCGCTCGCGCCGGTGGCGCTATTCGGCCTGCTCTGCGTCATCGTCATCATACGCATCGTCTACCGCGCGGAATTCTCCCGCCCCGCCGAGCTCAGCCCGGAAGTGTATCGGGGCCGCATGCTGCCCGGACAGGTGCTGAAGGCCACCATCGTCTGCGTGCTGCTGGCGCTCGCCTTCTTCGCCGGCGTTCCCGTCGCCAAGGCGGCGCTGATTGCCGGCGCTTTCCTGTTGGTCACCCGGGCAATCAAGCCTCGGCGCATCTATCGCGAGATCGACGGGCCGCTGCTCTTCATGTTCGCCGGCCTGTTCGTGGTGGTGGCAGGCGCCGAGCGCACGCTGCTCACGCCCGACATGATCGCCTGGGCGAAGAACATCGGCCTCGACGATGTCTGGCGCCTTTCGGGCTTCACGCGGTGCTCTCCAACATCATGAGCAATGTGCCGGCGGTGCTGGCGCTGCGGCCGTTCATTCCCGGGCTGGAGAACCCGGAGCGCGCCTGGCTGGTCGTGGCGATGAGCTCGACGCTTGCCGGCAATTTCACGCTGCTCGGCTCGGTCGCCAACCTGATCGTCGCCGAGCAGGCCAAGGCTGCCGGCAAGCAGCTTTCCTTTTCCGCTTTTTTCAAGGTCGGCCTGCCGCTGACGCTGGTGACGCTTCTCGCCGGCACCGCCTGGCTGGCCTTGTCCTGAAGAGGCCGCCCCTCGAACGCCTCAATCGACGCGCCGCGAGCGTCCACGATCTAAGCTGCGTGTTTGCCTGCCATCCGCGCCCGTATCAGCGTCGCGGCGGCATGGCCGGCGGCGTTGACGTAGTCGGGATTGTGATGGATCAGCATGCTGGAAAAGGCGCCGTCCATCAAAAGCACGATCTCGCGCGCCAGCATCTTCGCCTGGGCGACATCGTGGCTTGAAAGCGCGCCGGCCAGCCATTTCTCGAAATTGGTCTTGTGGCGTGCTCCCGCCTTCACCGCCGGATGCCCCGGCATCGCCGCCAGCTCGGCCGCCGTGCGCAGGAAGCCGCAGCCCTTCCATTTGGGATGGCGGGCAACCCGCGCTAAGTTGGTGAAGATCGCCTCGACCTTTTTGTCCGCGCCGCCCTCCGCCGCATCGAACCAGCCCGCCATCTGCTCGAGATTAGGCTGGTCGCGTCCATCGAGATAGGCCGCGATCAGATCGTCCTTGCTCTTGAAATGATAGTAGAGCGTGCGCTTGGTAAGTCCTGCCTTCTCGGCCACGGCGTCGACGCTGACGCGGCCGATGCCTTCGGCATAGAAGAGCTTGGTCGCCGCATCGACCAGGCGTTTTCGCGTAGGATTGGTCTTTTCGCTCATCGTGTAAGTATACCGACTAGTGAATATACAAGCAATCGAAAGCCTGCTCCTTATCCCGCCGAACCACCGGAAAAGGAAAAAGCCATGACCGACCTTGTGCTGAGCGAGACGCGCGACCGCGTCGCGATCCTCACCCTCAACCGCCCCGACAAGCTGAATGCGCTGAATTACGCGCTGATCGACCGGCTGCTGTCGCGTCTCGACTTGATCGAGACGGATAATGACGTGCGCGCCGTCATCCTCACAGGGGCAGGGGAGCGCGCCTTTTCCGCCGGCGGCGATATCCACGAATTCTCGTTGAGCGTGGCCGAGGGCACCGATGCGGCGCTGCGCGATTTCGTCATGCGCGGCCAGCGTCTGACGGCGCGGCTGGAGGCGTTCCGCAAGCCGGTGATCGCCGCCGTCAACGGCCTAGCCTTTGGCGGCGGCTGCGAGATCACCGAAGCGGTGCCGCTGGCCGTCGCCAGCGACCGTGCCTTGTTCGCCAAGCCGGAGATCAAGCTTGCCATGCCGCCGACTTTCGGGGGCACGCAGCGGCTGCCGCGGCTTGCCGGCCGCAAGCGCGCGCTGGAGCTGCTGTTAACCGGTGAGACATTCTCCGCCGCTCGTGCCGCCGAGCTTGGCCTGGTCAACCAGGTCGTGCCGCACGAAGAGCTGATGCGGGCGGCCCTTGACCTTGCCCGCCGCATCGTCAGTCATTCGCAGACGGCGGTCGCCAGCATCCTCACAGCGGTGGCGCGTGGCATCAACTCGAGCATAGCGGAAGGCTTGCTGGTGGAGGCCGAGCAATTCGCCCGCGTGGCCCCGACAGCAGACCTGCGCGAGGGCGTGAACGCCTGGATCGAGCGGCGGCAGGCGGTCTATGACGGCTCATGGGCGCATGTCGCCCGGCCGGACAAGGCCACTGGCGCCACGCGGCGTCTCGACCGGGCGGTCCACTTGCCTGGCTGACGCCCTGTCTGAAGCGGCTCGGCTTTTCACTGAAGCGCTGAACCGCTTCAGGTTCCATGCACTTTCAGGCGGAAGACCGTGACCATGGTCCTCGAATTGCTCCTAGGCCACCGCTTTCAACGGCGCCTTGCCTGCCTGCTGCACGCGCGCAGCCGCAGCCAGCAGATCGGTCTGCGTGATCAGCCCAAGTATATGCCGGCCGCCATCGACGATCACCACCGCATGACTGCGCCCGTCGGTCAGTGTCGGCAGCAGGCTCATCGCCGGCATGTCGGGCAAAGCGGTGCTTGCTTTCGACATCACCCCTCCCACCGTGTCGGTCGCTCTCGTCAGCTCGCGCAGGCCGATTGCGCCGGTGAGCCGTCCTTCCGCGTCGACGACCGGCAAGGTGCGGATGTTGTGGTCGATCAAAAGGTTGCGCGCCTCGTCGGCTGAAGCCGTCTCCGGCACCGAGATCACATCGCGGGACATGATGTCCCGGCAAAGCAGCGTGCGCTGCGAGCGCACCATCGCCTGCAGCTCGACCTGGCGCAGCAGCCGCTCCAGGTCATCGCGGTCGATGTCGAAGGTTTCGTCGAGCGCCGAGAGCGCCGCATCGACATCCTCGGGCCGAAACCCGACGCGCTCGGCCGGCGGCCGGTCGGCTGTGCCGTGACTGCTGTTGGCCGGCACATGAACATGGGGATAGTTGCGGCGCGACAGCTTGTGGAAGAGGAAGCCGAGCGCGACCAGGACGGTTGAGTTCAGCGCCACCGGCACAAACGGAAACAGGAAGCCGGCCGCCGCAACCGCCGGCCCGCCGAGCACGCCGGTAAGCGCCGCCGCGCCGCCCGGCGGATGCAATGATCGCGTGAACGACATGGCGGCGATCGCCAGCGCCACCGCAAGGCCGGAGGCGATCACCGTGTCATGCACAAAATGCGCCACCGTCACCCCGACCAGCGCCGAAATCGTGTTGCCTCCGATGATGGACCAGGGCTGCGCCAGCGGGCTCGAGGGAACGGCAAAGAGCAGCACGGCGGAAGCGCCCATCGGCGCCACCAGCATCGCCACAAGCGGGCCGCTGCCCATGGCAAGCCCGCTGATCATGCCGGTGAGCGCGATGCCGATGGTCGCGCCGATGCAGGCGAGCAGCCGCTCGCGAAGCGTCGCTCCGGCGAGGATTGGAACAAAGAGGCGAAACGCCATGGCAGGCCCTGGATCGAATGGGTGGAATTGCGCTGCACGCAATGCCGCTGAAGTCACGGATTTGGAAGCCAAACCAATCCGTATATTCGCGGCCGGAGGGAATATTATTGCGCGGCACGCTGCGGAGGACATGCCGCCAGCGGCCCAGGCTTTGTCAATCGCGTCAAGGCGTTGATGGTTAGCAGTATCCGCTGGGCAACTCGCCGGAAGTCCCCGCTTCGGCTAAGGGTGCGTTGGCGCAGTATAGCGGCGGGCCGCGGCCGGGCAGGGTGGGTTGCGCGCCGGCATTCGGAAGATTGCCGCCAAGCAAGCGAGGCGCCGTGCGCGCCTCGCTCTCCCAGCGCCGGGCCAGGGGGCGGCGGGTTTAGGGGGCCACCCCGATATGGCCCTTCATGTTGGGATGGAAGCGGCAGAAATAGTCGACCTCTCCCGCCGCCTTCAGCGTGACCTTGCCCTTCGACTTTGCCGGGATCATCACATCCCAGCCGCCTTTGACCGTGGCGGTGTGGGCGAGAATATCCTTGTTTGTCCACTCAATCGTGTCGCCAACTTTGGCCTTAACGCTCGCCGGCGAGAACACCAGCTTGTCGATCGTCACCTCGATGGTCGCCGCGAAGGCTGGCGGTGCCATGAGCACCGTCACCAGCATCGACGCAAGAAGCAGCGGCCTCATTTCAGCATGCCGGCGACATGTTCGGCATGCTGCTCATGTCCCTGGAAGATCTTGAGCCCGGTCTCCAGCAGGCTCTTCAACTCGGCATTGCTGGCCGAGGGGATGAGCAGCGTTTCGAGCGCACCGTTGACCTGCTTGTGATAGGCCACTTCGTTCTCGATATAGGCTTTGTCGAACTCGGAGCCCTTGAGCTTCGCCAGCTTGGCGCGCTCCTCCTTGGCAGCCTTGGCCAGCGCCTTGCTGGTGTCATTGTCCTCGGGCGTGACCTTCAGCTTCTTCACCAGGTCGAGCGCTTGGCTGTTCACCGCCTCATGGTCGCGCTCCATGTCCTTGGCGAAGGCGACGATCTCCTTGTTCTTGGACGTCTTGATCGCCAGCTTGGCCGCCTCGATGTCGATCGAGCCGGCTGTATAGGCGATGTGGGCGATCTGCGGGTCGGTGGGCTTGTCGGCGGCCAGCGCCAGCGGCGCGTTGCTCATCAGGAAAAGGGCGGCGAGGGCGGCGGTCGGTCGCATGAACATGGCATCTCCTTCGCCCGGCGCATCGGCTTCGGGCTTCATCTGAGGGTTGACGGCCATTGGATGCCGGGAAGCGAGAAACGTTCCCCGGGAAAGTCAGCCTTCGAAACCCAAGCGCTTCATCACCGCCTGCGTCAGCCGCTCGCAGCGCCGGCCGGCGAAGGGGAAGGCGTCGAGCAGCACCGGACCGATCTCGTCGTCCAGCGCCTTGCGCACCAGGGCGCGCGCCCGGTGCAGCCGTGTCTTAACTGTCTCAGGCCGCACGCCCAGAAGGTCGGCCGTTTCCACGATGCTGAGGCCCTCGATGACACGGGCGACGAAAACGCTGCGATAGACATCGGGAAGGCTGTCGGTCGCCCGTTCGACAAGCCCGAGGATTTGTCGCTGCGCCATTGTCCGCTCCGGATCGTCGCTTGGATTGAGGGGAAACGGGATGACCCGCGCCTCCGGGATTTCGGGCATCGCCACCATGCGCTTGCGCTTGCGCAGCCGGCCGAGCGCCTCGTTGATGACGATGCGCGACAGCCAGGTCGACAAAGAGGCCTCGCCGCGAAAGGCGCCGAGACTGGCGAAGGCGCGCATATAGGCCTCCTGCACGATGTCCTCGGCCTCAGCATCGTTGCGCACCACGCCGCGCGCGATGCGGTAGAGCCGCTGATTGTGCGTCTTGATGATGGCACGGCACGCATCCGGATCGCGCGCCAGCGCCCGGCGCACCAGCGCCATGTCGCCGGCCGCTGCCGCGCCGATCCCGGCGGCTTCAATAGCGGGCCTTCTCATCTCGCTCGATCCCCCGGCAGTTTTGCATCCGCAATTGGATGCGCCTGCCGGCAAAAGGTTCCCGAGTTGATTGCGCGGGCTATGCTATCGCTTCGGCCCAGGCATGTCTGCGGCTGCAAATGTGGCGGCCGGCGCCTACTGATCAGCTCGTCACTCGACGGCAGCCGCCGCCGCCAGCCCACGCGCGATGTCGGCCTTGAGGTCTTCGACATCCTCAAGCCCGATCTGCAAGCGGATCAGCGAACCGGCATACGAGCCCTTGGCAAGCGTGCGGTCGCCGAGGAAGACCGGAACGGCGAGGCTCTCATAGCCGCCCCAGGAATAGCCGAGACCGAAGATCTTGAGCGCGTCGAGGAAGGCGTGCTGGGCCTTCTGGCCGCCGCCGTCGAGCACGATCGAGAAGACGCCGCTCGAGCCGCAGAAATCGCGCTTCCAGAGCGCATGGTCGGGATGGCTTTCGAGTGCCGGATGCAGCACCTGCGCGACCGCGGCCTGCTCCTCCAGCCAGCGCGCGATATCGAGCGCGGACTTGCGGTGATGTTCGAGCCGCACCCCCATCGTGCGCAGGCCGCGCAGCACCTGGTAGATGTCGTCGGGTCCCGAACAGCATCCGAGGGTGCAGAAGCCATCATAGAGCTGCTTCCAATATGTCTCGTTGGCCGAAACCAGGCCGAGCAGCACGTCGGAATGTCCGGCCGGATATTTCGTCGCCGCCTGGATCGAGATGTCGACGCCATGGTCGAGTGGCTTGAAATAGAGCGGCGTCGCCCAGGTGTTGTCCATCATCACGATGGCGCCCGCTTCATGCGCAGCCTTGGCGATGGCCGGGATGTCCTGCACCTCATAGGTGTTCGATCCCGGCGATTCGGTGAACACCACCTTGGTGTTGGGCCTGATCAGCGAAGAAATGCCGGCCCCGATGCGCGGCTCGTAATATTCGACCTCGACGCCGAGTCGCTTCAGCATCGTATCGGCGAAGTGGCGCGTCGGGTGATAGACGCTGTCGACGATCAAGAGATGGTCGCCGGCGGCGAGGAAGGCGAGCAGCGGTACCGTCACCGCCGCCAGTCCCGAAGGCACCGCGATGGTGCCGGCCGAGCCTTCAAGCGCGTCGACGGCGAGCGTCAGCGCATCCATCGTTGGCGTGCCGCGCGTGCCGTATGTGTATTTCTGGCTGCGTCCGGCCATCGAAGCGGCATCGGCGTAAAGCACCGTGGAGGCGTGCACGACCGGCGGGTTGACGAAGCCGAAATAGTCGCGCGGGTTGTTGCCGGAATGGGCAAGCAGCGTGTTGGTGCGCATTTCGATGCCGTCTTTACCTTTACCCATGGTTCGTCGCCAGCCATTTCATGTAAGGGGTCGAATGATGTCAGGGGACAGCCATAAAGCGGCGGCCAAGCCCGCGCAACCGCGCCAGGCCCGCCAAAAGCCCGTCTTCGGCTAGGCCAATCCAAGCCCGCCCGCGCCCAACAAAGCACCGCTATTGCCGAAGCGGATTCGGCCGCCGGCTCATGGATTCGCACCGTTGCAACTTGACTGATTTGTTCGCATGGACTGCCGATTTCATGGGCTCTTGTCCGCAATTCAGGCATTTGCGGCAATTGCTTTTCAAACCTTTGGGGTTTCGGTCATTTCCCTTGACCTCACAGGAATAATCGCCTTCGATGCGTTTCGTGAATGGGAGGCAGCGCATCGGCAACTGATGCGGGTCCGGGAGTGGGCCTGAAGTGGGAGCTGCATTCACAAACGAAAAAAGATCAAGCGTCGCCTGACAGCAGGGGCGCCTGTAACAGAAAAGGGTATGTGGGTCATGAAACACATTGCAATCGGCATTCTTGGCGCCGCCGCGCTCGGGTTCATGGCGTCCGCCGCTTCGGCAGGCACGCTCGATACCGTGAAGCAGAAGGGCTTTCTTCAGTGCGGCGTCTCGACCGGCCTCGCCGGCTTTTCGGCGCCGGACGACAAGGGTGACTGGAAAGGCATCGACGCGGACTTCTGCCGCGCCGTTGCGGCCGCCGTTTTCGGTGACGCCTCCAAGGTCAAGTTCACGCCGCTCAGCGCCAAGGAGCGTTTCACCGCGCTGCAGTCGGGCGAGATCGACCTCCTGTCGCGCAACACCACCTGGACCAGCAACCGCGACAGCGCGCTCGGTCTCGATTTCGTCGGCGTCACCTACTATGACGGCCAGGGCTTCATGATCAACGCCAAGAAGCTGCCGGGCGTGAATTCCGCGCTGCAGCTTTCGGGCGCCGCCGTCTGCGTGCAGAGCGGCACCACGACCGAGCTCAACCTCGCCGACTACTTCAAGAAGAACAAGATGGAATACAATCCCGTCGTGTTCGAGAAGCTCGAAGAGGTCAACGCCGCCTATGACGCCGGCCGCTGCGACGCTTACACCACCGACCAGTCCGGCCTCTATGGCATCCGCCTGACGCTGTCATCGCCGGCCGACCATGTCGTGCTGCCCGAGATCATCTCCAAGGAGCCGCTTGGCCCGGCCGTGCGCCAGGGCGACGACCAGTGGGCGCATATCGCGCGCTGGACCTATTTCGCGCTTTTGAACGCCGAGGAAGCCGGCGTCACGCAGGCGAATGTCGAGGAGATGAAGACGTCGACCGACCCGAACATCCAGCGCCTGCTCGGCACAGAGCCAGATGGCAAGTATGGCGCCGATCTCGGCCTCTCCAACGACTTTGTCGTCAACATCGTCAAGGCTGTCGGCAACTACGGCGAAATGTTCGAGCGAAATGTCGGCTCGGGCAGCCCGCTCAAGATCGCGCGAGGGATCAACGCGCTGTGGACCAAGGGCGGCCTGCAATACGGCCCGCCGATCCGCTGATCGAAACGTGATCCGGGAGGCAGGTCGTCTGCCTCCCGGTTTCTCTTTCCAGGGGACGGTCCATGGCTTCGCAGGAAATCCTTCGCGAGGAGCCGACCCGCGGCTCCTTCATCAATGACCCGAGAATACGCAGCCTGTTCTTTCAGACGCTGGTCGTGATCCTGCTGTTCATCTCGATCTGGTGGATCGTCCACAACGTCATCGAAAACCTCCAGCGCCTGCACATTGCATCAGGCTTCGGCTTCCTGAAGAGCAGGGCCGGCTTCGACATCTCCGACACGCCGATCGCCTACACGTCTGACTCGACCTATTTCCGTGCGCTGGTCGTCGGTCTGCTCAACACGATCATCATTGCCGTCGCCGGCATCGTGCTTGCCACCATCGTCGGCTTCCTCATCGGCATAGGACGCCTGTCGCAGAACTGGCTGATCCGCAAGATCTGCACGGTTTATGTCGAGATCTTCCGCAACATCCCGCCGCTGCTGGTCATCTTCTTCTGGTATTCCGGCGTGCTCGCCGTGCTGCCGCCGCCGCGCGAGAGCATCCATCTGCCCCTCGGCTCCTTTCTCAACCAGCGTGGTTTCTATCTACCGCGGGCCGTCTGGGGGGATGGCTCCTGGCTGATCGGCGTCGCATTGCTGCTCGCCATCGCGATGGCATGGTTCGTCGCCCACAGGGCGCGGCAGCGGCAGCGGGCAACCGGCCAGCAATTCCCGGTGTTCTGGACGTCGGTCGCTCTCATCATCGGCCTGCCGGTGCTTGCTTTCCTGCTCAGCGGCATGCCGCTCACCTTCGATTTCCCGAAGCAGTCGACCTTCAACCTGACCGGCGGCTTCTGGATCAAGCCGGAGTTCCTGTCGCTGCTGTTGGCGCTATCCTTCTACACGGCGGCCTTCATCGCCGAAATCGTGCGCGCCGGCATCAGGGGCGTCAGCAGGGGCCAGACCGAGGCGGCAGCGGCACTCGGCCTTCGCTCCGGTCCGATCCTGCGGTTGGTAGTGATCCCGCAGGCAATGCGCATCGTCATCCCGCCGCTCACCAGCCAGTATCTCAACCTGACCAAGAACTCATCCCTGGCCATTGCCATCGGCTACCCCGATCTGACAGCCACCGCCGGCACCGTGCTGAACCAGACCGGGCAGGCGGTGGAGGGCGTGTTCATCATGATGGTCGCCTATCTGGTGCTGAGTCTCGTGACGTCCTTCGTCATGAACATCGTCAACGCCAGAATGGCGCTGGTGGAGAGGTAAGGCCATGCAGGAACACGACATGTCCTGGGTGCGCACCGAGATGGCGCTGGCGCAGCCGGCGCCGCCTACCGAACGCGGCGCCTATGCCTGGGTGCGCAAAAACCTGATCGGTTCGGTCGGCGACACCATCCTCACGGTGCTGGCCATTGCCATCGTGGTGTGGGTGTTGCCGCAAATCATCAACTGGGCCTTCATAAACGCCGTCTGGACTGGCCCTGACCGCACGGTATGCACGACCGCCTCGCAAGGCGGCATCCAGCCCGATGGCTGGACCGGCGCCTGCTGGGCCTTCGTCAACGCCAAGTTCGGCCAGTTCATGTTCGGCACCTATCCAATCGAGGAGCGCTGGCGGCCGATTCTGGTCGCCATCCTGTTCGTGGCGCTGCTGGTGCCGATGCTGATCCCGCGCGTGCCGCGCAAGGGGTTGAACGCGCTTCTGCTCTTCGTGGCGCTGCCGGTCGTCGCCTTCGTCCTGCTGGTAGGCGGCGTGTTCGGTCTGCCGCATGTCGAGACCCCGCGCTGGGGCGGGCTGCTGGTCACGCTCAGCCTGTCCTTCGTCGGCATTGCCGTGTCGCTGCCGATGGGCATCGTGCTGGCGCTCGGTCGGCGTTCGAAGATGCCGATCATCAAATGGCTCTGCGTCGTCTTCATTGAGACGGTGCGCGGCATTCCGCTGATCACGGTGCTGTTCTTCGCCAGCGTCATGCTGCCGCTGTTCCTGCCGGAAGGCGTCAGCTTCGACAAATACCTGCGGGCCCTGATCGGTGTCTCGCTGTTTGCCGCCGCCTATATGGCGGAAGTGATCCGCGGCGGCCTGCAGGCGATCCCGAAGGGCCAGTATGAAGGCGCCGATTCGCTCGGCCTCGGCTACTGGCAGAAGATGGGTCTGATCGTGCTGCCGCAGGCGCTGAAGCTGGTCATCCCAGGTATCGTCAACACCTTCATCGGCATGCTCAAGGACACCAGCCTGGTCCTGATCATCTCGATGTTCGACCTGCTCGGCGTGGTGAAGCAGAACTTCGCCGACCCCAACTGGGCGACGCCGCAGACCCCGAAATCCGGCCTGATCTTTGCCGCCTTTGTTTTCTGGCTGTTGTGCTTCGGCATGTCGCGCTATTCAATGTACACCGAACGCCGGCTCGACACCGGCTACAAACGCTGAGGCATGTCCCAAAACTGTGGAGCGATTTTGGGACATGCATCAAACACAACGATAAGGGGAATTGGCCATGTCCACCGAAAACGCCGTCAGCGCGGAAGACCTCAAGGTCAATGCCGGAAAGATGCATGTCTCGACCACCGACGTCGCCATCGACATTGTCGGTATGCACAAATGGTATGGCGAGTTCCATGTGCTCAAGGACATCAATCTCAAGGTGATGCGCGGCGAGCGCATCGTCATTTGCGGTCCGTCCGGCTCCGGCAAGTCGACCATGATCCGCTGCATCAACCGGCTGGAAGAGCATCAGAAGGGCAAGATCATCGTCGACGGCAAGGAACTCACCAACGATCTGAAGAAGATCGACGAGGTGCGCCGCGAGGTCGGCATGGTGTTCCAGCACTTCAACCTGTTCCCGCATCTGACCATCCTGGAGAACTGCACGCTGGCGCCCATCTGGGTGCGCAAGATGCCGAAGAAGCAGGCCGAGGAAATCGCCATGCATTTCCTCAAGCGCGTCAAGATCCCCGAACAGGCCAACAAATATCCCGGACAGCTCTCCGGCGGCCAGCAGCAGCGTGTGGCGATCGCGCGCTCGCTGTGCATGAACCCGCGCATCATGCTGTTCGACGAGCCGACCTCGGCGCTCGATCCCGAGATGATCAAGGAAGTGCTGGAGACGATGGTGGGCCTGGCGGAAGAGGGCATGACGATGCTGTGCGTCACCCACGAGATGGGCTTTGCCCGCAAGGTCGCCAACCGGGTGATCTTCATGGATCAGGGCCAGATCGTCGAGCAGAACACGCCGGCCGAGTTCTTCGACCATCCGCGCCATGAGCGGACGAAACTGTTCCTGTCGCAGATCCTGCACTGAGCGGGAACAGTTTCCTGGGAGGTGGCTCGTGCCCGTGCCTTCGTCATCCTAGGGCGGAGCAAGGAGCGAAGCGACGCGCGCAGACCCTAGGATCCATGCCGTGACGCTAAGGCGTTGCGACGGTTGCAGAATTCTGCTCCGCCGCGCTCTACATCAAAGGTCACGGCATGGATCCTCGGGTCAAGCCCGAGGATGACGAAGTCATGAAAGACTTCGGCTTATCTCGGAAAACACCGATGAAAGCTTCGGATTTCTTTTTTCTCGTCCGGACCTACCGCGCCCGATGAGAACAATCCTGCGATATCTGGCAATGCTCGTCGCGGCGGTGCTTCTTGCCGCCGCGCTCGGCGCGCTGGTGCCGCGCCCGCTCTGGCCCGCGGCGAAGGCCGAAGGCGAGGGGACACGGCGCATATTGGTGCTGAAGAACCCGATCCACACCGACATCGCTATCCCTCTGGATGACGGCGTTCGCCGGCGGTTTGCTTTCCTCGCCGATGCCGGTCTGCCGATGGATGCCCCGGATGCACGCTACATCGTCTTCGGCTGGGGCGGCCGCGCCTTCTATCTGGAGACGCCGACATGGTCGCAATTGAATGCCGCGCCGGTGTTGAAGGCGCTGACGCTCGATGTCTCGGTGATGCATGTCGATGTCGCCGGCACGATCAAGGAGCTGCATCCGAATGTCGCCGGCTTCGACATCGACGAGGCGCATTTCGCGGCGTTGCTGGACTACATCACCGCGAGTTTCCGGCAGGGCAAGGGCGGGCCTGTGGCCGTCGAGGATGCCGGCTACTCGGCCTACGACCGTTTCTACGAAGCCAATGGCCATTTCAACGCGCTGGTCGGCTGCAACACCTGGACGGCGGCCGGATTACGCATCGCCGGCGTGCGCACGGGCTGGTGGAACCCGCTACCAGTGTCGCTGTGGTGGTCGATGGGGTTGTATAACTAGGTGGTTTTGCCCGTCAGCCGGCCTTGCGATCTTGCTTCGTCACATATTCACGCAACACCTTGTTGATTGCGCTCTGGTAACCGCGACCGTCACGTGTATGCCTCTTGAACCAAGCGACGACATCTGAATCGAGACGAAGAGTCAGCTGCTGCTTGATCGGTTTGAAATACGGATTTCGGACAGCCGTCCGCCAGAACTCTTCCGTCAATTCCGGAATATCGCTGGTATCGATATCATCTTCCCGTCGCGCTTTCAGGGCAGCGATTTCAGCCTTCTGAGCTTCCGTCAGAGGCGGTGGATTTGTTGGATCGAATTTATATCGAACGGTTTTGTTCATAACGTCTTCAACGTCCTACCCCTGCACCACCTTCCGTTCCTCCCAGCCATAAAGCCAGTCCAAGTCCGCGGCGAGCTTCTCCGGCGGCCGCGTCGCCAGCACCAGATTGCGGGCGACTGCCACCGGTCCCCAGGCGTGCCAGGTCAGCCGATTGAACGCGCCGCGTTTGAGCACCCTTTCGACGCGCGGCCGCCTGAGATTTTCCCAGACGGCGAGGCTGTGGGCCGGATCGCCGGGAAAATCGGCAACGAGATTGGCGAGCACTGAGGCGTCCTCGATTCCCATGGCCGCGCCCTGGGCCGCGAACGGCGTCATCGCATGCGCGGCGTCGCCGATCAGCGCGATGCCTTGCGGGACGGCCCAGCGCTGTTGCCGGACAGTGTGCATTGGAAACGCCGTCCACGACCCCGCCAGCGCGATGAGCTTTGCGAGCATCGGTGCGGTGCCACGCATGGCATTGGACAGGATGGCCGGGTCGGCATGGCCCGACCAGCCTTCCGCGATGCGTTCGCCTCTGGTGAAAGCGGCGAGGTTGACGGTGCGGCCCTTGCTCACGGGATAGGCGACCAAATGGAAGCCGGGATGCAGGAAGGTTGTGACGCAGCCCGCCACCCCGATCTCGGCAAATGCCTGCCCGGCGGGGCTGTCGACCGCCACGGTGGTGCGCCAGGCCAGTCGGCCCGAGAAGCGGCTTCTCGCGAAGGCGGAGTCCCGGGCCGCAAGCTGCGCGCGAACCGTCGACCAGACGCCATCGGCTCCAACCAGCAGGCCGGCTGCAATCGACGTGGTTTTGCCGTCGGCCTCTACCGTCGCGGTCACGCTTCGCTGGTCGGCGGCGATGCCTGTCACCCGCGCACCGGTAACGAGCTCGATATCCGACCGCCCTGCCATTTCCTCCGCCATGGCCGCCTGCAGGTCGGCGCGGTGCGCCACCAGATAGGGCGCGCCCCAGCGCTTCTCGGCCGCCTGTCCAAGCGGCACGCGGGCCAGCTCACGCAGGCTTTTCGCATCCTTCAGCACCACCGCTTCGGGCCGGACCGCGTTGGGCAACAGACGGTCGAGCACGCCAAGCCGGCGCAGGATGCGGGTTGCGTTGGGAGCCAGCTGGAGGCCGGACCCGGCCGCTTGGAGCTGCTTGGCCTGCTCGAACAATTTGACCGGCAAGCCGCGCTCAGCGAAGGCAAGTGCTGCCGTCAATCCGGCGATGCCGGCCCCGGCTATGACGACTTGCCGGGACCGTGCTTCAATCATGGTCGGCTCAGGCGGCCTGGTCGACATAGAGGCAGCCGGCTGGCTGCGTTTCTGTCGCCTTCAGCGACGGCGAATAGCGATAAAGCGTCGAGCAGTAGGGGCAGACCTTTTCATTGTCGTCACCCATGTCGAGGAACACGTGCGGGTGATCGAAAGGCGGGTTGGCGCCGGTGCACATGAATTCCTTGACGCCGATCTCGATGACCGGATGGCCCGCGTCGTTCTGGAAATGGGGAATGCTACCGCCTGCCATCGTCGTCTCCAATCGGGTTCGGCCAGTGGGTGTGACCCGCCTGCATCTGGAGCATAACATGCCAGTTTGCAAGATCGATGAAATCAAACTGTCGCAAAAGGCTGGCAGAGGATAAGTTGAGCCGGTTAAGCGCGTGAGGCTGGCACGGAGCGATTCCGTGACGATCATGCGTCACAAAGAGATGTTAGAGCGTCGCCGGACGGCAAGATGCGGCGCTCCCTGGGGCGGTTGCGGGCAAGAGCGGGAAACATGAACGAACTGAAGCCGGTGCAGAGCGAGTTCATCACCGTCGAGGCGGCGAGCCCCGACGGCGGCAATCCCGACCGTTTCGTCAACCGCGAATTCTCCTGGCTGCAGTTCAATCGCCGCGTGCTGGAAGAATCGCTCAACGAGCATCATCCGCTGCTCGAGCGCGTACGCTTTCTGTCAATCTCGGCCGCCAATCTCGACGAGTTCTTCATGGTCCGCGTTGCCGGCCTTGCCGGTCAGGTGCGCGAAGGGATCGCGCTGAAGAGCCCGGACGGCCGCACGCCCGAGCAGCAGCTCGAGCAGCTGCTGCGCGAGGTCGAGCGCCTGCAGGAGGACCAGCAGAAGAGCCTCTCGGCGCTGATGGCCCTGCTCAACAAGGAAGGCATCGAAAGCATCACCCGCGACGCGCTGACCAAGGATGAGAAGACCTGGCTGGAGGAGCATTTCCAGGAACAGGTCTTCCCGGTGCTGACGCCGCTGTCGATCGACCCGGCGCATCCGTTTCCCTTCATCCCCAATCTCGGCTTTTCCATCGCCTTGCAATTGCGCCATCGCAAGAACGGCGAGGAGATGAGCGCGCTCTTGCGCCTGCCGGTGGCGCTCAGGCGTTTCATCCGCCTGCCGGACCGCAAGCGCCATGTGCGCTTCATCCCGCTGGAGGAGGCGGTCGGCCTCTATATCGGCAAGCTGTTCCCCGGCTATGAGGTCAAGGGCTCGGGCACGTTCCGCATCATCCGCGACAGCGATATCGAGGTGGAGGAAGAGTCGGAAGACCTCGTGCGCCTGTTCGAGACGGCGCTGAAGCGGCGGCGCCGCGGTTCGGTGATCCGTATCGAATTCGACACGCTGATGCCGGCCGAATTGCGCGACTTCGTCGCCGGCGAGCTCGGCGTCTCGGCGAGCCGCATCAGCGTGCTCACCGGTCCGCTGGCGCTCAATCAGATTTCCGAGATCGTCGCCATTCCGCGCGACGACCTGAAGTTCACCCCCTACAATCCGCGCTTCCCCGAGCGCATCCGCGAGCATGGCGGCGACTGCCTTGCCGCCATCCGCGAGAAGGACATCATCGTCCACCACCCTTACGAATCCTTCGACGTGGTGGTGCAGTTCCTGCGCCAGGCCGCCGCCGACCCGGAGGTGGTGGCGATCAAGCAGACGCTCTACCGCACTTCGAACGACAGCCCGATCGTGCGCGCGCTGATCGACGCCGCCGAGGCCGGCAAGTCGGTGACCGCGCTGGTCGAGCTCAAGGCGCGCTTCGACGAGGAGGCCAATATCCGCTGGGCGCGCGACCTTGAGCGCGCCGGTGTCCAGGTCGTGTTCGGCTTCCTGGAGTTGAAGACCCACGCGAAGATGTCGCTCATCGTACGCCGCGAGGACGGCCGGCTACGCAATTATGTCCATCTCGGCACCGGCAACTACCACCCGGTCACCGCCCGCATCTACACCGACCTGTCCTTCTTCACGACCGACCCGACGATCGCGCGCGATGTCGCGCAGATTTTCAACTTCATCACCGGCTATGCCGAACCGGCCGAGGAGATGCGCCTTGCTGTGTCGCCCTTCACGCTGCGCAACCGCATCCTGAAGCACATCGCCGAGGAGGTCGTCCACGCACGCGAAGGACGGCCGGCGCGCATATGGATGAAGATGAACGCGCTGGTCGACCCGATCGTCATCGACGCGCTCTACGACGCCAGCCGGGCCGGGGTCGAGATCGACCTCGTCGTGCGCGGCATCTGCTGCCTGAGGCCGCAGGTACCGGGCCTTTCGGAAAACATCAGGGTGAAATCGATTGTCGGCCGCTTCCTCGAGCACAGCCGCATCTTCTGCTTCGGCAATGGCTACGGCCTGCCGTCGGACGAGGCGATCGTCTACATCTCGTCCGCCGACATGATGCCGCGCAATCTCGACCGCCGCGTCGAGACCCTGGTGCCGATCACCAATCCAACTGTGCATGAACAGGTGCTTGGCCAGATCATGCTGGGCAACATCATGGACAACCAGCAAAGTTTCGAAGTATTGGCTGACGGCACCTCCCGGCGCGTTGCGCTGGAGGAGGGCGAGGAGCCGTTCAACGCGCAGGAATATTTCATGACCAATCCGAGCCTCTCCGGACGGGGTGACGCGCTGAAATCGCATGCGCCCAAGCGCATCGCCCAGTTCAAACGCCGCAAGAAGAACAGCGCCGCGTGATTGCAGTTTCCCAGGGCCGGCTTCAGGACCGGCGGCCACTGTCGATCATCGACATAGGGTCGAACTCGATCCGCCTTGTCGTCTATGAAGGGCTGGCGCGCTCGCCCTCGCTGCTGTTCAACGAAAAGATGCTGGCCGGCCTCGGCCGCGGCATCGTTTCGACGGGCAAGCTCGATCCCGAGGCCGTGACGCGCTCGATGGAGGAGTTCCGCCGCTTCCGCGCGCTGTCGGATCAGGCGGGCGCCGAGCACATGTATGTGCTGGCCACCGCCGCCGCGCGCGAGGCCATCAACGGTCCCGATTTCATCCACCGCGCCGAGGATGTGCTGAAGACCGAGATCCGCGTGCTCACCGGCCGCCAGGAAGCCTATTATTCGGCGCTTGGCGTCATTTCCGGTTTCCATCCGGCCAACGGCATCGCCGGTGACCTCGGCGGCGGCAGCCTCGAGCTGATCGACATCAACCGAGACGCGATCGGCGACGGCATCACGCTACCGCTCGGCGGCCTGCGCCTGCAGGATATGGCCAAGAACTCGCTGGTGCAGGCGCAGAAGATCGCGCGTCAGGAACTGGCGCGGGCAAAGCTGCTCAAGGGCGGGCAAGGCAGGGTCTTTTATGCCGTCGGCGGCACCTGGCGAAACCTTGCCAGGCTGCATATGGAGATGACCAACTACCCGCTCGGCATCATGCATCACTACGAGATTTCGGCCGACAGCGCGCAGACCTTCCTCAGGCAGGTGGCCAAGGGCGAGGTCGAGAAGGTGAGGGCATCGAAGGCGTCTCCAAGAACCGCCGCTCGCTGCTGCCCTACGGCGCCGTCGTGCTGCAGGAGATCATGGCGGCGATGCAGCCCTCGAAGATCATCGTCTCGGCGCAAGGCGTGCGCGAGGGTTTTCTCTATTCGCTGCTCGACCCCGAGGAGCAGAAGGCTGACCCGCTGATCTCGGCGGCCGAGGAACTGGCGCTGTTGCGCTCGCGCTCGGTGCACCACGCGCATGACCTTGTCGAATGGACCGGCAAGGCATTCAAGGCCTTCGGCATCGACGAGACGGAAGACGAAACGCGCTACCGCCATGCCGCCTGCCTGCTCGCCGATATCGGCTGGCGCGCGCATCCAGAATATCGCGGCAGGCAGTCGCTCAACATCATCGCGCATGCCTCCTTCATCGGCGTCGACCATCCCGGCCGCGCCTATCTGGCCCTGGCCAACGCCTACCGCCATGACGGCATCTTCAACGACGGCATCGCGCCCGAGATCAAGGCGCTGGCGCCACCGCGCCTTCTGGAACGCGCCCGCGTGCTGGCGGCGATGATGCGCGTGGTCTATCTGCTCACCGCCGCGATGCCGGGCGTCATGCCGAGGCTGAAATGGGAAAGCCGCGGCAACGGCGCGCTGGCGCTGGTGCTGCCGGCCTCGCTCTCCGATCTCTACGGCGAGCGCCCCGCTGGACGGCTGGCGCAGCTGGCGCGCATCACCAACCGCCGCCTGGTGCTGGCGGTCGAGGGCGGGCCAAGTGTATCGGTAAAATAGGACGTTTCGGTGAAATAGGGCTGGCTCAGGTCACCTCGGCGCTGATCCAAAGTCGCGTCCGTCAGCAGACCATGCGCCGGCGCCGGCCATGGCGAGCGCCAGGAAGCCGCCGGCAATGGCGATGTCCTTCATCAGCATCTGCTGGTGCAGGAAGGCGAGCGTGGCATCGTCGCCGCCCTGGCCGTAATGGCCGGTGAAGCCCGCGACGATGCAGAAGGCGGCAAGCAGAAGCGCTACGATCCGGGTCTGGAAACCGACGAGGATCAAGAGCCCTGCAATCAGTTCGAACAAGCCGGTGCCCCAGGCCGCTAAAGTCGGCAACGGCAGGCCGAGCCCGGCGAAATAATTGATTGTGCCGGAGATGTTGGTGAGCGCCTGGAACCCCGACGGCACGAAGAGCGCGGCGAGCAGCAGCCGCGAGACCAGAAGCAACGCATTGCGAGACATTGGCCACCTCCCTTGCCGGTGCATGACGCCGGCTGCGGCGCAGTCTACGCCTGCAACGAAAAAGCGGCGCGGAAAATTCCGCGCCGCTTTCGAGTTTGGCTTGGGAGGAAAGAAGGATCAGCCGCGCTTGGCGTCGATCGAATAGGCGCCGGCGCCGGACGAGGCGAGCAGGAGGAAGCCGCCGGTGATGGCGAGGTTCTTGAGAAACTGGATCATCTGCATCTGGTCGGCCCAGCCGGTGTGAGCGACCAGCCCGGTGGCGATCGTGAAGATGGCGAGCACCCAGGCGACGATGCGGGTCTGGAAGCCGATGAGGACGGCAAGGCCGCCGAGCAGTTCGATCAGGCCGACCAGGACGGCGGTTACGGTCGGCACCGGCAGGCCGAGAGCGCCGAAATAGCCGGCGGTGCCAGAAATGGCGGTGAGCTTGCCGAAGCCGGAAAGCAGGAAGATGACGGAAAGCAGTATGCGACCGAGCAGGATCGTGGTGGAGCTGTTGGATGCGGTGCCGTTGCCGGCGACGGAAGAGTTGATGGACATGGCGGTTCTCCGAACGGGTTGAATGACCCGTCAGATAAACGATGTAGACTGTTCACAAAAAGCCACCTATGCGGCGACACATTGTTCACAGGATATATGTTTTTTGGAATTGGCGCCCGCGTGCGAAAATCATGTCGCGAGATTAGGCTATCCCGGTAAATTCTGCTGCCGCAAAACGGAACCTTCGGTCCGAAGTTGGCGAGCGCTGGCTTCGGAGATTGCCGGGACGCTCGTCACGTCCTCATCCACGAGCGGAGCAAGGAGCGAAGCGACGCGCGCAGACCCATAGGATCCATGCCGTGACCTCAAAGCAGCCGCAAGCGGTCGGGGATACTTCGCCCTGGAATGACATCGCGAGGCCGCAGCAGCCTGTAACAGCCTCGCTCCGCGTCGCGAAAACTACCCCGGATGCGTCATGTCCTCGGGGCGCACCAGCCGATCATAGTCAGCCTCGCTGACCAGCCCCGTCGCCAGGGCCTCCTCACGCAAGGTCGTGCCGTTCTTGTGCGCGGTCTTGGCGATCTTGGCGGCGTTGTCGTAGCCGATGGTGGGGGCAAGCGCCGTCACCAGCATCAGCGAGCGCTCCAGCGCGGCCTTGATATTGTCCTCGCGAGCCTCGATGCCGACAACGCAATTGTCGGTAAAGGAGACGGAGGCGTCGGCGAGCAGCTGCACCGACTGCAGGAAGTTGTAGGCCATCAGTGGGTTGTAGACATTGAGCTCGAAATGGCCCTGGCTGCCGGCGAAGGTGAGCGCCGCATTGTTGCCGAACACCTGCACGCAGACCTGCGTCAACGCCTCGCACTGGGTCGGGTTGACCTTGCCTGGCATGATCGACGAGCCCGGCTCGTTTTCCGGCAGCGACAGCTCGCCGAGGCCCGAGCGCGGGCCGGAGCCGAGCAGGCGGATGTCGTTGGCGATCTTGAAGAGAGCCGCGGCCGCCGCGTTGATCGCGCCATGCGAGAACACCATGGAATCATGCGCCGCGAGCGCCTCGAACTTGTTCGGCGCGGTCACGAAGGCGATGCCGGTGATGGCGGCGATGCGGTCTGCCACCTTTTCCGCGAAGCCGACCGGCGCGTTGAGGCCGGTGCCGACGGCGGTGCCGCCTTGCGCCAGTTCCTGCAGGCCGGGCAGTGTCTGCTCGATGCGCTTGATCGAGGAGGCGACCTGCGCTGCATAGCCGGAAAATTCCTGGCCAAGGGTCAGCGGCGTGGCGTCCTGCGTGTGCGTGCGGCCGATCTTGATGATGTGGTTGAAGGCGCGCGCCTTGGCGTCGAGCGCCTTGTGCAGATGGTGCAGGGCAGGGATCAGGTGGTGCACGACCCGCTCGGCGCAGGCGATGTGCATGGCAGTCGGATAGGTGTCGTTGGACGACTGGCTCATGTTGACGTGATCGTTGGGGTGCACCGGCTTCTTCGAGCCCATGACGCCGCCGAGCATCTCGATCGCCCGGTTCGAGATCACCTCGTTGGCGTTCATGTTGGACTGCGTGCCCGAGCCGGTCTGCCACACCACCAGCGGGAAATGCTCGTCGAGCTTGCCGTCGATCACTTCCTGTGCGGCCTCCAGGATCGCCTTGCCGATCGCCGGATCGAGCCGCTTCATCTCCATGTTTACCTCGGCCGCGGCGCGCTTGACGATGCCGAGCGCGCGCACGATCGAGGCCGGCTGCTTCTCCCAGCCGATCTTGAAATTGCCCAGAGAGCGCTGCGCCTGCGCGCCCCAATAGCGGCCGGCCGCCACCTCGATGGGGCCGAACGTATCGGTTTCGGTTCTGGTCTTTTCAGCGCTCACGGGAACTCTCCGGCCTGTCGATTTGGGCAAGGGCGTATCGCGTTGCACAAACGGCATCAAGCGGAGATTGCGGGCGAGCAAGATGCAAATCGGTTGAAGGGAAGGCTCACCCCAGCGGCGGCCCGACAATGTCGATGCCGTTCTCGGCGCACAGCCTGGTCAGCATATCGATCTTCTGCGGCGTCGGCGTCGCCGCCGGCGGCAGGTCGGGCCGTTCAGCGGGGCGGCTTGCCTTGCGCACCATCGTCTCGAAATCCGGACCGCGCGTCACTGTGAGCGTATGCGCCCCTTCCGGAGACTCGACCCTGTAGGTGTGCGGCAGGCCTTTCGGCGCGAGCACCGTCTCGCCGGCGCCGGCGATCCGCTCACGGCCGTTGATGACGAAGCGTATCCGCCCTTCAAGGATATGAAACACCTCGTCCTCGTTGCGGTGCACGTGCAGCGGCGCGGAATCGCCATAGGGCTGGCGGTGTTCGATAACGCAGATCCCATCCTCGCCGTCGGCCGAACAGACCTGGATGGCGACAAGCGTGTTGTTGAACCAAAGGAGTTCCTTGCCTGCGATGCTGGTGTTGATCATTGTCATGATTGCTCTTTCTCTGTTGCGCGCCGGCGAAACGGCTTCGACAGCGACCTAACCTGGGATGGGCGGCCGACGGAAATCGAATGATCGTATGGGGCGGATCGATGCGATGAATTTGAATGCGCTCGACCTTAATCTGGTGAGGGTGCTCGACGCGCTTCTGCGCGAGAAGAGCGTGACGCGCGCCGGCGAGCAGATCGGCCTTAGCCAGCCGGCTGTCAGCGCGGCGCTCAACCGCCTGCGCCACGCGCTCAACGACCAGCTCTTCGTGCGCCGCGGCAACGACATGGTGCCGACGCCGCGCGCCGAGAGCCTGGCTGAGCCGGTGCGCGCGGCATTGCGCGAGATCGAGCGCGCCTTTCAGCCGGCAACCGATTTCGATCCGGCGAGGCTGGAACGGACCTTCACGCTTATGGGTGCCGATTTCTTCTCCATGCTCCTGATGCCGCCCTTTGCCGCCCGCATCGCGGCGGTGGCCCCCGGCGTATCGTTCCGCTTCCTCGACAGCGCCATTGGCGACGTGTCGAAGCTGCTGCAGGAGGATCGGATTGACCTTGCACTGGAGCGCCCGCTGGAGGTGGCGGAATGGGTCTCGAGCGTGGCGCTGTTCGGCTCGCCCTTCGCCATCATCGCCGCGAAGGACAATGCCGCGCTCTGCCAGGCGGGCATCGCGGAGGGCGAGGAGGTGCCGCTCGACTTTTTTTGCGCGCTGCCGCACGCGCTGCGCTCCATTGATGGCTCGATGTCGGGCTTCACCGACGATGCGCTGGGCAGGATCGGCCGAGCGCGCCGCGTCACGCTCGCTTTGCCGCACTTCCAGGCGGTGGCGCTGGCCGTGGCCGGCGGACCTTATCTGGCCGCCGTCCCGACGCAGTTCGCGGTGGCGGCGGCAAAATCCCTGCCGATCGGCATCTATCGGACGCCGATCCCGATACCGTCGGCGGCAGTCAGAATGTACTGGCACGCCCGTCGCGATGATGAGCCGCCGCATCGCTGGATTCGCGAGCAGATCCTCGACGAGGTGGGAAGGCTTGGGTTCAAGGACTGGGACCACCCATTGAGCCGTCAACCTCGCCCCGCCATATAGCCGACATCCACCCGGCGGCCTGTCGCTCGGTCTGAACTTTATCCAGCCGAGGCCAGGCCAACGGGCGCTGGCTGTCGTAGCGCCAGTCGCCCCGCGACGAAGTCCTTGACCTGGCGCACCGCCTGTTCGCGCGTGACGCTGCCCGGCTGCAGGCCGAGCCTGAGCCACAGCCCGTCGATCAAGGCGGTGACGCCGAGCACGATCTCCTCGGCCAGTTGCGGCGAAGCGAGACCGCGCGGACCGGACAACAGGTTCGAGCGCATCCGCGCGTGGATCACCTTCTGGATGCGTGCCAGCTTCTCGTCGCGCGGCACCTCGGCGCAGAGCGACAGCCAGGCATGGCAGAGTGGCGGCAGGAACAGGTGCTCCTCGAAATTGCCCTCGATCACGGCGTCCAGCCGTTCCATCGGAGACCGCGCCCGCTGCAGTCTGGCGACGACGGCGTGACAGAGCACGGCGTTGGCCTCGCGCATGGCGTGCTCGAACAGCTCCTGCTTGTTGCGGAAATAGTGCAGCACGATGCCCTTCGAGGCGCCGGCCTGGGCCGCGACCTTTTCCAGCGTCGCGCCAGCGATGCCTTCGCGCTCCAGAACGGCGAACGCCGCCTGCGCTGCTGGCCCCGCATCTTTCCGGGCGCCGGCTGATCATGCCGGCTCTGCGTGGCCACGGTGCCTCAAATGCGGGCGAGGGGTGCAGCGTCGCCGATTTCGCTGACGACATTGCCGGGCTGATCCGGCGCTTGCGGCTGGACCGATCGGTTGTCGTCGGACACTCGCTTGGCGGCATGGTGTCGATCGCGCTGGCCGCACAATATCTGAACGTGATCGGAGGGCTGGTCATCCTGGCCAGCACGCTGAAGCCCGATTTCGGATCGCATCACCAACTGATCGACGGCGTGGCGGCCCTGCGCGACCCGATCTCGCCGTCCGATCCGTTCTATGACTGGTGGCATGCCTGCCAGCCGGGCGTGCCGCAGGCATTTCTCGCCGGTCTCGCGCAGGACGCCTCCGCGATTCCGGCGGCGCGCTGGCGCGCCATTCTCGAAGAGATCCGCCGCACCGATCTGACCACCGCGGCGCGGCCGTGCGGGTCCCGACGCTGATCATCGCCGGCGGGCGCGATCCGCTTTTCGGCGAAGCGCACCAGCGGGCGCTGGTCCAGGCAATTGCCGGATCGCGTCTGGTCTGGGCGCGGGACTGCGGCCACAACCCGCATTGGGAAGACCCGGCCTTTGTCGCCAAGCCAATAGCCGGCGTCCTGTCAGCCGAGTGACTGCCGCAGAATCCTGTTGCGATAGACGCCGGCAGGACAAAAGGGGGGATCGCCTTCGCTCGAAAATTCAAGAACGACTGCCACTATTCCTTCAGCGGCTCGATCCTCTCGAACCCCACCTCGCTCTGCGCGCTCGTCCCCTCATCATACCGCCGCGCCAGCACCGCCTGCAGGTCCGGTGAATAGAGCGCGGTGAAGGTATCGATGACGTTGCCCGTGCTGCCGGTGATCGTTTCGCCGACCACGAGCACATTATACTTGCAGTCGCCGAGCCTGTAGGTGTCCTTGCCTTTGACGTTGAGCGCCAGCGTCTCGGTGCCCTGCGGCGCCTTTTTCGAAGACAGCCGCACGAATTCGGTCTTGCTCTTGGCGCCCGCCTTCAGCGGGAACAGCTTCTTCAGGTCGCCGAGCGGGATCATCGACAGCCGCCCGGTATCGCTGTCGCGGAACACCTCGATCAGCCCGGCATAGAGATACTGCGTCTGCGGCAAATCCGATTGATATTTGTTGGCGACCGCGACCATGCCGCCGGGCGCCGGCCGGAACTCGCTGCTAATGCCGGGTTTTTCGAGCACGAAGCCGGCTTTTGCGGATTTGGCGTCGACGCAGTCTGCGGCCTGCGCGCCGCCGGCGAAGGCGAGCATGGCGAGCACCATGCCGGTTGTAAGGCTCTTCATGCCTTCCTCCCCTGGGTGCATGTAGCAGAGCAATGACAGACCGCCGTTGTTCTGTCGACCCAGGAGCTTTCATGCCTTGGCATGGATAGTCTCCCCGGCTGGGCATTGAACTGGACGAGGCGGGTCGAGAATGTTTAATCGGGTAACGATGAAACGTCCCTCGCCAGCAACCATCTCGCGCCGTCTGCTCATCACCCGGACGGGACTCTTCGCTGCCGCCTGCGCCCTTCCTCGCGTGGCCTTCGGCCAGACCGGAAAGCGCATCCAGCCGATCGACGCCACCTTCCTCTTCGTCGCCGATATCCATGCCTGCCGCATGGCAAGCGGCCTCAGCCCCAATTGCCTGCAGGAAGGCAAGACCGATGCAGCACTTCTTCGCAATGTCGCGGCCCTGAACGCCGTTGCCGACAAGAAGTGGCCGGCCGAGATCGACGGCGTCTCCACCGGCCTGCATTCGGCCGGCACCCGCATCGGCACGCCGCTCGGCCTCGTCACCGGCGGCGACATCACTGATGATGGCGGCGGCCAGGTCACCGAGCCCAGCGAAGGCACGCAGCTTCTGCAGTTCTCCCAGCGCTACCAGGAAGGCATCGGGCCGGATCGCGTCCACATCCCGGTCTATGTCGGGCTCGGCAATCACGATCTCGACCAGAACGGCTCGCCGCCGCATGTAGATTGGTATCGCCGCGAATTGCGAGATTATGTCGAGGTCAACCATCGCCCCGGCGTGTTCTTCAAGCCGCCTGTGCCGGCAACCGAATACGACGTCGACACTGACTGCTATTCCTGGGACTGGGGCGGCCTGCATCTCATCCAGACGCACCGCTTCGCCGGCGACACCGGACATGGCGCGCCGAGCAGCCTGCCCTGGCTGAAGCAGGACCTCGCCACTTATGCCGGCGATGGCCGTCCAGTGGTCATCTTCCAGCATTATGGTTGGGACACCTTCTCGACCGAGCGCTGGGATCCGGTGAAACGCACCTATGACGACGATGGTTCAGGCCGCCCGCACTGGTGGGGCGAGGCCGACCGCCAGGCTCTGCTGGCGGCGATCAGCGGCTACAATGTCATCGCGATCTTCCACGGCCATCAGCACGAAGTGCCGATGATCTACCAGCGCGACGGCCTCGATCTCGTCAAGCCGAAGGCGGCCTATATGGGCGGCTTCGCACTCGCGCGCATCACGGCCGACAACATGGATGTGGTGCTGGGCGAGGCGGCTGGCGACCATGGCGAGATCGTCTTCACCAACGCTTTCGCCAAGCAATTCCAGGCATGAAAAGGCCGCCCCGCGGCGGCCTCCATGGTGCCTGTCATCCTGATGCTTGAGGGGTGCGGTTGCATCGGGCAACGCAATCCGGTTAGGCTCGCCGCGGCTGCCGGCGAGGGCAGCCCTGGGGGAACCGGGTTTGCGTCTTCGTGTGGCTTTTGTCGCTGTCCTGATGGCCCTGGCTGGCTGCATCGCCGACGACGTCGGACCGATCAACACGCTCACCCGGAAAGCAGGTCGCCCATCACCCACTTATATCCCCGACCCGGCCGATGATGGCTCGACCGTCGTGGGACTTGCGTTTTCCGGCGACGGCACGCGGGCCGCCGCTTTCTCCTACGGCGTGTTGCGGGCGCTGGACGACGTCGTCATCGATCAACGCCCGAAACAGCGCACGCTGGTCGACGACATCAGGATGGTTTCGGGCGCCTCGGGCGGCGCGGTCACCGCCGCGTATTTCGGCTACAAGGGCAGGGACGGCTACCAGGACTTTCGTGAGCGCTTCCTGACCCAGAACGCCGAAGCCGATCTCAGGACATCGTTGTCGCCGGTCAACTTCATCCGCGCCTATTATGGCGGCGTCAACGACCGCAGCGGTTTCGCCAGATGGCTGAACGACCATCTGTTCGACGGCGCGGCCTTCAAGGCCTTGCACCGGCCGAAAGGTCCGATCGTCTGGATCAACGCCTCCGACATATACAACCGCACGCCGTTCCTCTTCACCCACGACACCTTCGCGGCGCTGTGCAGTGACCTCGACCAAGTGCGGATTGCCGACGCTGTCGCGGCATCTGCCGCCGTGCCGATTGTCTTCGCACCGATCGTGGTCTCGGCGACCAGCCCCCATTGCGGTTACCACAGGCCGCAATGGCTGAGCGAGGCGCTTGCCGACCGCAACGCCTCGCTGCGGCTCAAGGCCTATGCCAGCGCGCTCGATTCCTATCAGAACGACGATCCGCTCGACTATGTGAAGCTGCTCGACGGTGGGCTGACGGACAATATCGGTGTCACCGGCTTCACGCTTGAGCGCTCCGCCGCCGGCACACCTTACGGGCCGCTGTCGCCGTCGGCCGCGGTCCGCCTGACGACGCTGATCTTCATCGTCGCCGACGCCGGGAGCGACAGCGATGTGAACTGGGCGAAGTCGCTGCACGGGCCAAAGGCCGCCGAGCTCCTCGACGCCGTGACCAGCACCACGCTCGCCGCCTCGGTGCGCGACGAGTTCGATGCGCTGAAACTTGCGGTCTCGCAATGGAAGGGCGAGCTGGTGCGCTATCGCTGCGGGCTCCCGGCCTCGACCGTTTCGGCCTATCGCGGTTCGTCGGCCGGGTGGAACTGCCGTGGTGTCCGCCTTGTGGTCCAGCACCTTTCCTTTGCCGATCTCGATCCGGCGACGCAGGCGAAGCTGAACGAGATTCCGACCAGGCTCAGGCTGCCTGTCGACCAGGTCGATCTCACGATCGATGCCGGCCGCAGGGCGCTCGAGGTTAATCCCGACATACAGACGGCAGTCGCTGCGATCCAGGCCCGCGCCGGCGTGAGGCCGCCGGCGATCACGACGGCCGAAGCGAATTGACATCATCAGGAGACAGTTCTTGGCAGAGTTCACCCTCTATATCGGCAACAAATGCTTTTCGTCCTGGTCGCTCAGGCCCTGGGTGGCCATGCGGCACCTGGAAATACCTTTCGAGGAGGGCTTCGTGCGGCTACGCACGCCGCAGACAGCCGCCAACCTCGCCAAGGTGTCGCCGACCGGCCTTGTGCCGGTGTTGAATCACAATGGCAGCATCGTCTGGGAAACGCTTGCCATCCTTGAATATCTTGCTGACCTCTACCCTGAGAAAAGGCTCTGGCCGGAGGACCTCGGCGCTCGTGCGCTGGCGCGCTCGGTTGCCACCGAGATGCACTCCGGCTTCCGCGAGGTTCGTTACGGCTGGCCGATGAACCTGCGTCGGCCGACATCGCACAAGCCGCTCGATGCCGAGGGCGAGGCACAGCGGGCGAGGATCGAGGCGATCTGGCGCCAGTGCCGCGAGCAATATGGCCAGGGCGGCCCGTTCCTGTTCGGTCATTTCACTGCGGCCGATGCCATGTATGCGCCGGTGGTCACGCGCTTCGACACTTATGGCGGCGAGCTGGCGCCCGTCACCCGCGCCTATGTCGACGCGGTGCTGGCGATGCCCGCGATGCGGCACTGGTACGCGGAAGCTGCCAAGGAGCCCTGGCCGGAGCCCGGCCCGGACGAATAGAGCTATTCCGGAAGAAGGTGTAACGTTCGTGGAGGTTGCGCAGCGGATACGCCTCGTGGGCGGCCGGCGGCAATAGACTTTCGGGGAGGCGGCGATGGCCAGCAGTGAAGCATCGCGTGAAGCCACGGCGTCAACGATCTTCCATTGCCGGTTGATCCCGCCGCGGCCGGATTTCGCCCTCACTATGACGGAGGAGGAAAGGGCGCTGATGGGCCGGCATGCCGACTATCTGCGCGAGAAGCTCCGCGAAGGCATCATGATCATGGCAGGCCCGGTCGCCGATCCGGCCGGCCCATGGGGGCTGCTGATCCTGCGTGCCGGCAGCGAGGCGGAGGCGAGGGCCGTGACCGACGCCGACCCGGTGGCGCGTTCGGGCCGCGGCTTCCGCTATGAGATCCTGCCGCTGTTGAGCGTGATCATGTAGGCCTGATGAAAAACGCCTCTCGCGCTTTTTACACGCGGGAGGCGTCTTTGCCGTCAACCTTTCTCGATCGCTCTCGAATTGCTGACAGCAGGGATAAACCGGCAGCCGGCGAAAGGGTTCCCGGCAAAACGAAAAAATCATGCTGTCGGGAAAAATTGCGTGGAAGTATGGACGAACGCCGCAATCCTGCGCCAAGACAAGGCACGCATGAGGATCGCCTTGCCGCTCGACCCCGCCATCACCGTATCGCTTTCGCAAGGCGTCGCCTTCGACTGCCAGAGCTGCGGAGCCTGCTGCTCCTATTCGGCCGACTGGCCGCGCTTCTCGACCGAGGAGGATGAGCAACTGGACCGCATCCCGCTCGAACTGGTAGCCGCCGACCAGTCCGGAATGCGCTGCGAGGGTGCGCGGTGCTCTGCGCTCACCGGGGAGGTGGGTAAGCACACGGCTTGCGGCATCTATGATCTCCGCCCGGATGTCTGCCGCGCCTGCATGCCCGGCGGCGACGACTGCCTGATGGCAAGGACGGCGCATGGGTTGTCGGTGAGCTAGTCTCCACCCGCTTGCCGAAGTCCACACCTCCCGGTACCTTCCGGCCGGGCAGGGCCGCGGAGGAAATCCATGAGCATCGAATTCCTGTTGACGTCGCTGATCATCGTGGCCTCGCCCGGCACAGGCGTCCTCTACACGCTGAGCGCCGGCCTCTCGCGCGGCGCGCGGGCCTCGGTCGTAGCCGCATTCGCCTGCACGTTGGGCATCATCCCGCATATGGCGGCCGCCATCACTGGCCTCGCCGCTGTGCTGCACACCAGCGCCGTCGCCTTCGAGACGCTGAAATATCTCGGCGTCGCCTACCTGCTCTACATGGCCTGGAACACGTTGAAGGAAAAAGGCGGCCTCAGCATCGATGAGGACGCCGCGCCGCGCTCGACCGCCAGGACGATCACCGCTGGCATCCTGGTCAACGTGCTGAACCCGAAACTGTCGATCTTCTTCTTCGCCTTCCTGCCGCAATTCGTCAGCACCACCGAGCCGCATGCGCTGCCCAGAATGCTGGAGCTCTCCGGCGTCTTCATGCTGATGACCTTCGTCGTCTTCGCCGTCTATGGCGTCTTCGCGGCCTCGGTGCGCAGCCACATCGTGTCGCGGCCGAAGGTGTTGACCTGGATGCGCCGCAGCTTCGCCGCTGCCTTCGTCATGCTTGGCGCCAAGCTGGCTGTGGCGGATCGCTAGCTCCCTGATTCATTCGCCGTTTCGGAAGCCTCGTCGCTTCCGGAGCCCGCCGCAACTCTAACGCCCAGGCGCCAGGCCGAGGGCGGTACGCCGATCATCTTCTTGAAGGCCCGGCTGAACGCCGCTTCGGATTCGTAGCCTATCTCCGCCGCGATGCTGGCGACGTTGCTGTTGCCGGTGCTGAGCAGCTCCGAGGCGATCTGCATGCGCCATTTGGCGAGATAATGCATCGGTGGCATGCCGACGATTTTGGTGAAGCGCTCCGCAAGCACCGTGCGCGAGAAAGCGGACTCCTTGGCCAGCGCCTCCACCGTCCAATTGTGGGCCGGCCGGTCGTGGATCAGCGCCAGCGCCTTCGACAGCTGCGGATCGCGCAGGCCCGCCAGCCAGCCGGTCTGCTGCGGCGGCAGCGATTCCACATAGCGGCGCAACACGTCAACGAACATCAGTTCGCTGAGCTTGGTAAGCACCGTTTCGCTGCCGGCCCGCTTCTCGGCCACTTCCGAGACCGCCAATCTGATGAACTGGCCGAGCCAGCCGCCATCGCCTTTGACGTCGCCGGCCTTGATGACGGGCGGCAGCGCCTCCAGCAGTGGATTGAAGGGCAGGGCATGGCAGGCGAGATAGCCGCAGACCAGCCTCGCCGACAGCGATCCGTCCTTGACGTAGTTGATCGGGAAAGGCGTTTGGCTTGCGGCCGCGATCTGCAGCACGTCCGCCGTCGGCGGGTCGGCCCTCAAATCGGGCGTGCTCGACATGATATGCGGGTCGCTGTGGGTGAAGACCACGACCTCGCCGGCCTCCACCGGGATCGCCTCCTGGCCGATAATGCGGGCAAAGCAGCGGCCCGCCGTGAGCACGTGATAGGAAATCAGGTGGTCCGCGCCCGGCAGTATCCTCGGCAATATCGAGGCGGGTGCCGGCGAGCAGACCGCCCACGGATCCTGGGCCTCGATGTCGAAAAACGTCGCACCGGTGAGGCGCACCGTTTTCAAAAGGTCAGACAGAGCGTCTCCGGCCATTTCACCCATGTCCCGCTAAGCCAGCTGCGCGACTTCCATTCGAGTTCCGGACGCGCTGTCAACTAACGCGGACGCCCCATCATTCCGTCCCAGGTGGGAAGCTTTAAACCCCAACCGGCGTCAGGAGCTGTCTTCTGTTGCACGCTCTGCGCAATCGAACGCAACGAAAGAAAAGGACTAAAGTCATGACGGTACATAAGACGGTACATAAGGGCGGGTGTTTTTGCGGCGCCGTGGAAATTGAAGTCCACGGAAACGCGGAGGCAATGGGCTATTGCCATTGCAGTTCCTGCCGTTCCTGGTCGGCGTCTCCCGTGAACGCCTTCACGCTGTGGAAGCCTCAGAACGTCAAGGTCACCAAGGGGGCGGAGTTTCTCTCAGGTTTCAAGAAGTCCGAGATGAGCGACCGCCAGTTCTGCACGAAATGCGGCGGCCATTTGATGACGGACCATCCGCCGCTCGGACTGGTCGACGTCTATGCGGCCACCATACCGACGGTGGAATTCGCGCCGGGGGTCCATGTCAATTACGCCGAGACGGTCCTGCCGATGAAGGACGGGCTGCCGAAGCTGAAGGACTTTCCCGCCGAGCTCGGCGGCTCCGGGATCGCGGTCCCGGAATAGGTCCGGACGATGGTCGACGACTTCAAGCAACCGCAATTCACGACAGGAGAACAGCAATGGATATCGCGACGTTTCGCGCCACGCAGGAGCCGATCAAGGATCTTTATCGCAAGGATGCGCGGGCCGCGCTTCTTACCTTGAAGGCGAAGGGCAGCGCCGACGACTCAAAGGTGACCTGCAAGGTCGAAACCGGGCGCGGGCTTGCGCTGGCCGGCATTCATCCGAAGGCCGGCGGCAGCGGCCAGGAGCTTTGCTCCGGCGACATGCTGCTGGAGGCGCTGATCGCCTGCGCCGGCGTCTCGATGCGCGCGGCCGCGGCCGTGCTCAAGATTCCGATCAAGTCGGCGGAAATCTCCGCCGAGGGCGATGTCGATCTTCGCGGCACGCTCGGCGTCACCGAGGGGGTGCCGGTCGGCTTCAAGGAAATCCGCCTGCGCTTCGACATCGAGTCGGATGTCGAGCAAAGCCGGCTGACCCAACTCATGGAGCTCACCGATCGCTACTGCGTGATCTTCCAGACCATCCAGCGCAGTCCGAAGACCCTCGTGAAGCTCAACAGGGTGGTCTCGTGACACTTTGCCCGGAACCGAGATCCTAGCGGGCAGGTTCCGGGCTGGGCCTGAGCGCGGCTATCCGCGCCAGGCCTATCCTTTCACATGCCCCGTCGCCTCGACGATTTTGCCGGAGCGGCGTGCGCAGCGCTGGCGTTGCTGGTCGAATCTTCGCTGGAAGGCCTTATGGTGATCGCCCGCGCCACCAACGACCGCACGCCGGTCCAGGCCGTTGCCGACGAGGTCGCCGCGCTGGTCGAGCAGGCGGTGCTTGCTGGTCAGGCCACTGCGGAGCCGCATTGACCATTTGAGCGGTCAACTCGGTCGCGCGCGGCCGATGAAGGCCCGCCGGCAGAGCGTTTCGCCTTTCCTTTGAACGGTGAAACGCGCTAGCGGGCCGATTGCCGGATCAGATCGCGGCCGATCGGCTTCGGTGTCTCGCTGCGCAGCACCAGCGCCGTCGTGACGGAGCCGTGGCGCGCCACGGCGTCGACGATGCTTTCAAGTTGCGCCGGCGAGGGGACGACCACTTTGAGGATGAAGCAGTCCTCGCCGGTAAGCCGGTGCACTTCGGTGATCTGTGGCATCTCGGCGAACTGCTTGAGGCAGGGGCGGATATGCTCATGCGTGGTGCGCACCCGGATGATGGCCATCATGCCCAGGCCGAGCGCGGCCGGGTCAATCACGGCGGTGTAGCCTGCAATGACGCCGCGCTCCTCCAGGCGTTTCACCCGCTCCGAAGTCGCCGGCTGCGAGAGGCCGACGCGGCGGCCAAGCTCGGACATGCCGATGCGGCCGTTCTCCTGCAAGGCTTCGACAATGGCAATGTCGGTGGGGTCGAACATAACTGGCTCATCGGGTTATTCATCTTCACTTTGAATCCATCGGATTCGAAGTCATTTTTTCCGATGATTTCCTATTCCTGCTCCTGCGGCAAGACGCCACCATGCTCCTGTTGATCTTTAGGAGCAAGGCGACATGACGCATTTCATCATCCTGCCGGGTAGCGGCGGCTCGGGGCCCACGCATTGGCAATCGCGCTGGCAAGACACCGATCCGGCGATGCGGCGTTTCCAGCCATCAAGCTGGGACCTGCCTGATTTCACCGACTGGCTGGCGGCTCTGGAGGCAGCCGTGATCGAAGCGCCCGAGCCGCCCGTTCTGGTGGCGCACAGCCTGTCGTGCCTGCTGGTCGCGCATTGGCAGACAATTTCGCGGCGTCCGGTCCGCGCGGCCATGCTAGTCGCGGTTCCGGACCCGATGGCGGCTCTGTTCCCGGTCTACGGCATGGCCTTCGCCAGGATACCCCAGGACAGATTGCGCTTTGCTTCGCTGGTGGTCGCTAGCACCGACGATCCCTACGGATCGCGCGACTATGCCGAGGCGAGGGCGGCGCGGTGGGGCAGCGGCATCGCCATCATCGGGCCGGCCGGCCATATCAACGCGCAAAGCGGATTGGGCGACTGGCCGCAGGGCCGCGCTTTGCTCGATGGCCTTGTCGCTGAAGCAGCCTGAGGCGCAGCGTTGACGTTTGAGCAACGAAAAAGGGCGGCATCTCTGCCGCCCTTTCCGTATGAATTAGCCAAGCAGCCTGGATTAGAAGTCCATGCCGCCACTCAAGCCCGCTTGCGGGCTTGAGCAATGTTGGCTGATGGGCGTGCTTTATGGACTTCTTAGAAGTCCATGCCGCCACTCAAGCCCGCTTGCGGGCTTGAGCAATGTTGGTTGATGGGCGTGCTTTATGGACTTCTTAGAAGTCCATGCCGCCACTCAAGCCCGCTTGCGGGCTTGAGCAATGTTGGTTGATGGGCGTGCTTTATGGACTTCTTAGAAGTCCATGCCGCCCATGCCACCCATGCCGCCGCCGGGCATGCCGCCCGGCATACCGCCGGCAGCTTCCTTCTTCGGTGCTTCGGCGATCATGGCTTCGGTGGTGACGAGCAGGCCGGCGACCGAGGCCGCGTCCTGGAGAGCCGTGCGCACGACCTTGACCGGGTCGACGATGCCCATGGCGATCATGTCGCCATAGTCGCCGGTCTGGGCGTTGAAGCCGAAGGTCGCGCCCTTGTTCTCGAGGATCTTGCCAGCAACGATCGAAGCTTCCGCACCGGCGTTCGACGCGATCTGACGGGCCGGAGCCTGCAGCGCGCGGCGCACTATGTTGATGCCGGCGGCCTGGTCGGAGTTAACGCCGGTGGCCTTGACGTTGGCCGAGGCGCGCAGCAGGGCCACGCCGCCGCCGGCGACGATGCCTTCTTCCACGGCCGCGCGGGTCGCGTTGAGCGCGTCGTCAACGCGGTCCTTCTTTTCCTTCACTTCCACTTCGGTCGCACCGCCGACGCGGATCACGGCAACGCCGCCGGCGAGCTTCGCCAGACGTTCCTGCAGCTTCTCCTTGTCGTAGTCCGAGGTGGTCTCCTCGATCTGCTGCTTGATCTGGGCGACGCGGCCCTGGATCTCTGCCTTCTTGCCGGCGCCGTCGACGATGGTGGTGTTCTCCTTGGAGATCGACACCTTCTTGGCGCGGCCGAGCATGTTGAGGCCGACATTCTCGAGCTTGATGCCGAGGTCTTCCGAGATGACCTGGCCACCGGTCAGGATGGCGATGTCTTCCAGCATGGCCTTGCGGCGGTCACCGAAGCCCGGAGCCTTGACGGCGGCGATCTTCAGGCCACCGCGCAGCTTGTTGACGACCAGCGTGGCCAGGGCCTCGCCTTCGACGTCTTCCGAGATGATGAGCAGGGGCTTCGAGGTCTGAACGACAGCTTCCAGGACCGGCAGCATTGCCTGCAGGTTGGAGAGCTTCTTCTCGTGCAGCAGGATGTAGGCGTCTTCCAGATCGGCGACCATCTTGTCGGCGTTGGTGACGAAGTAGGGCGAGAGATAGCCGCGGTCGAACTGCATGCCTTCGACGACTTCCAGCTCGGTCTCGGCGGTCTTGGCTTCCTCGACGGTGATGACGCCTTCGTTGCCGACCTTCTGCATCGCTTCCGCGATCATCTTGCCGACCGACTCGTCGCCATTGGCCGAGATCGTGCCGACCTGGGCGACTTCCTCGGAGGTCTTGATCTTCTTGGCGGCCTTGCCAAGAGCGGCGACGACTTCACCGACGGCGAGGTCGATGCCGCGCTTGAGGTCCATCGGGTTCATGCCAGCGGCAACGGCCTTGTTGCCCTCCTGCACGATCGCCTGGGCGAGAACGGTAGCGGTGGTCGTGCCGTCGCCGGCGATGTCGTTGGTCTTCGAAGCGACTTCGCGGACCATCTGGGCGCCCATGTTCTCGAACTTGTCCTCAAGCTCGATCTCCTTGGCGACGGTGACGCCGTCCTTGGTGATGCGCGGGGCGCCGAACGACTTGTCGATGACGACGTTGCGGCCCTTCGGTCCGAGGGTCACCTTCACCGCGTCGGCGAGGATGTTGACACCGCGCAGCATGCGCTCACGGGCGTCGCGGGAGAATTTTACGTCTTTTGCAGCCATGGTTAGCTCCTGACAGGGGCTCGGGAAGAGCCCGAAAACTCAGTTGATGGAGAGGCCGAAATTCAGCCGATGATGCCCATGATGTCGGATTCCTTCATGATCAGAAGGTCTTCGCCATTGAGCTTGACTTCAGTGCCCGACCACTTGCCGAACAGGATGCGGTCGCCGGCCTTGACGTCCAGGGGCACCAGCTTGCCGCTCTCGTCGCGGGCGCCGGAGCCGACGGCGATGATCTCGCCTTCCTGCGGCTTCTCCTTAGCCGTGTCCGGGATGATGATCCCGCCGGCGGTCTTGGATTCGGATTCGACCCGGCGAACGACCACGCGGTCATGAAGCGGGCGGAACTTGGACTTTGCCATGTTGTCTTCCTCGAGTGAGAACGGTGAGAACTGTTCCTCCATCCGGCGAGGCCGCCGGATATGAGTTAGCACTCACCAAAGGCGAGTGCTAACGTGGCGCTGAGATAGGCCGGCGCCTTGCCAGAGTCAAGGCGCGCGAAAGGGGCAAGCGGCGCGAAATTTTTCTCAGGCGAAACGTCACCATGAAAAGCGCCTGCTGTCGCGGGACACCGACGAGCAATCCCACCCGTCAGTCCCGGCGCTTCGGCGCTCGCAGCACCAGCAGCGGGCAGCGTTCGGCGAGCCCGTATGTGCCGGTCGAGGCAACGTCGACGTCGTCGAAAAATACCTTGGCTTCCTCGACAAGCGCGCTTACCGGCGCAAAATTGTAGATGACGGATGAGTTACGGTAGACGTCGACGGTGCCGATCACCGGCAACTCCCATCCCGTGCGTGTCGAAAGTTCGTCGCGGTCGGGAAACATCGCTTCGAATTGCTCGAGAATTCCCGTCACCGGTATGACGTAGTCCGGCGCGCCGGCGACCGCGGTCATGGCCACCCGCCATTTGAGGTCGTGAAAGGTCGAGACGCCGCCGGCCAACGCGAGGGCGCGGACATCCCGCGGATCGTCGCGTGTCTCGGGGGAAGCGTACAGCCTGATGCCGGCGCGCCCGTCTGCTTTCAGAACGCGCGCGATGGCTGAAAACAGCGCTTGCCTCGCATCCGCCCCGCCGATGACAGTGAGGCATCCGTCGCCGATCAGCGCATCGACGCTTGCGTCAGACATCGGCGGATCGAACCAGTCGCCGCGTACCGCCTTGCGCCTTTCGGTATCGCCCGGCCAGATGCCGGCGATCATGTCGGCCGACTCGTCGACCGCCGTCATCCTGGCGCCAAGCCCGGCGAGCTCCGGCGTCACGCCGAACATCACGACGTGCGATCGAGCGAGGTCGAGTTCGCGGTTATAGGCCTCGACGACTTCCGGCGGCGGCCTGAGCGGCGACCCCAGCAACTGCCAATGCCTGCGAATTGCATTCCAATGCTCTGTCATCACAAACCCGCCCGTACGATTGTGTTAGAACGCATAATCGAGGACGCTTAAGAAACCAAGCCGGGGGGCGGATGGCACGTATTGCGGTTATCACGCATGAGTTTGACGTGTTTGAACGCCGTCGCGGGCCGTTGCTGCGCCGCGACAGCCCCTACATGCTCTTCGATCTCCTGGAGGAGTTGAAGCGCCGGGGACATTCCGTTCGCATTGTTGCGGGCACGTCGGCCAGGCCAGAGGCGGATATCGCGATACTCCATGTCGACGCGACCGTGACGCCACCCGAATATGTCGAATACGCGCGCACTTATCCCTTCTGCCTCAACATCGGCGCCGCCGATATCTCGAAGCGTCGCGTCAGCGGCGCGGTGATCGACAGGGATCACAGCTGGCGAGGCCCAGTCATCGTCAAGAGCAGCCTCAACAATCTGGGAACGCGGGAGCAGACGCTCAATCGGCGATCGCGGCGCGCCGGCAGGCCGGAGCCGTTTCCCGATGCCAGGCTGCTCGATCGCTACCGCATCCACGGCTCGCTTGCGGAAGTTCCCCCGGCGGTGTTCGACCGCAAGGATCTCGTGGTGGAAAAGTTTGTTCCCGAGCCCGAGCCTGACGGCTTTGGCGCCCGCTTCTGGCTGTTTTGCGGAGAACGCGAGCGTTGTACCCGGCATGTCTCGCCGCAGAACCTGGTCAAAGGCGAAGATACGATCCGACGAGAGCCGGTTCCGGTTCCCGACGAGCTTCGCGCGCTACGGCGCGATCTCGGCTTCGACTACGGCAAATTCGATTTCGTCATGCATGAAGGCAAGGCCCTTCTGCTTGACGCCAACAAGACGCCCGGCCGCGTCCGCAACCTGTCCGCCTTCCTCGCCGCCGGCAATTCAAATCTCGCCGACGGCTTCGAAGGACTGATCCGCCAGGTAACTTAGGCGAACCTCAGATATTCATGCCGCCCGATACTTCGATCCGCTGGGCGTTGACCCAGCGATTGTCGTCGGAGAGCAGCGAGGCGATCATCGGCCCGACATCGTCGGCGACGCCGGCGCGGCCCAGCGCGGTCATCCCGGCCACGACGCGGTTGATCTCGGCGTCGTCGCGCACATGGCCGCCGTTGAAGTCGGTCGCGATCGCGCCAGGCGCCACGGTGTTGGCGGTGATGCGGCGTCCGGCAAGCTCCTTGGCGAGGTAGCGGGTGAACACCTCGACGCCGCCTTTCATCATCGCATAGGCGGACGAGCCCGGCACCGAGAAGCGCGCCAGCCCGCTCGACACGTTGATGATGCGGCCGCTGTCGTTGATCAGCGGCAGCAGCGCCTGGGTGAGGAAGAACACGCCCTTGAGATGGATGTTCATCAGCATGTCGAATTCCTCTTGCGTCGTGTCGGCGATCGGCTTGCGCAGCCCGGTACCGGCATTGTTGACGAGATAATTGAAGCGATCGCGCTGCCAGGTCTCGCGCAGCGTCTTCTTTAATGTCTCGACGAAAGCCGGGAAGCTGGCGACGGCGCCGGTGTCGAGCTCCAGGGCCGCGGCCCGGCCGCCGGCCGCTTCGATCTCGGCGACGGCCGCCTTCGCCTCATCGGCGCGCGAGCGATAGGTGAGGACGATGTCGACGCCTTTGCGGGCGAGGTTCAGCGCTGTGTTGCGGCCGAGACCGCGGCTGGCGCCGGTGATGAGGGCAATGGGACGGGTGGTCATGGCGAAATCTCCTTCTCTTCGGATGGAGATGCATATACTCGCCCATGCAGGCGATATAATCGGGCATGGATTGCCAACACTATTCAGCCTGTGCGAACAATCTGCCATGGATCGTTTTGACACCATGCGACTCTTCACCCGCGTCGTGGAGCGGCGCAGTTTCACCGCGGCAGCCGCCGATCTCGGCCTCCCGCGCTCCAGCGCAACCGCCGCAATCAAGCAGCTGGAGAAGCGGCTTGGTGTGCAATTGTTCCGCCGCACCACGCGCCATGTCACCCCGACGCCCGATGGCGAGGCCTATTACCAGCGCTGTATTGGCATCCTCGCCGACATCGAAGACGCCGAAGGCGGCTTCGGCGCCCATGACGTGCGCGGGCGCCTCAGCGTCGACGTCAATGGCCACATGGCGCGCACGTTCCTCTTGCCGGAACTGCCGGCACTGCTTGCCAGATATCCGGGCCTGTCGGTGCATATCGGCGAGGGGGACCGCCTCGTCGATCTGGTGCGTGAAGGCGTCGACTGCGTGATCCGGGCGGGCGTACTTCCCGACAGCGACATGATCGTGCGGCGTCTCGGCATCGCGCGCGAGATTACCGTCGCGAGTCCCGCCTATCTCGAACGCCACGGTGTGCCGCGCACGTTGGACGATCTTGCCGGCCATATGATGATCGGTTTCGTGTCGTCGCGCACGAGGCAAGTGATGCCGCTGGAATTCATCGCCGACGGCAAGGTTCGTGAAGTGGTCCTGCCGTCGCGAGTCACAGTCGCCAATTCAGACACAAGTGCCGCGCTGGTCCGGCTAGGCTTCGGGCTGTTCCAGGCGCCAAAACTCCGCTACGCCGACGACATCGAGGCCGGCCGGCTGGTCGAGGTGCTTCCCGACAATCCCCCGACGCCGACGCCGATCTCGGTGCTCTATCCGCCCAGCCGCCAGCTTTCGCCTCGGGTGAGGGTGTTTGTCGATTGGCTGGTGGAGATTCTGGGGCCGAAGCTGGAGGAGGCCTGAGGCAGGCAAGTGCGGCGAGGGGACGGCGCCCCCGAGTATGGCGACGGCTACAAAAACAGCCGCAACTGCGTGTGGATGATCGAGCGATAGTCGTCGATCGTGCGTCGGCCTTCTGCCTCGTCCTGCGTCAGCGCCAGCCGCACGACGCCGCCGGCAAGCTGGAAGATCAGGAACACGACCCGCCCGAACGCCTCGCGCTGATCCGCTTGAAGCATGGGCGCGACATGGTCGCAGAATATCTTCGCCTGGTGTCTCGTCTCGGCAATGTCGAGATGCTGCAGCGCCTTGTCGGCCTGGATGGCGTTCTGCAGATCCTGGATCGCCGGGTCAGCCGCGACACGGGTATAATAGTCGTCGAGCATGCGATCGGCCGCCGCCGTTACATCGCTCAACCCGTTTATCCCGGCGATGATCGCGCCGAAGCGCGCCCGGCTTTCCTCGGCAAACCGATCGTAGAGCATCGCCAGGATCGCCGACTTCGACGGAAAGTAGTGATAGACGGTCGCTATCGGCCCGCCGGCCAGCGCGCCCACCTCCTTCATCGTCACCGCGTCGATGCCCTTTTCGCCGATCAGCCGCATGGTCGTGGCGAGGATCGCGTCGATGCGCTCGCGGCTGCGCTCCTGCTTCGGCCTGCGCCTGGGTTCCGTCGCCGTTCGCTTTGCATCCGTCATGGCCCGCATCTTTCCCGGAAAAGTGCGAATTCGCGGTTGACAAGAAACATGATCAAGTATCAGTTTCATTAAATGCTGACAACTTGTCAGTTTTTCGACCGGGCTGCAAGGGAGGCATCTCGTGACTGCATCGCAAGCCGCGCAAGCGGAAGAGGGCGATTGGCTTGTCGGCAATCCGACGGGATCGCAGCTTGCCTCGGCGCTGTGGATCGGCTCGGTCGGCCTGCTCATCCTTGGGCTGCAGCCGGTTCTGCTCGGCGCCCTCTATACCGAAGGCCACGTCACCGGCGACGAGCTGGCGCTGGTCGCCACCGCCGAGATGATCGCGATAGGCATCGGGTCGGCGATCGTGGCCATGTTGCTGCCTGCCAGGAACATGCGCTGGAAGAGCGCGGCGCTGCTCGTCCTGCTCGCGCTCGCCAATTTCTGGACCGCTTATGCCGGCAGCCCCAATGGGCTGATCGGCGCGCGCATACTGGCTGGCGTTGCGGAGGGCGGGCTGGTCGCTGTCGCCACCGAATTGATCGCCCGCTCGCGCCGGGCAGAGCGCATCGGCGGCTATTTCGTCACGCTGCAGACTTTGGCGCAATGCGCGCTGGCGCTGATCCTGGCGCTCTATGCCGTGCCTGCCGCCGGCTCGGCCGGCGGCTTCATCGTGCTCGGCATCGTCTGCCTCTTGTCACTGGTCGTCGCCTGGATCGTGCCGGACGATTATGCCGATCTGCCCAAGGAAGAGCAGTTCGGCAATGTGGCGACAGTGCCGGCGATCACCGCGCTGCTCTCGATCTTCTGCTATTTCATGTTCTTCGGCGCCGTCTGGGCTTTTCTGGAGCCCATCGGCGCGCAGTTCGGCATCGACGGCCGCACCGTCGGCCTGATGGTGTCGGCAAGCCTCGCCGCGCAGGTGATCGGCGCCATGACCGCGACGGTCTTCGAAGCGCGCATCGACTATCGTTTTGCCATCACGATCATCGGGATCGTCGCGGCGATCAGCTCTGTCCTGCTTGCGTCCGGCCCGGGTCTTTCGGTCTTCTGGGCGGTTGCGCTGGTGATGGGCTTCATCCTGCTCTTTATCGTGCCCTATCAGATCCGCATGGCAATCACCGCCGACGAGACGCGAACGGCAGTGCTTCTGGTTCCGGCCGCGCAGCTCTTCGGTCTCGCCATCGGCCCGATCGCCGCCTCGCTTTTGATCGATGCCGGGAATTTCCGCCCGGTGCCCGAATTCGCCGCGGCGACTGCTTTGGCCAGCGTGCTGCTGCTCGGCGTCTTCGTGCTGGTCGCCCGGCGGCACGGTCGGGCCTGAGCGGGGAGAGTCAAAAATGGCAAACGCCTGGAGCAACTGGTCTGGTTTCGTCACGGCTTCCCCGAAATCGATCGCGACGCCGGCCGACGCCGGCGAGCTGGCCGAGCTGGTGCGCTCGGCGCCCGGTCCGCTGCGCGTCGCCGGCGCCGGCCACTCCTTCACGCCGCTGGTGCAATCCGACGGCACCATCGTCTCGCTTGAGAAGATCGAAGGGCTGGTCTCGCACGAACCGGCGGCCGACAGGGCGCGGGTGGGGGCGGGCACGCGGCTCGGCGCCCTGATGCACATCCTGCAAGGCATCGGCCAGGGCCTGCCCAACATGGGCGACATCGACAAGCAGGCGATCGGCGGCGCGCTGGGCACGGCAACGCATGGCTCCGGCCCGACACTGGGCGCCTATCACACGCAGGTCGAGGCGGTGCAGCTCGTCGATGGGCGGGGCAAGCTGCGCGAATACAGCCGGGCCGACGACCCGGACATGATCCACGCCACCGGTGTCGCGCTTGGCGCCTTCGGCATCCTCACCGAAGTGACGATGAACAACATCGCGGCCTACCGCCTGCGACGCCGCAAATGGGTGCTGCCGATTGGCGACATGCTGCGCGATTTCGAAAAGATGATGGCCGCGCATCGTTCGGCCGAATTCTACTACATCCCGTTTTCCGGCTATGCGCAGTTCATTGCCAGCGACCTGAGCGATGCCCAGCCGACGCAGCGGCCGACCGAGGACGACGAGCGGGGCCTGGCGACATTGCGCAAGCTGCGCACCGTGCTGCGCCGGCTGCCATCGCTGCGCCGCGCGCTGATCAAGGGCGCGGTGAAGAAGGTGCCCTCCGAGGATTATGTGCAAGACTGGCTCAACGTCTATGTCAGCGACCGTCGAACCAAATTCAACGAGATGGAATACCACCTGCCATTCGAGGAAGGCCCCAAGGCGTTGGCCGAGATCATCGCGCTGACGGAGAAGCACTTTTCGGAAGTCTATTTCCCGATGGAGGTGCGTTCGGTGGCGCCGGACGAATTCTGGCTTTCGCCCTTCCACAAGCGACTGACCTGCTCGATCGCCATCCACCATGACGCGGCGAATGACCCGCTGCCCTTCATGCGCGCCGCCGAGCCCATCTTCCGCAAATATGGCGGCAGGCCGCATTGGGGCAAGATGCACAGCCTGAAGGCTGCGGATTTCAAGAAGCTTTATCCGCGTTGGGACGACGCGCTTGCCGTGCGCCGCGACATCGATGCCGACAACCGTTTCGTGTCGCCCTATATGGCCGGCCTGTTCGGCATCGAATGATGAGCGCCTATTTCGCTGCCCTGTCCGAGGCGTTGAAGGCAGCCGAGATCTTCCGGCCCTGCCTGGTGCTCGACCGCGACCGGCTGGACGGCAACATCGCGCTGGTGAAGGAGCGGCTGGCGCCCGGCCTTGCCGTTCGGCTGGTCGACAAGTCGCTGCCTTGCATGCCGCTGCTGTCGCATATCGCGCGAGCCCTCGAAACCAACCGCTTCATGACCTTCCATCCGCCGGTGACGCAGGCCGTCCTCGACGGCTTTCCCGAGGGCGATCTGCTCTACGGCAAGCCGATGCCGGTCGGCGCTGCCAGGGCCGCGCTGACAGGAGGTGGCGCCGGCTGGTGGTCACGCGTCTGCTGGCTGATTGACACGCCGGAGCGGCTGGCTGACTACGGCGCCTTGGCCGCCGCGCTCGACACCGAATTGCGCTTCGCCTTCGAGGTCGATGTCGGCCTGCATCGCGGCGGTTTTTCAAGTCCCGCCGAGATCAAGGCGCTGACGGTGCCGGAGCGCCTGCATTGCGAAGGCATCATGGCCTATGAAGCGCATGCGCCGGAGATACCGGGCCTCTTCGGCGGCGCGGCCAGGGCTCTGAAGCAGGCTTCGGCAAAGGCGGCGGAGTTCGCCGCCACCCTCGATCCGGACCGGCGCCGCATCATGAATATCGGCGGCTCGAAGACCGCGCTGCTGCACGGCGGCGGCGTCGCCAACGAAGTGTCGATCGGCTCGGCCTTCGTGCTGCCGAGCGACTTCGACACCCCTGGCCTTGACGGCCTCCAGCCGGCGGCCTTCGTCGCGACGCCGATCCTCAAGGCCCTCGACCCGATGCTGCCCGGTCCGCCGTCGGTTTCCAGGGCGCTGCAGGCGCTCGGCCTCTTCCCGAAGAAGGGCTGCTATCTCTATGGCGGCAAGTGGATGGCCGAACCGGTGTTCCCTGAAGGCATGAAGCCGAACGGCCTGATCGGGTTATCGTCCAATCAGCAGTTCATGGGCCTGCCGGCAGGCGCCGATGTGAAGCCCGGCGACTACTCCTTCCTGCGGCCGACGCAGAGCGAGGCGGTGCTGCAGCATTTCGGGGCGATCGCGGTTTTTGCCGGCGGGCGGATCGGCGAGTTCTGGCCGGTGCTGCCGACGGGGTGAGGCGTTTCAGCGCCTCGCGGCGAGGCCGCCCCCCGCGCTCTCGTCATTTATGGTTTGCACGCGTCGCTTCGCACCTTTCTCCACCCTGGAATGACAAAGTTGTGAGGCATCCCGCTGCAGCCAAGTTATTGACTCAGTCAACTAAATGGTTGATCCTGTCGAGAGCAGGAGGACTTCCCATGACCATCCACGACCACCCCGGCAAGGAGCGCATCGATACGGTGCGCGCCTTCAATCGCTTCTACACCCGCCAGATCGGCCTGCTCGACGAGGGCCTCCTGAAGAGCCCGTTCTCGCTGACCGAGGCGCGGGTGCTCTATGAACTTGCTCATCGCGACGGGCTGGTCGCCAGCGATCTGGTGCGCGACCTCGGCCTCGACCCGGGCTATGTCAGCCGCCTCTTGAAGAAATTCGAGGAGCGTGGCCTGGTCGAGCGCGAAGCCAGCGAGGCGGACGCGCGCCGATCATCGATCGCGCTGACGCCGGCGGGCAGGCAGGCTTTCGCGCCGCTCAACCAGGATTCGCATGACCAGGTGCGCGCGCTGCTCGACCGCTTGCCGCCGGTCGACCAGGAGCGGCTGGTCAACGCCATGCGCACCGTCCAGGACCTGCTCGGGGAAAGGCCCGAACCCAAGGTGCCTTACATCCTGCGGCCGCTCCAGGTCGGCGACATCGGCTGGATCACGCGCCGTCAGGGCATGCTCTACACCGAGGAGTATGGCTGGGACGGAACCTATGAGGCGCTGGTCGCCGAGATCCTCGCTGAGTTCGTCAAGAAATTCGATCCAAAGTGGGAGCGCGCCTGGATCGCCGAGCGCGAAGGCGAGGTGGTCGGCTCGGTCTTCGTCGTGCGCAAGTCGTCCGAGGTGGCGAAGCTGAGGCTGCTCTATGTCGAGCCGTCGGCGCGCGGACTGGGCATCGGCCGGCGGCTGGTCGACGAATGCATCGCCTTTGCCCGCGCCAAGGGCTACAAGACGCTGACGCTTTGGACCAACGACATTCTGGGCTCGGCTCGCCGCATCTACCAGGCTGCGGGTTTCCAGCTGGTCGACGAGGAGCGCCATCATTCCTTCGGCAAGGATCTCGTCGGCCAGACCTGGGATTTGGAGCTGTAGTTCTCCCTTCTCCCGCAGCATCGGGAGAAGGGAGAGTCGTCTCAATTGTTGATCGGCACCCGGATCTCCAACCCGCCATTGCCAGTATGTCCATCGATTCGAGCCGTAGCGTTCGAATTCCGGCGCGTCGGCTCCTCGCATTTGGCGCGCTACTGTAGCGGCGGCGCCGACAGCCAGTTTGATCGAAATTGCGCACTGGGCAATAATGAGCGCCGGGCATGCCGCTGCGAGGTGGGATCGAAGCGGCAATGCGGATAGGCGGGAAGGTGTCCCGATGACGACGGCGACGGCCGATCAGGTGTTCCGGTTTGGCGGTTTCACGCTCGATCTCGCCATGGGCACGCTGCGCGGCGTGAACGAGCCGCTGTTCCTGCGCCCGAAAGCATATGCGCTGCTTTCGCATCTCGCCCGCAACATGGGTCGCGTCGTGCCGAAGTCGGAATTGATGGATGTCGTCTGGCCCGACGTTTATGTCACCGAGGATTCGCTCACCCAGTCTGTGCGCGAAATCCGCAAGGTGCTGGGCGACGACATGGTTCGCACCGTCTCTAAGCGCGGCTATATGCTGGCCGCGGAGGCTGAGGCAGCGCCCGAGATCACCACCCAGCCGATCGTTGCCGTGGTGCGCTTCCGCAACGAGAGTGGCGATCCGGCCGATGAGGCGATGGTCGACGGATTCGCTGAGGACTTGATAAACGGCATCGCGCGCTTCGGCACGGTCACGGTGCTGGCGCGGAACTCCAGCTTCTCCTTTGCTTCCTTCGGCCGCGCCGAGTGGCCGCAGATCCGCGCCCGCATCGGCGCCGACTACCTGGTCGAAGGGTCGCTGCGCCGCCAGGGCGAGCATGTCGTGGTTGCCGTCAGCCTCGTCGGCATAGCCACCGCCAGCCAACTCTGGGGCGACCGCTTCCAATCACAGGGCGACGGCCTCTTCGCAATCGAGCGCGAGATCGTCGAGCAAATCGTCAGCCGGCTGGTCACGCGTGTCGCCAATGCCGGACTGGAGCAGGCGTCGCGCAAGCCGGTCACCAGCCTAGCCGCCTATGAGCTTCTGCTGCGCGGCTTTGCGATGCTGCGCGATCCCGCCCAGACCGACCAGCGCAGCGCCGAAGCCCTATTTGAGGCCGCGATCGCTAAGGACCCGAACTACGGCCTCGCCTACACGTATCTTGGTCTTGTGCGGGCACTGGATGGCGAGTTCGGTCGCGCCAGCGACTCGGTTCTGGAAAATGCGCGCGACCTTGCCGACAAGGGCCTGGCGCTGTCGCCGGACCAGCCGACAGGACACCGCGTGCAGTCGCTGATCCGTCTCTATATGCGTGATCACGAGGCGGCCGAGCATCACATGCGCATCGCGCTGCAACTCAATCCCTACGATGCCGACAGCATCGAGCAGATGGGCATGTTGCTGACCATGCGCGGCCGGCCACTGGAAGCGCTGACCTGGCTGGCACGCGGCATTCGCATCGATCCTTTGCATCCGCACTGGTATCAGTTCGACCGCGCCTTGGCGCTCTACATGATGGGGGAATACCGGCAGGCGGCCGACGCGCTGGAGCTGGCGACGCGCCCGGCGCCCTGGATTCGCACGCGGCTCGCCGCCTGCTATGCCCAGATGGGCGAGATGGAGAAGGCGCGGCGGCAAATCGCCCTCATCGAGGAGGGCGCTCTGTTTTCGCCGCTCGACTATGCGCTGCGAGGGGTGCCCTTCGAGAGCCGCGCCGATGCCGAGCATCTCGCCGAAGGCGTCAGACTTGCCCTCGGCGTGACTATTCCCGAGCCGCCTCAATCGACGACCACCACGATATAGCGGCCCTGATAGAGCCGGTAGTAGGTGCCGCCGCAGCGCCAGACGTCGAAGCCGTTGACCTTGGTGCGCACGCAGCCGGCAGGCAGGGTCGCGACCCAGGCCGTGGTGTGCCGCAGCACGCGCCACGTGGCGGTGCGGCGGGCAACACCGGCTGCGCTGCGTGGCGTCCAGGGCACTCCGATGCGGGCCTCGGCAGCGCTGACGAGCGACAGTGTCGGCGCCGAGGTGCCGACGATCTCGACGGCGGTGATAGCGAGGGCGAGCAGGGCCGCGGCCGAGCGGTATTTCTTGAGCGATTGCATGGGCATGTTGGTTTCTCCAGATGTTGAGGTGAAGTCTAGTGGGAGGACTGAGCGGCAAGCCGGGCCGAGCCCGCCAGCGCCGCCAGGTGAGCAACCGCGAACAGAAAGTGCGCCGCGGTTGTGACGTAGCCGACGACGAGCACATCGGCGGCGATGAAGAACTGCCAGAACAGGAGATTTGCCGTTCCGAGCAGCACATGCACGGCAGCCAGGAAGGCGTGCCAATTGCGGGAGTAGGCGATGCGCCAGAGCGTCACGCCGATGATCAGTGCAAGCCCGTGCGCCTCGATGAAGCCGATGCCGGTACCTGGCGCATCGCCTAGCAGGATCGCTTCCGGGCCCCGCCCGAAGAAGGAGCCGGCGATATCGGTGAAAAGCCCGCCGGCCGAGGCCAGCATCAGGAAGCCGGCGTTGAAGCGCACAAGCAGATTTCCGTGGAAGAGGGACATGATCGTTCCTTTCGGGGTTGGGAGTGATCACGGCGGTGCGCCGTGATCTGTGTCGGGTTGCGTTGCCAGCTCAGGCCGCTACGGCCTGCGGTTGGTTGGCGGGCTCGGCTGCTGCCGCCGTCGCCGTCGGCGCCTTGATGCCGAACCAGGTGACGTAGAGCGTCGGCACGAAGACCAGCGTCATCACGGTCGCCACCATCAGTCCGCCCATCACGGCGTAAGCCATCGGTCCCCAGAACACCGTCGGCGCGATCGGGATCATGCCGAGGATGGCGGCCGCCGCCGTAAGCAGGATCGGCCGCAGCCGATGCGTGGTGGCGCTGATCACCGCGGCCCAGGGCTCTTCGCCGGCGGCAATGTGCTGGTCGATCTGTGCGATCAGGATGACCGAGTTGCGGATCACCATGCCGATCAGTGACATCACGCCGAGGATGGCGACGAAGCCCATCGGAGCACCTGACAGGAGCAGGGCGCCGGCAACGCCGATGATGGCGAGCGGTGCGGTGAGCAGCACCAGCACGAGGCGCTGAAAACTCATCAGCTGGATCATCAACACCGTCGCCATGATGAACAGCATCAGCGGAAAGACCACGAAAATGCTGGCCTGCGCCTTGGCGCTGTCCTCGATCACGCCGCCCTGTTCGACGCTGTAGCGCACCGGCAGCTCCGCCTTGAATCCAGCGATCGCCTTCTGCAGCCGCTTCGAGACGACGGTGGCGTTCTCGCCGGGCGCGACGTCGGCCTGCACCATCACGGTCGGCAGGCGGCCACGGCGCCAGATCAGCGGCGGCTCGGTCTGGTAGCTGAGCTTCGCCACCTGCTCGAGCGGCACGCGCCGTCCGCCCGACGCGCTGATCGTCAGGCCGCGCAGCGTGTCGATGCTGGCGCGTTCCGAATCCACGGCGCGGGCGACGATGTCGACGAGATAGGTATGGTCGCGCATCTGGGTGATCTTCGAGCCGGACAGGATCGCGTTGATCGTCTCCGACAGCTGCTGCGAGGAGATGCCCAGAGCGCGCGCCCGGTCCTGATCGACCTCGACCTTGATGACCTTGGCCGGCTCGTTCCAGTCGTAGTTGATATTGCGCACCGCGGCGTCGCTGCCCAGCACCTGCGCAAACTGCTGCGCAAGGCTGCGTGTCTTGTCCGGGTCCGGACCGGAGACGCGGAACTTCAGCGGCCAGCCGACGGGCGGCCCCAGCTCCAGCGGCGTGACGCGGGCCATGACGTCGTCGAAACCGGTCGACAGCTCGCGCTCCAGCCGGTCGATCACCGCCTGGCGCACGGCGTGGCCCTTGGTGACGACCACGGCCTGGGCGAAGAAGTCATTGGCAAGCTGCGCGTCGAGCGGCAGGTAGAAGCGCACCGCGCCCTGGCCGACATAGAAGCTCCAATGGTCGATGCCGGGATCGGAAGCGAGCAGCTTTTCGACGCGCTCAACGACTGCGTCCGTCGCCTTAATCGAAGCGGTGCGGGGCAAGGTGAGGTCGAGCATCACCTCGGGCCGGTCCGACTTCGGGAAGAACTCCTGGCCGACAAAGCCCATGGCCACGACCGCGAGCGCGAACAGGCCCGCGGTCGCCGACAACACCAGCCACTTCGCCCGCATCGCGGCTTCAAGCAACGCCTGGAAGCCGCGGGCGATGCGCGATGGCTGATGGCTGCCGCCATGGCCCTTGATGCGATCGGGCAGCAGGAAGACGCCGGTCAGCGGCGTGAACAGCACCGCCACGACCCAGGACACGACGAGCGCGATGGCGACGACCGCGAACAGCGAGAAGCAGTATTCGCCCGCGCCGCTCTTGGCGAAGCCCACCGGCACGAAGCCGGCGATCGTCACCACCGTACCGGTCAGCATCGGAAAGGCGGTCGAGGTATAAGCGTAGGTCGCGGCCGAGATCTTGTCGTAGCCTTCCTCCATACGGGCGATCATCATCTCGACCGCAATCATGGCGTCGTCGACCAGGAGGCCGAGCGCGATGATCAGCGCACCGAGCGAGATGCGCTGCAAGGAGATGCCGAAATACTCCATCGTGACGAAGGTGATTGCCAGCACCAGCGGGATGGCGACGGCCACAACGACACCCGGACGCCAGCCGAGCGCTAAGAGCGACACGGCAAGCACGATGGCGATCGCTTCGCCGAGGCTCTTGGTGAACTCGCCGACGGATTCTTCGACCACGTGCGACTGGTCGGCGACCATGCCAAGCTCGGCGCCAAGCGGCAGCTCGGCCTCCATCTCGTGCATCTTCTCCTTGACGTTTTCGCCCAGCGCCAGCGCGTCGCCGCCGGCCGTCATCGACACAGCGATACCGACGGCGGGCTTGCCGTTGAAGCGGAACATCGGCTGCGGCGGGTCGGAATAGGCGCGCTTGACCTCGGCGACGTCACCCAGCCGGAAGTAATGGCCGTTGGCGTAGAAGTTGATCGCCTTTAGGCTCTCTTCCGAGGTGAAGGCGCCGGATACGCGGATGGCAATGCGCTCTGGGCCGGCATCGACCGTGCCGCTCGGCGTCAGCGCGTTCTGCGCTTGCAGCGCCTGCGTCAGCGTGCCGACGTCGAGACCGAGCGCCGCCACCTTCTGCGTCGAGAATTCGAGATAGATCTTCTCATCCTGCTGGCCGATCAGGTCGACCTTGGCGACGTCCTTCACGGTGAGCAGCCCGGCACGCAGGCTGGTCGCCATGTCCTTCAGCTCGCGATGGCTGAGACTGTCGGAGGTGAGCGCGTAGATCAGCGAATAGGTGTCCCCGAACTCGTCGTTGAAGAACGGGCCCTGCACGCCGGATGGCAGCGTCGGCTTGATGTCGTTGAGCTTCTTGCGCACCTGGTACCAGAGCGGCTGCACCTGGTCGCCGGCGACGGTATCCTTCAGGTTGACGAAGACGACGGATTCGCCGGGCTTGGTGTAGCTCTTGACGTAGTCGAGATCGGGCAGCTCCTCGAGCTTCTTCTCGACGCGGTCGGTGATCTGCTCGACTGTGTCGCTGGTGCTGGCGCCCGGCCACATCGTCTTCACCACCATGGTCTTGATGGTGAAGGGCGGGTCCTCCTCGCGGCCGAGACCGCGATAGGCGTAGAGGCCGGCAAGGGCTGCCGCGATCATCAGGTAGACGATGAAGCTGCGGTGGCGCAGCGCCCATTCGGAAAGATTGAAGCTGCTCATGACAAAATCCCTCTCTCAGCGCGCGCGAAGGCGCGTTCCGCCGGCTTCTGCCGGCTGGCGAAAACAAGTGAAGACTGGGTTTCGGTCAGCGCCCGCTATTTGGCGGGCACTGTTCAGGCCAGGCTGTGCATGGTGCCCGGCACACGGTAGGGCGCACGCTCCGCTGTCCTCGGCTTGATGGCGAGACCGGTGAGATAGCGCTGGAAGCCGGCGGCCTCCTGCACCGGCGATGCAAGTGCAACATGCCCGTCCGGCCTCACCAGATAGGCGGCGTCGCGCTGCAGGCCGGCTTTCGCCGCTGCTTCAGACCAGGCGAAGGCGTGCACCGGAACGCCGGTCGATGCCAGCATGGCCCGGAACTCGGCATTGGCCTCGCCATAGACATGCACCTGCCAGTCGAGCGAGCGCAGCGGCTCGAAATTGTCGCTACCTGGCATCGGCACATAGGGCAGGCGGTCGCCGCCGCTGATCTTGCCAGCTGTGCCCGAACTGATCGGGCCGGCGCGGTACTGGATCGCCGCCTGCGAGATGACGCCGAAGAAGGCGCGCGAACCATATGACGTCTGCAGCGCGATGTTCAGGATCTTCGGCATCAGATAGCGCCGGAACAGGCCGACGAGCCGCGAGCGGCTGGTGGCGATGCGGAAGGCCTGGTCCGTGCTCTCGATCAGCCTGTGGGCGAAGGCGATACGCTCCGGCTCGTAGCTGTCGAGCAGGCGCCGATCGGCTCGGCCCTGCACCACGGCGGCGAGCTTCCAGGCAAGGTTCACCGCGTCACCCATGCCGGTGTTCATGCCCTGGCCGCCGGCCGGACTATGGATGTGGCCGGCATCGCCGCAGAGGAACACCCGGCCAACGCGAAAATTCTCGGCGACGCGGTGATGGACCCGGTAGGTCGAGAACCAGTTGACCTCGTCGACGGTCACGCCAGTGTCGCGCTCGACGTCGGCGCGGATCGCCTCGAAGCTGATCGTCTCGTCCGCCTCATGCGCCTTCGGCACGATACCGATCAGCCGGATCGAGCCCGACTGCCTCACCGGCATGACGATGGCGAAACCGTAAGTGCTGATGGTCGTGTCCATGCCATTGCGCGTGATGTCGCCCCGGCCTTTCACGTCGGCGACATAGAAGGACTGTTCATAGGCGCCGCCGGGGAAGCGAATATTGAGCCCATGCCGCACGGCGCTGTGGGCGCCGTCGCAACCGGCGAGGTAGTCGGCGACGACGGTCTCCGTCTGGCCTTCTTTGCTCAGCGTCGCGATGACCGCATGGCCCTTGTCCTGGAACGCGACCAGCTCGGTGCCGCGTTCGACCTCGACGCCGGCGCGCTCCAGATGCGTGATCAGCACGCGTTCGTGGATGTCCTGCGGCAGCGCGAAGGCGAAGGAATAAGGGCTGATGCCGCGGCCGAAATCGGCCAGCGGCAGCCTTGCAGCGACGCCGGCCGGCGTGTGCACAGTGAGCTGCTCGATCTTCAGGCCGGCTTCGAGCACGTCATCGACGATGCCGATCTGGCGGTGGAACTCCAGCGTGCGCGCCTGGACGGCGAGCGCCCGCGAGGTCTCCCCCGGAGTGGTGGCCTTGTCGAAGACGCGCACGGGAACGCCAAGCCTGGTGAGCCAGAGCGCCAGCGTGAGGCCGGTCGGGCCGGCGCCGGCGATAAGGACCTTCGTCTTGGACATGGTCATTTTCCTTCTCCCTCAACGATACGGACTTTTTCGTGTTCCCGCAGCCGGTTTACGCCGGCTGTGACGACCAGATCGCCCTTGGCGAGCCCCTCGCTGACCACCACCCGATCGGTCTCGTAGCGGGCGACCGTGACGGGTTTGAGCTCGACAGCCGACGAGGCTGACACCACCCAGACGGCGGGCTGGCCACCCTTGTCGAAGAGCGCGCTGCCGGGCAGCTGCACGACTGGCGCACCCGCAATCTCGACGCGGCCGGCGACACTTGCGCCGAAGCGCATCTCATCCGGCGCGTTCTCGAGCGACACCTTCACCTGGAAGGTGCGGGTGGCAGCGTCGGCCATCGGCGCGATTTCGCGAACCGTGCCGGTCGTCGAGATTGCAGGATTGCTGAGCAGCGAGACGGTGACTGCGGGAATCTCTCGGCCGCCCCTTTCGCTGGCAAAGGCGGCTTCCGCGATCGAGAACACCGCGTCGCGGTTGCTCGGATCAGCAAGGCGTACCACCATCTGCCCGACATTGACCGACTGCCCGGCTTCTGCGCCGGTGGCGGTGACGATGCCATCGAACTCCGCACGCAGCTCGGTATAGCTGAGCTGGTCCTTGGCCATCGCGAAGGCGATGTTCGCTGATTTCAGCTTGGCCTCGGCCGAGCGCAGATTCTTCAGCGTCGCGTCGTGATTGGCGCGTGTCGTGAAACCCTTGGCGAGCAGGGCGCTGATGCGCGCTTCGGCAGCGCTGGCTTCGACCAGCACGGCCTGGGCCGCTGCGACATCGGCCTCGGCACTGGCCAGCCGATTGCGATAATCCTGGTCGTCGATGCGGGCGAGAATCTCGCCCTTCTTCACCGTCGCGCCAACCTCGGCGCTACGCTGGATGAGCTTGCCGGAAATGCGAAAACCGAGATCACTCTCCAGCCGCGGCTTGATCTCGCCGACGGCGACCCGGTTATCCACGGCGGGTGCCGGCGAGACCGAAACTGCCTTGACCAGCTTGGTCTCGGGCGTGGCAGGTGCGACGTTCGAAGCTTCGCTTGTGGCACCGTGCCAGACTGTTGCGGCCCCGCAGGCGAGGGCGACTATCGAGCCAGCGACGAGGCGGCGCCTGAGCGACTTGTTGTGATGCAATGCGGCAATCATGTTGTCTCCATGCCCAGATTTGTGGCCGCGCTTGGGAGGACGCGGCAGGCTGAAAATCTTGCTGGCTGCGAGGCAAACCGGTGTTTCGGCTGACTTGTGCCGGCCAGAACGTATTGCAATTTCGGCGGCGCGAAATCCCGAACGGTTTCTGAAAATTTTCCGATGTTTGGGTGAGATGGCCTTTTTTGCGTCGCCGCCGTCACATGCTGAACGGGCGCTCACACCGTCCAGAAATAGCGCACGATGTGGAAGAAGATCGGCGCGGCGAAGACCAGGCTGTCGGTGCGGTCGAGCATGCCGCCATGGCCCTCGATCAGATGGCCCCAATCCTTGACGCCCTGGTCGCGCTTGATGGCCGAGGCGACGAGGCCGCCGAGAAATCCCATCGTGCAGGCGACGAAGGCAACGGCCGAGGCCTGCAGCGGCGAGAAGGGCGTGATGAAGGCGAGCAGCGCGCCAAGCAGGCTCGACGCGACCAGCCCGCCGATCAGCCCCTCCCAGGTTTTCGACGGCGACACGTTCGGCGAGAAGCGGTGTTTTCCGAACAGCTTGCCGAAGATGTACTGCAGCACATCGCTGCCTTGCACGACGATAATCAGGAAGGCGATGAGCAGAAGGTTGCGGTCTTCGAAACCAGGCACGTTGAGCGTCAGCAAAGCTGGCACGTGGCTGACGCAATAGACCGAGATCATGATCGCCCATTGCTGCGCCGAGACACGCTCCAGAAAACGTTCGGTGTCGCCATGCAGCGCCGTGATCGCCGGCATCAGCAGGAAGCAGTAGACCGGGATGAAGATGACGAAGAGGCCGTACCAGGCAGTCCACACCAGCCAATACTGGAAGGGGATGACGATGCCGAACATGCCGAGCAATACCCAGTGGTCGCTGCGGCGGCTGTGCGTCAGCGTTACGAATTCGCGCAACGCCGCGAACGAGATCAGCGCGAACAGGATGGTCATGCCGTAACGGCCGAAGAAAAAGGCGACCGTCATCAGCGCCACCATCACCCACCAGGCATTGATGCGCTGGGTGAGATTGACGAGCGTCGCGCTCAGCGGCTTCGGCGCGCGCATCGAAAGGATACCGGCGGTGACGCTGGCGGTGCTCAGCACCACGAAAAGGCCGATGATGAGAATGCTGATTTCGTGGCGCATCAATCGTCTCGGTCGGGGCGCGGATTGAGCGCCAGAAGCTCGGCGCGGGCGCGCTGGAGGAAGGCGCGCCGCTCTTCGCCCGGCCCCACAACGACGGGCGCGCCGAAGACGACGCGGCAAAGCAGCGGCACAGGCAGGAACTGGCCCTTGGGCAGCACGCGCGACATGTTCTCGATCCAGCAGGGGATCAGCTCGACGTCGGGCCGCGCCATCGACAGATTGTAGAGGCCGGAACGAAAAGGCAGCAGCTCGTCGCTGGTGTTGCGGGTACCTTCGGGGAAGATGATCAGCGAATGACCCTGGTCGAGCACGGAGAGCATGATCGAGATCGGGTGCTCCGCTTCGCTCGTCCAGGTCCGACTGATCAGCACGGAAGACAACATGTCCTGCGCGATAAAGCGGCGAAGCCGCGACTTGCCCCAATATTCGGCCGCGGCGATGGCGTGCGTCTTGGCACGCTCCGTCTCGCTGAGGCAGGCCGAGAGCAGGATGAAATCGCCGTGGCTGGTGTGGTTGGCGAAATAGATGCGCTGCCGGTCGGATGGCTCGCTGCCGCTCCAGATCGGCCGCACGCCGGTGACCGCCCATGCCATCGCCGACAGGCCGACCGAGGTTACGGTCTGCAACAGCGTGTAGGTGCGCAGCGAAAGCTTGCTCATCTCGGCATCCAGAATCCGGCGGTGAGGAACGCGACGACGAAGACCGCGAAGGCTATCCGCTGCCGGGCCAGCAGGCGGCGTGTTCCGGCGATGCGATCGTCGAGCGGGCGTGGCGTGGCCGGGGCGGGCTTCAACCGCATGCGCGCCAGCATGTCGTCGACCGCGGCGCCTCCTGATATCTCGTCGCCATGCGTCGCCATCAGCCGGAACAGCAGAGCATCGAAGACGAGAAGCGCCGAGAACCCGAGCACCACCACCGCGCTCGCCGCCGCAACGAGCAACGCCAGCACCGCAAGCGGCGCTTGGAACGCGCCGCGCGTCGAGGCGACCAGCGGCGCGATGCTGTCGCCGGCGATCACGATCGCGGCCGGCCATGCCGCCTGCTTGACCAGCATGGCGGCGAAGGCGGCCGTCTTGCGCTGATAGGCGTCGTCGCTCATGCCGGCTCGTCCAGTCCGAGCTGAAGATGCACCGGCCGGCCGGAAGCGGCGAGCTGCTTGCGCGCCTGCGCCGGAGTGTGCGAGCGGCCGCTGGCAACCAGCCAGCGGGCGACGACTGTGGCGCTGCGCTGAAAACCGAGCGCGCAGCAGACCAGCACAGTGCCCTGCCGGCGCGCCGGCTCGATTGCCGCCACCGCCTCGTCGAGCGTCTCCGCGGGCGGCGGCAGAAGATCGAGCATGGGAAAGCCGATCCAGCGGCCCGGCGCGTCACGCGGCCGCTCCAGCTCGGCGGCAAGATCGATGACCGTGCCGAAGGCGTGTGCTTCGGCAGCGTCGGGAAATCGCCCGAGAAAGACACCGTCGATGACGGCAACCACCGGCGGTAGCCTGCGCGTCCAGGCCCAGACATTGACCCTGGCGCCCAGCCGGTATGGCCAGAGCAGGATGCGGCTTGCCAGCGACACGCGGCCGTCCGCTGTCTTCTGGAATACTTTTGGCCCGGCTCCGGCATAGCCGAAAGCGACGATGGCCAGCGCAAGTGCCGGCCACAAAAGGATAAGCGCGAGCGCCGAGAAGAAGGCGCCGATGGCTGCACCGGCGAGCGCCAGGGCGGCGCCCAGCGCGTAGCAGAGCGAAAGCCGCCGCGCCTTGCCGTCTGCAGTCAGACGGAAGCCGGCGAAGGGCAGCTCGCCCCGGGCCGGAAACAGCCACAGCGCGAAGAAGCCGAGTAGCGCGCCGGTCGGGATATCGATGAAATGGTGCTGCCAGGTTGTCAGCACCGAGGCGCCGATCAGGAAGCACCAAACGTGCCAGAGCGTGAGCAGGAGGCCCGAAAGGCGCTGGCGCCAATGATCCCAGATGATCGCCAGCAATGCGATATGCAGGGACGGCGCCTGGTTGAACGGCTTGTCGAAGCCGCCGAGCACGGCAAACATGAAGCCGGGCAGGCCGGTCGTCGCCGGCCGCACAAAGGTGGCGGTCAGCGGAAACAGGATGAAGCAGGAGACGGCGACGACCTGCGCGGTGAGGTAGCGGCCAGCCAGCCGGTTCACGCCCTGCCGGCTGTCGTTGAGCAGCAGCGACAGGGCGTAGAAGAGGTTGATCGACCAATAGGGCACGATCGTCCAGGCAAGGAATGGAACGTGATGTTCCCACGAGAACACGATGCTGCCGACTTGATTGCGTTTCGAGGCCAGCCAGTTGGCGAAGCCATAGGTCGAATAGAAGAACGGCGCGAGGAAGGCGAGCCACAGCGCCGCCCGAAGGACGACACGTCCGTAGGGTTCGGCGGCTGCGCTGGCTGAAAGTGGCGGGGGCTCGGCGCTGGCGGGCATGCGTGGACGGTCCTAAACCCGCCTTGCCAGCGAGACGGTGAAGATACCCCATTGGTCGATGCGCTGGTCGAGCTTCTCGAAGCCGGCGGCTTCGACCAGCTGGTCCATCTCGGCTTGCGTGCGCCGCCGCATGACCCAGGCCTGGCCGCCGCGATGCGAAGTCAGGCTGCGGGCGATCATCTCGAGCTGCGGGTGCCAGGGCTGGTTGGTGTAGATCAGCAAGCTGCCCGGCTGCATCGCCTGGGCTAAGCCGCCGAGCGAGCGGGCGATCAACGCATTATCCGAGAAGAGCTCGTAAAGGCCGGAGACGATGGCAAGATCCGGCGCCGGGTTCAGCGCGGCCAACCCGGCGTCGTCAAAGGCGTCGGCGCGCCGGAACGAGACGCCGGCCGGCAATTGCCGATCGGCGATCAGCTTGCGGCCGAGTTCGACATTGATGTCGGAATAGTCCTGCAGCCGCACGCTGGCCGGCTGCTCGGCGCTCTTGCCGACGGCGTCGAGCACGTAGCGGCCGTGCCCGGCGGCTATGTCGATTATGTGGCCTGGACGTCCGGCCGCCTTCAGCGTTGCCAGCGCCGAACCGATCAGCTCCTCGAGGTTGAGCTTGCGCTGGCGGATGCCGCGCCAGCCGATGGCGTCGAGAAAAGTCCTGTCGACCATGCGGCCGATTGGCCCGAGGCCACGCGCCTCGTTCTCGTAGACATGGTCCAGCGTCGAGCCGGAATCGAAACCGGTGCCGACGCCGATCTTCATGCCGCGCGAGAACCAGCTGCCGATGCGGATGAAGGCGCGGCTCATGGCCCAATAGAGGCCCCTGGGCGACAGAAGATCCAGCGGCGAGGCGAGCCTGTCGGCCTCGTCGCGCGTGTAGCCGGCGATGTCCGCCTGCTTCAGGTCGATGGCTTCGGCCGGCGAAGCAAATTGCCCTTCGATGAACGGCCGGATCAGGTCGAGCGCCTTGGCGCGGTCGCGCTCGCCGAGCGTATCGTGGAAGAAGCCCGGCAGCACATGCCGCTCCTTCACGCGGCTGCCGAGATTGACGAAGAAATCGTGCTGCGGGCCGTGCCGCACCACCCAATCGCTGCCGGACAAAAGAAGCTGCGTCGGCACGGTGATGGCGCGGGCGTCGGAGACGATGCGCGCCGCATGCTGGTAGAGCTCGACCAGGATATTGGAAGCGATCGGACGCGTGATCAGCGGATCGTTCTCGAACGAGGCGATGCGCACCGGGTCATGGGTCAGCAGGCTCGCCTTGACATAGGAATTGACGAAGAAGCGCCCGTTGATCCTCTGCCATAGCGCGATGCCTTCCTTGGCGAAGGGCACGTAGAGCTTGACCGAGAATGCCGGCGAGGCAAGCACCATGGCGCGCAGTTTCGGCGCATAGTCATGCATCCAGGCGGCGGCGAGCACCGCGCCGAAGGATTGCGCGATGAGCGCCATGTCCTGTGCGCCAAAGCCGTCCTTGGCCGCGATCTCGCGCATGAAACAGTCGATATCGCGCACCAGCGCCGCAAAGGACGGCGCATAGCCGCGCTCGCCGGCGGAGCGGCCGTTGCCACGCGCATCCCAGGCATAGAAGGAGTAATCCGGCATTCGCAATTCATCGACCAGATGCGCCATGCGGCCGCCATGCTCGTGGCCGCGATGGAAAAGCACGACCGCGCCTTTGGCCTCGGCAGATGCGGCCGGCCAGAAACGGTAGAAAATCTCCGTGCCGTCATGGCTGTGGAAGCTGCGTTCCTGCGCCTGTCGCGTAAGGCTTTCCGCCGGCGCGGCGGCGATCTCTTCGTGAAGCATGCTGTTCCCCTCGTCCGGCATGGCGAGCCTCGATGCTTAGCCGGTGTTGCCAGTAAGACCGGCACGTATCCGGTTTATGGCGGTCAGCAGCGACAGCGTAGCCATGGCCGGAAACACAAACGGCGCGATGGCCGCGGGCCACAGCCCGAAGGCGCACAAGGCCGCGACCACGCCGAGCCCAAGCGCCCGGTCGCTCTTGCCGAACGGGCCGGCATAGTTGCGTCCGATGCCTGCGGGGATGCCGAGCACGCCAGCGAATTCTGCGAGCATGGCCGCCATGGCGAAGGCGACGACACCCCAGACGCCGAACTGCGCAAAGGCTGCGAAGGGCAGGATGAGCGCCAGGTCGGAAACGACGTCGCATATTTCGTTCAGATACATGCCCAGGGTGGAGGCCTGGCCATGCTCCCGCGCCAGCATGCCGTCCATCGCGTTGAGGGCCATGCGCACGAACAGCAGCAGCGGGATGAGCAGCACAAGCACGCGCGAACCCTGCGCCGCCGCGATCGCCACGCCGGCCGCGACCGAGAGCGCGGCCGCCAGCAAGGTGATGAAATTGGCTGTCACGCCCATTGCTGCCAGCCGGCAGACAAGCGGTCGCAGCCTGTCCTGGAAGGCCGGCTTCAGCGCATAGAGCGTCGGCATTGCGTGATCCCCCGATCCACGGTGCAAGCTTTACCACGGGCGAGCCGAGCGGCGCTAGCGTGTGGCAGAAAACACAGTGAATTTTCAGACGGTTGTCGCCTTGCTGTGAACGCATCGCCTGAAACCGCAGCTTCGGCCCCGGATAGCCGTTCACCCATTGCCGGATTCACCGGGCGCTAACCATGAATGCACCAAATGCCTGCCATGACGACTTGCCGGCTTCTGGCGCAATGCTTCCCCTTGAATAATAAGCACGCTTATTATATGTATCGCTCATGGTTTCGGATGGCATCGACAGATTGGGATTTTTGATCCACGACGTGCAGCGCCTGATGCGCAAGCGCTTCGAGGCGCGCGCCAGCGGGTTGGGGCTTTCCTCCGCGCAATGGCGGCTGATGGTGCGCGTCGCCAAGGAAGAAGGCATCACGCAGGCGCGGCTGGCCGAACTTCTCGAAATCGAACCGATCAGCGTCTCGCGCCTCGTCGACCGCATGGAGGAGGGCGGCTGGATCGAGCGCCGCCAGGACGCCACCGACCGGCGCGTGCGCATGATCTTCCCGACCGAGAAGGCGAGCGCTGCCTACGCGGATGTCAAAAGCCTTGCCGGCGAGGTCTATGAGGAGTCGCTGACCGGCGTTTCGCCTGAAGATCGACGCATCCTGATCCGGGTGTTGGACACGATCGTGCAGAACCTGACGGACGGCGAGGCATCGTCCCTCGAAAAGATCAAGAGCAGGGAAGGGGCAGCGGCATGAGCGCAGCAGCCAAGCGGGAAGAGGACAACGTCACCAAGCTGAACGCGCCGGCACAGCCGGTCGCTGAAGCGCCGGCGCAGCCGGCTTCCGCCCCGGTCGCCGTGGCTCCGGCGCCGGTCGCGCCGAAGAAGAAGCGCCGCCTCGGCCGCTTCCTGCTGATGGTCGCGCTGCCGCTGGCGCTGCTTGCCGGCGGCTCCTATGTCTGGGTGACGGGCGGCCGCTATCAGGAAACCGAGAACGCCAATCTGCAGCAGGCCAGGATTTCTGTCGCCTCCGACACGGCCGGCCGTATCGTTCAGGTCGGCATCGCCGACAACCAGCTGGTCAAGCAGGGCGACCTTCTCTTCGTCATCGATCCCGAGCCTTACAGGATCGCGCTCGCCCAGGCCGATGCGGCGGTCGCCGCGGCGCGCCTCAATGTCGAGCAGCTGCGCGCCGCCTACAGCCAGGCGATGGCGCAGGAGAAGTCCGCTTCGAGCGAGGTCGACTATGCGCAGTCGCAATATGACCGCGCCGCCGATCTCGCGCAGAAGGGCATCAACGCCAAGTCCTCGCTCGATCAGGCCCGCAACGATCTTGACAAGGCCAAGCAGCAGCTGGCCGTCGCGCAGCAGGGCATCGTCAGCGCCAAGGCGGCGCTCGGCGGCAACCCCGAGATCGAGACCGACCAGCATCCGACCGTGATGGCCGCTTTGGCCGCGCGCGACAAGGCGGCCTATGACCTGGCGCAGACGACGGTGAAGGCGCCGGCCGACGGCGTCATCTACCAGGCGGCTTCCTTCAAGGTTGGCCAGTATGTTTCCGTCGGCACGCCGCTCTTCGCGCTGGTCGAGACCGGCGACACCTGGATCGACGCCAATTTCAAGGAGACCCAGCTCACCAACATGAAGCCGGGCCAGAAGGCCGAGATCGTCGTCGACACCTATCCGGGCCGCACCTTCGAGGCGACCGTCACGGCGATCGGCGCCGGCACGGGCGCGGAGTTCTCGCTGCTGCCCGCGCAAAACGCCACCGGCAACTGGGTCAAGGTCACGCAGCGCATTCCCGTGCGCCTGGAACTGACTGATCCTGATGCCAAGATGGCGCTGCGCACCGGTATGAGCGCGACCGTCACCGTCGACACCGGCGTGGCGCGCGGCCTGCCGTCGATCTTCGGCCATGCCACGGCAGGAGAGCACGCGCAGTGACAATACGCCCCCGTAAATCGGGGGCGGAGCAGGGGATTGGTCTGATGGGAGGAGTGAGAAGGATAAGCGTTTAAGATCAGCCGCTTGGCGGCGCGATCAAAACCGAAACCTTCGTCACGGACCCGTCGGGCCTCAGGTTTCCGGGCGGCAGGCATCCGCTCCAACAGAGACTTTCAGTCGATGTAACCCCCACATCGATGGTCGCGTCCCACCGCGATGAAGGTCTCTCTGCGGAAGGCATTGCCGCCCGGAAACCCAGTGTACACGTTTTTGTTACCCGCTGGAAGTTCAGCATCATGAGCACGCCCGAACCCTTCAAGGAAGTGCCGCATCGCGGGCTGATCACCGTCGCGCTGATGCTGGCGACGATCATGCAGGCGCTCGACACCACGATCGCCAATGTCGCGCTGCCGACCATGACCGGCGACCTCGGCGCGTCGCCAGACAACATCAACTGGGTGCTGACCTCCTATATCGTGGCGGCGGCGATCATGACGCCGGTTACCGGCTGGCTCGCCGACCGGCTCGGCCGCAAGGAGCTGTTCCTCGCCTCCGTCGTCGGCTTCACCATCTTCTCCATGCTCTGCGGCCTTGCCTGGAGCCTCGAGACGATCGTGCTCTTCCGCCTGCTGCAGGGCGTGTTCGGCGCCGCCATCGTGCCGCTGTCACAGACCTTCCTGCTCGACATCAACCCGAAGGAGCGCCACGGCCAGGCGATGGCGATCTGGGGCGCCGGCATCATGCTTGGGCCGATCCTGGGGCCGACGCTCGGCGGCTGGCTGACGGAAAACTTCAACTGGCGCTGGGTGTTCTTCATCAACCTGCCCGTCGGCATTTTGGCCTTCCTCGGCATGGCCGCCTATCTGCCCGTCATCGCCAAGCGCGTGCGCGGCTTCGATTTCTTCGGCTTCGCCATGCTCTCGCTCGGCGTCGGCGCGCTGCAGCTCCTGCTCGATCGCGGCGGCGAGGTCGACTGGTTCAACTCGGCCGAGATCTGGATCGAGCTTGCTCTGTCGCTCACAGGCTTCTGGGTGTTCATCATCCATACGGTGACGGCAGAGCATCCCTTCATCGACCCAAAGATCTTCCTCGACCGCAATTTCGTGACCGGGCTGGGCTTCATCTTCGTCATGGGCGTGCTGATCCTGGCCTCGATGTCGCTGTTGCCGCCGATGCTGGCCAACATCTTCGGCTATCCGACCGTGACCATCGGCGTCGTGCTGGGTCCGCGCGGTATCGGCACGATGATCTCGATGCTGGTCGTCGGCCGCATCATGCACAGGTTCGATGCGAGGATCCTCGTCGCCATCGGTTTCCTGCTGACCGCGCAGTCGCTCTACACCATGGCAAGCTTCACGCCGCAGATGGACAATTGGCTGATCCTCACCTCGGGTGTCATCCAGGGTCTCGGCATGGGCATGGTGTTCGTGCCGCTGTCGACGGTCGCCTTCGCCACGCTCGACGCCCGCTACCGCACGGACGCCACCTCATTGTTCAGCCTGGTGCGCAATCTGGGCTCGTCGATCGGCGTGTCGGTGGTCGCGGCCTTGATGGTGCGCAACACCCAGATCAACCACACCGAGCTGTCGGCCTTCATCAACCCCTACAATCCCAACCTATGGGCTGCCTCGCCGGCGGCCGCGAGCGGCAACGCCGCGGCTCTTTCGCAGGTCGACCGCGCGGTGAATGCGCAGGCGATGATGATCTCCTACATCAACGACTTCAAAATCCTGATGGTGATGACGCTGGCCGCGATCCCGTTCGTCATCCTGCTGCGCAAGCCCAAGGCGGCGCCGGCGGGCGGTGCGCCGGCGGCGCATATGGACTAGGACCGCCACACCAGTTGGTCCTAGATAATGGCCCGGACAGGCTGCATCGTCCCCCCATTGAGCGGTTGTGAACGCGATGCAGACATTTTCCGTATTCGATCTCGGACGCTTCGAGACCGCAAGTGCCGCGGAGAAAAAGGCGCTCGGCCGCGAGGTTGACCGCATCTGCCGCAGCACCGGTTTCCTGGCGGTCAAGAACCACGGTGTTCCGCAAGCTGTGATCGACGCCGCCTGGTCGAAAGCGAAGGCTTTCTTCGACCTGCCGCCCGAGGAAAAGCAGCGCTCGAAGGCGCCCTACAAGGGTTATCCCTACGGATATCTCGGCCCCGAGCTGGAGGCGCTGGCAAAATCCCGCAACGTCGACACGCCGCCGGACTTGAAGGAGAGCTTCAACGGTGGGCCGCTCCGCGTGCCGCCGGGCATCAAGGACCCGGAGGCCCTGGCCTTCTGCTATGCCGAGACGATCTGGCCGGCCGAGCCCGAGGGCTTCATCGAAGCCTGGAAGGCCTATTATGCGGCTCTCGAGGACCTTGCGTTGCGCATCATGCGGGTCTTCGCCACCGCGCTTGATTTGCCGGAAACCTATTTCGATCCTTTCCTCGATGCGCCGATCAGCGCGCTGAGAGCGCTGAACTATCCCGAGCAGCATCTCGCGCCGAAGCCCGGCCAGATCCGCGCCAGCGCTCATACCGACTATGGCAGCCTGACCATCCTGCTGCCGCAGCCAGGGTCGCGCGGGCTGCAGATCGTCACGCCGGGCGGCGAATGGGCTGAGGTGCCGCCAGTGCCCGGCGCCTTCGTCATCAACATCGGCGACCTGATGGCGCGCTGGACCAACGATCGTTGGGTGTCCACCGTGCATCGTGTCGTCAACCCGCCGGCGCAGCAGGGCGGCAAGGATCGCCGGCAATCGATGGCTTTCTTCCACCAGCCGAACTGGGACGCCGAGATTGCGGTTCTGGACGCATGCCTGTCCGAGGGAGAGGCGCCGAAATATGAGCCGGTCCGCTCCGGCCCCTATCTGATGGGCAAGTTCAAGGCGACGACGAAATAGGGCGGGGGCCGACGCCTATCGGCCGAGCACCAGCGCCCAGTAGCGCAAGCCAGGATCGCGGCCGTTGCGCACATAGGCGAGCCCGAAGCGGCTGAAGTCCGGATCGAGCATGTTGCGGCGGTGGCCGTCCGAATGCATCCAGATGTCGAACAGTTTTTGCAGGTCGAAGCGGCCTTCGGCGATGTTTTCGGCCGCCGCGCCCCGCACGCCATTGTCCTTCATGCGCGAAGCGAAATCCTTGCCCCAACCGGTGGTGTGGCTCATGCGTTCGCGCGATGCCATGTAGCCGGCCTGCTGCAGCGCCGCCTGTTCGAGCTGCGTGTCGTGAACCAGCGCTGGCAGCCCCGCCGTGGTGCGAATGCCGGCCAGCGTCGCCGTGGCGGACGAAGAGACGCCGGCGCCTTCGCCGGTCGGCACCGTGACCGTGCTGCAGGCGGCGATGCCCGCAAGTGCCGCAAGGCCAGCGGCCTTGATCAGCATGCGACGGTTCATATCGGGGAGGGCGGTGGTCGAGATGCTCATCCGGTCTCTGATACCGGCGATCGTGGCTTTTGCCGGGCAACCGATGAAAATCGCATGAAGCGGCGACTTTTCGCGGAAGATCGGTTATCATGCCGGCGTTCTTGAAAGTGGCAGCCATGGGCGGCCACCCAGGCGGTGACCGCCCCCGATATAAACGGAGGACGGTTATGGCCGGTTTTCATGTCATGACGGACGCGTACGGCGCACATGTTCAGCCCACGGTGCGCCACATCTCGACCGCGGATCTTTGGGACGCGCTCAAGCTCGGCGCCGAGGATTTTTGGGCCAAGCCTTCGCATTACGTGTTCCTGTGCCTGATCTATCCGATCGTCGGCCTGATCCTGACGCAATGGAGCTCGGGCTCGAACGCCATCCAGCTCGTCTATCCACTGATGTCCGGTTTCGCCCTGGTCGGTCCGTTCGCGGCCATCGGCCTCTACGAGATCAGCCGCCGGCGCGAGCTTGGCATGAGCAGCCGCTGGCACCATGCGCTGGACGTGCGCCATTCGCCGGCGCTGCCGTCGATCGCGGTCATCGGCATCCTGCTCTTCGCGCTGTTCCTGTTGTGGCTGTTCACCGCCCAGTCGCTCTACACCAGCCTGTTCGGCGCCGAGCCGCCTGCTTCGGTCGGTGCCTTCGTGCGCGACGTGCTGACGACCGGCAAGGGCTGGACGCTGATCCTCGTCGGCAATGCCGTCGGCTTCGTTTTCGCCGCTGTCGTTCTAGGCACCACCGTCGTCGCCTTCCCGCTGCTGCTCGACCGCGACGTCGGCGCCGTCGCGGCGATCGAGACCTCGGCCCGCGTGGTGATGGCCAATCCGCTGACGATGGCCCTCTGGGGCCTGACGGTCGCCGTGCTCCTGGTGATCGGCTCGATCCCGCTGTTTGCCGGACTCGCCGTCGTCATGCCGATCCTCGGCCACGCGACCTGGCACCTCTACCGCAAGGTGGTCGAGCCGGAGCAGATCCGGCCGGTGCGCCGCCCGATGTAGAGGTAGGCCCGTAGGGTGCGTTGGGATTCAGGTCAGGGCGCCATTCGCGGCCGGCCTCACCTGAATATCAATGCGCCCTATCTCTGCGCCTCGGTCGCCATCTTGAGCGCCAGCGCCGTCAGCACCGTGCCCATCATCCAGCGCTGGACGACCAGCCAGAACGGTCGTCCGGCAAGGAAATTCGCGATCGAGCCGGCGGTCACCGCGATGATGGCGTTGACGGTGAGGCTGATCGAGATCTGCGTCACGCCAAGCACCAAAAGCTGCGACAGAACATGGCCCTTGGCCGGATTGATGAACTGCGGCAGCAGCGACAGATAGAGCACCGCGACCTTCGGGTTGAGCAGGTTGGTCATCAGCCCCATGACGAAAAGCTTGCGCGGCCTGTCCCTGGGCAATTCGCGGACCTGGAAGGGCGAGCGTCCGCCGGGCTTGAGCGCTTGCCAGGCGAGCCACAACAGATAGAGCGCGCCGGCGAAGCGCAGCGCGTCGTAGGCAAAAGGCACGGCGAAGATCAGCGCCGTGATGCCTAAGGCCGCCGAGATCACGTAGAACAGGAAGCCCAGCGCCACGCCGCCGAGCGAGATCAGCCCCGCCTTCGGCCCTTGCGACAGCGAGCGCGAGATGAGGTAGATCATGTTCGGGCCGGGTGTGAGCACCATGCCCAGGCAGATCAGCGCGAAGGTGAGGTGGTTGGCGGCGTCAGGCATCGGGATCTCCGGAAAGTTCCCGAGATGTGCGCCGCTTCGTCAAACGTCGCAAGGGCTTGATGGGATTGCCCTTTACGCCAGCTCGCCTTACCCGACCACGCGCAGGTTCGACAACTCGTTGGCGATTTCCTTGAAGTTGTCGGACAGCGTCGCCCCCGTTGCGTTCCAGAACAGTTTTGCCGGTTTGCTGGGATCGGTCGGATCCTTGCGGAAGCGGGACTCGGAAGAGCATGCTTTCAGCGCCGCCATGGCCTTCTGGTCGCTCGAGCTGGTCGAGGACATGTCGAGCGCCACCGTCATCACCATGATATTGCCGGCCTTGGCATTGTCGCACAGCTTCGCCATTTGCTCGTTCATCGCCGCGGTGTAGTTGCTCGACGAATAGTTGAACTGGCCGATCGCGCTCGACGTGCCGCCGAACAGGCGGGTGACCGAGGTGCCGTTATAGCCGACGCCGGTATAGCCATAGGCGGCATAGGTCGACTTGTTGCCGGCCGGGTCCGAGCTGACCGTCGAATAGGTGTTCTCGCCGTCGGTGAGCACGATGACCACCTTGTCGTTGCCGCGCTCGGTTTCCGGCCTCCCCTCGGTGAAGGGCGGGGCGCTGGAGACGGTGCGCCAGCCCCAGGCCATGCCTTCGGGCACATTGGTGTTGCCGTTGGGCTGCATCAGGTCGATCGCCGCCTTGATGGCTGCGAGCCCATCGGTCTGGGTGACATCGGTGAGCGGTGTGATTGGCGTGGTGGTGCAGCTGTAGTTCGGGCCCGCGCCCTTCGACAGCACCGGCGCATCGATCGGCCGCGGCATGAAATACTTGGCCATGTTCGACTGCCTGGTCTTGCCGGTGGTGCTCGACGGGTCGTCGTTCCACCAGCTGTTGGCGGCGCCGTAGGTGACCGGGTTCGGCTCGTCGGGATCCTGCGTCACTTTCCAATGGTTGCCGGGTTCGTCCGGCGCGAACATCGGCACGAACATGGTCGCCGGATCTCCGACGCCGATGCCGGTGTTGTTGGGGCCGCCGGAGGCTGGCGTGTCGTCTACATTGTAGGGATATGGCCGCACTTCCACGCAACCCTGCCAGCTGGCGAACGGGCCATAGGTGTCGTTGTAGTCGTATTCGTCGTGGCTATCGGAACAGGTATGATTGGATCGGTACTTGTCGCAGACGACCCGCTTGCTGCCGGCGATGCGTTCGTGGCTGGTGACGACCTTCATATCCCGATAGAGCTCGAATCGGGTCAATATCTGGCCTTCCGCCGGACCCCAGCCGGTGCCTTTTTTATACCAGATGCCGTTGATTTTCTGAGCGTATTTGTCGGGGGCGTTTAGCGTCGACCAGTCGAAATTCTCGTTGGCGATCGGCGACAGCCCGTAGGTGTCCATCCAGGGGGCGTTGTCGTTGCTCGGCCCGACATTGACCGAGGCCGCGAATGGCACGAGGCTGAACTGCACCGGCTTGTCGATCTGCTTGATCTGCGCTGCCTGCAGCGCCAGCGTGTCGACGAGTTGCTTGGCGGCCTGCTTGAGCAGGTCGATGCGCTTCTGTCCCGAGCCGGTGCCGGGCGTTGTCATGGAGCCCGAATTGTCGAGCACCATCGCCACTTCCAGGGTGTTCTTCAGCCGCACCTGGGAACACATCTCGACCTGGATCGGCTTATGCGCGTCGCCGTCTGATGCGCCGCTGAGCAGCGCCGCCGCCGGATGGAAATAGGGATGATAGGTGAGCGTCGCGCAAAGCTTCATCAAGCCGCCGCCGGTTTGGCTGCTCGGCAGCGCGACATCGAGCGCAATGTTGGCGGGATCGATGGCGTTGAGATTGGAATTCAGGAAGGCAGCCGCATAGGCCTTGATCTCGTCGTCCGACGCACCCTGCGAAAGGCGCACCGCGGAGGCGAAATTGGCCGAGTCGAGCGCGTTGAGCACCATCTGCTTCTCGCGGTTGAGCTCGGTGAAGTCGACCCCCACCGCCAAGGCTCCCATCAGCGGAACCATGGCGACTGCCGTCACGAGGGCATAGTTGCCGCGGCGGTCACGGCAGAATTGGTGCCATAATTTGCGCATTTTGCTCGAGCAGCCCCGCTTATTGTGCTCAACTGACGATGCGCAGGTTCGACAATTCGCTGCCGATCGCCTTGAAGTCGTCCGACAGCGTGGCGCCGGTCGAGTTCCAGAACAACTTCGCGGGCTTGCTCGGGTCGGTTGGACCCTGCGGAACCGCGAATCCGATGCGCAGGCGGTAAGCGCCGAGATCGCCTTCTTCTCGGCTGTTTTTTGAATGCTGAGATCAAGGGAAACCGTCATGACGATGATGTTGTTGGCCTTGGCGTTGGCGCACAGCGTTTGCATCTGCTCGTCGAGAGCGGCGGTATAGTTCGCGTCGGTATAGGTACTTTTGCCGACGGCTGAGCTGGTGTTCATGAACAGGCGGGTCACCGAGCCCGAACCGGGATATACCAGTCCTGTATATCCATAGGCGGCATAGGTCGATCTGTTATTGGCATAGCTGCTGTCGTTGACTGAGCTGTAGGTATTGGCACCGTCCGTGAGCACGATGACAACCTTGTCGTTGCCTCTTTCGTTGTTATCTCGGCCCTCGGTGAAAGGCTCATTGCTGGAGAGAGTCCTCCAGCCCCATGCGAGTCCCTCCGGCACGTTGGTGTTGCCGGTAGGTGTCATCGCATCTATGGCGCTGAGGATCGTCTGCTTACCAGCGGTCGTCGCTACATCCTGTAACGGTGTGATTGGGCTCGTCGTGCAACCTGCGTTGGGGCCGTCGTCTGCCGACACGGTCGAAGCGTCGTACGGTTTGGTTAGAAAATATTTCCGCATATCCGCTTGGCGTTGAGGCACCGACAGACCGTCGCTCGAATCTATCCACCAGTTGTTGCTGTAGCCCCAGGAATTTGTGCTGGTGCGTGTGCTGTCGGTCCACAGATTACCTGCTTCGTCCGGCGCGAACATCGGTACGAACAGGCTGGCGGGCTTGCTCGCTGTCGGCGTCGTGTCGTCGACATTGTAGGGATAAGGCCTCGCCTCCACACAGCCTTTCCAGGCTTCATACTGTCCGGTTGTGGGGGTAGAATAGGTTTGGCAACTGCCATTGGACCGCTTCTTGGTGCAGGTCCGGGTCGTGGCCGTCATCTCCTCGTAGAGCTTGAAGCGGGTCATTGGGGTGTTCTGTCCCGCGCCCCAACCACTGCCGCGCTTCCAGCGAGCGTCACCAACTTTCTCAATATACTTGTTTGGATCGCCAGAAGCGGTCTTGGACATCTTCGTCCAATCGAAATTTTCGTGATGGATCGGTGAAATGCCGTCCAGATCCATCCAGGCTTTATCCTTGTTGGCTGGACCAACATTGACCGAAGCCGAAAACGGCACCAGTGAGAACTGCACTGGCCTGTCGATCTGTCTCATCAGATCCGCTTGGCCGGCAAGCATGTTCACCAGTTCGGTGGCGGCGGTCTTGAGCAGCGCTATGCGTTGCTGGCCTCCAGTGGGGGAGATGTCGCTCATCGAGCCCGAATTATCGAGCACCAGCGACACTTCCAGCGTGTTCTTGAGGCGGATCTCGGACCTGGCCGAGAAGTTGACGGTCGTCTGGCCGGGCGTTCCGCCAAGTAGCGCGACCGCAGCCGGCAGGAAATAAGGCTTGTATTGCAGCGCGGCCTCGAGGACCAGCGTGCCGCCGCCGGCGTTGTTGTTCGGCAGGGTTACCGCCAGCGTCGCGTTCGCCGGAAGGACATGCCTCAGGTTGGCCTCGAAGAAGCTTTTAGCGTAGGTCTTCGCGTCGGCGTCGCTGGCACCGGCGACGATCTGCTGTGCCGTTGCGAGCCCCGCCGCGTCTAGCGCGTTCAGCGTTTCCTGCTTCTGCCTGATCAACTCGGTGTAGTCGACGGCAATCGCCACGGCGCCCATCAGCGGTATCATTGTGATGACCGTCATCAAGGCGTAATTACCCCGCCTGTCGCGAAAAAAATCGCGGATCATTGCATTTACCCCCGCCAAGGATCCGTGCCGAGATACGACCATGGTCGCAGTTGCTGTCGTACCATAGTCATAAATCGTTAAATTTCAGCTTGCGCGAAACCATCAAGAACGCACCGCCTTTTTGACTGCGCGTTAACCCTGTGAGTCCGGGCGAGCGAGATCGAGGCTCGGGCCTGTGGTGATCGGGAAAGCTCGTGACAGGATCAAACGCTTCGGTTATGCGGGACCGTCCGTGGCCGACAGTCTGTCGCGGCCTGCCAGGAATCGAAATCAGGGACACGGCATGGCGGATTCGCCCGACATCATCGCTTCGCTCGACGATCTGGCGGGGCGCTACGCGGCCATACTGTGCGACGTCTGGGGCGTCGTTCACAATGGCGAATGGCATTTTCCGGCGGCCGCCGCCGCGCTTGCCCGGGCACGCGCGGCCAACGTGCCTGTCGTGCTGATCACCAATTCGCCGCGCCGCAGCGCCGACGTCATTGCCCAGATGAAGGCGATCGGTGTTCCCGCCGACGCCTGTGACCGGGTCGTTACTTCCGGCGACGTGACGCGCGACCTGATCGCCGACGGCCCAAGGCGGATCTTCCATATCGGGCCGGAGCGCGATTTCACGCTCTATGACGGGCTCGATGTCGATCTTGTCGAGGAATTCGAGGCCTCGGGTGTCGTCTGCACCGGTCTCTATGACGACGAGGTCGAGAAGCCCGCCGACTATGCCGAACTGCTGCATCGGCTGCGCGCCCGCAACCTGCCTTTCATTTGCGCCAATCCGGATATCCTGGTGGAGCGCGGCGAGCGGACCATCTGGTGCGCCGGCGCGCTCGCGCGGGAATACGCGCAACTGGGCGGCCGTACGCTGATTGCCGGCAAGCCCTTCGCGCCGATCTACCATGTCGCGATGAAGGAGGTCGCCGGATTGCTTGGCCGCGCCGTCGAACGAAGCGAGGTTCTCGCCATCGGCGACGGCATGATGACCGATGTCAAGGGCGCGGCCGACAACGGCTTTGACGTGCTCTATGTCTCGGGCGGCATCCACGCGCGTGAGCATGGCGACGATCCCGCAAGGCTGGCGGCCTTTCTCGAAAAGCACGGCTACCGGCCGGTCGCCGTCATTCCGCGCCTGCAATAGGTTGATAGTCTGGCCATGACGGGCGCTTTGACATGACGCAAGCCTTCGAACGTCTTTCCACAGCCGCGCCGCTGCCTGCGCATTTGCGCGGCGGCGTCGTGGCGATCGGCAATTTTGACGGCGTCCATCGCGGCCATCAGGCCGTCCTGGAGCGCGCGCTGGCTGAGGCCGGCCGCAATGGCGTGCCCGCCTTGGTGCTGACCTTCGAGCCGCATCCGCGCAAGGTGTTCCGGCCACAGGTGCCGCTCTTCGTGCTGACGCCGCCGCCGATGAAGGCGCGGCTGCTCGCCGGATTTGGCTTCGCCGCCTTGGTCGAGCAGCCGTTCACGCGCGATTTCGCCTCCCTCTCCGCCGAGGCTTTCGTGACCGATGTGCTGGAGAAGAATCTCGGCATCCACCATGCCGTTACCGGCTTCGACTTTCATTTCGGCAAGGACCGCCAGGGCGGCCCGGCCTTCTTGATGGCGGCGGGAGAACGGCATGGCTTCGGCGTGACCCTCGTCGACGCCTTCCGCGATGAAGGCGCCGAAGTTGTCTCGTCGAGCCGCATCCGTGGACTGCTCGCCGAAGGCAAGGTGGAGGAGGCCGCCGGCCTGCTCGGCTACCGTTTCACCGTCGAGGCCGAGGTGGTCGGCGGCCAGCAGCTTGGCCGCACGCTCGGTTACCCGACCGCCAACATGCGGCTTTCGCCGGAAGCCGCCCTGAGGGAGGGGATCTACGCCGTCCGCTTCCGCCGTGCCGACGGCACGCTTCATGACGGCGTCGCCAGCTTCGGCCGCCGCCCGACCGTCGACGACAATGGCGCGCCGCTGCTCGAGACCTACGTCTTCGATTTTTCCGGCGATCTCTATGGCGAGACCTGTGAGGTGTCGTTCTTCGGCTTCCTGCGGCCGGAACTCAAATTCGACGGCCTCGACGCGCTGGTGGCGCAGATGAAAACGGACGAGGCAGAGGCGAGGGCGCTGCTGGCGGGCGTGCGCCCGCTCTCGCAACTGGACGCCGAAATCGCGTTCTGATCGCCTGTCGCTTACCGTTTCAAGGCCAGCCCGATGGCGATGAAACTCCAGCCCTGGAAGACCAGGTCGATCGCCAGGAAGATGCCAAGCACCCAAAGGCTGTTGACCGGCCAGCCCATGGCGATCATCAGGCCGAGCAGAATGGTGATGATGCCGGCCGCGAGCAGCCATCCCCAGCCTTGCTCCGGCCGGTGGCTGAAGGCTACCCAGGATCGCAAAAGTCCCGAGGCGATGAGCGCGATGGCCAGCAGCAGCGTCAGCACCGCCGAGGCGAGCAGCGGGTTGTCGAAGGCGAAAAAGCCGGCGACGGCGTAGAGCAGGCCGCTCAGCAGCCAATAGAAGAAACGTCCCCAGGTCTTGACCCCGAAAGCGTGGATGATCTCGATGATGCCAGCCATCAGCATCAGCCAGCCGACGACATACACCGAGGCGACGGTGGCGATGAACAGATTGCCGAAGGCGATGCCGCCGAAGATCAGCAGCAGCACGCCGAGCGCCACGAACCATCCCCATTTGTCCCGCGTCTGGCCGATTGCGTCTCTGAGAGCGTCGCTTGGCAAAGTCATGGTTCATCTCCCTCGAAAATTCACCACCGGTCGTGCGGTGAAAGGAAGCTAGACCGAAAGGGGTTGTGCGTCCAGCAAAGGCGGAACCCTGCGGCGGCCGGGCGTGGCCGAGCCTAAGGCGTTCCTTCTCGCGCCGGCGCGACCTCGTCCGGGAACGGCGCAAGGGTGGCCTCCAGCGTCTCTCGGCCAGCCAGCTCCCAGCTTCGCGCCACGAATTGGCCGGCCTTCCCCTCGTAGCAAGTCCGGACCTCAGGCGAGGTGATCCATTCCCGCATGGCCTTTTCCCATCCTTCGACATCGAGTGGGTCAAGGCAGAGTCCGAATGGACCGACCACTTCGGGGATGGCTCCGCCTGTCGAGGCGATCAGCGCCTTTCCGTAGGCCAGCGCCTCGACGGGCGGCAGTCCATATCCCTCATAGAGCGACGGGTACACGCAGAACGCGCTGCCTTGGTAGAGCAGGGACAATGTCCCGTCATCGACGTTGTCGAGATGGATAAGGCTCTGGCCGTAGTCGGGATGGCTGTGAAGCTTCTCAAGGACCCCATCGACCATCCAGCCGCTGCGGCCGACGAAAACCAGCTTCATGCCGCTATGCGCGACCGTTCCGTCCTGAACGAGGCGCCGCCACACGTCCATGAGCAACGAATGGTTCTTGCGCGGTTCGATGGTGGAAACGAACAGGATGTAGCGACCTGCCTCAAGTCCGTCCGGCAGGGAGCCGTCCGCCTTCGATTTGCGCGCGCTGTCGCAGCCGAGCGGGACCAGTCTCAGGTCCGGCAGGTGAAGGCCGAGCCCGGCGGCATGCTCCTCCATATCGGCGGTGACGCGCTTCGACGTCAGGATGAACCGGTCCGCCAGCCTGATCGCCAGAGCCGCATAGTCCGTGAATCGGGTGACGTCATGCCGCTTGTACCAGTCGGGAAACTGGATCGGGATGATATCGTTCAACAGCACGATCAGCCTCGCGCCTGCCGAGCGGCACGCGCGCGAAATGACCCCGATATCGGTGTGCGACCAATCATTGTTCATCAAAAGCAGATGGTCGCCGGGCGCCGGCTCGTATTTGTTGCCGGCCACCGTCCGCAGCGGCACGATCCGGACGCGTGAACCGTTGTCGCGAGCGACCAGCCGTCGCTCGTTGGGTTTCATCAGCCGGTTTTCGACCCGCTCAAGCAACGGAACAAGACTGCTGTCCGGATTGTGCCGGGTGAACGCGCCGATTTCCGTTATCAGGATCCGGCGCGGTCTTATGATCGCCATCAGCGCCTGCCGCGCCCAGTTCGGCCATCGATCGTAAAACTGCACCTTGACGCGGGCAGGATCCGGATAAAAATGCATATCGCATGAGATGTCTCCGGCGATGATTTCCGCCGCCAGTTGCGGCGAGACCTGCCTGAGGACCCGGTCGACCGGGTCGAACACCGTGAACGCCACATCGGAGGCCGTGAACGCGGCCGCGGCCGCGCTGTAATGCCGCTGCACGCGGACCAGGCCGACCGGAGGGCCGAGCCAGCGCGCCATGCTGGTGAGATCGACGACAAGCCGCATCAGCCGGGCCGCATCAATTCGGCCGCATCCTGGCAGGGCGCGCGATCATCCTGCGCCAAGCCAGTCGAGGCCCGAGCGCGAGCGTCCTGAACGAGGGGGCGCCGACAGCCGCGAGGAGCAGCAGCTTGCAGGTCGTGGCAAACGGTATGCCCGCCGTTCGCAGCAGCAATTCGATGTCGCGTCTCTCCAGGCTCGAGATGGCGGCCCCCGTGGCGGCGCGCCATGCCAGAAAGGTTCCAATGGCCTCTGCGGGTTCGCCGTTTGCGTTGAACGGCTCGGCGCGGGAGCGGCGCAACAGCGCCGACTGCCTGGCCAGCGCCGCGGCCGCCTTTTGCTGATCCTCCTTGACGCGCGACACCTGTCCTGGATGCGAGCGCAATTTGACCAGCCGCGCATCCGTATTGGCCAGCTTTCCCGCCTCGGAAAGCCGCAGCCACAGATCGTAGTCCTCCGCATAGGTGAATGCGCGACGGTAGCCTCCCAGGCGCCGGACGGCCTCGGTCCGGAACATCACTGTCGGATGAAGCATGGGATTGTATCCGGCAAGGGCAGACCGCAACGGCTCGTTGCCGATGGGAACCTCTATTGGCCTCAACGTTTTTCCGTTCCGGTCGATCTGCAATCCCGCCGTGCCGAGCAGCTGCAGATTGGCATCCGCGTCGAAGCGCGCCGCCTGCAGGCGCAACCTGTCGGGCAGCGAGATGTCGTCGCCATCCATGCGCGCCACAAGAGGGGCCCGCGCGAGCGCGATTCCCATATTGAGCGCGTCGACGATGCCTTTGCCGCGATTGGCGACGACCTTGACGCGGCCGTCGCCCTCGCCGAGCGACGTCGCGATCGCGGCGCTGTCGTCCGAGGAGCCATCGTCGACGACGATGACTTCGATATCAGCCAGATCCTGGTCCAGAATGCTTTGCAAGGCTTCGCCGATGTAGGGCGCGCCGTCTCTCACCGGAATGATCACACTTACAGTCGGCAACAGAACGTCCTTGCGATAATCGGGCGTGACCGAATGACCGTTGAATCGGCCAGTTTGAGTACGAGGTGTTTGCGGTCTGGATTCAAGGTTCCATCGCAAAGTTCGTTCACAGTGTCGACTGCCAATCTCATTGTCGCGCCGATCTGGCCAGGGCCTGAAGGGCGGGTTCCAGCAAGCGTAAAACGGCCTCGCGCTTTTTCGCCTTCAACAAGAGATCGCCGTCGAGGCCGACTTCGTGCAGCCAGCTTCCCCGCCATTCGCAATAGGCCTGCCTGAGTTCAACTCCGGGCAAGGCCGCGAATGCCGTTATCGGCCGTTGCGGCAGCGCGTTCGGGTCCACATTCCGATAGAGCACCTCCCAGTTGGCCCCGCCGGTATCGAGGCCGGCGAACCAGTCGAGCCCGAAATCGAGAGGCTTGCGGGCGACGGCTTCGAAGCGGAAGAAACAATAGCCTGCCCACAAATACCAGCGAGCGCCCGCTCGGCGCAGGTCGCCGTAGAACGACACATCTTGAAGAGGCACGAAGGGGTCGCATGGCTGCGTCGGGAAGAGATCCTGGTCCAGAAATCCGAACGCGGCCGGGGCGGCCGGCTTCAGGATATTGCGCCACATCCAGTTGAGCGCCGCGCCGTGGGACCGGCTCGGGTTTTTTACGGTCCATGGATTGGCCGGCAGCCAGACATAGGGAATGCCTCGGGCCGCGCATACCTGCCTGTTCTCGTCCGCGGCAGCTTCGCTGATGCTGTTATCGGCCACGATGTGGAGGTCGTGACGGACAAGTCCCCTGGCCAGCCGCACCTGCAGATCGAGACATTGGGCATCGCCGAAGGCGATGGTGAGCAGCACATCGCGACCCCGGGCGACATCGCGGATGCCCGTAATGTCCCCCGCCTTGGCCGGCAGGCTCAGGAATCTCCGGTCGATCTTCCGGTAACGGGCGGTCTTGATGGCATGTGTCAGCGGCTGCATTCTCAGCCATTGCCGCCAGTTGTATTCACGCAGGGCCTTTGGCACGGGTATGGCAGCGTTCAGGCGAAGCCGGCGTGGCAGCCACAATTAATCCACGGCATCTTCATAATCGCGATCCGGTTGTTTTCTTTTTTGGACAGCCCCAATGCTACAGCATCCAAGTCTCTTGATAAGCCGCTATATACAGCATATGCGTCTTTTCAACACGACCAACATTTGAGCGCCCGGCGTGTTTGTTTGAGTGGAGAAGTCTGGGGCGCACCCGGAGTCTCTCTCCGTCGATCTTGGGGGTGGGCGGCGCTCCGGAACATGTGATGAGAATCTGCTGTGCAATCTCTGCCCTCTTTATGAACGGGGGTTTGCAGAGGGATTGTCTGAATATCAGCGACCGACTGGTCGCGCGCGGCCATAGCGTGACGATCCTGACGACGCGCCAGGTTGGTCATGTCGAGAGTTCGGCGACGATAACAGTCCATCCGGCACGGGTTCTCTCCAACCCGGGCACCGAATTTGCACTGGGAAAGACGCTGTTGACGGCCAGGCGGGATTTCGACTGCGTGGTCGGTTTCAACAAGATGGCGGGCCTGGACATCTACTATGCCGGCGACCCGCCCTATTTTGCCTCGAAGCTCGGCTGGTGGCGGCCGTTTTCGCCTCGCTTCATTCGCCAGCAAAAGCTCGAATCGATGATTTTTGCGCCCGGCAGCGCCGTGCAGATCATTGCGCTCAGCGCGCACCAGGCAGCGCTTTACCGCGACTTCTGGCGAACCGAGGAATCGCGCATCCATGTTGTCGGACCGACGCTCGATCCGAAACGCCGCCGGCCGGAGTTGCTGGCCGGCGACCGCAATGAAATCCGCGATCGGTTCGGGCTTCCCCGCCAGGCCGTCATTGCCTTGAGCATCGCCAACAGAATGAAAGTGAAGGGTCTCGACCGGGCGGTGAAGGCGCTGCAGCCGTTCCCGGACATCCACTGGCTGGTAGCCGGTCTTCGCGAAAACAGCGAGGAGGAAATCCGGCTTCGCGGCCTGATTGCCAAGTCCGGCATGTCGAACCGGGTCATCCTGCTGGGCATCCAGGAGGACATCCCGGCGGTTGTGGTCGCGAGCGATTTCATGCTGCACCCGGCGCGCCTGGAAAATACCGGCACGGTGATTCTCGAGGCGCTCGCAAATGGCCTGCCGGTCATCGCGTCGGCCGCCTGCGGATATGCAAAATATGTCGAAGCTAGCGGGGCGGGGCTGGTCGTGGCCAATCACGACGATCCCGAAATCTGGCGACAGGCGGTCCGGAAAGCCGACGACACTGCAGTACGCGTGCAATGGCATCAGGCGGCCCTTGCTTACGGCTCGTCAAACCCGCTTACCGGCGGACTGGAAGCGGCCTGCGATCTGATAGAGAGCTTGCGCCGCAACCGGCGTGTCGGCTAGTTGCCCTTTCAGTCCGATGTTGCGATTTTAAGTCAAATTTTACCGAACGCACGGCATGGCTTGAGCGTCGGCGGATGGTCTTGCCGGCACGTTTCGCGTAAGGGGTGACGATGCGTATTGTCGGGACGATTCCGCTGGCCGTCGCCATAGGTCTGTTCACCGCGTCTGTCGCACAGGCGGGCGAGGGCAGCTGGATATCCGGCGACTGGTACCTGACGCTCGGCGCCACCGGCCTCGTCGCGCCGAATTTCGAGGGCGGCAAGAAATATATGTTCAGCGCCCAGCCGATCATCTCGCTCGGCAAGGTCGGTCCGCAGGCGCGCTTCACCTCGCGCAACGACAACATCTCGCTGGCCCTGGTCGACGACGGCTCCGTGCGCGCCGGCCTGACCGGCAAGTTCCTGTTCCATCGCACCAGCAAGGACGAACTCCATGGTCTCGACCCGGTGCGCTTCGGCGGTGAAGTTGGCGGCTTCTTCGAGTTCTATCCGTTGGATTGGCTGCGCGCCCGCGCCGAGTTGCGGCATGGCATCCGCTCCCACAACGGCTTCGTCGCCGACATCGCCGCGGACGCCTTCTATGACATCACGCCGACGGTCCGCATTTCCGGCGGTCCGCGCGTCTCCTTCGCGTCGTCCAACTATTTCGACGCCTATTACGGGGTCAACGCCAAGGAAGCGGCGGCTTCGGGCCTGAGCGAATACCATCCGGGCGGCGGTGTGAAATCGGCGGGCCTCGGCGGCGCGATCACCTGGCAGGTGACCGAGCCGATGACGGCCAGCGTCTTCACCGAATATTCGCGCCTGATGGAGCCGGCTTCGGATTCCAGCCTGGTTAAGGAACGCGGCGACCGCAACCAATGGACCTTCGGTGTCTCGACCACTTATCGCTTTAATTTCACCATGTAGGCCGCGAAACCGGCTTCATGCCTTGAATTCCGCGCTTTATTCCTGCCGCGCCATCCGCTAAAAGCCACGCCATGATGAGCTTTTCGCGCCTTTTCGCGATCGCGATACGAATTACAGGCCCGGTGTTCCGGGCGGCCTGAGCGCCGCTGGAGCCGCCGGGAGTTTTCGCGCGCGCCCCTCGCGCTTTTTCAAGAAAATCAACGCATATCGCCCAAAAGTGGGCTCCGGTTTTGGGAAATTGATATGCGTCAGCTAAGACCTCAACGCCCGGGCTTTCCGCCGCCGGGCAACGCAGATGGCAGATCAATGACCGACACCCCGATGACCGACGCTGTTGAAACGATCGACTATTCCAAGACGCTTTATTTGCCGCAGACGGATTTCCCGATGCGCGCCGGCCTGCCCGAGAAGGAGCCCGGCGTGGTCAAGCGCTGGCAGGACATGGACCTTTACAGAAAGCTGCGCGAGGAGGCCGCCGGCCGTGAGAAATTCGTGCTGCACGACGGTCCGCCCTACGCCAATGGCAACATCCATATCGGCCATGCGCTGAATAAGATCCTCAAGGACGTCATCAACCGCTCGTTCCAGATGCGCGGCTACGACGCCAACTACGTGCCGGGCTGGGACTGCCACGGCCTGCCGATCGAGTGGAAGATCGAGGAGCAGTATCGCGCCAAGGGCAAGAACAAGGACGAGGTGCCGGTCAACGAGTTCCGCAGGGAATGCCGCGACTTCGCGGCCGATTGGATCAAGGTGCAGGGCTCAGAGTTCCAGCGCCTGGGCGTCATCGGCGATTTCGACAACCCCTACACGACGATGGCCTACCATGCCGAGGCGCGCATCGCCGGCGAGCTGCTGAAATTCGCCATGTCGGGGCAGCTCTACCGCGGCTCGAAGCCTGTGATGTGGAGCGTGGTCGAGCGCACCGCGCTCGCCGAAGCCGAGGTCGAGTATCAGGATTATGAGAGCGACACGATCTGGGTGAAGTTCCCGGTCGCGAGCCTCGCCCAGCCGGTCGCCGGCGCGGCGCCGGCGCTGGACGACACCGCGCTCGATCTGGTCGAGGCGCATGTCGTCATCTGGACGACCACGCCCTGGACCATACCCGGCAACCGTGCCGTCAGCTATTCGCCGCGCATCGGCTATGGCCTCTATGAGGTGACGGCGGCCGAGAACGCCTTCGGCCCGCAGCCCGGCGAGAAGCTGATCTTCGCCGACGCGCTGGCCGAGGACTGCGCCGCCAAGGCCAAGGTCACGTTGAACAGGCTTCACAGCGTCCCGGCCGAACAGCTTGGGAAGCTTACGCTTTCGCATCCTTTCAAGGGCCTCGGCGGCGGCTATGAGTTCCCGGTGCCGATGGTTGCCGGCGAGCATGTCACCGATGACGCCGGCACCGGCTTCGTCCACACCGCGCCCGGTCATGGCCGCGAGGACTTCGACGCGTGGATGGAGGCCGCCGCCGACCTTCGGGCGCGCGGCGTCGACACCACGATCCCGTTCACGGTCGACGATGCCGGCTTCTTCACCAAGGACGCGCCGGGCTTTGGCCCGGGACGCGAAGGCGGTGCCGCGCGCGTCATCGACGACAACGGCAAAAAGGGCAACGCCAACCAGGCGGTCATCGACGAGCTGATCAAGCGCAATGCGCTCTTCGCGCGCGGCCGGCTGAAGCACAGCTATCCGCATTCCTGGCGCTCGAAGAAGCCGGTCATCTTCCGCAACACGCCGCAATGGTTCGTCTATATGGACAAGGACCTCGGCGACGGCACGACGCTGCGCAGCCGCGCGCTGAAGGCGATCGACGACACGCGCTTCGTGCCGGCGGCCGGCCAGAACCGCATCCGCGCCATGATCGAGGAGCGCCCGGACTGGGTGCTTTCGCGCCAGCGCGCCTGGGGCGTGCCGATCGCCGTCTTCGCCGACGAGGACGGCAATGTGCTGAAGGACGAGGCCGTCAACCAGCGCATCACGGAGGCTTTCGAGAAGGAGGGCGCCGACGCCTGGTTCGCCGACGGCGCCAAGGAACGTTTCCTCGGCAATCACGATGCCTCGAAATGGCACCAGGTGATGGACATCCTGGACGTCTGGTTCGATTCCGGCTCGACCCATGTCTTCACGCTGGAAGACCGTCCGGACCTCAAATGGCCGGCCGACGTCTATCTCGAGGGCTCCGACCAGCATCGCGGCTGGTTCCATTCCTCGCTGCTCGAAAGCTGCGGCACAAGGGGCAGGGCGCCTTACGAAGCGGTGATCACCCATGGCTTCACCATGGATGAGGAAGGCCGCAAGATGTCGAAATCGCTCGGCAACACGGTGGTGCCGCAGGACGTGATAAAGCAGTCTGGCGCCGATATCCTGCGGCTCTGGGTCGTGACGACCGATTATTGGGAAGACCAGCGACTCGGCAAGAACGTGCTGCAGACCAATATCGACGCCTATCGCAAGCTCAGGAACACCATCCGCTGGATGCTGGGCACGCTCGCCCATGACGACGGCAAGGACGTGCCGGTCGAGGCCATGCCGGAGCTGGAGCGGCTGATGCTGCACCGGCTGTCCGAGCTCGACGAAGTGGTGCGCCAGGGCTACGACGCGTTCGAGTTCAAGCGCATCACCCGAGCGCTGCTCGACTTCATGGTGGTGGAGCTTTCGGCATTCTATTTCGATATCCGCAAGGACGCGCTTTACTGTGACGGGCCGTCGAGCCTGCGCCGCCGCTCGGCCGTCCAGGTGGTGCGCCATCTCTTCGAATGCCTGGTGAAATGGCTGGCGCCGATGCTGCCCTTCACCACCGAGGAAGCCTGGCTCGACCGCCATCCGGAAGCCGTCTCGGTGCATCTCGACCAGTTCCCGGAGATCCCGCAGAACTGGCGCAACGAGGCGCTGGCCGAGAAATGGCGCAAGGTGAGGCAGGTGCGCCGCGTCGTCACCGGCGCGCTGGAGATCGCGCGCGCCGAGAAGCTGATCGGCTCGTCGCTGGAAGCCGTGCCGGTGGTGACGCTGGACGACGCCGCGCTGGAGGCGGCCATCGCCGATGTCGACATGGCCGAGATGGCGATCACCAGCGACCTCGTCATCAAGCATGGCAAGCCGCCGGAGGGCGCCTTCACGCTCGACGACGTCAAGGGCGTGGCGGTGGTGGTGGAGAAAGCCGAGGATCGCGGCCTCACCAAATGCGCGCGCTCCTGGCGCTACACCGCCGATGTCGGGCAGGACCAGGAATTCCCGGATGTCTCGGCCCGCGACGCGGCCGTGCTGCACGAGCTCAAGGCGCTCGGGCGTCTCTAGGTGCATGTCGCCCAAAAGTGTGCGGCGGTTTTGGGCTAACGACATGCACTCTTCAAACAAGTGCATGTCGCCCAAAAGTGTGCGGCGGTTTTGGGATCAACGACATGCGCCGGTCAAATAAGTGCAAAAGTACCACGCCGGGCGGCCCATATCCGCCCGTGCGTTGCCCTTAACAAGTGGTTGAGGTAAACACGCGACACTCCGGCAGACAAATTGTCGCCGGATTTCCGTCGCAAGTGCGGGGAAGAAGGGGACCGTGCCCTTGGCCGGTGGCGACCGAAAGGCAGTTAGAGTGGGACTTTTTGGCATGACCGACAGAACGTTCGCGCGCGCCGCGCTGGTGGCGCCGCTTGTGGTATCGGCCATCGCCTTGTCGGGCTGCATGAGCTCGCCGACCTACGGAACCGACAAGACGGCAGCCGCGCAGCTCTTCGACGACGTTTCGGGCGCGGCCTCGATCACGCCGAAGCGCCGCACTCCGATCGACTACAAGCCGCGCCCTGACCTGGTGAAACCCGCGCCGGGGCAGAAGCAAAACCTGCCGCCGCCGCAGGAAAGCATCGAGACGGCGAGCACCGAGTGGCCCGAATCGCCCGAGGCGCGCCGCGCCCGCATCCGCGCCGACGCCACCGCCCACCAGAACGATCCGAATTACCAGCCGGAAGCCGTCGAGGATGTCCAGACCGATCCCGCGTCGGTGAAGAAGGCGATGGCTGACTCGGCCTCCAGCCACCCGCCACGCTGGTCGCCCGATGATTCCAGCGCTACGCGCACCGCCGAGATCCAGCGCCGGCTTGCCGAGCAGAAGCAGGGCGACCCGACCACTCGCAAATATCTGAGCGAGCCGCCGCTTGCCTATCGCCAGCCCTCCGATGCCGCGCCGCAGAACGAACTCGGCGAGGACGAATACAAGAAGGAGCGCCGCCTCAAGGCACAGGCGGAAGGCAAGAAGGGCGGCTGGTTCGACTGGCTGGGGCTGTAAGTGTGAATAGTGAATAGTGAATAGATCACTACTCAGTACTCGCTAGTTTCTTCACCATTCACCATTCACCGCCATTTCGCTTCCCGCGGAAAAAGTCCTTGAGGATGAGGGCGGCTTCACTCTCGCCGATCCCCGGATAGATGTCCGGCGCGTGGTGGCAGATGGGCGACGCGAAGAAGCGCGTGCCGTTGACCACCGCGCCGCCTTTCTCGTCGGCGGCGCCGAAATAGAGCCGCCGCAGCCTGGCGAAGGAGATGGCGCCGGCGCACATGGCGCAGGGCTCCAGCGTCACATAAAGGTCGTGGCCGGTGAGGCGCTCGCTGGCGAGCTTCCGGCAGGCCTCGCGAATCACCAGCATCTCAGCATGCGCCGTCGGATCGGCAAGCTCGCGGGTACGGTTGCCGGCTTTCGCGATCACCGTGTTGCCGCTGACGATCACCGCGCCGACCGGCACTTCGCCGCGGCCGGCGGCCGCCTCGGCCTCTTCAAGCGCCAAGGCCATGAAATCCGGTCGTTTCAAGCGGTTTCCATCCCGATTACTCCTCGCCACCCGAGAGTGATCCTGTTATCTAGCGCGAGACCCTGAAAACCGGAATCGGTTTTTGCCGCGCCGCTGGATGCGCAAAATCAAGATGACACTGCCTGCGTTGGGCGTCCGAAAGGGCGTGCGGCGCTGTAGCAGGCAAAGACGAGCAAAGTAATGGACGACGATAAGAAATCTCCACGCGGGTCGCGCAAGGGCGGCTCGAAACCGGCAGGTCCGCGCGGCGGCAAGCCGGCCCACGGCGCCAAGAAGCCGTTCCCAAAACGGGAGCGGCCGATGGCTGCCGAAGGCGAGCGCAACTTCAAGCGCTATGAGCCGCGTGAAACGGGGCCGCGCGAAGCAGGCGCGGAGCGTGGCGACCGGTCGTTCCGCAAAGGTCCGCCGCGTGACGGTAAGCCCTTCGAGAAGCGCGAAGGCCGCAAGTCCTTTGCGCCACGCGGTGACCGGCCGATGAGCGCCGAAGGCGAGCGCCCGGCCCGCGATTTCAAGCGCAGCTACAAGCCGCGTGAAATGGGCGAGGGCGCGGAGCGCGGCGACCGGCCGTTCCGCAAAGGCCCGCCGCGCGACGGCAAGCCCTTCGAGAAGCGCGAAGGCCGCAAGCCCTTTGTGCCACGCGGTGACCGGCCGGTGGCCGCTGAAGGCGAGCGTGGCGAACGCCGTTTCGACAGTCCCAAGCGCGACTTCGGCGAGCGCCCTGCACGCGACTTTGCCGACCGGCCGAAGCGTGACTTCAGCGATCGCCCGCGCGGCGCGGGAAAGCCCGAGGGCGGCTTCAAGCCGCGCCCGCGTCCCTCGGAAGCCGCGCCGGAGGCCGGCGAGCGCATCGCCAAGCGGCTGGCGCGTGCCGGCATCGCCTCACGCCGCGACGCCGAGGAATTGATCGCGGCCGGCCGCGTCAAGGTCAACGGCAAGGTGTTGGACTCGCCGGCCTTTAACGTCAGCGCCACCGACGTCATTCATCTCGACGGCACCGAGATACCACCGATCGAGCGCACGCGCCTGTTCCTGTTCCACAAGCCGGCGGGCGTCGTTACCACCAACCGCGATCCGGAAGGCCGCAAGACCGTCTTCGACGTGCTGCCGTCCGACCTGCCGCGGCTGATGACGATCGGCCGCCTCGACATCAACACCGAAGGCCTGCTGCTGCTCACCAATGACGGCGGCCTGTCGCGCGTGCTCGAACTGCCGGCCACCGGCTGGCTGCGGCGCTACCGCGCGCGCGTCCACGGCAAGGTCGAGGAAAGCGCGCTCGCCGGCTTGCGTGAGGGCATCGCCGTCGACGGCGTCTTCTACGGTTCGATCGAGGCCTCGCTTGACCGCGAGCAGGGCACCAACGCATGGCTGACGCTCGGCCTGCGCGAAGGCAAGAACCGCGAGGTGAAGAACATCCTCGGCGCGCTTGGCCTCGATGTGACGCGGCTGATCCGCATCTCCTATGGCCCCTTCCAGCTGGAAGATCTGCCCGAGGGCCATGTGCTGGAGATCAAGGGCCGGGTGCTGCGCGAGCAACTCGGCGAGCGGCTGATCGAGGAAGCCGGCGCCAATTTCGACGCCGAGATCCAAAAACCGTTTTCCAACAAGCCGGTGCGCGGCGGCGGTCCGCGCCGCGAAGAAGCCGACCGGCCGAAATTCACGCGCGACGGCGACCGTCGGCCGATCGGCGAGGGCGGACTGATCAAGGCGCGCAAGCGCCGCGAGGACAGCCGCGATGAGGCGCTGAGCAAGCTCTCGACCAAACCGGACAGGGCATTTGGGGAGCGCGGTGCGAAGTCCGATCGCGGCGGCTTCGGCGACAAGCCGCGTGGCGGCTTTGGCGACAAGCCCCGTGGCAAGAAATCCCAGCGCGAGCAGCGGCCGATCGAGCCGCCGGGCCAGCGCAAGGCCAATGTCTGGATGGCGCCGGGCGCCCGGCCGATCGGCAAGGGCAGGGCGGAAGCCGACGCCGCCAGGGCCGCCGAGGCGAAGGCACGCAAGGCGCCGTTCAAACCGGGCGGCAAGGGCAAGCCGGGCGCGAAACCGTTCGGCAAGCCCCGTGGCGAGCGCCCCGAAGGCGATGGCGGCAACAGGCCGCGTGGTCCGAAGAGGGGCGGCGATGCGGATCGTCGGCGGTGAGTTCCGCGGGCGTCCGCTGGCGACGCCGAAAAGCAATGCCATTCGCCCCACCACCGACCGCACCCGCGAGGCGGTGTTCAACGTCCTGGCGCATCGCTACGCCGACAAGCTCGAGGGCGGCCGCGTGCTCGACCTCTTCGCCGGCACGGGCGCGCTCGGGCTGGAGGCTTTGTCGCGCGGCGCCGGTTACTGCGTCTTCATCGAGGAATCTACCGAGGGGCGCGGCCTGATCCGCGAGAATGTCGAAGCCTACGGGCTCACCGGCCGCACAAAAATCTTCCGCCGCGACGCCACGCATCTAGGCGAAGCCGGCACGATCTCGCCCTTTGGCCTGATCTTCGCCGATCCGCCCTATGGCAAAGGTCTCGGCGAACGCGCGCTGCGCTCGGCCAAGGACGGCGGCTGGCTTCTGCCCGGCGCGCTCTGCGTCGTCGAGGAGGCGGCATCGGCGGCCTTCGATCCTGGCGCCGGTTTTTCGGTGATGGACGAGCGCAATTACGGCGAAACGGTTATCCGCTTCATCGAGGCCGGCTAGCTTGTGCTAGCCGCGCCTCGAAAATGCCGAACAAATCACTTTGCCTCGCCAGCGAACCTTGCCTATCGTCGCGCAACCGGGACCGGAGAACTTGATGACACCTACGCGGATTGCGCTGCGCACGGCGCTCCTTGTCGGCACGCTGGCAATAGTGGCGTCGGCTCCGGCCCGTGCGGCCGACGATGGTGACGTGAAGGATTTCCTCCTCGACAACGGCATGGAGGTGGTCGTCATCCCGGACCATCGCGCGCCGATCGTCACCCACATGGTCTGGTACAAGATCGGCAGCGCCGACGAGCCCGCTGGCAAATCCGGCATCGCGCATTTCTTCGAGCATCTGATGTTCAAGGCCACGACCAACCACGCCGCCGGCGAATTCGACCGCGCCGTGTCCGAGATCGGCGGCTCCAACAACGCCTTCACCTCCTACGACTACACCGCGTTCCACGAGACGGTGCCGCCCTCGGCGCTGGAACAGATGATGGGCTTCGAGGCCGATCGCATGCGCAACCTGATCCTGACCGACGACGTCATCAAGACCGAGCGCGACGTGATCCTGGAGGAGCGCCGCTCGCGCATCGACAGCAATCCGCAGGCGGTTCTGGACGAGGAGGTCGATGCGACGCTCTGGCAGAACCAGCCCTACCGCATTCCCGTGATCGGCTGGATGCAGGAAATGGAGCAACTGAACCGTCCGGACGCGAAAGCCTTCTACGACAACTACTACCGGCCCAACAACGCGGTGTTGATCGTAGCGGGCGACGTCGAGCCGGATGCCGTCAAGGCGATGGCCGAGCGCACCTATGGCAAGGTCGCGCGCGGTCCGGATCTGCGGCCGCGCATCCGCCCGGTCGAGCCGGAGCAGAACACCAGACGCACGGTGACGCTGACCGACGCGCGCGTCTCGGTGCCGAGCTTTTCGACGCAATGGGTGGTGCCATCCTATCATACGGCCAAGCCCGGCGAGGCGGAGGCGCTGGACCTGCTGGCCGAGATCCTCGGCGGCGGCAACCGCAGCCGGCTGTACCAGGAGCTCGTCGTCAAGCAGGGGATCGCCTCCGACGCGGCGGCCTATTTCCAAGGCACGATGCTCGACGACACCAACTTCACCGTCTATGGCGCGCCGCGCGGCGACGCCAAGCTTGCCGATGTCGAGGCGGCGGTCGATGCCGAGATCGTCCGCATCGTCAAGGACGGCGTGAGCGACGATGAGCTGGAACGGGCCAAGACCCGTTATGTGCGCTCCATGATCTTTGCCCGCGACAAGCAGGACGACATGGCCAACATGTATGGCTCCACGCTTGCCACCGGCGGCAACGTCAAGGACGTTCAGGAATGGCCGGACCGCATCCGCAAGGTCACCGCCGATGAGGTCAAGGCGGTCGCCGCCCGCTACCTGGTGCTCGAGCATTCGACCACCGGCTATCTCTTGCCGCAGCAACAGGCGGGGAATTGATGATGAGCATGGTTTCGGTGCGCCGGCGGTTCTTCCCTTCTCCCCTTGTGGGGTCCGAAGGACGGGGCAAGACCCGTGGCTCGCCCCCGGGTGGTGGCCGAGCGAAGCTCGGTCGGATGAGGGGTGTTCCAGCTTGGCAAGGATGGCGATCTGTCGCCCACCCCTCAACCGTCTCGGCGCTGCGCGCCGATCCACCTTCTCCCACAAGGGGAGAAGGAAAAATGTATCGAGCCGTCGCCACGCTTTGCTTTGCCCTGTTCTTCCTGCTCCTGCCGGCGCTCGCCGCCCGCGCGGAGATGAACATCCAGGAGGTGAAGTCGAAGAAGGGCATCACCGCCTGGCTGGTGGAGGACCATTCGATCCCGCTGATCGCCATCCGCTTCGTGTTCGATGGCGGCAGCGCGCAGGATCCGGCCGGCAAGGAGGGCCTGGTCAACCTGATGACCGGCCTGTTCGACGAAGGCGCAGGCGACCTCGACAGCGACGCCTTCCAGCAGAAGCTCGACGATGCCGGCGCCGAGATGAGTTTCCAGGCCGCGCGCGATGGCACCTACGGCTCAATGCGTATGCTGTCCGACCAGAAGGACGAGGCTTTTGGCCTGCTGAAACTGGCGGTGAACAGCCCGCGTTTCGACCAGGCGCCGATCGACCGTATCCGCGCCCAGGTGCTTTCCGGCATCCTCGCTAATGAGCGCGATCCGAACACGGTGGCGCAGCAGCGCTGGCTGCGCGCCATTTACGGCGAGCATCCCTATTCGCGTTCCGACCAGGGGACGAAGGGCAGCCTGACTAGCATCACCGCGGATGACATCAGGGCCTTCCACAAAGCCAATTTCGCCCGCGGCGGCCTGCATGTGGCGGTGGTCGGCGATATCGACGCCGCGACACTGGGCAAGAAACTGGACGACGTCTTCGGCGATCTGCCTGAAAGGCAGACGCTGGCTCCGGTGTCGGATGTCACGCCAAAGCTGGGGCAGCAACTGGCGGTGAACTACGACTTGCCGCAGACCTCGCTGCAGCTCGCCTGGCCGGGCGTGAAACGCAGCGATCCCAATTTCTTTGCCACCGTCCTGATGAACGAGATCCTGGGCGGCTCGACCTTCACCTCCCGGCTCTTTTCGGAGGTGCGCGAGAAGCGCGGCCTTGCCTATGGCGTCAGTTCCGATCTGGTCGACAACGAGCACTCCCACGCGCTGCTGGTGACGACAGCGACGCGCTCCGACCGCGCCGCCGAAACGCTTTCGATCGTGCGCCAGGTGGTGAAGGATATGGCCGAGAACGGTCCCACCGAGGAAGAGCTCGCGGCGATCAAGAAATACATGATCGGCGCTTACGCCATCAACAATCTGGATTCCTCCGCCTCCATCGCCGCGACGCTGGTCGAGCTGCAGGTCGACAATCTCGGCATCGACTATATGAAGCGCCGCGCCGCGCTCATCAACGCGGTGACGCTGGCCGAAGTCAAGGCGGCGGCGAAGAAGCTTCTGTCGGCCGATCCCGCCGTGATGGTCATCGGCCCGCCGCTGGTGCAGGTGGCGGGAGGCGGCAAGGGATGAGCCCGACCTTCGGGGTGGCTTTCGGCGGCGGCGGCGCGCGCGGTCTCGCGCATATCCACATCATCGAGGCCCTCGACGAGCTTGGCATCAAGCCGGTGGCGATCGCCGGCTCGTCGATCGGCTCCATCATGGGAGCCGGCATGGCGTCGGGCATGACGGGCGCCGATATCCACGGCTATGCCCGATCGATCCTCGGCAGCCGCGCCGAAGTGGCGGCGCGCATGTGGCGCTCGCGGCCGGGCACGATCGCGGAGGCCATGCAGGGCGGCATCCGCGTCGGCCAGTTCAACATCGAGCGCATCTTGAAGGCCTTCCTGCCTGAGCCGATCCCGCGGACCTTCGACGCGCTGAAGATCCCGCTCAAGGTGACGGCGACCGATTATTTCGGTCACAAGCTGGCGGTGCTCGCCGAGGGTGAATTGCATTCCGCGCTCGCCGCTTCGGCTGCCATCCCGGCGGTGTTCCGTCCGGTGGTTCGCAATGGCTGCCTGCTGATCGACGGCGGCATCTACAATCCCGTCCCCTTCGATCTCCTCGAAAAGGATGCCGACATCATCATCGCGATCGACGTGGTCGGCGCGCCGAGCGATGCCGAGCGCAAGCACCCGACCACGGTGGACCTGATGTACGGCGCCTCGCAATTGATGATGCAGTCGATCATCGCCAACAAGCTGCAGCAGTCGAGGCCCGACATCCTGATCCGCCCGAAAGTCTCGAAGTACCGCGTGCTCGATTTCCTGAAGATCGAGGCGCTGATGGCCGAGACGGCGGAGATCAAGGACGAATTGAAGCGCGCCGTCGAGAAGGCCTTGGAGGCGCATGGCGGCAGACAGGGCGAGAAGGCTATCTGAGCGAATCAGCTCCGCCCGATTCACGCTGCCCGTAGCCAACCTCCGTTGTTGGTAGCTCATCGTGCTCGATCGCCGCGCTCACCCCCGAGCCATTGCTGAACAAAGAAAAGCCGCGACTGGTGAACTAACCGCATTCGAGGGGTCAGTTCACCATGTCGCGGCTTTTTGTCCTGTCCGCTAATAGATCAGAATTTGTAATTCAGACCAACGCGAACGGTGTGGAAGGGGACTTTGACGTCGGCACCCACTGGCCCGCCCGTATCGAACGTCTCTTTACCCAGGTCCGTGTAAAGATACTCGGACTTGAGCGACCATTTGTCGGTGAAGGCGTATTCGGCGCCTGCACCAACGGTCCAGCCGACCCTAGTCTTGGAAAAGCTAGGCCCGCCGAGCCCGGATATGTCGAGCTTTTCATGACCGTAGGCCAAGCCGCCAGTGCCATAGACGAGGAAGCGATCGACGGGCGTATAGCCAATGCGAGCACGCACCGTGCCGAACCAATCAACCTTTGTTTCCAGAGAGGGGCCGCCGAGCGATAGCTCGCCTTTGACGTCGGAACCCTGGAAGTCGGCTTCCACGCCGTAGACGAATTGGCCAACCTGCCAGTTGTAACCGGCCTGAATGCCGCCCAGGAAGCCACTCGCGCTGAGGTCGAAGCCACCAGGTCCGCCGTCGGAAGGATCAAGACTAAACGTGCCGAAACCGCCGCCGGCGTTCACGCCGATATATGCGCCGGTCCAGTTATAGGAAGCAGCAACCGGTGCCTCCTGCAAAGCGTCGGCCGCGTAGGCGGTGCCGCTGGCGAGGACGAGAACGGTTGCAAGAAGAAGCTGTTTCACAGGATGGACCCTTTCGTTGCCAAAAACTGCAGAGCTGGAGGGGCTTGACCGCAGGATTTTATGCGATGCGCCCACTACAAACCTCTCGGTCTGCTTCCATGCTCAGTCGGATAATGCCCCCAGAAGGGCCTATCTGCCACCTAAGCGCCAGTAGCCTTGCCGTCGAACCCGGCAGGTTGTCAATCTTGTCAATTCGAAGGCGCGGGTAATTTTTTCAGGAGATGCGAGAAAGCCACACACGTTCGAGCAGGCTGTCGCCGGTGGCGGCGTTGAAGCGGTCGTTGGCGGCAGCCTAAAAAACGTGCCGTAAGATGCTGCGAGGATCTTGCTCGGTGCTGGAAATCGGAGACGGCACCGGCACCGTCATCGATGCCGCGAAGATAACCGGCGTCGCCGATTATGCTGGCTGCAACGTCGCCGGTTTCCTTTGCCCAAGGTGTCCGCTTCGTCGGGTGGGACGAGGCGCTCGGCGACGAATGCGTGACCGGAACGGATTCGAGAACGGCATCAGGCTGCGGCCCGGAAGATGAGCGAACATTTTGTCGGGAATCTTAGAACGCTGTATGGCAGCCGCCTGGGAAGCTTCTCGTAGCTAGACTACGCACCGAACATCGGGCTGTATCGACTCGGACGTATTTGCAAGCAACGTATTTGCAGAAAACCATGGCATTTGGGGTTTTCATTCACCGCACAGATTCGATCTACGACGACAGCCCCGCTGAGCAGTATCAATTCCCTGGTCAGTATCTGAGCCGTATCGAGGCCTGCGTCGGCGATTGGATCACCTACTACGAGCCCAGCAAGGTAACCGAGACACGCGGGTACTTCGCGATGGCAATGGTCCAGCAGGTCATTCCCGATCCCGCGGCGCCTGACATGTACCTCGCTCTGATTGAACCCGGAACCTACCTCGAATTCGTCAATCCTGTTCCATTCAGTGCGGCCGATGGCCTGGTTGAACGTGGCCTGCTCAATGACGAGGGCAGAATATCCGGCCGTGCCCAATCCGCCGTCCGCCCGCTTAGCCCTGCCGACTTTAACGTTTTGCTTTGTTCATCTCAAAGAAGCTCCCCCAATATTTATAGCCATCTATCTTATAAGTGGCAGCGGAGCCAGCGTCTTTCTGGGGGTCCTTTGCCGATTGGTCGGCTTGGCATCAGTGTTCGCTGGCTCTCCAAAGACCGCAGAGGCCAGTTTCACCCCCTTGCCAACCTCCCCGCCTTCCCCTACTCTTCCCCCCTGAGAAAACCTTTTCCCAACCCGCCTCGCGCCCGCCTGACCTCACCCGTCATCACCGCGCAGGGCGGTAAGAGAAAACCTTTTCCCAGTCAAGGGATCCGCCGCGCCCATGCCTTCCGACGCCGAACCAGCGCCTGTTTCCGCCAAGCCGCCGGTCACGCTGCGCGAGGTGGCGGCCGCGGCAGGCGTGAGCGTCGCGACGGCGTCCAAGGCGTTGAACGGGCAGGGGCGGATGACGGCGGAGACGCGCGAGCGCATCCGCGAGACGGCGCGGCTGCTCGGCTTCCGGCCGAACAGCCTGGCGCAGAGCCTGCTCAGGAAACGCTCCTTCACCGTCGGGCTGCTCACCAACGATACCTATGGCCGCTTTTCGCTGCCGCTGATGGCCGGTGTCTCGGATGCGCTGGTCGACAAGGGCGTGTCGGTGTTCCTGTGCAATGTCGAGGACGACCAGCGGCTCGGCCAGCTGCATGTCGAGGCCATGCTCGACAAGCGCGTCGACGGCATCGTCGCCACGGGAAAGCGCATCGACCGCCATCTGCCGGTCGATCTCTCCAATCTGCGCATTCCTGTCGTCTATGCTTTCACCCAGCCCGATCCCGGCGCGGTCGGCCTCGTCTCAGACGATGCCGACGGCGCGCGGCTGGCGGTCGAGCATTTTCTGCGGCTGGGCCGCCGGCGCATCGCCCATGTCAGCGGACCGGCGAGTTTTGCCGTGGTGCACGCGCGCGCCGAGGCTTATCGCGATGTCCTGAAGGAGAACGGCCTCGCCGTGCGCGAGCCGCTCCTCGGCGCCTGGTCGGAAGCCTGGGGTCATGATGCAGTGGCAAAACTGTTCGGTAAGGCGGGCAGGGAAGGGTGGCCGGACGGCGTCTTCTGCGGCAACGACCAGATCGCCCGCGGCGTCATCGACGCGCTGCGCGAGCGCGGCATTCGCGTGCCCGAGGATGTCGGCGTCATCGGCTTCGACAATTGGCAGATCGTGGCCGAGGCGACGCGCCCGCCGCTCACCTCCGTCGACATGAATCTTTCGACGCTCGGCCGCGAGGCCGGGCTCGCCCTGCTTTCGCTCGTCGACGGCCAGCCGGCCGCGCCGGGCATCAGGAAACTGCCGTGCCGGCTGGTGGTGCGTCAGTCATGCGGGGCGGAATGAAGCAACGCGGCCACGCGCCCGCATCCGCCGGGCGGCGTGGCCAAAACTGGGAGGAGAACCATGAGGAGGAGTAACGTGAAGACCATGCTTGCCAAGCTGATGCTTGCCGCTGCCGTCATCGGCGGCGGCCTGCAGGCGGCGTCCGCCGAGACCGCCAACATCTGGGTGCGCGCCGACGGCTCGAACTTCATGCCGCGCATCGTCGACGCCTTCAACAAGGCGCACAAGGACCAGATCAAGCTCGACATCATTCCCAATGCCGAGATCATCCCGAAATATGGCGCGGCGGCCGCCGGGGGCACGGCGCCCGACGCGCTGTCGCTCGACCTGATCTACACGCCGTCCTTCGCCGCCGCCGGCCAGCTGGAGGACATCACCGACTGGGCGAAATCCTTGCCCTATTTTTCGAGCCTCTCGCCGGCGCATGTGAAGACCGGCACCTATAAGGACCGCATCTACGGCCTGCCGTTCTCGGCCGACGCCTCGGTGCTGATCTGGAACAAGAAGCTGTTCAAGCAGGCGGGGCTGGACCCGGAGAAGGGGCCGACGAACTGGGCCGAGATCGCGGCCGACGCCGAAAAGGTCAACGCGCTCGGCGGCGACATCAAGGGGTTCTACTTCTCCGGCAATTGCGGCGGCTGCAACATCTTCACCTTCACGCCGCTGATCTGGGCCTCGGGCGGCGACATCCTCTCCGAGGACGGCTCGAAGGCGACGCTCGACAGCCCGCAACTGCGCGGCGCCATCGACCTCTACCGCTCGATGATCAAGAAGGGGCTGGTGCCGGAGGGCGCGCAGACCGACACCGGCGCCAATTTCTTCGCCGCCTTCGCCGGCGGCAAGATCGGCATCTCGCCATCCGGCGCCTTCGCCATCGGCGCGCTCAACACGCAATATCCCGATATCGACTACGGCATCACCTTCCTGCCGGGCAAGGATGGCGGCTGGTCCTCCTTCGCCGGCGGCGACAATTTCGTCGTCACCAAGGGCACCAAGAAGATCGCCGTGGTGAAGGAGTTCCTGGACTTCGCCTATTCGCTGGAGGGCCAGACCATCCTCGCCAAATATGGCAGCCTGCCGGTGCGCAACGACATCGCCAAGGACGCGCTGAAGGACCTCGACCCGCGCTACCAGGTGGCGGCCGAGGCGATGGCCAAGGGCAGGACGCCCTATTCGGTGGTGTTCAACGATTTGATCAACTCCGCCAACGGTCCTTGGACTCAGATGGTCAACGAGGTGTTCTTCGGCGACGATGTCGACGGCGCCATCGCCAACGCGCAGGACACCATGCAGTCGATCATCGACCAGGCGCCGAACAAGTAGACACCAGGGCCTACAGGCGACGGGGATCGCGCAACGCTTCGCCGCCACGGCCCTGACCGGCCGCCCGCCCCGTCTCCCTGGCCGGGCGGCCGGGATGTTGCATCGCTGAACGGCAGGAACTGACGCGTTGAGAAAAATCACTCTCACTAGCATCGCCAGGTTGAGGGGCCGCGAGGTTCGCGCCCCCCTTCTCCCCTTGTGGGAGAAGGTGTCGCCGAAGGCGACGGATGAGGGGTGTTCCAGCGGAGTGAGACGCTGGCTTTTCCTGGAACACCCCTCATCCGTCTCGGCGCTTCGCGCCGATCCACCTTCTCCCACAGGGGGAGAAGGGAAGGTGCTGCCATGACTGCCATCACCGCCACATCCGCTCCCGCCCGCTCGCGCACCAGCGCCAGCCTGCGGCAATGGGTTGGCCTTCTCTACGTCCTTCCGGCCGTCGCTTTCGTCACCGTCTTCTTCGTCATCCCGCTCGGCATGACGGCGTGGATGTCGCTGAACAACTGGCCGCTGATGGGCGAGCATTCCTTCGTCGGCCTCGACAATTATGTCGCGATCGTGCGCGACACGCGGTTCTGGAACGCGCTGAAATTCACCTTCTATTACACGGCGATCGTCACCATCGCGATCTTCGCCGTCGCCTTCCCGCTGGCGATCTTCATCGAAAAGCCCCGCCCGCTCACCAATCTCTACCGCACCGCCTTCTTCATGCCGGCGGTGGTCGGCTTCGCTTCGGCGAGCCTGCTCTGGTCCTGGCTGCTCAACGTCGATTCCGGCCTGTTCAGCCCGGCCGCTTACGACCTCGGCCTGACCGAAAAGAAGGTCAATCTTCTCGCCACCTTCCAGCCGGCCTTCTGGTCGATCATCGCCATGGTGGTGTGGAAGGTCGCCGGCTTCACCATGATCATCCTGATGACCGGCCTACAGTCGATCCCGCAGGACCTGCAGGAGGCTGCCGTCATCGACGGGGCAGGGCCGTTCGCCAGGTTCCGGGCGATCACGCTGCCCTTGATGCGCCGCACGCTGGCGCTGGCGCTGATCCTGTCGGTCGCGGGCTCGATCCTCGCCTTCGACCAGTTCTACATCATTCTGCGCGGCGGCCCGCGCAACCAGACGCTGACGGCGGTCTACTGGATCTTCAACCAGTCCTTCGTCTCGTTCAAGCTCGGCTATGGCGCGGCACTCTCCATGGTGCTCCTGGCCATCCTGGTGGCGCTCAGCCTCATCCAGCTCTGGCTGCTGCGCAAGCCCGAGGGGCTCGACTGATGGCCGAGGCGATGTCGCAGAACCGCAAGGCCGCCTTCAGCCTCGCCAGGCATTCCACCGGCATCATCGCCTCGGTGCTGTTCCTGGCGCCGATCGTCTGGACGGTGCTCTCCACCTTCAAGCCGGCGCAGGAGGCGCGCCAGCCGCCGCTGCCGCCCTGGCCGACCACCGGCTTCTCGGTCGAGAATTACGAGACGCTGAACGCCTTCGGCGACGGGTTGTGGGTCTCGGCGCAGAACAGCATCTATGTCTCGGTGATGACGGTGCTGCTGTCGGTGCTGGTCAGCGTACTCGCCGGCTACGGCTTCTCGCGCTTCCGCTTTCCGTTCCGGGATTTCTTCTTCGTGCTCATCCTGTCGACGATCATGATCCCGTTCCAGTCGATCCTGACGCCGATCTTCCTGGTGCTGACCAGGCTCGGCCTGCACAATACTCTGACCGGGCTGGTCTGCGTCTATGTCACGCTGCAGCTGCCCTTCTCGATCTTCATGATGCGCAACGCTTTCGACGCCGTGCCGCGCGAGATCGAGGAGGCGGCGCGCATGGATGGCGCCAACAACGTCACCATGCTCGTCAAGGTGATGCTGCCTTTGGTCTGGCCGGGCGTTGTCACCATCGCGCTGTTCGCCTTCCTCGGCGCCTGGAACGAGTTTCTGGCCGCGCTCGTGCTGATGACCGACCAGTCCAAATTCACCTTGCCGGTGATGATGACGGCGCTCCAGTCCGGCCGCTTCGGCGCCATCGACTGGGGCGCGGTGCAGGCGGGCGTCACGGTGATGATGGTGCCCTGCCTGATCCTCTTCCTGGCGCTGCAGCGCTTCTACATCCGCGGCCTCATGGCCGGGGCCGTCAAGTAATTCGAATGGAGTGAAATCATGACCGCATCGAGTCCCGCCGCCACAACCGACACTGCCAGGCCGAAGCTCGCCTTCCGGCCGTTGCCCGTGCCGCAGGTCGATGTGCGCGGTTTTTGGGGCGACCGTGTCGACGCGGTGGCTAGCAAGACCGCCGGCATCCTCTATGACCGCTGCGTCGAGGCGCGCATGCTGGAGCAGATCGATCCGGACCGGCCGTCGCCAGGCGTCGTCATCCCGTTCCATTCGCCGTCGCCGGACGAGGCCGACGGGCAGGGCGCCGAGTTCACCGGCTCGACGGTGACGACGCAGATGTTCTGGGATTCCGACTGGGGCAAGACGATCGAGACCGCCGCTTATTCGCTCTACCGCCGCCGCAACCCGGAGCTGGAGCAGAAGATCGACGCCGTCATCGATATGTACGGCAAGCTGCAGCAGGAGGACGGCTACCTCTCCAGCTGGTACCAGCGCATCCAGCCAGGTCTGCGCTGGACCAATTTGCGCGATTGCCACGAGCTCTACTGCGCCGGCCATCTGATCGAGGGCGCCGTCGCCTACTTCCAGGCGACGGGAAAACGCAAGCTGCTCGACATCATGTGCCGCTATGCCGACCACATCGCTTCGATGTTCGGCCCCGAGCCCGGCAAGAAAAAGGGGTATTGCGGCCATGAGGAGATCGAGCTGGCGCTGGTGAAACTGGCGCGGGCGACCGGCGAGAAGAAATACATGGAGCTCGCCAAATATTTCATCGACCAGCGCGGGCAGCAGCCGCATTATTTCGACGAGGAGGCGCGCGCCCGCGGCGCCGATCCGAAGGCCTATCACTTCAAGACGTACGAGTATAACCAGTCGCACAAGCCGGTGCGCGAGCAGGACAAGGTCGTCGGCCACGCGGTGCGCGCGATGTATCTCTATTCCGGCATGGCCGATATCGCGACGGAATATGGCGACGACACGCTGCGCGTAGCGCTCGACCGGCTCTGGGACGATCTCATGACCAAGAGCCTCTATGTCACCGGCGGCCTTGGGCCGTCGGCGCACAATGAGGGCTTCACCAGCGACTATGACCTGCCCAACGAGACAGCCTATGCCGAGACCTGCGCCTCGGTCGGCCTGGTGTTCTGGGCAAGCCGCATGCTCGGCATGGGGCCGAACGCGCGTTACGCCGACATGATGGAACGGGCCTTGTACAACGGCTCGATCTCCGGCCTGTCGCTCGACGGCTCGCTGTTCTTCTACGAGAATCCGCTGGAGAGCAGGGGTGGCCATCACCGCTGGAAATGGCACCGCTGCCCCTGCTGCCCGCCCAATATCGGCCGCATGGTGGCCTCGATCGGCAGCTATTTCTACGGCCTCGCCGACGACGCGCTGGCCGTCCATCTCTATGGCGACTCGAGCGCTCGTTTCGAGATCGCCGGCCGCCAGGTTACCCTGGTCCAGACCAGCAACTATCCCTGGGACGGCGCCGTCGCGATCGAGGTCGGACCTGAGGCGCCGGTTGCGTTCACGCTTCACCTGCGCGTGCCGGTGTGGTGCCGCAAGGCCGCGCTTCGGGTAAACGGCAAGCTGGTCGATCTCGAAGCGGCGACGGTCGACGGTTACGCCGCGATCCGCCGCGAATGGCGCCAGGGCGACAAGGTCGAGCTCGACCTTGAAATGTCGATGGCGCGCCTCTTCGCCAACCCGCAGGTGCGGCAGGACATCGGTCGTGTCGCGCTGGCGCGGGGCCCGCTGATCTATTGCGTCGAGGAGACCGACAATGGCGGTGGGCTGCACCGCATCGCCCTGCCGCGCGAGGCAAGGCTCGAGGCTCACAAGGAGCCAAACCTGCTCGGCGGCGTCGTCACGCTTTCGGCGATCGGCAGCAGGGCCGAGACGGAGAGCTGGGGCGCCGATCTCTATCGCCGCGAGCCGCCGGCGACTGAGGCGACGAAGCTCAAGGCGGTTCCCTATTTCGCCTGGGACAATCGTGAGCCCGGCGAGATGCTGGTCTGGCTGAGGGAAGGGTAGGGCGCGCTGGCCGCGCTTCCGCGTATGACGAGTGAGCCCTCCTCATCGAGGCGCAGTCCTACCGAGGATCGGCTATTGGCGCGGACAGAGCCTGTGCCTCCATCGGCGGAACATACGTGTCGATGTTCATGCTCACTTCCGTCACCAGCTTGCGGCGAAGAGCCGTGACATAATCGTGCGGTTGCTTCGGTGACATCACGAAGGCTTGTGAACCGCCGATGACAGATTGGGCAAAGTAGGAGGCCAGCGGCTGGCGGGGGTCCTCGTCATCCGCCGGTATGGCGATCGCGTTGATCGTGTAGCCCTTGGCGATCGCGTTCTCCCGGCTCGGCTGGACGGGCAGCCCGTCATTGTTCTCGCCATTGGAAGAGATGTCGATCACCTTCTTCATGGCGGTCCCGGGGAACTCGTCGAGCAGAAGGCCTCCGACATCGATTGCCGTTGAAACCGAAGTTCCACCCCTGCCTCGCCGCATATGGCCGGTGTCGCCTGTATTGCTGATCACCGACGCGGCGGCCTTAGCATCGTCCAGTCCGCAGATGCGCGTCCATGGCAGCACGGTGCGCGAGCGACCGGGGCTCGACCATTCGAAATAGGCCACGCCGATGCAACCGATATAGTTCTGCGAGATGGCGCGGATGATTTCCGGCGAGGTGAGCGCTTCGGCATGGCCCTCACGCTGCAGGTCGGCAATCTTCGGATCAATCGAAGAGGAGAAGTCCACCGCGAAGACGACGGCGACGTCAACCTGCATCGACGGCGGATCTATGTTGGTTGCGTCTGCGGCAGGTCCCCAAAGGACCGCGGCTGGCAGTGTCGCCAGCATCGCCAATGAAAGCGCACGCCTTGCCCCTTTGCCGTCGGAGCCCGGTGTCCTGTGAAGACCGTCCACCATCTTACCCTCCATCTCGATACAGGTCGTTTTCCATGCAACGCGGTCTCGGTCGTTGGGACCGGCGTGGGCCGTCGCCGGAAAGGTCAGCGGATTGTCTCCTTCCGACCTGCATTGACGACGATGAGCGTCGCCTGACCGGCCAGGCGCCTGCTGCCAATGCCGCGTCGGCTCTGCCCGGACTGGCTCGCAGGGACGCCGTCGACGTTCGGTTCGACATCGCGACCGACAGGATCGATCCGAGGATGATCGCCGCGCCGAGCGCGCCTGCCGCAGAAGAGCGCTCGCCAAGGAAGATCGCCGCGCCCAGGGCGCCGAACACGCTTTCCGCGCTGACGATCACCGCGGCGTGGCTGGCCGAAGTGAAACGCAGGGCGGCAGTCTGGATGCCGAAGGCGGCCGCGGTCGAGAAAACCCCGAGCACCACCAGTTCGGGACCGGCCTCGGAAGCCGCCGACAATGACAGATTGCCTTGCACCGCCCCGAGCGGCAGGGCTATCGCGGCGGCGGCAAGGAACTGCGCCGCGGCGGCCGTGAAGGGGCGCGCATAGGTATGCATGTGGCGCCCGAGCTCGACCGTCCACAGCGCATAGCAGCCCGCCGAGAGGAGGGCGGTGAGGTCGCCGGCGCCGAAACCGGTAATCCCGCCCGACAACAGCAGGCAGCCCATCACCGTGGATCCGGCGGCGGCGACGAGACCTGCCTTCGGACGTTCACCCATGAGCAGCCAGGCGGCCAGCGGCGTGATCACCGTTGCCGTGCTTACGAAGAAGCTTGCATTGGTGACGCTGGCGCCGAGATAGCAGAGCTGTTGCAGCATGATGGAGATGGCAAACAGCACGACCACCCGGGCCACGCTGGAGGAATGTGCGGAATCGGCCGGCGCTCGCCTTTCCGTCAGGACAAAGGGCAGCACCAGCAGCCCGCCGATCAAGCAGCGCAGCCCGACTGCGCTCAGTGCGTCGAGATGATCGAGCACCGTCTTTTGCGCCACGTTTCCGAAGCCCCAAAGCGCGGCCGCAAACAGAAGCAGCAGATTGGCCGTGACCTTCGACATTCGCCGCACCCCTGGGCCGGAACCACGCTGCTGGTTGAGTTACCGTTAATTCAGCAGCGTCTAAATGAAGTGCGTCACGGTAACGCTTGGGTGGCGTCGCGCTGGAGCTTGCGAGGCGTTAGTTTTGAGTTAGAATTTCAATAGGCTGGGGAGCCGTTGAGCAATGCAAAATGCGGAAAGCCGTGCTGCAAGTCGGATTTTGCTTTTCGGCGGTTTCCAGCTTGAAAAGGAGGCTGGCGGCACAATTTGGCTCACCGGTAAGCGCGGCCCCGCAATTCTTGCATATCTGGCTCGCTGTCCGGGCATGGCGGCGCCGCGCGAGCGGCTGGCCGATTATCTATGGACCGACAGCGACAGTGGACACTCGCGCAACAGCCTGCGGCAAACGCTCAGCGTCCTGCGCCGGGATCTGGCGCGACACGGCTTGGATATCATCTATTCCCACAAGGACCTGATCGGTCTGAGGCCGGAAGCGGTGCGGGTCGATGTCGACGAGTTTGAAACCGGCCTGTCGGCCCGTTCGGCCTCGGAACTCCAGGCTGCGTTGACTCTCTACAGTGGACCGTTTCTCGACGGCTTTCATGTCGGCACCAACGTTTTCGACGATTGGGCGGCGTCCGAACGCGAAAGGCTGCAGAGCCGCGCGCTTCAGTCGCTGGAAAAGCTCGCCCGTCTCGTGGACGCCGAAAGCGGCTTGGCTGTTGCTGATCGAATGGTGTCCATGGAGCCGACGCGGGAGGAATCCTATCGGCTGAAGATGGAACTGCTGCTTGCATGCGGTCAGCGCGACAAGGCGTTGCGGACCTTCGAGACTTGCAGAAGCGTCTTGAGGAAGGAGTTCGGTGTCGACGTCAGCGCGGAGACGCGAGCGCTCTGGCAATCGCTGCTTTCCTCCACCGAGCCATCATCAAACCTTCAGACGGCCAATGGAGCTATCGCCGGTCAGCGCTCGGGACGCCCATCCATCGTCGTGGCCGACATCGTCAATCTGACAGGACAGCGTGGTGACGACTTCTTCGCCAAGGGTCTCGTTCACGATATCACCACGGCGCTTTCAGAGGTGGCCGACTATATCGTGCTTTCGGCCCTCGAGAAAAACGGCGAGGAACCGAGGGCGCCGGCTGGCGTGCGGGCGCGCTATACGCTCAAGGGCAGCATCCAGAGGTCCGGACACGAGCTCAGGGTGAACATCCAGCTTGTCGACGCCGCTGATGGACGCAATGTCTGGGCGCAGAAATTCGACGACCACTCGGAGAACGCGCTCGCTTTCCAGGACAGGATCGCGCAGTCGGTCGTGCTGGCAGTCAGCCTTGAGCTTCAATTGACCAACTGGAAGGTTCGCGACAAGAGCCCGCCTGGTCCTCCAGAAGTGCGCCGGCTGGTGAACGAAGCCCTGATGAAATACTTCGAGATGACGCGGGACTCGCTCCTGGTCTCGAAGGATCTCGCCGAAAAGGCTCTTTTGCTGGCGCCCGACAACGTTCGCGCGAAACGGACGCTGTCCATCGCGACGACCATGGGTGTTGCGTTCGGTGCTCTGCCTCGCGAGCAGGAGCATATCGACCGTGCGATCGAGCTTGCCGAAGACTCGGTAAGAGCCGTACCCGATGACGAAATTGCCCGCTGCATCCTGTCATTCGCCTACGAATGCGATGGCCGGATCGACGAGGCGATCGTGCAATGCCAGCACGCAATCAGTCTCAACCCGAGCTATCCCAGCAGCCACGGCGATATTGCGATGCTCTTCGCCTTGCGCGGACAGGTCGGCGAGGCGGTCCGCGCGGCAAACGAGGCGATCCGCCTTGGAGCGCATGACGTCATCGACTTCTGGCGCCACCACGGCATGGTCATGGCGTTGTTCGCGGGCGGAGACGACCGGCGGGCGCTCGAGGTCGCCCGCAAGGTAGTCAGGACAAAGCCGGGATTCCTGCGCGGCGCGCTTTTTTGGGCGGCAACTGCCGCGGCGACGGGAAATGATGAAGAAGCGTCACGGGCCATCCACCACTGCCTGTCACAACTCCCGCATCTCAACCTCGGCAATGTCGCTCCCGGGTTCATGCCGCGCTATTTGAGGGACGGCCACCACTCGCGGTTTCTTGAAATGCTTTCGAAAGCCGGCCTCCCCGCTTCCTAATGCCTGTCGCCCAAACGTGCGCAGCGGTTTTGGGCGTACGACATGCATCAAACAAAGACTTAAAACGCCTCGCCTGGATCCGGTTCAGCGCGACGCGATTTAGAGCAATTCCGGGCGGAAGACCCGTCACATTTTTTCAGGAATTGCTCAGGTTCTTTGCTTGTCCAGCCAAAGTGCCACCATTGCCGTCAGCAACATGAAACACCCGAGTGCCTGCCAAGCCGTGAGAGTTTCGTCCAGGAACAGGAATGCCAGTCCGGCGGCAACCGCAGGCTCGATCATCGATGCGACGAGTCCAGTCACCGCGGAGCGGCACCGCGCCATGCCCGCGCAGTAGCAGACATAGGCGAGAGCTGTCGGCCCTAAACCGAGATAGATCAGAACCGAGATGCTTCGCCAGTCCCCCATGGCCGCGCCGAAATGCGTGAGACCGCCTGGAGCGACTATCATGGCCACGGGTGCGAGAACCAGCGATGCGATGATCAGGCCAAGGCCCGAAACAAGGTTCGGCGAATAGGCAACGGAAAGCGAGCGAGCGGCATTGGTCATCACGACGAAGGCCGCAGATGCCAGCAGCGACAGAGCAAGGCCCAATAGAAGGTCGAGCGGTTGTTCCGATGCCGTATCGACACTTACGAAAGTGACGAGGCCTGCGATCGAGATCGCAAGGGGAAGCACGACCTGCCGCGATATGGGTTCGCCAAGCTTCCTCAGTGACCAGAAGACGGCGATGACCGGTGGCAAGCAAACCGTCAGAAAGACCGTTATCGTCACTCCCAGCAGCGTGAAGCTGCGGAACAGGCAGACCTGGAAGGTGGCGCAGGAAATGCCGAACAGGAGAAATCCCGAAAAGCTGCCCGCGCTGGCCTTAACCCTGCGGGTGCCGCCTGTTACCCGCGCCACCAGGAGTATGGCGGGCCCGGCAATAGCCGTGCGGACGAATCCGTAGACCTCGTCCGGCATTGCGATTTCATGCGGGACAAACCTGCTTGCGACACCCACGGTCGCCCAGAGTGTGGCGGCGCACATCACCAGCGCCAGCCCCCAGAGGTGATCAGGCGAGAAACCGATCATGTAGGGCTGGCCGATCTTCCGGCATTTTTCGATCGTCTCCAGGTATCGCCTGCCGTCTTCGCCCAGGACTTCGGTGGCAACTCTTTCATTGCTTTGCATCGGCCGTTGATCCCCTTGTCTTGTCCTGGCGAATCGGAGTCGATTTTTTGGTGGGTTGGCTCCGAGCGGCACGACAAGCCTCGCCGAAGATCCCGCGATGTCCTTAGTGAAAGAGGCGTCAGCCGAGCGCTTGGGAAAGGCCGGCGAGCGTCTCGTCGATCGTTAGGATCGCGTCAGGGTTCCGTCAGGAGAGGTGGTGCGCAAGGATGGTCTCCGCCCACAGCGGCGCAAACGGCAGGTCGCAGGCAGTGATCCGGCTGCACGACACCGGCACCCCGACGGTCCAGAACGGCGGCGCGGTCAGCAGTATTGATGGCTATGTTGGTATCAGTCCCGACACAAATGGCACTGTGACGGTGGACAGCACGGGGTCCGGCGCGCTGAACATCGGCGCCGCCTCGCCCTTGCCGGCGGCTCCCCCTTCACGATCGCCGGCGCGCCCATCGCACGCGATGCGGCGGTGGTGGAAGCCGGCCTCGACTTGAACTTGACGCCGGCCGCGACCCTCGGTGTCTCCTATGGCGTCCAGTTCGGCTCGGGTCTCTCCGACCAGTCCGTGCGGGGCGGACTTCAACTGGAAGTTCTGAGACGAAGCTTCGCCGTATACCGGCTGACCGTCGTCGGCGGCAATCTACAGATGCACGAAAGCCGTCAGCGGCAGATGGTCGGAGGCGACGCGCGACAGCGGCGTGTCATGCGCCTCGACGCCTGAAACCAAACCGTGCCGATTGCCCATGATGCGGTCGAGCGCCAGCACCGGCAGGCCCGACGGGAAGGTCGGCACCGCCGGCGGCGTCGGCCCGAAGGTCGTGTGCAGTGTGTTCAGCGCCGAGCGGTTGCCGAGCCGCCATTCGTTGAGGTCGCCGAGCAGCAGCGTCGGCCTTTCATCGGCGCTGCTCATGATGTCGAGCACGACCCGGGCCTGTTCGGAGCGCGAGCGGCGCAAAAGGCCGAGATGGGCGGCGATCACGCGCAGCGACCGTTTCTCGTCAAGATCGATCTCGGCGACCAGCGCGCCGCGCGGCTCCAGTCCCGGCAGCTTGAGTTGGTGGACGTCGCGTACGGTGCCGCGTTTGAACAGGAGCACATTGCCGCGCCAGCCATGCCCCTTGCCGTTGCCCGAGACCGGCACCGGCACGAGTCCCGTCTCCAGTTCCAGGCGAGCGAGATCGAGCAGCCCGGCCCTGTCGCCGAAGCGATTGTCGGCTTCTTGCAGGGCGATCACATCGGGGCTGATCTCGCGGATGACGCGGGCCGTCCTGTCAGGGTCGAACCTGCGGTCCGTGCCGATGCATTTGTGGACGTTGTAGGAGGCGACGACAATTTCAGTGTCGTTGACTCGCTTGCGCGGCGTCGCCTTCGCCTTGCGCGCGTTCCTGGCGCGGATCGACAGGAGCACGGTCCCCGGCAGGCTGCGTCCCTTGATGTCGTCTATCTCCATGATCCTGCTGCTCGATTTCCTGCTCTAAAGATAGGGCGATCCCAGCCACAGCAAACGGTCGAAGACGCGGACTACGAATGGTCTTGCATTCAGCGTCTGCAGCGTCACCGGCTGGGCGGTCGAGATGGCGGCCGCGATGCGGGCGTCGATCTCGGCGGCGAAGTTTTTGTCCAGGACTTCCATGTCGATCTCGAAATTCAGCCTCAGCGAGCGCGCGTCCAGATTGGAGGAGCCGACATAGGCCCACACGCCGTCGATCGCCATCAGCTTGGAATGATCGAACGAGCCCTCGTGGCGCCAGACCCGGCAATAATGCTTCAGCACCTGGTCGAACTGCGCCGTCATCGCATGATCGACGAGGAAAAGATTGTTCACCGCCGGCACGACGATGTCGATTTCGACGCCGCGGCGGCCAGCCGTGGTCAGCGCGCTGATGAACTCCCGGTCCGGCAGGAAATAGGGCGACATGATGCGGATCGACTTGCGGGCGACCGAAAAAGCGCCCATCAAAAGCTTGAGGTTGGTTTCGTTGGAGGCGTCCGGCCCGGTCGCCACCGCGCGCACCAGCACCGGCTGCCCGGGCGGCGGCGCGGCGCGCTCGACCTGCCAGGGCCCGTCCTTCAGGGCCTCGTTGCCGGCAAAGCGCCAGTCCTCGGCCGCAACCGAGAACAGGTCGGCCACAACCGGCCCGGTGACCTCGAAATGCGTATCCCGCGAACTTTCGGAACCGGCGAATTCGGCGGAGAATCCCTTGCGGATGTTCATGCCTCCCGTGAACGCCACCGCGCCGTCGACGATCAGGATCTTCCTGTGCGTCCTCAGATTGGCATAGGGAAGCCTCAGGCCCATCACGATGTTGCCGTTGAAGAGGTCGACGATGACGTCGACCTCCCTGAGTTGTTTCAGGATGCTCGGCACCGAATAGCGCACGCCGACGGCGTCGATCAGCACGCGGACAGTGACGCCGCGCTTGACGGCGTTGCCGAGCGACTGGACGAAAAGCGCCCCGACCGCATCATTGTCGAAAATATAGGTTTCGAGCAGGACGCTTCTTTGCGCGGCATCAATTGCCCGGCACATCGCCGTATAGGCCTCGTCGCCGGTCTTGAGCACGGCGATGGTGTTTCCGGATGTCAGCGGACGCCGCGCCACCCTGTCGCCAAGCGTCTTCAACCCGGTGAAGCGCTGGCCGAATTCGGCGTTGATCAGGGCTTCGAGCGCGACGTCGCGGTCGTGCCTGGCGGCGGCCGCCTCGGGTGAAACCGGCCGCATCGCGCTGATCGTCGCGCGGCGGATGCGGTTGATGCCGGCAATGGCGTAGATGATCGCGCCGAGGAAAGGCGACAAAAGCATCACGCCCACCCAGCCGGTGGCGGCGCGCACGTCCTCCTTGGTCATGATGGCGTGCACGATGCCGACCGCCGCCATCGCCAGCGAGAGGATCAGGATTAGCGTCGACCAGTGACTCGCAATCGCGTCAAGCATTGACCCGACTATGGAGCGAGCCGGGGCGGAAAGGCAATGCGGCGGGTTATTCCCGCGCTCATTCAGCCATCGGTCGAGATGGTTACGGCCCTCCAGGCTTCGATCTCCTGCTGCAAGCGTTCGATACGCTCGGACACGAGCTTGAGGGCGTCGCTGCCAAGCAGAAGCTGCGGCGGCGGAGCTTCGGATTCCACCAAAGCCAATACGGCCGTTGCGAGCTTGTCCGGATCGCCAAGCTGCTTGCCGCTTTTCGTCAGCCGGGCTTCCCGGATCGGGTCGAACAGCGCGTCATAATCCGCGATAGACCTTTCGGTCCGGACCATGGAGCGCCCGGCCCAGTCCGTCCGGAATGAACCGGGGCAGACGGCCGTGACGCGAACGCCAAACGGGGCCATTTCCGAACGCATCACCTCCGATATGCCCTGGAGCGCGAACTTGCTGCCGCAATAGTAAGCAATGCCCGGCATCGTGATCATGCCGCCCATCGAGGTGACATTGACGATGAAGCCACGGCGTCGCTCGCGGAACTTCGGAAGAAAAGCCTTGGCGACCGCCACGGCTCCGAAGACGTTCACGTCGAACTGACGCCGCATCTCTTCGAGCGGCGACTCTTCAAGCACCCCTTCGTGGCCATAGCCGGCATTGTTGATCAGGACATCGACGGGCCCGTGCTCCTTCTCCGCCTGCGCGACGACGTCCGGCACGCGGTCGAACTCCGTGACATCGCACATGACCGTCCGCATCGCGGGCAGGGATCTGCCGAGTGCCGCGCGTGACGTCTCGAACCGTACGGTGCCAATGACCGTATGGCCTGTTTGGATTGCGGCGGAAGCGATGGCGAGGCCAAAGCCGGAATTGGCGCCGGTGATGAAGAAGGTCTTTTTCGCCATGGTCTGGGGTCCTTGTTGATGGAGTGCGCCTTGGCAAATAGTATGGTGCGGCGGTCACCTGGATTGCGGTTTCTATGAATTCCTTGCCAAATCCTATCGAAGCAGACCCTGGACGAAAACGGGAACTGGTCGAGCTTGCCGGAACTCTGGCCGAACGCATTGGATACAATGCCACCGCGATCGAGAGCGTACGGGTGCTTCGGACGGAGGCCGCGCTCCATGACGTCCCGGTGCTTTATGAACCGGGCGCGGTGTTCGTCCTGCAGGGAAGCAAGCGAGGCATCCTCGAACAGGAGGTCTACCTCTACGACGAAGAACACTATCTGGCGGTGTCGGTGCCGGTTCCGTTTCGGATGGAGTCAACGGCCAGTCCCGATCGCCCGCTGCTTGCCGTTTATGTCGCGTTCGACATGCGGCTGGCGGCCGAGATTGCCGCGCTGCTGGAGACGCATTCCGCAATGGGAAGCGACAGGCCGCAAAGCCTCACATCGAGCAGGATGGAGGCCGATATTGAGGATGTGCTGCTGCGCCTCTTGAAGGCGCTTCGCAGTCCTGCTGAGACCGCCGTTCTTGGATCAAGCCTCCTGCGCGAGCTGCATTACCGGGTGCTGATCGGCCCGCAAGGCGGCGCAATGATCGCAGCCTTGCAGCAAAGGGGCAGGTCGGGAAGGATCGTGCGGAGCCTTGCATGGCTGCGGGAAAACTACAGCTGCGAAATCTCGGTCGCCGATCTGGCGAGAGAAGCAGGCATGAGCGTGCCTTCCTACCACGTCCATTTCAGGGAGATGACCGGAAGCAGCCCGATGCAGTACGTGAAAGCCATGCGGCTGCACGAGGCAAGACTGATGATCGCGCGCAAGGGCACGATCGCTCAGGCCGCGGCTTCGGTCGGCTATGCGAGCGCGGCTCAGTTCAGCCGCGACTTCAAGCGGCATTTTGGGCGCACGGCTTCTGAAGAGATGAACTGGGTCCGTCGTCATCTGGGCGAGCTTGCCTGGGCCGAGTAGTTCGCCATTGGCGCTCAGCCGGCTCCTGGACCTATGGCTTCCTGAAGAAGCCCGACAGAATATTCGGTCCCGCTTCTCCGGGCCGCAGCCTGATCCCGTCCTCGAAACAGTTCAGGGTCATGCAGTCGAAGCCGTTATGGGCGAGCAGCGCCACCAGCGAGTCGCGGTCGAAGTGGTGCAGGTGCTCGTTGGGGAGGCGCATGCGCCAGGTTCGGAACCACGCGTCGCCGTCGGCGCCGAGCTCACGCCAGCGGCAATAAGGGACAGCGACGGCCAGATGCCGGGTCTTAAGGCGGGCTAGGAAACTGAGATCAGGGATGTGCTCGAGCACGTCGAACATGGCGACGAGATCCCACGAGCCGGCGAGCGCCTCCTCCCAATCGACAAAGCGGACACCTTGGGGCAGCGGAAACTCGGCGATGTCGCAGCCGGCGCAATCGGCGACGCCTGTTATCTTCGCGGCTTCGATGAATGTGCCGGTGCCGTATCCGATTTCGAGCACCGAGCGCGGAATTTCGCCGGTGATCCCCAGCACCCAGCCAAGCCGCTGATAGCCGAGCTTGATGGTCCGGTCGCTCAAGTCCTCGTAGTACGAGATGTATTTCTTGTCGTACTTGATCGGCGTGAAGTCGATCTGGTGGATCACGCCGAATTCGTCCGCCTCATAGTTATCCAGCATTCAGACGCCGCCTCCGCATCCGAATTATCTACATGGCAGAGCTAAACGCAACGTAACGGGAACGCTGAGCGCTTGCGTCAAATCCCATTGGTGCGCCTCGCCATCAGCCGCAGCCAAGGCGTCAGATGGAAGCCCGCCATCAACAGATACATCGGCGCCATACCGCTCAGCACCGAGGCGGCCGACATGCACATCGTGTCGTGGTCGCCATAGGCAGCCGTCAGCAGCGCCATCATGGCGAAGGTTGGCGCCGCGGCGAGGCAGAGCCAGTCGGCGAGGCCGAAGCCGCTCAGGCGAGGGGCGGGGTTGTCGATGCTCATAATATCCACCTTCTGAAGCGGTCAGGTTTGCAGGGGTCAGAGAGACAAGGCTTGGCGAGATCGGCTCCGGCGACGTGTGGCCGCCGCCGGAGTCGCTTCGCGCTCAGGCGCTCTTGTTGCGGAACGCCGCTTCACCGGCATCCGAGACCTCGACCCATCTCTGGTCTGGGGCGGCGCCTGCTTCGTAATTGTCGTGCCAGTTCCACCATTTATAGGTCTGGGTCTGCGGATAGCCCTCGGGCGAATCCTCCCACACCTCCTGACGGCCGAGCGGCGTGACGTCGAGATAGCTCCACACGGTGCCGAAGGCTTCGTCGCCGCGGTTGTTGACGAAATAGGTGCGGAAGATGCGCTTGCCGTCATGGATGAAGACGTTGTGGCCGTGCCATTGGTCGACGCCGAAATCCTTATCCCAGCTGTCGGTGATGGTGTACCAGGGCATTTTCCAGTCCATCTGTTGCTTCAACCGCTGGATGTCGGCCTGCGGCGCGCGCGAGGCATAGGCAAGCGTGGTGTCGCGGGCGTTGAGATGGGCGAGGTTGCCGACCATGTCGGCGCCGAGCGAGCAGCCGCGACAGGCGTGTTCGGGCCAGCCAAAGACACCCGGCTCGAAGAAGGCGCGGTAGATCACGAGCTGGCGGCGGCCTTCGAAGAGGTCGAGCAGGCTCGCCTTGCCGTTCGGGCCGTCGAACACATAATCCTTGGTCACTTCCATCCACGGCATGCGGCGGCGTTCGGCGGCCAATGCGTCGCGGGCGCGGGTCATCGCCTTTTCCTTGACCAGCATTTCTTCATAGGCGCCTTCCCACGCTTCCTGCGAAACGACCGGCGGTGTCTTCATGTGTTGGGTCATTGCTCTTGTCCCGTTCTTGGGTTTGGTTGGGGGTGACAGGGACAGACATAGGCCGCATGGTTCGATGGTGAGAGTTACAAGTGTGACGCGATTTGATCCGGCGGGCCCTGAGGCGGCGGCATGGACTCGCTGATCAACGCCGCCGGGCGCGCGCTCGCCGCGGGCGATCCGCTCGGCGCCTTGAAGCGCGTCGCGCTGCGCGACGACGCGCCGGCGCTGGCGCTGCGCGGCATCGCGATGGCGCAGCTCGGCGATTTCGCCAAGGCAAAGGCGCTGCTGAAGGACGCGGCGAGGGCCTTCAGTTCGAGGGAGACCGTCGCCCGGGCGCGCTGCGTCGTCGCCGAGGCCGAGATTGCCCTGGTCTCACGCGACCTCGGCTGGCCGGAGAAGGCCCTGCGATCCGCGCGCGCCACGCTTGCCGCGCATGGCGACCGGCTGAACGCTGCCTATGCCGGCAGCCTCGAGGCGCGCCGCCTCATCCTGATCGGCCGGCTCGACGAGGCCGAGCGGCTGCTTTCGGATTTCGATCCGGCGCCGCTGCCGCCGGTTGCGCGCGTCGCGCATGAACTGGCCGCGGCCGGCGTCGCGGTCCGGCGCCTGAGGACGAAGGCCGCGCGCTCGGCGTTCGGCCGGGCATCGCTGGCCGCCTACGAAGCCAACATCCCGGCCTTGAAGGCCGAAGTCGAAGCGGCATCCCTGGTCTTGAACACGCCGGTCGGCAGGCTGATCGCGCGCGGCACAGAGAAAGATCTGCTGCTCGACGAGGTCGAGACGCTGCTGACCTCGGGCGCGCTGGTCATCGATGCCTGCCGCAACGTGGTGCGCGAGGCCGATGCGGTCGTCTCGCTGGCGACACGGCCGGTGTTGTTCGCGCTGGCGCGCACGCTTGCCGAGGCATGGCCGGCGGATGCCTCGCGTGAGTTGCTGTTGAGACGCGCCTTTCGGGCAAGGCACGCGGATGAATCTCATCGCGCGCGGCTGAGAGTCGAGATGGGGCGGCTGCGCGCGGAGCTCGCCGGCTTGGCCGAGATCAATGCGACCGCCGCCGGGTTTGCGCTGACGCCCCTCAATGCCGCCGACGTCGTCGTGCTGGCGCCGCCTGTCGAGGAGGAACACGGCGCGGTGCTTGCCTTCCTGACCGATGGCGAGGCCTGGTCGAGCTCCGCGCTGGCGATCGCGCTTGGCGCCAGCGCGCGCACCGTGCAGCGAGCGCTGGAAGAACTGTCGACGCAGAATAAGGTGCAGCCGGTCGGCCGCGGCCGGGCGCGCCGCTGGATGATGCCGCCGGTGACCGGATTCCCGACTGTGTTGTTACTCCCGGGGCCGCTGCCGACCGACTAGTCTGCGGCCATTGTTCGAATGGAGGCTGAAAATGAAACGAGCCGCTGCCGAGATCCTGCGCGAATACGGACCGTTCCCCGGCGTCGAGCGCGTCAATGGCGTCACCTATGACGGCCAAAATATCTGGTTCGCCAGTGGCGACAAGCTGAACGCGCTCGATCCCGACAGCGGCAAGATCGTGCGTACGATCGATGTCGCCTCGCATGCCGGGACTGCCTTCGATGGTGAGTATCTCTACCAGATTGCCGAGGATCGCATCCACAAGGTCGACCCGAAGATCGGCAAGGTCGTCGCCACCATTCCTGCCCCCGGCAATGGCGGCGATTCAGGCATGGCCTGGGCCGAGGGTTCGCTCTGGGTCGGCGAATACCGGGCGCATAAGATCCATCAGATCGATCCTGAAACAGGCAGAGTGATCCGCACGATCGAATCCAAGCGCGTCGTCACCGGCGTCACCTGGGTAGACGGCGAGCTCTGGCACGCCACCTGGGAGGGCGAGGAGGGCGACCTGGTGCGCGTCGATCCCGACACGGGCGACGTGCTGCAGGAGCTGGCGATGCCCTCCGGCGTGTCGGGGCTGGAATCGGACGGCGGCGGCTGCTTCTTCTGTGGCGGCGGCAGCAGCGGCAAGATCAAGGCCGCGAAGCGTCCGGGACACGGCGCCAAGTAACGGGCTGGCGAAAGGGCGGCGCGGTCAGGCCGCTTCGCGCGCCGGCCGCGTCATGGGCTTGCTGGAGGCTTTCGCGGCGTTCGGCCCGTCGACATGCGCCCAGGCCGGCCGCTCGAACAGGAAGGCGCCGAAGCCGATGCGCTTGACGATGAAATAGAGCACCACCGGGCTGATGACCGAGACAAGCAGCACAGCTAGGCTCAGCATGCCGGTGTCGGTCAGAAGGCCGCTCGCCAGCATGACACCGCGGAAGATCGACATCGGAATGGTGAAGGCGACATAGACGACCAGCGAATGCTCGCCGAGCCAGCGCAGCCACTCCATGGAAGCGAATTTCGACAGGAAGCCGCCGGCCACGCACAGCGCCACCGCGCCGGCCACGGCAAGCGCCAGATGCAGCGGCGGCCAGGCCGCCAGGCCCACCTGCATGCCGACCGGCTGCATGGCGTAGCCCGGCGAATAGACGAGCAGCCCGTTGACGAGCGCCCAGGCAAGCAGGCCCGCGACGGCGACCGCCGGCCGCGTCTGCGTCCATTCGACCAGCCGGAAGATCAGCGGCGCGAGCACGAAGCCGAGATAGAAGAACACGAAGTAGGCCGCGAACTGCTCGAGCGCGTAGCTGTCGGGCTTCGGCGCCCACATCTGCAGCGCGGCGGCAGCCAAGATGACGATCCAATGCGGCACTTTGAATTCGCGCAGAACGCGGATGACGATGCCGAAAACCGCCAGCATGTAGATGAACCACAAGACGCCATAGGGCTGGACGACGGCCATTGCGAGGTCGTGCAGCATGCCGGCGGGGTCGCGGCTGAAGATGCCGATCTTCAGTCCGATCGAGATGAGCGCCCACAGCACGTAGAAATAGAGATAGTGGACGACGCGGCGGTCGACATAACGCCGCCACGGCCGGTCGATCACCTGCGACAGGAACAGGCCCGAGATCAGGAAGAATTCCGGCATGCGGAAGGGCGTCGCGAAGCCGATGACATAATGCAGGAAGCCGACGCCGCCGGTGTATTCGCCGGTGTTGTAGGCCGAATACATCATCACCACCAGGATGATGGAAAGGCCTTTTGCCGTGTCCACCCACGGCATGCGGTTGGGGCTGCTCATGCGCGATCTCGAGGAAAATTCAACTGCCGCGATTGTAGCGGACCGACGAATGCCCCGCAGCAACAAGCTTACGATATCGTAAACGGAAACCTTGTTCGGGGCCCGCGTTAACCATCGCCTTACGGGGACCGCGCGGCGGCATGCGTCTCGCGCATCAAGACCGCCACGATCGCGCCCGACAGGAACGTCAATGCAGCAATGGCCGCAATCGCCGCGGCGAAGCCGAAGAAATCGGCGATCAGGCCGGCGGACAGCGCGCCGATCGCATAGCCGAGGTCGCGCCAGAAGCGGTAGACGCTGAGCGAGCGCGCCCGCCACGATGGATGCGAGGCGTCCGAAACGGCCGCGATCAGGCTTGGGTAGACCATCGCCGTGCCGAGACCGAGCAGCAGGCTCGCCAGCAGCCACCAGCCGAAATCGCGCGTCATGGCGGTCAAGAGAAGTCCCGCCGCCTGCACCCACATGCCGGCGACGATCAGGCCCTTGCGGCCCCACCGGTCGCTGAGCGGCCCGGTTGCGACCTGCAGGATGCCCCACACCGCCGGATAGACCGCTTTGAGGATGCCGATGCGCTCGACCCCCAGCCCGTTGGCGACGAAGAAGAGCGGGAACAGCCCCCAGCTCATGCCGTCATTCAGATTGTTCACCAGGCCGGCCTGGGAGGCGGCGAACAGGTTACGGTCCCCGAACGAGGTCAGCATGAAGATCTCACGGAAGCTGAGCGGCGAAGACTGTCTTGGGTGATTAGCCAGTTCCAGCTCCACATGCCCGCGTGTGTCGCGCACCAGCAGGATCGACAGCGCCGCACCCAGGATCGCGTAGACGACGCCGAGATAGATCGGCACTGGCCGCAGCCCGTAGCGGCTGGCGAGATAGCCGGTGAGGAAGGCGGTGATGCCGACGGCGAGATAGCCGGCGAACTCGTTGAGGCCGACGGCCAGTCCCCGCGATTTCGGCCCGACCAGATCGACCTTCATGATCACCGTCATCGACCAGGCGAGCCCTTGGTTGATGCCGAGCAGCGCGTTGGCGGCCACGATCCAGCCCCAGTTCGGAGCCCAGATGATGATGAAGGGCACCGGCAGGCCGAACAGCCAGCCGAGGACCAGCACGCGCTTGCGGCCCCATGTGTCGGCAAGCTGGCCGGAGACGAGGTTGGCGCAGGCCTTGACCACGCCGAAGCTGACGATGAAGGAGACGATAAGCGTGCTGGAAGCGACGCCGAATTCCTCCGCGCCGATCAGCGGCACGACGGTCCGCTCGATGCCCACCATCCCGCCAACGAAGGCGTTGATCAGCACCAGCAGCGAAAACTGCTTCCAGTTGGCCTTGAGGCCGAGCGCGACGGCGGTGGCGTTCACACTGGAAAACCGGCCTTTCTGAAGCCTGATGTGAAAAGCTCGAGAGCGACCGGGTCGGCGAACGGGAGACCTGAAATCAGCCGAACAGTCACGTCGTGTTTCCTCACCAGTGTTTCCTCGACTTCAGCGCGCGCCTTCTCCATCTCGCCCAAATGCGCGTAAGTCGCCGCGAGGAAGGCATGAGTGAAGAAATGGTCTCCGGCCTTCTGATACGAACCGACGGCTTCCGAGTACTTGCCAAGCAGGAAAAGGGAGCTGCCCTTCACCTCCCAAAACCATGTCGGAGGCAACGGGTCGCGCAGCAGCGCACTTTCGAGCACGTTGAGTGCCGTCTCGGCCCGACCGCCGTAATTGAGCCAGCTCGCGTAATCCCCTGCTATGTTCACGTCGAGCGGGTTCAACGAGCGTGCTCGCTCGAAATGCATTCCCGCATCGCTGTGCTGGCGCATATGCGTAAGCACCAGCCCCATGCTCTGGTGACACACGCCGTCACTCCTGTCGAGAGCGAGCGCCGCTCGTGCCGAGTCCCAGGCGTTCTGCAGCGTGCGGGGATCGTTGTCGTACCAAAATCTGCCAACGAGGGCCTGGGCGAGGAAGGCGTGGCCTTGAGCGAATGTCGCATCGAGCTCGACACACCGAACGAACAGCGGCTCGGACTTGTCCAGTTCATATCTATGGAAGAGCGCGCGCCCTTGCAGATAGTAGTCGTATGCATCCCAATCGGCTGGAGGCTTGCGCCTGGAGCGTCCTGCCGAGTCGGCCTCCGTTTGGCCTTCGACCATTGAGGCGATGAGCGCGGCAACCTCGTCTTGCAATGTGAAGATGTCGTTGAGGGCCCGGTCGTACCGTTGGGCCCACAGGTGGGTGCCGGTGGCGGCGTCAATCAATTGTGTGGTGATGCGAATGCGATCGCCGAGCTTTCGTATGCTGCCTTCGACGAGGTAGCGAACCCCGAGTTTGCGACGGACTTCAGCGATGTCCGGTGCCGGATGGCGAAACTGAAAAGACGAGTTGCGTGCGATGACGAGGAGGGAGCGAAATCTGGCCAGCTCCGTGATTATGTCCTCGGTTATGCCGTCACTGAGATATTGCTGGTCCTGATCGCCGCCCAAATTGGCAAAGGGCAGCACCGCAATCGACGGTTTGCCGGATGCCGGCATCGGTTTGGAGGGTGTGCTCGCCACCGGCTCAATCGTCCCGGTGAAGCGGTAGCCGACGCGAGGCACAGTGGCGATCCACTCGCCGCCGTTGTCAGCCGGACCAAGAACCTTTCTTAGTGTCGCGATCTGGACGGTAAGGTTGCCTTCCTCAACGGCGGTGCCCGGCCAGGCAGCGTCCATCAGCTCAGCCTTGGTCACGATTTCGCCGGGCCGTGCCGCAAGCGCGGCAAGCAACGTCAGCCCACGATGCCCAACGGCGATCGTGATGCGCTCTTTAAGGAGCGTCCCGGTGTCGGGATCGAGTACGAACGGACCAAAAGCGATGCGAGTCCCGTGCATGTGCACATAGTAGACGCTTGGAAAGTTTTCGGAAAAGGGTTTGAGAATGGCAAAACCGGTAACTGGGGCGTTCCGCGCGCCGCCTCGAGGACAGGATGCCGGAATGGAAAGCGGCCAGCCTGCCGGTGGCGGCGGCCGCCTGATGGTGCGGCTGGCTGATTGACCCGGGCGCGCCGGCAGATCAACGTGCGATGGCTTACAAAAGCTGATAGCATCCCTCGATGCTTTCTCCACGAGGCTTGAGGGTCACCATGTCTGCGCGTTTCTATTCGCTCCTGCTAACGTTTCTTCTGATTGCACCCAGCGCCTTCTCGGAGACGCTGAAGCTTCCGGACAATCTGACGGGGTTCAGTTCCCCTGCCGGAGAAGGCTTTCTTGCCGAGAGCATGGCGAAGGAAGCCTATTTCCCCCTCGCGAGCAACTTTCTCACGCAAAAGACGCAGGCCTATTGCGGCGTGGCCAGCATCGTCATGGTGTTGAACGCGCTCAACGTTCCGGCGCCTTCGGTGCCCGAATACGAACCTTACAAGACGTTCACGCAGGATAATGTCCTGAACGAGCGCACGGAAACCATTCTTCCTCGTCAGGTCCTCGACAAGCAGGGAATGACGCTCGACCAAATCGGGGCCATTCTTTCCACCCAGCCGATCAAGGCCGAGGTCCGCCATGCTTCGGATGCCAGCCTCGAGCAGTTCCGCATCCAGGCCAGTTCGTTCCTTGCCAAGCCCGGGCACTTCGTCATCGTCAACTATCTGCGCAAGGCGATGGGCCAGGAGAAAGGCGGGCATATATCGCCACTGGCCGCTTACGACGAGAAAGCGGACCGCTTCCTGATCCTCGATGTCGCCCGCTACAAATATCCGCCGGTATGGGTGACGACGGCCGACCTGTTCGGAGCGATGAGCACGGTCGACAGCGACAATGAGAACAAAACCCGCGGATATGTGCTGATATCGTCGCCTTCGGGACAGTAGTTCAGCCGAACTTCCAGCGGAGAACGCCCACAAAGGCCCGCGCCGGAGCCTGTGGGTCCTAATTTGCCTCGAAACCAAGAAGGCGGAGCGGTTCGCCGTTTCCGTGAAATGCTCCGCGTTGCCCGTGAGCCCTCAGTCCTTGGCGCGCTCGACGTATGACCCGTCTGCGGTCATCACCACGATGCGCGTGCCGGCGGAGATGTGCGGCGGCACGGCGGTGCGCACGCCGTTGGAGAGCACGGCCGGCTTATAGGAGGAAGACGCCGTCTGGCCCTTGGTGACCGGCTCGGTCTCGACCACCTCGAAGGTGGCGCGCTGGGGCAGCGTCAGCGAGATCGGCACGCCGTTGAACTGGGCGAGCTGAACGGCCATGCCTTCCTGCAGATAGGGCGCAAAGTCGCCGACCACGGCTTCCGAAGCCACGACCTGGTCGTAGCTTTCCGGGTTCATGAAGTGAAAGCCTTCGCCGTCGGAATAGAGGAAGGTGTGCTCGCGCTCCTCGACATAGGCGCGCTCGACCATTTCGGTCGTGCGGTAACGTTCCGAGACCTTCACCCCGTCGCCGATACGGCGCATGTCGAGCTGCGTCACCGGCGTGCCCTTGCCAGGGTGGATGTTTTCGGCAAAGAGGATGACATAGAGCTTGCCGTCCTTATCGACGACGTTGCCTTTGCGTAAGGAGCTGGCGATGACCTTGACCACGATATTCGATCCTGTTCGAGTTTTTCGGCCTGCAAGCGTCGATTTCCGCGAAGCGGCGACGGCGGCCATCGCGTGCGCCCTAGCGCATCTTGCGCCGAACCGCCAGTCTTCCGTGCGATTTTCCTGCCCATGACCGCCGCTTCGCCCTGGTGGATGCCTGATATCCATGCCGACCGCCGGCCCCGGCTGATGGCGCGCAACGCAATTGCCGCCGCGCTTCGCGGCTGGTTCTCGACACGCGATTTCATCGAGGTGACGACCTCGGCGCTGCAGGTTTCGCCGGGCAACGAGGCACACCTTTCCGCCTTCGCCACCGAGGCGTTCGGCCCCGACGCATCGCGCCACCCGCTCTATCTCCACACCTCGCCCGAATTCGCCTGCAAGAAGCTGCTCGCCGCCGGCGAGGAGCGCATCTTCAGCCTCGGCCCAGTCTGGCGCAACCGCGAGCGCGGGCCGCTGCATCATCCCGAATTCACCATGCTCGAATGGTACCGCATCGGCGAAACTTACGAGCGCCTGATGGACGACTGCGCCGAATTCCTGGCGCTCGCCGCGGAGAAGGCCGGCTCCAGGCGTTTCCGTTTTCGCGGACGTGAGGCCGACCCCTTCGCCGAGCCGGAGCTGCTGAGTGTGGCAGAGGCTTTCACTCGATATGCCGGCATCGATCTTCTGGCGACCGTCGGGGCTGACGGAAGCACGGATCGCGACGGACTTCATGCCGCGCTGGTCAAGGCTGGCCTGCGCACCGCGCCCGACGACAATTGGGCCGATCTGTTCAGCCGGGTGATGGTGGAGAAGATCGAACCGGCGCTGGGGCGGGGGCGGGCCACCATCCTTTACGGCTATCCGATTTCGGAAGCGGCACTTGCCCGCCCGAGCGCCGAGGATCCGCGCGTTGCCGAGCGCTTCGAGCTTTATTGCTGCGGCGTCGAGCTCGCCAACGCCTTCGGCGAGCTTACCGACCCGGCAGAGCAGCGCCGCCGCTTCCTCGCCGAGATGGACGAGAAGGAGCGCGTCTATGGCGAGCGCTATCCGCTGGACGAGGATTTCCTGGCGGCCTTGGCCATCATGCCGCAGGCAAGCGGCTCGGCGCTGGGCTTCGACCGGCTGGTGATGCTGGCGACGGGGGCAACGAGGATCGAGGACGTGATCTGGGCGCCGGTGGCCGGATAGCACGCCCTTTTCGACCCTGCGCATCCCACACTAACCACCGCGATTGCCTTGAGATTGCCGCATCCGCCATTGCACTAGCGTGGGTGGAACAATAGATGGTGCGACAGCTGGCGCTTTGGCATGCACAAGACGATGCGACAGGTGCCGCAGGGGGTGACAAAGTGCATGGCCCTGACAGATTGCATGAACAAACAGGAACAACCTTATGACCGATAAGCTCGACGCAGCGAAATTGACCGATCGCGTGACGGCGCTCGTCGAGGCCGCCAGGCGTGCCGGCGCCGACGCGGCCGACGCGGTGGCGGTGCGCGGCCGCTCTGCCGGCGTGTCGGTGCGGCTGGGCAAGGTCGAGGGCACCGAATCGTCGGAGAGCGAGGATGTGTCGCTGCGCGTCTTCGTCGGCCAGCGCGTGGCGAGCGTCTCGGCGACCGCCGCTTCCGATCCGAAATCGCTTGCCGAGCGCGCCGTCGCCATGGCCAAAGTCTCGCCCGAGGATCCGTTCCAGGGCCTCGCCGATCCCGCCCTGCTTGCCCGCAATTTGCGCGATCTCGACCTTTTCGATCCGACCGAGGTGCCGGCCGACCAGTTGAAGGAGGCAGCTCTTGCCGCCGAAGCGGCCGCATTGGCCGTCAAGGGCGTCACCAATTCCTCGGGCAGCAGCGCCAGCGCCGGCCTGGGTGGCCTGGTTCTCGCCACCTCGCATGGCTTTGTCGGCCAGTATGTCGCCTCGCGTTTCTCGCGCTCGACCAGCGTCATTGCCGGGGAGGGCACGGCGATGGAGCGCGACTATGAATTCTCCTCGCGCCAGCATTTCGCCGACCTCGACGCGCCGGAAGAGATCGGCCGCAAGGCCGGCGAACGCGCCGTGCGCCGCCTCGGCGCCCGCAAGGCGGCGACCGGCCCGGTCGATGTGGTGTTCGATCCGCGCGTCGCGCGCGGCATCGCCGGCCATCTCGCCGGCGCCATCAACGGCGCGTCGGTCGCCCGCAAGACCAGCTTCCTGCGCGACATGATGGGCAATCAAGTGGCCTCGGCCGCGATCACCGTCACCGACGAACCTTTGCGCCGGCGGGGACAGGCCTCGCGCCCGTTCGACGGCGAAGGCGTCGAGGGCGGGAAGCTGCTGATGGTCGAGAAGGGCATCTTGAACCACTGGTTCCTGTCGACCTCGGCCGCGCGCGAGCTCGGTCTCGTCACAAATGGACGCGGCTCCCGCAGCGGCTCGTCGGTCTCGCCGTCCTCGACCAATCTCGCCATCGAGCCCGGCGAGCATTCGCCGGACGACTTGATCGCGTCGCTGAAGCGCGGCTTTTACGTCACCGAGGTGTTCGGTCAGGGCGTCGACATGGTGACCGGAGAATACAGCCGCGGCGCCTCCGGCTACTGGATCGAGAACGGCGCGCTGGCCTATCCGGTGGCCGAGGTGACGATCGCCTCCAACCTGAAGACCATGTTCCTCAACATGGTGCCGGCGAGCGACCTCGACCGCAATTTCGGCACGGCTGCCCCGACGCTCCTGATCGAAGGGATGACCCTTGCCGGCGCTTGACCAACTGACATCGAGCGAGGCTGGCGACGACCTTGCATTGCTGCGCGAAGCCGCCCGCGAAGCCGGCGCCATCGCCATGGGCTATTTCGGCAACAACCCGCAGGTGTGGATGAAGGGCGGCACCTCGCCGGTGAGCGAGGCCGACCATGCGGCGGACGCCTATCTTCGCGAGACCTTGCTCAATGCGCGTCCCGATTATGGCTGGCTGTCGGAAGAGACCGCCGATGACCACGCCAGGCTGTCGGCCCGCCGCACCTTCGTCGTCGACCCGATCGACGGCACGCGCGGCTTTCTCGACGGTCTGCATTCCTGGTGCGTCAGCGTCGCCGTGGTCGAGGACGGCCGCTCGCTCGCCGGCGTGCTCGAATGCCCGGCCAAGCATGAGACCTACTGGGCGCTGCCGGGCGAGGGCGCCTATCTCAACGACAAGCGCATCCATGTGCGTCCGCTGGGTCAGAGCGTCGATATCGGCGGACCCAAGACGCTGGTCGACCTGATGCCGGAAGTCTGGCACGACAGGCTGCGGCGGGCCGCCTACATCCCCTCGCTTGCCTATAGGCTGGCGATGATCGCCGCCGGCAAGCTCGATGCGGCCTTCGTCAAGCCGAATGCGCATGACTGGGACATCGCCGCCGCCGATCTCATCCTCGCCGAGGCTGGCGGCGCACTGCTTGATCGCGCCGGCAAGCCGCCGCGCTATGCCGGCGAGGTGATCAATCACGGCGCGCTTGCCGCCGGCAGCGGTGAACTGCTCGGCGTGCTCGCCGGTGTAATTGCCCGCATTGACCAAGGGTGAGTCGGCCCACAGTTCCAAAATCGTCTGCTTTGGGCTAAACGTTTCACAAAATTCATGAATCTGCGAAGGATCGGCATGGCCGTGGAAGACGGAAAGAAACAGCTTTTGCACCTGGTTTTCGGTGGAGAGCTGAAAAAGCTGGGTGGAACCGAGTTTCGTGACCTGGACGCGCTCGACATCGTCGGAATCTACCCCGACTATCATTCGGCGCACACTGCGTGGAAGGCGAAGGCGCAGGCCAGTGTCGACAATGCCCATATGCGTTATTTCGTTGTTCATCTGCACCGTCTGCTCGATCCAGAAACAAAGGTCGGCGGTTGACGTCGATGGAGCATGAAGCGGTGAAAGGCGCGACCAGGCGGCGCGCTGCCAGACGCGGCGGAACGCGTACGCTGTGGCGGCGCATCCGCGAGCCGTTGGCGCAGTCGAGTTTCGTCAAGAATTTCATCGCCAGCCTGTTCGCCTGGTTCCTGCGGCTGATTCGCCTCACCAGCCCGCTTGTCGAAGGCTCGACGAAGGTTGCCGGCGGCGCTTATGCGCATCTCGAGCCCGGCATCATCGCGCTCTGGCACGGCCAGCAACTCCTGACCCCTGCCTATTACCCCAAGGGCCGGCCGCTGGTCGCCATGGTCTCGCGCAGCGCCGACGCCGAGCTCCAGGCACTGATGCTCGAGAAATTCGGCATCGAGGCGGTGCGCGGTTCCGGCGGCCGCAACAGCTCGAACCATCTCGACAAGGGCGGCGCCAAGGCCTTGATCGCGCTCAAGAGGTCGCTCGTGATCGGCAAGAACGTCGCCATGATCGCCGACATTCCGAACGGCAAGCCGCGCGAGGCCGGGCTTGGCATCGTTCTTCTGGCCAGGCTTTCCGGCCGGCCGATCCTGCCCTCGGCCATCGCCACCAGTCGCCGCAAGGTGCTTGAGAGGAGTTGGGACAAGACCACCATAAACCTGCCTTTCGGGCGCTCCGCGGTTATCGTAGGCCCCCCGGTCTTCGTGCCGGCCGATGCCGACGATGCCGAGATGGAGCGCAAGCGCCAGGAGGTCACCGCCTCCCTCAACGCCGCGACGGCCGAGGCCTATCGCCTCGTGGATGGCGGCAAATGAGCGAGCGCTGGGCGCGTGCGGCCCTGACCGCCTACCGCTATGCGGGGGCGGCCGCCTATCCGCTGATCGGTCCTTATGTCGCCTGGCGCGCCTCGCGCGGCAAGGAAGATCGCGCCCGGCGCCGCGAGCGCTACGGCGTCGCCGGCCGGCCCCGGCCGGAAGGGCCGGTGATCTGGATCCATGCGGCAAGCGTCGGCGAGACGATCGCGGTGGTGCCACTGGTCGAGAGCATCCTCGACTACGGCGTCAACGTCGTCCTGACCACCGGCACCGTGACTTCGGCCAAGGTCGCCGACGAGCGCCTCGGCAGCCGCATCATCCACCAATATGTGCCGCTCGATCTCAAGCCCGCGGTAAGCCGTTTCCTCGATCACTGGCGGCCGGAACTGGCGATCATCGCCGAATCGGAAATCTGGCCGATGACCATCCTGGAACTCGGCGCCCGCAATGTGCCGCAGGTTCTGGTCAACGGCCGGCTGTCGGACCGCTCCTTCACGTCGTGGAAGAAGCGCGCAAGCGTTGCCGAGGCGCTGTTCGAGAATCTCGCCCATGTCATCGCCCAATCGGATGTCGACGGCGAGCGGTTCCGCGCGCTCGGCGCCCGGCCGGTCACGGTTTCCGGCAATCTCAAGGTCGACACCAACCCGCCGCCGGTTGATGAGCGGGCCCTGGCCACCCTGCAGCGCCAGATCGGCGATCGCCCCACCTGGGCGGCGATCTCGACCCATGACGGCGAAGAGGTCGTGGCCGCCGAGGTCCATGCCAGCCTGCACAGGCGCCATCATGGGCTTTTGACCATCATCGTGCCGCGTCATCCCGACCGCGCCGACGCGCTTGCCGCGCAGATTTCCGGCATGGGCCTGACGGTGGCACGGCGCAGCAAGGGTGACCGCATCTCGCACGATACCGATATCCTTCTGGGCGATACGATCGGTGAGATGGGGCTTTACCTGAGGCTGACCGAGATCGCTTTCGTCGGCCGTTCGCTGACCTCGGAAGGCGGCCAGAACCCGCTCGAGCCGGCAATGCTCGAAACCGCGGTGCTTGCCGGCCGCAACGTCCAGAATTTCCGCGAGGCCTATCAGCGCCTGCTCGACAGCGGCGGCGCCAAGCTTGTGCGCGACCGCGACATGCTGACCGGCGCGGTCAATTTCCTTTTGACCAACGAGGTGGCGCGCCACGAAATGATCGCGGCGGGTGCCGCCACCGTCGACGAGATGCGCGGCGCGCTCGCCCGGACGCTGAAATCTCTGGAGCCCTATATCCAGCCGCTGGTCGTCAAGGCGCGCCTGAAAGGCGCCAACGGTCGATGAGATGACCAGCGAGGCGCCGCCCTTCTGGTGGGAAAAGCCGGACTGGCGCGTGCTCGCTCTGTCGCCGGTGTCGGCTGCCTACGGCATGGTTGCCGGCCGCCGCATGCGGCATGCCCCGCGCGAGAAGGTCGACGCGCCGGTATTGTGCGTCGGCAACCTGACGGTCGGCGGCAGCGGCAAGACGCCGGTCGCTATCGCCCTGGCGAGGCAAGCCAAGCGTATGCAGCTCACGCCGGGCTTCCTGTCGCGCGGCCATGGCGGTTCGTTTGCCAAGCCGCATGTCGTCGATGCGCATCACGACGCCGCCAAGCATGTCGGCGACGAGCCGCTGCTTCTGGCCGAACACGCGCCGGTGGCGGTGACGGCGAACCGCGCCGCGGGCGCAAAACTGCTCATCGAGGGACATGGCTGCGATTTCCTGATCATGGATGACGGCTTCCAGTCGGCGCGCATCCATATCGACTATGCGCTGGTCGTGGTAGACGCCCGCTTCGGCGTCGGAAACGGCCACGTCATTCCGGGTGGACCGCTCCGCGCCAAGATCGTCGACCAGCTGGTCTTCACCAGCGGCTTGCTGAAGATGGGCGAGGGCGCCGCCGCCGACGGCGTCGTGCGCCAGGCGGCGCGTGCCGGCCGGCCGATCTTCCTGGCGCATGTCGAGCCGGCGGATCCGTCACGCTTCGCCGGCGGCCGGTTCCTGGCCTTCGCCGGCATCGGCCATCCGGAGAAATTCTTCGACACGGTGCGCGGAGCGGGCGGTGAAGTCGCGCTTTCGCGCGCCTTTCCGGACCATCATTTCTACGCCCAGGACGAGCTTGCCGACCTTCTGGCGCTCGCCCGGCAGGAGGGGCTGCGCCTGGTCACCACGGCGAAGGACGCCGCGCGGCTGCGCCACGGCGAGGTGCCCGCCGGTTTCCTCGATCAACTGGACGTGCTCGACATCGAGGCCGTGTTCGAGCTCGATCACGTGCCTGAACGCATCATCGGCGAGACGCTCGACGCCTGGCGTCAGCGCAAGATGCGTGGCTGAGTTTTGCGGCGCGCCTGGTTGATCCGGTGCCCTGCCGTCAGTTGATAAGCCCACGGAAATAGCGGACTGTCTCGCCAAGCCCGTCTTCGAGGGCAACACGAGGGGACCAGTCCAGCGCCGAACGCGCCAGGCCTATATCGGGCTGGCGCTGTTGGGGATCGTCTTCGGGGAGGGGCTTGAACTCGATCTTCGACTTGCCGCCGACGATGCCCAGCACCAGCTCGGCCAGCTCGAGGATCGTGACTTCCGTCGGGTTTCCGATGTTGACGGGCCCGACGAAATCGTCGGGCGTCGCCATCATCCGGGCCATCGCATCCACCAGGTCGTCGACATAGCAGAAACTGCGGGTGTGGCTTCCGTCGCCGTAGATGGTTATGGGGTCTTTGCGCAATGCCTGAACGATGAAATTGCTGACCACGCGCCCATCCGAAGGGTGCATGCGAGGTCCATATGTATTGAAGATGCGCACCACCTTGATCGGCAGTTGCGACCGGCGCCGATAGTCGAAGAACAGTGCTTCGGCGCATCTTTTGCCTTCATCGTAGCAACTGCGCGGGCCAATCGGGTTGACATGGCCCCAATAGGCCTCGGTCTGGGGATGGACTTGCGGATCGCCATAGACCTCGGACGTCGACGCCTGGAGGATTCTGGCGCCCGAAGCGCATGCAAGGTCGAGCATGTTGATGGCGCCATAGACGCAAGCCTTTGTCGTCTCGATTGGAATGCGCTGGTAGTGAACAGGCGAGGCGGGGCAAGCGAGATTGAAGATCTCATCGGCCTCGGCCTGAAGCGGCACGGTGACGTCGTGCCTCAGCAGGCTGAACCGCGCATTGTTTGACAGGTGACGGATGTTCTCATCCGAACCAGTCAAGAAATTGTCGAGGCATATTACTTCATGGCCGCTTGCCAGCAACAGGTCGCATAAATGCGAACCAATAAAGCCGGCACCGCCGGTCACCAGAGCCTTCACGGCAAATCCCCCATACCCACGGCATTGTCTATAACCGCAGAGTCACGGACCTGTCACGTGCGTTGGAAGAAGGGTTTTTCGTCGCGACGATCGATTGTTGCCGGCACTCGGCCAGGAACCTGTATGGGCTGGCCCGGGTGAATGGCGCCGGCCGTGAAGCCGCGACAGGCCAAGTTGCAGGTTGCCTCAGCGCTGACGCTGCATCGCCTCGAGGATGGTCTCGTCGCGCTCGACATTGAGCTTGCTTTCGAAGTCGAAATGCCAATCCCTGTCGCGCGGCGTGGAAGTCGAGGCGTCGCCGCGCCGGATCTTCTGGTCGAGGTCGGCGAGCGATCGCGACCAATAGTGATTGATCCTCAATATATCGAGCTTGGGAGGCATACCGGGCACGATGGTCCGTCGATCAGTGTCCACCCCTTCACCGAACAGGAATTTCGACTGATGGACGCCAGGCCTGTAGACCATGCGAGGGTTGAGGATAGTCTTGACCGTCGTGATGTTCGGCCCGGCTCGCATCGTAAAGGCCTCGACCAGTGGTCTTTCCGGTCGCTCGACATGGCCGGAAGAGCCATAGAACGCCTGCCAGACGCAAACGCCTGGAAGGTCGCGATAGTCCCTGAGAACCGAGGGCACGTCACGTCCGTCGGGCGCGAAAAGAAACTCATCGATGTCGAAGAATCCGATCCACAATGCTTCACGCCAGCGCCTGCGGATGCAGTCCCTATAAGCCGACAGCTGTCCCACCGGCCGCGGCCAGTCGACCAACGTAACCAGCCCTTGCTGGATGAACGGGTCCAATACGGCTTTGAAGTCGTCGGTCGAGAAGTTGTTGTAGAGATAGAAATGCTCAAATCCCACACCCTGGTGGAACCTGATCCATTCGGCCAGAAACGGCGCTTCTTCACGGAAGATGGCGCAGGCCGCCAGCTTAAACCGTGGGGCTTTCGATACCGCCCGATCGCGCATTCTCGCACGCATGATAAGCGGCATGCGAAGAAAGGTCTTGAGAGACTTTTTGAAGTTTTTCAATTCGGTAGCCTAGGCGCAATCGAGGTGACTGTCACGGCGTCGTGAACTCGCCCGGCCTATCACCGTTTGCGCAGCTCCGGGTGCATCTCGATCTCGCGGGCAAGCGAGACCGCCGCGTTCACATAGGGCTCTTGCCGGGCGACGCTCCAATATTTGAGCTCGTCGAGCGGAATGTTCTCGCCCGTCACCGCGCAGCGCACGAACGAGCCCGGACTGGTGACCTGGAAGTCGCCGTCGAGATAGCGGATCCGGGCTTCCCTGCCGCCCGGGCCTTCGAAACGGTTCATCATGAAAGGACGCTTGCGTTCATCTGGGTTTCAATCGCCACAAATCGCAAGCAACGTCAAGCTTGACGCAATGCTCATCCGGTATGGCTGAGCGTCAAAATAGTTTCCGGAAGCCGGCATGGACATCACCTCGACCCGCTTGAACGCACTGATCGGTGAAGCGCTTACCCCGCAGCCGGCGCCTTCGCCCAAGGCCGATCCTGCGGTGGCGGCTTTGATCAAGACGCTGGTCCAGCCGCCGGCGCCCTCGACGGGGCAGGCGGCGCAAATCGCGGCCCAGTCGCTGCAAAGCGCGCAGCCGCGCCCTGCCGCCCAGGCATCGCAGCGCCTGTCGTCCGCAGAGGTCGAGGATGCTTACCGCGCCGTGATGGAGCCCGATGCCGTCACCGACGCCTCGCCGGCAAGACCCTCGATGGGCAGGGCGGCGACGGATGCCGATCAGGCTCCGCGCGGCTTCGCCTCACCGCAGGCAGCGGTTGCAGACAATGTGTCCAGGCCCGCGGTTGCGCCGGCATTGTCCACATTTTCGCCGGCCGTCGCCTCCGCCGCGGTGCTGGTAGCAGCCAACGCCAACGCGCCGCAGCCTCGGGGCGCCGCGATCCGCCCGGCTGGTCACGCGCCGCGATCGGAATCCGCGCCGATATCCCTTTGGACGATCTCGGTTGTCACGGCCATCGTCTCGGCGGTGACGGCAACGATCATGGTCCTGCTGCTTCGCTAGAGCAATTCCAGGAAAAGTGTGAACGGTTTTCCGCCCGAAGGAGATGGGCATTTCACCGTTTTCGTGAAACGGTGAATGCCCTAGACGTCATCCTGAAGGAAAGCTTCGAGCTTTTCCCGAGCAAGCCCCGCCTGTTCGGCGATGCGCCCGGCCAGATCTGCCGCCGCCGCGCGCGGCCGGCCGACCGGACGGTCCATCCAATAGGACACTGGATTGAGCGCAACGCGCTCATCGACGGCAACGATACGGCCGGACCGGAGCTGGTCCGCGGTCAGCGGCGGCCGCGCCAGCGCAATGCCCAGCCCATGCGCCGCCGCGTCCAGAACCAGATTGTAATCCTCGAAACGCCGGTCCTGCGGACGGGGGCGGTAATCGATGTCTTGCGCGGCGAGCCATGCACGCCATCCGGATGCATCGGAATCGTTGATCAGCGGGTACTTCAGCAGCCGCGCAGGGTCGCCCCGTCCGATCTCCTTGGCGAGCTCCGGCGAGGCGATGGGGAAAATCTGCTCCTCGAAAAGCTGCACCGAGACGCGGCCCGGGATGCGGCCGCGCCCGCAGCGCACCGAAAGGTCGATGCCTTCGTCGGCAAGGTCGGCCTGGCGATTGTCGACATCGAGCACGATGCGCAACTTGGTCGGATGGTTTTCCAATGCGGCCATGCGCGGCATCAGCCATAATCCGCTCACCGAGGGGATCGAGGCCAGCCGCACCACGGCCGTGCCGCGCGGCTCGACCCAGCGGTCGGAATTGACCGAAATCAGCGCGAAGGCCTCTGTGGTGCGAAGATGCAGGCGATTGCCCTCGATGGTCAGCGACACGCCGCGCGCATTGCGCTCGAACACTTTCAAGCCGAGCCAGTCCTCGAGCTTGGCAATCTGGCGACTCACCGCGCCATGGGTGAGGTTGAGTTTTTCGGCCGCCGCGGAAAAACTCCCCGTGCGCGCCGCGGCATCGAAGGCGCGCAAGGTTTCCAACGGCAGTATCTGATCCGAGCTGTGATCCATGCTCACAGCTGACCCTCGATTTGCTCGTTTGTCAATCGGCCGGCAATGGCGTTTTCTGCGTCCATGGCACCAAAACACGAGGGTACGGCAATGAGTGCTTACACCGGCACGTTGAATGAGACACAGCGCATGGACGGCACCGCGGCCGTCGCGGTGGCGCTTACGGTGCTTGGCTGGGCTTCGGCGTTCCCGGCGATCCGCGCCGGCCTTACCTCCTTCCAGCCGCTGGAGCTCGGCGCGCTGCGCTTTGCCATCGCTGCGGTCCCGGCCGCCATATTTCTCGCGGTGAAGCGCCCGGCGCTGCCCAGGATCGGCGAGCTGTGGCGCTTCGCCTTTGGCGGCGCCATCTTCGTCGCGCTCTACACCGCCATGCTCAATTTCGGCGAGCTCACGGTCTCGGCGGGTGCGGCCGGCTTCATCATCAATGTCAGCCCGATCTTCACCGCAATCATGGCCATGGCCCTGCTCGGCGAGCGGTTCTCAGGCATCGCCTGGCTGGGCACGGTCATTTCCTTCGCTGGCATCGGCATCATCGCGGTGGCCGACGGACATGGCCTGCATTTCAATACCGGCGCGCTGCTGGTGCTGGGCTCGGCGCTTTGCTCGGCCGTCAACACGATCGTCCAGAAGCCGCTCTTTGCCCGCCATCATCCGCTGACGATATCCGCCTCCAACATGGTGCTCGGCGCGCTCTGCCTGTCGCCATTCCTGACGGAAGCGTTTTCGCAGGCGGCGGTCGCCGACACTGCCGGTCTCGGCGCCGTCATCTATCTCGGCATTGTGCCCTCGTTGATCGCCTATGCGGCCTGGGCGACCGCGCTGTCGCGCCTGCCTGCCGCCCGCGCCTCGAACTTCCTCTATCTGGTCTCGCCGACCTCCGCTTTGATCGGCTTCTTCTGGCTGGGCGAAGTGCCGTCGCTGCTCGGCATCCTCGGCGGCGCGCTGGCTCTGGGCGGCGTGATCGTGGTGAATTTGAAGCGGTAAATCAAAAGGTTGAAGTCATTTCCTGACTCAAGAAAAGAGCCGCTTCGAGCGGCTCTTTTCTTGCCCCCTCATCCGGCCGCTTCGCGGCCACCTTCTCCCCATGGGAGAAGAGATTGGCGCCGGCGCCGACAATCTCCTCTCCCCACCGGGGAGAGGTCAGCCGAGCGCAGCGGAGGCTGGGTGAGGGGCCGTGGCGCACTCACCGCCTTCCAAACAGCCGTTCGATATCGGCCAGCTTGAGCTCGATATAGGTCGGTCGGCCGTGGTTGCAGGTGCCGGAGCCGGGCGTCGCCTCCATCTGGCGCAGCAGCGCGTTCATTTCCTCGGCCTTGAGCAGCCGGCCCGAGCGGACGGAACCATGGCAGGCCATGGTCGCGGCGATCTTGTCCAGCCGTTCCTTCAGCGTCTCGACGGTGTCGTTGTCGGCGATCTCGTCGGCAAGGTCGCGCACCAGCTGCTGCACATTGGTCTCGCCCAGCATCGAAGGCGTCTCGCGCACCGCCACCGCGCCGGGGCCGAAGCGCTCCAGGCCGAGGCCGAATTTGGCCAGCGTCTCGGAGTGCATCGCCAGCCGCTCGGCGTCTTCCTCCGGCAGATCGACGATCTCGGGCAAAAGCAGCATCTGCGACGGGACAGCGCGCGAATGCAGGGCGTTCTTCAGCGCCTCATAGACCAGCCGCTCATGCGCGGCATGCTGGTCGACGATGACGAGCGAATCCCTGGTCTGCGCGACGATATAATTCTCATGCACCTGCGCGCGCGCCGCGCCCAGCACCATGCCGAGCAGCGCCTCGGCCGGCTCGGCGACGCCGGCGCGGGCATCGGCGCTGGCGAGCGGGCCGGTGTCGAACGCCGCCTGGTCGTTCTCCGCAAAGCCATTGCGCTGATGCCCCGCCTCGCCATAGCCCATATCGAGCGGCCGCTGCGCCGAACGCAACGGGTCGAAGCCTCCGGAGTTGGAGGCGTGATAGGCGGCCTCGTAGCTGCGATGGCCGCCCGCCGGGCCGGGGTGGGAATAGGCTGCGGCCCCAGGCCGAAATGCCGCCATCATGCCGGCGGCGCCTGTCGTCGCCGCGCGGATGCCGGCGCCGGCCAGCGCGTCGCGGATGGCGCCGACGATCAGCCCGCGCACCAGTCCCGGATCGCGGAAGCGTACATCGGCCTTGGCCGGATGGACATTGACGTCGACCGTCGAGGGATCGAGCGACAGGAAGAGCACCGTCACCGCGTGCCGGTCGCGCGGCAGCACATCGGCGAAGGCGCCGCGGATCGCGCCGGCGATCAGCTTGTCGCGCACCGGACGTCCGTTGACATAGGCATATTGCTGCAGCGCGTTGGCGCGCGTGTAGGACGGGATCGAGACATGGCCGGCCAGATGCACGCCGTCACGCATGGCATCGATGGCAATGGCATTGTCCGGGAAATCCTTGCCCATCACCTGCGCCACGCGGGCGAGCTGGCCTTCCGGCGTGTCGCTCGTCGCCGGCAGTTCTAAGGTCGAGCGGTCTGAACCGGCCAGCGTGAAGCGCACGGCCGGGAAAGCGATCGCGATGCGCTTCACCACGTCGCTGGTGGCCGAGCTTTCAGCGCGTTCGCCCTTCATGAATTTCAGCCTGGCCGGCGTCGCGAAGAAGAGGTCGCGCACCTCGACCGTGGTGCCGCGGTTGGCCGCCGCCGGCTTCACCGGTAAGACGCGCCCGCCGTCGATCCCGATCTCGGCCGCGCTCTCGCCTGACGCCGTGCGCGAACGGATCGACAGTCGCGCCACCGAGCCGATCGAGGGCAGCGCCTCGCCGCGAAAGCCCAGCGAGCGGATGTCGTGGATGTCATTGGAAAGCTTCGAGGTGCAGTGGCGGGCAATGGCCAGCGCGAGTTCCTGTTCGGGGATACCCGAGCCGTCATCGGTGACGCGGATCAGGTTCAGCCCGCCGCCGGCGGTGACGATCTCCACGCGCGACGCGCCAGCGTCGAGCGCATTCTCGACCAGCTCCTTCACCACGCTCGCCGGACGCTCGATGACCTCGCCGGCGGCGATCTGGTTGATCATCGTTTCGGAAAGCTGACGGATGGGCATCCGGTGATTATAGGCGGATTCGAGTGCGCTGCGGATAGGCCAATTGCATCAAACCGCCGCCGTCACCCAAATCAGCCAGGAGTAACCACCTGCCGCAGATCCACGCCATCCGGCAGCCGAACGTTCCGGGTCAGCTTTGCGATATCCTTCCACCCTTCTTTCCCAGGATCTGAACCTTTTGAGCTAGAAGCTGTGTCTTGCAGTGCTCACAGCCGAGAAGATCAGATCCTACCAAGACCGTGCCCAAAGCGGGTTTGCGGACTTTCGGGTTGCCTTTCATCAAATCCGCGAAGGGCCTGCTGTCGACAGGGTGCTGAAAAAGTGTGTCGTAATATTTCGCGAACTGCCCATGGTCTGGAAACATCTGGCCGGTTTTGGTTATTTTCCTGAGGTATCGACTGCATTTCCAGCACGTCGGATAGGTTTGCAGCATGAAAAAGACGAAAAATCCTCCCAGGATGAAGCCTATGAAATCGATCACTGCTAACCAGTAGCCAAAGTCGCCAACCTCGCCACTGTCGATATGGCCGCCATGTCCAGCCTTGAGATGCATCGACCTTAGATAGGTATCGAGATAATCCCAAAAACCAATGGCGTCAGAAGCCATAGTGCCGTCGTCCAGGACCAATGAGCGATATTCGCCATAGTAGATGACCAATTGCGCCGCAGCTGTCACAATGAGAATTTGGACGAGAAGAAACCATGTGGGTCGGGTGTGAAAAAACAGGCTGCCAAAATAATAGCCCGAGGCTGCAGCCACCCCGGTCAACACTGCTCCAGCCGGAATGACCACCCAGAAACTGAACGAGAAAACGTTGAAGCCTGTTAGGTTGTTGACGACTATTACTGCCAGAACAACCATCACAAACGTGATTAGACCAGACACAGCCACGCCGAAATTGCCGCTAAGTTTCGCGATCATCATTATCCCCCCAAAATCCGGTACGCAGTTAGTACACCTGGAACGCCTACCAGTGATAGAGGGAACTTTCGGATACAATCAGTTTTCACGCCTGCGCCACCAGCCAGTCCCTGACCTTGCGCGCATTGTCGCTGAGATCGCGGTTCTTCGGCCAGATGACGTGGAAGCCGATGCCGGTCCGCATCACGTGATCGGTCACCGGCACCAGCAGCCCGGATGCCACAAGACGTTCGACCAGGTGCCGCCAGCCGAGCGAGATGCCTTGCCCTTCCATCACCGCCTGGATCACCAGCGCATAGTCGTTGATGCGCAGGCCGCGCTCGGCATTGCGCAGGCTGGTTCCGGCCGAAGCGAACCATTCGTCCCAGGTCGGGGCCTCGCGATAGGGTTCTTCTAGATGAATCAGCCGGTGCGTGGCCAGTTCCTCGACCGTCCTCGGCTTGCCGAACCTGGCGAGATAGCTGGGGCCGGCGACTGGGAAGATTTCTTCATCGGAGAGCGACAGCGAGTGATAATCCGGCCAGTCGCGCGGCACGCCGCCGCGCACGCCCAGCGGAATCCCCTCGGCGATGATGTCGAGGTCGCGGTCGGCGGTCTGGATGCGCAGGTCGACGCCCGGCAATTCGTCGCGGAACTGCTGCAGGCGCGGCATCATCCAGAAGGAGCCGAAGGCGGTCGAGGCGGCCAAGGTCACATGCCCGCCGGTCGCCTGCAGGCGAAGGTCTTCCGCCGACTTGCGGATATGCGAGAGGCCCAGCGACACATCGGCATGGAAACGTTCGCCGGCTTCCGTCAGAAGCACCCGGCGGTGGCGCCGCTGGAAGAGTTTGGCGCCAAGCTGCTCCTCCAGCCCGCGCACCGCGTAGGAGACGGCCGCCTGCGTCATGCCAAGCTCGCGCCCAGCGGCGGTGAAGCTCGACAGCCGGCCCGCGGCCTCGAAGACGATGAGGCTGCCGGCGGAGGGCAGGAGCTGGCGGAGGTTTCGCATAAGTGCAGCTTATACAAGAGATCAGGATTTTCCAGCATCACATCCATATTTCCTCTCGCTAACTTGGTCGGGCGGGAAGAAGGAGCCTCCATGAACGCACCGGCCGTTGAACTGACCGAACAGACCCACCGCCGCGGCGGCGGCCGGCTCGGCCGCAAGGCGCTGAGAAGCGCGCCGGTCGCGTCCTTCCCCACCCTTGTGCGCAAGATCCCCGCCTACGAGATCGTGCCCGACGAGGCGGTGGAGCTGATCCACGAGGAATCGCTGAAGATCCTCGAGGAGGTGGGCTGCGAATTCCGCGACGACGGCGCGATCGAGCTCTGGAAGGCGGCCGGCGCCGATGTCAGGCAAACGCGTGTCCGCATCGACCGCGCGCTGTTGATGGAGCTGGTCTCGAAGGTTCCGCCCGAGTTCACACTGCACGCGCGCAACCCGGAGCGTACGGTGCGCGTCGGCGGCAAGAACTCGATCTTCGTGCCGATGTATGGCGCGCCCTATGTCCGCGACCTCGACAACAAGCGCCGCTACGGCACGCTGGCCGACCTCAACAATTTCCACAAGATGGCCTACATGGCGCCGGCGCTGCATTCCTCGAGCTCGGTCATCTGCGAGCCGATGGAGATCGCGGTGCCGAAGCGGCACCTTCACATCGTTCATTCGGCGCTGAAACATTCCGACAAACCGTTCATGGGCATCGTCACGTCGAAGGAGCGCGCCGAGGACACGATGGCGATGGCTGGCATCGTCTTCGGCGAGGAGTTCGTGCGCGACAATCCGGTGCTGGTTGCGATCACCAACTGCAATTCGCCGCTGGTGTGGGATGCCACCATGATCGACGCCATGCGGGTCTATGCCAGCCACAACCAGCCGCTGATCCTGGCGCCCTTCGCGCTGTGCGGCGCCTCGACCTCGGCCTCCGCGGTCGGCGCGGTGGCGCAGGTCAACGCCGAGGCGCTTGCCGGCGTGGCGTTGACCCAGCTCATCCGGCCCGGCTCGCCGCAGCTCTACGGCCAGTTCATGGTGACGGTCGACATGAAGACCGGCGCGCCGATGGGCGGCACGCCGGAGGCCGCCCAGATGATGTACCTGATGGGCGCGCTGGCCAGGAAGTATAAGCTGCCCTGGCGCACCTCCGGCTTCCATGTCGGCTCGAAGCTCAACGACGCGCAGGCGGGTTACGAGGCGAACATGCTGATGCATGCCGCGATCCTGTCCGGCGCCAACTACATCTGGCATTCCGCCGGCTGGCTGGAAGCGGGCCTGACCTGCGGCTATTCGAAATTCGCCACCGACTGCGAGCAGCTGGTCGGCTGGTACAAATATGCCGGCGGCGTGTCCTTCGACGATTTCAAGGACGCGATGGCGGCGATCCGCGAGGTCGGCCCGCAAGGGCATTTCCTCGGCACGCAGCATACGCTCGAGCATTTCGAGAGCGCCTTCTTCATGCCCAATATCATGGACTTCAATTCCTTCGAGCAGTGGAGCGCCGAAGGCGCCAAGGACCATGACACGCGCGGCCGCGAAAAGGCGCGCGCCATGCTGGCCGACTACCAGGAGCCGAAGCTCGACGAGGGCATTGCCGAAGGTCTCAGGGATTTGATCGCGCGGCGCGAGGAAAAGCTGCCTGACAGCGTCAGTTGATGGAAGGCAGCATTAGTTGAAGCCAACCGGGCGAAGACCCGACCAGATCAATGGGAGCACGAGAATGACACTTTTCAGAAGCAATGGTGACCGGGTCCCGGCCGCTATCCAAGCGATGGCCGAGGAGGCGCGCGCGGGCCGTGTCGACCGGCGCGAATTCCTGGCGCTGGCCAGCGCCTTCGGCGCATCGACGGCTTTCGCCTATGGCATGCTCGGCCTTGCCGCGCCGACCAAGGCGCTGGCCGACGAGCCGAAGAAGGGCGGCACGCTGCATGTCGCGATGTCGGTCAAGGCGCAGAAGGATCCGCGCACTTACGACTGGACCGAGATGGCGAACGTCACCCGCTGCTGGCTGGAGCCGCTGGTGCGCTACACCCACCAGTTCACCTTCGAGCCGGTTCTGCTCGAAAGCTGGGACGTCAATGACGACGCCACCGAATACACGTTGCATCTGCGCAAGGGCGTCACCTGGAACAATGGCGATGCCTTCAACGCCGACGACGTGGTCGCCAATCTGAACCGCTGGTGCGACAAGGCGGCTTCCGGCAATTCCATGGCCGCCCGCGTCGGCGCGCTGATCGACACCAAGACCGGCAAGGCCAAGGATGGCGCCATCACCAAGGTCGACGACCACACGGTCAAGCTGAAGCTCGTCGAAGCCGATATCGCCATCATCCCGGGCTTGACCGACTATCCGGCGCTGGTCGTGCATCGCGACTTCGACAAGGATGGCGCCGACCCGATCAAGAAGCCGATCGGCACCGGAGCCTTCGAGCTGGTCTCCTACGATGTCGGCCAGAAGGCGGTCGTCAAGCGCCGCGAAAACGGCAAATGGTGGGGCGGCGAGGCGCCGCTCGACGGGGTGGAGTTCATCGACTACGGCACCGACTTCAACGCCACGCTCAATGCCTTCGATTCGGGCGAGGTCGACCTCGATTTCGAAACGCCGGCCGACTATATCGACCCGCTGGACAAGATGGGCCTGGTGAAGTCGGAGGTCGCGACCGCGACCACGCTGGTTGCCCGCACCAACGTCACGCATAAGCCCTATGACGACAAGCGGGTGCGCAACGCGCTGCAGATGGCGGTCGACAACAGCCAGGTCATGCAGCTCGGCTACAACGGCCGCGGCACGGTCGGCGAGAACCATCACGTCGCCCCGATCCATCCCGAATATTATCCGCTGCCCAAGAAGGAGCGCGACGCGGCCGGCGCCAAGAAGCTGATGGCGGAAGCCGGCCAGGCCGACTTCGAGCATGAGCTGATCACGGTCGAGGACGAATGGCAGAAGAACACCGGCGACGCCATCGCCGGCCAGCTGCGCGATGCCGGCATCAAGGTGAAGCGCACCGTGCTGCCTGGCTCGACCTTCTGGAACGACTGGACGAAATATCCCTATTCCATGACCATCTGGTACATGCGCCCGCTCGGTGTCCAGGTTCTGGCGCTCGGCTACCGCTCGGGCGAGGCCTGGAACGAGACGGCCTACTCCAATCCGGAGTTCGACGCCAAGCTCAAGGAGGCGCTGTCACAGATCGACGTCGCCAAGCGCAAGGAGGTGATGAAGGATGTCGAGGCGATCCTGCAGGACTCCGGCGTCATCATCCAGCCCTTCTGGCAGAAGCTCTACTGCCACATGAACAAGAAGGTGAAGAACTACTCGATGCACCAGACCTACGAGATGGACTTCCAGAACGTCTGGCTGGATGCCTGAGCGCGCCCGGGCTTCATGAGCCGCAAAGACTTCATGAGCCGCAAAAAAGGCGATATGCAGGAGGCGTGGTGGCAAGCGTGCCGCCAAGCCGCCGAACCTCGGAGATCCTGCATGAAGCCGATAGTGCTTGCCGCTGTCTTCTCGATTGCCTTGCCCGGCGCCGTGCTCGCCGGGCCGGCCTCCAACGCCGTGAAGTTCTTCTATGTGCCTTCGGTGAAGTTCGAGGGAGACGCCAAATACCGCGACCGTTTCACCGAGCCGGTCACCAAGCTGTTCGAAGCCAACGACAAGGCGCAAAAGGAGAAGCCCGACGAGGTGTCCTGCCTCGACTTCGACCCAGGCCTCGACGCGCAGGATTTCGATCAGAAGACCCTGTCGAAGACGCTGAAGCTCACCGAGACCGTCAATGGCGACACCGCCGAAGTGACGGCCAACTTCAATCTTTTCCCGGAAGGCGATGACTCCAAACGCGAAATGGTGTGGTCGCTGAAGAAAGTGGACGGCAAGTGGAAGATCGCCGACATCAGTTCCAAGACCAGCGACTGGAAGCTCAGCGCGCTGGGATGCGGTGCCTCGACGGAGTGATGCCGTGCCTCGCCGCTTTGTCCTCGCGCTGGCGAGCTTGTCGATGCTGGCCGCGGGGCTGAGCGGCGGCGCCTCTGCGCAGGGGCTGTTCGGCGCGCCGCCGCCGAAAGCCTCATCCGGCGACAACACCTCGCCGCCTGCGGTCGACACGTCGCCGCCTGCAGCCGCTGCGCCGGACAGCAAGCCGGCCGAACCGGCGCCTGTCGCGCCGGTCCTGCCCGGATCGCCGACCGCGGTGGTGAAGCCCTTCTACGAGCATCTCGGGCTGGAGCTCGATCCTGCGCAGCGTAAGAACTTCACCGACCCGGCGAAAACCGTACTCGACAAGGCGGACGCGCTGCGCGCCTCGGGCCAGGGCGAATGCCTCGACCCCAACATGGCGCTCGACAATGCCGACTATGACAAGCTGGCCATAGACCGGAGCCTGCGCACCATCGAAGCCGTCAATGGCGACGAGGCCAAGGTGGTCGTTGCCTTCGTCGTCGAGGGCCACCAGCACCGCCTGGAATGGAAGCTGAAGAAGGTCGGTGGCGCCTGGAAGGTCTCCGATCTCCTGTCGGTCACCGGCGAATGGGCGCTGAGCCAGTACCAGTGCGAATGAAAATGACCAAAGATCAGTGTCGGCGATCCTTCGCGCCCCCCTCTGGCCTGCCGGCCATCTCTCCCACTTGGGGGGAGATCAGAGGTCACGCCGGCTTTCGCCAATCTCCGACGTTTCAGGATAAGCGGGCCGCCGAAGCTGCCAATCTCCCCCTTGTGGGGGAGATGTCCGGCAGGACAGAGAGGGGCGCTGTCCCGCCAGCCTTTCGCAACAAATTTCAACCTCTCCCGCGATAGGGCGCCACGCCCGTATCGGGCAGCCACGCGTCCTTGGGCGGTGCGCCGGTCTGCCAGAAGACATCGATCGGGATGCCGCCGCGCGGAAACCAGTAGCCACCGACGCGCAGCCAGAGCGGCTTGGTCGCCTCCACGATCCGGCGGCCGATCATCACGGTACATTCCTCATGGAAGGCGCCGTGGTTGCGGAACGAGGTCATGAACAGCTTCAGCGACTTCGATTCCACCAGCGTCCGGTCGGGTGCGTAGTCGATGACGATGTGGGCGAAATCCGGCTGGCCGGTGACCGGGCAGAGCGAGGTGAATTCGGGGCAGGTGAAGCGCACGATCGCCGGCGGACCATCGCCGCGCTGGAACGGCACGGTCTCCAGGACCGCCTGTTCGGGGCTCTGTGGCGTCTCGACGTGCTTGCCGAGCTGGGTGAGGTTCTTGGCGTCTGTCATGGGCGGCTCCTCGCAGCCGTCCAAGGTCTGGGCGGCAGGCAAAACAAGCGGAAATTGCGCCGCAACCTTTCGGACGCGGCGGGTTTGGGCCGCTCAATAGCATCGGACCGAAAAGTGCGCAGCGGTTTTCGGACGAATCCGATGCGAGAAATGGAAGCGGGAGCGGCGCGACGCTCCCGTGCAAATTGAAACGGCAGGAAGACGATGACCAGCAACGACCCGCTTCTCCGACCCTACCAGCTCAAGCACCTGACGCTGAAGAACCGGGTGATGTCGACCAGCCATGAGCCGGCCTATTCCGAGGACGGCATGCCGAAGGAGCGCTACCGGCTCTACCATGCCGAAAAAGCCAAGGGCGGCATGGCGCTCACCATGACGGCGGGCTCGGCGATCGTCTCGCGCGACAGCCCGGCCGCTTTCGGCAATCTGCATGTCTATGACGACCGCATCGTGCCCTGGCTCGCCGAACTGGCGGATGCCTGCCATGAGCATGACTGCAAGGTGATGATCCAGATCACCCATCTCGGCCGCCGCACGGGCTGGAACAAGGCCGACTGGCTGCCGGTGCTGTCCGCTTCGCCGGTGCGCGAGCCGGCGCACCGCGCCTTTCCGAAAACCATCGAGGAGTGGGATATCGAGCGCATCGTCGCCGACTATGCCGCGGCTGCGCAGCGTTGTCAGGCGGCCGGCCTCGACGGCATCGAGTTCGAATCCTATGGACATCTGATGGATGGCTTCTGGTCGCCGCTCACCAACCATCGCGACGACGAGTTCGGCGGCTCGCTCGACAACCGGCTGCGCTTCACCGACATGGTGCTCGACGCGGTCCGCGCCGCCGTCGGGGAAAAATTCATCGTCGGCATTCGCATGGTTGCCGACGAGGATCTCGAAAAGGGTATCTCGAAGGAAGTCGGTGTCGAGATCGCCAGGCGGCTTGCCAATTCCGGCAAGGTCGACTTCCTCAACATTATCCGCGGCACGATCGAGACCGACGCGTCGCTGACCAAGGTCATCCCTGTGACCGGCATGCGCTCCTCGCCGCATCTCGATTTCGCCGGCGAGGTGAGGGCGGCGACCAAGTTCCCGACCTTCCACGCGGCGCGCATTTCCGATGTCGCCACGGCGCGCCACGCCATCGCCACCGGCAAGCTCGACATGGTCGGCATGACGCGCGCCCATATCGCCGATCCGCACATCGTCAGGAAAGTGATGGAAGGCCGCGAGCACGAGATCCGGCCATGCGTGGGCGCCACCTATTGCCTCGACCGCATCTATGAGGGCGGCGAGGCGCTGTGCGTCCACAACGCCGCAACCGGTCGCGAGGCGACCATTCCGCACATCATCGCGAAGAGCGAAGGACCGGAGAAGAGGGTCGTGGTGGTGGGGGCGGGCGCTGGTGGTCTTGAAGCCGCGCGCGTCGCGGCCGAACGCGGCCACCAGGTGACGGTGCTCGAAGCCTCCAGCCAAGCGGGCGGCCAGGTGCGGCTCGCCACCCAGAACCCGCGCCGCAAGGAGCTGATCGGCATCATCGACTGGCGGCTGGCCGAGCTCGACCGCCTCGGCGTCGAGATCCGCTATGACACCTGGGCGGAGAAGGACGATGTGCTGGCGCTGGCGCCGGATGTCGTGATCGTGGCGACGGGCGGCATGCCGCAGAACCCGCCGCTGACGGAAGGCGACAATCTCGTCACCTCGAGCTGGGATATCATGGCAGGCTCCGTCAAACCGGCCGAGAATGTGCTGCTCTACGACGACAATGGCGGCCATCAGGGCATGGGCGCGGCCGAACTCATCGCCAACAGCGGTTCGAAGCTGGAGCTGGTCTCGCCGGAGCGCTTCTTCGCGCCGGAAATGGGCGGCATGAACCACGTGCCCTATATGCGCGCCTTCCACGAAAAGGGTGTCACCGTCACCATCAACACAAGGCTGCGTTCGGTGCGGCGCGAGGGCAACCAGCTCGTCGCCGAGCTCGCCTCGGACTTTGCCGACGGCTGGCGCGGCGAAAGGCGCGTCGACCAGGTGGTGGTCGAGCATGGCACGGCGCCGCTCGACGACCTCTATCTTGCGCTCAAACCGCTGTCGAAGAATGGCGGCGCGGTCGACTATGAGCGGCTGGTGAACGGCGGCGACATCTTCCCATCCCGCAATGCCGAAGGCGGTTTCGTGCTGTTTCGCATCGGCGACGCGGTCGCCTCGCGCAACATCCACGCCGCCATCTATGACGGCATCCGGTTCGGGATCAGGATCTGAGGGGCAGGTCGCCGCGCGAAATCGCGGCGGCGGGAAAAGTGCCGTAAAGGGCTGCGTTATCGGTTGCGGTTAGCCCGCTCTCCGCGGTCGGCTGTTCACTCGGCTCCCAAAGTCATTGTATATGCTTGTATGTATAACCAAGGATCGGTTAGTCTCGCGGGCGAGGGCAGGCCGGCAAGGCCAAGGAGGATCGACATGCGCAATGCTTCCCTCTTCGACCTGTCGGGCAGGAAGGCGCTCGTCACCGGCGCCAGCCGCGGCATCGGGCGCGGCATCGCCGAGGCGCTGAGTGCGGCCGGCGCCGCTGTCGCCGTCATGGCGCGCAGCCTTGCTTCGCTGCAGGAGACGACGGAGGCGATCCGGGCCGCCGGCGGGGTTGCGCATGCCATTGCCCTGGATGTCACCGACGTCGCCCGCTGCCGCGCCGCGACCGCCGAGGCAGCCAACCTGCTTGGCGGTCTCGATATCCTAGTCAACAATGCCGGCATGGAAGAGGTCAGGCCTTCGCTCGATGTCGATGAAGCGCTCTGGGACAGGATTGTCGACACCAACCTCAAGGGCGCCTTCTTCTGCGCTCAGGCCGCCGCCCGCCACATGCGCGATGCCGGACGGCCCGGCGCCATCATCAATTTGTGCTCGCTGACCTCCGAGGTCGGCATCCCCACGGCCGTGCCCTACGGTTCGTCGAAGTCGGGCCTGCTCGGCATGACGCGGGCGCTTGCGGCGGAGTGGGCGGGTCTCGGGATCAGGGTCAACGCGATTGCTCCTGGCTATTTCAGGACGGCGATGACCGAGGTGTTCTACGCCGACGAGGCGTGGCAGCAATCGATGCTCGCCAAGATCCCGCAGCATCGCTTCGGCGACCTTTCGGACCTGCACGGCATTGCTGTCTTCCTGGCCTCGGACGCCTCATCCTACATCACGGGTCAGTGCTTTCCGGTGGATGGGGGCTTTCTTGCCTCGATCTGATGCGGTTTGCCGTGGCCGACCAACCCTGCGGACGCAGAAAAATACTGGCGAGCATTATACGTACATGTATATACTTTTCCCGCGTTTCTGAGGAGCAGCCATGTCCGAGATCAGCTTCCACGACCTCTCATCCGCCAGCGCCGAACAGCGGGCGAGCCTGCTGAAGCGCGCCGAGGCCGACCTCTCGGTCTTCGTCGAGAAGGTCCGCCCGATTCTTGATGCGGTCAGGACGGAAGGCGACTCGGCGCTGCTCCGCTTCGTCCGGGATCTGGACAAGGCCGATGTGGCCGCGGGTAATCTGAAGGTCTCGGAGGCTGAGTTCGACGCTGCCTTCGGCAAGGTCGACAAGGATGTCATCGACAGCATCCGCTTCGGCATCACAAACATCAGGCATTTCCACGAGGAGCAGCGTCCCGAGACGATGTGGCTCAAGGAAGTCCGCCCCGGCGCCTATGCCGGCGACCGTTACACGCCGATCGGCTCGGTCGCGCTTTACGTTCCGCGCGGCAAGGGCGCCTTTCCGTCGGTGACGATGATGACCTCGGTTCCGGCCGTCATCGCCGGCGTGCCGCAGATCGCCATCGTGACGCCGCCGACCGCGGACGGTTCCGTCGATGCCGCGACCCTGGTCGCCGCTCGGCTCGCCGGAGTCGAGACCGTCTACAAATGCGGCGGCGCGCATGCTGTCGCGGCCGTCGCCTATGGCACCGAGACGGTGAAGCCCGCGCTCAAGATCGTCGGCCCGGGCAGCCCTTGGGTGGTGGCGGCCAAGAGCCTGCTGTCCTCGATCATCGACACCGGCCTTCCGGCCGGCCCGTCGGAAGCGATCATCTTCGCCGACGACAGCGTCGACGGCGGCCTCGCCGCACTCGACCTTCTGATCGAGGCCGAGCACGGACCGGACTCTTCCGCCTATCTCGTGACGCACAGCCGCAAGGTCGCCGACGCGGCCCTGGCAGCACTTCCCGACCACTGGTCCCGTATGACCGAGCAGCGGGTCGAGTTCTCGCGCGCGGTGCTGACCGGCAAGCGCGGCGGCATCGTGCTGACCGCGTCACTGGAGGACAGCTACCGCTTCATCAACGACTATGCGCCCGAGCACCTCGAAATCCTGTCCAGAGAGCCGTTCGCGCATCTCGGCCACATCACCGAGGCGGCCGAGATCCTCATGGGTCCGCACACGCCGGTGACGCTCGCCAATTTCGTCCTCGGGCCGAATGCGGTGCTGCCGACCAGCCGCTGGGCGCGCACTTACGGGCCGCTTTCGGTGACGGATTTCCTGAAACGTTCGTCGGTCGGCTATGTGACCTCGGCCGCCTATCCGGAGCTTGCCGGCCATGCCCGCAGGCTTGCCCGCTATGAGGGCTTCAGCTCGCATGAGAACGCGGTCTCGGAAATCCGCGACCGCTATCTCGGCGCCTGACGGGCCGGCGCGATGAAGGCCGCCAGACTGCATGGCCCCGGCGACCTGCGTGTCGAGGATATCGCCGCGCCGGGGGCTCCCGAGCCGGGCTGGGTGAAGCTCAATGTCGACGCCGCCGGCATCTGCGGTTCCGACCTCCACAATTTCCGCACCGGACAATGGATAAGCCGCGCGCCGTCGACGGCCGGCCATGAACTGACCGGCACGGTGGTCGCGGTCGGCGAGGGCGTCGGCACCGTCGCCGTGGGTGACCGGGTGGTCGCCGATTCCCGCTTCTGGTGCGGGGAATGCGCGCAATGCCGCGCGGGCAGGCGGCATCTGTGCGCCTCGCTGGGCTTCGTCGGCGAAGTATGCGACGGCGGCTTTGCCGAGCAGACGGTGCTGCCGGCGCGCCTGCTGCATCTCATCGACGCCGCGCTGGATGAAAGAGTGGCGGCCATGGCCGAGCCGCTCGCCGTCGCGCTGCATGCTGTGCGGCGCCTGCCGAAGACCGCGGGTTCGGTGCTTGTCGTGGGCTGCGGCACCATCGGCGGCTTGGCGGCGCTGCTCCTGTCGCGGACGCTCCCGGGCAGGGTGCTGATCGCCGACCGCAACAAGGCGCGCTGCGAGCGTGTCGCCCGGGTGACCGGCGCCACCATCGTCGATCTCGACCGCGAGGCCATTGCCGAAGCCACCGCCGACGCACCTCTGCTTGCCGCCGTCGAGGCGACCGGCAGCATCGCCGCGCTCAACCAACTGCTGGGTGTTCTGGGTTCCGGCGCCACCGTGGCGCTGGTCGGCATTTTCCACGGCCGCCTCGACATAGACCCCAACATGCTGGTCGAACGCGAGATCGGTCTGCTGGGCTGCCATGCCTTTGCCGATGAGCTGCCCGACGCCATCGGGATGCTGGCGGAGCTGTCCGGACCACTGATCAGCCTGATCGATCGCGAGATCGGCCTGGACGATATTCCTGCCGCTTATGAGCGTCTTTTGGCGGGGCAGGGCGACGGCTTGAAAACCATTATCCGGCTGCGGCAGCCTGCCGGCACCTGATTTCCGATGTTCGCCGGAAAGGACTTTTGAATGAGTGCTTTGCCCGATACGGCCAGCCCCCTCTACGAGAAGGTCAAGGACTACATCCTGACCAACATCGGAACCGGCAAGTGGACCAAGGACAGCAAGCTGCCGTCCGAGAATGAATTCGTGGCCGCGCTCGGCGTGTCGCGCATGACCGTCCACCGCGCCTTGAGGGAATTGACCTCGGCCGGCTTCCTGATCCGGTTGCAGGGCGTGGGGACATTCATCGCGCCGCCAAAGCCACAATCGACGCTGATCGAGATCAACAACATCGCGGCCGAGATCGTCGCGCGCGGCAACAGGCATCGCTCCGAGGTTCTCGTCCTCGAAAGGATCACGCCGACCAAGGAGCTCTCGCTGTCCTTCGAATTCGCCAAGCGCGCCGCGATCTATCATTCGGTGGTCGTCAATTTCGAGAACGACCTGCCCGTGCAACTGGAAGAGCGCTTCGTCAATCCGAGTCTGATCCCGGACTACGACAAGCAGGATTTCTCGAAGACGGCGACCTATGATTACCTGATGCAGAAGACGCCGGTGACCGAGGTCGAACACATCATTTCCGCTGTCCCGGCCGATGCCGAGACGGCGCGGCACCTCGCCATCGACGTCGGCGCCTGCTGCCTGCTGCTGCATCGCCGGACATGGACTGGCGCGGTCGTCGCCACCATCAGCAAGCTGACCTATGTCGGCAGCCGCTACTCGCTCGGCAGCCGCTATTCTCCGTCGCGCAAGACGTGAGACGGGTCGAATCGTTCACGCCTCCGGCGCCGGTCATGACGGGGCAGGGATCGGCTTGCCCAAATGCTGCCAAGAGCACGGCAATCAGCCTCTCCAGCTTGTATATGCATGTATGTATTTTAGCCTTGACATCCGTCATCGCCGACGTTGAATATCGTTTCACTCCCGTCGACGTGGCAGGTAAGACGCCGAGGCACAGTGCCGCAAGAAACAGAAGCCGCATTCTCACCGGACGGGAAGTTTGGTTCAAAAAAGCGCTCTGGATCATCAAGGGGAACAAAGATGATGCTTAACCTCACAGGACAATTCCGTGCGCTCGTGGTGGCGGCGACCATCGGCTTCGCCCCGCTCGCCCACGCCGCCGATACGGTCATTCCCGCGACGCCCGAGGCCGGATCGTTCAAGATCGGCATTGAGCCGTGGCTGGGCTACGGCCAGTGGCATGTCGCCGAAGCCAAGGGCCTGTTCAAGGCGAGCGGTCTGTCGGACGTCCAGATCGTCAATTTCACCGAGGACAAGGACATCAACGCCGCCCTGGCGAGCGGCCAGCTCGATGCGGCGAACATCGCCACCCACACCGCCATGGGCATGGTCGCGGCCGGCCTGCCGGTCAAGATCGTGCTGCTGCTCGACGTCTCGATGACCGCCGACGCCATGATCGCCGGCAAGGACGTCGACTCGGTCGCCGATCTCAAGGGCAAGCAGGTCGCCTTCGAGGAAGGCACGACCAGCGACATCCTGCTGAAATACGCGCTGTCCAAGAACGGCATGTCGATCGCCGACGTCCAGCCGGTGCCGATGCCGGCCGCCGATGCCGGCAGCGCGCTGATTGCCGGCCGCGTCCCGGTCGCGGTCACCTATGAGCCTTATCTCACCACGGCCAGGGCGCAGAACAAGGACGTCAAGCTTCTCTTCACGGCCGGCGAGGACCCAGGCCTGATCAGCGACGTGCTGGTCGTGCGCGACGAGGTGATCAAGTCGCGGCCCGGCCAGGTGCTGGCCATGATCAAGGCCTGGGATGCGGCGCTCAAGGATTACAATGCCGACACGCCCGGCGGGCGCGCCATCATCTCCAAGGCGGTCGGCTCGAGTGTCGAGGATCTGAATACGGCGTTCGAAGGCGTGCGTTACTATTCGCTTGCCGAGAACAAGGGCGCGCTGACGGGAGACTTTTCCACCAAGACATTCGCCGACGTCGAGGCCGCCGCCAAGAATGCCGGGCTGCTTCAGGCCGACGTGACGCCGGAGCAGATGATCGATCCGGCCTTCGTCAAGGCCGCACAGTAGGTTCGTGGCGGCCGCCGAGATGTCCGACGAGCCTGCCGGCAAAGCGAGCCCGCCCGGCCCGGCGACGGGACCTGCCGCCAGGCAGGCGATGCGTCGACGCCGATCCTCCGGGATCGGCGCGCCCATCGCGCGCTCCCGCTTCCTGATCATTGCCGTGGCCGTCTTTGCCGGTCTCGGCCTCGCCTGGTGGGCGGCGACGGGGCTCGACCTGGTCAAGCCGATCTTCCTGCCGTCGCCCGCCAGCGTGGCGACGCAACTCGGCAAGCTCTGGGCCGACGGCACGCTGCTCACCGATCTCGAGGCCTCGATCTACCGTATTTCGGTCGGCTTCCTCATCGCCTCGGTGCTCGCCATTCCGATCGGCGTGCTGATCGGCAGCTTCCGAACCTGGGAAGCGGCCATCGAGCCGCTGGTCGATTTCATCCGCTATATGCCGGTGGTCGCCTTCGTGCCGCTCTCCATCCTGTGGGCGGGCACGAGCGACGTCCAGAAATTCCTGATCATCTTCATCGGCACCTTCTTCCAGCAGGTGCTGATGATCATGGACAACGTCAAGCGCGTGCCGGCCGACTTCGTCGGTCTCGGCAGGACGCTCGGCCTTCCGGACCGCAAGATCCTGACGCGCATCGTGGTGCCCAGCGCCTTGCCGGGCATCTGGGATACGCTGCGCATCAGCCTGGGCTGGGCCTGGACCTGGTTGGTGCTGGCCGAGCTCGTCGCCGCGACATCCGGCCTCGGCTATCGCATCACCGTCTCGCAGCGCTATTTCCAGACCAACACCATCATCGGCTACATCCTTCTGTTGGGCATTCTCGGCCTGATCACCGATCAGGTCATGAAGGCGCTGGGCAAGGTGCTGTTTCGCCAGGACAGCCGCTCATGACGAGGTCCGGCCGATGAATTTCCCCAAACTGCGGATCAAGGGCCTCCACAAGAGTTTCGGCACCGGAGCGCGGCGCACCGAAGTGCTGCGCGACATCAACCTCAACCTCGCCGACAATGAGTTCGTGTCGCTGGTCGGCACGTCGGGCTGCGGCAAGAGCACGCTGCTGTCGATCGTCGCCGGACTGCAGGATTTCGACTCGGGCGAACTCGACATCGACGGGTCGCCGATCCTGAAGCCAGGTCTCGATCGCGGCGTCGTCTTCCAGTCCTATACGCTGCTGCCCTGGCTGACGGCGCAGCAGAACATCGAGTTCGCCCTCAAGGCTGCCGGCCATGACCGCGCCACCTGCCGCAGGATCGCGCTTGAGCATCTCGACCTGGTCAAGCTCCCGCGCTCGGCCAATCTCTATCCATCCGAACTTTCGGGCGGCATGAAGCAGCGTGTCGCCATTGCGCGCGCGCTTTCCTACCGCCCCAAGATGCTCTTGATGGATGAGCCCTTCGGCGCACTCGATGCCCTGACCCGGCATCAGATGCAGGAGCTGCTCACCCAGATCTGGGAGGAGCACAGGCTGACCGTGCTCTTCGTCACCCACGACGTCGAAGAAGCCGTCTATCTGTCGGACCGCATTGTCGTGATGGGCATCGGCCCCGGGCGCATCATGCGGACTTTTGACGTCGACATCGAGCGCCCGCGGCGCGAGGAGGTCATGGAGAGCGCCGCCTTCATGGACCTGCAGCGCAATGTCCATAAAGCCATTCGCGAGGCCTCCAGACGCCCCGAAATGGCTTAGCCGCCTGCTCTTGCTGTCACGCCAGCCGGCTGGTGACGCGCAACGGACCTTTGCAAGGAGAGCCACCTGCCGCTCTGGTCCGTTGCGCGCCGCGCCCGGTCGGTTTTGCCGGCCGTGCGGTTTCAGAAAAGCTTGGCGGTCGCCATGCAAAACACCGTGATGACCAGCAACCCGCCGGCGATGCGTTCGCCCCTGGTCATTTTGGCCCGCAGTTGCGTTTGCGTCGCTTGATCGGCGCCAGCCAGTTGCCGGCTGGCGGAGGCGACGAGCGCGCCCTGCACGCCGGCGGCGATCAGCGCCGTCACAATGCCGAGCGCCAGCGCCTTCTCCATCGGGCCGAATGCACCCTCATGGAAGAAATACCAGAGCAGTATGCCGGTCAGGAACACCACGCCGGAGGCGCCGAGCTGCGGCCGGATGAAGCGCTCCGCCTTGATCTCCGGATCGCGGGCGACCGCAATGGTCGTGCCGGCCCAGAACACGCCGGCCATGACGTGCAGGCCGATGACGACGATATAGACATATTGCATGACCGCATTCCTCTCTGTCGCCCGCCGCACGTCGCTGCCATGTCGCGACGCCATCAATAAGACAAAGTTAGAGATCTAACGATTAGATGTCAATTCGTAAAGCTGAGTTTCACGTTCTCATTGCATGCTCTACTGTCACGTCATGACACCATTTGACCGCCCGCCCGTCGGCATGAACCTCGCCCGCACCTCGAAAGTGGTGGCGCAGGCCTTCGATGCCGCGCTGGTCGAGGCCGGCGGCACGCTGCCGGTCTGGCTGACCTTGCTGTCGGTCAAGTCGAAGGAGCTGGCCAACCAGCGCGAGCTTGCCGGCATGATCGGCATCCAGGGCGCGACGCTGACGCATCACCTCAACGCCATGGAGACGCAGGGCTTGCTGACGCGCCGCCGCGATCCCGAAAACCGCAGGGTCCACCAGGTGGCGCTGACTGAGCTCGGCGAAGCGCTGTTCGAGAAATTGCGTCTTGCGGCCGTCGACTTCGACAAGCGGCTGCGGGCCGGCATTCCCGAAGACAGGCTGGCCGAATTCGCCGAGGTGCTCGCGATGCTCAGGCGGAACGCCGAGGCGCCTCAGTCGTAGCCCGCAATCGCCCCGAAAGCGTAGTGACGCAGTCTGAGCGCCGTGATCAGGGCCGTCAGCTTCGTCTTGCCGTCGAAAGCGTCCTGGAACATCTCGTCATGCATGAGCAGGATCAGCTTGTTCGGCCTGGCGAAATGGCCGTAACCGAACAAATGGTCGATCTCGCTGACCAGATGGTCGACGCTCTGAACCGGCTTGCCGCTGTCCTCATGCACCCACTCGTGATCCCAGCCGTAAAGCCAGAAGCCTGAGGCCGCGACGAATTCGTAGTCCGGATCCTCGCGGCCGGCCTCGGCCAGCCCGAGCGAATTGTCGTCCTTCGAGTAATTGGGCAGCCGGAACACGTCGCGTCCGGGCAGCCGCGCATGCACGGCCGGCTTCAGCCCGAGCACAACATTGGCCCGCAGCATGTCGGCGACCACGCCCTCGGTACGCCGTAGAAATGCCGGTAGTGATTATAGGCATGGCTGTAGCTGTGGTTGCCGATCGTCACCAGCGGCATCGATTTCGCCCGCTGCAACAGCGCCCGGCTGGTAGCATTGGCTTCGACATGCATGCCGACCATGAACAAAGTTGCGGGCACCTGCTCGGCCTGCAGCACGTCGAGGATGTTGGCTGTACCGTTCAGCGGACCGTCGTCGAAAGTGAGGTAGATGGTGCGATCGGCGGCCGAGGCGGGCGATGCGACATGCAGCAGGAACGGCAGGATATAACGAAGCGGCATTCGCAAAACTCGGTTGCGATCCCGATTGGCCGCCATAACGCCCGGTTGTGTCAAGCTTGTTGACGAAAGTGTCAGCCCAAGCTGCCCTGCAGCAGCTTCAGCTTCGCCTTTTTCGGGCTGCGCGCCGCCAGCCATTCGCGCGCCTTGTCCTGCGGCATCGGGAAGGCGATGGAATAGCCCTGCACCTGGTCGCAGCCGATCGCCATGAGCGAGTCGAGCTCGGCCTCGGTCTCGGCGCCCTCGGCGACGATCGAGATGCCCAGCCCCCTGGCAAGCTCGGTGATGGCGCGCACGATCTTGCTGTTGTCGCCGTTCTCGTTGATGTTCTGGACGAAGCGGCGGTCGATCTTCAGCCGGTCGATCTCGTTGGGGTTGACGTGGCTCAGCGAAGCATAGCCGGTGCCGAAATCGTCAAGTTCCAGATGCACGCCCGCGGCGCGGATGTGGCGGAGCTTGGCGGCGATTCCGGTCTTCTCGTCGTCGAGGATGACGGATTCGACGATCTCCAGCGAAAGCTTCTGCGGCGCCAGCCCGGCGCGCTCCAGCGTGCCGAACAGGAACTCGTCGAAATCGGGCTCGCGAAGTTCGGTACCGGAGACATTGACAGCGATGCGCCCGAAATCGATTCCGGCGCGGTCCCATTCGGCGGCCTCGTTGATCGCCTTGCTGATGACGATGCGGCCGACATCGGGCATGAAGCCGCATTTCTCGGCGACGGGAATGAACTCGCCGGGCGAGATCATGCCGCGCGTGGCGTGGTTCCAGCGTACCAATGCCTCGATGCCGCTGATCTTGCCGCTGGTCAGCGACACTTGCGGCTGGAAATAGACCTCGAAACTCTTGTCGGCGATCGCCGTGCGGATGTCCTGTTCGAGCTGCTTGCGGTAGTCGAGCTCGCGCCGCAGTTCCTCCGAGAAGAAGGAGAAATTGCCGCCGCCGAGCTTCTTGGCGGAATAGAGGGCGAGGTCGGCATGGACGAGCAGGTCCTGCGCATTGTCGGCGTCGACTGGATAGACCGCGATGCCGGCGCTGGCGCCAGGCATGATGGTCGTACCCTGGAAGGTGATCGGCTCGTTGATTTCGGCAAGGATGCGCTTGGCCAGCGCATGGATGTCCTCGGTGGTGCCGGCCCCGTTGAGGATCATGACGAATTCGTCGCCGCCGAGCCGCGCGCAGAGGTCCGACGCGCGGCAGGAATCGCGCATGCGCTGCGCCGTCACCACCAGCACATAGTCGCCGGCGGCGTGTCCGAGCGTGTCGTTGATCTGCTTGAAGCGGTCGAGATCGAACTGGACCACCGCCAGGCGCTCGCGGCGCCGGTGCGCGCCCTTGATCAGCGTATCGAAATGGTCGGTCAGGAAGGTACGGTTGTGGAGACCGGTCAAGCCGTCATGCACGGCGATGAAGGCCATGGAGTTGCGCGCGTCGACCAGCTCGCGGGTCTTGCGCAGGATGGCGTTGGACATCGGCCGGAAGATGAACAGCGCCACCAGCACGATGACGCCGAGGGTGGCGAAGAACAGCGTGCGGTGCAGGTCGAGGATGTTGCTGGATTGCGCGTCGGCGAATGCGCTGATGCGCTGGCCGAGCGCGGCATAGCCCGACAGTGTCGCATTGGCGACGGAAGCGTCGAGGCCGGCGCGTTCGCCGCCGGCCTTGTAGCCGTTCCTCTGCATGCCGAGCTGCGACTCGAAGGACGAGACCAGCCTTTCGCCATTGGCGACGAGCCCGACCGAGAAGTAATCGAGGTGGAACGGCTTGTTGAACAGCACATATTCGATCGACTTCGGATCGTTGCGTGCCGGCGACAGCGGATCGGCGCCGGTCTCCTTGAGCAGCCGGTCGTAGCTGGTTTCGAATTCGCCGGTCGCCTGCTTGAGCGCGGTGACCAGCGACGGCTGCTTGTCGCGCGAGGCAGCGCCCGTGGCGCTCGCCAGGAAGACGATGCGCTGCGACAGCGCCTTCTGCGTCGAGACGATGTCGAGCAGGGCATCATTGTGCTGCTGCTGCGCCATCAGCTGCTGCAGAAGAATGAAGGAGGCCACCACCATGGCGGCAATAATCGTGAGCGCCAGCCAGTAGCCGGTCTTGATGAGCAGGATCAGCTTGCGCGAAACGCTCTGCACTGGCTGCTGCGACATGATCTAAGTGACCCTCCGGTCGACGGATTCCCGCCTTGGATGCGTGACGGGAAGACGCTTGCCCTGAAAGGGTTAACAGCTCGGCAAAGGAGGCTGATGGCGATCGCGGCGGCGCGACAAAGCTCGCAAGATGGTTATCATGTCGTTTCCCGCGCACAGCTTTTTGATCGCATTGCTGTTGCACCGCCGGGAAGGATTGCTGTCCGGCTTTCGCGACGCCACCGAAGCGGTCGCTTTTGCGATGGATTTTTTGCAGCCGTGGCGCGACAGTCCGGCCTCGAACCGAACAGGGCCGGACCCATGAGCAAAGCATTCCTTTCCCACATCGACAGCGAGCTCCAGGGGCTGAAATCGGCCGGGCTCTACAAATCCGAGCGGGTGATTTCCTCCATGCAGTCCGCCGAGATCGAGGTCGGCGGCGAAAAGGTGCTGAACTTCTGTGCCAACAATTATCTCGGCCTCGCCGATAGCCTGGACCTGCGCGACGCGGCAAAGCAGGCGCTCGACCGCTACGGCTACGGCATGGCTTCGGTGCGTTTCATCTGCGGCACGCAGGAGGAGCACAAGGAACTCGAGACGACGATCTCGTCCTTCCTCGGCATGGAGGACACCATCCTCTACTCTTCCTGCTTCGACGCCAATGGCGGGCTGTTCGAGACGCTTCTTGGCGAGGAGGACGCCATCATCTCCGACGCCTTGAACCACGCCTCGATCATCGACGGCGTCAGGCTCTCCAAGGCCAAGCGCTTCCGCTACGCCAACAACGACATGGCCGATCTCGAGGCCAGGCTGAAAGAGGCAAAGGACTGCCGCTTCCGGCTGATCGCCACCGACGGCGTGTTCTCGATGGACGGCATCATCGCCAATCTGCGCGGCGTCTGCGATCTGGCCGCAAAATACGATGCGATGGTGATGGTCGACGACAGCCATGCGGTCGGCTTCGTCGGCAGGAACGGCCGCGGCTCGGCAGAGCATTGCGGTGTCGAGGGGAGGGTGGACATCATCACCGGCACGCTGGGCAAGGCGCTGGGCGGCGCCTCCGGCGGCTACACGTCCGGCAAGAGGCAGGTGGTCGACTGGCTGCGCCAGCGCTCGCGGCCCTATCTCTTTTCCAACACGCTGATGCCGGCCATCGCCGGCGCTTCGATCAAAGTGTTCGACCTGATTCGCCATGGCGACGCGCTGCGTGAGCGCCTATATGCCAATGCGGATCGCTTCCGCTCCAGCATGGGTAAGCTGGGCTTCACCCTGGCCGGCGCCGATCACCCGATCATCCCGGTGATGCTGGGCGATGCGGCTTTGGCGCAGGAGATGGCCGCGCGCATGCTGAAGCGCGGCATCTATGTCATCGGCTTCTCCTTCCCGGTCGTGCCGAAGGGCCAGGCGCGCATCCGCACCCAGATGTCGGCGGCGCATTCCAGCGCCGACATCGATCGGGCGGTCGAAGCGTTCGGCGAGGTCGGCAAGGAACTGGGCGTCATTTCCTGAACGCCCGGCGCTAGAAAACGATTCCGGATCAATAGATTCGAAGGACAACAGAATGTCGAACATGATGAAAGCGCTGGTGAAGGCCAAGGCTGAGCCGGGCATCTGGATGGAAGAGGTGCCGGTGCCGGAGATCGGCCCTAACGACGTGCTGATCAAGGTCAAGAAAACCGCGATCTGCGGCACCGACGTCCACATCTACAATTGGGACCAGTGGGCGCAGAAGACTGTGCCGGTGCCGATGGTGACGGGCCATGAATTCGTCGGCACTGTCGCCGATTTCGGCGCCGCGGTCACCGAATACAAGGTCGGCCAGCGCGTCTCGGGCGAAGGCCATATCGTCTGCGGCCATTGCCGCAACTGCCGCGCCGGGCGAGGGCATCTATGCCGCAACACGCTCGGCGTTGGCGTCAACCGCCCCGGCGCTTTTGGCGAATATATGGTCATCCCGCAGCACAATGTCGTGCCGATCCCGGACGATGTTCCGGACGAGATCGCGGCGATCTTCGATCCGCTGGGCAATGCGGTTCACACTGCACTGTCCTTCGATCTGGTCGGCGAGGACGTGCTGGTCACCGGCGCCGGCCCGATCGGCATCATGGGCGCGCTGGTCGCGCAATGCGTCGGCGCGCGAAAAGTCGTCATCACCGACATCAACCCGGTCCGGCTGGATCTGGCGCGCAAGCTTGGCGTCCAGCATGTGGTCGACGCCTCGAAGGAAAAGCTGCGCGATGTCATGCCTTCGATCGGCATGAGCGAAGGGTTCGATGTCGGCCTGGAGATGTCGGGTGCCGCGCCTGCCTTCCGCGACATGATCGACACGATGAACAATGGCGGCAAGATCGCCATTTTGGGCATCGCGCCCACCGGCTTCGAGATCGACTGGAACAAGGTCATCTTCAAGATGCTGCATCTCAAAGGTATCTACGGCCGCGAGATGTTCGAGACCTGGTACAAGATGATCGCGCTCGTGCAGGGGCCGCTGGATGTTTCGGGGCTGATCACGCACCGCATTGGGATCGACGATTTTCAGGTAGGGTTCGATGCGATGCGGAGCGGCAGCTCGGGCAAGGTGGTGATGGATTGGTGAGGGGCTTCTAAGGAAACGTCGAGTTCCTTCGCCCCCTCTCTGTCCTGCCGGACATCTCCCCTCAAGGGGGGGAGATTGGCAGTTTCGGCGCCGGCTCTCATCCTGCAATGTTGCCGATTGGCGAAAGCCGGGGTGACATCTAATCTCCCCCCAAGAGGGGGAGATGTCCGGCAGGACAGAGAGGGGGGCCTCGCGCCAACCTATCAGCCCTTTTCCTCCAAGGCCCCCTCCAGCGCCGCGATCCCCGTCACGATCGCCGCCCGTTCCTCCGCGCTGAACCTCCCCAGAAGCTCCCTTTCAAACGCCTTCGCCAGCGGCACCATTTCCCGATAGGCGGCAACTCCCGCCTTGGTCAGCGCAAGATGCTCGACCCGCCGATCCTTCTCGTCCGGCGTGCGCGTCAGCCAGCGCCGGCGTTCCAGCTCGGCCACGGCGCGCGACACCTTGGTCTTGTGCATGGCCGACTGCTCTCCGAGCTCCGTTGCCGTCATCATGCCGCGCTGGCCGAGGCCTGAGAGCGTGCGCCATTCCGGCCGCGTCAGGCCGTGGCGCTCCTTGTAGATGCGGGAGAACTCGCGGCTGACGGTGTCCGCCAGCTGGTAGAGACGGTACGGGAGAAAGCTTTCAAGATCCAGGATATCCGGTTCCATGAAGCGCTCCTCCGGGATGCAGCGCGGCGTTGATAGTTACATTTTCGATGGTTACAAATGAAACCAGTTTGGTCAACATCGCCGACAGGCTAGCACCGTGAGGCTGGACGTCGGGATCAGGGAGGATCGGATGGGCTTTTCATATATGCCGGGCTTCGGCAATGACTTCGAGACCGAGACTCTGCCCGGCTCGCTGCCGCAGGGGCGCAACTCGCCGCAGCGGCCTGCCTATGGGCTTTATGCCGAGCAGCTCTCCGGCTCGCCTTTCACCGCGCCGCGCGGCACCAATGAGCGTTCGTGGCTCTACCGCATCCGCCCGAGCGTGAAGCACACCGGCCGCTTCAAGGGCGTGAGCTATCCCTTGTGGAAGACTGGCCCCAACATCGGCGATCATGAGCTGGCGCTCGGCCAATACCGCTGGAATCCGACGCCCATGCCCACCGAGCCGACGGACTTCATCTCCGGCATGCGCACCTTCACCACGGCCGGCGATGCTGTCGGGCAAACCGGCATGGCCGCGCATGTCTATGTCGCCAACCGCTCGATGGTCGACGACCATTTCTTCAACGCCGACGGCGAGTTGCTGGTCGTGCCGCAGGTCGGCGCGCTGCGCTTCGTCACCGAGATGGGTGTCATCGAGCTTCGGCCCGGCGAGATCGCCGTGCTGCCGCGCGGCCTGGTCTTCAAGGTCGAGCTCGCCGACAAGGAGGCGCGCGGCTATGTCTGCGAGAATTATGGCGCCAAATTCACCATGCCGGACCGCGGCTCGATCGGCGCCAATTGCCTGGCCAATCCGCGCGACTTCAAGACGCCCTGCGCCTGGTTCGAGGAGAAGGAGACGCCGTGCCGGCTCATCGTCAAATGGTGCGGCTCTTTCCACGTCACCGAACTTGGCCATTCGCCGCTCGATGTCGTCGCGTGGCACGGCAACTACGCGCCCTACAAATATGATCTGGCTACGTTTTCGCCGGTCGGAGCCATCCTGTTCGACCATCCGGACCCGTCTATTTTCACCGTGCTGACGGCGCCGAGCGGCGAGGAGGGCACGGCCAATGTCGACTTCGTCATCTTCCCGCCGCGCTGGCTGGTTGCAGAGGACACGTTCCGTCCGCCATGGTACCACCGCAACATCATGAGCGAGTTCATGGGCCTGATCCATGGCCAGTACGACGCCAAGGAAGAGGGCTTTGTGCCGGGCGGCATCAGCCTGCACAATCAGATGCTGGCGCATGGGCCGGATGCTTCCGGCTTCGAGAAAGCCACCCGCGCCGAGTTGAAGCCGGTCAAGCTCGACAACACCATGGCCTTCATGTTCGAGACCCGATTTCCCCAGATGCTGACGCGCTATGCCGCGGAACTCGGAACCTTGCAGGAGAACTACATCGACTGCTGGGCCGACCTGAAGAAGCGTTTCAACGGCACCCCGGAGGGCGATTGGTCTTGAGGCTCGCCCGATGAGCGACAGGCTGGTGCTTCTGGGTTCCAAGGGCGGCCCGGCGTTGCGTCCGGGCGGGCCATGGCCGAGCTCATCGCTCCTTCAGATCGGCGAGCGTGACATCGTCGTCGATTGCGGGCTCGGCGTCACGCGCGGTCTGGTCGATGCCGGCGTCAGCCTCAGGGCGCTTGACCTGATCTTCATCACGCACCTTCATTCGGACCATATTTTGGAACTCGGGCCGCTGATCCACACCGCTTGGACAGCGGGGTTGACGACGCCGATGACCGTTTTCGGCCCACCCGGCACACAGGACTACTGGCGGCATTTCTGCCGGGCGATGGAATTCGACATCGGGATCCGCATCGTGGACGAGGGCCGGCCGGATATCCGCGAACTGGTCTCCATCAAGGAATTCGGCGAGGGCGCCATCCTGGAGGAGGAAGGACTGACAGTGACGGCGCTGCGCGTCGACCATCCGCCGGTGACCGACTGTTTTGCGTTGCGTTTCGAGCATGGCGGTAGAAGCGTAGTTTTTTCCGCCGACACGGCCTTCTTTCCGCCGCTGGCCGGCTTTGCCAAAGAGGCCGACATTCTCGTCCATGAGGCCATGCTGGAAGAAGGTGTGGAAAGGCTGGTCGCCCGGACCGGCAACGGCGCGCGGCTGCGCGAGCACCTCTTCGCCAGCCACAGCCTCGCCGAGGATGCCGGCCGCATCGCCAGCGATGCCGGTGTGCGGCGGTTGGTGCTCAACCATCTCATTCCGGCCGACGATCCAGCCATCGGCGAAGCCGATTGGGTCGCCGCTGTCAGGAAAACTTGGCCGGGTGACTTGACGATCGCCCGCGACGGCCTTGTTGTACAACTAAGCGGCGCCAAAGCCGCGCAAGGAGAGGAAACCGCATGAAGCTTGCCACACTGAAGAACGGGACGCGCGACGGGAAGCTTGTCGTGGTCTCGCGCGATCTGACGCGGTTCACCGATGCCTCCTTCCTGGTGCCGACGCTGCAGGCCGCGCTCGACGACTGGCGCCGCATTGCCCCGCATCTCGCGACGTTGGCGGAATCGCTCGAGACCAACGCCGTCCCGTCGGAGCGTTTCCACGAACACAACGCGCATTCGCCGTTGCCGCGGGCCTATCAATGGGCGGACGGCTCGGCCTATGTGAATCATGTCGAGCTGGTGCGGAAGGCGCGCGGCGCCGAGATGCCGGCAAGCTTCTGGACCGATCCGCTGATCTACCAGGGCGGCTCGGATAGTTTTGTTCCCCCGCGCGATCCGATCCGCATGGCCGATGAAGCCTTCGGCATCGACATGGAGGCCGAGGTTGCGGTCGTCGTCGACGACGTGCCGATGGGCGCGAGCCTGGAAGAGGCGAGGGAGGCGATCCGCCTCGTCATGCTGGTCAACGACGTGACGCTGCGCGCCATCACCGGGCCGGAACTGGCCAAAGGCTTCGGCTTCTTCCAGTCGAAACCGTCATCGGCCTTCTCACCGGTCGCTGTCACACCCGACGAACTGGGCGATGCCTGGGATGGCGGCAAGGTCAGCCTGCCGCTGCTCGCCGATCTCAACGGCAAGCCCTTCGGCCGCGCCAATGCCGGCGTCGACATGACCTTCGATTTTCCGGCATTGATCGCGCATGCCGCGAAAACCCGGCCGCTTGCCGCCGGCACCATCATCGGCTCCGGCACCGTTTCCAACAAGCTGAATGGCGGGCCGGGCAAACCTGTCTGGGCCGGCGGCGCCGGCTATTCCTGCATCGCCGAACTGCGCATGATCGAGACCATCGAGAGCGGCGAGCCAAAGACGCCGTTCCTGCTTTTCGGCGACACGGTGCGCATCGAGATGAAGGACAAGGCAGGCCACTCGATCTTCGGCGCCATCGAGCAGAAGGTCGAGAAATACGAGGGGTGAAGGTGACCCTGCTCGAGCATCTGCGCCGCATGGCTCGCAACAATCTGTGGTCGAATGACCGGCTCTACCGCGCCGTGCTGGCGATGCAGCCCGGCGAGTTTGAGGCCGAGCGCGTCAGCTTCTTTCCATCGATCAGGGAAACGCTCAACCATATCCTCGCGGTCGACCGTCTCTATCTCGATTTCCTGACCGATGGCGGCCTCGGCGCGGCGGCCTACGACAACTTCGTTCCGTTCGACGATGCGGCAAGCCTGGCGGCGGCACAGGCCAATTTCGACCGCAAGCTTGTCGCCTACTGCGATGGCTTGTCGGAAGCCGATCTCGACCGTCGAGTCATAACCGACCGGCGCGAGGACGGCCTGATCCCCGAGCGCATCGGCGACATCCTCGCCCATGTCTTCCTGCACGACATCCATCACCGCGGCCAAGTGCATGCCATGCTCTCCGGCACGTCGGTAGCGCCGCCGCAATTGGATGAGTTTCTGCTCGACTACGACATCAAGCTGAGGAGGGACGAAGTCGAGCGGTTGGGGCTGGAAAGTTAAGCTAGCGCAACGTTGTACCGAGCGAAATGCGAGTCGGATGTCAGGATCGTCAGGTTCTCTATCTGCGCCTGTGCAATTAGCAACCTATCGAACGGGTCGCCATGGTGAGAAGGTAGATCGCCGACTGCGTGCGCATGCAGCAAGGTAACGGCGAGGGGCTGAAACCGCATCCTCGGAAGCAATGCCGGCAGGTCATCTGGCGCCTGAAGTTTTCCAATTGATCGTTTGATGGCGATTTCCCAAACGCTTGCCGCGCTCGCGAACACCACCGCTTCGGAGTTCAGGATGGCACGGTGCTGTTCGCTGAGACGTCGATCGTCCGAAATCGACCAGAGGATAATATGCGTGTCGGCGAGAAACGGACCTGTCGTCATTTGACGTACTCGTCCCATTCGGGACCGAGTTCGTCAAAGTCGTCCGCAATCCAGATCTTGCCCTTCAGGGCGCCGATACGCGGAAGCGGTTCGACCACCTCCGGAGGTACAATACGCGCGGCAACCCTGCCATGGCGCGTAAGCACGATCTCCTCGCCGGCTTCCGCGCGGCTTACGAGTTCCGACAATTTGGCCTTGGCTTCGGCGATGGAGACATTCATGGATGCGACCCTTTATGACCATAATTTAGGTCATAATTGATCGCATCGCAAGACATCCGAATCGGATCGCCTACGCCGCCTTGCCGTCCAGCTTGATCACGCCGCGCTTGATCTGGTCCTGCTCGATCGATTCGAACAGGGCGCGGAAATTGCCTTCGCCAAAGCCTTCGTCGCCCTTCCTCTGGATGAACTCGAAGAAGATCGGGCCGATCACGGTTTTGGAGAAGATCTGCAGCAGGATCTTGGTCATGCCGCCGTCGACCACGCCTTCGCCGTCGATCAGGATGCCGTGCTTCTTCATGCGCTCGATCGGCTCGTCATGGCCGTGCACGCGCTCATGCGACATCTCGTAATAGGTGTCGGGCGGGCCTGGCATGAACTTCAGCCCATTGGCGGCCAGCTTGTCGGTTGCCTCGTAGATGGCGTCGGTGCCGACGGCGATATGCTGGATGCCTTCGCCATTGTACTTCTTGAGGTACTCGGCGATCTGGCTGGTCTCGTCCTTGGATTCGTTCAGCGGAATGCGGATCTTGCCGCAGGGCGAGGTAATGGCGCGGCTCACCAGGCCGGTGATCTTGCCGTCGATGTCGAAGAAATGGATCTGCTTGAAGCCGAACAGGTCGCGGTAGAAATCCCACCACTTGTCCATGTTGCCGCGATAGACATTGTGGGTGAGGTGGTCGAGATAATAGAAGCCGACGCCTTCCGGCTTCGGGTCGCGCTCGCCCAGCCACTCGAACTCCGCGTCATAGGCCGAGCCCTTCTCGCCATAGGCTTCGATGAAGTAGAGCAGCGAGCCGCCGATGCCGACAATGGCCGGCACGTCGAGCGCCTTGTTGGTACCTTCATAGGGCGTCGCGCCCTTCGAGACAGCGTGCTCGAAGGCGTGTTTGGCATCGACCACGCGCCAGGCCATCGAGGCGGCGCAAGGGCCATGCTTCTCGACGAACTTCATCGCATGCGAGCCCGGCTCGGCATTGACGACATAGTTGATGTCGCCCTGGCGCCAGACGGTGATGTCCTTGGTCCGGTGCTTGGCCACTGCGGTATAGCCCATGCGGGTGAACAGCTCGGCAAGCTTGGCGGGCTCGGGGTGCGCGAATTCGACAAACTCGAAGCCGTCGGTGCCGGCCGGGTTTTGCTTGCTGATTTTCGCGGGTGGCGCGTCGTGCGGGAAGGGGCCCATGGCAGTCCTCCGAAAGCTGTTGCGGCCGGGCTTGGCCATCTTTCATCAGGATAGCGCGAAGCCGCTGCACGGTGCTTGCATTCAGTCGCCCATAATGCGCATCATGTGCGCAAATTGTGCATGAGTGGAGGAATACGTATGGATGATGCGCGCCTTGATCAGTTTGACCGCAAGATAATGGCGCTTCTGCAGGACGACGCGCGATACACCAACAACGATCTTTCGGAGCGCGTGAACCTGTCGCCCTCGCAATGCTCGCGCCGCCGCCAGCGGCTGGAGGACGATGGCTACATCAAGGGCTACCGCGCCGTGCTCAACCGCGATCGTCTCGGCTTTTCGCTGGTCAACGTCATCTCGGTGACCCTGGCCACCCACAACCGCGACAATGCCCGCCGCTTCGGCGAACTGGTGGCGCGACTGCCCGAGGTGCAGGAGGCGCACGCGCTGACCGGCGAGATGGATTACATCCTGAAGGTGGTGACGCCCGATCTCAAATCACTGTCGGAGTTCGTCAACGGCGTTCTGCTGCCGCATGAATCCGTGCAGCACGTGAAGACGGCGATCGTGCTGGAGACGCTCAAGGAAACCGGCGCGCTGCCGATTTAACCCCGCTGCTGCTGGATCAGGCCGTAAAGATTGGTGCAGCGCGCGCCCGAGCGGCAATAGGCGAAGACCGGCCCTTCGAGCTCGTCGAGCGCGGCGGCCTGGTCCTCGACATTGTTCATGGTGATCTGGCCGCTGATGACCGGAATGTAGCGGAACGCCAGCCCCGCCGCCTCGGCCGCGGCCTTGACGCTGTCGGCAGTGGGCTGGCCAGGCTGCTCGTCATCCGGCCGGTTGCAGATCACGCTCTTGAAGCCGGCGTCCTTGATGGCGGCGATGTCCTGCGGCTGGATCTGGCCGGAGACCGAATAGTCGTCGCTGATCTGGCGGTATTCCATGATGTCGTCCTCGCAATCCTAGGCGCCTGTTGGCTTGGGCGCAGTTCTGTCACTCCCCGGACCGGCGGGCAACCACTGCGGTGGAGATTTCCTATGTGGTCGCCAGGCGGGCAAGCCGGGTCCTGGCCAAGCGCCCCACCGCGATGCCCGCCACCATCGCGCCGACGAAGATCAGCGTCTCCGCGCGGCCAAGGCCGAGCGCCGGGATGGCGCCGCCTGGGCAAAAGCCCGCAATGCCCCAGCCGATGCCGAACAGCGCGGCGCCCCCGACGAGTTGGCTGTCGATGTCCTTCCTGCCCGGCAAGGCGAAAGCCGTTTCGAATACCGGCCTCTTGCGTCGGGCGAAAATGAAGCGGTAACCGGCAAAGGCAATGGCCAGCCCGCCGCCCATCACGAAGATCAGGCTAGGGTCCCAGGTTCCGGCGATGTCGAAGAAATTCAGCACCTTCGCCGGATTGATCATGCCGGACACAGCGATGCCCAAACCGAAAAGTCCGCCGATCAGGAAGGCCGAGGCGAGCTTGCTCATGGTTCAGCCTCCAATCACATGACGGGTGACAAAAACGGTGACGAAGGCGGTGGCCATGAAGGTCGCAACGGCGACGAACGAGCGCGGTGACAGTCGCGCGATGCCGCAAATGCCGTGCCCGCTCGGACAACCGCCACCGAAATGCACGCCGACACCGACGAGAAAGCCGCCGACGACAAGGGCCAGCGTCGGTACCGGCACATTGAACTCGATGTCCTTGCCGGCGAGCTGGATCAGCAACGGCGCGCCGATCGCGCCGGCGAGAAAGGCAGCGCGCCACTTCCAGTCGGCGGACACTGGCGGGATAACGCCGGCCAGTATCCCGGTCATTCCCGCAATGCGGCCATGCAATTCCATCAGCAGCACGGCCGACAGCCCGATCAGGGCTCCGCCAAGCAGAGACTGGAAAGGCGTGAAGTCGGTCATGGAAAGGCCAATCCGCTTCGATCAGGAGATGTTCATTCAGCAGATAGACATTTTCGCATGGGAATCCAGCCGGAAATGTCCGGCTGGAAAGGCGGCGTTTGCCGTTTCGCCGACTAGCCCGGCTCAACTGCCGAGGATCGCGCCTTTGATCTGAGTGATGTTGTTGTGCATCATGTCGATATAGGTCGAGGCCGGGCCGTCCGCCCCCGACAGCGCGTCCGAATAGAGCGTGCCGCCGACCTTGATGCCGGTCTCGCCGGCGATCTGCTCGATCAGCCGCGGATTGGTGATGTTTTCCACGAAGATCGCCGCAGCCTTGTCCTGCTTCACCTGTTCGACGAGCTTGGCGACGTCGGCCGCGGAAGGCTCGGAATCGGTCGAGATGCCCTGCGGCGCCAGGAAGGTTAGGCCGTATTCATGCTCGAAATAGCCGAAGGCGTCATGCGAGGTGATGACCACGCGCTTCGCTTCCGGGATCGACTGGATTGCCGCCTTCACTTCGTCTTCCAGCGCATCGAGTTTTTGGGTGTAGGCGGCCGCGTTGCTTTGATAGGCGGTGCAGCCTGCGGCATCGGCGGCGCAAAAGGCATCGGCGATGTTCTTCACATAGATCTTGGCATTGACGATCGACTGGAACGCGTGCGGATCGGTGACGGTCTTGCCGCCGCCGGTATCGGCGCCTTCGGCGGCATCCGCGTCGGCGAATTCCGGCTTGAAGTCGATCGGCGTGACCCCCTTGGTCAGCGTCACGATCGCGGCCTTGGTGGCGCTCGCATCGACCAGGCGCTGCAGGAAACCTTCGAAATGCAGGCCGTTGACCAGCACGACGTCGGCGCCTGCCATCGCCACCGCGTCGGCCGGGCTCGGCTCATAGACATGCGCGTCGCCGTCCGGCCCGACAATCGTGGTGATGTTGACCCGGTCGCCGCCGACATTCTTCGCGAAATCGGCAATCACGGTAAAACTCGCCACCACTTTGAGCGGCGCCGCGAAGGCGGAAGAGGTCGCGAAGGCGCTTAATGTTATAACACTCAAAGCCAGCGCAGCACGGAAGGATTTCAGCATTGGGACAGTTCTCCTTGCTTGGGGATTGGTCAGGCGGTGCGGTGGCGGTGGTGCACGATGCGGGCGCGCAGGACGCCGCGCGTGCCGAACAGGATCGAGCAGAAATAGACGACGCCGGCCGAAAGGATGATCGCTGGGCCGGAAGGCAGCGAGGCGTGGTAGGACAGAAGCAGACCGGCGATGCAGGAGGCAAAGCCGATCAGCACGGCCAGCACGCACATCGGTTCCACGCGCACCGTCCAGAAGCGGGCGGCGGCGGCAGGCAGCATCATCAGCCCGACCGAGAGCAGCGTGCCCAGGGCCTGGAAGCCGCCGACGAGATTGAGCACGACAAGGCCTAGGAAGATGAAATGCACCGGGCTGCCCATGCGGCTCACCGAGCGCAGGAACAGCGGATCGAGGCATTCGGCGACCAGGGCGCGCCAGAAAATGGCGAGGCAGGCGAGCGTCACCGCCACGATGGCGCCGATCAGGATCAGCGCCTCATTGTTGAGCGCCAGCACCGTGCCGAACAGCACATGCATGAGGTCGACGCTGGAGCCGCGGATCGACACCATCAGCACGCCGACCGCAAGCGAGATCAGATAGAAGGCCGCCATCGACGCGTCCTCGCGCTGGATGGTGAAGCGCGACACGGCGCCCGCGCCGAGCGCCACGATGATGCCGGCGATCAGCCCACCGACCGTCATCGGCAGGATCTCGAGCCCATAGAGCAGGAAGCCGGCGGCGGCACCCGGCAGGATGGCATGCGCCATGGCGTCGCCCGAAAGGCTCATGCGCCGCAGCATCAGGAAGACGCCGACCGGGCAGGCGCCGAGCGACAGGATCAGCGAGCCGAACAGCGCCCGCTGCATGAAGGCGAAATCGGCGAAGGGCGCGATGAACAGGCCGTAGAAAGATTCCATCACGCCGCCCTCGGTCCGGAGCCGTGGTCGTGGCGGTGATCGGGTCCATGAGCGTGATCGTGGTGATGGTGGCGGTCTTGTGCGAGATCATCGCCATGGTCGTGAGCATCTGGCTCGCACCAGGGCGCATTCTCTTCCCAGGCCTCGTGGAAGCGCCGTGCCTTGAGCAGGTTTTCCGGCCGCAGCGTTTCCTTTGTGTCGCCCCAGGCGACCGGCTGGCGGGCAAGCAGCAGCGTTTCCGGGAAATTCTGCCGCACCAGATCGAGGTCATGCACCACGACCATGATCGTCCGCTCCTCGCCATGCCAGCGCTTTATTAATTGGATGAGGTCGCCGACGGTCTTGGCGTCGACCGCGTTGAAGGGCTCGTCGAGCAGGATGAGGTCGGCGTCCTGCAAAAGCACACGGGCAAACAGCGTGCGCTGCAACTGGCCGCCCGACAGCGTATCGATCGGCCGTTTCTCGAAGCCGCCGAGCCCGACCGCCATCAGCGCCTTGCTGACCGACTCGCGATCCTCTTTCGTATAGCGGCCGAGCATGCCGCGCTTCGGCCACAGGCCGAGCGAGACCAGATCGACGACGCGCGCCGGAAAGGAGCGGTCGAGCTCCGACTGCTGCGGCAGGTAGGCGGTGCGGACGCCCGGCATGCGGACCACGGCGCCTTCCATCGGCTTCAGCACGCCCACGATGCCCTTCATCAGCGTCGACTTGCCCGAGCCATTGGCGCCGACCACCGCGGTCAACGAGCCTTTGCGGACGACGCCGTTCAGGTGATGGATCGCCGGATGGCTGCCATAGCCGAGCGTCAGGTCGCGGAAGGTCAGGCAGGCGTTGGTCATCAGGTGTCGGTCCGCAAAATCGGGTAGTTTGTCGATATGTGATGTTATTACATTAGTCAACATCGCGGTCCGGCGGAATTGTGACACGGCCGGTCAACTCGCCGTGTAGGCGGATGGGGGAGAGCGGACAATTGGCTCAATTGGTTTCGCGGGCACCGGCCTTGCCCCAGGGCGGTCCGGACTCTAAACAAGCGCGACTCCAAGGAACGAAGGAACCTCCAATGAGCATTCGTCGCATCGATGTCGGCCCGCGCATGAGCCAGATCGTCATTCACGGCAATACCGTCTACCTGGCCGGTCAGGTTGGCCAGCCCGGCGGCAACGTCGCCTCGCAGACGCGCGATATCCTGAAGACCATCGACGAATTGCTGGCCAAGGCCGGCACCGACAAGACCAAGATCGTCCAGGCGATCATCTGGCTGGCCGACATGGGCACCTTCGCCGAGATGAATTCGGAATGGGACAAGTGGGTGCCGCAGGGTCACACCCCGGCCCGCGCCACCGGCGAAGCCAAGTTGGCTACTCCGGAATATCTGGTCGAGATCATTGTGACGGCGGCGCTGTAGCGCCGACTTCCCCTTCTCCCCTTGTGGCAGAAGGTGGCCGCGAAGCGGCCGGATGAGGGGTACTCCAGGGAAAGCCAACGTCTCGCTCCGCTGGAACACCCCTCATCCGTCTCGGCGCTGCGCGCCGATCCACCTTCTCCCGCAAGGGGAGAAGGGAGCGCAGGCGCTATCCCTGCGACGGCGTGAACCTCGCCACCAGCGTATGGCTCTCCGCCGGATAGATGAAGCGTACATGGGTCACCGGGTGCTCAGCGCTCCAGGTGCGGCGCTCGACCACCAGGCAGGGCGCGCTCGCGTCGATGTCGAGCGCGTCGGCGATATTCTCATCAGCGGCCATGGCGCGAATGCGGTGCTCGGCCTCGCTCCACGGCACGCGGCCGATCAGCCAGGGGCCCGGCGCGATGTCGAGGAATTCCTCCTCGCTGGCCTCGGGTACGGCCGAAAGATTGATCAGCCGCTGCTCCAGCGCGAACGGCCGTTCGCCGGCAAAATGCAGGCCTTCCAGCGCCAGCACCGGCCCTGGCGCGGCAAGCCCGAGCAGCGCGCGGTCATCGGCACTGCTGCGCCGCTTGACGCGTTCCAGTCGCTCGTAGCGATAGGGCAGGCCGAGCGCCTCGACCTCGATCCTGATGTCGTGCAGTTCCAGCACCGCCGCTTGCGACTGCGGCTGGCGCACGAAACTCCCGGACCGGCGCCGGCGCTCGATCAGCCCGGCCTTGGCAAGCTGCGACAGCGCCTTGTTCACCGTCATGCGCGAGCAATTATATTGAGCCGTCAGCTCGTGCTCGAAGGGGATGCGATGCCCGGGCGCCCAGGCGCCCGAGAGGATCTTTTCACGGATGTCGGAGAGGATGCGCTGATGCAGCGATAGGATCTCGCCGCCATCGACATCGTCTGTCTCGACCAGGCTCATCGGACGGTCCTGTTCAGCCTTGCGACAATGCGGTCATGACTTCGCGGAACCGCTTGGCAACGGCGTCGCGCTTGACATGCCTGCCGCCGCTGACCTGCTTTCTGCCATGCACCCAGACGCAATCGACCTTGCTGCCATTGGCGAAGATCCAGGCGTCGAGGATCGCATCGCCCGTTTTGCCGGCCAGCGAAGGGTGGCCGGCATCGAGCGAGACGAGATCGGCAGCGCCGCCGGCGGCAATCTGCGACGGGCCGGCGCCCAGCGCCTGGCTGCCGCCGTCAAGCGCCGCATCGAACAGGGCGCGCCCGTTGGAACCGCCGGGACGCGCCAGCACATTGCGGGCGCGATGGGCGAGGCGCTGCGAATATTCGAGCTGCATCAGCTCGTCCGGCAGCCCGATCAGCACGTTGGAATCGGAGCCGACACCGAAACGGCCGCCATGCTCAACGAAAAGCGGCGCCGCGAAAGTGCCGTCGCCCAGATTGGCCTCGGTGATCGGGCAGAGCCCGGCGATCGACCCAGTCCGGGCCATGGCGATGGTTTCGGCCTCGGTCATATGCGTGGCATGGATCAGGCACCAGCGCGCGTCCACTTTAGCGTTGGCGAGGAGGAACTCGACCGGACGCTTGCCCGACCAGGCGACGCAGTCCTCGACCTCCTTCACCTGCTCGGCGACATGGATGTGGATCGGACTGTTCGGTGACATGGCCGCGACTGAATTGAGCTCGTCCGGAGTTGCGGCCCGCAAACTGTGCGGCGCGACGCCGACAACGGCCTGCTCAAGCGGACGAACAGCCTCGCGGGCTTTCTCAAGCAGACGTCCGAAACGTTCGACATCATTGATGAATCGCCGCTGGCCTTCATTAGGAGCGGCGCCGCCGAAGGCGGAATGAGCATAGAAGACCGGTAGGAGTGTCAGACCGATGCCGCTCTTTCCGGCTGCCGCCGCGATCCGCTCCGCCATCTCGGCGACGTTGGCGTAGGGCTGTCCGTCGCGGTCGTGATGCAGGTAGTGGAACTCGCCGACGCGGGAAAAGCCGGCCTCCAGCATTTCGACATAGAGCTGCGCCGCCACCGCCTCGACCTGGTCCGGCGTCATCGACAGCGCGAAGCGATACATGACCTCGCGCCAGCTCCAGAAACTGTCGGCCGAAGGGCCGCGCAGCTCAGCCAGCCCCGCCATGCCGCGCTGGAAGGCGTGGCTGTGCAGGTTGGGCATGCCAGGCAGGACGATGGCATGGCGCTCCTCGCCCGCTCGCGCGACAGCGCCGATCTCGACCGTGGAGATGCGGCCGCCCTCGAAAGCGATCCTGACATTGCCCTGCCAACCGCCGGGCAGCAGCGCCCGTTCCGCAAAGATTGCCGTCACGTTCCTCTCCGAATCTGAATGCCCAGGCGACATTATCGCTTGCGTTGCGTTCAATATGTATATACATAATCGCCATCCAAGCAAACGGAAAAGATGATGGGTGGAGCAAGCGGGAAGAGCGGCCATCGGGTCTGGCGCAATGCGCGCCTGGTGACCATGGCCGATGGCGCGGCCGGTCTCGGTATCGTCGAGAAAGGCGCGGTCGTCGCGCGCGACGGCCTCATTGTTTATGCCGGTCCCGAGGCCGATATGCCGGCTGCGGCCGGGCAGGGCGCCGAGACCGTTGATTGCGTGGGGCGTTGGATCACGCCTGGCCTGATCGATTGCCACACGCACCTCGTCTATGCCGGCAACCGCGCCAATGAATTCGAGATGCGGCTGGCCGGCGCCACCTATGAAGAAGTGGCTCGCGCTGGCGGCGGCATCGTTTCCTCGGTCAAGTCGCTACGCGCCGCCAGCGAGAACGAACTCGTCGCCCAGACTCTGCCGCGCCTCGATGCGCTGATGGCCGAAGGCGTCACCACCGTCGAGATCAAGTCCGGCTACGGCCTCGATGCCGACAACGAGAAGAAGTCGCTGCGCGCCGCCCGCCGTCTGGCAGACGAGCGCCCGGTCACGATCCGCACCACTTGTCTCGCGGCCCATGCGCTGCCGCCGGAAGCCAAGGGCGACAAGGACGCGTTCATCGATCTCGTCGCCGACACCATACTGCCGCAGGTCGCCGCCGAAAAGCTCGCCGACGCCGTCGATGGTTTTTGCGAAGGCATCGCCTTCTCGCCGGAGCAGATGGCCCGTGTCTTCGACAAGGCCAAGGCCCTCGGCCTGCCGGTGAAGCTGCACGCCGACCAGCTTTCCAACCTGCATGGCGCGGCCCTTGCCGCGCGCTATGGCGCGCTGTCGGCCGACCATCTTGAATACACGGACGAACAGGGCGCCGCCGCGATGGCCAGGGCCGGCACCGTGGCCACGATCCTGCCCGGCGCCTACTACTTCATCCGCGAAACCAAGAAGCCGCCGGTCGATCTCTTCCGCGGCCACGGCGTGAAGATGGCTGTCGCCACCGATAGCAATCCCGGCACCTCGCCGCTCACCTCGCTGCTGCTCACCATGAACATGGCCGCGACGCTCTTCGGCATGACCGTCGACGAATGCCTCGCCGGCGTCACCCGTGAGGCCGCGCGTGCGCTGGGGCTCCTCGACAAGACCGGCACGCTGGAAGCCGGCAAATCGGCCGACCTCGCCATCTGGGACATCGAGCGCCCGGCCGAACTCGTCTATCGCATGGGCTTCAATCCGCTCCATGCCCGCATCTGGAGAGGACAATGACCGAACTGACCCTGACGCCCGGCAGCGCGACGCTTGCCGACTGGCGCGCCATCTATCGCGGCGCCGTGCCGAAGCTGGACGACGCCTGCCGGCCAAGGATCAAGGCCAGCGCCGAGGCGGTGGCTCGCATCCTCGCCAAAGGCGAGCCGGTCTATGGCATCAACACCGGCTTCGGCAAGCTTGCCAGCGTCCGCATTCCAGAAAGCGATCTCGAAACGCTCCAGCGCAACATCGTGCTCTCGCATGCCGCCGGCGTCGGCGAGCCGATGCCGGTCGCCGTGGTGCGGCTGATGATGGCGCTGAAGCTCGCCAGCCTTGCCCAGGGTGCCTCCGGCGTGCGCGCCGAGACCATCGACCTGCTTCAAGGGATGCTCGCCAACGACGTCATTCCGGTCGTGCCGGCGAAGGGCTCGGTCGGCGCTTCCGGCGACCTCGCGCCGCTCTCGCACATGACCGCCGTCATGATCGGCGTCGGCGAATGCTTTACCCCGCATGGGCGCTTCCCGGCCAAGGTCGCCTTCGTCTCGCATGGGCTGGAGCCGGTGACGCTCGGCGCCAAGGAAGGCCTGGCGCTGCTCAACGGCACGCAGTTCTCGACCGCTTTTGCGCTGGCCGGCCTGTTCGAGGCCGAGGTGCTCTACCAGTCGGCGCTGGTTGCCGGCGCGCTATCGACGGACGCAGCCAAGGGCTCCGACGCCCCCTTCGATCCGCGCATTCATCTGTTGAGAAAACATCGCGGTCAGATCGAAACGGCGGATGCCTTGCGCAATCTGATGGCCGGCAGTGCCATCCGTGAATCGCATCGCGTCGACGACGAGCGCGTGCAGGATCCGTACTGCCTGCGCTGTCAGCCGCAGGTGATGGGCGCCGCGCTCGATGTGCTGCGCAAGGCCGCCGACACGCTCGAGACCGAGGCCAATGGCGTCACCGACAACCCGCTGATCTTCGCCGAGGACGACACCGCGCTCTCCGGCGGCAATTTCCATGCCGAGCCGGTGGCCTTCGCCGCCGACATGATCGCGCTGGCGGTCTGCGAGATCGGCTCGCTGTCGGAGCGGCGCATCGCCATGCTGGTCGATCCGGCGCTGTCGGGCATGCCGGCCTTTCTCACGCCCAAGCCGGGGCTCAATTCCGGTTTCATGATTCCGCAGGTGACGGCGGCAGCGCTTGTTTCGGAAAACAAGCAGAAGGCCTATCCGGCGAGCGTCGATTCGATCCCAACCTCGGCCAACCAGGAAGACCATGTCTCGATGGCCGCGCACGGCGCGCGCCGGCTGCTCGGCATGATCGAGAATGCGACCGCCGTCATCGGCATCGAATTGCTGGCCGCGGCGCAAGGCTGCGATTTCCAAGCGCCGCTTGCTTCGAGCGAGGCACTGGAAGCGGTGCGCAGGCTGGTCCGCGCCGAGGTGCCGTATCTCGACAATGACCGGCATTTCCATCCCGACATGGAAAAGGCAATCGCCATGGTGCGCAGCGGCGCCGCGGTGAAGGCGGCCGGTGCTGTGAAGCTGCCGGGGATTGCGTCGTGAGAATGCTAACGACGACACGGCGCCGTAGAGCGCCAACGCACGGAGGTCTCGCATGACCCCTCCCTGGCTTACCGTCACCCAAGGCACTGCGCCTCTGCTGGTCTCGATCCCGCACACAGGCATCGATCTTGCAGGCCTGGACTCCCGCCTGGTCTCAACCTGGCTCGGCCGGCGCGACTGCGACTGGTGGATCGACAAGCTCTATGATTTTGCCGCCGACCTTGGCGCGACCGTCGTGCACACCGCCATCTCGCGCACGGTCATCGACGTCAACCGTGATCCTTCCGGCGTTTCGCTCTATCCCGGACAGCCGACGACGACGCTCTGCCCGACGGACACGTTCGACGGCGATCCGCTCTACAATATGGGCGACGAACCGACGCCGTCCGAGATCGACCAGCGCCGCGAGACCTATTTCGTGCCGTATCATGCCGCCCTGCAGGCCGAGATCGACCGGCTGCGCGGCATGCATGAGAACATCGTGCTCTATGACTGCCATTCGATCCGCTCGGTGCTGCCGCGCCTGTTCGAAGGCACGCTGCCGGTCTTCAACCTCGGCACCAATGACGGCAGGAGCACCGATCCGTCGCTGCAGCAAAAGGTCAGCGAGATCCTTGCCGCGACCGGCGAGAGCTGGGTGGTGAACGGCCGTTTCAAGGGCGGCTGGATCACCAGAAGCTTCGGCCGGCCCGAGAACGGCGTCCACGCGCTTCAGATGGAGCTCTCCAACCGCGGCTATATGCGCGAGCCGGCCGAAAAGGGTTCGCCGGAAAACTGGCCGGTGCCTTACGACCCAAGCTATGCCGCGCCGATCCGCGCCACGCTGAAAACCATTCTCGAAACCGCCATTGAATGGGCTGGGCGCTGACGCGCCGCCTTACTCGAAAGGGACAATGATGAACGATCCGCGCCACAACATTCGCGAAGTGCGTGCGCCCCGCGGCGACAAGCTCAACGCCCGCTATTGGACGACCGAGGCGCCGCTGCGCATGCTGATGAACAATCTCGACCCGGAGGTCGCCGAGAACCCCAACGAGCTGGTCGTCTATGGCGGCATCGGCCGGGCGGCGCGCACCTGGAACGATTTCGACCGCATTGTCGCTTCGCTGAAGATGCTGGGCGAGGACGAGACGCTGCTGGTTCAGTCCGGCAAGCCGGTCGGCGTCTTCAAGACCCATTCCAATGCCCCGCGCGTGCTCATTGCCAACTCCAACATCGTGCCGCACTGGGCGAACTGGGAGAAGTTCAACGAGCTAGATAGGAAGGGCCTAATGATGTACGGCCAGATGACGGCCGGCTCCTGGATCTATATCGGCACGCAGGGCATCGTGCAGGGCACCTACGAGACCTTCGTCGAGGCCGGCCGCCAGCATTACAACGGCGACCTCAAGGGCAAGTGGATCCTGACCGGCGGCCTCGGCGGCATGGGCGGCGCCCAGCCTCTGGCCGCCGTCATGGCCGGTGCCTCCTGCCTCGCCATCGAGTGCAACCCTGACTCGATCGATTTTCGCCTGCGCACCCGCTATCTCGACGAGAAGGCCGAGACGCTGGATGAAGCGATGGAAATGATCGATCGCTGGACCAAGGCCGGCGAGGCGAAGTCCGTCGGCCTGCTCGGCAACGCCGCCGAGATCGTGCCCGAAATGTTTAGGCGCGGCATCCGCCCCGACATCCTCACCGACCAGACCTCGGCGCATGACCCGATCAACGGCTATCTGCCCAAGGGCTGGACCATGGCCGAATGGCGCGAGAAGCGCACCTCTGATCCGAAAGCCGTCGAAAAGGCTGCTCGCGCATCGATGCGCGAGCATGTCGAGGCGATGGTGGCGTTCTGGAACGCCGGCGTGCCGACGCTCGACTACGGCAACAACATCCGCCAGGTCGCCAAGGATGAAGGTTTTGAGAACGCCTTCGCCTTCCCGGGCTTCGTGCCGGCCTATATCCGCCCGCTGTTCTGCCGCGGCATCGGTCCATTCCGCTGGGCAGCGCTCTCGGGCGATCCGGAGGACATCTACAAGACCGATGCCAAGGTGCGCGAGCTCACTCCCGGCAACACGCATCTGCATAACTGGCTCGACATGGCGCGCGAGCGCATCTCGTTTCAGGGCCTGCCGGCGCGCATCTGCTGGGTCGGCCTCGGCGACCGCCATCGGCTCGGCCTCGCCTTCAACGAGATGGTCGCCAAGGGCGAGCTGAAGGCTCCCGTCGTCATCGGCCGTGATCATCTCGATTCCGGTTCGGTCGCCTCGCCGAATCGCGAGACCGAAGCGATGAAGGACGGCTCCGACGCCATTTCCGACTGGCCGCTGCTCAATGCGCTGCTCAACACCGCCTCCGGCGCCACCTGGGTGTCGCTCCATCACGGCGGCGGCGTCGGCATGGGCTTCTCGCAGCATGCCGGCATGGTGATCGTGGCCGACGGTACGGCAGAAGCCGCCAAGCGCCTGGAGCGCGTTTTGTGGAACGACCCGGCGACCGGCGTCATGCGCCATGCCGATGCCGGCTACGACATCGCCATTGAGTGCGCCAAGGAGCACCAGCTCAACCTGCCGGGCATATTGGGCTGAGCCGATGCGTATCCTTCGTGCCGCCGATTACCGCGTCATGCCGTGGAAGAATGGCGGCGGCACGACCACCGAGATCGCGGTTTCGCCCGACGGCGCCGGGCTCGACGATTTCGACTGGCGCGTCTCCATGGCCCGCGTCGAAACCAGCGGGCCGTTCTCCAGCTTCGCCGGCATCGACCGCACGCTGTCGGTGCTGGAAGGCGAGGGGATTGTCCTCGACATTGCCGGCCGGGCGCCGGCGCGGCTTACCGCTGACTCGGCGCCGCTCGCCTTTGCGGGCGATGTGCCGACCAGCGCCGCGCTGATCAGTGGCCCGATCACCGATCTCAACGTCATGACCCGCCGTGGCCGCATGGCCCATGGCGTCGAGCGCATGCCGCTCTCCGGCGAGATTCGCATCTCGCCGCGCGCCGACAAGACGCTGGTTCTGGCAGCCAACGCAGGCTTCAGGCTTCTCACAGACGATGCGCCGAGCCTCGGACCGCTCGATACGCTGATCCTCGATCGCCACAGCCCGGAATTGCGGCTCCAGCCTCAGGGGCAGGGGCTGCTTTTCGTGATCGCGCTCGATCGCCTTGCCGCCAACCATTAACGGCTGTTGCCAAACATGATCGCGGCGCGGGCGAATTATCGCCCGGCCCCTTGCATGTATCACGAAAAAGCCTGATTCCTTGCCCTGATCCAACCGGGGGCGAAGAGCGAGGGGCGTTAGCCCACGAGCTGTCGAAAGGGCACGCCCCTGTTGTGGTGCGCAGAACAAACTTTCGGCCGATCAGTCATGCAACCAATTGCAATTGAACCGGTTTTAGGGCCATTGCCGTGGCGGTGACGCCGCATTGCGCCCCCGCTTACGGAATTTTCAATGAACATTCAGACCAATCCCAACAAGATCGAACAGACAAGCGCCGGCTTCCCGTTGGTGACGGAAGCGCCGATACGCTCCAATTTCCTCCCTGAGGACAGGCTGCGCGCCTTGGGCGTCGCTTTAGCCAAGGGCGAGGTCAAGGACCTGTTCGGCCTCGCCCCGTTCGAGTTCCAGGCCCGCATCCGCGACAGCGCCAAGAAGATCCTCGAAGTCTACCGTTCGACCAATGCCGCCCAGGCCAAGGGCGAGACCATCACGCCGGCCGCGCAATGGCTGCTCGACAACAACTATTTGGTCGAGGAGACCATCTTCCAGGTGAAGCGTGACCTGCCGCGCCGCTTCTATCGGCAGCTGCCGACGCTCACGCTCGGCGACAGGACGGTGCTGCCGCGCGCTTTCGTCGTTGCCTGGAGCTATGTCGAGCATTCCGACAGCTCGGTCTCGGCCAACATGTTCAAGGCCATTGTCGAGGGCTTCCAGTCGGTCGAGCCGATGAAAATCGGAGAGCTCTGGGCGCTGCCCTCGTTGCTGCGCTTTGTGCTGATCGAGAACCTGCGTCGCATCGCCGTGCGCGTCGACCGCACCAGGCAGATGCGACACATCGCCAACGAGGTTGCCGACCGGGTTCTCGCGACCGACGACAATGCCGACCGCACCAGGATCCTGTCCAACTACAGCGCGCATGCGCAGGACACCACTTTTGCCACCCAGTTGCTCTACCGCCTGCGCGACGGGTCGCAGAACGCCGGCCGGGCGCTGGAATGGCTGGAGGGAGAGCTGGAAAAGACCGGCTCCGACGCCGAGGAGATCATCATCTCCGAGCATCAGACGCTTTCCAGCGGCAATGTCACCACCGGCAACATCATCCGCGGCCTGCGCCTCATCAACGACGTCGACTGGACGGTCTGGTTCGAAGGCGTCAGCCGCATCGACACGCTGTTGCGTGAGAAGACCGATTTCGCCGACCTCGATTTCTTCTCGCGCGACCAGTACCGCACCGCGATCGAGCAACTGGCGCGGCGCTCCGAGCTGTCCGAATATCGGGTGGCCGAAAAGGCGATCGAGCTTGCCGGCCACACGCCCGGCGTCACCGATGCATCCGGCGTGCCGGAGACAGCGGATCCGGACGTGCACACCGATGTCGGCTTCTTCCTGGTCGGGCCGCGCCGTCAGGAGCTGGAAAAGGCGATCGGCTACCGACCGCCTTTCTATGTGACCTTCAAGCGTGCCTTTGCCAGCGCTGGCTGGATGGGCATCGTCGGCCCGGTTTTCCTTCTGACGGCGCTGCTGTTGGTGCTGTCGGGCAGGGCGCTCGCCAATCTCGGCCTGTCGGTGGAATCGATCACGCTGATGCTGGCGCTGTTCGCGGTGCCGGCAAGCGAAGGCGCGCTGGCCTTCTTCAACACCGTCGTGGCGCTGTTCCTCAAACCCACCCGGCTTGTCGGCTATGACTACAACAAGCACGGCATCCCGGCCGAGGCGCGCACGCTGGTCGTGGTGCCCTCGCTGATCGGCTCGCGCGACGACGTCGAGGAAAACATCCGCAACATCGAGGTGCACCACCTCGCCAACACGGCCGAAGAGATCCATTTCGCCCTGTTGTCCGACTGGCCGGATTCCAAGACCGAGATCGACGCCGCCGACATCGAGATCCTGCAATATGCCCGCGACGAGATCGCTAGGCTCAACGCCCGCTATCCGTCGGAAGGCTCGCCGCGCTTCTACCTCTTGCATCGCCGCCGGCTCTACAACCAGGCGCAGGGCTGCTGGATGGGCTGGGAGCGCAAGCGCGGCAAGCTGCATGAGCTGAACCTTCTCCTGCGTGGCGACAGCGACACTACCTTCCTGCCGCTCGACGTGCCGCTGCCGGAAAAGGTCGTCTATGTGATGACGCTCGACGCCGACACGCGCACCACGCGGGACGCGGTTTCGAGCCTGGTCGGCAAGCTCGCCCATCCGCTGAACCGCCCGCATTTCGATCCGGTCAAGCGCGTCGTCACCGCGGGCTACACGATCCTGCAGCCGCGCATCACGGCATCGCTGACCAGCGGCGACGATGCCTCCTTCTTCCAGCGCGTCTTCTCGGCCAATCGCGGCCTCGACCCCTATGTCTTCGCCGTCTCCGACGTCTACCAGGACGTCTTCGGCGACGGTTCCTTCACCGGCAAGGGCCTCTATCATGTCGACGCCTTCGAGGCGGCGCTGAAGAACCGCATCGACGAAAACACCATCCTCAGCCACGACCTGCTCGAAGGCGCGCTCTCGCGCGCCGCTTTGGTCACCGACGTCGAGCTGGTCGAGGACTATCCCACCCGCTACTCCGTCGACGCCTCGCGCCATCACCGCTGGGCGCGCGGCGACTGGCAGCTGCTCGGCTACATTTTCGACCCGCGCTCCGGCGTGCCGGCGCTGTCGCGCTGGAAGATGGTCGACAATCTGCGCCGCTCGGTCACCCCGATCTTCTGGGTCATGGCCTGCGTGGCCGGCTGGACGCTGCTGCCCTTCACCCAGGCGGCGCAGTGGCAGGCGCTTATGATCCTCAGCCTGTTCATGGCGCCTACCTTCGACATCGTGAACGGCATCCTGCCCAAGAGCGGCGACCAGACGCCGCGCGGCCATTTCTCGGCGCTTGCGCGCGACACCGTCTTCGGCACGGCGCTGGTGGCGCTGAAGGTGCTCTTGATGGCGCATCTCGCCTGGATGATGGGCGACGCCATCATTCGCACCATCTACCGCCTCTTCGTCAGCCGGCAGAACCTGCTCGAATGGCGCACCGCCTCGCAGGCCGCCAAGGGCGGCAACGATCTCGGCGCCTATTACGGCATGATGTATGGCGCGGTGATCATCGGAGTCGTCGGCCTGGCTATTCCGGTGCTGGCCGATTCCACAGGCGCCTTCGTCGCCTTCTTCTTCGCCATCTTCTGGATCGCTTCGCCCGCCGTCGCCTGCTGGATCAGCCGCTCGGCCGAGACCGAGGACAGGCTGCGCATCTCGAGCGCCGACATCCAGGTGCTGCGCACCTTCGCGCGCCGCACCTGGCACTATTTCGAGACCTTCGTGACGACCGAGCAGCATCATTTGCCGCCGGACAATTTCCAGGAAAGCCCGGCGCCGGTGGTGGCGCCGCGCACCTCGCCGACCAATATCGGCGTCTATCTGCTCTCGGTGGTGTCGGCGCGCGATTTCGGCTGGATCAGCCTGTCGGATGCCATCACCCGCATCGACGCCACGATGACGACCATCGAGAACATGCCGCGCGACCGCGGCCATCTCTACAACTGGTATGACACGACGACGCTGAAGCCGCTCTATCCGCTTTACATCTCGGCGGTCGACAGCGGCAATCTCGCCGGACATCTGGTCGCGGTTGCCGCCTCCTGCGCCGAATGGGCCGAAGCGCCGTCCGTGCATCTGCAGGGCGATTTCGAAGGCATCATCGACACCGTCACCATCCTCGACGAAAGCCTGGAAGAGCTGCCGGACGACCGCCGTCAACTGCGGCCGCTGCGCCAGCGCCTGGCCGACCGTCTCGATGGCATGCGCCGCGCGGTTGCGACCATCAAGGCGCAGCCGGAGATGGCCTCGATCCGCACCATCAACCTTGCCGTGCTCGCCGGCGAGATCCGCAAGCTCGCCACCGCGATCCACACCGAGGCGGCCTCGCCCAAGAGCGATGTCATCGCCGACTGGGCGGCCAGGCTGGAAGCGACCTGCGAGGCGCATGTGCACGATTCGCACAATGACGAGAGCGCCGTCGCCGCTCTGCGCGCCAAGTTGCTCGCTCTGCGCGAGCGCTGCCGCCGCTACGCCTTCGAGATGGATTTCTCCTTCCTGATGCGCCAGGAGCGCAAGCTGCTCTCGATCGGCTACCGCGTCGAGGACCGCCAGCTCGACGAAAGCTGCTACGACCTTCTCGCCTCCGAAGCGCGGTTGACGAGCCTGTTCGCCATCGCCAAGGGCGACCTGCCGACCGAGCATTGGTTCCGTCTCGGACGCCCGATCGTCGAGATCGGCTTTCAGGGCGCGCTGATGTCCTGGTCGGGCTCGATGTTCGAGTATCTGATGCCGCCTCTGGTGATGAAGGAGCCGCAGGGCTCGATCCTCAACCAGACCAGCAAGCTCATCATCAAGCGCCAGATCCAGTATGCGCGTTCCAAGAACGTGCCCTGGGGCATTTCGGAAGCGGCCTATAACGCCCGCGACCGCGAGCTCACCTATCAGTACACCAATTTCGGCGTGCCCGGCCTGGGCCTGAAGCGGGGCCTTGGCCAGAACACCGTGATCGCGCCCTATGCGACGATTCTCGCGGCGCAGTTCAGCCCGCGCGAGGCGGTGCAGAACCTGCAGCGGTTGCGCTCGATCGGCGCGCTTGGCCGCCACGGTTTCTACGACGCGGTCGATTTCACGCCGCAGCGCGTGCCTGAAGGCACCGACCACGCCGTGGTGCAGAACTACATGGCGCACCATTCCGGCATGTCGATCGCCGCTGTCGCCGACGCCATTTTCGAGGGCCGGCTGCGCGAGCGTTTCCACAGCGATCCGGTGATCGAGTCGGCCGAGCTTCTCCTGCAGGAGAAGGCGCCGCGCGACATTCCGACCGCGACCGTCAGGACGGAAGCCGACGAGAGATCCAAGGACGAGACCGAGACGGAGAGCCCGGACAGCCGCGTCATCCTCGATCCCATCAAGGCGCTGCGGGCGACCAACGTCATGTCCAACGGCCGCTATTCGGTCATGGTCACCGCGACCGGCTCCGGCTACAGCCGCTTCGGCGAGCTTGCCGTCACCCGCTGGCAGCCGGATCCGAGCGAGGATCGCCTTGGCTCCTATATCTTCCTGCGCGACACCGCGACGGGCGACTGGTGGTCCGCCACCGCCGAGCCGAAGCGCGCCGAGGGCGAACGCGTCCAGACGCTGTTCGGCGACGACAAGGCGAGCTTCACCAAGTCCGTCGGCTCGCTGCGTTCCGAGGTCGAGTGCATCGTCATTTCCGAGGGCAATGGCGAAGGCCGCCGCATCACCCTCTACAATGACGGTGCCACCGACCGGCATATCGAGGTGACATCCTTCGCCGAGCTGGTGCTGGGCAACGAGGCCTCGGACAACGCGCATCCGGCCTTCTCCAAGATGTTCGTCGAGACTGAGGTCGCGCCGAACAACGGCGCGATCTTCGCCACCAGGCGCAAGCGCGACAAGAACGACCCTGACCTCACCATGGTGCATTTCGTCACCGATCCCTCGGGCCCGTCGCGCGATGCTGAGGCCGAAACCGACCGGCGCGCCTTCATCGGCCGCGGCCGCACCATCGCCGATGCCGTGGCTTTCGATCCCGGCGTCAGGCTTTCCGGCAGCCAGGGCTTCACGCTCGACCCCGTGGCGGCGCTGCGCCGCCAGGTCCGCGTGCCGGCAAACAAGAAGATCTCGCTGACCTTCTGGACCGCCGTCGGCGCCAATCGCGCCGAGCTCGACGAGGCGATCGCCCGGCTCGACCATCAGGAGAGCTTCGCACGCCAGGCGATGCTTGCCTGGACGCGCAGCCAGGTGCAGACGCGCCATCTGGGCCTCAGCCTCACCGACGCCGCCAATGTGCAGAAGCTCGCCCGCTACCTGATCTATCCCGATCCGTTCCTGCGCCTGCCGGCGGAATCCATCGCCTCGGGCCTCGGCCGCCAGTCGAGCCTGTGGCCGACCAGCATCTCCGGCGATTTCCCGATCTTCCTGGTGCGCATCGGCGACGTCGCCGACCTCGAGATCGTCGCCCAGGCGCTGCGCTTCCAGGAATATATGCGGGCGCGCGGCATGATGATCGACTTCGTCGTCGTCAATGAGCAGGCCTCGTCCTATGTGCAGGACCTGCAGCGCGCGGTGGAGACGCTGTGCGAGAACAGCCGCCTGCGCGGCCGCGAGCTTGGGCCGCGCCAGCACATCTTCGCGGTGCGCCGCGACCTGATGGACGAGCCGACCTACAAGACCTTGCTGTCGGTCGCGCGGGTGGTTCTTCACACCCGCAACGGCACGATCTTCGATCAGCTCGAACGCGCCGAGACCGCGGCGCTGCAGGCCCGCGATGCCTTGCTGCAGGCCGAGGGCGGCTCGCCGCGCGAACCCAGCCCGCCGCTGCCTTTGCCGGTGCCGGCAAGCCAGGCTGGAGCCGACATCGCCGCCGACGGCCGAGGCCTCAGCCTCTGGAACGGCTATGGCGGCTTCGACGGCGACGGCCGCCACTATGTCACGCGGCTGACCGGACGGCGTGTGACGCCGCAGCCCTGGATCAACGTCATCTCCAACGCCTCCTTCGGCTTCCACGTCTCGGCCGAAGGCGCAGGCTTCACCTGGAGCCGCAACAGCCGCGACTACCAACTGACGCCATGGTCGAACGATCCGGTGTCGAACCGGCCGGGCGAGGGCTTCTATGTCTTCGACCATGCCAGCGGCAAGGCGTTCTCGCCGATGGCGGCGACGGTCCGCGATCCGTCGATGACCTATGAGACCTGGCACGGCCAGGGCTTTTCGACCTTCCGCTCCAAGCGCGGCCCGTTGTCGATGGACCTGACACAGGTGGTGGATCCCGTCGATCCGGTGAAGATCAGCCGGTTGCGAATCCAGAATTCCGGATCGGTGCCGGCGCGGCTGCGCGTCTATGCGTATGCCGAATGGGTGCTGGGCGGCCATCGCTCGCGCACGGCGGCGACCATCGTGCCCGCGCGGGACACGGCAACAGGGGCCATGCTGGCGCAGAACCCCTACGGCCTCGACTTCGGCGAGCGCGTCGCCTTCCTGGGAGCAAGTCATCCGATCCATTCGGTGACCGCCGACCGCTCCGAATTCATCGGCAGGCACGGCACGACGGAGTACCCTCAGGCCGTGCTGGGCGGGCTTGCGCTCTCCGGGCGCATCGAGGCGGGCGATGACCCTTGCGCGGTCGTCGCCAGCGATATCGACATCCCCGCCGGCGGCGACGTCACGCTGTCCTGGCTGCTCGGCGACGCGGCCACGCCCGCCGAGGCAAGCGCGCTGGTGCAGACCCATCGCGGCAAGGATTTCGACCAGCGCCTGGCCGACAATGAAAAGGCCTGGCGCGGCTTCCTCGACACCATCCAGGTCGAGACGCCGGACGAGGCGATGAACGCCATGGTCAACCACTGGCTGCCCTACCAGAGCCTGGCCTGCCGCATCCGCGCGCGCTCGGCCTTCTACCAGGCGAGCGGCGCCTTCGGCTTCCGCGACCAATTGCAGGATACGCTGGCGCTTCTGGCGCACGATCCGAAGCTGGCGCGCGACCAGATCCTCAATGCGGCGCGCCGGCAGTTCCCGGAAGGCGACGTGCAGCACTGGTGGCTGCCGCGCACCGATGCCGGCGTGCGCACCATGATCTCGGACGACGTCGTCTGGCTGGCGCATGCGACGGCGCGCTACATCGAGGTGACCGGCGACGCCGCGATCCTCAAGGAACAGTTGCCCTTCATCGACGGGCAGCAACTCGGCGAAGGCGAGCATGACGCCTTCTTCACGCCCGAGATCACCAAGAACACCGCTTCGCTATACGACCATTGCGCCCGGGCGCTCGATCTTGCGATCAAGCGCAGCAGCCCCGCCGGCCTGCCGCTCATCCTCGGCGGCGACTGGAATGACGGCATGAACCGTGTCGGCGAGGGCGGCAAGGGCGAGAGCGTGTGGCTGGGCTGGTTCCTGCTGAAGACGCTCACCGACTTTGCCCCTGTCGCCAAGGGGCAGGGCGACACCAAGCGGGCGCAGGCCTGGCTGAAGCACGCCGACGTGCTGAAGCGGGCCCTGGAAAGCACCGCCTGGGACGGCCAGTGGTACCGGCGCGGCAGTTTCGACAACGGCGCGCCGCTCGGCTCGCACAATTCGGACGAGTGCAAGATCGACTCCATCGCCCAGTCCTGGAGCGTGCTGTCGGGCGAGGGCGACCCGGCCCGCTCGACGACGGCCATGGAGCAGGCGACCAACATGCTGGTCGATGACGAGCTCAAGATCGTCAAGCTGTTCACGCCGGCCTTCTCGAAAAGCGAGAAGGACCCCGGCTACATCAAGAGCTACCCGCCGGGCGTGCGTGAGAATGGCGGCCAGTACACCCACGCCGCCACCTGGTTCGTGATCGCGCTGGCCGAAATGGGCCGCACCGACGAGGCCTATCGCTGCTTCTCGATGCTGAACCCGGTCAACCACGCCTCGGACGAGGCGGCGGCCGAGCATTACCGCGTCGAGCCCTATGTCGTGGCCGCCGACATCTATGCCGGCGAAGGCAAGGGCGGCCGCGGCGGCTGGACCTGGTACACGGGCTCGGCCGGCTGGCTTTACCGCGCGGCGGTGGAAGGCATCCTCGGCATCGAGCGGCGCGGCAAGGAGATCACGTTTAGGCCGAAGCTGCCCGGACACTGGGACGGCTACGCCGCGACGCTCAAGATGTTCGGCGGCGAGATCAAGGTTCGGGTCATCCGCGACAAAAAGACCAAGTCGATCTCGCTAGAAGTCGATGGTTCGAAGAAAAAATCTGCATCTTTCGAGCCGAAAGCCGGCGACAAGACCGAGGTCGTCGTCAGGATACCTGCATAAAATCAAAGACTTGGCTTGTCGGCCGCGCATCCCTCGGGGTGCGCGGCCGATCGCCGTTTTTTACTTGGCGTCCCTCCCGCGCGCGATCGCGGGCCTTCCTTTAGGGCAGGCTAAGCAAGCAGGCTGTGATTAAAAATGTGGCAGCGGAGAGCAAGTGCCACTATTTTGCCGCAAGGCTGACATTTCACCTTTTATCTCAAACCGTTAGTGATCACGTCAGATTTCGTACCGTCGTCATCTTTTGTTCGCTAAATCGGAACGGAAGGGATAGACGACGCATTGTTTCGCGACACGTTTACCGTTACGTGTCACAAAATGGTGCGGTGCACAATTCGAGCATTGAGCACAAACAAGAGTTTGGCGGAGTAGCTGAAGTGTCACTTCTGCAGATCTACTTTAGAGCGCTGGGTTATCTGGCGGCCGACAAGAAGCGCGTCGCGCTGATTTGCGGCGCCAACATCGCGCTCGCGGCGATCGCGATCCTCGAGCCAATCCTGCTGGGCAGGGTGATCGGAGCCATCTCCGAGAAAGGCCCTGTGTTTTCGACGCTCGCCGTATGGGCCGCGCTTGGTGCTTTCAACGTCATTGCCTTCGTGCTGGTGGCCCGCGGCGCCGACCGGTTCGCCCATGCCCGCCGCTCGGAAGTGCTGTGCCAGTCCTTCGAGCGCGTGATCACCATGCCGCTTGCCTGGCATCACCAGCGCGGCACGTCCAACTCGCTGCACACGCTGCTGCGCGCCGTCGAGACCCTGTTCAGCCTGTGGCTCGAATTCATGCGCGTGCATTTGTCGACGGCCATCGCGCTGGTGCTGTTGGTGCCGACCGCGCTTGCCATGGATATCCGCATGTCCGTCGTGCTACTCGGCCTCGGCATTCTCTATATCGGCATCGGCCGTATCGTCATGCGCCGCACCAAGGCGGGGCAGACCGCCGTCGAGCGCCACTACCACACCGTCTTTGCCCATGTCTCCGACAGCGTCAGCAATGTCGCCGTGCTGCAGAGCTACAACCGCATCGGCCACGAGACCGCGACGCTGAAGCGTTACGTCAAGGACCTGCTCGACGCGCAGAACCCTGTGCTCGACTGGTGGGCGATCGCCAATGCGCTGAACCGCCTGTCGTCGACCATCTCGATGATGATCGTGCTGTCGATCGGTGCCTATCTCGTCACCCGTGGCCAGCTCCGCGTCGGCGATGTCGTCGCCTTCGCCGGCTTTGCCGGGATGCTGATCGCCCGTCTTGACCAGATGTCGGCTTTCACCACCCAGATTTCCGAGGCCCGCGCCAAGCTCGAGGATTTCTACCGCCTTGAGGACTCGGCTGCCGAGACCACTGAGCCGGATGGCCTGCGCGAACTCACCAACGTCACCGGCCATGTGCGCTTCGAGGACGTCAGCTTCGAGTTCGCCAATTCGGGCCACGGCATCGAGGACGTCTCGTTCGAGGTCCAGGCTGGCCAGACGGTCGCCATTGTCGGCCCGACCGGCGCCGGCAAGACGACGCTGATCAATCTGCTGCAGCGGGTCTTCACGCCGTCCAGCGGTCGTATCCTGATCGACGGCATCGACACCAGGACCGTGACCCGGAAGTCGCTGCGCCACTCGATCGCCACCGTCTTCCAGGACGCCGGCCTGCTCAACCGCTCGATCGAGGACAATATCCGCGTCGGCCGCGCCGATGCGAGCAATGACGAAGTGCACGCCGCGGCCAATGCGGCCGCCGCGCAGGACTTCATCCTGGCCAAGAGCAGCGGCTACGACACCGTCGTCGGCGAGCGCGGCGGCCAGCTTTCGGGCGGCGAGCGCCAGCGTATCGCCATCGCCCGCGCCGTGCTGAAGGATGCGCCGATCCTGGTGCTCGACGAGGCGACCAGCGCGCTCGACGTCGAGACCGAGGATCGCGTCAAGGAAGCGATCGACGAGCTGCGCCGCAACCGCACGACCTTCATCATCGCCCACCGCCTGACCACGGTCCGCGACGCCGACCTCGTCGTCTTCATGGACAAGGGCAAGGTGGTCGAGATGGGCGGCTTCACCGAGCTGTCGCTGCGCAACGGCCGCTTCGCCGCCCTGCTGCGCGCCGGCGGCCTGCTCAACGACGAAGAGGTCCGCCGCCTGAGCCGGCCGGTGACGGAAGCGGCGTAATCCTAGAGCTCCCCCTTCCCCCTTGTGGGGGAAGGTGTCGCCGAAGGCGACGGATGAGAGTGCTCTAGGGAAAGCCAGCGTCTCACTCCGCTGGAACACCCCTCATCCGTCTCGGCGCTCCGCGCCGATCCACCTTCTCCCACAAGGGGAGAAGGGAAAGCCTGCGACACTCTCCCAATTGCCCCAAACCCACTGCGGGTCTATTTAGGTCGCCATGAGCGACGCCACTTCACGCTTTTCCGGCTGGATCGATCTCGCCAACCCGACGCGCTTTGTCGGGCTGGCCGACAAGATCATTCCGTGGCTGGCGGCGGTCGCGGTGATCCTGCTTGGCGTGGGCCTCTATATGAGCTTCACCGCGCCGGAGGATTTCCAGCAGGGCATCACGGTACGCATCATGTATATCCACGTGCCTTTCGCCTGGCTCGCAATGATGTGCTACACGATCATGGCGATCTCGGCGCTGGGCACGCTGGTCTGGCGCCATCCGCTGGCCGACGTCGCGCTGAAATCGGCGGCCCCGATCGGCGCCACCTTTACAGCACTCGCGCTGATCACCGGCTCCATCTGGGGCAAGCCGATGTGGGGCACCTGGTGGGTATGGGATGCGCGGCTGACCTCGGTCTTTGTGCTTTTCCTGATGTATCTCGGCATCATCGCGCTGACCCGCGCGCTGGATGACGCCGGCCGCGCCGCCTGGGCGGCGGCCATCATCACGCTGGTCGGCTTCATCAATATCCCGATCATCAAATTTTCGGTCGACTGGTGGAACACGCTGCACCAGCCGGCGTCGGTCTTCCGCCTCGGCGGCCCGACCGTCGACCCATCGATGCTATGGCCGCTCGCCGTGATGGCGCTGGGTTTCACCGTGCTGTTCTTCGCCCTGCATCTGATGGCTATGCGCACGGAGATCTTCAGGCGGCGCGTGACCGCGATGCGGAGAGTGGCGGCACGGCAGGCCGAGCGGCAGTAGGGCTCAGCCCATCTTCCCTCGCGCCGCCACCGGCAGCGTTTCCAGCACCTTGTCGCCGTCGATCAGATGCACCTGGTCGAACAAATTCGTCACCACGCAGCAATGATCGGGCACGACGCGCACCCGCTCACCGATGCCCAAGGCGGCGCCATGGGCAAGCGTGACGGTGCCGTGCTCTTCGCTCAAACCCGTTACGCGGGCGCCCGGCATGCCGAGCAGCTCGCCGAACTCCAGCAGGCCGAGCGTATCGGAAGACAGCGCCTTGCTGCCTGAGTCGAGGATAGCGCGGGTCGGCGTCGGGTGGCTGACGACGGTGGCAAGCACCGTCAGCGCGCAGTCGTCCAGCGTGCCGACGCCTTTGGCGACCTGGTAGCGGTCGAGGTAGATGTAGGTGCCGGGCCGGTATTCGGTGACGATGCTGTTCTCGCCGGAGCGCCACATATCCGGCGTGCCGCCGCTGGAGACGCGCACGCATTCGAGCCCCGCCGCGGCAAGCGCGTCGTGCGCGCTTTTCAGCCAGGCCTCGGCTTGCGCCGCGCGGCCGGCCGCCGGATAGGTCATCAGCCCACCGAAGGCGAGGCCCTTGACCTGGTCGATGACCTTGGCCAGCGCCACCGCATCGGCCGGGGTCTGCACGCCGCAGCGGCCCATGCCGGTGTCGCACTCGACCAGCACCTGCAGCGGATGGCCGGCATCGGTGAAGGTGGCGGCTAGCCCTTCCAGCGTCTCATGGCTGTCCGCCGTCACCGAGAGCGTGACGTGGCCATGCAGCGCCTTCAGCCGTTCCAGCTTGGCGCGGCCAAGGATGTTGTAGGGCAGGAAAATATCCTCGAGCCCCGCATCGGCCATCACTTCGGCCTCGCCGATCTTCTGGCAGGTGATGCCGACGGCGCCGGCCGCCACCTGCTTCTTCGCCCAGTAGGGTAGCTTGTGCGTCTTGATGTGCGGCCGCAGCTTCAATCCATGGGCGTCGGCATGCGCCTGCGCCTTTTTGATGTTGGCTTCGGCGCGGGCCGCATCGATCAGGATCGCCGGCGTGTCGAGGTCGTCTATGCTTGGCATGAAAGTCACCATTCAAAGCATGTCTCCCGAGAGCGGGATCCGGTTTCGGGATAAAGACATGCGCAAAATCGAAAAGTCCGGCTGGGTTTATGGTCCCGATCCGGCTGGATGTCACGGGGCCAGAACAGCGGGTTTGCGTCGACAGCCGACCGGCATTGGGCTATTCGGATGGGCAGATTTCAGCAAGGCATCGGCCGGAGGACAACCACCATGAAGCGCTCCAAGATCAACGACATCATCCGCGAAGCCGACGCCTTCATCCGCTCCTTCGGCTATATCATGCCGCCCTTCGCCTATTGGTCGCCGGAAGAGATGAAGGCGCACAAGGCCGATTCTTCCGCCATCTTCACCTCACGCCTCGGCTGGGACATCACCGACTACGGCCAGGAGAAGTTCGACGAGCTTGGCCTGTTCCTGTTCACCGTGCGCAACGGCCGCTACGAGGACATGAAGCTCGGCATGGGGATGCTCTATGCCGAAAAGATCATGATCTCGCGCAAGGACCAGCTCTCGCCGATGCACCGCCACAACATCAAGGCCGAGGACATCATCAACCGCGGCGGCGGCAAGCTGGTGCTGGAGCTATTCATGCACGACCGCGACGGCGGCATCGACCCGAAGGCCGAAGTGTCAGTGCCGGTCGACGGCACCATCACCAGATTGCCGGCCGGCGGGCTCCTGAAGCTCGATCCCGGCCAGAGCGTCACGCTGCTGCCCGGTGTCTGGCACGCCTTCTGGGCCGAGGGCAAGGACGTGCTGATCGGCGAGGTCTCGACCGTCAATGACGACCTCACCGACAACGTTTTCCGCGACCCGATCGGCCGCTTCTCCAACATCGACGAGGACGTCGCGCCGCTGCACCTTCTGGTGTCGGACTATGAGAAGTGGGTGGGTAGAGCGAAGGCCTAATCGTCCCAATTCAACTGCTGAAAAAACGTCCAGATGCTGATGGCGCTGTCATCCTTCTCGCTCGTGCTGTGCAGCGTCAGGACGATATCCACGGTGGGCAGTGCTTTGATCATGACCGTGATCACGCGCGTCCCATCCTCAGGCACGATACCAATGCCGGAGGTCATTTCCCAAGTTCCTCCGGCCCGCTGAAGTCGGGGAGCTGAATCTTCGAATTGCTCCCTCATCGATGCGTCGTTTGGAAACGGTTCATCTGTGAGTTCTGCAAATTCTTCCCACGATCCGGAGACTGCCGCCTGAATGACGCGGTCAATTCTGGCTTCTTCTGCTTTGCTGACCCTAACCTTCACGTCGTTGCCCTCGCGCATGCGACATAGGGGATCATTAGCGACACAGTTCAATGCAATCTCGAACAGCGCGTCCCAGATCGCCGGGCGTACCTGTTGAATAAAAGATCGTGTCCAGCGGCACGGCACTTTCTCTGTTTACCTTGGCATAGGGGATAAGTTTGAATTTATCCTCTCCCTGTTGGTCGACCGACATCTGCCGGGATTTCCAAAGGAAGGAATTGTATGACCTGAACCCAAAACGCGAGGCCGATCTGTTGAGGAGAACTTTATCTACAATCTCGTCGGGCACACCACTGACATGAGCGCGGATCGCGCTCAGTGTCGATGCCCCTATGTCTTTGTCCGAGATCGAAGGTAGCTCGCCAACGAGGATGACGGGACCGGCAAACATCTCCCAGCCATCGCGCGTGGTGACCATAGGAATTACGAAAACTCTTTCGCCCACTATGTTCAGGAAGCAATGCTTCATGTGCTGGCTCTGTCCAAGTCTGCGGCCTACCGCGCATACTTATCCGCCTTGCGGTTCCCAAGCAGCAGCTTGCGTTCCAGATACGCGCGGAGCTCGCCGTAATAGGCGGTGAGGAAGGCCTTTGAATCGATCGGCTCGACCCTGGCGCCGATCTTGCGGGCTATGGTCTCCGCCACCGCCTTGAGCGCCGAATGATCGTCGCGGCGCAGCACTTCTTCCAGCTTCTGCAGCTCGGCGATGCCATAGGCGTCGAGTTGCGCGGGGCTGAACTGGAAGCGGGCGGCAACCGGGTCCTTGCGCAGCGACAGGTCCTCGACCAGCGCCACTTTCGGCGCCTCGACCACCCAGGTGCCGGCGAGCAGGTCGCCGATCCTCAGCCGGTCGCGGTTGAACAGCGGGAACAGCGAGAACAGCAACGCCCACACCAGGCCGAAGATGGTCGATAGCGTGTCGGCGACATCGGCGCTGGCGCGCGCGGCGAGGATCGAAAGCGGCAGGAACACCTCGATCTCGCGCATCAGGTTGCGTGCGATGAGCTGGTCCAGCGTGAGGCCCGCGCCGCTGCGCGAGGCGACCCTGACGCCCACCATGCGCTTGCCCGGTGTGGCTGCCCGCCGACCTGCCTCGAAAGCGATGAAATAGACGTTGCGCAGGAAGAAGATGAAGATGATCCAGACGATGAACAGCGGCTCGGCATCCTGCACGCCAAGCCCGCCAAGGCCAAACAGCGCGACGAGGCTGACCACGACCGCCGCCACGACGATGATCACCACGTCGAGCAGGAAACCGGAAGCCCGGGTGCCGGCATCCGCCAGTTTCACGCGCAGGTCGACGCCCTCCGGCGTGACAAGCGGGCGGATCAATGCCGCCGGGTTCTTGACCTTCGCTGTCCTAGCGGTCGCCATGCCGCACCATCCGGAACAGGTAGAAATAACAGATCCATAAGGCGAGCATGCCGCCGCCGATCGAATAGCGGACGATGTCGCTGGTGATCGTCTGCCTTCCGATGCCTTCCAGCAATCCGGCGAAAAGCAGCATCACCGTGACGCCGATCATGGCGGTCGCCGCCACGCGTCCGGCTCGCGCCGCGGCGGCCATACGGGTGAGCTCGCCGGGAAAGGCGATGCTGGTGCCGATGCGCATCCCGGCCGCGCCCGCGATGGCGATGGCGAACAGTTCCGTCGTGCCATGGATCGAAAGCCAGCCGCCGAGCTCGAAGCCCAGGCCCTTGGCGGCATAGATCTGGAAAATGGCGCCGAGCATGCAGCCATTCATCAGGATGATCAGCACGCTCGGCACCGCGAAGGCGAAACCCAGCGCGAAGGCCAGGATCGAGACCTGTGTGTTGTGGGTGAAGAGATAGGCGGCAAAGCCTGAGAGGAAGTGATCGCCGCCGCCGTAAAGCACGCTGCGCAGCACCTCGGCGGAAGAATCCGGGTTGCGCCCGCCCGCCAAGCTCGGCGTGATGATGGCGTCGTACCAGCGCTTGTCGGAGGCGACCAGCCAATAGCCCGCGATCGCGCCGATCACGGTGAGGGCGCCCGATGTCCACACCTCGCGCCACAGATCGCGGATCGCCGCCGGCCAGTCGTGCAGGAAGAAGTCGCCGATGCGCGTCCTCAAGGAGCGCCGCGCACCGTAGAGATAGAAGTAGCCGCGCAGGCAGAGCGCCTCGAGATAGGCGATCAGCGCGCTGTCGAGCGAGGTCGCGCGCGCCACCGAAAGCGACGACAGCGCCGAGCGGTAGAGGAGCGGCAGCGAGAGCAGCTCGTCTTCCGACAGCGCGCGTGGCGCGCGCTTCTCGACGCGCGCCAGCAGCGCCTCGAAGGCTTTCCAGTCGGCCTCGCGCTCCTGGCGGAAGCTTGCCAGCGACTGGCGCACTGCATCGGTGCCGGCCGACAGCGTCATAGAAGGTTCTCCTCCTTGAGCTGGATATAGCGCTCGACCAGCGCCGGGCCGAGCCGCTGATGGTCGGCCTCGATGACATGCGCGCCAAGCAGCCTGAGCCTGCCGATCACCACCTGCCGCTGCCGCAGGAGGTCTCCGGCGGTGACGGAGCGGGCGACATCCTCGGGCGCCGCCGGCGCCATGTCGGCCAGCGTTTCGAGTTCCAGATCCCTCATCAGCATGAACAGCACCAGATGCCGCTCGGTCAGCCGGCCGACGGTGCGCAGCATCAATTCGGCGCTGATCGGGTCGACGAAATCGGTGAAGACGATGACCAGATAGCGCCGGTCAAGTTTGGCTGACAGCGTGGTCAGCGCCAGGGTGAAATTGGTCTCTTCGGTTGAATAGTCGATCTCGGCGGCGCGCTTCTGGATCATGGTGAAGCTCGGCGAGCCGCGCACCGCGCCGCTGGAGACGCGCGGCCTAGCGTCGAAGGAGAACAGGCTGACGAGATCGCCGCCCTTGAGCGCGATGAAGGCCGACAGGAGGGCCGCCGTCACCGCCCGGTCGACCTTCGGCACGCCGTCGACCGGCTCGCACATCAGCCGGCCGCTGTCGATGGCCAGAACGATGTTGTTGTTCTCCTCGATCCGGAACTCGCGCGCAAGAAGCTTGCCGTGGCGGGCGCTGCGCTTCCAGTCGATCATGCGCCGGCCCATGCCGGGCTGGTAGTCTTTCAGCGCCTCGAATTCGCGGCCCTGTCCAGCGCGCTTCTGGGCGTGGCCGTCGGCAAGGGCCGAACGCTGCAAGAGCGTGATTGCCTCGTCGCGCGCGCTGTTGACATTGGGCAGCACCGCGACCTTGCGCTCGACCGGCAACATGACCTGGTTCCAAACCAACCCAAACGGGCCCTGCCAGCGCAGCCACAGCCGGTCGAAACTGGCGATGCCGCGGCGGATAGCCTCGAATTCGAGATCGAGCGTGCCGCCATTGGCCGGCAGCGCGCCGCCTGTGCCGGCGACCGGCTGAACCCGCTGATCATGCCCGATGCGCGCCTGCAGGCGCCGCAACTTTGCCCCGACACCGGCCGCGATGTGCAACGTGAAGCGACCGCCGACGCCCACCTGGGGCGGCGCCGTCAGCACCGCATCGAGCGAGGCGCGGCCTCTGCCCGCGGCCGCATCCACCGCCAGGAAGGCAAGCAGAACGCAGATCCACAACAGGCCAAGATACCAGACAGAAGGCAGCGCGAGCGCGATCAGGAAGGCGGGGATCGCCCCCGCCGCCGCTGCCCAGACCGATCGACCGCTCGGATAGATCAACGCGGCGCTTCCGTATGGTCGACGAGGTCGGAGACGATCTGCTCGACCAGCCGCCCGTCGATCTGAGCGGCCGGCGACAGCACGACGCGGTGGCGCAGCGCCGGCACGGCCAGAGCCTTGACGTCGTCCGGGATAACGTAGTTGCGGCCGTCGAGCGCCGCCCTGGCGCGCGCGGCTCTCGCCAGCATGGCGCCCGCGCGAGGGCTGGCGCCCACCTCCAGGTCAGGGCTTTCGCGCGTGCCGCGCACAAGTGCCGCGATATAGCCGACGACATCGCCGACCAGCGTGACGTCGCCGACGGTGGCAAGTGCGGCTTCGAGCGTCTTGCGGTCGGTCTGCGCCCTGATGCCGTATTGCCCTATGTCGTGCGAGGCCGATCCACCGCCGTGGTTGACGATGATGGCGCGCTCTTCCGCAAGGTCCGGATAGCTCACCCGATGCTTGAACAGGAAGCGGTCGAGCTGAGCCTCGGGCAGCGGATAGACACCCTGATGCTCGATCGGGTTCTGCGTTGCCACCACCATGAAATTCTGCCCGAGCGAATGCGTCGTGCCGTCGAAGGTGACGGCGTGTTCCTGCATGGCTTCGAGCAGGGCGGCCTGCGTCTTCGGCGGCGTGCGGTTGATTTCGTCGGCGAGCAAAAGGTCACAGAAGATCGGGCCGCGCGTCAGCGTGAACTGCCCGGTCTGGAAATTGTAGATGTTGGCGCCGACGATGTCGCCGGGCATCAGGTCGGGCGTGAACTGGATGCGGCCATAGGCGACGCCCAGCGCCTGCGCGAAGCAGCGCGCCGTCATCGTCTTGGCGGTGCCCGGCGGGCCTTCGAGCAGGATATGGCCGCCGGCAAACAGCGCCGTCAGCATCAGGTCGACCGTGTCATGCTGGCCGGTGATCGCTTTCGCCACTTCTTCCCTGATCGCGTTCGCCAGGGCCTCCACTTCATCGACGTTCACCGAGCCTCCTTGCCGTCCAGTCATGCAGCTGTTCGGCTGCTTCATGCATTGCTGCCAGATTGTTGGATTCGTTCGCGGCCTGGAAGCGCCGGGTGAAGCCGTGCGCCTCGCTTTTGTCGCGGGAATCGAGCCAGCGGTCGAGCGCCTCGCCCTGCAGCCCATGCGGCGCGCCGAGCAGGGCGCCGGCGCGCTGCCGCACCAGCGCCGCGTATCGGTCGCCCAAGCCCTGCAACCGACCGGCGCGCCTGAGCAGCGTCGCCGTGGTGTCGACCAGCGCCCGCTTGCCGAAGGCGATGGCGCGGCTTTCCGCCCTTGGCGGCCCGAAGCGGCCGAGCCCGTGCAGGAAGGCAAGGGCCGCCGCCACCAGCACCGAAAGCGTCAAAGCCAGGAAGGGCGGTTCGACCAGGAGCTTGGCGAGATCGTATTTCTGGCCGATGCCGTGCAGCGTCAGGTCGAACATGACCGCGCCCTTGGCGGGCTCCAGCATGGCGATCATGTCGAGCGCTGCGGCCGCCGTCTGCTCGTCCTTCAGCCCGGCATTGTTGATGAAATCGGGATCGGTGAGGATGTAGAAGGGTTCGTTGTCGAGCTCGGTGAGGATGGCTTTGCCGTCACCGGCCGCGATCAGCGGGTGATCGTCCGCCACCCATTGCAGTTCGTCCGGCACGGCGATCTTGCGGCCTTGGACATCGATCGTGTCGACCTTCGGCTTGCCTTCGCCGAGCTTCGCCTTGGCGATGCGGCCGAGCCAGTCGTTGACGACCGAGTTCGGCAGCCGTTCGATTTTCGTTTCCCAACCGTCACGGCCCAGCAATGGCATGGTCTGCCATTTCGGCAACACGAACAGCGTGTCCTTGCCTGAGCGCAGCTTGATGAGGTGATCGAACGCGGCCGGGTCGCTGCCCGGCGCGATGGTGACGACGAGCAGGAAGGTGGAAGCCAGCGGCGACTCCTTCTCGCCGCGCTCCATCGGCGGCGCCTGTCTAGTGGTGAGCTTCAGCCATTCGACAAGCCCGGCATAACCGGTGCCGCCTTTCGAAAACGGCGTGGCGCCGCCTTCAGGCTGGCGGAAATCGGGCGCATAGGTGGACAGGAGGAAGAAGCCTGCAGCGGCCAGAAGACTGGCGAAAATGCCCCAGAACAACGTCTTGCGGCTGAACGGCTCCTGCGCTGCTTCCGTCGTTGCCACGCTCATGCCCAGGCGTCCCGGAAGGCGAAGCGCTCATAGGCGCCGCGCGCCTGCTGCCACCCTTCGGCGCCGACGGGCCGCCGGGCAAACAGCGCGGCTTCGACGATGCGGGCGATCTCGCTGAAGGCGGCGCGGGGCCGGCTGGGGATCGAGCTGGCGGCCGCGATGTCGCGCGCGGTGAGCGACGGTCGCAGGAAGTCCGGTATGTGGGTCGCGATGTCGGCGACGCTGCGGCGCAGCAGAAGATGCACCGCCTCGTCAAACTCGCCGCGGGCGGCGAGCGCATCGGCCTCGGAGAGCAGGACCTGGGCGACTTCAGCGTCCGGACGCCATTCCTCCTTCTCCTCGGTCTCCTGGCGCTTGCGCCGCCAGGACAGGCGCCAGGCGACGCCTTTGGCTTCAAGGACGAGCAGAAAAGCGATGATCGCGACGCCGAGGATCACCGCGCCCCAGAACAGATAGATCATGTAGGGGCCGAGCTTGGCCAGGCCATCCAGCAGCGGCTTCAGCCACTGCGGCGGCTCGGGCCGCACATAGGTCGGCAGCCCGAACTGGATCGAATCGTCCGCCAGCAGCTGCATGTGCAACTGTGCCAGCCGTTCCGCATCTTCCGTCCCTGCGGCTGTCACCCGCCCGTTTCCCCTGCAACCCGCGGTTCAGGGCCGACACTGGCAATACGCCATGACAATTGCAAGTGCACTGGACGCAGCCCCGCAATCTTGGCAAATTTACTTTGAAGTCACCGATTGGATGCGGCGATGACTCGGGGGAAATTATCATGACCACTGCAACTTTGGGACAACCCGGCAGGTTCGAGATCGGCAGGGTCTTCAGCAACACATTCGGCGTCATTGGCCGAAACATCGGGCTTTGCGTGGGGCTGGCGGCGCTGTTCGCCGGCCTGCCGACATTGGTGATCCGGATGGTGACCCAGCCTCAGATCGACGCGATTCTGCAAAGGGATCCTGGTGCCATGCCTGATCCGAGCGCGGCATTTCGCAATTCCTACATCACCATCATCGCCGGTCTGATTTCATTTGTGTGCACGCTTCTGCTGCAATCGGCGCTGGTGCGGGCGACCATCGAGGACCTCAACGGCAAGCGGCCGTCCTTCGGCGACTGCATCCAGATTGCGATCCGCTTTCTGCTGCCGACGCTGGCGATCGGCATTCTTGTCGCTCTCGGCGCGGGCATTGGCCTGATGCTGCTGATCGTGCCCGGCATCATTCTGTGGCTTGGCTGGTCGATGTCGGTGCCCGTCCTGATCCAGGAACGGCGGGGCGTGTTCGGCTCGATGTCGCGCAGCCGCGCCCTGACCAAGGGCAGCCGCTGGTCGCTGTTCGGCCTGTTCCTCATTCTCATCATCATCGCGATGATCATCCAGTGGGGAATTTTGCTCGTTCTCGTGCTGTTCGGCGGCCTCATCGCCGAGATCGGCGCCGCGCTGGTGCAGACCGTGGTGTCGATGGTGCTCTCGATCGCCACCGCGGTGAGCTACGTCGAGCTGCGTCAGGCGAAGGAAGGCGCAAGCATCGACGAACTGGCGGAGATTTTCTCGTAGCGGCCGGCACCGTCGAGGAGCGACAGCCGCCTAGTGACAACAGCAACAGTCCGCCTGCACGCTCGTCCGGCTCCTTCCAGGTCAGATTGTAGAAAGGCCCGGCGGCATAGGCGATGCCCCAATGCACGAAGGCGCAGCCGGGATCGCGCTCCAGCGCCTTCTCGAAGCATTTGATGCCTTCCTCGTGGTTGAAGCCGTAGCACCAGTTCAGCCCGATATCGAACCAGCGCTGCGTCTCGTCCGAGGAGGTGGAAATGGGGCGGCGATAGGTGCCGAGGTCGAAGTGATCCATGCCTTGCTGCTTCTCGTATTTCGCGCCGGTGAAAGCCGACCGAGCGCGCAATCTGTGCCGAAAGGCGGCTGATTGGCAAATGACAAACGACCGGCGCGACCCAACCGAGCCACGCCGGCTGTTTCGGCCCCGGAGGTTCAGCTCTCCAGCCACACCTTTTCGAAATGCTGCTCGAGCGCCTGGTGCTGTTCGCAGCCTTGCACGTGCTTGCGATAGGTGCGGTAGACCGAGCGCCAGTAGGGCTGGATGATGATGCCGCTGTCGCGCAAATTGGTCTCGATCTTGGCCATGATCTCTTTGCGTGCCGTGGCGTCCGGCGTCGCAAGCGCCTTGTCGAGAAGCTCGTCGAACTCCTTGTTCGAATAAGCGCTTTCGTTCCAGGCCGCGCCCGATTTATAGGCCAAGGCTAGCACCTGGACGCCGAGCGGGCGGCCGAGCCATTCGGTGCAGGAATAGGGGAACTTGCTCCAGTCGTTCCAGAAGGTCGCGGCCGGCAGCACTGTGCGCTTGATCTTGAAGCCCGCCTCGCGGATTTGCGCCGCGATCGCATCCGCGGTGCTCTTTTGCCATTCGATGTCGACCGAGATCAGCTCATATTCGTGGTCGGCCTTGCCCCATTCCGACATCAGCTTCTTCGCCTGGTCGACGTCGCGTTTGGCCGGGCCGATATCGGCGAATTCCGGATGCATGGGGCCGACATGGTGGTTGTCGGCGGGCTTGCCGCGCCCGTCGAGGCCGAGCTTCAGCACGGCCGCATTGTCCACGGCAAGCTGGGCGGCGCGGCGCAGCTTGACGTCGTCATAGGGCGCGTTGGAGACATTGAAGCGCGCGACGATGGTCGAGCCGGTGGCGATCTCGGAATTCTGCAGGCCCATCTTGTCGGTTTGCGAGACGGCGTCCGATGCGGTTTCGTGGTCGGTGTCGATCTCGCCGGATTCGAAGGCCGACAGCATGGCGTTGGGGTCGGAGCCGTAATCGACCCATTTGATGCCGTCGAGATGGAACTCGCCCTTCCACCAGGGTTTGTCCTTGCGCTTTACTTCCGCGCCGGTCTCGGCATCCCAGCTCACCAGCTCGCAGGGGCCGGTGGTGATCGCCAGCGCCTTCTTCGGGTCGGCCTCGCCCTCATAGGAGCGGTGCATGATCAGCGCCGGATAGTCGGCCATGCCGGCGATCAGCGAAATGTCGGGCTTGGGCAGGTTGAGCTTGACGGTGTAGTCGTCGATCTTCTGGATGCCGCCATCGACCGGCTTCTTGGTGTCGGCATTGACCAGCGCGCCCATGCGCGCGGCGACCGAATTGCCGGCGACCGACGCATCGCACCAGCGGTTGAGATTGTGGATCACATCGTCGGCGTTGAACGCGTCGCCATTCGACCAGGTGATGCCCTTTCGCACGTGAAGAGTGATCGTCTTGGCATCATCGCTGGTCTCCCAGCTTTCCAAGAGCCAGGGCTCGAAGGAAAAGTCGGTGTTCCAGCGCACCAGATATTCGTTGCACTGGCGCGCGACATTCGACATCTCGACGCCGTCGAAGGTGCGCGGATCCTTGAACCCCTTGACGTTCATCGCGACGCGCAGCACGCCGCCCTTTTTCGGCTCGGCGGCGCGGGCAGGCGAGGGGGCGATCCCGCCCAGCGCCATCGCGCCGGCGGCGCTGACGCCGAAGCCAGCCATCAGCGCCAGATATTCGCGCCGGCTGATCGCGCCCTTCTTGAAATCGTCGGCGGTGGGCTCCGCGCGCGGGTGCAGTTTCCTGTCGGTCAGCATGAATTTCATCGTCGTTCCCTCTGTTGTTGGCGCACGTTGCCCGCGTGGCGGTCTGTCGGGGCAACGACTTGCACGAGCCAACGGTCGCCCCGGGATCGCCAGGCGCGGGGGCGGATGCGACCGCCGGGGCGCCGTTGCCTGCGAGGGAATGATAGGTCCGCTTTCCGCGGCGAAATGTTTGGTTTTCCGCAGTTCTTGTGCGCTGTTCCGCAGGCTGAAGTTGACTCAGGCGGCGCCGCCCCCTCATCCGGCCGCTTCGCGGCCACCTTCTCCCCGAGGGGAGAAGAGGTTCGCGCCGGCGCTGACAGGCTCCTCTCCCCTTGGGGAGAGGTCAGCCGAGCGAAGCGGAGGCTGGTGAGGGGGAGCGCCGTTCAATACGGCCACTCGCCCCGTCCGAGCGCGCCGATATCCGCAACAATCCGCCCAAACGCCTCCGCCGCGCTGGGCACGGTCGAACGCGCGCGCAGAAAACTGTGCACCAGCCGCTTCTCCTCGCGCCACCACGCTTGTCCGCCAGCGGCAACACTCCGGTCGCGATAGGCCTCTCCGTCCGACGACAGCGGATCGCACTCGGCAGTGACGATCACTGTCGGCGGCAGTCTGGAAAAGTCACGATCCCTGAGCGGCGAGAACGTTGGGTCGTCGGGTGACTGCGCGGGCGCGGACCGGACGCGGCGGTAGAACTCAATGTCGGCGAGCGTCAGCAGGGGCGCCTCGGCGTGCTCGACATAGGAGCGCCCGGTCTCATCGCCGCCAAGGCCAGGATAGATCAGCACTTGGCCGACGGCGCGCCGCACATGCCGCCGCGCCGCCTGCGCCACCGCGGCGGCGAGATTGCCGCCGGCGCTTTCGCCGCAAAGCACGATCGGCAGCGCGCTGGTAGCGGCGACCCATTCGAACACCGCCAGCGCGTCGTTGAAGGAAGCCGGATGCAGATGTTCCGGCGCCAGCCGGTAGTCGGCCGAGACCACCTCGAATCCTGTGCCGGCGCAGATTTCGGCACAGATGTCGTCATGGCTGTCGAGATCGCCGAGGACAAAACCGCCGCCGTGATAATAGACGACGATCGCCGCTTCCAGCTTGCCCGCCATGCGATAGCGGCGGACCGGGATCGGATGCGAGCCCGTCGCCACGAGGCCGTCGCTGGCCGTCACGCCCTCCGGACGACCTTGGTGAAACGCCACGCACATCCGACCATAGACGGCGCGCTGCTCGGGTATGAATGCCGCAACGATCTCCGGCGGGTACCAACTGTTGACCTTGTCGATGTATTCCCAAAGCTCCGGGTCGAGCCGATCGGCATATTTGCCGCGGCTCGCCGAATCGGTTGGGTCGCCGCCCACTGCCGTCAAAGCTCGGCGTAGAGCTGCGCCGCGTTCTCGAAGGTGAAGCGCAGCGGCACCGAACCCTCGACCTGCCACACATTCACCGTGTCGCCGGCCATCAGCCGGCAGGCGTCGAGCGTGTTGGTGACGGCGCCGCCATAGAGCCGGTTGGCGAGGTTGAGGATGCCGGTCTGGTGCATGGCGGCACTGGCGCTGCCGCAGGCATCCTTGGCCAAAAGCACGCGAAAGCCGCGCGCTACCGCATCCTTCACCGTGGCGTCGATGCAGGCCTCGGTCCAGACGCCGGCAATCACCAGCCATTCGATGCCCGCCGCCTTGAGCTTGTCGCCGAAATCGTTCCTGCCGAAGGCGCTTGCCTCCTGCTTGACCAGCATGGCCTCGCCGTTCCGCGGGGCCACTTCATGGCAGATCGCGGTCAGCGGATCGTCCTTGTCGGAAAAGGCCGACTTGCCGCTTTGGTCCACAGGGTGGAACGGCCGCGCCGCCGCGAGGTCGACGATATAGGCCCAGTGGTAAAGCGGCACGAAATTGCGCCGCGCCGCCTCCTGCAGGCGCTGCACATTGGCGAGGATGTCGGCAAACCCCTCGACCAGATAGCGCTCGTCCTTGCGATGCTCCTCCTGGAGATCGATGAACACCGCGGCCACCGTGCCGCGCCGGATGGAAATGGGCGTTTTCATGCAATGTGCTGTCGGTATGTGGGCGCTACTTGTCAAGAAATTCGTCTTCATAAGGAAACCGCGAGAGCAGCTCGGTCCCGGTCTCGGTGATGAGAATCTCGTCCTCGAGCTTGACGCCCTCGCGGCCGCCTTTCTCGCCGATATAACTTTCCACGCTCACCACCATGCCCGGCACGATGATGCCGTCGCGGCCATAGGTCTCGTAGTCCATCGAGTGGGCGATGAAAGGCGTCTCGCCATGCATGCCGACGCCGTGCATGACCGATGTGTAGCGCTGGTCGACGAAACGGTCGGGGATTTTCCACGCCTTCTCGGCAATCTCGCGAAAAGCCATGCCGGGCTTCACGATGCCGATATTGTGCTGCACCTGGTCGTGCGCCATGCGGTAGAGCGACTTCTGGTAGGGCGTCGGCTTGCCCGGGCCGCAGCGAAAGGTACGCGAGAAGTCGGAGTAGTAGCCGTAGCAGCCGATCGTGTCGGTATCGAGCGCGACCAGTTCGCCCGGCCTGATCTTGCGGCCGCTCGCTTCGTTGAACCACGGATTGGTGCGCTGCCCGGAGGTCAGCAGCCGGGTCTCGATGAACTCGCCGCCCTGACGGATCACCTCGTGATACATGATGGCGAAGAGCTCGTTTTCGGAAACGCCGGGCTTGATCGCCTCGCGCACCGCAGCAACCGCGGCTTCGGCGCCGGCCATCGATGCTTGCAGGCACTTCACTTCCTCTGGCGTCTTCACCGCGCGCACCGCGAGGATCTCGCCCTGGCAGTCCTTCACCTCGCAGCCGCGCTTTTCCAGCGCCAGCGCCTGCAGGTGGCTGCAGCGGTCGAGCCCCAGCTTTATCGAGCCGCCGCCATGCTTTTTCAGAAGCTCGGTTATCTCGTCGGCGAAGGGGCCGGCGGTTTCGTCGTCGCGGCCGGAGACCGATGACCAGACCAGCTTGGACGGCCGCGCCTCGCCGATCGTGTCGAGCACCATCGAGACATGGTAGCTCTGCGGATATTCGAAGAGGACAATCGGCCCTTCGGTCGGAATGAAGAAGTAGCGGGTCGAATTGCGCAGGAAATAGCCGAACATGTTGCGCGAACCGGTGGCGTAGCGCTGGTTGTAAGGATCGAACAAAACGACGCCGCCATAACCCGCCTCGCGCATCCATGCGCGCAGCTTGGTAAGCCGTCCCTTACGCAGTGCGTCGGCGTCGATGAAGGACGGTTCGGTGTCCGACAACCACATGCCGCCCGCTGGATCGGCCGCTGCGGGGTGGCGCATGCGCTCCTTGAAGTCCACATCCTCGGTGCTGTCGGGATCGAATACGACGATGCTCATCAGAAGGTCTCCTGTTGCGGAGACCATAGCCGGCCAGGGTTTTGAGCTTGTGCGGCATTCCGCGATTGTTGTGCCGGATGCCGCAGGGCAATGGGCAGTGTAGCGATCCTTCGCGCCCCCCTCTGTCCTGCCGGACATCTCCCCCACGAGCGGAGAGATCAGATGTCGCGCAGGGCTTCGCCAATTGCCGAAGTTGCAACAAGGGCGCGGCGCCGAGGCTGCCAATCTCCTCCCAAGTGGGGAGATGGCCGGCAGGCCAGAGGTGGCGCTGTCCCGCCAGCGTCTCATCGCGCCAGCGCGCACTGCACCCTAATGCCTCCGCATCGCCTTCGGCGCGTGCCCATGCTCCTCGCGAAAAGCCCTCGCAAAACTCGACATCGAAGCAAAGCCGCAGGCCAGCGCCACATCGCGCACCATCAGTGTCGAATGCGCCAAAAGGTCGGCCGCCCGCTTCAGCCTGAGCCGCCGGTAATAGCCGTTAGGCGAGATATCCAGCTCGGCGCGGAAATTGCGCTCGAGCTTGTCGGGCGACACACCGAGCCGCTCCGCAAGTTCCGCCATGCCGAGCCGCTCCTCCACCGCGTCCTCCATGATGGCGATGGCCGATAGAACCAGCTCGTTCTGCACCCCGGTGCGCAGCCTGAGCGGCATCAGCTTGCGGTCGACGCTGGAGCGCAGTGGACTGTGCACGAACCATTCAGCGACACCCGCCGCGAGCTCGGCGCCACAGTCGCGCGTGATGATCTCCAGCATCATGTCGAGGCTGCCGACGCCGCCGGCCGAGGTGAAACGCTTGCGGTCGATGACGAAGAGATCGCGCCGAAGCTCGATATCCGGAAACGCTTCGGTGAAGGCGGGCTGGCTGGTCCAGTGCAAGGTGCAGGCATGGCCGTCGAGCAGCCCGGCGCGAGCGAGGAAGAAGGCGGCGTCCGCGACAGCGCCGATATAAGCGCCGCTGCGCAGGCTCTTGCGGATCCAGCTCATCGCTTCATCGGCCACGACATGGTCGGCATCGCCGCCGGAGCAGACGACGATGCGGTCGACCTTCGGCGCGTCCGCCGCGGAAAAGCCGGGCTGGATGACGACGCCGTTGGAGGCTTCGACCGTGCCCGGATCGGCGCCGACGATCACCCAGTGGTAGCACTCGCGCTTGGCAAGAATGTTGACGGCGCGCAGCGGCTCGATAACGGACGAAAACGCCATCATCGGAAAGCCGGGAAAGACCAGCACCGCGAAGGTAAGAGGCGCTCCGCCCACCGCCTGTTTTTCCACGTTGCGTGAATTCATGGTTGGCGGCCGTAGCGCGGCAGGACGATATCGGCGGTCAGCGGCGCCAGTTCCATGCCGCTCGCCAGCGCCGGGTTAAGCCAGATCATCTCGTCGATCTCCGCCGCGGGGATCGGCTCGTCTGTGATGGAAAGCTCGAACAGCTCGGCCTCGACACGGGCATCTGGCTCGTTCGCGGCAGGCGCCGAAAACAAACCGAGATGCGAGGCAGCGCCCGGATCGACGACGATGCCCAGTTCCTCGCGCAATTCGCGCGCCAGGGCTGCGGCCGGCAACTCACCCGGCTCGATCTTGCCGCCGGCCTGCATGAAGGCTTTTGTGCCGCGCTTGCGCACCAGCAGCAGCCTGCCGCCTTCGTCGCGGATCACCGCGGCGGCGATGCGGATTGTCCTGGTCGTCACTGTTCCGGAATGGCTGGAGGTCACGACAGGCTGTTTCCCGGCGGCGGTTTTGGTGGCAGAGAGGCCGGACTGTATCGGGCACGTGCGCGCCCTTGCAACGGAGAAACGACCAGGAAGTTTGCGGCAACCGCCGCAGCTTGCTCTTATGCAATTTTCTTGACCTGTACGCCGATGCGACGTACATAAGGCGAAGGAGCAAGGACATGGAAACTTTCCATGATGAAATTCGAGAGATCGAGGAGCGCAGCAGCGAGCGGATGAACTTCCGCACAAAGCCGCGCATCAAGAAAGCCATTCAGCAAGCCGCAGCTCTTGCCGGTGTCGACGACTCGGTTTTCACAATGAATGCCGCATACAAGGCCGCCATGGAAACGATTGAGGCTCATGAGCGCACCGCTCTGCGGCCTGTCGACCATGCTGCCTTCTTTGCGGCCCTCGAAAATCCGCCGCAGCCGACGGATCGGCTGCGGGCGTCGTTTGCGCGCTATGTCAAAACCGTCATTTCCAAGTGACGCGGCAGCCCGAAGTCGCCAACGTCATAGAGCCGTTCGATCCTGAAAAGCACGATCGAACGGCTTTTTCCTGTGGCGTAGATCAGGTCGACAATTTCTTCAAAAGGACCGCCAACAAGCTATCCAAAGCCGACAATCTTCGGGTCTTCGTGATGGTCAGTCCGGCCGGAGACCTGATCGGCTTTTACGCCATCAATTCGCACTCGGTGGATTATAGCGAGCTGCCGCACAAATACGCGAGAACCCGGCCGGGACATGGGAGCATCCCTGCGGCCTATCTGTCCATGATGGGTGTTGACCTGCGATTCGCAGGCAATGGATATGGCGGCGACCTTCTGCTCGACGCACTGGTGCGCATAGCGAGGGTTGCTGAGCAGATCGGAATTGCCGTTGTCATGCTGGACGTGCTGGATTGCGGCGACCCAGCCAAGGTGGCGCGCAGAAAGAAGCTCTATCTCGATCATGGTTTCACCGCATTGCCGTCCAACGAATTGCGGTTGTTCCTGCCGGTCAAAACCGTTCAGGACTTATCTTGATGCACAGCAATCTGTAGGCCGAGCCTCGGCTTGCAACGGAGAGACAATACGATGTTCGCGGCAACCGCCATCGACGCCAAGGACAAGCCGGCCTTCTATAAGGAGTTGGCCGCGCAATTGAAAGCGTTGCTGGAAGGCGAGGGCGATTCCGTCGCCAATGCCGCCAACACGGCGGCGCTGATCTACCAGATGGTGCCCGACCTCAACTGGGCCGGCTTCTATTTCCTCGCCTCCGATGACGAGCTGGTGCTCGGGCCTTTCCAGGGCAAGCCGGCCTGCGTGCGCATTGCCGTCGGCAAGGGCGTCTGCGGCAAGGCCATTGAGCTCGACATGTCGATGCTGGTCAAGGACGTCAACGAATTCCCCGGCCACATCGCGTGCGATGCCGATTCGCGCTCCGAGCTGGTGGTGCTGTTGCGCGACGCCGATGGCGCGTTCGGCGTGCTCGACCTCGACAGCCCGCTGCCGGGTCGCTTCGACAAGGAGGACCAGGCCGGTATCGAGAAACTGGCCGCTATCTATGTAGCGGCGTGCGAGTTCGAGGACTGAGGGCACAGGCTCGCTGCGATTGGAGCGTTCGAAGGGCCGTCAGGATCACGCGTGCTTTTCCTGCGCGACGTCGTTGAAGAAGTCCACCAGTGAGAACGGCGCGCGTTCGCCGAGGCAAAGCTCCAGCACCTGGCGCGCGTCCGGGGCTTCGGCGGCGGCGCGGGCAAACATCGGATTCTCATAGTCGGCAAGTGCCTTCTCGATGTCGTACGGGTTCGCGGCAATCGCCTTGCCGAGCTCGGCGCCGTCGAACATTGCCAGGTTGGCGCCCTCGCCGGACGGTGGCATGAGGTGCGCGGCATCGCCGAGCAGTGTCACGCCTGCGACGCGACCCCAGCGGTGTTCATCGGGCAGCGTGTAGATCATGCGCGGAACCGGCGCGGTTTCGCCGTCGGTGATCAGCGTGGTGAGCGCTGGCGCCCAGCCTTCAAACTCGGCGGCGATCCGGGTTCTGGCGGCGTCGGCATCGGTGAAGTCGATGCGTGCGAACCATCCCGCGGGCCGGCTCAATTGAACATAGGTGTGGAGGACGCCTCCCGCTTCTCGATGCGCGGCGATCGCATTTCCCGGGGCAGCCGCAAACATTGTGCCCAAGCCGACCACTTCGGCGGCGGCGGGGTGTCGATCGTCAACATCATATAGATACGTCTCGATGAACGTTGCGCCGACATAACGTGGCGTTGCGTCCGACAGTAGCGGCCGCACCTTCGACCATGCGCCGTCAGCCCCCACGAGAAGCCCGGTTTCGACAGCCGATCCGTCGGTGAAGGTCAGTTCGTGCCGGCCGCCACCCAGAGCGGCGACGCCGGCAAGCTTCTTTCCCCAGCGGATGCTGTCGGCGGGCAGCGAGTCTATCAGAATGCGCCGCAGATCGCCGCGCAGCACTTCGGGTCGGCCGCCATCGTCCGCTTCCTCAAGCAGCACCGTGCCGTGCCGGTCGAGCACGCGGCTAGCCGCGCCGCCTTGGTGGATGATGGCGTGGAAGGCTTCGGTGAGGCCAGCGGCTTCGAGCGCGATCTGTCCATTATACTCGTGGATGTCGATCTGCCCGCCTTGCGTGCACGCCGATGCCGAAGCCTCCGCTTCATAGACCGTTACAGCTATGCCGTGGATATGAAGCACGCGCGCCAGGGTGAGGCCGCCAAGACCCGCGCCCACGATTGTTACCTCAGTCATCGTCTGATCCTTTTCGACGAGAGATTGGAACGATGTTCCATAAATAGTATTTGGAACGTCGTTCCATTCATGTCAAGATGCGGCATGGCAAGGAGTGGACGGGTTGAGCGGCGCACCGATGCGCTTTCGAAGGAGCGGATCATCGGGGCCGCGATCGAGATCCTGGATTCAGGCGGCGAGAGCGGGCTGACTTTCCGTGCGCTCGCGGCACGCCTGGCGACGGGAAGCGGGGCGATCTACTGGCACGTCAAGGACAAGGACGAACTGCTCGCCGCGGCGACCGAGGAGGTCATCGACCGTGTCATGAGCGAGGCGGTTCAAGAAGCGGAACCACGGGAGGCGATTCGGGCAGTTGCGCTGGGGCTGTTCGATGCGATCGACGCGCATCCCTGGGCGGGCGCCCAGCTTTCGCGGGCGCCGTGGCAGCCGGCAGTGGGGCGGATATTCGAAAGCATCGGCAGTCATCTCGACGCGCTCGGTGTTCCGGACCGAGCGCTGTTCGACGCGGCGTCCGCGCTGGTCCACTACATCCTTGGCGCCGCTGGCCAAAACGCGCAGAACGCCGCCAACGCCCGTCCTTTGCCGCCTGGCACCGATCGGGAAGCATTCCTGTCGACCGTCGTCGAGCGATGGACGAGGTCGGACCCCGCCGGCTATCCGTTCCTGCTTCGCACTGCCGCGCGGTTTCACGAGCACGACGACCGCGAGCAATTCCTCGCCGGCGTGGACCTCATCCTGGCCGGTATCGGAACGCTCCGCCGGGATTCCCAGTAGGTCAGACGAACCTCACCAGCACCAGGCTGAAGCCCGCAATGACGAGGAAGGCCGAGAAGGCCAGCATCAGCGGCCGCAGGCCGCGCGAACGCAGCTCCGAAATATCGGCCTGCAGGCCCATGGCGGCGAGGCCCATGGTCAGCATGATCTGCGTGGCCAAGGCAGTCGCCGAATGGATCTGCGCCGGGATCGCGACCAGGCTGTTCAGCGCCACCACCGCGACGAAGGCCGCGACGAACCAGGGCATCGGCGGCTTGGCGCCGGAAGCGTCGGAGCTGCCGCGGCGCGCCATCAGGCCGAGCGCGATCACCATCGGCGCCAGCATGGCGACGCGAGTGAGCTTGGCGACGGTCGCGGTCTCGCCGGCGAGAGTGCCGTTCTGGAAGCCGGCGCCGATCACCTGCGCCACCTCGTGGATCGAGGCGCCCGCCCACAGGCCGAAAGCGTGCTGGTCGAGGCCGAAGACCGGCGCCAGCAGCGGGAAGCCGAGCATGGCGATGGTGCCGAACAGCGTGATGGCGGCGACCGCATAGGTGACGTCCTCATCGCGCGCGTCGGTGACGATGTTGGTGGCGACGATCGCCGAGGCGCCGCAGATCGAGGTGCCGGCGGCGATGAGTTGCGCGAGCTTCCGGTCGACGCCGATCAGCCGTCCAAGCGTGACGGTGAACAGGAAGGTGGCGCAGAGCGTGGCCGCGACGATGCCGACGCCGCCGAGGCCGATGCCCGCCACCTGGCCGAGCGTGAGCTGGAAGCCGAGCAGCACGATGGCGAAGCGCAACAGGCGCTTTTGTGAAAACGCAATGCCGGCCTTGGCGTGTGCGGGCACGCCGAGCATGTTGGAAAAGATCATGCCGACGACGACAGCGAGGATCATCGGGCTGAACAGGCCGGAGAAGCCGCGCGCCGAATAGGCGACGCTGGTGATCATCGCCACCAGCACCAGTCCCGGCATGTTGCCGACCGAGATCGCGGTCAGGGCAGAGTGCCTGCGCCCGACGGTGGCCGGGTTCAGGTGATCTGGAAGATTGTTCGCGGTGGCGGGCAGGAAAGACAATCGAATTCTCCAGGCGCGCTCGGTGCCGGAATGCCATTCCCGGACTAATCTTTCAAACGAATTATTCGAGTTATAACGATCGATTTTTGCGAACGATTGGCGAGCGGGTTGGCCCAATAACCGGCACCGGCCGAGCCTTGACGCTTGCCGGTTCCTCCTCCAGCTTGCCGCGATGTTCTCCCGCGCGCCCGCCAATACCAAGCGACGCCGCTTTCGCCGAGTGCGGAGCGGCAGGCCGATTGCGCGACGATAAGCCCGATACGATAGATAAGGTTCGTTCGTTTCCTGCCCCGCCCGCGACTTCAGCCGGCGGGGTTTTCATATCTGGAGCCTCGCAATGACCATCGATTTTCCCATCCGATTTCGGACGGCCGAAGCGGCGGACGCCGCCGCCATCCGCGACATCGTGCGCGCCGCCTATGCCAAATGGGTGCCGGTAATCGGCCGCGAGCCGCTGCCGATGCGCGCCGATTACGACAAGGCTGTCGCCGAGCATCCATTCGACCTCGCCGTTGCGCAGGATCGCATTGTCGGGATGCTTGGATCCGTCCTCGCCGACGATCATCTCTGGATCGAGAATCTCTGCGTCGCGCCGGAGGCGCAGGGCAAAGGGATCGGCCGGCTGCTACTGGAGCGGGCAGAGGGCAAGGCGCGCAAGGCCGGGCGCCATCAGCTTCGCCTGCTGACCAACGGCGCGTTCGAGGCGAATGTGTCGCTCTATAAGAGGCAGGGCTATTCGGTCGACCGGGAAGAGCCGTTCATGAACGGCTCGACCGTTTATATGAGCAAGAGGATCGGGGATGACCGGCAATCGGAGCGGGGCCATGGCTGCCAGGATCAGGCTGAAGCAACTGCCAGGCCTATACGCGATTTCGAGGCTGGAAGCTGGACATGGCATTCCCGATTGGGCGGACGGGCCGGGTTTCGTCAGCATCACCAGAACCGAGGATGAGCTTTCGATAACCTGCCTGCAGGAGCGCGTACCGGCTTCGGTCAGGCACGACAGCGACTGGGTCGCCTTCAAATTCGAAGGCCCCTTTGCCTTCGGTGAAACCGGCATCGTGCTGTCTGTCATTCGGCCGCTGTCGGAGAACGGGCTGGGCATCTTCGTGGTGTCCACCTTCGATGGCGACCACCTGCTGGTGAAGGCCGCCGATCAAGCCGCGGCGGCCCGGCTGCTGGGTGACGCTGGACATACGCTGCTGTAATCGGTCCCGGTGGGCGTCAGCCGGCACGTCAGGCTCGACGGACGGCTGGCTCAACCGCCCGCGCTTGCGTTTGACAGGGCGCTTGCGGCATCGTTATCTCTGGCGGTATACGACGACCCACTGCAATCGAGCACCCGCGGCTGGCCGAGGAGGAAAACATGTCCCACAATCTGCAATTCTATATCGACGGCGCCTGGGTCGATCCGGTCGTGCCGAACACGCTCGATGTCATCGATCCCTCGAACGAGGACGCTTTCGCGCAGATATCGCTGGGCTCCAAGGCCGATGTCGACAAGGCGGTGGCCGCCGCCAAGCGCGCCTTCGGCAGCTTCGGCTTCACCTCGGTCGAGGAGCGGCTCGACATCCTCAACCGCGTCATCGAAATCTACAAGAAGCGCAGCAAGGACCTCGCGCTCGCCGTTTCGCGCGAGATGGGCGCGCCGCGCCAGATGGCGCTGGACAGCCAGGTCGGCGTCGGCCAGGCGCATCTGGAAAAGATGGCCGAGGTGCTGAAGACCTTCCAGTTCCGCCACGTCAAAGGTTCGTCGCTCATCGTCAAGGAGCCGATCGGCGTCGTCGGCCTGATCACGCCGTGGAACTGGCCGCTGAACCAGATCACCTGCAAGGTGGGCCCCGCGCTTGCCGCCGGCTGCACCATGGTGCTGAAGCCGTCGGAGGTCGCGCCGCTCGACGCCATCATCTTCGCCGAGATCATCGACGAGGCCGGCGTGCCAAAGGGTGTGTTCAATCTCGTCAACGGCGATGGCCCGACCGTCGGCCAGGCGCTGGCCGGCCACCCGGATGTCGACATGATGTCCTTCACTGGTTCGACCCGCGCGGGCATCCTCGTCGCCAAGGCGGCGGCCGATACCGTCAAGCGCGTGCACCAGGAACTGGGCGGCAAGTCGGCCAACATCCTGTTCCCGGACGTCGATCTGGAGCGAGCCGTCACCAAGGGCGTCGCCGGCTGCTTTGGCAACAGCGGCCAGTCCTGCAACGCGCCGACCCGCATGTTCGTGCCGCGCGACCGTCACGATGAGGCGGCCGGTTACGCCAAGAAGGCGGCGGAGAAATTCACCGTGGCCCGGCCGACGCGCCCACCTCGAAGCTCGGCCCGGTGGTCAGCCAGATCCAGTTCGACAAGATCCAGGACCTGATCCAGAGCGGCATCGACGAGGGCGCCACGCTGGTCGCCGGCGGCCCCGGCCGCCCGGCCGAGCTCAACCGCGGCTACTACGTCCGCCCGACCGTCTTCGCCAACGTCACTCATGACATGCGCATCGCCAGGGAGGAGATCTTCGGCCCAGTGCTGTCGATCATGCCTTACGACACGGTCGAGCAGGCGGTCGAGCAGGCCAACGATACGGTCTATGGCCTGGCCTCCTACATCCAGGCCAAGGACATCGAGAAGGCGCGCGACGTGGCTGCCCGCATGCGCTCCGGCAACGTCTACATCAACTACCCGACCTGGGACGCCGGCCTGCCCTTTGGCGGCTACAAGCAGTCCGGCAACGGCCGCGAATATGCCGAATACGGCCTGGAGGATTTCCTCGAGATCAAGGGCATCGCGGGGTATGAGGCGGCGGAGTAGGGAGCCCGGGTTCACAACCGGAAGAGTGTCCAGGGCGACCGGCAGCCGCCACCCACCTCGAAACGCAAAAGGCCTCGCCGGCGAGATGCCCGCGAGGCCTTTTTCGAGCGCGACTTGCCGATTAGCGGCGGTCGCCGCGGCTGTCGTGGTGGCCGCCGTTGTTGGCGGCGCCAAGGCACATGCCATAGTAATCGTCATGATTGCTGCACGAATTGATGGTCGTCTGCTGGGCATAGGCCGAAGTTGCCAGGCCGGTAACAGCAACAACTGCGAAAACTGCATTGCGAAGGATCTTGGTCATCTCGATTTTCCTTTGTTTAAACTCCGGACGAGCCGGTCGATGACGGTTTTCCTGCGATTGCGTTTCGGTTTAATGGCGCTTGAGCGCGTATTTCGTATCGAAATGGAAACTGTCCATCCCTGCAGCGGCCCAAGCCGGCCGGCACTCTGCAGGCAACGATAAACTCGTTTGCATGCAAATGTTACGCGCCGGGCGTTTCCGTGCAATGCGACGGAAACATTGATCGATCATTTAGACCGCCATCATGAAGGCGACGAGGATTGTCTCCGCCATAGCCTTGGCGAAACAGGGATAGGTCTATGTCGATATTGAAGACGTTGAATCGCATGGGTATGGCCTTGAAATACGCCCAGGACGGCCACAGGACGGCGGGGATGCTGAACGGGCTGCTGCCCGGCGCGCGTATGGATGTTGGTTTCCCTGTGATGCCGATAACCAGGCATCTGTCGCCGAACATCTGGGACGATCCGAGATAACCGTCGCCAGGAAGCTTTGATCGTCGAAGTGCCCGGGTGGCAATCATCACCTTGCGAGCTTCGGGCAATACGCCGTAACCACGCTTCTCGGCGCCTTCCAAGCTCGTCACGAGCGTGTCGACGTCTGCGGTTTACCCGCGGCCCGCCTCGATGATACCGACCATCGCCCGGGTAAATTCAACCATACTGTTTGCCGTGATGGCTGCATTGTCGGGAGATTGCCCGATATGCTCGGCGGCTCCGCAACATGATCGTCGGATGCTGTCGTAGTAGGGATCTCTCTCATCGTCCGGCATCGTCGCCAAATTCAGGGCACGGCGGTGGATCATGCGCAACAGTTGCGCCAATGCTGTTTCGACACTCATGCGTTTGCTCCGCATCGGTCGAGCGTCTCGGCACACTGAGTGCCGGATCGTCGATCGGGGACATTCCCGATTCGAGCAGGCTGCGCCGTAGCTATTAATATATAGTTGATTGCTAATATAACCGGAAAATCAACCGGAGCTCAGCCGACATCGATACCCGTTGCGATGAATTTACGGTTCAAATGTGGGAATGCGCGGAGAAAACTTTGGCTGGGGAACCTGGACGGTAATCCAACTTTTTCTAACCACCTGAAATCAAAGAAGCTATTGCGATTCAAGCGCTTTCTCGTCTAGAACTGTTCCGGTTTGATGTTCCGGAATCGTGCTACGGAAGGCATGGAAATGGCAAGGCTGACATACCTCGAACGACGTGGCGCGACCTATTACGCTCGCATCGATATTCCCGTCGATTTAGTGCCGGTCTACCGGACGACGACGCGGAAAAAGTCACTTCGGACGAAGGATGAGGCGACCGCAAAGGCTCGCCTGTGGCCGGTGATTGAAGGCTGGCGGACGGAGTTCGAAGACGTGCGCGCCCGGCGCGAACTCACCGCCGACGACAAGGCCGACGCCGTGTGGCAGCATTACACCGACTCGTTGCAACGCGATGAGCAAGCGCGCCAACATGAAGCGCGCGTGCGGCATCCGGACGACCAAGACCGGCCTTCAGCGACCAACCTTCGCCAATTCGAAGCAAAGGCCCGCCGGGTCAAGCTCGACGAATTGCGGGAGCATCTGGTGGTTGGCGAGACGGCGCTCATTGACGATGAGGTTGACGACTATATCGAGCGCCACAAGCTGCTTATTGATCCTGCCTCGTCCGATCGTGCCGACCTTGCAAGGCGGATGATGCGCAGCGAAATTGAGGTGCTACAGCGCACCATCGAGCGCGATGGCGGCGACTACGCCGGCACCCCGAAAGACCCAATCGTCAAGCCCGCCACTGGCGCGTCACGTGAGCAGGCAGCGCCGGGCGAGGGGATCATGGAGCTATTCGAGCAATATGCGGTCGAGAATCCGAAGGGCATTGCTGTCGATACGATCGCCCAGGCCCGGCGCGACCTTGGCACCTTTGTCGATTACGTCGGCAGCACCTTTCCGGCTCGACGCATCGACAAGAAAGCCGTCCGCGAGTGGAAGGCCTTGTTGCTGAAGTTCCCGGTGAAGGCGACCGAAAGCAAAGAGTTTGCCGGCATGAAGATTGCCGACATCGTTCGGCGTAATGAGAAGGTCGGAAAGCCTGTAATCAGCACAAGCACCGTTAACCGCTATCTCGCCGGCTTGAGCGCCTTCTGCACCTGGCTGGACAATCACGGTTACATCGACAGCAACCCGACCGACGGCATGTTCTTGAAGAAATCGAAGGACAAGACGACTGTCCCCTTCGGCGTCGAGCAGATGAACGCGCTGTTCAAGTCGCCCCTATTTACCGGGTGCCAGAGCGCCGATGAGTGGCGCAACGTCGCCAAGCCCGGCAACGTCATGATCCGCGACCATCGCTATTGGTTGCCGCTGGTGATGCTGTTTTCTGGCGCCCGCCCGGCAGAGATTGCCCAACTTGCGGTCACCGATGTTCGGAAGGAACACGGCCACTGGATCATGCATATCACTACGGAAGGCGATGGCGAGAAGAGCGTGAAGACCGAAGGCAGCATGCGCGTGGTGCCGGTTCATGACGAGCTTATCCGGCTCGGCTTCATCAAGTATCGCGACGGTATGGAGGTGGCAGGGCAGGCGCGGCTGTTCCCTGAAGCTAGGCGGAATTCACGTGGGCAGATGATCGCCGAATTCTCACGTGAGTTCGGCCGCTACCTCACCCGGCTCGGCATGAAGGCCGGGCGCGGCCTGTCGCTCTATAGCTTCAGGCATGGCGTTGCCGACGCCTTGCGCCGGGCCGGATATCTAGATGAGCAGTTCGGTTTCATCCTGGGCCACGTCGCCGGCACCATGACTGGCCGTTACGGCGTCATGCCTCAAGGCATGCTGCAACAGCGCGTCGATCTGGTGAATTCGATCGGCTATCCCAACTTGCGGCTAGAACACCTTTTTAGTCTATAATGCTCGCGCAATAATAGAGATTCGCGACATGATACTGGATAGCTTTCCGTGGAAAGACGGGCTGTTGCGCGACGCAACAGCTCTAAGAGATTGGGCCGGTAAGCGGCGCAGTGCAAAGCGGTCATTTGCAATCGAAGAGACCGTTTTCGTCGGTGCGTTCAAGATTCGTCGGCTGATTGAATCGGAAAAGATTTCATCGAGCTTGGCGTCGTCCAGCGTGCCTGCGGATTTTTACCCCTGCAAGAAAAAGGGAATAAACCAGCACACCAAATACGACATCGAAGATCACTACGATTTCAGCGCTGCTGTCGATGTAAGAATTTCGATCAAGGACATGGCGAACACAATCATTCACAGCTTCGTTTTTGGCGAGACGGTCGAATATGCCCGGAAACGATCGCGGCGTGAACATCCGAGCCGTGTGACGGGGTTCATCTTCAATTCCGATAGGTCCCGGGACAAGGGCCTTTGGTATGTGAGCTTGGAAGAATATATCGCTGTTCTCAACGCGATCGGAAATGACAACCCGAACAGCAAGGTCAGTATTTTCAATCCGACTACGGGCCAATGGGATTCATGGCTCGGTAATGGGAACCCGCCGCCCGATTTCGCGGCAAAGGTGTCCGCCCGAGTGCAACCCCTTAGACCATAAGAGGCCAAAAAATCAATGAAAATATTCCTATCGAAGTTAAATAAAGGACTTTGTTCCTATCGATGAGCGTGGGACAATAATTCCGAATAAGGTTTCGGAGTTGTTGTGCGTTCTCGTCCAGTCGAGTTTCTGAAGACTATTTTTGGAAGCGGGATCGAAAAGAAGTCGGTCCCGCTTTCTGATTCCTACGGCATGGAATCTGTCTTCGGCATCGTGCCGTCAGCGTCTGGCGTGACCGTCACCGCGAGCACCGCATTGCATGTGCCGGCCGTCCTTCACGCCCTCCGACTGATTTCCGAAACAATCGGCTCGCTGCCTTGCAAACTCTACCGTGAGGAAGGGGATAGCAAGGAAGCCGCCAAGGATCACGCCGGCAATCGACTTGTGCATAGCCGTGCGAACCCTTGGACTAGCGCCGGGCATCTTCGCAGCGTCCTTACAATGGACGCGCTCATGCACGGTGCGGGCTATGCTCAGGTTGTGCGCGTCGGCAGTGACCGCCCGGCCGAACTTCACCGCCTCACACCCGGCACCGTCCAGCAGCATTTCGCGGATGACGGCGAACCCTATTACCTGGTCCAGCCGACCAAGGGCAGACAGGTGCGCCTGTCCTACCGTGATGTTCTCTACGTCCCTGCCTTCGGCGGCGTCTCGCCGATCACGCTTGGCAAGGATGCTATCGGCGTTGCCATGGTGCTTGAACGCCATGCGTCGAAGTTCTTCGCGGGTGGTGCTCGACCGTCCGGCGTCGTGTCCAACGAAAAGCCGGCCGGCGGTGAGTCCGGTGCGAAGACCATTTCTAACATCCTGAAGTCGTGGCGCACGTGGCAGTCCAATTCCAGCGGCGACCCGCTCATTCTCGACGCCGGATGGACCTATGCAGCGCAGACGATGCCTAGCACCGATGCGCAGTTTATCGAGAACCGGCTTGAGCAAATCAACGAGATTGCCCGCATCTTCGGCGTGCCACCTCACATGCTCTACCAGCTTGAGCGCGCGACATGGAGTAACGCCGAACAGATGGCGGCGAGCTTCCTTCAGCTTTGCCTTCGGCCCTGGCTCGACCGTTGGCAGGACGCCTATGCGACCGTCCTTCTCACCGAAGACGAGCAAGACGACCTCTATTTCGAATTCGTCATTGACGACCTTCAGCGCGCCGACGCGGCGGGTAGGGCGGAAATCTTCGGCAAGCTGGTCGCTATGCGCGCCATGACGCCGAACGAAGTCCGCGCCGCCATGAACCTGCCGGCCATCAAAGGCGGTGACGAGCTCGCCAATCCCTACACCACGTCCGGCAAGCCGGCCGCTCAAAACGACAACCGCCCCGCCGGCCAGGTGGCGGCATGACGCATACCGCTTTCTTCGGCGACGGCAACCATGCTTTCGCACTCACGCCCGAGTTGATCCTTGAGCTTGAGCGCAAGACCGGTGCCGGCATCGGCGCGCTCTGCATGCGCGTCCCTGATGGTCACTTCCGCCATGCTGAGCTTGTCGAGATCATCCGGCTATCGCTCATCGGCGGCGGCTCGACGCCCAAGGAAGCCGCTGCGCTCGCCGACACTTACGCGGCCAAGCGCCCACTCATTGAATCCTTCCCGATCGCCACGGCTGTTTTGCAAGCCGTCTGGTCCGGCGCGCCCGCCCAGGCCAGCGACAAAGCCCAGGACAACACCGCCAATGGATAAGCTCTTCCTCGAAACCAAATTCGTCGCCGGCAATGCCGGCGAGATTGAAGGGCTTGCGTGGCCGTTCGGCTCACCCGATCGCGTCGGCGACGTGATTGAGAAAGGCGCTTTCGCCAACGTCAATCTGCCCCTCACGATGCTTTTCGGCCACGACCAGAACGACCCTATTGGCGTCTGGACCGAAGCCGTTGAGGCACCGGACGGCCTTCGCCTGAAGGGCAAGCTGCTTGTCGAGCACGTCGAGCGCGCCCGCGAGGTTCGCGCGCTTGTGCAGTCCGGCGCGGTGCGCGGGATTTCGATCGGCTTTATTACCCGCAAGGCCATGGCTCGCAAGGGCGGTGGCCGCACGATCTCTCAACTCCAATTGCTTGAGGCGAGCCTTGTGACTCTCCCCATGCATCCCGGCGCGCGCGTCACCAGTGCGAAGTCGGCAGTCCAGGCGCTCGCGATTGCCGACGCCATCAACCGCGCCACGGCGCATTTCTTCCAAGAGGTATAATGATGAACCGCACTAGCATGCGAGCGCTCGACGCGCTCGAAATCAAAGGCGACGATGACGACGGCCAGGCCGTTGTCACGAAGGCGCTCAACGACTTCCGTGAGGCAGTCGAAACCCGCCTGAAGGCCGTCGAGACCAAGACGGGCGACAGTGTCAAGCTCACCGAACGTTTCGACAAGCTTGAAGCGAAGATGAACCGTCCGGTCGCTGCCAACTCCAATGTCCCCGCCGCCGACAACGACAACGATGCTGCAGCCGCTGAGCGCAAAGCGTTCATTGAGTTCGCCCGCAAGGGCATCGAGCGCATGGACCAGAAGGCAGCGGCAACGCTCACCGTCGCCACCGACGCAAGCGCGGGCTACCTGGCGCCGGAAGCCTTCGGCGCGGAAATCCTGAAGGGCATCGTCGAATTCTCGCCGGTTCGCGCCTACGCGAAGGTGACGACCATTGCAGCGCCGGAGATCAAGCTTCCCCGGAAGCTCACCGGCACCGCCGCGACCTGGGTCGGCGAAACGGACGACCGCTCGCAGTCGGACATGACGTTCGAACAGGCGACGTTCACGCCCTATGAACTCGCCACCTATGTGGACGTGTCGAACCAGCTTCTGGAAGACAACGCCTACAATCTGGAAGGCGAGCTTGCCGCCGACCTGGGCGAGGCGTTCGGCAAGACCGAGGCCACCGCTTTCGTGTCCGGCAATGGCACCGGCAAGCCGAAGGGCCTGCTCGTCGCCGCTGGCATCGCCGAAGTGAAGACCGGCAACGCTGCGACGCTCGGCACCGACCCGGCCGCAACCATCATCGGCATGTTCCACAAGGTGCCGTCTGTCGTCGCCCAGAATGGCGTCTGGCTGATGAACCGCACGACCCTGGGCGCGCTGCGCACCCTGAAGGACGGCACCGGCCGCTTCATCATGCTCGACCCGATCACGGCCGGCGCACCCGTCACGCTGCTTGGCCGTCCGATTGTCGAGATGGTCGATATGCCCGACGTGGCGGCGAACGCCTATCCGATCATGTTCGGCGATCTGTCCGGCTATCGGATCATCGACCGTATCGGCCTGTCCGTTCTGCGCGACCCGTATTCGCAGGCAACGAAGGGCACCGTGCGCTTCCACGCCCGCAAGCGTGTCGGCGGCGACGTCACGAATGCCGACCGCTTTCTGAAGCTGAAGGTGGCGGCGTAACCCCTATGCGGCTCGCAAACGACATCATCGCAATTCCGCACGGCTCCGCTCATGCCGTGCGCTTGCGGCCGTCTTTGCGGGCCGCTGTCCGCCTGCATGCGAAGCACGACCTTCGCAAGCTGGCTGAAGCTGTCGGCGAGGGCCACCTTGGCATCATCGCCGACATCATCCTTGAAGGCACCGACCCTGAAACCGGTGCGAAGGTGGTCAACGGCCTTAGCGTTCGCGATCTGGTGGCGCTGGTCGAGCCTCTCTCTGACTTCGCTTTCGCCCTGCTAGGCGTCGATCGCAAGGCCGCGTTGGAAGTCAGCGAACGTGTCGACAGCACGCCCGATACTTCCGACTGGATTGGCCCTCACCTTGAACGGCTGTTTGAGATCGGCACCGGCTGGCTTGGCTGGTCGCCGGCCGACACATGGGCCGCAATCCCTACCGAAATCTCGATTGCCCAGCGCGGTCTCGTCGCCCGCCTGAAGGCCGTCAACGGCGTCAAGGATGATGAGAAAGCCGAAAGCGACCCGCTCGAAGAGATCGCGCCTGAGAAGGTGAAAGAAGGTCTGGCGAAGCTGCGTGGCTTGGCTGGGTAGGACACATGCCAATTCGTCCACCTCGCATTTGCTCTTGTGGCCTTATCGTCGCCCATGGCGAGCGTTGTGCTTGCCAGGTTGTGCGCGACCGTGAGCGCAACGCTCGCCATGATGCACGCCGCGAGAATGCAAGCCGGCGCGGCTATGATCGCGCATGGGAGCAAGCGGCCCGCGCCTTCCTCGCTCTGCCTGGCAATGACCATTGCGAGTGCGGCTCACCGGCTACCCTTGTCCGGCACGTGGTCAGCATCCGCCGACACCCCGACCTTCGCATGGTGCGCGCGAACTGGCGGCCCGGTTGCCGGCGCTGCAATGCACGCGACTACATCAGAGAACGGCGGAGGCAGCACCCATGAAGCACGCTTCCGAACGCGAGCTTTGGGTTGCCGTCATCCTTCAGGCCACAGAAGATGGCCTAAAGGACAAACGGGCACGCGCCTGGTTTCAGCCCGCCAATGCTGATTTTGTCGATGTTTGCAGCCTTGCCGGGCTTGATCCTGACAACGTGGCCGAACGTGCGGCCAACGCCTTTCGCCGATCGGACAACGCGGAAGCGATCGGCCACAAATTCGAGATCGCCAAGCCGGAGGCAGCGGCACCACGGCAGGCCACGCGCTACGAACACGACGGGAAGTCCCTCACGGTTCGAGAGTGGTCAAAGCTTAGCGGCGTCAAAGAATCTAACATCCGGGACCGTCTCCGCTTTGGTTACTCCATCGCCGAAGCAACTAATCCGAACTTCAGGCGGAAGAAGCGTAGCGTCTTCAACGACCGGCCCGGCCGCAAGCCGAAGCTGCATACCATAAACGGAATCAGCAAGACGCTGTCTGAATGGTGCAATGCGTATGACATCAGCTACCACTCGCTCGCCCAGCGAATGAAGCGAGGCATGACGCTTGAGCATGCGCTTGCACATAGCAAGAGCGGCAAGCGCGCAAGCCTGCTCCACACCGTCGATGGCGTGAGCAAGACGTATGGCGAATGGGCTGACCATCTCGGCATTAGCTATGACGCATTCCTGAAGCGCCTGAAGGACGGCAACGGCCGCACGGTTGCCCAGGCTGTCGCAATGGGCGGCCCGAGGCGGCGCAAGACGCCCGGCCATGACCGGGGGGTGGTTGCCGACTTCGCCATAGCGTCGGGGACCGGCGGGGGGAGCTTCCCGCAAGAGATTCCCGAAATAACTTTTTCTGAGAAGGCCGAAAACGAATGAGCATCGTCACCCTGGCGCTCGCCAAGGCACACATGAATGTTGATGGCACGGCCGACGATGAGCTTATCACGCTCTACATCGGCGCGGCCGAACAGTGGCTTAGCAACTACATCGGCAGGCCGCTCGCCGACCTCGATCCACTGCCCGACGACCTGAAGCTCGCGGTGCTGAAGCTGGTGGCGTTCCACTATGAGCAGCGCGAGGCCGTCGCCTTCAGCGTCACCATGACCATGCAGCTTGCGCCCTACGGCGTGACCAGCATCGCCGACGCCTACCGCGAAAGCTGGTTCGGGGAGGCCGCTACTGATGGCGTCTAACGGCCTAAAGGAAACGCTTGCGGCTATGGAGCGCGTGAAGCTGGCGGCAAAGGAAGCCGCCATGAAGCGGCTTATTAAGGGCGCAAACGACGTTGCCGATATTCAGCGGAGGCTTGCGCCAAAGGATACCGGCGCGCTCGCCGAGAGCATCACCGTGACGCTGCCCGGCCAGAGCACGCCGCCCTTTTCCCAGCCGGGCGGCTCCCGTGTCGCCGGTGAGGGTCAGGTGATCGTCACGGCGGGCAATGAGGACGTGCGGTATCCGCACCTTGTTGAGCATGGCACGTCCAAGACGGAAGCCCAGCCATTCTTTTTCACCGGCTATCGGCTGCTTCGCGACCAAATCAAGCGTGGCACCGCAAGCGCCTTCACCCGCGCGGCCAAGAAGGAATGGAACAGGCGATGATCGAGCCGACCCTTGCCCTTCAGACCGCTATCCGTTCGCGATTGCTTGATCGCCCGGCCGTCACCGCGCTTGTGCCCGCCGACAACATCCGTTCCGGCTCGACGCGACCGGACAAGACGCCGTGCATCATCATGGCGAACGGCACCACGGCGTTGCACGGCCACGACTACTCCGCCCAGCGCGCCGCCTGGGTCAATCTAGACATCCATATTTGGACTCTCGACTCGGGCGAGGATGCCGCCAAGGCAATTGCCTTTGCCGTCTGTGAGGCGCTGGACAGCAAGTGGAAGCTTCAGATTGACGGCGGCTACGTCGACCACTTCGAGGTGACGCGCGCTGTCTACCCGCGTGATCCCGACCCGGCCTATGGGCACGCCGTCATGTCGGTTGAAGCGCTCATCCGGTGGATTGTGTGATGCGCGCCGGCAAGCTTGACCGAACCGTTTCCATTGAGCGGAAGACCGAAACCGTGTCGCCGACTGGCGCGGTTGTCGCCGCCTGGCTGAACGTTGCCACGGTGCGCGCGGAGATCGTGACGCAATCCGCTTCCGAATTCCTCACCGGCTTCGGCGAGGCCGAAAGCGGCACCATCGTCTTCCGCGTCCGCTACCTCGCCGGCATCACCACGGCCGACCGCGTGAGCTACGCCGGGCAGGTCTATGACCTGAAGGAAGTCACCGAAATCGGCCGCCGTCGCGGCCTTGAGCTCCGGGCGGTGGATACGGCATGACGCATCTTCGCGGCGTGAAGCCTGTCCTTTCCCCTGATCGTGAACCGCTCACCAAGGCACCGACCGCGCCGAAGTGGATGACGGCCGACGCTCGCGCGGAATGGAAGCGTATCATGCCGCGCTTGATCGCGGATCGGATCATCACCAAGGCCGACCTGACCGGCGTCGAGAACTATTGCGTGGCGACCGGGCGGGTTCGCGAGATCGAGCGACTGTTTGCCGCTGGCGGCTTGGACAAGACCCTTTTCGGAATGCAGAACCGCGCCATGCAGACGGCCCGGCAGCTTGCCGCCGAATATGGCCTGTCGCCCGTCTCGCGCTCTCGCGTCGGCGCGGCTGGCGCCGACGACGATGACGACGACAACCCGCTCGCGGTGACGTGATGGCGAGCACCTATCCCGCATGGATTTTCGACGGTTCCACGATTGAAGACCCGTTCGGCTATGGCGAGCGTGCGGTTGAATTCATTCGCCGCTTGAAGCATCCAAATAGCACCGCGGCGAACTCTGGTTTCCAGCTTTATGACTGGCAGGAACGTATCATCCGTCGCATTTACGGCCCGCGCCACGCGAACGGCCGGCGCGTGGTCGAAACCGTCTTCTGGATGATTCCGAGAGGCGGGAGGAAGACCTCCCTCGCTGCTGCGCTCGCCCTCTTGCACACCATTGGCCCAGAGAAGGTTCCGGCCGGCCAGGTGATCTTTGCAGCGTCCGACCGTGAGCAGGCCGGCCTTGGGTTCAAGGAAGCCGCGAACATTGTGCGGATGGACAAGCGCCTGGTCGCCGCGACCCGCATCTATGACGCGCACAACAGCGCAAAGAAAATCGTCTATCCGAAGTTCGGCGTTGAGCTTCAGGCCATTTCCAGCGACGGCGCTGCGCAGCACGGCAAGACGCCGGCCTTTGTGCTGGTGGACGAAATCCATGTGTGGAAGGGCCGCGACCTTTGGGAAGCGCTCAAATCGGGCATGGTGAAGACCAGCGGCACCCTCATGGTGATCGCCACCACGGCCGGGCGGGGTTCCGAGAACATCGGTTTCGAGCAGTATGACTATGCCCGGCGCGTGGCGCGTGGCGAGATCGTGAACCCCGCATATCTGCCGATCATCTTCGAAGCGGCCAACGACAATGAGTGGCAGGACGAAGACCTATGGCACCGCGTCAACCCTGGCCTGAAGTATAGCTTTCCGAACCTCGACGCGCTGCGCACGGCGGCGAGGGAAGCGGAGCACCGGCCCGCAGACCGCTACGCGTTCAAGCAGTTCAATCTCAATATCTGGCAGGCGCATTCGCGCGACCCCCTTTTCGACATGGCAACCTACGACGCCGGCAAGATCCCGCTCGACCTCGCCGACCTCGCGGCGCTGCCGTGCTTCATCGGCGTGGACATGTCCGTCAACGGCGACCTCACCGCCGTTGTAGCGGCGTGGCGTGGCGATGATGGCGCGATCTATGTCCACCCGTGGTTCTTCGTGCCTGGGGATGACCTGAAAGGCAGGGCCGAACGTGACGGCGTGCCCTATGAGCAATGGCGCGACGACGGCCTGATTACCGTGATCGATGGTCCGGTGATCGAACCGGAGGAAGTCGAGAAGCACATTCGCGAGATTTGTGCCGCCAATGACAACGTGCAGGAAATCGCATTCGACCCGCACCTGGCGCGCATGACCATGCAGCGGCTTTACGATGACGGCTTGCCGGCCGTCGAAATGCGCCAGGGGCCGCTGACCATGGGACCGGCTATTGGCGTGCTCGAGCGCGTGGTGAATGGCCGGGCGCTTCGCCACAACGGGCACCCGGTTCTTCGCCATCACTTTGATAGCGTCGTCGCTTCCCGCAACGACACCGGCCTTGTCCGTATGCACAAGGGCAAGAAGACCGATCGCATTGACGGCGCTGTTGCTGCCGTCATGGCCGTGGCGCGTGCCGTCGCGAACAACAACCGCAAGTCCTTCCTCGACATGGACCCCGACGAACTAGACCAGCTCATGGCCGAGGCAGCATAGGAATTTTCAGATGGATGACGGCCAGCAGCTTTTAATCACGTTCGAGGCGAAGTTCGAGCGCTACATGCGCAACTTCGAACGTGCGCAGCAGCAGACCGACCAGCGATTTCGGTCGATGGAACAGCGCGCCAAGAAGGCCGGCGAACGCATGGAAACGTCATTCGCTGCCGTATCGACCCGGATCAATGCCGGCCTGAAGGGTATCGGCACGGGTTTCCTGGCGGGCGTCAGCCTTCAGGGCGCGCAAAGGCTCATCGACACCGCCACGAAGATTCAGAACGCGCTGAAGGTCGCCGGGCTGTCCGGCGAAGACCTGACCAAGGTCTACGATGCGCTGTTCGCGTCCGCCCAGAAGAACGCCGTGCCGCTTGAGGCGCTGGTGCAGCTCTATGGCAGGGCCGCCCAGCAACAGCGTGAGCTTGGAGTTTCATCCGGCCAACTGCTCCAGTTCACCGACAACGTGGCGCTCGCCCTCCGCGTCGCCGGCACAGATGCCGGCCAGGCATCCGGCGCGCTGCTTCAGCTAGGTCAAGCGCTTGGCAGCGGCACGGTTCACGCGGAGGAATTCAACTCCGTGCTTGAAGGTGCGCCGACGATCGCCCAAGCGGCAGCGGCGGGCATCAAAGAGGCCGGCGGTTCCGTTGCTGCCCTGAAACAGCTTGTCGTCGACGGAAAGCTCTCCAGCAAGGCGTTCTTCGACGGCTTCGCCGCTGGTGCCGCCACACTTCAGCAAAAGGTTGCTGGTGCGGAAACGACTATCTCGGGCCGTTTCGTGCGGCTGCAAAACGTGCTGGTCGATGTAGCCGGCAAGTTCGATACGAATGCTCATGCTACCGAGATGTTCGGCAAGTTCCTTGATGAGCTTGGGGTTGCAATCCGTCAGTTCGGCGACGACGTGGCGGCGGCTGCACCCGCTCTCGGGGAAATCGAGCGTTTCCTGAATAGCGTCAACGAAGCGGCCCAGAATCTCGGGAGGAACATTGGCGCGCTCACCGGCCTCGACCAAGTGGCGCCGGCCATCAACAACGCCTTGAACGGCGTCGAGACGGACCCAGTTAAGGCGAAGCTCGCCGACCTCGAAAGGACCGTCACAGCCCTTCAGGATGCCATCAAGTTCAACACGGAAATGGGCATCGACACTACCACGGTGCAGGCCCAGCTTGACCAGGTGCTCGCGAAGATTGCGGCCATTAAGTCCGGTGCTGCCGTTGTCGTCGCACCGCTCGCCGACCAGAGCGATAAGGGCGTGTCCGACGCCATCAACGGCATGGTGCCGTTCAACCCTCTGGAACCTGTGTCGACGCCCGATAGCGTCAAGCCGATTTCGCTTGCCGACTATCCGGTGACTGGTGGAAGCGGCAACAGCAAGGGCAGCGCCAAGGCAAAAGGCCCGAACGACTTCGAACGCGAGATCACCCAGACGCAACGGCGTATCGCTGCCCTACAGGCTGAGACAGCCGCCCAGGCCGGCGTCAATCCGCTGGTGGATGACTATGGCAGGGCCGTCGAGGAAGCTCGCATCAAGCAAGAGCTTTTGAATGCCGCCCAGCAAGCCGGCGTGACGATCACGCCTGAAGTGGCGGCTAAGATCGACGCGCTTGCCGGCTCTTACGCTGACGCCAGCGTCGAGGCGCGCAAGCTCGCCGACGAGCAGGACAAGGCTCGCGAGAACGCCGCCGATTGGGCATCTTTGGAGCGGGACACCGTTGGCGGCTTCATCAACGATCTGCGCCACGGCAAGACGGCGGCCGAAGCATTGGCGAACGCCCTCGACAAGGTAGTGGACAAGCTCATCGACATGGCGCTCAACAGCCTGTTCCCGGCAACCGGGGGAGGCGGCATCCTGGGCGGCCTTTTCTCGTTCCTGGGCTTTAAGGATGGTGGCTATGTGCAAGCGTTCGCCGGTGGCGGCCACGTGCGTGGCCCAGGCACGTCCACCAGTGACAGCATCCCGGCCCGGCTGTCCGATGGGGAATTTGTCGTCAACGCCCGCGCCACGGCCAAGCACCGGGCTCTCGTTGAGGCAATCAACAGCGATACCTTACCCGCGTTGGCGTCCGGCGGCTCACTCGACGGCGGCAACGTTGGCAGAGTTCAGCGGCCGGCGAACGACAACGTGAGCAACACGTGGAACTTGCCGATCACCGTCACCGTGAACGCCCAGGGCGGGGATGCGGCTCAAAACGCCGATTTGGCGCGCCAAACGGCCCGCCAGACGCAAGATGCGGTGCGCGCCGTTGTAATGGATGAGCTTGTTCGACAGACGCGACCCGGTGGAATTATGGCCGGCGCCCGAAGAATTTAACGCGCTGGACCGATAACCCGCGCTCTTTTCGCTATAACGAAAAAAAAGACCGGCCGACATTTTCCCGACGGCGACCGGTCTCTTAGTAGGTGATGAATGGATTATAGCAATATCGCGCCCGCTTGTCAGGCGAGCGAGCAGAAAAAGTCGAATGGCGAAGTCGAGATCGACCGCTTTCTGGCCGACTTCGTGGCAGGTCTTCCAATCGACTTCGGTAGCAGCGAAGCGCCGATCGTCGAGTCAATCGAACCCGACACTTTTGCGACAACGCCGACTGTCGTTTCCACACCAGAGCCCATGGAAAAAGGGCCTTCTGGGGCTATGGTGGTCCGGCCGCCAGTTACCGGCACCATTCGCCACACCTCCAGCACTCTTGAGGGCCCTATCAGCCCCAGGAAGGCCAGCACCTCTAGCACCCTTAAAGCCCCTGTCGGCCGTAGGAAGGCCACCACACGCGCCAAGACCACCAAGCCCAGATGGCGTCACCTGGGCGAACTCGACAAGCTACAGGCCAGCGTCGAAGCGGCCGAACGAGTGGGCGGCTTTGCTTGGTCGCTGAATTTCGGGATCGGGCGCGAGGGTGCTCTCCTGCACGCTGATGACCCCGCCCGCCTATTGTCGACTTATATCAGCCGAGAGCTTCGCCGGGCGATCGGGCACGACCTACCTTATTCGTTCGCAATGGAGCTTTGCCCCGATGGCCGCCTGCATACTCACGGTGCAATCGCGGCGGGCGCTGTCGATCTTGACGCTGTGCGAAAGGCGCTCATCCGGGCCGGCGGCAAGATCGAGGGGGCGGCCCGGTGGGTCGATGACCAGCTCGACCTGAAGCCCATTAAGGGCGCTATCGGCTGGACTTCCTACATCACGAAGATGCGCCGCTGGGGGAAGGCGGTGCCAAAGGGGCAGCACGTCTTCATTTCCCGGCAGCTTAAGCAGATGGGCATGAAGCACTATGACCAGCACGGCCTGCCTAAGCGGCTGTCATTCTCGAAGCCTCGCCGAAAAAGTCCGGCTCCTGCACCAGCCGTCGCGCCTTCCGAGTAAGTCACCAATGACTTACTCTAAATATATGATTTTATTTGATTTTATGGCTTTACAAGCCAGGCGAAGCGATTCAGATTCAGTTCGTCACCAACAGGAAATCGACATGACCGAACCGACCGAAATCTTTCTGAGCAATGGCCGCTACTATTTGCTTGTGAGGTGCCTGCGCTCGGCGTTGAGACGCAAATACAAGCACCCCGACGAGCGTTCCTACGCTGCGCTCTCGAATCTGAGCCTAGCCGGCATCAATATGGGCGAACTCAGCCTGGAAAACAGCAAGGTCGTGTCGGCGCACTACCGCGACCTTGTCGAGGCGCTGGCGACCGTTCAGCCGTGCGCCTTCTCCGGTCAGATCGAAGACAACGAGATCATCACGATCCTGGGCGAGGTAGGGAACATCTGGCCGGCGGCTATCCGCGCCGATATCGAGGCGAATAGACCCGCCGCTTAGGGTTTGGCCTGACATTGAATAGGGGGTGCGATGTGACCTCGCCCCCCGCTCGGTCCGCTAGACTGCTCTACTCAATCGTTGCCAGAATGATCCGGCAGGATCTCGGCCGAAAGGGTGGCTGTGTTAATATCTTCGATGACAGATAGCGCTTGCCTGGCCACATGTTCATCGATGCCGTCATCGTGAATCATCGAACTGAAATACTGTTGCAACAAATTATAACGACCGGCGTTGTCGGCTTCGTTCCAGTCGTGGTCAGAACGTCCGGCCGACATGGGGTGGGCAGCCGAAGCAGGGGCCTCTGGCATTGTCGTGACAACTACCTTCCCCCTGTTTGCCTGTCCCTCGTAAAGGTCGCTGTTTGGCGTCCAGACTATCAATGCGTCCTTCGCTAACATTTTCTCTCCTTGCTATTTTGTTTAGGCTCTTCCGATTGTCTCACTATCCGCTAGCGAATGCGAACGATCCGCTCCTTCACGGCGTCAAGATCATAGACGAAACCTTGCCAGCCAGACCGACGAGCAGTCTGGGATAAGGGACTACGTGGCTTGAACATCGCAGGCGTTTGAAGATCAGCCGCCAGATAGTAGATCGAATACTGCCACGCGCCGTCGACGAGCACCAGGAACAATGGGAAATAGATAGCGGCTTGCATGCGGTCGTTCTGCGGCCTCCATGCGGCTCCCAGGATGGCTTTCGGAACGACATCCAGGCGCTTAACTCGGCTCGCTTTGACCTGCCCGAGATAGCCGCAAAAATCGCATATGATATCGGCGCATTTGAAGTTCGATGGCAACCTGACCAGCGTTTTCGCTCCCTTGCATTTCGGGCATGTGCAGTCGGCGACCACTCGTTGTTCGCCAAACAGTCCAAGATCCTGCTTGAGAGTAGCCAACTATCACTCCATCGAGCCTGGCAACACCGACCCGCCGCGCGTCGCATTTTTCCGACCCATATCAGCGCCTGTTAAAGCCCTGTCAGCTCAATCGCCGGACAACAACGGCCAAGGGCGCGGATCACACCGCGCTGTTTTCGGCAAAGATTATCCGTCGAGCCTCATCGACAGTCACCCACCGTCGTTCGGTCGCAATTATGCGGTGGATCAAGCGATGACAGCACGCACATAAGAGCGCCATATCGGCCAGTCTGGTTACCCTGACACCTGCCTCAGCGAGCGGCACCACATGGTGCGCTTCGAAAGCAGCATCATGAATGTTGGCCAGCACAGATGGGTAGCTGATCGCGCATATCTCACAATTCAGACCCGCAGACGACCGAGCCTGCAAAAGCTTCGCGCGAATTCTCGGATTTCGTTCACGAGTGTAATGGAGACGGGTCAAGACCCGGCCCTCATAGAACTCGTCCTCTGCCGGCACCACCACGTCTTTGGCTGGCACCTTGATACCCGCACGGATTAGTGCGGCCAGCCGCACGACCTCCTCGCGCCGATCACCAAACTCTGCCCAGATAGCGCGGTCCATCGCGGAGACATTTTGAAGTCCCTTGCCCGTGACAACGCTACGCAGATTTTGCACCTTGAAGGCGACACCGGCGGCATTGCGGAAACGCTCGTTCCTCGCTGCATCCTCATGATATGGCAGCGCCCTGAGAACATCGGATAGCAACTGGACCCTGGGGTCGGCAGATCGAAGCCTTCCCATGTCGGATTCGAAGAATAGCTCCAACGCCAGGATTGTCTCGTCGCGTGTCCAGTCCGGATTTCCGTGTCCTTGTGTCACCGCCATGTTGCGCCCTCTAGTTTTGAGTGACCGCGGCCTGGTTTGCGCCGCGCTCGCTGGTCTCACCAATCGTCGAACATGCGAACGGCGCGGACAATGAAGGCCACAATCACCGATTTACGCGGGCGGAGTCGGAAGAATTCCTACTACGATTAACCGAACCGGCTCACCGACTTTATCGCGCACGATGTAGGTTTGTAGGTATACCTTGTCCCGGCCCATTGCTGCCAAGAGCTGGCTCTGTAAGCGACCTTTGATGTCCGATGGCACGTTGAAGCTCAATGGCTGAGCGCTGATGGTCAGTCGCGCTTTGCCCCATCCCGTTTCCTTGTTGTATTGAATGATGTCGCCAAGGATCGGAGTAATCTGTTGGTCCACTGCGGACACCTCGATCTCCTCGGCCATTCGCCGATTAAGAAACAAGATGCCCTTGGGGGAGAAAGGCCAGAATCAGATACAATTTCTAGAGTATTTGCACTTCGCCGGAGCACGGTAGCCATCTCGCTGACCAGCGGGGCAGACATCGAGATCAATTTTTGTTCGCGGGCGCCATCAATGCGGGCGAGCTGCGCGGAGGACGATAGCATTTCCTTTTCACGCGTAAGCTCGGCTATCCTTCTCTCAAGCAGTTCCTTTTGCTGCCCATGAAGGTTCTCCTTAATCTCCTGGTCATTCTGGATGATGTCTAGCGCCCTATTGATAAGTTCGGTGTTGTTGTCGTCTATGTGCCCGATCTGAGCAACAACTTCGGTATGAGCGTTTAAGGCGGTAGCAACGTCACTATTTGAAGTTTTCCCAACGATCCGTTCAAAAATATAGGACATTAGATTAGTTACAGAAACGGAGACAAATGTCTCCTGAGCTGTCATTAACGCTGGCATAAGAATGCTTATGTCAAAAGAACCATCCTCTTGGCTTTGCAAGAGTATGTCTCTGTTGCTCGTATTAGTTATCTTTTTAACGAAACTGCCCGTCGATCGGAACTGCAACAATTTTACAATTAGGCGGGCCGCAGCGTATTGGAAGCGCGCAGCTTCATAAAAATTCAGCGTATGCTCGTCGGCCAACGCACCTTCAAAGTGAAACACCAATCTCTCAGGCATATTTCTCTCCCCCTTGACCCAAAGACAACTTAGCAGTCTCAAGGCGAGTCGCAAACCATGGCTACGGCTTTGCGTGTGTTCCGGAGATGTCATCCGGAAAAGTGTTCCGGTTGCGATTTTCTCGCTTTGCCTAAGTGATTGTTCTTATTGCAAAAAAAGTATCTGGCTGGGGAACCTGGATTCGAACCAGGACTAACGGAGTCAGAGTCCGTGGGTCTACCGTTAACCTATTCCCCAAAAAGCCTTTGATTTCAAGACTTTGGCCGAACGAGAGAAAAGCGGTTAGACACTTTTCTTGCGGGAGTTAGACAAAACCCGTTCTCGTTTCGAGCCGGCTTGTATCACATTCGCCATGTCGATCAAGACCCCTGATACGTCCGCGCTCGAAGAATAATGCTCGGCCATCTCGATCGTCTCCTGGCCGAGGAAATTCTTGATGTCCTCGAGCCGGTAGCCTTGTTCGCGCAGGTCGGTCGCCACCGAGTGCCGAAGGCCATGCATCGTCAGGCCCTTGCCGGCGAGGCCGCGCGCCACGCAATCGTCGAAGAATTTTCCGATCGAAGCGGAGAAGCCCATCTCGGTCCAAGGCTTCCTGTGCGAATTGAGGCATAGCATCGTGACGTCGATCTCTGAAACCGGCCATGCCTCCAGCGCCTCGTCCAGGATCTTGCGCAACTCGCCTAACGCCGGCAGCTTCATGATCTTGCCGTTCTTCGAGGCCCGGAAAGAGATATAGCCGTCGCGATAGGCCATTCGCGGCAGCCGCAGGATATCGCCGCGTCGCATCGCCAGGAAGCGCGCAAGCGCGATTGGGACCTTGTAATGGAGCGGGGCGGCAGCCAGCACGTTCACCCGTTCCGTCTTCGTCCACGGGCGGTTCTCTTTGCGCCGATCCTTTGCGATCCTTGCCTTTTCGAGCTCGAGGCAAGGATTGGACGTGACCAGCCCATACTCCTTGCCGTGTTTGAAGGCCGAAGAGAGCATGGCCATCATGTGGTTGGTGAACGCGCCGCGGCGCTTCTTGACGGTCTTGTCGCGCAGCTTCGCCATGAATGCGGTGTCGATCAAAGCCAGGGGTGTCCCCGCGATTGGCTTCAGATGGTCCATGTACTTTTGATAGTCGGACTGCGTGCGCGGAGCGAGATCGGTAAATTTGGGGGATTTCTTGTAGCTTTCGAGCAGCGCCCCGAGCGTTCCGGACTGCGCCATCTTTGGGGCATGCAGCTTGTCCAGACGATCGACCTCGGCGGCTAAGGCCTGGCCGGTCAGTTTCGGGTCGATCGGCGTCCCGCTCTTGCGGTGATAGACGCGCTCGATGCCGAGCCGGTCCTTGTAGCGTTTGAGCCCTGTGATCTTAATCCTCATCGAGCAACCCCAGCCATTCGTCTCCCGTGGCCGGCTCCGATTGGTTCCGGCTGTCCAGCCACCTGTCAAGCGCGCGCACGTCATACCGCACCAGGGCGCCGATCCTGGTCGGCGCCACTTGGACATGCATCTTCAACCATTCGACCGATTTGCCGCCGCAATATTCGGCAGCCTCGGCGGGTGAGAGCATTCTTTTGGACGGCAATGGCACTGCGCGCTGTCCCCGTTCAACCAGCTCGCACGGCAATGCCGAGATAGCGCTGGAGGCGCTCGACGAAAGCGAGCTCCGCCTTCATCGCGCCCCAGGGCACAATCGCGCCGACCAGCTTTGGCTGAGGCAGCGCCACGCGCGGCAGGCAGGCGCTGCGGGAGCTGGCGCCGAACAGGGCAGTGGCCTCCGCGACCAGCATGCGATCGTCCATTTCGCGGATTTGGCGAGCGTATTGAGACACGGCGTTGATGTCGGGCAGCCCGGCCGCCTGGTAGATCGCGACGTCGATGCTGCGCTTGACCGAGGCCAGCGCCCTGTGCGCCAGACGTTCGACGAAGTCTGCGGCTTCCAGTCCGGCCTCGGTGGCCAGCCGGGCAATATGATGCTGGATGAGGTCCACTGTCGGCCTGGTGATGTCGCCCAGCGCGTATTCGTGCCCGTCATGCAGGAGGAAATAGCCCGCGGCGACGCCATCGCCGGTCTCCCGGTAAAGTGCATCGGCACCCATCACCGAATGCTGGGCCACCGAATAGGCGGGACAACGGTAGAGCCCGTTGAACCGCGCGAGCTTGGACAGCGTGTTGGCCATGTCGGCGAAGCTGATGTCGGATGGTTTGGGATCGACCAGGTCGAAAGCGGATCCGTCCGGCTTGAAGGTCGGGATCACCGTCGCCGTGCGGACTCGGCTTGCTTGCTCCGGCATCATTGCGTCACCTGCGGCATGGCGGACTCCACCGCTTTCAGGACGCTGGTCCGGATAGCGGGGAAGATCGGCAAGGACTCCAGATAGCTCGACAGCACCGCCATGCAGCGTTCCCGCTGACCGGACCAAGGGTCGAGCAGGAGGGCGCCCCTGGCGGCACAATATTCGCCCCACGCCTGGACAAGTCCGCGCGTCGGTTCGGCGTCTGCCGGAAGCGGCAGACGGTTAGGCGCGGCATGCCTGGCCTTATCGATCATGTCCTCGAGCAGATCGGGGCGGACGGTCAGCTGCTTTGTGCTCGCCAGCGCCGCGAGCGTCGCGGCATCGTCGCGGAATTCCACGATCTCGGCGCTCGTGAAGCCGGCGCGGACTAGGTCTTCTATCTTCACCCCGCCGCAGACGGCGAATAGGTCGCGCATGGCCTCGGCCATTTCGAGGCAGCGCGGATGGGTTTCAAAAAAAGCTTCCGGGAAGCTCGGCCGGCTGTGCGACGGGTGTCTGCTGATTTGCTGCAATGTCGATTCTCCTTGGGTGCGTTAGAAGGCGCCGAGCGTGACAGCGGCGCAGAACAGGAGAGCGGCCAAGAAGGCAACGTGTGGAAGCCTGTTCGCGAGCGCTCCAGCCCTGTGATAGCTTGCCGAACGCGAGGCAGATGGCAGGGGGACTAGATGAGGAATCTCGTTTGGGTTGCGGCGCTGTTTTGGTGCGCCGTCTCGGGACAAGCACTCGCGTACAGCGACAAGCAGATGGCAGTGATGTCTCATCTCGGGCAGGCGATTGCCGGGACAAAGATCTGTTCGAAGCTGGAGATCAGCGAAGGCGAAGTCGCCGTGATGATCACCGCCTACAAAGTCGACCTCGGCGATCCCACCGTCGCGGCCGTTATTCGAAACAAGGTCGACGAGACCGTCAGCGCGTGGGCCGGAAAGGGGGAAGACATGGCGTGTGCAGGGGCGCTCATCCTCTACGGCCCTAGCGGTTCCAACGTTCCAGGATTGCTGCGCATCAAGGACTGATTTCATCTACCTACTCCGATGCGCTTATGGTAGGTAACACCTACCTACTTTGTCAAGCGGAGTAGGTTAGCGTTGCTGCTACGCCCCTGTGGAATGACGGGCGGCCAAGAGCAGGTTTGTACTTGTTTTGTTCTCAACCCTGAGTCACACTGCCGCGGCAAAGGAGGCAGTGTTGCTGACGTATTTTGTTGTCCAGAGTTTCAACTTCACGCCGAGGGGAGCCGTCACCGCCGGAAAGGCGGTGGAGGTGCAAGATGCCGAGCATGCGTTGCGACTCGCTGAGAAACTGGCGGGCTGCTCGGCCGGGGTGGTGGCGTTCAGCCGGAAGGGTGACCCTTCAAGTGGGGAGTTCGACGACGCCGTTATTCTTTATGCTAACGGGATTGTTCCGCTGCTTGAGACGGAAGTGTCGATGGCATCCTAAGGGTTCGAAACAAACTGCGCCTCCATCTCGTCGTCGCCCAGCCCTCCTATCATCATCGCCAGCAATGTCGCACTGCGGTCCCCCGAAGCGGCTGCAGGTCGAGCCGATCTAAATGAAGCAGCCCTCCTGAGTCCGTGCTATGTCAGAGAGTGAAGGAGGGGCAGATGAGCGAGACCCGCAAGCTTGCGGCGATCCTGGCCGCCGATGTCGTCGGATACAGCCGACTGGCTGGTTTGGACGAAGATCGGACTCTCGCGCGCCTCCGGGCACTCCGCAGCGACCTGGTTGATCCTACCATCGCGGTACACATCGGACGCGTGGTGAAACGTACCGGTGACGGAGCCCTTGTCGAGTTCCGCAGCGTGGTCGATGCTGTCCGATGCGCCATCGAGGTGCAGAACGCCATGCTCGAACGCAACGCCGGGGTGCCGCCTGATCGACGTATCGCGTTTCGCATAGGAATACATGTTGGCGATGTAGTCGAGGAGAGCGACGGCGACCTGATGGGCGACGGTGTCAACATTGCTGCCCGTCTGCAAGGTATTGCCCAACCTAATGGTATTTGCCTATCGGGTGCGGCATATGAACAGGTACGCGACAAGCTCAAAGTTAATTTCGAGGATATCGGCGACCAGGAACTCAAAAACATTGCACGGCCGGTGCGAGCCTATCGCGTGACCTTAAACAGTGGCGCCGAAAAAGAGCCGACAGTGCCCGACCTCTCCGGTGGAAAACTGGCGCTGCCCGACAAGCCGTCGATTGCTGTCCTGCCGTTCCAGAACATGAGCGGTGACCCCGAACAGGAATACTTTGGCGACGGCGTCGCTGAGGACATCATTACCGCCTTGTCCAAGCTGCGGGGCTTCTTCGTTATCGCTCGCAATTCGACCTTCGCGTACAAAGGCAAGGCGCCGGATATCCGTCAGGTCGCGCGAGAGCTTGGTGTTCGCTACATACTGGAAGGCAGCGTTCGCAAGGCTGGCGAGCGGGTACGGGTAACTGGGCAGCTCGTCGATGCCGCCAGCGGCAACCACATCTGGGCAGAGCGCTACGACCGCCCCGCCTCTGATATTTTCGCCGTGCAGGACGAGATCACTCACAGCGTTGTCGCGGCGATCGAGCCGCAGATTTACGCGGCTGAACGTCTTCGCCTTCAAAGTAGGACGCCGGAGAGTCTCGATGCATGGGGCTGCGTTGTCCGAGCAATGCCTTATATCTGGTTATGGGCTATTCAAGATGAGGACACTGGCATCAACCTCCTGACGCGAGCGATTGAGCTTGATCCCCACTACGCTCGCGCCCACAGCCTGCTCGCGTGGACCTTCGCCACCCGTGTAGTCTCAGGCAATTTGGAATTTGAGCCAGGCATTTCCCATGCCCTCACGCTCGCTCAGCGTGCGATAGACCTCGATCCCGACGACGCATGGGCCCATTTTGCGGCGGGCTACGTATTCGCGATGTCGAGACGATTTGGGCCGGCGGTGGAGGAACTGAACGAGGCACTGCAACGCAACCCCAACTTTGTATTCGTCCACATAATCTCGGGAGCAGCGTACGGCTATGCGGGGCTTGCTGAAGATGGCCTCCGCCAGCTCGAAATTGCGCGACGATTGAGTCCCCTGGACCAAACCCAAGCAGCCAATCTTTCGGTCGAAGGTCTTTGCCATCTGGTCGCCGGCCGCCACGCCGAAGCGGTAAGAGCTGAACGTCGGGCCGTGCTGATGAGACCAAACTTTGGAACCGCCTGGCGCACGCTCACAGCAGCCGCAGGACTGGCCGGTGATCTGGAAATCGCACGCCAAGGACTCGTCGAATGCAAACGTCTACAGCGGAATCTCAGCATCGACTGGGTCGAAAAATACCACCCACTGATACGGGCTGAGGACCGTGCCAGGTATATCGAGGGCCTGCGCCGAGCGGGCCTTGAATAGTTCAAGCTTGATCCTTGTCGATTGCGCCGGGGCGGCTCGAAACTGGCGATTTCTCGATTCACGCCTCGCAAATGCCCACACCCCCCAATGGGTCCTATTCCTAGATGCTCAGATCCCCGCCAGCCGGACCGGCCGATTGGCAAGTGACCGCGTCAAACTACAGCTGATAGGCTATCGCGGGTTGACATTCGGGGCTCGCTCGCCATGGTGCAATGCAGCATGAACAATAGCCCTACAGAGTCATCGCGCATCGAATGCCTGGATGGCCTTCGCGCCGCCGCAGCATTGTGGGTGCTGGTCGGCCACTGCCTGCTGCTGACGGGCTGGCATCTCCCGGTGCTTGGCGACCCGGCGCTGGGCGTCGATCTCTTCATCATGCTTTCGGGCTTCCTGATGGTGTTCCACTATCAGTTGCGCCAGGACAAGGAGCCCTGGCAAAGGCCTGAAACCTGGCTGAAATTCTGGACGCGGCGTTATTTCCGCATTGCGCCGCTGTTCTACGTCATGCTGTTCTTCGCACTGGCGTTCGGCCCGTATGTTTATGAGTCGCGGACAGTCATCGACGCATTCGTGGGCCGTGTGCCGCAGGCGCCAGAGCGCTACCTTGACAGCAGCCTGAAGAACATTTTCGCCCACCTGACATTCCTGTTCGGCCTTTCCCCGAACTTCGCCTACCGGACGCCGCTGCCCGACTGGAGCCTCGGGCTGGAAATGCAGTTCTACGCGGTCTTCCCGGCGCTCATGCTTTTGGCGCGGCGTTTCGGATGGGTCTGGAGCGCGCTAGTCGTTGCGGCGCTCGGCGCCCTGGCGGTGGTGGCCCTCAAGTTGATGTCGGTTCATTTCCCGATGCCGTCCTTCCTGCCGCTGAAGATACAGGTTTTCCTGTGCGGCATGCTTCTGGCGGGCGTTCTGGGGCAGAGCCAACCGCGACCGCTGCTGCATCTGGCCCTGGCGATGGCGCTCGCGGCGATCCCCTTCGGCGACGGCCACGGCCTTTCGAAGTTCCTGATACGCGAAGCGCTGGTGCTTGGGTTCTTTGCCCTCGTCCTCTATCGGATGCTGCCCGGCGCGGCGGGCGCCGCGGCGCGAAAAGTCGCCGTCGCATTGGGCGGAGGCATCTTTCATGTGCTCGGCGAACTGTCCTACAGCATCTATCTGATCCACCTTCTCATTCTGCAGCCCGTGGCGGCCTTCGTGATTACCCGTTATGGCGACGGCCTCGGCGCGCCGCTGCGCTTCGCCATCGTGCTGGCGGTCGTGCTGCCGGTAGTTTGTCTTCTGTCCTTCTTGACCTACAGGCTCATCGAGATGCCCGGGCAGCAACTCGGACGCGTGGTGTTGCGCCGGTTCGCACGTAAGGAGCCAGCGCTTGAGCCAAGTCCCGCCGAGTAGCATCAGCAAACGGCTGCACATCGCTGATCTGGCGCGTTGTCCGATCGCCGCCGATGCGGCAGGACCTCGGCTAATTTAGAATTGCGTCACTTCCTCGCGTGCGCGCCGCAGTGAAAGCAGATGCCGCAGCAGCGTCCGCGCATTCTTGTCGTAAACGTAGTGCGCGAATGCAGCGACCGCGATGACGAGAATGGATGTTCCCACGACGAATGGCAGGCCGTGCTGGTTCCGCAAGGTTCCAGTGACGGATTCGTCTAGGATGTTCACGATCCTGATCAGCGGCGTGTGAAGCGCATAGATGGCGTAGGAGATGTTGCCGGAGAACAGGGCGATCGCGCGCCAGAAGCCCGAGAGCCGCAAGCGGGAAGCCATGAGAACAAGCCAGGGCCAGACCAGCACTATCATCGCCAGGTCGTATAATTGCGCGTTTCCGGCGGGCCGGAAGATCATCAGTCCTGCGCAAAGCGCCAGCAGGATGGGCATGTAGAGATTGCCATCCCGGCTGACCCCGGTCGCATATCGCCGCAGATAAACGCCGAGGAAGAAGGAAAAGGCGATCCGGGCGGGAGCCGCGATCGTGCCGTCCCAATGAGCGCCGCCGCCCAGGCTGAAGCCCTGCCAGGCCATTAGCGCCAGCACCAGGAAAGCAAGGCTGAAGATAGCGGCCAGCGAGCGGCGAGCGAGCCTCAGGGCCAGCGCGGCGAAAACCGCGTTGGCGACAAGTTCATAGAAAAGCGACCAAGCCGGACCGTTCAACGGAAAAAGCAAATCTGGACCGACTGAAAGCGACGGCGGCGTCGGCAGGAAAAGCAGGGAAAACGCAAGGCTCGCAAGCAAATCCAGCCGCGAATACGAGCTTAGCCCGTGCATCGCGATGGTCGCTCCCACGCCGGCCATGGCAATGCCGATGCCGGCGAAATATAACGGGTAGAGCCTGACGATGCGGGCCTCCGCGAATTCCCGGAAAGACATGCCTTTCCGGAACTTGTCGTCATAGGCGTGGGCGATCACGAAGCCGCTCAGCAGAAAGAACAGGTCGACGGCGAGAAAGCCTGACGGGGCCAGATCAAGATGCTGCGCCGTCAGCTCGCGGAAATGACCAAGCATCACCAGAACAGCGGCGATGCCTCTTAAGCCGTGCAAGGCGTCGAAGTGGGTTGTCTCAGGTCTCAAACCGCTCTCCGGTTATCCCGAACCCGCCAACGTCGCCCAATTCATCTACGCATTGATTGTGCGTCGCACAAGAAACTTTTTGCGGCGCACGCTAGTGGAATGTGTCCACCAGTCTTCCCTGGCCTGCGGGAACGAGAGGGCACCTTCTCCCCGTAACGAGGTCCGCTAACGGGGAGAAGGAAGAACCGGCACGATCAATAATCGCCGTTGTAATACCGGTCGTCGCACGGGGCGGTGTAGATGCGGCCGTAGCGGTCCTGGTAGCGGCAGAGCTGCTCGCCGCGGCGCTGCGGGGTGGTGGCTGAGCCGACAACGGCGCCAAGCAGCGCGCCGCTCGCGGCGCCAATCACCGTCGACTTGGTGTTGCCGCCGATCGCCTGGCCGACAAGCGCGCCGCCTGCGCCGCCAACCAATGCGCCGGTGGTAGCCCGCTGCTGGCCTTCGGTCTGCGTCTCGCAGCCGGCAAGTGCCACCGTCATCAGCACCGCCAGAATGGCCTTCTTGATAAACATCACTCGAACTCCTCTGAAGCCCCGGGTGTCTGCTGGGGCGAACAAAGCCCGAGTGCGGTCGCATTGCGGCGGAACGGCGGCAGAGCCCGCTCACGAACTGAATCAGGGTTTCTCGGCGGTTGAAGGCAATGGTTGCCAAACGGGAAAGGGCGGCACTGCCGCCGTAACCCTTCAGGGGGTCCTCAATGGGACCAAGATGGTTGTGAGCTCCCGATTGTCGACGCCCTCCATAATCTGCTCAAGAGAGCTAGGTTCTGGGACGGCCTCGCCATCGTCTATCAGGCCTTCAATGTGAAAGGCGAGAGCCTGTTCGGCTAACTCGCGCGCCTCGTCGAAACTTGCGCCGGCCGTAACGACACCGGGAAGGTCGGGGAAAGACACCCCGTAGTCACTGGCTTCCTCTTTATGGATCAGTCCGATGTATTGGCGCATTCTGATCCCTTGCCGCTAGGTGATCGACCGCTAGTTTAAAGCACCAGCACGACGGTGCAAGGCGATGGACAAGTCTGCAGCGGCCCACGATCCTCCAACAGCGAGGCGACGAGGCCGTGCGGCTCAATATCTTCGCATGTCCACCGATCAGCAAATCTACTCACTTGAGAACCAAAAGGATGCGATCCGCAGTTACGCGGGCATCATGGGGTACGACATTGTTGCGACATATGAGGATCCGGGCCGCAGCGGGCTCAGTCTTCAAGGGCGCCCGGGCTTACAGAAGCTGCTGTTCGACGTGGAAAACGGGTTCGCAGATTTTGAGACGGTAGTGGTCTATGACGTCAGTCGCTGGGGTCGATTTCAAAACGTCGATGAAAGCGCATCCTACGAATATAGATGCCAGTCGGCCGGAGTGCGGATCGAATTTTGCGCCGAGCAGTTCGCAAATGACGGAACCATGGGCTCTGACGTGCTCAAAGCTATCAAGAGGACGATGGCGGCCGAGTACAGTCGCATGCTTTCGCAGAGGTGCTTCATCGGCCAGAGCCGGATCGTTCAAATGGGATTCCGCGTAGGCGGGCCGCCGGGCTATGGTTTCCGGCGTCTGTTGGTGGACCAGTCAGGTGAACCCAAAGGCATCCTGAAGCGAAAAGAGTGGAAAAGCCTTGTCTCGGACCGAGTGGTCAGAGTGCTCGGTCCACCCGAGGAGCTTGAGACGGTCCGATGGATATTCGACCAATTTGTAAACGAGGGAAAGACGAAGAGGGAGATCGCCAACGCGCTCAACGCCCGCGGGATGGTGACGGATCACGGCCGGCCCTGGTCGATCCGTTCGGTGAAGACGGTACTGACGCATGAGAAATACATCGGCAACGTCATCTGGAACCGCTCTAGCAGCAGGCTGACAAGTCAGCGGATCCGCAATCCCGCCAGCGCCTGGATCCGCGTCGAGAATGCATCCGCGCCAATTGTCAGCTCCGAGCTGTTCGATCGTGCCCAGGTTGAGGCAAAGGCGCGTCTGTTCCGTATGACCGACAATCAGATGCTGGTTCCCTTGGCCAAACTTCTCAAAAGGAAAGGAGCGCTGTCGGAGAGGATAATCAACGCCGCCCGCGGTTGTCCCTCGAGCTCCCGATTGAAACGGCGCTTCCGGACACTCGCCGAGGTATATCGCCGGATCGGATATAAGCCTCCGCGCAACTACGAATATATAAGCGTAAATGTTGATCTTCGTGACCGCAGGCACGAAGTCGTCGAAGAGCTAGTAGCAGCTATAGAGGACGCGGGCGGTTCGGCTCGATATGACCCGGACAGCAAGCTGGTCACAGTAAACGGCGAATTCACGGTTGCGATCTGGATCGCGCGCTGTCGCCTCTCACGGCATGGATACCCGCGCTGGGCGTTCAGAAGAAGGAGATTCGCGGGTGCTGACTTGTCGGTATTGATCAGGATGCAGCCTGGCGATGCTGCGATACGCGACTTCCTCGTTTTGCCGGGGCATGAGGCGAACCATGTCTTCCACGTCCTCAAGGCAGAAAATGGCTGCCCGATAGATTCCTTCGTGTTTGCGACACTGGATATCCTGGTGGCCATGGCCAGACGTGCGCCTGATCAAATCCTCCCCCCAACGATGCGTCAGCTCCATCGCGGTATCGCCGGCACTGGTCGCCATTTCGCCGGTCTCAAGCATGCACCTGAGCCGTCGAACCCTCTGCGCGGGTACGTTTTGCTGAGAAACTTTATCCATGAACGCATGCGAATGCGTCACTTCGTGACGACGACGAACGAACTGCGAAAGCACTGGGACAGAACAGCCCAGGCTATGCGCCAATTGATGACCGTTAAAGCATTTCGAGAGTTGCTGAAGAGCGAGGGGATCGAGACAATGCCGAGCATGCTGATGGAAACGATCCCACCGTCCCACCTCGCGCTGATAAGGGCGGAGCGCCCGCTTGCAGCATGCCAAATTGAAGGAATTTGCGCCGACGCTCTCGGCTTGCTCGAAAACTGCCCTGTTCCTTCGATCATCTTTTCTTACCTGCGCGAGGTTAGCTTCGAAAGGCAGGTTGAGATGGCAAAGATCATGCTCGCCTTGGGTAGTGTGAGGGCCGACTTTGCCAAGACCCTTGTCGCACTAACGCCGCGATCACAGCTTGCCGATCCCTCATCGCGGCGGAAGCGGTTCCACGGCATCAAGGCTGCTCAAGTCACATCGATGGAGGCTGAATTTGGTGAAGTGAGCCATGAGTTTCTAAACGCCGTAGCCACCCATGGTGTTCGGGCTCTCGGCCTCGTCGCGGCTCACGGTTATCTGGGCCGGATCCTGGAAAATCCGAAGGTGGTTCGGTATCTTGCCCGCGACTTCCCGATACAGTTTGCGCAATTCCAGTGGCTGCTGCAAATACGCTAAGGCAATGCCGGCCCATGTCCTCCAACGCACTGAATTGTGCCTGAGGGCAAACAGAGGCTGTCGCGTTTGTTCCAACGCCAACTCGATTTCGCTGAGCGCCCGCTGGAGCTGCTGCCCCGACAAGCGGCTAGGACATCAGGCCGAGAATCTTTCACTATCGATCGTGATCTCGAGCACAATTCCGGCGGCGTCCCAATCTCGCACGACTCCGCCAAGCTCCCTCGCCGCGGCGCGGATCAAGCGGCTGCCGAATCCTTCGTCTTCGGTTGCGATCGGAGGTGGTCCTCCGACCTCTCGCCATTGGACAGTCACCTTGCCGTCAGTGTTCGAGCAGGCGATCTCTATCGAGCCGGCGGCTGCCGAGAGGCTGCCATGTTTGGCAGCGTTGGTGGCGAATTCGTGTAGCAGGAGAGAAAGCGGCGTGATCATCGCTGAAGGCACCGGCATATCGATGCCACTGATCGCGAAGCGGGGATGCTCGTCGGTTCCATGGCGGTATGGCTCGAGGATTGCCGCGACCAATGCATGTAGGCTCGTCGCGGCCTGAACAGACGGGCCAGTCGAGGGGAGCATCGTCAGCGCATGCGCCCGGGCGAGGGCGCCGAGGCGGTCGGACACGGTGGAGGCGAGCGCGGCCGGCGTTTCTGCGGCTGGCGCGCTCAAATTGACGATGGTCCTTGCGATCGCAAAAAGGTTCTTCACGCGGTGGTCCATCTCGCGAAGCAGCAGCTCCCGCTGCTCCTGCGCGCGCAGGCGCTCGGAGATGTCACGGCCGATCTTGGAAACACCGACAATTGCGCCGGACGCGTCCGCGATCGGCGAAGCGGTCAAGGAGATCGGAATGCTGCTGCCATCCTTGCGCAGGCGAACGGTCTCGAAATGCTCGACATGCTCTCCATGGCCAATGCGGGCCAGAATCTCCCGCTCCTCGTTCTGGCGATCGGGCGGTATCAGCAACATGAGCGGACGTCCGACCATTTCCTCGCGGCCGTAGCCGTAGAGGCGCTCGGCGCCGCTATTCCAGTCCGTGACGATGCCGTCCATATCCGTCGCGATGATGGCATCATCCGAGGATTCGACCAGTGCACTCAGTCGCGCTGCTGTCGTTTCCGCCCGCTCCCGTTCGATCGCAAACCCGAGCTGACGGGCAATGGTCAATGCAAGTTCGCGTTCACGATCGCCGAAGCGGTGGGGTGCTGGATAGTAGACCATGAACTTGCCGATGAGCTCGCGGGAGCTGGCAAGCGGGATGAAGGCCAGCGCTTGGATACCCTCGCCAAGGACGGTGTCGATGAGCCGCCGGGATTCACCGCTGAGACGAATATCCTCGACAAAGATTGGCTCGGCGTCGTGCTGATTGCAGGTCCACGGTGTGTGGCCGTTGACAGCCCTGCGATAGTCTTCGGAGAGAGAGCGCCAGGCGACGAAGCTCATGACGCCGTGGCTGTCAAATCTCAGGATCGAGGCGCGCGACGAACCGAGGGCGTCGCATATAGCGTCCAGCGCTGCATCGTAGATCTCGCCAAGGCCGTTGGCCCGGTAAAGTCGGTCGGTGAGACGAAAGAGGACGGCTTGCTCCCGGACAATATCGCCGTCGGCCGGCCCACGCTGGCCTCGCCCCATGCCCGCATTACTCACGGCCCCGTGCTGCATGGCTCTGTCCCACGGACGGCTCTATTGAAGTTCGGCCATCCTCGACCAAATAACAGCGTCCAGGGTTCAGGCCCTTGGACCGCAGACCCCGATCAACCAAACAATATGCGCCTTGCGCAGTTTCGCAATAGGGACTTGGGGCCGTGACGCTAGTTAGGACCGTCAGTCGTTATCGGTGCGGCTGTTGCGCTGATGCGAGCCGCAATATCAGGTCTTCGGCGGGCCGCAGCGTCCTTTCAGCACGGCGATTTCGGTCTCGTGGTCGCCGCCGGACATCGACGCGACCGGCACGCCGATGAGGAAGACGCCAAGCGCGTCGCCGTTCGCAGCCTTGTTCTGCTGGTTTGTCAGAGTCGCCAGGCGCTCCTTGTCGGCCTGGGTGCAGGGGCCAGCATTGGGCACGCCCGCTATTTTGTCCGGTGGCGTTGCGCAGCCTGCAATGCAAACGATTGCAGCGACGGTTAAAACAAACCGCTTCATAGTCCCCCCAAAATCCAAACCCGCTGTCAACGTTGCTTAGCTTCGCACGGATGGCAAGCGGCCAAACTCGGATTCGACAACAAAATTCGAATGAAGCATTATGCCAGCCGGGGTCGGGGGTTACCTCTGTGGATTTAGGATCGTATTTTGCCGCAGCGAGTGTGGTGCTGTTGTCGGGCTGTGCTGCCGACTATTTGAACAATTACGATACGATGACGCTTGCGTCCGGCGACGCAAACAATGCCAATGCGCTTCTGCAAACGGTCGATCCGTTCAATCCGAACAGCAACAACACGCATATTGAAGGGGATGGGCAGCGCAGCGTCGCTGTGATCCAACGCTATAGATCGCCCGCTTCGGGCGGGGGCGGCTACACCGGCAACTGTCCGACCGATGAAAGCAGGGCGGCGGACGGATCGCGTTGCGGCGGCCGCTCGGCCGAGAGCCGCCCGGGCGGCCCGCCGTGATCGGCATCGACAAGTCCCGTTACGACAATCGCTCTGACCAGTGGCGGCGGCGCACTGGCTCGCGACGTTCACGCGCCAGGCGATGGGCAAGCGTCCCGCTTCGTCTTGTGCTTGTGACGGTCGCCGCGGTCTCGGCCCTGGTCACGCAATTCGTCATGCACAACAGCGGGTCGCTGCCGGAAATCAACCTGCAGAACATCATCAAGCCGAGGCCGGTATCTATCGCCGGCGTCGCCTCGGTGATCGACGGCGACACGATCGAGATCCACGGCCAGCGCGTGCGCTTCAACGGCATCGACGCGCCGGAGAGCCGGCAATATTGCGACGACGCAAAGGGCTTCGAATATCCCTGCGGCCGCCGCTCCGCCGAAGCGCTGGGCAAGTTCCTCTCCGCCTCCAGGCCGGTGCAATGCGCCTTCGTGACCTGGGACAGCTACGGGCGCTTTGTCGGCAACTGCACACGCGCCGACGGAACCGACGTCGCTGCCTGGATGGTCGGGCAGGGGCAGGCGCTGGACTGGCCGAAATACAGCGACGGCGCTTATGCAGCGCAACAGGCTAAGGCGCAGGCGGCAAAGCTCGGTCTATGGGTTGGCAACTTCCAGGCGCCCTGGGATTGGCGAGCGCAGCGCAGTGATGATGCGCAGGCGCCGTCGACGCCAACCTTCGCGCTCGGCAGCGGCAATGCCGGCTGCAACATCAAGGGCAACATTTCGGCGGACGGCGAGCGGATATACCACGTCTCCGGACAGAGATATTACAGCGTCACCATCATCAACGAGGCCAAGGGCGAAAGATGGTTCTGCTCGGAAGCCGAAGCCGTTGCAGCGGGTTGGCGTCGCTCTAGGCGCTAGCTTCCAGCGTTTCGATTTTCAACAAAGGAGAATGTATGAGTTTCGATCGCGGCGCCGAATGGCACAGATGGGATCCTCATATCCACGCCCCTGGCACTCTGAGAGAGGATCGATACGGGGGCGATTGGGACGGTTACATTGCGGCGATAGAGAACGCTACTCCCGCGATACAGGCCCTCGGCATTACTGACTACGGAGTAACAACTACCTATCAACGTGTAATGGCTGAAAAAGCCGCGGGGCGCTTGAAAGGTGTGGACCTGATTTTCCCAAACGTCGAACTGCGGCTGGACGTGGCGACGGTCAGAGGTAACTTCGTAAATCTACACCTGCTCGTCAGTCCAGAGGACCCCAATCACATCGGCGAGCTAAATCGCTTTTTGCAACGCATTGAATTTCGGCGGGCCGGCAAAGACACCTACGCTTGCACACCGGAAGATCTCATTCGCCTCGGCCGGGCCGTTGACCAAAACATTAAAGACGACAGCATCGCGCTCTCGCACGGAATTGGTCAGTTCAAGGCGAACCTCAATCAACTAATGGACGTCTACCGCGACATGGACTGGGTCCAGCGAAATGTGATCGTCGCAGTGGCTGGGGGAGCCGATGGCTCATCCGGCATAAGAGAAGCGGCCGACGCGACCGTTCGAGAGGGTATTCAGCGCGCGGCCCATGTTATTTTTTCCGCCAACCCGATCGACCGAGAATTCTGGCTGGGCCGCGGAAAGGAATCATCGGAAAGTATAATCGAATTTTACGGGGCGCTGAAGCCATGCCTGTGGGGATGCGATGCACACGAAATTGCTCGAGTGGGGAAGCCTGACCTCAACCGCCTTTGCTGGCTCAAGGGCAAGCCATCATTCGACACTCTGCACCAGGCTCTGATCGATCCTGAGCGGGCATACGTGGGGCAAGTGCCGCCGTCCGGAGCTAGCCCATCGATGGTCATAGATACCGTGACGATCAGCAACGCTCCCTGGGCTCAGACTTCCGTCGTCAGGTTGAATCCGGGGCTGGTAGCGATCATTGGAGCCAGAGGCTCCGGGAAAACTGCTCTTGCAGATGTGATAGCAACCGGCTGCGACTGCTACACCGCCTACGATGATAACTCCTTCTTAGGTCGGGCACAGGAACTCCTTTCCGGCGCCAAAGTGACGGTCGCATGGCAGGATGCACACGAGACCACGACGCGGGACCTTGCTGACCCGTTCAAGCGCGATGCTGATTCCTATGAACGGGCAAGATACCTCTCGCAGCAGTTCGTTGAAGATCTATGCTCAATTCGCGGGATGCCGCGCCTAATTTCGGAGATCGAACGAGTGATCTTTGAGGCACATCCGGCGATCGATCGCGATGGCGCTGCGGACTTTCGGGAGCTGCTTGATCTCCGCGCCGGCGTGTATCGGCAAGCGCGGCGACAAGAAGAAATAAACTTGGCCAGCGTGTCGGATCAAATTGGGATTGAGCTAGAGAAATCCCGGCAGGTAGCGGGGCTGGATGAACAAATCTCAGGCAAGGAAAAGCTGATCGCCGGATTGGTCAGGGACCGCGATGCGCTAATCCCAAAGGTGGCTAGCAAGACCGGCGAACGTTTACACGAACTCACAGCTGCCGCCGAGACGGTGCGCGGCTACATCAGACACTTCTCTAGTCGCCTAGCGGCCATTGCCGCACTTGGTGTGGAGGTTGCGGACATTCGCAAGAACCAGGCGCCCGACGGGCTACGTGACTTAAAGGAGCGGAACCGCCCGGCAGGATTCAAGGAGGACGAATGGCAGCTTTTTCTGCTTACCTTCTCGGGCGACGTTGACAAGTCAATCCGCGACCAAACTGCAACGGCCGAGACGAACCTCGCGGCATGGAAGGGCAAGAAGCCGCAGAGTCCGGTACACGACGGGAGTTTCATCGGCGCCGACGCAAAGTTAGAAAAGTTGCCGTTGGCAGTGCTGGAAGCTGAAATTGAGCGTCTGGGAGGTATTCTCCTGCAGGATGAGGCAGTAGCCAAACGCCTACAGGCCCTGAACAAGCGCATCGGCGAAGAGAAAACCACCTTGGCTCAGTCAAAGGAACGACTTGCTGACTGCAGGGAAGCTGGTGGCCGTGCGGCTAAGCTCGTCAAGGATCGCGAGGGCGGCTACGAGCAGGTGTTCAAAGCAATTCTCAACGAGGAGAAAGTGCTGCGGGACTTGTATGCTCCGATTACCAAACGTCTTCAGAGCGAAGGCGGCAGCCTTGGCAAAATAACGTTTGTGGTCGAGCGCAAGGCGGACGCCGCGGGCTGGGCAGCGAAGGGTGAGAAGGACCTCTTTGACGTTCGAGGGGGGCCATTTAGAGGTCGCGGCACTCTTGAGCAGGAAGCCACCAGGCAGCTCAAGCCCGTCTGGGAGACTGGCGACGCAAAAGACATAGCCCAGGCCATGGCGAAGTTCCGAGCGCAATTCGAAACGGAGTTGCTGGACCGGGGGCCGTCGCGTGCGGATCCGGCCGCCTATCGCCCATGGTCCCGCCGCTTCGCACAATGGCTTTACAGCACGCAGCACATAGGAATTGAGTACGCCATTCGGTACGATGGCATCGACATTCAAAAGCTATCGCCGGGCACCCGAGGTATCGTTCTGGTGCTGCTGTATCTCGCCCTCGACGACGGGGACTCTCGCCCGCTGATAATCGATCAGCCCGAGGAGAATCTAGACCCCCAATCGGTTTACCAGGAGTTGGTACCTTTATTTCAAAAAGCCAAGCTTAGGAGGCAAGTGATTATGGTGACGCACAACGCCAACCTCGTTGTGAACACCGATGCAGATCAAGTCATTCTGGCAGAGGTTGGGACATCAAATGGACGAGGTCTTCCCCCTATTACCTATCGTTCTGGAAGCCTCGACCAAGAAGAGGCTCGCCGCTTTGTCACTGACGTCCTCGAAGGAGGGGAGCGAGCCTTTAGAGATCGAGCGAAACGCCTTCGAATTACATTAGCTCGTTAGCCGAGGAGGATCCAAGTCAACAGCGACGGAGCAGCCCACGGACTTGATCCTCGGCCGGATTAGGAGCTCAGTTTGGATGCTCAGGCGGCCTGATCCGCCGCTATCGCGCGTTATACTTCCCCACCACCCGGTGGCAAATCGGCCAATCAACCCGGCTCTCCGTAAACGTCTTCGCCGGCCGATATTGCTCCAGCGTCCATTCGCGGTCGTTCATGCCGACCAGGCGCTTGATGATCGCTTCCTCGTCCCCTCGCTCCTTCGGCGGGGTGTGGAAAAACACGGCGTCGGAATCCCGCGCAGGCTGCAGATGCGGGTTCACCAGCGCGGTGTCGCCGGGCCAATAGGCAGGGATCATGGATTCGCCGCGCACCAGGATGCCGTAGCCGCCGCGAACATTCTGCAGCACCGCCGGGCGCTTCACCCAGTCGATCGCCTCGAAGGTGACGATCATATGGCCTTCGCCGCCCATCGCGGCAGCGTAGATCGGCAGGTCGCGGCCGCCGACCAGCTCGTCGCCGGGGATGATCGGCGTGCGCGAGGCTCTTGGCTTCGGCTCGCGAACGATCGGCACGGGTGCCGCGCCCGAGGCGTCGAGAAGCCAGGCGACATCGGTCTTGAGCAGCCCGGCAAGCTCGGGCAGGCGCTCCATATCGGGGCGGGTGGTGTCCGCCTCCCATTGCGTGACCGAGACACGCTTGATGCCAAAGTGACCGGCGATGTCGTTCTGCGTCAGGCCGGCAGCCTCCCGCGCCTGGCGCAGGCGCTGGCCGAGGGACGTCGAGTCGGTGCGTGTCGTCGCGATCATGCCGCAGCATAGTAATTATTGCTTACTTTTTTGCAAGCGAATGCCTGTTGACATAGTAGGTAGGTAATACCTACCATGATGCCATGATCGAAATCGTCAGAATCGCAGCCGCCAAGGTTGGCGGATTGGGCGCGCTCGCCTCGCATCTGGGTATCCGCCACCAGGCCTTCTACTCGTGGAAGCGGGTGCCGGCCGAACGCGTGCTCGACATCGAGCGCGCCACCGGCATCTCGCGCCATGCACAGCGGCCCGACCTGTTCGGTCCCGATATCCTTGCCGGTCCCGCATCCTCCCAAGCCGGGACCGGCAGCGGCGAGGAGGCGCCGCGATGAGCCGCGCCTCCTCGATCAAAGTGCCGGCAAATGGCCGGGAAAGCCGGAATGCGCCAGTCGATTTCACGCTCTTCGCGCTTTTCCTGGAAGCGCGGCGCATCCATCGCGGCAAGTCGCCGACGCGGGTGGCGCGGGAAGCCGATGTCGAGGTCGACGCAGTGTTTCGCGCGGCGCGCGGCCGCGATCCGGGCGCCGACGAGTTTCTCGCGCTCTGCGCCTGGATCGGCGAGGAGCCGGCGCTGTTTCTCAAAAAGGAGGTCAGGCATGGTCAGGCTCGCTGCCTATGACTATCGCGAATTGGGCAAGCTGTTGCGGGCGAAACTCAATGAAGACGGCCGCGGCTGGCGTGCCTGCGCGGCCGACATCGGGGTAAGCGCCCCCGACCTTTCCCGGATCTGCAATGGCCAGACTGCCTCGGCGCCCAAGGTCATCGCCGTGTGCGACTGGCTGAGGCTTTCCTTCCGCGCCTTCTACCTGCCGCCACCGGCCGTGCCGAGGCCGGAGATTGCCGAAATGTTTCACGGGAAGAGCACTGAAACGGAAAGGTCGGTCGATGTCTGAGATGCCAGCAATCTTTGGCAGGCCGGAGGGCATCTGCCCGCGCAAGCTGTTCCGCCTGGCGCTGCCCATGCAGGCCGAGGGCGTTCGGCTGCTGTTCGAGATGGGTCAGAGCATGGGCCAGGTAACGGCTCGGCTGGGCCTGTCCGCGCAACAGGTGCGAGGGTTGTTGAGCGATCAACGGGTGTTCGTGCGCGGCGGCGAGGGGATCGGTCAGGATCCGAGATGATCGAGGAGACGCTGCTTTGATCCGCTCAGCAGATCTCGAAGATCCCACCTTTCCGGACGGCCTCGAGTTGTCGCGTTACCGCGATATGCGCCATCCTCGCCCAGCTTTCGAAGGCAGCTCTGGCATCACCAACAGATGTGCGTCCGTCATAGGCAGCGCAACACGCTTCGGTAGCGCAACGGTGCAGCTTGCAACGGCGTTGAATCGGCCATTCCTCAAGAAATTCGATCGCGTCCATCGCGCAGCAGATTTCTCTAGGCCCGAATTCATCGTCCACCAGAAGCGGTGGGTCAAAGCGGTCAGCCATAGCTTCCTCCGCCCGGCCGCTTCAAGGCGGCCAGAGAGCAAAAATTCCCGAGTTGTCGAAGGGCGCCCGCGGCGCTGTGAGGAAGATATCGGGATGGCGGCCGATAGCGTCAAGACGTTCCCAGAACGGGGGCGGAAATGATGCACGATCCAGTCGCTCTCTTCGTCGAAGACGCCCGTGCTGTATCGATCGACGATGCAGCCAAGAGGCTCGGTCTGAAGTTCAGCGGGAGGCGACACGAACACCCGCAGCCATGCCCGCATTGTGGCGGCACCGACACCTTCGCCTTCAACACCGCCAAGAACAAATGGAACTGCCGCGCCGGCGGCGTCGGCGGCAATGACGGCATCGGCATGGCGGCGCATTGCGAGGGGCTGGATCCGCATCGTCGCGCGCATTTCCTCGAAGCCTGCTCGATCGTGCTTGGCCAGCCGGTACCCGACGAGGCGGAACAGGAAAGCGCGGAAGAACGAAACCAAAGGCTGGCGCGGATCGAGCTGCGCCGGCGGCAGAACCAAGCCGATGCCGCGACCCGGGCGGACAGCCAGGCTGATTTCCGCGAGAAGGAACGCAACAAGGCGCGCGGCATCTATCGGCCGCTGGCGCCGCTGCGCACGTCATCGTTGTCGTTCGGCCGCTTCTATCTCGGCCGGCGCTGCGCCGGCTATCCGGATGCCACCTGGCTGCGCGTCGGGTCCGACGTCACCTACTGGCACGGCCAGGACGAGCGCGGCGCTCCGATCGCGCTCTATTCCGGTCCGGCGATGGTAGCGCCCTTCATCGGCCCCGGCTTCGAGCTGATCGGCTGCCACATCACCTGGATCGACCTCGACCGTGCGCCGAAGTATCGACCGATCCTGTATGGGCTGACCAAGGAAGGGGAGAAAGCCGGGCTCGTGCCGTGGGCATTCGGCGATCCGGCACCATCGGCCGACGATCTCTCCGCCGGCCTCTACGAGCAGCTCGCAACCAAGAAGATGCGCGGCTCGAAGAAGGGCGCGCTGATCCCGATCGCCGGACATCCGGAAGCGCATCGCTGGGTCGGCGGCGAGGGGATCGAGAACGGCGTCGCCTTCGGCGAATGGGAGGGCTGGCGCGACGACAGCTTCTATTTCGCCGCCGGCGATCTCGGCAACCTGTCAGGCCCGGCCGAGGCCTCGTCGCGTTTCATGCACCCGACGCTGAAGAAACCCGACGTCAGAGGCGTGATGCGCCCGGTGATGATCGCGGGCTCGAAACCAAAGATCGACCAAGCGCCGGACGATGCGATGTGGGTCGGCGACCATGTCGACGAGCTCGTGCTGCTCGCCGACGGCGATTCCGAGCGGGTGATGACGGCGGCCGCGATGGCCCGGGCACGCAAGCGGCATCAGCGGCCCGAAGGTGAGCTGCAGAGGCTGATCCCGATCATCTGGCCGCGTTCTGGCTACGATTTTTCAAAAATGGCGGCGGAAGCCGAAGCGGGGACCTGAGTGGCAAAAAAGAAGAAGACTGGCATGCCCGACGAGGTCGCGGCCGTGCTCAAGGAAGCCCAGCGCCAGGCGGCCGCCTATGGCGACCCCGCACCCCTTTCCGGTGATGGCGTGACTGGTGCAGGTGATGACGAGGATGGCGAGCCCGGCACCGCGCCGAAGGATTTGAGCCAGGTCGACTGCAATATCGTGCGCCATTGCGCCGGCCTCGACCATTCCGACACGGACAACGCCGAAAGGCTACTCGCCCATTTCGGCGAGGACCTTTTAGTGCGCGCGCAATCCAAGGCCAGGCGGGCAGCCTTTGCAGTCTGGACCGGTACGCATTGGGATATCGAGACTGGCGAGCCCCGTGCCTTGGCGATCGCCCAGAATGTCGGCGGCCGCATCGCACTCGAGGTCGATTTCATCGAGCCGACCGAGGCGGAACGGCATGCGATCGAGAGCGGGCTGAAGGCCTGCAAGATCGCCGAGGAAGAGCGGACGCCCGCGCAGAAGCGGCTGGCGAAGCTGGCGGAAGCCGCGCAGGCGAATGTCGCCCGGCGGGTCAGCCGGCGAATGACCCATGCCGTGTCGTCGAAGAACAAGGCCAAGCTCGAAGCCATGCTTGCCTGCGCTGCGCCGCACATCCAGCGCGGCCCCGACGAGTTCAATGCCGACCCGCTGAAGGTTGCGCTGGCAAGCCACACGCTCTGCTTTCGCCGTACCCGCAAGCGTGTGCGCAATCCTGCCTATGACGATCCCGACGACAATCGCGAGGACGTGCCCGAATTCATCGAAGTGCCCGATGCCGAGCTGAAAGTCGTGGAAGGGCATCGACGCCAGGACATGATTACGCAGCGCGTGCCGGTGGAATACGACGCGCAAGCGACATGCCCGAAATGGGACGAGTTCGTACGCGACAAGCTGCCGATCGACGCCGTGCGCCGCATGGTGCAGGTGGCATCAGGCCTGGGGCTGGTCGGGCTGACGGTTCAAAAGCTGTTCTTCCACTACGGCAAGGGCGCCAACGGCAAATCCGTCTACATGGAAACGCTTTGCCGGCTGCTGGGCGAGGTGTCGGTCACGCTGCCTTCGGAGTCCTTCATCGGCGAAGGCAAGGCCGGCGGTGCGGCCAATCCCGATATGGCGCGGCTCTATGGCCGGCGTTTCCTACGCGTGAAGGAACTGCCTGAGGGCGAGGATCTGCGCGAGAACCTGGTCAAGGATCTGACCGGCGGCGAGCATTTCACCGTGCGCGACCTGTTCGAGGGCTATTTCGATTTCCGGCCGGTCTTCACCGGCCATATGTCGGGCAACGGCTATCCGCGCATCTCGGGCACGGACAACGGCATCTGGCGGCGCATGGCCGTCATCCACTGGTCGAAGATAATCGCCGAGGCGGACCAGCGCGAGTTCGAGGAGGTGGTCTCGGAATTCGTGCCGGAATATCCGGGCATCCTGAACTGGCTGATCGAAGGCGTGCTGATCTTCCTTCGCGAGGGGCTTGTCATCCCCGACGCCGTGCGGCTGAAGACGCAGGAGTATCGCGACGAGATGGACCGCACATCAGCTTTTTGCGCGCGCTGCGTGGTGCCCGATCCGGCGGCCGAGCTGACCGCCAAGCAGTTCTACCAGGCCTATGTCGACTTCACCGTCGACGAGGGCGGCAAGCCGATCTCGCTGACCGCGTTCGGGCTGATCATGAAGAAGAAATACGAGCGGGTGGATGGGCGCATCGTCGTCTACCGCGGCGTGCGCCTGGTCGACGTGCCGGCGTCGCGCGTACCCGACCAGGAGGTGCGATGAGCCCCGTACCCCTCCGGGACGACAGAGAGCCCGCGCGGTGGCGGCAGTCGCGGGAGTTCGCGACACGGCGCGATACCCCGGTTAACGGCGATAAGGGAAACAAAAACAAAAGCTTGCGGCAGTCTGCACCAGTTTCAACGCACGTAATGGGCGAAGAGCGGGGCGAGGGGCAACGGAGCATTATGCAATGGCTCCAAAAAACTGTCGCTGGTGTCGCGTCCACGCCCAACCCTCTGGAATCGCTCGCTTCGAGCTTTGCTCTGACTACTGCCTGACTCTCTCAAAACCATCGCGAACTGCTGCAGGAAGAAGACATGAAGACGGTAACGATTGATGAGCTGCTGACCTGGGCCTTCGTGCATGAATTGCCGAAGGGCGGCGGTGTGGAAGGGCTGGACAATCCGCATTCGGCCTGGCGTTCCTTGCAGGCCTCTTCCTGGGGCAAGATCACCGGCTTTGGCGAGCTTGGCGCGCTGATCGACGGCGGCCGCAAGGACTACGAGAATTTCTGGCTCGAGCAGGGCGAGCCGCATGAGGATGCGGTAACCGTGGGCCGTGAAGTCGCAGCGCTGGCCGGGTGCGAGGTCGTGATCCCGGCCGGGTGGAATGCTTTGGCCGATTGGCCCGATACGCAGGGCCTGGCCGAACTCCATGTGGCGAGGGCAGTCGACCGCTACGGCAGACGGTCACGCGAGCAGCGCGGCGAGGGGATTGTTTCGCTGGTCGTCGGCACCGCGATCCTCGGCCGCGAGCCGGACTGGACGGCAGAGCCGTCGAAGATCCGATTGGCTGAACGTGCCGGTCGGCCGGCCTGGTTCGTCATGAAGCGGGTGACCGACGAGAACGGCCAGACTTTCGACATCGAGGTGCATGGCTATGACGAACGCGCCAAGCGGCCGGTCAGCGGCGCCTACCGGAAATACGAATTCTCCACCGACCCGGGCGGCGACATCATGGGCAGGCTCGATTATCAGATCTGGGTCGCGACGCTGCGCCGGCTGGAGGGCGAGCTTGACACGCAGCTGACCGCGCATCGGCTGGTGTTTTCCGATCGCTCGATGACGCCTTGGCTGGATGCGGACAGGCCGGGCGTCTGGCTGGCTGACAGGGCCGCCGCAGGCCACGTGAAAAAAACTGCCTCTGTCCGTTGACGCGCGTCAGAAACTTGACCTACCCTGAACACGGTAAAAAGAACTGGCCCCGGCGCTCCTCGCGACCGGGGCTTTTCATTTCGGAGCGCGAGCGTGGCCGGCCTGCTGGAGATCAGGTGGGCCGATTTGTCTGGGCTGAAGCGGCTGGATAACGCGCTTGGCCGCCTGAGCGACCTGCAGCGCAGCGAAGTCCTGCGCCGCGCCGTCAACCACGTCGGCGACAGGCTGCGCACCAGGCTGACACGCGCGCTGTCCAAGCAAACCGGGCTGCCCTATCGCACCATCCGCAGGGCCATCAAGGTCGAGCGCCCCACCTACGGCAAGCTCGCCTATGTCATGCGCACGCAGGGCGGCGACGTCTCGCTCAAATACTTCAAGCCGCGCGAGACGCGGGCAGGGGTGAGCGCCTCGCCCTTCAGCAAGCGCCGGCTGTTCACCGGTGATTTCACGAAGGGTGGCCGCTTTCCAAATCGCGTTACTGCCAAAGGCCTGGGCGGTCACGTCTATGCGCCTGACCGATCATCAACCAGGTGGGGCCGGCCGGTCTCGTTCGTCGACTCAGGCGTGATCATCCCCGCCGAAATGCTCAAAGGCGACACCGCCCAGGAATTCACCGAATTCGCCAATCGCGAGCTGCCGCCGAGGGTGATGCACGAGATCACCTTCATGCTCCCCGGCTTCTTCGACTGACCGGACCGGCGACCGGAACCGACCCGCAGACATTAGGGACCGTACGCCACCCCTCGACCAGAGACGGGCAGACCGGCCCCTGGGTTTTTGCCAGTCGCACCAGTGGAAAAGTTGGGTTGTCAGGGTTGTCAGCGGCTTGAAGGAAGTTGTCTGAATGCCGCCTGAAGAGACTGTGATGGCGACGCCGGCGGACGTGGCGGCGCGGGATGGCGTGACGAAACAGGCCGTCACCAAGCTCGTGCGGCGCCTGGTTGAGGAGCACGACCTTCCTGTCGAGCGCGATGCGCGCGACCGCATCATGCGCTTCTCCTTGGCGCACTATGACCATTACCGCGGCGAGTTCGCGAGTTCCGAGAAGATCGCAGCTGCGCGCAAGGATGCGCCATCGGCTCCGCCGGTCAATTCCAGCACGTCGCGCGATGAGGCGCTTCGGCAGGAAGCCTGGCTGAAGGTCGGGCGCGAGAAACTGCGCCGGCAGGAGCATATCGGCCAACTCGTGCGCGCCGACCGCATGCGTGAGGCCCTGACGGTCTGCGGCCGAGAGATCCAGTCGAGCATCGCCCGCCTGCAGAACAAGGCCGATGATATGGCGCTGGCCGTTTCACGCGAGGGTTCGCACGGCCTGCGCGTTCTGCTTCGCCAGATCGCTTTCGACCTCAACACCGAGATCGCGGATCGCCTCGCGGGCATCGTTACGCAAGCGGCCGAGCACGACGAGGCGCTCGAGGACGAAGAGCTTTGAGCATCCACATTGGCCTCGGCCATCCGGGAGCCCTGCGCCTGGCCGGCTCGGCGCTAGCGGATGCGATCAGGCCGCGGCCGCCGGCACGTTTTCGCGAGTGGCTGCCGAAGAACATCATCCTGGTCGACGGGCCAAAGAAAGGAGAATTCTGGGCGCTCGACGACGCGCCATATCTCGGCGAGATCGCCGACTGCCTCAGCATCGAGCATCCCTGCAATCTAGTTACAGTGCGCAAGTCGCAGCAGACCGGCGTGTCGATCCTCGCTCTGGCCTGGGCGCTCTACATCGCCGACACCGCGCCGGACAACACAATCTACGGCCTGCCGTCGATCGACTTCCTGCAGGACATGAACAGCCAGAAGCTGCAGCCGCTTATCGAGGTCTGGCAGAAGGAAACCGGCAAGCAAGTCATCTTTCCCGCGGTCAGCCGATCCGGCGCGGGGTCCACGATCTACGAGAAGCGCTTCGCCGGGGGTTCGCTGATGCTGGCCAACGCCAACGTGGCGACGGACCTTTCGGGCAAGACGACGCGCTACGGCGTCAAGGACGAGGTCTCGAAGTGGCAGACCCATGTCACGGGCGACGATCCGGAGACCCTGTTCTTCGGCCGCTTCACGGCCTTCCGGCGCACGAAGTCCTACAAGATCTTCGAATTGTCGACGCCAGAGATCGACACAGGCGACGAGCTCGGCGACGCGCAGGGGCACTGCCGCATCGACCGCTCTTTCAAGCGCTCCGACCAGCGTTTCTGGAACATCGCCTGCGTCGAATGCAAAGGCGAGTTCGTCCAGTCGCATGACGGTTTCCACCTCGACAGGCAGCATCCGCACAAGAGCTTCTATGTCTGCCCGCATTGCGGACATATCGTCAGCGAGACGGAGCGTGTCATCGGCGTCCGCAACGGACGCTACGTCGCGACGCTCACCGGTCCCGACCGGCATCCCGGCTTCCACGTCGACGCCTTCATCTCGCTGATGATGAGCTACGAGGCGATCGCGGAAGACATTCTCAATCAGGCCAAGCCCGGCGGGCTCGGCGAAAAGGGCATCTTCAATCTGGTTTACGGCCTTCCCGCCAAGGTGAAGGGCAACGCGCCGGAATATGAGCGGCTGATGGAGCGTCGCGAGCCCTTCGCCGAAATGAGGGTTCCGGCGGATGGCCTCATCCTGGTCGCCGGCGCCGACGTACAGCACAATGGCATCTGGGCCGTCGTCGTCGCCTTCGGCGAGGACCGGCAGAGCTGGATGCTGGGCGTGCGCTTCTTCGAAGGCACGACCGACAATCCTGGCGAGGGTGCCTGGACAAAGCTCGACGAGTTCTTCGCCAAGCCGCTCGACGACGCCTTTGGCGGCCGGCGTCGGATCGAGGCTCTCGCGGTGGACGGCGGCGACGGCGGCCGCACCAACCAGGTGCTGGAGTGGTGCCGCCGCCGCGCCAATGCCTACGCTGTTAAAGGCGTCGGCGGCCGCGGCGTGCCGGCGATCAGCGTTCCGGCGAAGAAGTCGGTCACCAAGCGCGGCAAGCGCAAACGCTTCGGCAGCGCCATGCTGTGGCCTGTCGGCACCTGGGGCCTGAAGGCGGAGCTGTTCGCAAACCTGCACAAGCTGGGCATGCGCTCGGGCGAACCGGCTGACCCGCCCGGCTATGTGCATTTCGGCGATTTCCTGCCGAAGGAATATTTCCTGCAGCTCACGGCCGAGGCGTTTGTCGCCGAGGTCGTGCGCGGCAAGTTCCATGAGGAATGGAAGCGGCTGCGGCCGGACAATCACTGCCTCGACGCCCATGTCTACGCGATGGCCATGGCTGAAATGCTCGGGCTCTCCACCAAGCGGGCGGACGACTGGTCGGCCTTGCGGCAGCGGCTGCAGCCGACGCCCGAGCCCGACCTGCTCAATGGCTTGCGCGTGGCTGGACCCGTATCGACGGCGCCGGTCGAGACGAGGAATGACGAGGCCTCGCAAGCCCGTCGCCAGAAATGGAAGAACCGCGGATGAAGTTGCTGGACAGGATATTCGGCAGGGGAGGCGCGTCCGCTTCGCGCCCGTCCCCGCAGGCCGGATATCTGCGCGACACCCGATCGAGGATTCTGTCGACGCGCGGCACGGCGCTGCGCGACCATCGCGACGAGGTGCGTATCGCCTGGCGGCGGGCCGCCGGGCTGGCGATGGACATCATCCAGAATTCCGGCCGGCTGCGCGGCGCCGTCGATCAGGTCATCGCCGACACGGTCGGTGTCGAGCTGATCCTCAGCCCCGCGCCCGACCTGTCGGCGCTCGGCTACGACAAGCAGGAGACGGACGCGTTCATCAAGCTGCTGAAAGCCGCGTGGAAGCAATGGGCCTGGAACGCGCGCGAGTGCGACCTCAAGGGCAAGTTCATCGTGCCGCAGAAGGTCGATGTCGCGTTGCGCCACGACGTCGTCTACGGCGAAGCCTTGGCGCTGATGGACTACATGTCCGTCCCCGAACGCCGCCGCTACGGCATCGCGTCCGGAACCAAGATGTGCCTGACCACGCCAACGGCGCTGGTCCAGGACACCAGCGAGATCGAGGGTCTCTACCAAGGCGTCATCCATGACCCGAACGGGCGCCCGATCGCCTATCGCCTCGCCGAAAAGGAAACCGGCATCGTCGTCAAGCGCGACCATGCGGCCCATGACGGCGAAGGGCGCCAGATGGTCGCCCATGTCTTCGATCCGGTGGACAGCAACGACGTTCGCGGCATCTCGCGCCTGGTGACGGCGTTTCGCGAATATCTGCAATGGGAAACCCTGGTCGATGTCACGATCCAGACCGGCATCCTGCAGACCGTCTTCGCCCAGGTCCTGACCAGCGAGAGGCCGTCGGCCGAAGCCTTCGAGGGGCTGGAAGCGCTCGGCGAGAGCCAGGACGGCAAGGCGCTCCGCGACGAGTTCCGCGACTATTTCCTCGCCGTCATGGACAAGGCGGCCGAAAGCGAAATTTCCGTCGGCACCGATCCGAAATTGTTCTGGCGCCGGGCGAGAAGCTGGAATTGATGTCGACCGGCATTCCGGGGCCGCAGTTCCTGCCGGTGTCGACCGAGCTGCAGCGCGGCATGGCTCGCGCGATCGGTATCAGCGTCGCCAGCTACACCATGAACTATGAGGGCGCGACCTATTCGTCGACCCGAATGGAGGGCGCTTCGCTGCATCCGGTGGTCACCCGCCGCCGCGAGCGTATCGCAGCACCCATCTGCCAGCTTGCTTACGAGCATCTCGTCGACGAGCTGATCGGCACCGGCCGCCTGCCGTTCAAAGGCGGCTACGAGGGCTTCAGGGCCAATCGCGACAAGGTGCTGTGGGCCAACTGGCAGGGGCCGGCCAAGGCCACCGCCGACGACCAGAAGAGCGCCAAGGCCGCGACCGAGCGGCTGCTCAACGGCACCTCGACGCCGGACATGGAATGCGCCGAGATCGGCGTCGACGCCGAGGAGGTCTTCGAGCGCCGGCTCTACTGGCACAAGCGCTATCTCGCCGAAGGCATGCCGTCGCCCTTCGTTCGCAACGCCGGCGACCCGAAGGATGACGTCATCCCGGCCGCGCCAAAGAAAAAGGAAGATGCGTGATGCCGGCCTTGGTCACCATCAATGGTGTCGAGGTCGACCAGGATGATCCTTGCGCGCTCTATCAGGCGCTCTATGCGGTCAAACTGCGCGCGCTCGCCGGAGAGCATGTCGAGGAACTGTCGATTCAGTCCCCGGTAACGCGTGAGCAGTTTCGCTTCACCGGCGCGAACATCAAGGCACTCGATGCTGAATTGATGCGCCTCGCGGCCGCCTGCTCGGCCAGGAGCGGTCAGCGCAGCCGCTATGCGAAGCGCATCCGCTTCACCTGCTGAGGTCGTCATGACATCGCTGATCCACATTGCCGACCGGGTGCTGAACCGGCCGCTCCTGATCACGCGCGACAAGGCCGAGGTCATCCTGTCGGTTCTGGCGGGCCGCATCGGCATCAATGCACCCGGGGCCTCGCGCTTCGAGGGCTCATCCGTCGTCGAGGACGAGGACGGCGCGCGCCGTGCCGTGCCGTATCGTGTGACGTCCGAAGGTGTCGGCATCATCACCATCACCGGCTCCCTGGTGAACCGCGGCGCATGGGTGGGCTCAAGCTCGGGCCTGACGTCCTATGAAGGCATCGCCTACCAGCTCAAATCGGCGGCAGCGGATCCGGCCGTCAGATCGGTCGTTCTCGACATGCATTCGCCGGGCGGCGAGGCCGTCGGTGCTTTCGAAACGGCCGCGCTGGTTCGCGATCTGGCCGCAAGTAAGCGCACCGTCGCCGTCGTCAACGGGATGGCGGCATCGGCCATGTACGCCATCGGCGCGGGCGCGACCGAGATCGTCACCACGGAAACCGGCATATCCGGCTCGATCGGCGTCGTGCTGCTGCATGCCGATTTCAGCCGGCAACTGGACCGGGAAGGCATCACGCCGACGCTTATCCACGCCGGCGCCCACAAGGTCGACGGCAATCCGTTCGAGCCGCTGTCCGACGCGGTGCGCGAGGACCTGCAGGCCGAGGTCGATGCCTTCTACGAAAGCTTCCTGGCGACCGTCGCCAGGGGACGCGGCAACCGGCTCACCGCTGCCGCCGCCCGCAAGACGGAAGCCCGCACCTTCATCGGCCAGGCGGCCGTGGATGCCGGCATTGCCGACCGCGTCGGCTCGTTCGAATCGGTCCTCGCGGACCTGACCCGCGCCCCTGGGCGCTCCACCTCGCAAGCAAGGAGAACGTCCATGAGCGAGAAAAGCGGCGCGCCCGCCGCCGAAGACGATGCGGGCATTGCGAAGGCCGACCACGACGCTGCGGTGAAAGCCGCGCGCGCCGAGGGTCGCGCCGAAGGCGAGGCAGCCGGCGCCAAGACGGTCACCGACCGCCTGGTTTCGGCGCTCTCGGCCGAGGGCGTCAAGGGCGACGCCGCCCGTATGAGCGCCGCGCTCGACCTGGCGCGGAAATCGCCCGGCATGTCCGGCGAGGACGTCGCGGCCTTCGTCTCGGCGAACGTTGCGGTTTCCAAGCCTGCCGGGGAGGCCGACGCATCCGCCTATGAGAAGTCGCGCCTTGCCGCTGCTGGCCTGGCGCAGCCCGCCGCAAAGGGCGCCGAGGCGTCCCAGCAGGCGGCAAGCCGGATTCTGGCCAACTACCGCGCTTCGACGGGCTCGTCCGCCAAGCAGGCCTGACGCCCGAAACATCCAACCGCAACGTCACTCAAAGGGTTGATAATGACCAGCATTCCTTTTGCACAGCCGGGCATGGCGGCCCGGGACGTGTCCGAGACCTTCACTTCCGCCGAGATCTTCAATTCGGCCATTCCGCATCCGGTCACCGAGGATTTTCCAGTCGCGGCTGATGTGGCGCTTCCTGCCTTTTCCGTCGTTGGCCTCGCGGCCACCGGGCTCAGCCTCGCCTTGGCCACGCTTGCCTATGCGCCGGGCAGCAGGGCGAGCGGCCGGCTGGTGTTTTCGGGCGTCGGCACCGCCGACGACACCATCACCATCGGCGCGACCCTCTACACCCTCAAGGCGGCGCCGACGACCGTCGCCGGGCAGATCAAGATCGGCGCGACGGCGGCGGAGACCGCCAGCAACCTGATCGCCGCCATCAACGGCGGGGCCGGGGCAGGGACCACCTACGGATCGCAGACGGTGCCGCATCCCGATGTCACCGCGCAGTCGGACGCCGCTGGCATCGTCGGCATCGTCGCCAAACAGACCGGCGCCGCCGGCAATGCAATCGCCACCACGGAGACGGGCTCGGTGACCGCTTTTGCCAACGCCACGCTCGTCGGCGGTGTCGATCAGGTCGGCGTGCAGGCGATCGGCGTCACGACAGCGCCGGTGGTCGACACGAACGCCGCGCAACGCGTCGCGATCTTCCGCGCCGGCAACTTCAATCCGGACGCCCTCAACTGGGATGCCTCGTTCGATACGGACGCAAAGCGCGAGGCCGCGTTCCGGGGCGCGCCTTCGCCCACCAACATCCTCATCCGTAAGCGGCTCTGACGCGAACCGCGAATATTCAACCAAATCGCGGCCCCGGCCGCTCTTTCAATAAGGGCCACGACCATGGCGGACTTCGACCACTACGAACTCTGGGACACGCACACTCTTCTTGGCGTGTTCCGCGAGCTGGATATCGTGCCGAGCTATTGGCTCGACCTGCTTTTCCCGAACGAGATGTCGTTCACAGACGAATATGTCGACCTGGAGAAGATCCCGCGCGCCGGCCGCAAGCTTGCGCCCTTCGTCGCGCCGATGGCGCAGGGGCGCGCCATCTATGAGGAAGGCGCGCGCGTCGAGCGCTTCAAGCCGGGCTATGTCAAGCCCAGCGATCCCGTCTCCCCGCTGCGGGCGCTCACCCGCCGGCCCGGCACCTTGCTCGGACCGAACGCGCAGACGCCGCAGGCGCGCTACGACGCGGTCAAGGCCGACATCCTGCAGTATCATCGCGTCGCGATTGAGAGGCTGTGGGAATGGATGGCCGCCAAGGCCATCATTGACGGCAAGGTCGTCATCGAAGGCAAGGACATGCCGCAGCGCCTCGTCGATTTCGGCCGCGCCGCCGGCCACACCGTCGTGCTCGGCGTCGGCGCGCGGTGGGGCGATGCCGGGGTGTCCATCCTCGACGACATCCAGGGCTGGGCGGACATGATGCACGCGGCCGAGTTTGGCGGCGCGCCGAACCGCATCACCGTCGGTATCGACGCCTGGGGCGTCATGCGCCGCGACGCCGAAATCCTCGCCGAAATGGACCTGACCCGCCGCGGCAATGCCGACCTGACGATCAAGACCGGGCTGATGACAACCGGCGAGGTGCGTTATGGCGGCACGCTCGGCGGCGGGATCGAGGTGTGGGTGTACAGGGACTACTACACCGTAAACGGCTCCGTCACGCCGTTCATGTCGCCCAAGGATATCGTCCTCACCGGACCGAACGTGCAGGGCTACCGCTGCTTCAGCGCCATCGTCGACGTGCACGCCCAGTTCCAGCCGCTGCCGATCTTCCCGCGCGACTACATCCCGGAAGGTGACGTGGCGATCGAGCAGATCGTCACGCAGTCGGCGCCGCTCATGGTGCCGGTCAACCCGAATGCCACCCTGAAGGCGACCGTCGTCGCTTGATCGCGGCGGCAGCGTCTCACCCGTCGCCACCCAAATGATTGGAGAAGCATCATGGTCAAGGCAGTTGCTTTGAACACCGTCCACCTGTGCAAGACGCCGGGCGAGAGAAGCCCGGAAGGCAAGACCATCAAGCGCGCCGAAATCGAGGCCAAGGCGCCCGGCACGATCTTCGATGTCGACAAGAAGCAGCTTGACGATTTGGTCGCTAGGGGCGTCGCCCGCCCGGCCACCAAGGTCGACTTGGTGCGCGCCGACGAGTCCAGCCAGATGGATCTCGGCTAGGCGCGGGTCTGCTGTATCGGAAGCCTCTCAAGGACATTCGTGCAGCAGCATCTGATCTACGACCATTTCGCCTCTTACAAGGCGGATAAAACCGCGAGAAGCGGCAAAGGACGCCGGGCAGGCCGGAAATCAGCTTACAAAGCAGATAGAATTATCCTCAGGATCGACTTTTATAAATAGCTTGTCCCCTGTATTCAATTTGTCACTAAGGGTATGAAAATTGTCACGCAGTATCGAATGGAATATTCTCCCGTTAAATTCGTACCGCACTTGCAGATTATAATCCGGAGGATCGGATCCACGCAAAAGTCGATCTATTACCGTGGCTTCGACAGATGGCCAGCGAGCAGATTTCCTTTTATAATACGAATTTTGAGCATAACCGGCAACGGCAATGACAAGAGCCGTCATCAAAATACCACTTATAAAGAAAGTTAATACCATAGTAGCTCGCGTTTTCGATGCAAAACTACCACCCTACAGGAACTGTTTATCATCGCAACGTTATCGTCTCAGCCTAAGGATTACCCAGGCTACGCCTCGCTCAGATCGTAAGTCAATATACGTGTACTCCTCCGCCTTGCCACCCAAATCTGCGCTATCAACGAGATGGGCGGTCCTCATCAATCCACTCTCGCCGATGATATTCGCCGGCGGAGAACCAGAGATCGGAGCCTTTCATGGACATTCGTGCAGCCCGCTCGCGCCTTGTCCATGAGACGCGCGCCCGCCTCGGTGACCTGATCACCATCCGCGCCAAGGTTCGGGGCGAGATGTCGGTTGCCAATGATCCGTCCCGGCCGGCCATGGTCGGTGTCAAGGGGCGGTTCGACATCAACCCGGACCTCGAATTCCTGGGCGGCCACGATCGCGGCATGGCGCCGATCCGCTTTGCCGGGCGGCTGTGCACGATCTCGATCCCGCGCGAGGACATGGCTTGGCTGCCGAAGGCCGGCGACCACTGCGAAGTCACCAGCCGCCCGACCGAGCCGATCTACGCTATCGAGCGCGTCGTCGACGACCTTCCCGAGTTGATCGTGTTCTATCTGTCGAATTTGAAGGCTGCGGCATGATCCGCCAAAGGCGGCAAGGGCGACCGCCCGTCGGGCACTTTTGCCCGGCCGTCCGCAGCGAGCGGCGAAGCCGCGGCAAGCGAAGGACAGAACTGAAATGAGCCTCGTGAACGCCATGCTGCGCATGCTGGCCGTCCAGGCGCTGCGCGGCAACACCATCGCCGCCGATGGCGTTACCGATTCCTCGATCGAGGCCTTGTCTTCGATCATGAGCGACCGGCAGACGCCGGTCGTCCTGGTGCGGATCGATGAGGCCAGGTACACGGGTCAGAACGAAGGCTTCTTCGTCACCTCCGGCACGGTGACCTTCGCGCTCGACCTGATCGTCGCCTCGAGCGTCACCTATCAGACGACCGATGGTCAGACCGTCAGCCAGATCGAGATCGCGCCGACCGACGCCGGGCTTGAATTCTCGCTCGACATGCTCGACCGCCAATGGCGGCGCGTACTGTCGGACCCGAACAATGCCTTCGCCGAATGCTTCCGCGCTCTCGTTGCGGCGATCGGCCCGGTGAAAGCCGCGCGCGGTGTCGATCCGGAGGGCGGCCGCAAGCATGCCATCCGCATGGTCGAGATCGAGATCGAGCCGGTCTGCGATCCCGCGCCCGGCGCGCCGCTGCCAGCCGTCATAGACGCGGCGCTGACCGGGCTCTCTACAGTCGCGGACTATCAAGCGGCGGTCACCATCATGCGCGCCGAGCTCGGCAAGGGTGCCGATCTGACGAGCTGGCAGAAGGTGCAGTCGACCCTGATGACCACGGCAGCGGTGCCCGGCATGCTGGGCGTGGCGCCTCCGGACGCGCTTCCGGCCTTCGTCGAGGCCGTCGATTTCGAGACTATCGGCACCGTGATCAACGGCGCCCAGACCGAACTGACGGAAGACATCCTGCCCGATCCGGATCTTGGCGGTACCGGCTGATGCATGACCCGGAACTGGTGAAGGTCATTCTCGGCCTTCAGGCCGATATCGCCGCGATCAAGCGCATGGTTGCCGGCAATCTGCGGTTCGGCACGGTGAAGAAGGTCGACCACGAGGCTAAGCGGGCGCAGCTCCTGCTGTCCGATGCCAACGGCCGCGAATTCCTGTCGCCGTTGCGGCCCTGGGCGGAGATCGCCGGCGACGAGAAATCATGGCGGCCGCCGACGGACGGCCAGCAGATGATGCTGGTCGCGTCGCATGGCGACATGCGCCAGGCGGTTCTGTTACCGATGACCTTTTCGGACCAGAGCGCCGCGCCTTCATCCGACCCGGGCACGAGGATCCTGTCGAAGTTCGGCGGGGCGGCCATGCTGTTCGACGGCGGCGGTGATCGCGCTGAGCTGTCGGCCTCGCGCGTCGACCTCGGCGCGGCCGAAGGGAAGAAGGTCGCCCGCGTCGGCGACAAGGTTCACGTCATGTCAGGGTCCTCGACCGGCTTTTGGCCAATCGTCGAGGGGTCCTCGAAGGTCTTTGCCGCCGACTAGTGGTGAAAACCTAGCGTGTGAATGCCCACAGGGAATGGCAGAAAACATCCAACGCAGAGAACTGGGGTGTGAGTCTCGTTAATGGTGCAGTAATGTCCGACGGGCAACTTCAGGGCAAGGATATGCGACAATAATCCCATATGCTGGGTGCTTGGAGGCGCAATGGAATCCCTGCTACAAATTGTGGCTGCAGTGGCGATTCTGGCCATCTACTACATGTACGAATATTGGTATGTTACCTTGCTTGTCGTCCTTTTAGGAGTGGTCGGCGTAGTCGCCGTTCGGGTTAGAGCGAAACCTGACGAACGCTGAGAACCATATCACGACCACCTCAGAGTCTAATTCCTAGCGTGTTGTGTCGGCGTTGTGGCCCAGAGTTGCCTCACGCTCGGGGGTACCAAGCGTTGGGCGTTCACCACTAGGAGGGCTTTCATGCAGCTCATCATAACGCACCGCGCGCCGCATCTCGGCGCGGCGGGAACGTCGATCGACTTGACACTGTCGCAGGCTATCTACGAGCGCCTTCGCGGGCATGTCGTCGAGCCGACCGCGCCGCCGCCTTCGCCGAAGGCTGAGGCCAGCAAACCCCGTGCGGCCAAGGTGTCAAAGGAAGGGCCCGCTCTTCGTTGTCCGAAGGACGAAGAAGGGTGACCCAGTTCGGCATGGATCGCTCGACCGGTCTCCGCCAGAGCGGCTGGGACAACGTCATCCAGGCGATCGAGATCTTGCTGACGACGCGCTATTTCGAGCGCGTCTTGCGGGAATATGTCGGCAGCCCGGTGCCCGCTTTGCTGGGCGAACTGGCGAATGTGCAGACCGTCATCCGTTTCCAGTGGTCGGTCGCGGCCGTGATCCTGCTCTTCGAGCCGCGCTTTACGCCGACGCGCATCTCGCCGCTGACGCTCGACCGCACCGGCTCCTCCGACTGGGTCATCGAAGGCATCTATCGACCGCGCGCCCATCTTGGCGACATGACTCCGGCCGGCACCGTCTCGCTGCGCCTAGGTCAGGCCGGCGGCCAACTGATCGTAACTTCTTCCTAGCCTCACGGGCCGAACCGCCGCCTGCCGGCGGCTGGCCCTCCGGCGGGCGCGGCATTGGCCGCGACGCCCGGTCGGGCTTGCGGGCTTCGCCCGAGAACGCGCTCATTTCTCAAACGGGATTGCGATGCTCGACCTTTCCACGCTCGAGGGCCTGCCGCCGCCGCAGGCGATCTCCGTGACGTCGGAGGCCGACGCTCTCGCCGCCATCAAGGCCGTCTTCGTCGACCTGGCTACGAGCTACGGGCTCGACGTCTCCGGCATCATCGATCTCGAGGGCGAGCCGGGCAACATCCAGTTGCAGGTCGGCGCATTCAGAGAGGTCCTCTACCGGGCGGCCATCAACGATGCCGTCAAGGCAAACCTGCTGGCCTTCGCGGCCCGCGCGGACCTCGACCATCTCGCCGCTTTCTACGACGTGGTGCGGCTTGACGGCGAGACCGATGCCCGGCTTCGCGCCCGCACCGTTGTCGCGATCTCCGGCCGGTCGACGGCCGGCTCCGAGGACTGGTACAAGAGCGCGGCGTTCCGGGCGAGCATTCGCGTCAAGGATGTCGCCGTCTATCGCATCGGGACCGGCCCCGACATTCGCATCGCCGTGCTCGCCACCGACAATTTCGGCGAGCCGGACGCCGCGCTGCTCGCCGCGGTCGACGCCGAGGTGCAGAAGAACAGCGTTCGGGTGATTTCCGACCGCATCACGGTCGTTTCGGCCACGAGCGCGACGGTGAACGTCGCGGCCGATATCTGGCTCCTGCCGACGACGCCTATGACGGTCTTCGATAGCCTGGAGGCGCTGTTGCGCCAGTCGCTGGCCGACGAGGGCGGGCTCGGCTTCAATCTGACCCGCTCCTGGCTGGTCTCGAAGCTTCAGGTGCCCGGCGTCCAGAAGGTGTCGCTGACCGCTCCGATGCCCGACACGATCGTGGATGACGGAGCCGCGGTGAAGCTTGGCACCGTCGCTCTGACCTACAAGGGCCGCGACCGGTGACGGATCGGCAGAACCTCCTGCCGCAGAACGCGACGGGTTTCGAGTGTGCGCTGTCGGAATCGCTCGACCGCCTGCCGGAGCTGCAGCCCGGCTTCGACGAGTTGCGCGGCTTCAAGACTGCGCCTGTGCAGGAATCGATCCTGCCCTGGCTGGTGGTCGAGTACGGTCTTGGCGGCATCACGCAATATCTGCCGGACCTCGCCTCGGTCATCGAATATGGCCTACGCTGGCAGCGAGTGAAGGGGACGCCGCAAGGCGTCGCGGAAAGCCTGACATGGGTCCACTATGCCTTCTCGACCTTCTACGAGGCCCCGTTGCGGCGCACGCGCTGGCACCTCTACGAACTCGAGCTTGATCGCTTCCGCGATGGCGAAGACGACCTTGCCACGATCGAGGCCGTCGTTCGCATGTCGGACCCAGCGAGGTCGGAGTTCTACCGCGCCTGGAACGGCTACAACGTGCGGGAGCACGAGTGGAGCTACACCCGCTGGGGCCACGGCATCTGGGGCGACAGTTCCGGAGTCTTTCTGCATGCCGGCGGCGTCAAATGGTCGTTCGGCCGCACCTTCGATGCCGGCTTCCATGAGCTGACCGAGGCCGAACTGACCGCGCTTGGTGCATGGATCGAGCCGGTAGAGGGCGGTTCGATCAGTTGGGGACCGTTTCCCTGGAACACGCCCGGACTGCAATGGGTATCGGATGCCGCCGCCTCGCGCGCGCAGATCATCGCCACCGCGCTTTTGGCGAAGACCTGCTGGGTCGGCGTCTATCGACAGGACGGCTCGCCGATCGGCTTCCGCAAAGCGCGCGTTTATCGGCCGGTGACCAGTCTCTTCGGCGGCTACTACCAGGCTGGCGGGCAAGGCTGGATCGCGGCCGCTGCTCCCGGCCCGAACATCTACGTCGAAGCCCTCATGGATTTCGCAGAGGGCGATGGCGAGACCGTCCATTCCTGGAGCGTCACGCTCGGCGGCGTGCCCGTCGACGCGCATCCGGCGGGCATCATGTGGTTGCCTGGCGCCGCCATCGCCGGCGGCACCATCGTCGGCAGCTTCGATATCGCGCCGGCTCTTCTCGGCAAGGCTTCGCGCGAGTGTTTCCGCGCCATTCTGAAAATCGCCTGACGCGCGGCTTGCGCGCGCACTTCTTCTGAAAACAGAGGCAAAATGGCTTACGAGCACAAGTCAGGGCTGTCCGGCGCTTTCGATCGTTCGGTCGCGTTCCCGCTGTGGGACAGCGTACTGACGCGTGAGGGCAAGATCGGCCAGGCGGCCGAGATGTTCGAGGCGCAGCAGATTCTGCAGCGGAAGATCGGCTCGATCGGCAACCTGGTCGCGCGCGATGGCGACCGAGTCGAAGGCGCGGATATCATCATGGACGCCGAGGCCGGGACCGTCACGCTCACGGCTGGCAAGCTCTATGTGGACGGCCGCGTACTTGATGCGCCTGGCGCGACGCTCACCGCCGTTCCGATGATAGGTTCCGTTCATATCGGCGTCCGAGTGATCGAGGACTATGTGACCGAGCTTGAAGAGCCGGCGCTGAAAGGTCTTGAGCCGGGTGCTCCATCGGAAGGAGAGGCCGGCGCCGCCCGCATCGTCAAGACGCTCTTCTGGGGCTTCTCCGGCGACGCCGGCGAGGGCAACCTCTATTCGGTCTATCTGCTGAAGGACGGCGTCGCGATCGACCAGACGCCACCGCCCAACCTGACCGGCATCAACGCGCAGCTCGCGCTCTACGACTTCGACGCCAACGGCAACTATGTCATTGGCGACAAGGACTGTCTTGTCACCTCGCTCGGCAAGGACGGGACCGACCAGGTCTTCTCGATCGCCGAGGGTGTGGCCAACATCAAGGGCCAGAAGCGCACGCGCTATGCCGCGCTGCGCCATCGCGAGCTTGAGACTTTCGATCTGTTCCGCATCCCGACTGAGGTGCACACCTTCGGGGCCAATCCGACCGTCGTGACCCTCAACCACGGGCCGATCGCGACCATCCGCGAAGTCCTGGTCGAGAAGGAAGTGACCGACACGATCGTCCGCGGCGCAACGCCAAACGGCTCCGATGCGCTGCCCAATACCGGCGTCACAGCAATTCTGGAGGTGAAGCAGGGCGCCACGACTTACAATTTCCCCGCCGACTATTCGAAATCAGGGGATCTGGTGTCGTGGGCGGCCGGCGGCGCCGAGCCGGCGACAGGGTCGAGCTACACCGTCAAGTATCGCTATCTTGGCATTGTGGTCCCGACCGAAATCACTGCCACCACGATCACGGTCGCCGGCGGTGTCAATGGCGGCCAAATCCAGATCGACTATGACTTCAAGCTGCCGCGCGTCGACGTGCTCGGCATGGATAGCGACGGCAATTCGGTCTACCTGAAGGGCGTTTCGAGCCGCACGAACCCGCTGCCGCCGACCGTCCCGGCCGACGTGCTGCCGCTGGCGCTGATCGAGAACGTTTGGACCAGCACGCCGAACGTCACGGATGTGCGGGTGCGCGCCTACACGATGGCCAAGATCGACCGGATGTATAACAGCCTGGTCGACGCGCTGGACCTGATCGCGCTGGAAAGGCTGCAGCGCGACATCGACAGCCGGGAGCCGATCTCGAAGAACGGCGTCTTCGTCGACCCGTTCACCTCCGACCGCTACCGCGACGAGGGCGAACCGCAGACGGGCGCGGTCTTCGGCGGGCTGCTGCGCCTGGCGATCGACCCGACGTTCCACCCGATCAACCTGCCCGGCGTGACGATGCTCAACTGGACGGAAGAGGTCGCGGTCGAGCAGGCACTGGCCACACGCTGCACGAAGATCAATCCCTACCAGAACTTCACGCCGCTGCCGGCGTCGATGACGATCAATCCGCCGGTCGATTACTGGACCGAGAGCGCAACGGAATGGGCCTCCGATAGCGCCGCGGCTCTGTCCTCGCCGGTCGTCATCACGACGTCGAGGTCGACCACGGGCCGCACCACGACCACGACGACCACGACGAAGAAGGAGACGATCGAGAGCTCGACCCGCGAGGAGACCCTGGCCTATCTGCGCCAGATTTCGCTGCAGTTCACCATCCATGGCTTCGGCGCCGGCGAGAACCTGACCAAGCTCGAATTCGACGGCATCGACGTCAACCCGGGTGGCCTGCATGGCGACGGCGCCGGGCAGATCGTCGGCAACTTCACCATCCCTGCCAACGTGCCTGCCGGCTCGAAAGGCCTGGTCGCCGAAGGGCAGGGCGGATCGAAGGCGGCCGCGATCTTCGTCGGGCAGGGCACGATCGAGATCGAGACGTTGCGCCGGGTGATAACGACCACGGTGCAGCAGACATCGGTCACCGCGCCACGCGAGACCGGCGGCGGTGGCGGCGGCGGAGGCAATGGCGGCAGCCGGTCCGATCCGCTGGCGCAGACATTCACGCTGACGGAAGGCCGCCACATCGCCGGCGTCAACCTGAAGGTCTGCCTGATCGGCGACCGGGCCAACCCGATCGTGTTCGAAATGGTCGAGGTGGCCAACGGCATTCCGACGGTCAACGTGATCGCTCAGGCCTTCTACGACATGCACGAGGCGATCATCGGCCAATGGAGCGAGATACGCTTCCCTTACCCGATCTGGCTGCCGGCCGGCGTCGAATATGCCTTCGTCGTCAAGACCAATGACGGCAATCATTCGATCAAGACCGCGAAGCTCGGCGACTTTGACGCGGACCTGCAGCAGCCGGTCGCAGCGCAGCCTTATTCGGTCGGCGTCATGCTGTCGTCGTCGAACGCGGTGACCTGGACGCCGCATCAGGACGAGGACGTCTGTTTCCAGCTCATCGCCGCCAGGTTCGCTCCGGCGGCCCAGACCGTGAATGTCGGCACCTTCGCGGTCGCCAACATGAGCGACCTCTTGATCCGCGCCGAGGTCGAGCTGCCGACCGCGGCCGCCGCCATGCATTTCGAAGTGCAACTCGACGACGGCTCCGTCACCCTGCTAAACCCGGGCCAAGCCTGGGAGCTACAGTCCTTCTACACGGGCAATGTGCAGGTCCGCGCCGTTCTGTCCGGCTCGGCGAAGGTTTCGCCTGTCGTGTTCCCGGTCATCCTTGCAATCGAGGGCGAGTTGCAGACGACGGGCACCTATGTGACGCGCGCCTTCACCATGGGCTCCGGGGTCGACATCCTGTCCTATCTGAAGACGAAGATACCGACCGGGGCGACCATCGCCATGCATGGCGACGCGGCCAACGACGCCTGGTCGGCGATGGCGCAGGTGACGCAGACGCCGCTTCAGGATGCCGGCTGGGTCGAGCGCAAATACAACGTCCTCAACTTCAACGCCAATCCGGTCGGCCGCATCCGGATCACGCTCACCGGCACGCCGGCGGCGCGCCCGATGGCCTATGACTTCCGGGCGATCTCCGCCCCGTAACCTCGCCAGGATCGCCATGCCCGTTGAAAACACGACGCCGAACCGGGGCTACCAAAAGCCCTTCGGGAGCAACAACCTCGAGGACGATGTCCTGCGGCTGATCGCGGCCCTAGACGCGATCGACGTCGATGTTGCCGGCCTGCTCGTGTCAGTCACCCAGCGCGCTTTGCTGGTCCACAGTCACGTCATCTCCGAAACGACCGGCTTACAGGCGGCGCTCGACGCCAAGCAGGACGAGAGCGAGAAAGGCAACGCCAACGGCTACGCGTCGCTTGGCCCCGACGGCAAGGTGCCGGCCGCGCAACTGCCGTCGGCTCTCTTCGGCTCGCTCAACTATCAAGGCGATTGGAACGCCAACACCAATACTCCGACCATCCCGGCGGCGGCAGCCGGGAACAAGGGCTGGTATTACATGGTGTCGGTTGCCGGCGCCACGAGCGTCGGCGGCATCACCGATTGGAAGGTCGGTGACTGGGCCGTCTCTGACGGCACCAAATGGGTCAAGATCGACAACACCGATGCCGTGGCGAGCGTTGCCGGCAAGAGCGGGGCGGTGACGCTTCAGGTCGCTGACATCACCGACATGAGTGCGAACGGCCGCTCGCTGGCGCAGGCGGCCAACTACGCAGCGATGAAGACGCTGCTTGCCATCACGGCGGCGGATATTACCAACGCGTCGGCAAATGGACGGTCCCTGATCACCGCCGCCGACTATGCGGCGATGCGAACCTTGCTCGGGTTGGTCGCTGCCGCAACGGCCGCGACGGCAAGCACGTTGGCGCAGCGTGACGCGTCCGGCGATATCACAACTCGCCTGTTCCGCTCGGAATATGCCGCGCCTGGAGCCACGGGCTACTTCTGCGGCCAGAACGCTCTCGGGGCTGGCGCCGACAACTACATTCGGCCGATGACGCCCGCTCGGGCGGCGGCTTTGCTCACCCCCTCAATGCAGCTTCAGCGGTTCTATGAAAGCGCGCCGCAAACTTGGACTAACGGTGGCACCCTGACCTTGGCACATGGACTGGGTGTCAGACCAAATATCTACCATGCATATGCCACATGTATCTCTGCGGATGGTGGCTATTCTGCTGGTGAGGAAATACTGCTTGCCGCATGGGCTTCTGATGCCGCTGACGGCCGTGGCGTGAGCTTGCGACCTGATGCCACTAATATCAAGGTCGTTATGGGTGCAAATGGTCTTGTGATGTTATCTGCAACCGGCGGATATAGTTATAAATCGAACCCTTCATCGACTTGGAAACTCATCATAAGAGCATGGGCATGACAAGATTTCTCGTTGATGGCAATGGTTTCTATGTTGGCGGAGCAGGCAGGGCCTTCAACGTATCCAGTACGCGATTACGCTTTAGGCCAAGTAGATACTGACGCCTTGTCGGCTCCATATTGATATCAGTTGTGAAGCGACTTTCGTGCAGCCATCCGTCTATTCTCTCAAAGAGGGCATCGGCTACAGGAACGTTGGGGGCCACCGGAACTCGTTCGAGGCGCGCTTGACCCAGGTCTCTTCTGTCGATGTGGCGATAGAGACGATGCCAGTTGAGGCCACCAGTGTCGAAGTCGTCGAGCCAATCCCTTCCGAAGTTGAGGCGGCTTGTGCCGAGCCTGCCCATGTTGAAGAGAGCAAAGCCAGGCCAAAGGTACCACCTACGATCCGGAGTTGTGCGAACCAACCCGGCAACGACCGCCCCTTCCAACAACCGAAATGGATCTGTTCGTTCAACAGGGAATAGGTCGTGGTCCAGGAAGCCCGCCATCAGCGGCCGGTTTTCACGGATGATGTTCTGCCAAGCCCAATTCAATGCGTAGCCGTGTGATTTGCCACCTTCCTTTTCGCTCCCCAACCACGGGTTACCCGGTACCGGGACGAACGCGACGTTAGCGGCAAGACATATTTCTTGGATCTCGTCGCGCGCTGACAGGTTCGATGAATTGTCAGCAATGACATGAATGGCGTCACGCACAAAGCGCCCAATGAGTTTGGTTTGCCAGTCGATCACTTGAGGATCATTAAAGCTGATCGTAATCAGCACCTTTCGGCCTTGCAGGCGGGGTAGCGGAACAGGTTGGGCGTTCCTGGTGAGGGCGGCCACTTCGCGGAGTTGGTAGCGCAGGTGATTCTTCCGATCGATGACCGGCCGCAATCTCAGCCATTCACGGGCAGAATACTTCACCAAAGAGCGTGGCATGCCTGATTCTCAAGTCACCCGCGTTAAAGTCTCGTTCTGGTGCTTAGCGATGAAATCGGCGACTGAATTGTGGAAGTCGGGCATGGCGGCTTCAATCTTGTCGTCGCTCCAGTCCCACCACCGAATGGCAAGCAGATCGGCTATTACTTCTGGCTCGAACCGATGCCTGATCAACCTCGCCGGGTTGCCCGCAACGACTCCGTAGGGTGGCACGTCCTTCGTGACCACCGAGCCAGCACCAACTATTGCTCCGTGACCGATGGTGACGCCGGAAAGCACGATGGCGCGCGAGCCTATCCACACATCGTTGCCGACAGTGATCGGCCCCTTGGTGAGATCCCTGTCGGCGCCTGCGAAAGGATAAGTAGACACCAGCGACATGGGATGTTCGCCGGCAGCGATAAACAATACGCCGGCAGCGATAGAGCAATAGCTACCAATCGTAACTGGCGCCTCGGCCGTCGCTTGAAAAACGTTGGCGACATCAACGCCGTAGGTCTTGCGCCCCACAGTCACGTATCTGCCTGGGTACGGCTTTCGCAAGCCTAGTTTAGTTCGCAATTCTCGGAACATCGCCATACTGCGTCGATACCTCACACAGTTAGGTCGGTACAGCCCCTGGCTCAAAGCTTAGGGGCACGTGATCAAGCAACAGATAACGAATTCTTTGTCACGGCCTTTTCGCTCTAGCGAAACAGCGTTCCAGCGTCGCTGCCCGCGCTCTGCGGTTCATTTTATGCCCGCATTTCTCAACCACAGGAGAGACTGTCATGACTGACCCCGTCTTCGGGATCACGATCCGCCGCGACGCCAACGAGGCGGCGGTGCCGTCGAATGCGCTGATGAGCGTCGTCGGCATCTGCATGCCCTTCGCCAAGGCCGCCACCGCCGCGCAGGAAGCTTTCGACGCGGCTTTCCCCGAAGGCGTCGCGGTGCGCATGAACTCCAACGACAGCACGAAGCTGGCGCTTTGCGATCTTGATTCGCTCTTCATCGACGCCGTCGAAGGCATCAATGCGCAGCTCGGCCCTTACCAGGTTGCCGCCCAGCTCGTCGTCAACCGTGTCGCCGAGGGCGATTATATCGCCGAGACGATCGCCAACATCGTCGGCTCGTCGGTCAACGGCACCGGCATCAACGCCTTCGTCAATGCGGGCGCCGATCTCGGCGTCTACCCGCGCCTCATCATGACGCCCGGTTACACGACCCAGCAGTTTGGCGCGCTGACCAGCCTTGCGCTCACCACGCAAGGGACCAACATGACCGCGGCGCCGGCCGTCGCCTTCACCGGCGGCGGCGCCGATCCGAACAAGGTCCTGCCGACCGCCCATGCCGTCATGGGCACCGGGCCCGACGCGCAGAAGGTGGCCTTGCTAGTCATCGACAATCCCGGCGCCTATCTCTCGGCGCCGCTCAACGTCACCTTCACCGGCGGCGGCGCCGATGCCGGCAAGGTGCTGCCGACCGCGACCGCAACGGTCGAGGAACTCGCCAATGCAGTCTGCGCGGCGCTTCCCGAAGTGCTGAACAAGATCCTGGCCGTGGCGATCGTCGACGGGCCGAACGGCCTTTCCGCCTTCACCCAATGGCGCGAGACCCTGTCGTCGGACCGCCTGATCCCGGTCACGCCCGGCGTCAAGCGCATCGACAAGGATGGCGATGTCGTCACCCGGCCGGCCGCGCCGCGCATCGCCGGCGTCGCCGTGCGCCGCGACTATGAGAATGACGGCCGGCCGTTCCGCTCCTGGGCGAACCAGGCGCTCTACGGCATCGTCGGGCCCGAGCAGAACTACCGCTTCTCGCTCACCGACGGCTCGACCGAAGGGCAGGAGATACTCGCGGCTCAAGGGGGCATCATCGTGCGCGGCGACAGCGGCGACGACTTCGCCATCGCTGAGGGCGGCTTCGTCTATATCGGCACCGACAATTTGTCGGCCCAGACGATCTGGCAGCAGTATCACAAGGTGCGCGGCCGCGACTTCATCGAGCTCACCTGCCTGCGCACGCTGCGCCAGTTCCTCGGCAAGTTCAACCTGACGACCCAAACCATCCAGTCGGTCGTCAACACCGTGCACGACATCCTCGCCAAGGCGGAAGCCAATGGCGACATCCTTGGCTTCAAATGCCGCTTCGATCTGGAGCTCAACAACGCGCAGGATCTGCGCTCCGGTCACATCTATATCGACGCGCAATTCGAGGAAGCGCCGGTGTTCCGCCGCCTGACCATGACCAGCCGGCCCTATGCGCCCGCCCTGCAGGCGACGATCGACGAACTGATCGCCAGGCAGAACCTGATCTCCTGATCTGCCTCACGCCGCGCACCGGCGGCTTTGCCGCCTGCGGCTCCGGCGGGGCGCGGCATAGGCCGCGACGCCCGGTCGGGCTTGCGGGCTTCGCCCGAACCACCAAACCCTCGCAAAAGGAAGCCTCCCATGGCCGAGAAACTTCTGCTGCTCGAACAGGTCAACCTCTTCGTCGGCGACCAGGACCCCGAAGATTCGAACCACATCAAGCTCCAGTCGCTCGGGCTGCCGACGCTGGAGCAGGTGACCGTCTCGCATCTCGGCGGCGGCGCGCCGGGCGAGGTGGAGTTCGGCATGAACGCGATCAAGGCGCTGCAGCCGACCTTCAAGTTCGCCGGCTTCGCCAAGTCGAGCTATCGCGCCATGGGCGTCGGCACCAATCAGCCGCTCAACTTCACCGGCTACGGCGTGCTGAAGAACAAGCAGACCGGCGACGCCTTCCAAGCGAAGACGGTCATCCGCGGCATCGTCAGCCGCATCGCGCCGGACGCCTTCGACCGATCCTCGGCCTTCGGCCACGATCACCAGATCGGCGAGGTCACCCACTACGAGCTCTCGGTCGACAACGAGGAATGGTTCTACTGGGACTACTTCACGAGCAGGCGCCGGCAGTTCGGCGTCGACGAACTGACCAAGGCACGCGTCCTGCTGGGCATTGAATGATGGCAAGCAGTTCCAAGATGGGGAAGAACGCGATCGAGGACTTTATGACGGGCGCCGACGAGGGGCCCGTCACAGCCGCCGAAACGTCGCCGGAAGCCGCCGCCGAGGAGGGGGAAGTCTCCCTCGACCTGACCGATGTCGATTACCGCTATCTGACGCTGCGGCGCGCGATCACGCGCGGCGACGGGAAGATCGCGCGGATTAGGATTCGGCCGGCCATGCTCCAGGATATCGACGACTGGTCGAATGCCGTGATCAGCAACCGCGAGCTGCTCGCACGGCTCTGCGATCTCCCCGCCGCCGTGCTGAAGAAACTCGCCTGGGATGACGCCGAGGCCTTGATGGAGATCTTCCACCAGGTCGTGCCGGAGTTCGTGTTTGCCACGCCGAAGGATGATGCCTGATGGCAAGGATGACGGCAGAGCTGGTCGTGAGCCTGCTCGATCGGGCATCGGGCAGGGCCCAGACGATCAAGCGAAATCTGACCGCTCTCCAGCGCGCGGAACGCGACGTCTACCTCGCGCGAAACAATATGCGGTTGACACGCGCGCAGGTCGCGGAAGAGCGGCTGCTGGACGCGCAGGAGGCCGAGCGGCAGAAGCGGCTCGCGCAATGGACGACGGCGGGCAGGGTCGCCGGCGTGGCGGTGGCGGCAGCGGGTTATGTCGCGATCCGCACGGCGCGCGACTATGCGCAGCTCGAGCGCACGATCGGCCGCATCATCATCAACGCCGACAAGCCGGCGACGGCCATCAGGCCGACCATCGCCGTGCTGCAGGAGCTGGCCGACAAGTCCAAGCTGCCGTTCGACAACGTGGTGCAAGGTCTCGAAACGCTGATCGCGTCAGGCCGGTCGCTGGAGGAGGCGCTGGCTTTCCTCCCGACTGTCGCCCGCACCGCCCAGGCCTCTGGCGCCGAGATGTCGGATATCGCGCTTACCGCCGACGCGCTCGCCAACTCGCTCGGCATCACCGCCGACAAGATGCAGGAGGCCTTCGACATCCTCGCCTTCGAAGGCAAGGCTGGCAAATTCGAGCTGAAGGACATGGCCGCCGAGCTGCCGGCCATCGCGCCGGCCTTCGCTGCGCTGGGTTACAAGGGCACCGAAGGCCTGAAGCGGCTCGCCGCCATGCTGGAGATCGTGCGCAACCAGACGGGATCCTCGGCCGAGGCCGCGACCAACTTCTCCAACATCCTGCAGAAGGCCTACGGCAACGAGGTCGCCAATAACTTCAAGAAGTACAATATCGACATCCGCAGGGAACTCGACCGCACCCGCAAGGAAGGCGGCGACGTCATCGAGACGCTGGTCGAGCAGACCAACAAGGCACTCAAGGGCGACCTGTCCAAGCTGCCGCTGATCTTCACCGACATCCAGATGCAGCAAGGCATGCGCGCGCTGCTGACGCAGATGCCGGAACTGAAGAAGCATCTCGACGCGCTCGGCTCCGCATCCGGCACCGTGGCGAGGGACTTTGCCCAGATCACCGGCGATTCCGAAGGCAACTGGCAGCAGCTGATTAACAACATCCAGAAGACGGCGACCGCGCTTGGCGACCTGTCGGGCAGGGCGCTCAATCCGACGCTGGAGAAGGTGAACGACCGATTGTCGGACATGATGGCCGTCGACAAAGGCTATGAGGCCTTGCGCGGCAGCGGCCGCGATCCGCTATCCTATGCCGCCGAATTCAAGGATCGCTTCAATAAGCAGCATCCTGAGCTCGGCATGTTCGACCGCTTTACCGGCGCCTCGGCCGAGAAGGCTTTCCGGGATGCGCTGGCGCAGCTCGGCCGCGGCGAGATCAAGAACATTTTCGATGCGTTGCAGACGAAGATTCTTGAGGACCGGAAGACGCGCGAGCCCAACACGGGTATGTCGGCGGCGACCGTCCCCATGCCGACGCCGCGGCCGAAAAGCTGGGCGGAGATGACGCCCGCCGAGCGGCAGTACCAGGTTTACGCCCAGGGGCGGCATGCGCCGGCCAAGGGCGGCCAGGCCTATGTTCCGCCGTCGCCGGGCAACGCAGGCATCGGCCCGAACGTCGCCGGCTTCGACGCCGACGAATTCGAGCGCCGGCTGCAGTCCGGCGGCGCCGACGCCGGCAGCAAGATCGCGGAAGGCGGCACGCAGGCCGGCCAGAACGCCGCGCAGACCTTCACCTCCGGCGTCGCCGGGGCAGGGTCGTCGTTCGGCAAGAGCGCCGCCGCCGCCTTCATCGCCGGCGTCAGTGGGTTCCTGTCTTCCGCCAAGGCGGACCTGATGCGCCCGGTCGGCTCGCTTGGCGGCAGGACGACCGGCCAGCAGGTGCAGTCCGACACGCGCGGGCAGGCAATCGACTTTGGAGGGCCGCGCTGATGCTGATGAAGATCGGCCTGGTCGAGTGCGATCTCGCTTTCAACATCGACAAGCATGGGCGCGAGACGACGCATGACTATGCAGAAAAGCCGGTCGTCGGCGCGATGCCTCCCCTGGAAGATGTCGGCGTCGGATCGGAAACGCTCACCGTCTCCGGCCGTCTGATTCCGTCGAAGCTTGGCGGGTTGGGCACATTGAACATCCTGCGCAACGCGCAACTTGCCGGCACGCCGCAACTGGTGACCCGTGGCGACGGCAGCGTGTTCGGCTTCTACGTCGTGCAGTCGGTCAATGACGAGCATACCTTCCTCGATCACGACGGCGTCGGCCAGGTCGTCGACATCACCGTCAAGATGCAGAAATCGGCGGCGCCAGCACCGGCCGATTTCTTCGCCTCGCTGTTCTCGCTGATTGCTTAACGGAGAAAAGACCAAGTGCCTGTGTGTACCGACGCCGCTCCCCGAGGGAGGCCCGGTATCCCGGATATTGTGCCTCTCCTACCTAACGGCTACTTTAAGAGGGGAGAAATATGATTCCAGCGCTCAATAACGTAGCGTGGGCCGTCCCTGAGCGGGATGAAGTCGGCCCGGCTGGAATGGCGGGGTTACCTAGGCCGATGTATTCGAAAAGTGAGATTGTGAACGCCGGAAAGGTGCTTCGCGAAAACCTCACTCGCGATGCGATCCCGACAATTCAAGAGGCGCGCGGTCTTCACATAGTGCAGGCTTTTGCAATCGCGCATAGCTGGCGAGACGCGCACATGTTGCCCCTGCTTCGCGTGCGGATGGAACTGTCCCGCAAGCTGAAGCACGTCGAAAAGGACGCCGTCGCCGCCGCCAGACTTAAACGCATGGCGTCGATACGCCGAAAGCTTCAGCGGCCGATCACGTTGTACCAAATGCAAGATATTGCCGGATGCAGGGCAATCTTGCGATCGATGAAAGAGGTAGATCGGCTCGTTGGAGTCTATCGCAATGGAGGCACCGCGCATTCGATCCAATCGGAAGACGACTACATTTCGCGCCCGAAGAAGGATGGCTATCGAAGCCATCACTTCATCCTGAAGTTTTGCGGGAATGGCGAAGAAGAAATTTTCAACCGACAGACCGTTGAGGTTCAACTTCGCACCCGATTGCAGCACGCTTGGGCGACTGCGGTGGAATCAGTTGGGCTGATCCGCCACGAGAACATAAAGGGCGGCGAGGGTGATACGGACTGGCGTCGGTTTTTCGAGCTTATGTCGTCCGAACTAGCATATGAGGAAGACCGGGAACTAGCGCCGACTGCAGACATCCCGCGTGCGGACATTCGAAAGGAAATCCGAGATCTTTCGAAGCGAATTAAGGCGGTCTCGACCTTGGAGACGTACAATCGGGCAATTAACTTTACCGACGGGTATGGTCATACCTACGCCCGCTATTTTCTGCTCCAATTCGACTACAGCACCCGAGAGGTCTTCGTTCAACCGTTCTACAGCTACGACAAGGGAGCTGCGCGATACGTTGATGAAGAAAGGAACAACCAGAAGCGGAATACAGTTCTGGTTGAGGTCAACAAGGTCAACGATCTAAAGAAAGCGTTTCCGAACTACTTCTTAGACGTGAGCGCATTTACTGAGAAGCTGAAGGCCGTTCTGTCTCCCGGATATAAATCTAGTCAAGCTTACGATCTTTCGTGGCTGGCAGCGTATAGATAGCGCTCTTATCCGACGTAAACTCACTCAGATTTGGATTCATCATCTGCTTGAGGCACGCCTCAAGCAGATGATGAAGGAGATTTCCCTTGACAGAAACTGTCACCGTCAAGTCGGAAGGCATGACGCTATCCGCACTGTTGGCGCGGCATTATCGCAAGGTCTTTTCCGGCATGGTGGCGAAGACCTTCGCGCTCAACCAGGACCTCGCCGGGTCGGGCCCGCATCTGCCCGTCGCTCGCGTCGTCACCGTGATGACGCCGGCCGAAATGGCGGCCGAAGGCGCGGCCGCAAAGCCCGTGATTGACCTCTTTTCATGAGGAAGGGCCATCTCCGGGTCGTTGTCGGTGGGCAGGACGTCACCTCTCGCTTCTTGCCGTTGCTGATCTCGCTGTCCATCACCAAGAGCGGCACCGAGGCGACGCAGTCGGCGACCTTCACGCTGGACGACAAGGACGCGACCGTTCGGTTTCCCAAGACCGGCACGCCTGTGTCGATCGAGCTTGGCTGGCAGGGTGGGGCGATGCGCACCTTCGAGGGCGAGGTCGACACCTGCGACTGGTCGACCGATCGAGGGGCCGGCAGCGTGCTCTCCATCACCGCGCGCTCGGCCAGCCTGAAGGGCAAGGTCAAGCAGCCGGCCGACCGGCACTGGGAGAAGAAGAAGCTCGGGCAGGTCCTCGAGGATGCTGCCGGCGACGCGGGCCTGTCGATTAAGGTGCATCCTTCCCTCGCCAGCCGCGAGCTTGACTATGAGGCGCAGGACAATGAGAGTTTCCTCGCCTTCGCAGACCGGCTCGCGCGCGAGCATGGCGCGACCTTCGCCATCAAAGGCACGCAGGCCGGCTTCGTGCCGCGCAACGTCGGCGTCTCGGCCACCGGCCAGCCGCTGCCGACCATCGTGATCACCCGCGGCACGGTGATATCCGCGAGCGGCCTGACGCCGGTGACCGACCGGCCGCGCTTCAAGAAGAAGAAGGGCCGGTGGTACGACGTCAAGAAGGCCAAGCAGGTCATCGAGGAGGTCGAGACCGGCGACGATGTCGAGCCGGATGACGTGCTCCGCTTCATGGAGCCTGACGAGGCTTCGGCCAAGACCCGCGCCGATTCCGATCGCGTAGACGGAGCGCGCAGCAAGGGCTCCGGGTCGGTCACGATCGAGGGCGAGCCGACCGCCGAGCCGGAAGGCACGGCCATCATAGACCTGCGCGCCGGCGTCGACGGCAGCTACACCATCGCCTCGATCACCGACACGCTCGACCGCGGCAGCGGCTACACCACGCAGATCTCGCTGGGCAACCCGCAAGGCTCGGCCGGGGCGGATAGGCGCTAGGCCGAGAGCAGCTTCACCATCGTCAGGCGCATGCGTGCGAGTCTCCGTGCCGCGCCATGGAATGCTTCCCGCTCGGCTTCGAGCAGGAATTCAAGTGTCATCATGTCGAGCAGGAATTCGTCCACGGCTACCGCAAGTTCGTGCGACTTGCCTTTTGTGTGAGCGAGTAGCTCGCGCGCCTCTTCGACGAGGTTGGCGCTGCTGGCGTCGATCAGCACCTCAAGCTTCGTGAAGCAATCCAATTCTGAAGTCCCCCTGCCGCGGCCCTCAATCGCCGGCGCGCCGGAAAGTTCCCAACCGAAAGGAAAATCAATGACCGGATCCCGCGAGCACGAATCGCTCGCCCGCGTGCTCGCGCATGAGGGCGGATACAGCAACCATCCGGCGGACCCTGGCGGCGTCACCATGAAGGGCGTCACCCAGCGGGTCTATGACGCCTACCGCCGTAGCAAGGGCCTAGCCACCCGCTCGGTTAAGGGTATCACCGGCCAGGAGCTCTTCGACATTTACGACCGGCAATACTGGGACGCCGTGAAGGGCGACCAGCTGCCAGCCGGCGTCGACTATGTCGTTTTCGATGGTGCGGTGAACTCAGGGCCGAAGCAGTCGATCATCTGGCTACAGCGCGCCCTTGGGCCGCTCTATCAGGGCCGTGTGGACGGCGTCATCGGTCTCGGCACCGTCGCCGCAGTGCAGGGCTGCAACAACCACGATGCACTGATCGACCGCATCTGCGACCAGAGGCTCACATTCCTGCAGCATTTGAAGACCTGGAAGGACTTCGGCCGCGGCTGGCGTTCGCGGGTGGCCGAGGTCCGCTCGATCGGCCAGGCATGGGCCACCGGCGCGATGCCCCAGATGGCGAACTTCGTCGACGGCGGTCAGGCCAAGGCATTCGTCGAGGACGCCAAGCCCGCGCCTTCGACGGCACCTGCCGATGCCGCAGCCGGCGGCGGCGTCGCCGGCGTCGGCCTGTCGGGCACGCTGGCCGAGCTGCAGAACCAGCTTTCCCCCTTCAGCTACACGAGCGAGTGGATCGGCAAGGTGGTCCTCATCCTTGCCCTGGTCAGTGCCATCTTGGCGATCGGCGGTCTGGCCTATGGCTGGTATGCCCGCCGCAAGGCCGAGCGCCTGGCGCTCGCCATCGGCAAGGCGGGCTGAGCCATGGAAAACCTGAAGGCAGTTCTCACCCAGGCGATCGAGAAAGCGCTGCCGGTCCTCGCCGGCTTCGCGGTCGGCGTGCCTGTCGGCATGGCGCTGGTTTGGTGGATGTTCCTGTGAGCTTCCTCGTCACCTTCATTGTCGACCGGCTTGGCGTCTCGCGCCTGGCCGCCGGCGCGATCGCATGGGGCGCGATCGTCCTCATCGCGTCGGGCGCCGCGCTCTGGGCCTACGAGCTCATCAAGCACAAGGGCGCCGACGAGCTGCGCGCCAGGATCGAAAAGGAGAACCATCATGCGATCGATAAGGGCATTGATGCTCGGCTGTCTTTTGACGACTGCATCGACGCTGGCGGCGTGTACGACTTCCGGCATCAGCGGTGTGCCAGCCCTGCGCTCGGCCCTCGGTAACAGCCTCGCCGGCGCGCAGGGCAAGACGCTCGCCGACCAGAACAGGATCGACCGGACGATGGCGCCCGGCTGTGCCGTTGGCCTCTATACGGGCGCTGAGTGCGACCGGCATACCAGGGCAAGCGCCGCGCGCCGCGCCGAACTGAAATCCTAGCCGGCAGAAGGCATCCAGCAGATGGCGGACTTCAATTCGAACATCGTTTTTCTGATGGCCGTCATCGGCGCAGTCGGCGGGCTGTGGTGGCGCATCGAAGCCGCGATCAAGGTGGCGCGGGACGAGGTCAAGAAGGATGCGCGTGACGCGCATCTGCGCGCCGACACGGCGATGGCCTCGGTCTCCTTGTTGACCGAGCAGCTTGCGGCGCACAAGCTCCACGTTGCAGAGACCTACATCACAAAGGCCGGCCTGCGAGAATTCCGTGACGAGGTGATGACCGGCGTGCGCGACCTGAAGGGCAGCGTATCCACCTTGCACGAGCGCATGGATCGCTTCATTGAAGGCGACAAGATCGAGCGAAAGCGCTCCTAGATACAACTTAGACCGTCTGGGTGGGCATTCAGTTGAGGTGCCGCTTCATGATGTCGTTCAGCCATCTGTTGAGGCTGACTTCCGGTGGCCGATTGGACTCTTCTGAAAGCGCAACCCGCAAGGTCAACTCCACCAACTCATCACCCGCCTCCGTGGACCCGCCGCGGTAACGAGCGGCCTTTCTACGCAGCGGACCTAGAAGCTGCACCACCGACTGTGGCGTTTGCCTTGTGGAGGTTGCCATGACAGCAAAATAGTCGGGACGAGCGGCATGCACGAATACATTTGATAGTGTCGCCCCACGATGACGGACTGGTGATCGCCGCCCTGGCGAGACTGCCGCGCGATCACACTCGCCTGGTTGCTAGGCTTAACATTTGTGAAAGCGCGGGTTCCAAATCACGTGCATTTTAAACGCTCGACCCTTGGTAGTGCCGTCGCCTGTGACATCGGCGACGGGCTTTCTCTATCAGGTGGATGTCTTCCGCTTCGGCGCCACATGACTGGTGACAAGTCGCACTGCGCTGCGCTTGACCGTAATGCCGAGATCTTTGCCGCCGACGGTCACGCTGTCCCCATCTACCCTGGTGACCTCCCCCGTAAGCTCAATCTTCTGCCCGCTGCTAACGTTTGGTGTGGTGTCCACAATCGAATGGGGCTGATGATATGAGGGGATCAGCACGCTCACTCGATCCTCAGTTACGCGCTTGCGGATCGTTGCGGTGATCGCAACGGTATCCCCGACCTTGATGCTGCCCATCGCCATAAGGCGAGTCTGGTGCGGCTACGCCGTTAGTCAAGCCTGTTCTACTGTACATAAAACTGTCTGCAACCCGTTGGACGCTTGTTGGTTGTAGGCGAAGCGGTCGATCCCTTCGGGGTATAGCCGCTGGACGTCTCAGGGTCAGCCCGTGGCCATTTTCCTCCCGAGCATGGCGACGGGCCCTTCCATGACAATATCAGACCCGGCCAGCCCGCTTCCTTTCAACTATGATATTGGCCTCGCGTAGGAGCGAGGGCACTCAAAGCCTAAGACCCCAATCAACTCTTTCGCTTCCTCTACCGAAATCCCGGTTTCTTCCATTAAGCGTTGGATGATATAGGCCCTGGCGTTTTCTGGTCTGCCGGGCGTGTCAGTCACGGGAAATCTCCTACTGGGATTCAACCCGCCGCCTAAACACTTGTTCCGCCTCACACGGCTCGCGAAACCGCCCGTTTGAGATATAATTCACCTCCGTGCGGGCAATGGTTTTCGCCCCCGCGGGGTGAGGGAACGATGGCGAAATCACACCTGACGGCGCCGGACGCCTAAATCATACGATCAGCCTTCCTAAACGAAGTCCAGGAAAGCCAGGCGCCGGAAAGCCAATGGCGGGAGATGGCTACGCAGCTGATCCAGTCGTACACCGGCCACAAGGATGTTGATCCCCAAATTCTGGATTGGATTATTCGGAAGCTGGCTTAACCTGCGGTGCTCGCGAGACTGAGATCTAGCCCTTGACGCTTGGCGCCGGCGGCTTCGTCGCGTCGAATGACAGCCACTCCACCGTGGCGACAATCGCGGCCGCCAGTGCCTCGGCCTCGTCGAGCAGCGTCGGGCCGTAATGCCCGTTCACTTGCTCCTCGCTCATCAGGACGCCAGGCGGGCAGTGCTCTTCGATGGTTGCCCTGATCAGCAATAGAGCTGCGCGGCAGTCCGGATCATTTATTCGGCTGCCCCTCATTTCGAGAAGTCTCGCGGTACGGCCTCAGCGAGACTGAACTCCGAGACGCTGTCTGCCTCCTCGTCGACCACCCGAAACCAATGCTCCTGCAAACCTCTGGTGGAGACCGGCGTTTGAGCGACATGCTCTACCGCCCTTAGCGGTTCTTCAGCGTCTACGGTTTGCCACGAGACGACCTCTTCGCCGTAGAGCTCTTCCACCTTGTACCGGGGCACTCAATCACCTCCGTCCCATGGCTTTCGCCTCGCGCTCGAGAGTAGTCCGATCATTGCCGTGCTTCTTGATCAGCTCGCGAACCTGCTGAGGTGTCAGTCCGACCTTCTGGGCGAAATACTCAACCTCGTATTCCTCGTCCGCCGAGACCCGGTCCCGATCGCGAAAGTCCCGCTTGCTCTTGTCATCTGCCATTAGGGCGTCCTCCTGAATGTTGAAGAACATTGACGAGGCCGTGAAAGTTCCCGCTCTCTTTAGCCACTGCTAACGGAACCGAAAGACCGCTGCGCTATTGAGTCGCCGTTCGGGGATGTGTGCATGCGTAAGGACGGCCTCAGGCTCAGCTTCATCAAGCCGATGGAGCCGGAGCGGTTCGACGATCCGCCGGCCGGCTCCGAATGGAGTCACGAAATCAAGTTCGACGGCTACCGGACATAGGTGATCAAGGATGCCGACGACATCCGCCTCTACACCAAGATCGGCATCGACTGGACGGACAAATACCGGTGGCGAACAAAGAGAGGCCCTTGGCGGCGCAGGAGTAGGTTCAAGCCCGTTAACGCCGGGCTGCGCCACGTGACCTTTCAGGGTTTCGGACGGAAGCTGATCTCATTGCGGGAGAACTCAAACCTATCGGCGCAACGCAATGCAAAGGGCTCGCTCCAGCTCCGCCGGCGCGAACGGTTTAGCCAAGACCTGGCAGTCGCTGAATGTCGCCGGCATCCCCATCCTGCCGTACCCTGTGCTAAATATAAACGGGATATTCCTGCTCTGCAGTTCCTGGGCAACCGGGAAGACAAGCTCTCCGCCGAGGTTAACGTCCAGTACCGCGAAATCGAAGGGTTCAACACTGGCAGCCGACAATGCCTTGCCAAGCGTAGCCACCGAAGCTGCCACCACGCAACCTAGTTGCTCCAGCATGTCCTCTATCAGTAAAGCAACGCTGCCTTCGTCCTCGACGACCAGCGCACGCAAGCCGGCCAGCTCACCCATTCCTAACAGTGCCCCGCAGTGGAATGGTCACTCGGCATGAAAGTCCCTGCGGTTCGAAGGTGATATCGAGCTCACCGCCAAGGTCGCGTTCGATGCAGCGCTCAATGAGCCTGGTGCCAAATCCACGCCTCGTCGGCGCCTGAACGGGCGGGCCCCCCAGTTCCTGCCAGAGTAACTCCAGCCGGTTGAGATCGGGTCCTTCGGAAAGCTGCCAGCTGAGTGACAGTGTTCCGCTGGCGGAGGACAATGCCCCGTACTTTGCCGCGTTTGTCGCAAGTTCGTTCAAAACCATAGTGAGATTGAGAGCGGTTTTGGGGTCGAGCATAGCCGCCGGCCCGTGGATCTCCACCCTGTCCCCAGAAGCTCCTGAGATCGGGTCCAACAACTCCCGAGCGAGAAAATCGAGCGGCGCGTCCTCCCAACGACGCTTCGTCAGCAGGTCGTGGGCGCGGGCAAGCCCCAGCAGCCTGCTTTGAAAACGCTGCCCAAATCCCTCAAGGCTTTCCGAATGGCGCGCAGTTTGGACTGCCAGGGACTGCACTGTCGCCAGCGTGTTCTTGACGCGATGATTTAGTTCGTCGATCAGCATCCTTTGCCTGTTCTCCGCCTGCTTGCGCTCGGTGATGTCGACCAGCATGTTAATGGCGCCAATCAGCTTGCCCTGGCTGTCATAGAGCGGGGTGGGATAAGGTATGAATGGGACGAATGTGCCGTCAGGCCGCTCTGCCAACGCCTCAACTCCGCGCACCGCGCGGTTCTCTTTGAGGGCCACAGCCATCGGACATTGATCGTGCGGCAGAGGAGTCCCGTCAGCCGTGTAAAGGCGCCAAGTCACACACCACTCATCGCCAAGCTGAGGGCGGCGTCCTGCCATATCAATGCAGGCTTTATTGAAAAATGTTATGCGGCCGCTCGGGTCGGTGGTGTAGACCGCGGCGGGCATGGCCTCAAGGAGGTCTCGCATGTGCTGCTCGCTCTCGCGGATTCGGTCTTCCATGCGTTTGGCTTCGGTCACGTCTTGGATAATGCGCACGCCGTAGACAAACTGTCCGGACTGGTCGCGGACTGCGGAAGCGTAGACGTCGAGGTAAACGATTGTGCCGTCCGGCCAGCAGCAGCGCTTGCGCAGCGTGTAGTTGTCGATCTCTCCGCCAACCTGACGGGCGTAGAGGGTTGCGTCCTCTGCGCGGTCTTCCTCATGCGTATAGTCGAGGAACGTCATCTTCAGGAGTTCCTCGCGTGCGCGGCCGAGCATTTTGCAGATTGCGTCGTTCACGCGAAGCAAGCGACCGGTCTCGTCTATCTCGGTAATACCGACAGTCGCCGCCTCATAGGTTGCGGCCAGGCGCTCCTCGCTCTCGCGACGTGCCCTTTCGGCTTCATTGAGGTGCGTCACATCTATAGTGAAGCACCGTGTGTTGACAAATTTGCCATCATCAACGCGGCTGTTGGAGGTGATCAGCACCTGCTTGATGGACCCGTCCTTTGCACGAAGTCGCGCAGGTTGCCGGTCTAGTCTTTCACCGCACGAAAGCTTGTGAAGGATGTCGCCGATGACAGGAGCGTCCACGTGAAATTCTGCGATGTGACGGCCTACATACTCCTCCTCCGAATAGCCGAGGAGTTTCAGTTCAGCCTTGTTCGCCCTCAGAACGATGCCTTCGCTGCTGACGATATGCAGCCCAACCGCTCCGTTCTCAAAAAAGTCCTCCAAGTCCTTGCTCTTCTGGCGGACGTCATCCTCGACCGCCTTGTGAGCCGAAATGTCCTGAAAGCAATTGATCGCGCCCTGTATGTTGCCGCCGTGATCTTTGAGGGCTCGAATGTTGACAAGGCCGTGATGCGGGAGCCGTCAGGCCTCTCCATAATGACCTCTGCGTTTCGGGTGGCAGCGCCTGAGCGAACTGCATCGGCCATCGGGCACGTCTCGTGCGGCAGCGGCGTGCCATCAGGCAGGAACAGGCGATGCGAGCCGCAGAACCGCTCCTTCGTTTCGTCTAGCCTTGGAGTCCGTCCCCAAAGTGCGGCAGCCTCTGAATTGTACTGGATGAGCCAGCCTTCGTGATCGCAAAGGTATACAGCCCCCGGAATGGCATCCAGAGCAGTTGGGGCAGCCGCGACGAGAGCCTCAAACTCCGTCAGCTTGCGCGATGCGCTGGGCAGTCTCTCGATATTCGACATGTCCGCCCTCCCTAGGCGCTCTCCGCGATTTAAATGTCAGCAAGGAAACAAGCCCAGTTGAGATCGGAACTACGCCCCCAGCAAAGCCACGTTGCGCGCGGCAAAGTTACTTCCAACGCCCGGAGCTGGTTTTTGTTCCGCGCCCTTGAAGAGCCCGACGGGTGTGGTTACGCCCTACTCGGACGTTGATGCAGTTTTTGTGTTGCGGGTATAGTATGACTTCACGATACACAGCTGATCGGGAGGCCCGACTCGGTTTCATCCGTAGCGCATTACTAAGGGCCGAACTACCTGTCCTCACTCCTAAGGTCGGGCCAGCCGGCCCGGATCATGGCCCGGGGGATCGCAGCTCTGCTTCTCCCTTGGCGTTTTCCTTCTGCGTCATGTTGTCGGCAGCGATCAGCCGGCGCAGCGCGCGCTTGGCCTCCTCGCGTCCAGCCGGCCTCGATCATGCAATCAATGATCGCCTGAAAACCCGGCTCCGTGGCCTCCTGGCAGTCGACCTCGCGGTCGGGATAAACGCCGGTGCGCGGCTTTCTGATCAAAGGTAGGCCTCCCCGTCGCTGCGGTGCTCGTAGCAGAACCAGTGCGACGGTCTCTTCGGCTTGGCAAATCCCCAGCCGGCATCCTTGCCGCAGCCTTCTGTTCGCAGACATGCCCGAGCGGGCCTCGAGTGCACTGCGTGATCATCTCTCCAAGGCGTGTCGGCTCGTCGCTCATGACGAAAAGATTCCACAGACCGGCTTGACGGGCAAGGAATTTGTTCTCATTTCGTTCTCATGGCGCACGAGAAGGTCGATACGCTGGGCAAGGCGACCCGGCACAATTTGCTGTTGAAGGTGGAGTGCGCGTGCGGGAATGTGCGCTACTGCCGTTCGGCCGACTTGATGATGGTCTATGGCGGCGGCGCGGATCCGTTCAAGTTGAAGTTCGACTGCAGCCGCTGCAAGCCCGACATCCAGCTGACGTTGCTCGAGCTGCACCCCGACCACCTGCCGAGGAAGCTCGTCATCCACAAGCCGATGAAGGTCGACGGCAAGATCGTATGGCACACCGAGCGGTTCCGACCATGAAGGAGCGCTACCAGGTCGAGGCCACCGAGAGCGGCTACCGGGTGCTCGAGCAGGCCGGAAAGGTGCTCGCGATCGTCGAGCGAAGGCCGCAGGCGTTCAAGTTCGTCCGCGATCGCGGCGGCCGCGTTCAACTCCAATGGGCGAGGACAGTGATCGTCAACCAAACTTTGCCGCGCGATTTTTCCGCAACGCATGGCGGTTCTAGGGCCGGCCGCATCATGACCGTGATCAGCGGGGATCAGCGGGGAAGCTGGGCCTGGTTCGTGAATGGGAAAGATCCCGATACCGGCCGTGGTGGAAGTTTTTCAGGACGCGAAGAAACCAAGGATCAAGCCGTTGCGCAACTCGAAGCCGTCTATACCGAATTCATCGCCGATGCCGACAAATACGGGCCAACAAAGCTACATGCTTGAAATCACCACTGAACTCGAAAAGCTGCTGGCCGTCATGCCCGGCCCCGTCTCGATAGTGGCCGGCATAGCTGTGTTGCGCGCCATTGGCCTAGATGACCCGGACGGAGATTTGCAGGCAACGATTGGGACGTTCGCGGCCGAAAGGGGCAGGGCGATCAGGTTCGATCGCGGGGCAGATCACGTGAGCTTAACAGCCCAAAGTCGAGGGCCAAAGACACTCCTCAAACGCTCTGAAAAGTTAGACAATTCACCCGCTAACTAATTGATGGCCGACGAGCTGTTAGACAGGAGAGGTGGGGTTAAGTGCTTGACATTTAAGCGATAGCACAGGAGTCAGAGTCCGTGGGTCTACCGTTAACCTATTCCCCAGCAGGCGCGTCTGGTATCGCGCTAGCCAAGCGGCTCATGTGCCGCGAGCGCTGCCTTGTAGCCGCCATCGGAAAATAGTCAAGCCCGCAACTGAGATCAACCGCAGCCTTTTTGCGGATGCTCCCCGCGGAAGCGGGCAAAGGGCTCAACTGCCGCCTTTGCTGTACTGCGAATGCTCGAAATAGAGCACCATGCAAAGGCCGATCAGCAGCGGAATGATGAGATAGAACAGGCGGAACACCAGAAGCGCTGCAAGCACGCCCACAGGATCCATGTCCGAAAGTCCGGTGAGGAAGACGACCTCGAACACGCCGAGCGCGCCCGGCGCATGCGACAGGAGCCCGATCGAGAACGAGACCATGAACACGCCGAGCACGACGAAATAGCCGGGGTTGCCGGTCTCCGGCAGGGCGAAATAGATGATCGCGGCGGCGGCCAGCAGCTCGACAGGCCCGACCAGCAACTGTCTCGCCACGATCGGCAGCGCCGGGTAGTGCAACTGGAAGGAGCCGATCTTCAGCGGTCTCAGCCCCAGCCAGCTGCCGAAGGCATAGGCGCCAACGAGGATGAGCATGGCAAGCCCGGCGGCGAAGGCGGCGCCATGGTGCGGCGTGCCGGTGAAGCGAGCGATGATCTGCGGCTCGAACAGCAGAACGAGGCCGCCGAGGAAGACGCTGGAGAGGATGAAGGTGAACCAGCAGATCGCCACCAGCACGCCGATCTCCTGGCCGGTCAGCCCCCTTGTGGCATAGGCGCGATAGCGGATCACCGCGCCGGAAAACACTGAGCCACCGATATTGTGCGACACCGCGTAGGTGGTGAAGGAGCACAGCGTGACGAACAGCCACGATACTTTCTTGCCGATATGCAAGAGCGCTATGTGGTCGTAGCCGGCGAGCGAGGCATAGGCGACGACGGAGCTTAGCGCCGCCAGCACCCAGCCGCGCGGCGGGATGGCGGCGATACCGGCCCAGACATCGTCGAGCGATACGCCGCGCAATTCGTGAATGAGCAGCCACAGCGAGAACGCAACGGCCGCGATGCCTATGACCGGCCAGAAATAGCGCCTCCAATTCATGGCGTCGTCATCATGCGTTGCAGCTCATTGTTGTGATGGTGCCCAACCTCTTTGAACCAGCATTTGAGACATGCCTGATTGAAGCCGGCTATTCAACCGGCAAGACATTGCCCCGACGTGACCCTGCCAAAATTCGAGCCCCGCGCTCTTGGTGATTGCGAACGGCACTGCTACTCTGTTGCCAACTTGAAACAAATCGAGGTGCCTGCTGCGTCCGTTCCCGGTTCGCGCGGCGCCGGAAGGAACTGAAGTGGAAGACCACGATACCGGCGCGGGCGCGTCGGCAGTGGGCATGTCCGGGGCATCGCCGGCGCAGTCGGGAGGCCCGCAACCGGCGCGATTCAGCCGCCACACGGGTGCGCACCAAAGACATGCCGACCCTAGACATGCCGGCCCCAAACATGCAGGCCAGAGACAGACTGGCGCCGGTCAGGCCGACCAGCATGGCGATCAGCCGAAAGGCAAGACGCGCAAGCGCCGCAAGCGCAAGCGCGGCCGCAAGGTGTTCGCGCGTGACGAGAACGGCGCCGTGCCCAATGCCGCGCCTGCCGGCACGACGGCAAGCCAGCCTCAGAGCCCGCCCTTGCAGGCCGAGCGAAGGCCGCCGCTCCAGCCTCCGCCACGTCCGCCCCAGCCGGAATTGCCCGTCTTCGCCGCGCTCGACCTCGGCACCAACAATTGCCGGTTGCTGGTCGCGGTGCCTGGACGTCATGGCCAATTCCGCGTCATCGACGCTTTCTCGCGCATCGTCAGGCTGGGCGAGGGGCTGACGGCCAGCGGCCGGCTCGGCGAGGCGGCGATGGACCGCGCTGTCGAGGCGCTGAAGGTCTGCGGCGAGAAGCTGCGCAACCGCAAGATCAGGAAAGCCAGGCTGATCGCCACCGAGGCCTGCCGCTCGGCCGCCAACGGCGTCGAGTTCCTGGATCGCGTCGAGCGCGAGGCCGGGCTGAAGCTGGAGATCATCGACCGTCAGACCGAGGCCCGCCTTGCCGTTTCCGGCTGCGGCTCGCTGGTCGAGCGCGACACGCAAGGCGTGGTGCTGTTCGACATCGGCGGCGGCTCGTCGGAAATCGCGCTGATCGACCTGACCGGACGGCGTTCGCCACGTCTGGCCAATCACATCGTCTCCTGGACGTCGCTGCCTGTCGGCGTCGTCTCGCTCGCCGAGCGCTTCGGCGGCCGCACTGTCACGCGCGATACCTTTGCCGCCATGGTCGACGATGTGGCTACGCGGCTGAAGGCCTTCGACGGCCGCGACCGGCTCGCCCATGTGCTGGCCAGCCCCAACTTCCATCTGCTTGGCACGTCCGGCACGGTGACGACGCTGGCCGGCGTGCATCTCGATCTCGAGCGCTACGACCGCCGCCGCGTCGACGGGCTGTGGATGGACCGCGACAGCGTTGACCGCATGATCGAGCGGCTGATCGGCTGGGATTTCCAGCAGCGTTGCGCCAACCCCTGCATCGGCGCCGACCGCGCCGATCTCGTTCTCGCCGGCTGCGCCATCCTGGAAGCGATCCGCGGCGTGTGGCCGTCCGAGCGGCTGCGTGTCGCCGACCGCGGCCTGCGCGAGGGGATCCTGAGCGAATTGATGGCCGATGACGGCGTCTGGCGGAATGATGGGCGCCGATGACAAAGAAACCGGAAAAGCCGGGCTCAGCCAGCCTGCGCGTGCTCAAGACCCGCATCAAGAAGAAGAGCGGCCTGAAGGAATCGTCGCGCCGCTGGCTCGAGCGCCACATGAACGATCCTTATGTGCAACGCTCCAAGGCCGACGGCTACCGCTCCCGCGCGGCCTACAAGCTGATCGAGATCGACGACAAGCACCATTTGCTGAAGCCCGGCATGAAGGTCATCGACCTGGGCGCGGCGCCCGGCGGCTGGTGCCAGGTGGCAGCCGCGCGGACGAAGTCGAGCGCCGAGAATCCCCATGTCGTCGGCATCGACTATCTCGAAATGGATGCGGTTCCGGGCGCCGTCATCCTGCAGATGGACTTCCTCGATCCGGACGCGCCGCAGAAGCTCGCCGAGGCGCTCGGCGGCCAGCCGGACGTGGTACTGTCCGATATGGCAGCACCCACCACCGGCCACCGCCGCACGGATCATCTGCGCACCATGCATCTGTGCGAAGTCGCGGCCGATTTCGCGCTGCACGTGCTGAAACCCGGCGGGCATTTCCTCGCCAAGACATTTCAGGGCGGCGCCGAGAACGAACTCTTGTCGCTGCTGAAGCAGAACTTCCGCTCCGTCCATCATGTGAAGCCGCCGGCTTCAAGGGATGAGTCGGTGGAGCTGTATTTGCTGGCGAAGGAGTTCAAAGGTCCCGGAACTTCGTCATTCTAGGGCGAAGCAAGGAGCGACGCGCGCAGACCCTAGAATCCATGCCGTTACCTCGGCCAAGAAACACAGCGGTCCAGAATTCGTGGCCGACATTCGCCAGAGCTGCTCCAAGTCCTGCACCGCAGCGGCGCTGAAACATCACGGCATGGATTCTAGGGTCTGCGCGCCGCTTCGCGTCGCTCCGCCCTAGAATGACGAAGTTAGGGCAGGGCGCGCCACCTCTACTTCCCCGCCGTGCTCACCGTTTCCAGGGTCTTCGGCGTGGCCAGCCGGCCATGGCCCGAGACGGCACTGCCGGCTTCCGGCGCCAGCCGCATGAAGGTGATCGATGCCGCGGCGGACACTGCCGCCACGATGAAGAAGGCGATGTGGAAATCGCCGAGCGTCAGCGCCCCGCCATGGATCGAGGTCGAGACTTCGAGGATGCCGCCTGCCAGCGCCACGCCGAGCGCGATCGACAATTGCTGGAAGACCGCGGTGATCGGCGTCGCCTTGCTGGTGTCGGCGGCCGTGATCTCGGCATAGGAGAGCGCGTTGACGCCGGTGAAGAACATCGAGCGGATGAAGCCGCCAACCAGAAGGATCGCCAGCATCAGCACATAGGGCGTCTGCGGCGTGAACAGGCCGTAGATGGCGATCGAGGCGGCCGCGACCAGCGAGCCCCAGATCAGCACCCGCCGGAAGCCGGCAATGCGGAAAAGCAGCGCGGTGACGAACTTCATGCCGATGGCGCCGATCGCCGAAACGAAGGTGATCATGCCCGACTGGAAGGGCGTCAACCCGAAACTGATCTGGAACATCAGCGGCAGAAGGAACGGCACCGCGCCGATGCCGATGCGAAACAGCGAGCCGCCGAGCACGGAGGACCGGAAGACCTGGTTGCGGAACAACTCCAATGCCAGCAGCGGGTTCTTCGCGCGGCGGGCGTGGATGAGATAGAGCACGCCGGAGATCAACCCGACCGCCACCGTGATGAAGCCGGCCATCGGCGGCAGCGCCGGCAGGCTGACGACGGAAAGGCCGAAAACGACCCCGGACGCTGCGAGACCGCTGAGCACAAATCCAGGGAAGTCGAGCGGCGGCGTCTCGGCCGGCGCGGTTTCCGGCAGATAGCGCGTGGCGAGCCAGATGCCCAGCAGCCCGATCGGCACGTTGATCAGAAAAATCCAGTGCCAGGTCAGATAGGTGGTGATGAAGCCGCCGATCGGCGGGCCGACCAGCGGTCCGACCAGCGCCGGCACGGTCAGCCAGGACATTGCCGCGACCAGCTCGCTTTTCGGCGTGGCGCGCACCAGCACGAGGCGGCCGACCGGCGTCATCATCGCGCCGCCTATGCCTTGCAGGAAGCGCGACACCACGAAAGCCGGCAGCGAATTGGAAAAGGCGCAAGCGACCGAGCCAGCGATGAACACGCCGATCGCGGCTCGGAACACGGTCTTTGCCCCGAACCGGTCCGCCATCCAGCCACTGATCGGAATGAAGATCGCCAGCGACACCAGATAGGCCGTCAGCGCCAGCTTCAGCGCGATCGGGCTGGTGTGGATGTCGACGGCGATCGCTGGCAGCGACGTCGCGATCACGGTCGAATCCATGTTCTCCATGAAAAGAGCGACCGCCAGGATGAGCGGGATGGTACGGTTCAAGGGGAAACGCCCTGATTTGTCTTTGCGATTCTAGGCCCGGCTTGGGGGCGAACCGGCTACGACGGGCGGGTATCACGCCTTCGCCCGCATGTCGCATTAAATTGCTGTCACTTTTGCGCGAACGCACGGCTGGTGGCCTCATGTCATAGTTTTGAGGTCAGTCGAGCCTATCAACGTTTCCAACGTCTTCGATGTGCAGGCTGCTCGACAAATCTCGGCTCGACAACCTTCAAAGGCAAGAGCCAAATACAATAAGCGGTTTGCAAAGCAGGGGGCGGAAATGGACACCGAAAACGCAAATTTGACGGCCGAACAAGCCAGGCTCAACAAGATGCTAACGCGGGGCGTTGTGTTTTCTATTGTCTGGCTCGCCGGTTTTGGGTCTTCTTATGCGCTTTACCAAGGGCTTCTGGCACGACGGATGTTAAAGCTGAATCCCATGCTTCGGGGGAATGGGCTCGCCTGGTGGTGCATCATCGCGGGAGGGCTTGGGGCCGCGGTCCTATGCGTGACAGTGGGCATCGGCATTTTCAACGCCGTGGCGGAACGCTAATCAGTGGCGACATCCAGACGCATTCAGCGAAGAAGGCGTCGAAATGGATGAGGTTGTTTCGTCAACGGACGTCAAACGCAGATCTCCAAGATCCTGCGCGGCGTCCTGAGCGGACGAAGCTGTGTTGTGATGAGCCGAGGCGTGCGGTAGCCCGGATCATTCCGTCGGCAACCCCCGAGCGCCACTGTCGTGCCGCGCTGCTGTCCCGGCTTCAGCAGCAGCCTATTGTCAACGCCGCAAGCCTTACCCGCGAGGATGTCTACCGGGACGAGTGGTGAAAGCCGGTGGGCCGTATAACAGCTACTTGAAGCGCCGCGCAACGACCGGCTTTCCTTCCGCCCCAGGACGTGTTACCAGCCAGCGCCAATCCTGAAAGGGAAGATGAGAGTCGGCGCTGGCCAATCGGCCCAGCGCCTTTTCCGCATTCAAAAGGACTGGCCATGGGAAAAATCATCGAAACGTCCACCGGCGCCCTGGCGCTGACCTTCGACGACGTGCTCTTGCAGCCCGGCCACTCCGAGGTCATGCCGGGCGAAACCGACATCCGCACCCGCATCGCCGGCGATATCGATCTCAACGTGCCGATCCTGTCGGCGGCCATGGACACCGTCACGGAGGCGCGGCTGGCGATCGCCATGGCGCAGGCCGGCGGCATCGGCGTCATCCACCGCAACCTGACCCCGGCCGAGCAGGCCGAGCAGGTCCGGCAGGTCAAGAAATTCGAATCCGGCATGGTGGTGAACCCGGTCACTATCGGTCCGGACGCCACGCTTGCCGACGCGCTGGCGCTGATGCGCTCCAACAGCATTTCCGGCATTCCCGTGGTGGAGAATGGCGGCACCGGCGGCCACACGGTCGGCCGCCTGGTCGGCATCCTCACCAACCGCGACGTGCGTTTCGCCTCCGATCCGGCGCAGAAGGTTTACGAGCTGATGACCCGTGAGAACCTGATCACGGTCAAGGAGAATGTCGACCAGGACGAGGCCAAGCGGCTGCTACACAAGCACCGCATCGAGAAGCTGGTGGTGGTCGACAGGAACGGCAATTGCGTCGGCCTGATCACCGTCAAGGACATCGAGAAGTCGCAGCTCAATCCGCATGCCACAAAGGACGCACAAGGGAGGCTGCGCGCCGCCGCCGCCACCAGCGTCGGCGATGACGGCTTCGAGCGCGCCGAGCGCCTGATCGACGCCGGCGTCGACCTGCTTGTCATCGACACAGCGCACGGTCATTCGCAGCGCGTGCTGGATGCGGTGGCGCGGGCCAAGAAGCTCTCCAACTCCGTGCGCATCCTGGCCGGCAACGTCGCAACCGCCGATGGCACGCAGGCGCTGATCGACGCCGGCGCCGATGCGGTCAAGGTTGGCATCGGCCCGGGCTCGATCTGCACCACGCGAATCGTTGCCGGTGTCGGCGTCCCGCAATTGTCGGCGATCATGTCGGCGGTCGAGACGGCCAGCAAGGCCGGCGTCAGCGTCATTGCCGATGGCGGCATCAAATATTCGGGCGATCTCGCCAAGGCGCTCGCGGCAGGCGCGAGCGCGGCCATGATCGGTTCGCTGCTCGCCGGCACGGACGAGAGCCCGGGCGAGGTCTATCTGCACCAGGGCCGCTCCTTCAAGGCTTACCGCGGCATGGGCTCGGTCGGCGCCATGGCGCGCGGCTCGGCCGATCGCTACTTCCAGGCGGAGGTCCGCGATACGCTGAAACTGGTTCCGGAAGGCATTGAAGGGCAGGTTCCCTACAAAGGACCTGTTGCTGGCGTGCTGCACCAGCTTGCGGGCGGCCTGAAAGCCGCTATGGGTTATGTGGGTGGACGTGACCTTGCAGATTTCCGCGAGCGCGCCACCTTTGTGCGCATATCCAATGCCGGACTTCGTGAAAGCCACGCCCATGACGTCACGATCACCCGCGAAAGCCCCAATTACCCGGGCGGAATTTGATCGGGAGGCCGATCAGTCCGATCGTCAGGGCGGACTGTGGTGTGATTTGAGCGTGGCGGTGCTGCGGCTGTCGCGGCACGCGGCGGCGCTCTCCATCGCTTCGATTGCGCTTTTCCTGGCCATGACGGCGCTGGAGTTCCTCTATTTCCAGCGCTTGAGCGGCGGCCTGGCCTCGCTTGACATCCGCGTTGCCGGCTTCACCCCCGACGAAGGCATGGCCTGGCTCACGGCGCTCGGCCGCCGCGGCGGCGAGATCATCATCGTCTGGCACTATTTGACCTTCGATGTCCTGTTCCCGGCGCTGCTGTCGCTGACGCTGGTCAGCCTCATCCTTGTTTACGGGCGGCGGCTCAGCACGTTCCGCGCCATGTCAGCGCAGTTGCAGGCACTGTTCTCGCTGGTGCTGGTGCTTCCCTACGCGGTCGCCGACTACGCCCAGAATTTTGCCGTGGCGCGATTGCTGTCCGATTTCCAATCGGCCAATCCCGATTCGCTCGCCTTCGCTTCCTTGCTGACCGTCACCAAATTCGCGCTGCTGGCGATCCCGGTCTTCGTTATCGCAGTCTTCGCGCTGGCCGGGCAACGGTGGCGCTAAAGCAGTTCCAGGAAGAGTGTAAAACGGTTTTCCGTCCGCAATTGCGTTAGGAAAAGGGAGGGGCCGATGCGCCAGACCGCCATCTTCTGGCCGATGCTGGCGCACGTGCTGCTGGTCTATATCGTCTATCTGGTGATGCTCAAACGGCGCTACGGGGCTGTGAAATCAGGCGAAGCCAGGGTCAGCCAGTACAAGCTCCGCTCGACCGAACCCGCTTCGAGCGTCACCGTCGCCAACAATCTGATCAACCAGTTCGAGCTGCCGGTTCTCTTCCACGTGCTCTGCCTGGCGCTGTTCGTCACCAACGGCGTGAACTATCTGACGCTGGCGCTGATGTGGCTGTTCATCCTCACGCGCTATGTGCACGCCTGGGTGCATCTCGACGGAAACCATGTGCCGCACCGCACCGGAGTCTTCTTCCTCGGCGCCGGCATACTTCTCCTGGCCTGGGTCTGGTTCGCGCTCCACCTGCTCGGGGTGGTTTGATTTAAAGATCGAACACCGCAATCCTGCGCTTGTCGAACTTGATGCCGATTTCGCCGCGCACCAGCCTCAGCGCCTGATCGCCGAAAACGGCGCGCCGCCAGCCCTGCAGCGCCGGCACGTCGGCTTCGTCGCCCTCGGCCGCGATGCGATCGATATCGTCGCTGGAGGCCAGCACCTTGGTGGCGACGCCTTCCTTTTCGGCGACGATCCTGAGCAGCACCTTGAGCAGCTCCGCCGCCGCGTTCGATCCTTCCGGCGGTTGCACGCTCTTTGGCAGTTTCGGCATCGCATCCTTGGGCAGCGCGAGGGCGGCGTTGACTGCGCCCAGCAGCGCGGTTGCCGTCGCGGAGCGTTCCCAGCCTTTCGGGGTGGTGCGCAGCTTGCCGAGCGCCGCCGCGTCGCGCGGCGCCTGTTGCGCGATCTCGTAGATCGCGTCGTCTTTGAGCACGCGGCCGCGGGGCACATCGCGCTCGCGCGCCTCGCGCTCGCGCCAGGCGGCCACCGCCTGCACGATCGCCAGCTCCTGCGGCTTGCGCAGCCGCATCTTCAGCCGTTTCCAGGCATCCTCGGGATGCGGATCGTAGGTCTCGCGCGAGGTGAGGATATCCATCTCTTCGTTCAACCAATGCGCGCGATCCTCGCGCTTCAGCTCGGCGCTGAGATGCTGGTAGACCTTGATCAGATGGGTGACGTCGGCAAGCGCGTATTCGAGCTGCTTGTCGGAGAGCGGCCGGTGCCGCCAGTCGGTGAAGCGCGAGGATTTGTCCAAGCGCGCCCCCGTGACCTTCTGCACGAGCTGGTCGTAAGAGACGCTGTCGCCGAAGCCGCAGACCATCGCCGCCACCTGGGTGTCGAACACCGGATGCGGCACGAGATTGCCGAGATGGACGATGATTTCGATGTCCTGGCGCGCCGCGTGAAAAACCTTCAGCACCGCTTCATTGGCCATCAGCCGGAAAAACGGCTTCAGGTCGATGTCGGGGGCCAACGGATCGATAAGCGCCTCGATCCCAGGTGCGGCGATCTGGATGAGGCAAAGGATCGGCCAGAAGGTCGTCTCGCGGATGAATTCGGTATCGACGGTAACGAATTCCGACTTTTCGAACGCCCCGACAACGCTCTCGAGTTCTTCTTGTGTGGTGATGACGCGCATCAAATCGCTTCTGGCACAATATTAGGCCCCTTTCAATTTCAGCCGCGCGCGCTTTCGTCAAGCCGCCGCAACGTAAGCGGTGGCTGGATCGCCAGGTTCTCCCATGCGAAATCGCACGGCGCGCCTGCGCGCCAAGCCGCCATACCCTCAGGCCGTCACGCTCCGCTCCGCCAAGAGCCCTTCATGCCTCATAGGCCCGCGCCGGCACCCGCTCTCTTGTCGGACCGGACATCGCGCCGTCCGGAACCGCGCTCGGCGATGGCCGCCGGCCGAGCGCGCCCGCTGCCGCCAGGCTGAGCAGGATGAACGGTATGCCGATGCCATATGCCGAGCGGATGCCCCAATGGTCCGACACGAAGCCGAGCAGCGGCGGCCCAAGCAGGAAGGCGACGAAGGAGATCTGCGACAGCGCCGCCACATTGATCGCCGCGGGGCGATCGGTGCGCTGAGCCGCCGCCGAGATCGCCAGCGGGAAGATGGCGCTGCTGCCGATGCCCAGAAGCGCAAAGCCCAACATCGAAATGAAGGGCAGGGGCGAGAAAAAGACGGTGAAGACGCCGGCCATCATCGTCGCCAACAGCACGCGCGCCACGCCGCTCGGCGAGTGGCGGTCCACGAAGCTGTCGGCGAAGAAGCGCGTCGTCGCCTGCGAGAAGGCGAACAGCGCCACGGTGAAGCCGGCGGTCAGCGGGCCGGATTCGAACACCGTGCGCATATAGATCGCCGACCAGTCCATGCTGGCGCCTTCCATCAGCATCGCCGACAGCGTCACCGCGACGAGGATGAGGATCGGCAGCGTGGGGCGCGCGAATATCGGCGCTTCGTCGCTGGTCGCGGCGAACCGCGCCGGCGCCGGCTCAAAGCCGCCGAGGAACAGCGCCATCGCAACCGCCACCATCGGCACTACCAGCGCCAGATGCAGTTGCGGCGAAAGGCCGAGATGCGCCAGCGCGCCGCCGAACAGGCCGGCGCCGAAGAAGCCGATGCTCCAGAAGGAATGCGCCCGGTTCATGATGCGGCGTTGGAGCAGGAACTCGGTCCTGTCGGCCTCGACATTCAAGATGATCTCGATGCTGCCGATCATCAGCCCGACCGGAACCAGCATCAGGAACAGAGACGCCGGGCCAGGCGCGTGCATCGCTATCGCATAGGCCAGGCCAAGCAACGGCACCAGCCAAAGCAGCGCGCGGCGAAAGCCTACACGCTCCAGGATAGGCGTCGCCAGCGTCAGCGCGACCAGTGTGCCGATCGGCGTGCCGATCAGGGCGAGCCCGAGCGTGCCATCCTCGATCCGCATGGCTCGCTTGATGTCGGGCAGGCGCGGGAAGATGTTGCCCATGGCAAAGGAATAGATCGCAAAGCCCACATAGACGCGGTGCTGCGGAGCGAGTTTCAGGCCAAGGGTCATCGCGGGCATCCAACGAACAAGGAGATACGGCGGGCGAACTCCTCGACCCGCTCACGACCGTGTTCTTGCATGAACAGGCAAAACATGCAATAACGTGCACAAATAAATAGGATCGTGCATGCTCACCGAAGAACGCCACCAACTCATTCGCGACCAGCTTGCGGCGGACGGAAAGGTGCTGGCCGGCGAACTCGCCAGCCGTTTTGGCGTCTCGGAAGACACCGTGCGCCGCGATCTCAGGGAGCTCGCCAAGGCCGGGCAGTTGCGCCGGGTCTATGGCGGCGCGGTCGCCTCGGCGCCCTTCGCCGCCGCCACGCTCAGCCAGCGCAGCGGACATGCGGTCGAGGAGAAGACGCGCCTGGCGAAAGCGGCAGTGGGGCTGCTCGTGGCGGGGCAGTCCCTGTTCATCGATGGCGGCACGACCAATGAAGCCATCGCCAGGGCAATCCCGCGCGATATGGAACTGACCATTGCCACCAATTCGCTGGGGGTCGCCTCGGCGCTGGTCGATCGTCCTCTGGTCGAACTGATCGTGCTCGGTGGCCGCTATGTTCCCGATCTCGGCACCTGCGTGGGCGCCGATACGCTGGCCGCCGTGGCCCAGCTTGGCGCCGATCTGTTCTTTCTGGGCTCCTGCGGTCTGGATGCCGCGCGCGGCGTCACCGCCTTCGATTCGGCCGAAGCTGAGGTGAAACGCGCCATGGCGAAAAACAGCGCCGGCATTGTCATTGCCGTCACCAACGACAAGCTTGCGACTGCTGCGCCGTATCGTGTCGCCGGCGCCGATGCGATCCGCCATCTCGTGGTGGAAAAGACCGCGCCTGCCGCCACGCTCGCCGATTTCCAAAGCCAGGGCGCGCAAATCCACTTTGCCTGAGCGGAAGCGCGCCTGTGTGAGCGCTTGCCTTGACAAAGCCGGCCTCTCATGCGCTTTTCGCGCCAATTTTCGAGCCGGGCTGGTGCCCGCAACTTCCGGACTTTGCCCATGACCACGCATCGTTACCGCAGCCACACCTGTGCCCAGTTGAGAAAGAGCGACGTCGGCAATTCCGTCCGCCTGTCGGGCTGGGTGCATCGCGTGCGCGACCATGGCGGGCTGCTCTTCATCGATTTGCGCGACCACTACGGCCTGACCCAGATCGTCGCCGATCCGGATTCGCCGGCTTTCAAAGTCGCCGAGACCGTGCGCGGCGAATGGGTGATCCGCGTCGACGGCGAGGTCAAGGCGCGGCTGCCGGAGACGGTGAACGCCAATCTGCCGACCGGCGAGATCGAGATTTTCGCGCGCGAGATCGAGGTGCTGTCGGCCGCCAAGGAACTGCCGCTGCCGGTGTTCGGCGAGCCCGAATATCCCGAGGATATCCGCCTGAAATACCGCTTCCTCGACCTGCGCCGCGAGACGCTGCACCGCAATATCGTGGCGCGGACAAAAATCATCGCCGAGATGCGCAAGCGCATGGGCGAGGTCGGCTTTACCGAATTCTCGACGCCGATCCTGACCGCGTCCTCGCCGGAAGGCGCGCGCGACTTCCTGGTGCCGTCGCGCATCCATCCCGGCACCTTCTATGCGCTGCCGCAGGCGCCGCAGCAGTACAAGCAGCTGATCATGGTGTCCGGCTTCGACCGCTATTTCCAGATCGCGCCCTGTTTCCGCGACGAGGACCCGCGAGCCGACCGGCTGCCCGGCGAATTCTACCAGCTCGACCTCGAGATGAGCTTCGTCGAGCAGGACGACGTGCTCTCCACCATGGAGCCGGTGCTTCGCGGCGTCTTCGAAACCTTCGCCAACGGCAAGCCGGTAACCCAGAAATTCCGCCGTATTCCATATGACGAGGCGATGCGCACCTATGGATCCGACAAGCCGGACCTGCGCAACCCGATCGAGATGCAGGCGGTCTCGGATCATTTCCGCGATTCCGGCTTCAAGGTCTTTGCCAACATCCTGGCCAACGATGCGAAGGCCGAGGTCTGGGCCATTCCGGCCAAGACCGGCGGCAGCCGTGCCTTCTGCGATCGCATGAATTCCTGGGCGCAGGGCGAGGGCCAGCCAGGTCTCGGCTATATCTTCTGGCGCAAGGAAGGCGAAAAACTCGAAGGCGCCGGTCCGATTGCCAAGAACATCGGCGAGGAGCGCACCGAGGCGATCCGCCAGCAACTCGGCCTTGCCGATGGCGATGCCGCCTTCTTCGTCGCGGGCGATCCGAAGAAGTTCGTCACCTTCGCGGGCGCTGCGCGCACCCGCGCCGGCGAGGAGCTGAACCTCGTCGACCGCGAGCGCTTCGAGCTGTGCTGGATCGTCGACTTCCCGTTCTTCGAATGGAACGAGGATGAGAAGAAGATCGATTTCGCCCACAACCCGTTCTCCATGCCGCAGGGCGGCATTGACGCGCTGAACGGCCAGGAGCCGCTCGGCATCAAGGCGTTCCAGTACGACATGGTCTGCAACGGCTTCGAGATCGCGTCGGGCGGCATCCGCAACCATCTGCCGGAAACCATGGTCAAGGCTTTCGAGATGGTCGGTCTGGATCGCGCGACTGTGGAAGAGCGCTTCGGCGGCCTCTATCGCGCCTTCCAGTATGGCGCGCCGCCGCATGGCGGCATGGCGGCCGGCGTCGACCGCATCGTCATGCTGCTCGTGGGGGCCAAGAACCTGCGCGAGATCACCATGTTCCCGATGAACCAGCAGGCCTATGACCTCTTGATGAACGCGCCGTCCGAAGCGACCCCGCAACAGCTGCGCGAGCTGTCGCTGCGCGTCTCGGTTACGAAGAAGGAAGGCTAGGACTCCCAGCCAAGCCTTTCTTTCCTCTTAAGAAATCGGCCGACAAAAAAGCCCGGCATCACTGCCGGGCTTTCGTTTGGAGCTGACGTGTTCGATCAGTCCTGGTTCGCCTTGACCTTGACGCCGAGCGTCTTGGGCAGGTCGAGCGGGTTGGACATGGCGCCGGCCATGATCAGCGCGAACGGTACCGACGACGGAGGCTCGGCCGAGATTTCCAGGCTCTTCGGATCGTCGAGGAAGGTGTTGACCGCCGACGAGACTTCCGCCGTCAGCTCGGGATTGTTGAGCTGCGCCATGCCGAACGGCACGATCGCCTTGGCCTGGTTGGCGACATCCTTGGCCGACATGCCCTGCTGCTTGCCGACATAGTCGAGCACCTTGCCGGTGAGCGAATCGTCCTCGAAACGCACCGAGGCGCCGTTGAAGGAAAGCTGCTGCATCAGTCCGAGCATGGCCATGCCTTGCGCGGAATTGTCCGCGCCTTCCGGCTGCGAGGCGAGCTGCTTCTGCATCGCCTGCATCGACTTGATGAAATCGACCGTGTAGCCGCCGAGGTTGAAGGTCATGCCGAGCGTGCCGGCATTCTCGACCGAGATGTCATATTTCGACAGCTCCATCTTGCCGTCGCTCGGCTGCCATGTGCCGGCCATGGCAATGTTGCCCGAGATGTTCTGGTAGCCGAGCGCCTCGATCGCTTCCTTCGACTTGGGGTCGTCGATCAGCGACAGGTCGGCGGTGAATTTTTCGGTGTTGGCGGTGAAGTCCATCGCCTTGCCGTCGGCCGGCGGGGTGATCTGGACCGCAAGCCCGTCCATCGCGAAGGCCGTCTTGTCGCCGACCTTGACCGTCATGTTGGAGAGCTCCGCCGATTTGTACATCATCAGCGAGCCGAGCGGATCGGTGCTGCCTTCGGCCGGGACCTTCATGTCGTGGATGATCACCGGGCTGAGGTCGAGCGTCACGCCGTCCTTGCTGTGTTCGAAGGGCGAGGTCGAGACAGTGGCGATCGCATAGCCGCCATTGGCCTCGGTGACCCCTTCCAGCTTTACGTCGCCGATCGGCAGCGCTTCCTTCTCGGCCGCCGGCTTGATGGAAACACCCTGCAGCACGGCGTTCGAATCGTCGCCCGAGACACCGGTCCAGGAAATCTCGACGCCCTGGGCGGCAAGGGCTGCCTTGATACGCTCGGCCACCGCCGGATCGGCGGCGAAGGCCGCATTGAGAGGCAGCGTCAGCAGAAAGGTCGAAAAAGCCAGTTTCTTGAGCGTCGAGCGTTGGATTGTCATGGCGAGTTCCCTGTCCTGATTTGGCTATGATGAAAATTGTTCTGACACCTGCTCCATCACCATTCCGTGACGAACGGGACGGGAAGAAGGCATTTTCCGGCAGATGTGTCGAAAATGGCGACGAAAAGCAAACGCCGGCCGGCAGTCATTGCGCGATGCGGTGAATTTGTCATGAAGATCGCGGCTTTCCTCCGCCAGCGCGTTGCATGCCAGATAGAGGCCGCGTGTAACGAGTTGATGTTGGCCGGCCTCATGGTGCCGTCGCGGCCTGTTGCAGATCGGTGGCAAATTGCAGCCGCCTCCCGGGCGCTTCCGTGAAGCCCTTCACATCGCCGGTTGTGTGTTCGTAGCCGCGACCAAAGCGCCGATGTTCACGCGACGCTTGCCGCGAATCACCCGCTCGGCTAGTCCAAAACCATGGGAAAGAGGCTTTTGCCGCCCGATGACAATGGCGGCGGCGACAAAATCGAACCGGTCGATCTGAAGGAAGCGCTTGAGCGGCGCTATCTCGCTTACGCGCTGTCGACCATCATGCACCGGGCACTGCCGGATGTGCGCGACGGACTGAAACCGGTCCATCGCCGCATCATGCATGCCATGCGGCTGCTCAGGCTCAACCCCGATCAGGGTTTCGCCAAATGCGCCCGCATCGTCGGCGACGTGATGGGCAAGTTCCATCCGCATGGCGACCAATCGATCTACGACGCGCTGGTGCGCCTGGCGCAGGATTTCTCGATGCGCTACCCGCTGGTCGACGGGCAGGGCAATTTCGGCAACATCGACGGCGATAACGCCGCCGCCATGCGCTACACCGAAGCGCGCATGACGGAGGTGGCGAGCGAGCTGCTTGCCGGCATCAATGAAGACGCCGTCGATTTCCGCCCGACCTACAATGAAGAGGACGAGGAGCCGTCCGTTCTGCCGGGCGCCTTCCCGAACCTGCTCGCCAACGGCTCCTCGGGCATTGCCGTCGGCATGGCGACCTCGATCCCGCCGCACAACGCCGCCGAACTCTGCGACGCCGCTCTCCATCTGATCGAACATCCGGAAGCGCCGGTGGCGAAGCTGATGGATTTCGTCCAGGGGCCGGATTTCCCAACCGGCGGCATCATCGTCGACAGCCGCGCCTCGATCCTCGAAGCCTATGAGACGGGCCGCGGCGGTTTTCGCGTGCGCTCGAAATGGGGGCAGGAGGATCAGGGCAGGGGCACCTGGAGCATCGTCGTCACCGAAATCCCTTACGGCGTGCAGAAGGCCAGGCTGATTGAGAAGATCGCCGAGCTCTTGATGGCGCGCAAGCTGCCGCTGCTCGAAGACATCCGCGACGAGAGCGCCGAGGACATCCGCATCGTGCTGGTGCCGAAGAGCCGCACCGTGGATCCCGGCCTGCTGATGGAATCGCTGTTCAAGCTCACCGAGCTCGAAAGCCGCTTCCCGCTCAACATGAACGTACTGTCGCGCGGCAAGGTGCCGAACGTGCTCTCGCTGAAAGGCGTGCTGAAGGAGTGGCTGGACCACCGTCGCGACGTTCTGGTCCGCCGCTCGAAATACCGGCTGGGCGAGATCGAGAAGCGGCTGGAAATCCTTGCCGGTTACCTGATCGCCTATCTGAACATCGACGAGGTGATCAGGATCATCCGCGAGGAGGATGAGCCCAAGCAGGTGATGATGGCCCGCTGGTCGCTCACCGACAACCAGGCCGAAGCCATCCTCAACATGCGCCTGCGCGCCTTGCGCAAGCTGGAAGAGATCGAGATCCGCAAGGAGTTCGACGGGCTCACCGCGGAGAAGAAGCAGATCGAGGCGCTGCTCGCGTCCGACGCCAAGCAATGGGCGACGATCAAGTGGGAAGTCACGCAGCTTCGCGACAAGTTCGGCCCCGAGACCGAGCTCGGCAAGCGCCGCACCCAGTTCGCCGACGCGCCGGAGCACGATCTCACCGACATCGCGCATGCCATGATTGAACGCGAGCCGGTCACGGTCGTCGTCTCGGAAAAGGGCTGGCTGCGCGCCATGAAGGGCCACCTGACAGATTACTCGCAGCTCGCCTTCAAGGAAGGCGATAGCCTGAAGCTGGCCTTCCATGCCCAGACCACGGACAAGATCCTGGTCTTCACCACTGGCGGCAAGTTCTACACCATCGGCGCCGACCGGCTGCCGGGCGGGCGCGGCCATGGCGAGCCGATCCGCATCATCGTGGACATGGAGAACGACCAGGACATCGTCACCGCTTTTGTCCATGATCCGAAGCGCAAGCTGCTGCTGGTATCCTATGACGCCAACGGCTTCATCGTTTCGGAGGAAGAGGTCGTCGCCAACACCCGCAAGGGCAAGCAGGTCATGAACGTCAAGGCGCCGGATGAGGCCAAGCGCTGCATTCCGGTGGCGGGCGACCACCTCGCCATTGTCGGCGAGAACCGCAAGATGCTGGTCTTCCCGCTCACCGAAATCCCGGAAATGGCCCGCGGCAAGGGCGTGCGCCTGCAGAAATACAAGGACGGCGGCGTGCTGGACTTGAAGACGTTCACACTGGAGACCGGGCTCTCCTGGCAGGATTCGGCCGACCGCACCTTCACCAAGTCGCGCGAGGAGCTCGCCGAGTGGATCGGTACCCGCGCCGCCGCCGGCCGCATGGTGCCGAAGGGCTTCCCGCGGACGGGGAAGTTCGGGTAGCGCAGCGCTAATCTCCCCCCTCGAGGGGGAGATGTCGCCGAAGGCGACAGAGGCGGTCGCCGCGCGTGAAGCGCCAACCTTCTCTGTTGGCGAACGGCGCCAGCGCTCCACGCGCGGCGACCCCCTCTGGCCTGCCGGCCATCTCCCCCTCAAGGGGGGAGATTCCTAGACATTTGGACTATCGTCACGATTGCTGCACTATGATGGTGCATAAGCATCCATCGAACATCGGATAGGGAGAAACGCCGGGTTGAAGCGGGCCGAGATCCAGAAGCCGGGGCAGCGCCTGTTCGGCCTGTCGACGCCGCTCAGGGCTGCCGTCATCCCGCCGCTGTCGGCGGCACGTTGGCTTCTGGTGCTGATCGCCGCCGCCGGCGTCTATTTCTTCCACGGCTTCCTGTTCCCGGTTCTGGCCGCGCTCGTCATCGCCTTCGCCAGCTGGCCGCTCTACCGCCGGCTGCTCGTCGCCGTCGGCGGCAACCGCACCATAGGCGCGACGCTTGCGATCCTCTTCATCCTAACCTTCCTGGTGGTGCCGATCGCGCTGGCCGGCACCTACGCCATCAACGAGCTGCGCGAGTGGGTCACCTGGGCGATCGAGACCAACCGGCATGGCGCGGTGACGCCGGGCTGGATTGCCACCATGCCGGTCATCGGCGAGTGGCTGAACGGGCAGTGGACATCCTATCTTGGCCATCCCGGTGGCATCGGTGAAGTGATCCAGGCGGTCAGCGGCTCCAATATCGGAAACATCTATCGCGGAGCTTTGGCTGCTGGCGGCAGTGCGTTCAGCCTGCTGCTGATGCTTCTGTTCATGATGATCGCGCTGTTCTTCGCCTATCGCGACGGCGAGTCTTTCGCGGCCCAGGTCGATCGCTTGGGCGAGCGCATCCTGCCGACGCGCTGGGAGCGCATCTCGCGCGTCGTGCCGGCGACCATCTCCTCGACCGTGACGGGTATGACCATCATCGCCATCGGCGAAGGCCTTGTGCTGGGCATCGCCTACTGGCTCGCCGGCGTGCCGTCGCCGGTGACACTTGGCGCGCTCACCGGCATCATGGCGCTGATCCCCGGCGGCGCGCCGCTCTCCTTCACCCTGGTTTCGATCTACCTCGCGGCCAGCGGCAAGCTGTTCGCCGGCCTTGCGCTGTTCACATGGGGCGCGGTCGAGCTCTTCATCGTCGACAAGACGCTGCGGCCCAAGCTGGTAGGCGGGCCGATCAAGCTGCCTTTCCTGCCGACCTTTTTCGGCCTGATCGGCGGCGTCAAGACGATGGGCTTCCTCGGCCTGTTCATCGGCCCGGTGCTGATGGCCCTGCTCGTCGCCATCTGGCGCGAATGGCTGCGCGAGGTGGAATTGATGGACGAGATTCCCCCGGTCGCCGATCACACCGGCGCGCCGTCCCAGATCGAGGCGGCGGCCGAGCCAAGGAAGATTCAGGCCGGGTGAACCACGGCAAGCGCCGCCCGCCTCTTGCGGCCCTCATGCAATTGCCACAGCGAATGCGCCACCAGCGTCACGATCAGGATCGTGCCGCCGATCAGGCTGTTGCGCGTGGGAGCCTCGGCGAAGATCAGCCAGACCCAGATCGGCGCCAGCACGGTCTCCAGAAGATAGAACATCGCCACCTCCGGCCCCGAAATGTATTTCGGCCCATTGGCCAGGCAGAAAAACGAGATCGGCATGATCACGGCGCCGTTGAAGATGATCCACCACGGCGCGTTCACGTGGAATCCTTCGCCCGAAACCATGAAGGCGGCGAGCGCCAGCGGCAGGATGACGCCGACCAGCCCGGTGAAGCCCATGTCCTTGCCGCTGGCGCGCGAGATGGTGATGGCGAGCGCAACGAAGAAGGCCGAGCAAAGCGCCATGAAATCGCCGAACAGATGCCCGGTTCCGACCGAGCCGCCGACAATGATCAGCACGCCGATTATCATCGCCAACATGGCGATTACGGTCGCAATCCGCGGTCGTTCCTTGAGGAAGAGCCACGACAGCAGCGCCGCGAAAACGGTGTTGAAGGCCAGGATGAAGACAAGGTCGGCGGTCGATGTATGATAGACGGCCGTGACGAAGCTTATGCCGGTCAAACCGTAGCAGACAGCAACGGCGAGCCCCGACCAGCCCGGGATGAGCTTCGGCGCGTTCCTGTCCAGCGACCTCCAGATCGCCCACATCACCAGCCCCGCCAGCAAGGTGGTGCCGGTTCGCAGCAGCATGATCGTCCAGGGTGCGCCGTCGGCAAGCCGGATCAGCGGTATGTCGACGGTCAGCGTGAGGCCACCGATGGCGGTGATCAGCAGACCTTTTTGGTGGTCGGTATGGGTGGGCATGCGGGCAATCTCGCAAGCAACTTGAGGGGACGCAAAGCGGCCGTGACGCGGTCGTTCCAGCCTGCCGGCCGAAAGACCAGCGTCCTCCTCCTTGAAACAGTTTAAGGGTGAAGCGTTGGGCGGCTCAGCGACTGACCGCTTCGTGGTCGTAGCGTTCCCAGCCCTTCGGGCCGAGATGCTCCTGCGGCATGAATCGCATCTTATAGTTCATCTTGCGCGAGCCGTTGACCCAGTAGCCGAGATAGACGTGGGGCAAGCCCATCGCCTTGGCACGGGCGATGTGGTCGAGGATCATGAAGGTGCCGAGCGAACGGTCCTCGAGGTCGGGATTGAAGTAGGAATAGACCATCGACAGGCCGTCGGCCATCTTGTCGGTGAGCGCCACGGCGATCAGTTCGCCCTGGCCTTTGCCGGTTATGAAGGTATCAGGACCACGACGCCGGTATTCGATGATCTTGGTGTCGACATGCGTGTCCTCCACCATCATCGCATAGTCGAGCACGGTCATGTCCGACATGCCGCCACGGCGATGGCGGGCGTCGAGATAGCTGCGGAAGAGAGAGTATTGCTCGGTCGAGGGCTGCGCGTCATGCATGGCGCCGACGAGATCGGCATTGTGCTGGATGACGCGGCGCATGTTGCGGCTGGGATCGAATTCCTGCGCCAGGATGCGCACCGACACGCAGGCGCGACAGGACTCGCAAGCCGGACGGTAGGCGATGTTCTGCGAGCGCCGGAAGCCGCCTTGCGTCAGCAGGTCGTTCATCTCCGGCGCCTTGTCGCCGACAAGGTGCGTGAACACCTTGCGCTCGAACTGTCCCTCCAGGTAGGGACACGGCGACGGCGCGGTCAGGAAGAACTGCGGCGACTGTGTCGGATGCTGCGTCATCTAATCTTGGAAACGCTCCTGCGAATCGCCCTACCTTTGGCCCGGCCGGCGAAAAATTCAACAGGATTGTGCGGGCGCGGCGGCCCAAGCCTGTTCATATTTGGGCACAGGCGGCGCGGCGGTTCGATGGACGCGACCCTGGACACCGTCAGATGTCGGTGCGGGTGACCACGGTGCCGAGCAAAAGGTCGTGCAGCGTGCGCTTGCGGTCGGAAAACAGCGTGACCAGCAGCACCAGCGGCGTCACGATGACGTTGGCAGCCCAGAACAGAACGGAATGCACCACCGCCGTCATGCCGTCGATACGGCTGCCGTCGAGCTTCTCCAGGCGGATGCCCATGATCTTCATGCCGGTTGTCGCTTGGTCGCGGCTGCCCAAGGTATTCCAGATGTAGAGGATGGCGACCATCGGCACCAGCACCGAAAACAGCGCCCAGCCGAGGCCGAAGGTCAAAAGCCCGAGAATGGCCACCAGTATGGCAAAGGGAATGGTCAGCAGCGCGACGAAGAAATAGTCGAGCAGGAAGGCAAAGATCCGCCTTGTCCGCACCCCGCGATAGGCGCGGGTGTCCTCGAACCTGGTCGTAATGATCTCACCATCCAAAACGCGTGCGTTCATGTCCGTTCCTCGATCGCCGCATCCGCATAAGGATGCCTGCCCCATTCTCAAATGGTGAGAGTGGCCCGGAATTCAAGGAACGTGCCAGCGGGCGGGCGGCGTGATCTCAGAAAATGCCGGGACAGAGCCTGTAGCGAACCCGCCCGAGATAGTGGCGATATTCTTCCGTCAGCTGCCGCACGTAGCGGTAGGCCCCCGCCGGTGACGACGCCGCGATTGGCGGGCAGGATGGCGAAGGACCGGCCGAGCGACATCTTGCCCCAGATCACCAGCCACAAGGCCAGCAACTGCAGTGGCGCCGCGATAGACAACGGAATGATGGCGGCGCCCTCCTGAAGCGAGACGAAGCCCGAGCCGAAACCCGCCGTCAGCGAAATGAATACCGTGAAAGGACTCCAGTCGCGGACAATCGGCCGCCGCGCCAGAAGCAGCCAGATGAAGGTAAGCGTCTCGGAGATCGTCAGCAGCAGGACGTTGAGGCGGCCCGGATCGACGATGACGTTGTTCACGCCGCGATAGACGAAGATCGCGGCGACGAGCAGCGCGATGAAACGAAACAGGCCTTCACGCAGATCCACGAAGACCGGGTGGGTCTGTAGGTCAGACAGGAATTCCAGTCGCTGTGCCAGGCAAGGTATCGCTTTTGGACATGAAAGCTCAGCCACCCCGTGGTTCCCTCGCTTATCACCATTGCACGCAAGCGTTGCCGTCGGGTTACGGTTCATATGGCCGCTTCTTCCAGAGTTTCCGCGGTAGGCAGACGCGATAGGCAGTTGAATATGACGCCGCCGCCGGATTAGCTTGTTGCGGCGCACAAGATGCGGGGAAGGGGTTCATGGATTACGACATGCTGGTCATCGGCAGCGGCCCTTCGGGACGCCGCGCCGCCGTGCAATCGGCCAAGCTGGGCAAGTCCGTCCTGGTGGTCGACCGGGGCAGGCGTCTGGGCGGCGTCTCGGTGCATACCGGCACCATTCCGTCGAAGACGTTGCGCGAGACCGTGCTCAATCTCTCGGGCTGGCGCGAGCGCGGCTTCTACGGCCGCGGCTACCGGGTGAAGCAGGACATTTCGATCGGCGATCTGGTCGAGCGGCTGCACAAGACCCTCGACCACGAGGTCGAGGTGTTGCAGCACCAGTTCATGCGCAACACCGTGAGGAGCGCGCGCGCCGCGGTTAAATTCCTCACGCCGAACAAGGCCAGCCTGACCGCCGACAATGGCGATTACAGCGAGGTTGGCTTTGCCAACGCGCTGATTGCCGTCGGCACCCGGCCGCACCGGCCGGCCGACGTGCCCTTCGACCGGAAGCGGATCTTCGACAGCGACGAGATGCTGGAACTCCACCACCTGCCGCGCACGCTGACGGTGATCGGCGCCGGCGTCATCGGCGTCGAATATGCCACCATCTTTTCGGCGCTCGACGTGCCGGTGACCTTGGTCGAGCCGCGCAACTCGATCCTGGATTTCATCGACCGCGAGATCGTCGACGATTTCATCCACCAGATGCGCGACCGCGGCATGACCATCCGGCTCGGCAGTTCGGTCAAGGAGATCGCCTCCAAACCCGACTATGCCGAGGTGACGCTCGCCGACGGCCGCACCATCCGCTCCGAGATGGTGCTCTACGCCGCCGGCCGCACCGGCAACATCGCCAGCCTCGGCCTCGACGCGGTCGGCATCGAGGCTGACGCCCGAGGCCGAGTCAAGGTCGATCCGCAGACCTTCCAGACCAGCGTGCCTAACATCTACGCGGCCGGCGACGTCATCGGCTTCCCGAGCCTTGCCTCGACCTCGATGGAGCAGGGCCGGGTGGCGGCATTGCACGCCTTCGGCGTCAACCTGCCGCCGCCGCCGGAGAGCTTTCCCTATGGCATCTACGCCGTGCCGGAGATCTCGACGGTCGGCCTGTCGGAAGAGCAGGTGCGCGAGAGCGGCGATGCTTATGAGGTTGGCCTGGCGCGTTTTCGCGAGACATCGCGCGGCCATATCATGGGCGTCTCAAGCGGTTTCCTGAAGCTGTTGTTCTCTGTCGAGACGCGCCGCCTGCTCGGCGCCCACATCGTCGGGGAGGGCGCCACCGAGCTCATTCATATCGGCCAGGCGGTGATCAATCTCGGTGGCACGGTCGACTTCTTCGTCAACAACACCTTCAACTATCCGACGCTGGCGGAAGCCTACAAGATCGCAGGCCTGGATGCCTGGAACCGGATGGGACGAGGGTAGAATTCCTCGAGCCGCCACGGGCCGCGCCTGCCGTCTAAAGGCAGCATCGCCCGGCTGGCGGCGCGGTCAGGCCGTCGGCATGGGACCTGCCAGCCACTGCCGCGCGATCGCGGCGTCGGCGGCGCCGAATTCATGGCCCGAAGCAACGATGCGCGCGTCGACCTCGGCGCGGCGTTCGCTGAACAGCGTCACCAGCGCCGGGGCGAATGGGCCGTAGGCCTGGTCGGCGGCGCCGGCGATGATCAAGACACGTGTTCCGCCGAGATCGGTCATCGGCGAAGTGTCGAGCACCGGCATCGCTCGCAGAAGCGCCGCCTGCCGGACCAGGCCAGGATGGAGCAGCATCAGGCTGGAGACGACGTTGGCGCCGTTCGAATAGCCAAGGAAGGCCGCGCGCGGCGGGTCGAGGCCATGGCGCTCGGATACCTCTAGGGCGAATTCGGCGTAGGCGGCGGTCTCCTTGCGGATGCTGGTCTGTTCGAAACTTGTCGGCGTGATTCGCTCGAACCAGCGGAAGCCGTCGTCCTGGGGGATGCGCCCACGCGCGGCAACCAGCGTCGCGTCGGGCGCAATCTTCTTTGCAAGCGGGATGAGTGTCGTTTCGTCCACACCCGATCCGTGCAGCACAAACAGGCATTTGCCGGTCGACTTTGCCGGCGTCACCACGCGGTAGCGGAAGCCAAGATCACTGTGCAGGATACTGTTTTCATCGCTATATTCGGACACGCTCACATCCATTTGATTCCATGAGAGATTCGTTGATTTGCCGGCTTCAAAACGGAATATTTTCGCGCTCCGCGAAAGTTGATTGAACCAGGCGCATTTCAGTCCGTTTCAGCGCCGATATACCTCCCGCGGGAGGAATCGAAGCGGTGCGCCCCGGGGGTCGCATTGCTGGCTATGAACAACCAGCTTTGAGGCCTTTTGTCGATGACCACCCCTGTTTCCAACGAACGCGACAAGCGTATCGGAGAGCGCGACACACGTATCGACGTGCTGCGCGCGCTCGCGCTGCTCACCATCTTCGTCGACCACGTTCCGGGCACGGTCTTCGAGAATTGGACCTACAAGAATTTCGGCTTTTCCGACGCGGCCGAAGCCTTCGTGCTGATCTCCGGCATCTCGGTGGCGCTGGCCTACGGCACGAAGTTCAAGCCGGGCGGCCGCCTGCTCGCGACCCTGAAGATGTGGCGGCGCGCCGGCGTGCTCTACATCGCTCACATCGTCATCACGATGGTGGTGATCGCGCTGTTTTGCGCCGCCGCGCTGTTCGCGCACCGGCCGGAAATGCTGACCATGATAAACATCGAGCCCTTGATGAAGAACACGCCGCAGGTGCTGCTCGGCATCGTCACGCTCGGCCACCAGCTCGGCTACAACAACATCCTGCCGGTCTATGCGGCGCTGCTTCTGGCGGCGCCGGCTTTCGTGCTGTTCGTCAGCCATAGGCCGGTGACGGCGCTGATCGTGTCAGGCCTGCTCTGGCTCGTCGCCGGCATCTGGCAGATCGCGCCGCCAAACTACCCGGAGCCTGGCCTCTGGTTCCTCAACCCGCTGTCCTGGCAGTTCGTCTTCAACATCGGCCTTGCCGCCATGCTGCATGTGAAGCGGGGCGGGCGAATCCCGATCAATCCGTGGCTGCTTGGCGCCGCGGGCATCTACGTGGTCGGCGCGGCGATCTGGGTGCACAGCCCGCTCTGGGGCCAGATCACCTGGTTCAATCTGCCGGTGGTGATCGGCGGTTTCGACAAGACCTTCCTGTCGCTGCCGCGGCTGTTGCACATTCTGTCCATCAGCTACCTGATCGTCGCGTTGCCGGCTGTCTCCAACCTCTTCCGCGTCAGGCCCGACAATCCGCTGGCCATTCTGGGCAAGCGCTCGCTGCCGGTGTTCATCGCCGGCACGCTGCTTGCGATGTCGGCGCAGGTGCTGAAGCTGATCAACCCGGGCGGCCCGGCTTACGATACGCTGCTGATCGCGGCCGGCATCGCCATGCAGTTCGCGCTTGCGCTCTACCTTGAATGGCTTGCCGGTCTTGGGCCGTCCCGCGCCAAGGAAGCGCGCGGGGAGGCTCCAAGCAGGCCGTTCGGCGCGCAGCCGGTGCCGGCAAGGGCGGGAGGATACTGAAGCAATTTCAGGAGAAGTGCGGAGCGGTTTTCCGCTCGCAATTGCGCGACGCCGCAAGAGCGCTCAGCCTGTGCGGGCCGGGCCGGTCGAGGCTCTGACGATCAGTTCGACACCCATCGTCTCGCGCCGCACCGTACCGTCATGATCGAGGATCATGCGCGCGGCGCGGCGGCCGATCTCGGTGATAGGCTGGGCGATCGTGGTCAGCGCGGGCGTGCACAGCGCGCCGTCCGGCACGCCGTCGAAACCGACGATGGAGACGCCGCCGGGGACGTCCAGGCCCCGCGCTTTCAGCCAGTCGATGGCGATCAGCGCCATGCGGTCCGACATCGCCAGTATGGCGGTTGGCGGTTCGTCCTTGGCGAAGATCGCCTCGAGGCCGGCCCTGGTGCTTTTTTCGTCGTTCTCGGTCTCGTAGACCGGGATTTTCCTGGTATCGACACCGAAGCGGGCAAGCTCCTCGAAATAGCCGGCAAGTCGGTCGCGTGTGCCGGTGTAGACCGCGCCGCGCACGATGTCCGGCGTGGCGAAGCCGGTGCGGTTGTCTGCGAAGGCCAGAGACAGCACCGCGAACCGGCGATGGCCGAGCTCGGCCAGATGGCGCGCCGCGAGCCTTGCGCCCGCGACATTGTCGACGCCGATGGCCGAGACGGTCTCGTCCTGGAAGCCGAGCTCCAGCGCCACGAAGGGCAGCCTTCGCTCGCGTGTCAGGTCGACAAGGCGCGAGCCGCCTTCGATGCAGAACAGGATGAAGCCGTCGACAAGTGCGCTCTGGATGTTCCAGGCAAGCTTCTCCTGGTTGGCGGCCGACACCAGCGCGATGCCCGCGCCGGTGGCGTCGCAGGCTTCTGAAATGCCAGCCATCATGACGCGGGCGAAAGGATCGTCGAAGAAGTAGGAGAGGGGCTCCGTGGTGGCGACGCCGATGGCGTTGACTTTGCCGGCGCGCAGCAGCCGGCCTTTCGGGTCGGGACCGGCATAGCCCATCTGCTCCGCCACCGCCTTGACCCGTTCGCGCACTTCGGCGCGCACGATCTCAGGCCGGCTGAAGACATTGGAGGCCGTGCCATGCGAGACGCCGGCGGCCTTGGCGATGTCGGCCAGCCTGATCGGTCTTGCCTGGCCTTCGAGGAGTGATGCCATGTCGTTCCTCCGAATCCGGTCACGTCACGAACATGACCGCTGAATTGCTGCCGGTCATCTAACATTTTTGTTGGATCGATTCAAATTTCGGTTGACGGCGAGCAAAAGAAGTTTATGATTTGAATCGATCCAAGTTCCTGCTCCATGGTGGAGCGGATTTCGACAGGAGGATGCCATGCATCCGGTGAGCTATTTGTTCGAGGACATCTACCGCAACGACTGGGGCATCGCTTCGGCCGCTGTCAGCGAGAAGCGGCGAGGCAGGTCGAGCCCATGGCGCCGCAAGCCGCGCTTCCTCGTGGACCCCAAGCGAGGCTGACCCGCAGTTTTTTCCGCACCCGTATATTGGATCGATTCAAACCCAAGGAGAAGCAATCATGCATCCGATTGGTCATCTGTTTCAGGACATCTACCGCAACTATTGGGGCATCACGCCCGGGACCGAGCAGCCTCAGCGGACCCGCCGTGACGAACTGCCTGCGCGCGAGCGCAAGCGGCGAGCCGGCCGAAAATAGGCGCTGAAAAATAGCCTAATGCCGAGGGCGCCACAGGGCCGAGGCGGCGATCGCCACCCAGCCGGCGATCAGCAGCGTGCCGCCGATCGGCGCCGACATCGGGAACAGCCGCGATCCGAGAAAGTCGCGGGCAAGCAGATCGCCGCAGAACAGCAGCAGGCCCAAGAGCAGGACGAGGCTGGCGATCCTGAGGCAACGGTTGCCGCCGGCAAGGCCGATGGCAAGAAAAGCCGGCGCATGCATCAGGAGGAAATTGGCGGCAGTGCCGGTAAAGGTGCCGCCGCGATGCGCGGCGGCGGCCGACAACGCTACGCCCGCCGCCCCAACGAGGCCGGCTGCCAGCACGAGGACGCGGCTTCCGCTGTCTGATGCTTGCCCGGTGAGGCTCATCCTGGATGCTCCATGGCGGTTGGGCGGAAGTCCCATCAAGACTCGCCGGCCTCGATCAGCATATGCCGCGCCCGCCTCGATTGGACAATCCAGTTGTAGGCAGCGCCCAGCGCCATCAGCACCGCTGTGCCCAGAAGCACCGAGCGCATGCCGAAATGCCCGCCGACGAAGCCGCCGGACAGCGGCCCCGCGACTTGGCCGACATATTGCGCCGAGATTGCCAGGCCAAGCACGTTGCCACCGATCCCGTCGGGGATATTGTGCCGGATGACGCTGGTGATGCAGGGCAACAATCCGCCCAGCGCCAGGCCCATCAGGAAGCGCAGGCCGATCAATTGCCAGCCATTGGTGACGAAGGCCTGCGGGATAAGCAGCAAGGCCGAGACGGCAAGGGCGCCGACCACGACGTTCCAGTAGCCGACGCGGTCGGCGAGCTTGCCCAGCCAGGACGAGGACAGGATGGTGCCGAGCGCGGCCGCCGACATGACGACGCCGGCGACCATGGTCACTTTGCTCTGGTCATCGACGAGCTGCTGTACATAGACGGTGATGATCGGCTCGATCGACATGGTGGCGAAGGCGAGCAGCATACCCGTTGCCAGCATGGCGACGATCGGCCGTTTGTCGGGGATCTGCGACCAGCCGCTTTTCGGCTTCGCCGCCGAGGCGGGCTTGGGCGGCGGCGGATTCTCCTTGATCAGGAAAGTCGTCGCCAGAAACGCCAGGAAGATGACGCCGCCGGAGAGCAGGAAGGTCGCGCGGATGCCGATCAGCGGCGGCAGCAGGCCACCCAGCAGCGGTCCGACCAGCGAGCCGGCGGTGATGCCCGCCGCCAGCACGCCCAGCGCCCAGCCCGAGCGCTCCTTCGGGGTCTGCATCGCCACCAGGATCGTCGAGCCCGAGGAATAGCCGCCGGCAAAGCCGATGAACAGCCGCAGCAGCACCAGCTGCCACACGCTCTCAACCATGCCGGTCAGCGACATGCAGATCGCCATGCCGAACGAGGCGCGCACCAGCATCAGCTTGCGGCCGTAGCGGTCGCCCAGCCGGCCCCACAAGGGCGCCACCAGCGCGGCCGCGAAGAAGGTCGCGCCATAAGCGATGCCCGACCACTGCACAATCGCCGCGAGGCCTTCGGCGCCAAGCTGCTCGACGTAGAGCGGCAGGAACGGAAGCAGCAGCGTCATGGCGATGAGCGTGCTGAACGAGCCAGCGAAGCAGACCGCGAGATTGCGTCGCCAATGGATGTTGAAGCCGCTCTGTCCGGTTTCGCTGGGCGTCATGTCACACTTGCCACTGCTGGGATTGTTATGGATACCAATTTGGGATACCAAACCGGTATTCGTCATGGACCTGGCGTTTGCCGCTGTCAATGCGGCTTTGAAGATCGGACCGACAATGTCGCAGATGCAGAATGTTGAAAGGCAGCTTCGGGAGATGATCCTCGGGCTGGGGATCGGCCCGGGCGAACGTTTAACCGAGCGCTGGATCGAGAGCCGGTTCGGCGCTTCGCGCACGCCGGTGCGGGCGGCGCTGCTGCGCCTGGAAACGGAAGGGCTGATCGGCCGCGACGGCCGCGGCTGGACGGTGGCGCCGATCAACCTCGCGGAACTCGGACAGATCGCCGTCTACCGCGAGGCGGTCGAGGTCGCGGCGGTTCGCCTGACGGCGGCGCTCGAAGACCGTGGCGGCATCGAGTTGATCGCCGCGATGCTCGATTCCTGCGATGCGGAAACGCCGCGCGAGGAGTGGCATCGCGTCGGCCTGGATTTCCACATCGAGCTGGCAAGGCTTTCCGGCAACGAGTTCCTGTTGAGGGCGGTGCGCGATGCGATGACGAGGCTGTCGCGAGCGCGCTGGCTGGAAGTGCGGGATGAAAAGGCGCTCGGCCGCGCCTGGGCCGAACACCACGCCATTCTCGCCGCCGTCAGGAGCGGCGACGCCGAGCAAGCGGCTCAGCTGCTTTCCGCTCACATCGCCGGCAGCCGCGATCGGCTGGTCACCTCGCTGCATGACGATCGGCGCGGTCTGCGCGCAAGAGGGTTCGCGCTCGTCGCAGCGTAAAGTCTCGTGTGGCCATTCGCATTAGCAGGCTTGCAACATGGCCGGGAGAATGCTGTAGGAGACGAGGGGGATGAAGGCTGACTACCATTGACCATCTTGCTGAACTCGCGGACGCATGGCCACACTCGCTCGAACCGCCGCAAAGCTGTTCTACTATGCGCGTAATTTCGCGCGTGACCGCGCACCGCAGTCCCTGTTCCGCGACCGCCTGGCCAGCCGGCTCGATCAGGCCAGGCTTTCAGGCAAGACCGTTCGAGCGCGTCTGAACTATTATAACAAGCTGGAACAGCCGTTCGCGCCCAGTCCAGACGCGGTGGCCGTCGGCAAGCTGCCGACCGCTTCCAGCATGTATTATTACGATCTCAAGGAATTCGCCCGCTATTTCGATCCCGGCCTGCTGATCGATTTCGAATATGGCGATGTCGTCGGCATTCCGGAGGTGCCGAGGATCGTCAAGGACCGGCCCATCGGCGACGACAACGCCAATGGCGTGCTGATGAAGCTGAACAAGTTCCGCCACTTCTACATGCCACCCGACAAGCTGTCCTTCGCCGACAAGCGCCCGATGGTGGTCTGGCGCGGTCATCTCAACAATCCGCTTCGCACCCGCTTCGTGGAAAAGGCCGCCGACCTACCGTTTTGCGATGCGGGTTCCCACAAGCCCGACGCGCCGGATGGATACCGCAAGCCGTTCCTGAACATCGAGCAGCAGCGGCAGTATCGCTACATTGTCTCGCTCGAAGGCAATGACGTCGCGACGAACCTGAAATGGATCATGAGCTCCAATTCGCTCTGCCTGATGCCGGAGCCGACCTACGAAACCTGGTTTGCGGAAGCCAAGGTGGAGGCCAATATCCATTACGTGCCGCTCGAGCCTGATTTCTCCGACCTTGTCGACAAGGTGGCCCATTTCGAAAAGCATCCTGCCGAGGCGGCGCGGATAACTGCCGCCGCCAACGCCTATTGCCGCCAATTCGGCAATGAACAGGACGAGCAGGCGATCTCGCTGCTCGTCCTCTATAAATATTTCGTGTTGAGTGGGCAGATAAAGCCCGATCCGGAAGTCTGGCGCTTTATTGCCGACTGACTGTTTTAGGCATGCGAGCGGTCGAGCACCTTGTCGGCCGGCCCGAACCGGTCCCTGGCGGTGAACTGCTGGTGCCAGTAGGGATAAAGCACCGGCGGCCGGCTGACCGAGTCAAGTCGCTGGCGTTCTTCCTCGGAGAGCGACAGGCTGGCCGCGGCGAGGTTGTCCTTGAGCTGCGTCTCGTTGCGTGCGCCGATCACCAGCGAGCTTACGGCCGGACGGCCGAGCAGCCAGGCCAGCGCGACCTGCGCCCCTGAGATGCCGCGCGCCTTGCCGATGTCGGAGAGCACGTCGACGATGCGCCACAACCGATCCTCGTCGCGGATCGGCGGTTCCTTCCAGCCGCCGAGCTGGCGCGCGGTCGGGCTGTCGCGATGATATTTGCCGGAGAGCAGGCCGCCCGCCAGTGGACTCCAGACCAGCACGCCGAGGCCCTGGTCGACCGAGATCGGCAGCAATTCATACTCGGCCTCGCGTGCTTCCAGCGTGTAATGGATCTGCTGGGTGACGAAACGGGCCTGATGTCGGCTGTCGCTGACGGCAAGAGCCTTCATCACCTGCCAGCCCGACCAGTTGGAGCAGCCGATGTAACGGATCTTGCCCTGGTTGACCAAAGTGTCGAGCGCCGCGATCGTCTCCTCGACCGGGGTGAGGCCGTCCCACTGGTGAACGAAATAGACGTCGATGACATCGGTCCTGAGCCGCTTCAGGCTCTTTTCGCATTCGCGGATCAGATGGTGGCGCGATAGGCCCTCGTCATTGGGACCGGTGCCGATGCGCATGCGCGCCTTGGACGCGATCAGCACGTCGTTCTTGCGCTTGCCGCCAAGCGCCTCGCCGATGATCTCCTCCGACAGCCCGTTCGAATAGACGTTTGCCGTGTCGATGAGGTTGATGCCGGCATCGATGCAGGTGTCGATGATGCGCTTGGCTTCCGAAAGATCGGAGTTGCCCACGGCGGCGAACGGGCCCGTGCCGCCGAAGGTCATGGTGCCGAGGGTCAATGTCGAAACCTTCAGGCCGGAACGGCCAAGGGTGCGGTATTCCATGTCGGGTCCTCGCGATTTTGTTTTGGAGAGGCGCCGTGGCGGGCGCGGGAAAGAGGCGAGGGGATTTGTAGGACAATTCCAGCCGCTTGTCGCCCCGCTATCGATACGGGCCGATCACATATCGTCTATCATGCCCGGCTGTGGTCGCCTTGCAATAAAACCGTCATTGCGCCTCTGTATCTCAGTCGGCTTACGGAGTGGCGTGTCCGGGGCGGAGCCGCGGCGCATTCCGAAGCGATGATGGCTGACAGGCGACGGAGCTGCGCGATGAATGAAGTGAACCCGAATTCTGGGGCGAAGGACTGGCTGGAAGCCGAGCTCGAGGACACGCTCGACGAGGACTACGAGCTGGAGCTTTCCGAACCGGCGCTCTCGCTCGAGATCGCCAAGATCTACAAGAAGTCGCATCCGCCTTCCATCGAGCGGATGACCTACTTTCGCGAGCTGCTGAGGCTCCAGTCCGAGCTGATCAAGCTGCAGTCCTGGGTCGCCTACCACAAGAAGAAGCTGGTGGTGGTCTTCGAGGGCCGCGACTCCGCCGGCAAGGGGGGTGTCATCAAGCGCATCACGCAGCGGCTCAATCCCCGCATCGCCCGCGTGGTGGCATTGCCGGCGCCGACCGAACGCGAAAAGTCGCAATGGTATTTCCAGCGCTACGTGCCGCATCTCCCCGCGGGCGGCGAGATCGTGCTGTTCGACCGCTCCTGGTACAACCGCTCCGGCGTCGAGCGGGTGATGGGGTTTGCCAATGCGGATCAGGTCGAGGAGTTTTTCCGCGACGTGCCGGAATTCGAACGTATGCTGGTCCGCTCCGGCATCACGCTGGTGAAATACTGGTTCTCGATCACCGACGAGGAACAGCAGATGCGCTTCCTGATGCGCATCCACGACCCGATGAAGCAGTGGAAGCTGTCGCCGATGGACCTGCAGTCGCGGGTGCGCTGGGAGCAGTACACCAAGGCCAAGGAAGAGACCTTCGCCCGCACCAACATCAAGGAGGCCCCCTGGTTCATCGTCGAGGGCAACGACAAGAAGCGCGCGCGGCTGAACTGCATCGACCATCTGCTGCAGCAGATGCCGTATGAGGAGGTTCCGCACGATGAGATCACGCTGCCGGAGCGCGTCTTCAACCCCTCCTACGAGCGCCAGGTGCTGCCGCGCGAGCTTTACGTGCCGGAGAAGTATTGAGGCGCCCCTTTTTCCTTCTCCCCGTTCCACGGGGAGAAGGTGCCCGAAGGGCGGATGAGGGGCAGCGCCGGCGTGGGTGATTGAGCTTCAATTCGCAGCGTAGGCTTGAAGATCATGGATAGGCTATCGCCAATCTCGGGCCGGCAGCGCTGCCCCTCATTGCCCTGCCGGTGTCCAGCGGATAGATGGGTAACACTTTGAACCGGATACATAGGTAACAGTTTTCTCTCCCTATGATGCGGTCGCCGCAGCGCCAAGCGGTCGGCTTGGCGCGGCGCTGCGGCGAACCAGTTTCATGTGCTTCTCATCGATGAAGCCGAGCGGATGGGTGTGGAAGCGCATCGTCCACTCGCCATCCTCGGTCTCTTCAATGGCAATCGGTTCGCCGGCCAACGTGGCCGAGACATAGATCTCGGTGCCCCGCCATTTGACCGCGCCGTTCTGGCGCACGCCGCGCACCGCTGCCTCGGTCGGATAATCGGGTTCAGGGGCTGTCTTCGGCATCGGTCGGGTCGAGGGGCGGTAATGCTGTGCCGGGGTGTCCATGCCCAGCGCCTCGTGCGGACGCTCCTCATTGTAGCTGCGCCGGAAGTTCTCGAAGGCCCTGGCTTGAGCCGCTTTGTCAGCCTTCGGTGCATCGGCCATCGGCAGCATGGTCAGATGGAAACGCTCATGGCGCCCGTTCTGCTGCGGCTTGCCTGGCTGGATGCGCTCCAGGGCGATGCCGAGCTTAATGAAGCGCACTGCCAGCGGCGTCAGCCCTGTGACGCCGGCCGACGCAAAGGGTGGGCCATTGTCGCTTCGAATGCGATCCGGCAGACCGTTTTCCTCAAACAATCGCTCAAACACCGGCCACGCCTCCTCGTCGGCCGTCGAGCCCGTCGCCTCGAGCCCCAGCAGGTAGCGGCTCAATGCATCCATCACCGTCAATGGCTCGCAGCGCCAGCCGTCACGGGTCCGGAACCAGCCCTTGTGGTCTACCGTCCACACCGCATTCGGCGCCGCAGGCTCCGGCCATGGCCCATTGCCCACAGCCCGCCAGCGCCGGCGCCGGCGTCCCACAAGACCATGCCGCTTCAGGATCTCGCCAGCTGTCGAGACTGCCGGCCAGCCACAACTGGGCTCCGCCCGCTTCAGCCGCGCCATGATCTTCTTCGGCCCCCACAGCGGATGCGCTTCCTTCTCCGCCACGATCCGCTCCACCAGCTCGGCTGCCGTTGCTCGGCCGTGATCGAGCGGCGCCCGCAGCCGGTCGTGCAGGCCTTCCGGCCCGGTCTCCCGGTAACGCCCAAGCCATTTGTAGCCGGTCTTGCGTGAGATCTCGAAGGCCGCGCAAAGCTGCGTCATCGTCTCCTCGCCAGCTAGGCATTCAACAACAAAACGAAGCCGCTCATCCATGATGCCAGTCTCTCGCCAAACCATCGCCGGTCCTCCCGGCTGGCAAGAAAACTGTCACCCATCTAATCGGTCCATTCTGTTACCTATCTATCCGGTTCGGACACCGGGCATTTCTCCCCGTATAGTGACGGGGAGAAAGGGCTGTTGTCACACCCGTCCGATCATCACATGCGTGGCATCGGCGGTCGCCACCTGCCCGGTGCAACGGTATCCCAGCTTCAGCATGTCGAGTCCGGCAAACAGATGCTCGCCCGAGCCGAGCAGGAGCGGCGAGACTGCCAGATGCATCTCGTCGATGAGCTTCTCCTGCAGATACTGCCGGACAGTCGAGACGCCGCCGCCGATGCGCACATCCTTGCCGACGGCGGCTGCCTTCGCCTGTTCGAGCGCTGAGTGGATGCCGTCGGTGACGAAATAGAACGTCGTCCCGCCTTCCATCTCGATCGGCGCGCGCTTCTGATGCGTCAAAATAAAGGTCGGCACGTGGTAGGGCGGGTTGGGACCCCACCAGCCTTTCCAGTTGTCGTCCGGCCATGGACCACGGCTCGGCGCGAACATGTTGCGGCCGAGGATCCACGCGCCGACATTCTCGAAGCTGCGCACGGCAAAATCGTCGTCGGTATCCGTTGTCCCGCCTTCCTTGCCGATCATCTGGTAAAACGAGCGGGTCTTGATCATCCACTTGTGTAGATCTTCGCCGCCTACGCCGAGCGGGTTGTCGAGGCTCTGATCGGGACCGGCGCCGTAACCGTCGAGCGACAAGGTGAAAGCGTTAACACGCAGCCTGGACATCATTGCCTCCTGATCCAGTTGTAATTTGCAATCGGTCAACTGATAGCTTGACTGATTGCGAATTGCAAGCAGATGGGTAGCAGTATCGCGCTCGGCGGCACGATCCAGGTTATGGATTTGACGAGGAACTGGGCCCACGGCGCCGATTCGTTCGTCCGCGCGTCCCGCTATTCCATCGCCAGGATGAGGTTGCGCACCACGGGATAGATTTCGCGTTCCCAGCGTTTGCCGTTGAAGACGCCGTAATGGCCGACATTGGCCTGCAGGTGATGCCGCTTCAAATGTGGGCGCAGCGAGCGGCACAGATCATGCGCCGCCGAGGTCTGGCCCAGCGCGCATATGTCGTCGCGTACGCCCTCTACGGTGAGCAGCGCCGTGTGGCGGATCGCGCCGGGGTCGACCTTGCTGCCGCGGAAGGTGAACGCGCCTGTGGCAAGCTCCGCCTTCTGGAACACCCGGTCGATGGTCTCGAGATAGAATTCCTCGGTGAGGTCGAGCACCGCGAAATACTCGTCGTAGAAAGTCTTGATCTTCTCGGCTTCGGCGGTCTCGCCGGCCGCCAGATGCTCATGGAGCTTGCGATGCGCCGTGACGTGGCGGTCGCTGTTCATGGCCATGAAGGCGGTGAGCTGCAGGAAGCCCGGATACACCCGCCGCCCGCCGCCCGGGTGGCGCCAAGGCACATGCGAGATGACGTAGCTTTGGAACCAAGCCAGCGACTTGCTGACGGCGAATTCGTTGACCTCCGTCGGGCTTTCGCGCGGGTCGATCGGCCCCGCCATCAGCGTCATCGAGCGCGGCGTCGCCGGATGCCTGTCCTCGGACATGACGGCGACGGCGGCGAGCGCCTGGACGCAGGGCTGGCAGACCGCCAGGATATGCGCCCCCGGGCCGATCGCCTCCAGGAAACGGATGAGGTAGTCGACATAGTCGTCCACGCCGAAGCTGCCGGCCGACAGCGGCACGTCGCGGGCATTGGCCCAGTCGGTGACATAGACCTCGTGGTCGGCCAGCAGCGTCTCCACCGTGCCGCGCAGCAGCGTCGAGAAATGTCCCGACAGCGGCGCGACCACCATGACCTTCGGCTGGCGGGCGTCGATGTTCTTGGCAAAGCGCAGCAGTTGGCCGAAGGGCAGGGCGAGCGCCGTTTCGACGGCGACCGGCACCTCGCGGTGGCCGACCCTGACAGTCTCGATGCCGAAATCCGGCCGCGTATGGGTGAGCCTGAAACGGGCGATCATCTCCAGCCCGGCCGCGATGGGTCGTTTGGCGGAGTCGCCGAGCGCCATCCCGGCCGTCGCGGAACCCATCAGTTCGGCAAGCATGCGCGCCGGAGCTATGAGGTCGTCCTGGAGCTGGTAGGCCTGGTAAAGCATTGCGCCTCGTTCCGATGACAGCCCATCGTGCAGCGCAAAAAAGCTAGTGCAATTTATTTTGCATTGCGAGAGGATTGTTGCCGGCGAAAGGCTTGGAGGTTCCACGACATGGCCAAGGCGGGGAAGGCGAAGGCGGCGAGGCCGGAAAGCGCGACGACGGCGACGTTGACGATCTCGTCGAAGAACTACTCGTCCTGGTCACTGCGCGGCTGGCTGCTGTGCCGCATGGCCGGTTTTGAGTTCGAGGAGAAGCGCGTCGACATCGATGATGCGGAGCAGCGGCAGGAATTGCTGCTCCTGTCGCCGTCGGTGTTGGTGCCGCGGCTGACGCATGACGGCGTCACCGTATGGGATACGCTGGCCATCTCCGAATACCTGGCCGAGACGATGCCGGGCGCCGGCCTGCTGCCAGCCGAGCGCGTGGCGCGCGCCCATTGCCGCGCGGTGTCGGGCGAAATGCATTCGGGCTTCCACAATCTGCGCTCGGCACTGCCGATGAACCTCAAGGCGAGGCACAAGAGCTTCAAGATCTTTTCCGGCGCGCGGCCCGACGTGGAGCGGATCAAGGCGATCTGGTCGGAGTGCCTGGCGACCTATGGCGGGCCGTGGCTGTTCGGGGCATGGCCCACCATGGCCGACGCCATGTATGCTCCGGTCTGCACCCGCTTCCGCACCTACGCGGTTGACCTCGAAGCGCCACTCGCCGCCTACTGCGAGACGGTCTTTGCCTGGCCGCTGATGCGGGAATGGACCGAAGGCGCGCTCGCCGAGCCAGAGGAGATCGTCGAGCTCGACGTGGAATTCTGAAGGCTGATCAGTGGCGCCGCTGCTTGCCGGTTTGGCGGCTTACCCCTTCAACATCTCCGCCACGGTCGGCGCGAAATAGGTCAGCACGCCGTCGCAGCCGGCGCGCTTCAGCGCAAGCAGCGATTCCAGCATCGCCTTCTCGCCGTCGATCCAGCCATTGGCGGCCGCTGCCTTGATCATCGAATATTCGCCCGAAACCTGGTAGGCGAAGGTCGGCATCTGGAACTCGTCCTTGAGCCGGCGGATGATGTCGAGATAGGGGAGACCCGGCTTCACCATCAGCATGTCGGCGCCTTCGGCGAGGTCCTGCTCGGCTTCGCGCATCGCCTCGTCGGAATTGGCGTGGTCGATGTAATAGGTCTTCTTGTCGCCCTTGAGCAGGCCGGCGGTGCCGACCGCCTCGCGATAGGGGCCGTAGAAGGCGGAGGCGAACTTCGTCGCATAGGACATGATCGCCACGTCCTGGAACCCGTTGGCATCGAGCGCGTCGCGGATGGCGCCGATGCGGCCGTCCATCATGTCGGAAGGCGCGATGATGTCGGCGCCGGCGGCGGCCTGGATGACGGCCGCGGCCGCGACCTGCTCCACCGTCTCGTCATTGACGATGATGCCGTCGCGCAGGATGCCGTCATGGCCATGGCTGGTGAACGGGTCGAGCGCGGCATCGGTGATGATGCCGATTTCCGGCACCGCGTCCTTGATGGCGCGCGTGGCGCGGTTGATGACATTGTCCGGGTTGAGGATGTGCGAGCCGGTCTGGTCGCGCAGCGCAAGCTCGACATTGGGGAAGGTGGCGATCGCCGGAATGCCGAGCTTGGCGGCGCGCTCGGCTTCCCTCACCGCGAGATCGATGGAGAGGCGATAGACGTCCGGCATGGCGGCGATCGGCTCGCGTAGGTGCTTGCCGTCAACGACGAAGATCGGCCAGATCAGATCGTTGACCGTAAGCTGGTTCTCCTGCACCAGGCGGCGCGACCAATCGGCCTTGCGCATGCGCCTGAGCCGGCGGCTGCCGGTGATCTCGTCGACGCTGCGCGCGCCGGCAGGCTTTGCGGGGGTGAATTTGTTCATGGCCGAAACTCTCTTTTGCGCCGGCTTTTACCACGCGTCTTGGCAGCTGACCAATGCGACACGATTGTGCAAGGCTGAGCCTAATTCCTCGCCCCCGCTAAAAGCGGGGGAGAGGTGTCCGCGAAGCGGACGGAGAGGGGGCCTTCGTAGGGCGCTCCCCTCTCCGTCTCGGCTTCGCCGAGCCACCTCTCCCCGCTCGCGCGGGGCGAGGAAATGCACTTACGGCTGCCCGTGCCCGGACAGGACCTGCGCCGCGCCCCTGATCGCGACCCGAAAGGCCTCGTCGAAGCTGACTCCGCGCGCCTGCCAGCGATAGATCTTGCCGCGATCGGCCAGCCGCCAGTCGGCGATCCAGCCGAGTTCCTCGTCGCTCCACACGATCGAGCCGGCGAGCGCCCGGGCCGCTCCCGCTTTCTTCGCGAGTTTGTCGAGCCTTGCCATATCGGCTTCGGAAAGCGCCTTCTCATCGAGCCCGCCAAGCTGCCCAGCCTTTGGAAAGGTGACGCGCATCAGCAGCGGACCGGCGGCATTGGCGAAGGATTCGCGCATCGCGTTGCCGCGCTGCTCGTCTTGCGTCAGCACGAAGTGCCCAGCGCCCTGCTCGGCGGTCATGAAGACGGCGATCGTCGGCCGCTCGCCGGTCCAGGGCCTGCTGCCGAGCTGCGCGAGTAGCTTGTCGACCACATCCGGCTTGTAGAGGCAGGTCAGATCGTGTGGCCGGTCATGCGTGCCTTGCTCGTCATGGATCGGAATGCCTTCGAGCCGGTCGTGGTAGCGGAAGGATTGGACGAAATCGGCCGCCTTCTCGCGCAGCGCCAGCATCTGCGTCTTCTGCGTCAGCCGCTGATCGCCCGAGACCTTGACCAGCACCTTGTCGAGGCAATCCTTGAAACCGATCTGCCGGTTCACGTCTCCGGTTCCGGTGACGATCGTTTGCGCCTGGTAAAGCTCGGCGGGCGTCGCGGCGATGACGGGGCGACAGACGAAACAGATGGCGATCATGCCGATCACCATGGCCGCGAGGCGAGAAAATCCGGGCATGGCTTGCCGTCCGGTTCACAATGCCCATTTTCTAGCACCGGGTGCTTGCGCTCGCCAAGGCAGATTGCCGGCTAACCCAAGGAGCAAGGGATGGCCTTCATCTGGTTCATCTATGCCGCCTGGCTCATGCTGATCATCTTCCTGACCGTTCAGGCGATTGGCGTGAAGCGGGACACCGAGCCGCACCTGCTGCAGAGCTTCGGCTTGATGTTCGCCATCATCGCCGCCTTCCTGCTGCCGCGGCTGCCGATTTTCGACTTCGTCAACTTCGCACCCGTCGGCACGGTCCTGGGCGGCATCGGCGCCGCGATCACCATCGCGGGCATGGCGCTGTTGGTCTGGGCGCGGCAGGCTCTCGGTCGCAACTGGAGCCAAACCGTTTCGGCCAAGCAGGAGCATGAGCTGGTAAGGTCCGGTCCATACAGTCGCCTGCGTCATCCCATGTACACGGGCGGCCTGCTCGCCTCTATCGGCTCGGTGATCGTGGTCGGCGGCCCCTTCGTCTTTCTGTTGATCCTGCTCGGGGCGATTTTCATCTGGAGGGTCGGAGCCGAGGATCGGCTTCTGGCGCGGCAATTTCCCGACGAGTTCCCCGAATATGCGCGCCGCACGAACGCGCTTATCCCGTTCGTCTGGTAGTCTGCCCGCCGCAAGAGGCGCGGCCTGTCCCTGGTACTCGACAATTGACGTTGGCCCGGTCGCCGCTTAGCACTTCACCTCCCGCAGGCGCGGGGGAGGATTCTCTGACGATGGATTTTGGCGGCGGCGACGAGATCCGCTTCGAGCGGCTGGGCAGGGCGGGCGTGGTTACATTGACCCGGCCGAAGGCGCTCAACGCCGTCACGCACAACATGGTCAAGGCGCTCGGCAAAGCGCTCGATGCCTGGGAAGAGGATCCGGGCATCGGCGTCGTCGTCGTCAAGGCCGAGGGCAGGGCGTTTTCCGCCGGCGGCGATATCCTGCACATCTACGAGGCCGGCCGCGCCGGCAGGCCGCCTGTCGACTTCTTCGCCGACGAGTATCGGTTGAACGCCCGCATTGCGCGCTTCAAGAAACCCTATGTCGCGCTGATCGACGGCATCGTCATGGGCGGCGGCGTCGGCATCTCCTTTCACGGCTCGCATCGCGTGCTGACCGAGAACGCGCAGTTCGCCATGCCGGAGGTCGGCATCGGCTTTTTCCCCGATGTTGGCGCCAGCCATTTGCTGCCGGATCTCGGCGGCTCGTTCGGCATGTATCTTGGGCTGACCGGAAACCGCATCCGCTATGGCGACGCGCTGTGGTCGGGGCTCGCCACCCACACCATCAAGGCCGAGGACCAGGCCGGCCTGCTCGACGAGCTGGCGACGAGCGGCGATGCCAATGCGGAGCTGCGCGATTTCTTCGTGCCCGCCAAACGCGAGACCGAGCGGCAGGATCTGGAAGCGATCTCGCGTCATTTCTCGCAGAGCTCGCTCGCCGGCATCATCGACAGTCTGGAGCGGGCAGGGGCCGACGATGCTTTTGCCGCAAAGACGCTGGCGACGCTGAAGACCCGCTCGCCGACCAGCCTCAACGTTGCCTGGCGCCAGATCAGCGCCGGGTCGACGCTGTCGATGGACGAATGCATGAAGATGGAGTTCCGCATCCTGAACCGCATGCTGGCCGGCCATGATTTCTACGCAGGCATCCGCGCCGCCATCATCGACAAGGGCTCGACGCCCGCCTGGCGGCCGGCGAGCCTGGATGAGGTCAGTGCCGCCGACATCGACACCTATTTCGCCCCGCTCGGAGACAAGGAGCTCACCCTGTGAGCGAGGTCACCTCCAGGCGCGTGGTGCTGCAGCCCTCGACCACCGAGGTCATCTTCGCCTGGTTCCAGCGTGTGATCGCCGGCTACTGCCTCTTGTTCGGCATCCTCTACTGGATCCGCCTGATCGGCATCTATCCGGGCGAATTGTGGCGCTTCGACCTGATGCCGGTGCACTGGCAGGTGGCGGCGGCGACGCTTGCCGTCTTTTTCCCCTTCGCCGCGGCGGGGCTTTGGATGCTGGCCTCCTGGGGGCCGGTGATCTGGTTCATCTGCGCGGTGACCGAGACGGTGATGTATGCCGGCTTCCCCGATCTCTTTGGCCACCGCCTGCTGATCGTGATCTCGCACGCCAGCGTGGCGCTGCTTTATATCGTCTTCCGCGTGGTCATCTGGCTGCAGAAGCGCCAGCTCCGGCAGTAGGCCGAGGGCTGGTTTTCCGGGCCGATTTCGCGGCCCGTTTTGTCCCTAAATCCGTTGGCTAAATCTTTAGGTTAATTGTTCTTGCTCGGGTGACCGATCGTTAAGCGTCTTCCGAAACCTCTTACCGGTAAGCTCTTGTTAGCCCTGGCGTTTAAGTCGAATTTTATGAGTATTCGATAGTGTCGCGATCAAGGTGAAAAACAAAAAATCACCAAGGCGACAAACGAGAGGCAAAGACAATGATCAATTCGCGTCCGGCGGCGAAGACCGCAAACGTATCCGACGATCGCCGCGAGGCTATCCGTTCGCTGTACATGGAATCGCTGCAGCTGGTGGAGCGTCTGCACCGCCGTCTGCTTGACGTGATCAAGGACGAGTTCGACCGCAACGGCCGTTCCGACATCAATGCCATCCAGGCGCTGCTGCTCTTCAACATCGGCAATTCGGAGCTGACCGCCGGCGAGCTGCGTTCGCGCGGTTACTATCTCGGCTCGAACGTCTCCTACAATCTGAAGAAGCTGGTCGACCTCGGCTTCATCAACCACCAGCGCTCACGCATCGACCGCCGCTCGGTCCGCGTCTCGCTGACGCCGAAGGGCAACGAGGTGGCCGACGTCGTCGCGGGCCTCTACGAGCGCCATGTCGGCTCGATCGAAGCGGTCGGCGGCATCAACACCGACGAGTTCAAGCAGATGAACCGCGCCCTGCAGCGGCTCGACCGCTTCTGGAACGATACGATCGCTTACCGGATGTAGGCGTTCGAAGAACATCGAAGCCGCGCCGAAGAAGCGCGGCCTAGGGGAAAGAACATGGGGCCGGTGCCGAACGCGCCGGTCCTTTCTTTTTGCAAAGGCGGCATCCACGGTAATTTGACCATCGCTGCGCGCGTTGAAGCTCTGTGCCTGACGGGGAGGGGCGCAGACTTTACAAGGGCGCGCTCGTGTCGCTGCGATGCAAAAAAGCATCGCCCCCATTTCTTTCACCTCGCCCCCTCATGCAAATCGCGGGCCAAGGTCACGTTGCCGCCATAATCGCGGTGGAATGCGGATGACGGGTCAAGCTGCGGGCCTATGCCCTGCGCTCCTTGGAACCTGCGTGGCGGCAGCGCGTTTCTGGCGGCCGGCGAAGCGGGGTCATGGTTGGCGAATTGTTAAGTTTGCCAACCCTAGAGTGCGGACAAAGCCGCCCGGCAAGCGATTGAGCGAGAGCGATCAAACAAGAATGTCTGCCATGAGAACCAGCCGCCGTTTCTTTCTTACCGGAGCCTCCGCGCTCGCCGCGGCCGTGGTCGCCGGCCAGGCCAGCGCCCAGGACGTGATCGGGGATATCCTGAAATCCTCGACGCGCGGCAATTGGGACGACCAGTTCGACGCCCGCGGCAACGACACCAACAAGGTCGCCTCGACGCTGCCGATCTTCAGCCAGCAGACGGTGGCCTTCACCGAGCAGGCGGTGGCGCAGTACCAGAACATCGTCGCCCAAGGCGGCTGGGAACAGGTTCCGGCGACCAAGAAGCTGCAGCTCGGCGTCGACGACCCGGATGTCGTGCCGCTGCGCAAGCGCCTGATGGTCTCGGGCGACCTGCCGCAGAGCGCCGGCATCTCGACGGCCTTCGATTCCTATGTCGATTCCGCGGTCAAGCGCTTCCAACTCCGCCATGGCCTGCCGGCCGACGGCGCCATGGGCAAATACACCTATACGGCAATGAACGTCCCGGCGCAGATCCGCCTCGGCCAGTTGCAGACCAACCTGCAGCGACTGAAGGAAAAGGCCGGCACGCTCGGCAGCCGCTATGTGCTGGTCGACATTCCGGCGGCCCAGGTCGAGGCGGTCGAGAACGACCGCGTCGTGCTTCGCCATACCGCGATCGTCGGCAAGATCGATCGCCAGACGCCGATCGTGAACTCCAAGATCAACGAGATCATCGTCAATCCGTACTGGAACGCGCCGGTCTCGATCGTGCGCAAGGACATCATTCCGCTGATGCGGAAGGATCCCAACTACCTCAAGGACAGCCACATCCGCCTGTTCGCGCCGGACGGCAGCGAGGTCGATCCGATGACCATCGACTGGTCGACCGACGATGCCGCGAAATACCGCTTCCGCCAGGATCCGGGCAACAACAATGCGATGGCCTCGGTCAAGATCAACTTCCCGAGCCCGGACGGCGTCTATATGCACGACACGCCGCAGCAGAGCCTGTTCGGCAAGCTAATGCGCTTCGACTCGTCGGGCTGCGTGCGCGTCCAGAATGTGCGCGACCTCGTCACTTGGATCCTGCGCGACACGCCCGGCTGGGACCGCCAGCATTTCGAAGCGGCGATCAAGACCGGCGAGAACACGCCGATCAACGTGGTCAACCCGGTACCTGTCCACTTCCTCTATCTGTCGGCCTGGTCGACCGCCCCCGGCGTCGTTCAGTTCCGCGACGACATCTACGCCCTCGATGGCGCCCAAGAGCTGCAGATCAGCTCGGCTCAGTAAGCATTTGATCTTGTTTGCAAAAGCCGCCCATTGGGGCGGCTTTTTTGTTGCGGCATGAGGGTTCTGCAGCCGGCGCCGTTAACCTTCAAGAAGGATGCAACCCGATATAGGCTAGAAATAACAAGAGGGCGATAACGTATGCGTTGGCATATCAAAGCAATTGCAGTCGCGTTGGCCGTCGTTTTGGTTGCTCGATTTGCACTGTTTGACGACGCTGCGGAGTTCCGAAATTTCGCTGCATTGCTTATGCGGTACGGGCCAATGACTGTGGCGATCTGGGCGTTGGGGACTGTGCTTGCGTTGATAGCGATTTCACTGACGGCGAAACCCAAACAAGCGAGAGCCGTGTCGTTGCTGACCAGGGTAAACTACGTGTTGGTCGTAGTGCTACTTGGTGGCTCCATCGCCGCATTTAAACTCGGCTTCTTAGCGTAAATATTCGCCCGACCTGCTGGCCTCTCTGCCGAACTGCTATATCAGTCGCTGGTTCACCAGCCGCGCCACCGCTTGCGCGCGGTTGACGGCGCCGAGCTTGCGCCTGGCATTGTCGACATGGAAGCGCACGGTCGCCTCCGCGATGCCGAGGATCACCGAGATCTCCCAGTCGGTCTTGCCCTCGGCGACCAAAGCCAGGCTGTCGCGCTCGCGCGTCGTTAGCCTGACCGCCGTGGTCGGGGGCGGCGAGGTCAGGCTCATCAGCCTTTCCGTCAAGGCAAGGCCTGCCATGTGGATGGCGAACGCTTGTCCGGCGCAAACTCCCGCCGGCGAAAGCCGAGATGCAGCGAGGCGATCACGCCACCCGCGCCGTAAGAAGTGGCGCAGAGCGCGTCGTCGATATTCGCCTCGCTCAGCGCCTCCCAATAGGCGCCGTATTGCGCATCGTCGTGCGGCGCGAAATCGCTGAAGCGGTAGCTTGTGCGGCTCTCGCGGATCGCCCCCAGCAGCGGGTTGCATTCGAAGCAGACATAGTCGAAGGCCGGACTGCCGGGCCAGCCGCTCGGTGCCAGCCTGGTGATGAAGCCGCCGGCTGCCCAATGGCTGGCCGATGTCAGGATTGCCGCCGGCCTGCGGTAAAGCCTCGTCTGCAGATAGGAGGCGCCGAAATCTTCCATTGCCGCGAAGAGGGCCACGCTGGCGTCTTCGGCCGTGCGCGCCGCATACGCCGCCTCCACATGCGTCATCAATCGTGACAGCATCGTTCGCCCCAGTTTCAACCCACCCGGAACGCAGGGTTGCACGGGCCGTGCCATGCCGCAAGGGCAGGGGCGCTTCGTCTGTCAACCCCGCGTTTTCGAAAGGTTGATGGAGTTGGCCTCTCGCGTATCAGGAAAGACGCGGCGCCAGCCACACGCGCGCTTCTGCGGACCCGGCGCCCCTCTTCTGTATTTGCCACGCCGATTCCAGGACCTTGGCGTGGCGGCCGGCCACCCGGCGCCCCTTAGCAGCCTTGCGCTGACGCCGGGTGCCGGCCGGTTTTTTCGAATTTGGCTGGCGCTCCGGATATCGCGAGCCGCCGGATGCGCCCCGACATTGGGGGACGCTCTCGACCAAGCGCCGCGGCTGCGGCGAAAGAGCGGGCGTGGGCCGTCGGGGCGCATCTTCGCCTTGCTAAAATCTTCTGTGGCCGCTTCGAACGCTGCGCGCCGAGGCCCGCGAATCCGGCCGGATCGAGCTCGGAGTCAGGCTGGCCGGCATCGAGGCCGAGCGCGCCGAACTGCAGGCCATGCTGCGCCGCGGTGACATCAACTACCACACGGCGCGCAAGCTGTTGACCGAGATCACCTTCTCCGAAGCGATCCTCAAGGGCCGGGAACCGCGGGATTAGAACCAGGCGGCTTTGTCTTGGCGCAAACCGGCTAGCAAATTTCGCGCCGCAAACGTGGCGGCCCGAAAACAACTGTGTTAATGCGCGGCGACCTCGCAGACCTCCGGCCCCAAGGGAAAGCAAGCCATGTCAAATGCAGCGGCAGCCTCCAGCAAATTCGAATCCTTCTTCGAGACCACGCTTGCCGACGCCGATCCGGAAATCTTCGGCGCCATCCGCAACGAGCTCGGTCGCCAGCGCCATGAGATCGAGCTGATCGCGTCGGAAAACATCGTGTCGCGCGCCGTGCTCGAAGCGCAGGGCTCGATCATGACCAACAAATATGCCGAGGGCTATCCGGGCAAGCGCTACTATGGCGGCTGCCAGTTTGTCGACGTGGCCGAGGAACTGGCCATCGAGCGCGCGAAAAAGCTGTTCGGCTGCAACTTCGCCAATGTCCAGCCGAATTCGGGCAGCCAGATGAACCAGGCGGTGTTCCTGGCGCTGCTCCAGCCCGGCGACACCTTCATGGGGCTCGACCTGAATTCGGGCGGCCATCTCACCCACGGCTCGCCGGTCAACATGAGCGGCAAGTGGTTCAAGGTCGTCTCCTACGGCGTGCGCAAGGATGATCACCTCCTAGACATGGACGCGATCGAGAGGGCCGCGCATGAGACCAAGCCGAAGCTGATCCTGGCCGGCGGCACCGCCTATTCGCGCATCTGGGACTGGAAGCGTTTCCGCGAGATCGCCGATTCGATCGGCGCTTATCTCATGGTCGACATGGCGCATATCGCCGGGCTCGTCGCCGGCGGCGTGCACCCGTCGCCGCTGCCTTATGCCCATGTCGTGACCACGACGACCCACAAATCCCTGCGCGGCCCGCGCGGCGGCATGATCCTGTGCAACGACGAGGAAATCGCCAAGAAGATGAACTCGGCGGTGTTCCCGGGCTTGCAGGGCGGTCCGCTGATGCATGTCATCGCCGCCAAGGCGGTGGCGCTCGGCGAAGCGCTGAAGCCGAGCTTCAAGGCTTATGCGGAGAGCGTCGTCGCCAACGCCAAGGCGCTTGCGTCCAGCCTACAGGAGACCGGCCTCGACATCGTATCGGGCGGTACCGACAACCATTTGATGCTGGTCGATCTTCGTCCGAAGAACGCCACCGGCAAGCGCGCGGAGGCGGCCCTCGGCCGCGCCAACATCACCTGCAACAAGAACGGGATCCCGTTCGATCCGGAAAAGCCGTTCGTCACCTCGGGCGTGCGCCTCGGCACGCCGGCCGGCACAACGCGCGGCTTCGGCCAGGCCGAATTCCGCGAGATCGGCAAGCTGATCGCCGAGGTGCTGGACGGGCTGAAGGTGGCGAATTCCGACGAAGGCAATGCAGCGGTCGAGGCCGCGGTGAAGGCCAAGGTCACGGCGCTGACCGACCGCTTCCCGCTCTACCCCTACCTCGGTTGATCCTTCCGCCGGCTGTTAGCCCTCGGTTGACCGGGCGCCGCGCGTCATCTTTTATCCTCGCGCTTCGCGCCGCTCCCTGATCGGGCGGCGCGCTTACCGGAGACTTGATGATGCGCACTTTCCACCTTGTCGCCTTGGCCTTGTCAGGCTCGCTGACCGCCTTCGCCCTGACCGGCGCAATTGCTCAGGAGCAGACGCAGTCCGCCTCCGACATGCCGGCCACCAAAACCTTCGGCAGGTGGACCACCATCATCGATACGCTCGATACCGGACAGGACGCACACAAAACCTGCGCCGCCTCGACGGCTTTCGTCGATGGCGACGGCAACGCCGGCTCCCTGACCCTGTCGATCTCGACCGGCGACGCGCTGCCGCCGGATGCCTATCCGGCCATCATGTTCATCATCGACAACAAGACCCTGCCGACGGGCGACAAGATCGCCGCGACTTTCGGCGACCCCGGCGTGAAGGTCGCCGCGACCGTAAGCTCCAACGCGGCCGCGGGCGGCCGTCCGAGCTGGATGGTCGACAACCAGGCCAAGACCAGCCTTGCTTTGCTGCGCGCCATGCGCAAGGTGACGTCGCTCGACGTGACCTTCGGCAAGCAGCAGGTCACCAGCATCCCGATGGACGGCTTCACCAAGGCCTATCGCAATCTCGGCACCTCCTGCGGGTTTTCGACCAAGGATGTCGCGCCCTGACACTGTCGGCCGGCGGGGTAAGCCGCTGGCAATCTTGCTTATGCATCGCTATCTCTGAGGCATAAAAGGCTCTAAGCCTGTCGCCCACAGAATCGCGAACCCAAGGCTCTCCATGCGCTGCCCCTATTGCCAGTCCGAAGATACGCAGGTGAAGGATTCGCGTCCCGCCGAGGATGGCGCGGCGATCCGCAGGCGGCGGGTGTGCCCGGATTGCGGCGGCCGCTTCACCACCTTCGAGCGCGTCCAGCTGCGCGACCTCGTCGTCGTCAAGAAGTCCGGCCGCAAGGTGCCTTTCGACCGCGACAAGCTGCTGCGCTCCGTCGAGATCGCCGTGCGCAAGCGCAATGTCGACCCCGAGCGCATCGACCGCGCGGTCACCGGCATCGTGCGCCAGCTCGAAAGCTCGGGCGAGACCGAGATCGCTTCAGGCGAGGTCGGCCGCCTGGTCATGGAGGCGCTGAAGTCGCTGGATGACGTCGCCTATGTGCGCTTCGCCTCGGTCTATCGCAATTTCCGCGAGGCCAGGGATTTTCACGAGCTGCTGGGCGAGTTGAAGGGCGACGAGGAAAAGACCGAAGAGGACGCCGGCTGATCATGGCAGGACCGCGACTGGACGAGGCCGCGCAGGCGGCCCTTGATCGCCGTTTCATGGCCGCGGCCATCAGGCTGTCGCGCCGCAATGCCGGCCGCACCTCGACCAATCCTTCCGTCGGCACCATCATCGTGCGCGACGACGGCGCCGGTCCGATGATCGTCGGCACCGGCGTGACCGCCGTGGGCGGCCGCCCGCATGCCGAGACAGAAGCGCTCGCCGAGGCCGGTGAACTGGCCCGAGGCGCCACCGCTTATGTGACATTGGAGCCTTGCGCCCATCACGGCCGCACGCCGCCTTGCGCCAACGCGCTGGTCAATGCCGGCATCGCGCGTGTCGTTGGCGCTGCCAGCGATCCCGATCCGCGCGTCTCCGGCAAAGGCTACGCCATCCTGCGCGCCGCCGGTGTCGAGGTGGTGGAGAAGGTGCTGGCAGCCGAGGCCGCCGAGCAGATGGCCGGCTATCTCACTCGTTCTCTCAAGAAGCGTCCGGAAGTAACTCTGAAGCTTGCGCTTTCGAGCGACGGCAAGATCGGCCGCAAGGGCGCCGGCCAGGTCGCCATCACCGGCGAGATCGCGCGGCGCGATGTCTATCTGATGCGCGCGGAGTCCGACGCCATCCTGGTCGGCATCGGCACCGCGCTCGAGGACGACCCGGCGCTGACCGTGCGCCTGCCGGGGCTGGAGAACCGCTCGCCGGCGCGCATCATCCTCGATCGGCAGATCCGGTTGCCGGAGACATCCAAGCTGGTGTCCGGCGTCGACCGCGTTCCGCTCTATGTCGCCTCGTGCCTCGAAGCCGACCCGCACCGGCGGGCCGCGCTCGAACGCGCCGGCGTGCGCTTCATCGGCACCGAAACCCATGAGGGCGTCGTCGCCCTGCCGGAATTGCTGGAAGACCTTGCCGCGCTCGGCATGGCAAGCGTTTTGGTCGAAGGCGGCGCCAAGGTGGCCAAGGCCTTCCTCGAGGAAGACCTTGTCGACCGTATCGTGCTGTTCCAGGGGCCGGACGCCATTGGCGAAGACGGTATTGCATCGCCGATCGACGCCGACCATATCCCGGCCGGATTTCGCAAACTGCGCGACATGCGCTTCGGCGAGGACAGCTACGCCGAGTGGGTAAGACCATGATCCCAAAAAGTGGAAACCGGTTTTTGGATCAGATCAGGTCAAAACGAAAGAAGCTCTCTGATGTTTACGGGAATTGTGACCGACGTTGGCACGGTAGCCGCTGTGAAGCCGCTCGCCGAAGGCGTCGGGCTGCGCATCGACACGGCCTACGATCCGGAGACCATCGCCATCGGCGCATCGATCTCCTGCGGCGGCGTCTGCCTCACCGTCACGGCGCTCCCCGAACATGGCTCGAACGCGCGCTGGTTCGAGGTCGAGGCTTGGGAGGAAGCGTTGAGGCTGACCACCGCGTCGAGCTGGAAATCCGGCACCCGGATCAATCTCGAACGGGCGCTGAAGGTCGGCGACGAGCTCGGCGGCCACATCGTCTCCGGCCATGTCGACGGCACCGCCGAGATCGTCGAGCGCAAGGAGGAGGGCGACGCCGTGCGCTTCACGCTGGAGGCGCCGCGCCATCTGGCGAAGTTCATCGCGCCGAAGGGTTCGGTCGCACTCGACGGCACATCGCTCACCGTCAACAAGGTCCAGGGCACCCGCTTCGATGTTCTTCTCATCCATCACTCGCTGAGCGTCACCACTTGGGGCGAGCGCCAGGCCGGCGACCGCGTCAACATCGAGATCGACACCATGGCCCGCTACGCCGCGCGCTTGGCGGAGGCGGGGAAGGAAGGGCTGTGATGACCAAAGACGAGATTGGCTCCGCTTGGCGGGAAAAGCTCCACGTCGAGGACGCGACGGCCTCAATCTGCCGGTCAACGATCGCAAGGTATTCATTGAAGCGCTGACCAATCCGCGGCCGGCGAACGATCGTCTGAGGGATACGGTGCGTCGCTATCGCCAGGCTACTGGCGTCTGACTGCAACAATCTTCCGCTTGCGATCAACCCCGCTTCGGCATAAGTCACCGGCAACCCCCCGGAGACTTTTATGGCAGGCACATCCCAACACGGCAAAGCGTTCATTCGCCCGAAGGCGAAGGCGCATCTGCTCATTGTCGAAGCGCGTTTTCACGACGATCTGGCCGACGCGCTTCTGGAAGGCGCGACAGCCGCGCTCGATGATGCCGGCGCCACCTATGACGTCGTGACCGTTCCCGGTTCGCTGGAGATACCGGCCGTCATCACCTTCGCGCTCGATGGCGCCGCCGAAGGCGGCACGCATTATGACGGCTTTGTCGCGCTCGGCACCATCATCCGCGGCGACACCTATCATTTCGACATCGTCGCCAATGAATCGAGCCGCGCGCTGATGGACCTTGCGGTGCAGGAAGCGATCGCGATAGGCAACGGTATCCTGACCACCGAGAACGACGCGCAGGCATGGACGCGCGCGAAGAAGACCGAGGGCGACAAGGGTGGCTTCGCCGCGCGCGCGGCGCTGACCATGATCGCGTTCAAAGAGAAATTCGGAGCCCAATCGTGACCGAGCCTGCCTCGACCGGAGCGGTACGTCACGCCAACAAGCGCGGCGCCGCCCGCCTTGCTGCCGTTCAGGCGCTTTATCAGATGGATGTGGCCGGCAGCGGCGTCTTCGAGATCACGGCCGAATATGAGGCCTTCCGCCTCGGCAAGGAAGTCGATGGCGCGCTCTACCGCGAGGCGGACGCGCAATGGTTCCGCGCCATCCTGACCGGCGTCGTCGAGAACCAGAAGACCATTGACCCGGTCATCCGCCAGGCGCTGACCGAGGATTGGCCGCTGTCGCGGCTGGATTCGACGCTGCGCGCTATCCTGCGCGCCGGCGTCTACGAATTGATGAAGCGCGAAGACGTGCCGGTGGCCGTGATCGTGTCCGAATATGTCGACATCGCAAAAGCTTTTTACGAGGAAGACGAACCCAAGCTGGTGAATGCCGTTCTCGATCGCGTCTCGCGCCGGGTTCGCGGTGAGGGGCGCGGCAAGGACGCTTCGTGACGACCGCAACGGCCGCGGTCGCCGCGACCGGCAGGGAAGGGCGCCGCACAGCCGTCCTGCTTGCCGCCGCGCAGGCGATCGTCGGTTCGGCCGCTCCGATCGCCATATCGCTCGGCGCGCTGGCCGGGCAATACCTGCTCGGTCCCGACAAGTCTCTCGCGACGGCGCCGATCACCGGCTTCAATCTCGGCGTGGCGCTCGGAGCCTTGCCGGCCGCCGCCATCATCCGCAGCCTCGGCTATCGCGGCGGCTTCATGACCGGCACCGTGGTCACCGCGCTCGGCGCCCTGATCGCGACCCTCGCGCTCTTCCAGGCGAGCTTTTGGCTGTTTGCCTTCGGCCTTTGCGTGATCGGCGTCGGCGGCGCCTTCGTGCAGCAGTTTCGCTTCGCGGCCGCCGACAACGCGCCGCCGCAATTCAAGGCGCGCGCCATCTCCTTTGTGCTAGCGGGCGGCATCGTCACCGCCATCCTTGGACCGCAGATCGTCATTTACACCCGCGAACTGCTGGCCCCAGTTATGTTCGCGGGATCCTTCGCTTCGATCCTGCCGCTTGCGGCGGTTGGCGCGCTTATCCTGTCGTTCCTGCGTGTGTCTTCAACGACCAACACCGTCACCGAAACCGCTGCAAGCGATGGCCGGCCGCTGGCTGAAATCGTCACCCAGCCGCGTTTCGTCGCAGCACTTTTCTGCACCGTCGGCAGCTACGCGCTGATGAGCTTCGTCATGACCGGCGCGCCGCTCGCCATGGTCGGCTGCGGCCTGTCGGAAGACGATGCGACGCTGGGCATTTCCTGGCACGTCATGGCCATGTTCGGGCCGAGCTTCTTCACCGGCTCGCTGATCCATCGCTTCGGCGCCGAACGCATCCTGGCCACTGGCCTCGTGCTCCTGATCGGCTGCGCCACGGTGGCGCTTTCCGGACTGCATCTGTGGCAATTCTGGACCGCGCTGATCCTGCTCGGGCTTGGCTGGAACTTCGGCTTCATCGGCGCAACGGCCATGGTCGCGGCCAGCTACCGCCCCTCCGAGAAAAGCAAGGTGCAGGGTTTCCACGACTTCGTCCTGTTCGGCTCCGTCGCCTTCTCCTCGCTCATGTCAGGCGCGATCTACAACGCATGGGGCTGGACGATGCTCAACTGGGTCGTCTTCCCGGTCGTCGCGCTTTGCTTTGTCGCGCTCGGCACGTTGAGGATGGTAGGCTCCCGCGAACGCTGAGGAAGGTGCCGAGGCCGTTCCGGCGACAAGTCCGAAACGGCCGGCGTCATGCATCAGGCGGGAGCACCTGCAGCACCCGCGCTATGAACATGTGGAACTCGTCCATGTAATTGCGCAGGAATGTTTCGGTTGACGCCACAGTCACCTCGCCGTCGTCGGTGATCAATCCCGGGGTAAACTGGATATAGGCTTCGGGAGAGTTCATCTGGGGTGCGTTGCAGAAGCTGAGCACGCTGCGCAGGCTCTGCTGGGCGACGGCTGTCGCGATCGCGCCTGGCGAGGTTCCGATGACGGCAGTCGGTTTGCGGGCGAAAGAGTTCTTGCCGTAGGGCCTGCTCGCCCAGTCGATTGCGTTCTTCAGGCCGCCGGGGATCGAGCGGTTGTATTCCGGCGTGACGAAAAGCACTGCCTGGACGGACGCGATGGCCTTCTTGAACTCCAGGGCGACCGGCGGAAAGTCGGCATCATAGTCGTAGCTGTAGAGCGGCAGGTCCTTGAAGGGGATTTCCGTCATCTCAAGTTCGGGCGGCGCCAGTTTCACGAGGGCCTTCGCAAGCTTGCGGTTGATGGAGCCCTTGGCAAGGCTGCCGATGAGGTAGCCGACTTTATGCTTGGCCATGACCCACTCCCTGTTTTGGCCGCCGACCCGCCTTTCCCTAATATCCCCCAGAACAGGGCAGGCCGCCAGCCGACCTTAGGTCGGCATAGCCATGGCGGGGTGCGGCCGTGCCTTCGTCTGGCCGAACAAAATTATTGCGTGTATTCCCCTAGTTATGAAACCGTATGCCCCGACCGGCCGTTGAAGCTGTGCTCATATGCGACCACCGACTGAACGGCTTATAGCAAGGGATTTTCACAATGTTTTCAGCTAGAAAGCTCGCTTTCGCGGCGATGGCGCTTGGTATTGCGACGGCATCGGCGAATGCCCAGGTGGTGGTGTCTTCCAAGATCGACACCGAAGGCGGCGTGCTGAGCAACATCATCCAGCTCGTGCTCAACGCCAACAACATCAAGACCACCGACCGCATCCAGCTCGGCGCGACGCCCGTGGTGCGTAAGGCGATCACCGCTGGCGAGATCGACATCTATCCAGAATATACGGGTAATGCCGCCTTCTTCTTCCAGAAGGCCGACGATCCGGTCTGGAAGGACGCCGCCAAGGGCTACGAGACCGCCAAGAAGCTCGACTACGATGCCAACAAGATCGTGTGGCTGTCGCCGTCGCCGGCCAACAACACCTGGGCGATCGCGCTGCGCAAGGAAGTGGCTGACGAGAACAAGCTCGCCACCTTGTCGGACTTCGGCAAGTATGTCGCCGGCGGCGGCAAGGTGGTGCTCGCGGCTTCCGCCGAGTTCGTGAATTCGGCGGCGGCGCTCCCCGCCTTCCAGACGACCTACGGGTTCATGCTGAAGCCGGACCAGTTGATCACCCTCTCCGGCGGAGACACCGCGGCAACCATCGCTGCCGCCGCCAACCAGACCAACGGCGCCAACGCCGCCATGGTCTATGGCACCGACGGCGGCATCCAGCCCTCCGGCCTCGTCGTGCTCGAGGACGACAAGGGTGTGCAGCCGGTCTACCAGCCGGCACCGATCATCCGCGAAGAGGTCCTTAAGCAGCATCCCGGAATCGAGGCGCTGCTGAAGCCGGTCTTCGCCAAGCTCGATCTCGTCACCCTGCAGGAGCTCAATGGCCGCGTCCAACTGGGTGGCGAGCCTGCCAAGGGCGTGGCGGAGGATTTTCTGAAGAAGAACGGGTTCTTGAAGTGAGGTGAGCTCGGCGCGCCGTGCTGCGGCGCGCCGCCGATTGGGGGGCGATCGTGACCATCCGCTTCGACAAGCTCGGCGTCGTCATTGCCGCGATCGTCGCCTACGCTGCGTTGGCGGCCCCCTTTGCGACGTTCCGCGCCAACCGCATTGTGCCAGGCCAGGCGCGTTCGATCCTCGAAGCGCTGCCGCCCGCGCTTGGCATGGTGCTGCTGGCTATGGTGATCGTCGCCGCCATCGTCGCCTTGCTTAAGACGCCGCTGATCCTCAGGCTGGCGGTCAGCGTCGTCGCGCTGGTCGCGCTATCGGTCCTGATCGGCACCGCCGGCGGTTTCCTGACGCCTGCCGGAAACACCTTTGCCCGCGTCGCGCCCGCCTCCGGTTTCTGGCTGCTGATCTTTGCCTTCACCCTGCTGTTGGCCGATGTGCTGACCAGGCTGAACCTGTCGCCCTGGTCGCGCGTCGGCGTGCTCGTCCTTGCCGCGCTCGCCATTGCCGTGCTGCTCGTCTCGGGAAGCTGGGACACCCTCTCCATCCTCAAGGAATATGCCAGCCGCGCCGACAGTTTCTGGGCCGAGGCTTCCAAGCACGTTAGCCTGGCGCTTGGCTCGCTGGCTGGCGCGGTGATCGTCGGCATACCGCTCGGCATCCTTTGCCATCGCGTCGAGAAGCTGCGGGCGGGGGTGCTGAACGTGCTCAACATCATCCAGACCATTCCCTCCATAGCGCTGTTTGGCCTGCTGATCGCGCCGCTCGGCTGGGTCGCCGTCCACGTGCCGGGGGCCGCCGCGATCGGCATCAGGGGCATCGGCACCGCGCCCGCCTTTGTCGCGCTCTTCCTCTATTCGCTGTTGCCGGTGGTGGCCAACACGGTGGTCGGGCTGGCTGGTGTGCCCCGCGCGGCCAACGACGCCGCGCGCGGCATGGGCATGACCGATCGCCAGCGCCTTTTCGATGTCGAGTTCCCGCTCGCCTTTCCGGTGATCCTGACCGGCATCCGCATCGTGCTGGTGCAGAATATCGGCCTTGCCACCATTGCCGCGCTGATTGGCGGCGGCGGCTTCGGCGTGTTCGTTTTCCAGGGCGTCGGCCAGACCGCGATGGATCTGGTGCTGCTCGGCGCGCTGCCCACCGTGGCATTGGCCTTTGCGGCGGCCATCATCCTCGACGCGGTCATCGAGATGACCGCCACCAAGCGCAGGGTAGTTGAAACGGCATGATCGAGATCGAGGGCATCATCAAGCGCTATGACGAGACGACGGTGGTCGACAATGTTTCGATGGTCATTGAGCCGCGCACCATCGCCACCATTGTCGGCACGTCGGGATCCGGCAAGACGACGCTGCTCAGGATGATCAACCGGCTGGTCGAGCCGACCTCCGGCGTCATCAAGCTCGACGGCGCCGACAACCGCTCGGTGCCTGGCTATCAGCTGCGCCGCAGCATCGGCTACGCCATTCAGGGCCATGGACTGTTTCCGCATCGCACGGTGGCGCAGAACATCGCCACTGTGCCGCTGCTGCTCGGCTGGGACAGGGATCGGATCAAGGCGCGTGTCGACGAGCTGATGACGCTTTACCAGCTCGATCCACAGGCCTACGGCCCGCGTTACCCGCACGAGCTTTCCGGCGGCCAGCAGCAGCGTGTCGGCGTGGCCCGCGCTCTGGCCGCCGAGCCAAACGTGCTTTTGATGGACGAGCCCTTCGGCGCGTTGGACCCGATCATCCGCACCAAGGCGCAGGAGGATCTGCTGGCGATCCAGAAGCGTTTCGGCACCACCATCATCCTCGTCACCCACGACATGGAAGAGGCGGTGCATCTGGGCGACAAGATCGCCGTCATGGATGCCGGCAAGCTGGTGCAATATGCCAAACCGGCGGAGATTCTGGCCAGGCCGGCGAGCGGCTTCGTCGAGACATTGGTCGGCGCCAGCGAAAGGCCGTTCCGGCTGCTGTCGCTCGGGCCTGTGCGCGATGCGGTGGAGCCGGGCGGCGCGGAAGGCGAAGCGATCCCCGGTGAGGCCACGCAGCGCGACGCGCTTGCCGAGCTTCTGTGGTCGGGGCGGCCCGCGCTGCCGGTAAAAGGCGCGGACGGCAGGCTCATTGGCCGCGTCACCGTCGAGGGCCTGGTGAAACGCGCGGCGAGGCCGCAATGAAAGCCTGGCTGCCCGCGCTGCTGAGGCTGGCTGTCCTGGCGCTGCTGGTGGTCTTCATCATCAGCCCGGGCTGGTTCGAGCCGCTGTTGAAACCCCTGACCGAGAATGGCGCGCCGGCGATCTACAACCAGGGCAGCCTGCTGACGCTGACCCTGCAGCACCTGCGGACCGTCCTGGTCGCGACGGTCGCGGCAACGATTGTCGCGGTGGCTTTAGCCATCCTGGTCACCAGGCCGGCAGGCGCCGAGTTCCTGCCCTTGTCGCGCAGCCTGGTCAATATCGGCCAGACCTTTCCGCCGGTTGCCGTGCTGGCGCTTGCGGTACCGGCCGTCGGCTTCGGCGAGAAGCCGACGCTGATCGCGCTCTTCCTCTATGGGCTGCTGCCGATCTTCGAGAATGCGCTGACCGCGCTGACCACGCTGTCGGGCAATGTGATGGAAGCGGCGCGCGGGGCCGGCATGACCGGCTGGCAAAGGCTGATGAAGGTCGAGTTGCCGCTCAGCGCCCCTGTTATTCTGGGCGGCATCCGGCTGTCGGTCGTCATCAGCCTCGCCACCGCGACGATCGGCTCAACGGTTGCAGCCAAGACCCTGGGCGAGGTGATCATCGCCGGCCTGATCTCGAATAACCTTGCCTTCGTGCTGCAGGGCGGTCTCATCGTCGCCGCGCTTGCGGTGCTGATCTATGACGGTCTGTCGGCCATAGAGCGCTACGCCGCGCGGCGGATGGGGCAGGGGGCAGAGTAGAGATGTTCAGACATCTGTTTCGCTGATTTCCGCCATCTTCAGAAGATGGCGCACGAGACCCGTCTTGAGGGGCTTGTTGCCATGTATCGGGATAGAGAGACGCACAATGCTTCCCTCTTTTCCATAAATATGATGGCTGCCTGCTATTCGCAGAAGTTGCCAGCCTCGCCGCTCAATGGCCCTGGCCAGATCCTTGCCCGAAATGGATTTCAAACTGCGATTTCCACCACCTTGCCGGGAACTGAAGTGACCGAAGACGGCAGATCTACCGAAAGGCAGCCTTCAATTGCCTCACGCAGATTTGCCATGAGTTCGTCCAGGGTTTCTCCTTCGGTTGCGCATCCCGGAATGGCGGGAACCTCGGCCCAGAATCCACCTTCTTCCGCTTCGTGCACGATAGCTTTGAACTTCATTGATCAACTCCTGTCCACCCGGAAGATATGCTTGGCATTGAGCATTTGCAAAGCGCCGATCCGTCAGCCGCCAACCTCGCCACGGACCGATCCTGAGCAGCCGGACCCAACGTCATTTCAATCGATCTAATTCCAGGCTCGCGCTGGCACAACGATTCCCGCCTTCTTCTTTTGGGCGAAAGCCGGGCAAAAACCGAACAATATCTTGACGTTCCAAGCCTTGTTTCGCATACCCCAACCAAGAGGTGGATTCCAAGCGCGGCATCCGTCTCCGTTCCAACGGCCCAGGGAGGGGTTCTTTTGGGCCAACAATCGAGGAAAATCCGGCAATGACCATTATTACCGCCGTCATCGCCTGCGGCTTGCTGTCAGTTCTGTACGCCATCTGGGCGACACGTTCGGTCCTTGCGTCCGATCAGGGCAATCAGCGCATGCAGGAAATCTCCGCCGCCATCCGCGAAGGCGCCCAGGCCTATCTGGCGCGCCAGTACACCACCATCGCCGTGGTCGGCATCGTCGTGCTCCTGCTTGCCTGGTGGCTGCTCTCGATCACCTCCGCTATCGGCTTCCTGATCGGCGCCGTGCTTTCGGGCACCGCCGGCTTCATCGGCATGCATGTCTCGGTACGCGCCAATGTTCGAACCGCGCAGGCCGCCTCCAACAGCCTCGCCGCCGGCCTCGACATCGCCTTCAAATCCGGCGCCATCACCGGCCTGCTGGTCGCGGGCCTGGCGCTGCTCGGCGTCTCGATCTACTACGCCATCCTCACCGGCCCGATGGGCCTGCAACCGAACGACCGCGTCGTCATTGACTCGCTAGTTTCGCTCGGCTTTGGCGCATCGCTGATCTCGATCTTCGCCCGTCTCGGCGGCGGCATCTTTACCAAGGGTGCGGATGTCGGCGGCGACCTCGTCGGCAAGGTCGAGGCCGGCATTCCCGAAGACGATCCGCGCAACCCTGCCACCATCGCCGACAATGTCGGCGACAATGTCGGCGACTGCGCGGGCATGGCCGCGGACCTTTTCGAGACCTATGCGGTGACCGTCGTCGCCACCATGGTTCTGGCCGCCATCTTCTTCGGCGGCACGGCGGCGCTGGGCGCGGCCATGCTCTATCCGCTCGCCATCTGCGGCGCCTGCATCCTGACCTCGATCGTCGGCACCTTCTTCGTCAAGCTCGGCTCCAACGGCTCGATCATGGGCGCGCTCTACAAGGGCCTGATCGTCACCGGCCTGCTGTCGATCGTCGGTCTTGCCGCCGCGACCTCCGCCACGGTCGGCTGGGGCGAGGTCGGCACCGTTGCCGGCATCGGCATCACCGGCAAGAACCTGTTCATCTGCGGCCTCATCGGTCTGCTGGTGACCGGTTTGATCGTGGTGATCACCGAATACTACACCGGCACCAACAAGCGTCCGGTGAATTCGATCGCCCAGGCGTCGGTGACCGGTCACGGCACTAATGTCATCCAGGGCCTCGCGGTCTCGCTGGAATCGACCGCGCTGCCGGCCATCGTCATCGTCGGCGGCATCATCGCGACCTACCAACTAGGTGGCCTGTTCGGCACGGCGATCGCCGTCACCACCATGCTTGGCCTTGCCGGCATGATCGTGGCGCTCGACGCCTTCGGCCCGGTCACAGACAATGCCGGCGGCATTGCCGAAATGGCCGGCCTGCCCAAGGAAGTGCGCCACTCCACCGACGCGCTCGACGCTGTCGGCAATACCACCAAGGCGGTGACCAAGGGCTATGCCATAGGTTCCGCTGGTCTCGGCGCGCTGGTGTTGTTCGCGGCCTACTCGAACGACCTCCGGTTCTTTGCCGCCAATGGCGACAAGTACCCCTACTTCCAGGGCATGGGCGACGTCTCCTTCGACCTCTCCAACCCCTATGTCGTCGCCGGCCTGATCTTCGGCGGCCTGATCCCCTATCTGTTCGGCGGCATCGCCATGACCGCCGTCGGTCGCGCCGCCGGCTCGATCGTCGAGGAAGTGCGCAAGCAGTTCCGCGAGGACAAGGGCATCATGGCCGGCACCTCGAAGCCGAACTATGCGCGCGCCGTCGACATCCTGACCAGGGCGGCGATCCGGGAGATGATCATCCCGTCGCTGCTGCCGGTGCTGGCGCCGCTCGTCGTCTATTTCGGCGTGCTGCTGATCTCGGGCTCGAAGGCCTCGGCCTTCGCCGCGCTCGGCGCCTCGCTGCTCGGCGTGATCGTCAACGGCCTCTTCGTCGCCATCTCGATGACCTCCGGCGGCGGCGCCTGGGACAACGCCAAGAAGTCGTTCGAGGACGGCTTCACCGACAAGGACGGCGTCAAACACCTGAAGGGTTCCGAGGCGCACAAGGCCTCGGTCACCGGCGACACCGTCGGCGACCCCTACAAGGACACCGCCGGCCCGGCCGTAAATCCGGCGATCAAGATCACCAACATCGTCGCGCTGCTTCTTCTCGCCGTGCTCGCGCACGGCTGATCGCGGCAGCTATTCCAGGATAAAGCCCGCGGGAGCGATCCCGCGGGCTTTTTTTTCACATGACACCATGCGTGCCGCCTTCCCGGCGGGCACTCAGTTGGCTTCGGGCCTTTCGGTGCCATGGCGATAGCGGGCCAGCAACGCGTCGATGTTCGGCTCTCGCTCGGGCATTGGCGGCAAGCCGCGTGTCTGGCGCAGCATGGCAATGAAGGCGCCTCGGCGATGCTGGCGGCGGAAGGAACGCGCCCGCGGATGTATGCCAAGCATCGCCAGGAGCCTGCGTTTAAGGTAGCGGGAACGCTTGAGGGGAGCAGGTTCCTCGGCGTTGCCAAGAATCCTGGCGCGCAAAGCGTCCGGCGAGCTCATCGCGTCCATCAGTTCTTCCTGCTCCTGCGCCGTATCACGCGCATAGCTGCCTTCGCGCTTGCCCGAATGCAGCATGAGCACGGTCAGATGCGGCATTGTCGCGATCACCGCACCCTTGCGCCAGGCACGGAACAGCCAGTCCTGGGAACTCTCGCAAACGCACTGGCTGGCCGGGCGCCATGGTCCAAGCCTTGGCAGCGACGTGCGCCGGATCATTTGCGCGGAGCCAAATCCGACCGTGGTGACTGGGTCATAGAAGCCGTCCCGCCCCATCCCGAGGATCATATGCCTGGAACCCTTGCTCGCGGCCGACTCGATGACCGCGCCGCGGGCGATCACTACATCGGCAGCGGTGGCGTCGATCCAGCCGCTCACGGATGCCAGATGGTCGGGAAACCAGAGGTCGTCATGATTCAAGATCGCAACAAAACGGCCGCGTGCTCTGGCAAAGCCGATATTGTTGGGCCCCGACTGTTCGCCGAAATTCACCGGAAGATCGATATAGGATATGCGGCCGTCGCCGAAAGCGGCGACCGTTGTCGCGGTGTCCGGCCGGCACGCGTCGCCGACGACGATGGCTTCCCAGTCCCGCAGGGTCTGGCCCATGAGGCTCTTCAGCGTCTGGCGCAGTACCGCGGGGCGGTTGTGCGTCGCGATGATGACCGAGACAAGCGGTTCGATCCGCCCTGTCGGCGGGCGCTGGCCGGCCTGTTCCACGCTATGCCAGCTTGTAGGGGATCTGTTCGGTATCGGGCGGTAGCCGCCAGTGATCGGGCGCGTCATAGGCGTAGGCCTTGTCGACCAGATTGAGCACCAAAGCAATGTCCGGTCCGAGCGCGACGACTCCGTGCCAGACGCCGGGCGGAATGACGACGATGGCAGGCCTGACCGCGCCGACGATCTTGTGCCAGACCGCGCCGAATGTCGGCGAGGCCTTGCGACCGTCGAACAGTGAGATGCGAACGCTGCCCACCGAGCAAAAAAGCCGGTCGGTTGTGACGCCATGGGCATGCCACCCCGTCACCGCGCCGGGATAAAGCGTGCGTTGAAACACCTGTCCGACTGGAAGCCCGTCCAGATCCCATTCCTCGCGAAAGACTTCAGTGAGGTAGCCGGTCGAAGTCGCGACAGGCCGGATTTCCTTGAGCGCGACGCCCTGGATTGTCGGCGCATCCCACGACGAGCCAGTCGGGTGTCGCGGTCTGCCGGTCTGGCGTGCCTGTCGCCATCCAGCCTTGCGGCACAGTACGATCGCTGTTGCTCATGACCGGTCCCCAATCCCGGCGAATTGATAGGGGGACGCCGGAACATAAGCAAGGGCGTCGGGCCGCACATACACAAAACCCGCCGGCGAGGTGGCGGGTTTTGATTGTTCCGCGGTTCGTCGATAGACTTAAGGCGTGCCGCTGCCGCCGCCGGGGATGCCGGGCGCCAGCTTGCTGGCGCCGTTGATGACCTGGGTGAGGAAGTTCTGGTCCTTGCCGCCGGTCGGTGTCGTCCTGGAGATGAAGTCGAAGATCTTGCCATCCTTGAGGCCGTAATTGGCGATCTGGGTCACGCGGCCGTCAGCGCCGAAATAGACCGCCAGCACATGCTGGTCGATGATGTGCGGGTTGTCGAAGGCGACGTAGCGCTTGCGCGTCTGCGAGATATAGTAGAAGGCCTCGTTGTCGAAGGTCGCCGTCGTCGACGGCGTGCCCAGCGCCAGCAGCACCTGTTCACGGCTCGATCCGACCGGTACCGAATCGATGGCCTGCTGGTCGATGACGTAGCCTTTCGTCAGCGTCTCGCTTGGATGGAGATCGCCGAACATCTTAGATGAATTGCAGGCGGAAAGCGCTGATACGACCATCAGCAGTGAAGCCACGCCCACCGGGGCGGGCGCAAGAAACGACTTGAATTTCAGCGCACCCAACAACAATTCTCCATCACATCCCCGCAACTTGCGCTGGGCCGCAAAACCGGTAAACCAGCTTGCATGCCGATGCAACAAGGCCAAATCAAACAACAGGTCCCCGGGAGACCGCCCTCAATGTTCCAGCGCCTTTTTGGCCGCGAACGCAATGCCAACCGCGCTATCACCGACGCGCTCTACGCACAAATCGTGGCGGCGGCGCGGCAAACGGTGTTTTATTCGGACTGGAATGTGCCGGATACGCCGCTCGGCCGCTTCGAGATGCTGTCGCTGCATATCTATCTCGTCCAGCACCGTCTGCATGGCGAGCGAGGCGTGGCGGCCGAGGTCGCGCAAGTGCTGATCGACGAGTTCTTCCTCGATGTCGATCATTCGCTGCGCGAACTTGGAATCAGCGATGTCGGCGTGCCCAAGCGCATGAAGAAGCTGGCAAGGATGTTTTACGGCCGCACGACCGCCTATGATGATGCCCTCCGAGAAAACGACCGGTCGGCGCTTGCGGCGGCGCTTGCGCGCAATGTCAGGCCGGACGCGGGCCCCTGGCCGCAGGCGTCGCTGCTGGCGGATTATGTCTGCGATGCCAGCCAGAAGCTCGCCGCGCAGCCGACCGAATCGATCGCCGCCGGCACGGTCGCATTCCCGGCCGCCGGGGCCGCTTGAAGGAGGCCAGCATGAAAGACGCTGAATTGCGCAGCCCGGTATCCTTTGTCGCCAATGTCGCGCGGCTGCCGCAAAAGGGCCTGCCGATCCTGGTCGAGGCCGATCAGCGCCAGCGCGAAGCACTTGCAGCCGAATATGAGCTGCTTTCGGTCGAAAGCTACCGTGCCGAATTGCTTGTTGCTTCGTGGAAGCGCAACGGCGTCAAGGTTACCGGTCGTGTCGAGGCCGACATCACGCAGGCCTGCATCGTCACCCTGGAGCCGGTAAGCGCACATATAGACGAGCCGGTCGAGGCGCTGTTCCTGCCCGAGCAGTCGAAGCTTGGACGCGAGGGCTTCGAGGGCGGCGGCGAGATTATTCTCGACGCCGATGGACCGGACAGTCCGGAAACATTCTCCGGCGACACGATCGACGTCGGTGCGCTGGCCGAACAGTTCTTCGGCCTGGCGATCGACCCCTATCCGCGCAAGCCGGGAGCCTCGCTCGACGTCGCCGGCGACGATCAGGCCGAGGAAAGCGAATTCCAGAAAAAGCTGCGTTCGTTGCTCGGAAAATCCTGAGAGTGGTCCGGATTTTGGAAAAGTTGGTTGTGCGCAGGCGCAAAACCGCTATTTTCGCCGAACCTTCGCGAGCCCCCTTACCTTGGCAGGCGTCCGCCGCTAGCCAGGCAAACCGTGAGAAAAACACCGAGTGATCAGGATTTCCATCGATGCCATGGGCGGCGATCACGGACCAAGCGTGGTCATCCCGGCGCTGATGACGGTCGTCATCCGCCGCCCTGACATCCGCTTCGTCATCTATGGCCGCGAGGACGTGGTGCGTCCCGAGCTCGCCAAGTTCCCGAAACTCGCCGAAGTGAGCGAGTTCGTCCATTGCGAGATCGCCGTGCGCATGGACGACAAGCCGAGCCAGGCTCTGCGCCACGGCCGCTGGAAGTCGTCGATGTGGAAGGCCGTGGAGGCGGTGAAGAGCGGCGCCGCGCAGGCCTGCATCTCGGCCGGCAACACCGGCGCGCTGATGGCGATGTCGAAATTCTGCCTGCGCACCATGGCCACCATCGATCGCCCCGCGATCGCGGCGCTCTGGCCGACGACGCGCGGCGAAAGCGTCGTGCTCGATGTAGGCGCCACCATCGGTGCCGACGCGCATCAGCTGATCGATTTCGCCATTCTGGGCACCGGCATGGCGCGCTCGGTGTTCGGCATCGAGCGGCCGAGCGTCGGCCTGCTCAATGTCGGCGTCGAGGAGATCAAGGGCCAGGAAGAGGTCAAGGAGGCTGGCCGCATGCTGCGCGAGGCCAACATGGCCTCGATGAATTACCGCGGCTTCGTCGAAGGCGACGACATCGGCAAGGGCACGGTCGACGTGGTGGTCACCGAGGGCTTTGCCGGCAATATCGCGCTTAAGACCGCCGAGGGCACGGCAAGGCAGATCGCCGGCTATCTTCGCGCCGCCATGAGCCGCACGCTCATGGCCAAGATCGGCTATGTCTTCGCCAAGGGCGCCTTCGACCGGCTGCGCGAGAAGATGGATGTCGGCCGCTCCAATGGCGGCGTCTTCCTGGGCTTGAACGGCATCGTGGTGAAGAGCCATGGTGGCGCCGATTCGGATGGCTTCGCTGCGGCGATCGAGCTCGGCTACGACATGGTGCGCAATAATCTGCTTGACCGGATCGAGGCCGACCTCGATCTGTTCCATGCGCGCAATCCCAATGCCCAGGCAAACAGGAAATCCGGCGTCTCCGCCGACGCCGAGGAATAGGAACGGACCTTGATCAGATCAGTCGTGCGCGGCAATGGTGCCGCGCTGCCCCGCCGCATTATGAAGAATGCCGACTTCGAAGGCATGGTCGAGACCTCCGACGAGTGGATCGTCCAGCGCACAGGCATCCGCCAGCGTCATGTCGCGGCCGATGACGAGACGACGGCCTCGCTGGGCGAGGCGGCGGCGCGCGCAGCGCTCGACAGCGCGGGCATGACGCCAGCCGATATCGACCTCATCATCCTGGCGACTTCGACGCCCAACAACACATTCCCGGCGACCGCCGTCGAGATCCAGAACAGGCTCGGCATGCATCACGGCTTTGCCTTCGACATGCAGGCCGTCTGCTCTGGCTTCGTCTATGCCGTCGCCACCGCCGACCTTTATATCCGTGGCGGCTTGGCCAAGCGTGTCCTGGTGATCGGCTCGGAGACGTTCTCGCGCATCCTCGACTGGAACGACCGCTCGACCTGCGTGCTGTTCGGCGACGGCGCCGGGGCGCTCGTTCTCGAAGCCCAAGACGGCGCGATCACCGACCGCGGCGTGCTGGCGGCGAGCCTACGCTCCGATGGCGCGCATAAGGACAAGCTCTTCGTCGATGGCGGGCCTTCGACGACGGGAACCGTCGGTCATCTCAGGATGGAAGGCCGTGAGGTGTTCAAGCATGCCGTCGGCATGATCACCGATGTCATCGAGGCGACCTTCGGCGAGGCCGGCATAACGGCGCAGGACCTCGACTGGTTCGTGCCGCATCAGGCCAATAAACGGATTATTGACGCTTCCGCCAGGAAGCTCGGGATAGCCGAGGAGAAAGTTGTGGTCACCGTCGATTTACACGGTAACACCTCGGCTGCCTCGGTGCCGCTGGCTCTCGCGGTGGCCGTCGCCGACGGCCGCATCAAGAAGGGCGATCTGGTGCTTCTCGAGGCGATGGGTGGAGGCTTCACCTGGGGCGCGGTGTTGCTCCGCTGGTAAGTGCCGAACGCGCCGGTTCGGTCCTTGACCTTGCCGGATCAATTACTTAGGCTCTGCCTTTGGCTGTATCGATTTACATTTTCTGCGAGCAGATGGGACGGTCGCATGGGGGGAAAGACACTGACGCGTGCCGACCTTGCTGAAGCCGTTTATCGGAAGGTTGGCCTGTCGCGGACTGAATCGGCGGAACTCGTCGAAGCCGTGCTGGACGAAATCTGCGAAGCCATCGTTCGGGGCGAGACGGTCAAGCTTTCGTCTTTTGCCACCTTCCACGTCCGCTCCAAGAACGAGCGCATCGGCCGCAATCCCAAGACCGGTGAGGAAGTGCCGATCCTGCCGCGCCGGGTGATGACGTTCAAATCGTCGAACGTGCTCAAGAGCCGGATTCTGCGCTCGCACCAGAACAGCAAGGGCAAAGGCGGCAAGTAGTTTGCTGGCGAATGCGGTTGAAAACCGCCCGCGGTTTTGACGCTGGGCTTGAATATCGCTTCATAAATCGCTGAAATAAGGGGCGATTCGGCATCATGCGCCGGATCGTGGTCCAGTGTGGAGGATTGGCCCATGGACAAGAGCCCCGATGCTTTCCGAACCATCAGCGAAGTCGCGGAAGATCTCGACCTGCCGCAGCACGTGCTGCGTTTCTGGGAGACGCGCTTCACCCAGATCAAGCCCATGAAGCGCGGCGGCGGCCGTCGCTATTACCGGCCGCAGGACGTCGAGCTGATCAAGGGCATCCGGCACATGCTCTACGATCAGGGCTATACGATCAAAGGCGTGCAGAAGCTGTTGCGCGAGAACGGCAACCATTTTCTGGTCGCCATCGGCAATGGCGACATGGCCGCGGTGGAGGCGATCGCCCAGCGCCGTCAAGCCGAGCAGGTGCCGCTGACGGCGGCCGCACAGCCGCGCGGCGATGAGGATGCGCTCGTCGGCCAGCCGAAGGTGAAGCCCAGCCGCCGTTTCTTCGGTCTCGGCAAGAGTGACGACGAAGGTCCGGTGCAACCGGACGCCTCAAAGTTGTCGCGTGACAATCGCGCCTTGCTGCAGGAGGCGCTGTTCGACTTGCTGGAATGCAAACGCCTGCTCGACCAGGTTCGTTGAAGGCATCATTCCACGTGATGCCGCGCGGTCGGGCCGCCGGAACTGGCCCGTCGTCCGTGCGTTAGGCCTTCTCGAAGAGAAGGACAATCAGCATGGCATCGTTTTCGACCCTCTCCGACCTCGACATCGACAAGCAGGTCGCGGCGCTTTCGCGGCAATTGAACGACCTCAAGAAGGTTTTGGCCAGCCGCGGTGACGCCTATTATGAGGATGGCCGCGAGGCGGCGTCCGACTATTACTCGCAAGTTGCCGACCGCCTTCACGAGGCGCTGCCGGCAATAAGGCGCAGGGGCAGGGTGCTCGAGCGGACGGCGCGCGACCATCCGGCGACGACCGCCGCCGTCGGACTTGTCGTGGTCGGACTGCTTGCCGGCCTTCTTATCAGCCGCCGCTGATCAATCGACGGAATCTGAAACAGAAACGGCGGCCGTCCTCGACCGCCGCCATTTCCATACCGTCGGCTGCAGGCGATCAGTTCGCCAGCTTGAGCCGCCTCTTCGGGTCGACCTTCATGACGTGGCTGCACTTGCCGTAGACGGTGCCGTTCTTGTCGGTGGCGTCGGTGTAGGTGCCCTTACAATCGAGCTGCAGCACCAGGCAGGAGCCCGAACCCTTACAGACGGCGCCGCCGTCGCCGGTCGGATGCGTGCCCGCGAAAGCCGGAGCCGAGACCGAGCCGAAAGCCGAGACGACGAGAGCCGCGGCGAGGGTGATACGCTTGAAGTTGGTCATTTGAGCATTTCCTTCCATTGGTTGTTGGGATCGGCATTCTGGCGTCCCGTTGGGTTGAGGAGCACCTTCGCGGCGCCCATGACCGGTTAGTGCTGTCTCCAATGGAAAGGTTCATATGCGATGCAAAAAATGCGGGGCAGAGAGGAAGTCGCGAGTAGAACTCTCACCTGCGTGTTGCCATGTGGCAAATCCGTCCTAACGACAGCATATGAGCGATTGTCCCGATGCCCGAAGCGAAACGGATGGCGTTCCTGCGGCGCTGTCGGATTGCAAGTTACGGTCACTGACTTGTTCGGGTTTGGAAAGGTTGCCAGGTCGCTTGGTGGCCTGCGCGGCTTCACATGGGCGGCGCGATGCCGTGATTCCCGACCACGACCCGATTCGCGGTGAGCTTGCCATCGCCACCTCGCTTGGCGTTGACGAAGACCGCGGCGCCCGGCGTCAGATCCGAAGGCGTGGCAGCGGCGAATGTCACGATCGGCGTCGTCTGGGGGATCGCGATCTGTTTTTTCTGGCCGTTGTCATAGGTAAGCGTGACCGTGCGGCCCTGGATTTCGGTGACGTCGGCCACGGTGCCGTTTGTCATGCGGCTGTTGGGCTGCAGATCCCAGTCGCGGTCGCCTTCTCCCGTGCCCTTCAGCGCCGCGGGAAAGATGACGACTTCCAGCGCCCCGCTGGCGCCATCGGCCTTGGAAAGCGAGGCGATGCCGAGAAAGTCGCCCTGCTTGATGTCGGCCGCCGATGCCTTGGCGACACCCGAAATCTTCCAGCCGTCGGCAAGTGTGATCGCATCGGTCTTGCCGTCGCGGTCCTTCACCGTCAGCGTCGATCCGGTTATACCGACGACAGTGCCTCGAACACGTGCGGCATCCGTCGCCCACGCTTCCCCGCAGATGACACTTGAGACTGTGCCGAGCACAATTGCGAATGATTTCAAATTCATGGCATTCGATCCTTCCGTGAAACGCCCGTCGCCCGGGTTTTGGCTGCCGGTGACGGCCAGCTAACGAATCGAGGCGTCGAAAATGCCGGCGAAACCGGTCGCGGAGCTTCAAAAGAACTTGATTGGGCGCCGCGCGATCTTACATGTGGGACGCCTGCGATACCGGCCGGAATGCCGCTTCACGATGGCGTGACGGCCTAAGCTCTTGGCAAATCATTTGTTAACGAGCATTCTCCCGCCAGTCTCAGGCAACGCCACATTTCATCCGACCGTTTCATCCAAAGGAGTTGCCATGCCCAACACCGCACGGAACGCCGTTTCCAACGACATCATTGCCGCGTCCGGCCTCAATCCGCTGAAGGCCGCTCGCGAAACGAGGGGATATACGATCGAGGAACTGTCTTTGACCTGCGGCCTGGCCGTGGGCGAGATCGTCGACATCGAGGACGGCAAGGACGCCGATCCCGCCAAGCTCCGGCGCATCGCTTCCGCGCTGCAGATGCCGGAAGAGGAATTGATCAAAGTGCCGGCCGCCGAGAATCGGCCCACGCATCAGTAGAGGCGCGAAAAGCGTCCATTCGAGCCCGCCGAGGTTTCGCCCGGCGGGCTTTTTAATGCCTGAAGGCGGAAAGCGCTGGCTCTTGCCAACGATGGCTTAGCCGTGCGATTCGCCGACCGCTGCTATCCGACAGACCTGACGAGGGGCCCACCATGAGCTTGGAATCGGTTCGCGCTTTCTTTGCGCGGCATGCGCCCGACATCGAAGTCATCGTCACCGAGGCCAGTTCGGCCACCGTGGCGCTGGCGGCGGAAGCCCATGGCGTGATGCCCGCGCAGATCGCCAAGACGATCTGCCTGCGCGTCGGCGACGAGACCATGCTGGTCGTCACCAGCGGCGTCGTCAGGCTCGACAACCGCAAGTTCAAGGACAGGATGGGCGGCAAGCCGCGCATGTTGGGCGGCGAGGAGGTGCTGGCCGTCACCAGCCATCCGCCGGGCGGCGTCTGTCCGTTTGGCCTGCTGGCGCCGCTTCCCGTTTATTGCGATCTGTCGCTCAAGGCCTTCGACGAGGTCGTCCCCGCTGCCGGCGCCACCAACGCCGCTGTCCGCATCACGCCGCAGCGCATGGCCGATCTGGTCGGCGCCATATGGGTCGACGTTTGCCAGTAACAATTACCGCCTAGATATCTCCTTGCGGTCCGTCGAGCGCCTTCGCCGGCATTCGGCCACAGGCGCACGCTCGCATTGGGTTGATGGCGGCGCTCATGGTCCATGCCTTTCGCGGCCGCGCCTCGACCAATCCGAAAAGCGTCGACTAACGGCCAAAGATTTGGACATTAGTCTTGACAGAAATACATATGTTCAATACCCGTCAAGCAATCAGACAGCATGCGATATGGGAGGAATAAGCGGCATGGCTTCCAATATTTCGTTGACGGGCCTTGCCCGGGATCTCGAGGAACGCGGCAAGTCCGGCAAGCCCATCCGCATCGGCCTAATCGGCTCAGGCGAAATGGGAACCGACATCGTTACCCGCGTCGCCCATATGTCCGGCATCGAGATCGGCGCCATTTCCGAACTCAACCTGCCGGCGGCCAGCAAGGCCGTCGATATCGCCTTCCAGGAAACCGGCCATGCGCGGGAAGTGTCGAACGCGTCGGCCATGACCGCTGCCATGGAAGCGGGCAAGATCGCCGTCACCAACGATTCCAGCCTTGTCATCGGCAATGACCTCATCGACGTCGTGATCGACGCGACCGGCGTTCCGGCCGTCGGCGCCGAGATCGGCCTGCGCGCCATGGAGCATGGCAAGCACCTGGTGATGATGAATGTCGAGGCGGACGTCACCATCGGCGCCTATCTCAAGGCCGAGGCCGACCGGCTTGGCGTCACCTATTCCCTGGGCGCCGGCGACGAGCCGTCTTCCTGCATGGAGCTGATCGAGTTCGTCTCCGCTATGGGCCACCCGATCGTTGCCGCGGGCAAGGGCAAGAACAACCCGCTCAACATCGACGCCACGCCTCCGGACTATGAGGAGGAGGCGAAGCGCCGGCACATGAATGTGCGCATGCTGGTCGAATTCGTCGATGGTTCGAAGACAATGGTCGAGATGGCGGCGATCGCCAACGCGACTGGGCTGGTTCCCGACAAGCCCGGGATGCACGGCCCGGCGGCCACGCTCGGCGAATTGTCGAAGGTGCTGGTGCCTGAGAAGGACGGCGGCGTGCTGTCGAAGGTCGGCGTCGTCGACTATTCGATCGGCAAGGGCGTCGCGCCGGGCGTCTTCGTCGTGGCCGACATGTCGCATCCGCGCATCTCGGAGCGCATGGAAGACCTGAAGATGGGCAAGGGCCCGTATTTCACCTTCCATCGCCCCTATCACCTGACCTCGCTGGAAGTGCCGCTGACCTGCGCCCGCGTCGTGCTCTACGGCAAGGCCGACATGGTGCCGCTGGCAAAGCCCGTGGCCGAGGTCTGCGCGGTCGCCAAGAAGGACCTGAAGCCCGGCGACAAGCTCGATGCCATCGGCGAATATTGCTACCGCGCCTGGATCATGACGGCGCCGGAAGCCCATGCGGCGCGCGCGATCCCCTGCGGCCTGCTGCAGGGCGGCTCCGTGACGGCGCCCATCAAGAAGGGCGAGCTCATCACCTATGCCAATGCCGCGCCCGCGCCGGGCTCGAAGATCGCCGATCTGCGCGCCCGCCAGGACAAGCTCGTCTACGGAACCGTGGAGGCGTGATCATGGCCGGAGCCAGCAAAGCCGTCGTGGATAGCCGGGCCAACCTGCCTTTCGTCTATCGCCAGTACCGTCCAGAGCAACTGAGACAGGTGCTTCACAAGATGTACCTCATCCGCCGCTTCGAAGAGGGCGCGGAAGAGTGCTACATGCGCGGCCTCATCCACGGCACCATGCACCTGTCGATCGGGCAGGAAGCGAGCGCCATGGGCATCTGCATGCCGCTCGCCGAGGATGACCAGATCACCTCGACGCATCGCGGCCACGGCCATTGCATCGCCAAGGGCGCGGAGGTCAGCCGCATGTTCGCCGAGTTCTTCGGCAAGACCACCGGCTATTGCAAGGGCAGGGGCGGCTCCATGCACATCGCCGATGTCGCCAAGGGCAATCTCGGCGCCAATGGGATCGTTGCCGGCGGCATTCCGATTGCCGTGGGCGCAGCGCTTTCATCCAAGAGGATGAAGACCGGCAAGGTGGTCGTCTCCTTCTTCGGCGACGGCGCCAACAATGAGGGCGCCTTCCACGAGGCCTTGAACATGGCGGCGATCTGGAAGCTGCCGGTGATCTTCGTGTGCGAGAACAATGGCTACGGCATGTCGACCTCGACGGCGCGCTCGACCGCGGTGAAGAACATCGCCGAACGAGCGGCCGCCTATTCGATGCCGGGCGTCATCGTCAACGGCAACATCTTCTCCGAGGTGGCCGAGGCGTCCTTCAACGCGGTCGAGCGGGCGCGCGCCGGCGAGGGGCCGACGCTGATCGAGTCCAAGACCTACCGTCATCGCGGCCATTCCAAGAGCGATCGCAACCGCTATCGCACGAAGGAAGAGATCGAGGACTGGATGGCGAACCGCGATCCGATCACGCTGTTCGAGACGGAGCTGCGCGATTTCGGTTTCATCGACGACCAGGGCATTGAGGCGATCCGCGACGCGGTCGCCAAGGAGATCGCCGACGGCATCGAGTTCGCCAAGGCGAGCCCGGCGCCCGAGATCGCCACCCTCGAAAACTATGTTTACACGGAGCAAGCGTGATGGACGCCGCGGTGCGTGAACTGAGCTACGCCCAGGCGATCCAGGAAGCCATGGCGATCGCCATGGACATGGACGAGCGCGTCTTCCTGATGGGCGAGGATATCGGCGTTTATGGCGGCGCCTTCCAGGTGACCGGCGACCTCGTCGAACGGTACGGCACCGACCGGGTGATCGACACGCCGATTTCCGAACTGGGCGGTGCAGGCGTCGCGGTTGGCGCGGCCGTCACCGGCATGCGGCCGATCTTCGAATTCCAGTTCTCGGATTTCGCCACGCTCGGCATGGAGCAGATCGTCAACCAGGCGGCCAAGATGCGCTTCATGCTGGGCGGCGAGGTCTCGGTGCCGGTTGTGATGCGTTTCCCTGCCGGCTCCGGCACGGGTGCAGCCGCCCAACACAGCCAGAGCCTGGAAGCCTGGCTCGGCCATGTGCCTGGCCTGAAGGTGATCCAGCCGGCGACGCCGCACGATGCCAAGGGCATGCTGCTGGCCGCCGTTGCCGATCCGGATCCGGTGATGATCTTCGAGCACAAGCTGCTCTACAAGATGAAGGGCCATGTGCCGGAAGGCCACTATACCGTTCCGATCGGCAAGGCCGAGATCCGCCGCGAAGGTCGCGACCTCACCATCGTCGCCACGTCGATCATGGTGCAGAAGGCGCTTGACGCTGCTGCCGCGCTGGAAGGCGAAGGCATCGACATCGAGGTGGTCGACTTGCGCACCATCCGCCCGATCGACAGGCAGACCATCATCGACAGCGTGAAGAAAACCTCGCGCCTGCTTTGCGTCTACGAAGCGGTGAAGACGCTCGGCATCGGCGCGGAAGTAAGCGCGCTAGTCGCCGAAAGCGAGGCCTTCGATTATCTCGATGCGCCGATCGTGCGCCTGGGCGGCGCCGAGACGCCGATCCCTTACAATCCGGACCTGGAAAAGGCCACCGTGCCGCAGGTTCCCGACATCATCGCCGCAGCGCGCGACCTCGTGAAAGGGGTCCGCTGAGCGATGCCGACAGAAGTCATTCTTCCCAAGGTCGACATGGACATGGCGACCGGCCAGATCTCGCGCTGGTTCGCCGAGGAGGGCGCTCGCGTCAAGAAGGGTGACGTGCTCTTCGAGATCGAGACCGACAAGGCGGCGATGGAGATCGACGCGCCGGCCAGCGGCACGCTTCGCAACGTCACTGGCAAGGAGCGCGTCGACATTCCCGTCGGTGAGCCCGTCGCCTGGATCTATGCCGACGATGAAGTGTATTCGGCTGAGACGCCGCAGAACAAGGCGCCAATCTCCCCCCTCGTGGGCGAGATGTCGGCGCAGCCGACAGGTGCGGGCGTTGTCCCGCCAACCTCTCATTCCGTCCGGCCCCCCTCAGACCTGCCGGCCGTCTCCCCCACAAGGGGGGAGATCAGCCAATCGCAGGGGCCCGCCCGAGCCACGCCTTTGGCTCGACGCTTGGCCCGTGAGGCAAATCTGGACCTCTCGGCCATGGCAGGCAGCGGCCCGCGCGGCCGTGTCGTGCGCGCCGACGTCGAGGCCGCGGTCGCAGCGAAAGGCACGGCCACCCTCGCTAAGCCGGCCGCCGAGATTCCGGCCGAAGTCCCGTTCGCCCCGGCGCCCGCGCCCAAGCCGATGTCGGACGACCAGGTGCTGAAGCTGTTCGCCGAAGGCTCCTACGAGCTCGTTCCGCATGACAACATGCGCAAGACCATCGCGCGCCGCCTGGTCGAGGCGAAGTCCACCATCCCGCATTTCTATCTGACGCTGGACTGCGAGCTCGACGCGCTTCTGGCGTTGCGCACGCAGTTGAATGCCTCAGCACCCATGAGGGAGACCGACAAGGGCGAGGTTCCGGCCTACAAGCTCTCGGTCAATGACATGGTGATCAAGGCGATGGCGATGGCGCTGATGGCGGTGCCGGATGCGAACGCCTCCTGGACCGAGAACGCCATGGTCAAGCACAAGCACGCCGATGTCGGCGTCGCCGTGTCGATCCCCGGCGGCCTGATCACGCCGATCATCCGGCATGCCGATGAAAAGACGCTGTCGGTGATCTCCAACGAGATGAAGGATTTGGCCAGCCGTGCCAGGAGCCGCAAGCTGAAGCCGGAAGAGTATCAGGGCGGCACGACGGCGGTGTCCAATCTCGGCATGTTCGGCATCAAGGACTTTGCCGCCGTCATCAACCCGCCGCATGCGACGATCCTGGCGGTCGGCGCGGGCGAGGAGCGTGCGGTGGTGAAGAAGGGTGAGATCAAGATTGCCACGGTGATGTCAGTGACGCTTTCGACCGACCACCGCGCGGTCGACGGCGCGCTCGGCGCCGAACTGCTCGGCGCCTTCAAGCGCATGATCGAAAACCCGATGGGCATGCTGGTGTAAGCCAATTCCTGCAGGCCTTTGATCCGGCTTGATCTTACGCTACGGGGCCCTCCGATCACCGACTTGCCAGGCCGGCAGCTCGCGCAAATCCCGGCCCGGTGCTTGAAGCCGCCGCCATTTCGTTCCACATCGGGCGCAATGAACGGCAAGATGCGGGAATGGTTTCGGAATTGGCGATGGGCCTTGGCCGCATCGCTGTTCCTGCATGTCCTGATTGCAGCGTTCCTGTTCTTTGGCCTGCCGAGGCCCGAGCAACAGCCGGACCAGCAGGAACAGCCGGTCAACGTCGCGATCGTGCCGCCGCCGGAACAGCCAAAGCCGAAGCCTGCTCCGAAGCCGCCGGAGCCGAAACCTGAACAGAAGGTCGAAAAGCCGCCTGAGCAGCCGGCTCCGAAGCCACCGGCTCCGCAGCCGCCGAAGCCGCAGGACATCCCGGTTCTGAAGCGCGTTTTCCAGTACGGCGAGAAGGATACCGGCCCGGAGAAATCTCTGAACGGGGGCAGCGCTCCGGCCAATGCGCCATCGCCGACCCAGAATGAGCCCGCGAAGCCGCCGGTCGCGCCGAAGCCCGCGCCCGGCCAGCCCGCTTCGCCTGCAACGCCCGAGCAGCAGGCTGACGCCAATAAGCCTCAAGAGAAACCGGCAACCGCCGCGACGGAGGAAAAACCCGCTCAAAGCGAGGAGAAGCAGGCGACGGAGGATGCTGACAAACAGCAGCAGGACAAGCAGGAAACAGCTCCGGAAACCGCCGAAAAGCCTGCGGCCGTGCCGTTAAAGCCATTGACGGCCGAGTCAGGCGACAAGCCCGCGCCTCCATCCATGGCCGAAAAGGCAAAACCTTCCAAGGCGATGAAGTTCAAATCCGCAAGAGCCTTGAGAGCGCCAAGCGGGAACCCGGCAAGGTCGAACTCCGCCGACAGCGCGGCTGCGGGAGCGCCGATCTATTCCGGCCTGCCGGGCGTCAGGAAACTTTACTCGCCGGGTGCGACCGGCAATATGCAGGCTACGAGCTCGATGGAGAACGTGCCGCGCGATCAGCGCATAGCCAATCTTTGCGCCAACGTCCTGAACCAGGAACTGCAAAGTGCCGACTACGCGCCGAAATGGCTGCCGACCATCCCCCTGAAGCAGGGCAATGTTCTCAACCCTCCGCAGGCCGCCTTCAGCACGACAACCCAATGGTACGATCTGAGCTTCCGCTGCGAGGTCGACGCCGATGCGACGAGGGTCCTATCCTTCAACTTCCGTGTAGGGGGATTGGTCCCGCCGGGGGACTGGACCCGGCGTCGCTTCCCCAGTCTCCGCTAGATTAGGCCGGGACACCAAGCTCCGCCAATTGCCGGGCAACCTCGTGCCAGTCGGCGCAGACAAAATCGGCGCCGGCGGCTTTCAGCCGCGCGCCGTGCTCGGGATAGGTGTGACCGCCGCCGGTATAGCCGATCGCGATCATGCCGGCAGCCACCGCGCCCTGAACGCCGAAGGGCGAATCCTCTACCACGATACAGTCGGTCGGCTTCGCACCCATCTTCTCGGCGGCGTAGAGGAAGATGTCCGGCGCCGGCTTACCGTTCTTCACCATCGAGGAGGAAAAGATCGCCTCGCCGAAGAAGCGCGACAATCCCGTGACCGACAGGCTGTGGTTGATACGCTCGACCGAGGACGACGAGGCGACGCAACGGTTTCCGGCAAGCGCGCTGAGGAATGGCGCGATCCCCGGCGTCGGCTTCAACTCCTCGGAGAAGAGCAGCTTGGTCTCGGCCCAGATGTCGCCATCGGCCGCCGGGGGGAACTGGTGGCCGGTCAGTTCCTTGATCTTCACGATGATGTCGGCCTGCTTCATGCCGATGCATTGCGCGATGATGCCGCCATGCACGCCCGGCATGCCGTGCTTCTCGTAGACGCGCTCGTAAGCCTTGGCGGCGAGCGGCTCGCTGTCGACGAGAACGCCGTCGCAGTCGAAAATCATAAGTCTGGTTTGCGCCACGCGCTTCTCCCGGCCTCTGTGCCAATGCGCACATCGCTATCGATAAAAAGTCAGATGTTCAATAGCGGGTGATTACGTCTCCAGCGGCTCAAAGCTGGCGCAACGCCTCGCTGACCGGCGAGGATCCGAGCGCGCGCTGCATGGCCTGGCGCGACTGGGCGCGGTCGGGTGTGATCCAGTTGGGCTCGGCGCCGAGGAACCGATCGAGGAAGGCCACGGCATAAGCGGGCATTTCCGATGCGTTCTCGCGGTAGGACCACCAGGTGCGCAGATCGTCGGCGCATTTATCGATGCTGGGCGCGTTGCCGAATTCCTGCTCGTGCACGGCCAGGATCGCCGACACGCAGTAGTTGGTATAAAGGAAACCTTCCGGCCAGAAGCGCACGATTTCCGCCGTGCCGGCATTTGCCTCGGTCTCGACCATTTCCTTCAGACCTGAGGCCTCCCGCGCCGGCGCCTGCCGGATCAGCTCACGCAGCACCAGCCCGGCGGCGAAGACGATGAAGTCCGCGCGGTCGACCGCCGCAAATCGCTTCTGCGCTTCCATGACTTCGATCCAGTCGAGGAAGGCGCGCGTCAGCTTGGCCTCGTCGATCTCGAAGCGCACGCCGAACGTTTCCGACACCACCCTCGCGCTGCTGCGGAAGGTGGCGCGGAACCAGCGCAGCTGCCGCAGCCTGTGGCGAAGGTCCGGCATAAGCGCCAGTTCGTGCCTGAAGGGCAGGTCCATGTCTCACATCCCGTTTGACGACAGGCTACCACAGCGCCGCCGATGCCGAAATCGGCCGGTCGGCTGTGGAGCGTTATGGCTGCTAATATAATACATGTTGACATTCGAGGAAACAAATGTTCTCACTTTCGGGTCGTCTCGCCTCCGTTCAATATGTGCCGGAGGAAGAGACTCGGGAGGAGACCGAAATGGCAATCTGGCAGTGGGCACTGCTTCTGCTGTTTGTTGTCTGGGCGCTGCAATCGTTGGGCGTCTGGCTGCAGATGCGGCATTATTCGGATGTCTTCAAAGGCGTCACCAGCCAGTACAAGGACGGTTTCGTCGGCGCGGGCAATTTCCGCGGACGCCTGGCCAAGGGCACCATCGCGCTCATCGTCGTGACGCCGGATCTCATCGTGCGCCGCATGATGGTCATGAGCGGCCGTTCGGTGCTGACCAAGTTCAAGCGACATGAAGAATTCGAGGGTATCCCCCTCGATCGACTCCGGTCCAACCCTGCGATCATGGGGGAGGGGGAACCCGGTGTGGCCGAGGCCGTGAAACGGGCGATCGAGCAGATCGACCGCGCACGGTCGGAGCCGGGGAAGAAGCCGGGCCTGGCCGGCTTGAACATAGCAAGGGCTTAAACGACGCCGGCAGCCGGCTGGGAATGACCGGCAGGGGTCATAAGGAGGAGAAATGTCTGTAATTACACTATTGGCGCAGCATGCGGACCTCGCGGTGCACAACCTGCATGTCGCAGGCACCATGGTTTCGGATGCTGCCTGGCACGGCAAGCTCGGCGTCGAGCATGCCACCGATCATCTCGTGGTCCTGGCGCAGGCGACGACCGACAACGCGCCGGTCACCGCCGATCAGCTCAAGGAACAGCTGAAGAACGTGCAGCAGGAAGAGCAGCTCGGCTGGCTCACCGCCATCGGCAAGTACTTCATCGGCATCTTCCAGAAGGGCGGCGAAGTGTTCGCCGGCTTCGTCACCGGCATCATCCCGACCCTGGTCGTGCTTATGACGGCCTTCTACGCCGTCACCGAGCTGGTCGGCGAGGAGCGCGTCCACGGTCTGGCGCGTGGCGCCGGCCGCATCGCGCTGACCCGCTATACGGTGCTGCCGGTGCTCTCGGTGTTCTTCCTCACCAACCCGATGGCCTACACCTTCGGTTCCTTCCTGGAAGAAAAGCACAAGCCTGCCTTCTACGACGCGGCAGTGTCCTATGTGCATCCCCCGCTCGGCCTCTTCCCGCACATCAACCCCGGTGAATATTTCGTCTGGGGCGGCATGCTGGTCGCGCTGCTCGACCTCGAGAAGCGGGGCGTCATCGCCAATGGTTATCACGTCAAGGTAGCCATCTGGTACGCCATCGTCGGCCTCGTCGTCATCCTGCTGAAGGGCATCCTGACCGAGCGCATCACGGCCATCATGGCACGCCGCCAGGGCGTCGAGCTCTAAGGGCGGGAGGACACCATGGCCAAGACATACAAGGCAGTAAAGATATCGAAGGGGTCGACCGGTTGGGGCGGCCCCCTGGTCATCGAGCCGACCGAGCAGCGCAACAAGGTCGTGTCGGTAACCGGTGGCGGCATCCATCCGGTGGCGCAGCTCATTGCCGACATGACCGGCGCCCAGGCTGTCGACGGCTTCAAGTCGCCGCCGATCGAAAGCGAGATGGCGGTCGTCGTCGTCGACTGCGGCGGCACCGCGCGCTGCGGCGTCTACCCGCGCAAGCGTATCCCGACCGTCAATCTGACGCCGGTCGGCCAGGCGGGTCCGCTCGCCCAGTTCATCACGGAAGACATCTACGTTTCGGGCGTGAAGCCGGCCAATGTCGCAATGGCGGACGGATCCGAAGCGGTCACCACTGCGGGGGGAGCAGCATCGATGAGTTCAAGCAACAACACCACAGCCAGGGCGGCCGAGCCGCTGCCGAGCGAAGGCGGGCTTATCGGCCTGATCAGCTCGATCGGCCGCGTCATGGGCCGCGTGGTCGGCATCTTCTTCAACTCCGGCCGCCGCACCATCGATCAGGTCGTCCGCAACGTGCTGCCCTTCATGGCTTTCGTGACCATGCTGATCGGCCTGATCCTCTATACCGGCATCGGCGATGTGCTGGCGCAGCCGATGGGTCCGCTGGCCAACAACATCGTCGGCCTGCTGGTCATCTCGGCCATCTGCGGCCTGCCGTTCCTGTCGCCCATCCTGGGACCGGGCGCGGTCATCGCCCAGGTCATCGGCGTCGCCATCATCGGCCCGCAGATCGCCAACGGCACCATCTCGCCCGCAATGGCGCTGCCGGCGCTGTTTGCCTACAACACCCAGGTGGGCTGCGACTTCGTTCCTGTCGGTCTGGCGCTCGGTGAGGCCAAGCCGAAGACGATCGAAATCGGCGTGCCGGCGGTGCTCATCAGCCGCCAGATCATGGGCCCGGTCTCCGTGCTGATCGCATGGGTCGTGTCCCTGATCGTGTTCTAAAATAGCAGTAATAAAACGAGGTTCGCCAAATGTCGGTTCTTCTCAAGACACGGGTCACGGCAATTGGACCCGAAGTGGCGGACCTCGCCGAAGGCGGCGTGCTCATCCTGTTCGCGGATGGCTCGCCTCCCGAACTGGCCGAGGTCTCCGTGCTGCACAAGACGGAAGAAGGCCCGAGCGACGATGCGCCGGCAACAGGCGCCTCCATCACGCTCGGGCCGGTCTCGGCGACGATAACGGCGGTCGGCTCCACGGCCTGGAGCAAGGTCCGCGAGATGGGTCATGTCGTGATCTCTTTCAACGGAGCATCCGAGGCCGAAAGGCCGGGTGAGGTTTGCGCGTCCGAGGTCGATACCGGAGCGCTCGTGGCCGCCCTTACACCGGGCGCTGTCATCACCATCGCCGCCTGATAATATCCGCGCTGTCTGTCGATAAGCGCCCAAACCTAGAGAATTGCCATGGAACGCTCGACCATCGTCAGAGTGCACGAAGGTTTGCACGCCCGTCCCGCCACGCGGTTCGTAAAACTCGCCAAGGGTTTTGAATCCGATGTCGAGCTGATCAAGGACGGCAAGGCGGTCAGCGCCAAGAGCTCGGTCAAGCTGATGCTGCTGGCGGTCAAGGAAAACCAGGAAGTCACCGTGCGCGCCAACGGCGCCGACGCCATCGAGGCGATCGAGGCGCTGATCGGCTATCTGGAGAATCCGCGCGCCGGTCTCGACGACGAGAGCGAAGCGGGTGAGGGCGGCTCTGAAACCGCAGCCGTCGCACCTGCGTCGGAGCCCGTAGCACCGGCTGCAGCGTCGGCGGATGGAACGCCGAAACTGCAGGGCGTAGCCGCCAGTGAGGGCGTGGCGATCGGGCCGGCCTTCGCCCATTTCCCGCCGGAGATCGAGGGGCCGGGCAGGCACCTGCAGGCCGGCGAGATCGAAAGCGAGCTGGAGCGCTTCCGCGGCGCCGTCGCCAGCGTCCAGGCGCGCATGGACCGCACGCTTGCCGAGAACAATCTCGCCGCCGGCGACCGCGGCATCGTCGCGGCTTTGCGCGACATCGCCGCCGACGACAGCCTGACCGGCGAGGTCGAAAGACTGATCAAGGGCGGTGACGATGCGGTCTCCGCGGTCATCGCGGCCGCGGCCACCATCGCCGCCGATTTCAGCGCGGTCGACGACCATTATCTCAATGCCCGGGCCGACGACGTCCATGCCGTCGGCGGGCAGATCTGCCTGGTGCTGCTCGGCCAGGACGAGGTCAGCCTGGAGACCATCCCTCAAGGCGCGATCCTGATTGCCGACGACATCGGTGCCTGGGATCTGGCGCGCGCGCCGCTGAAGCGCATCGGCGGCGTGGTCTGCGGCCATGGCGGCGCCACCTCGCACATCGCCATCATCGCCCGCTCGCACGGCGTTCCGGCCGTGCTGGGTCTGGGAGACAAGATCAACGAGTTGCGTGCGGCCAAGGAGGTCGCCATCGACGGCAATGCCGGGCATGTCATCGTCGATCCGGATGGGGCGACGCGCTCCGATTTCAACAAGCGCGTTGAAGCCGCGGCGCAGGAGCGCGCCGGGCTGAAAGTGTTCAAGAGCGTGACGCCGACCCGCGCGGATGGCACGGTGATCGAGGTCGCGGCCAATATCGGCTCGCTGGAAGAGATCGAGGCGGCGCAGGAAGCCGGCGCCATGGGCGTCGGCCTGTTCCGCACCGAGCTGCTCTTCATGCGCCACATGCACCTGCCTTCGGAAGACATGCAGGCCGAGACCTACAGCGCGCTGGCCAGGGCGTTCGCGCCGCATTCGGTCATCGTACGCACGCTCGACATCGGCGGCGACAAGCCGATCGCCGGCATCGAATTCCCCGACGAGGAGAACCCCTTCCTCGGCTGGCGCGGCATCCGCATGTGCCTGGATCGTCCCGACATCTTCAAGAGGCAGTTGCGGGCACTGCTCAGGGCCGCGGTTCACGGCAACATCAAGGTGATGCTGCCGATGGTCTCGGAAATCGCCGAGGTGACGCGGACCCGCGCGCTGGTCGATGAATGCGCGACCGAGTTGAAGGCCGAAGGCGTGCCGCATGCAAGCTTCGACCTCGGCGTGATGATCGAGACGCCAGCCGCCGTGCTGATCGCGTCGGCGCTGGCGAAGGAAGTGGCGTTCTTCTCGATCGGCACCAACGACCTCACCCAGTACATCATGGCCGCCGACCGCCTCAACCCGACGGTCGCCAAGCTTAACGACGTCACCAATCCGGCGGTGATGTCGGCGATCGAGCTGACGGCCAAGGCGGGTGTCGCCGCCGGCATCATGGTGGGCATGTGCGGCGAGGCCGCCGGCCGTCCGGACCTGATCCCGGCCTTCATCGGGATGGGCCTGACCGAGCTCAGCATGAGCCCGGCCTCGATCCAGCGCGCCAAGAAGACCATCGCGGCGATGGCGCCCGAAAGATAGCGGATTCCTCGCGGCGGTTACGTCAGATGCGCGAGCAGAGTGGCGAGAACCGGTGTCAGTTCCTGGACGGCATTGGCCTGAGCGCAAGCCTGCCGGATGCGATCCTCCCGCACTTCGGCCGCCAGCACCGCGATCTCGAGAATGTCGGGCTCCGGCGTGCAGCCGTCCGCCTTGGTCGCCAGTCCGCAGGCAAGCACGACAGGCGCCAGACATCTTATGTCGAGCGACCGGTCGGCCGTGGCCGCCTCGCCAGGCTGAACCGGACGGTGGTTGAGGCATTCGACCAGCAGAGCCGCGCAGGCCGCAGCGACCTGGTCGGTGGAGACCGCATCCGCCGTCGCTCCAGCCAGAAGATCGGCATGGCGCTTGCGCATCGCGGCGTGCACGGCGGAAAAACTCGCCTCGTGTACGCGGGGATTGTCGACGCCGTGACCGGCCAGAACCGCGCGGGTCAGATAATACATGTCGCGCCTGAATTGACGTTCGCCGCCGATCTGCCGGTCTTCATCGCCGTCCGGGAAATAGGAGCGCAGGCTTTTCACGGTCGTTCCGTCGACCTTGAGCGGCCGGGAATGGGGAACGAAGGATTCGGCGATCGTCAGCGCGTCGTCGACAGCGCTCGCGGCGTGGCCGAGCAGGCTGCGGCCCGGAAAGGGAGGCAAATTCCCGACTATATCATGAGACGTCTCGCCGGCGCTGTCGTGCCGGCTCTGGCGAATGGCGTCGCGCAGTTCCCGAAGCCGGTCCTTCAGGTTGGCGCGGACGTCCTCGGAGATTTGTCGCAGCATCGCCAATTGCCTCGAAATGCTGAAGTCGCCAACGGCTCGGGGGCGCCAGTCGCCCCTCTCTAGATTGTTCGTGTCGATTGGTAGATCAATAGACGATATTTAACCAGTACGCAGAATCGGCGACGGCATCGCGGAGGGGACCTTGGGCAGGCGACGGCAGGGCGAAGCTGAAAACGGCAAGGCGACAGCGGAGGCGGCCGACCAGGTCGTCAATGAAAACCGGACCGACCGGCTCAGGATCCGCGCCGCCTGGATGTATTTCGTCGAGCAGATGACACAGAACGAGATCGCCGACGTGCTCGGCGTCGGCCGGGTCACCATCGTGCGCATGCTGGCGGAAGCGAGGGCGCGCAACGAGGTCAAGATCACCATCGAGAGCGAGCTTCTGGAAATCGTGCGCCTGGAGCGCGCGCTGGAAAAGACCTTCGGCCTGCGGCAGGCGCTGGTGGCGCCGCTCTCCGACCCCAACGCCGATCCGATCCCGGCGATCGCCGCCAAGACCGGCATGTTCCTGTCCGACGCCATGAAATCCGGCATGCGGGTCGGCGTCGGCTGGGGCGTGACGCTGTTCCACACCTTGCCTTTCATCAGCGCCAAGTCGCTGACCGACTTCAGCGTGATCTCGCTGCTCGGCGGCGTCGGCGTCGCGCGCCGGGTCAACCCGGCCGAGTTCGCCTGGCGCTTCGCGCAGATTTTTCAGGGCGACGGCTATTTGATGCCGACGCCGGCCGTCGTCGACAGCGTCGAGACCAAGATCGCGCTGGTCGAGCGCTGCGGCCTGCAGGAAATCTTCGAGATGGCCGATGCGCTCGATGCTGTGCTGCTCAGCGTCGGCGGCATCGCGTCGGCCACCACCTTCTCGCGCGGCGGCTTTCTCAAGGAAGCGGACCGGGAGGCCCTGCTTGCGCGTGGCGCCGTCGGCGACCTTCTGTTCCATTTCTACGACCGCAAGGGCGACCTGGTCGACCATCCCGTCAACAGCCATGTGATGTCGGTGGATGTCGATCGGCTGCGCAAGGCTCCGATCCGAATCCTGACCTCCGGCGGCGAAGAGAAGACCGAGGCGCTGCTCGGTGCCATGAACCTGGTCGCGCCGACCGTGCTCATCACCGACGAGGAAAGCGCGCGCCGCATGCTGGCCGCGCATGGCGCGTCGAGGTAGTTGCCGCAAATTTCAATTGATGCAATATTGCTTGCAATATCACTTCTGCAACTCGATATAGTCGCATGAGGCTGGTTCTCGACACAGCACGCCGGCAAGGGTAAGCCGCCTGTCAAAGGTGACGAATTGGCAAAGTAGCCGAATTTCGGCTGGCTTGGAGTGAGCACGGCTTGCCTCGCGTTATACGCTGCTGTGCTTCGCTGCCGTAATCGCTCGAAAAAATAGAATAACGTGGAAAACAGATGGAAGGCCCGGCGTGATTTTGTCCTATTGGCCTCTTGCTTCTGAACCTTTGAGACTATAGGGCTTTGCGCGGTCCGGAGTGTAGCGCAGCCCGGTAGCGCACTTGACTGGGGGTCAAGGGGTCGTCGGTTCGAATCCGGCCACTCCGACCATCTATAAAAACAAGGACTTACCCCCAAAAGTCCGATCTCTGAATATCTTCTTAAAATCGTTCTGGGTAACGTTCTGGGTAACGAAAGCCCGCCCCATCGGCAGATGGCCACACGATGATGAAGCCACCAATTTACGAGCAGTATGGCCAACCCGATCGGTTGCAGGAGATGCAAGGCATATCGCCGGAAATAGGCGCAAAGATCGCGGCGATCGTAACCTTCGGTTCGGCAATCGAGTATCACATCGAACGCTACATCTGGCACGCGCTCAAGATTCCCTACAAAGGCGTCCGGCCCAAAACGGATCTAATGAAGATCACCGATATGATCGGGATGCTCGAGCGGCACGCGGCGACGTTGACGCCGGTCAATGAGCGTCGCTTCCTAGAGACCTGGTGCAAAGCCGCTCGTCTTGCCTTTGAGGTAAGAAACGACATCGTTCACGGCCTGCCGGCGAAGGCAGGCAATACGGTCATCTTCAATAGAAATCCCCAATGGCATGGCGAACTGCGCAGGAAAGATTTCTCGGACTTTTGGGCTGAGGATTATGCCCTTGATCGCATGCGGGCATTCATGGCTGTTATCGCGCGCATCATCATCGAACTCCAAGTCGGTCGCTTCAAGCTGTCCGAGATCTCGTCGCAAGACGCAGCCCCCAAGGCTATCCGCGAAGTGATGGAAACGCTCGAAGAGCTTGCAGATCGTTTTTACAATCCAACGTTCGAGAAATATTGAGAAGGCAGCGTTCCGATGCCAGCTTCAGAAGCAGTTTGGACGAGCAAAGACATTATCCTTGCGATCATCGCGACGGGCTTGATTTCAGCCTTGGCCGGCTGGATTGCCGATTTTGTAAAAGAACGTTGGTCTGAAAGGCGGTCGGCGCGATACGGCGCCATGCGGTGCGCCGTCGCTTTTGAGCATTATGCCGCCGATTGCTGGAACAATGCCAATATGAGCGAGGGGCATTTTCAAATGGTCGAGGAGGCCTACTCAACATCTCTTCCACCGGCACCTGTCATTCCGGATGACATCGACTGGCGCACTTTGGACACGACGTTGTCGGATGAGGTCATGTCCTTCATCACGTCCAGCAAGATCGCGGAATCAGAAGCTGCCTACGCGCGCACTTATGAGGGCAACCCCTTCGATTTTGACGATTCTACGAGAATGCTAGGGCGTCGAGCGCTGGAAATCGCGTCCAAGCTCCGTGCAAGATATGGAATGCAACTAAGTCCCGAGCATGAAAAGATGGCTAAGCGTCTAAAAGGCAGTAGCTAACAGATTGAGAGGCCGGCCGCCTGAGCAGCCGGCCAAATCATTCACGGTGATTAGTTTCACCCCGCGCGCGATCAACGATAGAAGTGGCCGTCGGAAAGCGGCCGGGCGGTTGCGCACAAGTCTCGCTTCTGCAAGTATCACGGCGCTCTTTAAGGGGGATTGAAATGAAAATAGTCACGCGAGTTGAAGAAAAAATCCTGGCATCGTGTGAGCCAGGTGAATTGGTCCGCTTTGGGGTCGGCGGCCAAAGCCGTTTAGCGATAGTTCTCACAACAGTCGATTTTGGTGAAAGACTGATTCTGCTGCTCAAGGCAGAGGACCCAGAGATGGATTTCCATTTGTGGCAAACAGATCCCCATTTCAAGTGCGTTAGCTATGGCTTGACTTGGGTTGTAGAGCTTATCGACGATGAGAATTCTTGGCCAGGCAATGATCTAGACGAAGACAAGTTGGGAACAATTCACCAGATCTCCAACGATAGCGCTGCTATTACGATCAAGGGGATCAAGCCGCCGGTGCTGTTGGCTCTGGATTTGCAAAAAATTGCGGCCGCTAACGGTCAGCGCCGCGATGGAATCCTCTTTCGGAAATGGCGCATTTGGAAGACCGCTGAGGACGCGAGCAAGCCGAAGGCGCGGCCGATCTTCTCCTACGGTTTGGACGAGAAAGGCCCGGCCGCATAGCAGCCGGGCCAAATACGTCAGCGTGTCGGTTTTCAGAGGCCGCTGTAGCTGTCGTCCTCTCGCTCGTCCTCGTCGTCCGGGTCTTCCTCGCCATCAAGGACGTGCCAATCGTTCTCGGTCTCGACCATGCTTAGGCGCTGGTCGATATGATTCGTCCAGCCCAGGGACGGCTCATCTTCTTCTCCGTTGCCGAAGCAGGCCAGATCGCCCGTCAATGAGCCTGCCTCTCGCCACCCAAGATTATGCTCATGGTCGCCGCCTTCCTCGGCGTCCTCGCACCAGTGCGCACCCTTTCCGCCGCCGACGGCCCAAGAGGTATCCTTCTCGTCGCCGTTGGGCTCATAGTCACTGTCGTCGGCTTCGCGGTCATCGTACGCGCTGCCGCGGCCGTCGAGGAACATGTTGCTGCTGGCCTCAGGCCCGCGCCCCGTCCAACCGAGACTTGGCTCATCGTCGGCGCTGTCCTCAAGGTCGGGGTCCGGCGACAGATCGTCGAGCATGTCGATAAGCGCCTCGATCGACAGGGACAGCGCCTTCCGGCTGGTGCGGTCGATCTGGAGGGTGAGCACTTCCCCAACTGTTGCTCGTGCCGCGGCGACATAGGCCTGGGCCTTCTTGGTGAGTTGGAGGTCATCCATGGCCGCGGTCCTCCTCAATGTTGTCCATGGCATTGCTGCCGAGGTCGAGGAGCGCATTGGAGGCTCGGAGGAGCGCGTAGGCCAGGGAAGCGCGTGCAAGGCGCGTGCGGAGCGCTGCTGAGGCCAGCAGAAGCCCTATTGTGATGGTGGTCATGGTCGTTGCTCACGGTTCGAACCGGCTTCTGACAGCCGGCGGCAAAAGGGGAATACTTCCCGATTTGCCTATCTCGGCGGGCGTCGCCGAAGCCGGGGGGTCAGAAACTGCCGTGAGACAGCTCGATGTGCTTTTAGGCTTTCGCCCTGGACATGGCGCATCGACCCCGGCCGTGCTATGACGACGAGGACGGTGCGCTCGCCAAAGCGTCACCAATGGCACACAAAGAGCCCGCCAAGGCTCCGTGCGCCTCAGCAGACACCTACGACGCCAATCGAGGTTTCCTGCTTATCACGGTCCGGGTTCTGACACCCACGGACAGCATGCCCTTATTCGGTTAACAGTTCAATTCCCCTCTCTAGGGGAAGCGCTTGCGCAGTTGCGGAGCTTGCAGCAACCTCGCCGTGCGGAAACTAACCGCGGGGGATGATCTCGCATATGACCGACGATCCTAAATTCTTCATCAGCAATTGGCCCGAAGCTGACCGCTTGCGCTACGAGCGGCACGCCCAGGAGATTTTTCGGCAGATGGGCGAACTGAGAGCCGCAAGCCAGCGGAACCATGTTGATTACGGTCGATGGCTGATCGCCAGTCTCTTGGCCGTGCATGGCGGCTCGATCTACGCGATCAGCGGCCTCTGGAACGGGAACCATAAACTTTCCCCGGCTGCGATGCCGGACCTGATGGCTGGCGTGGGGTGGAACCTGTTCGGAATCGGTTTCATTCTCGTAGCTGCATTCTTGGCGTGGTTAAACTTCCAATTCGCTGAGCAATCGTATTTCCGTTGGTCGGATCCTGCGATGTTGTACCGATCGGATCGGTGGCCGAAGCCCGAGGAGAGAACCGATCCAATAACGGCGACGCTCTTCCTTGCTGCTGTATTCGGATTGATGTCGTTCGGCAGTTTCATCGCCGGCGCCATGGCCGTGTATAGGGCACTCGTGCCGGGCTGATGCTTGCGTGCGCGTCGCAGTTGCGCGATGCTGCCCTTGGGGAAGTGGAGGGCAACTATGAAACGAGCATTGCTCACTGCAGCGATAGTGCTTACGGCAAGCGCAGCTTATGCGGAGACGCAAGAGGAGTGCGAGGCGAAGTGGCTGGCCGCCGAAAAGGCTGGCATTGTCTTTGGCGTTGGCATGGTCGGCAGCACACCGACTGCCGCTGTAGATGAGGAGACATTCCTCAACGCTGATTTTGCGACCAAGACCGGATTTGCCGTGACGCTGGACTGCGCGGTCGCTGGCCCCGGCAAGCATCTTGGCGAAATCGAGTTCATCAGCAATCGGACACACAAGCGCCTTGCGAGGTGGACACCCTTTAAAGGGCTGGTGGTCGATTAGTAGCTCGGAGCAAAATACGGTGCGCAAAGGAACTGCCTTCGTACTTGCCAGCGCATTTGTGTGCGTCGTTTTGCCGGCGAGAGCTGAGACCGTGACGGAAAGTTGCAACGCAATAGGCGGTCTCGCCCGCAGCGTCATGACCAAGCGTCAAAGCGGTGCGGATATGTCGGAAATAATGACCGCCGTTGAATCGATCGACCAAAAAGACTTCATACCCATCGCGAGATCGATCGTGATCGCTGCCTATGGAATCCCGCGGTGGAACGGCGAGGAGTTGAAGCAGCAGGCGATTTCCGACTTCGCCAACGACGTCCAGGTGAGATGTTATCAGGCTAGGCAGTAGTGCTGCTCTGGCGCTTCCCTGTGGCCCGAATTTGCGCAAGCATCCGTGCCTCGGCAGCAATGCGCACCCGGTCGAGCGCTTCCTGCTGTGCTCGCTCTCGCTCGAGCCTGAACTTGTCGGGCAGCGGTTGCCAGTCGGCCGGCTTGAGCTTCATGCACCACTTCTCGCCGCGGAAGCCCCACAAGGCGATGCCGACGAGCTCGGAGCCATCGAACCATGCGCTTGAGTTCAGCTTCGGGAAATGCAAGCACCGGGCCGCCCACCACACTTTCTCAATGTCATGATCGCCGGTGCCTTTGGCCCATGGGGTCCAACCGCGGCCGGGCCGTTCGGTAAGGTCTTGATCGCGCATGCCGCGGATGTTGCATAAGTCGCGGCTTATCGGCAAGGCAGCCGGTTAACCTATTCGGTGGAACGCAGCGCACCCCAACTTGCTTGTGCCGTCAACTTGCGCGATTCTGATCCGTGGGGGTGGTGGCTTGGGGAAGCACCACGATGACATTTGTTGATTACTACGAGCTGCTGGAGATCAGCCCGAGGGCGACGCCAGAAACGATCGAGCGTATCTTCCGCTACTTCGCTAAACGCTACCACCCGGACAATCGGGAGACTGGCGACGAACGGCGCTTTAGCGACCTTGTCGAGGCGCACAACACGCTCAAAGATCCTGCCACCCGCGCCCAGTACGACATCCATTACCGAGAGTACCTAGGCCATCAGCGTGAGACGGCTCAGGAAGCCAGCGACCCACGAGTGGTCGAGAAGGACATGATTGTTCAGGACAGGGTGCTCTCTTTGCTTTGCATGAAGCGCCGGCAAGACGTCAACAATCCGGGTATCGGCGACGAAGAGCTCGAACGTCTGTCGGGCTGTCCGCGCGAGCACCTCGAATTCCACCTGTGGTACCTAAAGGCAAAGGGTTTCATAGGAAGGACCGAGAACGGGACGTTCGCCATCACAGTGCAAGGCATTGATCGCGCCTACTCGGAACGGCAGGAATCTAGGCCGGTCGCTACAAGACTGCTGGAAAGCACGGCCAGCTAACATTCAACTGGTCGCGGTTTATCGGCAAGCGTCATGCTCGCAAGCGCCGTTCGGCGCGACGGAAGAGAATGCCGATCTCGGCTTCGGTCAGTGTGATCTGATAGCGCTGTTTCGATTGCTTCGAGTAGATGTCGTCAGCAATAATCGAGACGGTCACATCGCCGTTCTCATCGATCTGAACATCGTCGATCTGGAGTGGCGCCGAGTATATGCATTTCGGTGATCCTGGCTTTCGCCCAGGCTGAGTAGACAATCGCATGTGAAGAGTATCCCCTTGCCAGCAATTCGGCTGTTGCAAAATTAATGCCAGCAATTCGGTCCCCAGATGAGACGGGCTGTGGCTACTCCCTCGTCGTCCTTATGGATATGTGCCTTCTATTTGGGCAGAGGCGTATATTTGCGCGAGCCGAAGTCCCCCCGGTTAGGCCCGGCGCTCACTGGCCTACCCCGTCAGCGTGCCGGGCCGCTTCCGACCTCCGTCGCCGACTGCGGATGTACCAGCGGCGACGGAGGAGGCCCTTGGGCCTAAGGGCAAGGCGTCCAGCCATTCCGCTGCTCCGGCTCCTGGCCCTTCGGCGTCGCGCCATCTTACCTCTTTTGACTAGGAACTGGCCTAATCCAGTTGGCCGTGAACAAAATCCATTAGCAATTGCTGATGGTTTGAACGTGCGGTGAACGGAAAGAGGCCTCGCCTTTTTTAACGCCTCTTGTCTGGCGTCAGCGCGTGGTTGGTGAACTGCAGGTTCCGATCATCGCGGCCGGCGCCGCGGCACTCGCTGCAATAAATGATCTTGAGCAGATCCCAATGCAGGCAGGGCTGATCCGGCCCGAACCGCCGCACCAGCTCCGCGACATCAAGGACTGCACGACGCTGACAGCCGAAGCAGTGAACGGACAAGCCCGTGCCGGCGGCCAGCTTGTCTCCCAGAGTGCTTTCTGAAAACGGATATTCCTTACCCATGGCGATCCTCGTGCTGAAAAGGGTCGCCGCACCGATGTGGGATTTATTCCTGACACCTGCCGGCTTCAAGCTCCTTCAGGAAATAAGCTTCATTGAGGAGCGTTTCCCAATCCGTGCCGAAGCGCTCAATCAGATCGCGAGCCTGTGCGTCCGTGAGATTCGCTTCTCGTGAGAGTCGGCCGGCCAGCAGGTCAAATTCGGTGAGATCGGCCGCGGGCGAACTGCCATCGCGGTGCTGCATCGCCGCCGCGATCACTTCGAAGACGCTGCCGACTTCCTCGTATATCTCGCTGACCTCGATGCCCTCACGGCCCGCAGCTTCCATCGCTTGGTCAGTCAGATCGCTTATCGCGGCAGGGTCATCCGTCAGCACTTTGGGCAGATGCTCTGCCATCCAACGGTCGAGGAAATTGGCGCCGCGCGTGCTCATCTCCGCATAAGCGAGAGGAAAACATTAGGTTCCGCTGATAGGGCCGACCGCTTGCTGTTTGATCCGACGTCTGTCGATCGCAACCTGGAGGCGGATGGCCGCGAGCAGAATGCTTACGGGAATAGGGTCTGTTACGGCTATTGGTCTCTGCATGCCGCCATAACAAATGTTAATGGACGTTGTTCCCGTCGAGCGCTCGGCATGGTTAAGAGCAATCTTGAAAGAGCCCGCCTGCCATGGGTGCCAGTCGGGCTCTTTATCGGCGTGTGGGCCTTGGAACGCGGAAAAGGCACCCCACCCGACGCGACGCGCCTGGATAGCAGCCTGGCGCGCCAACTGATCAATCAACCTGACATTCAGGCCGATGTTCCATTAGCAACCGCTTGACGAAGCCGGTTGCAGCGCCAGAGTCATGCCATGGCGAAGGGCAGCCTCAAAGTCGGCGATGAGGTCGTGATCACCGCGACGGTGCGCAAGCGCGTCACCGAGGACCGGGTGAGCGTGCTGATCCCGTCATATCATCAGCCCCATTCGATTGTGGACTCCACACCAAACGTCAGCAGCGGGCAGAAGATTGAGCTTACGGGGGAAGTCACCAGGGTAGATGGGGACAGCGTGACCGTCGGCGGCAAGGATCTCGGTATTACGGTCAAGCGTAGTGCTGTGCGGCTCGTCATCAGCCATGTAGCACCGAAGCGGAAGACATCCACGTGACAAAAAGCCCGTCGCCAATGCACAAGCGACGGGCCGTAATTAGGGGACTACAAGGTGAGCGGCCCGGAGGGGAGATGAACCGCTCATCGTCCAAACTCGCCGACTTCAAAACAGTTCCAGGTTGCTGGCGGAACATTTTAGCTAAAAGGAATGTTTGTTCGTCATGGAGACGATCGACATCACCGAGTGCCGCGCCGCGCTGCGCATGATCCGCGCAACGATCGAGGAGCATTGCCCGCCTGGCGTGCTGTTGAGCGAGGACCAGGTGAATGGGCAGTATGGTCCGACGCTGCTCGACGAGGCCGAGGCGTTGTCTGCCGCCATCGTGGCTACTGTCAAACGTTTGAGCTTCGACCCCCAAGAGATGCCACCGGCGCCGAGCATCAAGGGATAGCCCGGTCAAGCCAAGCGGCAAGCCGGAACAAGGCTTGGCGCTCATCGTTGGATCGGTGACCGAATCGGGGCGCTAAGCATGAAAACCTATCTGGTTGAAGAGATGGCCGGCGACACGCCCGTCTCCCACCACACTGTGATCGCCAACACGCCGTGGGAAGCAGCGACGATCGGAACCAGGAAGGAGGTCAAGGGCCGGACCGATGAACGGCTATGGGTTCGTGTCACGGAGGAGAGCAGCCGGACAGTGTATAAGTACGCGTTCAAATAGGCCTGTGGAAAGTAACCTCTCATTCACCATATCGGGGCATCCTAATTGAAGGCGCAAACATCGCGCCTAATCTAACATAGCGTCAATTGAGACGCGCCCCCGCCCAAACTGGCGGCCGACGCTTTCATGTATCCGGGACCCCAACCCCAAGTATGCGTCGGCCGCTTGCGGGGCTGATCGCGGGGGCGAACATGCACTGCCTCGCCGGCACGCCTGTCGCCATGCGTTCAGCTATGCGCTCAAGCCAGCGATTCTCTGCCGCTTTTACGCACGTTAATGCGGCGACAAAAAAGCCCGCTGGCCGAAGCCAGCGGGTGAAGTGGGGGGTTCGGCCCGGCACGTGGGCCAAGAACGTGATCTTGCGCTCACAGCCGTCCAGGCGCGCCTACAAATGTTAAGAGCTCGCAGGCTGCGCATAAGTCGCGACTTATCGGCAAGGGGCGCTGATCAAGGTGGCGCCGGCTCAGGCAACGTTCTACGTTGCCGGTCAATGAGCCGGGACGCTGTGCGAAAGCGCTAGCGCCCAAGAACCCAGGCAGATCCCGCCGTCAGGTTGCCGCCGGCCGTGTTGACAATGCGCAACGCGTTGATCGGCGATGTCGACTGGACGAACATGGCCGCCACACCCGCCGCGAAATTGTGGATTGGCTTGACGACGCCGTTCAGGCCCGCCTGCGGTATCCATACGTATCCGGATCGAGCGCTTGTCAGATTGCCGGTGTTGAAGCCGGCTGCCGCAATCGAATTCGTCTCGGCGCCAGTGGCGCCAATGGTAACATAATCGCCGCTGGTGCTTCTGAACGTCGATCCATTGTCGGTGCTGACCTGCAGGACGAGCGTACCGGAGGCGGATGTCGTGATACCCCTGACGACCGCCATCAACTCGTTGTAGCCAGCAAGGCCGGTGAAATCGACGTTGCCAACGTTTGTGCTGAAGGCCCAGCTTGCGGCCACCTTCCAGGCCGGCAACGCCCCCACAGTCGTCTGGCGCGAATTCCCCGCTTGGATGACGTGAAGCAATTCCGCGCCCGTGAGCGTGCTCGCCGCCGTGAGACTGCCGATTTCCTTGCCCATGCGGGAGGTCCTTTCGGTTATGCGTACTCGGCCCCAGAGGCGAGCAACGCGTTTGTGATTGGGTCGATGGCTTCATTGCCCGAGCGCTGATCGCCCGACACGTTCTCGGTGTCCGTGCCCGTGCCGCTCTGCTGATCGCCCGAAAGCCGGATGGTGCAGACGTAGGCGCCCTTACGCCATGTGCTGCGATCGTTGAACAAAAGGGGTGGGAGCATCTGGGAATCCCTTCAGTGAAACAGGAGCGCGCCACAGACGGCGAGCGATGCGATGAAGGCGAGGACGGGCATCATGCGGCATCGTCCGGCTTGCCGCCCGGCACGACGGTCAACAGAGGCCCGTTGCTCGGCCGGATGGTGACGCCGATCGTGCCGGCGAACAGCGGTTTGAGGCGTAGCGTCACCTCCTCAAGAAGGTCAGGCATGATCTGCTGCCGGCCGTCACCGCGCTTGCCGGCGTCAGACATGGCGCAGATGACGAAACCCGCCAGATGAGCCATGGCGGCATGCGCCGGGTCGCACCCTGGCGACGCCAGCTGCTCCCGTGTGATTTCGCTGACGAAGCCTGATGCCACATGTTGCGCCCAGTCGTTGTTTTCAGCTTCGAAGGGGCCAAGTGTCGGATTGGGGAAGGTCATGTCATCGCCTCCTCTCAGGCCTTCGTTAGCGATTGACCGACGGACCAGCGCGCAAGCTTATCGACTGCCGAATCCTCGGCGATCGCTCTCAACACCTGCTGCATTGTCGGGCCGTACTGCAGATCGACGTGCACAAGCTTGCCGGAAAGGCCGCCAGCCGTTGCCGGCGCAAGCTTCATGCTGGCGAAGCCGCCGCCGGCAAAGCTCTGGACCGACATCGATCGATTGATGCTGTCCACGAACCCGCCGAGATTGAATCCGCGCATGCCACGGAGCGCGCTCATAAGCTGCTCCCGCGGGATCGCCATTGCGTTGAGCGCACGGAAGAAGGGCCGGCCGTAATAGGAGACTGCAGGCGTTTGTGTGATCGCCTCCCCATCGGAAAGCCATGCCGGGATCTTGTCGCCCTTGGGGCCGCCAGGACCGCGCGCGAAGCCGCCGCCGGCAAAGCCTTGCGTCGATCCGCCGCCGCCACTGTCGCCGCCGCCGAGGCCGACGAGTTGCTTCGCGGCCGAGATAGCGCTCTGAATTTTCGAAATGATGCTGTCGACCAGGGACGAGATGCGGGCGAGGACGCTTCGCACGGTTTCGACGACACTGTCGAAGATTGAGGTAATGCGCTGAGGCAAGGTGCCGAACCAGCCGGCAATCCGGTCGACGATCTGCTGGGCGATCGCGCCGAGCTTGTCGACGAGGCCGTTCCAGGCCGAGACGATGGAATCGACGATGCCGTTGAAGGCATCCACAGCGGCTTGCTGCCCCTCGCCGAATGCAGCGACGATGCTCTCCCACAGGCCCGTGGCGCCGTCGACGATGGCTTGCCAGGCGCCAGCCGCGCCGCTGGTGATGAACTCCCATGCAGCGGCTGCGCCGGCTTTGATATCCTCCCAGAAGACGCCGATCGCCACGCCGGCCGCTACAGCTGCGGCAGCGATGGCCAAGGGGATGCCACCCACAAGTCCGACCAGGAAGCCGATCCCTGTCACGACGGCCGCGATTGTCGACCCGAGCAGCGTGAAGGCGCCGACGACGGATAGGACCGCGGCGCCGAGGGCGAGCTCACCGGCGGTGATGTCGGTACCGAAGATCTTGTTGATCTGATCGGCAACGAACTGTGCGCCTGCGCGAAGAGCCTTGAAGGCCGGCAGGATGAGGCCGTTAAAGACGCCAGCGACGTCGGACCCGAACTGTATGATCGCCGCCGACCAGTCTTTGATCCACGGGTTCTTGATGTTGTCGGTGTTGCCGCTCAGGAGGTGCAGAAGGTCGCCGACGACGGAGAGCACTTTCCGATTGATTGTGTCCGCGAAGTCGACCAGCGTCTGCCGGTTCTGATTGATGATGTCGGCGAAGCCCTGAGCGAGGGCCGTGATGCCAGGCGCGAACAGCAGGCCAAGCTGCAGGCGCGTGCCGGCCACCGCCTTCTTCACGCTGTCGAGACTGTCGCCGAGCGCGTCACCAACGTCGGCCTGTTGCTGGGTCAGCACGATTCCGAGCTGCGCAGCCTGTGCGCTGAGGTCGAGGATACCGGCCTTTGCCTGGTCGAGGAAAGGCAGCAACTCGGCGCCGCTCTTGCCGAACAATTCTACTGCCAGCGCTGCCTTGCGGGCGGACGGCGGCATTCGGGCAAACGCGTCGGCCACGTCTAGCAGGATGGCTTCATTTGACCTCAGCTTGCCGCTGGCGTCGAAGATCTTCACGCCAAGCTGATCGAACACGCTGGCGGTCTGCTTGGTGCTGGTGGCCGCCTTTGTGGCAGCAGCGCCGAACCTGGTGACGTGCACGCCGGCAACGTCCACAGCATCACCTGCTTTCGTCGTGCCCTTGGCCGCCTCAGTGATCGCCTTGTTCAGCTTTGTCATGCCGCCGATAAATTGCTCGGTGCTGACGTTGGCCATGTTGGCCGCAAACTCGAGCTTGGTGTATGCCTCGACCTGAAGACCGGTTTTCTCAGCGTTCTTGCCGGCCTGGTCGGCAGCGTCGCCAGAGGTTTTGGCGAGCGCGAAGATAGCAGCCCCCGTGGTCGTCGCCGCTGCCGCGAGGCCAGCGCCAACCAGGGCCAGGTTCTTACCGAGCGTGGCCAAATCCGAGCGCACCTTCCCAAGACTGGCGGAGAACTTTGCGAAATCGGCCTTGTTCGCCGCAGCCTGGATGGCTTTGAAGGCTTCCTCGCCCTGCTTCCCGAGAGCGAGCAACTGCGCCTTGATGGTATCACCGCCGTCCAGCGCGATGCGTTGCGTGATCGTGTTCTTAGCCACGGTCAGACCTCCGACAAAACGAGCATGATTTCGCCTGCCGCTTCGCCCGTCGGCGCCGGCAAGGGCTGGTGAGAGACGACGCGCCAAGACTTGCCGTTGAGGGTCAGATCCGCGTCACGAAGATTGGCCGGATCGATGCCGGCCAAGTCGGAAGCGCGGATCGTGGCCGACGGCTTCACATCGAGCACGTCGACGCCGCGGAAGTTCAGAGCGGCCGGGTTTGTCTTGTCGATGGCGCGGAGGGCCTTCGGCACCTCGCCGCAAGCGATAGTCAGCGAGGCGTCGACCGCGATCGGCGAGGCATAGAGAGCTGCGTAGTGGGTGTCCCAGATACTCATGGTCAGGCACCTCGGCGCCCGGCATAGATCTGCCGCGCCATGCCGCTGAAACCCGAGTTGGTCTTGGCGATGGCTTTGTCCCAGGAAAGGCGCTGAGCGGGCTTCTGCGCCGGCGGCGCCTTCGCCTTTTCATGCATACGGAAATCGCTGAATGCAGGATGCGAAGTTGAAACGGGCCGCGACGTTGCGACGGCCCTGCCATAGACCACAATGTCCATCGCCTCATGGAATGCCTCCGTGAGGTGCGTGACATCGCAACTCAGGTCGACGAGCCGATCGCGTTCGGCTTCGCTGAAGTGCCGCCAGTTCGGCGAGCGGTTGTTGGCTTCCATGAAAAACCGAACATTGTCGTCAAAGCTGGCGAGGCCGCTGTGATCGCCGGCGGCGGCGCGGCGCCAGTGTTCAGGCCAGTGTGCGGGTACGGTCATGCTGCTTCCTCTTCGTTGAGCCGGAGGTTGGCAAAGGCCTCCCATGCCTCAAGATCGACGGGCTCGCCGGCTGCCTTGGCCAGGTTCGGCCAGTCGACCTTTTCGAATGCCTCGAGATCCCAGATGTCCGGATCCGGATTCGACGCCCAAGGCTCGAGTTCGGAGAAGCGGCCTATCTCGGTGGCGCCATGCATCAGTGCAAAGGTCATGGCCTTGGCCATTGCATAGGCGACCTCGCACGGCGCCCCGCAGCCGATGGCCAGCGAAGCTGCTACCGGCTCGACGCGGTAAACCAAGGCCAAGGCCATATACGCGGCGCCCTTGTCCACAGGGTTGGAAAGATCGTCCAGCGCTTGGAAGCCGGGAGGCGCGGAAAAATGCTGCGGTGGCAACTTCGCTTTTGCGGGGACAGTCTTGCTCGCCAGCACTGGCGCAACGTCGGCGAGATGCCAGACCGGAGAGCCTTTCTGCTTGCCTGCGGGTCTGATCTGACCGACGCGCAATGCGACGGTCCTGCGATCGAGGCCGAACTCCGTCGCTAGAGCGTTGATAGACCAGGGCTTTTTGGTCATCGACATGAGCCGCGGCCTCCCAGGTGTGGTGGAACGCGCGAAAAAACTTTGTGGCTAGAGGCACGATGCGCGTAGCCGCCCCGTATCCGGTTTCCGATGTGGGAAGGACCCGTCCGAGGCTGGCGGGTCGAGCGGCACCGAACACCCGACCCGCGCTTGCCATGTCGCAGAGCATCGCCTGCGCCTCGACAATCCCGATCGATTGGCGATGTCGAGTAACCAGCCGATCGGAAGGTGGTAGTCGAACCGGCAGGCCACCGCTGAGAAGCCTGCCGGCTCTGTGCCACGGTCCGGCCGACAGCAAGGCGGCGTGGCATTCGCGAGCAGGCGGATGAAGCCTGCCTAAAAGAAAAGAAAAACGAGAATTTCGAAACCCGAAAAACACGGACGGATCGCCCTGCGCCGCCCCGTATCCTTGCCTGCTCTTGAGCGAGGAACCTTATGCCGGGGTGGGCATAGCTGGTGTAGTTTGCCCCCCAGGCGCCGCGCGCCCGCGTGACCTCCTGGGGAGCAGCACCGACCAGCGATGTAGGCGCTGGCGGTATCTGTGATGTCGTGGGTTTGCCGTTCATGCCGCGACGTCTTCCTCGGCCTGCTTGGCGTCGCTGGGATCGAGATACTCGGTCCTCACGTCCGCCGGATTGATGGCTGGCGCGGGGGTCATTGTGGCAAGCTGCTCCAGGGTGGCGATTACAACACTGGGGTTTGAGTATGTCGGCGCCTTCCAGAACGGGACATCGCCTACCTTGAGCCCCGGCATCTCCAAGCGCGCGATGCTTTCGGGTCGTTGGGTGTGCTGAGCAGGCACATAGGTGCGCTTGACCACGCGGCGTCGGGTGACGCTGGTCATTCCGCCCGAACTTCCCGACGGTAGCGATCCCTGGTTTGCCCCTCGGAAGCGGGCATTCAACTCGGCCTGCTTTTCTGGCGGGAGCACACGGATGTCGGGAGCGTTGCTGTAGCACCAGACGTCGACAGTCTCCTGACTGATTGTTTTCTCCGGCTCTCCGAGTTTGCCGCGCACCGCGAACTCTGGGTCCATCAGCGGTGCTGCACCCTCAGGCAGATTCTTGTTAGCCTCCTCGACTGCGATTGCTGCCTCGGCCAGCGTCTTCAGCAACGCGGTGAAGTCCTTGGCGATCGCCGGGTATTTGGTTGTGAGCAGCTTGGCAGCAGCATCGGCTTGTGCCTTGGCAGAAGCGTACTGTGCGGCCCGGTCCTGCTGGGTCTCGGCCACCGTTGCTGCTTCGATCCGGCGCTCGAGTTCGTCACGAGCAGCTTCCAATCGTTCCGTGTGACGGTAGGCGGCTGCCAAACGATCCTCGACTGCGGCCAGATCCTTGTCGCTGCCATCGAGCAAGACGCGCTTGCGCTCCGCCTCCAGGGCTTCGGTTGCCTCCTCGGCAGCCTTCAGATCGATGGCGGCCAAGGCAGATCTGAGGTCAGATGAAGTGTTCGATGGCCTGCGGAGAAGTTTGAAGATGTCCATGCCTGCACCTCGTTTTGATGGTCCGAAGGTGCGGTCGAAAACGTGATAGGCCTATAGGGGCCGGCACCGAAAAACGTGACAGAACGTGATAGGCGCAAGAAAAACGTGACAGCGCGCTTAGGCGGCTTTGCGTCGGCGATGAACCCGGGTGTGCAGTTCCTGCATGGAGACGACCCAGCCGGCGCCACGCTTCTCACCGATGCCCTCAGCCTGACACCACTTGCGGATCGTGTTCTGCGGAATACCGGTGCGCAGCTGGGCGATGTGCGGCGTCACCATGTCATGCCCGTCAAACTTGCGAGGCGGTTCCACACGACCACCATCGTCAGCATGGCCGATAGGCGGGTCCGGCGACGGCTCTTCCACAGTGAGCAGTCCGGCGAGCCGCTCGACCGCGGCGGCGATCGATGCGAGTTCGGCCAGGATAGCGGCGCGCTCGGTCATGACCGCGGCCGTTCTGTCGTAGGAACAAAAAATGCCTGCGCCGATTGAACGGCAAACCGAAAGGGTGCCGCGCAATGATTGAACTTAGGGTTCTGGAAATGGCAGTCGCAAGGCAACGCGAAAAGCGAGCCGAGCACTCGCTGAAGCAAGCGACGGCCTTGCTGGACGAGGACCACGGGCTTGCGGTCAGCCTTGCACTCTGCAGCCGGATACGAAACGGGCAAGCGCGTGCAAAAGCAGCCCGGCGTCGGCTGCTGAAGATCGCGCCGACCGCGCATTGAAACACGCTGCCTTTCAGCCTGTTGCCGGATGTGACGGAACCCACGCAGCCGCAAGTTGATTTTTCCGCCTGAGACTTCACCGTGGAGTTCTGCCCGATGATGCAGCACACAGGCTTCGAAGATGCAGAGGAGCGCATCCGCGAAACCGAACTGGCAATTCAGCGGTCTGAGAAAATTCTGGCCGAAAACATGGCACTCCGCAGCAGGATGCGAGGCCTGGTCGATGCCGCATACCGGGAGATCGATCGCCTCAACGAAGATCACAGCGCCGGTTGAACCAAGCCAGCGCTTGCCCCACTGCCTCGCGGTGATCATGACAGCCACCCCACGATGCCGGCGAGAGTGTCGGCGCAAAACCGGTGAAGGTGACGCCAACGTACGCCAAAGGGTGGAGGCGTTCTCGCCGGATGGTGAACTGGATGTGGCGACGGCTTTGAGCCACTGTAAGCGCCATTGGACTACAGCGTTTTGAGTACAGCGTTTTATGCGTTTTGCGCCATTGGACCAGGACGGCGAAAGGCGGGCCGCTCTTCACCGAGCCGCGCGCCTTTTGCTTTTGCGCGATCGGGTGATCAAACGGCTCGATCAAATCGACGAAAGGGCCGCTCGTGTGATCAAGGCTGCGGCCGAGTTGGTCCAAGCGATAGAGTCTGACCGGTCGATCAGATTGCTCAAGGCCGGTTCGACACTGGGGCTGTAGTTCCCTCGCGCGCGCTGTCACTCGTCGCGGCCCTCTGGCCACCGGCGCCACCATTCTCGCTCCAGCACGCTCGCCACCAGGTCGCCGGCCGGTGATCCGCGGCGCGTCGTGCGCGGCAGCATGCTCGGCTAGGAATGCGGCGTCGGGCATGCGCTCGGCGGCCTCGGCAAAGCACCCAAGGGCGGTCTCGATCCAGGTCGCGGCGGAGCGGTAGGCGTTCAAACCATCACCGCCCGCGCCTTCTTCAGCGCTTCGATCAGAGCGTCGACGTTGGCCTTACCGAATATGGCGATCCGATCCTCGCTGCCGTCGTGCGAGTCCGTTTGAGATATCGCCACGCTATCGTCATCGACCTCGACGACCACTGAATCCTGCTGAGGGAAAGCTTCGATCCGGTCGCTCATGCCGCGCTGCCTCCCGGCTGCTGACCGCCCTGATAGGTCTGCCGGATAATCTCGGCTTGCACCGCCGCCCAGAAGGCACCGAGCTGCTCGTCCTGTTCAGATTCGGAAATGCCTAGCCGGCCGAGATGACCGAGCAGGCCGGTGGTCACTTGGTCGCGATAGCTTTCAGCATGGCGATCCGTCGACTTCGCCAGCATCTTCGTGGCGACCTCCCGGATGCGACCGACCCGGCTGACCAGCGGGAATGCGATTACCTGGCAGGGCGGATTCCAATCGAGTAAGTTCATCTGCACGCTCACGCTGCCCTCCCTTTGGCTAAGGCGTAGCTGTTGGGCTGTTCCTTTCCCTCGCGCGCGTAGACACCAAGCTTTCCCTGTTCAGAGCGCTCTTTGGTATCCCTAAGGTTTCCCTCTAAGGTATCTACTTTACGGTGACCGTAAGGAACTTGGTTATCGGTGACCGGTAAGATGTTCTTATCGGTGACCGGTAATTTTCGAGACTGCTTGCGGAGGCGACCATCACGGAGGGCAGCGGCTTCTTCGCCCTTGGCAAATTGGGGCTTCGATACCCTCTCGGCCATGTCGGCGGCCCAGCTGAAATTGAGCTTGAGGAACAGCCCGCGTTCACCCTTCTTTGGCGCAACTTCGGACGGCACGTCGCGCCGGTGGACCTTTTCCAAGGCGCCCTCACGCTTCATTTTCGATATCGCCGGGCTGACCTTCTCAGGGGTTAGATTGAGCTCTGCCGCCAGTCGATCGAGCGACGGGAAAGCATATCCAAGCTCGGGGTTGTAGAAGTCGGCAATCTTTGTGGCGACACGGCCGAGGATAGTCTCGCGCTTCCATTTCGGCGCGGCGTTCACGGCGTCGCGCCAATCATATTTCGACATCTCGACTAGTTCCTTTCGGAACCACGGCTTGGGCTGTTTGGTCATTCGACCCTCGCCAATATACGGGCCGCGGCGGCGATCGCCTGGCAGGCTTCCGGCGCACTGAGGCCGAAGCGCTCGCGCAGCAAGGGCACCGCTGGGCGGTCACGCTGCCGGCGCGGTGTGTGCGCCAGCCAAGTCGCGGCCTCGTCGATTGCAGCGCTGGTTTCGTGGCAGAGGCCAGTGGTGCCGCCGATGGGAAGGTCGCTCATGGCGTGTCCTCCTTTAGCCAGCGTTCAGCCTCTTCGATGTTCCAGAACGAGTTGAAGGCCTCGCCCTTACGGAAGATGATGTGGGAGAGGAAGACTCTCCGATCGCCACCGTTGCGGGCATGGAAGCGGTATCCCGCCTTGGTCGCGGCCGACTGCAGCGCCCTGAGCCTAGCGAGACGATCTGCCGGCCAGAACCGTTTGAATGAGGCGCTGATCGTCATGACTCGTCCTTCTCAACACCGGGCTCGTAGTGCATTTCAGCCAGTTCGTTGATTAGCTCGACCTGGTAGATCGCCAGCGCCATTTGCAGCGAGAGAATGACCTCTCCAAGGGTGAGGCCGCGATCGTAGCTACCGCAGCGTTTTAGGATGCCGTCGAGGTGGTCGCTTCTGCGATTGAACATGGTGCGCAGTTCTTCCGCAATCTCGTGCGCTGCGTCAGCCACGCGAGTTTTGTTGGCGAAATCGCCTTCGGGATCTGGGCCAAGATGATAGGTTTCAGACGACGCGCTCATGCGGCATTCGCGGCACGAGCGCGCTCCCAAGCCACGAGATCGGCTTCAAGGAAGTATCGGCGCCGATTGATGACCATCGGCTTGGGAAATGAAAGGGCGGGATTGTTGAGCCAGCGATGCAGGCTCATGTCGCTGATCCCGTAGCGCGCCAGGACTTGCGGCGCGGTGAGATAGACTTCGGTTGACATCGTATGTTGGCCTTACGTTGGTAACGTTAGGCCCCTATACATAGCCATAATCGCGCCAGAGAATATTCCTCTTTGCGCGATTATTTCATGAGCAAACCGGGATGCCGATTTAGATGCTCATCGTCGCTTTTAAATCAGGAGAGTTTGGCCTTCTCTTCGTCGCGGTAGGCGATGACGTGGGTCACGATCGATTTGCGGGAAAGTGTTTTCCCCAGGAACATCGTCACGCCAGCTTCTATGAAACTCGCTGCGGGACTGCCTGAGCTCTCGGATATCTTGATGCGCGCAATCGGCACCTTGAACGCCGCACACCAGAGGCGAGCAAGACCGCGAATCAGCCCATCGATCTCAGGCTGCTCATTTTTCGCCGGCCGCCTATCCAGCCAATTTTCCAACGCGCCAGCCAAATCGGTCGCGTTAGCAAGGAGACGCTCAAGCACCCGCTTTGCGATCTCGACCTCGCCCACCGTAAACTCGGCCGGAACAAGAGCCGCTTCCAATTCCGCATCCGTCATGGGATTCCGCTGCTCGTCGTCCCAGCTATCAGGAAGGCCTGCAACAATTTCAGTGGCTGTGGAAAGCTCAAATCTCTGACTGTCCAAGTATCGGATGGTGGTGCTTACCGCGTCCTGGGTCCGTCTCCATGCGTCAACCGTAGCTTGGTGAGTGTCCTTCTTTCGGCTCTCTGCCGCCCAGTGAAACCTATTGGTGATGTCATGCAGCTTAGCCCTGAGCCAATCGTCGTGAGGCATAGAAAACCCCTGGGCTTTCAACATCGAAAGGATCTCGCGTTCGGCTTGCTCAGAGAAATCGTGCTGATAGTTGAAATCGATCGTCATTGTCCTGCAACCTTCATCGGCACGACGTTGCTCTCGGCCTTGCCGGTCACCAGTTCGTCGACATATCGGCCCCAGGCTTCGAGCGCGGCCTGCTTCTCCTCGTAATAGTCGTAGCGATTGTAGATGGCCGCGATGCCGCGGATGATGCCGCTCGAATGGTTGAGCACCGCCTCGATAACGTGAGGCCTGATGCGCAGCCGCGCCATGCCGCTGGCGGCTGTCCGGCGCAAGTCATGCAGAGTCCAGTGCTCCATTTTGAAATCAGGATCGCGCGTCTCTTCCTGGGCGATTTCCAGCATCGACTTGGCGATCGCCTTCGTTGCCCGCGACCAACCCGTTGCGTAGGTCTCGCCTGTGGTGGTGAAGACGTAGCCGGCCTTGGTCCGTATGGCCTTCACATCGTCAAGAACGTCTTTGACGGCGGTCGAGATCGGCACCACGTTGTCGCGCCCGTTCTTCGTTCGAGCGCCAGGAATAATCCAGTCGCTGCCGTCGATCTCCTTTGTGCTCATGGCCGCAACTTCTGTGCGGCGCTGGCCAGTCAACAACAGCACCTTAAACATATGGCCGAACGGTTGCCCGTGCTTCGTTGCGGCCTTCCAGAACCATCGGATTTCATCGTCGGTCAGGACACGATCGCGCGGCGTCTCGTCGTAGGACTTTTCCATGCCCTCCATCGGTGAACTGGTGACGGGAATGCCGTTCTTCGGCTTGGCGCACCAATCGAAGAATGTGCTCAACGCGGTGAACACCCGGTTGGCCATCACGTGCTTGCCGTCGGCGTCGATCTTGTTGATGAGATTGCGGACATCGACGTCTGTGATCTCCGAAATGTGCTTGTCGCCCCACTTCGGCGTCACATGGTTCGCAAACAAGGTTTCGACCCAATCGGCATAGCGGTTCTTCTTCTTGTGCCGGTGGTATTTGTCGACGAAATCGACCACCACGTTTTTGAATAGTAGCGATTGGTCCTCAGCCTCGGCCCTCGCGGCTTTCCGAGTCTCCTGCTTCTCGGCCGCTGGATCGGCGCCGGCGCGGATACGTTCGAGCGTCCCACTGGCATCGAGACGGACCTTTTTCAGCTCCTCCCCGGCCTTCTTCTCATCGCTGCCGGCCAGGTAGTTGCCGAGTGTCAGTTTGCGGGGCTTGCCCCGATGTCTGTAGCGCAGCGCCCAAGCCTTCCGGCCCGTCGGCTGCACGATGAGGAACAGGCCAGGCAATACCGCGTCCGGGATCTCCAGCCGCTTGTTCGGGTCTGCCTTCAGCTTGGTGAGCGCTGCGCCCGTCAGTGCCTTCGCCATTTCTGCTTTCCCCCTCTGGGTAACACCGGGGTAACAGAATTGGCCCGTTATGGCCCGTTACCCTGTGTTATCAACACATCCTAACATAGGCCGATTTTCCCGGAAAGCCAAAGGGATACAACAGGCACGAACGTTTTGACTTGTGAGGCGACGTTAGCCGGAGATTTTTGACTGGGGGTCAAGGGGTCGTCGGTTCGAATCCGGCCACTCCGACCATTTTTAACCTGAGACTTGGCCCCAAGGCTTTCATCGACCGGGAGCGACCGCTTCGTGTCGGTTCGTTCGGCTGCTTGGCGGAGCTCCCAGCCGCAAGTCCCGCTGATGCCGGTACTCCAGCACGATGGCGCCCCAGATCAGCCCGAGCAGCAGATAGAGATGGCGCCAGTGGTCGATGTCGATGAAGGTGCCGAGGCCTATATTGCCAAGATAGGCGACATAGGCGCAGAGCAGGTAGGGCTGCCATGGCCGGTCGCGCAGAAGGATGCGGAAGCCGGTGCCGATCGTCCATAAGGTCAGCGTCAGGAACGAGACGAAGCCCAGCCAGCCGTAATCCATCAGCGTCTTCAGCCAGATGTCGTGCGTGTCCTCGCCATAGATCGTGCCGAAGACCAGAGGGCCGATGCCGAACGGATGCTCGATAGCCAGCTGGAAGCCGATCGCGTAGCGGGCGAAGCGGCCGAGTCGCGCCGAATCGTAGCTCTGCTCGAGCTGCGCGCGCTGGGTGAACATGTCCGACACGCCGGGCAGTTGCAGGATGATGAGGAAGGCGATGACCAGCAGCGCCACGGCGGCGATCGTCATCACCACGACCCGCAGCCGGAACTTGCCGCTGGCGCTCTGCAGGAACAGGCATGCCGTGAGCAGCACCGCCGACACCGCGAACATGCCCCAGGCGCCGCGCGAGAAGGAAAAGAAGATGCCGGCGGTGATGATGAGCAGCGGCATCGCAAGCAGCGGCATGCGCGACACCGGGCCGGTGAGCAGCAGGTAGAGCAGGTAGGTGCCAGGCAGCACCAGGAACGGCCCGAACACGTTCGGGTCCTGGAAGGCGCCGGCGGCGCGGTCGTATTTGGTGAACACCTCAGCGCCGGGAAAGGCATGGAAATAGCCGGCGATGCCGAGCAGCGACGTCGCCACCGCCGACACGACATAGGCGATGAAGATCAGCCGGTAGAGGCTAGGCTGGACCGAGGTCACCGAGGCGAAGAACACCGCGCTGAAGGCCAGGAACAGCGAGACGGCGAGATAAAGCGGCGTGTTGGCGAGATCCGCCATCTGCGTCATGGCGATCATGCCGCCAATGTTCATCGCCACCAGAAGCACCAGCAAGGGAACGATCGCGCGCGAGATTCGAAGGCCGAACAGCGCCCAGACCGCGATCAGTCCGGCCATGTAGATCTCGTAGGGCGCGGGCTCGCTGATGACGAAGCCGGAGAGCAGGATGCCGATGCCGATCGCGGCCGACGCGATCAGCGAGATCAGCTTCGCGTTGACCGCCGAAGGCGGCAATGCCCGCGGCTGCAACTCATGGGCGACGGCGCTCAATAGGCGTTTTCCGTGTTGAGCAGGCGGATCGGCGTCAGGAACAGGATGCGCAGATCGAACAGCATCGACCAGTTCTCGATGTAATAGAGGTCGTATTCGGTGCGCATGCGGATCTTTTCGTTGGTGTCCATCTCGCCGCGCCAGCCATTGATCTGCGCCCAGCCGGTGACGCCGGGCTTCACCTTGTGGCGGGCGAAATAGCCGTCCACCACCTCGTTGTAGAGCAGGTTGTGCGACTGCGCGGCGATGGCATGCGGGCGCGGCCCGACCAGCGACAGCGAGCCGAACAGGGAGTTGAAGAACTGCGGCAGTTCATCGATCGAGGTCTTGCGGATGAAGCGTCCGACGCGGGTGACGCGCGGGTCGTTCTTGGTCACCGTCTGCTTGGCGGTCGGGTCGGACCTGTCGGTGAACATCGAGCGGAACTTGTAGACCTCGATGATCTCGTTGTTGAAGCCGTGCCGCTTCTGCTTGAACAGCACCGGGCCTTTGCTGTCGAGCTTGATGGCGATCGCCGTGGCGAGCATTACCGGCGAAAAGAGGATGATGCCGACAAGCGAGAAGACGATATCGAAGGCGCGCTTGGCGACCGAGTCCCAGTCGTTGATCGGCTTGTCGAAGATGTCGAGCATCGGCACGGAGCCGATGTAGGAGTAGGCGCGGGGCCTGAACTGCAGCGCGTTGGAATGCGCCGAGAGCCGGATGTCGACCGGCAGCACCCAGAGTTTCTTGAGCAGTTGCAGTACGCGCGATTCGGCGGTCAGCGGCAGCGAAACGATCAGCATGTCGATGCGCGCGATGCGGGCGAATTCTATGAGCTCCGAGATCGTGCCGAGCTTCGGATAGCCGGCGACGATCGGCGGCGAACGCTTGTCGTTGCGGTCGTCGAAGATGCCGCAGATGCGGATGTCGTTGTAGGGCTGCTTCTCGACCGAGCGGATCAGCTGTTCGGCGGCCTTGCCGCCACCGACGATGAGGGCGCGGCCTTCCATGCGGCCATCGCGCGCCCAGCGCCGGATGAGGCTGGACATCACCAGCCTCAGGCCGAAGATCAGCACAAAGCCGACCACGAACCAGGTGCCGAACAGCAGGCGCGAATAGTCTTCCGAGGCCTTGATGGCAAAGGCGGTCAGCGCCATCAGCGCGAAGCTGCCGGCCCAGACAAGCAGCACCCGGCCGAAATTGGCGAGGGGGCGCATCAGCGCCGCGATCTGGTAGCGGTCGGTGACGTCGAGCAGCACCACGGCCAGGAACGATGTCGACGCGATCGCCAGCGGGTATTGCCAGGCCAGATAATTGAAGAAGCCGACATAGTAGAAATAGACGCCGAGCCCCGACAGGAACAGCAGCGCGAACTCGACCATGCGCAGCACACCGCTGACCATGATCGGCGACATGGTATCGCGCCGGTATTGCGAGGCGACCTGGCGCGCCACATCGTTGATGCCGCCGGGCTTTTCGCTTTCGGCGGGGGCGTCGTAGTTGCGCACCGCATCCATGGAAAAGCGGCGTGCGGGGTCGATCTCATTCATGGGAACTGTCCGCGAGCTTCGCGCAATTGCTTAGCAAAAGAGAGCTAAGAAAGGCTTGAAACAACCCGTGGTTTTGAAGCTGTTGTGCGGTTGCGGACCTACTTGCTCAGCGCCGCGAAATAGGCCTTCTCGATCTCGGTTGCCATCACGTCGGAGCCGAAACGCGCCTTCAGCTCGTCGGCCTGTGGCATCGCCTTGCGGTACGCATCCATGTCTTTGACCGCCATGCCGATTTTGCTGGCAAGCTCGACGGGATCCGGCCGGATCAAGGCAGGGGAGCCATCGCCGAAGATTTCCGGAATGCCGCCGACCGCGGTCGCGATCATCGGCATGCCGGCGGCCAAGGCCTCGAGCACGATATAGGGCATCGCCTCCGCGCGCGACGGAACCACTACCAGCTCAGCCAGGGCGAAAGCTTCCCTCGCCGGCATCGGAGGCAAGAAGCGAACCCGGTTCTCGAGGCCGAGCCGCTCGACCTGAGCGTGGTAGCGCGGCAGGTCGTCGCCATCGCCAACCATCACGGCGCTCAAGGGGCGTTCAGGCTCGCTGCCGGCCAAAGCCAGCGCATCGATGAAGATATCCGGACCTTTCAGGTCGCGCATCATGCCGATGTACAGGAAATCGGCGGCATTGATCGCCGTCGTCACCGATTCGAATTCCGCGGCGCGCAGGCCGTTATAGACGAGCCGGTTGGGTATGGGCGGCTCGCCGACCTTGCGCCGATACGTTTTCCGCTCATAGTCGGAAACGAACAGCAGGCAATCGGTGAAGCGCGCCATGAAGCGCTCCAGGCCGAAGAACAGCTTTCCCGTCGCCGTCGTTTCGTCATAGTGGAGGGAGCCGCCATGCGGCGAATAAAGGCGGGCCACGCGAGACCTTGAAACCCGCAACAGTGAGCCGAACAGCCGGGCATAGGCGCCACCCTTGGCGCCATGCCCATGCAGTACGTCCGGCCGCAATTCCTGGATGATTCGATAGGTGCGCCAGGCCGAGGCGAGGTCGCCCGGCCCGACATGACGCTGCATCGGCGTGCGATGGATGCCGAGCGCGAGGCTGTCCTTCATCGCTTCGAAGAGCCGCTCCTCGTAGTCGCCGCCGGTTGTCGAATCGCAGACGATGCCCACCGCATGGCCGGCGGCGACCTGCGCCTCGGTGAGGTCGCGCACATGCCGGAAGATTCCCCCGACAGGTGAGCGGAAGCAGTGGACGATCCTGAGGTTCACCGTCACGACGGACTTTTCAGAACAGGCGTTCGCGAACGTAGACGGTGTCGCCGGGCAGGAGCGGATCGGATGTAAGCACCCGTCCGGTCATCACCTTGCCGTTGATGTCGCGGGTGATGTCGACGCTCTCCTGATTGGCGCGCGGCGTGAAGCCGCCGGCAATGGCGACCGCCTTTTGCACGGTGAGCCCCGGCACATAGGAATACTGGCCGGCAGCGCCCACTTCGCCCATCACGAAGATCGGCCGGTAACGGTCGATCTCTACCGAAACGTCGGGATCGCGCAGATAGCCCTGGCGCAATTTGTCGGCGATCTCCTTTTCCAACTGCTGCGCGGTGTGGCCGCGCGCCGGCACGGCACCGACCAGCGGGAAGGAGAGGTAGCCGGACTGGTCTACGCTGTAGGTGTTGGTCAACCCGTCCTGCTCGAACACCGTGACACGGACCCGGTCGCCTGCGCCGAGACGGTAGGGCTGGTCGAGCACTTCATGGAAGGCGGCGGGCGTCGGGCGATAGCTCGAGCAGCCGGTCAGCAGCGACAGGGCAAGCAAAGCGCGAAAGAGGGAAGCAGTGCTTTTCATGACCGGCCAGGAACCTTCATCGCTCTTGCCGCAAGCCGCGGCACAACCCCAGGAAAGTGCGACCGTTATCATCCTGTTAGGGTTAATGCGCGGTAAAGGAGTGCGATCGGGCGGCGTGCTGATCGGTAAAAAGCCCAATTGTTCTATTGCTTTCCCCGGATGTTCTTTGAGGATTGTCTAATAAGTGTTCGTTTCGATCTTAACGGGTGAGTTACCATAGTTGTTTACGGTCCATCCTCGACTCAAAGTTCGGAGCAGGATGCATGTCCGTTCAGTCCGCGGCCGCAGATGTCGATGTCGACCTGAGACAGCTGTTCGCCAGCCTAGCGAGGAACTGGCTGCGCATTGTTCTCGTCACGCTTGTGGTCACCGGGCTCGCCTTCGCTTTAGCCTGGCTCGCGACGCCTTACTACAAGGCGACAGCCAAGCTGGAGATCGGCTCGCGCGAATCGGAATACACCCGGCCGCCGGGCACCAACGATGACGACAAGCCGATTCTCGACGAACAGGGCGTGGCGACTCAGGTCCAGATCATTTCCTCGCCCGATATCCTCAAGCAGGTCGCGACCAAGCTCAATCTGGACAAGCTGCCGGAGTTTGACCAAACGCTGAAGATGTCGGCGCTCGGGCGCATCCTCGTTCTCGTCGGCTTGAAAAGCGACCCCTTCGATATCCCGCCGGAAGAGCGCGTGCTGAATGCCATGCACGACAAGCTCAATGTCTACGCCGTCGAGAAGACCCGCGCGATCGCGATCGAGTTCGCCTCGAAGGATCCGAAGCTTGCCGCCGATGTCGCCAACGGCATCGCCAACGCCTATATCGCCTCGAAGAGCGACGCCAAGCTCGAATCGAACGCAGCCGCCACCGACTTCCTGGCGCCGGAAATCGCCGACCTGCAGAATCGCGTGAAGGACGCCGAGGCCAAGGTCGCGGCCTTCCGTGCCCAGTCAGACCTTCTGATGGGCGGCAACAATGCGGTGCTGCCGACTCAGCAACTTGCCGAGCTGTCGAGCGAGCTGTCGCGCGTGCGCGCCAGCCGCGCCGCCGCCGAGGCGAGTGCCGAGAGCGTGCGCCGGGCGCTGCAGAACGGCGGTTCGCTAGACAGCGTGCCGGAAGTGCTGTCCTCCGAGCTGATTCAGCGCCTGCGCGAGCGGCAGGTCGAACTCCGGGCCAACATTGCCGACCTTTCGACGACCTTGCTCGACAACCATCCCCGCATTCGGGCGCTGAAATCGCAGCTTGCCGACCTCGACGGCCAGATTCGCAACGAGGCGCAAAAGATCATTCGCGGCCTGTCGGCGCAGGCGCAGACGGCCAAGGCCCGCGAGGATCAGCTGGTCGCGGACGTCAACACGCTGAAAGCCGCCTCGGCGCGCGCCGGCGAACAGCAGGTGCAGTTGGATGCCTTGCAGCGCGACGCGAACGTTCAGCGCCAACAGCTTGAATCCTATATGGCAAGTTACAATGCGGCGGCCTCGCGCAAGGACCGCAAATACTCGCCGGTCGCGGCAAGCCTGATCGCGCAGGCGCAGGTGCCGTCGCAGCCTTATTTCCCCAAGATCGGGCCGATCACCGGGGCCGCCGCCGCCGCTTCTCTGCTGCTGATGGCGATCGGCACGCTGCTTGGCGAGTTGTTCTCCGGCCGCGCCATGCGTCCGGCCGCTGGCGCCCGCTTCACCGATATCGAGCAGGTGGCAATGCCTGTCGCGCGCACGGAACCGGCGATCGATGACGAAGGTCGTGCGTTTGCTCCTTACGAGGAAGCCTCGGCAGGTCATTCCATCGCGGAAGCGGAACTCCCAAGGCCGGCCGAGAGCGAGCCGGTGGAGGTTCATGCCCCCGCTGCCAGACCCGCTGAGTCCGTTGTCCGGCCTTCTGAACCCCGCGGATCGGCGCCCGAGCCGCGCCAATCCCGGCTCGGCGAGATCGATGTCGACAAGGCGGCGGAGAAGCTGATCGCTTCGGGCGCGGCGCGCGCGATCTTCGTGTCGCCCGAAGGCGACGAGGCGGCCGCGTCCGCCGTGCTGGTGGCGCGCGAAGTCTCCGACGCCGGCCTGCGTGTGCTTTTGCTCGATCTAACCGCGTCGGGCGCGGCATCGCGGCCGATGCTGGACTCGAGCCTCTTCCCCGGCATCACCAATCTTCTAGCCTCCGAGGCGCAGTTCAGCGACGTCATCCATCCCGATCTCTATTCGGATGCGCATGTCATTCCGGTCGGCACCGCCGACCCGGTCCGCGCCATGCGCGCCGCCGACCGGCTGCCCATCATCATGCAGTCACTGACCACGGCCTACGATCTCGTCGTTGTCGAATGCGGCCCGGCCGACGCGCAAGGCATCAGCCGCCTGGTCGGCGATGGCACCGAAGTCTTCCTGTCGATGCTGGAAGCCGACGACCAGGTGACCCAGGCTGCGGTGAAGCTGATCGAGAACGGCTATCCCGACGTCACGCTGGTCACGCCGGTCGGTCATGAGCCGGGAGATCCATTGCCCGGGCGCCGGTCGGCTGCATAAGGCCGGAGGCCGACAAGGCTGTCCCGCGTTGCCGCTTCATTTCTCGGCGGCTCCCGCACTTTACATTGGCGGCAAGGCTCCTAGTTTCGATGTTTCGCGCTGCGCATTCTGATGCGTGGATGATCGAGAGCGGGACCGAAATTCCTAGGCCGGCCCCCAAAACTCCCAAAGGATGGCTGCTATGACACAGGCCAAGAACGGCGACACCGTACGCATCAACTACACTGGGCGTCTGGTGGACGGCACCCAATTCGATTCTTCCGGCAATGAACCGCTGCAGTTTACACTCGGTGAAGGACAGGTAATTCCTGGTCTCGAAACCCATGTCGAGGGCATGGAGGTCGGCACAAAAAGCACCGTCACCGTTCCCGCTGACGCCGCCTATGGCCCTCATCGCCCCGAGGCGGTCGTAACCGTCGACCGCGCCGCCGTGCCGGCAAACATCGACGTCGATGTTGGCACCCGATTACAGGCCCGCACCCGTGAGGGACGTCCCATGCAAGTGACGGTCATCGGCGTCGACGACGCCAGCGTCAAGCTCGACGGCAATCATCCGTTGGCCGGAAAGGACCTGGTGTTCGACGTTGAATTGGTCGAGATCGTTCAGGCGGCGTAGCTAGCGACTCTCGCCGGGCCTAGCTGTCGTCCTCGGCCGGAGCGGGTGCTGCCTGTCCGGCAGCCTTGCGGCGCAGCATCTTGGTCAGCCTCCAGATCGTCGGGTTGTTCTTGATGAAGGCCTTCCCCCTCGCGCCTTGCCGCATCGCCGCGGCCAACGCGTGGCCCTTCAGCGTCAGTGGCGCGAGCACCTCGAAATGCTGGACCTCGATATCGCACCAAAGTCGCTTGTAAGCCTCGTCTCCGACCGAGAAATCATAGACGTCGAAACCGAGCTCGCAGGCTTCCTGGATGTTGTCGAAGAACAGGAAGTCGCCGGGGCTGGTGAAGGCGAGATCGTCCTCGGCGATGGCGCCGAACTCGCAGATCAGCCGCTTGCCGCAGCGGCTGGAGCCGGTCACCGCGCGCAGCTTTCCCGCCACCTCCAGGCCGTGCAGCAGGAAGGACGGCCTTTCCTCAGCCAGCGCATCGGTAAACAGCGCCCGGAAGAAGTCGCGCACCTGCCTGTCGCCGAAGACATTGGCGATGCCCATCTTGGCGAAACGCGCTTCCTTCATACCGAGGAAGGCGTCGAGCAGCCTGTCGACGTCCTCGCGGGTGCGGGCTTCGATCCGCCGGAAGGCGCCGACGGCTTCGAACTTGCGCGTCTGCGAGCGGTGCTTCTTGCGCTTGCGCTTGCCGCTCGCGCGCGACAGCAACGCGTCGAACCCGCCGTCGAGATCGACAGCGAGCGCAAGGTTCGGACTGGGGAAGCTGGGCAGCGCTGCGAGCGGGTTGACGACGCCATTGAGGTTGGGCAGCAGCCTTTCCAGCGAGATTAGGTCGATGTCTGGGCGCATCCTCGCGATCGCCTTGAACATTGAGCGGATCGCCGAAGCGTCGATGGCGGGCAGAAAGCGTGGATCAGCGGCGGCGAAATTGCCGTTGGCGTGACGCCCGCCCGCGAAACGGGCAATTTTGAACGGGCCGCGTCGCACGACTTCCAGCGCCAGCGAAAGCGCCGGGCGGGCATCACAAGTCAGCGTCGCGACAACCATGTCGGCGCCCGTCGCGGCTGCCCAGTTGTTCACCCAGGATGCGCTTTGCGCCGGCGCAAACAGCGCCGAGGCGCAGAATTGGATGTAATCGGCAAGGCCGGCGCCGTCGCTTGCGGTAGCGGCCCATCGACCCTGATCGGCTCGCATGGAGCGCGCGGAAATCTCGTTGGCCGCGACCCGGTTGCCGTCAAATGACGCGGCGGCGTCAACCATCCCTCAATCCTTAAGACGTATTGGTTCCGACTTGGGGGTTCGCATAGGCGAATGTCGTGCTTGGATGAGTCTAGGCGCAAAAGGTGAAGGAATGATCGACGGGGGCGAGGCAATCCGGAAACTGGCGTTGAACCTTGCCCGCTACTCCGGTCTGGCGCCCCTGGCGCGGCCGTTTGTCGGCGGCATCGGCGCCATCCTGATGCTGCACCGCGTCACCGCGACGCCGGAGAAGCCGAACGGCGTCAACCGGCATCTGAACATCGCTCCCGCCTTCCTCGACAGGCTCATCGCCGACATGAAGGGAAGGGGTTATGCCTTTGTTTCCCTTGATGAAGCGATCGAGCGCATCAAGATGGGTGGCAAAGGCGGCCAGTTCGCCACCATCACCGCCGACGACGCATATCGCGACAACATGACCGAGGCGCTTCCCGTGTTGGAAAAGCACGGCGCGCCGATCACCATCTATGTCGCCCCCGGCCTGATCGACGGCGCCGTCGATCTCTGGTGGGACGTCATCGAGGACATCGTCGACACCTGCTCGCGCCTGACGCTGACGATGGCGGGCAAGCCGAGGGCGATCGATTGCTCGACACGGGGCAGGAAGATCCAGGCCATCGCGCGGCTGAACGCTTGGCTGACCGTGGAAGTGCCCGAGGAGGAGCAGGGTGCGGCATTGCGCGAGCTTGCCCGATCGAACGGCTATGAATTCGGCACAGGCCGCCCATGCACCTTGATGAATTGGGATGAGCTCCGTGCCGTGGCCGCACACCCGCTGGTGACCATCGGCGCGCACACGGTCAATCATCGAAATTTGAAGCGGCTGTCCGAAGCCGATGCGCGCCATGAGATCGGCGACGTCCGCCGTATCCTTGAAGAAAGGCTCGGCGAGGAGCCGCGTCATTTCGCTTACCCTTACGGCTATGCCAGCGCTGTCGGCTGCCGCGAAGTGGGCTTCGCCCGCGACGCGGGCTACGTCTCGGCGGTGACCACGCGGCACGGCGTGCTGAGGGCCGAGCATGCCGGCTTCCTGCACGCGCTGCCGCGCATCTCCGTCAACGGCCGCTACCAGAGCGTGGCGCATATCCAAACGATGCTGTCCGGCATCACGACGCCGCTCGCCAATGCCGGCAAGATGGTGGTGACCATCTAGACCAGCCGGCGCCGCTGGCGTCAGCGAGGATCAACCCTTCGGACGCGGCTCGATGATCAGCCATTTGATGATGGCCATGGCCGGCAGAACCCAGAGAAAGCCGCTGAGCAGGAAGAACAGGAGATGCGCCGTAGGCCCGTATTCGGCGAGCCTGGTGACCGCGACCGCGGAGGCGATCAGCGCATAGATGATGACCAGCGCCACAAGCAGGATGGTTCCGATCAGCTTTTTCAGGCGAATGGGCATGTCGCGGTCTCGTTGACCCGTCTCGCTTAGGCTGAATGGCGTGCGCACGCAACCACCGCGGCCCGGCGCGACGGCGTGCCGCGCTGTCCAGCCTTGCCACGGCGCGAGCCTTGGTCCACCACTCCAGCGTTTCAACTGCCGGAAAACGTCCATGGCTGCAATCACCGCCACGGCCCCCTATGCCGCACGCGACCGAGACCTCCATAACCGCGCTTTGGTGCGCGGCTGGCTCTACGTCGTGGTGTTCGTGCTGTTCGCGCTGGTTCTGGTCGGTGGTTCCACGCGTCTCACCGGCTCGGGCCTGTCGATCACCGAGTGGCAGCCGATCCATGGCGTCATCCCGCCGCTCAACGACGCCGAATGGCAGGAAGAGTTCCAGCGCTACCAGCAGATCCCGCAATATACCGAGATCAACAAGGGCATGAGCCTCGAGGACTTCAAGTCGATCTTCTGGTGGGAGTGGGCGCACCGCATCCTGGCGCGCAGCGTCGGCGTGGTCTTCGCCCTGCCGCTGCTGTTCTTCTGGGCAACGCGCCGCATCGAGCGCGGCCTTGGGTTGAAGCTCATCGGCATCCTGGCGCTCGGCGGACTGCAAGGCGCCATCGGCTGGTGGATGGTGGCTTCCGGCCTTGTCGACCGCGTTTCGGTCAGCCAGTACCGCCTGGCGACGCATCTGACGCTTGCCGCGCTGATCTTCACCGCCACGATGGCGGTCGCGCGAGGCCTGGCGCCGCATTCGGAGCCTGCCGCCGACCGCTCGACACAGCGGCTCGCCGGCTTCATCGTGTTCCTGACGCTAATCCAGATCTATCTCGGCGGATTGGTCGCTGGCCTTCACGCCGGTCTTTCCTACAACACATGGCCGCTGATGGACGGAAAGGTGATCCCCTCCGATCTGCTTCTCCTGAAGCCCGCCTGGCTGAACTTCTTTGAGAATCCGAAGACGGTGCAGTTCGTCCACCGACTGGGCGCCTATACGGTCTTTCTCGTGGCGCTCTGGCATATGATCGCCACGTGTCGGCGCCAGCCCGGCACCACCCATGCCCGTCGCACCACGCTTCTCTTCGCGCTGGTGGTCCTCCAGGCCTCGATCGGCATCGGCACGCTGCTGATGCAGGTGCCGCTGCACATGGCATTGACGCATCAGGCGATCGCGCTGGTCCTGCTCGGCTTCGCCACCGCGCATTGGCGTGGCACCAAGGGCGCCTATCCGCTGCCGACGGAGATAAACGTCAGAAGCTGACGGCCGGCAATGAGCTCAGGAGCGCCGACCTTCCAGCGCTCTGGAAACGCCTGCATCGCCGCTCAGTGCTTGATGCCGAGCATCAGGTCGAGATTCTGTACAGCGGCGCCCGACGCGCCCTTGCCGAGATTGTCGTAGACGGCCATCAGCAATGCCTGGGCCCGCTCGTCATTGGCGAACACATAGACCTTCATCCGGTTGGTGCCGTTATAGATCTCCGGATCGATCTCCGCGATCCGCTCCATGTGGGTATATGGCGCGACCTCGACCACGCCGCCGTCGATCGACGCATAATGGTCGGCGATCGCCGCGTGGAGTTCGGCGCCGGTCGGCACGCGGTCGAGACCGCGGAGCTGCAGCGGCACCACCGTGATCATGCCCTGCGCGAAATTACCCACCGCCGGCTGCATGATCGGGTCGTGCGACAGCTTCGCATAGGCGCGGAGCTCCGGCACATGCTTGTGCTGCAGCGTCAGCCCGTAGGGCAGGAACTCGGGCGCGTCCTCACCCTTGCCGACATAGTCCTCGATCATCGGCCGCCCGCCGCCGGAATAGCCGGAAATGCCGTTGACGGTGACCGGAAAATCGGCCGGCAACAGGCCGGCGGAGACCAGCGGCCGCAGCGTGGCGATCGGCCCTTGCGGCCAGCAGCCCGGATTGGCGATGCGCTTCGCGCTGGCGATCTTCTTCGCCTGGTCCTTGTCCATTTCGGCAAAGCCGTATTCCCAGCCCTCGGCGACGCGATGCGCGGTCGAGGCGTCGATCACCTTGGTCGTGTCGTTCGTGATCAGCGACACGCTTTCCTTCGCCGCCGCATCCGGCAGGCAAAGGATCGCGACATCGGCCGCGTTGAGGAATTCGGCGCGGGCGGCGGTCTCCTTGCGGCGCTCGGTCGGGATGGAGATGATCTCCAGGTCGCCGCGGTCCGCGAGCAGCGCCCTGATCTGCAGGCCCGTCGTTCCGTGTTCGCCGTCAATGAAGATTTTCGGTTTCATCGCTTACCAAATTCCCTGCGATTCCAATGTCATATGCCGTGAGCATGATTTAGCGCGGCATGATTGCCGTTGTTCAACTCTTCCGCCCGTGCCTTTCGTTCCGCCAACAGGCCGAGATAGTGCATGGCGATGATCGATCCGGCGATCGCCGTTATATCGGCATGATCATAGGCCGGCGCAACCTCGACGATGTCGGCGCCGACGACATCGACCTGGCCGAGTTGACGCAGCGTCGACAGCATCTTGGCCGATGACGGGCCACCTGCCACCGGCGTGCCGGTGCCTGGCGCGAAGGCCGGATCGAGGCAGTCGATGTCGAAGGTGAGGTAGGTCTTCTTGCCGCCAGTGCGGTCGACGATCGCATAGGCGATGTCGGAGGCGCGCATTTCCTCGACCTCATGGCCGTAGAGGATTTTTATGCCGAACGTATCCGGCGCATGGGTGCGGATGCCGATCTGGATCGAGCGGTCGGGGTCGATGATGCCTTCATTCACCGCGCGGGCGACGAAGGAGCCGTGGTCAATGCGCTTGCCGTCATCCGGCCAGGTGTCCTGATGCGCGTCGAACTGCACCATCGCCAGCGGCCCGTGGATCGCGGCATGCGCCTTGAGCAGCGGCCAGGTGACGAAATGGTCGCCGCCGAGCGTCAAAAGGAACGCGCCTGATTTCAGGATTTTGGCCGCCTCGCGCTCGATCGTGCCGGGCGTCTTGTGGTGATTGCCGCTGTCCAGCAGGCAATCACCGTAGTCGACCACCGAAAGATGCTCGAACAGATCGCGCGAGAACGGATACTGCGGATCGTTGTCGAGGATCGCCGAGGCGCGACGGATCGCCTGCGGCCCGAAGCGGGCGCCAGGCCGGTTGGTGACGGCGGCGTCGAAAGGAATGCCCCATACCACGGCGTCCGCGCCCTTCACGTCCTTCGTATATTTGCGCCGCATGAACGACAGCGCGCCGGCATAGGTCGGCTCGAACGACGCGCCCGTCTTGGAGCGGGCGGTGAACGCGTGGTCGATCTCTAGGTTCGCCATTACGGGTCCTCGGTTTGCATCGGGGCAGCCACAACTACAGAACCGGCACGCAACATGCCAGTCACAGCTTGCGGAAACGGCGCGGCGCTCGGCGAGTGCCAGGGCAACACAGGATCTGTATCATTATGGCTGAGACGGCTCTGCTCAACCTTGCGCCCGCACCAGCGGCGACCCGTGTGGGCACGGCGGCCGGCGAGCGCTTTCTGGTGCTGGATTCCTGGCGCGGCATCTGCGCGCTGCTGGTGGCGCTGTTCCACTTCCCGACGACCTCGATGATTTCGCAAAGCGCGTTTGTCGGCGGCTCCTATCTGTTCGTCGATTTCTTCTTCGTGCTCTCCGGTTTCGTCATCGCCAGCGCCTATGGCGGCCGCCTGAACGAGCCGGACGATCTTGCGCGTTTCGCGCTCGTGCGCTTCGGCCGCATCTATCCGCTGCATCTTATGATGCTTGCCGCTTTCGCTGGCTTCGAGGCGCTGCGGCTCGTCCTGCCGGCGCTGCACGGAACGGGTCCCGCACCCTTCACCGCCGGTTTCGACCTGAAAAGCTTGATCGCCAACCTCTTCCTCCTGCAGGGCATGGGCGTCGAGGATCATCTGAGCTGGAACGCGCCGAGCTGGAGCATTTCGGCCGAGTTCTTCACCTATCTGCTGTTTGCCGCCGTCGTCTTCGCCGCTGGCCAGCGCGCCTGGACATGGTTCGTCGCCGCCGCGGTGACGGCGCCGCTTTTCCTGCTCGCGGTCTCGACGCGTCATATGGACGTGTCCTTCGACTTCGGCTTCATCCGTTGCCTTTACGGCTTCTCGCTCGGCGCGCTGCTCGCCTGGTTTCAGCACGATTCCATTGCAGAGGCGCGACAAGCGCTTAGCGGCGGGACAGGGCGCATCGCCTGGACGATTGCGGAGCTTGTGACGATCACGGGGATCGCGCTGTTCGTCTCCATTGCCGGCACCAACGACCTTGGCATTGCGGCACCGGTCGTCTTCGCGCTGGCGCTTTACCTGTTTGCACATGAGGGCGGCTTGGTCAGCGCCGTGCTGCGCAGCCGGCCGATGCTGCTGCTCGGTTCGCTCTCCTATTCGATCTACATGGTCCACATCTTCGTCCAGGCGCGCCTGATCAATGCCGGCGGCCTGATCGAACGCAAGCTCGGGCTCGGCATCGTTGGCGACCTGATGCTGCGAGGTGAGCATGCGACCGGCTTCGGCGCCGGCTCGCCCTTGATCGGTTTTGCGGCTTTGATCGCGATGTTGATCGCCGTCGTCGTCGCGTCGTGGTTCACCTGGCGCTTCGTCGAAATGCCGGCGCTCGCCTGGTTCCGGCGCCTTTCCAAGCGTATTTGACGGACTTCGATACGAAACAGCTAGCCGGCTTCGTTCACCGCCCTGTCATGGGCATCGCCTAACCGGGTCGCGACCGGAACGGAGCGATTCCCCGATGCGAACACTCTGGCTGAGGCTTTTTCTGTCCGCCGCGCTTGGTGCAATTCCTAACCAAAGTCTAGCCGGCGAGACGCGCGCCGCCCAAATCCTCGATCGCTTCGAGCACGCCAACCAATGGCGCGATCATGTGATGATCGCCGCGCACCGCGCCGGCAGCATGCAGGCCGGCAAGACGCTTTATGCCGAAAACTCGTTGGCCGCGGTCGAAGGGTCGATCGCGATCGGCGCCGAGATCATCGAGGTCGATGTCCGGCGCGCGAAGGACGGCGAGTTCGTCATCATGCATGACAGCTGGCTCGACCGCACCACCACCTGCAAGGGGGAGGTCGTGAACTACACGCTGGCCGAGCTGAAGAACTGCCGGCTGGTCATCGAGGGCACGGGCGCCGTCACCAACGAGACGGTGTCGACGCTGCGCGAGATGCTGCTGACGACCAGGGACAGGATCCTGATCAACCTCGACAACAAGCTGGAGGTGACCGACCTGCCGGGCATGGTCGCGGAGGCGCGCGACCTCGGCATGGCCGACCAGGTGATCGTCAAGGAGAACCTCTGGAACCCGCAGCGCATCGATGCCGCCAGTGCCGCGCTTGCAAGCGCAGGCGGCGGCTTCCAGTTCATGCCGATCCTCGCCGACGACGCCGTGCATGATGCCGCCTTCGCCGATGAGGTCGACAAGGTGTTCGCGCCGCGCGCCATCGAGTTGATCAACTGGCGCAACGGCGCCGAGACGCTGACCGCCTCTGGCGGGCCGCTGTTCAGCAACCATATGCGCGCGGAAGCGGCTCGCGGCGATTGGCACCTTTGGGCCGACACCTACGCCATCGTGCACAAGCCGGGCGGCTTCCTCGCCGGCGGCCGTGGCGACGAACTCGCCGTCGCCGCCGGCCTGCCACGCGAAGCCTGGGGTTTCTGGGTCGACCGCGGCGCAACGATCATCCAGACCGACGAGCCGAAAGCGGCGATCGAGTGGCTGGCGGCGAATGGCTATCGGGTGCCTTATACGACGGACATCAGGCAGGCCGAGCCGGCGCATACGGCGAGCATTAATTAGCTGGCGTCGGCGCTTCACCCCGCCCGGCGCTTCGCGCCGACCTCCCCATCGACGGGAGGTAGAACGTCGTGCCAAACTGCCGTCGCTGCATGCCTGCGGTGCGGTAATCCTGAATGCTAAACTGGCGTTCAAGCATAAAGCGCGGCGCCCTACCTCCCCTCGATGGGGAGGTCGCGCCGCAGGCGCGGGCGGGGTGCTGCGCCGACCTACGCAGCTTTCGCCACGCCATCCAGCTCGTTCAACACATCAGCCGACAGCTCCAACTCCGCGGCTGCCAGATTCTCCCGCAGATGCGCGACCGAAGAGGTGCCCGGTATCAAAAGGATATTGGGCGAACGCTGCAGCAGCCACGCCAGCGCCACCTGCATCGGCGTCGCGCCGAGCCGGTCGGCCACGTCGGACAGCGTCGACGATTGCAACGGGCTGAACCCACCGAGCGGGAAGAACGGCACATAGGCGATGCCGTCGCGAGCCAGCTCATGGATCAGCGCGTCATCGTCGCGGTGCGCCAGATTGTACTGGTTCTGCACGCAGACGATGTCGCAGATCTTGCGGCCTTCCGCGATCTGCGCGCGGGTGACGTTGCTCAAGCCGATATGGCGCACCAGGCCTTTGCGCTGCAGCTCGGCAAGCTTGGTGACCTGCGCCTCGATGGAACCTTCGGCCGGACCATGCACCCCGAACATGATGCGCAGATTGACGACGTCCATCACCTCAAGACCGAGATTGCGGAGATTGTCGTGCACGGCCTGCTCGAGCTCGTCGGCTGTGAAGGCCGGCAGCCAGGAGGCGTCTTCGCCACGGCGGGCGCCGATCTTGGTGACGATGGTGAGGTCGTCGGGGTAGGGCGCAAGCGCCTCGCGGATCAGCCTGTTGGTGACATAGGGCCCGTAATAATCGCTGGTGTCGATATGGTTCACGCCTTGCGCTACCGCTTCGCGCAGCACGGCGATGGCCGCGTCATGATCTTTCGGCGGACCGAACACGCCCTTGCCTGCGAGCTGCATGGCGCCGTAGCCGAGGCGGCGGACCGAACGGTCGCCGAGTTTATAGGTGCCGGATTTGTTTACGCTGGACATCGTGGTCTCCTTCGCTGTCGACGAGGGAGATAGCTCATGGCCGCTGTCCCGATAACCGGGTATAACCGGTACGGCTTGTGCGGAATTAGGAACAATGGCGGCTGATCTCAACGATCTTCAGGCGTTTATGGCCGTGGCGCGCGCCGGCGGCTTTCGCGAAGGCGCCCGCGCCACGGCGGGCAGCGCCTCCGCGCTCAGTGAAGCCATCCGCCGTCTGGAAACACAGCTTGGCGTGCGGCTCTTCAACCGCACCACGCGTAGCGTCGCTTTGACCGAGGCTGGCGCCGGTCTGCTGGCGCGGCTCGGCCCCGCACTGGGGGAGGTCGAAGCCGCGCTCGATGTGGTGAACGGCTTTCGCGATCGGCCCGCCGGAACCCTGCGGCTCAATGTGCCGATAAGCGCCTCGCGGCTGGTGTTGCCAAGAATCGTTCCGGGTTTTCTGGCGGCCTATCCGGCCATTCGCCTGGAGGTGATCGCCGAGGAGAACTTTATCGATCTGCTGGTGGCCGGCTGCGATGCCGGCATCCGCTATGACGAGCGGCTGGAGCAGGACATGATCGCCGTGCCGATCGGACCGCGCACGCAGCGCTTCACCACCTCCGCAGCACCAGCCTATCTTGATCGCCACGGCCGGCCACAGCACCCGCGCGACCTGCTTGGCCATGCCTGCATACGCGGCCGCTTCCCGAGCGGGGTCATGACGCCCTGGGAGTTCGAGCGGGACGGTGAGGTGGTGCGCGTCGACACCACCGGACCATTGCTCGTCAGCATTGGCGGAGGCGTCGATCTCGCTGTCGACGCGGCGATTGCCGGTGTCGGCATTCTCTGGCTGTTCGAGGACTGGGTGCGCCCGCATTTCGAGAGCGGCGCGCTGGAGCCCGTGCTGGAGCCGTGGTGGCAGGAATTTTCCGGGCCGTTTCTCTACTATCCCGGGCGCCGCTTGGTGCCCGCGCCGCTGCGCGCCTTCATCGACTACATCAAAACGCCGGCCGGGCACTGGTAGCGGAAAACAAAAAGGCCGCTCGGAGGCGGCCTTTTCGAAAGCTTGGATTTCCCAGCGCTTAGCGCTTCGAGAACTGGAAGCTGCGGCGGGCTTTCGCCTTGCCGTACTTCTTGCGCTCGACCACGCGGCTGTCGCGGGTCAGGAATCCGCCCTTCTTGAGCACCGAGCGCAGGCCCGGCTCATAGTAGGTCAGCGCCTTGGAGATGCCGTGACGGACCGCACCGGCCTGACCGGAGAGGCCGCCGCCGATGACGGTGGCGACGATGTCGTACTGGCCGGCGCGGTTGGCCGCGACGATCGGCTGGTTGAGGATCATCTGCAGCACCGGACGCGCGAAATAGGTCGCGAATTCCTTGTCGTTGACAGTGATCTTGCCGGAGCCCGGCTTCACCCAGACGCGCGCGATGGCGTTCTTGCGCTTGCCGGTGGCGTAAGCGCGGCCCGACTTGTCGAGCTTCTGGACATGCACGGGCGCGGCCGGCTGCGCGGCGACGGTGCCGAGTTCTGCGAGCGAGGAAAGCTCAGCCATTACGAAGCCCTCTTGTTCTTGGAGTTCAGCTTGGCCACGTCGAGCGTGACGGGCTGCTGAGCGGTGTGCGGATGCTCGGCGCCGGCATAGACGCGGAGATTCTTCATCTGACGGCGGCCAAGCGGGCCGCGCGGGATCATGCGCTCGACGGCCTTCTCGACGACGCGCTCGGGGAAACGGCCCTCGAGCAGCTGGCGCGCGGTGCGCTCCTTGATGCCGCCGGGATGGCCAGTGTGCCAGTAATAGACCTTGTCGGTGTATTTTTTGCCGGTGAACACCACCTTGTCGGCATTGATGACGATGACGTTGTCGCCATCATCGACATGCGGGGTGAAGGTGGGCTTGTGCTTGCCGCGCAGATGGTTGGCGATGACGGTGGCCAGACGACCGACGACGAGACCTTCGGCGTCGATCAGCACCCACTTCTTCACCACATCCGCAGGCTTCTGCGAAAAGGTAGCCATGGTTTTGCTCTCAGGTTGACCTTTCTCGTCCACGAGGGACAAGAGAAGGCGTTTCTTGTTGCTTGGATTGACGGAAAGCCGAGCCACCCGCCAATAACAAAACGGCGGCCGTTGCGGGCCGCTGCTTCGCGAGGGCTTATAGGCGAGGGCACTTTATACGTCAAGGCAGCGGAAAATGCGTTTAGCGAGTAAAATAAAGAAAAAACAATGGCTTGGCTGAACGGTATTATTTTACCACAAAAGTAATCGATGCCAGTCGCCCTCGCGCTAGTGCTTTGCCTCAATTTCCCTGCGGGCGGCGCTTGAGAGAAATGCGGACCTGGTGATGCCGCGCTCGCGCGCGGCGGCATCGATTGCGCGCAGGACACCGCGTTCGAATGTCACGTTCGCCCTGACCACGGCACTGTCATTGTCGATCAGCGGCACGGAGACCAGATAAGCTCCTTCAGATAGCGCGGTACGGATATCGGCAAGCGATACAATCGCCTCATGGCTGGAGGGTTCAGGCACGGACATATCCTCGGCCCAAAGTTGCAGGGCCTCGATTGCATTCGGCACGATATCCTCGGGTACATCGGCCGCTGAAAAACAGCCCGGAATGTCGGGGAAGCGAATACCAAATGCGCTGTCGGCATCCTTCTCAACCAGCGCGAAGTAGTTCTTCATTACAGTCTCCTGATTGTATACTTCAGGTCTAGCGAATCCAGCCTGCCTGTTTGGCGATCGCGCGAGCAGTGCCGACTGGCAGATCTTTTTCCGGGTGCGGAACGACAAGCACGATGGCGCCTTTCCGGAATTTGTGATGCGAGCCCCGAACTGAGACCAATTCGAAGCCGTCGTCTCTCAGCCGCTTTATGATGCGGCGGCTGTCACGCTCGATCAAATGTCACCTATGCGCATATATATACACATCTCGCTGCGATATCAAGTTTGAGAAGACTTACGAGGGATCGAATAGGTCCCCGTGGCATGGGCCACAGTGTGCCCATCCGGGCCCGCCACGATGTCGATGTCGAACACCATCAGGCTCTTGCCGAGCTTCAGGATCCGGCAATGGCCGTCGATTGGACCGGCTTCGGCCTTGCGCATGAAGTTGATGTCGAGATTGACGGTCACCGACCGCGCGTCCGGTCCGGCGTGGCTGAGCACGCAGACATAGCCGCCGATGTCGGCCAGCGTGAACAGCGACGGACCGGACACCGTGCCGCCGGGACGCAGATGCCGTTCGTCGGCGTTGAGCCGAACCGTGCAGCCGCCGGGAAATACGTCGATCGCCTCATAGGAGGTGAAACTGTCGTTGAGCTGCGGATAGACGCTTGCCATCAGCGCATTGACTTCGGCCGCATCGAGCATTGGCTTCAGATCGCTTTGGGCGGGCATGGGCAACGTCCTATATGAGGTGACAAGCTCCGGGCGATATGCCTGGACCAAACGGTGCGACGGAGAAAACACGCCTCGCGGCTGTTCTTCAACCGGCAGCGTGCTAGTTCTGTTGCTCCATGCGCCGCGAGCGCTGACCCGAAAGGTTGGACATGGCTGAAGTCGTTGCCATCAAGCCCGCCGTCGCCGACGGCCCCGTTCTTGTCAGTCGGGACAAGGGCGTCCTGCGCCTCACGCTTGCCAGCCCGCCGGCCAATGCGCTGTCGCTGGCGACGATGGCAGCGCTGCAGGCAGAGTTCGATCGCGTGAAGGCCGACAAATCCGTGCGCGTCATCATCCTGGCTGCGTCCGGAAAAGTGTTCTGCGCCGGTCACGACCTCAAGGAGATGACGGCGCACCGCGCCGAGCCGGACCGCGGCAAAGCCTTCTTCGAAAGAACCTTCGCTGCCTGCGCGATGTTGATGCAGACCATCGTTCGCCACCCGAAGCCGGTCATCGCCGAGGTCGACGGTCTCGCCACCGCCGCCGGTCTGCAACTGGTCGCGAGCTGCGACCTCGCCATCGCCTCGCACGAGGCCACCTTCTGCACGCCGGGCGTCAATATCGGGCTGTTCTGCTCGACGCCCATGGTGGCGCTGTCGCGCAATGTCTCGCGCAAGCAGGCGATGGAAATGCTGCTCACCGGCGAGACGATCGACGCCGCGACCGCCAAGGAATTCGGCCTGATCAATCGCATCGTGCCGCGTGAATATCTCAACCAGGTTGTCGACAAATACGCCCAAACCATTGCTTCCAAGTCATCTTTGGTGGTCAACACCGGCAAGGAAGCCTTCTACGCCCAGGCCGAAATGGGGCTGGCCGACGCCTATGCCTATACCGGCCGCGTGATGGTCGAGAACATGCTGGCGCGCGACGCCGAGGAAGGCATCGGCGCCTTCATCGGCAAGCGCAAGCCGCAATGGTCCGACGAGTAGCCGGTTTGCATGGAGCCGCACCATCCCATCGCTGAAGGTTCGACGTGGCTGCCCGCAAGCAACTGACGCGGCTGAAGGCACCCTATCTCAAGCGCATCCTGCTTGAGCCGTCGCGCGTTGCCGATTGGGATAAATATCCCTGGAACTTGCCGATTTTTCGCGACCGCGAATTCGAGTTCGAATTCGCCTCGGCCATCACCATTATCGTCGGCGAGAACGGCACCGGCAAATCGACGCTGCTGGAAGCGATCGGAGCATTGGCAGGCTATGACGAGGCAGGCGGCGGCAAGGGGTATCGTCCGGTAGATCATTCCATCGCCATCGACAAAAGCGGCGCGGCGCTTGCGGACACGCTGCGTGGCCATTGGCTGCCGAAAGTCACCGCCGGCTGGTTCTTCCGCGCTGAATCGTTCTACTCGGTCGCGCGCTATCTCGATAAGGTTGCGCTCGAAGATCCGTTCAGGCCACCGCCACCCGACTTCCTGTCCTGGTCGCATGGCGAAGGCTTCATCCGCTTCTTCGAGGAGCGCTGCCGCCGGCAAGGCATCTACATCCTCGACGAGCCCGAAAGCGCGCTGTCGCCGACGCGCCAGATCGAGTTGCTCAAATTGCTTCAACGCATGGAGCAATCCGGCACGGCGCAGGTGATCATGGCGACGCACTCGCCGCTGCTGATGGCCTGTCCGTATGCGCGGCTCTTCCGCATCAGCCGCTTCGGCCTCGACCCGATCGATTTTCAGGATACCGATCATTTTCGCATGATGCGCGACTTCTGCAGCGACCCGGCTGCCTTTCTCGCCGAAGCGCTGTATGAGGACGAACCATGAATCACGACACTTACGACAACGCCTACATCGCCGGCATTTTGAACTCGGTGAAGACGATCGCCATGATCGGCGCGTCGCCCAACGATGTGCGGCCGAGCTACTTCGTGTTGAAATATCTATTGGCCAAAGGCTTTTCGGTGTTCCCGATCAACCCCGGCCATGCCGGCAAGGAGATCCTGGGCCGCACTGTCTATGCCAGCCTGGCCGACCTGCCACAGCCGGTCGACATGATCGACATTTTTCGCGCTTCCTCGGCGGTGCCGGGAATCGTCGACCAGGTGCTGAAGCTCGACCCGTTGCCCAAGGTCGTCTGGATGCAGCTTGGCGTGCGTCATGACGAGGCCGCCGCCCGCGCCGAGGCGGCCGGCATCAAGATGGTGATGAACCGCTGCCCGAAGATCGAATACGGCAAGCTGTCCGGCGAGATCGGCTGGACCGGCGTCAACTCCGGCGTTCTGTCGTCGAAGAAACCCTTGATGCGCCAGGGGTTTCAGAGCTTCGGCGTGCGCCAGAAGTAGGCACCTAGCGGCGCGCGCAAAATTATTCCGGGAAGAAACGGATTTTCTCGGGCGTTGGTCGCAGATCGCGCCCTGAAAGGTATTTTCTTCTTTGCATTCCAACCCGGGCTTCGCCAAGAATGCCCGGCGTTTTTTCGAAGATCAGGAGAGGAAGATTTAGATGACCCGTACGCCCGGTTTCAACACCTTGGCCGTTCATGCCGGCGCCAAGCCCGATCCGGCGACCGGCGCCAGGGCCACGCCGATCTATCAAACCACCTCCTTTGTCTTCGACGATGCCGACCATGCCGCTTCGCTGTTTGGGCTGAAGGCCTTCGGCAATATCTACACCCGCATCATGAACCCGACGCAGGCGGTGCTCGAGGAGCGCGTCGCCGCGCTGGAAGGCGGCACCGCCGCACTTGCCGTCGCCTCCGGCCATGCCGCGCAGGTAATCGTGTTTCACAACCTGATGCAGCCGGGCGACAATTTCATCGCCGCCAACAAGCTCTATGGCGGTTCGATCAACCAGTTCGGCCACGCCTTCAAGAATTATGGCTGGGAAGTGCGCTGGGCCGACGTCAACGACCTCTCGACCTTCGAGAACCAGATCGACGACAGAACCAAGGCGATCTTCATCGAAAGCCTCGCCAATCCTGGCGGCGTTTTCGTCGACATCGAGAAGATCGGCGACATCGCCCGCAAGCATGGCCTGCCATTGATCGTCGACAACACGCTGGCTTCGCCCTATCTGGTGCGGCCGATCGAACACGGTGCCGACATCGTCGTCCATTCGCTGACAAAATTCATCGGCGGCCACGGCAATTCGATCGGCGGCGTCATCGTCGACGGCGGCACGTTCGACTGGTCGAAGTCGGGCAAATACCCGATGCTGTCGGAGCCGCGCCCCGAATATGGCGGGCTCGTCCTGCACGAGACTTTTGGCAATTTCGCTTTCGCCATCGCAGCGCGCGTGCTTGGCCTGCGCGATCTCGGACCGGCGATCTCGCCCTTCAACGCCTTCCTGATCCTGACCGGCCTGGAGACGCTGCCGCTCAGGATGCAGCGCCATTGCGACAACGCCGCGAGCGTCGCCGGCTGGCTCTCCAACCATCCCAAGGTCGCCTGGGTGAATTATCCCGGACTGCCCAGCGACAAGAACAACGCGCTGCAGAAGAAATATTCGCCGCAGGGCGCCGGCGCGGTCTTCACATTCGGCCTCAAGGGCGGTTACGAGGCCGGTGTCAAATTCGTCGAGGCGCTGGAATTGTTCTCGCACCTCGCCAATGTCGGCGACACCAAGTCGCTGGTCATCCATCCGGCCTCGACCACGCACCGCCAGCTCTCCGACGAGCAGAAGGTCACGGCCGGCGCCGGGCCGGATACGGTGCGGCTGTCGATCGGCATCGAGGACGTCAACGACATCGTCGCCGATCTTGAGCAGGCGTTGAGCAAGGTCTGATATGTCTGCCTTTCTTGCGGTCAGTGTCGACAGCGTCGAGCCGGAGGCCGGTGCGCCGGCCCCGGACCGGGTGATCTCGGGCGATCCGAAATTCCGCACCTGGAATGTCGAGGAGCGCGACGGCGGCCTCTATGCCGGGATCTGGGAGGCGACGCCGGGCAAATGGCGCATCTCCTACGACGAATGGGAATTCTGCCACATCCTGTCCGGCGTCTCGGTGATCGCCGAAGACGGCGGCGAGGCGCGCACCGTGCGGGCCGGCGACAGCTTCGTGCTCAGGCCGGGCTTCAAGGGCACCTGGGAAGTGCTCGAGACGACGCGCAAGGAATATGTGATCAAGCTTTGACGGTTTCGGCCGGCTCACAACAGTCGGTCGACATCGTCGTCGGAAAAACCACATTCGCTCATCATCTTCCGGTGCCACGCACTTCCGAGCAGATCGCTCAGGCACCGATCGATCCGCTCGCGCAACGCGGCATTGCCCTTGGCCAATGCGAACGCGCCGGCGGCCGGCCGCTTCTCCGATGCGGGAACCTCGACGACATCGAGCCGCTCGTCGGGGCGCTGGGCAATGTAGCCGCGATGCGCCATGTCGACGCTGGCATAGGCCTGCGCCATATCCTTCGCCACGGCCCCCGCCGCCTGAGCCTGCGTCGCAAATATCCTGACCCGATTGGGCGGAACGCCATTCTGCAACGCGGTTTGATGCTGAACCTGGTCCGATATCACTGCAAGTACCGCTGAAGGGTGCAGGGCAAGCGAGCGGTAGCCCTCCAGCCCCAACGGATTGTTCTTCGCCACCATCAGTCCGTCAGGCAGCGACCAGATCGGGCGCGTAAACTCAACGAGCCTTTTGCGCTCGTCCGAGATGAACAGGCCCGTCGTCATGTCCCATCGGTTGTCCACCAGCCCGGGAAGCAGTTCAGCGAACTCGGCTTCGACGGGCGAAAACTCGCCCAGCCCGAGCATCTGGCATATCCGCTTGGCGAGTTCCACGTCGCAGCCGACGACCGAGCCCGATGCGTCGGTGAAGCAGAAGGGTGGTTCCTGCAGGTAGGCGAATTTCATGTTCTAGGTTCCCGAACGACAATTTTGGCTGCTCTAGGCAGGGTCGGTTCGCCTATCAAAAAGTCACGGCAACCCGCTCCAGCCCGTGGAAATGATAAGTGTCGCGGAAGCGCGGCGTCTCCGCCAGGCGTAGTTCCGGCAGCCGGTCGAACAGCGTCTTCAGCGAGACCTGCAACTCAAGCCGCGCCAGCGGCGCGCCGATGCAGAAATGGATGCCGGCGCCGAAGGAGACATTCTTCTGGTCCGCGCGGGCCGGATTGAAGGTGTCGGGCTCGGCAAAAGCCTGGGGATCGTGATTGGCCATGCCGAGCAGAAGCGCGACCACCTCGCCGGGCTTGACCACGATGCCTGGTGACACTTCGATCTCCTCATAGGCATAGCGCAGGAACATGTGCAGCGGCGCGTCGTAGCGCAGGCATTCCTCAACTGTCGCGGCATTCGCCTCGGGTGTCGCGAAGAAGCGGCGCGGATCGCCACCTTGCGCCAGGATCGAGCGCACCGCATTGCCGGTCTGGTGCACCGTCGCTTCATGACCGGCGTTAAGAAGCAGGATGGCCGAGGACACCAGCTCGTCTTCCGACAGCCTCTGGCCGTTGTCCTGGGCCTCGATCAGCAGGGAAAGCAGATCGTCGCCCGGCTTCTTGCGCCGCTCGGCGACGTAGCCGCGCAGGAACGCGGCAAAATCGCGTGCGTCGCGGTTGGCTGTGTCCTCGGTTTCGCGTGTGCGGCCATGCATGTACATGGCGACCATCTGGTGCGACCAGTCGAGCAGTTGCGGCCCCATCTCGACTGGAACGCCGAGCATCTCGGCGATGATGGTGATCGGCAAAGGCGAGGCGTAGGCCGGCAAAAGGTCGACGCCGTCTGGCTCGAAGCGGTCGACCAACTCGTTGGCCAAGGCCTCGATTCGTGGCCTGAGCCGTTCGACCTGGCGCGAGACGAAGGCGCGGTTTACCAGCGTTCTGAGCCGCGTGTGCACCGGCGGCTCGAGTTCCAGCATGGAGTTGGCCTCGATCGCATCAAAGGCCACGAGGTGCGAGCGGTCTTCGCCAACGCCGCGGCTGTCGGGAATCCCCGCCGGGTTCTGGCGGCCGAAACGGCGGTCGCGCAGCAAGCGGTTGACGTCGTCAAAGCCGCCGAAGCACCAGAAGCCGTAGTCTTCCCAGAAGAAGGCGTTGGCGGTGCCACGCAGGAAGGCATAGGCCTCGTAAGGGTTCTGCACGAAGGCCGGCTCGTGCGGATCGAGATGCAGGCGGCGACGGGTCGGGTCGAAGGCGAGATAGGCTGGCATCATGGTAGATCTTTAGCGCGCCTTGGCAGCGCGATGCCAGACAATGTCTTGGCGCCCGAGGCGGAGAAGCGTTGAGCCAGCCCTCAGTGTCCCGTCTTCAGGATGCTCGCCACCTTGGCGGCAATCGCCGCGTCCAGCGCCGGCCAGTTCGCCAGCAGCTCGCGCGGAAAGCGGAAGGTGAGGCTGAGATCGTCGCCGACCTGGATGTCGCGCTCGCAAGGCGCCAGCGATTCCTCCGCGCTCGGCCCGCTGAGGCAGCGGGCGACAAACGGATCCTTGCCGGGACGCTCGGCGACGGCCAGCACCTCGTTGAGATAGCCTGATTTTTCGCTGAAAGCGTAAACCGTCGTGCCGCCCGGGCCAGGGGTGCCGGGCTTTTCGATCAGGGCGCTGTAGATCGGCGCGAAACGGCCGCTCATGTCGCGCGACATCATGCGCGGCTCGAACGACAGGAAGATGATCTTCCTGGTCGTCGTGTGGTTGAAGTCGTCACGCGCGGCCGCGCTGTAGCCGTCCATCTCGGGATAGCGCAGATAGAGATCGAGCCGCGAGGCGATGCCGTCGCGCCTGGCCTGGTCGAAGCGGATGAAGTTTGCCGGCACGCTGATCAGATTGTTGCCCATGACGATCTGGCGCACCATGGTGTCATCCGAATAGCCCGCCATGGCGATCGACCGTCCGAGCCATTTGCCGCCGACGCTGATCGCCACCGAAAGCAGCGCCAGAGCCGCGAAAATATAGAAGACCCGCTTCATCAGGGTCGAATCGACGACCTCGAAGTCCGGGCTCTCGGCAGCCGTTGCGTCTCTCATCGCTCTTTCCCGATCCGCCCACCTGTCCTTCGGCGGCACAGCCTGCGCGGCATGGCTCTTGCAGCGCGTTGGCACGACTGTGCGTTTTCATGGTAAACGGTTGGTAAACATGGAGCCCGTTGTGCTTGTTCTTTACGCGTTTGCGATTGGTATCACGGCTTGCGGATTGGCCGGATCGGCCATGGAGCTTTTCTCCGGACGACGCCTGGCCTTCGCCGAGCCCTATGTTTCGCCGGTCCATATCCTGCGCTCGCTCGCGGCAACGGCCTGCGCCGGACCGTTCATGCTTACCAACGAAGCCTTGGCCGCCCGGCGCGAGGGCCGCATCGGCACGATGGCGCTGTTGTCCTGCGGCTGCACGGCCATCGTCTGGGCTCTGGCGCTTGGCGTCGTGCTCATCGCCATTGCATCCTGGGCGACCGAGAACTTAGGGTCTTTTGAATTCGCTGGTTGAGACGAATCGGAGACGAAAATGCCGGTCTATGCGATCGATGGGAAGGCGCCCGAGTTCGAGGACGCCGATACGAACTGGATCGCGCCGGACGCCACGCTGATCGGCAGTATCAGGATCGGCCGCAATGTCGGCTTCTGGTTCGGCGTCGCCATCCGCGGCGATGGCGAGCGCATCACGATCGGCGCCGACACCAATGTGCAGGAACATACGATCATGCACACCGATCCGGGCTTTCCACTGACCATCGGCGAAGGCTGCACGATCGGTCATAGGGCTCTGCTGCATGGCTGCACGATCGGCGACAACAGCCTGATCGGCATGGGCGCCATCGTGCTGAACGGCGCCAGGATCGGCAACAACTCGCTGGTCGGCGCCGGCGCGCTGGTGACGGAAAACAAGGTTTTTCCAGACAATTCGCTGATCGTCGGCTCGCCCGCAAAGGTGATCAGGACGCTGGATGAAGCGGCGGTCGAGCGCCTGCGCGCCTCGGCGGCTCACTATGTGGCCAACGCCAAACGCTTCAAGGCCAAGCTAACGGTGGTATAACGGCGGCCGCGCGCCGCGCGTCATCGGCGGCTGTCCATCGCTTCACGCAGCAGCAAGGCGCCGGCCTCGAAGCCGGCCTCTTCCGCGCCTTCCAATGGTGTCTCATAGTCGTCGATGCGGGTTCTTAGCGATGGATCCGCGCCCGAGAGCAGCAGCAGCTGAATCGCCTCGGCGTCACGCCGCGAAACCGCGTAGTGCAGGGGCGTCCAGTCGCTCACGCCGCGCATGTTCGGGTCGGCGCCATGCTCGAGCAGGATATGGATGACGTCCAGCCGGTCCGGCCGTTCCGTCGACAACGCCGCAATGATCGAAGGAAACCCGGCGGGATCGTCATAGTTCGGGTTCGAGCCGGCATCGAGCAAGGCGGTGATGAAGGCGGCCGGGCTCCAGTAGATCGCATATTCCAGCGGATGACCAAGGCCGAGCTCGAACGGCATCCGCTCGTCGAACCAGCGCGCAGAGCCGCCGAGCGCAACACCCAGAGCCGCGAAATCTCCGGCCTTGAACGCCTCGTCTATGGCCTTGAACAACAGATGGCGGGCGCCGCGTTCCTCAGGGATTTCCAGCATCGCCTTCATCCGCAATGAGCGAGCTATATTGCTCCCTTCCGCCTCGCTCGGAAAGGCCGTCTCGGCAGAGGCCGTCGGCAAGAACCCCGATCGCTGCCTTCGACAGGCCTAGCCCGAAACAGCGGAGCCGGCCCCGGGGACAGGGGCCGGCTCCTAAAACCCGGTCGTTGGGGACGGGGAGGGTGGGGACTCGACCGGGCTTTCTTCCTGGGCACGCCGCCGCGTCGCCGCGACATGCCCGATCGCTTCGGCGCCTTAGCGGACGCTGGCGACCGCGTCCTCGCGGCCGTCGTTGATCGTCACCCAAACGCCGGAATTCTCAGTCGATTGGCGCTTGAGATAGGTGTAGACCGTATCGTTCCAGGCGAGCACTTTCGGCTCGAGATTGTCGAGGATGAACTCGCCGAGGCCGGTGCGCACGGTGAGCACGGCATGGCCGTCGCCATTGGGCTGGCGCACCACCGTCATCAACAGATTGCCGGCCGGGACACCCGCGGCCATCAACTCGCGGCGCTTCTCCAGCGCGTAATCCTCGCAGTCGCCAACACCATTGTCGGGATAGGCCCAGTATTCCTCGACACCGTAGATTTCCATGTCGGTGCGCGGCTTGACGCGGGCGTTGACCGAATTGTTGATGTTGATGATCGTCGCCCACAGCTTGCGCGTCAGTTCGACCGGCGGTCCCTTCGGCGTCCGCTCGTTGCACTCGACCGGAATGCGCTGACAGAAATCATAGTGACCGACCGGCTGGGTGGTGCGGCCACCCGTATGCATGAACACCGGTCCTGCGCTTGCCGTGCCCCAGGCGGAAAGCTGCATCGCCATTGCCAAGAGCAACAGCTTGCCCCTCGTCATTTTCATTCTTGTAGTCTCCCCGTTTGAGGAGACTGTGCCACGTTGGGATTTATTTGACGCAAAAACTCGAAGTAGACATTGAGTAAAACGCCAGTAGAATAAACATAAAATTTGAACTATCGTGGGCCTGGGTTGTTCAGATTTGTAACGATTTGGTAGGTGCCGGGTGGCCTATTTCGGGTGAAAACCGGGCAACAAAAAACCGGCCGCCGAGGGCCGGTTCGTTTTCGCTTTGCGGTGGCTTGCGTCAGGACCGCGGCGCGTTGAATTCCTGGTCGAGCGTTTCCGGCCGCTGAATGACGGCGAATTCGATGGCGACGCCGTCCTCGAAATGGCGCACCACCTGGCCGCGCATGGTTCCAAGCATGACCTGGATGCCGATCGCCGGCTTGACGTCGATCTCGATCGCGGCGCCCGAGAGCGACAGGTCGATGATGCGGCACTGATACTGGCGCCCGTCGGTGAGCTGCAGGACGCTCATCGGGTTGCGCGGCGCCACGCGCTCGTGGCGACGGTCCTCGGGCAGGTCCAGCTCATGCTTGTTGGCAAGCCAGGTGAGCTGCGCGGCAAGCTTGTCCTTCTTGCGATCGGAGGCGATGACAGTCATGGCGAAACCGTCCGGCGACGTGCGCGTCACGATACCCTCGACACGGCCGATATGGTCGATATAGGCGATGACCTTCTCGCCCGGCATGCCGATGCGGTCGGTGCGCAGCGCGACATTGCCTGGCGACATATCGATCACCTGGCATGGATGCTCGGTGCGGTCTTCCAGCATGAAGCGTCCGTAAATCTTGACCCGGACACGCTGAAAGTTGCGCCGCTCAGCTCGTGACGGTGCAAATTCTACCGCCGCTGACCTCATGACTGCCTGCACCCCAATGGCATTCCGCGCGACGATGCGTGGAATTTCGCCCGAAAAACTACAGCAAAGCAGGTTAACAAACGGGAAAAATCGGCCGCGAAAGCCCGGGCCAGGAGACTCGCGCGACGGGGAAAAATTAACCACGCGTGAGGGGAAAATCCCGCGCGGCCGGGCTCATTCGTGACGTCCGCCGTCGAGGACGACGAGGTGGCGGATGCGGCGCACGCGGCCGAGCGCCGAGATGGTTTCCGGGGGATCGAATTCGGACGGAACGAGCGAGGGAACCTCGATCGCCGGCCGGTTCTTCAGGAACATCGGTTCCTTCTCGGGATCTATCACCCGGATCGTGTCGATAAGCGCGTCGGCAAGCGGGTCGGCGCCAAGCCAGAACGGCTTTTCGACGGTGCTGAAAATGCCGAGGCAGCGCGGGTTCTCGTGGCCCCCATCCAACGGCAGCGCAAGGAGCTCGAATTTGTTGGAGCGGCCGTTGCGGCTGAATCCCTCGTAGGTCATGAGCAGCACCGATTTCTGATCGAAAACGCCCTGCATCAGCCGCGACACCAGACGCTGGTCCTTCTCGCGCCACAGCGAAGGAAAAGAGAAGCCCTTGAGCTCGCGTCCGTAATAGGCGCAGAGCCTCGTGCCGGCCAGCCGAAACACCGCTTCGCCGCGCGTGTCGCGCTCTAGGATGAAGGTGTCGGCCAGAAGCGACTTGATGTCGGCTGGCTCCACTTCCGATCGCTTCGGGGCGAGGCGGCCATCACGCAACTGATTCCAATATTGGAACAGCGCGATCGATCCTTTTTCTTTCATGTCCATTCCGCTCCGCACAATCTGTCTTTTGATGTCCCATCGGCGAACAGACAGGGCGCCCTCCGATGACCTTCATGCGGTGCGGAGCAGGATGCGTGCCAGTATCGTTAACGTTTGTTCACGCCTCGGGGTCGTTAAGGTTAACAAATGGTTTACATTGCGTGCCGCCGAGGCCCGTGGCACATCAAAACCACTCCAAAACGGCCGTTCTAGCGACGACCGGCAGCACTTCAGTCAGAGTTTACGGGGAGCAGGGGACTCGACCGGCCGTCCAGGGGGACACCTGGACGGCCTTCTTTTTGATTCGTTCCCGTTCTGATTCGCGCCTTCTCCCGCACGCGTCCTGTGGCGAATAGCCATTTGTGATTCGAAAAAGCGTGATCTACATGCTCGTCGAAATCCCTGACTCCCGGACCGCAAGGGCGCATGAGCGAGCCTGTAAGCCCCACTGAGAACGAACCGCCGCCGGACGAGGCTCCAGAGCCAAGGCGCCGCGAACCGGTGTTCAACCTGCCGCCAGTGGTGTTGGCCGCGATCGGCATTTGCGCGGCTGTCTTTCTGTTGCAGCAATATGTCCTGGACGATGCGCAGAACATGGTACTGCTCTACGACGGAGCCTTCATTCCGGTGCTCTACACCGGCAAGTATGGCTTCGACTGGTTCTCGTTCACGCGTCCATTCACCTATGCGTTCATGCATGGTGGCATTGCCCACATCGCCATCAACATGATCTGGCTGGCGGCCTTCGGCTCGCCGCTCGCCAATCGTCTCGGCGCGCTGCGTTTCGCCATATTCTACGCGGTGACCGGGCTGGCTTCGGTTGTTCTGTTCTGGGCGCTGCATCCCTATGGCGAGGTGCCGCTCGTCGGCGCGTCGGGGGCGATTTCCGGCATGATGGGCGCGGCCGCGCGCTATGGCTTCCGCATCGACCGGTCGTCCGGCAGGGCGGCCTTCGCCGGCGAGCCGTTGCCGATCGCGGCCGTGTTGCGCTCGCGCGGCGTCATGACCTTTCTTGGCGTCTGGATGGTGATCAATCTGGCAACCGGCCTGCTCGGCTTCGCGCCGGGTGTCGACGGCCAGATCGCCTGGGAAGCCCATATTGGCGGCTTCATCGCCGGCTTCTTCGGATTGCGTTTCTTCGACCGCCGCCGGCTGCCGCCTACTCCTTAGGCGCACTTGAAAAGCAACCAATCACGGCGCACCATGTTTGCTAAGCACCCGGTGTCTTCCTAGGGGCGCAGGGGCTGAAAAGCCGGTCGGGGCGGGGAGCCGGCGTCAAAGGCAGTGGAGGACGCCATGACGGTTAAGGCAATTCTCGAAAGCAAGGGCCATGACGTGTTCACGCTCGGGCCCAATGAGAAACTCAGCGAGGCCATTCGCATGCTGGCCGAGCACAGGATCGGCGCGCTCGTCATCACCAATGGCGACCGGAAGATTGTCGGCATCCTCTCGGAGCGCGACGTCGTCAAGGTCCTGGCCAGGGAGGGCGCCGCCGCGCTCGACATCGCCGTGCGCTCTGCGATGACACCGAAGGTGAAGATCTGCAACGAAAACCACACGGTCAACGAGGTCATGGAGATCATGACGAGGGGCCGCTTCCGCCATCTGCCGGTGGAGAAAAACGGCCTGCTCGACGGCATCGTCTCCATCGGCGACGTGGTCAAGCGCCGCATCGAGGACGTCGAGCGCGAAGCCGAGGAGATCAGGGCCTACATCGCCACCGCCTAGCGTGCGACATATGCCGCCGGTTTTTCGGCCGGCGGCATTGGGCATTAGCGGTTGTCGAGCTCGGCGTGGACGAGCTGCAGCCCGCGCCGGGTGATGCGGTAGGGGCCGGCTTCCGTCGAAGAAACCGCTTTCTTGCGCCTCAGTCGTCGAAAGAGCTCCAGGTCGAAGCCAGGATAGCGCCAGCCGTCGCGGGTCAGGCACTGGACGGAGGCGATCTTTTTACTCTCGTTTTTTTCGATTTCGATACGCCCGCCCTGCGCGAGCAGATGCAGTATGCGCTGTTCCCCACAGCGCCGCGCGTCTCGGACGCGCAAAAGGACGCTGTGGCACTCTTGGTTGGCGCATGATCCTTTCCGAAAATCGGTTCCGATTTTCGGGGTCATGCGCTGCGCGAAATGTCCATTGGATAAAGTCCCGGGAAAAACAACAAAAGCCGCCGCCGCGAGACATCGCGGCACGGGGTTTCAGGTTTTTCTGCCCTGCCTCGCTACGAGGTCAGGGCTTCACCGGGACTGAGCGTAAGTGGACATCCACTCTCCATTGGGAGGAGTGTCCCATAGGCGAACGTAGCGGAAAAGGCCAGCGTGTGGGCTTTACGCTTGTCTCGCAGGGCGGTTTGCACTAGCGAAGTTGCGCACCGAAATATGCGTTTTGCATATCGCGAATTCTAAGATACGCAGGCCTCCATGAGCATCATCGACACCCGCACCCCTGACGCGAAACGTCTGATCCCCGGCGCCACCGGCGACTGGGAAATCATCATCGGGCTCGAAGTGCATGCGCAAGTGATCTCGCAGGCCAAGCTATTCTCCGGCGCCTCGACCTCGTTCGGCGCCGCGCCCAACGCCAATGTCAGCCTGGTCGACGCGGCGATGCCCGGTATGCTGCCGGTCATCAACGAGGAATGCGTCAAGCAGGCTATCCGCACGGGGCTCGGCCTCAAGGCCGCGATCAACCACAAGTCGGTCTTCGACCGGAAGAACTATTTCTATCCGGACCTGCCGCAGGGCTATCAGATCTCGCAGTTCAAGCAGCCGATCGTCGGCGAGGGCAAGGTAATCGTCTCCGTCGGTCCCGACCGCCAGGGCGAGTTCGAGGATATCGAGGTCGGTATCGAGCGCCTGCACCTGGAACAGGACGCCGGCAAGTCGATGCACGACCAGCACCCGACCATGTCCTATGTCGACCTCAACCGCTCCGGCGTGGCGCTGATGGAGATCGTCTCCAAGCCCGACATTCGCTCGGCCGACGAGGCCAAGGCCTATGTCACCAAGCTGCGTTCGATCATGCGCTATCTCGGCACATGCGACGGCAACATGGACGAGGGCTCGCTGCGCGCCGACGTCAACGTCTCGGTGCGCCGTCCGGGCGGCGCGTTCGGCACGCGTTGCGAGATCAAGAACATGAATTCGATCCGCTTCATCGGCCAGGCCATCGAATATGAGGCGCGCCGCCAGATCGCCATTCTGGAAGACGGCGGCAAGATCGACCAGGAGACGCGCCTGTTCGATCCGAACAAGGGCGAGACGCGCTCGATGCGCTCCAAGGAAGAAGCGCACGACTATCGCTATTTCCCAGATCCCGACCTTTTGCCGTTGGAGTTCGACCAGGCCTATGTCGATGCGCTCGCCAAGGACCTGCCGGAACTGCCCGACGACAAAAAGGCTCGGCTGGTCGATGTGCTTGGACTGTCCGCCTATGACGCCTCGGTGCTGGTTTCGGAAAAGCCGATCGCCGACTATTTCGAGAAGGTTGCCGCCGGGCGCGACGGCAAGCTCGCCGCCAACTGGGTCATCAACGATCTCCTTGGGCAGCTGAACAAGGCCGGCAAAGACATTGAAAATGCTCCGGTTTCGCCTGAGCAGCTGGGCGCCGTGCTCGACCTGATCAAGGAAGGCACCATTTCAGGCAAGATCGCCAAGGACCTGTTCGAGATCGTCTGGAACGAAGGTGGCGACCCGCGCCAGCTCGTCGAGAGCCGCGGCATGAAGCAGGTCACCGATACCGGCGCCATCGAGAAGGCCGTCGACGAGGTCATCGCCGCCAATCCGGACAAGGCCGAGCAGGCGCGCGCCAAGCCGACCATGGCCGGCTGGTTCGTTGGCCAGGTCATGAAGGCGACCGGCGGCAAGGCCAACCCGCAGGCGGTCAACGACCTCGTCAAGGCCAAGCTGGGCATCGAATAGAGCGATGTTCGTCCGCACCGCCAGCGAGCGCGATCTTGTTGCGGTCCGCGCGCTGCTGGTCGAGACCTGGCATGCGACCTATGACGCCATCTATGGCGCCGAGCGGGTTACGGCGATCACCGACGACTGGCATTCGATCACCTCGCTCAAGACGCGGCTGACGCGTCCGAATTCCGAGTTCCTGGTTGCTGACGACGGCAAGCGGCTCGGCGGCATGGCGTTCGCCGCCGCCACCACCGACCCGAAGATCGTCCTTCTGAACCAGCTCTATGTGCATCCGGCCTGCCAGCGGCAGGGGATCGGCCAGTCGCTGCTCGACGAAGTCGAGGCCAGTTTTCCGGAGATGGATACGCTGCGCCTCGAAGTCGAGGAAGCAAATGCCGTGGCGATCGCCTTCTACCAGGCGAACGGGTTCCGCCAGGCGGGCAGGACCGCCGATTGCGGCGGCAGTTCGGGATTGCCCGCGCTCATCATGGAAAAGCGGCTCGGCTAGATCGACGACGCCTCCAGTCGATGTATCTTATATGCCGTCGGAAGAATAGGCGTCACGGCGGCGACAGCTTGCCGATCGGAAGCCGATCGGAAGCCGATCGGACCGCGAGCGGTCACGCGGAGGGAATCTCCACATTGTCGATCAGCCTCGTCGTGCCGAGCCATGCTGCCGCGAGCAGGCGGCCGTCGCGGTCCCGTCGCCAGGGTGCAAGCGTGACGCTCGCGCGGGCGGCGACATAGTCGATCTTCCGGAAGCCTGCGGAGACAAGCGCCTTTGCAGCGTCTTCGGTGGCGCCGGATTCATCCGCACCGGCCGAAAGGGCCGCTGCCGCGCGGTGCAGGATACCGTTGAGCTGGCGCGCGATGTCGAGCTCGGCTTCGCTGAGATAGGCATTGCGTGATGACATGGCGAGGCCCTGGGCGTCGCGCACCGTTGGCGCGCCGATGATCTCGACAGGCAGGTCGAGATCGCGGCAGAGCTGCCTGACGACGCAAAGCTGCTGGTAGTCCTTCTCGCCGAACACGGCGCAGTCGGGCGCCGCCTGCAGGAAGAGCTTGGCAACCACGGTCGCGACGCCGTCGAAGAAGCTCGGCCTGAAGTCTGTCTCGAGACCCGACGAGGGGCCGCCCACCGCGATCTTGGTGGCGAAGCCGGCGGGGTACATTTCGCTTACGCTCGGCGTGAAGGCGAGATGCGCGCCTGCCTCCCGCAACCGGTCAAGATCGCGCGCCAGCTGGCGCGGATATTTGTCGAGGTCCTCCGTCGGCGCGAACTGCGTCGGGTTGACGAAGATCGAGACGACGCAGCGGTCGGCGCATTCGAGCGCGATCCTGACCAGCGAGATATGACCGTCATGCAGCGCGCCCATGGTCGGCACCATGGCGACCCTGAGTCCGGCCCGGCGCCACTCGCGCACCTGGGCGCGAAGGGCGGCGACGCTGTCGACGACGATTGCAGTGCTCATGTCTCGTCCTTGCCGGAGGTCGTCGTGAAGACGTGGTCGGGGCCGGGAAAGGCGCGGCTGCGCACCTCGGCCGCGTAGCGCGCCGCCGCATCGGCGATCACGCTGCGCAAGTTGGCGTATTCCTTCACGAATTTAGGCACGCGGTCGACGGTCATGCCGACCATGTCGTCGATCACCAGGATCTGGCCGTCGCAGTCGGCGCTGGCGCCGATACCAATGGTCGGTATGGAAATATGACGGGTCAACTTCGCGGCCACAGCCTCCATCGTTCCCTCTATGACAACCGAGAAAGCGCCGGCCTTTTCCACCGCCTCGGCGTCGCGGAAGAGCGCTGCGATGTTCTCCTCCGTGCGGCCCTTGATCCTGTATCCGCCGTCCCTTTCCACCGACTGTGGCTGCAGGCCGATATGACCCATCACCGGTATTCCCGCCGCAACGATGGCCGCGATCTGGGCGGCTATGTCGACGCCGCCTTCGAGCTTCACGGCCTGGCAGCCCGTTTCCTCGACAATGCGCTTCGCGGACGTCGAGGCTTGCGCCGGCGAGGCCTCATAGCTACCCGCCGGCATGTCGACCACGACGCAGGCCTTGGCCGAGCCGCGCATCACAGCCTGGCCGTGGGCGATCATCATCTCCAGCGAGGCGCCAAGCGTGGTGGCGTGGCCATGCAGAACCATGGCGACGCTGTCGCCGACCAGGAGCAGGTCGACATGCGGATCGAGCAGGCGGGCGACAGGGTAGGTATAGGCGGTGAGGCACACGATCGGCACGCCGCCCTTGCGGCGGCGAATATCTTCGGCGTTGATCCGGCTGTCGGCGGACGGTTTCCGGGTCAATCGTCACCTCCCTGAAGGCGCCCCGAACCGGGGCGGGTCGAGCTTTAGAAAGACAGGCAAGGCTTTGCAAGCCGCCCTGCCGCCAGCGGAGCGGCTGCATCGATTTAGCGCACGAAGCATTACATTCCGGGAGCGGCAAAACCCTTGCCTTCGCGGTGGCGTGACGCCATAAGCAGGGGAGAGGCGCAGCCGCTGCCGCCGCGAGGATCTGGATGAAAACTTTCCTGCTGCAGTTTTTCACTTGGTGGAACAGCCAGACGCTTGGCACCCGCTTCCACACCTGGCGCTTCGGCAAGAAGGTCGGCGAGGACGAAGCAGGCAACGTCTATTATGAAGGCGGTGTCGATTCGGAAGGTCGCACCCGCCGTTGGGTGATCTACCGCGACTATTCGGAAGCCTCGAAGATCCCGCCCGGCTGGCATGGATGGATCCATCACCGCGTCGACACGCCCCCTTCGGGCGAGAGCTACAAGGCGCGCGAGTGGCAGAAGCCGCATCGGGCGAACCTCACGGGAACGCCCGGCGCCTATCGGCCGCAAGGTTCGATCTTGACCAACCAGCATCGTCCGCAAGTGACCGGCGACTACGATGCCTGGACGCCGGGATCGTAATCACCCGGATCGCAATTCAAGGCGTCGCTTCGATCCTTTATCGCCACAATTGGCGTTTAGCTGCTTGCTGACTGCGCAGCCATGATTAGCCTTGGGCATTGAAGAATCACCCGGGCACAACCACCGGTGTTTGCATGAGCGATCCAGAGCAATTCCAGGAAAAGTGCGCAGCGGTTTTCCGTTCGGAATTGCGGCTCAGGATTCCAGCCCAAATCTCTAAGGCGCTGATCGCTGGGACGTCCCTTCTGCTTGCCTCGACAGCCGCTTTCGCCGCCGCGCAGGCGCCGGCCCCTGCGCCGGCTGCCTCCGAGCGTATCACCAACCCATTGGCCGAATTCGCCGGCATAGACAAGATCACCGGCCGCATCATCACCTTCGACGTCTATGTCGACGAGACCGTGCAGTTCGGCGCTTTGCAGGTCACGCCCCGCGTCTGCTATTCGCGGCCGGACACGGAGCAGCCGAAGACCGATTCCTTCGTCGAGGTCGACGAGATCACGCTCGATCGCAAGATCCGTCGCATCTTCACCGGTTGGATGTTTGCCGAAAGCCCTGGTCTCAACGCCGTCGAGCACGCCGTCTATGACGTCTGGCTCAAGGGCTGCAAGCAGAAGTCGGACGTGCCGCCGCCGACCGCGGCAAAGGCCGAGACGGGCAAGCCGAAGACCCAGGCCGCCAAGCCCAAGGCCGCGGCGGAGCCGGCGACCGAGCCGGCTGGCGCTGCCCCCGAGCCGACCGACGACGATCCCTCCAGCACCAACTGATCCCGGAACCTGCCCGCCTTTCAGCCGTTCCAACTCGGCAAGGCGAGGAGGATTCCGCGATGACCGCCACGAAGCCGATCATGGCCAACAAGCAAGAGCTTCTCGACATCGAGAAGGGCTTCTGGACCGGCGATTCCGCCTATTATGAAGCCAATGCCGATGTGGAATGCCTGGTGGCGTTTCCGCAAATGGCTAAGGCGATGACCAACTCCGAACTGGCGGCGACAGCCAGCAAACCCAACCGTTGGCGCGACCTCGACATCAAGCTGAAGGGCATGGTCGAGCCGGGCAGCGATATCATCATGCTGACTTACGAAGCGCGCGCGACGCGTGAGAACGGCGAATCCTATGCCGCGCTGGTCAGCACCGGCTATGTTCACCGCGCCGACGGCTGGAAGATGATGTTTCACGCGCAGACGCCGATGGATACGGCGCGGGACTGACCTCAGGGATAGAAGACGGCCTCGCCCTTCAGCGCCTCGGCCAGCAGCTTCTCATACTGGCCGCGCGGCACGTCGATGGCGCCGAAGCGCTTCAAATGCTCGGTGGTGAACTGCGTGTCGAGCAGCGCGAAGCCGCGCGCCTTCAGCCGCTCGACGAGATAATAGAGGCAGGTCTTAGAGGCATCGGTCTCCCTGGCGAACATGCTCTCGCCGAAGAACACGCGCCCGAGCGAAACGCCGTAAAGGCCGCCGACCAGACGGTCCTCGCGCCAGGCTTCGACCGAATGGCAGTGGCCGAGGCAATGGAGCTCGACATAGGCTTCGCGGATCGGCGCATTGATCCAGGTCGAGCGGCGCTCTTCGCGCTTCTCGGCGCAGCCGTCGATCGTCGCCTCGAAATCGAAATCGTAGCGGATCTCGAACGGGTGCTTGCGGATCGTTTTCTTGAGGCTGCGCGGCGTGTGGAACCCGTCCAGCGGAATGATGCCGCGCGTCTCCGGCCGCACCCAGAACACTTCCGGGTCGTCGGCGCTCTCGGCCATCGGGAATACGCCCGAGGCGTAAGCCCTGAGCAGCAGGTCGGTCGGGATGCGATAGCCTGGCGCGTAGGGGCGGGTCATCGCATCCCCGTGCTATTCACCCTTGGCCAGGTATTTTTCCAGCCAGTGGATATCGTAGTCGCCATTGGCGATGTCGGGATTGCCGACAAGGTCGCGAAACAGCGGCAGTGTCGTCTTGATGCCGTCGACGACGAATTCATCAAGCGCGCGGCGCAGCCGCATCATGCATTCCACGCGGTTGCGGCCATGCACGATCAGCTTGCCGATCAGGCTGTCGTAATAAGGCGGGATCTTGTAGCCGGAATAGACACCGGAATCGACGCGGACGCCGAGGCCGCCCGGCGTATGGAAATGCGTGATCGTGCCGGGCGAAGGCGTGAAGGTCCGCGGGTCCTCGGCGTTGATGCGGCACTCGATGGCGTGGCCGGTGAACTTGATGTCCTCCTGCCTGACCGACAGCCCGCCGCCGGAAGCGACGCGGATCTGCTCATGCACGAGGTCGATGCCGGTGATCGCTTCGGTCACCGGATGCTCGACCTGCAGTCGCGTGTTCATCTCGATGAAATAGAACTCGCCATTCTCATAGAGGAACTCGATCGTGCCTGCGCCTGAATAGCCGAGATCGGCGATCGCTTTGGCGCAGATGCCGCCGATGCGCGAACGTTCCTCGGCGTTGAGCGCGGGCGAATTGGCCTCCTCCCACACCTTCTGGTGGCGCCGCTGCAGCGAGCAGTCGCGTTCGCCGAAATGCACGCCGCGGCCGGCGCCGTCGCCGAACACCTGCACCTCGATATGGCGCGGCTTTTCCAGATATTTCTCGATATACACTGCGTCGTCGCCAAAGGCCGCGCCGGCTTCCGACTTTGCCGTCTGCAACGCGACTTCGAGGTCCGCTTCGGTGTGCGCCACCTTCATGCCGCGGCCGCCGCCGCCGGCGGAGGCCTTGATGATCACCGGATAGCCGATCTCGGCCGCAACGCGCTTGGCTTCCTTCTCGTCGCTGATCGCGCCGTCGGAGCCGGGCACCACGGGAATGCCGAGACGCTTTGCCGTGCGCTTGGCCTCGATCTTGTCACCCATGATGCGGATATGGTCGCCGGAGGGGCCGATGAAGGTGATGTTGTGGGCGGCGAGGATATCGGCGAATTTGGCGTTTTCGGACAGAAAGCCGTAGCCCGGATGCACGGCGTCGGCGCCGGTGATCTCGCAGGCGGCGACGATCTGGTGGATGTTGAGGTAGCTTTCGCGCGACGGCGGCGGGCCGATGCAGACGCTCTCGTCGGCGAGCCGCACATGCATGGCGTCGGAATCCGCGGTCGAGTGGACCACCACCGTCTGGATGCCGAGCTCCTTGCAGGCGCGCAGCACCCGGAGCGCGATTTCGCCGCGATTGGCGATGAGGATCTTCTGGAACATCTCTTGGCTGTTCCTACTCGAGGACCACCAGCGGCATTCCGTACTCGACCGGCTGGGCGTCCTCGATGAGGATCGCCGTCACCGTGCCGGCGCGCGGCGAAGGAATCTGGTTCATCGTCTTCATCGCCTCGATGATGAGAAGCGTCTGGCCTTCCTTCACCTTCTGGCCGATCTCGACGAACGGCTTGGCGTCGGGCGAGGGCGCCAGATAGGCGGTGCCGACCATCGGCGAAGGCACGGCATTCTTGGACGGATCGGCAGGCGCCGCGGCGACGGCCGCTGCCGGCTGAGCCGCGGCGGCGACGGGAGCGGCGATCGCGGGCAGGGGCGCGGCAACCGCATGGACAGCCTGCGACTGGCGCGACACGCGCACCTTGAGGTCGCCGAGCTCGACCTCGATCTCCGTCAGATTGGTGTCGTTCAGGATGCCCGCCAGGTCGCGGATCAGTTGCTGGTCAACACCGTTCTTTTTTATCGACATTTTCGAGCCTTCTGTTTGGGGGCCGGTCACAGGCGTGCCGCCAGTGCCTGCAGCGCGAGCGTGTAGCCGAGCGGCCCGAACCCGCAGATCATGCCGACAGCGACCGGCGCGACCATGGAGACGTGGCGGAAGGGCTCCCGCGCGTGGATGTTGGAAAGATGCACCTCCGCGACGGGCAGCGGCGCAACAGAGCGGATGGCGTCGTGGATGGCAATCGAGGTGTGGCTGTAGGCGCCGGGATTGATGACGATGCCTGCAGCCTTCTCGCCGGCTTCCTGGATCCAATCGACCAGATCGCCCTCATGATTGGACTGGCGAAAATCGATCCCGAGCCCGAGCGCGGCGCCCGCCGCCTTGCAATCCTCTTCGATGGCCGCAAGCGTCTTGCCGCCATAAATTCCCGGCTCGCGTTTGCCGAGCGCATTGAGATTGGGACCGTTGAGGACGAAAATCGTTTTCAATATGCCGACCTTGTTTCACGCCGACCCCAAGCCGGCGCACTGGGCCTCTATAATGGGCATAGCCGCCCGCGAAAAGAGCGCAAGTGCGTTCTTACGCTGTCCACAGCGGCCGGCTTTTGTATCCGCAAGCGCCTACAGTGCGCTCTTGGCCTCTTCGATCTTTTCCGCCAGAACCTGCTGGCCGAGCGCTCCGAAGATCACCTCGTTGCCGACCACATAGGACGGCGTGCCAGTGATCGACAGTTTCGTCGCAAGGTCATAGGTGCGCGAAAGCGTCTCGGCGATGCGCGGATCCTTCATCTTCTCGCGCAGCGTCGCCTCATCGGCGCCGAGCAAAAGCGCCACCTTGATAGCGGTCGCTTCGGTGGCGCGGCCCTGGCCGCCGAGCAGCGCGGTGTGGAATTCGCCGTATTTCTCCGGATGCATCAGGTGGAACGCCATGGAGACGACGCTGGCCTTCTGCGAATCGGGGCTCAGGATCGGGAACTCCTTGAGGACGAAGCGCAGGTCCGGATCGGACTTGGTCAACGCCTGCATGTCCTCGATGGCGCGTTTGCAAAAACCGCAATTGTAGTCGTAGAACTCGACGATCGTGACCTTGCCCTTGGGGTTGCCGACGACGCCGTCGAACGTCGAGTTGAAGATCTCGTCCTTGGAATTCTTGATGACGCCGAGTGCCGCAAGCCGCTGCTCTTCCTTCTGCTTGGCCTCGAGCGCGTCCTGCACCTCGAGCAGCACTTCCGGGTTCTTCAAGAGGTAGTCGCGGATGATGCCCTCGACCTCCTTGCGATCGATCTTGGTATCGGCGGCCGCCTGGGTGTCGGCGGAGGACGTGACCTGGGCGACCTGCACGGTATCGGCCTTCGCGGCCTGCGGATTTCCCGCCACGAAACCGAAGGCCAGCATGCCGAGCGCCACCGCCAGGCCGCCGGCACTGCCAAGCAGGATTGCCTTGTTCATTATCGTCGTCCTTTTTCCTGTTCCGGTCCGCCTTCGTCGTCGCCGACGTCCGGGAGGTTCATTTGAGTTTGTTAGACGGTGTGTAGTTTATAATATCCTGAGCGCGCACCCAGCGGGGTTCGCCGCGCTTCAATTTCTGTTGAGCGCGCATGGCGAAGATCTTCGCATTCTTGTAGTCGCCCGCATAGTAATGGCCCTCTGCGGTGGCAAGATCGGCGGCCGGAATGTCGCCCTGTTCTCCATAGGCCTGCGCCAGGAAGCGATAGGCTTCGGCATTCTCCTTGTCCCGCCCGACGCCGTTGTTGAGCTGGACCACGGCCTTTTTCAGCGAATCGGGCGTGCCCACCGCCATCAGCGCCTGGCCGAGCGAGACCAGCAGCAGTCCGGAATGCGCGGGATCGAGGCTCACCGCCTTGGCATAGGCGTCCGCCGCGTCCTTCGGCTTGTTGGCCTTCATCAGGATATCGCCGCGCAGCTCCTGGAAATAGGGGTTCTTCGGCTGTTCCTTGATCAGCGCCGCCGTCTTGGTCAGCGCGGCGCCTGGATTGCCGTAAAGATAGGTCTGCTGCGCGTCGCCATAGCGCGAGGCGAGGCTGGTCGGATTCTTGCGCATCAGCCGCGCGACAGCCGCCTGGCCCTGCATATAGGCGGCGATCTTGATGCGCATCATGTCGTGCCGCTGCTGCAGCGCCGGCGGGTCGACAACATTGACGAAGGGGCTCTGCTTGACCAGCACTTCAAGGTTGGAGATGCGCTCCTGCGGCATCGGATGGCTGATCCGGTAGGGATCCACCTGGGTGCCGGCGAGCGACAGCGCGCTCTGGAAGCGGCCGAAGGTCTTCAGCATGCCCATGCCTGACTGGCCGGTGGCGTTGAGATAGGTGATCGCCGAGCGGTCGGCGGTGATCTCTTCGGTACGCTGATAGGCAAGGATCGAGCGCTGCGCCATCTCGCCGCCGCCGGCGGCGACGCCCATGCCGGCGCCCGCCAGGCCCTTGCTGTTGGTGGTGGCGCCGGCCACCATGGCGCCGGCGCCGAGCAGCGTGGCGATGATGGCCATTGTCTTGGCGCGGTCGAGCTGGTCGCGCAATTTCTGCTGATGTCCGCCCGCGATATGGCCGGCCTCGTGCGCGATGACGCCGATGATCTCGTTCGGCGTTTCGGCGGTCACCAGCGCGCCGGTGTTGACGAACAGGCGCCGCCCGGTGACGAAGGCGTTGAAACTCGGATCGTTGACCAGAACGATGTCGATGCCGTCATTGGCAAGCCCGGCGGCCTTGAAGATCGGCCGGGCATAATCGCGCACCAGCGCCTCGATCTCGGCGTCGCGCACCACCGGCACGCCCTGCGCGAAGGCGCTGACCGAGCCGGACACGGCAACGGCGGCGGCAAGCATAAGCGTCGCGAAGCCGCGCGCGGTTCGGCTGAGGGAGGTCGATCTGCCAATCGATGGTCGGAGTCGGCTCAACATAGGTCCACTGGTAGACGAGCGGGCGAAAGATGAAAAGTCGGCGCCGGCAACTTCCTGCGCGCTTGTGATCCCCACATCAATCGGGCATTTGTGCGGCGCTGTTCCTTTAACTAGGGCAGTTCAAGGACAAGTCTGCGCTGCTTGCGTCCGGAATTCACCGAAATAGGGCAGTTGGAAGAGGTCAAATGGTCGTTTCGCTTTCGCGCCGGGGGGAAGTCGAGCCCTTCCACGCCATGGACATCCTGGCCGAAGCCAACCGGCTGAAGGCCACCGGCGTGCCTGTGGTGTCGATGGCCGTCGGCCAGCCGTCGGATCCCGCGCCGGCCGGCGTCCGCGAAGCGGCGGCCGCGGCCCTCAGGCACGGCCGCATCGGCTACACCGATGCCTTGGGCCTGGCCGATCTGCGCAAGGCGATCGCCGAGCACTATGGCGAGCATTACGGGATCGATGTCGCGCCGTCGCGCATTGCCGTCACCACGGGGTCGTCGGCCGCCTTCAACCTCGCTTTCCTGGCCATGTTCGATCCGGGCGACCGCGTCGCCATCGCCGCGCCAGGCTATCCTGCCTACCGAAACATCATGGCCGCGCTCGGCATCGAGATCGTCGAGATCGAGCTCGGCACGGATGCCTATCTGCATGCCGATCACCTGAAGAGCGCGCATCGCGATAAGCCGCTGAAGGGTGTGCTGTTTGCCAGCCCCGCCAATCCGACTGGAGCGGTGATCCCGGCGGACGAACTTGCGGCCCTGGTGAAGACGGCGGAGGAACTCGGCATCGCCGTCATATCCGATGAAATCTACCACCGGCTGGCCTATGCGGCGCCCGATGTGACCGCGCTGGCGCATGGCGCCGGCGTGACCGTGATCAATTCCTTCTCGAAATACTATTGCATGACCGGCTGGCGCATCGGCTGGATGGTGCTGCCCGAGGAACTGGTGCGGCCGGTCGAGCGTATCGCCCAGAGCCTCTATATCTCGCCGCCGGAATTGTCGCAGATCGCCGCGATCGAGGCCTTCAAGGCCACGGAGGAGCTCGAAAAGGTGAAGGCGCGCTATGCCTGGAATCGCGACCTTCTGATGAAGCGTCTGCCCGAGCTCGGCTTTGCGTTGGCAGCACCCATGGACGGCGCCTTCTATGCCTTCTGCGATGTCACCCGCCACACCAATGACAGCATGGCCTTTGCGCGAAAAATGCTGGCCGAGGCGCATGTCGCGGCGACGCCAGGCCGCGATTTCGATCCGCAACAGGGGCATCGCACCATGCGCTTTTCCTATGCCGGCAGCCATGAAGACATGGTCGAGGCGCTGGCGCGCATCGAACACTGGCTGAAATAGAAGCCATGCCGGAACTCGAGCAAGCATTGGCGGAAGTCGCCGCCGAAATGGCTGAACGCACCGATCGCGGCAAGGTAGCGACCTATATCCCGCAGCTCGGCAAGGTCGATCCGAAGAGGTTCGGCATCGCCGCCGTGACCAATGATGGCCGCGTCATCCTTGCCGGCGATGCCGATCAGCCCTTTTCCATCCAAAGCGTCTCGAAGGTCTTCACCCTCACGCTGGCGCTGGGAAAGGTCGGCGATGCGCTCTGGCAGCGCGTCGGCCGCGAGCCGTCCGGCAATCCGTTCAACTCGATCGTCCAGCTCGAACATGAGAACGGCATCCCGCGCAATCCGTTCATCAATGCCGGCGCCATAGTCGTCTCCGACGTGCTGCTCGCCGGGCATCAGCCGCGCGAGGCGATCGGCGAGATCCTGCGCTTCATCCAGTTCCTCGCCGATGACGAGACGATCATCATCGACCGCGAAGTGGCGGCGTCCGAGCGGGCGACCGGCTACCGCAACTTCGCCTTGGCCAACTACATGAAATCCTTCGGCAATCTTCATCATGAGCCGGAGCTGGCACTGGGCGTCTATTTCCATCACTGCGCCATCGCCATGAGTTGCCGGCAGCTTGCCATGGCGGGCCGGTTCCTCGCCAATAGCGGAAGGAATCCGGCGACCGGGCATTCGGTCGTGTCGGCCGAGCGGGCACGCCGTATCGGCGCGCTGATGCTGACCTGCGGCCACTATGACGGCTCCGGCGATTTTGCCTTCCACGTCGGCATCCCCGGCAAAAGCGGTGTCGGCGGCGGCATTTTGGGCATCGTGCCCGGCGTGGCTTCGCTGGCTGTTTGGTCGCCCGGCCTCAACGAGAACGGCAACTCCAAGCTCGGCTCCATCGCCCTGGAGAAGCTCGCACGGATGATGAACTGGTCGATCTTCGCGCCATAGGCAAGTCGATATTCAGGTGAGGCCGGCCTGCAAATGGCGGTTTCCTGCGCTTCCGGTGCTCACTCCGGTTCTCGGAACCAACCATTTTCGACTCGGCCTGATCTGAATGTCGATTTGCCTTGCGCTTCGGCAAACAAAAAATCCCGCGCCAGGTGGCGCGGGATCTTTGCAAAGAAATCAGTCCAACAATTTGAAAAGCTTAGAAGAAACCCTTGCGCTGCCACCAGCCTGCGCGCTTCGGTTTGTCCTCGGCCTTGGCCTCTTCGGACACGTTCGAGGAGACGACGGGAACAACCGGCGCATCGATCGACTGCGGCTTGCGCCGCGTCGGGTGGGCATTGGCGGCGGGCTCGGCCTCGGCCGCCGCGGCAGCCGCCGGCTCCGGCTCGACCGCCACGGGCGCGACCTGGGCTTCCGCCACAGATTCGGACACCGTCTCTGCCACGGCTTCCTCGGCGGCCTTCTTGGCGCGCGAACGGCGGGGCTTCTTCGGCTTTTCGACCGCCTCGGCGTCGTCATTGGCGGCCGCGGGGGCAGCAGGCTGCTCAGGCGCGGCTGCCACGGCCGGCTCGCCTGCGGCGTCCTCATCTTCCGCTGCTTCGTCCTCGCCGTCGCCAGCGGGGGCCTCTGAAGCCTCGTCGTCGCGGCGGTTGCGCTTGCCGCCGCGCTTGCCGCGCCGGCGCTTCTTGCCGGAAGCATCATCGGTAGCGGTTGCCTCGGCTTCGCCGCCATCGGTCGCCTCCTGGGCTGCTTCTTCCGGCGCATCCGCGGCATCGTCGCTGGTTTCGCCAGCTTCCGCCGGCGCCGCCGCGACATCCCCATTGTGCTCGCGGTCGCGGTCCCTGCCGCCACGCCGCCGCCGGCGCTTGCGACGCTTGCGGTCGCGGCCTTCGCCGTCCTCGGACCGCTGCTGGTGCTGGCCCTGCTGCTGCGGCTGGCGCGGCTGTTCGGCCTGCACCGCGGCCTCTTCTTCCTCCTCGATGATGATCTCGTCCTCGGGCTCGTCCGGCTCGACATAGGCCGGCAGGCTGCGCACCTCGACAAAACCTTCCGGCTTCTCGGCTATGGCGCCGCGGAAGATCGCGTAATGCTGGGTGCCGAGAGTCTCGTCAGCCTCGATCGTGATCGTCAGGCCGAAACGGGCTTCGAGCTCCACAAGGTTGGCGCGCTTGTGGTTCAGCACGTAAAGCGCCGTCGCGGCCGGCGTGCGCACGATGATGTGGCTGCGCGAATCCTTGAGCAGGAATTCCTCGATCGCCCGCACCACCATCAGCGCCACGGAGGAATCGGAACGCACATGGCCGGTGCCGCCGCAATGCGGGCAGGGCTTCATGGTCGATTCCAGCACGCTGGCGCGGATGCGCTGACGCGACATTTCCATCAGGCCGAAATGCGAGATGCGGCCGACCTGGATGCGGGCGCGGTCGTTCTTGAGGTGATCCTTCAGCCGCTTCTCGACAGCGCGGTTGTTGCGGTTCTCCTCCATGTCGATGAAGTCGATGACGATGAGGCCGGCAAGGTCGCGCAGTCTGAGCTGCCGCGCGACTTCCTCGGCCGCCTCTAGATTGGTGTGGAGCGCGGTCTCCTCGATCGAATGCTCCTTGGTGGAGCGGCCGGAGTTGACGTCGATCGAGACCAGCGCCTCGGTCTGGTTGATGATGATGTAGCCGCCGCTTTTCAGCGTCACCTGTGGCTGCAGCATGCGGTCGAGCTGCGCCTCGATGCCGTTGCGCACGAAGATCGGCGTCGTGTCGCGATAGGGCTGAACCACCTTGGCGTGGCTCGGCATCAGCATGCGCATGAAGTCCTTGGCCTCGCGATAACCGTCCTCGCCGGAAACCAGGATCTCGTCGATATCCTTGTTGTAGAGGTCGCGCACCGAGCGCTTGATCAGGCTGCCTTCCTCGTAGACCAGGGCAGGGGCCGTGGATTGCAGGGTGAGGCTGCGGACGTTCTCCCACAGCCGCATCAGATACTCGTAGTCGCGCTTGATCTCGGCCTTGGTGCGGCTTTCGCCGGCGGTGCGCAGGATGACACCCATGCCCTGCGGCACGTCGAGGTCGGTCACGACCTCCTTCAGCCGCTTGCGGTCCTGGGCGTTGGTGATCTTGCGCGAGATGCCGCCGCCGCGCGCTGTGTTCGGCATCAGCACCGAATAGCGGCCGGCAAGCGAAAGATAGGTGGTGAGCGCGGCGCCCTTGTTGCCGCGCTCTTCCTTGACCACCTGCACCAGAAGGATCTGGCGGCGCTTGATGACTTCCTGAATCTTGTACTGGCGGCGGACCGGCTTGCGGCGGCTGCGGATTTCCTCGAGCGCGTCCTCGGCGCCGACCGATTCGACCTCGTGCTCGTCCGAATGCGAGGCCGAGACGTCCTCCAGCATGCCGCGATCATTGTCGCTGGCGGCTTCGCCGCTCTGCTCGGGCTGATCCGCCTGTGGCACCGCCTCGGAAATCACGTCGGCTTCGACGCTCGCTGCAATCGAGGTGGGGCCACCTTCGGACGGCTTGCCGTCCTCGTTGTCCGCTGCTTCGCCGCCGCCGGTCTCGGCGGCGGACTCTTCAGCCGTTTCCTGGTCGGTTTCGACTTCGACGGCTTCGGCGACGATGGATGCATCCGATACGTCCGATGCGTCTTCTGGCGAGGCATCGGCGGTCACGCCGCCGGCTTCCTCGCTCCCGGCAGCCTCTGCCGCGGGCTCTTCGAGGGCTGCGGGCTCAGCCGGGCTTTCCTCGTTTTCCGAGGAAGCGTGTCTGTGCTCGCCGCGGTCACGGTTCTTGCCGCCGCGCCTGCGGTTGCGCCGGCCGCCGCGATCGCGCGCCTGCTGCTCTTCGCCGTTCTCCGCTTCCTCGTCGTCTTCGTCCTCGGCCTCCTGCGCTTCGGCGCGCAGCAGAGCCTGACGGTCGGCGACCGGGATCTGATAATAGTCGGGATGGATTTCACTGAAGGCGAGAAAACCGTGACGGTTGCCGCCATACTCGACAAAGGCTGCCTGGAGGGAAGGTTCGACGCGGGTTACGCGGGCGAGGTAGATGTTTCCTTTGAGCTGCTTCTTGTCCTGGGATTCAAAGTCGAATTCTTCGATGCGGTTACCGCGAACGACGACAACGCGTGTTTCCTCCGGGTGGGAGGCGTCTATCAGCATCTTGTTGGGCATTATCTTGTTTCCTGCCGGCAGCCGACGGCCGCAGCTGGCGTGGCAATGCCCGCCGCTGTGCGCCTGTATCTGTGTGCATGCCGGATAATTGAATGTCCGCTAGCCGCCGCTTGAGCGCGATGGCGGTGCCGCCCGCAGCCAAGATGGCGCGGTTTGATGCGGACCTTTCCATGATTGCGCTTGAAGCCATCGGCACCCAGCAGAACCTTTTGAACCAAAGCCCGGGCTGAGCCGGACCAGCTTGTTTGCTCACGAAGAGCCGGCGCGGGGCGAACCCGGCCGTTTTCCTCACGCAAGCGATTCCCCCGCCACGGGAGCACGCCTGCGAAAATCGTCGCGACCACATGAGCCTGGAAGGATAAAGGAGCCGCCTTTGCATCCGACCTTTGGCAGGAAACTGCTGAGGCGAGCGGTTCCAGGATTGCAGTGATCCAATGTCGCTTTTATGATTTGGCGGGATGGAAGGCAACCCCGATTTCGGATGCCGGCAAAAAGCGCTTCCGTTGGGGAAGGTGCCATTTGTCCCACCTCATGAAAGGCTTGGTTAACCTTCTCTGAATACCAATCGTTAATCGAATTGGCGGCCTGACGGGCACTCGGCGAGAAGACCGGGCGCAATGCGTCAAACCGGGAGCGACGGACAAGAGATGGGATTGGCGGGCAGCGCGGACAAGAGGGGCAGGGCCGCGGCGCATGCCACGCGCGTGGCCTGGGCCGCTTTGCTGCTGGCGCTGCTGCTTTGTTTCGCGGCCGCCGCGCGCGCCGACGGCCTGCTTGGCGCGACCGGCTACAAGATGGCCGGCGACGCCACCAAGATGCGCATCGTCGTGAATTTCGACAGCGAGCCGAACGTCAAGTGGTTCTTGTTGCGCGGCCCCGATCGCCTGGTCGTCGACCTGCCGCGCACGCGATTCGCCCTTGAGACCAAGGATGTGAAGCCGCGTGGCCTTGTGCGGGCCGTCCGTTACGGCGATCAGGGACATGGCTCGCGACTGATCCTCACCGGCAAGGGTCCTTTCGCCGTCGACAAGCTCGACGTGCTCAAGAATGACGACGGCACCGGCTATCGCATCGCCATCGACATGTCGGCCGCCTCCGAACGGGAGTTCGACGAGGCGCTGGCCAACCAGTCGCTGACCACCGGTTCGACGGTCTCCACCGAGAAAGGCGAGAGGGTCGGCACCGGGCCGGTCTCGGCGCCCGGTCATCGCTTCACCGTGGTGATCGATCCTGGCCATGGCGGCGTCGATGGCGGCGCCGAAAGCTCAGCCGGCACGGTCGAGAAGGACGTCACACTCGCTTTTGCTAAGGAATTGCGCGACAAGCTGGCCGCGGTCGGCAAATACGATGTCTTCATGACCCGCGATGACGACGTCTACCTGGCGCTTGACGAGCGCGTGCGCATCGCGCGCCAGCACGAGGCCGATCTCCTGATCTCGATCCATGCCGATACGATCGCGGTCAAAGGTCTTCGCGGCGCCACGGTCTACACACTTTCGGACAAGGCCTCCGACCCGGAAGCCCAGGCGCTCGCCGATCGCGAGAACCTGTCCGACCAGTTTGCGGGAATGAAGATCGAGGACGACAACAAGGAAGTCACCGACATCCTCATCGACCTGATCCGCCGGGAAACGCATGGCTTCTCGATGAGCTTCGCCCACACGCTGGTCGGCCAATTGTCGACCAGCGTCGGCCTCATCAACAATCCGCAACGCTCGGCCGGCTTCAAGGTGCTCAAGGCTCCGGACGTGCCGTCCGTTCTGGTCGAGCTTGGCTACCTCTCCAACAGCAAGGACGAGGCGCAATTGCTCAGCGCCGACTGGCGCGGCAAGGCCGCGCAAAGCATAACCAACGCGGTCGCCCTGTTTGCCGCTGCCAAGGCCGGAACGGCGACGGGCGGTTGATCCGCCCACGCCCCCACAACCGCTTGGGGTCTGCAACCATAAGCGGCGTTGCATGACGACAACACCCGGCGTTATTATTCGGCGACCGAGTCCTCAAATCTCGCGCTGCCGTATTTTGTCCACATGGTCGCGACATGGGTCTTTTGATTGCGGATTGGGACCGCCCCGGGAAGCTTGCGCGACTGCCGGCTTCGTTTAGGAAATTCCCGAACCTCGGACTGGAGCGGGCATGATTCGTCTCATCGGCTATTTCTTTGGCATCGGCACGACGCTGGCGTTGCTGGTGGCGGCCGGCCTTGCCATCTATATCAGCCATGTCGCGAAGGACCTGCCCGACTACGAGGTTCTGGCCAAATACGAACCGCCGGTGACGACGCGCATTCATGCCTCCGACGGCTCGCTGATGGCGGAATATGCGCGCGAGCGGCGCCTCTATCTGCCGATCCAGGCCATCCCGGACCGCGTCAAGGCCGCTTTCATGTCGGCCGAGGACAAGAACTTCTACAACCACCCCGGCATTGACGTAACCGGCCTCGGCCGCGCCATCATCGTCAACCTGCAGAATCTCGGCTCGGGCCGGCGCCAGGTCGGCGCTTCGACCATCACCCAGCAGGTGGCGAAGAACTTCCTGCTCACCTCGGACCAGACCTACGAGCGCAAGATCAAGGAGATGATCCTGGCCTTCCGCATCGAGCAGGCCTATTCCAAGGACCGCATCCTCGAACTCTACCTCAACGAAATCTTCTTCGGCTTCGGCGCTTATGGCGTCGCGGGTGCCGCGCTCACCTATTTCGACAAGTCGGTCAACGAGCTGACGGTCGCGGAAGCCGCCTATCTCGCCTCGCTGCCCAAGGGCCCGAACAATTATCACCCCTTCAAGCATGCTGACCGCGCGATCGAGCGCCGCAACTGGGTCATCGACCAGATGGTCGAGAATGGCTACGTCACCCGCGAGGAGGGCGCCAAGGCCAAGGGCGAGCCGCTTGGCGTGACGCCGCGCCGCAATGGCTCCTATCTGTTTGCCGGCGAGTATTTCACCGAGGAAGTCCGCCGCCAGATCATCGCCCGCTACGGCGAGAACGCGCTCTATGAGGGCGGCCTGTCGGTGCGCACCACGCTCGATCCGAACATCCAGCTTATCGCCCGCAAGTCGCTGCAGAACGGCCTGCTCAAATACGACATGCTGCGCGGTTACCGCGGTCCGGTCACGCATATCGACATTTCCGGCGACTGGGGCGTGCCGCTCGGTAACGCGAAGGGCCTAGAGGACGTGCCGGAATGGAAGCTTGCCGTTGTGCTCGATAGTTCGGCGGACGGCCTGACCATCGGCATCCAGCCGACGCGCCAGGTCTCCGGCGAGCTGGTCAAGGACCGCGTCCAGGGCACCGTCAGCAAGGACGACATGGGCTTTGCCATGCGCCATTTCGTCAACGGCAAGTCCGTCAGGGCGAAGTCTCCGGCGGAAGTGCTGGAGCCCGGCGACGTCGTCTTCGTGCAGAAGAACGAAGGTTCCGACAACACCTATATGCTGCGCCAGGTGCCCGAGGTTGAGGGCGGTCTCGTCGCCATGGATCCGCATACCGGCCGCGTGCTCGCCATGGTCGGCGGATTCTCCTACGCGCAGTCCGAGTTCAACCGCGCGACCCAGGCGATGCGCCAGCCCGGCTCCTCGTTCAAGCCGATTGTCTATTCGGCCGCGCTCGACAATGGCTATACGCCGGCCTCGGTGATCATGGACGGCCCGATCACCATCCAGAGCGGCAACACCACCTGGACCCCGAAGAACTATGACGGCACGGTCGCTGGCCCGGCCACGTTGCGCTCCGGCATCGAGAAGTCGCGCAACCTGATGACGGTGCGGCTCGCCAACGACATGGGCATGAAGCTGGTCGTGGAATATGCCGAGCGCTTCGGTGTCTACGATCATCTGGCGCCCTATCTGCCGATGGCGCTGGGCTCCGGCGAGACGACCGTCATGCGCATGGTCTCGGCCTATTCGATCATGGCCAACGGCGGCAAATCGATCAAACCCTCGCTGATCGACCGCATCCAGGACCGCTACGGCAAGACGGTGTTCAAGCAGGATGAGCGCGGCTGCGAAGGCTGCAACGCCGCCGAATGGAAGAACCAACCCGAGCCGGAGCTGGTCGACAATTCCGAGCAGGTGCTCGACCCGATGACGGCCTACCAGATCACCTCGATGATGGAAGGCGTGGTCCAGCGCGGCACCGGCGCCACCATCGGCGAGCTCGGCCGCCACATCGCCGGCAAGACCGGCACCACCAATGACGAGAAGGACGCCTGGTTCATCGGCTTCACGCCGAACCTCGTCGTCGGTCTCTACATGGGCTACGACACGCCGCGCGGCCTCGGCAAGGGCGCCACGGGCGGCGGTCTCGCCGCGCCGATCTTCAAGGATTTCATGCGTGTGGCGCTGGACGGCAAGCCGAACACCGACTTCCAGGTTCCGGACGGCATGAAGCTCATTGCCATCAACCGCAAGACCGGCATGCGCGCCGCCGAAGGCGATCCCAACACCATCGTCGAGGCGTTCAAGCCCGGCACCGGTCCGGCCGACAGCTACTGGGTGATCGGCATGGGCGCGGATGGCTCCAACGGCTCGGGCGGCGCGCTGTCGCCGCAGGCCAACCAGGCCATCCAGGACGGCGGCGGCGGGCTCTACTGATCTCCTGCAATCCGGAATGGGCCGGCGCGAAACCGTCGGCCCATTTCGCTTTACAGGCGGCGATGCCGTGCCTATGTATCGCGCCTATTCCGAAAAGACCGAAAAGACAGGACCGAACGAAGAGCCATGCGCGCGGAAACGCTCAACATTGTCGACGAAATCAGGCAGGCGATAACCCTGCTGAGGAGGCATCTTTGACTGGGATCAGGCTGTAAAGCGGCTTGAGTACCTGAATTCGCGCGCCGAGGATTCCAGCCTCTGGAATGATCCGATCGAAGCGCAGAAGCTGATGCGGGAGCGCCAGGAGCTCGAGGACGGTATCGCCGCCGTCAAGGGGCTGACCCAGGCGCTGGAAGACAATATCGGCCTGATCGAGCTCGGCGAGGAAGAGGGCGACGACGGCATCATCGCGGAAGCGGAGGCTGCGCTGCGCTCGATGCAGGGCGAGGCGAAGGCTCGGCAGGTCGAGACGCTGCTCTCCGGCGAAGCCGACGCCAACGACACCTATCTCGAAATCCATGCCGGCGCGGGCGGCACCGAAAGCCAGGACTGGGCCTCGATGCTTCTGCGCATGTACACGCGCTGGGCCGAGCGCCGCCGCTTCAAGGTCGAGGTGCTGGAAGTCCATGACGGCGAGGAGGCGGGCATCAAGTCCGCCACCGTGCTGATCAAGGGCCACAACGCCTATGGCTGGCTGAAAACGGAATCCGGCGTCCACCGCCTGGTGCGCATCTCGCCGTACGACAGCAATGCGCGGCGCCACACCTCCTTCGCCAGCGTCTGGGTTTATCCGGTCATCGACGACTCGATCGAGATCAATGTTTCCGAATCCGACGTGCGCATCGACACCTATCGTTCCTCGGGCTCGGGCGGCCAGCACGTCAACACCACCGACTCGGCGGTCCGCATCACCCATCTCGCGACCGGCATAGCGGTCGCCTGCCAGGCCGAGCGCTCGCAGCACAAGAACCGCGCCAAGGCCTGGGAAATGCTGCGCTCGCGCCTCTACGAGGAAGAGCTGAAGAAGCGCGAGGCGGTCGCCAACGCCACGGAGGCGTCGAAGAGCGACATCGGCTGGGGCCACCAGATCCGCTCTTACGTGCTGCAGCCCTATCAGCTCGTGAAGGATCTGCGCACCGGCGTCGAAAGCACCTCGCCGTCGAGCGTGCTCGACGGCGACCTCGACGAGTTCATGGAAGCTTCGCTCTCGCATCGCATCGAGGGTGGTGCAGGCGAAGCGGTGGCGGACCTGGATTAGGATATGCCCATATTCAGGTGAGGCCGGCCTGCGAACGGCGATTTCCTGCGCTTCCGGTGCTCACGTACCTTATGTACGCTCCGCTCCGGTTCTTGAAAACCGCTATTCTCGGCTCAGCCTAACCTGAATCTGGGCATATGCTGCCGTTGCGCAAAGGAAGAAAAGCCGGTGACGCGCAAACTTACCGGAAAATGCTTCTGCGGCACCGTCCACTATGAAGTGGCGGACGAATTCGTCTATGCCGCGAACTGTCACTGCTCCAACTGCCGGCGCACGACGGGGGCGGCGTTCAAGCCCTTCGCCGGCATCGAGCGCGGCAAGTTCCGTCTCACCGCGGGCGACGACAGGCTGCTGATTTTCGGCGACGAGAGCGGCCATGACGCGCATTGCGGCCGCTGCGGCTCGCTCGTCTATTCATTGGTCCGCGAAGGCGCCTATGTCCATGTCGCCATGGGGACGCTGATGGACGATCCAGGCATTCGCCCGAGCGCACATATCTTCGTCGGTTCAAAGGCGCCGTGGTTCACGGTTACAGACGATCTGCCGCAATATCGTGAACACGCCGACGGCTGAAGGTCGGAACTTCCTTTGGAGGAACTTCGTTCTTAGGCACCCTGGGCGCAGGCCGTTGTCTGGAGTTGCCACCCAGGTCTGCGCATCCTTTCCGTCGCCGAAGCTTGAAACCGGCGCGTCGCCATGGCGCGCCCACTTCTTGCGCTGGCTATGGAATCAGCTCAGCATCCGAGCTGTGGGATAGAAGCATTTATGGCCGGACGCGGCATAAACTGCGACCGACGATCCGGCCACTGGGAAGACACGTTCCGGGAACGGGCAAGCTGAAACGCTTGATGCTCGAAAGGAACGTTTCGATGTCTGCTGCCACATCAAGATCGGCCCAAGCCGCTCGACCGGCTGGCCGACTGTTGTTCTCCCTCTTCGCTGTTGGAGCTGTCTCGGTGCTGACGCCGCCGGCCATCGCGCACGACGCCCAGCCTACGGCGGCCGTGCCACAAGGCTGGAAATACCCCTTTGCCTGCTGTGCCAACTTCGATTGCAAGGAAGTGCCGCAGTCATCGATCAGCGAGCGGCCCGAAGGCTATGTCATAAAAGGCACGGGCGAGGTGGTGGCCTACAGCGACAAGCGGATCAAGAATTCGCCCGACGGCGAATATCACTGGTGCGCGCATCAGGCTGGGCTCGACGCCGGCAAGACCATCTGCCTGTTCGTCCCGCCGCCCTCTTACTAGCCTTCGAGCACGCCAACATCTCTGCTGAAGCTGCTGCCAGACAGTTGTCAGGACGGCTTCTTTATGTTGCCTTGCCACGAAGCAATTCCCAGGAAAAGTGCGAAGCGGTTTTCCGTTCGGAATTGCGTGCAATGCGGGCGGCGGACAACGGAGAGGTGAGTTCATGACCATCAAAGGCAGCTGCCATTGCAAGGCGACAACCTTCGAGGTTGCCGAGGCGCCGCAGACGGTGACGCAATGCACATGCTCGTTCTGCTCGAAGCGCGGGTCGCTGTGGGCCTACTATGTCCCGTCGCAATTCAAGCTCACGAGCCCGCCGGAGAACGTCTCCTTCTATCGCTGGGGCTCGAAGACCGTGAAGCATGGTTTCTGCGCCATTTGCGGTTGCGGCACCTTCACTGAGACGCCTGACTGGTCGACCGGGAAGCCGGATTTCGACAACCCGAAGATCAGCGTCAATTCGCGCCTGTTCGACGATTTCGACCTGGACAAGGTCGAGGTGGTGGTCATCGACGGCAAGAATCTGTGGTAGAGGCGAAGCGGGAACGGCTAGCGGGTTTTGCGGCCGCATTCCCGTTCCGTTTTTCGCCGCATTTCATGCTACAAGGCTGCGGAAGGGCTGATTTGGCGCGGTCGCAAGGGCCGCGAACTGGAGAGGGACCAATCTCATGAAGAAGACCGTGCTCGTCGTCGTGGCGACGGCTGTGCTGGTGAGCGCCTGCACCACCACCGATCCGTATACCGGCGACCAGAAGATTTCCAACACGGCGGCCGGCGCCGGCCTTGGCGCGCTGGCAGGCGCCAGCCTTGGTCTGCTCGCGGGCGGCAATGACCGCCGCAATGCGTTGATCGGCGCCGGCATCGGCGCGCTCGCCGGCGGCGCGATCGGCGCGACCATGGACCAGAACGAGGCCGAGCTTCGCCGTCAGTTGCAGGGCACCGGCGTCAGCGTCACCCGCAGCGGCGACCAGATCATCCTCAACATGCCGTCCGACATCACCTTCAACGTCGACCAGGACGCGGTGAAGCCGGGCTTCTATCCGGTGCTGAATTCGGTCGCGCTGGTGCTGAAGAAGTTCCGCCAGACCACGGTGGACGTGTTCGGCCACACCGATTCGACCGGCGGCGACGAACACAATTTCGACCTGTCGCAGCGCCGCGCGCTCGCCGTCGCCAATTATCTCGCCGGCCAGGGCGTCGATCAGCGCCGCTTCGCCGTCACCGGCTTCGGCAAGACGCGCCCGATCGCATCCAATGCCACGGCCGCCGGCCGCGAGCAGAACCGGCGCGTCGAAATCCAGCTGTCGCCGCTCACCTGAAAGAGCCGCGCCCAACTGCGCACCGCCATCGAAGCAAAACGGTCCCGTAAGGGGCCGTTTTTTGTTGGCGTGTCCAAGGATGGGTCAAAGGTCGTAGGACATTAGCTTGTTCTAATTGATACTTTCCAAATCCAGGGAAAGGACTACCATCCAACTGTTCCAGAGGGGATGGGGCGGTCAAACCGGCCGCGCAATCGCATCTGCCGCCCCGGTCTTGCACGGCCAGATCAAGGATCTGGGAGGAATGCATGACAAGAACAGCTCGCCTCGGGCGCTGCGGCGTCCTCGTTTTGACTGGCCTTTTGGGCGCATGGCTCGGAGCCGCCACAGCCCGGGCAGAGGATGCCAGCAAGGCCGATATCGAAGCCCTGAAGAAATCGCTGGCCAAATATGAAGATTACACCGCCGCCATCCGCGACCTCTATCTGTCGACCGAAGGCTGCGTCTACTATGGCGGCGAGAAGATTGACGGCGCGATGTACTATCCTAAGGGCGCCATGGGTGTCCATTTCGTCAATGTCCCGAGCATCGGCAAGCCGCTCGACCCGATGAAGCCCAACGTCCTGATCTACGAGCCGACGAAGAAGGGTTTGAAGTTGGTCGCCGTGGAATGGCTGGTTCCATTGACGCCGGACGTGAAGGCGGTTCCGACGCTGTTCGGCCAGAAGTTCATGGGACCGATGGAAGGGCACTACCCGCTCATCCCGCGGGAGTTCGTCCACTACGACCTGCATGCCTGGCTGTTCAGGGACAATCCGAACGGCATGTTCACCCCGACGAACCCGAACGTGAAATGCACCAAGGCCGAGTTCCCGATGCTGGAAAAGCCGACCAAGATGATGCCTGGACCGATGTAGGGCAGGGCGTGCCAGCCAGCGCAAAAAAGGAAACGGCCCAAACCGGGCCGTTTTCATGTCTGCTTCTACAGGTGGAGCTTCAGACTTTCGCGACAATTCGCATGAAGGCCGGCACGTCGTCGCCGAAACCGACGGTCGCGTCGTCTTCCTCGCGATGGCGGCCGGGGCGGTCGCGCTGTGGGCGGGCGTCGCCGCGGTGCTCGTGACGGTTGCCCGAACCCTTGCGCTCGTTCTCGGAACGGATCGCGTCCTTGCGGGCGCGGCGTTCGGCGATATCGGCCACTTCAGCGACGGGCTGCTCTTCGCGCACGGGCTCGGGCGTCTCGTCCCGCTTGGCGTGGCGGTCCTTCCGGCGCTCGCCGCGATCCTTGCGGTCCTCGTCCTTGCGGCCGGCGCGACGCGGCGCGCCGCGGCCGCGGCGCGGCTGCTCCTCGCCTTCGCTTTCGGTCACGGTCGACAAGTCGCCGTCATGCCATTCGATCTTGGTGCCGATCAGCCTCTCGATCGCGTCGACATATTTGGTGTCGGAGCGGGTGGCGATGGTGAAGGACTTGCCGGCGCGCCCGGCGCGTCCAGTGCGGCCGATGCGGTGGACATAGTCCTCGGCATGGATCGGCACGTCGTAGTTGAAGACGTGGCTGACATCGGGAATGTCGAGGCCGCGCGCGGCGACGTCAGAGGCGACGAGATAGCGCAGCTTGCCGTCGCGGAAATTGTTGAGCATCTGCATGCGCGCCCGCTGGTCCATGTCGCCATGTAGCGCGCCGGCATCGAAATCATGCTTCAACAGCGACCGGAACAGTTCCGACACCTCGACCTTGCGGTTGCAGAAGATGATGGCGTTCTTCAGGTCGGCGTCTTCGGCCTTGATCAGATTGCGCAGCGTCTCGCGCTTCTCCCAAGGCTTGTTGCCGGACTTCACCAGCCGCTGCGTGATGCTGGTCGCGGTGGAGGCGGCCTTGGAAACCTCGACGCGCACCGGCGCGTGCAGGAACTTCTCGGTGAGCTTGGTGATTTCCGGCGGCATCGTCGCCGAGAAGAACAGCGTTTGGCGCGTGAACGGGATCATCTCGCAGATGCGCTCGATGTCGGGAATGAAGCCCATGTCGAGCATGCGGTCGGCCTCGTCGATGACGAGGATCTCGACGCCGTTGAGCAGGAGCTTGCCGCGCTCGCGATGGTCGAGCAGACGGCCAGGTGTCGCGATCAGCACGTCGGCGCCGCGCTCGAGCTTCTTGTCCTGCTCGTCGAAGGAGACGCCGCCGATCAGAAGCGCGATGTTGAGCTTGTGGTTCTTGCCGTATTTGATGAAGTTTTCCTCGACCTGCGCGGCGAGCTCACGGGTCGGTTCGAGGATCAGCGTGCGTGGCATGCGCGCGCGAGCGCGACCCTTTTCCAATCGCGTCAGCATAGGCAGCACGAAGGAAGCGGTCTTGCCGGTGCCGGTCTGGGCGATGCCCAACACATCCTTGCCGAGCAGCGCATGCGGGATGGCGCCGGCCTGGATCGGAGTCGGCTTGGTGTAGCCGGCATCTGAGACTGCGGAGAGGACCTTGGGCGAAAGGCCAAGGTCCGAAAAGGTCAACGCTTCTTGAACGGTCTGGGTGTCTGAGGACAAGTGTTTGTTGTCTTTGGCTGGTTCGGGAAATCGCAACGCGTGTTGCGGCAGGCGCCGCGCGCCTGCAAGATCGCGGTTGCAGTTAGGCGCAAGTCCGCGATTTGTCAACACAAACAGCCGGAAATCCCGGTGATTGTGAAGACGTAACCTTAATCGCGATGCTTAATCGAACAGGTATCGTTGCGCCGGCTCAGTAGCGGAACTGCTCGGCAAGGATGCGTTCGTTCCAGGAATGGTTCGGATCGAACAGCAAAGTTGCCGTCGCCGTCGGCGATTCCCGCACGGTGACGGAAGCCACCGCCTTGACCTCGGTATGGTCCGCGGCGGCATTCACCGGGCGCTTTTCGGCTTCCAATATGTCGAAACGCACCGTCGCCTTGTTGGACAGCAGCGCCCCGCGCCAGCGGCGCGGCCGGAAAGGGCTGACCGGCGTCAATGCCAGGAGCGGCGCATCGAGCGGCAGGATCGGCCCGTGCGCCGACAGATTGTAGGCCGTCGAGCCGGCGGGAGTGGCGATCATGACGCCGTCGCAGTTCAACTCCTCCAACCGCACTTGGCCGTCGACAGTGATGCGGATCTTCGCGGTCTGGTAGGACTGGCGCCACAGCGCCACCTCGTTGATGGCCGGCGCGGATACGGATTCGCCGTCATGCGTCACGGCGACCATTTCCAGCGGCCGGATCGTCTCGGCAACGGCGTTGGCGATGCGCTCCTCGAGACCGCCTGCGCGATATTCATTCATCAGGAAGCCGATGGTGCCACGGTTCATGCCGTAGACCTTCTTGCCCGTGCTCATCGTCTCGCGCAGCGTCTGCAGTAGAAAACCGTCGCCGCCGAGCGCGATGATGATCTCCGCGTCAGCGACAGGCACCTGCCCATAGCGCGCCGACAGGCTTTCCCGCGCGGCGAGGGCGTCGTCGGTGTCGGAAGAGACGAAGGCGAAACGGCTGGCGGCTTTGCTCATGGCTCCCGGAGGGCGACCGTCTGCGGGGCCGCGCCGGCGACGGCGTAGCATGCGCCGCCCATATCTGTGAAGGGCGGCGTGCCGGCTGGCGGGTCACCAGTCGCGCTTCGTGACAGGCGCGACATGAATGTGATGGCCGCAATGGTTAAGAGGAGGCTTAAACACTCGTAAAGGCGGATCGATCATGTTAGCCGACAGTGGATGGGTTGGCGGGGGCTGGCCAGTCGAGAGACCTGTCTATTGCCGGTAACGCGTCTGATCATAGTCTTCCTGATGATGGGAAGTTTCGCGCTTATGTTCGCCGAACTCGTGCGTCATTCGGAAGAGACGAGCCAGCGGCCGCAGCCGACAGCTTCCCGTTGCGGCGATGCCACGGGTACACCTTGCCCGCAACGGGCGCTGTAGGCTTCGCTTCCCTTATCGCTCGCTCAGCCGCCCTGCAGGTGGCAGCCCGCCTTGCGCTTGCCGGCGACATACTCGTCGATGAGTTGCCGGTAGCGCACCTTGCCGAAGCTTGGGAAATGGCCGCCATGCACGACCGAGACATCGAGCCCGCGCATGGCAAGCAGCGTCCCGACATAGTCCTCGACATTTGAGTGGTAGACGTCGTCGATCAGCGGCCCGTCATAGACGATGTCGCCGGACAAAAGGATGCCGGTCTTCTTCTCGTAAAGCGCGATGCCGCCCGGCGAGTGACCCGGCGTGTGGATGACCTCGAAGGCGCGATCGCCGAGATCGACGATGTCGCCGTGTTCAAGCAACCGGCCGGCCGGCGCGGGCAGGATGCGATAGCGCGCCGTATCCCAGCCTTCCGGTGCGCCGTCGAACATCTCCTCATTGGCGTAGCGATCGGCGACCGTCCATTCGTTGCGCGGATCGGCAAGGATTGCCGCTTCGGCCGAATGCACGCAGCGGTCCGGGAACTCGTGGTGGCAGCCGATATGGTCGAAATGCGTGTGGCTGGCCACGCAGGTGAGCTTGCGCTCGCTGACAAGCGGCACGTGGCTTCTCAGGCTGAAATGGCCAAGCCCGGTGTCGAACAACAGGTCTCGGTCTCGCCCGCGCACATGCCAGATGTTGCAGCGGAAGAACGGCTTGATCCATGGCTCATGGATGAGCGTGATGTCGTCGCCCGTGCGGATGGTTTCGTACCAGTCCGGAGCCTCGATGACCGGAAGCGTGCTCATGGATCAGTCCGCCAGCAGGATGATATCTTGAGCGTTGCACGAAATCGCTATCGTGTCGCGCGCCTGAACGGTGGCGGAAGCGGAAGCCTTGGCGATGAACTGCAGTGCCGGATCCAGCGTCGACGTGGCCAGCACGCGCTTGAAGCTGCCCTGGAAGACGATATCGCCGACCTTGCCGGCGCCGAGCGCGACATTGCCTTTCGCGTCGCCGAGAACCAGGTGCTCCGGCCGGATGGCGAGCGCGACCGTGGTGCCGGCAGTCGATGCGCCGGGCAGCGAGACCGGCCCGGCCGCCGTCGAGACGGTGACGATCCCGTTCTCCGCTTCGGTCACGGTGCCGGCAAGAATGGTGCTTTCGCCCATGAAGGTCGCCGAGAAGCGTGTCTTCGGCCGCGCATAGACGCGCTCGGGCGGGCCTTCGTCCTCGATGCGCCCGTCATTCATCACCACGCAGTGGTCTGCCAGCGCCATCGCTTCTTCCTGATCGTGCGTGACATGGACGAAGGCGGTGCCGACGCGCTTCTGGATCGCCTTCAGCTCATCCTGCATCTGCCGCCGCAGCTTGAGATCGAGCGCGCCGAGCGGCTCGTCTAGCAAAAGCACCGCCGGTTCGATGACCAGCGCACGGGCCAGCGCGACGCGCTGGCGCTGGCCACCGGAGAGCTGGTGCGGCTTCTTGTCGAAGGCGGCCGCCAGCCCGACAAGGGCAAGCGCATCGCGCGCCTTCGCCGCCCGGGTCGCGCCGTCGACGCCCTGCATGCGCAAGCCGAAACCGACATTGCCGCCGACGCTCATATGCGGAAACAGCGCATAATCCTGGAACACGGTGGTCGTCGGGCGCTTGGCCGGCGGCACGGCGGTGCAGTCCGCGCCGCGGATGAACACCTTGCCTTCGCTGGGCGTGACGAAGCCGCCAAGGATCGACAGCAGCGTCGTCTTGCCGGAACCCGACGGCCCAAGCAGGATCGTGTAGCTGCCGGGGTCGATCGCCAGCGAGACGTTCTTCAGCACCGGCAACTGGCCGAAGCGGTGCGAGACGTTGCGGATGTCGACAAGGGGCGCGCTCATGCCGGCTTTCTCCGCAACAGCGTCAGTTCGAAAAACACCACCAGCACGATGGAGACGGCAAAGACCAGCGAGCCGACGGCATTGGTCTTGGGATTGAGGCCGGAACGCAGCAGGTTCCAGATTTCCACCGGCAGCGTCGTCTCGAAGCGGGTGAGCAGGAAGGAGATGACGAACTCGTCCCAGGAAAATGTCATCGACAGGAAGAAGCCGGCGAAGATCGCCGGCGCCATCACCGGCACGGTGATCAGGAGCAGCACCTTCCATTCGGCGGCGCCGAGGTCGCGCGCGGCGCGCTCGATGTTGATCTGGTGGTCGCCCATCTGGCTGTAGATGATGGCGAAGCAGAGCGGCAGGTTGATCACCACATGGCCGATGCCGGCCGCAAGCAGCGATTTCGGCACACCGGCCCAGTTGAACAGCACCAGCAGGCCCATGCCGATGATGAGATAGCTGACGGTGAGCGGCAGCGTGATCAGCCCGCGCAGCAAGGCCGAGCCCGGCAGGACGAAGCGCGCGAAACCCCAGGCGGACAGAAATCCGAGCGTGACCGATGCGAGCGAGGACAGCACCGCCACCAGCAGTGAATTGACCAGCGCTGAGGTGAGCCTCGCGTCTGAAAGCACCGCCTGGTACCAGCGCAGCGACGGGCCGGTGAAAGGCGGTATAGGGAAGGAGGTGGCCTGCAGCGAGAACAGCACCAGCACCACCACCGGCAGGAAGATGAAGCCATAGACGGCGACGGCGTAGAGCCAGGCGGCGAAGCGGACGGCGGCGCGCATCGTCAGGCCCGCTCGATCTTCAGCCAGCGCGCGCAGGCGAGATAGGCGATGGTGACGACAGCCATCAGGATGATCGACAGCGCGGAGGCCAGCGGGAAATCGCCGCGCCGGCCGATCTGCATCATGACCAGCTGCGGCATGACCAGCTCGTTGTTGCCGCCAAGAATCTGCGGCGTGATGTAGTCGCCGATGCAGAGCACGAAGGTAAGGAAGGCGCCGACCATGATGCCGGGCAGGGTCAGCGGCAGCACGACATGCAGGAAGGTCCGCACCGGCCCGGCGCCGAGATCGGCGGCCGCCCTGCGGTAGCTCGGGCTGAGCTGCTTCAGATTGGCGAAGATCGTCAGCGTCAACAGCATGACGAAGAAATGCACGAAGCCGGTGACGGTGGCGAAACGCGTGTTGGCGAGCTGCAGCGGCTCGGCGATGAGGCCCATGCCGGTCAGCGCCCGGTTGATGACGCCGTTCTGCGCCAGCACCAGCAGCCAGGAATAGGAGCGCACGACATAGGAGGTCCAGAACGGCAGCACGGCAAGCATCAGCGCCAGCCGTTGCCAGCGTTGCGGGACCATTTCGGCGAGGATCCAGGCGAAGGGATAGGCGAGCAGGATCGAGATCACGGTGACGATAGCCGTGACCTCCAGTGAGTTCACCATCGACCGCCAATAGGACGGATCGGTGAAGAACTGGCTGTAATTGGCCAAGGTGAAGCCGCCGCCTTCATGCGCGGTGAGGCTGGAAAACCCCATGGCGATGAAGGGCAGCACGAAGAACAGCAGCGTCCACGCCAGCGCCGGCGTGACCAGCGCCCAGGGCAGGGCACGCGAGTTGCTTCCAGAAACACTCATCGGCCGATTTACTGCGCCTGCAGCATCTCGGTCCACATGTCCTGCATCTTCTTGTCGAGGTCGGCGTTCGGCGCCGGATAGGCCTGGGCGCGGGCGAGGAAGCCAGGTTGCTCGTCGAAGCGCAGGATCTTCTTCTGCTCGTCGGTCAGCGCCGCCTTGGTGTTCGCCGGCATGCCCCAGTAGCAGGACGAGGTGGCAAGCCGCGCCTGGCCCTCAGGGCTCATGATGTACTGGATGAATTTCAGCGCCATGTCCTTGTTCTTGGAATCCTTGAACATGGCGAGCGACTGCGACCAGAGCACAGCACCTTCCTTCGGGATCGAGAAGTCGAGCGCCGGATTTTCCTTGGCAAGGCCGGCCGTGACCCACTCGCCGCCGCCGACAAGAACGTCCACCTCGCCGGTGGCCAATGCGGTCTGGCTGGCGGTGACCTCGCCGACCAGCTTGGCATTGGCCTTCATCTTGAGGAGCTCGGCCTTCAGCGCTGGCAGGTCGGCCTCGGTGAGATCGGCGGTCTTCTTGCCGATCGCCAAAGCCGCCATGCCGATCACCGGCAGGTAGTAATCGTAGATCGCGACCTTGCCCTTGTATTTGTCGCTGGTGAGCGAGGCCAGCGACTGCATGTCGGCCGGGTCGACCTTGGTCTTGTTGAAGCCGATCGTGTTGTAGCCGAACTTTTCGGTGATGCCGTAGCGCTTGCCGTCGACGATGGTCGACTTGTCCATCTTCACTTCCGGGAAGAGGTCGGCGAAGGGCAATTTATCCTCGGGCAGCGGCTCGAACAGGCCTTTTTCGACGCCGCGCGGCACGTCGATGGAATCGATCACCATCACGTCCCAGTCGCCGGGTTGCGACTGGTCGACGATGGCCAGCCCCGCTCCGGTGCCTTCGAACTCCTTTACGTTGACCTTGACGTCGTTTGCCTTCTCGAAGGGCTCGAGCAGCGCCGGATCGGAATGGTCGCACCAGATCAGCGCATTGAGATCGGCGGCCTCAGCGCCACCGGCTGCAAGAAGCAGCGCGGCGACCGCGCAAGCGGCTGCGAGATGGGACTTGAGGGTGGAAAGCGGATTGCGGGCGTTGACGGTCATCGAGTGTTCTCCCTGCCTTGCTGGCTTGTTGGAAGAAAAGTTGAACCAATTCTAAAATTGAGTCAATTATGATTTTGTGGCAAAGAGGCCGATATGAGCGGATTGCGCGAACGGCAGAAGGCGGACAGGCACCGCCGCATCATCGATGCGGCCACCGCGCTGTTTCGCGAGGCCGGCTATGAAGGCGCCAAGATCGAGGCGATCGCCGCACAAGCCGAGGTCTCGATCGGCACGATCTATAATTACTACCAGAACAAGGGGGACATCCTCGGCGCCATCGTTTCCATGGAGGTCAACGAGGTGCTGAATGCCGGGCGAGGCGTGGTCGCCAGCCCGCCCGCCAATGTCGGCGACGCGCTCGACACGCTGATCGGCATCTATATCGAGCACTCGCTGAATTACCTCAGCAAGGAGATGTGGCGCCAGGCGATGGCGATTTCGACGCAACTGCCCGACAGCCTCTTCGGCCAGACCTACACCGCGCTCGACCGCGAGCTGACCCGGCAGATCAGCGCGCTGATCGCCCGCCTGCAGCAGATCGGCCTTGTGCGCGCCGACATCGACGGCTCGGCGGTGGGCGAGCTGATCTTCAACAACATGAACATGATGTTCATCGAGTTCGTGAAGCGCGACGAGGCGAGGATACCGGAGCTGAGGGCGGCGATACGAAGGCAGAACCGGGTGCTGGTGGCGGCGATTGGGGTGTGAGCTCGCCGTACGACTATGCTGCGAAGGGCCTGGAGATCCCCATTCGAATGGAAATTTTGGCTTAGCTGTGATGCCGTCAATGTCATTCTTTTATCTTACCCCACATTCCACCTGTGAAGCTATCGGTGTCCGCGATCTGTGAAGCTATCGGTGTCCGCGATCCTCAAAATCTGAACGGGGTCTTTGTTATACCGCAACCCGAACCATCCTTCGTATTCCAACCGGACAGAAAATTCTGCCATCGGTCTCCAGAAGCGCGCCAAAAATATCTCAATTGGATTGGCTAATCTCCGGGTACGTGTCCACTTCCAGAGGCTTACTGGCGGTAAATGCAAGCTAGCAATGCTGCTTAAACGCGCTATGAACGTGGCATGAGTGCGGGCGGAGACGGGGTGATAGATGTTACGCCGCTGGTCGAGGTCGCTCGACCAGCGGGTGAGAACCTGCCATTTATACCCCGCCGTTTCCAGGCTGGCGGTCGGCTTGAGATTGCTGACAGCGCAGGCATCCAAAACACATTTATTACGACTTGTGTCCTTTGCGGTGGGGTGATCGCGGGGGAAGAAGCGTCGCTGGAGCATCCACTTCCGCAATGGCTGCACAAATATGCTGGCGATGTGGGCGAAAGGAAAGCTTCAGCTTTCCGAGTGTCTGAGACCATTCAACCGACTTGGCGTCAGCTTAGCTTAAATTCCCACAAAGAATGCAACAGGTTGTTTGCGCGGAAGATAGAGGACCCATCGATCACGGCTGTGAAAGCCATGGTTGATGGCGGGAGATTGACGTGGACCCAACTTGACGCGGCCTTCGATTGGCTGGACAAGATAAAATCCGCTTCTGCACATATGGCGACCGCGTTGCGTGGTCACAATATTCGACTTGGCTATGGCGATATATCGTTTCCCAACAAACGTGTGGGAGCATTTGATCGACTAGCAATAATTTACAGGATATCAGATGGTAGGCCTCCACTTGACCTGTGGGATTGTCTCAACGATGGTTTTCTGACAACGCCGTCAGCAATCACGCTCCGTGTGAAAGACCTAGTTATCGTGTATTCCAGCAGTACCTTTTTGTTATCAACAGCTTTCGGACTCGGGAAAAGCATGAATCAGAACGGTTCGGCCACGTACATTCCCGGTGCGGGAATTTTCGCCCCGGGCTTTGGAACCCGTTTTTGTCGCATTCCTTCTGCCAAGATTCTAGCCCAACCGATGCGTCGGCAATATCAGAAAGAGGGTTGATTAGATCATAGTCCTGCTCTTCAGAAAAATGGCGATGGCAGGGTTTACGAGCTAATTGGAAGCAGGTGGATTAGGGTAAGAAGTTGCGACTTCTCAGTTCTGCCAAAACTTAACAGTCGGCTGGGATACGCGTTGGCCGCCCTCGAAACTGTCGAATGGATCATCCTTTCTAAAGAGCAAGACGAAGCGCGGTATGGGACGCCTGAAAGTTTCTTCCTAAAGAGCCTTCCTGCGCTGCATGACGAAAAACGACAGCTGATAAAGTATGTAACCGACCTGCGAGGCGGCTTGCCTATATCTGAAAGCGACCGCACAACGGGTCCGTAAAGTGGGTCCGGCCTTCATCATCGGGAGAGATGCGAGAGATCGGCCCCGTTAAGCACGTGCGCGTCAGGGGGCGAGGTATCAAGAAGTCAGGCTGAGTTGTGAAACTTCTGGTGCCCCCGGCAGGGATCGAACCCGCGACCTTCGGTTTACAAAACCGCTGCTCTACCAGCTGAGCTACAAGGGCACGGCGCTCCGGTAGCACATTTCGTGCGCCAGTAAAGACAAAACTCAGTTTTGGCTTGCTGGTGGAGGCTGTGGCTTTGCCGACCTGCTGAAAAGTGGCGCACCGCTTCCTACATCCTGTTCAGGCGCAATCGCATCGAACGGGGTGCCGCATGATCAGATTCGTCATCATCCTGCCGCTCATAGTCGTGACCTGGCTTCTCCTGGTGAAGGTCGTCAGCGATCTGAAGAAGGCCAATATCGACTGGACCGGCGTCGCCACTTTCGTCGGCTTCATCGTGCTCGCCTTCTGGCTGAGGCATGTCACGGGGATGGGATGAGGTGAGCGAATAGCGAATAGCGAATAGAGGACCTCAGTTCTGGTCGCTATTCGCTATTGCCTACGCGCTATTCGCTACTCCCTTGGAAAAAATCTCAAAAAATCTTCGAACCTTTCTCGATGCCACGGCGACAGACGATCAAGAGGCGGATGGTTCGCCTCTCCAACGAAACCAGGAGATCGTCATGTTCAAGCGCACCATCGTTTCCGGCCTCATCGCCACCACCGTCGCCGCCGGCTCGCTCGTCGGCACCGTCCAGCCTTCGGCCGCCCACGGCCATCATCACCGCCGCGAGCTCGGCATCGGCATCGCCGCCGGCGTCGGCGGCTTCGTGCTCGGCAGCCTGCTCGCCCAGCAGCAGCCCCGCACCGTCTATGTCGAGGAAGGCGGCTATGAAGGTTCCTGGCATGTTCGCCGCTGCATGGCCCGCTACGGCAGCTATGACCCGGATACGAACACCTATATCGGCTACGACGGTTACCCGCACTATTGCCATCTGTAAGAGAAGGCGGGCCAGGAAAGAGGGGCTGCACGCGGCCCCTTTTCTTGCGTTCGAGCGTTAGACACCAGTTCCCAGCACAGGGATTTTGACTGGTCGGCTATGTTTATGTTGCGCATGCCTTGGAGATTGGCCGAAACGCCACTCAGTCGTCATCCACGGGCGGAGCAAGGAGCGAAGCGACGCGCGCAGACCCGAGGATCCATTCCGTGATGCATGAGCGCTGCCGCGGTGCAGAATTCTGCTCCGCTGCACTCTTAACCACGGTCACGGAATGGATTCCAGGGTCTCCGCGACGCCGCTTCGCGGCTGCTCCGCCCAGGGATGACGAGGTTGGAAGGCTTCGGCCAATCCTTGGCGTTTGCGCTGATTTCCCGGAAAGGAACGGTGAAAATCGTGCCCGTCGACAAACGGCAGCTTTCAAAATCCCTGTGCAGTGCCACCAGCCTAACTGGCTTGGTTAAGCGAACAGCTTTCCCGCCCCGACCGATTTAGGAATTGGGCTTCAGCTCCGGCATCGCCAGTCCGGCCGCCTTGCAGGCGCCGCTGACTGAGGCGTCATTTATCGCGACGAGTTCGAAACTGTTTCCGGCATCGGGATAGATCTTGCCGATGAAAGGCTCGTTGCCGCCCGAAGAACCCTTGTCGTCGACATAGCCGCACACCACGATTTCGTGGCGGCCGTTCAAACTGCGTTCTCCGGCGAGCATCGTTCGGAACTTGGCGGCGAGCGGGTTCTTCAGGTGCTGGCGGACGCCGGCGGTGACGATCTCCTCCATCGCCAGCGAGATCGGAACAGGATCGACCAGCGGGTTGCCGCTGGGATTGCCGATGGGTTCGACCGGCGCCGGTGCCGCCGCCACGCATCCGCAAAGCGAAGCGGCGGATAGAAGGACGACTGTTTTCCGCATGCGTGCCCTTTCGCACGCATCCCGACGCCCCGGCAAGATGGTCAAGCCGGTGGTCCGGCCTATGCCCGGTCGGATCCTGCCAGGCATCCAGCGATGTACAGCGATTTTGCAAGCGTTTAGTCTGGCTTTGGCGCCAATCGAGGGGAGGGTGGCATGGACCAGCAGGATCCCAAGGAAGAACGGGTCGAACCAGTTTTCCGCAACGGCACCATCACCATCGTCGGCATCCTGCTTGCGTTCTCGCTAGGCTTCATCACGCATTGGGCGGCCAACCCGATCCCATGGCAGACCTACCACCTGGTCGCCGTCCTGCCGATCCTGGTCGGCATTGCGCTGCAGATCCGGGCGCTCGCCATCCTGCTCGACATCAAATCCCTGCAGCGAAGCGTTCATGACCGCGCCAGTCGGATATTTATCGCCGGCCTTATCCTGGCGGCCTGCGGCGTCGGGTTGGCCATCCTGCTCGATTTCTTCGACATATCGGCCAAGAGCGCCTTGCCGGGCGTGTCCTAATACGCTTTCACGCCCCCGATCATCTTCGTCACCTCGACCGCGGCGTCGTGCACCAGCGGGCCGATTTCGGCCAGCCGCTCGGGCGTGACCCGCACCGTCGGGCCGGACACCGAAATGCCGCCGATCGGCTCGCCATATTCGTTGAAGATGGCCGCGGCCACGCAGCGCATGCCCGGGTGGCGTTCCTCGTCGTCCACGGACCAGCCGCGATGCTTGATGGTGGCGAGATCGTGGGCGAGGGCCGAGATGTCGGAAAGCGTCTTGTCGGTGTAGCGCTGCAGGCCTGCCTTGCGCAGGATCGCGGCTACCCGTTCCGGCTCGAGATGCGCCAGCACTGCCTTCCCGATGCCGGAAGCATGGAAGGGGCTGCGTGTGCCCGGCCGGAAGAAGGCGCGGATCGCCTGATGCGTCTCGACCTGGCTGACGAAGACGACGCAATCATCCTCGGCGACCCCCAGATTGGCGGTCTCGCCGGTCTTCTCCATCAGCTCCTGCATGACGATGCGGGCGCGGTCGACCAGCTTGCGCCGCCGCAGGAAGGCGGCCCCCATGCGATAGGTCTCGACGCCGACCGACCAGAGCTGGTCGGTCGTATCGAACTCGACCATGCCGTGGTTTTCCAGGGTCGTCAGCATACGATAGGCGGTGGAGGCGGCAATGCCGCTTTGCGCGGCGATTTCGCTGAGCGACAGGCCGCTGGCCTCGGCGACGATAGCGAGGATGCGCAGCGCCCGGTCGAGCGACTGCACCGACGCCGCTTCGGATGGACCATTGAAGGCGCGCGGCCGGCCGCGCTGGCGTTTTTCCGTCGTTTCCATAGGCGGCATTCTCGCTGAATTCGCGCGAGGTGCAATGAAAAAGTTTTTCATCGTTCTGGCAGGGTGAATTTCTGGAAAACCGAAAATGACGTGAATTCAACGGGTAAACGCCGTTTGCTAGAAATGAAAAAATATTCTGAAAAAATTGAAAAATCGAACGCGCGCTGTCACTATCAAGCCAACCAACGAAATGGAGGCTTGCAATGGCCAGGATGCGCGCTGTCGACGCGGCGGTTCTCGTTCTCGAAAAGGAAGGCATCACCAATGCCTTCGGCGTGCCGGGCGCGGCGATCAACCCGCTCTATTTGGCGCTGAAGGCGCGCGGCACCATCCGCCATGTGCTTGCCCGCCATGTCGAGGGCGCCTCGCATATGGCCGAAGGCTATACGCGCGCTAAGCCCGGCAATATCGGCCTCTGCATCGGCACGTCCGGTCCGGCCGGCACCGACATGATCACCGGCCTCTACTCGGCCTCGGCGGACTCCATCCCGATCCTCTGCATCACTGGGCAGGCGCCGCGCGCCCGGCTGAACAAGGAGGATTTCCAGGCCGTCGACATTGCTTCGATCGCCGCGCCCGTCGCCAAATGGGCGGTCACCGTCATGGAACCTTACCTGGTGCCGATGGCGCTGCAGAAGGCGTTCCACCTGATGCGCTCCTCGCGCCCCGGGCCGGTGCTGGTCGACCTGCCGCTCGACGTCCAGCTTGCCGAGATCGAGTTCGACATCGACGCCCATGAGCCGCTCGCGCCCTTCAAGCCGGCGATGACACGCGCCCAGGCCGAGAAGGCGCTTTCGATGCTCAACGAAGCGGAAAAGCCGCTGATCGTCGCCGGCGGCGGCATCATCAATGCCGATGCATCCGACCTCTTGATCGAGTTCGCCGAAGTCACCGGCGTGCCGGTCATCCCGACGCTGATGGGCTGGGGCGCGATCCCCGACGACCATCGGCTGATGGCCGGCATGTGCGGCCTGCAGACGTCGCACCGCTACGGTAACGCGACGATGCTGGCGTCAGACTTCGTCTTCGGCATCGGCAACCGCTGGGCCAACCGTCACACCGGCTCGGTCGACGTCTACACCAAGGGCAAGAAATTCATCCATGTCGACATCGAGCCGACGCAGATCGGCCGCGTCTTCGCGCCGGATCTCGGCCTCGTCGCGGATGCAGGTGCCGCGCTGAAGATCCTGCTCGACGTCGCCACCGAATGGCGCACGGCCGGCAGGCTGCGGGACTGGTCGGGCTGGGCCAAGGAATGCCAGCAGCGCAAGAAGACGATGAAGCGCAAGACGCATTTCGAGCAGGTGCCGCTGAAGCCGCAGCGCGTCTATGAGGAGATGAACAAGGCCTTTGGCCGCGACACGACCTATGTCACCACCATCGGCCTGTCGCAGATCGCCGGCGCGCAGTTCCTGCATGTCTACAAGCCGCGCAACTGGATCAATTGCGGCCAGGCCGGACCGCTCGGCTGGACGCTGCCGGCAGCCCTCGGCGTGCGCGCCGCCGATCCGGATCGCGCCATCGTCGCGCTCTCGGGCGACTACGACTTCCAGTTCATGATCGAGGAACTGGCGGTCGGCGCCCAGCACAAGCTGCCTTACATCCATGTCGTCGTGAACAACGCCTATCTCGGCCTGATCCGCCAGGCGCAGCGCGGCTTTTCGATGGATTACGAGGTGAGCCTCGCCTTCGAGAACGTCAACCGCGCAGGCGATCCGGAGGCGGGCTACGGCGTCGATCATGTCGCCGTCGCCGAGGCGATGGGCTGCAAGGCGGTCCGCGTGAAGAAGCCCGAGGAATTCGCCGGCGCCTTCAAGGAAGCGCAGCGGCTGATGAAGGAGCATCAGGTTCCGGTGGTGCTGGAATTCATCCTCGAGCGCGTCACCAACATTTCGATGGGCACCGAAATCGACAAGATCACGGAATTTGAGGAACTTGCCGAGAGCCATGAGGATGCGCCGACGGCCATCGTCATGTTGGATTGAGTTCAGGCGGAACGAAGGAGAAAAGAATGCCGCGTTTTTCAGCCAACCTGTCCATGCTCTTCGGCGAGCATGAATTCCTCGATCGCTTTGATGCCGCCGCCCGCGCGGGCTTCAAGGGCGTCGAATATATCGGCCCCTATGATCACGCGCCGGACGTCGTCGCGGCGCGCCTGAAGAAGAACGGCCTGAGCCAGGTTCTTTTCAACCTGCCGGCCGGCGACTGGGGCAAGGGCGAGCGCGGCATTGCCGTGCTGCCGGACCGGGTGCCGGAATTCCGCCAGGGCGTCGCCAAGGCGATTACCTATGCGCATGCGCTGGGCTGCGAGCAAGTCAACTGCCTCGCCGGCATCGCGCCCCAGGGCGTCGATCGCGCTGTGCTGGAAAACGTCTTTGCCGAAAACCTGGCCTTCGCGGCCGAGAAGCTGGAACAAGCCGGCATCAGGCTGCTGATCGAGCCGATCAACACCCGCGACATTCCGGGCTTCTTCCTGAATTACTCCGACCAGGCCTTGGCGCTGATCGACCGCATCGGCTCGAAGAACCTCTATTTGCAATACGACATCTATCACATGCAGATCATGGAGGGGGATCTCGGCCGTACCATCGAGGCGAACCTTAGCCGCATCGCGCATATCCAGCTTGCGGACAATCCCGGCCGTCACGAGCCGGGGACGGGCGAGATCAACTATCCCTTCCTTTACGACCACATCGACCGCATCGGCTATTCCGGCTGGATCGGCGCCGAATACAAGCCGAAGGCGGGCACAGAGGCCGGACTCGGCTGGTTCAGCGAATTCGCCGGGCAGGGGAGCGCGGCGGCTTAGAGCCGACGCCGAAACTGCCAATCTCCCCCAAGTGGGGGAGATGTCCGGCAGGACAGAGGGGGCGCCGTAGAACGCGGCTTGCCAAAAGACGGAGACACAAATGGAAACCATCGGCTTCATCGGCCTCGGCATCATGGGCGCGCCGATAGCGGGGCATCTCCTCGACGCCGGCCATACGGTCGTTGCCAGCGACCACCGCTCCAAGCCGCCGGCTGATCTCGTCGCCAAGGGGCTGAAGTCAGTCACCGGCCACAATGCGGTGGCCAAGGTCGCCGACATCATCATCACCATGGTGCCAGACACCCCGCAGGTCGCAGATGTTCTCTTCGGCGAGAGCGGCGTCGCCGCTGGCTTGTCTAAGGGCAAGCTCGTCATCGACATGAGCTCGATCTCGCCCATCGCCACCAAGGAATTCGCCAGGAAGATCAACGATCTCGGCTGCGATTATCTCGACGCGCCGGTGTCGGGCGGCGAGGTCGGCGCCAAGGCCGCCTCGCTCACCATCATGGTCGGCGGCGGGGAAAAGGCCTTCGAACGCGCCAGGCCGGTCTTCGAGAAGATGGGCAAGAACATCACCCTCGTCGGCCCGAACGGCGTTGGCCAGACCACCAAGGTGGCCAACCAGATCGTGGTGGCGCTCACCATCGAAGCCGTCGGCGAAGCCCTCGTCTTTGCCTCGAAGGCCGGCGCCGACCCTGCAAAAGTCAGGCAGGCGCTGATGGGCGGGCTCGCCGCCTCGCGCATCCTCGAAGTGCATGGCGAGCGCATGATCAAGCGCACCTTCGCGCCTGGCTTCCGCATCGAGTTGCACCAGAAGGACCTCAACCTCGCGCTGGAAGGCGCGAAAGCGCTTGGCGTCTCGCTACCTAACACCTCGACCACGCAGCAGCTCTTCAATTCCTGCGCCGCCAATGGCGGCGCCAAGGAGGACCACTCGGCGCTGGTGAGAGCGCTGGAGCGGATGGCGGCCCACGAAGTGGGCTAGCCAGTAGCGAATAGGGAGTAGCAAGTAGGGATTGCAGGCCGGCACCTCGCGGTGTTCCGCCTATTCGCTATTCGCTATTCGCTATTCGCTATTCGCTAGGAATTTCCTTGCCGCATAAAGGCTCACCGCCGCCGCATTCGACACGTTGAGCGAATGGATGGCGCCCGGCATGTCGAGGCGGGCGAGCGCGGCCACCGTCTCGCGGGTTTTTTGCCGCAGGCCCTTGCCTTCCGCGCCCAGCACCAACGCGATCTTTTGGCCGTCGAATGTCTTTTCGAGCTCGGCCGGTCCTTCGGAATCAAGTCCGATCGTCTGGAAACCGGCCTCGTGCAGCTGCCCCAGCGCATCGGCGAGGTTCTTCACCTCGATCTGGTCGATATGCTCCAGGGCCCCGGACGCGGATTTCGCCAGAACGCCGGATTCCTGCGGGCTGTGGCGTGCAGTCGTGATCAGCGCGCCGGCGCCGAAAGCGACGGCGGAGCGCAGGATCGCGCCGACATTGTGCGGGTCCGTCACCTGGTCGAGCACAAGCACCAGCCTTGTGTCGCCGAGCGCGTCGAGGCGCTTGGGCTTCAGCGGCTCGGCCTCGATCAGCACGCCCTGATGCACGGCGTCCGACCCGGTGATCCTGTCGATCTCCTTCGGCTCGACCAACTCGGCCTTGAAGGGTAGGGCGGCAAGCTCGCCGATCGAAAGCCGCTCCGCCGCGTTGCGGGTCACCAGCATCTTTTTGATCTTGCGGCGCGGATTGTCGAGGGCGGCCCGCACCGTGTGCAGGCCGTAAAGCCGCACCAGCCCGTCGCCAGGCCCTTCCCCGGCGGCACCGGCTGGCGCGGCCGGAATGCCGGCGCACCGCCCGCCTTCTGGTCTCGATGCGCGCGCCTCAGCTTGGCGTAGTGGGTGTCCTTGCGCGTGCCGGGCTTGGTGCTTTTATCGTCGTTCATGCGGGCTTCTATAGCCGTCCCGCCCGGCTAAGGATATGGGCTCAAGAAATGAATGCCGGACATCCTCGAAAAACCCTGGCCGCGCCGGTTGACACCCACCGGCCTTGCCGCCATAAGGCGCATCGCTGATTTCGGAGAAGATCTTACTCGGGCTCCGGATCGGCGCGAATGCCTCGTTGCATGGCTCCGGCGGCAGACTGGAGAGGTGCCCGAGTGGTTAAAGGGGACGGACTGTAAATCCGTTGGCTTAGCCTACGTTGGTTCGAATCCAACCCTCTCCACCACTGCCGGCCCGGAAGCCCTGAAACGAAAAGTCTCGGACCGAAAAGTGCATGGCGCTTTTCGGGTGAATCCGGTACCTCAGTGCAAGGCGCGGGTATAGCTCAGTGGTAGAGCAGCAGCCTTCCAAGCTGAATATGCGGGTTCGATTCCCGCTACCCGCTCCAGATTGCTTCTCTGCTGTCTGACAAAGAAACGCCGCCCACCATGGCGCGCGGCGCGTTCTCATCTGTTCAGCTCTCAGCTGTTGAAGGCCGAGGCGACCTGATGGTTCTGCGGGATCTGGCCGTTCGGCGTCAGCTTGTCGACGATGCCGGGCAGCGCCGTGGAGAGCTGCTGCAGCAGTTCCTGCTCGTTCATGCCTGTGCGCTGGGCGATCTCGCGGATCACCGCCGGCCCGAGCGCCGAGCCTAGATCGCCCGGATTGATCGGCTGGTTCTGGCCGGTCCCGACCCAGGAGTCGGCGACATTGCCGTGGCCGGCATCCTTGAGCTTGTCGAGCAGGCCACCTAGCCCGCCGAGCAAGCCGCCATCGGCGGACGCGCCGGTTCCGGCAGGCGCGGGCGCCGGCGCTTGCGGCGCGGCCGGTTCCTCGCTTCTGCCGCTCAGCATCCTGCCGACCAAAAGCGCGCCGAGCGCGATCATCAGAGGTTTGGTGATATTCCCGCCGGGAACGGCATTGTCGAACAGGCCCATCGTGGATCTCCTTGTCCAGCCAAGTCCGCCCGTCCCCAGAATGGCGCAAACAGGCGGAATTTCAAGCTGTCTTGAGCTTTTGACAATCATATGACCATGATGGGGGGCGGGGGTATTTGGAGGGAATTATGGGCATCATCAGCTGGATCATTCTGGGCCTTATCGCCGGCTTCATCGGCAGCAAGATCGTCAACAAGACCGGCCAGGGCATGATCATGGACATTGTGCTCGGCATCGTCGGCGCCATCGTCGGCGGGCTGATCTTCAGCGCTTTCGGCTCGGCCGGTGTCACCGGCCTAAACATCTGGAGCCTGATCGTGGCCGTCATCGGCTCGATCGTCGTGCTCTGGGCCTATCACCAGATTTCGGGCAAGCGCACGCTGTAGGCCAAGAAAGTCGCAGCCGGCCGGGCTGCTGGGAGTCGATCCTGTCGGATCGGCCCAGATTGATGCGCGTCGTCAGGCGACCATGGCCAATCGGCGCTTCCTCTCGTCGAGAGAGACGATCACAAGGCCGCTGACCATGACCAGCAGGATGCCGCAGACGGCGAGCGCGTTGGGAAACTGCCCGAACACCAGCAGCCCCGAAATGACTGCCCAGACGGTGAAGCAGTAATAGAAGGGCGCCACCGCGCTTGTCGGCCCGACGCGGTAGGCCATGAAGATGAAGAAATGGCCGAAGATCAGGAACAGGCCGGCACCCGCGATCAGCAGCAGATGGCGTCCTTCGGGCATCATCCATTGCTCGGAGACCAGATGCGCCGCGCCTGAGCCGACCAGCACCACCAGGACGGCGGAGATGGCGACGATCATGCCGGGCACCTCGGCGCTCACCTTGCGGCCGGCTATGTCGCGCACCGCCGCAAAGGCGGCGTTGCCGAGCGCCAGCAGCGCATAGACCGAAATGCCCTGCATGGTCGGCTGCGCCACCATGAGCGCTCCGACAAAGCCAAGGCCGATCAGCGCCATGCGCGTTGCGCCGATCCTTTCGCCGAACAGCATTGAGGAGCCGACCAGCACGAGGAGCGGCGTGATCTGGCCGAGCGCGGTGGAATCCGCGATCTGCATGTTCGCCAGGGCGACGACGTAGCAGAGGATCGCCAGGAGCTCGAACAGGTTGCGGCGCAGCACCTTGCGTTCGAAGAGCAGCGGGATCTGCCTGGCATAACCCAGCATCAGAAGCAGCGGTACACCCCACGCTGTGGCCGCCGCGCCGCGCAGCAGCAGCACCTCATAGGGCGGCAGCCCGGCGGTCGCGAGCTTCATCATCGTGTCGTTGACGAGGTAGGACCCCGTCGAGACGACCATGAACAGCGGGCCGCGGATATTGGATGGAATGACCTGCATGCCGCCGACAAGATCAGAGCGGCGCGGCGGCGGCAATGGGCCAGCCTGGAGCCTTTGATTTTACGCGCGGCAGCCCTATATCCGCCCACATCCCCTGAAATCGACCGTCGGTTCGGGTCGAGCGGGAATCCGCTCAGCCACAAGGTACTTGTGTTTTTCGGCCGTTGTCGCTAATCGCCCCGCATTCGACTGAACTGAAGGTCAAGGCCGTCCAAGGAAAGAGACTATGGCAAAAGGTAAATTCGAGCGCACCAAGCCGCATGTGAACATTGGCACGATCGGTCACGTCGATCATGGCAAGACGTCGCTGACGGCGGCGATCACGAAGTATTTTGGCGAATACAAGCGCTATGACCAGATCGACGCAGCACCCGAAGAGAAGGCGCGCGGCATCACGATTTCGACGGCTCACGTCGAGTATGAGACGGCCAACCGTCACTATGCCCACGTCGACTGCCCCGGCCACGCCGACTATGTGAAGAACATGATCACCGGTGCCGCCCAGATGGACGGCGCGATCCTGGTCGTGTCGGCCGCTGACGGCCCGATGCCGCAGACCCGCGAGCACATCCTGCTTGCCCGTCAGGTCGGTGTGCCTTCGATCGTGGTGTTCCTCAACAAGGTCGATCAGGTCGACGACGCCGAGCTGCTCGAGCTGGTCGAGCTCGAGGTTCGCGAGCTTCTGTCGAAGAATGAGTTCCCCGGCGACGACATTCCGATCGTCAAGGGCTCGGCGCTGGCCGCTCTCGAGGATTCGAACAAGACCATCGGCGAGGACGCCATCCGCGAGCTGATGGCTCAGGTCGACGCCTACATCCCGACGCCGGTGCGTCCGCTGGACAAGCCGTTCCTGATGCCGATCGAGGACGTGTTCTCGATCTCGGGCCGCGGCACGGTCGTCACCGGCCGCGTCGAGCGCGGCGTGGTCAAGGTCGGCGAGGAACTGGAGATCGTCGGCATCCGTCCGACCACCAAGACGACCTGCACGGGCGTGGAGATGTTCCGCAAGCTGCTCGACCAGGGCCAGGCCGGCGACAACATCGGCGCGCTGCTGCGCGGCATCGACCGCGAGGGCGTCGAGCGCGGCCAGGTTCTGGCCAAGCCGGGCTCGGTGAAGCCGCACAAGAAGTTCGTGGCCGAAGCCTACATCCTGACCAAGGACGAAGGCGGCCGTCACACGCCGTTCTTCACCAACTACCGTCCGCAGTTCTACTTCCGCACGACGGACGTGACGGGCATCGTGACGCTGCCGGCCGGCACCGAGATGGTGATGCCCGGCGACAACATCACCGTCGACGTCGAGCTGATCGTGCCGATCGCGATGGAAGAGAAGCTGCGCTTCGCCATCCGTGAAGGCGGCCGCACCGTCGGTGCAGGCATCGTCGTCACCATCAAGGAGTAATCGATCCGGCCGTTGCCGGTTCGACAAGGGAAAGGGCGGTCTTCGGGCCGCCCTTTTCGTTTGGAAGCAGTATCGGGCCGGCAAGCTCAATTCTGTTGCAAGCATCGCCTTTGGCGCCGCCGCAAAGGAGGATCCGCCCGATCTCGGTCCGACGATGCGCTTCGTGGTGGTGAGGAGCAGCGCGACGGGCTGCGAGCCGAATTGCCCGGAATGGATTTCCGCCGAAGGCACGATCGAGGCCGGCACGCCGGCGCTGTTCAGGCGCTTGCTGAAGACGCTCGATGGGAGGCAACTGCCGATCGTCGTCAATTCTCCCGGCGGCAATGTCGATGCCGCGCTCCAGCTTGGCCGCATGATCCGCAAGAACAAGCTCGATATCGCGGTCGGCATCACGGAGTTTTCCGGCTGCTCGCCGGGGATGAAGAACTGCCGGGGCGACGACGCCAGGCAGCAGCCCTATTCCGGCGTCGCTTACGACAGCGGCGCGATGTGCAATTCGGCCTGTCCGCTGATGTTTGCCGGCGGCATCCGCCGCGTCGTTGGCGAATGGGCCTATCTCGGTGTCCACCAGATCACCACGACCTTCCGGCGTGAAAAACTGCTCTACCGCACCACCTATCGGATCGTGAACGGCAAGAAGAAGATCATCGGCACCAGGGTCGTCAGCCGCAAGAATGCCGGCAGCTACAAGACCTATGAGACGTTTCGTTCAAAAATCATTTTGCGGCGGCTTATCCGGCTCGGGCTGGCTATCGCCATGGGATTGGCCGTCGCTGGAACTAGTATGAGTTGTACCCGAGGGGCTAGCCAGGCGTGGTTTCGGCAGCAAGGCGGTCGAGAAACGCCTGTCGGCCTATCTGAAGGAGATGGGCGTCGAGCAGGGCGTGCTGGATGTGATGAAGACGACGCCCGCCAGCGACATCCGGCAGATCGAGCCCGACGATATGCTGGAGATGAAGCTCGTCACCAGCCTCGATTCGCTCGATCTGTTGACCGAAAAGAGCATGTGCCTGCGCAATCCCGTGCCGGCGAATTGCCGCGAGATGCCGTCGAACGCCAAGCCGGCCGAGGTCGCGAAGGTCGAAGCCGCGCCTTTGCTCGCTGCTCCGGGCACGGCGCCCCGGCCGCGGGTCCAGGAACAGGACATGCGCTTCGTTGTCGTTCGCGGCAGCAACCCGCTCTGCAATCCCGATTGTCCGGAATGGATTTCGGCGGAAGGCACGATCGCCGCAGGCACGGCCGGCAAGCTTCGCCAGCTGCTGGATACGCTCGGCGGGCGCAGATTGCCGGTGGTCGTCAACTCGCCAGGTGGCGATGTGCAGGCAGCGCTTGCCGCGGGTCGCCTGATCCGTGAGCGCGGGTTGGATGTCGCGGTCGCCCGAACCGCCTTTCTCGATTGCGATCCGGGCGAGGCGGGGTGCGAACCAGCCGAAGGCCTCTACAGCGGTCTCACCATCGATGCAGGCGCCCAATGCGACGCCGCCTGCGCGATGATGATCGCCGGCGGCATCAGGCGCCTCGTCGGCGCCGATGCGCATTTCCTGGTGCATTCCATGGGCATGGAAGAGAAGGTCAGGGCGTATCTCGACGAGATGGCGATCGGCGCGGGCTTTTTTGCCGCCATGCAGTCGGCGCGGTTTGCCAAGCACAGGGAACTCAGCCAGGGCGAACTTCGCGAATTCGGGCTCACGACCGGATCGCAATCGGTGGATGCGCTGACTGGGGCAACCATCTGCAACTCATCGCCGAAACGGGACAATTGCCGAGTGCTGCCGGCCGCCAATGCCGAGGCCGAGGCGCCAGCGAAACTTTAGAGCAATTCCAGGAAAGTGTTCACGGTTCTCCGTCCGGAATTGCATAGACAAGGAGAGAGCCCGGCACTGGCCATCGAGGCAGGTTGAGGCGGGCAGGGCGGCGCCGCTATCCTCCTCGCGCGATTTGCGGAACGGAGGATCGGCGATGAGCGCGGAAATCCCGACTTTGTACGAATGGGCCGGCGGCAGCGAGGCGCTCAACAGGCTGACACGCGCCTTCTACGACAAGGTGGCATTTGATCCGATCGTCGGCCCCGTGTTCAAGACCATGTCGTCGGACCACCCGGCGCATGTCGCCGCCTTCATCGGCGAGGTCTTCGGCGGGCCGAAGACTTATAGCGAAGAGTTTGGCGGCCATCGCGAGATGGTGATGCATCATCTCGGCAAGCACCTGACCGAGGAGCAGCGGCGGCGCTGGATCAATCTTCTGGCCGACGCGGCCGACGAAGTCGGCCTGCCGGACGACCCCGAGTTCCGCTCCGCCTTCATGGGCTATGTCGAATGGGGATCGCGGCTGGCGAAGATGAACTCGAATCTGGGCGAGACCTGCGATCCCGCGACCGAGCCGATGCCGGCCTGGGGCTGGGGTGTGCCAGGCGGGCCATACAAGCCGCCGGCCGGAAAATCGTAGGCCCAGGCGCGTTTTCCGGGAACGCAATCCGTCGCCGACGGAAATGCGATGGAGAAATCCGGCAAAGCTTCGAAAACGGCAGGTTAGTGCTCTTTACAGAGGGCCCGGAAGCTTTTAGGAAGCGCCTGCGCCGAACAAGCGCATGCACGGGCATAGCTCAGTTGGTAGAGCGGCGGTCTCCAAAACCGCAGGTCGTAGGTTCGAGCCCTGCTGCCCGTGCCATTTCCTCAAAAGGAATCGTCTCGCTTTCGTTTAGGTTCCGGACGGAACCGCCTCATACTTTTGCTTGAGTTGTATCGGCGGCCAGCTTGTCGAGGGTGATAGGCAGGTCGCGTACGCGAATACCGGTGGCGTTGAACACGGCGTTGGCAACGGCCGCGGCCACTCCGGTCGTACCGATCTCGCCGATGCCACGCGCCCCCATGGGCGTGCGCGGGTCGGGGACATCCGTCCACAGCACATCGATCTCCGGCACGTCCAGATGCACCGGCACATGATAATCGGCCAGCGACGTGCTCATGATCCGGCCGCTCCGCTCGTCCAGCAGCGTTTCTTCCGTCAGCGCCATTCCCAGTCCCATGATCATGCCGCCCTTGAACTGGCTGGTGGCGGTTTTCGCGTTGAGGATGCGCCCGCAATCGAAGGCGCCGACCAGGCGATCGATCCGGATTTCCCCGGTAACCTCGCTCACGCGCAGCTGACAGAAGATGGCCGACGTGCTGTGCATCGAGAATTTGAGCATCTCCAGCGGCGCGCCGCTTTCGCCCGTGACGCTGATCTCGTCGCGCCCGGAGCGGCGAAAGATCGAAGCGAAGCTCTCGTACCGCGAAGGGTCGTCGACGCTGCGCAGCCCGCTGTCGGCGAATTCGACCTCGCCCACCCTGAGCCCCGCCAGCGGTGTGTCGTTGCCCGCGTGGCGCAACAGCTCGGCTGCAAGCTTGCCGCTCGCTGCACTGATAGCCGCGCCGAGCGAGGCTGTCTGGGACGATCCGCCGGCGAAGCTGGCGAAGGGCAGGCTGGAGTCGCCGATAGTCACCGACACACTGTCGAGCGGCAGCCCGAGCCGGTCCGCGGCGTGCTGGCGCTGCACGGTCGCGGTCCCCATTCCCATCTCTTGCGCGGCACTTGCGACATGCGCGCGACCGCCAGCGTCGAGGGTGATGCGCGCGGACGTGCCGGGCATGCGGGCGAAAGGGAAGGTTCCGCCCGCGCAGCCCATGCCGATCAGCCATTCCCCTTGGCGCCGTGCACGAGGCGCGGAGGCGCGCACCACCCAACCAATACGCTCGGCACCCATGTCGTACGCGGTCATCACGGCGCTCTGCGAATGGGGAGCGCCGCTGATCGGATCACAGGAAGCGACGTTGCGACGCCGCAACTCGATCGGGTCCATCCCGAGCTCATGAGCGAGTTCGTCCATCGCGCATTCGATCGCGAAAGTTCCCGGAGCCTCTCCGGGAGCACGCATGAAAGAGTTGGCCACGAGGTCGAGATCGACATGGTGCTGAACGATGTCGAAGCTTCCGGACGCATAGAGCGATCGCCCGGTGAGGCTGAAGCCTTCGTCGCATATGCTGTGCTTCGGCTTGGTGGCATAGCCATGGTGCAACAGGGCGGTGAGTTTTCCATCGGCACCGGCCCCCAGCGCGACGCGCTGCTCGGTCTGGGTGCGGCCGCCGACAAGACGGTGCATGCTCGCCCGCGAAAGCCTGACTCGCACCGGTCGCCCGGCGAGCTTCGCCGCGGCGGCGCCGAGGATCTGATGATCCCACATTCCCTTTGCGCCGAAGCCACCTCCGACGAAGGGTGAACTGACGAAGACATCCGCCTCTTTCAGCCCGAACACCTTCGCCAGGGACCCCGCCGTTGCGTGGATCATCTGCGTCGTGTCGTGAACGATCAGCCTTCCGTCCTGCCAGGCGATCGTAGCGGCGTGCGGTTCGATCGGATTGTGGCTCTGCCACGGCGTCCTGTAGACCGCATCGACCTTGTACGCCGCTTCGGCCAGCTTCTTTGAAGCGTTTCCCTTGTCGACCCGGTTGCGTTCGATCAGGATCGAGTCCGGCGTGCTTGCAACTTTCTTGCCGTCCTCGAACCGCGTGCGTGACGGCTGGGCTTCGTAACGAATCCGGACCAGCGTGGCGGCATGTTCGGCCTGTTCCCGGGTTTCGGCCAGAATGACGGCCACCGCCTGTCCGTTCCACCGGATTTCGGCGTCCTGCATCACCGGAAGCGTGTGGTTGCCTGCCGCCTTCAGATTGGTGATGCCGATCGCGGGAGGCACCGACATTTTCGGCGCATTGCGGTAGGTCATCACCAGCTCGACCCCCGGCGCGGCTTCAGCGACGGAAACATCGAGCTCGATGATCTTGCCGCGCGCTATGGTGGAATGGACAAAGGCGGCATGGAGCAGGTTCTCCATCGGCACCTCGGCTGCGAAGCGCGCCGCGCCGCGCACCTTGTCGGGACCGTCGACGCGTGGCTGCTGGGTTCCCAGCGTCGCGCGCTTCTCAATGATCGGATCCGGCGTGCCGCCGGGCAGCCAGCTTGCGGGAACGCGGCCCAGCACCGTGCGGACTCCGCCGACGAGGGCATTCTGCAGCTTGCTCATGCGGGATCTCCTGCCAGCGATTCAAGGACGGCTGCGATCGTGCGCTGCGCCAGCCCGATCTTGAAAGCATTGCCTTCGAGCGGCCGCGCCTCGGCCAATTCCTCCTCCGCGGCGGAAAGGAAATTCGCGCGGGTCGCCGGCAATCCGCGAAGCGCCGCCTCCGCATGCGTGGCGCGCCATGGCTTTGCGGCCACGCCGCCAAGCGCGATCCGAACCTCGGCGACCTTGCCCTCGACGACGTCCAGGCCAGCCGCCACGGAAACCAGTGCGAATGCATAGCTCGAACGGTCGCGCAGCTTGCGATACTCGGAATTCACCATTGCGGGGGTCGCGGGCGGAAGCTCTACCGCGGTGATCATCTCCCCGGGCTGCAGGACACTCTCGATTTGTGGACTGGCGCCTGGCAAGGCGTGGAACTCGGCGAGCGGCACCGTTCTCTCACCTGCGGGGCCGGCGAGATGCACCACCGCCGAGAGCGCGGCAAGCGCGACGCACATGTCCGAGGGATGGGTTGCCACGCAGTTATTCGACGCACCCAATATTGCGTGATAGCGGTTGAAGCCGCCGATGGCGTCACAGCCGCCGCCAGGCTGCCGCTTGTTACATCGCGCCCCGTCCACATCGTAGAAATAGGCGCAGCGTGTCCGCTGCATAATGTTGCCGCCGACCGTCGCCATGTTGCGGATCTGCGCCGAGGCCCCGGCCAGCAAGGCGCGCGACAGCATCGGATAGCGTTCGCGGATCAGCGGTTGCGCGGCTAGAGCGCTGTTCTTCATCGATGCGCCGATGAGCAGCGCGCCGCCATCAGCTTCCTGGATGTCGGAGGTGAGGCGGCTGACATCGACCAGTTGCGAAGCGGAGTCGACATTCTGCCTGAGCAGATCGACAAGGTTCGTGCCCCCGCCGACGAACCGTGCGCCGTCGGCAGCAAGCGCCAGGGCTTCCGCACGGTCATTCGCGATGTGAAATGCAAAGGGCGTCATGCCGGCTCTCCAGCAAGCATTTCCTCGATCGCTTCGACAATGCCGTTATGCGCACCGCAGCGGCACAGATTGCCGCTCATGCGTTCGCGGATTTCCTCGCGGGTCGGCCGGACCGGGCCTGCGAGATCGGCAGTGACGTGACTTGGATCGCCGCGCCGCAACTCCCGCGCCATGGCGATCGCCGAGCAGATCTGGCCCGGGGTGCAGTAGCCACACTGGAGGCCATCATGTTCGATGAAAGCCTCTTGCAGGGGGTGGAGGCCGCCGTCTGGCCCTTGCAGTCCTTCGATCGTGCGAACATCGCGCCCCTTTGCCTGTGCCGCCAGCGTGAGGCAGGACAGCACCCGCTCGTCGTCCAGCAACACTGTGCAGGCGCCGCAGGCACCCTGGTTGCAACCGAGCTTCGTGCCGGTTAGCCCAAGGCGTTCGCGCAACATGTCGAGCAGCGACACGCGCGCATCGTCTGGAACGGGATAGTCGGATCCGTTGATCATGATGGTCACAGGCGTCTCCATTCAGGGACCGGCAGCGGAACGCCGCCGAGCCACCATCATGATAGTACGAAAATCGTATTATTCAACTTTCGTATCTGCGATTTTCTCGGTAAGGCGGATCAACTCCTGTCGTTCGCTGGCGTTTAGCGACCTGAGCATTGCCATGCAGGCGTTGCGATAGCCGGCTTTTTGATCGCCGACCACCTGCACGCCCTTTGCCGTGGCGGTAAGGGCTACCGTCCGGCGGTTCTCTTCCGGCCTGCGGCGCTCGACCAGTCCCTTGCGCACAAGCCTGTCGATGGCCGAGGACATGGTCGTCGGCGCGACATCGAGATAGCGGGCGACGTCCGCCGCCCCGCATCCGGCATTGTCGCAGATGAAGACCAGCGTCTGAGCGTCGAGCGCGTTAAGTGCGTTCTCCGCCGCCGCAACGGCTTCGGCTACCTTGAACCGGCGCGTGAAGCGTTCGAAGGCAATGGTAAGCTGCTCAACCTGTTCTTGCGTCGGCTCAGTCATCGCTCCAAGAAAGCATGCCACAGGCATGGATGCCAAGCGATGCGCGGCGATACCGCCTGGCCGCGTCCACATAACGCAAAACCCAGCCCGGTATTTGAAAATGGCCGGGTAGCTTGCCATATAGGGAAAATTCGGGCATAAGCCCCGCATAGCCGGGACGGGACGACTGGATGGTTCCGAGGCGGCGCTAGGACATAAAGCGGACCCTTGCCACTTGCGTGGATTAAGAATCGGTTTTATGTAGACAAGACAGACACGCGACGCGTGGAGCTGGGAAGCCGGCTTTACGCGTCTGATTTGCGTGGGTGAAATAGCGGCGCTGATTCGCACCGCATGGAGCCCAGGCGGCACGTCCCGGCCAGCGGGATCATCCAGGAGGCCCGGCCAACGGGTCTTGAAAAACAGGCGGCACATGGCTTCGAAAACCACTAATCCCTTCACCTTTCTCCAGCAGGTTCGCGCGGAGACGGCCAAGGTGACATGGCCTTCGCGGCGCGAAACCATGATCTCGACCGTGATGGTCCTGGTGTTCGCGGTGATCGCGATGCTCTTCTTCTTCGCAGCCGACATTCTGATGGGCTATGCGATCGAGTGGATCCTGGGTCTCGGGCATTAATTCGGCGGTTTACGGAGAGGTCGGGAAATGACTGCGCGCTGGTATATCGTCCACGCCTATTCGAACTTCGAGAAGAAGGTCGCCGAGGACATTGAGAACAAGGCCAAGCAGAAGGGCCTGGCCGGCGAGATCGAGCAGATCGTGGTGCCGACCGAGAAGGTCGTCGAGATCCGCCGTGGCCGCAAGGTCGATGCAGAGCGCAAGTTCTTCCCGGGCTATGTGCTCCTGAAGGCCAACCTGACGGACGCCGTGTTCTCGCTGGTCAAGAACACGCCGAAGGTCACCGGCTTCCTGGGCGATTCCAAGCCGGTGCCGATCACCGAGACCGAGGCGCAGCGCATCCTGAACCAGGTCCAGGAAGGCGTCGAGCGGCCGAAGCCCTCGGTCACCTTCGAGATCGGCGAGGCGATCCGCGTCTCGGATGGTCCATTCGCGTCGTTCAACGGCGTCGTCCAGGAAGTGGACGAGGAGCGGGCCCGCCTCAAGGTGGAAGTTTCGATCTTCGGGCGCGCCGTGCCCGTCGATCTGGAATTCGGACAGGTCGAAAAGGGCTGATCCGGTTAGCCGCGCCGCAAGGCGTCGGCACAACCCGCGCCGCAAGGCGTCGGGATCCGCGCCGTAAGGCGTCGGGGCGGTCGCTTAAGGCGCCGCATGAACGGGTGGGAGGCGAAGACGGCATAGCCGGCCGTCGGAACCGCACCACCAGACTGCAACCGCCGGTGTCCCGCTAATGGGCCGGCATGAGAAAAGGCAGGAATAGAGATGGCTAAGAAAGTTGCAGGCCAGCTCAAGCTCCAGGTTGCCGCGGGCTCGGCCACGCCGTCGCCCCCGATCGGCCCGGCGCTTGGTCAGCGCGGCATCAACATCATGGAATTCTGCAAGGCGTTCAACGCGCAGACGCAGGAGCTCGAGAAGGGGTCGCCGATCCCGGTCGTCATCACCTACTACCAGGACAAGTCGTTCACCTTCGTCATGAAGACGCCGCCGGTGAGCTACTTCCTGAAGAAGGCCGCCAACCTGAAGTCGGGCTCCAAGGAGCCGGGCAAGACCAAGGTCGGCACGATCAGCCGCGACAAGGTGCGCGCGATCGCCGAGCAGAAGATGAAGGACCTGAACGCAAACGACGTCGAGGCGGCCATGCGCATGGTCGAGGGCTCCGCCCGCTCGATGGGCCTGGAAGTGGTGGGCTAAGATCATGGCAAAGATTGCAAAGCGTGTTGCTGCGAGTCGCGAAGGCATCGATCCGAACAAGGCTTATGCGCTCTCCGAGGCGCTGCAGCTGCTCAAGGACCGGTCCAAGGTGAAGTTCGACGAGACCGTCGAGGTCTCGATGAATCTCGGTGTCGATCCGCGCCATGCCGACCAGATGGTCCGCGGCGTGGTCAACCTGCCGAACGGCACCGGCCGTTCCGTGCGTGTCGCCGTGTTCGCCCGTGGCGACAAGGCTGAGGAAGCAAAGGCCGCCGGTGCTGATATCGTTGGCGCCGAGGATCTGGTCGACATCGTCCAGAAGGGCACGATCGATTTCGATCGCTGCATCGCCACGCCGGACATGATGCCGCTGGTCGGCCGTCTGGGTAAGGTGCTCGGCCCGCGTGGCATGATGCCGAACCCGAAGGTCGGCACCGTGACCACCGACGTGGCTGCGGCCGTCAAGGCTTCGAAGGGCGGCGCCGTCGAGTTCCGCGTCGAGAAGGCCGGCATCGTCCAGGCCGGCGTCGGCAAGGTTTCGTTCGACGTCAAGGCGCTGGAAGAGAATGTCCGCGCCTTCGCCGATGCGGTGAACAGGGCCAAGCCGGCCGGCGCCAAGGGCAACTACGTCAAGAAGGTGTCGGTCACCTCGACGATGGGCCCGGGCCTGAAGCTCGACATCGCGACGCTCGCCGCGTCGTAAGTGTCGTCGGGTCGGCCCTGAGTCGACCCATGGAGAATTCCGGACCGCCGATCCGTCGGCGGCCCGGTAACCCGGGAGCCGAAAGGTTTCCGGATATCCTGTCCGAGATTGCAGGCGGCCCAACAGCCTTAATTCATGTGGGCCTGCATGAGACGGGTGAAGACCCGACAAAGGAGCGAAAGCTCCAATGAAAGGTTCGAACCGTGTTTGCCTTTTGTCAGCGCATCGCCGGCTTGCCGTCGGTGTGGCGAAAGGGGGCAGGATCCTCGAGCGTCGTTCGGGAGATCCGTTTTTGGATGGCCCGGCCGGCAAAAGGCAACCCGACTTCTGACCTCGAAAATGAGGCAGTGGTCAACTGGAGATAGGCAGTGGACAGAGCGGAAAAGCGCGAACTCGTCACGGGCCTGAATGATGCGTTCTCGAACGCGGGTTCAGTCGTCGTGGCCCACTACGCCGGTATCACCGTGGCGCAAATGAACGACCTTCGGTCGAAGATGCGCGCCGCCGGCGGCACCGTCAAAGTCGCGAAGAACCGTCTCGCCAAGATCGCTCTTCAGGGCACGGACTCCGCATCGATCATCGATCTGTTCAAGGGACAGACGCTGGTCGCTTATTCGGAGGATCCGATTGCGGCGCCGAAGGTCGCGTCCGAATTCGCCAAAGGGAATGACAAGCTGATCATTCTCGGCGGCGCGATGGGCTCGACCTCGCTCAACGCCGATGGTGTCAAGGCACTCGCCACGATGCCGTCGCTCGACGAGCTGCGCGCCAAGCTGGTTGGCATGATCGCTACGCCGGCAACCCGGATCGCCCAGATCGTCAATGCGCCCGCGGCTTCGGTCGCGCGTGTCATCGGCGCTTACGCCCGGAAGGACGAGGCGGCATGAGGCCGTTCCTCGCTGTCAACAACACACGTTCGAACCAATTGAAGGAATATCAAAATGGCTGATCTCGCGAAGATCGTAGACGACCTTTCGAGCCTGACCGTCCTCGAGGCGGCTGAGCTTTCGAAGCTCCTGGAAGAGAAGTGGGGCGTTTCGGCCGCCGCTCCGGTGGCTGTTGCCGCCGCTGCTGGTGGTGCTGCCGCTGCCGCTGCTCCGGCTGAAGAGAAGACGGAATTCGACGTCGTTCTCGCCGACGCCGGCGCCCAGAAGATCAACGTCATCAAGGAAGTCCGCGCCATCACCGGCCTTGGCCTCAAGGAAGCCAAGGACCTGGTCGAAGCGGCTCCGAAGCCGGTCAAGGAAGGCGTTTCCAAGGCCGACGCCGACAAGTTCAAGGCTCAGCTGGAAGCAGCTGGCGCCAAGGTCGAGCTGAAGTAATTAGGCGTGGGCGGACGGTCTCGCGCCGTCCGCCCCTCCCTTGGACTGAGGGAGACTTTGTTGCGCGAGGCGTTTGAAAACCTCTTTCCTGAGGGCCGAAAAGCGGCCTTCCGGAAACGGGTTTTCTCCCGTTTTAGCCGGTACCCGCCAAGCTGTTGGCAGTGCAGGCCGGAAAACAGATAGGGGCAGCCGTCGAGGCGGCCCGTTGGTGCAAGGCGAGCCGCGGCGAGGTTCGTCCCGAGTTTAGAGCTAAGGAGCGACGATGGCCCAGACCCAGACTTTCAATGGCCGCAGACGCGTACGCAAGTTCTTCGGAAAGATCCCGGAAGTTGCGGAGATGCCGAACCTGATCGAGGTTCAGAAGGCATCCTATGACCAGTTCCTGATGGTGGACGAGCCCAAGGGCGGCCGTCCGGACGAGGGACTGCAGGCCGTTTTCAAGTCGGTCTTCCCGATCTCCGACTTTTCCGGCTCCTCCATGCTGGAGTTCGTGAAGTATGAGTTCGAGGCACCGAAATTCGACGTTGACGAGTGCCGTCAGCGCGACCTGACCTATGCTGCGCCGCTCAAGGTGACGCTGCGCCTCATCGTGTTCGATATCGACGAGGATACCGGCGCGAAGTCGATCAAGGACATCAAGGAGCAGGACGTCTACATGGGCGACATGCCGCTCATGACGTCGAACGGCACCTTCATCGTCAACGGCACCGAGCGCGTCATCGTCTCGCAGATGCACCGCTCGCCGGGCGTCTTCTTCGACCATGACAAGGGCAAGTCGCACTCGTCGGGCAAGCTTCTGTTTGCTGCGCGCGTCATTCCCTATCGCGGCTCGTGGCTCGACATCGAGTTCGATAGCAAGGACGTCGTGCACGCCCGCATCGACCGCCGCCGCAAGATCCCGGTGACGTCGCTGCTGATGGCGCTCGGCATGGACGGCGAAGAGATCCTGTCGACCTTCTACAACAAGATCACCTACAAGCGCGCCGGCGACCATTGGCGCATTCCGTTCAACGTCGAGCGCTTCCGCGGCCTCAAGGCCGTCGGCGATCTGGTTGATGCCGACACCGGTGAAATCGTCGTCGAGCAAGGCAAGAAGATCACCGCCCGCCAGGCCCGCCAGCTTGGCGAGAAGGGTCTCAAGGCCATCAAGGCGACCGACGAGGATCTGCTCGGGAACTACCTCGCCGAGGACATCGTCAACTACGCCACCGGCGAGATCTTCCTCGAGGCCGGCGACGAGATCGACGACAAGACGCTGAAGGTGCTGCTCGGCACCGGCGAGGAAGAGATCCAGATTCTGGACATCGACCACGTCAATGTCGGCGCCTATATCCGCAACACGCTCAACGTCGACAAGAACGAGAGCCGCCAGGACGCGCTGTTCGACATCTACCGCGTCATGCGCCCGGGCGAGCCGCCGACCCTCGAGACCGCCGAAGCCATGTTCAACTCGCTGTTCTTCGATAGCGAGCGCTATGACCTGTCGGCCGTCGGCCGCGTCAAGATGAACATGCGCCTCGAGCTCAAGGCCGAGGACACCGTGCGCGTGCTGCGCAAGGAAGACATCCTGGCCGTGGTCAAGACGCTGGTCGAGCTGCGCGACGGCAAGGGCGAGATCGACGACATCGACAATCTCGGCAACCGCCGCGTGCGTTCGGTCGGCGAGCTCATGGAGAACCAGTACCGCGTCGGCCTGCTGCGCATGGAGCGCGCGATCAAGGAACGCATGTCCTCGATCGAGATCGACACGGTCATGCCGCAGGATCTGATCAACGCCAAGCCGGCGGCCGCCGCCGTGCGCGAGTTCTTCGGCTCCTCGCAGCTGTCGCAGTTCATGGACCAGACCAACCCGCTGTCGGAGATCACCCACAAGCGTCGCCTCTCGGCGCTTGGACCGGGCGGTCTGACCCGCGAGCGCGCCGGCTTCGAGGTGCGCGACGTGCACCCGACGCATTACGGCCGCATCTGCCCGATCGAGACGCCGGAAGGCCCGAATATCGGTCTTATCAACTCGCTGGCCACCTTCGCGCGCGTCAACAAGTACGGCTTCATCGAAAGCCCGTACCGCAAGATCGTGGGCGGCAAGTTGACCAACGAAGTTGTCTACCTGTCGGCGATGGAAGAGGCCAAGCACTATGTCGCGCAGGCCAACGCCGAGCTCGACAAGAACGGCAGCTTCGTCGACGAGTTCGTCATTTGCCGTAACGCCGGCGAAGTGATGATGGCGCCGCGCGAGAACGTCGACCTGATGGACGTCTCGCCGAAGCAGATGGTGTCGGTCGCGGCGGCGCTCATCCCGTTCCTCGAGAACGACGACGCCAACCGCGCGCTGATGGGCTCGAACATGCAGCGTCAGGCCGTGCCGCTGGTGCGCGCCGAGGCGCCGTTCGTCGGCACCGGCATGGAGCCGGTCGTCGCCCGTGACTCGGGCGCGGCCATCGGCGCTCGCCGCGGCGGCGTGGTCGATCAGGTGGACGCCACCCGTATCGTTATCCGCGCCACGGAAGACCTCGATCCCGGCAAGTCGGGCGTCGACATCTACCGGCTGATGAAGTTCCAGCGTTCGAACCAGAACACCTGCATCAACCAGCGGCCGCTGGTGCGCATGGGCGACCGCGTCAACAAGGGCGACATCATCGCCGACGGTCCGTCGACCGAGCTCGGCGATCTGGCGCTCGGCCGTAACGTGCTGGTCGCGTTCATGCCGTGGAACGGCTACAACTACGAGGACTCGATCCTGCTCTCCGAGCGCATCGTGGCCGATGACGTCTTCACCTCGATCCACATCGAGGAGTTCGAGGTCATGGCGCGCGACACCAAGCTCGGGCCGGAGGAAATCACGCGCGACATTCCGAACGTTTCGGAGGAGGCGCTGAAGAACCTCGACGAGGCCGGCATCGTCTATATCGGCGCCGAGGTGCAGCCGGGTGACATCCTGGTCGGCAAGATCACCCCGAAGGGCGAAAGCCCGATGACGCCGGAAGAAAAGCTTCTGCGCGCCATCTTTGGCGAAAAGGCCTCGGACGTCCGCGACACTTCCATGCGCATGCCTCCGGGCACCTTCGGCACGGTCGTCGAAGTGCGCGTCTTCAACCGCCACGGCGTGGAGAAGGACGAGCGCGCGATGGCGATCGAGCGCGAGGAGATCGAGCGTCTGGCCAAGGACCGCGACGACGAACAGGCGATCCTCGACCGCAACGTCTACGCGCGTCTTTCCGACATGCTGGTCGGCAAGGAAGCGATTGCCGGGCCGAAGGGCTTCAAGAAGGGCTCGAAGCTATCGAAGGACACGCTCGACGAGTATCCGCGTTCGCAGTGGTGGCAGTTCGCCGTGGAGAACGAGAAGCTCCAGAGCGAGCTCGAGGCTCTGCGTGGCCAGTACGACGAGTCCAAGAAGGCGCTCGAGCAGCGCTTCATGGACAAGGTCGAGAAGGTGCAGCGCGGCGACGAAATGCCTCCGGGCGTCATGAAGATGGTCAAGGTCTTCGTGGCGGTGAAGCGCAAGATGCAGCCGGGCGACAAGATGGCCGGCCGTCACGGCAACAAGGGTGTCGTGTCGCGCATCGTTCCGGTCGAGGACATGCCTTTCCTCGAGGACGGCACGCATGCCGATATCGTGCTCAACCCGCTGGGTGTGCCGAGCCGCATGAATGTCGGCCAGATCCTGGAAACGCATCTTGGCTGGGCTTGCGCCGGCATGGGCAGGAAGATCGGCGAGCTGATCGACGCGTATAAGGGTGGTGGCGACATCAAGCCGCTGCGCAAGACGCTGGAAAGCTTCATGCCGGCCAACGACCGCAACGAGCCGATCCGCGAATATGACGACGAGAGCATCGTTCGCCTGAGCGAGCAGATGCGCCGCGGCGTCTCCATCGCGACACCGGTGTTCGACGGCGCGCATGAGGTCGACATCAACACCATGCTGGAGCAGGCAGGCCTGCACACCAGCGGTCAGTCGCAGCTCTATGACGGTCGCACCGGCGAGCCGTTCGATCGCAAGGTGACGATGGGCTATATCTATATGCTCAAGCTGCACCACCTGGTGGACGACAAGATCCACGCGCGTTCGATCGGTCCGTACTCGCTCGTCACCCAGCAGCCGCTGGGCGGCAAGGCGCAGTTCGGCGGCCAGCGCTTCGGCGAAATGGAGGTCTGGGCGCTCGAAGCCTACGGCGCCGCCTACACGCTGCAGGAAATGCTGACGGTGAAGTCGGACGACGTGGCCGGCCGCACCAAGGTCTACGAGGCGATCGTGCGCGGCGACGACACGTTCGAGGCGGGCATTCCGGAGAGCTTCAACGTTCTCGTCAAGGAAATGCGCTCGCTCGGCCTCAATGTGGAGCTGGAAAACACCCAGGTCGAAGAGGCTCCGACGCGTCTGCCCGACGCAGCCGAATGAAGCTTATGGCGCGCCGCTCCAGGAAGCGGCGCGCCCCGAGCATGACCCCGAAAAGTGGCCACCGGTTTTCGGACAAGGTCATGCTCAACCAAGAAGTCTTCGGCCGGTTTGACCGGCCAGTCTGCGGACATTTCGTCCGCGATCGATTGAAGGGGTTATCGAGGACCCCGAAAAGGAGAACGGCATGAACCAAGAGGTCATGAATCTCTTCAACCCGCAGGCGCCTGCGCAGGTGTTCGATTCCATCCGGATCTCGCTTGCCAGCCCAGAGAAGATTCTGTCCTGGTCGTTCGGCGAGATCAAGAAGCCGGAGACCATCAACTACCGCACCTTCAAGCCGGAGCGTGACGGCCTGTTCTGCGCGCGCATTTTTGGTCCGATCAAGGACTATGAGTGCCTTTGCGGCAAGTACAAGCGCATGAAGTACAAGGGCGTCATCTGCGAAAAATGCGGCGTCGAAGTCACGCTGTCGCGCGTTCGCCGCGAGCGCATGGGCCATATCGAGCTCGCCGCGCCCGTCGCCCATATCTGGTTCCTGAAGTCGCTGCCTTCGCGCATCGGCACGTTGCTCGACATGACCCTCAAGGACATCGAGCGTGTGCTCTACTTCGAGAACTACATCGTCACCGAGCCGGGCCTCACCGCGCTGAAGGAGAACCAGCTCCTCAGCGAGGAGGAGTACATGCTCGCCGTCGACGAGTACGGCGAGGATTCTTTCACCGCCATGATCGGCGCCGAGGCCATCCATGACCTGCTTGCCGGCATGGACCTGGAGAAGATCGCCGGCGACCTGCGTTCGGAGCTGGCTTCGACCACCTCCGAGCTGAAGCAGAAGAAGTATCTGAAGCGGCTCAAGGTCGTCGAGAACTTCATGGAATCCGGCAACCGTCCGGAATGGATGATCATGAAGGTGGTTCCGGTGATCCCGCCGGATCTGCGCCCGCTGGTTCCGCTGGACGGCGGCCGCTTTGCGACGTCGGATCTGAATGACCTCTATCGCCGCGTCATCAACCGCAACAACCGCCTGAAGCGGCTGATCGAGTTGCGCGCGCCCGGCATCATCGTGCGTAACGAGAAGCGCATGCTGCAGGAAGCCGTCGACGCGCTGTTCGACAACGGCCGTCGCGGCCGCGTCATCACCGGCGCCAACAAGCGTCCGCTGAAGTCGCTGTCCGACATGCTCAAGGGCAAGCAGGGCCGGTTCCGTCAGAACCTGCTCGGCAAGCGCGTCGACTATTCCGGTCGCTCGGTCATCGTGACCGGTCCGGAGCTGAAGCTGCATCAGTGTGGCCTGCCGAAGAAGATGGCGCTCGAGCTGTTCAAGCCCTTCATCTACGCCCGCCTCGACGCCAAGGGTTTCTCCTCGACCGTCAAGCAGGCGAAGAAGCTGGTCGAGAAGGAGCGTCCGGAGGTTTGGGATATCCTCGACGAGGTTATCCGCGAGCATCCGGTGCTGCTCAACCGCGCGCCGACGCTGCACCGCCTCGGCATCCAGGCGTTCGAGCCGACCCTGATCGAAGGCAAGGCGATCCAGCTGCATCCGCTGGTCTGCACCGCCTTCAACGCCGACTTCGACGGTGACCAGATGGCGGTCCACGTGCCGCTGTCGCTGGAAGCGCAGCTCGAAGCCCGCGTGCTGATGATGTCGACCAACAACATCCTGCACCCGGCCTCCGGCGCGCCGATCATCGTGCCGTCGCAGGACATGGTTCTCGGTCTCTACTATCTCTCGATCGTCAACCAGAACGAGCCGGGCGAAGGCATGGTGTTTGCCGACATGGGCGAGCTCCAGCATGCGCTGGAGACCAAGGCCGTGACGCTGCACGCCAAGATCAAGGGCCGCTTCCGCACGGTCGACGCCGAAGGCAATGTCGTGTCGAAGATCTACGACACCACGCCCGGCCGCATGATCATCGGCGAGCTTCTGCCGAAGAACGTCAACGTGCCGTATGAGACCGCCAACCAGGAGATGACCAAGAAGAACATCTCCAAGATGATCGACACCGTCTACCGCCACTGCGGTCAGAAAGAGACGGTCATCTTCTGCGACCGCATCATGGCGCTCGGCTTCGCCCATGCCTGCCGTGCCGGCATTTCGTTCGGCAAGGACGACATGCTGATCCCGGATACCAAGCTGAAGCTGGTCTCCGAGACCGAGGCTTTGGCCAAGGAGTACGAACAGCAGTACAATGACGGCCTGATCACGCAGGGCGAGAAGTACAACAAGGTCGTCGACGCCTGGGCCAAGTGCTCGGAAAAGGTCGCCGACGAGATGATGGCCCGCATCAAGGCGGTGGAGTTCGAGGACAACGGCCGCCAGAAGCCGATGAACTCGATCTACATGATGTCGCATTCGGGTGCGCGCGGTTCGCCCACCCAGATGCGTCAGCTCGCCGGCATGCGTGGCCTGATGGCCAAGCCGTCGGGTGAAATCATCGAGACGCCGATCATCTCGAACTTCAAGGAAGGCCTCACCGTGCTCGAGTACTTCAACTCGACCCACGGCGCCCGCAAGGGTCTGGCCGACACCGCCTTGAAGACGGCGAACTCGGGCTACCTCACCCGCCGTCTCGTCGACGTGGCGCAGGACTGCATCGTCAACTCCGTGGATTGCGGCACCGACAAGGGCCTCACCATGCAGCCGATCGTCGATGCCGGCCAGATTGTTGCTTCGGTCGGCCAGCGCGTGCTGGGCCGCACCGCGCTCGACGACATCAACCACCCGGTCACCGGCGATCTGCTGGTCAAGGCCGGCAAGCTGATGGACGAGCGCGATGTGGAGCAGATCGAAAAGGCCGGCGTGCAGTCGGTCCGCATCCGCTCGGCGCTGACCTGCGAGGTCAGGACCGGCGTGTGCGCCGTCTGCTACGGTCGCGACCTGGCCCGCGGTACCCCCGTCAACCAGGGCGAGGCCGTCGGCGTCATCGCGGCGCAGTCGATCGGCGAGCCGGGCACCCAGCTCACCATGCGTACCTTCCACATGGGCGGCACGGCGCAGGTGGTGGACTCTTCGTTCCTTGAAGCCTCCTATGAGGGCAAGGTGCAGATCCGCAACCGCAACGTGGTGCGCAACTCGGAAGGCCAGCAGATGGTCATGGGCCGCAACATGGCGGTGCTCATCCTCGATGAGACCGGCAAGGAGCGCGCCACGCACCGCGTCGCCTATGGTTCGCGCATCTTCGTGGACGATGGCGACAAGGTGAAGCGCGGCCAGCGTATCGCCGAGTGGGATCCCTATACCCGCCCGATCCTCACCGAAATCGAGGGTCGCGTGGCGTTCGAGGACCTGGTCGACGGCATCTCCGTTCAGGAAACGGCCGACGAGTCGACCGGCATCACCAAGCGTGAGGTCATCGACTGGCGTTCGACGCCGCGCGGCAGCGACCTGAAGCCGGCGATCGTCATCCAGGACGCCAAGGGCAAGGTCGGTAAGCTGTCGAAGGGCGGCGATGCGCGCTTCCTGCTCTCGGTCGAGGCCATCCTCTCGGTCGAGCCGGGCGCCCATGTGAAGCCTGGCGACGTGCTGGCGCGTATCCCGATGGAAAGCGCCAAGACCAAGGACATCACCGGTGGTCTGCCGCGCGTGGCCGAACTGTTCGAGGCTCGCCGTCCGAAGGATCACGCCATCATCGCCGAGATCGATGGCACGATCCGCTTCGGCCGCGACTACAAGAACAAGCGCCGCATCATCATCGAGCCGCATGACTCGACGCTCGAGCCGGTGGAGTACCTGATCCCGAAGGGCAAGCCGTTCCATCTCCAGGACGGCGACGTCATCGAGAAGGGCGACTACATCCTCGACGGCAACCCGGCGCCGCACGACATCCTGGCGATCAAGGGCGTGGAGGCGCTTGCCTCCTACCTCGTGAACGAAATCCAGGAGGTCTACCGCCTGCAGGGCGTGTCGATCAACGACAAGCACATTGAGGTGATCGTTCGCCAGATGCTGCAGAAGGTCGAGATCACCACGCAGGGCGACTCGACCTACATCCCGGGCGACCACGTCGACGTGATCGAGCTGGAAGAGGTCAACGAGCGCCTGATCGAGGACGGCAAGAAGCCGGCCGAAGGTCAGCCGGTGCTGCTCGGCATCACCAAGGCCTCGCTGCAGACGCCGTCCTTCATCTCAGCCGCCTCCTTCCAGGAGACGACCAGGGTGCTCACCGAGGCTGCGGTTGCCGGCAAGACCGACATGCTGCAGGGCCTGAAGGAAAACGTCATCGTCGGCCGTCTGATCCCGGCCGGCACTGGCGGCACGATGAGCCAGATCAGGCGCATCGCCACCTCGCGCGACGAGCTCATCATCGACGAGCGCCGCAAGGCCTCCGGTGTCGAGGTCGCCGACCCGATGCTGACCGACATGGTCAACGCCGCGCAGTAAGCGGCATGATATGAGAAACGACGAGAAGGGGCCTACGCGGGCCCCTTTTTGCATTCAGAGCATGATCCCGAAAAGTGGGTACCGGTTTTCGAGAAAGATCATGCTCCAACAAAGAAGCCGGATCGGGATGATGGCTCTTAGCCGTGATCCTGATCTGGCTTCATGCAACGAGGAAGAGCTATGAGCAGCAAGACCTGGACGGCAGTCGACGACTATATCGTTTCCTCGCTTTTCGAAGCGGACCGCGTGCTGGACGCCGTGCTTGCGGCCAACCGCGACCAGGGCCTTCCGGCCATCGATGTCTCGGCCGCGCAAGGCAAATTGCTGTCGCTGCTGGTGCGCATCCGCGGCGCGAAGACCGTGCTGGAGGTCGGCACGCTCGGCGGCTACTCGACCATCTGGATGGCGAGGGGACTGCCGGCGGACGGCAAGGTGGTGACGCTGGAACTCGATCCCCACCACGCCAGGGTCGCGCGCTCGAATTTCGAGCGGGCAGGGGTTTCCGGCAAGGTCGACCTGCGGGTCGGCCCGGCGCTCCAGTCGCTCGCCGCGCTGGTCGACCAAAGTGCCGGGCCATTCGACCTGATCTTCATCGACGCCGACAAGCCCAACAACCCGAATTATCTTGACTGGGCGATGAAGCTGTCGCGCCCTGGCACGGTCATCGTCTGCGACAACGTCATCCGCGACGGTGCGGTGCTCAATAAAGATGGCCTCGACGTCAATGTCGAAGGCGCCCGTGCGGCGTTCTCGTTCATCGGCGGCGACAAGCGGCTGGACGGCACCGCCATCCAGACGGTTGGCGCCAAAGGCTATGACGGCTTTGCGATTGCGATCGTCGAGTGATGCAGTCTCGCCGACTCAGTCGAAGAACGCCTCGACCAGATTGCGCTTGCCGAGCATGAACGCGTCGGCCACGTGCTGAAGTGGCGCGAGGTCGACATCGGAAGCGCCCGCTCGAATGATCTCGGCGAAGCGCTCGTAGAGCATCGGATATTCGGCTTCCGGCTCATCGTGGATGACTTTGCCGTCGACGGCGAGCTTCGCGCCGCCGCCCGACAGCGCCATCTTGCCCTTGTCGGTCTCGGCCAGGATGTCCCAGCTCTGCGGGCCGGTCTGTAGCCAGTCGAGCTCCATCGCCACCGGCAGGCCATTCGACGTGCGGAAGGCGACATGCGCCGCGACCGGCGCCGCGCGGTTTTCGGGAAAGTCGAGCACGGCCGAGGTGATGAACATCGGCGGCAGGATATGCGTGGCGATCGACAGGGCGTTAATGCCCGGATCGAACACGCCAAAACCGCCTGGTTCCCAGATCCATTCCTGGTTCGGATGCCAGCGCCGCACGTCTTCCTTCCAGTTGATGGCGGCCGAGGTCAGCTTGACCGAGGCGAGGAAGGCGCGCGCGGCCTCTACCGCCGGCGCGTAGCGCGAATGCCAGCTGGCAAAGAGTGAGACGCCGTTCTTTTCGGCCAGCGCCTTGAGGTGCTCGACCTCGCTCACCGTCGCGCCCGGCGGCTTTTCGAGAAACACATGCTTCTTCGCTTCCAGCGCGGTGCGCGCGGCGTCGTAGCGGAACTGCGGCGGCATGCAGAGCGAGACCGCCTCGAGATCGGGCTCGGCGGCAATCATCGCTTCAATTGTCGGGTAGTTCGGAATGCCGTCGACCTTGCCATGGCGGCTCGCCGCGGCGACGAGCCGGTAGTCGCCGTCCTTGGCGACCGCCGGCAAATGCTGGTCGCGCACGATCTTCCCCACGCCGACGATGCCGAGCTTGATGGGATTGCTGGTCATGGGAACTCCGGAAAAGAAGAATGGCTGGCTAGGTTGTTGGAGAGGATCGGGAGGACGTTGTGCCGCCGGCTATATCAGAACGGTTCGTCAAAGGTGACGATCGAGACCTCGCCTTCCAGCGCGCCCTGGTAGGCCGACAGATGCGGCTCCTCGTCGGGCTCGCCTTCCATGTCGCCGATCTGATCGAGCTCGGCCTCCGCGAATCCCTCGGCGGCGAGCGATTCGAGCGCGCGGCGCACGGCAGAATCATCGTCAGGCGCCACCAGCATCACATGCACGCCCTCGGGCTTGCCGCCCTTCTTGCGCCAGACTCGTCCGGTGATGATGGTGACCGGCCGTTCTTCATTGTCGTTCACGGGCTGATTCCTCGTTTTCCGGCCCAAAGTCCGGCTCAGCCGCCTTTTGGCACGAAGCCGGTGCGGAAGACAGCCGCAAGCCGGTCACTTTCTTCCTCGCTCTTGAAAAAAGGCGCAATAAAATTACATGCCTTTTGCGCATGGCTGCCAAGCCTCGAATTGACCGCAATATTTGCCGTTGCGGGGTTGACGGGCAATGGCCTTACGAGTAGAAGCCGCGACGTCAGAACCGATGTGAGACCGGCCTTTCCGAGGCGACACGCTTTGGAGTTTGTCTCAAACAGGGTTCGTTTTACGAGCGAAAAGACATTTCCGGCGCGCATGAAGCGGCTTCCGCTTCCTCTGCAATTTGTTCGGGCAGGACCGCGAGACGCGGTGTGTTGCCCGAATTCGCGTATGGAAATGACGCTTTGAGCGGCCCTGACAGGGCAGACACGGAATTGAGAGACAAGAGGGTTTAATGCCTACCGTCAACCAGCTGATCCGCAAGCCGCGCCTGGCGCCGGTGAAGCGAAACAAGGTCCCGGCCATGCAGCAGAACCCGCAGAAGCGGGGCGTCTGCACGCGCGTCTACACCACGACGCCGAAGAAGCCGAACTCGGCGCTGCGTAAGGTGGCCAAGATTCGCCTGACCAACGGTTTTGAAGTGATCGGCTACATCCCCGGCGAAGGCCACAACCTTCAGGAACACTCGGTGGTCATGATCCGCGGCGGTCGCGTCAAGGATCTGCCGGGCGTCCGCTACCACATCATCCGCGGCGTGCTCGACACGCAGGGTGTGAAGAACCGCAAGCAGCGTCGTTCGAAATACGGCGCCAAGCGTCCGAAGTAAGGGTTTCCCATGTCCCGTCGTCACAGTGCAGAAAAGCGTGAGATCAACCCGGATCCCAAGTTCGGCGATCTGATCGTCACCAAGTTCATGAACGCCGTCATGTATGACGGCAAGAAGTCGGTTGCCGAGACCATCGTCTATGGCGCTCTGGACCAGGTCCAGGCCAAGACCAAGCAGGAGCCGGTCACCGTCTTCCACCAGGCGCTCGACAATGTCGCGCCGCATGTGGAAGTGCGCTCGCGTCGCGTTGGCGGCGCCACCTACCAGGTTCCGGTCGACGTGCGCCCCGAGCGCCGCCAGGCGCTGGCCATTCGCTGGCTGATCGCCGCGGCCCGCAACCGCAACGAGACCACCATGGTCGACCGCCTCTCGGGCGAGCTGATGGACGCGGCCAACAACCGCGGCACCGCCGTCAAGAAGCGTGAAGACACCCACAAGATGGCGGAAGCCAACCGCGCCTTCGCGCATTACCGCTGGTAACGCGAAAGAGACTGAGAGGCACCTCCCATGGCCCGCGAATACAAGATCGAAGACTACCGCAATTTCGGTATCATGGCGCATATCGACGCCGGCAAGACGACGACGACCGAGCGCGTCCTGTACTACACGGGCAAGTCGCACAAGATCGGCGAAGTCCATGACGGCGCTGCCACCATGGACTGGATGGAGCAGGAGCAGGAACGCGGCATCACCATCACGTCCGCCGCGACCACGACCTTCTGGAAGGGTCGTGACGGCAAGATGCGCCGCTTCAACATCATCGACACCCCCGGACACGTCGACTTCACCATTGAGGTCGAGCGTTCGCTGCGCGTGCTCGACGGCGCCATCGCGCTGCTCGATGCCAACGCCGGCGTGGAGCCGCAGACCGAGACCGTGTGGCGTCAGGCCGACAAGTACCACGTGCCGCGCATGATCTTCTGCAACAAGATGGACAAGATCGGCGCCGACTTCTATCGCTCTGAAGAGATGATCGGTTCGCGCCTCGGCGCGCAGGCTGTCGTCATGCAGCTGCCGATCGGCGCCGAGACCGAGTTCAAGGGCGTCGTCGACCTCGTCGAGATGAACGCGCTCGTCTGGCGCGACGAGACGCTGGGCGCTGCTTGGGACGTCGTCGAGATCCCGGCCGACCTCAAAGCCAAGGCCGAGCAGTACCGCGAGAAGATGATCGAAGCCGCCGTCGAGATGGACGAGACCGCGCTCGAGAACTATCTCGAAGGCAAGATGCCGTCGAATGACGAGATCCGCGCGCTGATCCGCAAGGGCACCATCGCGGTCAAGTTCTTCCCGATGTTCTGCGGCTCGGCCTTTAAGAACAAGGGCGTGCAGCCGCTGCTCGACGCTGTCGTCGAATACCTGCCGTCGCCGATCGACGTGCCGGCCATCAAGGGCGTCGACGCCAAGACCGACGCCGAGATCGAACGTCACGCCGACGACAACGAGCCGCTGTCGATGCTGGCGTTCAAGATCATGAACGACCCGTTCGTCGGTTCGCTGACCTTTGCCCGCATCTATTCGGGCAAGCTCACCAAGGGCACCTCGCTCGACAACACGGTGAAGGGCAAGAAGGAGCGCATCGGCCGCATGCTGCAGATGCATGCGAACTCGCGCGCCGACATCGAGGAAGCCTATGCCGGCGACATCGTTGCGCTGGCCGGCCTCAAGGACACGACCACGGGCGACACGCTCTGCGATCCGCTGCACCCGGTCATCCTCGAGCGCATGGAATTCCCCGATCCGGTCATCCAGATCGCCATCGAGCCGAAGACCAAGAACGACCAGGAAAAGATGGGCCTCGCGCTGCATCGCCTGGCGGCCGAGGATCCGTCCTTCCGCGTCAAGACCGACGAGGAATCGGGCCAGACCATCATCGCCGGCATGGGCGAGCTGCATCTCGACATCATCGTCGACCGCATGCGCCGCGAGTTCAAGGTCGAGGCCAATGTCGGCGCGCCGCAGGTGGCTTATCGCGAGACGATCACCCGCACGCACGAGCAGGATTACACGCACAAGAAGCAGACCGGCGGTACCGGCCAGTTCGCTCGCGTCAAGATCATCTTCGAGCCGAACACCGAGAGCGAAGAGTTCGTGTTCGAGTCCAAGATCGTCGGCGGTGCGGTTCCGAAGGAATACATCCCGGGCGTCGAGAAGGGCATCAACAGCGTCATGGGTTCCGGCCCGTTCGCCGGCTTCCCGATGATCGGCGTCAAGGCGACCCTCGTGGATGGCGCCTTCCACGACGTCGACTCCTCGGTGCTGGCGTTCGAAATCGCCTCCCGCGCCTGCTTCAAGGAAGCCGCTCCGCGCCTCGGCGTGCAGCTGCTTGAGCCGATCATGAAGGTCGAGGTCGTGACGCCGGAAGATTATGTCGGCGGCGTCATCGGCGACCTCAACGGCCGTCGTGGCCAGATCCAGGGTCAGGAAGCGCGTGGCGTTGCCGTCGTCATCAACGCGATGGTGCCGCTGGCGAACATGTTCAAGTACGTCGACAATCTGCGTTCGATGTCGCAGGGCCGCGCCCAGTACACGATGCAGTTCGACCACTACGAGCCGGTTCCGACCGCGGTCGCCCAGGAAGTTCAGAAGAAATACGCGTAACTCGAGCGGGTTGCACGAGACCTTAATTCAAGGCCCGCACGGGCAAGCAGGATTGGAGAGATCACATGGCAAAAGGTAAATTCGAGCGCACCAAGCCGCATGTGAACATTGGCACGATCGGTCACGTCGATCATGGCAAGACGTCGCTGACGGCGGCGATCACGAAGTATTTTGGCGAATACAAGCGCTATGACCAGATCGACGCGGCACCCGAAGAGAAGGCGCGCGGCATCACGATTTCGACGGCTCACGTCGAGTATGAGACGGCCAACCGTCACTATGCTCACGTCGACTGCCCCGGCCACGCCGACTATGTGAAGAACATGATCACCGGTGCCGCCCAGATGGACGGCGCGATCCTGGTCGTGTCGGCCGCCGACGGCCCGATGCCGCAGACCCGCGAGCACATCCTGCTTGCCCGTCAGGTCGGTGTGCCTTCGATCGTGGTGTTCCTCAACAAGGTCGATCAGGTCGACGACGCCGAGCTGCTCGAGCTGGTCGAGCTCGAGGTTCGCGAGCTTCTGTCGAAGAACGAGTTCCCCGGCGACGACATTCCGATCGTCAAGGGCTCGGCGCTGGCCGCTCTCGAGGATTCGAACAAGACCATCGGCGAGGACGCCATCCGCGAGCTGATGGCTCAGGTCGACGCCTACATCCCGACCCCGGTTCGTCCGCTGGACAAGCCGTTCCTGATGCCGATCGAGGACGTGTTCTCGATCTCGGGCCGCGGCACGGTCGTGACCGGCCGCGTCGAGCGCGGCGTGGTCAAGGTCGGCGAGGAACTGGAGATCGTCGGCATCCGTCCGACCGCCAAGACGACCTGCACGGGCGTTGAAATGTTCCGCAAGCTGCTCGACCAGGGCCAGGCCGGCGACAACATCGGCGCGCTGCTGCGCGGCATCGACCGCGAGGGCGTCGAGCGTGGCCAGGTTCTGGCCAAGCCGGGCTCGGTGAAGCCGCACAAGAAGTTCGTGGCCGAAGCCTACATCCTGACCAAGGACGAGGGCGGCCGTCACACGCCGTTCTTCACCAACTACCGTCCGCAGTTCTACTTCCGCACGACGGACGTGACGGGCATCGTGACGCTGCCGGCCGGCACCGAGATGGTGATGCCCGGCGACAACATCACCGTCGACGTCGAGCTGATCGTGCCGATCGCGATGGAAGAGAAGCTGCGCTTCGCCATCCGTGAAGGCGGCCGCACCGTCGGTGCAGGCATCGTCGTCACCATCAAAGAGTAATTGGACTGAAACCGATCTGTCGCGGGCGCGGGAGCTGCCCGCGCCGCGCCAGAACAAGGAATTGACGCATGAACGGACAGAATATCCGCATCCGCCTTAAAGCGTTTGACCACCGGGTGCTCGACGCCTCGACGCGCGAAATCGTGTCGACCGCCAAGCGCACCGGCGCCAACGTCCGCGGCCCCATCCCGCTGCCGACGCGGATCGAAAAATTCACGGTCAACCGGTCGCCCCACGTCGACAAGAAGAGCCGTGAGCAGTTCGAGATGCGTACGCACAAGCGTCTGCTCGACATCGTCGATCCGACTCCGCAGACGGTCGATGCTTTGATGAAGCTCGATCTGGCCGCCGGTGTCGACGTCGAGATCAAGCTCTAAAGGAATGAGAACGCGGTAAGGGGCGGTGCCCCTGGCCCGGAACTCTAAAGGAATTGAACCGATGCGTTCAGGTGTGATTGCAAAGAAGGTGGGAATGACCCGCATCTATAACGATGCGGGGGAACACGTTCCCGTCACCGTTCTCCAGATGGAGAACTGCCAGGTCGTGGCTCAGCGCACGCAGGAGAAGAACGGCTACACCGCCGTCCAGCTCGGCGTTGGCCTTGCCAAGGTGAAGAACACGTCGAAGGCGATGCGCGGCCATTTCGCCGCCGCGTCCGTCGAGCCCAAGGCCAAGGTCGCGGAGTTCCGCGTCTCCGCCGACAACATGATTGACGTCGGCGCCGAGCTGACCGTCGAGCATTTCGTCGCCGGCCAGAAGGTCGACGTCACCGGCACCTCGACCGGCAAGGGTTTCCAGGGCGTGATCAAGCGGCACAACATGGGTGGTGGCCGCGCGACCCACGGTAACTCGGTCTCGCACCGCACGCACGGCTCGACCGGTCAGCGCCAGGACCCGGGCAAGGTGTTCAAGGGCAAGAAGATGGCCGGCCACATGGGTGACACCCGCGTGACCACGCAGAATGTCGAGGTCGTCTCGACGGACGTGGATCGCGGCCTGATCCTAATCCGCGGCGCGGTTCCCGGCGTCAAGGGCGCCTGGATCCTGGTTCGCGACGCCGCCAAGGTTGCGCTGCCGGCCAACGCGCCGAAGCCCGCCGCGATCCGTGCCGCTGCCGCCGCCAAGAACGAAGCCCCGGCCACTGAGGGAGCGGAATAATGGACCTCAAGATTAAAACGCTGGGCGGCAAGGACGCCGGCGAGCTGAAGCTCTCCGAAGAGATTTTCGGCCTCGACCCGCGCGAGGACATCCTGCAGCGCGTCGTGCGCTGGCAGCTCGCCAAGAAGCAGCAGGGCACGCACAAGGCCAAGGGCCGCGCCGAGATCGCGCGCACCGGCGCCAAGATGTACAAGCAGAAGGGTACGGGCCGCGCCCGTCACCACTCGGCTCGCGCTCCGCAGTTCCGCGGCGGCGGCAAGGCGCACGGCCCGGTCGTGCGCAGCCATGAGCACGAGCTGCCGAAGAAGGTGCGCGCGCTGGGCCTGAAGCATGCTCTCTCGGCCAAGGCCAAGAGCGCTTCGCTCATCATCGTCGACGAGCTGAAGCTTGCCGAAGCCAAGACCAAGGCCCTGGTGGCGAACCTCGAGACGCTGGGGCTGACCAACGCCCTCGTGATCGGCGGCGCCGAGCTTGACCAGAACTTCAAGCTGGCCGCGACCAACATTCCGAACATCGACGTGCTGCCCATCCAGGGCATCAACGTCTACGACATTCTGCGCCGCGGCACGCTGGTCCTTTCGAAGGCCGCCGTCGAGGCTCTCGAGGAGCGCTTTAAATGACCGACCTCCGTCACTACGACGTGATCGTCTCGCCGGCGATCACCGAAAAGTCGACCATGGCTTCCGAGCAGAACCAGGTCGTCTTCAACGTCGCCAAGAAGGCGTCGAAGCCGGAAATCAAGGCTGCCGTGGAAGCTCTCTTCGGCGTCAAGGTGACGGCTGTGAACACGCTCGTCCGCAAGGGCAAGATCAAGCGCTTCCGCGGCACGGTTGGCCGCCAGGGCGACGTCAAGAAGGCGGTTGTGACGCTGGCCGACGGCCAGTCGATCGACGTCGCGACGGGTCTCTGAGCAAGGCCGCGAGGACAGGACAATGGCACTTAAGAAATTCAACCCGATAACGCCGAGCACCCGCCAGCTGGTCATCGTCGACCGCTCGGGCCTCTACAAGGGCAAGCCCGTCAAGGGCCTGACCGAAGGCCTGACCAAGTCGGGCGGCCGCAACAATTACGGCCGCATCACGGCCCGCTTCATCGGCGGCGGTCACAAGCGTTCGTACCGCATCATCGACTTCAAGCGTAAGAAGTACGACGTCGTCGGCACGGTCGAGCGTATCGAATACGATCCGAACCGCACCGCCTTCATCGCGCTGATCAAGTATGACGATGGCGAGCTCTCCTACATCCTGGCTCCGCAGCGTCTTGCCGCCGGCGACAAGATCGTGGCCGGCGAAGCGGTCGACGTGAAGCCGGGCAACGCTATGCCGCTGGCCTCGATGCCGGTCGGCACGATCGTCCACAACATCGAGCTGAAGCCGGGCAAGGGCGGCCAGGTCGCCCGTTCGGCTGGCGGTTACGCGCAGCTCGTCGGCCGCGACCAGGGCATGGCGATTCTGCGCCTCAACTCGGGCGAGCAGCGCGTCGTGCACGGTTCCTGCATGGCCACCGTCGGCGCCGTGTCGAACCCCGATCACGGCAACATCAACGACGGCAAGGCCGGTCGCACCGTGTGGCGCGGCAAGCGTCCGCACAATCGCGGCGTGACCATGAACCCGGTCGACCATCCGCACGGCGGCGGCGAAGGCCGCACCTCAGGCGGCCGTCATCCGGTTTCGCCCTGGGGCAAGCCGACCAAGGGCAAGAAGACGCGGTCCAACAAGGCGACCGACAAGTTCATCCTGCGCTCGCGTCATCAGCGCAAGAGCTAATAAGAGGTAACGCCAAGTGACTCGTTCGATTTGGAAAGGCCCCTTCATCGACGGCTACCTTCTCAAGAAGGTGGACAAGGTTCGTGAAGGTGGTCGCAATGAGGTGATCAAGATGTGGAGCCGTCGCTCCACCATCCTGCCGCAGTTCGTCGGCTTCACCTTCGGTGTCTATAACGGCCAGAAGCACGTCCCGGTCTCGGTGAACGAGGACATGGTCGGCCACAAGTTCGGTGAATTCGCTCCGACCCGGACCTATTACGGTCACGGCGCGGATAAGAAGGCGAAGAGGAAATAATCATGGGCAAGGCCAAAGCTCCGCGCAGGCTTGCTGATAACGAGGCGCGTGCCGTTCTGCGCACGATCCGTATCAGCCCGCAGAAGCTGAACCTGGTTGCCGCGCTGATCCGCGGCAAGAAGGTCGCGACAGCGCTTTCCGACCTCGAATTCTCGGCCAAGCGGATTTCCGGCACGGTCAAGAAGACGCTGGAATCGGCGATCGCCAACGCGGAAAACAATCACGACCTCGACGTCGACGCGCTGGTCGTGGCGGAAGCCTATGTCGGCAAGTCGATCGTCATGAAGCGTTTCCACGCTCGTGGCCGCGGTCGCGCCAGCCGTATCGAAAAGCCGTTCTCACACCTCACGATCGTCGTTCGTGAAGTCGAGGAAAAAGGGGAGGCCGCATAATGGGCCAGAAAGTCAATCCGATCGGGCTGCGTCTCGGCATCAACCGTACCTGGGATTCGCGCTGGTTCGCGAACACCGGCGAGTACGGCCAGCTGCTGCACGAGGACCTCAAGATCCGCAAGTATCTTGAGAAGGAACTCAAGCAGGCCGCGATCTCCAAGGTCGTGATCGAGCGTCCGCACAAGAAGTGCCGCGTCACCATCCATGCGGCGCGCCCGGGCCTGATCATCGGCAAGAAGGGCGCCGACATCGAGAAGCTGCGCAAGAAGCTGACCGAGATGACGAAGTCCGAAACGCACCTCAACATCGTTGAAGTGCGCAAGCCGGAAATCGACGCCACGCTGATCGCCCAGTCGATCGCGCAGCAGCTCGAGCGCCGCATCGCGTTCCGCCGCGCCATGAAGCGCGCCGTTCAGTCGGCCATGCGTCTCGGCGCCGAAGGCATCCGCATCAACTGCTCCGGCCGTCTCGGCGGCGCCGAAATCGCGCGCATGGAGTGGTACCGTGAAGGCCGCGTGCCGCTGCACACCCTGCGTGCCGATGTCGATTACGGCACGGCCGAGGCAAACACGGCTTACGGCATCTGCGGCGTCAAGGTGTGGGTGTTCAAGGGCGAGATCCTCGAGCACGACCCGATGGCTTCCGAGCGCCGTGCAACCGAAGGCGATGCCGCGCATGGCGGCGGCGGTGCTGGTGGCGAGCGCGAACGCGGCCGTCGTCGCGAGAACGCCTGAGACATTTGAGAATTTGGAGTTAGAACGATGCTGCAGCCAAAGCGCACAAAGTTCCGCAAGCAGTTCAAGGGCCGTATCCACGGTACCGCCAAGGGCGGCACCAATCTGGATTTCGGCGGTTTCGGGCTGAAGGCGCTTGAGCCGAACCGCGTCACCGCGCGCGAGATCGAGGCGGCCCGCCGCGCGATCACCCGCGAGATGAAGCGAGCCGGCCGCGTCTGGATCCGGGTGTTCCCGGACCTGCCGGTCACCTCGAAGCCGACCGAAGTCCGCATGGGTAAGGGCAAGGGCGCAGTCGACTATTGGGCGGCGCGCGTGAAGCCCGGCCGCATCATGTTCGAGATCGACGGCGTCAGCGAGGAGACCGCGCGTGAGGCGCTGCGTCTCGGCGCCGCCAAGCTCTCGGTCAAGACGCGCTTCGTGCAGCGCATCGCAGAATAAGGACAGGCGATCATGAAAGCCGAAGACATCCGGACCAAGACCCAGGATCAGCTGACCGACGACCTGGCCGCGCTGAAGAAGGAGCAGTTCAACCTGCGCTTCCAGAAGGCCACCGGCCAGCTCGAGAAGACCGCGCGCGTGAAGCAGGTCCGCAAGGACATCGCGCGCATCAAGACCATCGCTGCGGAAAAAGCCGCGGCCAAGAAGGGTTAAGACCATGCCGAAGCGTATCCTGCAGGGCACCGTCGTCAGCGACAAGAACGAGAAGACGGTTGTCGTCAAGGTCGAGCGTCGCTTCACGCATCCGGTGATGAAGAAGACCGTGCGCATGACCAAGAAGTACAAGGCGCACGACGAGAACAACGCCCACAAGGTTGGCGACCAGGTATTCATCCAGGAATCGAAGCCGATTTCGAAGGACAAACGCTGGGTTGTCGTCTCTTCGGATCAGGCTTGATCCGGGCGAACGAATCGAATTTTGGACAGACCGGGGAGGGGTGAAAGCACCCGTCCCGTTAGAAAAGAAGAAGGCGGCCAGTCATGATTCAGATGCAAACAAACCTCGACGTCGCGGACAATTCCGGCGCCCGTCGTGTCATGTGCATCAAGGTGCTGGGCGGCTCGAAGCGGAAGTACGCCTCCGTCGGCGACATCATCGTGGTGTCGATCAAGGAAGCCATTCCGCGTGGCCGCGTTAAGAAGGGCGATGTGATGAAGGCGGTCGTGGTTCGCACGGCCAAGGACATCCGCCGTCCGGACGGCAGCGTGATCCGTTTCGACAAGAACGCGGCCGTTCTCGTCGACAATAAGAAAGAGCCGATCGGCACCCGTATCTTCGGACCGGTTCCGCGCGAGCTGCGCGCCAAGAACCACATGAAGATCATCTCGCTCGCGCCTGAAGTGCTGTAAGGAGCCGGACCAATGCAAAAGATCAGAAAAGGCGACAAGGTCGTCGTGCTTGCCGGCAAGGACAAGGGCCGTTCGGGCGAAGTCCTGTCGGTGCAGCCGACGGAAGACACCGCGGTCGTCCGCGGCGTGAACCTCATTCGCCGTCACCAGAAGCAGACCCAGTCCCAAGAGGGCGGGATCATCACCAAGGAAGCGCCGATCCACCTGTCGAACATCGCGCTGGCCGACCCCAAGGACGGCAAGCCGACCCGCGTCGGCTTCACCATCCAGAAGGACGGCAAGAAGGTGCGCGTCGCCAAGCGTTCGGGAGAAGTCATCAATGGCTAAGGCTGAAACCAAGCAGGCAACTGCCAAGAACGAGCCGCGCCTCAAGAAGGTCTATCAGGAGACCATCCGCAAGGCGCTGCAGGAGCAGTTCGGCTACGACAACGAGATGCAGGTTCCGCGCATCGACAAGATCGTGCTGAACATGGGCGTCGGCGAAGCAACCGCCGATTCCAAGAAGCCCTCGGTCGCGGCCGAGGATCTCGCGCTGATCGCCGGCCAGAAGGCCGTCGTCACCCGCGCCCGCAACTCGATTGCCGGCTTCAAGGTGCGCGAGAACATGCCGATCGGCGCCAAGGTCACGCTGCGCAAGGAACGCATGTACGAGTTCCTCGACCGCCTCGTGAACATCGCGCTGCCGCGCGTTCGCGACTTCCGCGGACTGAACCCGAAGAGCTTTGACGGCCGTGGCAACTACGCCATGGGCATCAAAGAACACATCGTGTTCCCGGAGATCAACTACGACAAGGTTGATCAGGTCTGGGGCATGGACGTCATCGTTTGTACGACGGCGAAGACGGATGACGAGGCCAGGGCTCTGCTCAAGGCCTTCAACTTCCCCTTCCGCCAGTAACGGCAGCGAAAAAGGAAAAATCTGAAATGGCAAAGACCAGCTCAGTCGAGAAGAACAACCGGCGCCGCAAGCTCGCCGACCAGTACGCCGCCAAGCGCACGGCGCTCAAGGCCATCATCATGGATCAGTCCAAGCCGATGGAAGAGCGTTTCCGCGCCCAGTTGAAGCTGTCGGCGCTGCCGCGCAACTCGGCCAAGATCCGCATCCGCAACCGTTGCGAAGTCACGGGGCGTCCGCGTGCCTACTATCGCAAGCTGAAGCTTTCGCGTATCGCGCTTCGCGATCTGGGCAACACCGGCCAGATCCCGGGCCTGGTCAAGTCGAGCTGGTAAGGAGACACTGAGATGTCATTGAGCGATCCTCTCGGCGATATGCTGACCCGCATCCGCAACGCCTATGGCCGCAAGAAGTCGAGCGTCTCGACCCCGGCCTCGCGTCTGCGCGCCCGCGTCCTCGAAGTGTTGAAGTCGGAAGGCTATATCCGCGACTACAGCCAGACCGATTTCGAAAACGGCAAGTCCGAAATCGAGATCGAGCTGAAGTATTTCGACGGCGCTCCGGTCGTGCGCGAAATCGAGCGCGTCTCGAAGCCCGGCCGCCGCGTCTATGTCTCGGCTAAGTCGATCCCGCAGGTCGCAAACGGCCTCGGCATCGCCATCCTTTCGACGCCGAAGGGCGTCATGGCCGACCATGAGGCGCGCGAGCAGAATGTCGGCGGCGAGATCCTCTGCCAGATCTTCTGATCGGCCAAGAGATTGATGAATGGGCTTCGGTTCTCGGGATCGCGCCCGGGAACTGGAACCTGAAACCAAAGAAGTGACGAGGACAACAAAATGTCTCGTATCGGAAAGAAACCCGTTTCGCTGCCGCAGGGCGTGACCGCCTCCGTCAACGGCCAGACCGTGACGGCGAAGGGCCCGAAGGGCGAGCTGAAGTTCGTGGTGAACGACGAAGTGCTGGTCAAGATGGAGAACAACGAGATCTCCGTCGAGCCGCGCGACCAGACCAAGAACGCCCGCTCCAAGTGGGGCATGTCGCGCACGCAGATCGTCAACATCCTGCAGGGCGTGAAGGACGGCTTCGAGAAGAAGCTCGAGATCACCGGCGTCGGCTATCGTGCGGCGTTGCAGGGCAAGAACCTGCAACTCGCGCTTGGCTTCAGCCACGACGTCGTCTACGAGACGCCGCAGGGCATCACCATCACGGTGCCGAAGCCGACCGAGATCACGGTCTCGGGCATCGACAAGCAGCAGGTCGGCCAGGTCGCCGCCGAGATCCGCGAGTATCGCGGTCCGGAGCCGTACAAGGGCAAGGGCGTGCGCTATGCCGACGAGCGCATCGTGCGCAAGGAAGGCAAGAAGAAGTAATAGGCTTGGCCCGAACCGAAGGTCAGCGCAGCAAAAAGTCGCGGACTTTTCGGACGGGGCCAGGCTTGAGAAGTGTAACGCCGCGGGGAGCGGTCGCGGGAGGCCTGGCCTACCGCACAGGGTTGCCCCCGTCTACTGAAGGCAAGGAACTGAAAATATGCCCAGCCCCAAGGAAACCATTCAGCGCCGCGCGCAGCGTGTCCGCCGCCAACTGAAGAGGGTCGCCGGCGCACGTCCGCGTCTGTCGGTGCACCGCACCTCGAAGAACATCTACGTCCAGGTCATCGACGACGCCAACGGCCACACGCTGGCCGCCGCCTCGACGCTCGAGAAGGACCTCAAGGGTTCGCTCAAGACCGGCGCCGACACCGCCGCCGCCGCGGCCGTCGGCAAGCTGATCGCCGAGCGCGCTTCGAAGGCCGGCGTCAAGGAAGTCGTCTTCGATCGTGGCCCGTACATCTATCATGGCCGCGTCAAGGCGCTGGCCGAAGCTGCCCGCGAAGGCGGCCTCAGCTTCTAATTTCGCCGCTGATGACCCAAAGGCGGCATCGGCAAACAGCAACCCGTGCTTCCGGAAAAGAACAAGGACTAGGATATGGCACAGGAACGTAGAGAAGGCGGCCGCGGCCGCGAGCGTGAACGCGAAGAGCGTGACGACGGCATGGTGGACAAGCTCGTCCACATCAACCGCGTCGCCAAGGTGGTGAAGGGCGGCCGTCGTTTCGGCTTTGCCGCTCTCGTCGTCGTCGGCGACCAGAAGGGCCGCGTCGGCTTCGGCCACGGCAAGGCGCGCGAAGTGCCGGAAGCCATCCGCAAGGCGACCGAGTCGGCTAAGCGCGACATGATCTTCGTGCCGCTGCGTTCGGGCCGCACGCTGCATCACGACGTCGAGGGCCGCTGGGGCGCCGGACGCGTTCTGTTGCGCGCCGCCAAGCAGGGTACCGGCATCATCGCCGGCGGTCCGATGCGCGCCGTCTTCGAGACGCTCGGCATGCATGACGTGGTCGCCAAGTCGATGGGTTCGTCGAACCCCTACAACATGGTTCGCGCCACCTTCGACGCGCTGAAGAGCCAGATGCATCCGAAGGATGTGGCTGCCGCGCGCGGCATCAAGTACTCGACCCTTCAGGCCCGCCGCGGCACCGCCGTTGCGGCTGAAGAATAGTCGACGCTGACCAGGGATTTCGACCATGGCCAAGAAAGCTACCAAGACCATCACCGTCGAGCAGATCGGCTCCCCGATCCGCCGGCCGAAGGAGCAGCGTGCCACGCTGGTCGGCCTCGGCCTGAACAAGATGCACAAGCGGCGCACGCTGGAAGATACCCCTTCCGTGCGCGGCATGATCGCCGCCGTCCAGCACCTCGTCCGCGTCGTGGACGAGGCCTGAACGGAAGCGCAGGAGAAGAATGATGAAACTCAACGATCTGCGTGACAAGGACGGCGCCACGCATTCCAGGAAGCGCCTCGGTCGCGGCATCGGCTCCGGCTCGGGCAAGACCGCCGGTCGCGGCGTCAAGGGTCAGAAGGCCCGTTCGGGCGTTGCCATTAACGGCTTCGAGGGTGGCCAGATGCCGCTCTATCGTCGCCTGCCGAAGCGCGGCTTCAACAACCTGTTCGGCAAGAGCTTCGCGGTGGTGTCGCTGGCCAAGATCCAAGCGGCGATCGACGCCAAGAAGCTCGACGCCAAGGCGGCTGTGACGGCCGAGGCCCTGGTCGCCGCCGGCGTCATCCGCCGCGCCAAGGACGGCGTGCGCGTGCTGTCCGACGGCGAGCTCAAGGCCAAGCTCTCCTTCGACGTCGCTGGCGCCTCCAAGGCCGCGATCGAGAAGATCGAGAAGGCCGGCGGTTCGGTGAAGCTGCCGGAAGCGGCCGCCGCCGAGTAACGGCGATTTGAAGCACGGCCGACCGGGATGACTTCGCATTTTCCCTCGAACCGCGCTTTGACCAGATGAATTGGGCGGCCGCGTCAACGCGGCCGCTTGCATGTTTAAGGTCCGGAGCTTATCTCGTGAGCTTCGGTGACACGCGCCGCCTGAGCTGGGGGCGTCGAGCGTGACACGGAAATCAATGAAGTAGAGCAGGATGTTGTCCGAAAACCGCTCCACACTTTTCGGCATCATGCTCTAGCGGAGAATCAGGCATGGCTTCGGCTGCTGAACAACTAGCCTCCAATCTGAATTTCGCGGCCTTCGCCAAGGCCGAGGATCTCAAGAAGCGCATCTGGTTCACCATCGGCGCGCTGCTCGTCTACCGCCTCGGCACCTACATCCCGCTTCCCGGCATCAACCCCGACGCTTTCGCCCAGGCCTTCTCCTCGCAGAGCAAGGGCGTGCTCGGCATGTTCAACATGTTCGCCGGCGGCGCCGTGCAGCGCATGGCGATCTTCGCGCTGGGCATCATGCCCTACATCTCCGCCTCCATCATCATGCAGCTGATGACCTCAGTCATCCCCTCGCTGGAAGCGCTGAAGAAGGAAGGCGAGCAGGGCCGCAAGATCATCAACCAGTACACGCGCTACGGCACCGTGCTCCTGGCGCTGATCCAGGCCTACGGCATTTCGATCGGTCTCGAGGGCGGCAACGGCATCGTCAACGATCCCGGCATGTTCTTCCGCATCTCGACCGTCGTCACGCTGGTCGGCGGCACGATGTTCCTGATGTGGCTCGGCGAGCAGATCACCGCGCGCGGCATCGGCAACGGCATTTCGCTGATCATCTTCTCCGGCATCGTCGCCGGCCTGCCGCGGGCGATCTCCGGCACGCTGGAGCTCGGCCGCACTGGCGCGCTGTCGACCGGCCTCATCCTCGCGATCATCGTGCTGGCCATCATCGTCATCGCGCTCATCGTCTTCTTCGAGCGCGCGCAGCGCCGCCTGCTCATCCAGTATCCGAAGCGCCAGGTCGGCAACCGCATGTTCCAGGGCGACACCTCGCATCTGCCGCTGAAGCTCAACACCTCGGGCGTCATCCCGCCGATCTTCGCGTCCTCGCTGCTGCTTTTGCCGGCAACCGTCGCGGGCTTCTCGCAGGCGACCAACCTGCCGGCCTGGGCAAGCACGATCCTCGCCTCGCTCGGCCACGGCCAGCCGCTCTACATGATCTTCTATGCGGGCATGATCGTCTTCTTCGCCTTCTTCTACACGGCGATCGTTTTCAATCCGAAGGACACGGCCGACCAGCTCAAGAAGCATTCCGGCTTCATCCCGGGTTATCGTCCAGGCGAACGCACCGCCGAATATATCGACTATGTTCTGACGCGTATCACCGTTATCGGCGCCATCTACCTGGTGCTGGTCTGTCTGCTGCCGGAATTCCTGATTTCGGCGACTGGCGTACCTTTCTACCTCGGTGGCACATCGCTTCTGATCGTGGTCAGTGTCACGCTCGACACGGTGGCGCAGATTCAGGGTCACCTGATCGCGCACCAGTATGAGGGCCTGATCAAGAAGTCGAAGTTGCGCGGGGGGAAGAGGAGCAGATGAGGCTGATATTGCTTGGGCCGCCGGGGCGGGCAAGGGGACGCAAGCACAAAGACTGGTAGAACAACACGGCATCCCACAGCTCTCGACGGGGGACATGCTGCGTGCTGCCGTTCAGGCCGGAACCGAGGTCGGCAAGCGTGCCAAGGCGGTGATGGATGCCGGCGAGCTGGTCTCCGACGCGATCGTCAACGCCATCGTCGCCGAGCGCATCGATCAGCCGGACTGCGCCAGGGGTTTCATTCTCGACGGCTATCCGCGCACGCTGGTCCAGGCGGATGCGGTCGACGCCATGCTTGCCGAACGCGGCATCGCGCTCGACACCGTCATCGAGCTTGTCGTCGACGACAAGGCGCTGGTCGGACGAATCGTCAAGCGCGCCGAGGATGCCAAGGTCGCCGGCCAGCCTGTTCGTAAGGACGACAACCCGGCGGTGTTCGAGGAACGCCTGCGCGAATATTACAAGAAGACGGCGCCGCTGACCGGCTACTACTACGCCAAAGGCAAGCTCAAGACCGTCGATGGCATGGCCAGTATCGATGCCGTGACCGACGAGATCGGCAAGGTGCTCGCGGCCGCGGCGAAGTGAGCCGGACCGGCAATTGAAGATTGCGCTTGGCGACAATTGAAGATTGCGCTTGACTGAAGTGGGTCGTTGGGGTATGGCGGCCCGTCTTCCTATCAGGCATGGACTTTGCTTGCCCTTGCGGGCAAGGCGTCCGCTTTGAACCAGGAAACTCCCGCAAGGGCCGGCCTCCACCGGACGCGGGGTAACTTGAACGCCGGCTCGTCCGGCCTACATGGAGAAAGAGAAGAAAATGGCTCGTATAGCCGGCGTCAACATTCCGACCAACAAGCGCGTCGTCATTGCGCTTCAGTACATTCACGGCATCGGCAAGAAGTTTGCCCAGGAGATCGTCGACAAGGTCGGCATCCCGGCGGACCGCCGCGTCAACCAGCTGACCGACGCGGAAGTGCTGCAGATTCGCGAGACGATCGACCGCGACTACCAGGTCGAAGGCGACCTGCGCCGCGAAGTCTCGATGAACATCAAGCGGCTCATGGACCTCGGCTGCTACCGCGGCCTGCGTCACCGCCGCTCGCTGCCGGTCCGCGGCCAGCGCACGCACACCAATGCGCGCACCCGCAAGGGCCCGGCCAAGGCGATCGCCGGCAAGAAGAAGTAATTGGGCGAATAGCGAGTAGTCATTAGCGAGTAGGACTCTATTCGCTACTCACTATTCCCTACTCGCTTCTCAAGGTGGAGCCGCTGGCATTACGGCGGTGTAGAGATCAACTGAAAGGACTACCATGGCCAAGGAAGCCGCTCGTGTTCGCCGTCGCGAACGCAAGAACATCTCGTCGGGCGTTGCCCACGTCAATTCGACCTTCAACAACACCATGATCACCATCACCGACGCGCAGGGCAATTCGATTGCCTGGTCGTCAGCCGGTGCGCAAGGGTTCAAGGGTTCGCGCAAGTCGACCCCGTTCGCCGCCCAGATGGCTGCCGAGGACGTCGCCAAGAAAGCGCAGGAACACGGCATGCGCATGCTCGAGGTCGAGGTCTGCGGACCCGGCTCCGGTCGTGAATCGGCCCTTCGCGCGCTGCAGGCGGCCGGCTTCACCATTACCTCGATCCGCGACGTGACGCCGATCCCGCACAATGGCTGCCGTCCGCGCAAGAAGCGCCGCGTCTGATTTTAAGCGCCGCGCGAACGCCACGGCGTTCCTCCGCGGTTTTCCGTGTCGCCCGCCACGATTGGATGGTGGCGGGGCAAAGGAAGGAAGACATTTATGATCCAGAAAAACTGGCAGGAACTGATCAAGCCGAACAAGATCGAGTTCTCGTCGAAGAAGAAGACGCTGACCACGCTGGTGGCCGAGCCGCTCGAACGCGGCTTTGGCCTGACGCTGGGCAACGCGCTGCGGCGCGTGCTTCTGTCTTCGCTGCGCGGCGCGGCTGTCACCGCCGTGCAGATCGACGGCGTACTGCATGAATTCTCGTCCATCGCCGGCGTGCGCGAGGACGTGACCGACATCGTGCTCAACATCAAGGAAATCGCCATCCGCATGGAAGGCGATGGTCCCAAGCGCATGGTCGTGCGCAAGCAGGGCCCGGGCGCCGTGCTCGCCGGCGACATCCAGACCGTCGGCGACGTCGAGATCCTCAACCCCGACCACGTCATCTGCACGCTGGACGAGGGCGCCGAGATCCGCATGGAGTTCACCGTCGACACCGGCAAGGGCTATGTGCCCGCCGAGCGCAACCGCGCCGAGGACGCGCCGATCGGCCTGATCCCGGTCGACTCGCTCTACTCGCCGGTCAAGAAGGTCTCCTACAAGGTCGAGAACACCCGCGAGGGCCAGGTGCTCGACTATGACAAGCTGACCATGACCATCGAGACCAACGGCTCGATCTCGGGCGAGGACGCGGTCGCCTTCGCCGCCCGCATCCTGCAGGACCAGCTCGCGCTGTTCGTCAACTTCGACGAGCCGCAGAAGGAAGTCGCGACCGAAGCCGTCACCGAGCTCGCCTTCAACCCGGCGCTGCTCAAGAAGGTCGACGAACTCGAACTTTCGGTGCGTTCGGCCAACTGCCTGAAGAACGACAACATCGTCTATATCGGCGACCTGATCCAGAAGACCGAAGCCGAGATGCTGCGCACCCCGAACTTCGGCCGCAAGTCGCTGAACGAGATCAAGGAAGTGCTGGCGGCCATGGGCCTCCATCTCGGCATGGAAGTGCCGGACTGGCCGCCGGAAAACATCGAAGACCTCGCAAAGCGTTACGAAGACCAGTATTGAGCATGAATTCCAAGGATCGGCGGCGCGAGCCGCTCGATCCGACGGTCATGCGGAAAACCATCAGAGGCCGTGGCCTCTTGAACAACTGAAGAAGGAAAAGAGCCATGCGCCACGGTTTCAAAGGCCGTCGTTTCGCCCGCAGCATCAGCCATCGTAAGTCGATGTTCGCCAACCTCGCCGTGTCTCTGATCGAGCACGAGCAGATCGTCACCACCCTGCCGAAGGCGAAGGACCTGCGTCCGATCGTCGAGAAGCTCGTCACGCTCGGCAAGCGCGGCGACCTGCACGCCCGCCGCCAGGTGATCGCGCAGATCGGCAATGAAGGCGTCGTCAAGCGCCTGTTCGAGACCCTCGCCCCGCGCTACGCCACCCGCAATGGCGGCTACCTGCGCATCATGAAGGCAGGCTTCCGCAAGGGCGACAACGCTGCCATGGCGGTCATCGAATTCGTCGACCGCGACACCTCGGCCAAGGGCGCCGCCGACCGCGCCCGCCTCGAGGCCGAGGGCGCTAATGAGGAAGCCGCGGCCGCCTGAGGCACGGATACTCCGAGAAAGCGTTCAAGGGGCCTTCGGGCCCCTTTGTACTTTTGCCTGCAACCTATCGAACCAGGTTCAGGTAGTCCTGGCCAGCCAGGCACTGCCAATTGAACACCCCGGGCAGCTCTTTGGGGGCCTTCCGCGGATAGGAGTAGATGCTGTCAACCTTGGTTCGGGAGTCGATATTCCGGACAAGTTGCAGCACGGTCGAACTGTTCAAATATTCAATCACGTCGCGATTGCCGATGAAAGACGTGTCGACCTGGAAATGAATCTGGATGCCGCCGGCACAAACGTTCAGCAGGATGTCGTCGCTTAGCGCCGCGTAGTAGACGGAAGCCTGCGTGGGATCCCACAGGCCTGCTGCAAGGAATTCGGACGGCCTCGTTGCGCCGCTGAATCCATCTAGCGACACCTTCAGCTGTTTGGTCAAAGGTTCAAATTCACCCTCGAGTTGCGATGCCCCTTCGATCTGAAACCAATTCATCGAGTGGGGTGCGATGCTGTCGAAGGAAATCTCCAGGTTGCCGAAGAACCAGTAGACCGGAATCGGGTCACCTTCGCTGATATTCCATCCGTCGGGTGACCCGAGCCTGTGCTATCTCGATAAGCCTCATGTCGGGCGACACCGGTCCCAAGACACCGGTCGCCAGGAAATCGGGGAAGGAAGCGAGCTGCTTTTTCATGAAACGGACAACAGTACCAGATTGCGGATACAGCTATAGCCGGTTACTGGCTGAAAATAATTCGATTTCATCGCCTTAGCCTTTCATTCTGCACAATCGTCGGGACAATGGCGCCCGATCTGGAGGATTCGGAATGCACCTCAAACGACTGTTTCTTGTTGCTGCGCTGGCTCTATTCGCCGCGGCACCGGCCGCAAGACAGGCTTTTGCCGAGGATGCCGCTAAGCCGGCCGATCCAGGCCTCTCCGACGTGCTGACCGATCTGTTGCATGGCGTTGAAGGAGAGAACGGCACGTCCGGCCCCGACAAGCGCGTGCCGTTCGGCCGCGAGGAGGTGCAGCTTTCCTTCGCGCCGCTGGTCAAGCAGACCGCACCCGCCGTCGTCAACGTCTATGCCTCGCAGACCGCCAAGATGACGTCGCCTTTCGAGGGCGATCCCTTCTTCGAGGAATTCTTCGGCCGCGCCCAGCCGCGCGCGCAGTCTTCGCTGGGCTCGGGCGTGCTGGTCGATCCGAGCGGCGTCATCGTCACCAATTTCCATGTCATCAAGGACGCCGATGAGGTGAAGGTCGCGACAGCCGACGGGCGCGAGTTCACCTCCAAGGTTATGCTCAGGGACGAGACGCTCGATCTCGCCGTGCTCAAGATTTCGGCCGACAAGCCGTTCCCAGTGATCGCCATCGGCGATTCCGACGCGCTGGAGGTCGGCGACCTGGTACTCGCCATCGGCAACCCGTTCGGCGTCGGCCAGACCACCACCAGCGGCATTGTCTCGGCGCTTGCCCGCAGCCATATCGGCGTTTCGGATTCGGGTTATTTCATCCAGACCGATGCGGCCATCAATCCCGGCAATTCCGGCGGCGCGCTGATCAACATGGGCGGCCAGCTGGTCGGCATCAACACGGCCATCTACAGCCGCAGCGGCGGCTCGATCGGCATCGGCTTCGCCATTCCCTCGAATATGGTGCGCGCCTTTGCCGACGCCGCCAAGGCCGGGCTCGACTTCTTCGAGCGGCCCTATATCGGCGCTGAATTCGAACTGGTGACGCCGCAGATCGCCGAATCGCTCGGCATGGAGAAGCCGACCGGCGCATTGGTTTCATCGGTCGAGGGCTCCGGCCCCGCCGGCAAGGCCGGCCTGAAGCCGGGCGACGTCATCCTGTCGCTCAACAACACGCCGGTCGAAAGCATCGAGGCGCTCGACTATCGCATGGCGACGCTGTCGATCGGCACCAAGGCGACCTTCGTCGTGCTGAGCAAGGGCCAGCAGGCGACGCTGGAAATCCCGCTGGAGCGCGCGCCGGAAGGCGCCAAGCCCAGCGAGGTCACCTTGCGCGGCCGCAGTCCCTTCGCCGGCGCCAAGGTCGCGGAGCTGTCGCCCAGGCTTGCCCAGCGGCTTGGCCTTCGCACCGATCTCAAGGGCGTCACCGTCATCGATATCAGCCGCGATTCGCCAGCCGCCGATTTCGGCTTCCAGCCGGGCGATATCGTGCGCGAGGTCAACGGCACCAGCATCGATACCGCGGCGACGCTGGCGCAAATTGCCCAGCAGGACACGCGCTGGTGGCGCTTTACCGTCGAGCGCGGCGGGCAGATACTGCGCCAGGTGTTGCGTTATTGAGGCGGTCTGCCCATTTAGAGCATGATCCCGAACTGACGGTCCGCTTGGCAGAAAGCGGGAACCGGTGTTCGGACAAGATTATGCTCTCAAAGGAGCGGGATCGCGTTTCAACCAAAAGACTTGCATGGCCGATCTGTTCAGTTCCGATGAACCGGAGAAAGCGCCGCCCGGGCGGCCGCTGGCCGACCGGTTGCGCCCCCAAAACCTCGGCGAGGTCGTCGGCCAGGAGCATCTGACCGGCCCCGACGGCGCGCTGACCAGGCTGATCGATTCCGGCTCGCTCGGCTCCATGATCTTCTGGGGTCCGCCCGGCACCGGCAAGACGACGGTGGCGCGGCTGCTGGCAGGCGAGACCGATCTCGCCTTCGAGCAGATCTCGGCGGTATTTTCCGGCGTCGCGGACCTCAAGAAGGTGTTCGAGGCGGCGAAACTCAGGCGCGCCAACGGCCGCCAGACGCTGCTCTTCGTCGACGAGATCCATCGTTTCAACCGCGCCCAGCAGGACGGCTTTCTTCCGGTGATGGAAGACGGCACCGTGGTGCTGGTCGGCGCCACCACGGAGAACCCGTCCTTCGAGCTGAATGCGGCGCTTCTGTCGCGAGCGCGCGTGCTTGTGTTCCGTTCGCTGGGCGAGGAAAGCATCGCCAAGCTTCTGGCGCGGGCGGAAGAAACCGAGGGCAGGGCGCTGCCGCTTGACGACGAGGCGCGCGCGATGCTGGTCCGCATGGCGGACGGCGACGGCCGCGCCTCGCTGACGCTGGCCGAGGAAGTCTGGCGCGCCGCCAAGAAAGGCGAAGTGTTCGGCCCGGAGGGCCTGCAGCGCGTCATCCAGCGCCGCGCGCCGATCTACGACAAGGGCCAGGACGGCCATTACAACCTGATCTCGGCGCTGCATAAATCGGTACGGGGCTCCGATCCGGATGCCGCCCTTTATTACCTCGCCCGCATGTTCGATGCCGGCGAGGATCCGCTCTATCTCGGCCGCCGGCTGGTGCGCATGGCGGTGGAGGATATCGGGCTCGCCGATCCGCAGGCGCTTGTCGTCGCCAACGCGGCCAAGGACGCCTATGACTATCTTGGCTCGCCCGAGGGCGAGCTCGCCTTCGCTCAAGCCACCGTCTATCTCGCCACCGCGCCGAAATCGAACGCTGTCTATACCGCCTTCAAGGCGGCGACCGCGGCGGCCAAGGAGTTCGGCTCGCTGCTGCCGCCCAAGCACATCCTCAATGCGCCGACCAAGCTGATGAAGCAGGAGGACTACGGCGCCGGCTATCGCTACGACCACGACGAGCCGGATGCGTTTTCAGGCCAGGACTATTTTCCGGAGAAGATGGGCCGGCACACTTTTTACGATCCGCCGGAACGCGGGTTCGAGCGCGACATCCGCAAGCGGCTGGAATACTGGGCGAAGCTGCGCGGCGAACGGAACGGCTGAGTTGCGCGGCCCGTCGGTCGGCGCGCTCGGAACCTGTCGGCTGAGCGTTGAGTGGAATTGTAATATTATGTTGACCGGCTGACGGGTCCGCGCGACGGCATTGTGCCGGGAAACAAAAAATCCTATCAAGACGCACGGCTGGCGGGGGTCGCCGTGATTTTGTCCCATGGAACAGGATCGCGCCTTCCCGCGCGAATGGCAATGAAAAAGCAAACCGTCAAGTCGCTCCGCAAGGCCGCCATCGCGGTCGTGGTTCTCGCGCTCGTCTTCTACTTCATCCCGATCCTGACCGCGATCTGGGTCGTCTGCGGCCTGATCGACGTCATGCGCAACGATCAGAAGAACCGAAACCTGTTCGAGCGCTACTTCCTCGGCAACGGCCTGTTCACCTGGCTGCTGTCGCCGTTCAACCTGATTGTCGACCTTCTCTGCTACCGCAACCCCGGCGTCTGGAAGCCCGAGCAGTTCCCTGAAGACTATCAGCGCGAGATCAACGAGGTCCTGGGTGTCTTCAAGGCCCGCAAGGACGAGATCATCGCCGACATCGACGCCAATTTCGGCGCCGGCCGGCGCGGCATGTACGTCTATCAGTGGTACGGCAAGCACAAGATCGACAACGTTCCCGAATTCAACAAGGACTACAAATACATCAAGACGATCGCCGTATCCGTTTTCAGCAAGCGCGAATCCACGTCCTGGCATTTCGGTCCGCTCCGCCTCAGCCTGCGCATCCTCTACAATCTGATCCCGGTGCAGGCGGAGATCTTCGTCCAGTGCGGCAGCAAGAAGAACTACTGGTACGACAACCCTCTGTTCATCTTCGACGACACGCTGTTCCACCGCTCGGTCAACGAATATGACGGCCGCCGCTACTGCGTCTTCGTCGACATCATCAGGCCGTCTCCGTTCCCAAAACTGATCGCGGGCCTTCTCGCCATCGTCTCGGTCAGCGTGGAGCGCATCAATTCGGTCTTCTACAAGAACTGGAAGATGATCGGCTCGTCTAAACCTAAGGCCACCGCCAACTGATCTGGCGCCTCTTCAATCTCCTGGCTCGGCCTGCTCGGCCGGGCCTCGATGCTCTTAAACCAACGTCCTATAGCGCCGATCCGCTGCAACCGTTACAACTCTTCCATCGGATATATCCACAAGGATATAACGACGGGCGGAAGGAGGTCCGCTCGCTGGGAGGATAGGTTTGAGCGGGCGGCAAGCAGCCGGTCATGCGGATTTCGTCCAGGCTTCGATCGCCAGAAGCGATGCGGCCCATTCGGCGTTGGTCGCCTCGTGGCGGCGTTCCCTTCAACTGCATCACCTCGATCCGGCCGAGCGCAAGGCGCCAAGGCGGCTGACCGAAGCCGAATTGCGGCAGGCCCGGCAGCGCATGGAGCGGATGATTCGCGCGGCCGAAGGAAGCCTCAACCGGCTCTATCAGGCGGTCGGCGGTGTCGGTTGCTGCGTGATGCTGGCCGACCGCGACGGCATCCCCGTCGAGCGCCGCGGCGCGGTCGCCGACGACGAGACCTTCGACGAATGGGGCCTGTGGACCGGCACGGTCTGGAGAGAAGACAGTGAGGGAACCAACGGCATCGGCACCTGTCTTGCCGATCAGCGGCCGCTCACCATCCATCGCGACCAGCATTTCTTTTCGCGCAACACGCTGATGAGCTGCACCACGGCTCCCGTCTTTGACCATGAAGGCAACCTGGCGGCCGCGCTCGACGTATCGTCCTGCCGCTCCGACCTCACGGAAGGCTTCGTCCAGCTTATCTCGGTCGCGGTGGGCGATGCCGCGCGCCGTATCGAGGCCGAGAATTTCCGTATGGTTTGTTCCAATGCCCGCATCCTGCTTGCGCCGGTTGCCGAGCGCAGCGCCGGCGCGCTGATCGCCGTCGACGCCGACGACCTTGTGATCGGCGCGACACGCTCGGCGCGGCTTGCTCTCGGCATAACGTCGGAAGGCCTGGCCAAGGGCCTGCTCGCCGCGGACATCCTCGGGGACCCGGCCAGGGCCCGGGAGGACCTCGACGATGCCGAGCGCAGCGTGCTGCAGCGCGCGATGGCGCGCACCGGCGGCAATGTCTCGGCAGCGGCGCAGAGCCTCGGCATCTCGCGCGCGACGCTGCATCGCAAGCTCGCCCGTTTCAGCATCCGCCGGCCGCATTGATTTACGCAACCTGACCTGTCGCAGTTCTGCGACACTCGGCGGCCGCGATCCGTTTGCCTGGGGATGACAGGCCGAAGAGCATCCGCAAGTGTCTCCAGCGACGCGCCACATTCCGTGACGCCGTTTTTGCTGGGAGGCAGACAATGAACAAGGTTGAGTTCTCACGCGCGGCCAAGGTCCCCTTCGCCAAGCGCTATGACAACTTCATCGGCGGCCGCTGGGTCGCCCCGCATGCTGGAAGATACTTCGACAACATCTCGCCGGTGACCGGCCGGCCGCTTTGCGAGATCGCAAGGTCCGACGCACAGGACGTCGAAGCCGCGCTCGACGCCGCGCACAAGGCGAAGGATGCCTGGGGCAAGACCAGTCCGGCGGCCCGCGCCTTGATCCTCAATCGCATTGCGGACCGCATGGAAGACAATCTCGACCTGCTGGCGCTCGCCGAAACGTGGGACAACGGCAAGCCGATCCGCGAGACGACGGCGGCGGACCTGCCTCTGGCCATCGACCACTTCCGCTATTTCGCAGGCGTCCTTCGCAGCCAGGAGGGCAGCCTTTCCGAGATCGACCATGACACGGTCGCCTATCATTTCCATGAGCCGCTGGGTGTCGTCGGCCAGATCATTCCTTGGAACTTCCCGTTGCTGATGGCCTGCTGGAAGCTGGCGCCCGCGCTCGCCGCCGGCAATTGCGTGGTGCTGAAGCCGGCCGAGCAGACGCCTGCCACCATCATGCTGTGGGCCGACCTTATCGGCGATCTTTTGCCTGAAGGCGTGCTCAACATCGTCAACGGCTTCGGCCTCGAGGCCGGCAAGCCGCTGGCATCGTCGAACCGCATCGCCAAGATCGCCTTCACCGGCGAGACGACGACCGGCCGCCTGATCATGCAGTATGCCTCGCAGAACCTCATCCCGGTGACGCTGGAACTCGGCGGCAAGTCGCCCAACATCTTCTTCCAGGACGTCGTTGCCGAGGATGACGATTTCTTCGACAAGGCGATCGAGGGCTTCGTCATGTTCGCGCTCAACCAGGGCGAGGTCTGCACGTGCCCGAGCCGCGCGCTGGTGCATGAGAAGATCTACGACAAGTTCATGGAGCGCGCGCTGAAGCGCGTCGAGGCGATTGTGCAGGGCGATCCGCTCGATCCGGCCACCATGATTGGCGCGCAGGCTTCGAGCGAGCAGCTGGCAAAGATCCTCTCCTACTTCGATATCGGTCGCCAGGAGGGAGCCCAGGTGCTGACCGGCGGCGAGCAGAACCACCTGCCGGGCGACCTGGCCGGCGGCTATTACGTGAAGCCGACGGTCTTCAAGGGTCACAACAAGATGCGCATCTTCCAGGAAGAAATCTTCGGGCCGGTGGTGTCGGTGACGACCTTCAAGGACGACGACGAGGCGCTGTCGATCGCCAACGACACGCTGTACGGCCTCGGCGCCGGCATCTGGAGCCGCGACGCGAACCGCTGCTACCGCTTCGGCCGCGCGATCCAGGCAGGCCGCGTCTGGACCAACTGCTATCACGCCTATCCGGCGCATGCCGCCTTCGGCGGCTACAAGCAGTCCGGCATCGGCCGCGAGACGCACAAGATGATGCTCGACCACTACCAGCAGACCAAGAACATGCTGGTCAGCTACAGCCCGAAGAAGCTCGGCTTCTTCTGATCCTCCCAGGGCGAAGGGGAAGGGAGGGCGCCGCGGACGGCGCCCTCCCTTCGACATAGGAGGATTGCCATGGACAGGGCTTCATTGGGCAAAGTCTCGGCCACGGCGACGGCCAAGGCGCTGCTGGCCGAAATCATCGCCGACCACGGGCCGGTGCTCTTTCACCAGTCCGGCGGCTGCTGCGACGGATCCTCGCCGATGTGCTATGCGCGCGGCGAGTTCATGATCGGCGACAATGACGTCAAGCTCGGCGAGATCGGCGACACGCCGGTCTATATCAGCGCCTCGCAATATGAAGTTTGGAAGCACACCGACCTGATCATCGACGTGGTGAAGGGCAGGGGCGGCATGTTCTCGCTCGACAATGGCCGCGAGAAGCGCTTCCTGACGCGCTCGACGGTCTGCGCGGTATCGCCGTCATCTTCCGCCGACTGAGCGAGCAGACCAGCCCGCCATCGGCCGCGATTGGGGTAATCGTCGCGCTTTGTTGGGTCTTTGGCTCGCAACCTGTTCGCCTTAGTGCTATGGCGCCGCTTTCAAACGGAAAAGCGTATCCATGGCAGGTGTAGAACAGATCACGGTGGAGGCCGGCGAGGCGGGCATGCGGCTCGACCGCTGGTTCAAGGTCCATTATCCGGGCCTAGGCTTTGGCCACCTGCAGAAGCTGTTGCGCTCGGGCCAGATCCGCATCGACGGCGGCAGGGCGAAGGCGGACACGCGCGTAGAGCCTGGCCAGACGGTGCGTATACCGCCGCTCGACATCGACAAGAAAGGCGATGCGCCGCTTACCGGCCACTCGATCCGCAACCAGGGCGATGCCGACGTGCTCGCCAAGATGCTTCTGCACGAGGATCCGAAGGTCTTCGTCTTCAACAAGCCGGCCGGCCTAGCGGTGCAGGGCGGCTCGGGCGTCACCCGCAATGTCGACGACATGCTGGAGGCCTGGCGCAACCAGAAGGGCGAGAAGCCGCGCCTCGTCCACCGCCTCGACCGCGACACCTCCGGCGTGCTGGTGGTTGCCCGCACGCGTCTTGCCGCGATGAAGCTCTCGGAGGCGTTCCGGGCGCGAGAGACCAAGAAGACCTACTGGGCGCTGGTCAAGGGCGTGCCGCCCAAGCGCGAGGATAAGATCTCGACCTGGCTGGTCAAGGAGGCGACACCGGATGGTGACCGCGTGCGCATCGCCAAGCATGGCGAGAAGGGCGCCGACCATGCCGTTTCCTACTATCGCGTCGTCGAGCAGGCGGCGCAGTCGCTGTCCTGGCTGGAGATGGAGCCCTATACCGGCCGCACGCACCAGCTGCGCGTCCACGCCGCCCATATCGGCTGCCCGATCATCGGCGACCCGAAATATTTCGAGGCCGATACCAACTGGGAATTCCCGGGGGCATCCAGAACCGCCTGCATCTGCACGCCCGCCGCATCGTCATCCCGCATCCGGACCAGGGCGTCATCGATGTGACGGCGCCGATGCCGCCCCATATGCGCCAGAGCTGGAACCTGCTCGGCTTCGACGAACAGAGCGCGGAGGACTAGATTGACCGTTGCGCCCGCACTGGATCGCCGCGACGCGGTCGACATGGCGGCAGCGGCCATCATGGTCGGGCTGACCTTCTCGTGGGGACTGAACTACGTCGCGGCCAAGATCTCCTACGCAGGCTACGACCCTGTCTTCGTCTCGATCGCACGTTCGCTCATCGGGGGAGCCTGCGTGCTTGGCTGGTGCCGGCTGCGCGGCATCAACCTGTTCGAAGCGGATGGGACGCTGGCCGCCGGCGTCGTCGTCGGCGTGTTTTTCGGCATCGAGTTCCTGTGCCTCTATATCGGCCTCGAATACACGACCGTCGCCCGCAACACGCTGCTGGTCAACACCATGCCGTTCTGGGTGCTGATCGGCGGTCATTTCCTGCTCGGCGAGCGCATCAACGCGCGCAAGCTCGGTGGGCTTGTCCTGGCCTTCTGCGGCCTGGTGGCCGTGTTCTCGGACGGCATTGTCGCGGGCAGCGACACGACCCTTCTGGGGGATCTGCTCAGCCTTGGTTCCGGCGTCCTGTGGGCGGCGACCAGCATCGTCATCAAGCGCTCGAAACTGGTGGCGACCAGCGCCGAGAAACTGCTGCTCTACCAACTGGCCGGCGCGGCGATAGTCGGTGTCCTGGTGATGCCCTTGGCCGGCCCGCCCATTCGCGCGGTTGCAACCTTGCCGACGTTGGCGCTGCTCTTCCAGTCTTTCTATATCGTCGCCTTCACCTATGTATTGTGGTTCTGGCTGCTTCGGCGCTACCCCGCGTCCGGTCTGTCGAGCTTCGCCTTCCTGTCGCCGGTGTTCGGCGTCTTGTGCGGCGCGGTGGTCCTTGGTGAAGCGCCGACGACCAGGATATTCCTGGCTCTGGCCCTGATCGCCGCCGGTCTCATCATCGTCAACCGGCCGGCGCGCAGGCAGCCAACAGTTTAGGGAGTTCGACATGCGCGACATCCTCGAAGACCTCGAAGCCGGAAAACTGCTTTCCGATCCCGATCCCGTGCGCCGCGCCCAGATCCAGATGAAGACGCCGCTGCCGAAGCGTTTCTACAAGGCGGTTTCGGTTGTCCCGGTGGAAAACGGCTTTACCGTTCATCTCGACGGCCGTCCGGTGCGCACGCCGGGCAAGGCCGTGATGGTGCTGCCAACCGAAAGGGCTGCGGCACTCGTGGCCGACGAATTCAGCGCCCAGGGCGAGGTCATCGATCCCGTGACCATGCCGGTCATGCGCCTTGTCAACACCGCCATAGACGGTGTCGTCTCCGATCCGCAGGCGGTGCTGGAGGATGTGCTGCGCTTCGCTTCGTCAGATCTGCTTTGCTACCGTGCCGACGGTCCGCAAGGCCTGGTCGATCGTCAGAACAAGCTGTGGGATCCGGTGCTGGACTGGGCACGCGGCAGCCTCGGCGCGCGCTTCAATCTTGCCGAAGGCGTCATCCATGTCGAGCAGCCGCGCGAAGCCATCGCCATCCTTGGCGCGCATCTTGGCCAACGCTCGGAGCCGATGCGGCTGGCCGCCATCCATGTTATGACGGCGCTGACCGGCTCGGCGCTGCTGGCGCTGGCCGTGGATTTCGGCGAGTTGGACGCCGAGGAAGCTTGGGCAGCGGCCCATGTCGACGAGGACTGGCAGATCGAGCACTGGGGCCAGGACGCGGAGGCAGTCGCGCGCCGCTCGGCCCGCAAACGCGACATGCTGGCGGCGGTCAGCCTGCTTGAGGCACTGAAGGCCTAGAAGCCAGAAATGGGCGCAGGGGTTTTTCGTGCGGAATGCTGCTCTGCCACCAATGGCTGAACCAGCAATCGATCCCATGCTATTGTTCCCCACTCAACCAGTGGGGGCGGTCATGTCGGACTTTCAGAAAGCAGTTATCTCCACGCCGGGCAGCGAGCGCCTCGCCAAAGCGCCACATGGTGCGAAGGTAGTCGTCCATGCCACTGCCGCCGAGACCAACGGCGCATTCGGAATGTGGGAAACTTTCACTCTCCCTGGGAAAGGCCCGACCCCCTCACACTCACACGCGCGAGACAGAGGTTTTTTAGGGTGGTTTGCGGGACTTATCGTTTTCCAGTGCGGTGACGAAGAATTCGATGCCCCTCCAGGCACTGTCGTCGTTCTGCCCCCTTACGTGCGTCACAGCTGGCGCAACATTGGCGACGAGCCCGGGCAGATGTTCGCAATAGTAACGCCGGGCGGCTTCGAGCAACTCTTCATGGAGATAGAGGCGTCTGGTGCCGCCTCGCCCGACGAGATAGCAATGATTGAAGCCCGTCTTGGGATAATCAACGACGAGACGTTGGCGCTCGATCGTTAAGGCTACGGCGTACGCTTCACGTGGATACTGAGAAAAACGCTCCTTTCAAAGAGGATGTGCGTCGGATTGGTTGCCTAACGCTGGAAATGAACCGCTCCCGGCACTGCGCCGCTCCCGCACCGCACCTAATACCAAAGTCATAATCCCATCGTCGCGGTGCCTTTCGGCCGTCATTTCTGTCATTTTTTGCTTTGTTGGCTGCGTTTTTGAGTCTGCGTTCGGAGGAGTGCGGCGCGCAGCCATCGAGGACAGACGGGATCTCACGGGAGGATATTCAAATGGCAATGGCATCGGCCGCCGGCGGAACCAGCCGCGGTATGACGCGGGAGGAGAAGAAAGTCATCTTCGCCTCATCGCTCGGCACCGTTTTCGAATGGTACGATTTCTATCTCTACGGTTCGCTGGCCGCCTTCATCGGCTCGACCTTCTTCAGCCCGGCGATCCCGGAGGCGACGCGCAACATCTTCGCGCTGCTGGCCTTTGCCGCCGGCTTCCTGGTGCGCCCGTTCGGCGCGCTCGTGTTCGGCCGCATCGGTGATCTCGTCGGCCGCAAATACACCTTCCTCGTCACCATGACGATCATGGGCCTGTCGACCTTCCTGGTCGGCCTGCTGCCCGGTTATGCGAGCTGGGGCATCGCGGCTCCGGTGATCCTGATCGGACTGCGCATGCTGCAGGGCCTCGCGCTCGGGGGCGAATATGGCGGCGCCGCGACCTATGTCGCCGAGCATGCGCCCGACGATCGCCGTGGTTACTACACCTCATGGATCCAGACCACGGCGACGCTCGGTCTGTTCCTGTCGCTCATCGTCATCCTGATCGTGCAGGCCTCGCTCAGCAAGGAAACCTATGCAAGCTGGGGCTGGCGCATTCCCTTCATCGTTTCCTTCCTGCTGCTCGCCGTTTCGGTCTGGATTCGGCTGTCGCTGTCGGAGTCGCCGACCTTCCAGCGTATGAAGGACGAGGGTAAGGGCTCCAAGGCGCCGCTGACGGAGGCGTTCGGCCAGTGGAAGAACGCCAAGATCGCCCTTCTGGCGCTGCTTGGCCTCACCGCCGGCCAGGCCGTGATCTGGTACAACGGCCAGTTCTACGCTCTCTTCTTCCTCACCAACGTGCTGAAGGTCGACGCCCAGTCGGTCAACATCATGATCGCCATCGCGCTTGCCATCGGCTCGATCTTCTTCGTCGTGTTCGGCTGGCTGTCCGACAAGATCGGCCGCAAGCCGATCATCATGGCCGGACTGGCCTTGGGCATCGTCTGCACCTTCCCGCTGTTCAAGGCGTTGACCTCGGCCGCCAACCCGGCTCTGGCCACCGCCCAGCAGAACACCCGCGCGACGGTGACGGCGGCTCCCGGCGACTGCAGGTTCCAGTTCAACCCGGTCGGCACCGCGAAGTTCACGACATCCTGCGATATCGCGACCTCGTTCTTGACCAAGAACTCGGTGCCATACGACGTCGTCACGACGGCCGCGCCTGGAACTGCGGCTACGGTCAAGATCGGCAACGAGACGGTGGAGTCTTATGATGCCGTTGCCGCCGGCGATCAGGCCAAGGCCAAGGAGGGGGTCTTCCAGAAGGCGGTGAACATGGCGCTGAAGGACGGCGGCTATCCGCTGAAGCGCGCCGCGGCCAAGGTGGCGGACCAGAAGCTCGACGCCTTCATCGCGGCCAATCCGGAACTGAAGCTCGATGCAGCCACGATCCGCGGCGGCGAGAAGGCCACCGTTCCGGCCGAGCAGGCGATCGCCGACAAGGTCCTGACCAAGGACGAGGCGGCCGGTGCGACGGAAGTCACGGTCTACACCATACCGGGCGGCGGCGCGTTCGCCATGTTCGCCGATCCGGCGGCCATCAACTGGCCGATGACGATCGGCATCCTGTTCATCCTGGTGCTGTTCGTGACCATGGTCTATGGGCCGATCGCCGCGATCCTGGTCGAGATGTTCCCGACCCGCATCCGCTACACCGGCATGTCGTTGCCTTACCATATCGGCAACGGCTGGTTCGGCGGCCTGCTGCCCGCGACCGTGTTCGCGCTCAGCGCCTACAAGGGCGATATCTACTACGGTCTCTGGTACCCGGTGATCATCGCGGCGATGTCGCTGATCATCGGCATGATCTTCGTCAGGGATACGCTCGGCACCGACTTGCACGCCAAGGACTGACCTCGGTCATCTGCTCCAAAAGAAAGCCCGGCGCGAGCGATCGCGCCGGGCTTTTTCGTCCATAAAACCTAAGGGGCGATCAGCTCTTGCGCTGATTTTCTTCCTCGACGGCTGCTTCGTGATACCAGCCGTCAAAGTCGGCGTGCTCGCCGCGAAGCGTCGCAAGCTCTGCCGCGAATTTCGCCTTGGCGCCTAAATTTGAGGCAGACTTGCGCCCTGCCAGCGGGAACATCAGGATTTTTGCCGACGGACGCGGTTGCATGACCTGCATTGGCGACCTCCTTGCTTGTCTTGAGGCTTGCCGATTAAACTTAGCAAGCAAGATAGGTTCTGCGATTCGTTTAGGCAATATGCCTACAAAAAGATCAATATTTGCCAATTATTTATGCAGAAATCTCGATTGAGCGATCAGAGCGCATTATTGAGGCGGCTGAGCAAAATCCACGTGTTGGCGCGACCATTTTGCCGCACCCGCCGACGGCGGAGTGGCATACGAATTGCTTTTTAACCATCGGCAGGCCGGCAAGCCCGGCCATGCGTTGACGTCGCTTGCGGCGTCCTAGCAACGAGAGGCACTGGAATGACCAAATACAAGCTCGAGTATATCTGGCTCGACGGATATGTCCCGACCCCCAGCCTGCGCGGCAAGACCCAGATCAAGGAGTTTGCCGAGTTCCCGACGCTCGAGCAGCTGCCGCTGTGGGGTTTCGACGGCTCGTCCACCAACCAGGCCGAGGGCCACAGCTCCGACTGCGTGCTGAAGCCGGTCGACGTTTATCCGGATCCGGCCCGCACCAATGGCGTGCTGGTCATGTGCGAAGTCATGATGCCCGATGGCGTGACCCCGCATGTCTCCAACAAGCGCGCCACCATCCTCGACGACGAGGGCGCCTGGTTCGGCTTCGAGCAGGAGTATTTCTTCTATAAGGACGGCCGTCCGCTCGGCTTCCCCGAGAGCGGCTATCCGGCGCCGCAGGGCCCGTACTACACCGGCGTCGGCTACAAGAATGTCGGTGATGTCGCCCGCACGATCGTCGAGGAGCATCTCGACCTCTGCCTCGCCGCCGGCATCAACCATGAAGGCATCAACGCCGAAGTGGCGAAGGGCCAGTGGGAATTCCAGATCTTCGGCAAGGGCTCCAAGAAGGCCGCCGACCAGATGTGGATGGCTCGCTACCTGCTCCTGCGTCTGACCGAGAAATACGGCATCGACATCGAGTTCCACTGCAAGCCGCTGGGTGATACCGACTGGAACGGCTCGGGCATGCATGCCAACTTCTCGACCGCCTATATGCGCGAAGTCGGCGGCAAGGCCTATTTCGAGGCGCTGATGGCGCAGTTCGACAAGAACCTGATGGATCACATCGCTGTCTACGGTCCGGACAACGACAAGCGCCTGACCGGCAAGCACGAGACCGCGCCGTGGAACAAATTCTCCTACGGCGTCGCCGACCGCGGCGCCTCGATCCGCGTTCCGCACTCCTTCGTCAAGAACGACTACAAGGGCTATCTGGAAGATCGCCGCCCGAACTCGCAGGGCGACCCCTACCAGATCGCTTCGCAGATCCTGAAGACGATCTCGCAGGTTTCGACCGACGCCGTTTCGGCCGCCGCCTGATCATCCAGGCGCGGGCCTCGCCTGCGCCGCGTAAGTTTCAATTGTCGAAAGCCCTGGCGTTCTTCGCCGGGGCTTTTTGCATGCAAACAACCGGCGGGAATGTTTCGCCTGCCGCCGCCGTCAACGGCAGCAACGCCAGGCGATTGAGCGCCGCGACCACTTTGGCGTGACTGCTGCTTCTGCAGTGGCGGACCGGCCGGATGCTGCATGGCTACGCTGGGTTTGCGGAAAGCCCTCCAATGGACTGCCCATGCGAAAACCCCGGCGAAACGCCGGGGTCCGTCTTTGTCGCCGATGCCGAGAAGTTCGGTCGTCAGACAGAATAGTACATGTCGTACTCGACCGGATGCGGGGTCATTTCGAAGCGCATCACCTCGGCCATCTTGAGCTCGATATACGCATCGATCTGATCGTCGTCGAAGACGCCGCCGGCCTTCAGGAATCCGCGATCCTTGTCGAGGTTCTGCAACGCCTCGCGCAGCGAGCCGCAGACGGTCGGGATCTTCTTCAGCTCCTTCGGCGGCAGGTCGTAGAGGTCCTTGTCCATCGGCTGTCCGGGATGGATCTTGTTCTTGATGCCGTCGAGGCCGGCCATCAGCATGGCGGCGAAACCGAGATAGGGGTTCGCGCCCGGATCGGGGAAGCGGACCTCGACGCGCTTCGACTTCGGCGAGGAGCCGAACGGAATGCGGCAGGAAGCCGAGCGGTTGCGCGCCGAATAGGCGAGCAGCACCGGCGCTTCATAGCCCGGCACCAGACGCTTGTAGGAGTTGGTGAGCGGGTTGGTGAAGGCGTTGATCGCCTTGGCGTGCTTGATGATGCCGCCGATGTAATAGAGGCAGGTTTCCGACAGGCCCGCATATTCGTTGCCGGCGAAGGTCGGCTTGCCGCCCTTCCAGATCGACTGGTGCACATGCATGCCCGAGCCGTTGTCGCCGAACACCGGCTTCGGCATGAAGGTGGCCGTCTTGCCGTAGGCATTGGCGACCTGGTGCACGACATACTTGTAGATCAGCATCTTGTCGGCGTTGCGCACCAGCGTGTCGAACTTGATGCCGAGCTCATGCTGGGCGGCGGCGACTTCGTGGTGGTGCTTCTCGACGCGCACGCCCATCTCGGCCAGCACGGTCAGCATTTCGGAACGCATGTCCTGGGCGGAATCGATCGGCGGCACGGGGAAGTAGCCGCCCTTGATGCGCGGGCGGTGGCCGAGATTGCCGGTCTCGTAGTCGGTGTCGTCATTGGACGGCAGTTCGGTGGAGTCCAGACGGAATCCGGTGTTGTAGGGGTCTGCCTTGTACTTCACGTCGTCGAACACGAAGAACTCGGCTTCGGGGCCGACATAGATGGTGTCGCCGATGCCTTCCGACTTCATGTAGGCTTCGGCCTTCTTGGCGGTACCGCGCGGATCGCGATTGTAGGCCTCGCCCGAGATCGGATCGAGGATGTCGCACAGGATGACCATGGTCGACTGCGCGAAGAACGGATCCATGTGGACGGTATCCGTGTCGGGCATCAGCACCATGTCGGACTCGTTGATAGCCTTCCAGCCAGCGATCGAGGAGCCGTCGAACATGACGCCATCGGCGAACATGTCTTCCTCGACCTCGACGACATCCATCGTCACATGCTGCAGCTTGCCGCGTGGATCGGTGAAGCGCAGGTCGACGAATTTCACATCATTGTCCTTGATCTGCTTCATGATGTCTTTGGCTGTCGTCATGTCATGTATCCCTGTGTGATGACGTGTTTTTGATGATGACGTTGCAGAAAGATGGAGGGCGTCAGATGGCGTCGATACCGGTCTCGCCGGTACGGATGCGCACGACTTCCTCTATGTTGGAAACGAAGATTTTTCCATCGCCGATACGGCCCGTTTGCGCCGCTTTCCGGATGGCCTCGATGGCGCCTTCAACGGCTTCGTCGCCGAGCACCACTTCGATCTTCACCTTGGGCAGGAAGTCGACGACATATTCGGCGCCGCGATAAAGCTCGGTATGCCCCTTCTGACGGCCGAAACCCTTGGCCTCGGTGACGGTGATGCCTTGCAGCCCGGCCTCTTGAAGCGCTTCCTTCACTTCGTCCAGCTTGAATGGCTTGATGATCGCTTCGATCTTTTTCATGTAAAAAATGGCCTCCACTGCCAAGAAGACGGGTTGTGTACCCCGCTTGCGCCTCCATCTAGCACGAACCGTGCCAATCCAGGGGGAAGAATAGGTACAGGGCGTTTTCGATTCCGCATCGGGCCCGGATGCAAATTCGCGTCATCCGCTGCGCCGGATGCGGCATGGACGCCCAAACCCTATACATCGCCCCTCCTCAATCCTGCATAAAAAATGGGCAGGAAGCGCAAATAGCAATCGGACCCCTGTCGGATGCGGCCGCATCTGCAAACGATGCGCGGCCGCGGCGGTTTGCTTCGAACCGAAAACTGGACAATGCTTGATCGCACGGAGATCGGCAATCCCATGCGCAATGAACTTCTATCGACGGCCGAAATGGCCGAGGCGGACAGACTAGCGATCGCGGCCGGGCCGCTCGACGGCTACGGTTTGATGCAACGCGCCGGCGAAGCAGTCGCGACCCTGGTGCTGGCGCGCCACCCGGGCGCGAAGAGGGCGCATGTGCTGTGCGGCCCCGGCAACAATGGCGGCGACGGTTATGTCGTGGCGCGGCTGTTGGCCGAGGCTGGCGTCGATGTGGCTCTGTGGGCGTTGGGCGAACCGCGGCCAGGCAGTGACGCCGCGCTCGCGGCTGCCGCCTGCACCCTGGAGCGGCGACCGCTGTCGGCCCTCACGCCCGAAGACGGTTCGCTGGTCGTCGACGCGCTCTTTGGCGCAGGCCTGTCGAAACCGCTATCCGGCGACGCCAAGGCCGCGGTCGACATCGTGACAGGGATGAACCTGCCGGTTGTCGCGATCGACCTGCCTTCGGGCGTTTCCGCCGATAGCGGCGAAGTTCTCGGCTCGGCATTTCTCGCGGTCCTCACGGTGACCTTCGCGCGAAAGAAGCCCGGGCACCTGCTGCTGCCGGGCCGCGAGCGATGCGGCGAGATCGTGTTGGCCGATATCGGCATTCGCGACGAGATCATCGACGAGATCGCGCCAAGGACCCTCGAGAACCGGCCCGGGCTTTGGATCGCGAACTTTCCTACGCCGGCGGTCGACGCGCACAAATACAAGCGCGGCCATACGAGCGTCTTTTCGGGCGGCCCATTGGCTACCGGCGCGGCGCGGCTGTCGGCGTTGGCGGCCGCAAGAAGCGGGGCAGGGGCCGTCACCGTGCTCTCGCCGGCAAACGCCATGCAGGTCAACGCGGCGCATCTGACCTCCATCATGCTGCGCAAGGTCGACGCGATCGAGGACGTGCATGACCTGATCGGCGATCGCCGGCCGTCCAGCTTTGTCCTCGGCCCCGGCTTCGGCATCGGCGACAAGGCGCGCGATTTCACGCTCGCCGTGCTGGCCAGGAAGCGACAGGACGGCGGCGTCGAGGGCCTCGTGCTCGACGCCGACGGCATCACCTCCTTCCGCAATGGAGCCTCGACGCTGTTCGAGGCAGCCGGCAGACCGGATGCGCCAGCGTTGATCATGACGCCGCATGAGGGTGAGTTCGGCAGGCTGTTCGCGGACATTGCGGGCAACAAGGCGTTGTCGAAGCTCGCCAAGGCGCGCGAAGCCGCGCAGCGTGCCAACGCGGTGATCGTCTACAAGGGCGCCGACAGCGTGATCGCTGCGCCGGACGGCCGCGCCGCGATCAACGGCAATGGCGCGCCCTGGCTTGCCACCGCCGGTTCGGGCGACGTGCTGGCAGGCATCATCGCCGGCCTCCTTGCCCAAGGCATGCCGGCCTTCGAAGCGGCTTGCGCCGGGGTCTGGATCCATGCAGAGGCGGGCAGCCGCTTTGGGCCGGGCTTGATAGCCGAAGACCTGCCCCTGGCCATGCTGCCGGTTCTTCGCGAATTGATGCAGAACACTATCCGATGACACGGCTGGGGCTCGTGATCGCGGCCTTTCTTTTGGGGGCTTTCGCTGCGCCATTTGCGCATGCCGCCGGTCATCCGGTCACCATCGTCGACGACCCGCGCGTCCTCGCCGAGCTCGACACCAAGGGGTACGGTTTCGCCGGTCTCTTCGGTGTTGACGGAAAGGATGACCTGAAGACCCTCTACGACTCCGCACCGGCCTACCACGCCCTCGTTGAGACAGTCGCGGCAGATGTTGCTGCGTTGCGCGCCGAGATCAAGGCCGGCGGCCGCACCCTCTACGAAGTGACCGACGGGAATGTCGGCCGCATCATCGACATGCGCTGGCTGAAGACGAACGCGGCGCGCTTCCGCGTTGTCGGTGTCGTCAACCGGCTCGACCGGCGCGATTTCGCGGCGCTTGGCAACGAGACGAGCTGCGGCGAGGTGCGGTTCATCTATCGCCTTGCGTACTCGTTTAAGAAGAACGGCAAGCAACTGGCCTCGCGTCTGCCATTCAACTTCAGCGCCATATACCGCGTCGCTCCGGACGCTGACGGCGGCTGCGCGGGCGCTGCCGGCCGCTGGACGCCGCAGCTCGATGACCGGTCGATGCCGGCTGGCTGAGCGGCGGGCCGCTCGAGAAGGCCTCGCTGTCCTTCAAGCAGCTTGAGCTCAACGCGCAGGTCGTGCGCTTTCCTTCCGGCCAGGAAACCGAGTTCGGCGGGCAGGCGGCTTATCTGATGCGCATATTCAGCATCGACGGCTCGACAGTGGGGGAGAAGCCTCTGGAAAATACGCCGGACGCGGCACGGCTCGCCGACGATGCTGCCCTGAAAGCGCGGCTTGCCGACTATGTCCGCGCCAATGCCGCTGCGGTCGATCTCGGCGTCTATCAAATCCCGGACGAATTCCTGGCAAGAAAAGTCATCTCCTGGTCGACCTTCGGCAGCGCCAGGCAAGCCAATCATCCGTTCACCCCCATATTCGAGCCGAAGGACTTAGCCGCGCTCGACTATTCGAAATTTTCGTTGGCTCGCGCGCCGGAAGCCCTGGTCGAGCTGCTCGACAATGGCGCCTGCCAGGGCTGCCATCAGGCAGGTTCTACCGCCGGCTTCCATTTCATCGGCCTCGACGACGCGACGACCTCGCCGCTCAACCGGCTCGAGGTCGGCATCTCGCCGCATCTCCATGCCGAGATTGCGCGCCGCGAGGCCTGGCTGCAAGCGACGGCCGAGGGCAGGGATCCCAATCGCTTTCGCCCGCTCTCCTTCGCCCCGCCCGCCACCTGGAAGGACGGAGGCGAGGTCGCCTACGCGCCGGCCGAAACAGCGATGCCATGCCTGATGCCGGAAGATGCCGCCCGCTTCGGCAGCAGCTGGCAGTGCGGCGGCGGCACGATCTGCACGCCGATCGCCACCGCTTCAGGCGTAAGAACTAAATTGGCGGAATGCCTGCTGCCGAAAGACAGCCCCGCTATGTTTTCCGGCCATCCTTGCCTCACCGGCTCGATCGCCAGCAATGCGGCAGAGCCCTTCAACGATCGCTACAGGATCACTGGCCAGTTCGCCGCCTTCGCTCCTGCGATCTCCCGCACGGCCTTTACCTGCCGTCCACCGAAGATCGGCGTCCCAGGAGGCTTCGCCTACCGGGCCTGCGACAAAGGATCGCGCCTTCTCCGCCTTCAAAGCCGGCAAGTCGATGCCCAGCGAGATCTGCGGCCTGGTCGGCGGCAAGAAGTTCGACATCTGCGTGGCGACCAACAATTTCGACCAGTGTCTTGGCGGCGCGGTCAATCGTGGCAACCGCCCGGCCTGCTCGGCCGATCATTTCTGCCGCGAGGACTATATGTGCCAGTCGCTGCCGGCGGACACGCCGGGCGCGGCCAAGGTCAAGGGCATCGGCTTCTGCTCGCCGACCTATTTCATCTTCCAGATGCGCATCGACAACCACGCCACGCCGTGGGCGACCACGGCACGCGCCAGCATGGGCTCAGGCTTCGGCGCGGCAGCCGAGGAATAAGGTCAGGCGAATTTCGGCCCGTGTTTTCGGATCGCTGTCGCCAAAGCCGCGAGAACCCGCTCCTCGCTGACACCGCGTGTATCAAGCACCCAGCTCGGCGTCGAAATCGGCGGCTCGAGATAACGCACCTGATCGTTTACAGGCCCTGTCTCATAAGACCGATTTGATCCGAAGATGAGCACGCATGGTCCGCCCAAAGCTGCAGCCGCATGGCAGAGGCCCCCATCAACGCCGAGGAAGACGGTCGAGGCGGCGATCTGGCACATGGCGTCGGTCAGTTGCGGTGTCGACGTGAAATCCACCGCCTCCGGAAGCGCTGCCCGTATCTGCGCGGCGGCCTCGCGCTCTCGTGGGCCGCCGATGAGCCAAACCGACCAGCCGCGCCGGGCGTGATCCTTCGCTACCGAGATGAAACGCTCCGCCGGCCATGAGCGGAAGTTGGTGAAAGCGGACGTGTAAAGCGCCAGCGCGGGTCGCGCAGGATCGATCCCGTGTCGGGCGCGCCAATCGGAAAGCTCTTCGGCCGAAATAGCCATTTGCGGCGCAGGCAACCGCATGCGGTCGGCTGGCTTTTCACCCAGCATCGCGATGGCGCAGACCTGTTCGTACAATCTGGTCTTGCGCGGACCGAACGCCACGAAGCTCTTCAGCCAGCCGGCAGGCAGGCGGTTGATGATGCCGAACTGGAATTCCCGTGGATAGCCGATGCGTTCCGGTATGCCGGCCAGCCATGGCACGAGCGCGGCCTTGGTGCTGCTGGTGAGCATATAGGCCGCCTGGTAGTTCTCCTTGCGGATTTCGCGCGCCAGACCTGCCCGTTGTTTCAGCCCGGGCTTCCAGTGCTTCTCGACAATCCATGTCTTGCGGATATGCGGCATCAGCCGCGCCAGCGGCGCGGCAAGCGGCGAGGTGGCGACGTCGATCGGATGCCCGGGAAACTTCTCGGCCAGAATCTGGATTGCCGAATGGCAACGGATGAAGTCTCCGATCGCCGGCAAGCAGAAGACGAGGATGGGACGCAACGGGCGGTACCTTCAGATCCGGAACAATCGCCACCAATGGCTGATGTGACGGTGATTTGTCACGGAAGCGCTTCGCCATCAAGGATGCGCGCATAGAGTTCCAGATAGGCCTTCGCCGTCTTCTCGATAGGGAATCTGTCAGCGGCCGACTGGCGGCATCGTTGCGCCGACAGGCCTCCGATCGCAGCAAGACCGCGTCCGAACTCCTCGTCGGTCTGGAAGAAGCGCCCGGTATCGGCATCTACGGTTTCCACGAGCGCGCCGCGCGGTGTGGTGAGCACGGGTGTGCCGCACAGCATGGCCTCGACCTGCGCCATACCGAACGGTTCTTCCCAGGAGATCGGGTTGAGGAATGCCTTCGATTCACCCAGCAGGCGCAGCTTGTCCTGGCCGTCGACCATGCCGTGAAAACGGTAGCGGGCGGAAAGGCTCTTGAAGAACACGCCCTCGCGGCGCGTCTTGCTGCGGCCGAGCAGCTTCCAGCGCGAGCCGCCGGCGATATCGAGGATGAAGTCGAATTTCTTGGCAAGATCCACCGCGCGGTTCAGCCCCTTTCCGGCCCGTGCGATCGCTGCCATGAAGAAGAGATGATCGTTCTTCGTTGGCGTCAGCCGGTAAGCGTCCACCGGAAACCCGTTGTAGACGAAGCTCTTGCGGCCATGCAGCTCGGCATGACGGGCGCTGAGGAAGTTCCAGTTGAGCTGCGGCCGCGGATAGTCCGGTAGGTGGCCGTGCTCGGTGTTAAGGGTCGGGAAGGGGACCTCGACTTTCCAGGCGTGGAGATTGACGATCTGCGTGTCGCGGGGGATCGCCGCCCTGCACTCGGCATCGCTGACCGCATGCCTAACCTCGCAAATCGGATGCGACGATCCCGGCGCGGCGATCAGGACGACATGGTGGCCGAGCCTGACCAGTTCAGTGACCAGCCATTCGACCTGGCGCTGCGTGCCGCCATACCCCTTGGCCGGAATAAGGCTCTGAGCTGCAAGGGTTATGCGCATTTGTTGTCGGCGCGGCTTCTCACAACGGGATGTTGTCGTGCTTCTTCCAGGGGTTCTGCATGTCCTTGTTGCGCAGCATGCGCAGCGCGCGCGCCACGCGACGCCGCGTCGAATGCGGCATGATCACCTCATCGACATAGCCGCGTTCGGCGGCGACGAAAGGCGACAGGAAGCGATCCTCGTAAGTCTTTGTATGGGCGGCAATTTTCTCCGGATCGCCGATGTCCTTGCGGTAGATGATCTCGACCGCGCCCCTGGCGCCCATCACGGCGATCTGCGCCGTCGGCCAGGCATAGTTCATGTCGCCGCGCAGATGCTTCGACGCCATAACGTCATAAGCCCCGCCATAGGCCTTGCGGGTGATGACGGTGATCTTCGGCACGGTTGCTTCGGCATAGGCGAAGAGCAGCTTGGCGCCATGCTTGATCAGCCCGCCATATTCCTGCGCGGTGCCAGGCAGGAAACCCGGCACATCGACGAAGGTGACGATGGGAATCGAGAAACAGTCGCAGAAGCGCACGAAGCGCGCCGCCTTCCGGCTGGCGTCGGAATCGAGCACGCCGGCCAGCACCATCGGCTGGTTGGCGACGAAGCCCACCGTGCGCCCCTCGACGCGACCGAAGCCGGTGACGATGTTTCTCGCAAAACTCTGTTGGATTTCGAAGAAATCGCCTTCGTCGGCGACCTTCAGGATCAGCTCCTTGATGTCATAGGGCTTGTTGGCGTTGTCGGGGATCAGCCGGTCGAGCGACAGGTCGTGGTCCGTCACCGACTGGTAGCACTCGATCTCGGGGATCTCCGCCGTGTTAGATGCCGGCAGCAGATCGACCAGCCGGCGCATCTGCAGCAGCGCCTCGACATCGTTGTCATAGGCGCCGTCGGCGATCGAGGATTTGGTCGTGTGGACGGAAGCCCCGCCGAGGCTTTCGGCGGTCACCGTCTCGTTGGTCACCGTCTTCACCACATCCGGTCCAGTGACGAACATGTAGGAAGTGTCGCGCACCATGAAGATGAAATCGGTCATGGCGGGCGAATAGACATCGCCGCCGGCGCAGGGGCCCATGATCAGCGATATCTGCGGGATCACGCCTGAGGCGAGCACATTGCGCTGAAAAATCTCGGCATAGCCGCCGAGCGCGGCCACGCCTTCCTGGATGCGCGCGCCGCCTGCGTCATAGAGCCCGATAATCGGCGCGCGGTTGCGCAGCGCCATCTCCTGGACCTTGATGACCTTTTCGGCATGCGCCTCCGACAGCGAACCGCCGAACACGGTGAAATCCTTGGCGAAGATATAGACCGGGCGGCCGTTGACGGTGCCCCAGCCGGTGACGACGCCGTCGCCGGCGATTTTGGTTTTCTCCATGCCGAAATCGGTCGAGCGATGCTCGACATACATGTCGAACTCCTCGAACGAGCCCTCGTCGAGGAAGACCTCGATACGCTCGCGGGCGGTGAGCTTGCCCTTCTTGTGCTGCGCCTCGATACGGTCCTTGCCGCCGCCCATGCGGGCAATATCGCGGCGGCGTTCGAGTTCCTTCAGCACGTCTTTCATCGCTGGTCCCCAAAACGGATAAGTGGTTTGTGGTAATGGCGAGGGCAGGAGAGCGCAAGCACCCTCGTTTTGCTGCATTGCAACATGACGCCCCTTGCATTTCGGGCCGGACTCGGCCATATGCAGCCCATAGGCGCTTGGGCCGGCCTGTCCGGCTTTCTCCACGAATGAGACTGGTTGCGTCTGTTTTCCCTCTTTCAAATCGGCCTCGGTCGATCGGCAAGACGGCGAAAAAGCCCCGGGGCATGACGTCCGCGGGCACGACAGCGCAGCCGCGCGGACGTTTCCCGTCCGCCGCCTTGTCGTTTCCTTATATTTGTTTCGACGGCAGGTTGCGCCCTGCCGCCATCGACGTTTGCGGCGATTGCGCCGCTTGAAAGAAGATGAATTTGACCAACGAAAACACTCTCCCCAACAACGACGCTGGGGAACTCTCCGGTTTCGCGGCCCTTGGCATCGGCGGCGCGCTGCTGAAGGCCACGCTTGCCGCGGGCTTTAAAGAGCCGAAGCCGATCCAGGTGCAGGCCATCCCGCCGCAGCTCGAAGGCCGCGACATATTCGGCATCGCCCAGACCGGTTCGGGCAAGACGGCTGCCTTCGCGCTGCCGATCCTGTCGAAGATCATCGGCCTCGGCACCAAGCGCCGGCCAATGACGGCGCGCGCGCTAATCCTGGCGCCGACGCGCGAGCTCGCCGTGCAGATCGAGGACACCATCAAGCTGCTCGCCAAGGGCGCGCATATCTCGACCGCGCTGGTGCTCGGCGGCGTCTCGCGCTTCAGCCAGGTGAAGAAGATCGCGCCCGGCGTCGACATCCTGATCGCCACGCCTGGGCGGTTGACCGACCTCGTGCGGGAAGGCGACCTTATCCTTGCCGACACCAAATGGCTCGTCCTCGACGAGGGCGACCGCATGCTCGACATGGGTTTCATCAACGACGTCAAGCGCATCGCGAAGGCGACCGCGCCGGACCGCCAGACGGCGCTGTTCTCGGCAACCATGCCCGACGAGATCGCCGAGCTTGCCAAGGGCCTCCTGAAGAATCCGGTCCGCGTCGAAGTCTCGCCGCAGAGCACGACCGCCGCCGAGATCGTGCAGAGCGTGGTGCTTGCCCGCACAAGGCAGAAGCGCCAGGTGCTGTCCAAGATGCTGGTCGACGAGGCGATGCGCACGGTGATCGTGTTCTCGCGCACCAAGCATGGCGCCGATCGTGTCACCAAGGATCTTGTGCGCGACGGTTTTGAAGCCGCCGTCATCCACGGCAACAAGTCGCAGAACGCCCGTCAGAAGGCGCTCAACGATTTCCGCGACGGCTCGGTTCGCATCCTGGTGGCGACCGATATCGCGGCGCGCGGCATCGACGTGCCCGGCATCAGCCATGTCGTGAATTTCGACCTGCCGGACGAGGCTGAAAGCTACGTCCATCGCATCGGCCGCACCGGCCGCAACGGCAGGGACGGCATCGCGATCACGCTCTGCGACCCCTCCGAGAATGCCAAGCTGCGGCAGGTCGAGCGTATCATCCGCATGAAGCTGCCGGTCGTTGCCGACCACCTCGGCAGCCCGGATCCGCAGCGCGACCCCAGGGAAAAGACCGAGCGCCATTTCGAGCCGGCCAATGACCGCGAGCATCATGGCGGCCGCCGCGACGGCCGCCGACCGGGCAATGGCGGTGGCAAGAAGCACTTCACCGGCAAGCCCAACGGAGAGCGCGGACCGAAGCCGCAGGGCGAACGCCCGGCGGCCGCGCAGCCGAACGGCGAGCGCAAACCCGGCGGTTTCAAGCGCTTCAAGGGCAACAACAAGCGCCGCTTCGGCGGCAAGCGTCCGGCGAACCGCGCTGCTTGAGCTCATCAAATCTGATCGAGGAACGGCCGGAGCGAATGCTCCGGCCGTTTTTCGTTTCACTGGCCAGATTGCTGCTGCATCAACGCCTTCACCCAGACCACGATACGCTCCGTTAGAAAGCGTGTGGTCTGCGGCGACAGCACATCGCCGGCGATGACGTGATTGTCCGGATCGCCGGTATCGTCGACCGGCACCAGCTCGTGCGGACCGCCCCAGCGCCCGGCGATCTCGCGTGTGCGATCCGGCCGCACCACCTTGTCGGAATCCGAGAAGATGAACAGGGCAGGGATCTTTGCCTTCTCGACCGGCGCGGTATAGGCAAGCTCGGTGAGCGCGGCCATCGGCAGCACCGCTTTCATCGGGTATTTGGTCGTCCAGAATTTTTCGTGCAGCGCGTTGCGTGCCGGGAAACTGCGCTCCTTGCCGCCGACAAGTTCGGCGATCTGCCTGCCCCAGGGCATGGTCAGCAACTCCGCGCCGGAGGCCTTGACGCCGAAATTCGGCGATATGAACGCGATGGCCGCGACACCGTCGGATGCGCCGGGCTGCGTTGCGGCCCACGCCGCCAGCGAGCCGCCGGTCGAGGTTCCGATGACGATCACCTTGTCGCCGATTTCGCGCCCAATGGCCAAAGCCTCCTCATAGTCGTTGATCCACGCATTGACGCTGCCTTGCGCCATAGCCACGCCGTCCTGGCCGTGACCGGTCAGCCGCGTGTAGAAAAGGTTGGCCTCCAGTTCATCCGCAATGTCGTCCGGCAAGGGGCGGACCTCGCCTTTAGAGGCGGAAAAGCCGTGGATGTAGACGATGGCCAAAGGCGTCTTGGCGTGGACCATCGGGTTCGCCCAGATGATCTCCTTGTCGAGCCCGTCGCGTATGTTGGGCACGGCAGCCTCTTCACGCGCCAGATAGGCCTGCGGATCGTCGCCGATCACCCATGGATTGAAGCGGATTGTGGTGTCTACCGGCACGCGCGGGCCGAGAAAGAAGCCGGCGACCAGGATGACTGCAAAGCCAAGCACCGCCAGCACGATCCGCCGCCCCATTCCAGTCTCCAAGCAATGATTCTCAACCTATGGCCGTCCCCGCCGGCAGGCAATCGTCGTTTCGCCGGCTTATGTCGCCTTGTCGCGGGACGGGTCTTTTTTGCCCGCCGGCCTGCGATCGAAATGCAGCGGCCGACCCCGCCAGTGGGTGGTGAGCCCGATGACGAAGCGGCCGATCGGCCGCGGCAGCAGGCCGAGCAGCTTCACCGGCCAGCTTATGTGATACGGGAAGGTGACTTCGAAGCCGCCCTTCCTGATGCCGCGCGCCATGCGGCGCGAGGCGCGATGCACAGGCATGAGGCCCGGCATCGGCAGCTTGTTCTTTTCGGTCAAAGGCGTGTCGATGAACCCCGGATTGATGACCTGGATGCGGATGTTCATCTTGTCGAAGTCGTATTTCAGCGACTCCGCCAGGATGTTGATCGCGGCCTTGGTGCCGCCATAGGCCGCCGTTGTCGGCCAGCCGGAATAGGCGGTGACCGATCCGACAAGAACGACATGGCCGCGTCCGCGCACGCGCATATGCTCGACGACAGGCACCACGCCGTTGACGATGCCGAAATAGTTCACGGCGAAGGAACGATGGAAATCGCGCACCACCAGATTCTCTCCGGGGGTGGCGATGTAGTTGCCGGCGTTGAAGACGGCAAGCACGATCGGTCCCATCTGCTCCTCGATCGCGGCGGCCGTGCGGGCCATGCCCTGCTCGTCGGTGACGTCGCAGGGAAAGGACCTCACATGCCCGGACATTTGCGCCGTTTCGACGATCAGCGTGTCGGCTGGATCTTCCGGTAGCGACGTCACCGCCACGGCATAGCCTTGATTGGCGAGATCCTTGGCCAGCGCGCGACCAAGCCCGCTGCTGCCGCCCGTGATCCAGGCGACACCCTCTTTCGGATTGGCCCGGTAGAGTGTCATAGGGTGTCCTGCGGATGTTCCGGTTTGCTCTAGCGGCGGAGAATTCGGTTGAAAAGAGCGGTTTTGCACTTGGCACCGAAATGGTCGCGAGCGTTGCACCATCCGCAATGCGACTGGACCAGGCAAAATCTTGCCTTGAAACCGCGGCGTCCGGTTTTTAGGGTCTCGCCGCACACATGAAGGAATCCCACATGCCCCGTTCAGTGATCGAAGCGATCGGCAACACGCCCCTAATCCGGCTCAACAAGGCTTCGGAAGCGACCGGCTGCGAGATCCTCGGCAAGGCCGAGTTCATGAATCCGGGGCAATCGGTGAAGGATCGGGCCGGCCTGTTTATCATCCGCGACGCCGAACAGCGCGGGCTGCTCAAGCCCGGCGGGCTCATCGTCGAAGGCACTGCCGGCAACACCGGCATCGGCTTGACGCTGGTCGCCAAGGCGCTCGGCTACCGCACCGTGATCGTCATCCCCGACACGCAGAGCCAGGAAAAGAAGGACACGATCAAGATCTTGGGCGCGGAGCTCATCGAAGTACCGGCCGTGCCCTACAAGAACATCAACAACTACATAAAACTGTCGGGCCGGCTTGCCGAGCAACTGGCGCGCTCGGAGCCGAACGGCGCGATCTGGGCCAACCAGTTCGACAATGTCGCCAACCGCGACGGTCATGTCCGCACGACGGCCGAGGAAATCTGGGCCCAGACCGGCGGCAAGGTCGATGGCTTCGTTTCGGCCGTAGGCTCCGGCGGCACGCTCGCTGGTGTCGCGCTGGGCCTCAAGGACAAGAGCAAGGACGTCAAGATCGCGCTCGCCGATCCGCTGGGCGCGGCGCTCTACAGTTTCTACACCAGCGGCGAGTTGAAATCCGACGGCAGCTCGATCACCGAAGGCATCGGGCAGGGCCGCATCACCGCCAATCTGGAAGGCTTCAGGCCGGACTTCTCCTTCCAGATCCCGGACGAGGAAGCGTTGCCGATCATCTTCGACCTGATCCAGGAAGAGGGCCTCTGTGTCGGCGGCTCGACCGGCATCAACATCGCCGGCGCCATCCGGCTGGCGCGCGAGCTCGGACCGGGCCACACCATCGTGACGATCCTTGCCGACTACGGCACGCGCTACCAGTCCAAGCTCTTCAATCCGGAGTTCCTGCGCGGCAAGAACCTTCCGGTGCCGGGCTGGATGGAAGAAAGGGCCGACATTTCCGTGCCGTTCGAAAAGGTAGCATGATGGCGCACAAGACAGCGGCGCTTTTTCGCGACGACGCCTATCAGATGACGGCCGAGGCCGAGGTTGTCGCCGTCAACGATCGGGGTGGCATCCTTCTCGACCGCACCATCTTCTACGCCACGTCGGGTGGACAGCCGGGCGATGCCGGCATGCTCGAACGAGCGGACGGCGGCCGCATCGCGATCGCCGCCACCATCACCGGCGAGACCAAGGATGAGATCATCCACGTGCCGGCGCCGGAGCAGCTGCTCCCCGCTGTCGGCGAAAGGCTGAAGCTCTCGATCGACTGGGAGCGGCGGCACCTTCTGATGCGCATGCATACCGCCTGCCACCTGCTGACGGTCGTTTGCCCGTTTCCGATCACCGGGGCCGCGGTCGCCGAGGACGACAGCCGTGTCGACTTCGATACCCCCGACACCGGCTTCACCAAGGAAGATGTTACGGCCCGGCTGATGGAGCTGGTGCGCGCCGACCATCCGATCTTCACCCGGTTGATCACCGACCAAGAGCTCGCCGCCAATCCCGGCCTGGTCAAATCGAAGAACGTCCGCCCGCCGGTCGGCACAGGTAAAATCCGCCTGGTCTGCATCGGCGACAACGGCTCGGTCGACAGCCAGCCCTGCGGCGGCACGCATGTGAAGTCGACCGGCGAGGTCGGCGAGATTCATATCGGCAAGATCGAGAAGAAAGGCCGCGAGAACCGCCGCTTCCGCATCCGCTTCGGACCAATGCCGGCGAACTGAGGCGGGCCAGGGAGAACAAAAAATGGCGCAGGACAGTCCTTTCATCGTCGACGCCGACTGGCTGGAGAAGCAGCTTGGCGAGCCCGGCCTCACCATCATCGACGCCTCCTGGTATCTGCCGGCGCAAAAGCGAGACGCCCGCGCCGAATACGATGCCGCGCACATTCCCGGTGCGCGCTTCCTCGACCAGGATGCGGTTTCCGATCCGGATTCCAAATTGCCGCACACTTTGGCTTCGCCGCAGCACTTTGCCCAATATGTCGGCGCCATGGGCGTTACGGCCGATGACACCATCGTCATCTATGACGGGCCTGGCCTGTTCTCGGCGCCGCGCGCCTGGTGGATGCTCCGCGTCATGGGCGTTTTCCAGGTCTATATTCTGAACGGTGGCTTCGACCGCTGGAAGGCCGAGGGGCGGCCCGTGACGTCCGAGCCGACCAAGATGGCGCCGAGCGTCTTCCATGCCGATTTCGATGCGGGCCGGGTTGTCAGCCTCGACGAGATGCGCAGGATCGTCGAGGGCCGCCAGAGCCAGATCGCCGACGCACGCTCGCCCGGCCGTTTTGTCGGAATCGATCCGGAGCCGCGCCCGGGCGTCCGTTCGGGCCATATGCCGGGCGCGCATAATGTCCCGATCACGGCGCTTGCCGAGAATGGCGAGCTGCTGCCCAAGGATCGACTGCGTAAGGTGATCGAGGATGCCGGCATCGACCTGTCGAAGCCGGTCGTCACGTCCTGTGGCTCGGGCATCACGGCGGCGGCGATCACGCTCGCGTTGGAGACGCTCGGCCATACCGACAACCGCCTTTACGACGGTTCGTGGACGGAATGGGGCGGTCTCAGCGACACGCCGGTGGTGACGGGGAAAGAATGATGGAAAACGGCGCGCCGCAAGCTATCGATGTCACGGTCACGTTCCTGGAGATGCACGCCGCGCCGGCGGTTTCGTCGCCGATCCCCTACAACCGGCAGATCGCGCTGCTGAAGACCAAGGACATCCCGCTCCATTTCTACCGCTATTTGATAGATCGCGTCGGGCGCAAATGGCACTGGGTCAATGTGCTGAGGATGAGCGACGAGGAGCTTGCCGCCGGCCTGCACCGCGAGGACCGCGACGTCAGGGTGCTCTATCTCGATGGCGCTCCAGCCGGCTTCTTCGACCTAAAGCCGCATCTTCCGGACGAAGTGGAGCTCGCCTATTTCGGCATGATGGAACATGCGCATGGCCAGGGCATCGGCCGCTGGTTCCTCGGCGCGGCGATCTCGGCGGCCTGGGCATATGGGCCAAAGTTCGTGTCCGTGCAGACCTGCACGCTCGACCATCCGGCGGCACTGCCGCTGTACCAGAAACTCGGCTTCACGCCTGTGGCGCAGAAGAAGGAAGTCGTGCACCCGCTGACCTTCGCCGAGCGTTCGGCCAGCGTCATGCGAGGCTAGACCCGTTTCACGCCGCAGCCGAGCCCAACCGGCGAACGCTTTTCCCGGAATTGCCGTGGGCCTGAACATCCCGTTCATCGCCGCTTCAGACTGTCTTTGCCATTGTCCGGCCGCATTACGAGGCCGAGCTTGTAGGAGAAAAGACATGTTGACCCGACGTATGTTTGCCGTTGCCGCGATCGCGGCAATTGCCATGCCGAGCCTGGCATTCGCACAGGCGACCACGCCTTCGGCCGCGACCATCGAGCGGCAGCTCGAGGCCGCGCCCAGGAAGAAGCTGCGCCCCAATGAACGTGTCACTATTCGCGAGTTCAAGCGCCGGCCGGACCTGCGGCACATGGCGCGTTCGATCGACATCCAGTCGATCAATTTCGAGTTCGGCTCGCCCGCCATCGCCCCCTCGCAATATGGCAAGGTCGAGATCATCGCCGACGCGCTCCATCGCATCCTGCGACGCGACCGTGGCGCCCGCATCCTGATCGAGGGCCACACCGACGCTGTCGGCTCCTTCGAGTCGAACCAGGTCCTGTCCGAGCGCCGGGCCGCCTCCCTCAAGCGGACCCTGGTAGGCGAGTTCGGCGTGCCCGCATTCGCGCTGGAAACCGTTGGCTATGGCGAGGAATTCCTGCTCGTTCCGACCCAGCAGGAGAACTGGCGCAACCGCCGCGTGACGCTGCGCCGCTTCGACGACTTCGTGCGGTAACGCTCAGTCCGACAATGCCGATGTCTAGAGCCCGGTTGCGCAAAGCAGCCGGGCTCTTCCATATGCGTGCCGCTAGAGCAATTCCAGGAAAAGTGTGAGCGGTTTTCCGTCCGGAATTGCGTAAAAACCAAGAGTTAGAGCGGTTCGCCGTTTCCGTGAAACGGTGAACCGCTCTAGGCAGGAATCGGGTGGGAGGCACTGCCGCCAAAGCATAATTTCCGGACATCGCCACCGGAGATTTTGCCATGAGCATCCAGTTCAAAGCCTTGCCGACCGAAGCCGTGCGCGCCTTGCAGGGGGGAGGGCCCGACGCCTATGGCCTTGCCCCGGAACATCGGATTTCCGACGGCGACGGCGTGCCCTGCAGGCATTGCATGAAAAACGTCGCAGTCGGCGACGGCTATCTGATCATGGCCTACAGGCCATTCCCGGAACTGCAGCCCTATGCCGAGACCGGCCCGATCTTCCTACACGCCGAGGAATGCGAACGCGCCGCCGACGGGGAGGCGCTGCCGGAAATGCTCGCAAGCAGCGACTATATCGTCAGGGGCTATGGCAAGGACGATCGCATCGTCTATGGCAGCGGCGCGGTCACGCCGACGGGCGATATCGCAGCCCGCGCCACGACACTGCTTGAGCGCGACGACATCGCCTACATCCACGTCCGCTCGGCGCGGAACAATTGCTATCAATGCCGCATCGAGCGGGCCTGATCCCAAACCGACAAGCCCCAAAAAAGAAGCCCGCCGATGGTCAGGCGGGCCGTTGGAGGGTCTGACAGAAGCTGTCGGCAAGTGCTGTCAGGGCGGGATTGTCCGAACCCGGCAAGCAGCACAGACCGCCAGTAGCATCGCGTGTCTAGGCATCTTTCCCGCCGCGCGAATGTGAAGCACTTCACACAGGGACGCATAACGGCCGAAAGACAGGATCGAAGTCCGTCAAGACTGTCGTATTCTCGTCGTACTCCTTTGCTAAGAAGCAATGGTTGATGATCAGTCGACCGCGGATGGACCGGCGGCAGGTCGCAACATCGAGGAAGCGGGGCTTTTGCTCCGCTTTTTTGTTGTCCGGACTTCTTCACGGAAACCTACTTCCGCGCAAGAAAAAAGCCCGCCGGAGTTAACCGGCGGGCGTGACAGGAGGAATTCTTGCCGGATATCAGGCGGCGAGCACCGCTTTCGGCTCGACCATTTCGTAGCCGAGCGCTTCGGCGACGGCGCGGTTGGTGATCTTGCCCTTGTGGACGTTGAGGCCGTTGCGCAGGTGGTGGTCGTCGACCAGCGCCTTGAGCCCCTTGTCGGCGAGCTGCAGGCCATAGTGCAGCGTCGCGTTGTTGAGCGCGTGCGCCGAGGTGACCGGCACGGCGCCCGGCATGTTGGCGACGCAATAGTGGATCACACCGTCGACCTCGTAGGTCGGATCGGCATGCGTCGTGGCATGCGAGGTCTCGAAGCAGCCGCCCTGGTCGATCGCGACGTCGACCAGCACCGAGCCCTTCTTCATGCCGGAAAGCATCTCGCGGGTGACGAGCTTGGGCGCCGCGGCGCCCGGGATCAGCACGGCGCCGATAACGACGTCGGCCGAGAAGCATTCCTCTTCCAACGCCTCGACGGTCGAGTAACGCGTGTGGACGCGGCCGCCAAAAATGTCGTCGAGCTGGCGCAGACGCGGGATCGAGCGGTCGATGATGGTGACGTCGGCGCCGAGGCCGGCCGCCATCTTGGCCGCATGCAGGCCGACGACGCCGCCGCCGAGCACGGTGACCTTGCCGGGCAGCACGCCCGGCACGCCGCCAAGCAGCACACCGCGGCCGCCATTGGCCTTCTGCAGCGCTGTCGCGCCAGCCTGGATCGACAGGCGGCCGGCGACTTCCGACATCGGCGCGAGCAGCGGCAGGCCGCCGCGGTCGTCGGTCACGGTCTCATAGGCAATCGCGGTGACGCCCGAAGCGAGAAGACCCTTGGTCTGCTCCGGATCCGGAGCCAGGTGCAGATAGGTATAGAGGATCTGGCCGTCGCGCAGCTGCACCCATTCATTGGGCTGCGGTTCCTTGACCTTGACGATCATGTCCGACTTGGCGAACACGTCGGCCGCCGTCTTGGCGATGGTGGCGCCAGCGGCGCGATAGGCGTTGTCGTCGGCGCCGATGCCGGCGCCGGCGCCGGTCTCGACCAGCACGTCGTGGCCGTGCGCGACATATTCGCGGACCGAGCCGGGCGTCAGGCCGACGCGATATTCATGGTTCTTGATTTCCTTGGGGCAGCCGACACGCATCTTTCTTCTCCTGTCCACGCCCTTTCAGGGGCGCTCTCCCTGTCATTGGTGCATGCCATCAGCTCCGGAACGCCGCGCGATTTGGAGGCGACACGCAATAATCGCAGTCAACCACGAATCGTTCCGTATGTGTTTGCGAATGCACTTGCGGCAAGGATCGGTCTTCGATAATCGTTGCGCAAAATAGCCGGAAATTCGCAGGAACCACGAAAAATGCCGCTCGACAGGATTGATATCGCCATTCTGGAGACTTTGCAGAAGGATGGCCGGATACCCAATGCGGCGCTTGCCGAGAAGGTCGGCCTTTCGCAATCGGCCTGCTCGCGCAGGCTCGACAACCTGGAGAAGTCCGGAACCATCCGCGGCTATCACGCGCGGCTTTCCAACAGCGCGCTCGGCCACCAGATGACGGCGATCGTGCACATATCGCTGTCGGGGCAATTCGAAAAGACGCTGTCGGATTTCGAGGCGGCGATCAAGCGTTGCCCGAACGTGCTCTCCTGCCATCTGATGTCGGGCGAATACGACTACATCCTGCGCATCGCGGCGAAGGATCTCGTCGACTATGAGCGCATCCACAAGGAGTGGCTGTCGGCGATGCCGCATGTGACCAAGATCAACTCGTCCTTCGCGCTGCGCGAGATCGTCGATCGCACGGCGGTCGGCTTGAGGCCGGAGATGGCCTAGGATCTGGATTGATAACCAGTAGGAGGCAGCAGCTGCGATATGACAGAAAGAACTACGCTCGCCGAGTCATTGCCGACAACCTCCCTCATCCGCATCTCGCGCGCCAGCTTCGACCCGGCTCGGTTTGCCGAGGTTGATGCCGCCAGCAAGAAAACCGCGCAGTACATCATCCAAGCCGTCAGACGGCTGCCGGGGCTGCTCCACTTTTATTCGGGCGTCTCGCCGAAAGGCGAGATGGTCCAAGTTAGCGTCTGGGATACCGACGAGCATGCGGCGCAACTCAACACCCTGAAGGAGATGGTCGTCGACGGCCGCAGGGACATGGAGGCGGTCGGCGTCACTTTCACGCTGATTTTCCACTATCCGATCGATGGACCTGGCCCGTTTAGGCGGGATTCGCCTCCGTCACCACAGTCGTCATCGCAATGTCGTGCGGCTGCGGGTAGATGGTGGGGATGCGCTGCAATTCATAGCCGACGCCGATCACCAGCGGCCTGAACGGCATGGCGGCCAGCGTGCGGTCGTAAAAGCCGCCGCCATAGCCCAGCCGATACTTGCCTGGATCGATGCCGACGATCGGCGAAATCACGATGTCGGGCAGGACGGGGTCGCCTTCGGCCGGGATCGGAATGTTCCAGACACCCTTTTCCAGCCGGTCGCCCGGTCTGTAGGCGCGAAACACCAGCGGCTGACCCTTCTCGATGACGACAGGCAGCGCGGTGCGGCCGCCGCGCTCGTTGATAGAGGCCATCCAGCCGCGCAGATCCGGCTCGCCGCGAAACGGCCAATAGAGGCTGACCATCCGGCCCTCTATGTCGCCGATCAGCGCGTCGAGGCCGACCGCGATACGTGCCGACATGGCGGCGCGCGCATCGGCTGAGACGGCAAGGCGGGCATTGATGAGCCGCTCGCGCTCGGCCTTGCGCCAACGCCTGATATCCGTCCAATCGGACAGCGGCTCCCGGTATTCCGGCTCGAGTTCATGCATGAAGCAGGGCGGTGATGCGTATTGGGCCGGCCCTTCGTCGTCGCGATTGTCAGCCATGATAGGCTCCTGTCATGGGGTCTCACGCTATACCTGCGGCAGCACGCGCTACATATGCATTCACGACGCCGCGCGACGACTCTGGGGCATGTTTCCAGCCGGCAAGACTGTTGTTGCAGCGCACAAAATACCTACATTCTATGTGGTAGTTTTACACCGCGAGGTGGATGAAATGAGCGAAGCCAGGCATCATGTCGTGGTCGTCGGCGCCGGATTCGGCGGGCTCGAACTCACCCGCGCGCTGGCTGGTGCGCCGGTGCGCATCACCATGATCGACAAGCGCAATCACCACCTGTTCCAGCCGCTGCTCTACCAGGTGGCGACGACGTCGCTGGCGACCTCGGAGGTGGCCTGGCCGATCCGTCATCTCTTACGCAGGCGCAAGGACGTGACGACGCTTCTCGGCACTGTCACCGGTGTCGACCGCGCCGGCAAGCGCGTGCTGCTCGACGACGGCAGTTCGGTCCCTTACGACACGCTGGTCCTCGCCACCGGCGCGCGTCACGCCTATTTCGGCCATGACGAGTGGGAGCCGTTCGCGCCGGGGCTGAAGACGCTCGAGGATGCCACGACGATCCGGCGCCGCATCCTGCTCGCCTTCGAGCAGGCCGAACGCGAAACCGATCCCACCAGGCGCCAGGCGTTGCTGACGTTTGTCATCGTCGGCGGCGGCCCGACGGGCGCAGAGCTCGCCGGCACCATTGTCGAACTCGCGCACGACACGCTACGCGGCGAGTTCCGCAACATCGACACACGCCAGGCGCGCGTCGTGCTGATCGAGGCCGGCGACCGCATCCTGGCAAATTTCGCGCCGCAACTTTCCGACTACGCCCGCAAGGCGCTGGAGCGGCTCGGCGTCACCGTCGAGCTCGGCCGCCCCGTCACCCGACTCGACGCCGAGGGCGTCGTCTTTGGCGACAAGCAGCTACCGGCAAGGACGATCATCTGGGCCGCTGGCGTTGCCGCCTCGTCTGCGGCCGAATGGCTGGGCGCTTCCGCCGACCGGGCGGGCAGGGTGCTGGTCGAACCCGACCTCACCGTGCCGAGCAGCCCGGACATTTTCGTCATCGGCGACACCGCGCATGTGGTGCGGCCGGATGGGAAGCCCGTGCCGGGTGTGGCGCCCTCGGCCAAGCAGGAGGGCAAGCATGTCGCCGCGACGATCAAGGCGCGGCTTGCCGGCGACATCGCCACGCGGCCTTTCCAATACCGTCATGCCGGCGATCTGGCGACGATCGGCAAACGCGCCGCCGCGATCGATTTCGGCTGGATCAAGCTCACCGGCTGGCTCGCCTGGTGGCTGTGGGGCATCGCCCACATCTATTTCCTGATCGACTTCCGCAACCGCCTGGCGGTTTCGCTTAGCTGGCTATGGATTTATCTTACAGGTCAGCGCAGCGCGCGGCTGATCACGCAGGGCGACGACGACAAGAGCTGATGCTCTTGGCGCCGCAGTCGAAGGCTTGGTGACCGGCCCGGAGAAGCGGCCCGGGGCAAAAAGCCGTGAACTCGAAGGACCGTGGCCGCTCCCACTCTGGTTCAAGCCGTCCACATGCGTTAGTTTTAGCCATGCGTTATGTAATCGTCATCGCAGCCATTGCCTTCTTCCTGATCTGGGATGGCCTCTACAATCATGGTCACTATCTCGACGTGACCGTGCGGGAAATGTCGCGCATCGTGCGCCAAGTCACCGGATAAGCCTTGCCGGTTGCATATCGCGGGCGCGACATCGTTGCCGGTTGACGCCCAGGCATCGCTCCCACAAAAACACCGCTGAATCGACGATCACGGAGGTTGGCTTGATCCGGCACATCGTTTTCTTCAGCGTGCGGCGCAAGGAAGATGTCGAGGCCGTGCGCTCGGGCCTGCTGGCGCTAGGCAAGATTCCGCATTCCAAGCATTTCGAAGTGACGCTCAACACCAAGGTCGATCTGTTCTCCAACGCGATCGACGTGGTCGTCTATGCCGAGTTCGAGGACGAGGCGGCGCTTGCCGCCTACAAGGCGCATCCGATTTACGCCGACACGACCAGCAAGGTGAAGCCGATGCGCGAACTGCGCTATTCGGCCGACGTCGTTGCCGCGGCCTGAACCGGCATAGCGCGCATACTGTCGATCCCGCGCCCTTGAACCGCGGGTCGGAATGGGGCAAACCGCGCCGGCATGACCAAAAAATCCGCTCATCCGCTCGACCATCTCGTTCTGCCGGCAGAGAACCTCGATGCCGTCCGCTCGCGCCTGACGTCGCTCGGCTTTGTCGTCGCGCCCACGGGCATCCACCCCTTCGGCACGGAGAATGCCTGCGTCTTTTTCACCGACGGCACCTATCTGGAGCCGCTGGCGATCGGAAATGAACAGGCGGCGGACCTCGCCATAAGCGAAGGCAATGTCTTCGTCGCGCGCGACCGTCTCTACCGTCAAACCCTTGGCGAGGAAGGTTTTTCCGCTGTTGTCTTCGGAACGGCCAATGCCGATGCCGATCATACGCGCTATGTCGAGGCCGGTCTTTCGGCCGGCGGGATGCTGAGCTTCTCGCGCGCCTTTACCGACGCAAACGGCAAAAGCGACATGGCTTCCTTCAAGCTGGCATTCGTATCCGACAAGGAGGCCGACGAGGCCTTCCTCTTCGCCTGCCAGCGCATCAACGCGCCAAAGATCGATCGCACGGCGCTGCAGGCGCACGCCAATGGCGTGACGGGTATTCTCGAAATCATCGCCGTCAGTGACAGGCCCGCAGCCCAGATCGGATTGATCGCGACCGCCGCCGAAGCGGATGCGAGCGATGGCGACGCGGTGCGGCTGCCGAATGCGGTCCTCAGCGTTCTTTCGTGCGAAGACTATGGCTCGCGCTTTGGGCTGAAAGTCGCGCCATCGCCGAACCTGCGCTTCACGGCCATCGTTTTCTCGGTTCGCGACACGGCCGCCGCCAAGCAGCTGCTTGCGGACAACGCAGTCCGACACAACATGAGCGGCAATGATATCGTCGTTCCGCCGGCGCCCGGGCAGGGCGCCGCCTTCATCTTCCGGGAGATCCCATGAGCAAGCCCCTGGCGCCCAATTCATCGGTAACCGTCGGCAAGGTCGTCTTCGCCAACAATGCGCCGCTGTCGCTGATCGCCGGCCCGTGCCAGCTTGAATCGCGCCAGCACGCCTTCGACATGGCCGGCGCGCTGAAGGAACTGACTGACCGTCTGGGCATCGGCCTTGTCTACAAGACGAGCTACGACAAGGCCAACCGCACCTCGCTTTCGGCGACGCGCGGTGCTGGGCTCGATGCGGCGATGCCGATCTTCGACGATCTGCGCAAGGAGTTTGGGCTCCCGGTGCTGACCGACGTCCACACCGAGGAACAATGCGCCATCGTCGCGCCCCACGTCGATGTCCTGCAGATCCCGGCCTTCCTGTCGCGCCAGACCGACATGCTGGTCGCCGCGGCCAAAACCGGCAAAGTCATCAATGTGAAGAAGGGCCAGTTCCTCGCGCCCTGGGACATGAAGAACGTCGTCGCCAAGATCACTGGCTCCGGCAATGCGAACGTGCTCACCACCGAGCGCGGTGTCTCCTTCGGCTACAACACGCTGGTCTCTGACATGCGCGCGTTGCCGATCATGGCCGAGATCGGCGCTCCGGTGATTTTCGACGCGACCCATTCCGTGCAGCAGCCGGGCGGGCAGGGCGGCTCCTCCGGCGGCGAACGGCGCTTCGTCGCGACGCTGGCGCGCGCGGCCGTTGCCGTCGGTGTGGCCGGTGTCTTCATCGAGACCCATCAGGACCCCGACAATTCCACGTCTTCAGACGGCCCTAACATGGTGCCTCTCAAGGACATGCCGGCGCTGCTGGAAAAGCTGATGGCCTTCGACCGCATCGCCAAGGGGCACTGATTGCGGCGACGGACCTCGCGCTGGCTTGTGGGAGTTGGCACTGCCTGGTCGACAGCAAGCAAAAGTCGGGAACCTTCACCCGCTCCTCTCATTGTCAATGCAGGCATTCAATCGAGAGGAGCACCACCATGACCACCCCGTCCGGGCACACTGAAGCCATTGCCGCCTCGCGCGTCATCGGCACGTCTGTCTACAACACGGAAGGCAAGAGCATCGGCAGTATCGAGGACGTGATGCTCGACAAGATGTCGAACGGCATCATGTTCGCCGTGATCGGCTTCGGCGGCTTCCTTGGCATGGGCGAGAAGTACCACGCCATCCCGTGGGCGACGCTTGACTATGACGAGGATCAAGGCGGCTACGTCGTCCCGTTCACCAAGGAGCAGTTGCAGGCCGCGCCCGCCTATTCGATCGAGGAACTGACCGGCGCTGACGGCGAGGCCGCTCGCGATGCTTCATTCCAGTATTATCACGTGAAGCCCTATTGGCATTGACCGCTAGATAGGTGCACTGAAAGCCAAAGGCCCCCGGGCAAAACCCGGGGGCCTTTGGCGTTGAACTACTGCGCCGCTTGGAGCGTCGACAATTCCACCGAGCTCTGCTGCGGTTTCTGGTCGTCGCACGACGTCAGGAACGCCGCCGCGATCAGGAACAAACTCACGATACCGCTCAACTGGGACATGGCGAAACTCCTCCTGTTTCGCCCCGCGCGAACGCGACCATAGACGAGAAGGCCACGCGATGCGCATGACTTATGTTGACAGAAATTTGCGCTTCGTGAATCCGGCCCGCGGCAATAATTGCGGGCGCGCCGATTGCCTTTTGCGCCGCTTTGGCTAAGAGGGGCGCGACGCTTCAATCGATCAATCGGGGACATCGCAAATGACCGCCATCATCGACATTGTCGGGCGTGAAATCCTGGACAGCCGTGGCAATCCGACCGTCGAGGTCGACGTGGTGCTGGAGGACGGCTCGATGGGCCGCGCCGCGGTGCCATCGGGCGCATCCACCGGCGCGCATGAGGCGGTCGAGCTGCGCGACGGCGGGCCGCGTTATCTCGGCAAGGGCGTCCAGCGCGCCGTCGAAGCCGTGAACGGCGAGCTGTTCGAGGCGATCGGCGGCATGGAAGCCGAGAACCAGATCCATATCGACCAGACGATGATCGAGCTCGACGGCACCCCGAACAAAAGCCGCCTCGGCGCCAACGCCATCCTCGGCGTCTCGCTGGCCGTCGCCAAGGCTGCGGCCGAAGCCGCCGGCCTGCCGCTCTACCGCTATGTCGGCGGCGCCAAGGCGCACATCCTGCCGGTGCCGATGATGAACATCATCAATGGCGGCGCCCATGCCGACAATCCGATCGACTTCCAGGAGTTCATGATCCTGCCGATCGGCGCGCCGACGCTGCGTGACGGCGTGCGCTGGGGCTCGGAGATTTTCCACACGCTCCGCAAGAAGCTGAAGGATGCCGGCCACAACACCAATGTCGGCGACGAGGGCGGCTTCGCCCCCAACCTGAAGAGCGCGCCGTCGGCGCTCGATTTCATCATGGAGTCGATCGAGAAGGCTGGCTTCAAGCCCGGCGAGGATGTCGCGCTTGGCCTCGACTGCGCGGCGACCGAGTTCTTCAAGGATGGCAACTACGTCTATGAGGGCGAGAAGAAGACCCGCGATCCGAAGGCGCAGGCCAAGTACCTGGCCAAGCTCGCTTCCGACTATCCGATCATCACCATCGAGGACGGCCTTGCCGAGGACGACTGGGAAGGCTGGAAGTATTTGACCGACCTGATCGGCAAGAAGACCCAGCTCGTCGGCGACGACCTCTTCGTCACCAACACGGCGCGGCTGCGCGATGGCATCCGCATGGGCGTCGCCAATTCGATCCTGGTCAAGGTCAACCAGATCGGCTCGCTGACCGAGACGCTCGACGCGGTCGAGACCGCGCACAAGGCCGGCTACACCGCCGTAATGTCGCACCGTTCGGGCGAGACCGAGGATTCGACCATTGCCGACCTCGCGGTCGCCACCAATTGCGGACAGATCAAGACCGGCTCGCTGTCGCGTTCGGACCGCATGGCCAAGTACAACCAGCTCATCCGCATCGAGGAAGAGCTCGGCAAGCAGGCGCGTTACGCCGGCAAGTCGGTGTTCAAGGGCTGATCCAGCCTGTTTGGAACAGTTTGGAAAGGGCGGGGCATCCCGCCCTTTTTCATTTCCGGCGGTCCTGCAACAGGTCGCCCGTAACCGTCCATTAAGCACAATCGGGCGAAATACGACTCATGGCCGCTTGCGTTCGCGGCCGCGAGGGTTCGGGTCATGTGGACACGTCAGCACAAGCAGAGAAACACCGGCAGGCTGATCATCCCTTCGCTCTGCGCGCTCTTTCTGGCCTATTTCGGCTTCCATGCCTATCACGGCGAGTTCGGCATCTATTCCAAGTACCGGCTCGAGGCCCGGGCGGCCGAACTGCAGGCGCAGCTTGATGCCGTGAAGGCGCGCCGGGTCGATTTCGAGCGCCGTGTCCAGCTGATGCATGAAGGCACGCTGGAAAAGGATATGCTTGACGAGCAGGCCCGAAAGGCGCTCAATTTGTCTCAGCCCGACGAAATCACCATCATGCTGCCCTCCGCGAGGAAATAACCGATTTTCGGTTAATCGCCGTTATTTTCAATGATTCTAATCGCTTAGATGCATGCCAGCCATGCATTTTTCAGCATGGCGCAATGCATCCTTGCATGTTAGCCTCGCGCAAATCGGTGGGGAGACTTTTCGATCTCCCTGAATGTCCGCAAAGAGACGCCAACAGGGAGTGACGCATGGCCACCGCCGCCAAAAAAGCGCCCGCGAAATCCAGATCCGACAACAAATCCAGATCCGACAAGCAGCCCAATCTGTCAGCACCCAAGCCCGCTGATTTCACCAAGGAAGAAGAGCTCTCCGCCTACCGGCATATGCTCTTGATCCGCCGCTTCGAGGAGAAGGCCGGCCAGCTTTACGGCATGGGCTTCATCGGCGGCTTCTGCCATCTCTATATCGGCCAGGAAGCCGTCGTCACCGGCATGAAGATGGCGTTGGTCGAAGGCGACCAGATGATCACCGCCTATCGCGACCACGGCCACATGCTGGCGATGGACCTGTCACCGCGCGGCGTCATGGCCGAGCTCACCGGACGCCGCGGCGGCCTGTCCAAGGGCAAGGGCGGCTCCATGCACATGTTCTCCAAGGAGAAGCATTTCTATGGCGGCCACGGCATCGTCGGCGCCCAGGTGTCGCTCGGCACCGGTCTCGCCTTCGCCAACCGCTACCGCGAGAATAAGAACGTTTCGCTGACTTATTTCGGCGACGGCGCCGCCAACCAGGGCCAGGTCTATGAGAGCTTCAACATGGCCTCGCTGTGGAAGCTGCCGGTGATCTACATCATCGAGAACAACCGCTACGCCATGGGCACGTCGGTGTCGCGCTCGTCGGCAGAGACCGACTTCTCGCATCGCGGCGCTTCCTTCAAGATCCCCGGCATCCAGGTCGACGGCATGGACGTCCGCGCCGTGAAGTCGGCGGCCGACATCGCCACCGAATGGTGCCGCGCCGGCAACGGCCCGCTTATCCTCGAAATGCAGACCTACCGCTATCGCGGCCATTCGATGTCCGACCCGGCGAAGTACCGCTCCAAGGAGGAGGTGCAGAAGATGCGCTCCGAGCACGACCCGATCGAGCAGGTTCGGGTGCGGCTGCTCGACAAGAAGTGGGCAAGCGAGGACGAGCTCAAGGCCATCGACAAGGAAGTTCGCGACATCGTCGCCGACGCCGCCGAATTCGCCCAGAACGACGCCGAGCCGGATCCGTCCGAGCTCTGGACCGACATCGTACTCTAAGGGGAGGGCAAGGACATGCCGATCGAAATTCTCATGCCCGCGCTCTCACCGACGATGGAAGAGGGCAATCTTTCCAAATGGTTGAAGAACGAGGGCGACAAGGTCGTCGCCGGTGACGTGATCGCCGAGATCGAGACCGACAAGGCGACGATGGAGGTCGAAGCCGTCGACGAAGGCACGCTGGCCAAGATCGTCGTTCCCGCCGGCACCGAAGGCGTCAAGGTCAATGCGGTGATCGCCGTGCTCGCGGTCGACGGCGAAGACGTCGACAAGGCCGGCGAAGGCATCGGCGAGGAAGAACCTGCCAAGGCTGAAGCCGCGCCTGCGCCGGCGCCCGCTGCCCCCAAGAGCGAGGCTCCGGCCCCTGTCGCCGCCGCGCCGAAGACGGAAGTAGCGGCCGAGCCGGACATTCCCGCCGGCACCGAGATGGCTTCCACCACGGTGCGCGAGGCGCTCCGCGACGCCATGGCCGAGGAGATGCGCCGCGACGGCGACGTCTTCGTCATGGGCGAGGAAGTCGCCGAGTACCAGGGCGCCTACAAGATCACGCAAGGCCTGCTGCAGGAATTCGGGCCGCGGCGGGTCGTCGATACCCCGATCACCGAGCACGGCTTTGCCGGTGTCGGCGTGGGTGCGGCGATGGCCGGGCTGAAGCCGATCGTCGAGTTCATGACCTTCAACTTCGCCATGCAGGCGATCGACCAGATCATCAACTCGGCCGCCAAGACGCTCTATATGTCCGGCGGCCAGATGGGCGCGCCGATCGTCTTCCGCGGCCCGAACGGCGCCGCCGCCCGCGTCGCCGCGCAGCACTCGCAATGCTATGCCGCCTGGTACAGTCACATCCCCGGCCTCAAGGTGGTGATGCCCTACACGGCGGCCGACGCCAAGGGCCTGCTCAAGGCGGCTATCCGCGATCCGAACCCGGTCATCTTCCTCGAGAACGAGATCCTCTACGGCCACTCCTTCGATGTGCCGAAGCTCGACGACTTCGTGCTGCCGATCGGCAAGGCTCGCATCCACAAGCAGGGCAAGGACGTCACCATCGTCTCCTTCGGTATCGGCATGACCTACGCGGTCAAGGCGGAGGCCGAGCTGCGCGGCATGGGCATCGATGCCGAGATCATCGATCTCAGGACCATCCGGCCGCTCGACTTCGACACGATCATCGCCTCGGTAAAGAAGACCAACCGTCTCGTGGTGGTGGAAGAAGGTTTTCCGCAGAACTCGGTCGGCGACCACATCGCCAACCAGGTCTCGCAGCGCGCCTTCGACTTCCTCGACGCGCCGGTGATCACCATCGCCGGCAAGGACGTGCCGATGCCTTATGCGGCGAACCTCGAAAAGCTGGCGCTGCCCAATGTCGGCGAGGTCGTCGAGGCCGTCAAAGCCGTTACCTATCGCTAAGCCGGTCGGGAGGACATCATGCCAATCAACATCACCATGCCGGCGCTCTCTCCGACCATGGAAGAGGGCAACCTGTCAAAATGGCTGGTCAAGGAAGGCGACAAGGTTTCGCCCGGCGACGTGATCGCCGAGATCGAGACCGACAAGGCGACGATGGAAGTCGAGGCCGTCGATGAAGGCACGGTCGCCAAGCTGGTGGTTCCGGCCGGCACCGAAGGCGTCAAGGTCAACGCACTGATCGCGATCCTGGCCGGTGAGGGCGAGGATGCCGCCGCCGCGGCCAAGAGCGGTGGCAGCGCCGCGCCAAAGGCCGAAGCGCCGAAGGCGGACGCTCCGAAGGCCGAAGCCCCCAAGGAAGCACCCAAGCCGGCAGCAGCGGCCGCGGCGCCTGCGCCGGCGAAGGCCGAGCCCGCTCCCGTCGCCAACGGCCACGCCGCCGGCGACCGCGTCTTCGCGTCGCCGCTGGCTCGCCGCATCGCCAAGGATGCGGGCGTGGATGTTTCCGCCGTGACCGGCACCGGCCCGCATGGCCGCGTCGTCAAGGCCGATGTCGAAGCGGCGATCTCTTCCGGCGGCGCCAAGGCGGCGCCTGCCGCGAAAGCGCCGGCCGGCGCCCCTGGCGCGACTCCGGCGCCGGCACCCAAGCCGATGTCGGACGACCAGGTGCTGAAGCTGTTCGCCGAAGGCTCCTACGAGCTCGTTCAGCATGACAACATGCGCAAGACCATCGCGCGCCGCCTGGTCGAGGCGAAGTCCACCATCCCGCATTTCTATCTGACGCTGGACTGCGAGCTCGATGCGCTCTTGGCGCTGCGCACGCAGCTCAATGCCGCCGCCCCGATGAGGAAGACCGACAAGGGCGAGGTTCCGGCCTACAAGCTCTCCGTCAATGATATGGTGATCAAGGCGATGGCCATGGCGCTGATGGCGGTGCCGGATGCGAACGCCTCCTGGACCGAGAACGCCATGGTCAAGCACAAGCACGCCGATGTCGGCGTCGCCGTGTCGATTCCCGGCGGCCTGATCACGCCGATCATCCGGCATGCCGATGAAAAGACGCTGTCGGTGATCTCCAACGAGATGAAGGATTTGGCCAGCCGTGCCAGGAGCCGCAAGCTGAAGCCGGAAGAGTATCAGGGCGGCACGACGGCGGTGTCCAATCTCGGCATGTTCGGCATCAAGGACTTTGCCGCCGTCATCAACCCGCCGCATGCGACGATCCTGGCGGTCGGCGCGGGCGAGGAGCGTGCGGTGGTGAAGAAGGGTGAGATCAAGATTGCCACGGTGATGTCAGTGACGCTTTCGACCGACCACCGCGCGGTCGACGGCGCGCTCGGCGCCGAACTGCTCGGCGCCTTCAAGCGCATGATCGAAAACCCGATGGGCATGCTGGTGTAGGACGGGAAAAGGCGGTGCGGAAATTCTTCACCGGCCTTTCGCCTTGTTCTTTCCGTCGGGCGGATCGCGCGCTGGCGGCCTGGTCGACCGGTGACGGCAGGGGTGTGGCAAAAGCATGAAGACGATTCTCTGCTACGGCGACTCTCTCACCTGGGGCTACGACGCAGCCAGCCTCGGGCGCCATGCGCTCCAGGATCGCTGGCCGAGCTTGCTGGGGGCCGAGCTCGGCGACGACATCCAGGTCATCGCCGAAGGCCTTAACGGCCGCACCACGGCCTTCGACGACCATCTGGCCGGCGCGGACCGCAATGGCGCCCGTGTGCTGCCGACGATCCTGACCAGCCATGCGCCGCTCGACCTGATCATAATCATGCTTGGCGCCAACGACATGAAGCCATGGATCCACGGCAATCCGGTCGCAGCCAAACAGGGCATCCAGCGCCTGATCGACATCGTGCGCGGCCATGACTATCCGTTCGACTGGCCCGCACCGCAGATCCTCATCGTCGCGCCGCCGGTGGTGACGCGCACCGACAATGCCGAATTCAAGGAAATGTTCGCCGGCGGCGACGACGCTTCCAAGCGTCTGGCGCCGCAATATTCAGCACTGGCCGACGAGGCCGGCTGCGGCTTCTTCGACGCCGGCACGGTGGCCGTCACCACGCCGCTCGACGGCGTCCACCTCGATGCCGAGAACACGCGCAACATCGGCAAGGCGCTGGCGCCGCTCGTGCGCGTGATGCTCTCATTCTAACCTTCAGAAAGATCAGGAAGAAAACCCCGTGGCTGAATCCTACGACGTCATCATCATCGGCTCAGGCCCCGGCGGCTATGTCACGGCGGTGCGTTCCGCCCAGCTCGGCTTCAAGACGGCGATCGTCGAGCGCGAGCATCTGGGTGGCATCTGCCTCAACTGGGGCTGCATCCCGACCAAGGCGCTGCTGCGCTCGGCCGAGATCATGCATTATTCGGATCACCTGAAGGACTACGGCCTTAAGCTCGAGGGCGGCAAGGTCAGCCCCGACCCGGCCGCCGTGGTCGACCGTTCGCGAAAAGTGTCGCTCAGGCTGAACAGCGGCGTCGGCTTCTTGATGAAGAAGAACAAGGTCGACGTCATCTGGGGCGAGGCGAAGCTCTCCAAGCCCGGCGAAGTCGTCGTCTCGAAGACCGCCAAGAAGGCGATGGAACCGCAGCCGCCGGTGCCGAAAGGCGTCAAGGGCGAGGGCACCTACACCGCCAAGCACATCATTCTCGCGACCGGCGCCCGGCCGCGCGCGCTGCCCGGCATCGAGCCGGACGGCAAGCTGATCTGGACCTATTTCGAGGCGATGGTGCCGAAAGAGATGCCGAAGTCGCTGCTGGTGATGGGCTCGGGCGCCATCGGCATCGAGTTCGCCTCCTTCTACCGCACCATGGGCGCGGACGTGACGGTGGTCGAGCTGCTGCCCGCGGTGATGCCGGTTGAGGACGCCGAAGTCTCGAAATTCGCGCAAAAACAGTTTGAGAAGCAGGGGATGAAGATCATCCTCGAAGCCAAGGTGACCAAGGTCGATAAGGGCGCCAATTCGGTCACCGCGCATGTCGAGATGAAGGACGGCAAGGTGGAGAAGATCACCGCCGACCGCATGATCTCTGCCGTCGGCGTGCAGGGCAACATCGAGAATCTCGGTCTCGAGACGCTCGGCGTGAAGACCGATCGCGGCTGCATCGTCGTCGACGGTTACGGCAAGACCAATGTGCCCGGCATCTACGCCATCGGCGACGTCGCCGGCCCGCCGATGCTCGCCCACAAGGCAGAGCATGAAGGCGTCGTCTGCATCGAGAAGATCGCCAACTTCCCGGGCGTGCACGCCATCGACAAGCTGAAGATCCCCGGCTGCACCTATTGCAGCCCGCAGGTCGCGTCGGTCGGCCTGACCGAGGCGAAGGCCAAGGCGGAAGGCAAGGACATCCGCGTCGGCCGCTTCCCCTTCAGCGCCAATGGCAAGGCCATCGCGCTGGGCGAGGACCAGGGTTTCGTCAAGACCATCTTCGACAAGAAGACCGGGCAGCTTCTCGGCGCCCATATGGTCGGCGCCGAAGTGACAGAGCTCATCCAGGGTTTTGTGGTGGCGATGAACCTGGAGACGACCGAGGAAGAGCTGATGCACACGATCTTCCCGCATCCGACGCTGTCGGAGATGATGAAGGAGAGCGTGCTCGACGCCTATGGCCGCGCTTTGAACGCATGACAAATCACCGCCCGGCGACAGATCACCAATCGGTGATAGATCGCCGATCGGTGATAGACGGCCGATCCGTGCTAGATTGGTCAGGCGAGACTCACACGCGGCAGCCGGAGATAGCTGACGGCAAGGCGGTTCGTATCCGGATGCATTTTCACCTGATCGAGGAGGAACTGGCACATGCATTTGAATGGCGTCGGCTGGATCGCAGCCATCATCGTCGGCGGCTTGGCGGGCTGGCTCGCCGAGATGGTCATGAAGAGCAACACCGGCATCTTCATGAACATCATCATGGGCATCGTCGGCGCGATCGTGCTGAACGCGATCCTGCAGGCTCTCAACATCCAGTCGTTCGGCGTCGGCTGGGTCGCCTATCTGATCACCGGCTTCATCGGGGCCTGCCTGCTGATCTTTGTTGGCCGGCTCGTTCGCCGGTAAGGCGCGCGAATGCGTCGCTGAACGAAGCCTGCTATGCGAAAACGGCCGTGGCGGCATGCGCTGCCCCGGCCTTTTTCTTTGCCGCGAAAAGTCCTAGATGACGAAAGACAAGCGGCTGGCGAAATCGCGGCCGCGAAGGGTTTGAGATGGTCACAGTCGTAGACACGATCGCCAACCGGCCGCGCCCGCGGCATCCCGAGAAGGCGCACCGGCCCGACCAGGAGGTGCTGCGCAAGCCGGACTGGATCCGCGTCAAGGCCCCGGTCTCCAAGGGCTATTCCGAGACGCGCGAGATCGTGAAGTCGCACAAGCTGGTGACGGTGTGCGAGGAGGCCGGCTGCCCGAATATCGGCGAATGCTGGGACAAGAAGCACGCCACCTTCATGATCATGGGCGAGATCTGCACGCGCGCCTGCGCCTTCTGCAACGTCGCGACCGGCATCCCGACCGCGCTCGATCCGGATGAACCGGCGCGCGTGGCACACGCCGTCAAGCAGATGGGGCTGAGCCACGTCGTCATCACCTCGGTCGATCGCGACGACCTTGCAGATGGCGGCGCGCAGCATTTCGCCCACGTCATCCGCTCCATCCGCGCGGCGACGCCGTCGACGACGATCGAGATCCTGACGCCCGACTTCCTGCGCAAGGACGGCGCGCTGGAGATCGTCGTCGCCGCCAAGCCCGACGTCTTCAACCACAATCTCGAAACCGTGCCGTCGAACTACCTAACGGTCCGGCCCGGTGCCCGCTATTTCCATTCGATCCGGCTGCTCCAGCGCGTGAAAGAACTCGACCCGTCGATCTTCACCAAATCCGGCATCATGGTCGGCCTCGGCGAGGAGCGGAACGAGGTGCTGCAGCTGATGGACGATCTGCGGTCGGCCAATGTCGACTTCATGACCATCGGCCAGTACCTGCAGCCCTCGAAGAAGCACCATCCGGTGATCCGCTTCATCCCGCCGGACGAGTTCAAGTCCTACGAGACGATCGGCAAGACCAAGGGTTTCCTGCTCGTGGCATCGAGCCCGCTGACGCGTTCCTCGCACCATGCCGGCGAGGATTTCGCCAGGCTGCGCGCGGCGCGCGAGGCGCAGCTCGCGAAGGCCAGCTGACTTTCAATGCCGAAATTCGAGGCGACACGCCGCGTCGCGCATACACCGCAAGAAATGTTCGCGCTGGTGGCGGACATCGAGGCCTACCCGCAATTCCTGCCGCTCTGTGAATCGCTCACCGTGCGCTCGCGCAAGGAGCGGGACGGCCGCACCATCCTGGTTGCCGACATGAGCATCGGCTACAAGGCGATCCGCGAGACCTTCACGACACAGGTGCTGCTGAAGCCCGACGACAACGCCATCGACGTCAAATACATCGACGGCCCGTTCAAATATCTCAGCAACATCTGGCGCTTCGACCCGGCCGATGGCGGCTGCGAGGTGCATTTCTTCATCGACTATGAATTCAAGAGCCGCATTCTCGGCGCGCTGATGGGCACGATGTTCGACCGCGCCTTCCGCATGTTCTCGGAAGCCTTCGAGAAGCGCGCCGATGTCATCTATGGCGCGAAGCCGGCCTAACTTTCGCCGAGCGCCCGCAACCCGAGTTGCAGCGCGTGACGCACCGTCTCGTGCCGGATGAATTCGCGGCCCTTCTGGCCGAACAATTGCTGTTCGGCGACAACCGGCTGTCCGGCCAATCCGATCCCGAACCAGACAAGGCCCACCGGCTTGTCCGCCGAGCCGCCGCTGGGACCGGCAATGCCGGTGACGGCGAGCGACAGGCTTGCCCGCGAATGCGCCAGCGCGCCCGCGGCCATCTCCAGCGCCGTCTCGCGCGAGACCGCGCCATGCGCCTCGAGCGTGGCGGCGGAGACACCGAGCATCTCCATCTTGGCTTCGTTGGAATAGGTGATGAAGCCACGATCGACCACGGCGGACGATCCGGCAATGTCGGTCAGCGCGGCAATGATCAGGCCGCCGGTGCAGCTTTCGGCGGTCGCCAGCATGATGCCGCGCTGCTGGCAGGCCTGGAGCAGGGCGTTTGCAAGTTCAGCGTTGCTCATGCCGGAACCTCTCCCGGATATACGACGCTGGCCGTGGCGATCGCCGCGATGCCTTCGCCGCGCCCGACAAATCCAAGCTTCTCATTGGTCGTCGCCTTGATCGAAATGCGTTCGGGCGCAATGCCGAGCATGGCCGAAAGCGCCTGCGTCATCGCGGCGCGATGCGGGCCGACTCGCGGCGCCTCGCAGATCAGCGTGATGTCGGCATTGGCGATGCGGCCGCCGCGCTCGCGCACCAGCTTGGCCGCGTGCTCGACGAAGATCCTCGAGGCCGCACCCTTCCATTGCGGGTCCGATGGCGGGAAATGCGTGCCGATGTCGCCGGCGCCGCAGGTGGCAAGCAGCGCGTCGGTCAGCGCATGCAGCCCGACATCGGCATCCGAATGGCCGGAGAGCTTGCGGTCATAGGGAATGGCGACGCCGCAGAGCGTGACATGGTCGCCGGGCTCGAACGCATGCACGTCGTAGCCATTGCCGGTGCGAATATCCGGGAAGCGGTGCTGCGCGCTGGAGAGCCGCTCGTCGGCCAATGCAATGTCCCTTGCCCAGGTGAGTTTGACGTTGTCTGGCGATCCGGGAACGATCTTGATCGGTATCTGCGCCCATTCGGCGATCGCCGCGTCGTCGGTGAATTCCGTCTTGCCCAGATGATGCGCCTTCTCATGCGCCGCAAGCAGCGGCCAGAACGGAAAACCCTGCGGCGTCTGCGCCGCATGAAGGCCGGCCCTCGACACCGTCTCGTCGATCATGCCGGTGGCCGATTCCCGCTTCAGCGTATCGGCGACGGGCAGTGCCGGCAGGGCGCCGTGGCGCTCCCCGATGGCCTCGATGGTGCGATCGATCAGCCCGGCATCGACGAACGGGCGCACGGCGTCATGCACAAGCACCTTTTCGGGTGCCTGGTCCCTTAGCGCGAGGAGGCCGAGCCGGACGGAGGCCTGGCGCGACGGGCCGCCGATAACAGTGATGAGACGTTCGGCGTGTGCCCCCGCGGCGCGTTGCAACAGCTCGGCATCGTCGGCGTGGATGGCGACAACAACCGGGCCGATCAACGGATGCGAAAGAAAGATATCCAGAGTATGGGCGATAACGGCACGGCCGCCGATGCGCTGATATTGCTTCGGACCGTCGGCCTGACCGGCGCGCGCGCCACGGCCGGCGGCCACGATCACCACTCCGATCCCGCCGCCTGGGGACGCCGCTTGCTTTTCGCTTGCCTCGCTCATTCCGATCGGTCCTAGTCGGGGTGATGGCCGAAGGCCAGCATTTTCCAAAATGCGCCTTAATGTGACGTCATTGCGCGTTGCACAACGCCACACTTCTGGCTAGAGAATGTGCAACGATCGAACATGCTTGGTTTTTGTGCATGGCTGAACTGACCACATTGGCATCGCCACTCGATGTCGGCGGGGTAAAAATCCGCAATCGGGTTTTCCTCGCGCCGATGTCGGGCATCACCGACGAGCCGTTCCGGCAGCGCGCCCACGCGCATGGCGCGGGGCTGGTCGTGTCGGAAATGGTGGCGAGCGGCGAACTGGCCAAGGGCAGGGCGGGCTGCGACCTGCGTATACGTCATTCCGGCCTGCCGGTACATATGGTGCAGCTGGCCGGCCGTGAGGCCGCCCATATGGGCGAGGGCGCGCGAATCGCGGCGGGCGAGGGCGCCGATATCATCGACATCAACATGGGCTGCCCGGCGAAGAAGGTGACCGGCGGCTATGCCGGTTCGGCGCTGATGCGCGACCTCGACCATGCACTGTCCCTGATCGAGGCGGTGGTCGGCGCCGTCTCGCTGCCGGTGACGGTCAAGATGCGGCTGGGCTGGGACGAAAGCGCTCTCAACGCTCCGATGCTGGCGCGGCGCGCCGAACAGGCCGGCGTCAGCATGGTGACCGTGCATGGCCGCACGCGCTGTCAGTTCTACCAGGGCAGGGCCGACTGGCGCGCCATCGCGCGCGTCAAGCAAGCCGTGTCGATTCCCGTGGTGGCGAACGGGGATGTCGGCTCGCCTGAGGAAGCAGCGGCGATCCTCGATCAATCCGGCGCCGACGCGGTGATGATCGGCCGCGCGCATTATGGCGCGCCATGGATCGCCGGCGGTATTGCGACGGCCGCGGGCGGCGCAAAGACACAGGGCATTCCACTGACGCCGCAAGAGTTAACCGATTACGTCGTCTCGCATTACGACGACATGCTCGCGCTCTACGGCGTCGAAAGCGGCCTGCGCCAGGCGCGCAAGCATCTCGGCTGGTATCTTGACCGCCATGCTCCAGGTGTTCGCGCCGAGCAGCGCAAACGTATCCTCACATCGTTCGAACCGGCGGAGATCGTCGCCGAATTGCGCCGCGTATTCACCGACAGCTTGCCGTTGGACAGCCTGCGGAGCGCTGCATGAAGGCCAATGCCCCGCAGCAGGTGGCGGACGCCGCCAACATCGTGCTCAACACCATCCGCCGCCCGGTGATCATGGTCGATCCCGACGGCTTCATCACTTTTGCCAACGCGGATGCCGAGGATTTCTTCCGCTCCAGCGCGACCATGCTTGCCCGCAACACGCTGTCCAAGCTGGTGCCCTTCGGAAGCCCGCTGCTGACGCTGGTCGACCAGGTGCGCGAGCGCCGTGCGCCGGTCAACGAATACCGCGTCGACGTCTCGTCGCCGCGCCTCGGCATCGAGAAGATGGTCGATCTCTATGTCGCTCCTGTGCCGGAGTTTCCGGGTTCCGTCGTCGTGATGTTCCAGGAACGGTCGATGGCCGACAAGATCGACCGCCAGATGACGCATCGCGGTGCTGCGCGCTCCGTCACCGGCCTGGCCGCCATGCTGGCGCACGAGATCAAGAACCCGCTCTCCGGCATCAGGGGCGCGGCCCAGTTGCTCGAACTCTCGGCTTCCGACGAGGACCGGGCGCTCACCCGCCTGATCACGGACGAAACCGACCGCATCGTCTCGCTGGTCGACCGTATGGAAGTGTTTTCCGACGAGCGGCCGATCGAGCGCTATCCCGTCAACATTCACGTCGTTCTCGACCACGTGAAGGCGATCGCTAAGAACGGTTTTGCTAGGCGAATCAAGATCTTGGAGGAATATGATCCATCACTGCCTCCGGTCTTCGCCAACCGTGACCAGCTGATCCAGGTCTTCCTCAACCTGGTCAAGAATGCTGCCGAAGCGATCGGATCGGATCCGCAGGGGGAGATCGTGCTGTCGACGGCTTTCCGTCCGGGCATCCGCGTTTCGGTGCCTGGAACGCAGGACCGCGTCTCGCTACCGCTGGAATTCTGCGTGCATGACAACGGTCCCGGCGTATCGGAAGACATCCTGCCGATCCTGTTTGATCCGTTCATCACCACCAAGCCGAATGGTTCCGGCCTCGGGCTCGCGCTGGTCGCCAAGATCGTCGGCGAGCATGGTGGCATCATCGAATGCGATTCGACCGCGCGGGGCACCACGTTCCGCGTCCTGATGCCGGCCTGGAAGGAGACTTCGCCCGGCTCAGGCGATGAAGCAGAAGGAGACCGCAAATGAGCGTTCGCGGCAATATTCTGGTCGCCGACGACGATGCGGCCATCCGCACCGTGCTCAACCAGGCGCTGTCGCGCGTCGGCCACGAGGTGCGCGTCACCTCGAACGCCTCGACCCTGTGGCGCTGGGTGGCGGCTGGCGAAGGCGATCTCGTCATCACCGATGTGGTGATGCCGGACGAAAACGCCTTCGACATGCTGCCGCGCATCAAGAAGGCGCGGCCCGAGCTGCCGGTCATCGTCATGAGCGCCCAGAACACCTTCATGACCGCCATCCGCGCCTCCGAGACGGGCGCCTACGAATATCTGCCGAAGCCATTCGACCTCACCGAGCTGCTCAACATCGTCAACCGGGCGCTATCCGAGCCGAAGCGGCCGAAGCTCGACGCCCGCGGGGAGGACCAGCCGGAAACGATGCCGCTGGTCGGCCGCTCCGCCGCCATGCAGGACATCTACCGCATGCTGGCGCGCATGATGCAGACCGATCTCACGGTCATGATCAGCGGCGAATCCGGCACCGGCAAGGAGCTGGTGGCGCGCGCGCTGCACGAATATGGCCGACGCCGCGGCGGCCCGTTCGTGGCCATCAACATGGCGGCGATTCCGCGCGACCTCATCGAATCGGAACTGTTCGGCCACGAGAAGGGCGCCTTTACCGGCGCGCAGAACCGTTCCAGCGGCCGCTTCGAGCAGGCCGAGGGCGGCACGCTGTTCCTCGACGAGATCGGCGATATGCCGATGGAAGCGCAGACCCGGCTGCTTCGCGTCCTGCAGCAGGGTGAATACACGACGGTCGGCGGACGCACGCCGATCAAGACCGACGTGCGCATCGTCGCGGCCACCAACAAGGACCTGCGCACGCTGATCAATCAGGGCCTCTTCCGCGAAGACCTGTTCTATCGCCTCAATGTTGTGCCGCTGAGGCTGCCGGCGCTGCGCGAGCGTTCCGAGGACATTCCCGACCTGGTGCGGCACTTCTTCAAGCAGGGCGCCAGCGAGGGCCTGCAGACCAAGCGGATTTCGTCCGGCGGCATCGAGCTCATGAAGCGCTATCCCTGGCCGGGCAATGTGCGCGAGCTGGAAAACCTGGTGCGCCGGCTGGCCGCCCTCTACTCGCAGGACGAGATTTCGTCGGAAATCATCGAGTCTGAGCTCAAGACCGGCGAGAGGCCAGTCGTGCCGGACGGCGGCGCGCTCATTCCCGACGATCTGTCGATCGGCCAGGCGGTCGAGCATTTCCTGCAGCGCTATTTCGCCTCCTTCGCCGGCGAATTACCCCCGTCGGGGCTTTACCAGCGCATTCTCGCCGAGGTCGAATATCCGCTGGTGCTGGCCTCGATGACGGCGACGCGCGGCAACCAGATCAAGGCGGCGGAGCTTTTGGGGCTCAACCGCAACACGCTGCGCAAGAAGATCCGCGAGCTTGGCGTCAACGTATACAAGTCGTCCAGGCAGCCATAGCGCAGCCTCGTGCTTGCAATAATTGGCGAATTGACGGGGGAAAGATTTCGTCCTCGGCCACACTTGTTGCATAATCGCCACAATGCGTTGCATACATCCGACGCAATGACCGACTCTGTACCGCGATATGGCAGCTGAGGCTCCGACCCTGAACCAACCGCTTTTCAGCCAGGCTGGCACACGTGACGGCCGACGGCTGCTGGCGCTGCCCGGCGTGGTGGCCATCGCCGGCGCGGTGATCACGGCGGCAATCTCGTTTGCTATCCTGGTCGGCGCAACGCCGATCGCGCCGACCGCCGACACGACCTGGGCCCTGGTCGCGGCCAATGCCGTCTTCGTTCTGTTCCTGATCGCGCTGATCGCCCGCGAGGTGCGCCGCATCGTCCTGGCGCGGCGCCACGGCAGGGCCGCCTCGCGGCTGCATGTGCGCATCGTCGCGATGTTCGCGCTGGTTGCCGCAATCCCGGCCATCATGGTGGCGATCATCGCGTCGATCACGCTCGACATCGGCCTTGACCGCTGGTTCGAGATCCGCACCAAGACGATCGTCAACTCGTCGTTGTCGATCGCCGACGCCTATGTGCAGGAGAACGCGCGCAACCTGCAGGGCACGACATTGTCGATGGCATACGATCTCGATGCCTCGCGCACGCTCTACGGCCTCGACCGTAGTGGTTTCCTCGATCTGTTGAACAAGGAAGCCGTTGGCCGCGGACTGGCGCACGCCGCCCTGATCAATCCTGACGGCTCGTTCGTCATGAAAGCCAAGACCGACGCCGACTTCGCCATGCCTGAACCGCCGGCGGGCGCCGTCGACACCGCGGCGGCCGGCAAGCCGGTGCTGATCGAGCCGCGCACCCGCAACATCATGGGCGCCATCATCAAGCTGCGCGAGATCGAAGGGCTTTACCTCTATACGATCCGGCTGGTCGATCCCGACGTCATCAAGGCGCGCCAGATCGTCAAGGGCAACACCGATGAATACCGCAATCTGGAGGACAACCGGCGGACCTCGCAGGTCGCCTTTGCATTGCCTTACCTGTCGCTCACGCTGATCATTATCCTGTCGGCGATCTGGACCGGCATCGCCGTTGCCGACCGGATCGTGCGGCCGATCCGTCAGCTGATCGGCGCCGCCGACGAGGTGGCCACCGGCAATCTCGATGTCGCCGTGCCCGTGCGCCAATCCGACGGCGATGTCGCCTCGCTCGGCGAGACCTTCAACAACATGATCCTCGAGCTCAAATCGCAGCGCAACGAGCTCCTTTCGGCCAAGGATCTGATCGACGAGCGCCGGCGCTTCTCGGAGGCGGTGCTGGCCGGCGTCACCGCCGGTGTCATCGGCGTCGACCCCTACGGCATCATCACCATCGTCAATCGCTCGGCCGAAACCATGTTGGCGATTTCGGCAAGTGCGACGCTCGGCCAGAACCTTTCGGCGGTCCTGCCCCTTGTCGGCCGGGTCTTCGAGATCGGACGCCAGTCGGGCAAGCCGGTCTACCGCGAGCAGGTAACCTTCTTCCGCGCCGGCCTGGAGCGCACCTTCAACGTCCAGGTCACCGTCGAGTCCAGCGACGACGGCGAGGAAGAGAAATCCTACGTGGTCACGGTCGACGACATCACCGATCTCGTCCAGGCGCAGCGCTCTTCGGCCTGGGCGGATGTGGCGCGGCGAATCGCGCATGAGATCAAGAACCCGCTGACGCCGATCCAGCTCTCGGCCGAGCGCATCAGGCGCCGCTACGGCAAGGTCATCACCGAGGATCGCGAGGTCTTCGACCAGTGCACCGATACCATCATCCGCCAGGTCGAGGACATCGGCCGCATGGTCGACGAATTCTCGGCCTTCGCCCGCATGCCGAAGCCGGAGATGAAGGCGATCGATCTGCGCGAGTCGCTGCGCGAGGCCTCCTTCCTGGTCGAGGTCAGCCGCCCCGACATCGCCTTCCAGCGCGATTTCGGCAGCGAGCCGTTGAAGGGTACTTTCGACAGCCGCCTGATGGCGCAGGCCTTCGGCAACGTCATCAAGAACGCCGCCGAGGCGATCGATGGACTTGATCCGGCGGATCGTTCGGACGGCACAATCCGGATTCAAGCCGGGCGCCAAGATGGCGCCATACGAATCGACGTTATCGACAACGGCAAGGGGCTGCCGCGCGAGAATCGCCAAAGGCTTCTCGAGCCCTATATGACGACGCGCGAGAAGGGGACCGGGCTCGGCCTCGCTATCGTCAAGAAGATCGTGGAGGACCATGGCGGCCGTCTCGAGTTGCACGACGCGCCAGCGGATTTCCATGGTGGCCGGGGCGCGATGATCTCGATCATCCTGCCGCCGGCGACGGTCGTAGCCGCGCCGCCACGCGGTGAAGGTCGAAACGAACACGAACGAGAAACTGAAAAGGTCGGTAATGGCGTCTGACATTCTCATCGTCGATGACGAGGAAGACATCCGCGAACTTGTCGCCGGTATCCTGAGCGACGAGGGTCATGAAACCCGTACGGCGCATGACGCCGACAGCGCGCTTGCGGCGATCGCCGACCGCGCGCCGCGGCTGATTTTCCTCGACATCTGGCTGCAGGGCTCGCGCCTCGACGGCCTCGCGCTGCTCGACGAAATCAAGACCATGCACCCGAACATGCCGGTCGTGATGATCTCCGGCCATGGCAACATCGAAACGGCGGTGTCCGCGATCCGGCGCGGCGCCTACGACTTCATCGAGAAGCCGTTCAAGGCCGATCGCCTGATCCTGATCGCCGAGCGCGCGCTCGAAACGTCCAAGCTGCGGCGCGAGGTCTCCGACCTCAAGCAGCGCAGCGGCGAGACCTTCGACCTGATCGGCATGTCGTCGGCCATGAGCCAGCTGCGGCAGACAATCGAGCGCGTCGCACCGACCAACAGCCGCGTCATGATCGTCGGCCCGTCCGGCTCCGGCAAGGAGCTGACGGCGCGCGCCATCCACGCCCTGTCGTCGCGCAAGGCCGGCCCGTTCGTGACGCTGAGCGCGGCCACCATCACGCCCGAGCGCATGGAGATCGAGCTGTTCGGCACCGAATCGAACGGTACCGAACGCAAGGTCGGTGCGCTGGAAGAGGCGCATCGCGGCATCCTTTACATCGACGAAGTCGCCGACATGCCGCGCGAGACGCAAAACAAGATCCTGCGCGTGCTGGTCGAGCAGCAGTTCGAGCGGGTAGGCGGCACCAAGCGCGTCAAGGTCGATGTCCGCATCATCTCGTCCACCTCGCAAAACCTCGAGGCGATGATCGCCGACGGCCGCTTCCGCGAGGACCTCTACCACCGCCTGGCGGTGGTTCCGGTCATGGTGCCCGGGCTCGCCGAGCGGCGCGAGGACATTCCCTATCTCGTCGACAATTTCATGAAGCAGATCGCACGCCAGGCCGGCATCAAGCCGCGCCGCATCGGCGACGATGCGCTGGCCGTGCTGCAGGCGCATAACTGGCCGGGCAACGTTCGCCAGCTGCGCAACAATGTCGAGCGGTTGATGATCCTGGCGCGAGGGGAAAATCCCGATGCTCCGATCACCGCCGACCTTCTGCCGTCCGAGATCGGCGACGTGATGCCACGCACGCCCAATCAGTCGGACCAGCACATAATGGCGCTGCCGTTACGCGAGGCGCGCGAGCAATTCGAGAAGGACTATCTGATCGCCCAGATAAACCGCTTCGGCGGCAACATCTCGAAGACCGCCGAGTTCATCGGCATGGAGCGGTCGGCCCTGCATCGCAAGCTGAAGTCGCTGGGAGTCTAGACCGGCTTGGCCCACGCGATTGTTTATTACGGCAAAGGCAGAATCGCCTAAGAAAGCCCGATATTTCCCCGAGGATGCCCATGCCGCGCATTGCCTATGTCAACGGGCGCTATGTCGTCCATTCCCAAGCCAGCGTCCATATCGAGGACCGCGGCTACCAGTTCGCCGACGGCGTCTATGAGGTCTGCGAAGTGGCGCGCGGCCATATCGTCGACATGCCGCGCCATCTTGCCCGGCTCAAGCGCTCGCTGAAGGAACTGTCGATCGCCTGGCCGGTATCGGAAGGCGTCTTGTCGCTGCTGCTGCGCGAGGTGGTCAATCGCAACGGCGTGGTCGACGGCCTTGTCTATGTGCAGGTGACGCGCGGCGTCGCCAGCCGCGAGTTCGTTTTCCCGCCGGCAGGCACGAAATCTTCCCTGGTCATAACCGCCAGGAAAGCCGATCCGGCGGCGAATGCGAAGCGGGTGGAGGCCGGCATCAAGGTCATCACCGTGCCTGAGAATCGCTGGGACCGCGTCGACATCAAGAGCACGGGCCTTTTGCCCAATGTGCTTGCCAAGCAGAAGGCCAAGGAAGCCGGCGCCCAGGAAGCCTGGTTCGTCGACGCCGATGGCAACGTCAAGGAAGGCGGCTCGTCAAACGCCTGGATTGTCACAAGGGACGGCATACTGGTGACCCGGCCGGCCGAGCACGGCATCCTGCGCGGCATCACCCGCACGACGCTTTTCGATGTCGCCGCCAAGCTCGGCCTCAAGATCGAGGAGCGCGGTTTTTCGGTCACTGAGGCCAAGGCTGCCAAGGAGGCGTTCATCAGTTCGGCGACCACAATCGCCATGCCGGTGGTCGAAATCGACGGTGCGCCAATCGCAAATGGCCATCCTGGCTCTATGACACTTTCGTTGCGGCAGGCTTTTTTTGACGTTGCGGAAAAAAGTCCAGCCTGATAACCGCACAACTGGAGTTAACCTCAACTATCTCGTTCTGCTTGCCTTTGTATCGGCAAGAGGGGGTTTGCGCGCTTGACACGTGCCGCGTAATTTGGCGCATTGGCAGCAAACCGAAGGGGATCGGCGAAAGACAAGAAAAATGGCGGAACGATCGCAAAACCTTCAGGACCTGTTCCTGAATTCAGTTCGCAAGAGCAAAAATCCACTTACCATCTTCCTCATCAACGGCGTGAAGCTGACCGGCGTCGTCACTTCGTTCGACAATTTTTGTGTGTTGTTGCGGCGTGACGGGCACTCCCAGCTCGTCTACAAGCACGCCATTTCCACGATCATGCCGAGCCAGCCGGTTCAGATGTTCGATGGCGAGGAAAGCCAGGGCGCCTGATTGGCACGTGATAAGGACGCGGACCGCAGCGTTCGCGGAAAACAAGGACATCAACTCGGGCCGGAAGCCAAGGATCCGACCCGGGCTGTCGTCATTGTGCCGGTGCTTACCCGCCAGCCGCGCGGCGACGAGGAAACCAGCCGTCCGCGTCTGACCCGCTCGGCGGATGCCCGCCATGACGAGGCGGTAGGGCTTGCCAGCGCCATCGACCTCAACCCGGTCCACACCGCGGTGGTGACGGTCGCCGACCCGCGTCCGGCGACGCTGCTCGGCAGCGGCAAGGTGGCCGAGTTCGCCGACATCGTGAAAGAACGCAAGGCGGAACTGGTCATTGTCGACCATCCGCTGACGCCGGTGCAGCAGCGCAATCTCGAAAAGGAACTGAATGCCAAGGTGCTCGACCGCACCGGGCTGATCCTCGAGATCTTCGGCGAGCGGGCGCGCACCAAGGAAGGCACGCTGCAGGTCGAGCTCGCGCATCTCAACTACCAGAAGGGTCGGCTGGTGCGCAGCTGGACCCACCTCGAGCGGCAGCGCGGCGGCGCCGGCTTCCTCGGCGGCCCCGGTGAAACCCAGATCGAATCCGACCGCCGCATCCTGCAGGACAAGATCACCAAGCTGAAGCACGAGCTGGAAACGGTGCGGCGCACGCGCGACCTGCACCGCGCCAAGCGCAAGAAGGTGCCTTTTCCGGTGGTGGCGATCGTGGGCTACACCAATGCCGGCAAGTCGACGCTGTTCAACCGGCTGACCGGGGCAGGGGTGCTGGCCGAGGACATGCTGTTCGCCACGCTCGACCCCACCTTGCGGCGCGTGCGGCTGCCGCACGGCACGCCGATCATCCTGTCGGATACGGTCGGCTTCATCTCCGACCTGCCGACGCATCTGGTGGCCGCCTTCCGGGCGACGCTGGAAGAGGTCGTCGAGGCCGATCTGGTGCTGCATCTGCGCGACATCTCCGATCCGGACACGGCGGCCCAGGCTGAGGATGTCGAACGCATCCTTGCCGATCTCGGCGTCGACGCCGCCGACACGAACCGCGTGATCGAGGTCTGGAACAAGATCGACCTGCTCGACGAGGGCAATCGCGAGCGGCTGCTTGCGGAGGGAGCGAGCGGCAAGTCACCGCCGATCGCCATTTCGGCGGTGACCGGCGAGGGACTGGACACGCTGAAAGCGCTGATCGAGACGCGGGTGTCGGGCGAGCTGGAGACGATGACGGTGACGTTGAGCCCGGCCCAGCTCGGCCAGGTCGACTGGCTGTACCGCAACGGCGACATCGTTTCGCGCACCGACAATGAGGACGGCAGCGTCACTCTCTCGCTCACGGCCACGCATAGCGCCCGGCAGGAGATCGAGAGCCGGCTGCATCGCAAGAACGATAGCTAACCGGCTGATTACTTGGCGCTTTTGGCCTGCTGCCAGAGCGCTTCCATCTCGTCGAGCGTCGCCTTCTCCAGCGAACCGCCCGAAGCCGCCACGGCCTGCTCGACATAGTGGAAGCGGGAGCGGAACTTTTCATTGGTGCCGCTGAGCGCCGCTTCCGAATCGAGCTTGAGATGGCGGCCAAGATTGACGATGGCAAACAACATGTCGCCGAACTCGTCCTTGATCGGCGCGGCATCCCCCGTGGTGAGCGCTTCGCGCAATTCGCCGATTTCCTCCTCGATCTTGTCGAGGATGGGGGCTGCCTCGCTCCAATCGAAGCCGACGCGCGCTGCTTTCTCCTGCAGCTTGAGCGCGCGTGTCAGGGCAGGGAGCGCCACCGGAACGCTGTCGAGAAAACCCTTGCCGTGATCCTCCGGATCGAGCCCGCGCGCGATGCGGGCACTGCGCTTTTCAGCCTTCTCCTCAGCCTTGATCTTCTCCCACATGCCCTTGGCCATGCCGGCGCTGCGCGCCTTCTCATCGCCGAAGACGTGCGGATGGCGGCGGATCATCTTGGTGGTGATGGCCTCGACCACATCGCCGAAAGCGAACTCGCCGATCTCCTCGGCCATCTGCGCGTGGTAGACGACCTGCAGCAATAGGTCGCCCAGTTCCTCGCGCAGGTCGTCGAAATCGCCGCGCGCGATCGCGTCGGCCACTTCATAGGCTTCCTCGATCGTGTAGGGCGCGATGGTCGAAAAGTTCTGCTCGATATCCCACGGGCAGCCGGTCTTCGGCGCGCGCAACGCCGCCATGATCTCGATCAGCCGGGAAATGTCTTTCGAGGGCTTCATGGCCTCAAGCTAGCGCGCGGCCCGCAAGTCGGCCATCCCGGCGGCTCGCCGGCGTGACTTGTCCACAGCTGTCGCGGCCTTCAGTCGAGCACTGAGACAATCGCCTTGGCGAGATCGTCCATGCCGTCCTCCGGCAGGCCGGCGACGTTGATGCGGCTGTCGCCGACCATGTAGACGGCGTGATCGGTGCGCAGGCGCTCCACCTGTGCTTCCGTCAGCCCAAGCCTGGAAAACATGCCGCGATGGCTGGCGACGAAATCGAAGCGATCCGAGTTGGACTGCCGGCGCAATGCTTCGGCAAAAGCGACGCGCAACCTCAGCATCCGCAGCCGCATCTCCTCGAGCTCCGTCTCCCAGTCCTTCCTCAGGCCGGCGTCTTCCAGCACCATGCGCACCGCCGCGGCGCCATGATCCGGCGGCATCGAATAAAGCGCCCGCGCCGCCGCCAGCACCTGGCTCATCGCCACATCGGCCTGCGCGCCGTCTTTGGCCATGATCATCGCAGCACCCACGCGGTCGCGATAGACGGCGAAATTCTTCGAGCAGCTCGAAGCGACAACCATCTCCGGCACCTTGTCGGCCAAGAGCCGCAGACCCGCGGCATCGGCGTCCAGGCCCTCGCCAAATCCCTGATAGGCGATGTCGACGAAAGGCAGCAGGCCGCGCTCCAGGAGAACGTCCGCGACCTTCGCCCACTGCGCGGCGTCGAGATTGGCGCCGGTCGGGTTGTGGCAGCAGCCATGCAGCAGCACGACGTCGCCGCTGTTGGCCGTCCTGAGCGTTGCCAGCATCTCGTCGAAGCGCACAGCGCCGGAGGCGGCATCGAAATAGGGATAGTTGCGAACCTCAAGGCCGGCGGCCCGCATCACGGGCGGATGGTTCGGCCAGGTCGGGTCGGAAAGCCACACCGTCGCGCCGGGACGCGTGCGCTGCAGCAGCTCTGCCACCAGCCTGAGCGCGCCGGATCCGCCCGGCGCCTGAGCCGCGCGTATGCGCGAATGATCGGCCTTTTCGCCGAAGGCGAGCTTGATCATGGCGGCGTTGAAGCCGGTGTCGCCGGCAAGGCCGAGGTAGGTCTTGGTGTCCTGGCTCGCCAGCAGCCTCTTCTCGGCCTCGCGCACGGCGCGCATTACCGGCGTCCTGCCCTCGATGTCCTTGTAGACGCCGACGCCGAGGTCGACTTTGCCCGGACGTGGATCGCTGCGGTAGAGGCCGATCAGGGCAAGGATCTTGTCGGCGGGTGCGGGCTGCAGGGTCTCGAACATCGAAAAGGACTCCAATGGCGGCGGAGTGATACGCAAATAGCCCCCGCCGCGCCAGCGGTTTCCTCAGCGCGCCGGCGATGCATAAAGAAAATGCCGGGCAGGGGGATTAAATCCCCTACAGGCTTCGTAAACAGGGCATGAAACGGTCTATGGCACGCTTCGAAATTGTCGGGCAGTTGGGATCGCTGCGGCGCTATGCGCGCTCGCTGACGCGCGACAGCACCGATGCTGAGGATCTCGTCCATGACGCGCTGGTGCGCGCCTATGAGCGGCGCGCGACCTTTCGCTCCGACGGCAATCTGCGCGCCTGGCTCTTGGCGATCGTGCACAACGTCTTCATCGACCGCATGCGCTCGCGCCGCTCCGAGACGGCGCGCATCGAACAAGCCGGCCTCGTCACCGACCAGAGCGTGCCGGCCTCGCAGGACCATTCCGTGCGCCTGTCGCAGGTCCGGGAAGCGTTTCTTTCGCTCCCCGAGGAACAGCGCTCCGCGCTCCATCTCGTCGCCATCGAGGGGCTTTCCTATCAGCAGGCCGCCGAAGTCATCGGCGTGCCGCTCGGAACCTTGATGTCGCGCATCGGCCGCGCGCGCGCCGCGCTGCGCGAGATGGAGGAGGGCGCGCCGCAGAAAGCCAGGCCGCATCTCAGGATCGTGGGAGACGATCAATGACCGTCATTGTCGACCCCGTAACCGATGCCGATCTCGACGCCTATGTAGACGACCAGCTGGATGTCGCCCGCCGCATCGAGGTCGAGGCGCACCTCGCCGCGCGCCCGGAAGCGGCGGCGCGCGTGATGTCGGACCTGAGGACGCGTGACGAACTGCGCGTCGCGCTTGCCGGCCCCGTCGGCACGGCGCGTCCGGCCACGACCGAAGCGGCGCGGCGGCTGGAAAGAGCCCTTGCCAGGGGGCGGATGCTTATCGTGCTGCAGCGCGCCGCCGCCGCGGCCGTGCTGGTCGCGGCGGGTTGGCTTGCCAACGGCATTTTCGGGCCGATCGCGGTGACCAAGGTGGTCGCCTCGACGCAGCCACCGGCCTATGTCGAGGATGCGGTGAGAGCGCACCGGACGACCTTGATGCGCGAGACGATGCCCTCGCAGCGGGAAGCGCCGGGCTACGATGCCGATGAGATCCGCGCGGCCACCGCAATCGTAATGCCGTCGCTGCCCGACGACTGGAAGATCCGCGACGTCCAGGTCTATCCCTCGCAATTCGGGCCGAGCGTCGAGATGGCGGTCCAGACCAGGGACCTCGGCCTCGTCTCGCTGTTCGCCATCAGGCCGGGCACGTTCGACGTCGTGAAGCCGACGGTCGCGCCCGCCGACGACATCTCAACCGCCTATTTCCAGATCGGCGAGGTCGCCTATGCGGTGGTCGGCCGCGGCGACGCCCGCAGCCTCGACCGTGCCGCCGAAAAACTCGCCAGAACTCTCTACTGAAAACAGACCCTCTACTGAGAACCAAGGAGAACCTGATGAACAGCCCCAATCTGGGATACCGAATGGGCGCCGGCGTCCAGGCCGGAGCCGTCTATGACGAGGGCCTGCGCAAGCACATGCTGCGCGTCTACAACTATATGGGCCTCGGTCTCGTCGTCACAGGCCTCGTCGCCTTCTTCGTGGCCTCGACACCGGCGCTCTACGTGCCGATCTTCTCCAGCCCGCTGAAATGGGTGGTGATGCTGGCGCCGCTCGCCTTCGTCATGCTCTTCTCTTTCAAGATGCAGACCATGTCGGCCGCGAGCGCGCAGACGATGTTCTGGGCCTTCTGCGCCGTCATGGGCCTGTCGCTCGCCTCGGTGTTCCTGGTCTTCACCTCGACCAGCATCGCGCGCACCTTCTTCATCGCCGCCACGATGTTCGGCGCCACCAGCCTCTACGGCTACACGACCAGGCGCGACCTGACGCAGTTCTCGTCCTTCCTGATCATGGGCCTGATCGGCGTGGTGATCGCAAGCCTAGTCAACCTGTTCCTCGGCTCGACCGCGCTGCAATTCGCCATCTCGGTGATCGGCATCGCTGTCTTCGTCGGCCTCACCGCCTGGGACACGCAGACCATCAAGGAGCAGTATGCCGAGAATTTCGATGCCGAATCGCAGCAGAAGCTCGCCGTCTTCGGCGCCTTCTCGCTTTATCTGAACTTCATCAACATCTTCCAGCTGCTCCTGAATTTCACCGGCGAGCGCGAATAGTCCGGGCCGTAGCAGGCAACACTGCTGACCTCGGCGCGGCCGGAGGGAAACCTCCGGCCGTTTTTGTCGACCGCGCCCAAAGCGTCCACGACCAAGGTGGATCTGCCTGCCGAGCTTGAGTTCACGCGCGGCCTTTTGCTAGCCTGCCGGCCCAACCAGCCAACCGCGAGGACGCAATGGAACAGGTGACGCTTAACGCTGAGGGGATCTCGGCGACCATCGTCGGGCAGGGGGCCGAGCTGGTCTCGCTGCGCGATGGCGACGGCACCGAGCTTCTGTGGCAGGCAGGCCCCGCCTGGCGGCGCCACTCGCCGGTCCTGTTCCCGATCGTCGGCCGCCTGAAGGGCGATCAGCTCCGCCATCGCGGCCAAACCTATCCGATGACGCAGCACGGCTTTGCCCGCGACCGGCGCTTTGCCTGGGCGGAGCAGGGGCCGACCTCCTGCACATTGGTGCTGTCGGATAACGCCGAAACGCGGACGCACTACCCCTTCGCCTTTCGCTTGGCCATCGGCTACGAGCTGACGTCCCGGCAGCTTGGCGTGACCTTCGAGATCACCAATACCGGCGACGAGCCGCTGCCGGCCTCGATCGGCGCGCATCCGGCGTTCAACTGGCCGCTGCTGCCGGAACTGCCCAAGGAAGCCTATCGGCTGACCTTCGCCAAGAATGAGCCGGCGCCGGTCCGCCGCCTGAAGGACGGCCTGCTGCTGCCGGCCCCGCAACCGACGCCCATCCAGGGAAAGACGCTGCCGCTGTCCGAAAAACTGTTCGTCGACGACGCCGTCATTCTCGACAAGCCGGTGAGCAACAGCGTGCGCTACGCCGCCGAGCGCGGGCCGGCGATCGAGATGTCATGGCAGGGCTTCAACGAGCTGGGCATCTGGTCCAAGCCCGGCGGCGCGCCTTTCCTGTGCATCGAGCCCTGGCACGGCATCGCCAGTCCCGTCGATTTCGACGGCGAGTTCACCGGCAAGCCTGGCGTCATGCTGATCGAGCCGGGTACCCGGCGCGTCCTGAGCTACCGGATCGGCCTCAGCCGGGAACCGTAGGCAATGGCGTACGCGATCAAGGCCGAGATCGAGGACCCGCAGGCGGAAACCTTCGTCTTCGCCGCCCAGAAAACCATGTATGGCGGCAAGCGCATTGCGGAAGGCGACGTCATCTTCCTGTTCGCCAGCGAGAACGAAGGCGGGCAGGGGCTGATCGCGCGCGGCGTCGTGACCTCATCGGAGGCCACACCCAGGCGTCCCGATCTCGAACGGCAGACGCCGCGGGTCAGTGTCTCAGTCCGCCGTACCGCCCTGGCGACGAAACGGCTGGGCCGCAATGAGCTCAAGCGCTTCAGGGACTGGAAGGACGGCCGGCCCGAGATCGAGCTCAATTTCAAATTCTACCGCCAGGCGACGAACAAGATCGTCGGCATCTCGGACGTGACGGCGGCATTTCTCGAACGGTTCTTCTAGCTCCGGCTTCTTCCGATGCTAGCCCTCCCAGCGTGGCTGCCGCACGATCGCACCTATCGCATTGACGAGAAGCCGCGCCGCGGTCAGCGCCGACAGGCCGTCAATATCGGCGGGTGGGTAGAGTTCAACGAGGTCGAACCCCGCGATCCTGGCCCGCTTGCCGAGGCCCGCGATCAGGTCGGTCGCTTGTGTATAGTTGACGCCGCCGGGCGTGCGCGCCGCCACGCCCGGCATGATCGAGGGATCGAGGCTGTCGCAGTCTAGGGTGACGACGACACGCGCTCCTTCCGGAATGTGCTGCAAAGCAGCTTCGACGCCGTGGGCGTGAACCTCGCGCGCTGTGACGAACCGGCTGCCATAGCGCCGCGCCGCTTCGATTTCCGCGAGACGTGCGCTGCCGACTGCGCAGGCCGACCTGCACCATGCCGGCGACATGGGCCATCTCGCTCGCCCGCCGCATCGGGCTCGAATAGCCGTATCGACCGCCATTCACCTCGTCGCGCCAATCGATGTGGGCGTCGATCTGCAGGATCCAGGTGGGTCCACGGTCGGCAAAGCCCGCAAGGAACGGAATGACGACGGAATCGTCACCGCCAAGCATGATCGGCACGGCCGGCAGGGACAGGATCTCGCGTGTCCTTGCCTCGATCCGGGCCCGGTTGCCATCATTGTCATGCATGATGGTCAAGATGTCGCCGGTGTCGGTGCAGCTGCCCGATCCGCCATTGAACAATGGGCCACCGAGATCGAAATCCCAGTGCTCGACCAGCGGGGCATCGCCCTGGCTGGCGGTGCGGATGGCGTTGGCGGCCTCGGCGTAGCCACTGCTGTCCTTCCCACGATAGGTGCTTCCGTGACCAGCTCCGAAGACCACGGCTCGCGGCACGCGGCTGTCAGGGAGGTAATTGGGAAAGCCGAGAAAGGAAGCGGTCATTTTCCGGATGCTTTCATTGTTATACGCCGCGGGTCGGCGGCAGCCAGGGGCCGGGTAGTTGCTTCAGCCCGGAGTTTTGCGACAATTCCCGTCTCGCGCAACACAGTGGGGCTACAGCGATGAAAAGCGTTCTGATGCTGGCGGTTTGTACTTTGCTCCTTGCCACCTTGTCGCTGGCAACGGCCGGGGAGAAATTACGGGCTTCGGACAAGGCAGCGCTTATCGCAACGCGCGATGCGCGGCGGAAGCGTCCGCCGAAACCGTCAACACCGATCGCCAGAGCAGCATCATGGTCAGCTGCGCGCTCGACGCGACGGCCCGGCAGGCGCTGATCCTCGATGACGAGTTGTCGGATCTGCAGTGATAGGGCTGCGAGGAAGGGCGGTCGGGCTGAGATTGCGGCACGGCGCCATCCGAACATAAGTCGCATAAGATAGATTATGGAACTTGCGTATTACTCACTCCGAGAATTGCCGCGGCTCGCCATTGGCGCCATTGGCGACAAACTCTGTGGACTGGCTGCGTGCGCCGCCTCGCGAATTCGAGCTACCAGCCAAACGCAGGAATGACGGGCTGCGATACTGGCTGAGAGTCGCCGCTATCGCTCTGACTCGTAAGGAATTTCAACCACCATGCCATCATAGGCCGGCGCCACGTGCTCCGGCGTCTCGGCCATCACCACGGCGTAGTCCAGCGGCACGTGCATATGCGTCAGCACGGCCTTGTTCGGAGCCAGTTTCTCGATCCAGCCCAGAGCCTGGCCGAGCGACAGATGGCTGGGATGGGTGTTGTATTGCAGCGCGTCGAGCACCAGGATGTCGAGGCCCAGCAACCGCTCGGCGGTGGCGACCGGGAAATCGCTGATATCCGGGCAGTAGGCAAGCCCGCCGATGCGGAAGCCCAGCGAAATGATATCGCCATGGATCTGCGGCAGCGGCTCAAAGGCGAGGGCGCCCCCCTCGCCTTCGATCACCACCGGTCTCGCGTGATCGATGATATGAGCCTTGACGATCGGCGGATAGGAGCTGCCGGGCGGCGTCTCGAAGCAATAGCCGAAGGCCTGGCGCAGCCGCTCCATCGTCGGTTCGTCGGCGTGGATGTCGATCCTGTGCCGCTGGTCGTGCACAAAGCCGCGCAGATCGTCGATGCCATGGATATGGTCGGCATGCGGATGGGTATAGACGACGGCGTCGATACGCCGGACCGAAGCCATCAGCATCTGCTGGCGGAAATCCGGTCCGGTGTCGATGACGACCGTGGTGCGCGCGCCATTGGCGGCAATCCGCTCGACCAGGGCCGCCGTGCGCATGCGCCGGTTCTTCGGATTCGCGGGATCGCAATTGCCCCAATCGCCGGTGATGCGGGGCGTGCCGGGCGATGAGCCGCAGCCAAGGACGGTGAAGCGCAGCCGGTCGCTCATGTCCGCGCCATGTCCGGACGCGGCATCTTGGTGAACAGCCTGAAGAAATTGCCGGTGGTGATATCGGCGATCTCGGTTTCGCTGACACCGATGGTCTCGGCAAGAACCTTCGCCGTGTTCGTGACATAGGCCGGTTCGTTGCGTTTTCCCCGATGCGGGATCGGCGCGAGGTAGGGCGCGTCGGTCTCGACCAGGAGCCGGTCACGCGGAACATCAGCCGCGATAGCGCGCAACTCGGGGGAATTCTTGAAGGTCAGGATGCCGGAGAAGGAGACATAGCCGCCCAGCGCCACGCCGACTTCGGCCAGCCTGCGTCCAGACGAAAAACAGTGCAGAATGAAGGGGAAGGCGCCCTTCCCTGTCTCGTCCTCGAGGATCGACGCCATGTCGTCGTCGGCATTGCGCGCATGGATGACCAGCGGCAGGCCGGTCCGGCGCGCAGCGGCGATATGGGTGCGAAAACCTTGCGCCTGCGCATCGCGCGGCGCCTTGTCATAGTGGTAATCCAGTCCGGCCTCGCCGATCGCCACGACCTTTGGGTGACCGGAAAGCCGGACCAGCTCGTCGGCGGTGACGTCGAGCTCTTCCGCCGCATTGTGCGGATGAGTGCCGACCGAGCAATAGACCTCGTTGAAAGTTTCAGCGATTTCAAGGATCTGCTGAAAGCGCCTCACGCGCGTCGAGATCGTGACCATGCGGCCTACCCCGGCGGCGAGGGCGCGGGCGACGATAGCCGCCCGCTCCTCGGCAAAGTCCGGAAAGTCGAGATGGCAGTGGCTGTCGACCAGCATCAGGCGCCTTGCTCGACATAACGCGGGAACACGCCCTCCGGCGCCGGCAACGCGGCGCCGGGCACCAGCGCTTGGTCGGCATGGATGTGCTCGAAAGCACGCTTGCCCGCAGGCACGGCCAGCAGGTCGAGCAGCTTGGCCGCCGATCCCGGAATGAAGGGCTGGCAAAGGAGTGCCACGCGTCGCACCAGTTCGGCCGTTGTCCACAAGACCGTTTCCATCCGCTCCGGATTGGTCTTCTTCAGTGCCCACGGCTCCTGGGAAGCGAAATAGCGGTCCGCTTCCGCCACCACGCCGAAGATCGCGGCCAACGCCAGATGGATGCCCTGCTCCGCCATCGCCCGGCGCGAAACGGCCAGCGCTTCGATCGCCTGGTCGAGGATCGCCGTATCGGCCTCCGCCAGCTCGTCGCGCTTCGGCACCGCACCGCCGCAATTCTTGGCGATCATGGACAGCGACCGCTGCGCCAGATTGCCAAGGCCATTGGCGAGATCCGCGTTGGTGCGGTTGACGATCGCCTCATGGCTGTAGTTGCCGTCCTGACCGAACGGCACCTCGCGCAGGAAGAAATAGCGCACCTGGTCAACGCCGTAATGGTCCACCATCGTGAACGGGTCGATGACGTTGCCGACCGACTTCGACATCTTCTCGCCGCGGTTGAACAGGAAGCCGTGGCCGAAGACGCGCTTCGGCAGCGGAATTCCCGCCGACATCAGGAACGCCGGCCAATAGACCGCGTGGAAGCGCACGATGTCCTTGCCGATGATGTGCGCGTCGGCTGGCCAGAAACGCCATTTATCATCGTTTTCATTGGGATAGCCGATGCCGGTGATGTAGTTGGTCAAGGCGTCGACCCACACATACATCACATGCTTCTCGTCGCCAGGCACCGGCACGCCCCAGTCGAAGGTGGTGCGCGAGACCGACAGGTCCTTCAGCCCGGATTTGACGAAGCTCATCACCTCGTTGCGACGCTCGGCCGGACCGATGAAATCGGGCTGGCTCTCGTAGAGCGCGATGAGCTTGTCCTGATAGGCCGACAGGCGGAAGAAATAGCTTTCCTCCTCGACCCATTCGACAGGCGTTCCCTGCGGCCCGTAGCGCACATTGTCAGCGCGGACCTCGGTCTCCTCCTCGCCGTAATAGGCCTCGTCGCGCACCGAATACCAGCCGGCATAGCCACCCTTGTAGATGTCGCCATTGGCGGCCATCGCCTTCCAGATCGCCTGGGAGGACGCATAATGCCGCTCCTCGGTGGTACGGATGAAATCGTCGTTGGAAGCGTTCAGCGCGCTCGCCATGCGCTTGAACTCGGCCGAATTGCGGTCGGCGAGCTCGCGCGCCGCGATGCCTTCCTTGCGCGCCGTCTGCAGCATCTTGATGCCGTGCTCGTCGGTGCCGGTCAGGAAGAACACGTCCTTGCCGTCGAGCCGCTGGAAGCGGGCAAGCGCGTCGGTGGCGATCAGCTCATAGGCATGGCCGATATGAGGCTTGCCGTTCGGATAGGAGATCGCGGTCGTGATGTAGAATGTGTCGCGTGACATGAATGAACCGTCATGAATATCTGAATGTGAGTTGTGGCGGTGGATATCGCATCGGAACGTCGATTGCCATCCCGAGGCCAATGCAGGCCGCCCGAAAGTGGGCCAACGGCATGCATCGAACGGGCCGTCACATTCGCATCGCAGAATTCAGGCGGTCGATCATGGTCAGGGCGTGCTGCTTCTTGTCGAGATTGTAGGTCTCGGCCTCAGATATCGTGTTAAGCGCCTCCTGCCAAGCCTCAGACAGGGTTTTGGCCCTGGCGAGGTCGCCGGACAGCGCCGCTTCGCTGGCGGCGGCCGAAAGCAGATCGAGCGCGCGGCGATTGAAGATGTCGAACTGGATCGCCTGGTCGCGTCCCGCCACGGCCTCGGCGAGGCGGTGGGCGCCGGCAATGTCGGGCTTCCCGGCCGTCACCAGTGCGTCGAGCGCGCCGGCGATCTCCAGCCCGCCATATTGGGTGAGCAGGATGGCGTTGCGCGCGCTGCCCCCTGCCCGCTCGGCGAGCGCCGCGCGTGCGGCCGCATCATCCGGCGGCGGCGGTTCGACATTCTCCAGCACGGCCATCAGCTCGTCGGCCGCCAGCGGCGCGAGCCGCACCATCTGGCAACGCGAGCGGATCGTCGGCAGCAGGCTGCCCGGCGCGTGCACGATCAGAATGAACAAGGTGCGCGCCGGCGGCTCCTCGAGATTCTTGAGCAAGGCATTGGCGGCGTTGGTGTTCATGTCGTCGGCCGGGTCGACGATGACGACACGGTAGCTGCCATCATGCGAAGTCATTGACAGGAAGCGGCTGACCCTGCGGATTTCGTCCACGGTCAGCACCGTCTTGAAGCTCTTGATCTTGTCGTTGGCGGGGCGCGTCAGATGCAGCACGCCCGGATGCGCGCCGGTGGCGATCTGGCGAAACAGTGGGGACGCCGGATCGGGAACGGCAAGCGTGTCGGGCGCCGTCCTGAAATCCGGATATTTCAGAAGATGGTGCGCCAGATGGAACGCCAGCGTCGCCTTGCCGATGCCGAGCGGCCCGGCAAAGATCAGCGCATGCGGCAGCTTGCCCGCGCGGTAGGCGCCAGCGAGCATCCCGGCCGCCGTCGCGTGGCCGATCAGCCGCGGCGTTTCGGCCGGCTCGGGCACGCCGTCCAGCGTGTCGTGCTGCTCTGGGGCGATGCGTTCGAAGATCATGCCGGCGCCGTCTCGATCCTTTGCGCCGGCATCCTCTCTTCCAGCGCCGCGAAGACGGCGGCGGTGACGACATCTTCCACCGTATCGGGATCGGCGGCCGCGTCGATGACGATGCAGCGCTCCGGCTCCGCCGCGGCAATGGCCAGGAAAGCCTCGCGCCGCCGCCGGTGGATGGCCAAAGTCTCCTTCTCGAAACGATCGGCGGCGTCACCCGCGCCGCGCCGCGCGGCCGCCCGCTTCAGGCCTTCGGCCGGATCGATGTCGAAGATCAGCGTCATGTTCGGCATCAAGCCGTTGATGGCCACGGCCTCCAGCGCCTTCATGAAATCCGCGTCGAGCCCGCCGGTGACACCTTGGTAGACGCGCGAGGAATCGATGAAACGGTCGCACAGCACGATCGAGCCGCGCTCGACTGCCGGCCGGATGACCTGCTCGACATGGTCGGAGCGCGCGGCGGCGAACAGGATTGCCTCCATCTTCGGGCCGAACGGCTCGGCCGCGCCGGACAGAAGAACGTGCCTTACCGCCTCGGCGCCAGGCGATCCACCCGGCTCGCGGCTGACCAGCACCTCGTATTTCTTGGCGCGCATGCGCCGCGCCAGCCGCTCGATCTGCGTCGACTTGCCTGCTCCTTCGCCGCCCTCGAAAGTGATAAAAAATCCGCTCGCCAATCGAGACTGCCTTTGCCCGTGCTGGCCGCTGTCATAGCTCCCGTCCGACAAAAGGTCCACGAACTTGCCCGATCACAAATGTTTCTGACGCAGCCAGCCGACAGCGAGTTCCTTGGCCGCGTCGAGCGCACGCTGCGGCAGCGTGCCCACCTTCACCGATTCGGCGGCATAGAGCGGCGTCTGCTGGCTAAGCGTATCGCCTATCCAAACGCGCAGCTCACCGACCGGTTGCCCTTCCTCGACCGGCGCCGACACTGGACCCTGATAGACGATCCTGGCGGTCAGCTTGTCGCGGTTGGCTATCGGAAGAAAGATGTCCACGGGGCCCTTGGCTTTCAAGGCCAGGCCGGATTTGGCGCCGCCGAAGACCTGCGCTTCCCCGACCACCTCGTCCTTGGCGAAGATCTCGGTCTTCTGGAACGACCGCGAGCCCCAGTCGAGCAGCTTGCGCGCCTCTTCTGAGCGTTCGCGGTCATTCGCCAGGCCAGTGAGCGCGGCGATCACGCGGATGCCGTTGTGGCTGACTGTGCCGACTAGGCCGAAGCCCGCCTGTTCGCTGGCGCCGGCCACAAAGCCGTCGGCTTCGATCCCCATGGCGATCAGTGGATTGCGGTTCCTTTGCGCGATCTTGTTCCAGGTGAAGTCCGGCTGGCCGTAATAGTGGAAGAACTCCGGGTAGTCGCGCCACAGATGCAGCGCCAGCATCGTCAGCTCGCGCACCGTCGTCTGCTGGCCGTCGGCAGGCAGGCCCGTCGAATTGACGAAGGTCGATTTCGACAGGCCGAGCTGGCGGGCGCGATCCGTCATCTGCGCGGCGAAATTCGCTTCCGAGCCGGCCATGCCCTCGGCAAGCACGATGCAGCCGTCATTGGCGGCCTGCACGGTGACACCCTGGATCAGGTCCTCGACGCGGACCTCGGATTTGAGCTTTGCGAACATGGTCGAGGTCCCGGACGGCGCGCCGCCGGTGCGCCAGGCGTTTTCGCTGACGACAAACGTGTCGTCGAGCGTGATCCGCTTCGCCTTGAGAGCGTTGAAGACCACCTCCATCGTCATCAGCTTGGCCATCGAGGCCGGTGGGATCGGCTTGTCGGGGTCCTTGGCGAAGAGCACCGTGCCGGTGTCGGCATCGATCATGAACGCCTGCGTCGCCTTGGTCTCGAACAGCTGCGCGCCAGCCGGGGCGGCGCACAACAGCGCCAGCACCAATCCCAGAAGGCTGGCGAAAGGCGGAAGAACGCGCAATTGCATGAAATGTCGACCCAATCTGAGCAAAACCGGAGAGTCGCCCGGAATTGCGCCAAGACTACCCCGCGGCCAAGCTAGCAGGGTTTTTTCGGCCGGATCAACGTGCAGTGCAAATTTAATCAGTTACGCACAACCAGCGCGTCCGGCGCGCCATGCGACCAGGCTGCCTGGAGCAGGTCGTCAATGCTGCCGTGCCCGTCCGGATAGACATTGACCGCGTACCAATCATTGCCGTCGAGCTCGGTGCGCTGGATCTCCGGCCGGCCGAACGGCTCGAGCGCCGCGGCCACACGCTTGGCGTCGGCGGCTTCGTCGAAGGAACCGGCGGCGACGTAGTCGGATCCGGGCGCCTGTTCCTGGCGGTTCGATTTCTTCCACGATCGCAGGATATCGGCCGGCGACATGCCGCCGGCATCGAGCGCGGCAAAGACATCGGCGCGCTTCACCCGCTCATCCGCATAGGACAGCGAAGCCATGGCGAAGGGCGAGTTCGGCGGCAGGCCGAGATCCGGCCGCTCCGGCACGATCGGTCCGAAATCGGGCAGCACGACATCACTGGCGCCTTGCACCGTGAAGGCTGCCGGCTGCACGGTCGGCTGTTCCGACAGGCCCGGCTGCGCGGCAAAGGCCTGCCCCGAATTGGTCAACTGTCCAGGGAACGGCACGGCCGGCGGCGCGCCCACCGAGAGGCTCGGCGACGGGCCGTTCATGGCCACCATCACACCGGTCGGCAGGCCGTCCGACGGATCCGGCCGGTTGTTGCCGGGGCGGTAGGACGCCACCAGATACTGGTCGTCGTCGCCATCGAGCGGCGCGCGGCCGACATATTCGACTTTGACCCGGGCCGTGCCGACCTTGTCATAGTCGAGCATCTGCGCGGCGCGTTCGGAGACGTCGATGATGCGGCCCTCATGATAGGGACCCCGGTCGTTGACGCGAACGATCACGGAACTGCCGGTCTCCAGATTGGTGACGCGGGCATAGCTCGGCAGTGGCATCGTCGGATGCGCCGCCGTCAGATGCGTCATGTCATAGACTTCGCCATTGGCGGTCAAACGCCCGTGGAAGGCATCGCCATACCAGGAGGCCAGCCCGACCTTGGTGAAGCCCTTCTTGTCTTCCTTCGGATAATACCACTTGCCGCGAACCTGGTAGGGCTTGCCGAGCTGGTCGCGGCCGCCGCCCCGGCGCATGAACTGGACGCGCGGGCTTGCCTTCACGCCATATTCGGATTCCGCGAAATATTCCTTGGGACGGGCCTTCTTGTAGACCATCCCCTTCGGCTGGGGCTGTGAGGCGCAGGCAGCCAGCAGCAGGCCCGAAAGGGCGCACAGGGCGAAAGCAGAAGCGCGACGAAGACGCGGGCGCGTCGGAGTCTGCATGTTTTCGATTGTCCCCTACCGTGCTGCACCCGACGGAGCCAGAGGTCGCCCGTTAGGCCAACACCTTGATCCCCAATCCCTTTTGCACAGGAATTGCTTATCACGATGTTAATCGATTATGGCCGCAACAGGGCGAGATTGTGGCATGAGTGCAGAATGCCGCTCGGAAAGTCCGTGCTCGTTCGAGAACGCCCTGCTGCCAATAGCGCCGGCCACAAGATCGCCAGCGCGTCAAATCCGAATAAGAGTGCGGGTTTGTCCTGCTATTGCGGCTGCACGTTGGACGGCAGCTGTTGGGCCGTCGCACGAGACAGCTTCTGGCGCTTCGTCAAAACCGGCTTCTCATAGATCTTCTTCATCAATTCCCCCGTTAGAACATTAGCAGGTAGAGATTGGCAGGGTTTTGGCGGCATTGTCAATTGCATCTGACCGGCTTCCTGGGATTGCCCCCGGCTCCCGAGAATATGATTGAGCCTGTCCTGCGATTGACAGATCTTTGCGCGGCGCACTAGAGCATGGAGCGCATGCGTTCTTGTCGGCACAGTTTTGCTGTTAACAGGACGAAGCGCCTCGTGAAGATCACGATGGAGGGATGGCCGAGCGGTTTAAGGCACCGGTCTTGAAAACCGGCGTGGGCGCAAGTTCACCGTGGGTTCGAATCCCACTCCCTCCGCCACAATTCCAATAAAATCAAAAACTTAAGTCAAGCTGTCGGGCCGCGGCATAAGTTTTAGCCTAACCGGATATGAAAAGGCCCGGCAAGCCGAAGTTGGCCATCAATAACCAGTTGGGATCCACGGATCGGTGTCGTACCCCAAGCGATGGTCCAGGAAATTTGCGGCCTGATTTGACGGACGCGCAACAACCACCGTGCCTGTTGATTTGCAATCCAGTTTCGGTGCCGGCTTGCCGCTGCCAGCCTTCATATGTGCTGCAGGACAAGAGATTGCTGCCTGAGCGGTGGCTACCTTTTTCTTTTCTTTCGCAACGGCTGCTCCGGTGGCCGCCAATACCATTGCTACGCCAAACACAACGAGTTTCATTGAAACGCCCTCACCCTGCACAATCCGAAATGATCGCGCCTGCGTTAACGTTACGTCAACTATATGTTGTCCGCAACGACGATTCCCTGTTTCGATCTCTGGTTGCGTTCGATGAAATCGCAGGTGGCAACCATGGAAGCGATCTTCGACGACATCGCAGCAGCTCTGGGAGCCCCGCCGAGGCGGTTGCGGGCAGGCTACGGCGCCTGGCGCTACGCCTGGCTGAAAGCCGCGTCGCAGTAGGCGTGGGCATAGCTGTCGTCCGCGCTGTCGCCGGCTGAATATTAGCAGTTTCTTGTTGTAAGCCGCTGACGAGAGCATAGTCCTATCGGCGGGTACGAGGAGCTTTTGATGGAGAGTTCCATGCGACTGATCATTCTGTTGGTCGCCTGCGTCGCTGTGTTCATCGTCCGGGATGGCTTGGCCAACAAGAGCGCTTATCGAATTGCGACAGTGAAAAGCCTCGAACAGGTGGAAGGCTTCGGCCTGGTACAGAACTAGCGCCAGAAGTCGCCTGGCTCATACTGCTGGTCAGCACTCCAAGCCCCGCGATATTGCAGGCCGTTGGCCTCAGCCAATTGAGGGCTCAGCATGGGCTATCCTACCCGTCCTCGTGCTCACGCGGCGTGAGCCTGTCATGCGACACTCCGGGGCCTCGCTAGGGTCGGATGCAGGTCTGTCAGGGCTGACTTTTTCCGGGTATCCGGGTATATCGCGACTTCCGTCAAGGGGATGCGAACATGGCGCCCCCTGCGCCGACCCGGACCTTTGTGCGCACTAGCGATTCTGCAAGTCACAGCCGCCAAGAGTTGTGCGCTGCTTGTATTGGTTGGTGGGCGAAGCGTCCTGACACCCATGTCGGTCAATCGTTGGTGAAACACCGTTTATTTGATTTCTCGGACAAAATATGCTGCTTCTCGCGCCCATGAAAAAGCTCTGCCTGATGGTTCTGGCGTCGCTGGCGCCGGTCTTGCCGGCCAAGGCGATGGACAATGCGTTGCGCGCCGGCCTGATGAAACTCGATCCCGAAACCCGCCTCGAGCAGCGGTGCGACGCAGAAGTGCTCGACCGGATCAGCCACGACGATCGCAACTACAAAGCCGACCGGGTCGTGGCCTACGCCTTCGCCACGCCGCAGATGAGCGCCGATGCCATCAAGAGCTCAGGCGCCGCCTTCCGCAGCAAGGGCCAATGGTACCGGCTGAAGTTCAAATGCCAGACCGCGCCGGACCATATGCAGGTGCTGCAGTTCCGCTACAAGATCGGTGACGAAATCCCCGAATCCGACTGGGCCAAATACAATCTCTACGACTAGTTCCCGCCCGCCCGCTTGACCGGCGAACACCCGAAATGATTGAGGGCTTGCGCTGGCGGCGCCGTTTTCCGGCGATGTCCGAACCTGCGTCTTGACGCCGATGGACCATGCCTTTAGGCCCGTCCGGCAAAGGGCCATGTTCATTTCAGGCAAGGATTTCTAGTCGATGGAAATATTCACTGCCACAGGCCTTTCAGCTCTCCTCCAGGTCGTCGCAATCGATCTCGCGCTCGCCGGCGACAACGCAATTGTGATCGGCCTCGCGGCGGCCGGCCTTCCCGCGGATCAGCGCAAGCGCGCCATCATTGTCGGCATCGCTGCGGCCACGGTCCTGCGCATCGTCTTCGCCCTCATCACGCAATGGCTGCTGAGCATCGGCCCGATGCTGCTCATCGCCGGCGGGCTTCTGCTTCTGTGGGTCTGTTGGAAGATGTGGCGCGAATTGCGCGTCAGCCATGACGACGAGCGCGATGCGACCGAAGCGCTGTCGAACAACGACTACAACAAAGACGGATCCGTCGCCGGCAAGGGAGCACGCAAGACCTTCTCTCAGGCCGCCTGGCAGATCGTAATCGCCGACGTCTCGATGTCGCTCGACAATGTGCTCGCCGTCGCCGGCGCCGCCATGAAGCATCCGACGGTGTTGATCATCGGGCTGGCCCTTTCGATCGCCCTGATGGGTTTTGCCGCTTCCTTTGTCGCCCGGCTGCTGCATCGATATCGCTGGATCGCCTATATCGGCCTGCTGATCATCTTGTACGTGGCGATCAACATGCTTCTCGGCGGCGCCGTGCAGCAGTTCCCCGACCATTTTGCCTTCCTGGCGCCCTGGTTCGGGTCGGACGCTCACTAGAGCAATTCCAGGAAAAGTGTGAGCGGTTTTCCGTCCAGAATTGCGTCAAAACAAAGGGATAGAGCGGTTCGCCGTTTCCGTGAAACGGTGAAACGCTCTAGCGCTCTTCAGGGGCGAATGCCTGGCGCAAGCCTCTTGTCCTGGCCGGCGGCAGGTTTGCTTCTGTGCCGAAGCGTGCTATTGCGCCGCGCGAAATGGCTCAAAGCCGCGCCGTAGATCGACCTTCAGAGCCAAAGGCTCAATCCTCGATCTCGCCTTCACCTCTTGGAAAACAAAATTTATGTCCGCCCCACGCGTCAGTTTCGTCAGTCTTGGATGTCCGAAGGCGCTCGTCGATTCCGAGCGCATCATCACGCGGCTCCGCGCCGAAGGTTATGAGATCGCGCGCAAGCACGATGGCGCCGACCTCGTCGTCGTCAACACTTGCGGCTTCCTCGATTCCGCCCGCGACGAGTCGCTCAACGCCATCGGTTCCGCCCTTTCGGAAAATGGCCGTGTCATCGTCACCGGCTGCCTCGGCGCCGAGCCGGACGTCATCCGCGAAAAACATCCCAATGTGCTGGCGATCACCGGCCCGCAGGCCTATGAGAGCGTGATGGCGGCGGTCCACGAGGCGGCTCCGCCCAGTCACGATCCCTATGTCGATCTGCTGCCGCCGCAGGGCGTGAAGCTCACCCCGCGCCACTACGCCTATCTGAAGATTTCCGAGGGCTGCAACAACCGCTGCACCTTCTGCATCATCCCGGCGCTGCGCGGCGATCTGGTCTCGCGGCCGGCGGCGGACGTACTGCGCGAAGCCGAAAAACTCGCCAAGGCCGGCGTCAAGGAAATCCTCGTAATCTCGCAGGACACCAGCGCCTACGGCATCGACATCAAGTACCAGACATCGATGTTCGGCGACCGCGAGGTGCGGGCGAAATTCCTCGACCTTGCCGAGGAACTCGGCAAGCTCGGCATCTGGATACGCATGCATTATGTGTACCCCTACCCGCATGTCGCCGACGTCATTCCGCTGATGGCGGAAGGAAAGATCCTGCCCTATCTCGACATCCCCTTCCAGCACGCCTCGCCGCAGGTGCTGAAGAACATGCGGCGCCCCGCGCATGGCGAAAAGACGCTGGACCGTATCCGCGGCTGGCGCGAGGTCTGCCCGGATCTCGCCATCCGCTCCACCTTCATCGTCGGTTTCCCCGGCGAGACCGAGGACGATTTCCAGATGCTGCTCGACTGGCTGGACGAAGCCAAGATTGACCGCGCCGGCTGCTTCAAATATGAGCCTGTCAAGGGCGCGCGCTCCAACGACCTCGGGCTCGAACAGGTGCCGCAGGAAATCAAGGAAGCGCGCTGGCACCGCTTCATGCAGCGCCAGCAGAAGATTTCCGCCGCGCAGTTGGCCAAGAAAGTCGGCAAGCGCCTGCCGGTGCTGGTCGACGAGGCGCATGGCGCGTCCGGCAAAGGCCGCACCAAATACGACGCGCCGGAGATCGACGGCTCGGTCCACATCCAGTCGCGGCGGCCGCTGCGCGCCGGCGAGATCGTCACCGTCAAGATCGACCGCGCCGACGCTTACGATCTTTACGGATCGGCCGTCTGATCGTCCTCCAAAGCGAAGGCACACCGAATGAGAAAGGGCGCCGCGCGGCGCCCTTTCCTTTTTTGACACCAGTAACTTGCAGCTTACTGCGGCAGCTTGTCGTCGACGCCCTTGACGTAGAAATTCATGCCGAGCAGCGTGCCGTCATCGGCGACTTCGCCGTCCTTCAGCCACGGCGAGCCGTCCTGCTTGGAGACCGGTCCGGTAAAGGGGTTCCAGCCGCCGGCGATCTTCTTCGTGGTCGCCTCCGCCATAGCCTTCACGTCGTCAGGCATGTTGGTGAAGGGCGCGAGCTTTACGGCGCCGTCCTTGATGCCGAGCCACACATTGTCCGGCTTCCAGGTGCCGTCGAGCGCGGCCTGCACGCGGCTGATGTAGTAGGGACCCCATTCGTCCGTGAGCGAGGTGAGCTGCGCGTTCGGCGCGAACTTGATCATGTCGGATGACTGGCCGAAGCCGTGCAGCTTGCGCTCCTCGGCGACCTGCAGCGCGGCGGTGGAATCGGTATGCTGCACGATGATGTCGGCGCCCTGGTCGAACAGCGCCTTGGCTGCGTCGGCCTCCTTGCCGGGATCGAACCAGGAATTCACCCACACGATCTTCACCTTGAAGTCGGGATTGACCGACTGCGCGCCGAGCATGAAGGAGTTGATGCCCATCACCACTTCCGGGATCGGGAAGGACACGATGTAGCCGGCAAGGCCCTTCTTCGATTCCTTGGCCGCGATCTGGCCGAGCACGTAGCGGCCTTCATAGAAGCGGGCGTTGTAGATGCCGAGATTCTTGCCGGTCTTGAAGCCGGTGGCATGCTCGAACATCACTTTGGGGAACTTCTTCGCGACCTTCACCTCGGCGTCCATGAAGCCGAAGGACGTGCCGAAGATGATCTTGCACTTCTCGCGCGCCAGGCGCTCGAAGGCGCGGTCGGCGTCCGGGCCTTCCGAGACGTTTTCGAGATAGGCGGTCTCGACCTTGTCGCCGAGCGCCTTCTCGACTTCGAGGCGGCCCTGGTCGTGCTGGTAGGAATAGCCGAAGTCGCCGATCGGACCCGTATAGACCCAGCAGGCCTTCAGCTTGTCGGCCGCCTCGGCGGTTGCCGCGACCGACAGGGCCGCAGCCGTGGTCATCAACGCAATAAGCAGTTTTTTCATTGTGTTACCTCTCTGAGTTAAGCCTTGGAGCTTCCCGTCTTTTTGTTGTCGTCAACGATCCGGAACGAATGGCTGCCCCAACGAAGCCGGCGTGTTCATCATTGTCAGCCGCTTGTTGCGCGAGATTAGAACGAGAACCGCGATGGTTGCCAGATAGGGCAGCGAAGAAAGAAACTGCGACGGCACCGGAATGCCAAAAGCCTGTGCATGAAGCTGGCCGATCCACACAGCGCCGAAGATATAGGCGCCTGCCAGCACCCGCCACGGACGCCAGGACGCGAACACCACCAGCGCCAGCGCGATCCAGCCGCGGCCCGCGCTCATGTTCTCCACCCATTGCGGCGTGTAGACCAGCGACAGATGCCCGCCGGCAAGGCCGGCGCAGGCGCCCCCGAAGATCACCGCCAGGTAACGGTAGCGGATGACCTTGATGCCCAGCGCATGCGCCGACGTATGGCTGTCGCCGATCGAGCGAAGCGTAAGCCCCGTGCGCGTCCTGAACAGGAACCACATGACCGCCGCGGTCAGCGCGATCGAGATGTAGAAGACCGGATCCTGGCCGAAGATCAGCCTGCCGACGACCGGGATCGAGCTGATCACCGGGATATCGAGATTGGGCAGTCTCACGCCCGGCTGACCGACGAAGCTGGTGCCGATCATGCCGGAAAGGCCGAGGCCGAGCAGCGTCAGCGACAGGCCCGTCGCCACTTGGTTGGTGGCGAGCGACAGCGTCATGACGGCGAAAAGCAGCGAGAACAGCGCACCGACGATGATTGCGGCGAGCAGGCCGATCCACGGTGACCCGGTGAGATAGCCGGCGCCGAAGCCGCCGACGGCGCCCATGATCATCATGCCCTCGACGCCGAGATTGAGCACGCCCGAGCGTTCGACCACCAGTTCGCCGATCGCCGCGATCAGCAGCGGCGTCGCGGCGGTCGCAATGGTCAAAAGGATGTTGACGGTGATGTCCATCAGCGGGCCTCCTCGAGCTTGGGCGCTGCATCGAGCTTCGCGGCGTTCGGCTTCATCAGCGCCACGCCGATCAGGCGAATGCGGTAGTGGATGAGTGTGTCGCAGCCGAGCACGAAGAACAGAAGCATGCCCTGGAACACGCGCGCCACCTTGTCGGAGATGCCGAGCGCGCTCTGCACCGCCTCGCCGCCGAGATAGGTCAGCGCCAGGACGAGACCCGCGGCCACGATGCCCAGCGGATTGAGCCTGCCGAGGAAGGCGACGATGATGGCGGTGAACCCGTAGCCCGGCGAGATCACCGGCTGCAACTGGCCGATGGCGCCGGAGACTTCCGAAATGCCCGCCAGACCGGCCAGCGCGCCGGACAGAAGGAAGGTGAAGAACACCATCCGGTTCAAGCCGAAGCCGGCAAAGCGCCCTGCCCTCGGGCTGGAACCCAGAACGCGCACCTCGAAACCTTTCAGCATGCGGCTCATCATCAGCCAGATCGCTACGGCGGCGACCAGGGCGAAGACGAAGCCCCAATTGGCGCGGCCGGCATCGGGCATCAGCTCCGGCAGCACCGCGGAATCGCCGAACTGGATGGTCTGCGGGAAGCCATGGCCTTGCGGGTCACGCCATGGGCCGCGCACCAGCCAGTCGAGGAAAAGCTGCGCGACATAGACCAGCATCAGGCTGGTCAGAATCTCATTGGTGCTGAAGCGGGTCTTCAAAAACGCCGGGATCGACGCGTAGAAGGCGCCGCCGACCATGCCGAGCAAGAGCATCAGCGGGATCACCAGCGGGCCTTCGAATTGCGGGAACAGCACCGGGATGATCGAGCCGAAGATCGCGCCGAAGATGAATTGGCCTTCGGCGCCGATGTTCCAGATGTTGGCCTTGTAGCAGACCGACAGTCCGACCGCGATCAGGATGAGGGGCGCCGCCTTGATGGCCAGCTCGTGCAACTGCCAGACTTCGCTGATCGGCTGGATGAAATAGATGTTGAATGCATCCAGCGGATTGACGCCGAGCAAGGCGAACATGATGGCGCCGGCGATCATCGTCAGCGCGAAGGCAATGAACGGCGACAGCACCGAAAACAACGCCGAGCGCTGCGGACGTTTGACCAGTTCGATGCGCATCATGCGATCTCCAGGCTGTGTTCTGCGTGGCCGGGCTCGGCGCCACCCATCAAGAGGCCGATCTTCTCGAAAGTCGCCTCGGCGATCGGCAGCGGCGCCGACAATTGCCCGTTGTGCATGACCGCGATCGCATCCGACAGCTCGAACAATTCGTCGAGATCCTGGCTGATGACCAGGACGGCGGAGCCGCTGCGCGCAAGCTCGATCAGGGCCTGGCGAATGCGAGCGGCCGCGCCTGCGTCCACGCCCCAGGTCGGCTGGTTGACGATCATGACGCTCGGCTTGCGGTCGAGTTCGCGGCCGACGATGAATTTTTGCAGATTGCCGCCCGAGAGCGCGGCCGCCTCCGGATCGGGCGCGCTCTTGCGCACGTCCATGGCGGTGATGATGCGCTGGGCGGCGCTATAGACGGCGCTGTTCTTGACCATGCCGCCGGAGCCGACGAAAGCCTTGCCGTCGGTGGCGTGACGGGACAGCAGCAGGTTCTCCGAAAGCTTCATGCGCGGGGCGGCGCCGTGCCCCAGGCGCTCTTCCGGCACGAACGCAGCACCCATCAGCCGCCGGCCGGTGATGGAGAGCGCGCCGGCGTCCTTGCCGCGGATGCGCACCGAACCCGCATCCTGCTGTAGCACTTCGCCGGAGACGGATTCGAAGAACTCGCCCTGGCCGTTGCCGGCAACGCCGGCAATGCCGATCACTTCGCCGGCGCGCACGGTGAGATTGATGTTCTTCAGCGGGATGGCAAAGGGCGTCGCCGGCTTGCGCGTCAGCCCACGGATTTCCAGCAGCGCCGGCGCGGTCTCGATGCCTTCGGCCGGCGCGCGCTCCACGGCCTTGACTTCGCTGCCAACCATCATGCGGGCCAGCGATGCGGCCGTCTCCTCGCGCGGATTGCAGTGGCCCACCACCTTGCCGTGGCGAAGCACGGTGGCCCGGTCGCAGATGCGTTTGACCTCTTCCAGCCGGTGCGAGATGTAGAGGATCGATTTGCCCTCCGAGCGCAGTCGCTCCAGCGTCTCGAACAGCTTGTCGGCTTCCTGCGGCGTCAGCACCGAGGTCGGCTCGTCGAGGATGATGAGCTGCGGCGTCTGCAAGAGGCAGCGGATGATCTCGATGCGCTGGCGTTCGCCGACGGAGAGGTCGCCGACCAGGGAGTCCGGATCGAGCGGCAGCCCATAGCTGAAGGACAGCGCCCTCGCCTTCGCCGCGATGGTGCTGATTGGCGAACCGTCATTGAGCGAAAGCGCGATGTTCTCGGCCGCTGTCAGCGCCTCGAACAGCGAGAAATGCTGGAACACCATGCCGATGCCGAGCTTCTTCGCCACGCCCGGGCTGGTGATCTTGACCGCCTTGCCGTCCCAGAAGATCTCGCCCGAGTTCGGCTCCAGCGAGCCGAACAGCATCTTGACCAGCGTCGACTTGCCGGCGCCGTTCTCGCCGAGCAGCGCGTGGATTTCGCCCTTTGCGATGTTGAGATCGATGTGATCGCACGCCGTCAGCGTGCCGAAAATCTTGGTGAGACCACGAACCTCAAGCAGGTTCTGCCTGTCATGATTTGCACTCACAGTGCCTCCCATCCGGCTTCCCGGACATGTTCTGTGTTCCCGAAAGCATGGTATGCGCGGCCGGCTCCCATCGGAAAGCAGCACCCAACTTGAAAGAGCTTCAAGAATTTCAGCGGAAACTCAAGGGCTAAGATAGACCTCTTGAGAACAGTAGCAAATCCGCATCGCGTTTCAGGGAAGCCGTGCCTTCGGGCACGGCAAGCCGCTGAAAAACAGGGCAGTTGGCTAAGGTATGATGCCGAAAAGTGCGAGGCGGTTTTCCTACGACATCATGCTCTAGGGAATGAGGACGGTCGTTCCCGTCGTCTTGCGGGCTTCGAGATCGGCTTGCGCCTTTCCTGCGTCCTTCAACGCGTAGCGCTGGTTGATCTTGATCTCGACGGCGCCGCTCTTGACCACATCGAAAAGCGCTTCTGCCGACTTCACCAGATCCTCGCGCTTGGCGTTGTAGACGAAGAGCGTCGGCCGGGTCGCGTAAAGCGAGCCTTTCTGGGCGAGAAGCGACATCGGGAAAGGCGGAACCGGTCCCGACGACGAGCCGAAGCTGACGAACATGCCGAGCGGCCGCAGGCAATCGAGCGAGGCGGGAAAAGTATCGGCGCCGACGGAATCGTAGACGACGTCGCATTTCTTCCCGCCGGTGAGCGCCGCGACGCCGGCGACGAAATCCTGCTCCTTGTAGTTGATGACATGATCGAAGCCATGCGCCCGCGCGAGCTCGATCTTGTCGGCGGAGCTCGCGGTGCCGATCACGATCGCGCCGAGATGCTTTGCCCATTGGCCGAGGATCAGGCCGACACCGCCGGCTGCCGCATGGTAGAGGATCGTGTCGCCGGCCTTGACTGGGAAGGTTCGACGCAAGAGGTATTCCGCCGTCATGCCCTTCAGCATCATCGCCGCCGCCTGCTCGTCGCTGATGCCGTCCGGCACCTTGACCACGCGGTCGGCGGCGATCACCCGCTGCTCGGCATAAGCCCCGACATTGACGGCATAAGCGATGCGGTCGCCGGGCTTCAGCCAGTCGACGCCGGTGCCGAGCGCCAGCACGACGCCCGCCGCCTCGCTGCCGGGAATCAGCGGCAAACCGCCGGGGGGCGGATAAAGCCCGGAGCGGTAATAGACGTCGATGAAGTTCAGGCCGATCGCCGTGTGCCGGATCAGGATCTGGCCTTCTCCCGGCTGGCCGGGATCGGCATCCTCGTAAGCCAGGACTTCGGGGCCGCCATTGGCGTGGATGCGGATTGCCTTGGACATCGCTCAACTCTCTGAAGGGTACGTAAACTGGAGCATGACCCCGAAAGGGCCAGCCGATGTTTGAAAGATCATGGGCCGATAGACAGCTAGGTCAGGATGACCATTCGACCAAAAATGTCCTGATCCAGGATCAGGACTTCCTGGCGCCCAGACTGGGGAACATCTGCATGATGCCCCCGATACAGGCGAGATAGAGGCCGGTGATGGTAATGCCGATCTTGGTGAAGTCGCTGACCTGCTCTCCCAGCACGCCGATCTTGTCATAGAAGGCGGCAAGTGCTGCCTGCGCCAGCGCCAGCGCGCCGAAGGCGCACCACAAAAGCGTCATGCCGAGATTGACCGGCCTCAGCCGCACCACGCGCACCGGATGAATGAAGTTGATCGGCAGGAAGGTCAAAATACCGGCAATAACCACCACGGCGAACGATACCCATTGCCCCGGCTCGATGACGAACAGCGTGAACACCACCATGTTCCAGACGACAGGGAAGCCCTTGAAGAAGTTCTCCTTCGTCTTCATGCCGGTGTCTGCATAGTAGATCGCGCTGGAGACGACGATAATGGCCGCCGACAGGAAGGATAGGTTCTCGCCCATGAAGCCGCGCTGATAGAGCGCGAAGGCCGGGATGAGCACGTAGGTGACGTAGTCGATGATGTTGTCGAGGAGTTCTCCCGACCATGTCGGCAGGATCTCCTTGACCTCGAGCTTCCTGGCGATCGGGCCGTCGATGCCGTCGACGAACAGCGCCAGCCCCAGCCACCAGAACATCGCCGTCCAGCGTTCCTCGCTCGCCGCCACCAGCGACAGGAAGGCCAGGAACGATCCTGACGCGGTCAGCAGATGAACGGAAAACGCACGCGCCTGCGGCCACGTCACCTTCTTCTTCGGCAACGGAATCCGCTGCGCGATCTTCTTCGCCGCCTTCCTGGCCGTTGTATTCTTGCTCACGGTCCCCGCCAGTCCAGCTTGCAGATTTCGGCCGATCGGCCGGCGAAATTCCAGTTGCGGCCGAAGGCGCGCATCTTGCTCTTGTCGGACTTCGCCACGATGATTTCCGGCGCGATCCAATATTCTGAATTGGTGATCACCGTATCCTTTTCACGGTCCTTGCCGGGGATCGGCGTCACCGCGCCGTCGATGATCTTCGGTATTTGGAAGACGCGCGTCCTGTCACGCGTCTCATAGGTAATCGGCACCTGCTCGACGCCGAGGAATTTGCCGACAAGGATCGACAGCAGCGAGGTGGTGCCGCCGGCCTTACCCGTGAAGATCTTGGTCAGCGCTTTGACCGCATAGACTGACGCCCGCTTGTCGATGAACAGTCCGGCGCTCCAGTTGCCGCGGCTCATATAGCCGGGGATTTCCATGACCAGGCCGAGATTGAGACCCGAAAGGTCGACTTCGCCGAAATGGCCGGCATCGATGCGGAAGCCAGCCCAGGTCTGGCAGTAACCTTCCGTCGGCGGGTGGCTGCCGAGCGACAGCACGCAGGGGCAGAAAACCGTGCAATTGCATGAGAGTACCAGCTCCCCTTTCATCGCCCAGCTTTGGTCGGTCATCGAATTCTCCCCTTACGCCGAAACTAATAGCAGGGCTGCCGCCCACACAAGCAGTATCGTACCGGCGACCCGGCTGGCCACCCTGCCGGTGGTCTGTTTTTCGATCAGGGTGAACAGGCCGATCAGCGCCATCCAGAAGATGTTCATCGCGCCGACGGCGAACATCACCAGCATCAGCGCCCAGCAGCAGCCAAGGCACCAGACGCCCTGCTCCACTCCTAGTTGGAAGATGCGGCCCGGTTTCGCGCTCCAATTGGCGAACAGGATCGAGAACGGGTTGCGGCATTTTTCCAGGCACGCCTGTTTCAAGCCGCTAAATTGATAAAGGCCTGCAACAAGCAGTGCCGCGGCGCCGGCAATACCGACTGCGGGATCGAGCATCCGGCCGGAACCGGCAAAAGCGTAGACCGCGAGCGTCAGCGCGGCGAAAGCCGCGGACGCGCCAAGCCAAGTGGTGAGGTATCCGGTAACGAGCACCAGCGGTTGAACAACCGGCTCGCCCTTGATCCGCGCTGTGTCGGCAATCTCGCAATAGGTGCGGATCAGCGGCGCGGCGGAAGGCAGCATCGTGGCAACCGCCATCAGGAACCACATCAGCACAAGCGCCGGTACCTGCAGGCCAGCCGGGCCGGCAAGCGGCGCCGGCGCAAGGCAGAGAGCAAAGAACCGGTCGAGAAAATCCGGAAAAGGCAGGCTCGGGAGATTCTTGAGCAGCAAATCGCCGGGTCTGCCGGCAAGGCTGCCTTCAGCGCCGCGGATCGCCATCGCGCCGAGAAGCAACCATGCAAGGACGATGGCGACACCCACCGTGAGCGTCACCGCAAAGCGCGGACTGCGCGCCACGCCGGCCGTCGCGCGCCCCGCGCGGTCGAGATGGTTGAAATCCTGCTGCTCCCCGCTCATGGCAATCGAATGGGCTGAATCGCCGCGTTGATCAAGCCGGCTGATCCGACCTATATCTTGGATAAGGGCCCGACGGGGCGCCTCCCAACGTGGAAGCATGACGTGGATCATAACGACAGAGCCCGCATCCTGGTTGCCGGCAGCGGTCCGGCCGGCCTTATCGCGGCGCTCGGCTTTGCCCAGGCCGGCTTTCAGGTGACGCTGGTGGGCCCTGAGGCCAACACCACCGATGGCCGCACCACGGCGCTCATGAACCCCGCCCTGAAAGTTCTGGAACGGCTGGGCGTCCTTGCCGAGCTCAAGCCGCAGGCCGCGGCGCTCAAGGTGATGCGCATCGTCGACGCCACAAGGCGGCTGATCCGCAGCCCAACCGTGACCTTCCGCGCCAGCGAGATCGGCGAGGAACAGTTCGGCCTCAATCTGCCGAACAATGCCCTTATTCCGATCCTCGCTAAGGCGGCTTCAGCGCATGACGGCATTCATTGGCTGAAATCCACGGTCGAATCCTGGAGCCTCGACGCCGACCAGGCCCGTGCAAGGCTGGCCGACGGGGGCGAAGTCTCCGCATCCCTGGCGGTCGCCGCCGACGGGCGCCTGTCTCCAGCGCGGGAGGCCGCCGGCATTCGCGCATTCGCGCGGCCTTATCCGCAATCGGCGCTTGTCCTCAATTTCGGCCACCGCAGCGACCACGGCTTCGTGTCGACCGAGTTCCACACCGAAACAGGGCCGTTCACCCAGGTGCCGCTGCCCGGCAGGCGATCGAGCCTTGTCTGGGTCGTGAAGCCGGAGACGGCGCAAGAGCTTGCCGCGCTCGATGATGCAATCCTGTCGGAGCGTATCGAGCAGCAGATGCAATCGGTGCTTGGCCGGGTCTCGGTCGAGCCGGGCCGCCAGATCTATCCTTTGTCGGCAGCTTCGCCCGCCCGGTTCGCGCAGAATCGCGTCGCGCTGGTCGGCGAGGCGGCGCATGTGTTTCCGCCAATCGGCGCCCAAGGGCTCAACCTCGGCATCAGGGACATCGACGATCTGATTGGAATCGCCGGCGAAAACCGCGGCGATCCAGGGGCGAGCAGGAGTCTTGCCGCTTATGATACCAGGCGCCGACCCGACATATGGGCGCGTAGCGGCGCGGTGAACCTGCTCAACATGTCGCTGCTGTCCGACATGCTGCCCGCACAGCTGGCGCGCAGCGCCGGCCTCAATGCGCTGGGCAGCTTCGCGCCGCTGCGGGCCTTCTTCATGCGCGAGGGATTGCGGCCGGGCAGCGGCTTTCGCGCCATTGCCGGCGGCTTACGGAAAGAGGTCGGCCGGTAGGATTCCGTGTCGGATCGCGTAGAGCAGCGCGGTCACCGTCACCACCGAGAAGCATGTCGTGATCAGCACGCTGGCCGAAGCGCGCTGCACCCATATGTCGTACTGCTGCGCGATGACGAAGACATTGGTCGCCGTCGGCAGCGCCGCCAGCAGCATCGCTGAAAAGACCCAGGTCGGCGTGAAATTGCCGATCCAGCTCAGCACGACATAGCAGAGCAGCGGATGGACGATCAGCTTCAACCCGGCAATCAATGCCAGCTCGTGCGGCACACGGTTGAGCGGCCTCAGCGCCAGCGTGACGCCCATGGCGAACAGGGCGCAAGGCGCGGCCGCGCGGGCGAGATAATCCAGGAAACGATCGACAGGCAGCGGCGGGTGGAACTCCACATAAGCGGCGGCGACACCAAGGGCGGTCGCGATGATGAAGGGGTGCAGCACGATCTTCTTCGCGACGCCGCACGCCAGTTGGAGCGGCGGCGCCTTCTCCTTGCCCGACAGCGCCATCATCATCGGCGCGATCGTGAAATGCACGATGTTCTCGAAGCAGAAGATCAGCGCCACGGGGACCGCCGCCTGCTCGCCGAACGCCAGCAAGGCAAGACCCGGCCCCATATAGCCGATGTTGCCGTACGCCGCGGCAAGGGCGGTGACCGTCGCGGGCGCGATGCCGCCGCGGGAGACGAGAACCGACCAGGCGAACATCACCGTGAAGACGACATAGGTGGCGATGAGCGAGCCAAGGATGAAGCTCCATTCCGTCAACCGATCGAACGGCGTCCTGGCGAGCAGTTGGAAGAACAGCGCCGGCAGCGCGACATAGACGATGAAAATGTTCATCCAGCCGAGCGCCTCCAGCGGCTGCCGGGTGATGCGCGCCACCAGGAAACCGACGAAGATCATGCCGAAGAAGGGAAGGACGAGACCGATGACGTCAGACATTTTTCGCTCAGGCGGGAAAACTCCCGCGCGGGCTAGCCCGTTGCTTCGCCCGGGGTCAAGGACTTGGCTATTGAATTGCGGCGGCGCCTGCGCCAAATAGGCCCAGTCGAAAGTTGGAGTCGATTTTTGGCTGCGTGATGTGTAAATTCAAGGTCTTAGGCGCCCTGTGCGCGGCCACGAAAGGCGCCTCGGAACCTGAGTGGTGAATGCGATGAAAACGGCCAAATTCTCGATCGGGCAAGTGGTTCGCCACAGGCTGTTTCCGTTTCGCGGCGTGATCTTCGACGTCGATCCCGAATTCGCCAACACCGACGAATGGTACGAAGCCATTCCGGCCGACGTGCGGCCGCGCAAGGACCAGCCTTTCTACCATCTTCTGGCGGAAAATTCGGAGACCGAGTACATCGCCTATGTGTCCGAGCAGAACCTGCTCGAGGACCGGTCGGGCGAGCCGGTGCGGCATCCGCAGATCGGCGAGATGTTCGACAAGCTGCCGGACGGCCGCTACGAGCCTAAGCGCCAGTCGAAGCATTGAATGTGATGGCTTGAGGTAACAAAAAAGCGGGGCATTTGCCCCGCTTTTTTGCACGAGAAACGCGCTTGCGCGATCAGTTCGCGGTCTTGGCCTTTTCCTGCTCGTCCTTGAGCTTCTTGGCGAAATCCTGGTTGTTCTTGGCGACGAAGTCCTGCAGCTTCTTCTGCCGGTCCTCGATGTCCGACTGCTGCAGCGGCGGGCCGTCATAGGCGCCGCTGAAGCCGGTGAGCGCGATCTTGATGGGGTTCGGCTGGTTCTGGAAGTTGATCGAGGTCAGCGAAATCGCCTGACCCTTCTTGAAAGACGCCACGAGTTGGTCCGTCAGCGGCACTTCGGCGACGCAGCGGTCCGGGAAGCAGATCACATAGTCAAGCTTCTGCGCTTTGCCGCCATCGATCTGCAGGCCGATGCCGGGAGGCACGAGGCGGCCGGTCGGGACGGTGACCTGGAAGACCTTGCGGTTCACCTTGCCCTTGAGCTCGATCAGGCTGACGCCGGTGACGAGCTGGCCATTGCCGGCGGTGACGATGTTCTGCACATTGCAGATGTCGACGTCTGCCTGCTTGGTGCAGGCCTTGAACCAGCCCTGAGGAATCTGCGGCTGCTGTTGGGCCGAGGCAGTGAAAAGCCCGGCGCCCAGAACGCCGACCACGCCTGCGGCCAGCACCGAAAGGCGGTACGCGTTGATCGTCATATGGTGCACTTTCCTCTCAAATGATCCCGGGGACCGGCTTCTTCGTGCCGTGCGGTCCAGCTACCTGTTGCCCAAATGAGGCAACAGGATGACTTCGGAGCGCGTGTTACACTGCCAGCGGCGTCGAATCCAGCCCGGTTTCCGCGATTTCTTGGTGGTTTCGCATCCCCAGGAGCGAGCTAGATCGGCGATGGAGCGGCTGAACCCGATTCCCGTTGGCGCGCCGATTCAATCAGATGGCGAAATGCTCTACGGTGCATGGCGAATCACAAAGCCGCCCGGCAAGGAGACGGTCATGGACCGCGTTCTCGTCCAACTGATCGCCGCGACCTCGTTTCTGGCTCTTTCGCTCCTTCCGGCGCAATCGGAGCCGAAGCACGGCATTGCCATGCAGGGTGAGCCGGCGCTGCCGCCCGATTACAAGCATTTCGACTACGTCAATCCGGACGCGCCGAAAGGGGGAAGCGTCACCTATTGCGTCGTCGGCTCCTTCGACAACCTCAACCCCTTCATCCTGAAGAGCCTGCGTACCACCGCGCGCGGCATGATCGATACCGTCTACGGCAATCTCGTCTTCGAGCCGCTGATGCAGCGCAACTACAACGAGCCTTTCAGCCTCTACGGCCTGCTTGCCGGGAGCGCCGACATGGATCAGGAGCGCAAGTCGATCGAGTTCCACCTCAATCCCAATGCAAAATGGTCGGACGGCCAGCCGGTGACCCCGGAGGACGTGCTGTTCACCTACGACGTTTTCAAGGACAAGGGCCGCCCGCCCTATAGCGACCGCATGAGCATGATCGCCAAGCTGGAGAAGACCGGCGAGCACAGCGTGAAATTCACCTTCAACGACAAGGCCAATCGCGAATTCCCGCTGATCGTCGCGCTGACGCCGATCGTCCCGAAGCACGCCTTCGACAAGGAGACGTTCGACAAGACGACGCTGAAGCCGCTGATCGGCAGCGGCCCCTACATCGTGGACAAGGTGTTGCCCGGGCAACGCATCGTCTTCAAGCGCAATCCGGATTATTGGGGCAAGGACGTCCCTTCCAAGCGCGGCTTCGACAATTTCGACCAGGTCACCATCGAGTATTTTCTCAACGCCAATGCCAAGACGGAGGCGTTCAAGAAAGGCATCTGCGCCCTTGATGACGAGACCGATCCGGTCAAGCGTGAGCGCGACATCGACTTTCCGGCATTCCGAAAGGGCGATGTAAAGGAGGAGTATTTCAACACCGGCATCCCGCCGGTGGTGACCGGCTTCCTGTTCAACACGCGGCTGCCCAAGTTTGCTGATCCCGTGGTCCGCCGCGCGCTTGGCATGCTCTACGACTTCGAATGGGCGAACAAGAACCTGTTCGGCGGCAAGTTCAACCGCACCATGAGCTATTGGCAGAACTCCGAGCTGTCCGCGCTCGGTCACCCGGCCGACGATCGCGAAAGGGCGCTGCTTGCCCCCTACCCCGGCCGTGTGCCTGCCGATGTCATGGACGGCACCTGGCGGCCGCCCGAGACGGACGGTTCGGGCCAGGATCGCAAGGTGCTCAAAGCCGCCTTCGAATTGCTGAAAAGCGCAGGCTTCCGCGTCCAGGACGGCAGGATGCTCGACCCGCAGGGAAACCCTTTCGGCTTCGAAATCCTGACCTCATCGCAGGATGAGGAGCGGCTGGCGGCGATCTACCAGCGCACGCTGGAAAAGATCGGCATCGACGTCGGCATCCGCTCGCTCGACGGCGACCAGATCCAGTCGCGCAAGCAGCGTTACGACTTCGAGGTGCTGATCGGCACCAGCGGCTTCAACAACTCCTTGTCGCCCGGCAGCGAGCAACTCGGCCGCTGGGGATCGGTTGCCGCGAAAACGGAAGGGTCGTTCAATCTCGCTGGCGTCGCCGATCCTGCCGTCGACGCCGCGATCGACGCGATGCTGAACGCCCGCACCAAGGAAGACTATGTCGCTGCCGTCCGTGTCCTCGATCGCCTTCTGATCTCGGGCTACTATATCGTGCCGATGCAATACAACACCCAGCAATGGCTCGCTTACTGGAGTTATCTGGAACATCCGCAAAAGACCCCCATATTCGGTTATCAGCTGCCGACCTGGTGGCGAAAGCCCAACTGACGCAAGCCCAGCCCAATCGAGACCAAACAGGAGACGAGCATGAGCGCCGAGAACTCCATCACTGTCGATGTTGTGTCCGATGTCGTCTGCCCCTGGTGCTTCATCGGCCAGAAGCGGTTGGACAAGGCCATTGCTGCCGCAAGCGATGTCGACGTGCGTGTCAGTTGGCGACCATTCCAGCTCGATCCGACCATCCCGCCTGGAGGCATGGATCGCCGCCAATACATGCTCGGCAAGTTCGGCAGCGAGGAACGCATTCAACAGATCCATGCGCGCATCGAGCCGCTGGGCGAAGCCGAGGGAATCCACTTCGCATTCGGTGCCATCAAGGTCGCGGCCAACACGCTGGACGCGCATCGCGTCATCCGCTGGGCAGGCGCCGCGGGTGAAGATGCCCAGAACCGGCTGGTGCGCCGCCTCTTCCAGCTGAATTTCGAGGAAGGCGCCAATATCGGCGACCATGCCGCGCTGGTGAAGGCCGCCGGCGAGGCCGGCATGGATGCATCGGTGGTCGAGACGCTGCTGCCGACCGACGCCGACGTCGAGGCCGTCCGCAACGAGATCGCCACCGCTTCGCGCATGGGCATCACCGGTGTGCCCTGCTTCCTGCTTGAGGGCAAATACGCGGTGATGGGCGCACAAGATGCCGACACGCTTGCCGACGCGATCCGCCAGGTGGCTCAGGCCAAGGCGCGCGGCGAATTGGAAACCGTCGCGGACTGAGCATCGTCCGGCGCAGCTCGGGCGAAAGGCTACGGTTCTCCTATTTCGCGGTCACCTTGGCCTTGCTCAGGAAGAAGCCGTGCCCATTGCTGCCGGTGCAGATCAGTCCCTTCGTCGACGACTGGCAGGAAAACGGCCCCTGGCTCCAACTGTTGCCATAGCCGAGCTTGGTCACGTCGCTGCAACAACCCTGCTCGCCGGGGTTCTTGATCAGCCTCGCCGGCCCTTCGGGTCCCAAAATCACCGTGACGTAGCTCGGCTCGACGCGCGAGCAGGAAAGCTCCGGCCCGCCATCCCGCGGCTGGTAGGTGCTGGTGCCGCCCTTCGGCGTGTAGATGCAGCCGATATTGCCGGACGGCGTGTTGAATTCGACCTGGCCTTCGGCGCTGGCCGGAATACTTTGACTGCCGGCATGCGCCGCCGACAGACAGATGAAAATGCTGAACAGCGCGAGTGCGGTTGTCCGTGCAGGCATGTCATCCCCCTCGACATAAACCATCGCCGGGCAGATTCGACCCGGCAGGCGGGCGTTGTCAAATCATGTCCAGCCGCCAAAACACGATCTGGTGAATCGCCTCGATCACGGCGCTGAGCTAGGATCGGCAAGGGTTTAGCTGATTTGAGGGGCACCGAATGGCGGTTAGGCGTCGCGCATTGTCGCTGTTGTGCTTGCCTCTCGCCCTTGGGCTCCCGCTGACATTGCAGCGCGTGTCCGCCGAGGAAGCCGTCATGTCGGCGACTTTCGAAGGCAAGCCCTGGACGGCGTCCTTCACCTTGGCCCAGACGATGCAGATGGGCGGCAAGCCGATGCTGAACTTGTCGGGAACAGAACAGGGGTCGCCGACCATGACCTTCAATTCGATGCTCGAGCTCAAGGATCCGAACGACCTTGCCGGCGCCTATCCGCTCAAGACGGGCTCGCCCGCCAACAGCGCCAATTTCAACGTTCTCGATTCCGGCGCCATGGTAGGCCATATCCGTTTCAGCAGCGGCAAGATCGTCATCGACAAATACGACGCAGCCGCAAAGACCATTTCCGGTCATTTCAGCGCCTCGGGAAAAGACGAATCGGGCAAGCCCGAAGAGGTCACCGACGGCAAATTTTCGGGCATTCCGGTCACCGCCCAGTAGCCATTTCGGCTGATCGGCACCCCTTTTCGTTCACAAACCCGTGTTTTTTGCTTCCCTAAGGTAAGCTTTTCGCCTGGTAGCTGAATTGCCCTTAAGACGCTGGAATAAGAGCGGAATTCACCGAGACAAATCCTATCTCGGGATTGGCTTTCTGTTGCCCTCGCGCCACGACGCGTAACCCTGCTCACATTCCTCGCCAGAAAATTAATTGAAAATGATCAATTGGTGTTACCATGTGTAACAAAACTAGAAAGGTTTGGGCGGGATCGTGACTGGGGTCGGTAGACTTACAGTACCGGAGCAAACATCCAGTGAGGCAAGGACCTCGCACCTGACGCCGGTATCGTCGATGCGTACATTCTGGGGGCTGATGCGAGCGTACTGGTTCTCCGACCGGTGGAAGGAAGCCTGGACGCTCACCTTCGTCATCGCCGCCCTCACCGCTCTCTCCAGCAAGGCCGGCGTTTGGTTTGCCGTGGCGTTGGGCGAACTCGGCAATTCGATCGCTTTCCTCCACGATGCCGCCAACACCCATCCGCTGCAGACCATCCTGACCAACGCCGGCATACTGGTACTGCTGGTGATCCTGAAAGATGCCGGCTTCACCGGCGTGCGCAACCTCGTTTCAACGACCCTGCACCGCAAATGGCGCGGTTGGCTGGACAACCAGTTCAACCAAGCCCTGCTAGACGGCAATCATACCCATTTCCATGCCCAGCATGGTTCGGCGGCCAGCGGCATCGTCGCTCCCGACAATATCGACCAGCGCATCCAGGAATCGATCAAGGACATGACCGGCGGAGCCATCGGGCTTGCCATGGGCGTGCTTGGCGTAGCGACGTCGCTTTATTTCATTGGCGAAAACCTGATCGGATCATCGGTCGAGGTCAAAGGCCTAGAATTCCTGGGCGGCTATGGCACCGCGGTGCTGGCTTTCCTTGCCGTCGCTATCTACGTGCCGCTGAACACCTGGATCGCGGTCAAGCTCGGACGCCTGCTCGAGCGGCTCAATGTCCGCATGCAACAGGCGGAGGGCAGCTACCGCAGCGAACTCATTACATTCCTGCGCCGCAGCTTCCACGTTGCCGCCTCGCATGGCGAGGACGTGCAGAAGTCGATGCATGACAGGCTCTATGTCGATATCGACAAGACATGGGGCCGACTGAATATCGTCAACACCAGCTACACCTCGTTCGAGCTGATCTACAATTTCGTCGGCGCCCGTATCGTTGCCTACGCGCCAGGCCTCTTGTCGTTCATCCACAACCGCCTCGACTACAAAGGCTACATCACCGGTTCCGAAATGGTCGCCCAGTTGATCAGCCAGTGCTCGTGGTTCATCCATGTCATGCCAGCGATTGCGACGCTCAGAGCCAACAGCCAGCGCGTGACCGAGCTCGCCAACGCGATCGAGAACGTCCAGCGCCCGCGGGAATTCTACCAGCAGACCGGCCGATCCGACTTCAGCTACGCGAGCCAGAACCCGGTTTTCGGTCTCACCATCCAGAAGCTGGAACTCGCCCATCAAGGCGAGGACGCCACACCTTTCCTCAGCGCTGCGAACCTCCGTTTCCGCCGCGGCGAATGGACCTTCCTCAAGGGCGAGTCCGGCTGCGGCAAGACATCGCTGATCAAGGCGATCAATGGCCTGTGGCCTTATGGCCGCGGCACCATCGTCTTCCCGGAAGGCGTCACCAATTTCTACGCTGCCCAGGAGGTCAAGCTGCAGCAGGTGTCGCTGAAGCAACTCGTCTGCCTGCCGGGTTCAGAGAACGACCATAGCGACACCCAGGTAGCGGCGGCTTTGCACAAGGCCGGTCTCGGCGACTTCATCGAACACCTGGCCGACGAGAGCCGCGAAGGCAAGATCTGGGATCAGGTGCTTTCGGGCGGCCAGAAGCAGAAGCTGGTGGTCGCGCGCATCATCCTGCAGCAGCCCGGGCTTCTCTTCCTCGATGAGGCGACCGGCGCGCTCGACCCCGATGGCAAGATAGCCTTCCACCAGGCGATCAAGGACAATTGTCCGAACGTCACCGTCATCAGCGTCATGCACGAGGCAGTGCCGCCGCGCTCGCTTTCCGGCGAGGAATTCTATCACAGCGTGGTTGCGATCGCCGACAGCGTCGCCACCAAGAAGCCCCTCGCTCCCAGCCTGCCGCGCGAGCTCACCACGATCCTCACCCAGCCGCCGCGGCCGACCGAGGACAAATGGCTGCGCTTCCGCCGGCTGAAGCAGAAATAGCAGTCATACCAAGCCCTTGATCGGCGGCCGTGGCCCGGCTTAGGCCGCCCTCGATCACAGTCTCGCGATCCGGCCTCCCCGCGTCCGTTTTCAGCGCCCTTCGCGATTGACTCGGCAAAATGCGCTCCTATGTTGCGCGCGCTCGCTGATTTCCAACTACAGCGCCACGCGTCCTTCGGACGCGTAAAGGACGCTGTAGAAACTTAGAATTGCGCATGATCCTTTCCGAAAATCGAACCCGATTTTCGGGGTCATGCGCTACCCCGCGAGCAGAAAGGTCAACCCGCCATGCCTGGCGACAGTCACAGTCGAACGCAACCGCCGTCCTCCCTGACGTGACCTGCACGGCTCACGTCCTGCCGGACGGCAAGGAGTGAGCCCATGAACGAATTCGCACCCGTATCGGACGACGAAGCCGTCGCCGTCGCCCGTGTTCTTGCCAACGACCACGTCGCCGACGTCGTCGAAGCCCTCAACCACGATCCTCGCGAGACAGCCATCGAGCTGCTCTGCGCTGTGCCGTTCGAGCGGCTGGTCGAGATTTTCGATCAGCCGGAACTCGAAAGCGCTCCGGAACTCGCGGAAGCACTGCCACGCGCCAAGGCGAGCAAGCTTTTGACCGCCATGTCGGCCGACCGCGCGGCCGACATTCTGCGCGAGCTGGATGAACCGCCCCGCTCGGAGCTGCTCGGCGCGCTTGCCCCGCCGCTGCGCGCCACGCTGCTGTCAATCCTCGGATACCCAGAAGGCAGCGCCGCCTCGATCATGACGACCGAATTCGTCAGCGTGCCTTCCGACTGGACCGTCGGCCGCACGCTCGACTACATCCGCAAGGTCGAGCGCACGCGCGAAACCATCTACGCCATCTACATCGTCGATCCGGAGACGCAGCTCCTGCTGCGTTCGACCGGGTTGCGCCGGTTGATCACCGGCAACCCGGAGGATTTGATCCTGTCGGTGGCGCCTGATCGCATGCCGGTGACCGTGACGCCGCTCACCGATCGCGAGAACCTGGCGCAGACCATCTCGAAATACGACCTCCTGGCGCTGCCTGTCGTCGACCACGGCAGGATCCTCGGCATCGTCACCGTCGACGACATCATCGACACGATGATCGAGGAAACGACCGAGGACGTGCATCGTTTCGGCGGCATGGAGGCGCTGGACGAGCCGTATATGAAGATGGGCTTCCTCGCCATGATCCAGAAGCGCGCCGGCTGGCTCTGCGCGCTGTTCCTCAGCGAGATGCTGACGGCCAACGCCATGCAGAGCTACGAGGGTGAGCTGGAGAAGGCGATCGTGCTGACGCTGTTCATCCCACTGATCATGAGTTCCGGCGGCAATTCCGGCTCGCAGGCGACATCGCTCGTCATCCGCGCGCTGGCGCTGCGCGAGATCGGTCTGCGCGACTGGTGGCGGGTGGCGCTGCGCGAGCTGCCGACCGGGGTGGTGCTCGGCTCGATCCTCGGCGTCGTCGGCATCTGCCGCATCGCGCTCTGGCAGTATTCCGGGTTCTACGACTACGGCCCGCACTGGATGCTGATCGCGGCGACGGTGGGCGCGGCGCTGATCGGCATCGTCACCTTCGGCTCACTGTCGGGATCGATGCTGCCTTTCGCGCTGAAGCGGATCGGCTTCGACCCGGCAAGCGCCTCTGCGCCGTTCGTCGCCACGCTGGTCGACGTCACCGGGCTGGTGATCTACTTCTCGGTGGCGCTGGTGATCCTGCGCGGCACGCTGCTTTAAAAATCTTGGGGTCGCTGGCGTCGCCAGCGGCCCCAAAGCTGCAATCAAACGCGTTCGCCGTTCTTCACGCGGTAGGTCGGCTTGTACATCGTGACCAGTTCCTCGGCCGCGGTCGGATGCACGGCCATGGTGCGGTCGAAATCGTCCTTGGTCAGTCCCGCCTTCAGCGGGATGCCGAGCAGCTGCGCCATCTCGCCGGCATCGGGACCCAGGATATGAGCGCCGAGCACCTTCCTGGACGCGCCGTCGACCACCAGCTTCATCAGCATCTTCTCGTCGCGGCCGGACAGCGTGTGCCGCATCGGACGGAAGGACGCGCGATAGATCTCGACATCGGGGAAGCGCTTGACCGCGTCGTCCTCCGACAGGCCGACGGTTCCAATCTCCGGCTGGGAGAATACAGCGGTCGGGATGGTGTCGTGATCCGACGCGGTCGGATTGCCCTTGAAGGCGGTCTCGATGAAGCACATCGCCTCGTGGATAGCGACCGGCGTCAGTTGCACGCGATGGGTGACGTCGCCGATTGCCCAGATGTTGTCGATGTTGGTGCGCGAATATTGGTCTACCATGATCGCGCCCGTCTTGCCGAGTTCGACGCCGACGCCTTCCAGGCCCATATTCTCGGTGTTGGGAATGCGCCCGATCGCCAGCATGACTTGGTCGACCGTGAGGGTCTGACCGCTTGACAGCAGCACATCTAGCCTGCCTTCAGGCGTCTTGCGCACCCATTCCGAAACCGCGGGGCAAAGAATCTTGATGCCCTTCTTCTCCATGGTCTCATGCAGCGAGCGGCGCAGATCCATGTCGAAGCGGCTGAGGATTTCCTGGCCGCGATAGACCAGCGTGGTGTCAACGCCCAAGCCGTGGAAAATGTTGGCGAACTCGACGGCGATATATCCGCCGCCCTCGATCATGATCGCCTTTGGCAGTTCCTTGAGATCGAAGGCCTCGTTGGAGAAGATGCAGTACTCATGGCCCGAAAGCGCCGGATGCGGCGCCGGCCTGCCGCCGGTGGCGATCAGGATCTGGTCGGCGCTGACGGTGCGGTCTTCGGCAACCAGGTAGACGGAATGCGGGTCGACCAGCACGGCGCGCGAGTGGAAGGTCTCGCCGCCTGAGCCCTCGACATTCCTCTTGTAGATCGCTTCGAGCCGCGCGATCTCCTTGTCCTTGTTGGCGACCAGCGTCTTCCAGTCGAAGCTCGCCTCGGGCACCGTCCAGCCATAGCCGGCGGCATCAGTGAAATGCTCTGGAAATTGCGAGGCATAGACATAGAGCTTCTTCGGCACGCAGCCGCGGATGACGCAGGTGCCGCCGAAGCGGTATTCCTCGGCGATGGCGACGCGCTTGCCGAGGGCCGCCGCCACCCGGGCCGCCCTGACCCCACCGGACCCGCCGCCGATGACGAACAGATCATAGTCATAACCGGCCATCGTGGTGGGCTCCTGGGGATGAGAAAGACGGGTCACAGGTAGGCTGCCAAGCGGCAAAAGAAAAGCCCGGGCAAAGCCGGGCTTTGTGGTCCAGCGGCCGACGGCCGAATTGAAGCCGATCAGTTCGCGGAATTGTCGGCGGGCGCCGAGCCATCGGCCGGAGCGGAATTGTCGGCCGGCGCGGTGGCGTCCGGAGCCGGCGCTGCCGGCGCCGCGGCCTTGGCGGCGGCGGCGAGCGTCTCGCCTACCTGCTGGGCGAGGTCGCGGGCAACGCCGTTCTGCCAGATGTCGGCAGCCTTCACGAGGTCACGCGTCACCGCGGGGCCGCTGTCCAGCAGCTTCTTTCCGGAATCGGAGCTGTAGAAGGCGGCGATGTCGTTGAGCTCCTTCTCGGAAAACACCTTGGCATAGGCAAGCGCTGCTTCCTTTTCGAGGTCGGCGCGCCGCGATGCCATGCCGAGCGCCTTCTCGGTCACGGTCTTGCCGATCAATTCCTGCATGTCGGGGTTCTTCTGGATGAGCTGCGACTCCAGCGCGGCAGCGGCCTGCGGCAGAATGTTGTCGAACGAGTCCGTGGCATGGATCGCAGCGACGGCCGCGCGCGCGGCCTTCAGGTGCGACTCGCTGACATCCTGCGCAAACACCGGCGAGGACAGCGCGAGGACGGCCGAGGCCGCCAGAAACATCGAAAGGCGGCGAACCCGTTTATGCAACATCATGGTCGATAGAACTCCCTGGTTTTCGGGCGACATGGACGGTTTCGATACCGTCGCCGCCGGCGATGATGGCCGTTGACGCCAGCCCGATGAATAGACCGTGCTCGACAACGCCTGGAATGGCGAAGAGAGCATTCGAAAGCGCTCTTGTATCCGGAATGCGGCCAAAAGATGCATCGAGGATAAAGTGGCCGCCGTCTGTAACAAATGGCTGGCTTCCCGTCATCCTCAATGTAACCGGGCCGGAAAGGCCGAGCTTCGCCGCGGCGGCGCGAACCGCGATCTCGGTGGCGCGCAGGCCGAATTGGTTGACCTCGATCGGCAGCGGGAAGCGGCCGAGAGTCCCGACCAGCTTGGACTTGTCGGCGATCACGATCATGCGCCCGGATGCGGCCGCGACGATCTTCTCGCGCAGCAGCGCGCCGCCGCCGCCCTTGATCAAGGTCAGGTCCGGATCGATTTCGTCGGCGCCGTCGATGGTAAGGTCGAGTTCCGGCGTGTCTTCGAGCGTGGACAGCGGCACACCCAGCTCGCGACAGAGCGCCGCGGTGCGCTCGGAAGTCGGCACACCGATGATCTTGAGGCCGGTCGCAACCTTCTCGGCCAGCAGCCGCACGAACTCGTCCGCCGTGGTGCCGGTGCCGATGCCAAGCCGCATGCCGTCGCCGACATGGGCGAGCGCTGCCCGCGCGGCTTCGACCTTCAACTGCCTTGCATCCATGGGGAGCCCTGATTTCGCCGGTTTCGCGCGCCTCCTAGCATTTTTGCCTGTCCCGTCAAAGGCTCCCTCGTCAAAGGCTCTGTGGACCGATCGAGGCTTCTTGCTTGAACCCTGACCAGCCTGTATCGGCTGCAGCAACGAGAATTTCGCAGGACCGCCCATGACCCGCCCGATCATTGTCTTCGACCTCGACGGTACGCTGGTCGACACCGCGCCGGACTTGCTCGACAGCCTCAATCACAGCCTGGCGGCGAGTGATCTGGCCGCCGTCGACGAAGCCGGCTTCAGGCGCTTCGTCGGCCATGGCGGCCGCGTCATGATCGAACGCGCGCATGCCGCGCAGAACAAGGCGCTGATGGCCGAAGAGCACGACCGGCTGCTGAAGCTCTTCCTCGACCATTACACACTGAACATTCCCGGAAAGTCGCGCCCCTACCCCGGCGTAATCGCCGCGCTCGACCGTTTCCAGGCCGCCGGATACCTGATGGCGGTCTGCACCAACAAATACGAAGCCAATTCCGCGACGCTGATCGGCGCGCTTGGCATGTCGGACTATTTTGCCGCGATCTGCGGCCAGGATACGTTTGCCTTCCGCAAGCCCGACCCGCGCCATCTCACCGAGACCATCCGGCTGGCCGGCGGCGATCCGAGCAGCGCCGTGATGGTCGGCGATTCGCAGACCGACATCGACACCGCCAAGGCAGCCGGAATTCCCGTGGTCGCGGTCGATTTCGGCTACACCGACCGTCATGTGAGCGAATTCGAACCAACCCTGGTGATCTCGCATTTCGACACGCTGACGCCGGACCTGGCGGAACGGCTGATCGCGGCGGCGCGCTGAGCCGGCGCCAAATCCCGCCGACGGAAAATCAGAGAAATCAAACCGCGGAATAACCTCGGCACATCGCCTTGACTTCACGCGCCCGCCTACCTTATATCGCGGCTCGCTTCGGCCTTCGGGCCACAGGCGGGCGATTAGCTCAGCGGGAGAGCACACCCTTCACACGGGTGGGGTCGCAGGTTCAATCCCTGCATCGCCCACCATCTAACCTCCCGAAATGGTTAGATGATTTAGCTTCCAAGCAATTTCTTGAGAATGTCTCCGGAGCGCAACTGTCGCGCAGCGATTTTTTGACCTCGGCTCAGTGCAGAATCCGGACTGGATGAACGCCGAGGTTCCAGGTTCTCCCCGCATCGTTTGAGTGGTGGCCGTCGGCGCGAAGCGCGGAGCCGTTAATTCGAAAAAGTGAAGATGCCATGTCGGTTCGGCGGACGGTCAAGCGTCTTCAAAGAGGCACCGGGACCGGTATCTCGACAACGAAGGAATGACCGATGAGCAAGAGGATCTTTGTGAGCCTGCCAGTTACCGACGTGAAGGCGTCCAGGGCTTTCTACGAATCCCTTGGTTTTAAGAACAATCCTGAGTTTCCCGATGAGGCCGCGGCCTGGATGGTATGGAGTGAAGAGATCAACTTCATGCTGCTCAGCCGGGAAAAATGGCAGATGATGACGACGCGCCCGATCCCGCCATCAACGTCGAGCGAGGTGATGTTGGCGCTCTCTCTGGACAGCCGCGACGCCGTCGACGCAATGGCCGCCGCTGCGGCCGCTAACGGCGGCACGGCCGACATCAATCCAGTCGAAGATCATGGGTTCATGTACACTCGCGACCTTGCCGACCCCGATGGTCATGCCGTGGGCGCGATGTGGATGGACGTCTCCGCAATGACATCGGCGTCGTCATGACGCCTTGACGTTGCCGGATCGGCGTCGTCATGACGCCTTGACGTTGCCGGATCGGCGTCGTCATGACGCCTTGACGTTGCCGGACACGAATGCCGCGGGCGCCTAAATCAGCCCCCGTCTCACATTCATGCGCGTTACCGCCGTCACCAGGACTGCGCCGGTCATGAAATAGAGCGTGGCGATGATGTGGCCCTGGTGGAAGTGCAGCCCGGCAAACAAAAGGGCCGTGACCACGGCAAGGAAGGCGATGACGCGAGAGAAGGCATCGGGCATGGGGCGACCTTGTGCAATGTGTTGACTGGCCGCCCTCAATTCGGCCGATCGCTCCATAGATCGGTTTTCGATTTTTCGCAATCAGGCCCATTGGCGTATCTGTGACCACCTTCACATACGTCAGACAGGGTTTGCGCGCAGATATCGTAACGGGGGCGCCAACGGCTTGGCTGACCTGCAGATCCCGAAGACGGCCTCCGGACTGGATGCGGTTTCGCAGGAAGGAATTTGATCACGTAGCCATTTTCAGATTTGCTGTCTGCGCGCTGGGCACCTCCCACCCAAGCGCGCGGACGGCGTTCTCGAAGGATCGGTCCGTAACCGCCAGTGCGCCCGGTCTCCTTACAGTTGCCGGCTTATCCGGTTTCGACGTGTCGGGCATGACATTGGAACATTTGTCAGCCACCCGCCGAACGGAGAGTCACCATAGAAGGAGACGACGCTTTGATCGAGCACGCACTTATCCTACAATTTCCGTCTAACCAGAGGCGGAATCGTATCATGGCTACAAACGGCGCGGACGACAGCAACCTGCCGCGCCTGGCGCGCATTGATCCGCGCCACTTCGACCTGCTGTTCGGCGGCTGCAAGCTGGAGCGCTACGCCGCCGGCCAGCATTTGTTCGTCCAAGAGGATGCCTCCGATCGCATCTATGGTGTGATAAGCGGCACGGTCGAGATCTCGATCTATTCGCCGGGCGGGCAGAAGCTGGTGGCCAATATCGAGCTGTCGCGCAGCCTTGTCGGCGAGATCGGGGCACTGGACGGACGCCCGCGCACGGCCACCGCCAGCTGTCTCACGGCATGCGAGCTGGTTTCGCTGAGCCGGACACAACTCTTTGACCGCATTGAGAAAAACCCGTCTCTCGCGCGAGCGATGATCGAATTGCTGTGCACGCGGCTGCGCTGGGTCAGCGGCGAGTTGGGCGACCAAGCCTTTTTCGGCATCGAGGCCCGGCTGGCGAAGCGGCTGGTGTTCCTGAGCGGGGTCATGGCCGACTCCGCCGGTTGGATTCCGATTTCGCAATCCGAGCTCGGCGAATTCCTCGGCGCGACGCGCGAATCCGTCAACAAGACGCTCAACGACTGGCGCAACCGGCAGATGATCGCCATCAAGCGCGGCGGCCTGCGCATCATCAACGCCGCCGCGCTGAACCATATCGCCGAATCGCAGGACGACGACTGAGCAGGCTCGGCGACTTCGCCCAAGCAGCAGACAGCCTAAGCGCCCCTGATCACAACCGCGAGATCATGTAGCGCAGCGCCGAGCGGCTCGGCATGAAGAAATAGCCGCCGCCTTTCGTGGTGACGAACTTCGGCACATCCTTGAACACGGTGACCTTTTCCCAGGACGGGATCGAGAACCGGCCGCCGCCGCCCCTTGCCCCGATCGTCGGATCCGTCTCCCCGACCAGACCCTGGAACGAGCTCGACGAGACCCAGGTCTGCTGGATGAACTCGTATTGGCGCTCGATATCGGCGTTGAGACACATGAAGAGCAGTCCCTTCTCCGTCTTTCCGCCCTTGTCCTTTTTCTCGTAGGTGCGGCCGACGCGCAGGATGCGATGGCGCTTGCCGATCCTGATCTGCGTCTCGCGGTCCTCGCCGAGCGAATCGCGCGGGTTGGAACGGCGTATGTGGGAGCCGAGTGGACAGGCGTGCCCCTGCGGATCCTCGGCGCCGAGCGCGAAATCATTGTCGACGCCGCGGCCCGGCCGCCCGTTCGGATTGCGCACGAGCGAGCTGCCGTCCTGCCAGCGGCCGAGCATCTTCGCGGCCACCCAGCGTTGATCGACGGTGGGATCGCCGGTCTCATTTGCGGCCTGCGTCGCCGCCCGCCTGCAATAATCGTCGAACAATTCGACATGCTGCTCGAACTGGCGCATGACGAGGAACGTGCCGTTGCGGCCGAAATCGCGCGGCGGAGGCGGTTGCCCGGGTATCTGGCGGTTGCGCCGCACCTGCGACAGGATGCCGGCGCGGTCCAGCGCCGCCTCGACCGACGGCGACGACGGATAGAAGCCATGCTCGTCGCGATAACCGAACAGGAACTCGCCCGGTGCGAGCAGATGCATGGGCGCGGCTCCCTTAGCGGCGCGCGCCGTACCCCGAACGATCGGTTGCGAGATGCCGTCGACGAAGCCGAAATGCTCGACCGCTCGCTTGCCGTCGCGCTTCACCTTCAGCGGCAGTTCGGCGGTCACCGACATCCCGGCGCCTGCCGTCTGTCGCTTCATGGCCGTGATCTCGGCCTTCAGCAAGGCCGGCGTCTCGGCATAGCAGACGATGACGACATCGACGGGCTTGGCGGAAGACCCCCACTGCCATTTGTCGGGCGCGTCAGGGCCGGTGTCGTTGAGGATGCGGCTGCGCTCGGGCGTGCCCATGCCTTCCCGGAAGGCGACCGGGAACGTGTCCAGCGGTTCGTCGTCGACGCCGCCTTCGAGCCCCAGCCGGCGCAGTCCGTTGGGCCCGAACGCCACGGTCATAGCGCGGCCCACGGGTACCCCGTCGCCGAAGCTGGTTTTGCCGATGACGAAGTCGAGCCACGCCTTGCGCTTCGCCGTCGGCAGGCCATCCGGCACCTGGATCGCAAGCATATGCGCGTCGCCGAGCGCGCCGAACGGCCCGAAGAAGATCGACTGGATTTCGCCGGATTCCAGCGCTTCGAGGGGCGAGGACGGAGGCCCCGCCAGGCTCCTCGCATCAGCCGGCAGCGCTTGCGGACGCGGCAGGGAACCGAAAAGGCTCAGCCAGTCGCGCGCCTCGTTGCCGGTAGCCGAGGCGATGCCGCGCCTGATCCTGGAGTTGATGCGGATACGCGTGGTGTTGAGGCGCGGATAGGCGGTGTACCAGAACAGCGTCGGCACCTGCTGGCGCCGCGCCCAGCGCTTGAAGCGATCGCCGTCGCGCGCGCCGTCCAGGAACAGCCAGCGCGTGCGCGGATAGCCGTCGGTGTTGCTCCACACACCGGTCAAGCCGGCCGAGGCCTTGGCGATGAAGTCCTCGAGATAGCTTTCCCAACTGCCTCCGTAATTGGAGAAGAACATCAGCCTGTTGGTGCCGGGCAACAGCACCCAGCGGGCGAAATGAATGGTGTTGATGGTGGCGAGGAAGCCTGGCCTGAACACCTTCTGCGCCGATATCGAGATCAGGTAGAAGGAGAGCCGCAGCGCCAGCCGCCGCAAGATGCCCACCTTCATCGTCGAGATCGCCGTCAGATTGTTCTGCGCGGTGTGGTCCTCATGGGCGAGGATCTTTTCGAGCGCTCCGATCTCGACCGGCGTGCTCGCCGGCTGGTCCTTGTCCTCGAGCCGCCGCAACGCCAGGAAGCAAAACCCGACGAACAGGGCGAGAATGGCCAGCAGACCGAGGACTGAAAGCAGAAGCGAGGTTCCCGCAATCGCGATGTTGGTGAAGGTGACCCCATGCGGGTTTCCGAACACGAGCACATAAGTCATGCGCCAGAAGGCCAGAATGACGATCGCGACGGTGGCGAACATAGCAGGCGTCAGCAGCGTCGTCGTCAGCGCGCGCGACCAGTGGCCGGGCGGTCTTTCCAGCAGGCTTTCGGCGGGCTCGAATGCCCAGCCGAATTGCCCGAGGCACTGGACATGGCGACGCGCCTCGGCAAGCACATCCATCGCATTGCCGGTGCCCGCGCGCGGCTTTTCGACGATCTCACGCACGCTGTCGGCGAGCTTGGCCTCGGCCAGGATCCGCCGCACGGAATGTCCCGGCGTGCCGGAGAAAACCAGCCCGGCGGCGCTGCCGAAAGACGGCGATATCTCGATGTGCTTCCTCTTCAGGAAGTCTTCCAGCGAACCGCCGTCCGGGAGGCCGCAGACATCCCTGAAAATCGGCCTCAGCCGGTGACCGATCGCTTGCGCTATGGCGGCAATGACATCGTCGGTGCTGCCGTCGCCCGAGATTTCCAACACCAGCGCGCCGGTCTCGGCCCCCGATTTTTCGTCCTTGCCGGTGGGAGCGACGGCCAGGCTGGTGAAATGAATGGTGCCAACCTTGTCGAGCGCGGCGCTGATTTCGCCGATCGCCGGATTGCCGAGATCCGCGACGTTGTCGCGCACCGCATCGAGCGGCATCGGTCGGGTGATCGGGCAGACCACGGTCACCATCGACTGCTCGGCGGTGCGGCAAAGCGGCGAGCGCTCGAAATCGACCTTGAGGCTCGCCGGGTAGGCGCCGACACTGACCATCTTGCCAGCCCTGCCCCGCGCGCGGGTCAGCTTCGGCTTGCTGAACAGGGCGCGGATGCATTCCCCGATCTGAATGCGGGCGATTTCCGCGCCGATGCACAGATGGATGCCGTAACCGAAAACCATGTAGTCGCGATGCGGGCGCGAGGTGTCGAACGCGTTCGGCCGCTGCACGATCTCCGGATCGAACATCGCCGAGAGCGTCGCCGGCATGACGACCGTTCCGGCTTTGACCACGCGCTCCCGGCGGGTACCCTTGCCGATGACCGCGTCACGCCTGGTGTAGCGCCAGGGTCCGATCCAGATCGGCTTGAAGCGCATGGCTTCCATGATCGCCCGGTCGAGCTTGCCGGTATCGCCGGCGCCGAGGGCCTCATCCACGGCCTGCCGTGCATCGGTTCGCGACAGGATCACATCCAGGCAATTGCTGCCGGCAAGCACATTGGTCGGCACGAAGCCGGCGACCATGCCGAGCATGATGGAATGAATGTCGGGCAGCGACAGGCGTCCCTGGTCCATCAGCGCGACCAAGCGAGCCAGCGGCCTGTCATCCTTGTTCGCCTTTTCCCGGACCGCGGCGATCGAGCGGTCGATAATTTTGATCAGGCGATCTCCCCCGACCACGGCAAGCTGGCGCGTGGTGGGATTTGCCGTCGGATCGGAAAAGAACAGCGCGCTGAGCGCGATCGACCAGTCGGCGAATTCGGTCTCATCATCGATCTGAAGGCCGAAATAATCGCGGCAGATGCGCACCGGAACGATCTTCATCAAGCCTGCAATGGCATCGAAGCCGGGGCTGGCGCGGGTCATGATCTCGCGCGAATGGCGCTCGGCGATCGGCCTGACGGTTGCTTCGACCTCCGCCGGCGGGAACGCGCTCAGCACGGCCGACTTCATCTGCCGGTATGCGGCGCCGTCCTGCATGCCGAGAATGAAATTCGAGCCCCGGGCCAACTCGGCCATTTCCGGCCCGTAAGGCGTCTCGAACTCGTCGCCGCGCTCCAATATGTCGCGCACATCCGCGCCCTTGGTGACGAGCAGGAAATTGCCGAAGCCGGGATTCGGCCAGAAGCGGCGCAGCAGCGCCAGCAGCCAGCGCGGATCGCCGAGAAGAAAGCCGGCGATGCGCGCGGCAATGCCGCCCTTGGAACGCAGTCGATAGATGTCGAACGGCGGCATTTCGGCGACGGGACGCTGGCTCTTCTGGGCGGCCCGGACCGCGGAGAAGTACTTCAATGTGATCATGCGCGTTCAAGCCCCCCGGCTGTCCACGTCAATGCGATGCCGGCACCATCTGGCCTAGGTTTGCATCGGTCCGGCGTATGTGAATTCGTTCACAGTCATCTGTTGTCGGCCCGGCAATCATGCGGCTGACTTGGCCCGATCGAAATTGGCGATCAGGAAATTGTTCTTGGCCGGGTCAACGAACGGTATCCAGCGTATCCTCTGCTCGGAAAAGTCAGGATGCCGGGTCATGAAAATCGCAAGCTCGCGCTCTGCCTCGTCATGCCTGCCGCTTCTGATCAGGGCGCCTATCTTCAGGAACCTGGCGTAGAAGTAACTTGGCGACAGGTTGAGCGAGCGCTCGGCTGTGGCGATCGCGGCCGGCCAGTCCTCGACGAAGCAATAGGCGGCGGCCAGTTCACCCAGATTGTGGAAGCGATAGAGGTCGAACGGGCTCAACCGCTCGGTATCGAGAAAGAACGGGATCGCGCCGGCCGCGTCGCCAAGCAAAAGTTGCGCGCTGCCCATGGCCGAGCGGGCGAAGGCGAAGCTCGGATTGATGTGGATCGCCTCGGCAAGGTGCTCGGCCGCCAATGCCGGCAGGCCGCGCATGATGTCGGCCGCGCCGAGATAGGCATGCGGGCGTGCGTCGAGGCTGTCCATCAGCAGCGCCTTGCGCGCAAGCTCCTCTACCTTTTCCAGGTCGTCGCTGTCGCCGAAACGCAGCCAGGCCCGCCAGAAATACCACCAGGCCAGTTCGTTGAGCACGGCGCTCGAGTTCGGATCGTCCCGGTAGGCTCTGTCGAAGAAGTCGAGCGCGATGTCGGTGTCGCGGCGTGTGCGCCTGTTCATGTGCCAGCGGCCGCGCCTGACCAATTGCCAAGTCTCAAGGCTCTCCCACGGCACCTGGAACGTACGCGCCTGCTCGGCGCGATCGACCTCCTTGTCGAGGATGGAAACGATCTCGCTGCCGACCTGGTCGCGCAGCCTAAAGATGTCGACGAGATCGCGGTCGAAGCGTTGCGACCAGACCAGGCGCCCGTTCGACGTGTCTGTAAGCGATGCGTTGAGACGGATATGCCTGTCGTGGCGCGCCAGCGTGCCGCTGACGATGTAGCGCGCGCCAAGCGCATTGCCGATGAGCCTTGTGCCCAGGCTGTCGTCGCGAAACTGAAAGCTGGATCCCTTTGCGATGACCGAAAGCCAGCGCGTGTTGGAAAGACCGTAGATGATGTCCTCGGCAATGCCGTCGGCCATATAGCCGACGTCCGGTTCGCTTCCATTGCCCTGGAACGGCAGCACCGCGATTGCCGGTGGCCCCTTGGGGACGGGTTTGTAATGGCCGGGCGCGGCCGGGATAGAAGCGAAGGAGGCCGGCGTGGCAGGCCCGTTGCCGCCGCGGCCCGCGATCAGGACCCGCACCGGCAGAGCGATGTTCTTCAGGCTGAACTCGCCGAGATCGGTAAAGACCGCTGCTGTCTTGTCCTTCACATGGTGCCAGGTCGTCGCCGAGATGGCGACGCCGTCGTGAGGCGCGAGTTCCTGAAGCCGGGCGGCGATGTTCACGTCGTCGCCGTAGAGACGGCCCTCACGGACAATCACATCGCCGGTATTGATACCGGCGCGAAACGGCATGCGCATGTCCTCGGCAACCGCCGCATTCAGCGCTGCGATCCGCGCCTGGAAGTCGAAGGCTGCCCGCAAGGCTTCGATCGGATTGCCGAATTCGGCCATGATGCTGTCGCCGGCATCGCCGAATGTGCGCCCGCCAAATGCGCCGCAACTGCCGGCGATGATGTCGCGCCTCTCCTCGAACGCGGCAACGGCGAGCTCGTCGTCGATGCCCATCAGCCTCGAGAATCCGACGGCGTCGATCGATATGATTGTCGCAAGCTGACGGGTGTAATTCCGTTCAGCCATGATCGAGCCCCCAGTCCCCGCGTCCAGTCCAGAACAGGCGACCTGCGCTCAAAAGAAACGCGTCGCCGTCTGCCGATGGATATCCCCGGCAGGTCCGGCGCGCAGTTGCCACCCTGTTATGACCAGAATTCTATCAGGGTCTTTCCGAAAGCTCTACCAAGAACAGCTAATATGGCGAACGCCCTGCCCAACGCATGGTTTAGTCATTCGTTATACCGGAAGGCACATCCGCATCGTGCCGTAACCCATTGAATCACGCACTCTTTTGTCCTCAGGCAATGTTGGATTTGGCTGCTGCCGGCCGAAGATCGGCCACGTCGAGCCAGGCTTCACAATGCGTTATTTTCACGCTACGGAACCAACATGCCCGCGTGCTGGTTTCTGACGGCACCCAGGCCCATATGAAACTTGGCCAATTACGCGATTTGAGGGCTCTCATGCGCACTGTTGTTTTAGCAACCGGTATCGCGGCCTTCCTTGCCGGCGGATCGGCCCTTGCGGCGGACGACCAGCCACTGCCGCCGCAGAATGCCAAGAAGCTGTCGGAGATCATTGCCAAGGTCGAGCACCGCACCGACTTCCGCTATGTGAAGGAGGTCGATTGGGATAGCGACGGCTACACCATCACCTACTACACCACCGACAAGGCCAAGGTCCAAATCACCTACGACCCGGTGACCGGCGAGCCCAAATAGGTCGCGTCGCCTCCCCGCCTTACGCTCCGCCCCATCTACTGAAGCACATAGGCCCCCGCCCGGTTTCACACACTGTGCCTTGGCGCTGGACACTCCTGTGCCACGCGCAAAGACCCGGCGCGATGGGCCGCCCTTGCATCGTCACAACTTTGGTGGCTGACTGCCCCTCACTGATTGCGGGCACGGGAGTGCATGGGCAATGATCGGCCACGTCCTGAAGCGCATCCTCATGGTGCTCGTCGGCTATCTGGTCGCGGTGCTTGCTGGGTTGATCGCGGTGGTGGTGATCTACGCCATATTGAGCTCGCTGCCCAATGCGCCGGGCTACTTCGGACTTATGGAATTCACCCCCGTCGCCGTGCTGGTCGTGCCGCCGCTCGGCATGTTTGTCTACTTCGTGACGATCATCCTGACGGGTATGCAGACGCTGGTCTTCGCCTTGATCGCGGAGTTCTTTTCGCTGCGCAGCTTCTGGCTGCACATGGTCTTCGGCGCCGCCGCCGCGGCGGCCGGCTTCATGTTGATCTGGCCTGACGCTGCCGATGATCCCGAACGCTGGGCCGACATGGGCATCATAGCGGGCGCCGGCCTCGTGGCCGGCCTGATCTATTGGCTGATTGCCGGGCGCGACGCCGGCTTCCGCCGTCCGCTCATCAAAGCAATTCCAGGAAAAGTGTGAAGCGGTCAGGCCGAGCGGTATCGCCGTAGCCTTCCGCCCGGAATTGCTTGAAGTCAGAGCGCTCAGCTTGACGGCGTGCGCACCGCTTCGGTCGCGTCCAGCGCCTGCATCAGCTTGGAATCACGGTCATAGACGTCGTCGAAATACTCGACCTTGCCGGACATATCAGGCCAGGCGGTGAAATAGGCGACATAGACCGGAATGACGCGCGTGACATTCTCGGTCGAATGGCCGTGCTTCAGCTTCTCGGCAATGTCGTCGACAGAGGTTCCAAGCACTGCGGCGGCCATGCCGCGCGGATCCTGCAGCCGGACGCAGCCATGGCTGAGCGCCCGCATGTCGCGCGCGAAGAAGGACTTCTGCGGCGTGTCATGCATGTAGATGGCGTGCTTGTTGGGGAAGAGTATCTTCAATTCGCCCAGCGCATTGGCCTCGCTCGGCTGCTGGCGCACGCTGAATGGGATCTTAGAGCCATAGGCGCCCCAGTCCACCTCTGACGACGGGATCTGCCTGCCGCGCGAATCCGTCACCTCATAGCCGGCGCGATCGAGATAGCCGGGATCGCTGCGCAGCCTCGGCAGCATCTCGTTGACGATGATCGACTGCGGCACGCCCCAATAGGGATGGAAGTCGACCTGCTTGATGTGATCGTAGAAGAAGGCAGTCTGGTTGGTAACCCGGCCGATGACGACGCGGGTCTTCAGCTTCTCCTCACCACTGTCGATATAGCTGGCGGTGAAGGAGGGCTGGTTGATGAAGACGCGCGGACTGCCGAGATCGGACGGCATCCAGCGCAGCTCCTCGAGCGCCACCTTGACCTTTTCGATCCTGTCGGCCTTCGAAGCGCCGGCCAGCAAAGCCACCGTCCGCGGCCCGATGACGCCGTCGCCCTTCATGCCTTCCCGCTGCTGCACCGCCTTGATCACCGGCACCAACTCGGGGTCGTAAACCACGCTCTTGCCAAGGCGGGCGAGCACCTCGCCATAGTTGCCGCCCATCTCGTCATCAAGATTGCGGGCAATCAGCGTCAGCAACTTGGGCAGTTCCGGGCTGCTCTCACCCGGCTTGAGCAACAGCTTGGGATCGACGACGATCTCGTTTTCCTCGCTGGCCTCGAGCGCTTCCAGTTCGACGCGCAGCGCCTGGTATTCCGGATTCTGCGGATGCCGCGACTCCAGATAGGTGCGGACCTCCTGGGTATGCGCCAGTGTCTTCAGCGCCCCTTCCAGATCGAACGGCTTGGCCGGGAAATCATAGTAGCCGGTCATCCGGTTGGGATCGACACGGCCGCTCTGGGCATCACGGGCGTAGCGCAGCACGCGCGCCGACAGCGCCATCTCGAACCGAACCAGTTCCCTGGTCCGCTCTTCCGGCGTGGCGGAAGTCGCGGCCGCCGGAATGTCGACGGAGTAGTCGGCCGGCGTCAAACCGTAGCTCGCCGCCTCGCCCAGCACCCGCACCGCATCCTGCGCCCTGCTGTTGGGGGCGTTGTCGCTCACCCAAATGAAATCCGGATTGGCCGAGTAATAAGCGATCAGCGCCTTGGCGATGTCGGGCTCGGCGAACAGCTCGTAGTCGCCCAGGCCGGCAACGGCATCGCGGAACGCGGTGCTGGTCACTGACGGCACGAAGGCGGCATCCTGCGCCGTTGCTGGTGGCGGTGCCGGCAACAACGACTTGAAGTCGACGCGAACGAGCTTATCGGCCCTGTAGGTGTTGTAGGTCGGGCTGCTGATTCGGGCGCCGCCGCCACCCGCCCCCGGCGTTGCCGGACCTATCTTGCGAGGCTTCGGTGGCGGCGGAAATTCGCCTTGCGGGTTGTGCCGGATGCCGCCGCCGAACAGCATGTCGAACAGCCCCTGCGCGCTTGCCGGCTGGTGCCCGAAGGCAAGCGCCGCCGCGATCGCGATCGGCAGCACGGCCTTTATGTTCCCGAGGAATTTCATGAATCACTCGCTCCGGTTGTCACCGGTTCCCGTTCCGCGCCGCTAAACGATCTCGCCCACCGCATGGCGGATGTAAGGCGCAACTATACTGATTCATACCGATTTCGTTAAGCTTCCATAAATTTCCAGGGCCATGTTGCAGAACGGTTTCACATCCTTGTGAGACCCGTGCGGCCAGCCTCGGTTCCCGCGATGCTTGCGCCATTGCGCCAGACCTTGGCGGAACCGGCTCGGACGTGACAAACCCGGGCCGTTATGCTCGAAATCCTGGTCGCTTGAGCCGTGGCCTGGAGATGCGCAGTGAAGAAGGGATATCGCGAACTGCTCGATGAGGCGAATGCCGAGATCGAGGTGGTGTCGCCAGAGGAAGCAGCCGGGCTGCTGGAGGATGAGAATACGATCTTCGTCGACCTGCGCGATCCTCGCGAAGTCGAGCGCGACGGCAAGATCCCCGGCGCCAAGCATGTGACGCGCGGCATGCTGGAATTCTGGATCGATCCCGAAAGCCCCTACCACAAGTCGTTCTTCGCCTCGGGAAAGACCTTCGTCTTCTTCTGCGCCGGCGGCTGGCGCTCGGCTTTAGCGACCAAGACGGCGCAGGACATGGGCCTGACCCCGGTCAAACATATCCTCGGCGGCTACACCGCCTGGAAGGCGGCCGGCCTGCCGGTCGAGCCGGGGCAGAAGAAGGCGGACTGATAGGCTGATTAGTGCAGGATCGCTTCCCGCTGCTCGGTCACGAAGCCAACGGCGCGTGCAACGACATTTCTGTCGGCGAGGATGCGGCGGTGGCCGAGCCCATCGGCCCAGTGCAGGTGGACGTGCTCGCCGGCGCCCGCGTAACGCCTGGCATGGTCGGCGTGGACCTCGCGATCGTCCGGTGCGTGGATGATCAGCGTCGGCACCGGCGCCTCGGCCAGTTGGCGGTCGCCGGTGAATTCGCTGAGCGGCCGGCCGGAAAGGTGTTTCACCCTGTCCGCCATCGCAACGCGAGAGCGCGGCCCGACATTGAGCCTGTGGCTGAAATCGTCGAAGATTGCCGGCAGCGAGCTCGGCGCGGCAATCAAGACCAGCTTCTGCACCTTGAGCGGCGGCATGCCCTTGACCGACGCGGCGACGGCATTGGCCGCAACCGCGCCGCCGAAGGAGTGGCCGACCACGGCGGCAAAGGGACCGAACCATTCGCCTGTGACACGCACCGCTTCCACCGCATTCACCATGTTCAGATGGCGGCCGAGCGAATGGCCATGCCCAGGCAGGTCGAGCGAGACGACCTTGTATCCGGCGCCGCGAAACCCTTCGATCAAGGCCCGCATATATTCGGTGCGCGAGCGCCAGCCATGGATGACGAGCACGGTGCCGCGCGGCTCCCTGCCCGGCTCCGGCCGGAATTCGTGCACGGCCACGCAATCCGACCTTGTCTTCAGCCGGTGATGGCGCGCCTCGGCCATGAAGGCTGATGCGCGTTCGACGGCCCGGCGTTCGCCGTCGCTCAACGCCTTGACGCTGGGTGTCCGGCAAAACAATTCGAACGCGGCGCGACCGCTGAGGCGCGGCGCGACATGCTCGGCCGCGCCGAAAACGCCCCGGATGACCTTCATTCCAAATGATGCCATATTGGCAGTCCATCCATTCGTTCAAGCATGAACATAATAGTTCAAACATGAACATTAAGCAAGAGCTGCCCTGGGACAACCCGCGTTTTCGCAACTGGGTCGCGGTGGCGCGCGCCTGCCATGTGCTGGAGCGCACGCTTGCCGTGAAGCTCGCCCCGCTCGACCTGAAGCCGGCGCAGCTCGACGTGCTGATGAACCTCTACCGCCACCCCGGCATGTCGCAGCACGACCTTGCCCGCAAGCTCCTGGTCGGCCGCTCCAACATCACGATGCTGTTGCCGCAACTCGAGGGGCGCGGCCTGCTGCGGCGCGAAGGCGACGAGAAGGACAAGCGCGTGCTGCGGCTGAACCTCACCGAGGCGGGCGAGGCCCTGCTGATGAAGGCGCTGAAAGTTCACATGGCGCTGATCGAGAAGGCGATGAGCCAGTCGACGCCGGAACAGTGCGACATGATCGGCGAGCAGATGCGCAAGATCGCCGACGTCCTGAAGGAAGCCTGACTTTCAGGCTTACCACATCGTCTTTTTGGCTCTTTCAGGCCATTCCTTGTCATAGGCTTCGCCGTCGATGTTCTTGCGGCTGGTGACCCTCGAGGATCTGGCCGGGCGTCGGCAGCGACTTCGGGTCGACATGCCTGGCTGGGTTCCAGAGTTCCGAGCGCACGATGGCTCGGGCACACTGGAAATAGACCGTGGCGACATCGATGACGGTGACCGAGCGGGCCGGCTTGCCGTCGACCATGAAGGAGGCGCATAGCCCGGCATCGGTCGTGATATGGGCGCGGCCGTTGACGCGCAGCGTCGTGCCCGAGCCCGGCACAAGGAAGAGCAGTCCCACGCGCGGATCCCGAATGATGTTCCTCAGCGAATCGGCGCGGTTGTTGCCGCGCCTGTCCGGCATCATCAGCGTCTTGTCGTCGACGAGGCGCACGAAACCGGCGAGATCGCCGCGCGGCGAGCAGTCGAGCCCCTCCGGCCCGCTGGTCGCCAGCGCCACGAAGGGCGAGGCCTCGATGAAGGCGGCATATTCGGGAATCACATGGTCGAGTTCCTTGACGACCGAGGCCTCGCCCGGCAGGCCGTAGAGAGCCTCCAGTTGTTCGACCGATGTGATGCGCGACATTCTTCGTCTCCTGACGTTTTGCCGGCGCTACTCCACGTCCATGACGCCTTGACGACAGCCCGGCTGCCGACATTGGATTGCCACCCGCACAACTAGCGGTCTCGGCTCAGCCCCTTCTCGGCCAGTTCGGCGAGATAGGCGTTCCAGCGCTCATCCTTTTCGTGGCCGAGCGTATGCAGATAGTTCCAGGTGAAGATGCCGGTGTCATGAAAATCGTCGAAGGTGATGCGCACCGCGTAGTTCCCGACCGGCTCGATCTTGAGGATTGCGACATTGCGCTTGCCGGGGACCGTCACCCGCTGTTCCGGCGAATGGCCCTGCACTTCCGCCGATGGCGAAGCCACGCGCAGAAACTCCGCCGGCAATTCGAACGGCTGATGGCCCGGAAAGGTCACGGTCAAGAGCTTGCGGTCTTTCGAGACCCTGAGTTCCTTTGGCGCGGTCATGACTGGTCCTGTCTAGAGACGGATGATTTCTGGTCGAATCGACCTGAAATCTGAATCCGTCTCTAGTCAAAGAGATAGAGCATGATGTCGTCCGAAAAACCGCTTCACACTTTTCGGCATCATGCTCTGGTTGCCCCCTTCCCTACGCCGCTTCGCGCCATGCGGAAAGCCACTTGAGGCCAGCCGACATACGATGTCGGTCGGGGAATGTTACCAAAGACCGAGACCTTCTATCTTGAATGCGGCATTGGATCGTATCACATAGCCATATATAACGATGCCGCTCAGGCCACGGGAAACGCTTGCAATGGATATGATCGACCCCTTCGGTCGCACGATCAGCTATCTGCGCGTATCGGTCACCGACCGCTGCGATTTCCGCTGCACCTATTGCATGGCCGAGGACATGACCTTCCTGCCGAAGAAGGATCTGCTGTCGCTCGAGGAGCTCGACCGACTCTGCACCGTCTTCGTCGAAAAGGGCGTGAAGAAGCTTAGACTGACCGGCGGCGAGCCGCTGGTGCGCAAGAACATCATGCATCTGGTACGCCAGCTCTCGCGGCATCTCCAAAGCGGCGCGCTGGACGAGCTGACGCTGACTACCAACGGCTCGCAGCTTTCGCGCTTCGCCGCCGAGCTCGCCGACTGCGGCGTCAAACGCATCAATGTCTCGCTCGATACGCTCGATGCCGAAAAATTTCACCAGATCACGCGCTGGGGCAATCTCGGCAAGGTGATGGAAGGCATCGATGCCGCTCAGAAGGCGGGGCTGAAGATCAAGCTCAATGCGGTCGCGCTGCGCGACTTCAACGATGCCGAGATCCCGGAGCTGATGCGCTGGGCGCATGGCCGCGGCATGGACCTCACCCTCATCGAGACGATGCCGATGGGCGAGATCGAGGCCGACCGCACCGACCAGTATCTGCCGCTGTCGATGCTGCGCGCCTCGCTGGAGCGCCAGTTCACGCTCGCCGATATCCCCTACAAGACCGGCGGCCCTGCCCGCTACGTCCATGTCGCCGAGACCGGCGGCCGGCTCGGCTTCATAACGCCGATGACGCATAATTTCTGCGAGAGCTGCAACCGCGTGCGGCTGACCTGCACCGGCACGCTCTATATGTGCCTCGGCCAGGAGGACGCCGCGGATCTGAGGGCACCGTTGCGCGCCTCCGAAGGCAACGAATTGCTCGACGCGGCCATCGACGAGGCCATCGGCCGCAAGCCCAAGGGCCATGATTTCATCATCGACCGCCGCACCAGCCGTCCTTCAGTGTCGCGGCATATGAGCGTCACCGGCGGCTGATTTTTTCAACGGCTTGATGCATGATCGCCTTTGGTCAGAGGCCAAAGGGGGGAACATGCAGAATCTTCGGCGCATCGGCTTGTTTTCCGCGCTTCTGTTCTTGGCGACAACGGCGCTGGCCAAGCCGTTCACCTATGTCAACGCGCGCTTCGGCACCGTGTGCACTTTCCCGGACCAGATTTTCACGGAGCGCATGCCGGAGCCGGAAAACGGCGACGGCCTGGAGTGGCACAGCGCCGACGGCGCCAGCGTGGCCTGTTACGGCAGCTACAATGCGCTCGACGACACGCCCAAGAGCCTCGTCGAGAACGAAAAAGCCAGCCCCGAGCCAGGTGACGAAGTCACCTACGGCAAGGCCGGCAAGAATTGGGCGGTGCTGTCGGGTACGAAGGGCGACAAGATCTTCTATCGCCGGTCCGTGTTCGGCAAGGAGGACGTGATCCACAGCGTCTTCATCGAGTATCCGGCAGCGCTCAAGGCGAAATACGACCCGCTGGTCGGCACCATTGCTGCTAGCCTGCACGAAGCGTCCGGGCCACACTCGAAATAAACCCTCCACGCCATCCTCCACCCGATTTACCGCCGGCCTTTTCCGGCCTAGCCTTCGAGCGCGATTTTCGCTCTAGGGGGAGTGCACATGCGCACAATCATGCTTTCACTTGCAATGCTTGGGATTGCTTCCATGCCGGCCGCCGCTCAGTCGATCGGCGGCACCTATACCGTCGCCGGCACCAATTTCGATGGTTCGAAATATGGTGGCGAGGCAACCATCACGCTGACCAGCGACACGACCTGCACGATCCACTGGGAAACCGGCGGCTCGACTTCGGACGGCATCTGCATGCGGAACGACAATGCGTTTTCCGCCGGCTATGCGATGGGCAAGGAAGTCGGTCTCGTCGTCTACAAGATCGAGAAGGACGGCTCTCTGCATGGGCTTTGGACCATCGCCGGCCAGAACGGCAACGGCACCGAAGTGCTGACGCCGAGGTAAGTCTTCGGGACCCTGGCAAATCGTTCTATGGGCCATGCAGAAATTCGTGGCCCATTTCTTTTGGCGTTGCTGTTCGCGGTGACCTGCTACAGGTTTCGATCCAAAATAGAATCCGGAACCGCCTTTGCCTCTCTCGCCAAACCTGCGCGGCGCGCTGTTCATGATCGTGGCCATGGTCGGCTTCACCTTGAATGATGCGATCACCAAATTTTCTTCCGAATCGATGAACATGGCGCAGGTCATGCTGGTGCGCGGCGCCTTCGCGTCCTTCTTCGTGGGCCTGCTTGCCTGGCGGCGCGGCGCGCTGGTCAATCCGGCCGCCATGCTGCAGCCGATGGTGGCCATGCGCGTGGCCGGCGAAGCCGGCGCAACGGTGTCGTTCCTGATCGCGCTTGCGCATCTGCCGATCGGCAATGTCTCGGCTGTCATGCAGGCATTGCCGCTGGCGGTCACCATGGGCGCGGCTTTGGTGTTCGGCGAAAGCGTCGGCTGGCGACGCTGGACCGCCATTGCCGCCGGCTTCGTCGGCGTGCTCATCATCGTGCGGCCGGGTTTCGAAGGGTTCAGCGTCTATTCGCTGGTGGCCTTGGCCAGCGTCGCCTGCTGCGCGGTGCGCGACCTGTCCACCAAGCGCATCCCACACGCGATCCCGACCATGCTGGTGTCGACGGCGACCGCGCTTGCCATGACCGTCCTGGGCGCGCTGCTTTTGTCGCCGATGGGCGGCTGGACGCCGATGAGTGGCCGCTCGACCATGCTTCTGGCGCTCGCGGCGGTGCTGGTGCTCATCGGCTATCAGTTCATCATCATGGCGATGCGCTCGGGCGACATCTCCTTCATCGCGCCGTTCCGCTACACCGCCCTGCTGTGGTCGATCCTGCTCGGCCTCCTCATTTTCGGCGATGTTCCCGACCTGCCCATGATCGCCGGCGCCGCCATCATCATCGGCTCCGGCCTCTATGCGCTCTACCGCGAGCGCGTCGTCGGCAGGCAGCAACCCGCCGCTGAAAGCGCTGGACCCGACATGGCGCCGGACGGCATATAGGCCAATGGACAGAAATGTTGCGGGGATCATTCTGGCGGGAGGCCAGGCGCGTCGAATGGGCGGCGGCGACAAGCCGCTGCTTTCATTGGGCAAAGCCAGGTTGATCGACCATGTCGCCGCGCGATTGAAGCCACAGGTCGCGATGCTCGGGCTCAACGCGAATGGCGATCCGGCGCGATTTGCCGGCATGGGGCTGCCGGTGATCGAGGACACGGTGCTAGGCCATGCCGGACCGCTGGCGGGTATCCTCGCCGGCCTCGAATGGGCGGCCGGGCAGACAAGCTGCCGGTGGCTGATGAGCGCCGCCGGCGACACGCCATTCTTCCCCGACGACCTCGTCGAGCGCCTGGCCGCCGCAACCCGCGACGGGCCGGGCGTGATCGCCGTCGCCAGTTCGGGCGGCAGGTGGCATCCGACCTTCGCGCTCTGGCCAATCGGCCTGCGCGACGCCCTGCGTCATTTCCTGGTCGACGAGGACAGCCGGCGGGTTTCCGCATTCATGGAGCGCCATGGCCATGTCGAGGTCGAATTCCCGATGATCGAGGCGGGCGGCCAAAAGATCGATCCGTTCTTCAACATCAACACGCCCGACGACCTTGCGGTGGCGGAGCGTCTGTTGCAAAGCCTCAGGCCATGAGACGCGTATTCGGCATCACCGGCTGGAAGAATTCCGGCAAGACGACCCTGACGGAAAAGCTGGTCGCCGAGCTGGTCGCGCGCGGCTGGACGGTTTCGACGGTGAAGCATGCCCACCATGACTTCGACATCGACAAGCCGGGAGCCGACAGCTTCCGCCATCGGCAGGCGGGCGCGACCGAGGTCGCCATCATTTCCGGCCGGCGCTGGGCGCTGATGCACGAATTGCGGGGCGAGGACGAACCCACGCTGGACGACATCCTGGCGCGGCTGTCGCCCTCGGACATCGTGCTGGTCGAGGGCTACAAGCGCGAAGCGCACAAGAAGATCGAGGCAAGGCGGCTCGAAGCCAAGGACCGGACGCCACTTTCCGCCAACGATCCCAACATCGTCGCGGTCGCCGCCGACTTTACGGTCGAAGGCGAAAACCTGCCGGTTTTCGACCTCGACGACACCAAATCGATAGCCGACTTTGTCGAGCGCAGCACAGGTCTCGTGGCTCGAACCACGTAACGCAGCGGCACTTCCCGATTGTCGCTTGCCGTTGATTTGCAGTTGCTTTTTTCTCGCAAAGAGTGGGAGTATCCGCCTCAGCGGGCGGTAAAGAAGCTCCGCCCACAAGAGCCGCACGGGACAGCGGCCATGACAATATGAGAGGATTATCATGCGTATTGCACTGCGTATCGCGCTTGCCGCTTCGGCCGCGCTGCTGACACTCGGCGTCGCCCAGGCTCAGGAAAAGACTCTGAGGATCGGCACCGAAGGCGCGTACCCGCCCTTCAACAACCTGACCTCGGACGGCCAGTTGGTCGGCTTCGACATCGATATCGCCAAGGCGCTCTGCGACGAGATGAAGGTGAAGTGCACCTTCGTCGCGCAGGATTGGGACGGCATCATCCCGGCGCTCCAGGCCGGCAAGTTCGACGCCATCGTCGCCTCGATGTCGATTACGCCAGAGCGCCAGGAAAAGGTCGACTTCACCCACAAATACTACAACACCCCGTCGGCCATCGCCGTGCCGAAGGATTCGCCGCTCAAGGGCGTGACCAAGGAAGACCTCGCCGGCAAGAACATCGGCGTCGCCACCACGACCACGCACTACAACTATGCCTCCAAGACCTACACGGACAGCACCATCAAGGGCTATCCGAGCAGCCCCGAGGAGCAGGCGGACCTCGCCAATGGCCGCCTCGACGCGATCGAGGACGACATCGTCGTGTTGCAGCAATGGCTGGATACGCCGGACGGCGCCTGCTGCAAGATCCTCGGCCAACCCTCGCCGCAGCCGGTCGAGATCTTCGGACCGGGCGCCGGCATCGCCGTGCGCAAGGGCGAGACCGATCTGGTCAACAAGCTGAACGAAGCGATCGACACCATCCGCAAGAACGGAAAGTACAAGGAAATCAACGACAAGTACTTCAAGTTCGACGTCTACGGCGCCGAATCCTGATCGTTACGCCAAGGGCGGTGAGGCACTCCTCGCCGCCCTCCTCTTCTCCCGGGATCGCCACGGAGACACGACCCGTCAATGCCGGCCCAAAGCATTTGGACACTTCTCAGCTGGGGACCGGATGGTTGGAGTGACGACATTGCGTCTGGCGTTCTGGTTACCATCGTGCTGGCGCTCGCCACACTGCCCATCGGCCTGACGATCGGATTTTTCGTCGCCTTCGCCAAGCAGCATGAAGAGCCCTCCCTGCGGCTCGCCGCCAACATCTACACCACGGTTTTCCGTGGCCTGCCGGAGCTGGTCACGCTCTTCCTGTTCTTCTTCGGCATGCCGCTTCTGCTGCAATACTTGGTGCGGCTGTTCAATCCGGCCGCGACAATCGACGTCAACAGCTTCATCGCTGGCATGATCGTGCTGTCGCTGATCTTCTCCTCCTATGCCAGCGAGGTCTTCCTTTCCGCGTTCCGCGCCATTCCGAAAGGCCAGTATGAGGGCGGCTACGCCATCGGCCTGTCGAAATGGCAGACGATGCGGCTGATCATCCTGCCGCAGCTGATAAGCATCGCCTTCCCCGGCCTCGAGAATTGCTGGCTAAGCCTGCTGAAGGACACCTCGCTGGTCTCGGTGGTCAATCTCGCCGAGACCTTGCGCCAGTCCGGCGTCGCGGCGCGCGTTACCAAGCATGCCTTCCTGTTCTACAGTGTGGCGGCGTTGATCTTCCTGGCTCTCGCCATCCTGTCGTCGATCGCCACCGGCCACATTCTGCGTCATCTCGGGCGGAGAGCGGTGCGATGAGCGTCAGCCAGGCCATCGTCGTCGACAAGCCGCCCCCTCTGGCCCGCGGCTGGCCACGCGCCCGCATCGTCGGCTACTCACTGGTCGGCGTATGGATTCTCTTCGGTCTCGGCATCGTCGCCTACCTCGTCTACGCCTGGAATCCAGAGTTCTTCGCCCGTTACGCGCCGGCCTATCTGCAGGGCCTGGGAACCACCCTGTCGCTGGTTTCCATCTCGATGGTGCTGGGAGCGATCTTCTCGCTGCCGGTCGCCTATGGCCGCATGTCGAAGAACTGGATCCTGTCCGGGCTTGCCTATTGCTACGTCTATTTCTTCCGCGGCACGCCGCTGCTCGTGCAGACCTATCTCGTCTATTACGGCGTCGGTTCCTTCCGGCCGGAGCTGGAAACGGTAGGATTGTGGTGGTTCTTCCGCGAGGCCTTCTATTGCGGTGTATTTGCCTTCTCGCTCAACACCGCCGCCTACCAGGCCGAAATCCTGCGCGGCGCCATCGAAAGCGTGCCGCGCGGCCAATGGGAGGGTGCTGCCTCGCTCGGCCTGCACAAATTGCAGACGCTGCGCAAGGTCATCCTGCCGCAGGCGATCATCGTTGCCCTCAGGCCCTACGGCAACGAGCTCATCCTGATGATCAAGGCCTCCGCGATCGTCGCCATCATCACGGTCTACGACCTGATGGGCAACGCCAAGCTCGCCTATGCGAAATCCTTCGACATCCAGGCCTATATCTGGGTGGCGATCGTCTATTTGGTGATGGTCGAGATCCTGCGCCACGGCGTCGAATGGATCGAGCGCCGCATCACCATCCACCTGCATCGATAAATCCCTGCGGCTCGGCCGCCTGCACCAGTCGATGCAGCGCTGCGCGCCTTGACGAATTTTTCGCATGGCCTAGACCTTCGGCCACTGGAAACTGTGTTTTGTTGGAAGGCAGGTCTATGGCATCGGTTGCATTTCTCGGTCTTGACGTCATGGGCTATCCCATGGCCGGGCACCTCAGGAACAAGGGCGGCCACGACGTCACCGTCTACAACCGCACCAAGGCAAAGGCCGAGCAGTGGGTAGCCCAGCATGGCGGCAAGCTGGCGCTGACGCCGGCCGAAGCAGCCGAAGGCAAGGACTTCGTCTTCTCCTGCGTCGGCAATGATGACGATCTGCGCTCGGTCACCACCGGCGCCAACGGCGCCTTCGCCGCGATGAAGAAGGGTTCCGTCTTCATCGACAACACCACCGCCTCGGCTGAGGTCGCACGCGAGCTGGATGAAGCCGCGCGCAAGGCAGGCTTCTCCTTTCTCGACGCGCCCGTGTCAGGCGGCCAAGCCGGCGCCGAGAACGGCATCCTGACCGTCATGGTCGGCGGCGAGCAGTCGGCCTTCGACAAAGCCAAGCCGGTCATTGACGCCTACGCCCGTATGGTCGGGCTGATGGGTTCGGCCGGCGCTGGCCAATTGACGAAAATGATCAACCAGATCGCCATTGCCGGCCTCGTCCAGGGCCTGGCCGAAGGTATCCATTTCGGCAAGAAGGCCGGCCTCGACATCGAGAAGGTTGTCGAGGTGATCTCGAAGGGCGCCGCCGGCTCCTGGCAGATGGAGAACCGCCATAAGACGATGAATGCCGGCAAATATGATTTCGGCTTCGCCGTCGACTGGATGCGCAAGGATCTCGGCATCTGCCTGGCCGAGGCCAACCGCAACGGCGCCAAGCTGCCGGTAACGGCGCTTATCGACCAATTCTACAAGGACGTGCAGGACATGGGCGGCAAGCGCTGGGATACCTCCTCGCTGCTTGCACGCCTGGAAAAATAGGCGCCACGATGCCCCTGCCCGACCCGAGCTGGAGCGCCGACGACGTCGTCGCGCACCTGCGCGCGATCGGCACGGAGGCGAATCTGGCGGGCATGGCGCGCTTCGGCATCAACACGGCGAGCGCGCTTGGCATCGGCAATTCCGACTTGCGACCGCTGGCGCGCAAGCTGAAGAAGAACCACGAGCGATCGCTTCTGCTCTGGGAAAGCGGCATCCGGGAGGCGCGGCTGATGGCGGCCTTCACCGGCGAGCCTAAGAAGGTCGACATCAACCAGTGCCGGCGCTGGGCCGCGGATTTCGACAGCTGGGAGATCGTCGACACCGTTGCCGACCTGTTTGCCGAAACGCCATTCTGGCGCGGCCTGATCGACGAATTCGCAGAAGACGAACGCGAATTCGTCCGCCGCACCGCCTTTGCCATGCTCGCCTGGAGCGCGGTCCATCTGAAGAAAGAGCCGGACGCAACCTTCCTTGCCTATCTGCCGCTGATCGAGAAGCATGCCCGCGATCCGCGCAATTTCGTTCGCAAGGTGGTCAACTGGGCGCTGCGGCAGATCGGCAAGCGCTCGATGAGCCTGCACGCCCCTGCCCTTGCGCTGGCGGAAAAACTGGCGGCATCGCCCGACCCGCGTTGGGTCGGCAGAGATGCGGTGAAGGAACTGACGGATGCCAAACAGCTCGCCAGGCTCGCAGCCGCAAGAACCTGATCTTTCCGGCGTCCGCTTTGTCGAGGTGACGCAAGAGACGCGTGGCCCTTTCGAAACGCTGTTCGAGCAGCCGGGCGCGCCGAAATATTGCTGGTGCATGGCCTGGCGCCATTCCAGCCGCGAGCACATCCCGAACGACGAGAAGAAGCGCATGATGATGGCGCTGATCGATGCCGGCACTCCCGTGGGCATCGTCGCCGAGTTGGACGGCAAGCCGGTCGGCTGGTGCTCGGTCGCGCCGCGCGAGACCTACCGGAAACTGTCAAAGCAGCAGGACGACAGCGAGACCGGCATATGGTCGATCGTCTGCTTCTATGTGCCGAGGGCTTTGCGTGGCGGCGGGCTGGCATCCGCCCTGCTCGACGCCGCGATCGACCACGCCTTCGGCAAAGGCGCGCGCGTCATCGAGGCCTATCCCGTCGACGAGGCCGCGCCCAGCTATCGCTTCATGGGCTTTCGCGACATTTCGTCGCGCGGGGCTTCCACGAGATCGGCACCGCCGGGACGCGCCGGCATGTGATGCGGCTGGACCGCTGAGTCTGGATCGGTCACGACGCTTTGACTCGATTCCGCAAATGGACTGACGGATGATGGAGCGACCATGAACAATCGTTTCAAATCATGCGCGGCGCTGACAGCCATGCTCCTGCTCGCCGCCTCGGGAGCCGATGCGGCAGCCGATGTCGTGCATATCCTCTGGAAGGATCTGCGCCCCTCCACGCAGGCGATCGCCGAGGACGCGAACCTGCCGATGATCGCGGCAAAACTGCCCGACCACGGCGAGACTTTGTCGCTCAATCTGCAGGACAAGGCCATACAATTAGCCGGCTATGCGTTGCCGGTCGATCGCGACGGCGACCTCGTCTACCAGTTCCTGCTGGTGCCGTGGACAGGCGCCTGTAGCCACATGCCGACGCCGCCGCCCAACCAGATCGTGCTGGTGACGCCGGCGCATCCCTACAAGATGAAAGAGGCTTACGACCCGGTCGCCGTCACCGGCGTGTTGAAGCCCGGCATGGAAAAGAGCCAGCTCTTCATCCTCGATGGCGTCTCGATCGTTCAGTCGGGCTATACCGTGCGCAAGGCGGACGTGGCGAGCGTGGACAGCGTACCGGATACGGTCACCCTACCGGTCAACTCGCCGTGGAGTTTCCTCAACAAGAAGAAGAATTAAGGCCGATCGGCGCAACCAGTGTCACGCCGCGTTCGCACCCGACTCCTTGTCCAGAACCATGTAGTCGAGCGGGATCTCGGTTGTGTATTTGATCTGCTCCATGGCGAAGGACGAGGACACGTCGCGGATCTCGATCTTGGCGATCAGTCGCTTGTAGAAGGCATCGTAAGCGGCGATATCCGGGACCACTACACGCAGCAGGTAATCGACGTCGCCGCTCATGCGGTAGAACTCAACCACCTCCGGGAATTCCTGGATGACCTCGGAGAAGCGCCGCAGCCATTCATGGCTGTGCGAATTGGTGCGGATCGACACGAAGACGGTGACGCGTACGTTGACCTTCTCATGGTCGAGGATGGCGACGCGCCGCCTGATGACGCCCTCTTCCTCAAGCTTCTGGATACGCCGCCAGCACGGCGTGGTCGACAGGCCGACTTTCTTGGCGACGTCGGCCACCGCAAGCGTGGCGTCCTCCTGCAGGAGGCGGAGAATTTTCTGTCGAGGCGATCCATGGGGAGGCTCCAGGGGAATAGTTTGGCCATAATCCCTTTTATCGGAGCCTTTCACAAGAAAGAAATTCTGCCAAAGGCACCAAAAGCGAGTGATATCTTGCGGAATGCCTAACCAATGCGATAGCGGATTTCCGACCTCAGGAAGGGCAGCAAATCCATTTCAAACCAGGGATTCTTCTTCAGCCAGCCCGTGTTTCGCCACGACGGATGCGGCAGCGGCAACACTTTTGGACTGGCCGGAGCATCCCAGACGGCGCGCCAATTCCTCACTGTATCCGTCAAGGACGCCGCGCGCGTCGTGCCCATATGCCATGCCTGCGCATAGCCGCCGATGGTCAGCACCAGGTCGATCTGCGGCATCAGCGCCATCAGGTCCCGGCGCCAGGCCGGCGCGCATTCGCGGCGCGGCGGCAGGTCCCCGCCCTTGGCGTCCTGGCCGGGAAAGCAGAAACCCATCGGCACGATGGCGAACTTTTCAGTGTCGTAGAACTCTTCGCTGCTGACGCCGAGCCAGCTTCTGAGGCGATCTCCGGAAGCGTCTGTGAAGGGCATGCCCGAGATGTGAACCTTGGTGCCCGGCGCCTGGCTGGCGAGCAGGATGCGGGCGCTCGAGGACGGCCTCAATACCGGGCGCGGCTCGTGCGGCAAGGGCCGGCCAAGCGGCTGGTCGACGCAGATGCGGCAGGCCCGCACCCTCGCGGTGAGGCGCTCCAATGCTTGGCTCATATCGGGCGGATTATCCAATCTTCGTCGCTCAGGCCGTCGCGCTTGGCCGGCTCGTCAGCGCCGCATACCAGCGCAGCACATTCGTGCACTCCTCAGGCACCTTGATGCGGGCCGGCTTCATGAAATCGATAGCGATCATTCCGGTGATATCGGCAACCGAATAGGCATCGCCGGCGGCGAATTCGCGCTGCGCCAGTTCGTGATCGAGCAGGTGCAGGAAATCGATCGCCTTCGGCTTGTTGGCCTCGCCCCATTCCGGGATCTGCGGCACTTCCCATTCCTTCATAGCCGGATGGATATGCCGGAACGCGGCCGCGACGCTGACCATGAGATTTAGTTCCAGGCGTCTTTGCCACATCTCGACTTTTGCCTTGCCGAGCGCACCCGTGCCGAACAGCGCGGGCTCGGGGTGCAACTCCTCGAAATAACGGCAGATGGCGATCGATTCGGTGATGACGGTACCGTCGTCGAGCTCGAGCACCGGCAGGCGCCGCAGCGGATTGCGCTGCGCCACCTCTTCGCCGCGATGCTCCAGCGCAGCCATGTCGACGGGCACAAGCGGCACTGTCAGCCCCTTCTCGGCAAGAAAGACACGCACACGTCGGGGATTGGGCGCGCGGCCGCCGTCGAACAGCTTCATTCCATCCTCCAGTTTCTCCACCGGATCATAGGGCTCGGATACGCCCGTCACCAGAAGCGAAAGAACTCGCGCAACGCGTCGCTCAACGAGGCAAGCGTGCCGTGCTTTCTCTCGACCGGCGCGTCATGATGGCTGTCGCGCCAGTCCCGCGGCTCCTCGAAGGCGCCTGCCCAGATGCCGACCTTGGCCCCTCTTGCCACCGCTTCCTCGGTTTCGAAGTCGCCGAAGGCAACCGCCCATCCGGCCCGCACCTGGGCCTGGTTCAGGTCGGTGTCGCCTGCCCTGCAGTCGCCGAGCAGCCTGCCGTAACGGTCGCGCTGCCAGCCGCTGCAGGAAACCGGCCTGCCGGCGATCAGCCGTACCAGCGATTGCCGCGCCAGCTTGCCGCAGGGATAGTCGGCGCCGGCCTTCTGGCAGGTTTGCTGGTACTCGGGAGCATCGATGCCGCGCATGCGGATGCGCTCGGTCCCGAGCGTGATCGAATCGCCGTCATTGACGATCGCCGTGCCTTGCTCCTTGCGAGTCTCGAAGCGATCGAGCCGCGCCGCCACCAGGATCAGCAACCCGAGCAAGAGGAAGGCCAGCCCATAGTCCAGCAGCTTGCGCCACAGGCTGCGCGGCGGGCTCGCCGCATAGCGCCGGCGCGGTCCTCGCGGCCCGAAACGGCTCATATGGCAAACAGTCTCTTAATCATTCGAACGTAGCTTAACGAACTGAAAGTCGCTGCGCGCAGAAATTGAAGTCCGTATGCCTTTGCTACGCTCGAACACAGCGGATAAATTCATTGTGGACCGCCGTAAACCGCACCGCAACAGCGATGTGGCGCGCGCGGTGCGCAAGACGCGCGACCGCCTTTCGCAACAGGCCGGCAGCCTCGACTTCGATCGCGAACTCCTGAAACTGCATGCGCGCGCCATGGTGGTCAGCGCGGTCGCCATCCCGCTGCTGGTGCTGGCGGTGGCGGCTCTCGGCCGGCTGGCGGGCCTGGACAACCAGATCACCATCTGGGCTCTGGCTATGCTGCTTTGCTACGCGATCGTCGCGTTCATGTCGCGGCGCGTCGAGCGAACCGAGGCCGCCGAACTCGACCCGGCGCAGACGCGCCGCGACTTCCTGATCGGCCATTTCCTGTGTGGCCTTGGCTGGGCGTGGTTCGCATGGATCGGCTGCGACACATGCCAGATCGACCAGTTCCATGTCGCCAAGGCCATGGTGCTGCTGATCGCGATGGCGACGACTGCAGTCTTGGCCTCCTCACTTGGCGGCGCGCTGTTCGCGACCTTCGCCATTCCTGTTGCCGTTTATGTCTACACCATTATGCATCTGTGGACGCCGATCGAAGCCACGATGGCGGCATTGCTCATCGCAGCACTTCCGTTCTTCGGCTATGTGGCGCGCCACCTCAATCAGGCCTCGTTGATGGTGCTGTCCTTCCGCTCGGAGAAGGACGCGCTCATTGCCGAGGTGGAGACGGCGAAATCAATGTCGGACGAAGCAAGGCGGCGCGCCGAGGACGCCAACCTTGCGAAATCGCGCTTTCTCGCCTCAATGAGCCACGAGCTCAGGACGCCGCTCAACGCCATTCTTGGCTTCTCCGAAGTGATGGCCAATGAAGTGCTGGGTCCGATGAACAATCCGACCTACCGCGACTATGCCCATGATGTGCACGAGTCCGGCCAGCATTTGCTCGACCTGATCAACGAGATCCTCGACCTGTCGCGCATCGAGGCCGGCCGCTACCAGCTCAACGAGGAGCCGGTGATGCTGGTGACCATCGTCGAGGACTGCTGCCACATGATGGAATTGCGGGCCCGCAACAAGGACATCCGCATCGTCCAGGAGTTCGAGGAGACCTTGCCGCGCCTTTTTGCCGACGAGCGCGCGGTGCGTCAGATCACGCTCAACCTCCTGTCCAATTCGATCAAGTTCACCCCGTCCGGCGGCGAAGTGCGCGTGCGCGTCGGCTGGACCGCCGGCGGCGGCCAGTACGTTTCGGTCAAGGACAATGGTCCGGGCATACCGGAAGAAGAAATCCCGGTGGTGCTTTCCGCTTTCGGCCAGGGCTCCATCGCCATCAAGAGCGCAGAACAGGGAACCGGCCTCGGCCTGCCGATCGTGCAGGGCCTGCTCGCGATGCATGGCGGCACGTTCGAGCTTCATTCGAAGTTGCGTGAAGGCACGGAGGCGATTGCCATTTTCCCGCTGAGTCGGGTGATGGAGGAACTGCCTGCCCTGCCAACCAAGACGGTCGCCACGCGCGGCCGCCGCTGACGTCATCCGCGGCGTTATAGCCGGACAGCCATCGCCATGCCCGAGCTGGTCAGCGCCGCGGCTTTGACGATGCCGGCAGCGAGAGCAGCCCCTACCCCTTCGCCATGGCTGATGCCGAAATCGAGCAGCGGCCGCAGTCCGAGCCTTTCGGCAGCCTTGGCATGGCCAGGCTCGGGCGACAGACCGGCAAGCAGACAATGATCGAGCGTGCCGGGACTGGCCGCTTGCAGAACAGCGGCCGCGGCAGTCGCCACGAATCCGTCGAGCAAGACGGGAATCTTCTCCATGCGGGCCGCAAGAATAGCGCCGCAGATCGCCGCGAACTCGCGGCCGCCGACCCGTCGCAGGGCCTCCAGCGGATCGCCGAGGCCGGAACCATGGAACGCCAGCGCCCGGTCCACGACCTCGGCCTTTCGCGCCATCGTCGCCGCATCGGCGCCAGACCCCGGCCCGACCCAATCCACTCCATTGCCGCCGAACAACGCAGCGCAGAGCGCAGCCGCAATGGTCGAATTGCCAACCCCAAGATCACCTAGGCACAACAGGTCGGCACCGCCGGCGACCGCCTCCATGCCGAAGGCCATGGTCGCGGCGCAGCCGCGTTCGTCGAGCGCTGCCTCCTCGGTGATGTCGCCTGTGGGGATATCCAATGCCAGGTCGAAGACATTCAGGCCGAGATCGTTGGCGATGCAGACCTGGTTGATCGCGGACCCGCCGGCGGCGCAGAGCTCGACCTCATTGGCGGTCGCCGCCACCCGCCGCGGCGAAATGCCATGCCGGACGACGCCGTGATTGGCGGCGAAGATCGCCACCAGCGGCCGGTTGATTGCCGGCGGCGCCCGCCCGCTCCAGGCGGCAATCCAGGCCGCGATGTCCTCGATCCTGCCCAGCGATTCGTTCGGCTTGTCCGCCTTGGCAAACAGCGCGCGGACACGCGCGGCCGCCGCGTCATCGGCAGGGGGCAGCGCCGTCAGGAGGCTTCGGAAATCATCGAAAGGCTTGGCAGGCATTTGCGTCGGTCGCGGTCCGTTGCGGAAATCGCAAGCGGCATAGCCGCCTTCTGCAGCCGGCACAACCGCCTGACGATGCCGCGAACGCGTTGCCTTGCGGCGCATTGCGGAGGGCTTGCATTGCTCCGGCGGTTGCACCATGTGGAATGAACGCAAGAGAACACTATGACCGCCATCGAATCCCCCTGCATCCTGGTCTGTTCGATCGATATGAAAACCGGGTTCTGCTTCGGTTGCGGACGCACGCGCGACGAGATTTCCGACTGGCTCAGGATGACTCCTGACGTTCGCCGGGCGGTGATGGCCGAACTGCCGGCGCGGCTCGAAACGGTGGAGCGCCGGCCGCGCCGCGAAACCCGGCGTGCCCGCATGGCGCGCGAACGCGGCGTTCTGTGAGAAGAAACCGATGAACCGGCTGTTCTGGATCGTCATGGCGGTGATCGGCGTCGGGCTGGTGCTGCTGATGCTCAACAACTCGGCCGGCCACACTTTCGGCATGAACAACAATGATTTCGGCCGGCTGATCTGGGTCGGCGTGCTGGTCATGGTGATCGGCGCGAGCCTGCTCCGCTCGGGCCGGCCGCTTGGCGACATGGCACGCAATATCGGCGTCTGGGCCGCACTGATCCTCGTGCTGATCGCCGGCTATCAGTATCGCTACGAGCTGCAGGACGTCGCGAGCCGCGTGACGGCCGGTCTCGTCCCGGGCAGCCCGCTGGCGCTCGGCGTGGAGAACGGCCGCCCGACCGTCACGCTCGACAAGGCCGGCAATGGCCACTTCGAGGCCCGCATCCTGGTCAACGGCGCGCCGGTGCGCGCCGTCGTCGACACCGGCGCGACCAGCACGGTGCTGACATCGGAAGATGCCCAGGCCGCGGGCTTCAACCCGGCGGCGCTCAGCTACAGCGTCGACGTCTCCACCGCCAACGGCATGGCGCGCGCAGCCACCGTCAGAACCGACGAACTGGCGATCGGCGGCATCGTGCGCAAGGATATGACGGTGATGGTCGCCGCGCCCGGCATGCTGGAACAAAGCCTGCTCGGCATGAACTTCATCGGTTCGTTGTCGGGTTTCGACGTGCGCGGCGACCGCATGATCCTGCGGGATTAATCGGATCGAGTCAGGCCGCCTCGGCTTCCGCCGCGAAATCGATTGCCGCGAAAGCGGTCTTCAGCACCTCCGGCCCGGCTCCAGGTTTGTTCGCATCCGTGGAAAGTATCTGCCGGAAGCGGCGCGCGCCGGGCAGGCCGTGGAACAGTCCGACCATATGGCGGGTGATGTGGCCGAGCCGCCCGCCGCGCTCGATATGGCGCGCGGCGTAACCGGCCATGGCGTCGATCAGGCCCGGATAGTCGAAGGCGGGTGCAACTTCGCCGTAGAACGCGGTATCGACGCCGGTCATGATGCCCGGCGTATGGTAGGCGGCGCGGCCGAGCATCACGCCGTCGACATGGCCGAGATGCGCCGACGCCTCGGCAAGCGATTGAATGCCGCCGTTGATGCCGATGAATTCGTTCGGCTTTCTGGCCTTCAGCCTATAGACGCGCGGATAGTCGAGCGGCGGGATGTCGCGATTCTCCTTGGGGCTCAGCCCTTCCAGCCAGGCCTTTCGGGCATGCACCCAGAGCGCGTCGGCGCCGGCCGCGAGCACGCCGTCGGCAAGCGTGTCGAGCGCAGGCTCCGGGTCCTGGTCGTCGACGCCGATGCGGCATTTGACCGTGACGGGGATTTTCACCGAAGCCTTCATCGCCGCGACGCAGTCGGCGACCAGGGCCGGCGTCTTCATCAGGCAGGCGCCGAATGTTCCCGACTGAACACGATCTGACGGGCAGCCGACATTGAGGTTGATCTCGTCATAGCCGAAGGCCTCGCCGATCCGCGCCGCCTCGGCGAGCTTTGCCGGATCCGATCCGCCGAGCTGCAGCGCCACCGGATGCTCGACATCGTCGAAACCGAGCAACCGTTCACGCGCGCCGTGGATGACCGCGTCCGCCACAACCATCTCGGTGTAGAGCAACGCGCGGTGCGTCAACTGACGGTGGAAGAACCGGCAATGCCGATCCGTCCAGTCCATCATGGGCGCAACGGCCACCCTATGATCTTGATTTTTCAGCACTTTTATTTAACATCAATTTGTTGGAACCTGCCGAGTGCACACAAACTTACGCCAGAATACGACCCTTTTCGCCAAGTTTCGATCTCTCAGTGCACACGAAAAATGGCCTATACGAAGCTCTCATCCGGTTCCTGGTGCGTGCAGGTTCGTCGCAAAGGTCGCTGCGTCAGCGAGACGTTCTTGCGCCGAGACGACGCACGACGATGGGCGACCGAAACCGAACGCTAAGTCGACCGCGGCGAGACGCCGACCAAGTCTCGTGTAGCACGCCTTAAAACTTTCGGCGAACTCATCGACCTCCATATCGACGACATGTGCGATGTAGGCAAGTCCCCATGCCGCTCCAAGGCCGCCGCCCTCGATATACTCCAACGACACCTGGGGAATGCAACATCGCGGCTGTCGATCGCTAGCGGCTCATCCGTTTTGGTCGTGAGCGGGCCGCCCAAGGTGAAACGCGACATGGAGGAAGGCTATGGCGGACGACAAATCCAAGAGAGGCAAACAGGACAGAGCTCGGGTTTCGGCAAGCGAGCCGTATGAAGTCAATTACTTTGCCCGGAAGCGTGGCATCACTAAGGACCAAGCCCTGAAAATCATCAAAGACACCAAGGGCAATCGGGACAAAGCGAACGCTGTCGCTGAGAAAATCTCTGGCAAGTAGAGCCTCGGCACGGGGACGCTGGACACGACCCGCTCTACGGCGTTTTGATTGCACTTCCTTGGGCAGGGGCAACTCATGTTTCGGATCATCGTCACCATGGCGGTCGCCGGCATTTTGATGGCGTCGGTCCCGGCGTCGATCATCAGGCGTCCGGATCCTTCAACCATATTCTTGGTCGACCATACCGGTCGAGGGCTGCTGGTGGTTTGTACATGGCCGCTTTACAGGCGGATTTGGTAGCGCTACCGTTTCGAAGTCGCGTGACCCCGGGGGGAGGAAATCTGGGGCAGACGTCGCCGACGCCAGTGGTGGATCGCCGCACCGGCATCCGTTTCAAGCCACGCCTGATAAAAACGGCTCCCCGCGACAAGTCGCAGGGACCATCGGGAGGAATTCGATGGCGTCTGTCGCGATTGGCGATGTCTACAAATCGTTCGGGGCCACCGAGGTCCTGCATGCCGTCAGCGTCGATATAGATGACGGCGAGTTCGTTACGTTGGTCGGACCGTCCGGCTGCGGGAAATCGACGCTTCTGCGGATGATTGCCGGCCTGGAAAAGATTTCGCGCGGCCATATCTCGATCGGCAGCCGGATCGTCAATGACGTTGCTCCGAAGGAACGCGACGTGGCCATGGTCTTTCAGAATTACGCGCTCTATCCGCATATGACGGTTGCGGAGAACATGGCGTTCTCGCTCATGCTCAAAGGTGTTCCGAAGGCGGATAGCGATAAAGGTGTTAAGCGGGCAGCCGAAATCCTCGGGCTGGTTCCGCTGCTGTCGCGCTATCCGCGGCAGCTCTCAGGCGGCCAACGTCAACGCGTCGCCATGGGCCGCGCCATCGTTCGCAATCCGCAGGTGTTCCTGTTTGATGAACCGCTCAGCAACCTCGATGCCAAGCTCAGAGTGCAGATGCGCGCCGAGATCAAGGAGTTGCACCAGCGGCTGAAGACCACGACGGTGTATGTCACGCATGACCAGATCGAGGCCATGACCATGGCAGATAAGATCGTGGTCATGCACGACGGCATGGTCGAACAGATCGGGCCGCCGCTAGATCTATACGACCGGCCGAACAACCTGTTCGTGGCAAGCTTCATTGGTTCTCCCGCCATGAACATGCTCAAGGGAACAATCCTGACTGAAGGCACGCCGCGGTTCCAGGGCGAAGGAGGGATTTCGGTGACTTTGCCCGCGCCGTTCTCCATCGGCAATGGCGAGCCCGTCGTGCTGGGGATACGGCCCGAACATTTGCGGCTGGCCGACAATGGCATTCCAGTCACCGTGGTGGTGATCGAGCCTACCGGTTCTGAAGTACAGATCATCGGCCGGACGGCGGGAGGTGAGGATATCGTTGCCAATTTCCGGGAACGTCATTCCTTCACGCCTGGAGAAACCATCCAACTGTCGGTCGAGCCTGATCACGTTCATCTCTTTCACGGCGAAACCGGCAAGCGCATCGATAAGCCCTCGCAGCGGTAGGCGACACGCAACGAAGAGACAGGAGGAAACGAGCATGAAATTCACCAGACGCGACGTGATCCGCACGACCGCCGGCGCCGCCGCCGGCATGTTAGGGGGCCAGTTCGTTGGCTCTCCGGCCTTTGCCCAGGAGGCTTTGAAGTACAAACCGGAGGATGGCGCAAAGCTGAGGCTCCTGCGCTGGTCGCCTTTCGTGCAGGGTGACGAGGACCAGTGGTTGAAGAACACCAAACGGTTCACCGAAATGACGGGGGTAGAGGTCCGTGTCGACAAGGAGAGCTGGGAAGACATTCGCCCCAAGGCTGCGGTCGCAGCGAATGTCGGCTCAGGTCCGGACCTGATGTTCGTCTGGTTCGACGATCCGCACCAGTACCCTGACAAGCTTCTCAACGTGACGGAACTGGGCGATTATCTCGGGAAGAAATATGGCGGCTGGTACGATGGGCCGAAACAGTATGCGACGCGCGAGGGCAAGTTCATTGGCCTGCCTCTGGCCACCATCGGCAACGCCATCGTCTACCGCGAAAGTTGGGTGAAGGAGGCCGGTTTCTCGGAGTTTCCGAAGGACACAGCCGGCTTCCTCGAACTCTGCAAGGCGCTCAAGGCCAAAGGTCATCCTGCCGGCTTCACGCATGGCCACGGAGTCGGCGACGGCAACAACTATGCGCATTGGCTGCTGTGGAGCCATGGCGGCCAGATGGTCGACGAGCAAGGCAAGGTCACGATCAACAGCCCCGAGACGCTCAAGGCGATTCAGTATGCACAGGAGCTTTACAAGACCTTCATTCCCGGCACCGAGAGCTGGCTCGACGTCAACAACAACCGCGCCTTCCTGGCCGGCGAAGTGAGCGTCATCGCCAACGGGATTTCCGTCTACAACACGGCCAAGGTCAACAAGGACAATGATCCGAAGCTGACCGAGATCGCCAAGGACATGCGCACGACCAACATGCCGATCGGTCCGGTCGGGAAATCCGTCGAGCTGTTCCAGGTGACCACAGCCGTCATTTTCAACTACACGCCCTACCCCAACGCGGCGAAGGCCTATCTGCAGTTCATGTTCGAGGATCCGCAAATGTCGGATTGGATCACCTCCTCGGCGGGCTACTGCTGCCAGACGCTCAAATCCTTCGCCAACAATCCGGTTTGGAAGGCCGATCCGAACAACGCGGCCTACGCGAAGGCCTCGGAGACGCTACGTCCCAACGGCTATGCGGGGCCGCTTGGCTACGCCTCGGCCGCCACCATGGCCGACTATGTTCTTGTCGACATGTTCGCCAAAGCCGTGACCGGGCAGGCCGCGCCGCAGGAAGCGATGGAAGAGGCGGAAAAGCGCGCCAACCGCTACTATCGCGTATGACCACAGCTGAGCCGGGCGGTCGACCGTGCTGCCCGGCTCGGTTTCGGACGGCGGCTTGCGCCGCCATGCACCCGACCTCATGAGGAGCCGACCATGGCCGTGACGTCAGCTGCGGTTCGGCCGCGCCAATCAATCCTGTCGCGTCTGTCGGAAAGCCGAAATACCCTCGGCTTCGGCTTCATGTTGCCAGCGGCTGCGCTGTTGCTGGTCTTCCTGACTTACCCGCTTGGGCTCGGCGTCTGGCTTGGTTTCACTGACGCCCGCATTGGCCGCCCAGGCATCTTCATCGGCATTGAGAATTATGAGTACCTGTGGAGCGACAGCGTCTTCTGGCTCTCAGTCTTCAACACGCTGCTCTACACGGTCAGCGCTTCGATCCTGAAATTCATGCTCGGGCTCTGGCTGGCGCTCATCCTCAACGAGAACCTGCCCTTCAAGTCGTTCTTTCGCGCGGTGGTGCTGCTGCCCTGGGTGGTGCCGACGGTGCTTTCGGCCATCGCCTTCTGGTGGATCTACGATTCGCAGTTCTCGATCCTGTCATGGGCGCTGCAGCAGATGGGACTTTTCGACCATCGCATCAACTTCCTCGGCGACCCAACCAATGCGCGCGCCTCGGTGATCGCGGCCAATGTCTGGCGCGGCATTCCATTCGTCGCCATCACTCTGCTCGCCGGCCTGCAGACCATCCCGCAATCGCTCTACGAGGCCGCCACCCTCGACGGGGCCAGCCGTTGGCAGTTGTTCCGCTACGTGACCCTGCCGCTGCTGACGCCGATCATTGCCATCACCATGACCTTCTCGGTGCTCTTCACCTTCACCGATTTCCAACTGATCTATGTGCTCACTCGTGGCGGCCCGGTGAACGCCACGCATCTGATGGCGACATTATCTTTCCAACGCGGCATTGCTGGGGGCCAACTCGGAGAGGGCGCGGCGATCGCCGTAGCCATGATCCCCTTCCTGCTGGCGGCGATCCTGTTCAGCTATTTCGGCTTGCAACGGCGCAGATGGCAGCAAGGCGGCGGAGACTGAACATGGCCGCGATCAAGCAAGCCGGGCGCGTTGATACCGACGAAGGGGGCATGGGCTACCTGCAAAGTGTGCCCCGCCGGGTGGTGACGATCTACCTGCCGCTGCTGGTGTTCATGATCGTACTCCTGTTCCCCTTCTACTGGATGACGGTCACAGCCATTAAGCCGAATGCCGAGATGACCGACTACGTGTACTACAACCCATTCTGGGTTGTTCATCCGACATTGCAGCACATACGTTATCTGTTGTTTGAGACCTCTTATCCTGGTTGGCTGCTCAACACTCTCATCATCTCGACGGCCGCCACTTTCCTGTCGCTGTTGGCAGCGGTGCTGGCGGCCTATGCCATCGAACGCCTGCGATTCTCGGGCGCGCGGCAGGTCGGCCTGGCAGTGTTCCTGGCCTATCTTGTGCCGCCTTCGATTCTATTCATCCCGCTGTCCCTGATGGTGTTCAATCTCGGCCTCTATGACACACCGTTCGCGCTGATCCTCACCTACCCCACCTTCCTCATTCCTTTCTGCACCTGGCTGCTGATGGGCTATTTTCGGTCGATCCCGTTCGAATTGGAAGAATGCGCTCTGATCGATGGCGCTAGCCGTTTGCAGATCCTCACCAAGATCGTGCTGCCGCTGTCAGTACCTGGTCTGATATCTGCGGGCATCTTCGCCTTCACGCTATCGTGGAACGAGTTCATTTATGCGTTGACCTTCATTCAATCGTCGGAAAAGAAGACGGTACCGGTTGGCGTGCTCACCGAGCTGGTCCGCTCCGACGTCTACGAATGGGGCGCGCTTATGGCAGGGGCGCTGATTGGGTCGCTGCCGGTGGTGATCCTCTATTCATTCTTTGTCGAGCACTACGTCTCCTCGATGACCGGCGCGGTAAAGGAATAACGCGGCGCGATCGCATCTGCTGTGTCCTCTCCCACGACTTGCCGAGAAGTGGCCGCGGCCGCGAGATAGAGGCGGCTGCGACTGAAGCTGCCGGGGTCTCGGGCGCGGAGAGTTCGCTGTCCGTGCGGGTTCTCCAGCCCACAGCAGGAGCTTGCGGACAAGGCGATCGTCTCGCTCAACGCGCTGGCCCGCTTAGAGAACGGCAAGGTCGATTCCCGGGTCAGCAGGATGCCTGCCATCGAAGCAGCTCTGACCAAGGCCGGCGTCGAGTTCTTGCCCGCCGGTCAAAGGCGAGGGCGTCCGCCTCCTCGATCCTCAGGCCTGAGCCCCCTGCCCCGCCTGCTGACCAATCCGAATGACGTCCACCAGCACCGAACGAATCTGCAGCCATGGAAATTCAGAATGCTTAAGCCTAGCGAACCAGGCGCAGCCGTTGAGACCCGTCAACCGACCGCGAGCCACGATCGCCGGCTGCATGCCATCCGCTGCGGCTGAGAAGCGCTCGTGTTTGGGCTGCTGGCAGGTTCAGAATGTGTCGACACGTCGGCCTGCCGGAGTCCGGCCTACCCCTTCCTGCAAACGGCTAACTCGCAAACGCACACTAAAGAACGGCTCGACGGCGAGTTATGTCACCCTTATACACAGGTCGCGGGCACATTTCTGCTTACGATCGTGAAATGTCGTGATAATTGGAGATATCGGGACCTCTGGGCAATGGAGTGGGTTCTCTAGAGTTCCAGCATGAGGAGGACAATCCGTATGACCACCCAGGTTGTACACGGCGCATTTGGACCAAAGCAGGTGAAGCAGCTCAAGGAAATTTATGAGCGAGCGCAGGCTGTGACCGCCCAGTATCCTGAATCCCACGTCGCTAACAAAGCCGCCAAGAAGTTGATCGATGCGTTTGAGACAGTGACCCGTAGCCATGAGGCGGTCTGCCGTTGGCTGAGCGAGACTGAACCCCAGGGACACGCCTGAGGTTCCAATCGTCAATTCTAGGAGCATCTGTCCGCCTGCCAGACAATGCTGGCAGGCGGATTTTCTGCTGTGCCGCTCACCGCAAAAGCGATAGGGGAGCCATTGGGGCGGGCGAATGGCTCCCCTACCCTGTCTTCGCTTTATCCGCAGACAGACCGGCGTAAGCCCGGGCAGACGCTGGCAAACAGATGTTCTTCTTTGGCAATGTATGACGTCAACGAAGCCTTTGGAGTAAGAAGCCGCCGTGGATTAACGGTCCTGCTTCCGCCTATCGGATGAGGTTGGCGGCGCTGCTTTGCCTGAAATCATTTGCGTGCACGACTCCAGGAACCCGGCCCAATGGTTTCGGCCCGTATGCCTGCCCATCAGCGGGACCCTTGAGAGCCAAAAAAATTTACAGAAAATTAACTTAGATTAGCTCTCGCTAGTAAAGCATCAACTACTGAATTCTAGGTGGTGTAGGGGAGAAGCGATGAGGGTCCAAGCTGGGGGGGCCTGGCTGGACTCTCAGATTGGTAGAAACTTTCAAAAAATCTAGGATTTGAGGGGGCTGTCGGCCGCCATGAGGCGGTCGTGTTGGGCAAAAGTTGGGGTGCTAGTATGAGTTCTGTGATCGGCCTACATAATCTTGCTTCGCCAAATCAATCAGAAATCTCGTCGAGCAGCGCAAAGAGCAACGAACAACTAGACAAGGAATGCCTACTTATTCTTGACGGAAGGGCGTTAGACCGGGAATGTCTAGCATCGGCTCTGGAGGACCATGAGCTTGGCATGGCTGTTGTCGCCATGGACAGGATCGAAGAATGGCGAATAAAGAAGGAAGCATACCCTCCTTTAGCCGCTATCCTATTTAATCTTGGCGGACGCAAAGTTACCGATCAAAGCATAGCTGAAGAGGTCCGAATGATCTCTTCAGAGTTCAGTTCTGTTCCAGTGATTCTGCTGGCTGACACGGAAGATCTTACACAGATACTGACCGCCCTTGAAAGCGGCGCACGCGGATACATTCCGACTTCTGTTGGCATTGACGTCTGTGTCGAAGCCGTCAACCTTGCGGCGGCTGGCGGCATCTTCGTACCGGCCAGTAGCGTGCTGTCCATGCGGCATCTGATCGATTCAGGCAGCCGCGACACACGTCCGCTGACGACTATGTTCACGCACCGGCAAGCTGAAGTGGCTCAGGCGCTTCGGCGCGGCAAGGCGAACAAGATCATAGCCTACGAACTGAACTTGCGCGAAAGCACCGTGAAAGTCCACATCCGCAATATCATGAAGAAACTGAAGGCGACCAACAGGACTGAGGTTGCCTACAAGGTGAACGACCTTTTCGGGGAAGGTGCCCTCGCGGAAGAATGACAGGTGGTTTCAGACGGCCCGCCAGAGTTCACTTCTGCGGGTCGTCTTTGTTAGCCTCGTTCCGCGATCGGCTGTTCCGCAGCCGCTGCAAATGGCGTGATCGTTATAAAACGCCGGTATTGGGCTCCAACATCCACCATAAGTGCTAAATCGGCAGCCATTTGGTGATCGCGAAATTTTGGACCGGACATGTAGACTTTCCAACAGCTGGAGTGTGGTACATGTCTGAGCAGAGCCCTTGTTTTCGCAAATCTGTCCGTTTGCAAGGTCGCGCGCGCCAACTGATCCCAGGTGGCTGCCATACATACGCGAAGGGCGATGATCAGTATCCCATTCTCGCCCCGGGTTTCATTGAGCGTGGACTTGGATGTCATGTCTGGGACGTCGATGGCAACGAATACATCGAATATGGCATGGGCAATCGTTCCGTTGGATTGGGGCATGCCTACCCGACAGTCCTGAGAGCGGTTGAGGCAGCGTTGAGTGGTGGCTCCAATTTCACGCGACCGGCTAGGATCGAAGTCGACTGCGCCGAGACGTTTCTGGAGCTTGTCGACGCGCAGATGGTAAAATTCTGCAAGGATGGCTCGGATGCGACGTCCGGCGCCGTGCGCTTGGCCCGCGCTTATACAGGGCGCGACCTCGTGGCCTGCTGCGCCGACCATCCATTCTTTTCGACGGACGATTGGTTCATCGGCACGACACCGATGAGTGCCGGTATTCCGGAGGTGGTCCGAAATCTCACCGTCACCTTCCGCTACAACAACATCGCCAGCGTAAAAGATCTGTTCGACAAATATCCGGGCAAGCTGGCCGCGCTGATCCTCGAGCCATCCCGCGGAGACGACCCGGCAGACGGCTTCCTGCATGAAGTGCAACGTCTCTGCAGGGAAAACGGCGCGCCGCAATCCAGAGGTCGGAGCCTACAACCAGACATTCTGAGAGGAACTGAAGCATGGCACACCGGATCGTAAGTTTCGTCATGAGCGGAGGTGTCGGGTCGCGGCTATGGCCGCTCTCGCGCGAAGACAATCCCAAGCAGTTCCACGATCTGTCGGGGGATGGCTCCATGCTGGCGAAGACGGTTCGGCGCCTCAAAGCATGGCCAAATAGCGAAACGCCGATCTATCTGATAGCGTCCGAACGTCATGCCGAACGCGTTATCTCTGACATAAGTCCGCTCGGACTGAACGGTGGAAGGCCGATCTTCGAACCCCTGGGCCGCAATACTGCGGCGGCGGTCGCAATAGCGACACTGCAGACGATTTCCGAACACGGCAAGGATGCACTCGTGCTCGTGGTCCCATCCGACCATCAGATATCGACCGAGACGCAATTTTGGGAAACCGTCGAAGCCGGCATGCCTGCCGCAGACGCTGGTAGCATTGTCGTCTTCGGGATCAAGCCCACTCATCCGGAAACTGGATATGGGTACATCGAGGTTGCAGCCAATGGCGATGGCGCGGCCGCGGTTTCGCGCTTTGTCGAAAAGCCGGACGTCGAGACGGCGCAAAAATATCTGTCGTCGGGAAGGTTCTACTGGAACGCGGGCATCTTCCTGTTTCGCGCCGACACGATGCAGAAAGCCTTGATCGAATTGCAGCCGGAAATCTGGGATACCGCGGAACGCGCCTTCAGGTCCGCCACGACCGATATTTCGGGCCTCTACTTGCCCCAACGCTTCTACTCGGCGGTCCCCTCCACGTCGATTGACTATGCCGTCATGGAACATGCGCAGGGCATCGCGATGGTGACGGCTTCTTTCCGCTGGAATGATCTCGGGTCGTGGCAATCGTTGCTGGAGTCTAGCCCCGCCGACGGCAACGGCAATGTGGTGATGGGCGATGTCGTGGCCATGGACTGCAAAAATTCCTACCTCAGGAGCCAAGGTCGGCTGCTCACTGTGATCGGAATGAAGGATGTGGCGGTGGTTGCAACGCCGGACGCGATATTCGTCGCCCCGGTCAGCCACAGCCAGAATGTGAAGAAAGTCGTGGAACAACTCGAGAAAAGCGGGCGATTAGAGACGAAGTTCACGGCATCGGAAGACCGGGTCATTGTCAGCGGATCATGGCGCAAGCGCGTCGAGCACTGGCTTTTCAACGAGACTCTTCCGCTATGGTCGACCGCGGGGGTCGACACAGTTCATGGAGGCTTTCACGAAGCGCTCGGTTTCGATGCGAGGCCATTGGGCAAGCCCAAGCGGATGCGGACGATGGCCCGCCAGATCTATGCCTTCGCGGTAGCCAAGGAACGCGGCTGGACTGGCCCTGCCGACAAGCTCATCGATCACGGAATTGACTTCATCGCAAAATACGGCCGGACCGATCGAGGCGGCTGGGTGCGCACCCTCAATTCCAATGGAAGCGTGGCCGATCCGATGGAGGATGCCTACGACCATTCCTGCGTGCTTCTTGCCCTTGCCCACGCCTATAGATGCGGTCACCAGACGGCTTTGCAGCTCGCGCAGGAGACATTTCATTTTATCGATTCCCACCTTGAGGATGGCAGCCTGAATGGCTTCCTGGAGACACCCGGCTGGAACGGCGTCCGGTCCTCGAACCCGCACATGCACATGCTCGAATCGTTCCTTGCCTGGCATGACGCAACCGGCGACCGCACATATCTTCGTCGAGCGGCTCGCGTGATCGATCTCTTCCGGTGTCATTTTTTCGATCAGGAAAGTTGGACGCTTGGCGAATATTTTGACGCCGACTGGCTGCCGTTGCCCGGAGACAAAGGGCAATGGACCGAACCGGGGCATCATTTCGAATGGGCCTCCCTGCTCGCGGACTTCGCGCGGGCCAGCGGACAAAAGGATTTGGCTGCTTACGCCAGGAAACTCTATTCCTCAGCAGTTGCCAGCGGATTGAATCGAGCCACAGGGCTGGCATATGCGGCCGTGTCGCGACAAGGGATGCCTCTCGACAGACTCTCGCGCAGTTGGCCGCAATGCGAGGCTGTCAAGGCGGCGATCGCGCTGGACAATATTGGTGGGCCTGATCTGAAACCCGAAATCGAAGCCCGTGTCGCGCGCCTTTTCAGATGGCATATCGATCCCGCACCGCTTGGCCTGTGGGTGGACAGGATCGACGAGCGCGGTCGGTCGCTTGCGACTGAGGTCCCAGCCAGCATCTTCTACCATCTGGTGACGGCGCTGACGCAGTATCTCGACAAGACCGAGGGACAGGTCGAACCGTTTCCGCTGCCTTCCCAGAAAAAGGACAGCCCCTCATCGAAGCAGGTCTACGGCTGAAGAAGCGACTGAGCCTCGCTTCGCGACGGCGGCGGATCCTGGCGGGACGTCTTCATTGGTGATGCCGAAGAACACCAGCTACCGCTAATTCAGTATCCCCTTGCCTCTGGGTCACTGCTGCAAACTGGGTTACCGTCACCAATGGCTACACCTTAAAGAGAAGGGTCTAACCCTCAGTCTCTTGGACTGCGCACACTCGTCAAGATGTTGGAAATAAGAAGGTTTTTGTCCGGGTAGTTAAGACGACGATGGCAAAGAAGAAATCGAGAGCCAGGCGTAGTGGCGATCTCCTGAAGTTGCTGGCAACAAGGCCGCGGGCGGTCGCGCTCGCTGCGCTGCATGTGAGTGAATCGGTCCTTTTGGAACTCGAGGCCTCGGAAGTGTTGTCGCCGGCGGAAATCAGGGGGCTGCTGAGGGACGCGTCGCTGACTTTGCGCAATGCTGCCGACCAGGCGGACAACCGGAGCTGTCTGGTTGCCAGTGAGATAGTTGAGTCAATGAGAGAGAACTTTAAGAGAAGTAAGTCATAGATGATACCCGACCTCGCGGGATATCAACCGGACCATAACCGGTTTTGAGCCAGGTTAGCCCTCGGTTTGATGTCACAATGCCTTCCCGTTCCGGACTTCAAAAAGGTTGCTCATCACGTGAAATTTCATATACATGATGAGGTTGAGGGAGGTATACACGCAGCTGAGGGCGAGGGGTACGGATGACGTTTGCTTCACGTTCTTTTTCGAAAGGGGACGAGCACCGTTCGTCATTCGTTGGGCTTAACGATGACGACGCCGCGTTGATGAAGACGCTCGGGCTGGCTTCCAAGCGATATCCAGCCGACGCGGTAATCTTCAGCCAGGGCGACAGCAACGATCGTATATACATCGTTGAGTCAGGGTGGGGCTGCATTTCCCACGAGCTACCTGGGGGACAGCGGCAAATTTTAGATTTTGCCTTAACGGGTGATGTGGTTCTGCCTCAATCATATGGAGGCGGCACCGTCGAAACGTTCGCGAGCCTGACCGAACTGTCGTTGTTGGTGGCGCCTACCAAGACACTCACGCTGGCCGCTATGAAATCGCCTCATCTGTTCTCGTTCATCATGGACGCTCTGGTGCGCAACGGTGCTGTGATAGCTCAGCACCTCGCCAATGTAGGACGGCGTACCGCCTTGGAGCGAACGGCGCATTTGCTGCTTGAATTGACGGGGCGTCTGCGGCGTGTTGGCGCCGTTGACCGCAACGGCTTTGATTGCCCCCTCACGCAATACGATCTCGCTGACGCCCTTGGCCTTACCCCGATCCATGTAAATCGAATGTTGCGGGAACTCCGCGAGCGCAAGTTCCTCGAATTCCGCCAGGGTCATGTCCGCCTGCTCGATGCTGCGGGCCTGACAAAGTTTGTGGGATTTGATGGCGACTATGTGAAGGACTGAGCGCTCATCCAATGCTCCCGGCTCATCCGGGAACAGGGCGCCAAGTCGCGACTTCTACAAAGTACGGCCGCCTCTCCGTGCCTCGCACAGGCTTAGGCAAGGTCTTGGAGGTCGCTCCGCGCGCCATGTGACACGTGGCTTGAACGACGTCCTCCAGTTTGTCGCTGCCTGGCCGGCTTGCAGGTCCAACGGCCGTTCTAGTCAGGAGTGCCGCCGGGCGCCAACCATCCTGCGCCTTATACTTCTTTGTTATTCGTGTGGAAGAATTCCTCTTCGATAATCAACGGCATATATCGCTAAGTCGCCGGCGCGCAGAATTAGAGGACCCTTGCGGTCAGGCCCGGCGCCGCTAACCCCAACGCGCCACAGGCGCCGGGCCGCCTCACACCCGGGTCAAGGAAGTCTGCGCAAGCGGCCCGACAAGGTTGTGTGCGCCAAGTTCTGCAAAAAAGGGGCGGCCATAGTGGACGCAATCGAGAGGCAATTTCCCTCGTGGAGCAGGCCGCGAGCATGGAAGCCGCTGCGCGATATTCCTGCAGCCCGTCTGCCTCATACTGGTCGACGCTGAATTCTTGCCAGCCTTGGGCGCCCGCGCCGCCGAGCTGGCGCGGTGTTACCCAATGGCTCCGATCGTCCTGGCGCGCTTCAAGAGGCCTACGCCACCGGGCAAGTATCATGGATCAAGAGCGCCAAGGTTTTCGTCTGGGGCGCTTGCCATGAGTCGAACATGCACCCGCAATTTGGGATGAGGCGAGGCGCGGAAACTTCAACCCAGGCGATGCCTCACCGCGAGTTGCCCATCGACTGGGCCAATAAGGTCGACAATGAACTGTCCAGTCCCTCTAGCGAGCCATAGAGCCGCCGCCCGCGTGCACACGATTGCACACGCCAAACCTATGAACCCTGCTGGCGATTTTCGTCTGCATTAGACCTATTTCATTGCCAATGCAGGTGTCACAATCAAACCCCTTGATTTGATTGGCTGTATTCTCGTTTGATTTCAAATGGTTCGAGGGAGAGGGACAAAAGTCCCCTGCATGAAGGGACCATTTCCTGATTCACACCTTTTGTTAAAAGGCAACAGTCCGATTTGAACTTTCCACAAATAAGCGTAAAGTTTTCGTGCTCATGTTTTTGAGCGGGAGGCGTACAGGCAGTCAATGCCTGTTGAAGAGGGGCGGGGTTGAGTATGCCCTCATTGTCGATCCTTGGTGCCCGCCGTTGGTGGGTCACCGATGCGCATAGGACGCATCCGCCCAGAATTGCCTGACGGGGCATGGATGGAGGCGTAGCGACGGCCCCTCCCACACCCTCTACCCCGTGAGTCAATCCAGAACTCCAGTTTCCTTTTAACGATGGCGCGCAGCGCCGGCTCCGGCCGGCGGATGTGCGTCCGTGCGGCCGGTTGCCGGGCGTTGGGCCGATTACAGCGCCAGCCGCATTGAAACCAGGGAGAATCGCAATGGCACTGACCATCAATGTTTTCGGAAGCACGAAAATCGACGAAACGGCTAGCCCGCAGGATAGCGATATCGCGCTAGTCGACGTGCCGTCGAATGTCTCGACAGCGTTCAGCAACGCGGGAGCCAACCTCGCGAATGCGATTCAGGTCGCTGGCGGAGGGGGCGATGATCTGTCCGTCACGCCTGACTCTGGCTTTACCGTCAATGGCCTCGGCTTCGTCGATCCGACCAACGGTGCGCTCAACGGGGACGCCAGCGGGCTTTTCACCCTCGAGGGCAGAGAGATCTTCCTCTACGCCGACCCCAACAACGACAACGTCGTCCTCGGCCGGGAGGGCACCGTCGGAGGGGTGGCGGATCCGAGCGGCGCCATCGTATTTGCGATCTACGTCGAAGAGACCACGACCAATTCCCTAATCACTGGCGGCAAGTTCTGGATCGCACTCTTCGAGCCGCTGAAGCACCCGGACACTACCAACGATTTCGATTTCACTGTCAATCTCGACAATAAGCTCAAGGTCGCGGCAACCCAGCAAACGACCTTCTCCTTCGACAATGCGCCATCGGGCGCCAACGAGTTCATGATGTTCGGCAACAATCCCGCGGGCGTCAGCACCTCGGGCATCGTGGTGACCGGGCGTGCCCCCGACCCGAACACCGAGGACAATGACCATACTGGCGACACAGTCAGCAGCAGCCAGGCCGGACCCCACGCGACTGTTGGAGTGAACGGCCAGCATCTCGGGCCGGGCAATGGCCTAAGTTTCACTTTCGTCGACAATCCGGCCGAAGATTTCACGGTAGCCCCACAACAAGATCCGCACCCGCCCCAAGGTCTCGACTCAACGGAGGCCGACCACGAAAGCAACATCCAGTTTAGCGGCTATACCTCAGGCGTCACCGCGGCCTCGTTCACGGTCGCTCAGGTCAACCCGACCGGTAACACAGTCACAGTCAAGATTACCGCCTTCAATGATCCAAACGGCGCCGCGGGCGAAACAGGTACAGGTTTTGTCGAGGGATTTGCTGATGACGTCACGGTCAACATCACAGAGGTCAAGATCAATGGCGCTGTGGTCGCTGCAAATCTCAGCGGCGATACGGCGGTCATCTCGGGTGTCAAGAACGGGGATGTCGTCTCCTACACCACCACCAGCGCCCACACTCGGGTGCTGATCGAAAACGTTCAACCGACGAAGGGGCCGGGTTCGAACATCACCCTCGACATCGGCGGATTCACGATCTTGAGCAGCACGGGCGCGAGCGAGTTTGCCGGCACGCAACTCCAGTTCGACGATGACGGGCCGTCGATCACCGCGGTCGCGAGCACGGCATCGGTGCGCCACGACGAGACCGCCGGGGTGCAGTCCGACACCGACGTCGACGGCACGGCGTTCGCCTTCGGTTCGACGACGATCGCGTCGCTGTTCACCAACGTGCCGTCGCCTGGCGACGATCCGGATGTGGCAGGTACCGGCGCAATCGGCTTCGCCCGCAGCACCGCTTCGCTGCTGACCGTGACGGGCAGCGCCGGGGCCGATGGGCCGGCGGCGCAGGAACTCAGCTATGCGTTAAGCGTCAACAACGGCACCGACTCGGGGGTCGAGACAACCGCGGGCACTAAAATCTTCTTGTACAACGGCACTGGCAGCGCCGCAGGCCTGATTCTCGGCAGGGTCGGCACCGAGAACACGGGAGGTGACACCGCCGATCCCGCCGGTACGGTGGCTTTCGCGCTGGCGACGAACGCGACCACAGGCGAGGTCTTCCTCGCCCAGTATCTGTCGTTGAAGCATCCGACCGGCGGCGCCTCGTACGATGAGACAATCACGCTGGCGTCGGGCGCAGTGCAGATGAGCGTCACCCGTACCGACGGCGACGGCGACACCGCCACCGACTCCGGCAACGACATCGGCCTGCTCGTCAAGTTCGACGATGACGGGCCGACAATCACGGCCGTGACGAGCGGCACGGCATCGGTGCGCCACGACGAGACCGCCGGGGTGCAGTCCGACACCGACGTCGACGGCACGGCGTTCGCCTTCGGTTCGACGACGATCGCGTCGCTGTTCACCAACGTGCCGTCGCCTGGCGACGATCCGGATGTGGCAGGTACCGGCGCAATCGGCTTCGCCCGCAGCACCGCTTCGCTGCTGACCGTGACGGGCAGCGCCGGGGCCGATGGGCCGGCGGCGCAGGAACTCAGCTATGCGTTAAGCGTCAACAACGGCACCGACTCGGGGGTCGAGACAACCGCGGGCACTAAAATCTTCTTGTACAACGGCACTGGCAGCGCCGCAGGCCTGATTCTCGGCAGGGTCGGCACCGAGAACACGGGAGGTGACACCGCCGATCCCGCCGGCACGGTGGCTTTCGCGCTGGCGACGAACGCGACCACAGGCGAGGTCTTCCTCGCCCAGTATCTGTCGTTGAAGCATCCGACCGGCGGCGCCTCGTACGATGAGACAATCACGCTGGCGTCGGGCGCAGTGCAGATGAGCGTCACCCGTACCGACGGCGACGGCGACACCGCCACCGACTCCGGCAACGACATCGGCCTGCTCGTCAAGTTCGACGATGACGGGCCGACCGTCACGGTCAACGACATCGCGAACGGCACCTACGCCGCAGGCGGGAGCAGCACTTGGTCCGACGCTCCTGGCGCGGACGGGTTCAAGTCGCTGAACGTGACCTTCAACAACTACACAATCGACTCCCACTCCACTGTGACCGTCAACAGCTCGCTCGGGACGCTGACGACAACCGATGTGAACGGGAACTATGTCTTCAACGGGACGATCACCGACGACTTCACTAACGACGGCATCGTCAACCCTCAGCCGGTGGCGTTCAAGCTGACATTCGATGCGGTCGATCCGGGGTCCGGCAACTACAAGATCGAGCTGACAACCCCGCCCGGAACGATAACGACGGTTTCGTCCGCGAACGGAAGCCTCGATGCGGGCGGGCCGGATCCGGTGCGGACACTGACGATCGGAAACCGCGCGATCGTATTCTCCGCAGTTAATGCCACGACCAATCCGACCAGTATCAAGGGCTTCCTCGACGCGAGCGAGAGCCAAATCCAGACCAACGCCACGTATCTCAGCCCGGCGCAGATGAACGTCAGCACGTCGGGCATCGGGCTCGGCAACAACAACTTCGATGGCAACGCCAATGCCGGCGTCGACGGCGCGACGACACAGGGAGGTGCCTTCGATGAGAGCTTTGTGATTGACCCGACGGCTTTCCTGGTCAGCAGCATGAAGATCTTCATCGACAATTCGGTCGGCGGCTACGACCCCTCGACCGAGGGCATCTTCTACAGGACCTACACCCGCAACGCCGACAACTCGATCACCGTGGGCGCGATTACCAAGGTGGAGAGCGCGGATCTGCACCAAGAAGCCGGCGGGCAAGTGAGCTTCGTCATCCCCTCCATCGACCAAAAGAACGACTTGGACGCGGTCCAGCTCTTCATGGGTTCGGGCACCGTGAAGGTCCCGGTGATCGAGTTCAATATTTCCAACACGTTCAACCCGGAGGCGCTCGACATGAACTTCACGGCAACCATCGCCGATGGCGATAATGATACCAAGAGCGACCCGTTCGCGATCCACGTCGCGATTGCTTAACGCGCATGAGCAGCGGCCGGGCCGAAAGCCCGGCCGCTTTTTTGGGGTAGGTAAATGGACGTAGTACCCGAAACCTTTGTCGATGCGTTTGGCGAGATTTCGCTCAAGCACGGCATGATCCGCATTGATCTGGTCTCGCTGTCCGGCTCCGAGCCGCGCGTGACGCAGCGGCTGATCACCAGCCTGCAGGCCTTCTCTCAAATGCTGCAGACGCAGAACGGCATGCGCGAACAGCTAGAGAAGGCGGGCGTGCTGCGGTCGCAGCAGCCGTCGTCACCGGGAGCCGAGCCGGGCTCCCAGCCCACTTCTCCCCTGCCGGTCGGGGAGGAAACGGCAGATGCTGGAGCAACGGTGGTGCGGCTGATGCCGCAGGCGGCATTGCCTGCGGCGGCAACGCCCGCGGCGACCGCGCGGCGGCGGCCGAAATCGCCAAATTTCAGCGACGAGCAATAGCCCAAATGCGTCGGTGCTTCATGCCCAACACAGCCCCTCTCCGCCCGTCATGGCGCAGCGGAAGCGGGAGCACGCCGAGGCCCGTTTGCGTCACGGCGCTCGTCCACGCGCCGACCTGCCGACATGCCGCGGAGCGAGAGCCATGAACGATCTCTATGGCGAACTGAATCGCTGGTTGTCCGATGCGCTCGCCACCCTCGCCGCCGCCGGGCACGGGCCGGTCGAGTGGCTCCACAGGCCGAGTCCCCCGGTTCAGTTCCTGCTGTGCACGGTGCTCGTATGGCTCGTCCTCACCTGGATGACCCAAACGCGCTCCTCCACCCTTCGCGCCGCCAAGCCTGATAATCTGCGCGGTACCGTGGAAGGGTCTCCGGTCGAAACAGCACTGCAGTGCCTTGTCGCCATCGGGCGGCACTACGGCATCGATCTTTCCCCCGAGCGCATCAAGCACGACTTTGCGCTGAGGCCCGATGACGACATCACCCGGCTGCTGCCGAAGATCGCCCGCAGCAGCGGCATGCGCAGCCGCAAATTGAAGGTCGGCTGGAAGGACCTGCAACGCCTCGGCGACGCCTATCCGGTGATCGCCCGGCTGACAAATGGCAACAGCGTCATCCTGCTCGGATTCAACGAGAACAAGGTTGGAGTCCTCGACCCCCTCGCTGACTGCCTCGACGTATTACCCCTCGACCAGGCGACGTTCTGCAGGAAGTGGACCGGCGAGCTCCTGCTGCTGCGCCGCACATTCGCGCTGGCGGATGAGAGCCGGCCGTTCGGCTTTACTTGGTTCCTCCCGGAAGTCGTCCGCAACGGCGCGATGTTCCGCGACATCGCGGTGGCCGCGGTCGCGCTGCAGGTGCTGGCGCTTGCCCTGCCGATCTTCATCCAGATCACCGTCGACAAGGTGCTCGTGCACCAGGCCTATACGACTCTCGTTGTGCTCGCCATCGGGGTCAGCGCCGCAGTCCTGTTCGACGCGGTTTTCAACTATCTCAGGCGCATCCTGCTGGTCTACGCCTCGGCACGGATCGATGTGCGCACCTCGATCCGCACCTTCGCGCGTCTGCTGTCGTTGCCGATCGATTTCTTCGAGCGCGCCTCGGCCGGCGTCATCACCAAGCACATGCAGCAGGTCGAGAAGATCCGGGAGTTTCTGACCGGCCGCCTCTTTCTGACGTTGCTCGACGCCACCTCGCTGCTGGTCATCGTGCCGCTGCTGTTCCTCTACAGCGGTCGTCTCGCCACAATGGTGCTCGGCTTTTCCGCCGTCACCGCCTGTGTGATCGGCGGGCTGATCCCGCTCTACCGCCGCAAGTTGCGCGTCCTCTACGAGGCCGAAGGGCAGCGTCAGGCCTATCTCGTCGAGACCATCCACGGCATGGAAACGGTCAAAGGGTTGGCGACCGAGCCCTTGCGCCAGCGCGACTGGGACGCGCTCTGCGCCCAGGCCGCCGAGTCGCGGTTCGACGTCGGGCGGATTTCTACCTCGGCGCAGGCGGTGATCGGGCTTCTCGAAAAGCTGCTGACGGTTGCGGTCGTCGGCTTCGGCGCCCTGCTGGTCTTCGACAACCAGATGACGGTGGGCGCGCTGATCGCGTTCAACATGCTGTCGGGCCGGGTCACCACGCCGCTCTCACAGATCGTCGGTCTGGTGCAAGGCTACCAGGAGGCCGGGCTCTCGGTGCGAATGCTCGGCAACATCATGAACCGCAGTCCGGAGCGGCCACCGAATGTGCGCGGCCTGCGCCCGCCGATCGCGGGCACTGTCGAGTTCGAGCATGTGATCTTCCGCTACAGCGACAGCGCTCCGCCGGCCCTGAACGACGTGTCGCTGACCATCCCGGCCGGTTCGGTTTTCGGCATCGTCGGGCGCAGCGGCTCGGGCAAGTCGACATTGACGCGGCTGATGCGCGGCACGTACCCGATCCAGCACGGCTCGGTGCGGATCGACGGTCATGAAATTCGCGAGCTCGACCTCCCGCATCTGCGCAGCAATGTCGGCGTCGTGATGCAGCAGTGCTTTTTGTTTCGCGGCACCGTGCGCGAGAACATCGGCGCGACCAGGCCAGATGCAACCCTGGAGGAGATCGTCCACGCCGCGACGATGGCGGGTGCCGACGAGTTCATCAAACTACTGCCGCAGGGCTACGACACCTTGCTCGAGGAGGGCGGCACCAACCTGTCGGGCGGCCAGCAGCAGCGCCTGTCGATCGCCCGTGCCTTGCTGCGCCAACCGCGCATCCTCATCCTGGACGAGGCGACCTCCGCGCTTGATCCCGAGAGCGAGGCGATCGTCCAGGCAAACCTTGCCCGCATTGCCGAGGGGCGAACCGTGGTCATGGTTTCGCACCGTCTGTCCTCGCTCGTCGCAGCGGATGCCATTGTCGTGCTCGATCGCGGCCGGATCGTCGATCACGGGAAACATGGCGAACTTCTGTCCCGTTGCATGACTTACCGACAGCTTTGGAACCAGCAGAACAGGCACCTTGCCCGATGAGCACGCTCCTTCCAGCGGTGAGAGACTTTCAAAGCGATGCACGCAAGATTGACGAGCGGCGCCCGCCCTGGGTCGTGGGAGCCACGCTGTACGTACTTGTCGCGGTCATCATGGTCGCTGGCATTTGGGCTTCGGTAGCCAAGGTCGACCAGATCGTGGTCGCACCGGGCAAGCTGGTGACGACGGCCTCGACGATTGTGGTGCAGCCGCTCGAGATTTCGACCGTGCGCAGCATCGACGCCAAGGTGGGCGACATCGTGCGGAAAGGCGACGCATTGGCGACCCTCGACGCGACGTTCAGCGAAGCCGATGCCGATCAATTGCGGGGAAAGGTCGCGAGCCTCGCCGCGCAAATCGGGCGGCTCGAGTCCGAGCTCGACGACCGGCCATACAACCCCCAAAACCTGGATGACGAAGCGCGCCTGCAGTCGACGATATGGATCCGGAGGGTAGAGGAGAACAAGGCGAAGCTGGCTTCTTACGATCGGCAGATCCGCAATGTTCAAGCCCAGATGGCGACCAAGAGCGCCGATCGCGAGGCATTGGAGGTTCGCCTTGGCGTGGCGAAAGATCTTGAGACGATGCGGGACGTTCTGCTGAAGAGGGAGGTCGGCTCGAAGGTCGACTATCTGTCTGCCAAGGGTCAGCGGCTGCAGGTCGAGCAGGAAATGCTGCTTGCGGGCAATAACATGGCTGAGCTTGAGGAGAATGTGGAACGCTTGAAGGCCGAGGAAGCGGCTTACCTCGCAGAGTTCCGCCAGAAGACCGCCGAGGAACTAGTCCAAGCGCGCCGCGATCACGATGCCGCGGCCAGGGAACTCGACAAGGCGCTGCGGCGGAAGGCTGTCACGGTGTTAACCGCACCCGCCGACGCGATCGTGCTCGAAGTGGCGCAGCGCTCTGTTGGCTCGGTATTGAAAGAAGCAGAGCCGCTTTATACGCTCGTTCCTCTGGGTTCTCCATTGGAGGCAGAAGTCTCTGTCCAGGGGCTCGATGTCGGCCATGTCGAGGCCGGCAGTGAAGTTCGCCTGAAACTCGAGGCGTGGGCCTTCCAGAAGCACGGTACCCTGTCCGGTAAGGTTCGAACCGTCTCGGACGACACCTTCACACAGGATCCGAAGAATGGTGGGCAACAACGTCCTTATTACAAGGCACGGGTGGAATTGACCGCGACCGATCTGCGTGATGTGCCGAGCAGTTTCCGCTTGATTCCTGGCATGGCAGTGACCGCGGAGATCAAGGCCGGCGACCGCACGATCTTGTCATATTTCCTCTATCCGCTCCTGCGTGGTCTCGACGAAAGCATCCGCGAACCCTGAGTCGCGAAGCTAATGCGAACCGACGTCCGCCGGAGCGAGTGGTCACTTATGGGGCTTCATAGCACACGCATTTGACCCCTCGTTCTGACGCTGTTTACGTCGGACTGACAGGCCGAGCAGTTCTCCGGCCGATGCCCGCCAGAGGCCGCGGATTAAAGCGTCGTTCACCGCAGCCACACTATTCCCGCACACCGCCGCTCAATGAAAACCAAGCGGACGTTATTGACCTGTATACAGGAGTTCAGGTATGCCGATCGTTAACAGGAGGCGACCTGCAAATGACTTCATCCACCGAGACGGCGATGCGCCAGGAACTTGCGGCGGCTTACAGGCTAATTGCCCATTTCGGCATGGACGACCTGATCCACACTCATATTTCGGCGCGATTGCCCGAAGAGCCGAACCACCTGCTGATCAACCGTTATGGCGACCTGTTCGGGGAAGTCACCGCGGACTCGCTTGCGGTGATCGACCATCAAGGACGCCAGATGCGGGGCACGCAGGTTCCGATCAACACGGCAGGCATCGTCATCCACACGGCGGTCCATTCGGCACGGCCCGACGCTATCTGCGTCATGCACACGCACACCGCCGCGGGCGTCGCGGTCAGCTGCCTTGAAGAAGGCCTGCTGCCGCTTAACCAGACCGCCCTGCTCTTCTACGGCCGTGTCGGATATCACGCTTTCGAGGGGATCGCTCTCGACCGGGACGAGCAGCAGCGCCTCGTCGCCGATCTCGGCGACAATCGCGCCATGATCCTGCGCAACCATGGCCTGCTGACGGTTGGCCGTTCCGTCGGCGAGGCGTTTTCCCTGATGTACAACCTCGAGCAGGCGTGCCGCATCCAGCTTGCCGTGCTTGGCAGCGGCCGGCCCGTGCATCTTCCGTCCAGCAACGTGTGCGAACGCACCGCCGCGCAATATGAGGCCGATCCGGACGGCGCCGCCGAACTGGAGTGGCTGGCATTGCGTCGGCTCTCGGGCCTCGTCTTCGACGGCCGTTGACGCCGTGCGGGTCGTGCTTGCCGATCCTCTCGCTTATTCGGAGGCGTTCGATACCGCGTTGCGCTCGGCCTGTCCCGGCGTGGAATTCCGCCGCTGGACCGATTGCGCCCCGGACACCGACTACGACCTGCTGGTGACCTGGGCTTTTCCGCCGGACATGGCGAAGCTGCCTGCTTCGACGCGCGCTGTGCTCTGCCTGGGCGCCGGCACGGATCAATTGACCTCCGATCCGCGCCTGCCCGACGATATGCCTGTCGTGCGCCTGCGCGATCCCGCGCAAGCACAGCAAATTCTCGACTACGCCATGCACGCGGCATTCGCCCGCCAGCAGGACGATTTTTCCGTTCGCCGCAGCCAGCGCGCACGCAGGTGGCAGCGGGCTGTTTCCGAGATCCGCGACCGCGGCGCCTTGTCGGTCGCGGTGCTTGGCCTGGGCATGATCGGCGGCCATGTCGCGTCGGGCCTCGCGGGAGCGGGCTTCCGCGTCTCAGGCTGGTCGCGCACGCCCCGCGAACGTGTCGGCGTGACCGCCTTTCATGGCGAGGGCGGACTGGTTCCGGCCGTCACGGGGGCCGATCTCCTTGTCAACCTGCTGCCGTCCAACCAGCACACGCGCGGCATTCTCGACGGGCGGCTCTTCGGCCTGCTGGCGCCGGGTGCCTATGTGGTCAATCTGGGGCGTGGCGATCATCTCGACGAGACCGCGCTCAGGCAAGCGCTGGACAGCGGCCATGTCGCCGGCGCCTGGCTCGACGTTTTCCTCCAGGAGCCGCTGCCGGCCGATCATTGGGCCTGGGCGCATGAAAGCGTGCGCATCACACCCCATTGCGGCGGCCTGCCAACGCCCGAGGGGACCGCGGCCGCGATCGCGGAGGCGATCAAAGCGCTCGACGATCCACGAAATCCGCTGGTTTCCGGCAAACCGCTTCTTGACTCCCAAAACTCCTGAATGCCAGTATACAGATATGCTAAAGCTGAACGCGCCAATCCTGACCGAGCAGAACGAGCGACGGAACACGATTTCGGCCAAGGCCTATCAGGAACTGCGCGAGGCGATCATCACCGCGCGTGTCCTGCCGGGCGCGAGCCTTGCCGAGACTGACGTCGCGCAGGCGATGGGCATCAGCCGCACACCGGTGCGCGAGGCCTTCACCCGGCTCTTCGACGAGGGGTTGATCGAGATTTCGCCGCAAACCGGCACCCGCGTCTCGCTTATCGACATGACCCGGGTCCGCGAGGCCGTGTTCATCCGCTCGACCCTGGAAAGCGCGGTCATCGCCAACAGCGGCGTCCATCCGGATCCCGGCACGCTCGACGAAATCGAGCTGTCGTTGCGGGCACAGGAACGGCTGGTCGACAGCGACGACATGGGCGCCCTGCATCGCGCCGACATGGCCTTCCACTCGGGCCTGACGGCTGCCTTCGCGCATCCCCGCGCCTGGGCTGCCTGCCAGCATATATCGGCGGACATGATGCGCGTTCAGTTCCTGATCGGCATGAAGCCGGATCACATCCGTTCGATCATCGCGGAGCATCGCGCGATCCTCGATGAAGTCCGTGCCGGCAAGACTGGCGAGGCCGCGCGCCTCATGGCCGCGCACATTCGCAATGTCGACTTCGACCAGGCCACCCTCAAGCGCGAGCATCAGGAGTTCTTCCGTGCGGGAGACGTTCTGTGATCGCTCCCGTCCCTGCCCTCGCCTTGTCAGGTCCGGAGCCGGCGGCCCCTTTTTTTTGGGCGGTCTACGAAACCGGTTTACCAGCCAAGTTCAACATCATCCTGCCGGGAGCGTTGAAGCGTTTGTCGGATCGATTGAAGATCACCATCCGTGATGTCGCGCGGGCAGCGGGCGTCTCGGTAACCTCCGTGTCGCGCCATCTCAACGGCCGCATCAGCCTGCCCGACTCGACAGCGCTGAAGATCGAGCAGGCGGCTGCGCGCCTCGGTTATCGTCCCAACGCCATTGCCCGGCGGCTGACGCGCGGCAGCAGCGAGACGCTCGGCCTGATAACCTCGGACATCGCCTATCCGCTGTTTGCCGCCATCGCCTCCGCATCCGAAGCGGAGGCGGCGCGGCACGGCTACAACCTGCTGATGCTCAACAGCCGCAACCTGGTGGATCATGAGCTCGCCTTCCTGGCGCGTATCGAGGACCACCAGGTGGACGGCATCCTGCTTCTCACCAACCATTCGGACGACGGCCGGCTGGTCAAATGCATCAACCGGACCGGCGGCGTGGTCCTGCTCGACGAGGATGTGCCGGGCGCCCGGGCGCCGCGCCTGTTTGCCAGGAACGCCGACGGCGCCCGCATGGCAACCAGCCACCTGATCGAGAAGGGCCATCGCCGCATTGGCGCGATCGCCGGCCCGCATGGCCTGCTCAGCACGACCGAGCGGCTCTCCGGCTATGCCGAGGCGCTGGAAGCGGCGGGCATGGCGGTCGACAACCGGCTGGTGGTCCATTGCGACTATGATGAAAACCAGGCTGTCGGCGCTTTCAAGGAGCTGTTCGGCCAGCCGGATCCGCCGACCGCCGTCTTCACCTGCGGCGACATGCTGGCGCTTGGCGCCATGCGCGCGGCGCGCGGCATGGGCCTGCGCATTCCCGAGGATGTCTCGCTCATCGGCTTCGACGACATCAGCAATGCCGACCTTCTTTCGCCGGCGCTGACGACGGTGCGGCAGTCTCCGGCCGAATTCGGCCGGCGCGGCGTCGCCATGCTGCTGGACCTCATCACAGGCAGAAAAACAGAAGCGGTCACCGAACGCATCGGCGTCGAACTCGTCGTCCGTGCATCGGTCGCGCCGCCATCAGGCCGCCGGCTACGGCGGTCTGCAAGCAATACCGGTTCCGAGCCGCCAACCGGCGGCTTGGCGCCGGCCCGGGAGGAAGTCACCGAAAACTAGGACTCCAGACGGACATAAAAAGGGGAACAGCCATGTCCAGCAACCGCTTTGGTCAAGACGCAGCCTTAATAGCAATCGAGAAGTTCAAATCCGGTCGGATCGACCGTCGCTCCTTCATTACCGCCATGGCCGGCCTCGGCCTCGCTGTCGCGATGCGGCCCGGCGCGGCATCGGCGGAAGCCAATGAGATCGTCGTCTGCAATTGGGGCGGCGCCGCGCTCGACGCCTTCCAGAAGGCCTATGGCGAGCCCTTCACCAAGAAGTCGAGCATACCAGTCGTGATCGACGGCGCCGGCCCGGAGACGGGCGCGATCCACGCAATGGTCGATTCCAAGAATGTGACCTGGGACGCCACCGACGGCGGCATGACCGACGCGCTCGTGCTCGGCAAGGGTGGCTATGTCGAACCGATCGACTACTCGATCGTCGACAAGAGCCTGGTCGGCGACGGCCTCGCCGCCGAATTCGGCATCTGCAACTACACCTATTCCAACGTGCTCGCCTACGATTCCAAGAAGCTCTCGACCGCGCCAGCCAGTTGGGCCGACTTCTTCGATCTCGAGAAATTCCCAGGCAAGCGCACGATGTGCAAATGGATCCAGGGTCAGCTCGAGGCGGTGCTGCTCGCCGACGGCGTCAAGGCCGAGGATATCTACCCGCTCGACGTCGACCGCGCCTTCAAGAAGCTGGAGCCGCTTCTGCCGAACCTGATCTTCTGGGAGTCGGGTGCGCAGAGCCAGCAGCTCTTCCGCGACGGCGAGGTGGTGATGGGCAACATCTGGCACACCCGCGCCAACCTGCTGCGCAAGGAGAACCCCCAGTTCACCTGGACCTGGAACAACAATCTGATGTTTGCCAGCGCATGGTCCGTGCCGAAGGGCAACCCCGCCGGCAAGAAGGTGTTCGACTTCATCAACTCGTCGATGGAGCCGGAAGGCCAGATCACCCTGCTGCGCATCATGGGGAACGGCCCGTCCAATCCCAAGGCGCTCGCTCTCATGACCGAGGACGACAAGGCGGTCTATTCGCTGGCGCCGGAGAACGCCAAGACAGGCTTGAAGATCTCGGCCGCGTATTACGCCGACAACGAAGCCGCGCTGCAGAACAAGTTCCTCGATTTCATCTCTCGCTGATCAGGGACGGCCACCGGCTTCCAGGCCGGTGGCCGGATAGCCGCCATGTCGTCTTTCCAGCGTTGGGCCTTCGGCCTGACGGTGCCGGCCGCGCTATTGACGATCTGTCTCTACGTGGTCCCCATCCTTCAGGTGCTGGCGCTCTCATTCACCGAGCCGACCTTCGGCTTCGGCAATTATGTCGAGATGTTCGGCAGCGCCGCGATCGGGCGGGTGGTGCGCACCACGATGATCGTCTCGGCGGTGACGACGGTGCTGACGATCGTCGTGAGCTATGTGGTCGCCTTCGCGCTGGTCCACATGCGGCCGGCCGCGCGCCGCGTCGCGCTGTTCATGGTCATGGTGCCGTTCTGGGTCTCGGTGCTGGTGCGCGCCTTTGCCTGGATCACCATCCTGCGCCGCAACGGTGTGCTCAATTCGGCGCTGGTCGGCAGCGGCGCGATCGCCGAGCCGCTGGAACTCGTCTACAATCAGTTCGGCGTGATCGTCGGCATGGTCCACTACATGATGCCGTTCGCGATCCTGCTGCTCTACGCCAACCTTTCCGAAATCGACCCCCGCATCATCCAGGCGGCGCGGTCGCTTGGGGCGAGGCCCGTCACTATCTTCACCCGCGTCTGGCTGCCGCTCAGCCTGCCCGGCCTTGCGATCGCCAGCCTGTTCATCGTCATCTTCTCGCTCGGCTTCCTGGTGACGCCGGCCATCCTCGGCGCCGGTCGCGTGCTCATGGTCGCCGAATACATCTCGGTGCAGATCTCCTCGACCTTGCGCTGGGGGGTGGCGACTGCCCTCTCCACGACGCTGCTGCTTGTCGTCGGGCTGCTGGTCGCGGTCGCCGCGCGCAGTCCCGCGCTTCGCGCCGCCTTCGAAGGCGGACGCCGATGAGCCCGCGTTTGCGTCGCATAGGCGAGCGCTGGCTGCCCTGGACCTTGGCATGGCTGCTGCTTGCCTTCCTCTTCGTGCCCGTCCTGGTGGTCGTGCCGGTGGCGCTGACGGCGAAGGACTATTTGTCGTTGCCGACCAGTGGCATCTCATTCCAGCACTTTGCCTCGCTTGCGGACTGGCGCGCCGGCTGGCTGCCGAGCATCCTGACCAGCCTGGGCATAGCGCTCGCCTCCAGCATCGCCGCAACCGGCGTGTCGGCGGCCTTCGCCATCGGCGCCTGGGTCTATGCCGGGCGATGGCCCTCGACCCTGCGCATCATTCTGCTCTCGCCGCTTATCGTGCCGCCGATCATCTATGCTGTCGGCATGGTGCGGCTGTGGTCGAAGCTGTCGCTGCTCGACAGCTGGCTCGGCGTCACCATCGTTCATGCCATCCTGGCGATGCCGCTTGCCGTTCTGGCGATCGGCGCCTCGCTGTCGAACCTCGATCCACGCCTCGTCCAGGCCGCGCGATCGCTGGGCGCCCGCCCGCCCACCGTCTTTGGCAGGGTGATCCTGCCCAATATCCTGCCGGGCACGATCGCCGGCGCCATCCTGGCCTTCATCGTCTCCTGGGACGAGATCACGGTGACGCTCTTCATCACCAGCCGTCGGCTGGTGACGCTGCCGCGCAAGATATGGACAAGCATCGCCGACGCCGTCGACCCGGCGCTGGCCGCCATCGCCACCGTCATGCTCGTCGTCACCATCATCTGCCTGTTGCTGCGCTTGACCGTATGGGAGCGTCTTGCGCAGCGCCGGTCGTGAACCCCTCATCCAGTCCACAAGTTCAGAAAGGAAATCAAGGACATGTCAGCACACACCGCCGCAATGAGCGAACACGAATATCGCGAGGCGAAGTTCTTCCAGACATTCGGATCGGTGCCGACGCCGGCTTTCCACGATCCGGAGGAGCAGACGCGCGTCTGGGGACGCCCATGGGGCTGCACCAACGATGTCGGCAAGCTGCGCGCGGTGCTGATGCATCGCCCGGGCGAGGAGATCAACGTCGTCGACAAGAACAAGCCGATGCCTGAGATCGGCGGCTTCGGCGATCCGGAGAAGGGTTGGTACTTCATGGGTAAGACGCCGCCAGATCTCGCCGCCATGCAGGCGGCCCATGACGCGTTCACCGCGCTGCTTCGCTCGGAAGGCGTCGATGTGATCCTCACCGAGAAGGCAGCGCCCGGCGCGCTCAAGTCGACCTTCTGCCGCGACAGCGTCATCGGCGTCAAAGGCGGCGCCATCGTCACCCGCCTTGCCCGGCGCGCTCGCCGCGGCGAGGAACTGATGGTCACCCAGGCCCTGGCAAGGGCCGGCTGCCCGATCCTGGGAACGTTGCATGGCGAAGCGGTGTTCGAGGGTGGCGGCTTCGCGCTGATCGACGAAAAGACGGCGGTCTGCTCGCTCTCCGTCGCCTGCAACGAGGAAGGCATCCGCCAGGTCGAGATGATCCTGAACAGCCTCGGCGTCGAGCTGATCAAGGTGCCGATGCCGGGCTATCGAATCCACATCGACGGCAGCTTCATGATGATCGATCACGAGACCGCCATCATCAACATCAACGAGCTCCCTTACTTCTTCATCGACCGCCTCAAAAAGCGCGGCATGAATCTGATCGAGCTGCCGCCCGAGGATAATGCCTTCTCGTTGAACTGCCTGGCCATCGCGCCCGGCAGGGTCGTCATGCATGCCACCCGTACTCCCCGGCTCGCCGAGCGGCTGGACAAGGCCGACATCACCATCTTGACGCTCGACTATGAATGCATCGAACTGAACGGCGGCGGCATCCATTGCTCGACAGGGCCGCTCGCCCGGGACCCGAACTGAATGGCTTTCCTCGACATCCGCACGCTTCGCAAGGCCTACGGATCGGCAATCGCGCTCGACGGCGTCGACCTGTCGATCAACGAGGGCGAATTCGTGACCTTGCTCGGCCCATCCGGCTCGGGCAAGACGACCCTGCTGATGTCGATCGCCGGTTTTACCAGGCCGGACTCCGGAACGATCCTGCTCGACGGCGCCGACATCACCGGCGTCGATCCCGAGGACCGCAACTTCGGCCTGGTTTTCCAGGGTTATGCGCTGTTTCCCCATCTGTCGGTGGCAAACAACATCGCCTTCCCCTTGCGCGTGCGCAAATGGGACAACGCGCGCATCGCCGCGCGCGTTGACGAAGTCATGAAGCTGGTCGGCCTCGACCAGCTCGCCGCACGCAAGCCGCGCGAACTGTCCGGAGGCCAGCAGCAGCGCGTGGCCATCGGCCGCGCGCTTGCTTTCGGACCGAAGATCCTGCTGCTCGACGAGCCTCTCTCGGCGCTCGATCGCAAGCTGCGCGACGCCATGCAGCGTGAGTTGAAGCGTCTCCACCAGGAAACCGGCGTCACGTTCGTTTTCGTCACGCACGACCAGGAAGAGGCCTACGCCATGTCGGACCGCATTGCCGTCTTCCAGAACGGCAACATCGTTCAGATCGGCAGTCCGCGCGAAATATACCGGGCGCCGGCCTCGCGCTTCGTCGCCGGCTTCCTCGCCGGCAACAACATCTTGTCGGCTCAAACGGACGGCGCGCAACTCGATCTCTTCGGCATCCGCGTGCCGATGCCCGCCGCCTATGACCGGACGCGTCACGGCGACGGCGGGATCACGGTCTGGGTCCGCCCGGAAGACATCACCCTCGGCGATGTGGCGCCTGGCGCGGTCTCCTTCTCTGTCACGGTCGCCGACGTGTCCTTCGTCGGCACGTCGGAACGCGTCACCGTCATCACGGCCGACGGCCAGGAACTGAGCGTGCTCGCGCCCTCCGCAATAGCCCGCGAGTTGACCCCCGGCAGCACGGCAACCTGCGCTCTCCTGCCGTCGGCCATCGGATTTCTGGCGCGAGAATAGCGTGCCTGCCACCCAAGCCGGTCGTCCATCGCGGCGCCATCGGCATAGCATCAACGAGGACAGAAATGACCGTCACCCTGCGCAACGTGGATATCCCGGATTTCGGCCTTCCGGTCGAGCGCCCCGCCATCCCGGCCGCGACATATGAAACGCGCTGCGCCCGCGCCATCAACAAGTCCGGCGCCGACTGGCTGGTTGTCTATGCCGACCGCGAGCACGCCGCCAACATCGCCTTCCTGACCGGCTTCGAGCCCCGCTTCGAGGAGGCTCTGCTGCTTCTGGGCAAGGCAGGCCAGCGCATCATAGTCACCGGCAACGAGAACATCGGTTATACGCCGATCGCCGGCCTGCCCGACATCGTCACGATGCTTGCCCAATCACTGAGCCTGATGGGCCAGGATCGCAGCCAGAAGCCTGATCTTGTCGCGGTTCTGCGCGAAGCTGGGCTCGGGTCCGGCGACACGATCGGCATCGTCGGCTGGAAGTATCTCGAAGGCGAGGAGTGGGATTTGGCGAAGCCGACCTTCCTCGCCCCTTCTTTCATCGTCGATGCCATTGCCGCGATCGTCGGGCCGTCCGACATCGTGGACGCCACCCGCGTGCTGATGCACCCGGTCGAGGGCCTGCGGGCCGTGGTCGACGCAGACCAGATCGCCGAGGCCGAATGGGGAGCGTCGAGGGCATCGATGGCGGTCTGGCGGATCGTCACAGGCTTCACCTTGGTGATAGCGAGCTCGCGGCCGGTGATGGAGCCGCGCCGGTCCCGCATGGGCTATGCCGGCGAACCGATGAGCTGCCATCCGATGTTCGCCTCCAACGATGCGAGCGGCCCCGTCATCGGCCTGCGCAGCCCGACAGCCCGCGTGCCGCGGCCGGGCGCGGCGAGGGTGCAACCACCGCGGTCGGGTACTGGGGTGGCCTGACGGCCCGCGGCGGCCTCATCGCCGAGGCCGACACCGCTTTCCTGGAGGTGGCCAAGGCTTATTTCGACGGACTGATCGCCTGGTACGAGACGGCAGGAATCGGTGTCGAAGGTGGCGCGATACACGAAGCGGTGATCTCGACCCTGGCCCGTGGCAGGCTGCGGCCGGCCCTCAATCCCGGCCATCTTGTCGGCCTCGACGAGTGGATGCATTCGCCGATACGTCCGGGCTCGACGGAGCGCCTGGCCTCCGGCATGCCGTTCCAGGTCGACATCATTCCCGTGCCGATGCCCGACGGCGTGACGCTCAACTGCGAGGACGCCGTGACCTTCGCAGACGCGGGCCTGCGCGCGACGATCGCCGAGCGCTATCCGGCGCTCGCGGCCCGCTTCGCCGCGCGCCGACGCTTCGTCGCCGACGAGCTCGGCGTCGAGGTCAAGGACGAGATGCTTCTGCTGTCGGCTATTCCGCTTTGCCTGCCGCCATTCTGGCTTGCGCCCAAAAAACTATTGGCACGGAACTGACTTAGTCGGACCTTGTCGAGAAAGAGGCCTGCCGCGCCGACATCGGCGCGGGGCCCTCGACCAGCATCGTGGCTCAGCCTGGCGCCGCGCCTCAAGGCGTAGACATTGCCCATCAACGCGCCACGCGAGATGGGCCGGTGCGACCGGCCCATCCTCAATCATTCCTCCTCAACGGGTTCCGGGACCGCACCCGGCAGGTTTTGTCGTCCAACCCGGTCTGCGACGAGCATCGAAAGCATCATCTCGACGAGGCCGTTGGCGGCCCCCTTCTCGCCGCCATTGGCGCCGATCTGGATCTGCGGCACGAGCGGCAGCCTGCCATTCTCGATCGCCTCGGCGAAGCGCATGAGAACCTGCGAGTTGAGCTGATAGTCCGGTCCGCCGAAAGCCGCGACCTTCTTCTCGGTGGCCTCGGCCTCCGCCAGGCCGAGCGCGCGCACCTTCTCGGCCTCCGCGAAACCGGTCGCCTTGATGCGCTCGGCATCGGCAAGCGCGACAGCCTTGATCATATCGGCCTCGCCCTGGCCGGCGAGGCGCACCTTCTCCGCCTCCGCCTTGGCGGTGACCTGGATGGTTTCCGCCTCCTGACGGGTGCGGGCGAGTTGCGCCTTGCCCTCGTTCTCGCTGATCTCGATGGTAAGTGCCGAGGTCGTGATCTTGGCTTGCTGTTCGGCCAGCGCTTCTTTCTCACGTAAGGTACGTTCCTGAGTGGCCGCCCTCTCCTGCAATTTGTAGGTCTCGACCTTTTCGACCGCAATCTGGCGCTCGCGCAGCTGGATCAGGATCTGCTCTATGCTGTTCTGGCCATCGGCGGCACGCGGCGTGCCAATCAGCACTTCCTGCAGTTCGAGGCTGTAGGAATTGAATTTTTCGCGCATCTCCTCGCCTGACTTGCGCTGGATGTCGCTGCGCTCCTGCAAGAGCTGGATCAGCGTCTTTGTCTGGGCGATGTTCTTGAAATAGGCGGAAACCATCGGATCGAGCGTCTGTTCGACCAGCCGCTTGATGTCACCGAAACGCTGTACCACCAGCGGCGCCTTCATATAGTCGATGTGCACGACGACGGAGAGCGGCAGCACAGGCTCGAACGCATCCTTGGTGATCAACGATACTTCGGACAGGTTCTCGTCCAGCCTGTGATCGCCGAACTGCTCCTTCGTCCATTTGAGCACGAAGTTGGTGGTCGGCACGGTGATGATAGTGCCGGCAAAGGTGTTGAACGCATACTTGCCCGGCAGCAGCGGCGTCGACCAGACACCGCGCGCGCCGATTTCGACCAGCTCGCCGTGACGGTACGCCTGCCCGGATATGTCCGCGCCGTGGCGGCCGTTATAGGAGACGACGACACCCACCGTGCCGACGTCGATGATCGTCTTCTCGACCAGTTCGACGGTCGCGAAAATGCGATTGAGGAAGTAGCTGCCGTCGGCCAGCACCTGCAGCTGCCGGCCACGGTAGCCACCGGCATTGAGAAACTTCTCCGGGTCCTGGAAATTGTTGTGGAAGTTCGGGTCGTTCGGATCGTTGGCCACGGTCGGCGCGATGATCTCGCCGTCCGGCAGGGCCGGACCGTCATGGATGGTGACGATACCGATCATGTCCTCGGCATTGTGGATGACGACCGGCTCAAAGCCGCCCCGCTCCGAGATCATGCTGGACATGTTGGCAAAAAGGTTTTGTTCCGACGAGCTCAGATTGACGGCATAGATCGACTGGGCAGTGAGCACGATGAATTGCGCGAGATTGATGGCATAGGTGCCTTCACGCAAGATCTTGCGCTGCGGTCCTTTCTGTCCGCCTTTTTCGAGAAACCCGCGCACATCCTGGAAATCGTCGGCATCTGTGTTGGAAGCAAGTGTCTGCGTCGGCGGCAGCGGCTTGCCGTCACGCGCAAAGACATAGCCGATCTGGCCCTGCGGGATGGTGACGAGATCGGCGCGGTGCATCGAGTATTGGAAGGGCATGAAGAAATGCAGGCCGCCGCGCACGACTTCCGGCTGGTAGCCAGCCTCACGGTTGAGCGCTATGAAGCCATCACTGACGGAGCCGCGAAAGCTCCATAGTTTTTCCAGGATGCCGAGCCGGTCGTTCGGGATGTAGCGGACCATGCCGCTCCGCCAGAACAGGATCGCCAGCACGATAGCCGGCACGGCGATCTCGATCGCCGTCCATTTCATCGGGCCGAGATATTCTAGGGCTTCCATGTCTAGTCTCCTAAGGGCGCGCGGGTTCGTTCACCCGGCCGCCACCCGGCTGGTGTTGATTGACAAAGCGGGGAGATTTCGCGCCGAGACGCTCGACGCACCAAAGGCGCGTCGAACGGTCGGGCTGCTCATTGTTTGGAAAAGTGACCGCGCCTCCCGAGTCCCCCGTGAGAAAGGCGTGGCGTAAGAGAATGTTACATCGATGTTGCCCTGATAGACATAACAACGAGGACGTAGGGATAGCGCCAACAGGTTTAAAGATACTTCACGCCGAAATCGTATAAGTATTTTCAACGCTTTGTTGCTTCGAAGCGTCGACTTCTAGAAATTGGCAGAGAGCGAAACTGCGCTTTTGACGGGTCAAAACATCGGCTCCCAAAGCCGTCCTGGTGCGGAACCTGGGAACCACAAAAACCCAACGTGCTGCGTCGTTGCCGGCGCAGAACATTGATTTAAAGGATTTTTCGAGCCTAGCGCCGCAGCGCGTAGACATTGTCCATCGACGCGCCACCCAGTGGCAGCGCCATGTCGTCGTCGAGCAGCCGAGTGATGCGGGCGAAGCCGACAAAGGCTTTCCGCGCTTCCTCAGCCGACATCTTGCCCGACATAGCCGCCGTACAGCAATTCAGGGCGCATTGATAAACCGGGCCGCGTCTTCCCGTTGGCCATTTCCGCAGGAACACCATCGCCTCGGAGACGCTATCGACTTCCTCCACAGGGTATCCCTGCCCACGCGCAATTCGCACTGGGGTAAAGAAATGCAAGCGATCCATGATTATCCTCCCGGCCGACCGCAACGCAGTCGAACCCGCATAAACGCACGTCCGGCGGATTGGTTCCAAACAAATTTGGTTGCCGATGGAAAAACTTCGGAACCCGCCGGCCGACACCTGTGCGATCAAGAAAGCGCTCATGGCGACTCGACCGATGCAGGCTTCGAGGCGGCAGATAACGGCGATTCTCATTGAATGTCTTTAAGGCGAAAGCCGGCAAATGGATTACTTGCCGGTTCCCCAGCGTCAGGCTTAACCTCCGCGGTTAAACGCGTGAGGGCGCGTTTTGCAAGAAGGGGAACAACGACAATGACAATTCAAGGCGCATCGCCTGACCTCTATAACGAGGATCTGGCTCCGGCAACGGTCAGGAACTGGGGACCGTTTTCGATCTTCAATGTCTGGACTTCTGACGTCCATAGCCTCTGGGGCTACTATCTGGCGGCCAGCCTGTTTCTGTTCTGCGGCGGCTTCGTCAATTTCATCATCGCCATCGGCATCGGCTCGCTGATCATTTACGCGCTGATGAACATGGTCGGCTATGCCGGCGTGAAGACCGGCGTGCCCTACCCCGTGCTAGCCCGTGCCTCCTTCGGCATCTGGGGCGCCAACATTCCGGCGCTGGTGCGCGCCATCGTCGCCTGCTTCTGGTACGGCGCTCAGACGGCCGCGGCGTCGGGCGCCATCGTGGCGCTGCTGACGCGTCTCCAATGGTTCGACGAGTTCAACAAGAGCTCGCATCTTCTGGGGCATTCGACCCTGGAGGTGATCTGCTTCGTCATCATCTGGGCGCTGCAGCTGTTGATCATCCAGAAAGGCATGGAGACGGTGCGCCGCTTCCAGGACTGGGCCGGTCCCGCCGTGTGGGTGATGATGCTGCTTCTGGCCATTTATCTGTGCGTGAAGTCCGGAACTTTCGCGTTTACCAGCGACATCCCGATGGACGTGCTGCGCGAGAAAACCGCCGACGCCGGCATTCCAGGCGACCCGGGATCGTGGACCGCGCTCTTCGGTGCCGCGGCGATCTGGGTGACTTATTTCTCGGCGCTCTATCTGAATTTCTGCGACTTCGCCCGTTACGCGCCGGACAATGCGGCCCTTCGCAAGGGCAATATCTGGGGCCTGCCGGTCAACCTCATCCTGTTCTCGCTGGTCGCCGGCGTCACCACGATCGCCGCTTACGACGTCTACCATGAAGTGCTGCTGCACCCCGACCAGATCTCGGCCAAGTTCGACAGCTGGTTCCTGGCGGCCCTTGCAGCACTCACCTTCGCGGTGGCGACGCTGGGCATCAACGTGGTGGCGAATTTCGTTTCGCCGGCCTTTGACTTCTCCAATGTCTTCCCGCGTCAGATCGACTTCAAGAAAGGCGGCTACATCGCGGCGTTGATTGCGCTGGTGCTCTATCCCTTCGCGCCCTGGGAAGGCAGCGCCGCGCATTTCGTCGGCATCATCGGAGCGACGATGGGACCGATCTTCGGGGTGATGATGGTCGACTACTATCTGATCCGCAAAAGCGAGGTCGATGTTCAAGCGCTCTATCGCGAGGACGGCGAATTCCGCTTCCAGGGCGGCTGGCACGTCAACGCCTTCATCGCCGCCGGCATCGGCGCGATCTTCTCCTCGATCCTGCCCAATTTCACCAACCTGCTGCCCTCCTGGTGGGGCGTCTATGGCTGGTTCTTCGGTGTGGCCATCGCCGGCGCCGTCTACTACGTCCTGCGCACTATGGCGCTCGGCGCCGGGGCGAAGATGGCGAAGGCATAAGAATGGGGGAGTAAGGGAGTAGGTCAGTAAGGGAATAGGGAGACAATTATTCCCCTATTCCCCTAACCATCTCAGCCAGCCTGCGCACCGTATTCCAGTTTCGCGACGTGCCGACGCCGAAGCGCTTGTGATTGGCGGCTGCAAGCAGCCGCGAGTTCGGCCGCTCGCGCGAGAAGACGAGCCAGATATCGCCATTGACCAAAAGCACCTTCTCATCGTCGGCCGCGCGGGCCTGAAGTCCCGATAGCGCTTCGTCGGCGACAGGTTGGCGCATCACCCGAATCGCGATCTGGTCGCCGGCTTCCGCCGATTCGGCAGGGAACGGATTAGACGCCGCGAGCTTCAACCAATCCTCTGCGCAGCGCACGATAATATCGACATGGCGGCCGAAAGTTTTCTCGAAGGCCTTTTCCAGCGGACGCTCAAGTTTCGAAATTTCGCCAGCTCGCGCCTCGAAGACCAGGTTGCCGGTCGATACCAGCGTGCGGACATTGTTGAAGCCGAGACCTTCGGCCATCGCCTTGAAGTCCGACATAACAAGGCGCCGGCCTTCGCCGAGGCCTATGCTGTAGAGCAGCGCGACATAGGTTTGCATAGCTGGTTCGCCAGCCGATGGTTCAAACCAGGCGCGACTGGTCCACTGCCGCCGAGATGAAGCTCGCGAACAGCGGATGCGGCTCGAGCGGCCGGCTCTTCAGCTCGGGGTGGTACTGCACGCCGATGAACCAGGGATGGTCCGGATATTCGACCGTCTCCGGCAGCACGCCGTCGGGCGACATGCCGGCGAAGACCAGGCCGCACTCTTCCAGCCGTTGCTTGTAGTCGATGTTGACCTCGTAGCGGTGCCGGTGGCGCTCGGAAATCTGCGTGTCGCCGTAAATGTCCGCAATTTTCGAGCCCTTGGCGAGTTCGGCCTGGTAGGCGCCGAGCCGCATCGTGCCGCCGAGATCGCCGGTAGCCCGGCGCTTCTCAAGCATGTTGCCTTTCAGCCATTCGGTCATCAGGCCGACGACTGGCTCATCCGTCGGGCCGAACTCGGTCGACGAGGCGTGATCGACACCAGCCAGCGAGCGTGCCGCCTCGATGCAGGCCATCTGCATGCCGAAGCAGATGCCGAAGTAAGGCACTTTGCGCTCACGCGCGAACTTCGCCGCCAGGATCTTGCCCTCCGAGCCGCGCTCGCCAAAGCCGCCGGGAACGAGGATGCCATGCACCTTTTCCAGCCAGGGAGCGGGATCCTCCTTCTCGAAGATCTCGCTCTCGATCCAGTCGAGCTTGACCTTGACCCGGTTGGCGAGCCCGCCATGCGAGAGCGCCTCGATCAGCGATTTATAGGCGTCCTTGAGGCCGGTGTACTTGCCGACAACGGCGATGGTTACCTCGCCTTCCGGATTGTGGATGCGCTTGGACAGCGCCTGCCAGGGCTCCATGCGCGGTTTCGGCGCCGGGTCGATGCCGAAGGCGGCGAGCACTTCCGAATCGAGCCCCTCCTGGTGATAGGCCATCGGCACGTCGTAGATATGCGGCACGTCCAGCGCCTGGATGACGGCGCTTTCGCGCACGTTGCAGAACAGCGACAGCTTGCGCCGCTCCTCCTTCGGGATCGGCCGGTCGGCTCGCACCAGAAGGATGTCGGGCGCAATGCCGATGCCGCGCAGTTCCTTGACCGAATGCTGCGTCGGCTTGGTCTTCAGTTCGCCGGCGGTCGGGATATAGGGCATCAGCGTCAGATGCACATAGACCGCGTTGTTGCGCGGCAGGTCGTTGCCGAGCTGGCGGATCGCCTCCAGGAAAGGCATCGCCTCGATATCGCCGACCGTGCCGCCGATCTCGCACAGCACGAAATCGTAGTCGTCATTGCCGTCCAGCACGAAATGCTTGATCTCGTCGGTGACGTGCGGGATCACCTGCACGGTGGCGCCGAGATAATCGCCGCGCCGCTCGCGCTCGATGATGTTCTTGTAGATGCGGCCGGTGGTGATGTTGTCCTGCTGGTTCGCGGAACGCCCGGTGAAGCGCTCGTAATGGCCGAGATCGAGGTCGGTCTCGGCGCCGTCATCGGTCACGAACACTTCGCCATGCTGATATGGCGACATCGTTCCGGGATCGACATTGAGGTAAGGATCGAGCTTTTTGATCCGCGCGCGATAGCCTCGCGCCTGCAGGAGAGCCCCAAGAGCTGCTGCGGCGATGCCTTTTCCGAGTGAGGAAACCACGCCGCCTGTGATGAATACATATCGCGCCATGGGAGTCATCGCTTAACGCGGCCTGATTGATTCCGCCAGAGAAAAAACCGCCGCGAAGGCTTTTTCCAAAATGGCGCGGGTGCCTCTAGAGCATGATCCCGAAAAGTGGAAACCGGTTTTCGGGAAAGATCATGCTCCATAAGGAACAGCCTTGGATTCAGTCAAAACGAAAGGGCCGGCGGTGCCGGCCCTTTCGGCAGTATGATGGAAATCGTTAGATAATAACGACCTTCGTGCCGATCTTGACGCGGCTGTAGAGATCCATGACGTGCTCGTTGATCATGCGGAAGCAGCCGTTGGAGGCGCTGGTTCCGATCGAGTTCGGCGCGATCGTGCCGTGGATGCGCAGATGCGTGTCCTTCTTGCCGTCATAGAGGTAGATGGCGCGCGCGCCGAGCGGGTTCTCGCCGCCGCCGGGCATGCCGTCCTTGTACTGGCCGTAATGCTTCGGCTCGCGCTTCTGCATGTCGAGCGTCGGGATCCAGCGCGGCCATTCCTGCTTGTCGCCGACCGCGACGGTGCCCTTGAACTGCAGGCCTTCGCGGCCGACAGCGATGGCATAGCGGCGCGCAGTGGAAAACGACTCGACGAGGTAGAGGCGGCGAGCGCTGGTGTCGATGACGATGGTGCCCGGCTCATAGCCGGTGAACGTGACGTCCTGCGGCACGAATTCCGGCTTAACCTTGAAGGGCCGCTTGGCGTCCTTCTTGGCCAACGCCGAATCGAGCGCGCGTGTCTCCGGCAGATAGCTGATCGAGGACACCGAGGCGCCGCCGAACAGGCCTGCGAACAGCCCACCGCTGCTCGTCTGCTTCTGGCCGGGCTGCTCACTGCGCAATTCACCGTTGTTGCCGGTGGCGGTGATGTTCATGGCTTCCGCCGGGATCGGCTCCTCGGCCTTGACCGGAACGAGCGGCGCTATCGGCTCCAGCGGCGCAAGGATGTTGGTGATCTTCTTGGCCGGTTTGGCGTCGGCGACTTCAGATGCGGCCGCCCCGCCGCCCTTCTTGGCGAGCCATTCCTGGCGCGCCGCGTCTGCCTTGGCCTTTGCCGCCTCGCGCATCGCCAACTTGCGAGCCTCGAGCGCCTTTTGCTTGGCGGCTTCCTTGTCGGCCACGATCTTGGCCTCGAGCTTGCTGATCTGCGCAAGGTCGTCCGAAGTCGGGTTTTTCTTCTTCTTGAGAAGCCTCAGCTGCGATGCGTCGCTTTTGGCGGCGACGACTGGAATTGCGTCGGTCGTCTCTACCGACGGGGAAGTGGCCAGGTTTGCCGGTCCGGCAAAGGCCGCGGAACCCATGCCGAGGACGGCACAGACTCCCAGGAGGATGAAGCTGCGAAGCTGCATGGCGAAGATCCGATTGTCAAAAGCAAGTTGCCCACGGCATCGCCCGGCGCCCCCCAAGGACGCCGATAAAGTGCCGCGGGCAATCTATAATCGATTAGCCGTCATCGCCTCAAGCTGAGGCAGGCGCCACGCCCGGTTGAATCTTTGTGATCGGACGCGCATTTGCCGCGACTGTGTTCAAAGAACAACAGATCGCGGCCCGGTCCTTGGCTGGCTACTGGTTCGGAACCTGCGGCGTGACCGGCAAGGTGACGCCGTTGGCTGCCGGCGCTGGCGCAGCCGGAGCAGGCGTTGTCCCCGGAGCCGGCGCCATGGTGCCGTTGGCAAGAGGCGTCGTGGTCGTCGTACCGCCTGACGGAGCCGCGGGAGTCGTGCCGCTGGCCGGAGCCGCGGGCTTGGAGGTGCCCACCGGCCCATTGGAACCCGGCAGCTGGTTGAGCACGCCGCTGCCCTGGCTCGACGTCGCCGGACGGTCGAGAATGTCGATCGGCTTTTCGCCGTAGCGGGCAAGGATCGACAGCGCCAGCGAGGTCACGAAGAACGCAGCCGCCAGGATCGCGGTTGCGCGGGTCAGCGCATTGGCAGCGCCTCGCGCGGTCATGAAACCGGAGCCGCCGCCGATGCCCAGGCCGCCGCCTTCGGAGCGCTGCAGCAGCACCACGCCGACAAGGGCGAGCACGACCATGAGGTGGATGACGATCAGTACGGTTTCCATAATTTATCCTGGCGAGGCCAAGCGCTGCCGCGCATACGACCGGTGTTTTGGAGGCGGCTCCTTACAATGCTTTGACGGCATTTCCAAGCCCGTGGCCGGGAATATGGGAAGCAATGCGGCCGATACAACGATTTATGCCGCTGAAGCCGAGGTGACGTTCTCTAAGAGATGTTCATGTAGGCTTCCGCGATCGCCAGGAAGTCGGCCGCCTTCAGGCTGGCGCCGCCGACCAGCGCGCCGTCGACATTCTCGACGCCGAGCAGTTCCACCGCGTTGGACGGCTTGACCGAGCCGCCATAGAGAATGCGCATCCTGGCCGCGGCATCGCCGAGCAAACCGGTCAGCTTGCCGCGGATATGCGCATGCGCCTCGGCGACGTCGGCCGCCGTCGGGGTCAGGCCGGTGCCGATCGCCCACACCGGCTCGTAGGCAATGATGGTGTTCGCCGCGGTGGCGCTGGTCGGAACCGATCCTTCGAGTTGGCGCGACAGGACATCGAGCGTGGCGCCCGCCTCGCGTTCGGCGCGCGTCTCGCCGATGCAGATGATGGCCACCAGCCCTGCCCGCCAGGCAGCCGAAGCCTTGGCATGGACCGTCGCATCGTTGTCGCCGAACAGTTCGCGGCGCTCGGAATGGCCGACGATGACATGGCTCGCGCCGGCGTCCTTCAGCATCTCGGCGGAAATCTCGCCGGTGAAGGCGCCGCTCTCCTTGGGATGGCAATCCTCTCCGCCGGCCCGCACCGGCGTGCGCGACAGGATCTCGGCTGCGCGCTGGAGCAACGTCGCCGGCACGCACACCACCGCTTCGGTCTCGGCGTCGAGTCCGCTCATGAACCCGTTGCCGATCGACCGCAGCTCGTTGAGCGAGGCGCTGGTGCCGTTCATTTTCCAGTTGCCGGCGACAAGGGGGCGGATTCCAGGGGTCATGGGACGCGTTCTCCGAGCGACATTAAGCAGCGCCCTCACTACCAAAATCAGGTCACAAAGCAATCGACAGTGGACCGGAAGGGCGCTATTGCGCTTGTTTCAGACTCGGCGCACGCGAAAATGCGCAAAACTCGGAAGTATGCATGCTTGGTATATTGAGAAGCGCGGCGGGCACCTGGGTCGCGAAAGCGCTGCTGTTGTTGCTGGTCCTGAGCTTTGCCGCCTGGGGCATTACCACGCGCATGGTGGGCGGCGTTCTGGGCGGCCATCACGCGGTGATCACTGCCGGCGGCACCGAGGTCTCGATCAACGAATACCGCCTCGCCTACGATCGTCAGCTCTCGATGTTGTCGCAGCAATATGGCCAGCGCGTCACCCAGGAACAGGCCAAGCTGCTCGGTGTCGACAATCAGGTGCTGGCGCAGCTCGTGTCGGGCGCTGTGCTCGACGAACAGGCGCGCAAGCTCGGCCTCGGCCTTTCCAAGGACCGGCTGGCCGAACTGACGCGCGAGGATCCGGCTTTCAAGGGCCCCAGCGGCCAGTTCGATCGCCGGACGTTCGAATACCTCCTTCGCCAGCTCAACATGCGGCCCGAGGATTATCTCAAGAACCGCTCGCAGGTGGCCGTGCGCCAGCAAATCGTCGAGGCGATCTCCGACGGGCTGAAAGTGCCGCAGACCTTCCTCAAGGCGGTCTCGCTCTACCGCGGCGAGGACCGCACGATCGACTATCTGGTGCTGCCGAAAACGCTGGTGCAGCCGATCGAGGCGCCGTCCGCCAGCGCCCTCAACGCCTATTTCGACGCCAACAAGAAGAACTACGCCGCGCCGGAATACCGCAAGTTCTCCTATGTCCGGCTGGAACCGCAGGACATCGCGGATCCGTCCGCGGTGACCGACCAGCAGGTCAGCGACGACTATAAGAAGAATGTCGCGCGCTACACGACGCCCGAGATGCGCACCATCGAGCAGCTGGTGTTCAAGACGCCGGACGCGGCCAAGGCGGCTTTGGATTCGCTGAAGGCTGGCGCCACCTTCGACAAGCTCGTCACCGCCGAAGGCAAGACGCAGGCCGACACGCTGCTCGGCACGCTGTCCAGGGACAAGATCGCCGACAAGGCGGTTGCCGACGCGGCCTTCTCGCTCAATGCCAACGAGGTAAGCCAGGTCGTCCAGGGCGCCTTCGGTCCCGTGCTCCTGCGCGTCACGGAGATCAAGCCGCAGGTCGTGAAGCCGCTTTCGGAAGTGTCCGACCAGATCCGCAAGGACCTGGCGCTCGGCGAGGCAAGCCGCATCCTGCTCGACGTGCATGACAGCTACGAGGACACCCGCGCCTCGGGCGCCTCGCTTGCCCAGGCCGCCGACAAGCTGAAGCTCAAGGTCGTCACCATTGACGCTATCGACCGCACCGGCCAGCGGCCGGACGGCACCGTAGTCAACGACCTGCCGCAATCGGCCGATCTCATCAAGGCGGTGTTCGCGGCCGAGCCCAATACCGAGAATGAAGGCCTGACGACCGCCGACAACGGTTTCGTCTTCTACGAGGTGCAGTCGGTCACGCCGGCGCGCGACCGCACGCTGGATGAGGTCCGCAAGAAGGTCGTGGCCGACTGGACGGAAGCCGAGACCGACAAGCGGCTCAACGCGAAGGCGCAGGAGCTCGAGAAGCGCCTCAAGGCCGGCACCACGCTCGACGTCATCGCCGGCGAGCTCAAGCTCGACAAACAGACCAAGCGCGGCTTGAAGCGCGAAGCCGACGATGCCGATTTCGGCAAGGAGGGTGCCGCCGCCATGTTCGGAGTCGGCGAAGGCGGCACCGGCCTGATCCCCTCGCCCACCGGCGACGGCCAGATCCTGTTCAAGGTCGCCGAGGTCTTCGAGCCGGCTGGCGCCGACGGCAGCACGGTGCCGGACGAGGCGCAGAAATCCTTCGGCGCCGGCATGTCCGACGACCTGCTCGACCAGCTGGTGGCGCAACTGCAGTCGCAATATGACGTTCGCATCGATCCGAACGCCGTTTCGCAAGCACAGACACGATGAGCGCGCTGAAGACACATATCGCCAAGGTCGCCACCGGCACCGCGCTTTCCTTCGAGGAAGCCCGCGAGGCGTTCGACATCATCATGTCGGGCGACGCGACGCCCGGCCAGATCGGCGGCTTCCTGATGGCGCTGCGCGTGCGCGGCGAGACCGTGGGCGAGATATCCGGCGCGGTCGCCACGATGCGCGCCAAGATGCTGCGTGTCGAGGCGCCGCAGGGCGCCATCGACATCGTCGGCACCGGCGGCGACAATTCGCACTCGGTCAACATCTCGACCGCTTCGGCCTTCGTCATCGCCGCCGCCGGGGTGCCGGTCGCCAAGCACGGGAATCGCGGCCTGTCCTCGCTGACCGGCTCCGCCGATGTGCTGACGGCGCTGGGCGTCAGAATAGATATCTCGCCGGAAATGATCGGCCGCTGCATCCATGAGGCCGGCGTCGGCTTCATGTTCGCGCCGGCGCATCATCCGGCGATGAAGCATGTCGGGCCGACCCGGGTCGAGCTCGGTACGCGCACCATCTTCAATCTGCTCGGACCGCTGTCGAACCCCGCCGGCGTCAGCCGCCAGATGGTCGGCGTCTTCCTGCCGGAATGGATCATGCCGGTGGCCGAGACGCTGAAGGCGCTGGGCGCCGAGCACGCCTGGGTCGTCCATGGCGATGGCTATGACGAGATCACGACCACGGGCGAGACGCAGGTTGCGGAGCTTGCCGGCGGCGAGATCCGCACCTTCGCCCTGACGCCGGAAGCCGTCGGGCTGAAGCGGCACACCAAGGAAGAGCTACGCGGCGGCGACGCGGCCTACAACGCCAGGCAACTGCGCGATATGTTGGGTGGCGCCGCCGGCGCCTATCGCGACACGGTGCTGATGAACGCCGGCGCCGGTCTGGTTGTGGCCGGCAAGGCGACGACGCTTGCCGACGGCATCGCGGCGGCGGCGCAAGCGATCGACAGTGGCCGCGCCCTCGCGGTGCTGGACAAGCTCGTCGAGATTTCGAACGGATAAGGCCTTGTCGGACATCCTGCGCAAGATCGAAGCCTATAAGCGCGAAGAGATCGCGGCGGCGAAGGCGAAGATACCGCTGGCCGAGCTCAAGGCGCGCGCAAAGGATGCCGGTGGGACGCGCGGTTTTTTGGCGGCGCTCGAGGCGAAGCGAACAGCGGGGAGCTTCGCGCTGATCGCCGAAATCAAGAAGGCCAGCCCTTCCAAGGGGTTGATCCGTGCCGATTTCGACCCCCCGTCATTGGCGCAGGCCTATCAGCAAGGTGGCGCCGCGTGCCTTTCGGTGCTGACCGACGCACCGTCTTTCCAGGGCGCTCCGGAATTCCTGACGGCCGCGCGCGCAGCGGTGCGCCTGCCGGCCCTGCGCAAGGATTTTCTGTTCGATCCCTATCAGGTCCACGAAGCACGCGCCTGGGGCGCCGATGCGATCCTCATCATCATGGCGAGCGTCGACGACGCGCTGGCCAGCGAGCTTGAAGCGACCGCCTTCGAACTCGGCATGGACGCACTGATTGAGGTGCATGATGAGAATGAAATGCAGCGCGCGCTTACTTTGTCTTCGCGGCTGATCGGCATCAACAACCGTGATCTCAGAACCTTCCAGACCAGCCTCGACGTTTCGGAGCGCCTGGCCGCCATGGTGCCGGCGGATCGGCTGCTGGTCAGCGAGAGCGGCATCTTCACGCATCAGGATTGCCGCCGGTTGGAGAAGAGCAAGATCGGTACTTTCCTCGTCGGCGAGAGCCTGATGCGGCAGGCGGACGTAGCTGCCGCGACCAAGCTTCTGCTGACAGGCAAGGCAGCGGCCGAGGCGGTTTGAGAATGCCCGCCCTCACCCATCTCGGCGCCAAGGGCGAAGCCAACATGGTCGATGTCGGCGACAAGGCCGAGACGACCCGCACGGCAATCGCCGAGGGCTTTGTCTCGATGCGGCCCGAAACGCTGGAGATGATTCTGGCCGGCGACGCCAAGAAAGGCGATGTGCTGGGCACCGCCCGCATCGCCGGGATCATGTCAGCGAAGAAGACGCATGAGCTGATCCCGCTTTGCCATCCGCTGCTTCTGACCAAAGTGGCCGTCGAGATCGAGCCGGACCATTCGCTGCCCGGCCTCAAGGTGACAGCGCTCGCCCGCGTCACCGGCAAGACCGGCGTGGAGATGGAAGCGCTGACCGCCGCCTCGGTCGCCTGCCTCACCATCTACGACATGGCCAAGGCGGTGGATCGCGGCATGGTGATTTCCGGTGTCCGGCTGGTCGAGAAGACCGGCGGCAAATCCGGTGACTACAAGGCGGATGCCTGATGGCGCTGGTACCGGTCGCCGAAGCGCTCGCGCGCCTGCTCGACGGCGCAGCGCCTTTGCCGGGCGAAAGCATTCCGCTGGCGGACGCGGCCGGGCGGGTCCTGGCGGAACCGGTTGTGGCGCTGCGCACGCAGCCGCCCTTCAACGCCTCCGCGATGGATGGTTATGCCGCGCGTTCCGCCGACGTCGCTTCAGCGCCAGCGCAATTGGAAGTGATAGGCATGGCGCCTGCCGGGCGCGGTTTCTCCGGAACCGTCGGCAAAGGCCAGGCCGTGCGCATCTTCACCGGCGCGCCGCTGCCTGAAGGCGCCGACACCATCGTCATCCAGGAAAACGTCCGCGACCTCGGCAATGGCAGGATCGAGGTGACGGAGCCGACCGCGCAAGCACGCAATGTCCGGCGCCGCGGGCTCGACTTCAGCGAGGGCGACGTGCTGCTCGGAAATGGTCGCGTGCTCGACGCGGCGGCCCTTTCGCTGGCGGCTTCTGCCAACCACCCTGCCTTGAATGTCGTGCGCCAGCCGCTGGTCGCGATCATCGCCACCGGCGATGAATTGCTGCCGCCGGGCAGCACGCTCGGCCCCGATCAGATCATTTCGTCGAATGCCTATGGCGTTGCCGCCGCCGCCCAGTCGGTTGGCGCACGCGCACTCGATCTCGGCATCGCCGCCGACCGCAAGGAGGCGATCGCCGCGCTGGTCAGGAGAGCGGTCCAGGCGGGCCCGGATGTCATCGTCACGCTGGGCGGTGCCTCGGTCGGCGATCACGACCTGATCCATGACGTGCTGACCAGCGAGGGCATGCGGCTCGACTTCTGGAAGATCGCCATGCGCCCCGGCAAACCGTTGATGTTCGGCCGGCTTGGCAATGTCCGCTGCATCGGCCTGCCAGGCAATCCGGTGGCCAGCATCGTCTGCTCGCAGCTCTTCCTGAAGCCGCTGCTTGCCCGGCTCGGCGGCCGCAATTTCAGGCAGGACGTGCGAACGGCCAGGCTGGGCGCCGCGATGCCGGCTAACGATCTCAGGCAGGACTATGTTCGCGCCGTGGTGCGCGAGGACGCCGGCACCCTGGTCGCGACGCCGTTCGGCATCCAGGACTCCTCGATGCTCAGGATGCTCGCCGACGCCAACGGCCTGATCATGCGCGAGCCCTTTGCGCTGGCTGCGGAGGTTGGCGCCGAATGCAGCGTGCTTATGCTGCGCTAATGCGTCGATGCAATCGATCCGCTAACATGTCGACGCAGTCGATGTGATACGTCTCTATTCTTCGACCAGCGTTCGGGTCAGGGGATGGTCCGGATCTGCGAGACCATCGACGACGTTGAAATGATGCCGATCCGGCTCGACAACTGACTGGGTAGCGGCGCCAAGCCCCCTCCAGATGTTGGCGAGCAATACGCTCTGGCGCAGGAATTCCGAGCGCTCGCCGCCGCCGACCCAACAGGTGATGCGGGTTCCTTGCACGGGCCGCAGCAGCGCCGGGCTTTCGCTAAACGCTTCCCGTTCGTCGATGTTCAGCGTCTCGTTCAAAGCCGTGAACATCAACGACCGAAGGTCGTGCAGGCCTGAAATCGAAACGACCTTGCGTATGCGTTGCGCCACCATGGCGCCCAGCGGCGAAGTCGTCGTCGCCATCCGGCTGGCGAGATGTCCGCCGGCCGAATGTCCGGTCAGCATCAGCGGTCCCTCGACCATGGCCGCCGCTTTGCCGATCGCGGCCGCGACTTCATTGACGATGCCGCCGATCCTGGTTCGCGGGCACAGCGTATAGGAAGGCATGACGACGGCAAAGCCGCGGCCGACAGCGCCGGCGGCCAGATGCGACCAGGATGTCTTGTCCGATTCCATCCAGTAGCCGCCATGGATGAACACGACGAGCCCCTTCGGCGCGGCAGGCGGGAGGAAGAGATCGAACCGGCTGCGCGGCGCCTCGCCATAGACGATGTCGAGCCGCGCCCTGCCCTGCGCCAACAGCTTTTCGCGAAATGCCTGAGCTGGGCCGTCCCAGGCCGCCGGCCAGCGGTCGCCGCCAGCGATGTTCGCGCCGTTGGCGTAGGCGTCATCCCAGTCGACAATGCGGAGTCCCAGCACCGGCCCCTCCTGCGATCTGATCGATTTCGAGTTGTCTTTGTTCGGCATGCCATTCGAAGTCAGGTGACGGCCTCCTTGATCGCATAGCGCGCCTCCTGCCAGGCGCTCGTGCGCAGGATGTCTTCCAGCACCTCGACGGCGGCCCAGACATCCCGGTAGCCGACATAGAGTGGCGTGAAGCCGAAGCGAACGGTCGACGGCGCGCGGAAATCGCCGATCACGCCGCGCTCGATCAAGGCGCGCATCACCTGGTAGCCATGTGGATGGGCGAACGACACCTGGCTGCCGCGCTCGGCGCCGTTGCGCGGGCTTTCTAGCTCGAGACCGAACGCGCCGCATCGAGCTTCGACAAGGCGGATGAACAGATCCGTCAGCGCGACGCTCTTCTCGCGCACGGCAGTCATGTCGACTTCGTCCCAGAGATCCAGCGAACCTTTCAGCGCCCGCATCGACAGCATCGGCTGCGTTCCGCACAGGAATCGCCGGATGCCCGTGCCGGCGGCATAACCCTGCTCGAACGCGAACGGTCGGGCATGGCCCCACCAGCCGCTGAGCGGCTGGCTGATGTCGTGATGATGGCGGGTGGCGGCATAGATGAAGGCAGGCGCGCCCGGTCCGCCATTGAGATATTTGTAGGTGCAGCCGATCGCGAAATCGGCATTCGAGCCGTCGAGATCCACCGGCAGGGCGCCGGCCGTGTGGCAGAGGTCCCAGACGATCAGCGCGCCGGCGTCATGGGCCTTGCGGGTCAGGGCCGCCATATCGCGCAACCGGCCGGACTTGTAATTGACGTGGTTGACCAGGATGACCGCGACACGGTCGTCGATCAGTTCCTCGATCGTCGGCGCATCGACGCCCTCGAGCCGCAGCACCGCGCCGGGCCGCGTCGAGGACACCCCCTCCGCCATGTAGAGGTCGGTCGGAAAGCTGTCGCCTTCGGCAACGATCACCGAGCGGTCGGGTCGCATCGCGAGCGCCGCATGCAGGACCTTGTAGATGTTGATCGAGGTGGTGTCGCATACCACCGTCTGGCCAGGCGCGGCGCCGATCAGACGCCCGAGCCGGTCGCCCAGCTGGACAGGCATGTCGAACCAGCCGGCGGTGTTCCAGGCACGGATGATATCCTGCGCCCATTCCTGCTTCGCGGCCGTCTCGATCTCGTTGAAGACATTGATCGAAGCGGCGCCCAGTGAATTGCCATCAAGGTATATCACCCCTTCCGGCAGAACAAAGCGATCGCGCAAGGGGCGCAGCGGGTCCGCAGCGTCCATCGCCTCGACCTCGGCAAGATCGGGAATTCCCCTCATGTGCTACCGCCTCCATTTCGACCCAGGCCGCTACATCCCTCCGGCGACCAAGGCGGTTGTCCCATCACCGTCCGCAACCCGGCAAGAACCTTCTGTCCTATATTAGCTGGTCCATAGACGGCAAAGGCTGAGGATCGGAATCGTCGCCAAGGTTGGCATTTTGAGTTCGTTTCGTTCACGTTACGGTACATGGTTGGGTCAGCTGACTGGATCCCTTCAGCACCTCCGCGACGATGTCGCCTCTCAATTTCAGCATAAGGAGAATTGCAAAATCGAGCGGAATAAATGACACAGCCCAACCGGTGGCGGCCAGGCACCGTCGGATGCAACATTCTTTCGCCCGCCTTAAGAAATTCATTAAACTTTAAACGGTTGCGGAACACAACTGGAACAGATAGTGTTTGTTCTGGGTTTGTTTTTCTGATTCTGGTTTCGGAACCCGTGGGGGCCGCCAATGCTGACGCGCAAACAACATGAACTCCTGATGTTCATCCATGAACGCCTGAAGGAGAGCGGGATCCCTCCATCCTTCGACGAGATGAAGGAAGCGCTCGACCTCGCCTCAAAGTCCGGCATCCATCGGCTGATCACGGCGCTGGAAGAACGCGGCTTCATTCGCCGGCTACCGAACCGGGCGCGCGCGCTGGAGGTCTTGCGCCTGCCCGACTCGATCGCTCCCGGCCTGAATGCCGCGAAGAAATTTTCGCCAAGCGTCATCCAGGGCGGCCAGGGCAATCTAAGCCGACAGGTCAAGCCGGCAGCGCCCTCGCGTACGCCGACACCCAGCAATGATGACGACGCCGCTTCGGCCGTGTCCATTCCGGTGATGGGCCGCATCGCCGCCGGTGTGCCAATCGACGCCATCCAGCACCAGACGCATTCGATCTCGGTCCCGCCGGACATGATCATGGGCGGCGAGCACTATGCGCTGGAGGTCAAGGGCGACTCGATGATCGAGGCCGGCATCTTCGACGGCGACACCGTCATCATCCGTAACGCCAGCACGGCGAGCCCGGGCGAGATCGTGGTGGCGCTCGTCGACGATGAGGAAGCGACACTCAAGCGCTTCCGCCGCAAGGGCGCCTCGATCGCGTTGGAGGCCGCCAACCCGGCCTACGAAACCCGCATCTTCGGGCCGGATCGGGTCAAGGTGCAGGGCAAGCTCGTCGGGCTGATCAGGCGCTACTGATCCGGCTGCGAGGACTTGGCCCTCTCTGGCTTTTCGTAAGGCGCCAGTCCCCTCGCCTCGCGAGTGTACTTCCGCTGCTCGTGCCAGGGCCGGTAAGGCTGCTCGACGGCATATTGGATGGCTGCTCGCGCGGTTGCCGATTGCGGATCGAAGAAGACGGCGGCACTGCCGTCACGCGCCAGTTGGCGCTTGGTGACGACAAGCACGCGCTCATCCCAGCAGGGATTGTAGGCCGTCGCATCGTTGATGACGATGAGATCGGCAAAGCCGCAGGCGGGCCGTGCGCTGTCGCGGTTTTCGGCGAGCGCGACGATCGCGCCGGACGGATGCCGGCCAATGCAGAGGTCGCCGGTGCAATAGAAGGGCGAGCCGGGCGGCAGGTCGACCGGGTCGGCGATATCGAGCGCATCCTTGGCAAATGTCTCGGGCGGCACGATGGCCTCGGCCTTCAGCGCCCGCTTCCAGTTGTCGGTGGTGAACTCGTTGGAGCGTTCGCGGTTGACGGCAAGCTCGCCGCCACCGATCGGCATCGCCACGAGATGCGCGTCCTCCGAGATCAGCACATCCGGCGTGCGCACATGCGGGATCGCCAACAGCGCGGCGAGCGCGAAGGGCACAGCGGCGAGCCTCAGCCAGGTGGTGGCCATGGTCGCGATGACGAGCGCGATTGTCGCCAGCAGCACCGACTGGATCGAGATCAATCCCACTGCATCGACTGGCGAGCGGTCGGAAATCCATGCCGAAATGGCGATCATCGCTGTCAGGCCCTTGCCCATCACATAGAGGAAGGGACCGTCGAAGCCGAACGGCATGGCGAGCGCGCTCAACACGGCGAACGGCATGACAATCAGCGAGACGATCGGCATGACCGCCAGATTGGCGAGCAGGCTGAGCGGCGACACGCGCTGAAAATGCCAGATCGCAAACAGCAATGTCGCGCTGCCGGCGATGAGCGAGGTCACAGCGGCGCCGCCCACGCCAACCGCTAGTTTTCGCGACAGGAACTTCAGGAACGAACGCTTCACCGGCGGCGCGGTCGTTTTGCCGGCGCGATAATCGGCAAAGCCGGCATAGGCGCCGACCAGGGCCGCGGTGGCGGCGAAGGACATCTGGAAGCTCGGGCCGACCACTTCATGTGGCGAGACAAGGATGACGGCAATCGCCGAGATTGCCAGGTTGCGCATCGTCAAAGCCGCGCGGTCGAAGAGCACCGCTACAAGCATAACCGCAAGCATGATGAAGCTTCGCTCGGCCGCCACCACGATGCCGGAGATGACGAGGTAAGCGGCGATCGAGGCCAGCGCGATCGCCGCGGCGTATTTCTTCACCGGGCGGCGGGACGAGAAATCCGGAAACAACGCGAAGGCGCCGCGCAGCAGGAACATGATCGTGCCGGCCACCAGCGCCATGTGCAGGCCGGAGATCGATATGATGTGATAGATGCCGGTCCGTCGCATCGACTCGTTGATCGCTTCCGGAATGCCGGCGCGCACGCCGACGATCAGCGCCGCCGCGATCTCGCCTTCGGACCCGCCAATGCTGCTCCGGATGTGGTCGGCGATCCCTTCGCGCGCGTTTTCCACGGCCGACGCAATGCGCGCGCCGAAGGGTGCCCCCGTTGGCGCAGTCGAAGCCGGAGCCAACAGCTTTGGATCGCCCAGGAAAAAGCCGCTGCCGCCGATGCCGCTAAAGTAGCTGTCGAAGGAAAAGTCATAGCTGTCCGGGCGTACCGGACCGGTCGGCGGCAGCAGCTTGGCATAGCCGGTCAGCATCGACCCTGCCGTCATGCCGGACGGGATCCTGCGCGCCGACAGCCGAACGCGGTCCGGCGCGTAGCGCAGCGTCGGGTGCTCGGTGGACATGAGATCGATGGTCAGCCGCACACGGCCATTGGCCATCGCTTCGGCGGTGACCAGGCGGCCGGTCAGCCGGGTCTGGATTTCGGACCCCAGCATCGGGGTCGCCATCCGCCAGGTCTCCACCTTGGCCGAGAGGAAGCCGAGCGCGCAGAAAAGCGATGCCATGAAGACAAGGTGCGTTTTCTGCCAGGAGCGCGACACCGCCGCGCAGACAGCCATCAGCGCCACCGCCGCAAGCGGCCTGTAGAGATCAGGCTCGGTGCTCAGCGAGAAGTAATAGATGACGCCGGCGGCCAGGAACACCGGCACCAGCAGAAAGCCGACGCCCCGGTCGATCTCGGTGCTGGCAGCGACCGCAACGCTTCGCCGCAGCGCGGGAAGCGAAACGCTGCCGAGCTGTTTGCGGATCCGGCCGCCGCCGGCTGTTGGCGAGACCGGCAGTACTGCGCCGTGGCCATCAGGCAGATGCTCGGCTGGTGCGCGCGGCTGCGGAAGCTGAATCGGCGGCGCCTCTTGGGGCTCGGCATGGGCAAACATCAGGCGCTCGCTGACGCCAGCTGTCGTTTCCCCGCCCTCCTCCGTACCCCGGCCACGTCCAGCCATCGGGTCTGCCCCTTGCGCCCCAGACCGCCTATGCTACATGAACGCGCAAAGCGCGAAAGCCCGCGCGAAATATGCCGTCTCAGCGCGCTTCTTCGAGAGTTCCATGTCCGACAAGGTCGTCACCCGTTTTGCCCCCTCGCCCACAGGCTACCTGCATATTGGCGGGGCGCGCACGGCGCTGTTCAACTGGCTCTATGCCAAGCACACCGGCGGCACGATGCTTTTGCGTATCGAGGACACCGATCGCGAGCGCTCCACCGAAGCCGCCACGGCCGCCATTCTGGACGGATTGACCTGGCTTGGCCTTTCCTGGGATGGCGACGCCGTCTCCCAGTTCGAGCGCGCCCCGCGCCATCGCGAGGTGGCCGAGGAGCTCGTGCGCCTGGGCAAAGCCTATTACAGCTATGAGACGCCGGCGGAGCTGGAGGCGATGCGCGAGGCGGCGAGAGCCAAGGGCCTGCCGCCGCGTTATAACGGACAGTGGCGCGACCGCGATCCCTCCGAGGCGCCGGCAGGCGTCAAGGGCGCCATCCGCATCAAGGCGCCGACCGAGGGCGAGACGGTCGTCCATGACCGCGTGCAGGGAGAGGTGCGCTTTCCCAACAAGGATCTCGACGACTTCATCATCCTGCGCTCGGACGGCAACCCGACCTACATGCATGCCGTCGTCGTCGACGACCACGACATGGGCGTCACCCACATCATCCGCGGCGACGATCACCTGACCAACGCCGCGCGCCAGACCGTGATCTACAACGCCATGGGCTGGGCGGTGCCGTCGATGTCGCATATCCCGCTGATCCACGGCGCCGACGGCGCCAAGCTGTCGAAGCGGCACGGCGCGCTGGGCGTCGAGGCCTATCGCGCCATGGGCTATTTGCCGGAAGCCTTGCTCAACTATTTGGCGCGGCTCGGCTGGAGCCATGGCGACGACGAGGTGATGTCGATCGAGGACATGATCGCCTGGTTCGACATCGGCGACGTCAACAAGGGCGCTGCCCGCTTCGACTTCGCCAAGCTCGAGGCGCTGAACGGCGTGCATATGCGCAAGATGGACGATCGCGCGCTGTTCGATATCTTCGTCGCCACTCTGCCCTATCTTGAAGGGGGTCCGGCGCTCGCCGCAAAGCTCGATGACAAGCGCAAGGCGCAGCTGCTTGCCGCTATGCCCGGCCTCAAGGAGCGGGCCAAGACCCTGGTGGAGCTGGTGGACGGCGCGGCTTTCCTGTTTGCCGGGCGGCCACTGCTCCTGGACGAGAAGGCAGCGGGCTTGCTCAGCGCGGATGCGCGCGCGATTCTGCGCGGCGCGCATGGCGCGTTGTCTTCTGTCCAGGGCGAGTGGAGCGCCGCCTCGGCGGAGGCTTCGATCCGCGAGTTCGCGCAGGCTGGCGGATACAAGCTTGGCGCGGTGGCCCAACCACTTCGAGCCGCGCTGACCGGCCGCAGCACATCGCCCGGCGTGTTCGACGTGCTGGCCGTGCTGGGCCGCCAGGAAAGCCTGGCGCGCATTGGAGATCAAATCGATTAGGAGCGGACTGGCCCAAGAAGATTGGCATTGAAAGGTGTGTTTCGCAGTGCAACATTAGGCCTTGGCCCAATTGGCACGCACCTCCTAAAATGCGGTGGCGAGTTCGCGCATTCCGGTGACTTCGACGTGTCGTTTGCAGGAATTGCTTTGCCGGCATGAGGATACAAAGGGAGTTTGAGAATGAGCGAAGCTGCGACAAAACTGGAACCGGGCAGCAAGGCGCACGAGTCGACCGCCAGGCTCGAACTCGCCGGCAAGACCCATGAATTCAAGGTGCGAAGCGGGTCGACTGGGCCTGACGTCATCGACATCGGCGCGCTCTACAGCACCACCGGCGCCTTCACCTACGACCCCGGCTTCACCTCCACCGCAAGCTGCGAGTCGGCAATCACCTTCATCGACGGCGACGCCGGCATCCTCTTGCATCGCGGCTATCCGATCGACCAGCTTGCCGAACATGGCGACTTCCTCGAAGTCTGTTACCTCCTGCTCTACGGGGAACTCCCGACCAAGGCGCAGAAGGAGGATTTCGACTATCGCGTGACGCGTCACACCATGGTGCACGAGCAGATGTCGCGCTTCTTCACCGGCTTCCGCCGCGACGCGCACCCGATGGCCGTCATGTGCGGCGTGGTCGGCGCGCTGTCGGCCTTCTACCACGACTCGACCGACATCTCGGACCCGTATCAGCGCATGGTCGCCTCGATGCGCCTGATCGCCAAGATGCCGACCATCGCGGCGATGGCCTACAAATACCATATCGGCCAGCCCTTCATTTATCCGAAGAACGATCTCGGCTTCGCCGCCAATTTCCTGCACATGTGCTTTGCCGTGCCGTGCGAGGAGTACAAGATCAATCCGGTGCTTGCGCGCGCCATGGAGCGCATCTTCATCCTGCACGCCGACCACGAGCAGAACGCCTCGACCTCGACGGTTCGCCTCGCCGGCTCTTCCGGCGCCAATCCGTTCGCCTGCATTGCCGCTGGCATCGCCTGCCTGTGGGGCCCGGCGCATGGCGGCGCCAACGAAGCGGCGCTGAACATGCTGGGCGAGATCGGCCATGTCGACCACATCCCGGAGTTTATTGCCCGGGCCAAGGACAAGAACGATCCGTTCCGGCTGATGGGCTTCGGTCACCGCGTCTACAAGAACTACGATCCGCGCGCCAAGATCATGCAGAAGACCGCGCATGAGGTGTTGGGCGAGCTCGGCATCAAGGACGATCCGTTGCTCGACATCGCGATGGAGCTGGAGAAGATCGCGCTAACCGACGCTTACTTCATCGAAAAGAAGCTCTACCCGAACGTCGACTTCTATTCCGGCATCACGCTGAAGGCGCTGGGCTTCCCCACAACCATGTTCACCGTTCTGTTCGCGGTCGCGCGCACCGTCGGCTGGATCGCGCAGTGGAAGGAAATGATCGAGGATCCGCACCAGAAGATCGGCCGCCCGCGCCAGCTCTACACCGGCGCCACCGAGCGCGACTACGTGCCGATTGCGAAAAGGTAATTGAGCGAATAGCGAGATAGCGAGTAGCGAATAGGGGAAGAAGACAAACCGATAGCCCCCACTCGCTATTCGCTACTCCCTATTCGCTCTCTTGATACACCCCATCGCAACTTCCGCGGCGATATCGCCGGAGGGCCGTTCAGTCGCCATGCGGCGGGCAATTTCGGCAAAGCCCGCCTTTTGCCAGGCGCGCATGCCGGTGTCGGCAAACAGGGCCTCAAGTTGCCGGGCAAGGTTTTCCGGCCGTACATACTGGTCGTAGAATTCCGGAATCAGCGTGCGGTCGGAAATCAGGTTGGGCAGCAGGGCCGACCAGGTCGTCACCATATGCTGCAGCAACTGGCGCGCAATCGGGTCCAGCTTATAGCAGGAAACCATCGGAACGCCTGCAAGCGCCAACTCGAGCGACACCGTTCCAGACGCGATCAATGCCGCATCGGCCTTGCCGAAGGCCTGCCATTTGCGCTCCGGCTCGATGATGATTTCCGGCTTGTCGTCCCAACTGGCGACCGAGGCCTTCACCAGCTCGGTGACATGCGGCACCGTCGGCAACAGCAGGCGCAGGCGATGGCCGCGTTGGCGCAGCGCCGACATCGCCTTGCCGAACGGTTCCATCAGCCGGCGGACCTCGCCGCGGCGCGAGCCGGGCAGCACCAGCACCGTCTTGACACGGTCGTCGGAGAGGTCGCGCGGCTGGCTCTGCGCCTTGGCGGCGCTAAGCACGCCCGGATCCCGCGTCAGCCGGTGACCGACATAAGTGCCCGGTGGTCCGCCGAGACGGGCAAGCGCCTTCACCTCGAACGGCAGGATGCACAGGATATGGTCGACATAGGGCTTCATCGCCACCGCCCTGCCCGGCCGCCAGGCCCATACGCTCGGGCAGACATAGTGGACGATCGGGATGGCCGGCGCCGTTGCGCGGACCTTCTTCGCCACGCGCAGCGAAAAATCCGGACTGTCGATGGTGACGAGGCAGTCGGGCCGCTCTGCCGCGATCGTCGCCGCCGTCTGGCTGATGCGGCGCATCAGCCGCGGCAGGTCGCGCAACACCGCGCTGAAACCCATCAGCGCGATCTCGCTGCCGTCAAACAACGGCGTCAGCCCCAGCTGCTGCAGATGCCGGCCGCCGATGCCGACAAGCTGAACCTTGCGGCCGGCCGTACGCTCGAGCGCCCGCACGATGTCGGCGCCGAGCAGATCGCCGGATTCCTCGCCGGCGACGATCGCGAGCTTGATCGGCTTGTCAGCGGCCATCAGCCGGCTCCCCGTTTGGCAAGCTCCGTCGCGGGCAGGCCGATGATGAAAAGGCCAAAGGCGTTCGCGCGAGCAAGCGTGGTCGGGCCTTCAAGGATGAGCGAACGGCCGGCCTCGACGGCTATGCCGGCAAGGCCTGCCGCATGAGCGGCCTCAACCGTCTGCGGGCCAATGGTGGGCAAGTCGGCCCGCAATTCCTGACCCGGCTTGGCGCATTTGACCAGCACGCCGCGCGCCTTGCCGGCCAGCCTTCCATGACCGCGCAAATCCCGCATTCTGTCGAGCAGACCGGCTGTGCCCTCAATGCCTTCCAGCGCCACGGCGCGACCTCCGATCGCAATCGCCGCCTGGCCGATATCGAGCGCGCCGATGGCCTTGGCCGCCTTGCGAGCGGCCTCGATGTCGCGCCAGTCGGACTGGTTTGGTCCGGCCGCTGTCAATGTGCCCTCGCCCGCCGTCAGTTCCGGAACGACCTCGTGCGCGCCAACGACCTTGACGCCACGCGTTTCGAGGGTCTGGGTCAACATCTTCAGCAGGCCATCGTCTCCGCGTCGCAATGCCCTGACCACAGAGGGGATTATCGCCAGCAGCGCAAATGTCGGCTTTATCCTGCTCAGCCGCGGTCTGCGCTTGATCTCGCCGGCAAGGACAAGGTGCGTAATGCCCCGGCGCTTCAGCAACGGAAACAGCAGCCCGATGTCTTCCAGCGAGAGTTTTTCCTGATCGTAGGCCGCGAAGTCCGCCTCGCGGTCGACCTCACCAGCGGCAATGATGATGAAGGGCGCAAAACCGTGCTTGACCAGGCCATCGGCGACCTCGACGGGCAGGCTGCCGCCGCCGGCAATAATGCCGACCTTCGAGCCCGGCGCGAGTTGAAACCCTGATGCGGCGCGCTCAGGCCTCGTCATCGCCGCTGTCATCGTCGCCGCCACCCTTCAGCGGCGGGACCGCATAGTGCCGCTTGCCGCCGCTGGCGATGAAGTCGATCATCTTCGTGGCGGCAGGAGACGAGGAGCCGAATTCCGCCCTGGCGAGATCGATATTCTCCGCGACGCTGCGGGAACGGTCGAAAATCGACCGGTAAACCTTGCGCAGCAGGTAGATTTCCGAGCGCGGCAGGCCGGAGCGCTTGAGCCCGATGATGTTCAGGCCGCGCAGCTTGGCGCGATTGCCGGCGGCGATCGCATAGGGAATGATATCGCCGACAACCGCAGAGCAGCCGCCGATGAAGGCGTTGTCGCCAATGCGCACGAACTGGTGAACGGCGGTCAGCCCGCCGATATAGACGTTGTCGCCTATCTCGCAATGGCCGCCGAGCGTCGCGCCATTGGCGAAGGTGGCGTTCTTGCCGACGACGCAATCATGGGCGATGTGGGCATAGGCAAGGAAATTGCCGTTGTCGCCGACACTCGTCTCGCCGCGGCTGGAATCGGTGCCGACATGCATCGTGACGCCTTCGCGGAGGGTGCAGTTCTCACCGACAATCAGGGTGGTGCGTCCGCCCTTGTGCTTGGTGTTCTGCGGCGGCGCGCCGAGCGTCGCCATCGGATAGACCTTCGTTCCGGCTCCGATGGTTGTTGCGCCCATCACCGACACATGGCTGACCAACTCGACGCGGTCGCCGATGATTGAATCGGCGCTGATATGGCAAAAGGGTCCGATGCGGACACCTTGGCCGAGCCGGGCTCCTTCTTCGACGACCGAGGAAGGATGGATGAATGTCTCGACTTTCATGAGCATTTCGAACCGTCAGCCGGTGACCATCATGGCCGAAACCTCGGCCTCGGCGGCTTTCGCGCCGTCAACCATCGCCTCGCAGGCGAATTTCAGCAGGTTGCCGCGCTTTTTGATCTTCTTGACGTGGATCCTGAGCTGATCGCCCGGAACCACCGGTTTGCGGAATTTCGCATTGTCGATGGTCATGAAATAAACCAGTGAGGGCTTTTCCGTGTTGAGGCTGCGAATGCAGATCGCGCCGGCGGTCTGGGCCATCGCCTCGATGATCAGCACCCCGGGCATGACCGGCTGTTGCGGAAAATGGCCCTGGAAATGCGGCTCGTTGATGGTCACGTTCTTGATGCCGACCGCGGACTCGTCGCCGTCTATATCGACGATACGGTCGATCAGCAAGAACGGATAGCGGTGCGGCAGGAGCTTCATGAGCCCCATGATGTCAACCGCCTCGAGTGTCGTTGCCACCATGTCAGCCATTTCCGTCGCCTTGCTTGCGCGTCCTGGCCATCCTGCGCAGCATCGCTATCTCGCGCATGGCTTCCGCCATGGGCTGCGCCGGGTAGCCTCCCCAGACCTCGCCTGCCGGCACGTTGTTCATGAATCCACTTCTCGCAGCAAGCTTGGCTCCCGGCCCGATGGTCAGATGATCGGCGAGGCCGACACCGCCACCCATGGTGACGTTGTCGCCGACGACGACGGAACCGGAAATACCCGAAAGGCCCGCTATAATGCAATTGCGGCCGATGCGAACATTGTGGGCGATCTGCACCAGATTGTCGATCTTTGTGCCCTGGCCGATGATGGTATCGGACATCGCACCGCGGTCGACGGTCGAATTGGAGCCGATCTCGACGTCGTCCTGGATGATGACGCGGCCGATCTGCGGCACGCGTTCAGGTCCCTTGGCGCCGCCCACGAAGCCGAAACCGTCCTGGCCAATCCTTGCGCCGCCATGGATGATGACACGATTGCCGACAAGCGCATATTGGATGCTGGCGCCCGGACCGACGAACCCGTCGCGGCCGATCTGGCAGGAGCGGCCAACAACGGCGTGAGGTGCAATGACAGTGCCGCTGCCGATGGACACGCCGGGGCCGATCACTGCGCCCGCTTCGACGATCGCTCCTTCCTCGATATGGGCGGACGGATCGACAAAGGCATGCGCCGAGATGCCGGTTTCTCCGGTCATTGGCCCCGGAGTTGCGGCATGCGGAAACAAAAGGCGTCCGACCATGGCGAAAGCCTGTTGCGGACGAGGATGCATGAGCACCGCGATCCCTGGCGGCGCCTTGGTCGCAAAATCGGCGGGGCACAGGACCGCGGCAGCCCTCAGCGACTGCATCAGCGCGAAATTGCGCTTGCCGTCGACAAAGACGAGCGCGCCGTCACCGCCCTCATTGGCGGGAGCCAGCGCTTCGATGGCAATTTCAGCCTGCGCGGCATCAAGCAGGCTGGCGCCGGTCAGATTCGCGACCTCGCCAGCCGTATACCGGCGTGAAGGCGCGAAGAACACCGGATCGGTCATTCCAGAAGCAATATCCAGCTGGGTCGGCACAGTCCACTCCGGGCCGTCAACCGGCCCGGAACCATTGCAACCACGAAATTAGAAGCGGGTCGCGATACCGAAGTTGAATTCCTGCACATCGTCGGTCGACTCTTTCTTGACCGGGATCGCATAGTCGATGCGGATCGGGCCGAACGGCGAAGCCCACATCAGGCCGACACCCACCGAAGCACGGAGCTTCATGTCGGTCGATGCTTGAACGACACCAGGAGTGTCGACCTTGCTGCCGTACAGAGTTGCGGCATCAGCGAAAACGGCACCGCGCAAACCGAAACTCTCCGGGATCACCGGCAATGGGAATTGCGCTTCGGCCGAGGCATTGAAATAGGTAGTGCCACCAAGGTGGTCTCCAGTTGCGGTGTCAACGGGACCAATGCCACCATACTCAAAACCGCGGATCATGCGATCGTTGCTTTGGAACTGATCGAAAATGCGCAAACCATTATCGCCGTAGCCTGCAATGTAGCCGGCGCCGCCCGATACGAGACCGACAAGGTCAAGCTGCTCCGACAATGTCTGATAGACACTTGCCCGGCCAGTCACCTTCACCCATTTGGCATCGCCGCCAAGACCGGCGAACTCGGTCGTGCCGGTAACGAAGAGACCCTCATGCGGGTTCTTCATGTCGTCGATCGTGTTGTAGGTAAGACCCAAGCTGACCGAGGACTTCAGCCACGAGCCCTCATCGATGGCTTCTATGATGGCCTGCGAAAGATTGCAGTCGCCTTCGATGCCGTCATTGTTGTTGTCACAATCATTGAACTCGTACTTTTCCTGCGAGATGTTGTAGGCAAGCTGCGTCGAAATGTTGTCAGTGATCGGCAGACCAAACCGGACGGTCGCGCCGGTGGTGTCCGTATTGTAGTGATCGTACTCGCGGGTCGACTTGTAGATGTCGAAACCCGCCGCGATGCGCCGGCCGAGGAAGTAGGGCTCGGTGAAGGAAAGGGCGAAGTCGCGCGAATTCTTGCCGCCGCCGGCCGACAGCTTGATGTACTGACCACGGCCTAGGAAATTGCGCTCGGTGATCGACCCTTCGATGGATGGGCCGGGCGTGTCGCCGCCGGTCGAATAACCAGCGCCGACCGAGAATTCGCCGGTCGACTTCTCAACCACGGTGACCACGAGCACGACCTGGTCTGGCGCCGAGCCCGGAACCGTCGAGATATCGACGGACTGGAAGTAATCAAGGCCTTCCAGCCGCTTCTTCGCGCGCTGGATGAGGACCTGGTTGAAGGCGTCGCCCTCGCTGACATCGAATTCGCGACGGATGACATAGTCGCGCGTTCGGTCGTTGCCGCGGATTTCGATGCGCTCGATATAGGCCTTGGTGCCCTGGTCGATAGTGTAGACGACCGAAATGGTGTGGTTCTCGAAATTGCGGTCGCCGCGCGGCGTCACCTGGGCGAAGGCATAGCCTGAGCCCGCGACCTTCTCGGTCAAGGCGACGATCGAATCCTCGACGTCCTTGGCGTTGTAGACATCGCCCTTATGGGTTTCGACAGCCGATTCCAGCGCCTTGGAGTCGACCTCCGGAATGGTGCTTTCCACGCTGACGTCGCCGAACGTGTAGCGGTCGCCTTCCTGCACGGTGATGGTAACCGTGTATTTGTTGGTGGCGTCGTCAAGCTCGCCGACGGCCGAGACGACCTGGAAGTCGGCATAGCCGTGATTGTAGTAGAAGCGGCGCAGCAGTTCCTGGTCGGCGCGCAGCTTGTCCTCGTCATAGACGTCGTCGCGCAGCACGAAGGACAGCCAGGACGAACGCTTGGTGTTGATGACGTCGGACAGGCGGCGGCTGGAATAGGCGTGGTTGCCGACGAAATTGATCGCCGCGATCTGGGTGCGGCCGCCTTCGTTGATGTTGAAGACCACGTTCACGCGGTTGTCGCCGAGGTCCATGATCTGCGTGGTCACGGCGGCGTCGTCGCGGCCAATTCGCTTGTATGCCGACTTGATCGCCTCGACATCGGCGTCCAGCGCCTGCTGGGAGAAGGTCGCGCGCGGCTTCAGCTGGATACCCATCTGAAGCGCGTTGTCCTTGATCTTCTTGTTGCCCTGGAACAGTACCTGGTTGACGACCTTGTATTCGGAAACCTTGACCACCAGGCTCGAACCGACCTGGTTGATCTGGACGTCCGAGAACAGGCCGGTTCCGAACAGCGCCTTGACGGCGTCGTCAATATCGGAACTGGAGAAAGGCTTGCCCGGCTTGATCGTAATGTAATTGCGGATGGTCTCGGCATCGACGCGCTGGTTGCCGCTGACCTCGACACGCGAAACGACCGCTGCCTCGGCCACCGAGGTGGCAGCGAACTGCACTGCGAGCGCGCCTGGCAGGACCAGAGCGGCGGACAGAGCCGCCGCGGAAGCGGCGCTCAGAAACTTGGATGCTGCCTTCATCGGGCTTTTGTACCTTTTTCTCGTAGTCCCCACGGCGAGAAAACCGGACGTGCGGTATTTTCCCTTACCGTATTAACCGGATTTTCCCTACACGCAAGGCTCCCGGTTAATTTGTATTTACTTAACCGTACCGCGTGGCTTTCGCGTCACGCATATCCCCACGCATGGTAAACGGCATCTCAATATCACCGGCGCTGAAGCCAAATTTCTTCATGATTTCAGCACCCAAACAGATCATTCCAAAAAACGAAGCCCATGAAGCCGAGCACCAGGAACAGCCCGGTCCGATAGGCCATCTCCATCATTCGCTCCGAAACGGGCCGCCTTATGACGGCCTCCACGCCGTAGAACAACAGGTGGCCGCCGTCGAGAGGGGGAATCGGCAGGAGATTGAGAAATCCTATTCCGACTGACAGAAATGCAACAAGCTGCACCAGCCACTCGAAGCCGAGCTTGGCTGCCTGGCCCGACATCTTCGCAATCTTGATCGGGCCGCCCAATTGGCATTTGTCCTCGCGTCCAAGCGCAAAGCGCTGCAGGAACTGCCCGGTGCGCTCGATCACATGTCCGGTTTCCTCGACCGCCGCCACCACGGCGCCGGCCGGTGTATAGGAGATCAGGCGTGGCTGGCCGAGCTCGGCATTGTTGACGACGCCGATAACCGCAACCTTGACCTTGTTGCCCAGCGCATCCTGCTGCTCCATCGGCTCCGGTGTCGCCGTGACGGCGATTTCCTTGCCGTCGCGCAGCAGGGTGAAGGTGATGGCATCGCCTGCCCGGCCCGAGACCAGGCGCTGTACATCGGCGAAGGTCCCCACCTTGCTGCCGTCGACTTTGACGAATCGATCGCCAGGCTGGATTCCGGCTTTCTCCGCCGGACTGCCCGCGGTGACCTGGGCCACCGTAGGTTCCAGAACCGGACGGCCATAGAGGGAAAACAGCACCGCAAACACGGCGATCGTCAGCAGGAAGTTGAACAGCGGCCCCGCAACGACGGTCGCGGCACGCTTCCAGATGGGCTGCGTGTGGAAGGCGACCTCGCGCTCGGCCTCGGTCAGTGATTCGATCTCCTCGGCGCTCGGCTGGCTCGACGTCGCGTTCATGTCGCCGACAAATTTGACATACCCGCCAAGCGGAATGGCGCAAAGCTTCCAGCGCGTCCCGCGGCGATCGTTAAAGCCAACGAGCTCGGGGCCGAAACCGATGGAAAAGGCCTTCACGCCGATGCCGCACCAGCGGCCGATGAGATAGTGGCCCATCTCGTGGACGAACACGACCACGGTCAGCACGAACAGAAACGGCACGAGCGTGCCAAGGACGAAGCCTTGCGTGCTGAAGACCGCGTGAAAAATGTCGTTCAACTCATGCCCTCAAATTCGCCCGCACACGACACTCCGCCGCGACTGTGGCATCAATCCGGGCGAAACCGTGGCGCGCGCCGTTTTTCGCCTTGACCGTAGTGTCATTTAGTTCGGAAACAGCCCCAGTGCCGGATGCTCGGCGCCCGCCGCGACCCAACCAATGACGTACAGCGCCAGCGCGGCCGCGACAAGCCCGTCGACCCTGTCCATGACACCGCCATGGCCGGGAATGAGGTTGCTGGAATCCTTGGCACCATGCCGGCGCTTCACCCAGGATTCGAACAGGTCGCCGATCTGGGAAACGACCGACAGCGTCAGCGCGGCGAGTCCGAGCTGAACGAGATTGCCGGCGCCGGCTGCAATTGCCAGCAGCAGCCCGCCGGCAAGGCCGCCGACGGCGCCCCCAACCGCACCGCTCTGTGTCTTGCCGGGCGAGATCGACGGCGCAAGTTTCGGGCCGCCGACCGCGCGGCCAACGAAATAGGCCGCGATATCGGTTGCCCAGACCACAGCGAACAGGAAGAGAATCGCAATCAGCCCGGAATGATTGTCGTCACGGAGATAGGCGAGCGAGAAGCCGGATAGTGCCGCGTAGGCCACCCCGGAGGCTTCCCACCGCGCCGCACTCCTGATCCGGGCGGCGACGGCTGCGAGCGCCACCAGGATCGCGATCAACAGCAACAGCCACAAGGCCGGCACGCCGGCAATCAGCGCGACGATGAAGATCAGAATCAGCGCTTCCGGCAGGAAGCCGAGCGCAGCGCCGTTGCCGGCGCGCGCCATGCGCGTCCATTCATAGAAGATCAACGCCGCGATTGCCCCGCAGAACAGCCGGAACGGCAATCCCCCGAGCCAGGTGAGCGCAAGCGTCAGCGCTGCCATCACGATTGCCGAGATGACGCGCTGCTGGAGGTTGCTCATGCGTGGCGTCGCCTAAAGCGCGACATCGCGGGCGGCGAGCCCGCCGAAGCGCCGTTCGCGGCCGGCAAAGTCGCGCAAGGCATCGGCCAGATGTTCGCGGCTGAAATCCGGCCAATAGCAAGGCAGGAAGACAAGCTCGCTATAGGCAGCCTGCCACAGGAGAAAATTCGACAGCCTGAGCTCGCCGCTCGTCCGGATCACAAGTTCAGGATCAGGAATGCCCTGCGTGTCGAGCGAAGCAGCAAAGCTCTCCGCCGTGATCGCGTCGCTCGCGATGTCGCCGCGCGCGACGGCATCCGCCAGCTTGCGAGCGGTGCGCACGATCTCGTCGCGGCCGCCATAGTTGAAGGCGATCACCAGCGTCAGCGCCTCGTTGCCGGCGGTCAGCGATTCGGCCTCCTGCAGCAGGCCCCTGATGTCGGGCTGCAGCCCTTGCTTGTCGCCAATTATCCTCACCCGCACGCCGTTCTGATGCAGTTCGGCAAGGTCGCGGCGGATGAACAGCTTCAACAGACCCATGAGGTCGCTGACTTCGGATTTCGGCCGCGACCAGTTTTCCGAGGAAAAGGCGTAGACAGTCAGGTAGGAGATGCCGAGATCGGGCGCGGCGCGCACTGTCTTGCGCAGGGCCTCTACGCCCGCCCGGTGGCCGGCAAGGCGCGGCAGACCGCGCGCCTTGGCCCAGCGTCCGTTTCCATCCATGATGATCGCGACATGCGCGGGCGTTGCCATAATCTCGCTTTCGAGCCGGAAAACCCGACCCTAAACCTGCATGATTTCAGCTTCCTTATCGGAAAGCAGGTGATCGATCGTGCTGATCATCTCGTCGGTCAGCTTCTGCACCTGGTCGGAGCGCTTGCGCTGATCGTCCTCGCTGATGGTGCCGTCCTTCTCAGCCTTCTTGAGGAAATCCATGCCGTCGCGGCGGACATGGCGCACCGCGACGCGCGCGTTCTCGGCGTAGCCATGCGAGATCTTGACCAGCTCCTTGCGGCGCTGCTCGTTGAGCTCGGGCAGCGGAATCCGGAGCGTGGTGCCGTCGACGATCGGGTTGAAGCCCAGATTGGCCTCGCGGATGGCGCGGTCCACCGCGCTGACCATCGACTTGTCCCAGACCGACACCGAAATCATGCGCGGCTCCGGAACGGACACGTTGGCCACCTGGTTGATCGGCATCGCCGTGCCGTAGGCCTGCACCTGGACGGCGTCGAGCAGGTTGCTGGAGGCGCGGCCGGTGCGCAGCGAAGCCAGATCGTGCTTGAAAGCGGCGATCGCCCCATCCATGCGTCGCTTCAGGTCTTCGTACTCGCCACTCATGATCATCTCCTCGACCCGTTCGCCGGGTTCACTGTTTCTATCGTCATTCGGTTCGCGGTTCCGCAGTCGCCTAACGGATTCCGAGGCCTGTTACTTGTCCGTGACGACCGTGCAATGGCCGCCGCCCCTCAGAATATCGCCGAAACCACCTTTTTCGTGGATTGAATAGACGATTATCGGAATGTTGTTTTCGCGCGCAAGTGCAATCGCGGCGGTATCCATGATCGCAAGCCCGCGTTTGATGACTTCGGCGTGGCTGATGCGGTCGAAGCGGACAGCGTTGGAGTCCTTCTTGGGATCGGCCGAATAGACCCCGTCGACCTGCGTGCCCTTGAACAGCGCATCGGCGCCGATCTCGGCGGCGCGAAGGGCCGCGGCCGAATCGGTGGTGAAGAACGGATTGCCGGTGCCGCCGGCGAAGATCACCACCTTGCCCTGGTTCATATAGGCGGTCGCCTGGCGCTGGGAAAAGCTCTCGCAGAGTTCGGGCATGGCGATCGCCGACAGCACGACGGCGTCGACGCCGATCTTGTTCAGCGAGGTGCGCAGCGCCAGCGAGTTGATGACGGTGGCGAGCATGCCCATGTGGTCGCCGGTGACGCGGTCGCCGCCCTTCGAGGCGACGGCGACGCCGCGGAAGATGTTGCCGCCGCCGATGACGACGCCCACTTCGACGCCCAGCGCGCGCGCCTCGGCAATGTCGGCGGCGATGCGGTCGACCACCGAGACGTCGATGCCGAAATGCTGCTCGCCCATCAACGCTTCGCCGGAAGCCTTTAGCACGACACGTCGATAGAGGGGCTTATCCGTCATCTTGATCCTCGCAAATCTCGGCGCGGCAATTTTGGAGGCAAAACCGCCCCCGCTTCATCCGGCGATGCTGTCATGACGGGTTGACCCGATACACGAAGGGCGCGGCGATGTCACGCCGCGCCCTCGTGCAAAATTCCAGGCTTTTTCGGTCAGTTGCCGCCTTTCGAACAGTTGCCCTTTTTCGATCAGTCGCTTGAGATGCTGACCGCTTCGCCTTCGATGATGACGGGAGGGCAATAGCCTGCCGGCTTGTCGCCAGTCACCGCGCCACCGGTCACCCGCACCTGGATCTCGGAGCCGAAATAGGAATGCGGGAACGGCGTCGGCATGGCACTGACCTCTTCCAGCCGCTTGCGAAGCTCGGCGGGAATCGAAAAATCGAGCGCGCCAAGATTGTCCTCGAGCTGCTCGAGCCTCGTCGCTCCAAGGATTACGGAGGCCGATGCCTGGCTGGGTCGCCACCCAGTTGAGCGCGACCTGCGCCATGCTGCGGCTAAGCTCGGCCGCCACCTTCTCGAGCTCCGCCACGATCGCCCAGTTGCGGTCGCTGAACTTCTGGAAGCCGGGATGTGTGGTGTTGCGGAAGCCGTCGAGCCGGCCTGCATTCCCGGCTTGCGTCGGCCTGTATTTGCCGCTGAGCAGCCCGCTGGCCAAAGGGCTCCACACCATGATGCCCGCGCCATGACGGGTGGCGAAAGGCACATATTCATGTTCGATGGCGCGCTCGGCCAGCGAGTATTCGAGCTGCAGCGCCGAGACCGGCTCGTAGCCGCGCAATTCGGCGATCGCCTGGGCGCGGCCGGCATACCAGGCCGGCACGTCGGAGAGGCCGATATGGCGCACCTTGCCGGCGCGTACAAGATCGTCAAGCGTGCGCAGCACCTCCTCGGCCGGAGTGATGCGATCCCAGACATGCAGAAGGTAAAGGTCGATATAGTCGGTACCGAGCCGCTTCAGCGAGGCGTCCACAGCGCGCATGATGTTCTTGCGGCCATTGCCGCCGGCATTCGGATTGCCGGCTTCGGAATTCATGGTGAATTTTGTGGCGATCACAGCCTTGTCACGCAGGCCGCGCTCGGCGACGAATTCGCCGAGCCAGGTCTCGGGTGTGCCGCCGGTATAGAGATCGGCCGTATCGAAGAAGTTGCCCCCCGCTTCGACATAGGCGTCGAACATCGCGCGGGCGGCGTCCCTGTCCGCGCCCCAGCCCCATTCGGTGCCGAAGGTCATGGTGCCGAGCGCCAGCCGGCTGACGCGCAGCCCGCTGTTGCCAAGCGTGTAATAGGTCATGCTCATGGTGGTCTTCCGATTCTGAACTGACTTGCTGCCGGTCACTGGCCGGGGGTCGCCTTGACCCAGGGATTGCCGCGCTCATGCGTCATGCGGAAGGTAAAGCCGTCGACCTTCCAGCCGGCAGCCGAGCGGGTCAAATGATGCTCATAGGTGCCCCAGACCTCCCAGAGCGGGTCGCCATTGCCTTCCATCCGGTTCCAGGCATAGCCGTTGGAATGGACGGTCGCGGCATCGGCCTCGAGCACGACCTGATGGTTGGTGCGCAGATGCAGGCTGGTCTTGCTGCCCTTGAGATTGCCCGCCCAGGCGCCGATCAGGTCGTCGGAGGCGATGTTGGCCGCGGGCTGGCCGGAGAGGCTGCTGAAATCGGCGGTGACGCGGTCGGCAAAATAGCTGCGCGCCAGCTCCCAGTCCTGCGCATCCACCGCGCGGTCGATGGCGTCGGCGATGCGGATCACCGCGCGCTCGTCGGCAAGCGCCTGCCAACCGGTCGCCTCGGCTCCACCGGCATCGACCGGCGCCAATGCCATGCCAGCCGCAAAGGTTACATGTCTCAACGCATTCATTTCGTCTCTCCTTGAGGCATCAGCCCGCCGCCGATGTGTTGATGCCAATATGGGCTGGCTTGAGAGCACGATAAGATTGCATTGTTCGCAAAGACTATGCGATATCATTCATGAATGGATCGCGATCTGCTCACGCATCTGCCGGTCATCGTCGCCGTGGCGCGGCGCGGCGGCTTTGCGCTTGCCGCGGCCGAACTCGGGATGAGTCCATCCGCCGTGAGCCATGCGGTGCGGCTCGTGGAAGAGCGCGTCGGCCAGCCGCTCTTCGCCCGCACAACGCGCAGCGTCTCGCTGACCGAGGCCGGCAAGGCGCTGGTGGAGACGGCGGGCCCTGCCCTGCAGGACATCGCCGAACGGATGGACCGGATCCGCGGCGTGAAGGGAAGGCCGGCCGGCCTGCTCAGGATCAATGCCTCCAACATAGCGATCCCCCTGGCGGTGACGCCGGTGGTCGCGGCGATGGCCGAACGCTACCCCGATGTGACGGTCGAGATCGTTGCCGACCAAGGACTTATCGATATCGTCGGCGAAGGTTTTGATGCCGGCGTCCGGCTGGGCGAGATGATCGCGCAGGACATGGTCACCGTCAGGATGACGCCGCCGTTCAAAGCCGTCATCGTCGCCTCGCCCACCTATGTCGGAAAGCATGGCCGCCCGCGCGCCGTGGCCGATCTCGCCGATCACAACTGCATCGGCTACCGGCTGGTTCGGTCCGGCGCGCTGTACCGCTGGGACCTGAATGACAACGACAAGGATGTCGTTGTCGAGACACGCGGCACGGCCATCGTCACGGATTCGCTTGGCGCCATCGATCTGGCGCTGGCCGGCGTCGGGCTCGCCTACGTTTTCGAGCCGCTGGTGCGCGCCGACCTTGCAGCCGGCCGCCTCGTCCAGATCCTGCCGGATACGGCGATCGAGGAGCCGGGCCTCTTCCTCTATTTTCCGCGCCGCGCGTCGATGGCGCCGAAGCTCAGGGCCTTTATCGACATCGCACAAGAAATCGGCCGAGCATCCATGCGGACACCCGGCCGAGTTGCCTGAGCTCGTGAGCTCTTCACCTTAAGGGAAACGCGATGCGCTCCCCTTGGATCGGAGCTATTTCTTGACCGCTGCCGCGACTTCCGCCGCGAAATCGGTCGTTTCCTTCTCGATGCCCTCGCCCAGCGCGTAACGCAGATAGGCGGTGATCTTCGCCGGAGCGCCGATCTCCTTCTCGGCATCCTTCAGCGCCTTCTCGACGGTGATGTCGGGATTGAGCACGAAGGCCTGCTTCAAAAGCACGACCTCTTCATAGAACTTGCGCAGGCGACCCTCGACCATCTTCTCGATGATGGCTTCCGGCTTGCCCGACTGGCGCGCCTGATCGGAGAAGATCGCCTTCTCGCGCTCGACGAGCGCCGGGTCGACTTCCTCGGCGGTCAGCGCGACCGGGTTGCTGGCGGCGACATGCATCGCGACCTGGCGGGCAAAGGCGTTGGCGGCATGCTCGTTGCCGGTGGTCTCGATGGCCACCAGCACGCCGAGCTTGCCGAGACCGTCGGCAACCGCGTTATGGACATAGGTCGCCACCACGCCATGCGGTACGGTGAGCTTGGCCGAACGGCGGAAACCCATGTTCTCGCCGATGGTGCCGACAGCGTCCTTGATGGTGTCGGTGACCGACTTGTCGGAGCCCGGATACTTCGCGGCGGCGACCGCCTCCGTCGTGCCATAGGCGAGCGCGACCTTGGCGACGTTGGCGACGATCTCCTGGAAGGCAGCATTGCGGGCAACGAAGTCGGTCTCGGAATTGACCTCGACGACCGCAGCTTCACGCACGCCGGCATCGACACCGATCAGGCCCTCGGCGGCGGTGCGCCCGGCCTTCTTGTCGGCCTTCGAGATACCCTTCTTGCGCAGCCAGTCGACGGCCGCTTCCATATCGCCGTTGGTCTCGTTCAACGCCGCCTTGCAGTCCATCATGCCCGCGCCGGTCAAGTCGCGGAGTTCTTTGACCTGTGCAGCCGAAATCGTCATTGTCGCCTCTTTGTTTCAAATGCGCCGACGCACCAACCGGGACTCGGGTGATGCGCTCGGCAAAAGCGCTTTAGCGCGCCAACTTATTGGAAAGATGAAGGCCGGGTTCCGGCCTTCGATATCAAGCTTCCGGAGCTTCGCTGGCCGGAGCGTCAAGCGCCGGCTCGACCGGAGCCTCGGCCGAAGCGCCGATGTCGACGCCGAGCGCGCCCTGCTGGCGGGCGATGCCGTCGATGGCAGCCTTGGCGATCAGGTCGCAATAGAGCTGGATGGCGCGGGCCGCGTCGTCATTGCCGGGGATCGGGAAGTCGATCTTGTCCGGATCGCAGTTCGAATCGATGATGGCCACGACCGGAATGCCCAGGCGCTTGGCCTCGAGGATGGCGATCGCTTCCTTGTTGGTGTCGATGACGAACATCAGGTCCGGCGTCGAGCCCATGTCCTTGATGCCGCCGAGAGCCTTGTTGAGCTTCTCGCGTTCGCGGTCGAGGTTCAGTCGCTCCTTCTTGGTGAGGCCCTGGGCCTCGCCGGCCAGCGTCTCGTCGAGCTTGCGCAGGCGCTGGATCGAATTCGAGATCGTCTTCCAGTTGGTGAGCATGCCGCCCAGCCAGCGGGAGTTGACATAGTACTGGGCCGAACGCTGCGCGGCGTCGGCGACAATGTCGGAGGCCTGGCGCTTGGTGCCGACGAACAGCACGCGGCCGCCCTTGGCGACGGTGTCGGACACCTGCTTCAAGGCCTGGTTCAACAGCGGCACCGTCTGCGACAGGTCGATGATGTGGATATTGTTGCGGGCGCCATAGATGTAGGGCGCCATCTTCGGGTTCCAGCGATGGGTCTGGTGGCCGAAGTGAACACCAGCTTCCAAAAGCTGGCGCATGCTGAAATCTGGCAGAGCCATTCTTTAGTTCCTTTCCGGTTGGCCTCCACGGACACAGGCATTTCGGACGGAATGTCCTGATGCCACCGGAGGTTTCAGCCGGATTTCTCCCGGGCAGACACCAAAGTCCGTGTGTGGAATGAGCGCGGATATAGAGGGGAAGTCCCTTGAACGCAAGCCGTGCATCGCCGCGCGGCTCAACGTGCGGCAATCAGCGCACCGGTGCCGATCATCGCGCCGCCGGCGAACCTGTTCATCAGGCGCATGCGCCTCGGGGTGTCGAACCAACCGGCTGCCCGGCCGGCCATCGCGGCGTAGATGCCCATGGTGATGACATTGACGCTGATCACGACGAGCACCACCAGCAGGCCATCGGCGAAGGTCATGGTATCGAGGTTCAGGATCAGTGGCATGATGGAGGCGTGGAACAGGATCGCCTTCGGATTGCCGAGCGCAATGGAAGCGCCGAGAACGAAGGACCGCGACAGCCGCGCCTGCGACTGAGGAGATTCGTCCCGTTGTTTGGCGGCGGCTCGCCACATCCTGATCCCGAGAAAGACGAGGTAAGCGGCGCCCGCGTATTTCAGCAAAAGAAAAATCCATTCGAAGGTCTGGGCAATGGCCACCAGTCCGAGCAGCGCCAGGGTGACCAGCACGGCGTCGCCCGCGGCGACGCCCACGCCGGTGATGAACGCCCGGCCGAAGCCGCGCGACAAACCGTTAGTAATGACCGCGAACATCGCCGGCCCAGGCGTGGCGGCTGCCAATGTGATTGCGACGCAATATGCCAGGAACGCCGTCACCGTCATCGTCTCACCTTCCCATTCGGCACTCGCACACGGCGGAAGACCGCCACGATCTCCTCGCGGCTGCATTCGACGGCCCCGAGCCGCACCGCGCGGTCGCGCTCTAAGCCGGTTATATCGTAGTGCGGCGCCGACGTCTTGGGCGGCCCCTGGTAGGACGAGCGTTTGATGCCGAGTTCGGCAGCGAAGCGATGCAGTTCATCGACCTCATCGGCAAGGAGATGGCACCAGCGGTGGCCGGCCCATTTCCAGATCGCCGCATCGACATAGACAGCCATCAGCCTCGCCGCACTCCTTCAGCCCGACACATGGCGAGTTGAAGCCAGACGTGCAAGCGCGATCGCCTATCGTCGGGGCGCTGCTATTTCGAAGCCGGGCAGGGCTTGGTCTGGTCGAACAGCGACAGGTTCACCAGCTTGCCGGTCATCGAGAAGTCGCCATAGTCCATGACGAGGTCGCGGGTGATGCCGTTCTCGTGCAGCTTGAAGCTGATACGGTACTCCGGCACCTCTTCGCCGCTTTTGTCGGTATCGTCGAAATAGGCGATGTCGACCGGCCAGTATTTGTCCGAGGCGAGCTTGGCCAGCGCCGGCGCTTCCGGATCCGCCTTGTCGGATTCGGTCTTCTTGCCGACGATGACGGTGGTGCTCATCACCTTGTTGGCGTCCTCGGAGCCGTCGAACAGATTGGTCTGGTAGAAATTCTCGCCATTTTCAGCCTTGCCGATCAGCTCGACCAGATGCTGGGTCGGAAACTGTGTGGCCGCAAGCTCGAGGCTGCTCTTCTCGGGCTTGTCGATATCGACCTTGAGGCCCTTCGCTTCCCGCGTGGCCACCCCCTTCACCTCCTTGTCGAGGTTCTGGTCGACAAAGGATTTCGTCACGAAGGAAAAGGTCTTGCCTTCGGCATCCTCGAAAGTCGTCGTCTGCTGGTCGGTGAGCCTGGTGTTGTCGTTGGTGACGATCTGAGTGACGAAACGGAACTTGACCGTGTAACCCTCGCAGGCGGAGCCGTTGAACTCATAGACCATGCGGCCGGTGATGCCCGTGATGCCCGAACGATCGGAGGCCTTGTTGAGTGTCAGATCGTAGACCGCGCGATGCGCCTGCAGCGCGGGCACCGCAAGGGCCGGCGCCATTGGGAACGCTGCCGAAAGACAGGCGGCGGCGAGAAAAAGGCGCGTTGCGCGCATACGTTGCTCCGATCGTCGCGGCCGCGAGACAGGCCGCAGGGAAAGATGGTCCAGCTTAAAAAAAGTCGTGGCGGAAGCGAGGCAAAAATAGCAATTTCGGCCCGGCCAACGCGGCGCCTTCCAGCAATAGGGAAAACCAATGAGCGAAACAATCGAAAAGCGGCTAAGCGATCTTGGCGTGGCCATTCCGGCCGCCGCCGCGCCCGCCGCCAACTATGTGCCCTATTGCCGGACCGGCAACATGCTCTTCACCGCCGGCCAGCTGCCGCTGAAGGACGGCAAGCTGCAGGCAAGCGGGCTGCTCGGCCGCGACATCGACACCGCCGCCGGCAAGGAAGGCGCGAAATTCTGCGCCATCAACATCCTGGCGCAGGCCAAGGCGGCGCTCGGTGATCTCGAGAGGATCCGGCGCGTGGTCAAGATCACTGTCTTCGTCGCCTCCGCTCCTGATTTCGTCGAGCAGCATCTTGTTGCCAACGGCGCCTCCGACTTCCTGGTCGCGGCACTCGGCGAGCGTGGCAAGCACGCCCGATCCGCCGTCGGCACCGCCTCGCTGCCGCTCAACGCCGCGGTCGAAATCGAAGCGATCTTCGAAGTCGAGTGATGCCCAACATGACCGATCTCTCCTGGCTGATTGCCCGCCCCGTCGCGCATCGCGGCTTTCACGACATGAACAAGACCCGCTGGGAGAACACGCTGTCGGCCTTCGCCGCGGCGGCCGAACGCGGCTATGCCATCGAATGCGACGTGCATCTCTCGTCGGATGGCGTCCCGGTGATCATCCATGACGGCGACCTGAAGCGCCTGACTGGCGAGGACGGCTTCATCTGGCAACGCACCGCAGCCGAACTGGCGACGCTCAGGATCGGCGGCACCAAGGACCATGTGCCGACGCTGCAGGAAGCGCTCGACCTGATCGACGGCCGCGTGCCGCTGGTGGTCGAGCTGAAAGGCGTTCCCGGCCATGACGCGGGCCTGGTGGCAGCCGTCGGCCGGCTGCTCAAGCGCTACAAGGGCAAGGTGGCCATCATGTCGTTCGATCACTGGCTGATCCGCGACTTCGCCAGGGACGCGCCGGGCATCCCCGGTGGGCTGACCGCCTATGGCAAGGACAACCAGCTGATCGAGGCGCATTTCGCCATGCTCGCGCATGACCTCGCCTTCACCTCCTACGCCGCCGGCGACCTGCCGAACCCTTTCGTCAGCTTCGTGCGTGAAAAGCTGAAGATGCCCGTCATCACCTGGACCGTGCATGACCAGCCGGCGGTCGACCTCACCTTCAAATATGCCGACCAGATGACCTTCGAGGGTTTCGAACCCGGCCTGGTAAGAGTCGCTTGAGCCGGGTGCCTCAAACGTGACTTGTAGCTGCCCCGGCGAAGCTTAAATAAGCCCCATGGATCAAGGCGACGACGATGATGGACGGGCAGCGAACGCGGATTATGCGATCCGCGTCGCGGCAGGCATCGGCGCGTTCACATGCGAGGAATGGGACGGCTTTGCCGGGACCACGCGCGGCGATAAAGAAAACGGCTACAACCCGCTGGTTTCATTCGCTTTTCTGAGCGCCTTGGAAGATTCCGGCTGCGCTGTTCGGCGCACCGGCTGGCAAGGTCATCACCTTAGACTTGAAACCGCGCAAGGCGGGCTTCTCGGCGCTGTCCCTTGTTATCTCAAATCGCACAGCCAGGGGGAATATGTCTTCGACCATGGCTGGTCCGACGCCTTCGAGCGCGCCGGCGGCCGCTACTATCCCAAGCTGCAATGCTCGGTGCCGTTCACGCCGGTGACCGGCCCTCGCCTGCTCGTCAGCAGGGGCGAGGACGCAGGCGCCGTGAAGGCAGGCCTGGCGGAGGGGTTGAAACTCGTGACCGACAAGCTCGGCGTCTCTTCCGCGCATGTCACCTTCGCAAACGAGCCCGACGTGGCGACGCTGGAGGCGGCGGGGTTCCTGCATCGCACCGACCAGCAGTTCCATTTCTTCAATGAAGGCTTTTCGACCTATGACGACTTCCTCGCCACCCTTGCCTCGCGCAAGCGCAAGGCGATGAAGAAGGAGCGCCGCGAGGCGCTTGCCGAGGGCATCTCGATCGACTGGCTGACCGGCAAGGATATCACCGAAAGCACCTGGGATGACTTCTTCGCCTTCTACATGGATACCGGCGGCCGCAAATGGGGCAGGCCTTATCTCAACCGGCAGTTCTTCTCGCTGATCGGCGAGCGCATGGCCGAGGACATTCTTCTGGTGATGGCCAAGCGCAATGGCCGCTACATTGCCGGCGCCATCAACTTCATCGGTTCCGATGCGCTCTATGGCCGCAACTGGGGCTGCATCGAGGACCACCCTTTCCTGCATTTCGAGGTCTGCTACCACCAGGCCATCGACTTCGCCATCGAGCACAAGCTCAAGGTGGTGGAGGCAGGCGCGCAGGGCGAGCACAAGCTGGCGCGCGGCTACCGTCCGGTGACCATGCATTCGGCGCACTACATTTCGCATCCCGGCTTACGCAACGCCGTCGCCGATTATCTCAGGCGCGAGCGGCGCGAGGTCGAACGCATGGGCGAGTATCTCGAAGAGCACACGCCCTTCCGCAAGGATCTCGGCGAATAATCCTGGGCAGCGAAGGCAGCTTGGCGGTCGATCTCGCCTGAGCGCCTTGCCGCCCACCGGCGGCTTCGCTACACCGGACGGCGAACGCAATTGGGAGTGTCACCCCATGGCCGAAGCCTATGATCCCGGCAACATCTTCGCGAAAATCCTGCGCGGCGAGATCCCCTCGCACGGCGTCTATGAGGACGACGCGGTGGTCGCCTTCATGGATGTGATGCCGCAAGGCACGGGCCACACGCTGGTCGTGCCGAAGGCGCCGTCGCGCAACATCCTCGACGCCGATCCGGCAACGTTCGCCGCGCTGTTCGCGGTCGTGCAGAAGGTGGCGGTGGCGGTGAAAAAGGCCTTCAACGCCGACGGCGTCACCATCATGCAGTTCAACGAGCCGGCTTCCGGGCAGACCGTCTATCACCTTCATGTCCACGTCGTTCCGCGCTTCGAGGGCGTGCCGTTGAAGCCGCATCCCGGACAGATGGAAAAGCCGGAGGTGCTGGCCGAGAATGCCGGCAAGATCCGGGCGGCTCTGGCGGGCTGAGATGGGGCGAAATCAAAAGTTCAGATAAAGTCCCGCCAGAAGCAAAAACTCGGCTGTGGCGATGCCGACGACCATGCGCTTTCCCGACGCCAGATAGGCGACGAAACCCAGGGCCGCCGCCGCTATCCTCAAGCCAAGCGAAGTGTGCGCCAGCGCGCCGCCTGGAAAGACAATCAGGTTGCCGATGACGGCGGCAACAAGCGCCGTCGCCATGGTGCGAACCAGCACCAACAGGTCTGAATCTTCGGAAAGCTTGCCGCCAAGATAGACGCCGAGGAAGCGCCAGATATCCGTCGCGGCGAAACCGGCGACGAGAATGAACATGTATGGCCACCACCAGGCGCCGCTGGAAAAGTAACTCACGCTGCGCGCACCTTGCGCCGCCACAATTGCAAGCCACAGGCGACCGTGCCGCCGATCAGTCCGGCAACCAGCAAATCGATCTGCGGCAACACTATGTGGAAGACCGGTCCGAGGACGAGGCCCAGGACCATTGCGACATGCCCTGCCCGCTCGCGTGCGGACCCCCACAACGAGGTCAGGAAATACATCGGCGTCAACATCAGCAACGCCGCCGAAACGGCGGACGGCAGCGCATCCGCCACTGCATAAACGACGGTCACGACGATGACATTCGTCGTCACCAGCGTGCCGCCGAGGCCGGCATAGTAAGTCGTACGCATTTGAGGCGGGACGCGCTTGAGGCGCTCCATGGCCAGCACCCAGGAGGTCACGGCCACGAAATGCGCCAGGAGGTAGAGCACGCATTGCCGGGTTTTCCCGGTGCGCATCTCGGGTGCCAGCGCCATCACCATCGGCATCAGACGTATGGCGGACAACGTGACGGCGAACATCGCCGCCGGCAGCGCCGCTCCCGATGCGATCGCACTCACCAGCACGACCATGGATGGCAGCGCCCACACCGTTCCGGTCATGAAAGCGGCCTGTGCCACCGTGACCCCGGCGTCTTTCGCCAGGGCGGCAAAGCCAATGAACGAGCTGACGAGGATCAGGCCAGGCAGGGAAAAGGCCGCGCGGGCACCACGCAGGAACCAAGTGGAACGAGGCGCTGTGACGTTCGAGGTCCAAGTCGACATGTGCCGGCCATAGCATGCGCGGCCACAGGATGCGACCGCACCGACACGGGCGCATCGTCTTTCCATTGATCCAGGAAAATCCGTTGGCGGTTGGAGGACATCGGCCACGCGCACCGTTAAATTAAGGACAATCCGGCCGATTTCCACGTTTCCTTGCAACAAAAAAGCCCCGTCGCCGGGGCCTTTCTGCAATTCGGAATAAGGCCGATCAGCCCTTGCGCGGCAGTTGCGGCACAAGGCTGCGCTTGTTGCCGTCCTTGCCCTTCGGTTCCGGCTTCTGCGCCACCGCCTTCTTGGGCGCAGGCTTCTTGGCCACCGCCTTCTTCGGCTTCGGCGCGTCTTCCGGCTCTTCCTTCTTCGGCTGCACGGGCGACTCGTCGGCGAGCGATTCGAGCTTCAGGCCGGACTCTCCGGTTTCCTTCTTCTCGACGGTGACGCGCACCGTGCCGCCCTTCTTCAGCTTGCCAAACAGCACTTCATCGGCCAGCGGCTTCTTGATGTGCTCCTGGATGACCCGGCCGAGCGGACGCGCCCCCATGCGCTCGTCATAGCCCTTGTCGGCCAGCCAGGCGATCGCGTCCTGCGACAGATCGAAGGTGACGCCACGCTCGGAAAGCTGGGCCTCGAGCTGCATGACGAACTTCTGCACCACCTGATGGATCACCGGCACCGGCAGCGAGCCGAACGGGATGATCGCATCGAGACGGTTGCGGAACTCCGGCGTGAACAGCCGGTTGATCGCCTCGACGTCGTCGCCCTCGCGCTTGGTCGAGCCGAAGCCGATCGCCGCGCGCTGCGCATCCGACGCACCCGCATTGGTGGTCATGATGAGGATCACGTTGCGGAAGTCGATCTGCTTGCCGTTGTGGTCGGTGAGCTTGCCATGATCCATCACCTGCAACAGGATGTTGAACAGGTCCGGATGCGCCTTCTCGACCTCGTCGAGCAGCAGCACGCAATGCGGATGCTGGTCGACGCCGTCGGTGAGCAGGCCGCCCTGGTCGAAGCCGACATAGCCGGGAGGCGCGCCGATCAGCCGCGAGACGGTGTGGCGTTCCATGTATTCCGACATGTCGAAGCGGATCAGTTCGACGCCGAGCGAGGCGGCGAGTTGCTTGGCCACTTCCGTCTTGCCGACGCCGGTCGGGCCCGAGAACAGGTAGGAGCCGATCGGCTTCTCCGGTTCGCGCAGGCCGGCGCGCGCCAGCTTGATCGCCGAGGTCAGCGCGGTGATCGCGGTATCCTGGCCGTAGACGACGCGCTTCAGCTCGACGTCCAGACCCTGCAGCACCTTCTCGTCATCGGCCGAGACCGTCTTCGGCGGGATGCGCGCCATGGTGGCGATCGTCGCCTCGATCTCCTTGATGCCGATCGTCTTCTTGCGCTTGGCCTCCGGCACCAGCATCTGCGAGGCGCCGGTCTCGTCGATCACGTCGATCGCCTTGTCCGGCAGCTTGCGGTCGTTGATGTAGCGAGCCGAGAGCTCGACCGAGGCCTTGATCGCCTCGCTGGTGTAGCGGACCTTGTGGAACTCCTCGAAATAGGGCTTGAGGCCCTTCATGATCTCGATGGCGTCCTCGATGGTCGGCTCGTTGACGTCGATCTTCTGGAAGCGCCGCACAAGCGCGCGGTCCTTCTCGAAGAACTGGCGGAACTCCTTGTAGGTGGTCGAGCCGATGCAGCGGATCGCGCCGGACGACAGCGCCGGCTTCAGGAGGTTCGATGCATCCATCGCGCCGCCCGAAGTGGCGCCGGCGCCGATCACGGTGTGGATCTCGTCGATGAACAGCACCGCGCCCGGATAGTCCTCGAGCTCCTTCACGACCTGCTTCAGCCGCTCCTCGAAGTCGCCGCGATAGCGGGTGCCGGCCAACAGCGTGCCCATGTCGAGCGCGAAGATGGTGGCGTCCTGCAGCACTTCCGGCACATCGCCTTCGACGATGCGCTTGGCCAGGCCCTCGGCGATCGCCGTCTTGCCGACGCCGGGGTCGCCGACATAGAGCGGGTTGTTCTTGGAGCGGCGGCACAGCACCTGGATGGTGCGGTTGATCTCGCTGTCGCGGCCGATCAGCGGGTCGATCTTGCCGGCGCGGGCCTTGTTGTTGAGATTGACGCAGTAGGCCGTCAGCGCGTCCTGCTGCTTCTTCTTGCCGTTTTCCTCCTGCGGCTCGGCGCCGTTCTGGCCGCCCTGCTCGTCCTCGGCGCCGCGCGGTGTGCGCGATTCCGAAGCGCCCGGGCGCTTGGCGATGCCGTGCGAGATGTAGTTGACCGCGTCGTAGCGGGTCATCTGCTGTTCCTGCAGGAAATAGGCGGCGTGGCTCTCGCGCTCGGCGAAGATGGCGACGAGCACGTTGGCGCCGGACACTTCCTCGCGGCCGGACGACTGCACATGGATCACGGCGCGCTGGATGACGCGCTGGAAGCCTGCCGTCGGCTTGGAATCCTCGTCGTAGCCGGTGACGAGGTTGTCCAGCTCGGTGTCGATATAGGTGAGAACGGTGTGCTTGAGCTCGTCGAGATCGACGTTGCAGGCGCGCATGACGGCGGCCGCCTCTGTGTCGTCGATCAGGGCAAGCAGCAGATGTTCGAGCGTCGCATACTCATGATGCCGCTCGTTGGCGAATGTCAGCGCCTGATGTAGCGCCTTTTCCAGGCCTTGGGAGAAAGCCGGCATGTTACCTCACTTCTTCTCCATCACGCATTGCAGCGGATGCTGATTCTGTCGGGCGAAATCCATGACCTGGGACACTTTGGTCTCGGCCACCTCGAATGTGTAGATGCCGCACTCGCCCACTCCATGATTATGAACATGAAGCATGATGCGTGTGGCGGCCTCGCGGTCCTTTTGGAAAAAACGCTCAAGGACGTGAACGACGAACTCCATGGGAGTGTAGTCGTCGTTCAGAATGAGGACCCGGTAGAGGCTGGGCTTTTTGGTCTTGGTCTTGGTGCGCGTGATGACAGCGGTACCGCGACCGGGATCGTTGCGGTCCCCGTCACTTTGCATTCGCACCACGCCTGCCGTGGCAGTCAAACCGATCGTCACGTAGTCCAGCCTTTTCGAATCCTCATGCGAGTTCAACATGTAGGTTCTCGATGGACGATTTTAAGCCCTTCTGTTTAGCTGACAATATGGCTAGGTGGGCAAACCTAAGCGAATTTCTCAATCGTGAATGCGGCAATGTGCATCGGGTTGCGATCGGCCACGAAAAAACCCGGCCGCGCTACCGCGACCGGGTCCTTTTCACAGGCCGGCTGGCCGTATGGATATGATCCGGCGAAATTACTTCGCTTTGGCGACCACCGATTCGAACGGCTTGTAAGCCTCCTTGGCGAGCTCGGCATAGAGATTGCCGATCTTGCTGGCCTCGGCCACGAAGCTCTCATAGCTCTGCTTGGCGTAATCGGTCTGGATCTCGATGGCCTTCTCGATCGACTTGGCCGCGAACAGCTTCTCGAAGGCTGCGCTGCCGGCCTCGAAGCTCTTCTTGGTGTATTCGCCGGCTTCGGTGGCGATCGCCTGCGCGCCCTTGGTGAGCGAGGCAAAGCTCTTCAGCCCGGTGTCGGCAAACTCCTTGCCGTATTTCGTGAAGTCCTCATAGGTCTGGGTCATTTCATACTTCCCTTGGTTGAAACGCCCTTTCTGCCCCGGGCGCCCTTGTGCAATGCACCTTAATATATTGTGCAACGCACAAAAGTCAAGAATCCCTTGGTGCGCAGGGGCTCCAGCGCCGCCGGCCGGTAAAATTCGATTAAAGAGAAGCTCGATTTGCCGAAAAATGGTGAACGCGGCGGTTACCATAAACGGATTGGTAACGCTGACCGCGATAGCTTGGCCGGAAGTGAGGCAGGCACTCCCGTAGCCGCCTCCGGGGCAACGAAAATTTCAGGGTAGTAACGGTGCGTCAGGCGTTGTCGGGGCTGGTCTCCAAATCCTCATTCTCCTTCAAGGCAGTCATGGTCGCCGCGCTGGCGATGACGATTATCGCTGCCGATGTGGCGTCGGCCCTTGCCGCAAAGTCCGCGGCCATTGTGGTGGATGCCAAGACCGGCAAGGTGCTCTATTCGGCCGACGCCAATGGCCGGCGCTATCCGGCTTCGCTCACCAAGATGATGACGCTCTACCTCACCTTCGAGGCGCTGGCGAAGGGCCGGGTCAGCAAGAATACGCCGGTGCCCTACTCAGCGCATGCCGCGGCCCAGCCGCCGACCAAGCTCGGTGTGCGCGCCGGCGGCTCGGTTCCGGTCGAGACCGCGATCCTGTCCATGGTGACGAAATCGGCCAACGACTCCGCCACCGCGCTCGGCGAGTTGCTCGGCGGCAGCGAGGACAATTTCGCCCGTATGATGACCGCCAAGGCGCGCCAGCTCGGCATGAACGGCACCGTCTTCCGCAACGCCAACGGTCTGCCCGACCCCGGCCAGTTTACCACCGCGCACGACATGGCCATGCTTGGCATCGCGCTGCGCGAGCACTTCCCGCAATATTACGGCTATTTCTCGCAACGCTCGTTCCTGTATGGCCGCCAGCGCATCAACGGCCACAACCGTCTGCTCGGCCGTATCAAGGGCGTCGACGGCATCAAGACCGGCTACACCCGCGCCTCGGGCTACAATCTCGTCTCCTCCGTCGCAGACGGCGACCGCCGCCTCGTCGCGGTGGTGATGGGCGGCGCTTCCGGCCGCAGCCGCGACAACCAGATGGCCGCGCTGATCACCACCTATCTGCCGCGCGCCTCGACGCGCGGCGGCGGCGATCTCATCGCCAAGGGCAACGACAACCCGATCAAGACGCTGGCCAAGGTCTTTTTGCCCAAGCATGACGCACCGACTCCGGACGAAAAGCCGGCGACGGACGACACTGTCGTTGCCTCGGCCGACGACGTCCAGGACGACACCCAACAGGTCGCCGAAGAGACGAAGCCCGTGATCCAGGTCAGGAAGGTGAAGACGGTTGCCGTGGCCGCCGTGGCGCCGGCTGCCAAGCCGCAGGAGACCACATCGCAGGCGGTCACGGCCTATGCCGAACCGACACCCGCCGCGCCGGCGATCGATCCGGTGAAGACGTCGTCGGTGCCGTCAGGCTGGGTGGTTCAGGTCGCTTCCTCGCCCACCAAAACCGGAGCTCAGAGCCTTCTGGATCAAACCGCCAAGCAGGCGCCGAAGGTCCTCTCCGATGCTTCCGGCTTCACCGTCGCCTTCGACAAGGACGGCGTCACCTACTACCGCGCCCGCTTCGGCGGCTTCGGCTCGAAGAATGCCGCCTGGAAGGCCTGCGATGCCCTGAAGCGGAAGAAAATCTCGTGCTACGCCGTCGAGCAATAGGCGGCTGTTCAAATCTCCCGGAAGGTACCGGCGTCGAAGGAGACTAATCGTGATTGGAGAGCAGGACGTCCTTGGCTTCATTGATCCGCGCCGCCAGGACAGACGTGCCACCGACATCGGCGTTCAGGCGCTGCATCAGGCGGCGGTGCGCCTTGCGGATATCCGCCGCGGCGGCCCCCGCTTCAAGACCAAGGACCTTGTAGGCCTCCTCCTTAGTCATGGCGCCCGCACCTGGCGCAACACTCAGCCCTTCGCCACTGTGCGGCTGCGCGTCCTTGCGCCAGACGGGAAAACGGCCGTCAAGATACGTCTCTAGGAGCTGGCGGCTCTCCGGATCGGGGCTGAGCTCGCCATAAAGCTGGCGCAGATCCGTCAGCCCCATCGCGCCAAGCATCTTGCCTTCATAGCGCCCGGCCAGAACAAGCCCCTCGAGCCTGCCGCTGTCATGGTCGAGGTCCATTTCAAGCGCAGCGGTGCGCACCGTCGAATGCTTGGAAGCGGCAGCCCGCGCCGGAGGCCGTCTCGTGCGAATCCAGCCGACCCAGGCGAGCGCCGCGAGCAGAAGCAGTCCGCCGATGAGGCTGCGGCCGAAGACCAGCATGGGCGCGCCGACCAGCCCCAGCAAAGCCGGCCCGAGCGATCGCAGACCGTCGGCCATCCTCGCCGCATCAGCACGCACGAAGAGCAACGCGGCGCCAAAAAGCACCACAAGGATTGCCGCCAATGCGAGGATCACACCCATCGGTTTGCGCCGCCATACGGATGACTGAGCATAGGAAATAGGATGGGACCTAGGTCCGGCGCTTGCAAGCCCCCACGCTTGGCGAGCCGAAGGGCCAGCGCTTAGAGCAGGCCGAGTTCGGCGAGTTCGAGCCTCAGCTTCCGCGGCATCTCGGCGAGTGCCGCCATGCCCTTGCCGAGATCGGCCGGCGCATTGGCGGGCTTGAGGTAACGCCAGCCCTGGAAGGCGCGCCGCGGCTGCCAGTCGGTGCGCACGACCTCGGGATCGAGCACCAGGTGACAGCGGCCGATACCTTCAGCGTCGGTGAAGGGCCTGATCTCGGTGATCAGCTGCCGGCATTGCACGCTGCCCTTGATCACCCAATAGAGCGAGCCGCCGTCCGTGATCTCGCTGCCGCGCGTCGGCACCATGCGGGTGGTGTGCCAGTGCTCGACCGGCTCGCCGGCGCGCCGCCGCTCGTCGAGGCGGAAGGCGATCCACTCTTCGAGATCCTCGACGCTGTCGCAGCCGACGCACAGTTTTAGGAGATTGAGTGACATGCCCCAAGATTTAGCCGCGAGGGTTGACGCGTCAACGCCTTGAGCGACTTCTCCACAGGGCCAGCCTGGAGTGTCCGTAAGACTTCAGCACTCCACCACGTTCACCGCCAGACCGCCGAGGCTGGTTTCCTTGTACTTCTCGTTCATGTCGAGGCCGGTCTGGCGCATGGTCTCGATCGCGGCGTCGAGCGGCACGAAATGCGTGCCGTCGCCCTTGATGGCCAAGGAAGCGGCCGTCACGGCCTTTACCGCGCCAAGGGCATTGCGCTCGATGCAGGGCACCTGCACCAGGCCGCCGACAGGATCGCAGGTCATGCCGAGATGATGCTCGAGCGCAATCTCGGCGGCGTTCTCCACCTGCTCTGGCGTGCCACCCATCACGGCGCACAGGCCGGCGGCGGCCATGGCCGAGGCGGAGCCCACCTCGCCCTGGCAACCGACTTCGGCGCCCGAGATCGACGCGTTGGACTTGATGATGCCGCCGACGGCCGCGGCCGTCAGCAGGAAATCGCGGATGCTCGGCTGATCGGCTTCGGGATGGAAATGCAGCCAATAGCGCAGCACCGCCGGCAGCGTGCCGGCCGCGCCATTGGTCGGCGCCGTCACCACCCGCCCGCCGGCGGCGTTCTCCTCATTGACCGCCATGGCGTAGATGGACAGCCAGTCATTGGCGAGCAAGGGGTTGGGCCGGTTCTGCTGCCACTGTTCCTGTAATTTGTCGTGCAATTGCCGCGCACGGCGGCGCACCTTCAGTCCGCCCGGCATGATGCCGTCCTGCGACAGGCCGCGGTCAATGCAGCCTTTCATCGCGCCCCAGATCGCGTCGAGGCCCGCATCGAGCTCCTCGCGCGACATGTGCTTTTCCTCGTTGGCGCGTTTCATCTCGGCGATCGAAAGCCCGCTCTTTGTCGCCATCGCCAGCATCTCGACGGCATTCTTGAAGGGATACGGCACTCGTCTGCCCTCGGTCGTCACCGAGCCCTTGGCCTTCATGCGCTGCAATTCTTCCTCGGAAACGACGAAGCCGCCGCCGATCGAATAATAGATGCGCTTGAGCAGCAGCCGGTCGGACACATCATAGGCATAGAAGGCCATGCCGTTGGCGTGGCCGGTCAGCGGCGTCTTGCGGTCGAGCACGAGGTCCTTGGCGGGATCGAAACGGTATATCGGATGCCCCGGCGGCGAAATGCGCTTTTCCGCGCCGATGCGGGCGACGATGCCGTCGGCCTCGTCCGGATCGACCGTCTGCGGCGTCTGGCCGGCCAGGCCGAGCATGACGGCGCGGTCCGAGCCGTGGCCAATGCCGGTATAGGCAAGCGAGCCATGCAGGCTGGCGCCGATGCGGTCGACTTTGACGCCTGCCGGGCGCGGCCAATCGCCGGCCAGGATCTCGTCGAGGAAACGGCGCGCGGCTGTCATCGGCCCCATCGTGTGCGAGCTCGACGGCCCGATGCCGATCTTGAACAGGTCGAAAACCGAAAGGAACACGGGCCGTGGTCTCCTGAGCGCCGGTCAGAAACTTACATATAGGAATTCCCTGGATGTTTCCGCTGTTTTGCAAGTCGCGGCGCGGCGGCTGCCGACCTTGTTTGCTCCGCCAGCGACATCATCCTGCTGAGGCCTCCTGCCCCGTCGAAGCGCCGGCGTCGCCTGTGTTACAAGAACGCATGGGCGACTCACTCCATCTCTCATTGGCAGATCTGGCGGCTTTGACCTTCTTCCTGGTCGTCTGGGTGCTGCACACGCTCGCCTCCGACGGCAAGCTGATCAGCCGCGTCTCGCTGACGACCGCGATGAATGCCCAGCGCGAGGCCTGGATGCGCAATATGGCCGAGCGCGAGATACGCATTGTCGATACCGCCATCATGGGCGGCCTGCAGCAAGGCACCGCCTTCTTTGCCTCGTCTTCCCTGATCGCGCTCGGCGGCTGCTTTGCCCTGCTCGGCGCCTCCGACCGCGTGCTCCAGGTTCTGGCCGACCTGCCGTTCGGCGAGGCTTCGTCGCGCGAAACCTTCCAGACCAAGGTATTCGGCCTGGTGCTGATCCTGGCCTTCGCCTTCTTCAAATTCGGCTGGGCCTACCGGCTGTTCAACTATTGCTCGATCCTGATCGGCGCTGTGCCGACCCCGCATGGCCCTGCTTCGCGCAATCCCGTCAGCGAAACCGCGGTGTGGCGGGCGACGCGCATGAACGTGCTCGCCGGCAAGCACTTCAACGCCGGGCTGCGCGCCGTCTTCTTCTCGATCGGCTATCTAGGCTGGTTCGTCGACCCGGTCGTGTTCGTGATGTCGACGCTGGTGCTTCTGGCGGTGCTGGTGCGCCGCCAGTTCTTCTCGGCGGCGCGGCAGGCAGTGCTCGGTCAGCCGCCCGGTCCGGGAAAGAGCTGATCGATCCTGCCGGACAGCCGGTAGGCAAAAAGCCCGATCCATTCGCGCACCGCAATGGTGGTTGCCTGCACCGAATCAACGGGATTGTCGCGGTAGAAGCCGACGCCTTCCTTGCCCGAGGTGCGATAGTCGACGGGCCACGGAATGGTCGCAAAGCCCGCCTTGTCGAACAGCGCCTTGGCGCGCGGCATGTGGAAGGCCGAGGTGACCAGCAGCCACGTCTCGCCAGGCTTCGGCTCGACCAGTTTTCGCGAGAAGACCGCATTCTCATAGGTGTTGCGCGATTTGTCCTCGAGGATCAGGCGATCGGCGGAGACGCCAAGCGCGCCAAGCAGGCGCGGCGCCGTGTCGGCGTCGCCCTCGCCGTCGAGGAAAAGCGAGCCATTGCCGCCGGACACGACGATCTTCGCCTGGGGAAAGCGCCTGGCGAGGATCGCCGTCTCCACCATGCGGTCGCCGCCGCTGTTCAGCTCATAACCGCCGCGCGCCAGGTTGATTGCGCCCTCGAAGCCGCCGCCAAGCACGACGATGCCGTCGACCTTCTCAGGCAATGGCGGCTTCGGAAAACGTTCTTCCAGCGGGTTGAGCATCATCGCACCGACCGACGTCCAGGCCGAAAGGACCAGAATCGCGATGCCGAGCACACTTCCCGTCGCCGCCAGCCGGCGGCGCTGGAACAGCGCTGCGAACAGTCCGGCAAGCAGCAGGAAGATCGCCAGATTGATCGGCTGGCCGAAGAACCAGAAGACTTTCGACAAGTAGTAGAACATCCCTCACCCTCTGTCAGATGAGGTATGAGCCTACCACCACTTTTCCGGCTGAAATTTGCCCGCCGCCTGCTCGATGACATTGGCCGTCTGGAACAGCGTCTCCTCGTCGAACGGGCGGCCGATGAGCTGCAGGCCGAGCGGCAGGCCCTTGCCGTCGAGGCCGGCGGGCACCGAAATGCCGGGAAGGCCGGCCATGTTCACCGTCACGGTGAAGATGTCGTTGAGATACATCTTGACCGGATCGGAGGCCATGTCCTCGTCGGCGATGCCGAAAGCGGCCGATGGGGTCGCGGGCGTCAGGATGACGTCGACGCCGGCGGCAAAGACATTCTCGAAGTCGCGCTTGATCAGCGTGCGCACCTTCTGCGCCTGCAGATAGTAGGCGTCGTAGTAGCCGGCCGACAGCACATAGGTGCCGATCATGATGCGCCGCTTGACCTCGCGGCCGAAGCCGGCGGCGCGAGTCTTCTCATACATGTCGATGATGTCCTTGCCGGGCACGCGCAGGCCGTAGCGTACACCGTCGTAGCGGGCGAGGTTCGACGACGCCTCGGCGGGCGCTACGATATAATATGCCGGCAAGGCATATTTGGTGTGCGGCAGCGAGATGTCGACGATCTCGGCGCCGGCATCCTTCAGCCAGGCAATGCCTTTCTGCCAGAGCGCCTCGATGTCTTGCGGCATGCCGTCGACGCGGTATTCCTTCGGAATGCCGACCTTCATGCCCTTGATCGGCTTGCCGATCGCCGCTTCATAGTCCGGCACCGGGCGGTCGACCGAGGTCGTGTCCTTCGGATCGACGGAAGCCATGGACTTCAGCAGAATCGCGGCGTCGCGCACGTCGCGAGCGATCGGCCCGGCCTGGTCGAGCGACGAGGCGAAAGCAACGATGCCCCAGCGCGAGCAGCGCCCATAGGTCGGCTTGATGCCGACCGTACCGGTGAAGGCGGCGGGCTGGCGGATCGAGCCGCCGGTATCGGTGGCGGTTGCGCCGGCGCACAGGAACGCGGCCACAGACGACGCCGAGCCGCCGGACGAACCGCCTGGCACCAGCTGGGCGTTATCAAGCGTGCGCTGGGTCTTGGTGCCGCCGGCGGAGACGAAGCCGCCATCGCCCTGATGCGTCGTCGGCATCACCACCGTGTCGAGCCGCGAGCGCCGCCACGGATTGATCACCGGGCCGTAATAGGAGGTCTCGTTCGACGAGCCCATGGCGAACTCGTCCATGTTGAGCTTGCCGAGCATGACGGCGCCGTCGGCCCACAGATTGGACGTCACGGTGGACTCGTAGCGCGGCCTAAAACCGTCCAGCACGTGGCTGCAGGCCTGGGTGTGGATGCCTTCGGTGGCGAACAGGTCCTTGATGCCGAGCGGGATACCCTCCAGCGCGCCGCCCTCGCCCTTGGCAAGCTTGGCATCCGAGTTCTTTGCCATGTCGCGCGCCTTGTCGGCGGTGACGGCCACATAGGCGTTGAGCACCGGATTGGCGCGATCGATCGCCGCCAGATAGGCCTCGGTGATCTCGGCCGCGGTGATCTCCTTGCCGCGCAGCTGGGCGCGGGCCTCGGAAATGGTGAGATGTGTGAGATCGCTCATCAGGCAAGGCTCTTTTCGTAAAACACCGACCATTCGGAGTCGGGATAATCCAGCACCGGTCCGCAACGCGTGAATCCGGCGCGCTCATAGACGGTCCAGGCGGCGGGATGGCGATCGCCGGTTTCGAGTACCAGGCGCGTCAGCCCTTCCTGCCGGGCAAGCGCCTCGACCCGCCCGACGATCTCGGCGCCGATCTTCATGCCGCGATGCGAAGGCCGCGTGTACATGCGCTTGACCTCGCCGGTCGCCTCTTCGTGGCGCTTCAGCGCCCCGCAACCTACGGCAAGGCCGTTGTCGCGCGCGATGAACACCGTCGTGTCCGAGCAGGCCATCTGCTCGACCGTCAGGTGATAGCAATGCTCGGCCGGCGTCAGCTCGAGCAGCGCGGCGTTGAGTTCGGCGACCAGCGCGCGCACGTCGTCCTGCAGAGGCGTCTCGACGGCGATCTCGACAGCCACGGTCTACTCCACCACCTTCGGAACGAGGAAGAAATTCTCTTCCGTCGCCGGCGCGTTGGCGACGACGTCGGCGGGCTTGTTGCCGTCGGTAACGACATCCTGGCGCTTCTTCATCTCCATCGGCGTGACCGAGGTCATCGGCTCGACGCCCGAGACATCGACCTCGTTCAATTGCTCGACGAAGCCGAGAATGGCGTTCAATTCGCCGGTCATGCGCTCGGCGTCCTCCTCGCTCACCGCGATACGGGCAAGGCGCGCGACGCGCTTCACGGTCTGAAGATCAACGGACATGTTCTTTTCGCCTCGGGAAAACCAGTGCGGGCTATAGCGGCGCGGCGTCTGCCGCGCAACATGCATGATGCCGGAGCGATTGCGCCCGTTGCCCCCCAATGGTCGATGAGGCGACCTAGATCGTGATCGGCTTGCCGATCTCAGGCAGCGCCACGTTGACGCCCGAGCCTTCCATGCCGGCGACGAATTTGTCGGCGGTCTGGTCGATCATCGGGAAAGTCCTGAAATGGCAGGGAACGACGGTATCGAAGCCGAAGAACCGACGGCAGGCAAGGGCCGCCACCGCGCCGCCCATGGTGAAGCGGTCGCCGATCGGCACGATGCCGACCTTTGGCTCGTGCAGCTCGTTGATCAGCCCCATGTCGGAGAAGATGTCGGTGTCGCCCATGTGGTAGAGCGTCTTGTCTTCGGGAAAATGCAGGACGAGTCCACCCGGATTGCCGAGATAGGTGTTGGTGCTGCCTTCACCGCCGAAGGAGGACGAATGCAGCGCCTGGACGAACGTCGTGGTGAACGGCCCGCAATCGACGGTGCCGCCGATATTGCCCGGATTGATCTTGTCGCCGCTGACGCCCTGGCCGACGAGGTACATGCAGATCTCGAAATTGGCGACCAGCATGGCGCCGCTTTTCTTCAGCACCTCGACCGCGCCGCTGACATGGTCGTTATGGCCGTGGGTCAGGAGAACGTGAGTCACACCTTCCGCCGGCCCTTCCCAGCCGCCCGTCCAGGACGGATTGCCGACCAGATAGGGGTCGATGAGAATGGTGGCGTCCTTGGTCTCGACGCGGAATGCCGAATGCCCGTACCAGGTCAGTTTCATGAATGCTTTCCTCGATTTTCCCGTTGCCAAAGGATAGAACGCTGGCGGCAAATTTAAAGTGGCGCAGCGCTTCCTAACGTCAAAAGGATGTGTGACGCCCAAATGTCAGAGGAAGCCGTTGGGCATTATTTCAATCGAGGAACTGCCGGAGCGTCTCGCCGAGGGCAAGACGCTCGCCGGGCTCGATCTCGGCGATAAGACGATCGGCGTGGCCGTCTCCGACCGCGGGTTGTCCTTCGCCCATCCGCGCCCGGTCATCCTGCGCAAGAAATTTTCGCTCGATGCCGCCCAACTGCTCGCTCAGCTCGCGAAGGACAATGTCGGCGCCATCGTGCTTGGCCTTCCCGTGAACATGGACGGCTCGGAAGGGCCCCGTGCGCAAAAATCGCGCGCCTTCGTCCGCAACATGGCGCCGCTTTCCCACCTGCCCTTCTTGCTGTGGGACGAGCGGCTGTCGACGGTCGCTGCCGAGCGGACGCTGATCGAGATGGACTTCTCGCGTAAGAAGCGCGCCGGCAAGATCGATTCGGCGGCCGCCGCCTTTATTCTGCAGGGAGCGTTGGACCGGCTTCAGTCGCTTGGCCGAGCCGATCGGGGCTGATGTCGCCCTGCCGGCGCTGCCTTATCCATTCGGCGATGTTGCGCCGGCGGCGGAAGGCCCACAGCCCCATGAGCAGGAAGAAGTCGAAAACGCAGGTCCGCGCCACCATGCCCGGTATGATGGCCGGGTCGACGCCGAGCATCTGGCCATAGAGCTGGAAAGCGAAATCGTGCACCTGTCGGCTCAGCATCGCGTAGCCGAAATTCATGTCGTTGGCCGACAGGAAGAACCATCCCCAGAAGATGGCCATCGGAGCAGCCCAGAGTGTGAATATCGTGCGCATCAGCGCCTGCCTCCAGGCTTGCTTTCCGGGCGGCCGGATATGCGCGAAAGCAAGGAGCTGTGCGCGGCCCCCATCGCCATGCGCGAGGCGGCGCGAACATCGCCCTGGGGCAAATTCATTGCGGCGGCAAGGGCGGAGCGGCGCTCGGCCGTCACCGCAACATAGGAGGCAAGCAGTGCCGTCATCTGAACGCCGAGAATCACGAACAGGCCGTCAATGCCTTGCACCACGCCGCCGATGAGAATCAGCGAAAGCAGCGACGATGCGAAGATGAAAGCGACCCGCGCAACGCTTTCGCCTGCGTCGGGCCTTGCCGGGCCGTTGAGCAGCGTTTCGACAAAGGCCCAGCAGAACAGCACCGCGACAGTCAGGAGCGCGACCGAAAGCGGCGCGACCACGGCGACATTTTCAAGCTGCGGAAACCGGCCGCCCTGGATCGAGAGGCCAAGGACGCCAAGCGCCGCTGCTATGCCCCGGCTGCCGTCCATGCATACATAGGCAAGCAGGGCAAAGACCACCGCCCAATGCAAGGCCAGAACTGAGCTCAAGACGTGCCGCATACGAATCCTGCTTCGCGGAGCCCGGGCCATGGTCAACCCTTCCCTACTCCAGCAAGCAGAGATTGGGCTTTGCGAAGGTCCGCCGCAATGGAAACCATTTGTTAAGGTTAACGGCTATCCACAGATAGGCAATCGTTCTGGGAGCATGGCACCGAAGCGTGCGAAGCGGTTTTCGGATCGTACTCTTTGATTTAGAGCCGGATCAGGTCACCGGCGGATAGAGCGTGTCGATGATCATGCGCGCATCATGGCGCGAATCGAGCATGCCGTAGGTGGTGCGCCACTGGCCGCCGAGCCGGGTTTCGACGAAGGCGTCGGCGATCCGCCCTGCTCCCAGCCTGCGCAGCTCCGCCGCGGCGGCCGACAGCGCGAGCTGTTCAGTGAGCAGCCGAGCCGACCCTTGGTCGGTCGCGGCGACCTGCATGGCCGCCTTCAGCACGCCGATAGTGCCGCGTCCGCCGGTGCCGAGATCGCGGTCGATGCCCGCGAGCACCTCCTCGAACAGGCCAGGCGCGCGGCCAAGCACGCGCAGCACATCGAGCGCCATGACATTGCCCGAGCCCTCCCAGATCGCGTTGACCGGCGCCTCCCGGTAGTAGCGGGCTAGCGGCGCTTCCTCGACATAGCCATTGCCGCCAAGACATTCCATCGCCTCGTAGAGCAGCGCCGGCGCGATCTTGCAGACCCAGTATTTGACCACAGGCGTCATGGCCCGGGCAAAGGCCGCCTCGCCGCGATCGCTGGCCGCCTCGTCGAAGGAGCGCGCCAGCCGGAACGACAGCGCCGTGGCCGCGGCGACGTCGAGCGCCATATCGGCGAGAACCCGCTGCATCAGCGGCTGGTCGATCAGGTTCGAGCCGAACACCTGGCGATGGCGCGTGTGGTGCACGGCCTCGGCAAGGCCCGCCCGCATCAGCGCCGACGAAGCGACCGCGCAGTCCAGCCTCGTTAGCGTCACCATGTCCATGATGGTCTTCACGCCGGCGCCCGGATCGCCGACCATCTCGCCGATGGCATTGACGAACTCCACCTCCGACGAGGCGTTCGAGCGGTTGCCGAGCTTGTCCTTCAGCCGCTGGAAGCGGAAGCCATTGCCGGAGCCGTCGCCCAGGATGCGCGGCACGAGGAAGCAGGACAGCCCCTCCGGCGCCTGACCGAGCACCAGGAAGGCATCCGACATCGGCGCCGACATGAACCATTTGTGGCCGGTGAGCCGATAAAAACCGCTGCCCGTGCGCTCCGCCCTGGTGGTGTTGGCGCGCACGTCGGTGCCGCCCTGCTTCTCGGTCATGCCCATGCCGAGCGTCAGCCCGGTCTTCTGCACCGGCGGCTTCTGCGTCTGGTCGTATTTGCGCGTCGTCACGCGCGGCGCCCATTCGCGGAAAAGCTTCGGGCTCGCCATCAGCGCCGCCAGCGAGGCGCTGGTCATGGTGATGGGGCACAGATGCCCGGTCTCGAGCTCGGCGGTCAGATAGAAGCGCGCCGCCCTTACCTGATGGCGGCGGCCGATCTCGGCATCGCCGTTCTCCCAGACGGAAGAATGCAGGCCGCCGGCAACCGAGCGGCGCATCAAGGCGTGATAAGCCGGATGGTATTCGACCAGGTCGAGGCGCCGGCCTTGGCGGTCATGCGTGCGCAATTTCGGCGTGTCGGTGTTGGCGAGGCGGGCAAGCTCCTGCGCCTCCTGCGTCATCACGAACCGGCCAAGCCCGTCGAGATCCTTGCGCACGGGATCCGAAAAACGTTCGGCAAGCTGGATGAGCAACGGATCGCCCCGCCAAGCGTTGCCGCCCGTCAACGGCGGCGGCTGGTTGATCACCTCGTCGGTCACGCGTCTTCCTTACATCCCCAGGCCGCGATCACGAATCCGAGGCCATCCGGCCTTATAGCCCAAGCGTTGCGGCACGCGCGACGAAAATACCGGGGAGAAAGCCCGCAATCCAAAGCTGGCGCTTGCGGCGGGCCGGACCGCACCCTATAGCAGCGCCTTGAGATGACCGACGCTTCGTCCCTGCCGCTCTTTCCCCACCGCCATCTTCTGGGCATCCGCGATCTTTCCCCCGCCGATATAGAGCTGTTGCTCGATCGGGCGGACCAGGCCGTGGCGATCTCGCGGCAATCGGAAAAGAAGACCTCGACGCTGCGCGGCCGCACCCAGATCAACCTGTTCTACGAGGCATCGACCCGCACGCAGTCGTCCTTCGAGCTGGCCGGCAAGCGTCTCGGCGCCGACGTCATGAACATGTCGGTGGCGAGCTCCTCGGTGAAGAAGGGCGAGACGCTGATCGATACGGCGATGACGCTCAACGCCATGCGGCCCGACATCCTGATCATCCGCCACCAGTCGGCCGGCGCCGCCGCCCTGCTCGCCCAGAAGGTCGGCTGCTCGGTGGTCAATGCCGGCGACGGCGCGCACGAGCACCCGACGCAGGCGCTGCTCGACGCGCTGACCATCCGCCGCGCCAAGGGCCCGCTTTCGAAGCTGATCGTGGCGATTTGCGGCGACATCCTGCATTCGCGCGTCGCCCGCTCCAACATCATGCTGTTGAACGCGCTCGGCGCGCAGGTGCGCGTCGTGGCGCCCTCGACGCTGCTGCCTTCCGGCATTGATCGGATGGGCGTCATCGTCGCGCGCTCGATGGCCGAGGGCCTGAAGGATGCCGACGTCGTGATGATGCTGCGCCTGCAGCGCGAGCGCATGGAAGGCGCCTTCGTGCCGTCGATCCGCGAATATTTCCGCTATTTCGGCCTCGATGCCGAAAAGCTGAAAGCCGCCAAGGACGATGCGCTGGTCATGCATCCTGGTCCGATGAACCGCGGCGTCGAGATCGCCTCCGAAATCGCCGACGGGCCGCAAAGCGTCATCCAGGAACAGGTGGAGATGGGGGTCGCCGTGCGCATGGCGGTCATGGAAGCATTGCTCGACCCGCGCCGCAACCATGAGGGGCGCGGCGCATGAGCGTGACCGTCTTCAGCAAGGCGCACATTGTCGACCCGTCGCGCGGCATCGACGAGATCGGCAGCGTCATCGTCGACGGCCGCAAGATCGCCGCGGCCGGAAAGGCGGCATTGAACCAGGGGGCGCCCGAAGGCGCCACCGTCATCGACTGCGCCCGCAAGACGATCATTCCAGGCCTTGTCGACGCGCGCGTCTTCATCGGCGAACCCGGCGGCGAGCATCGCGAGACCATCGCCTCGGCAAGCGTGGCGGCGGCGGCCGGCGGCGTCACCTCCATCGTCATGATGCCTGACACCGACCCGGTGATCGACAATGTGGCGCTGGTCGAATTCGTGCTGCGCACCGCACGCGACACCGCAAGCGTCAACATCTTCCCGGCGGCCGCGATCACCAAGGGCCTCGACGGCCGCGAGATGACCGAATTCGGCCTGCTGCGCGAAGCCGGCGCCGTCGCCTACACCGACGGCCGCCACACCATCGCCAACGCGCTGGTCATGCGGCGCGCGCTGACCTATGCCCGCGATTTCGGCGGCGTCATCGCGCACGAAACGCAGGATGCCGACCTCGCCTCGTCCGGCGTGATGAACGAGGGGCTCTATGCGAGCTGGCTCGGCCTGTCGGGCATTCCGCGCGAGGCCGAGCTCATCCCGCTCGAACGCGACCTGGCGCTGGCCCGGCTGACCGGCGGCGCCTACCACGCCGCCAAGATTTCGTCAGCGATGGCGGCCGGCGCGGTGAACCGGGCCAAGACGGATGGCGCCAATGTCACGGCTGGGGTCGCCATCCACAATCTGTCGCTCAACGAGAACGATGTGGGCGAATACCGTACCTTCTTCCGGCTGACGCCGCCCCTGCGCGCCGAGGATGACAGGCTGGCGATGATCGAGGCGATCAAGGACGGCACGATCGACATCATCGTTTCCTCGCATGACCCGCAGGACGTCGACACCAAGCGCCTGCCCTTCGCCGACGCGGCCGCCGGCGCCATCGGGCTGGAGACGCTGCTTGGCGCAGCGCTTCGGCTCTACCACAATGGCGACGTGCCGCTGCTCAGGCTGATCGAGACGCTGTCCACGGCACCGGCGAGATTGTTCGGCCTGCCGGGCGGCACGCTGCAGCCGGGCGCGCCGGCCGATCTCGCGGTCGTCGATCTCGACGAGCCGTGGATCGTCAGCGAAGGCGGCCTGCGCTCGCGCTCGAAGAACACCTGTTTCGAAGGTGCGCGCGTTCAAGGCAAGGTCCTGCGGACGGTGGTCGCGGGCCGCACGGTTTTTTCCGCCTAGACCATCCGACGCATTGAGCGCTGCCAAGTCTGCCAGGCACGGAGTTGCTTGGCGAACCCTCTCGACTCTACCATTATGCTCGACTGATGCCCGCGCAGCGCCGGCTATTGCAAATCAGAGTTGCATAACGCAAATTGAATCAATCTTAAGGCGAGCGAGCCAAGGAAGGAATACGGGGGAAACAATGGGTTATGCGATCGCGCTCGTTTTCGGCTATCTGCTCGGCTCGATACCGTTCGGACTTTTGATCACTCGCGCGGCCGGTCTCGGCGACGTCCGCAACATCGGTTCCGGCAATATCGGCGCGACCAATGTGCTGAGGACAGGCAACAAAGGGCTCGCAGCTGCAACGCTGCTGCTCGACGCGCTGAAAGGCACCGCCGCCGCCCTCATAGCCGGGCATTTTTCGCCGGACTTCGGACTTTTGGCGGGCTGCGGCGCCTTCCTCGGCCATCTCTTCCCGGTCTGGCTCGGCTTCAAAGGCGGCAAGGGCGTCGCCACCTATCTCGGCGTGCTGCTCGGCCTTGCATGGCAGGGCATGCTCGTCTTCGCCGTCGTCTGGCTCGCCATGGCCTTTCTGTTTCGATACTCCTCTCTGGCCGCACTGGCGGCGGCGGTCATCGTGCCGATCGCGCTTTATTTCATCAGCACGCCGCAGATCGCCGGCCTGTTCGCCGTGATGAGCCTGATCGTGATCGCCAAGCACCATGCCAACATCTCGCGGCTGCTGGCCGGCACCGAAGGCAAGATCGGGGCGAAAGGATGAGCGCTCCAGCCGCCGGCCCGCGCCTCAGCGACCGGCAGCGGCTTGCCTGGCTTCGGCTGATCCGCACGCCCAATGTCGGCCCGGCTTCGTTTCGCGAGCTAATCAACCGCTTCGGCTCGGCCGAAGCAGCGCTTGAAATGCTGCCCGAATTGATGATCTCCGGCGGCGCCAATCGCATCGTCCGCATCCCCTCCCTCGCCGAGGCGGAAGCCGAGCTGGAGGCCGCCCGGCGCGCCGGCGCCCGCTTCGTCGGCATTGGCGAGGCCGATTATCCGCCCTTGCTGAAGACCTTGGACAATCCGCCGCCGCTGCTGGCGGTGAAAGGCGAAGGCGCGGTCTTCCGTATGCCGGCGGTGGCGATTGTCGGCGCCCGCAACGCGTCGCTGGCCGGCATCAAGATGGCGCGCATGCTGGCGGCCGACCTCGGCCGCGAAGGTTACGCCATCGTTTCCGGCCTGGCGCGCGGCATCGACACGGCCGCGCACAAAGGCAGCGTTTCGACCGGAACCATCGGCGTGCTGGCCGGCGGGCTCGATGTCCCCTACCCGCCCGAGAATGCCGGCCTGTGCGACGAGATCGCCGATCGCGGCGGCGCGATCGTTTCGGAAATGCCCTTCGCCTGGCAGCCGCGCGCCCAGGATTTCCCGCGCCGCAACCGCCTTGTCGCCGGCATGGCGCTCGGCCTGGTGGTGGTGGAAGCCGCGCAACGTTCCGGCTCGCTGATCAGCGCCCGCCTCGCCAATGACATGGGCCGGCTGGTCTTTGCCGTGCCGGGCTCGCCGCTCGACCCGCGCGCCGCCGGCTGCAACGCCCTGCTCAAGGACGGCGTCACGCTTGTCACCGAAGCCGCCGACGTGCTCGGCGCGCTGGCGCCGCTCGCCGGCACCCGCCCTCCAAGAACCGCGCCGCTTGCCGAGGCGCCCGACATCTCGGCCCTGCCGCCGCCCGGTGAAAACGACCGCGCCGATGTGCTGGAGGCGCTGGGACCCACGCCGATCGCGGTGGACGACATCATCCGCCACACGGGTATGAGTGCGGCGCAGATATCGATGGTGCTGCTGGAGCTCGACCTTGCCGGACGGCTGGAGCGTCATGCCGGCGGGAATGTGTCGCTCATCGCATGACTTGTCACACGGGGCAGAGCCAACTTCCTTATCGAAACAGATATTTCGACACTTCCGGATTGCCGCGGCGCCACATCACATTGTCGAGGAAATAGTGGTGCACGTTGATGAAGATCAGCACGATGAAGAAGAACAGCGACGAACCGAGCACCTGTTTGTCATAGGGGACCAGGGCGGTCAGCACGAACGGGATCAGCCAGAAGCCGAGATAGCCGAGCGCGCCGCCGCCGATGATGAAACCGAGGACCCGCAACCTGTAGCGAGGCCCGAGCACCGATAGGATTTTCGGCTCCGGGTCGCTCGTGGCATCCGAGACGGATCTCTCGACATTGGTCTGGTAGCGCCAGACCACGGCCAGATATTGCAGCGAGTGCAGCGCCGGCACCACCAGCAACCAGAGCGGGTTTATCCTCGCAATCAGGATCCAGAGATAGAGCGATGCGACATAGGCAACGATGCCGTTATACGGCAGGCCTCCATTCTTTCGCCAACGTCTGGCCAGCATCAGAAGCGTGGCCGCCGTCGATCCGACGGCCGCCAGCACCGCAATATCGGTAATCCAGGACGGCGCGGCAAAAGTGTAATACTGGAGTCCGTAATACTGCCCCTGCGTCACAGCCGTATTCGTCTGCAGCCAAGCCAGGATCCACACCGCGTAGCTGTTGACGAGCAGCACCTTCTTGTCCCGGTCATCGAAGAATTTGCGCTTCAAGACGGCGTCGACCATCAGCATGCCGTAGCCTTGCTTGACGTAGTGCCAGCCGACGAAGAAGAACATCGCATTGGCCGCGAAGCCGAGCAGCCGCGTGTTCGACGCCGCCGCGCCATAGGCGAAGAACAGGGCCATGATCACCGGAACGATGACGCCGGCGAAAATGTAGCGAAGTTGCAGGCTCCTGTCGTATCCCTCGCCCCGCGCCTTGCGGCCGAAATTGCGATAGAAGATCTGGTAGGAATGGGCGAAATGCGGGTAGTTCACCAGATAGGCGACGACGACCATCGTCGCGGCCAGCGGACCTTCATAATCGCGCGGCACGAAGAACAGCATCGGCAGGATCAAAAACGCGCTGCCGCCGAGCATGAGGAAATCGGCGACCGGGCCCAAGAGATATTTGCCGGGCGGCGTCGCCGCTTTACGGGCCGTGGTCTCTACCGAAAGGTCAAGTGCCATCCTGGAGCCTCCCTGGGAGGCCCGACTTTAACCATGACCCTGTCCAGGAACAAGGCAACGCGGCAGGATCTCCATTGTCTCAGGAAGTCACACCGTCAGGCTGAGGCGGTCGAAGCGATCTTCACCAGCCGTTTCCTGGCCTCCGCGACCCGCTGCTGTTCCGACCTTATGCGGTCGCACAGCACAAGATTGATCCCGACGCCGCATTCCTCGTCCAGCAGTTGTTTTGCGTGATTGAGCGAAATCTCCGCGCGCTTGACGCGCTGTCTGGCCCTGGCCAGTTCCAAGTTCAGTACGTCCACTGTATCCGCATCCCGATTTGCGGTCCCTTCGGCAAGGAAACAGCCGAGCATGGCTTTTTGTTCCTTATCAGCGACGTGGACAATGGCCCTGCTCCGATCGTCAATTATGAAGGATGAGGCAGGTCGATCTTGGACGGTCAAATTTGGTGAGCGCGATGGGATTCGAACCCATGACCTACTGAGGGGGACGACGACCCGGAAAAGGTGACGCCGATTCCACGTTGGACGTTACACGACTTGCGAAGGACGGCCGCCAGCGGGATTGCAAGGTTGGGCGTTTCTCTTCCCATCATCGAAAGATTCTAAATCATACCTCCGGATCATTCGGGGCAATCGTAGGCGTCTATCAGAAGCACTCTTTCGCGGACGAAAAGCGCGCCGCACTAGACGCTTGGGCCGCCCAGCTTCAACGTATCGAATCCGCCAAAGCCAGGGATCGGTGAAGGCTATTCCCATCTGCGGATAAGGCCTCGCGTACTACGGTTCCCAGTATCCTTCGTTTACCGTCCGACGGCGACTTCACTAGCTTAAGCTTGTTACACCTTGATAGCTTAGGAGTTGCCGCTCAAATGACTGCCACCAATTCCACCAGATTGCTTCCGGCGAATGAAATGAAAACCCGCGTCGGCGGCGTCAGCGACATGACCATTTGGCGTTGGTTGCGTAAGCCTGATCTTGGCTTTCCTCGCCCGATCAACATCAATGGCCGGAACTATTGGCCCGAAGCCGAGCTTACGGCCTTCATAGAGAGCCGACGCGTCCGCGCTTAACGCAAAAAGCCCGCCTGGCTGCAACCGGCGGGCTTTGCATTCTGACATTCAAGTGGATTGACCGTGAACCATTTTAATGAGTCGCCATCCGGCGAGCAAGAGCCCGTTGCCGAAGACGGCGCGTCAGCGCGGCGTTTGCAATTTGCAAACGTCCGGCAGCACGGCGATGAACAGAAAATCACTGAATTCCTCGACGCGATGCGCTCGGCGGGCGTCCATATGGACACCGCCAACTCGCGCGGCGCCTCTCACCCGATTGCCGATGGAAAGGTGCACCGCGCCAATGCCCAGGGCAAGAAAAAGGCCAGGAACCAACACGTTTGGTATGTGCTGCATCTGGACACCCCGGCCTCGGGCGCCTTCGGCGACCTGCAAACCGGAATTCAGGATACATGGACGGAAAAGCGCCCCTCCGCGATGACGGCGGCCGAACGCGCCGAACTGAAAAAACGCATGGCGGAAACGCAACGCCAGCGCGAGGAAGAGCGGGCCGCCCTTAATGCCGCCGCTGCCGCCGCTGCCGGGCTCATCATGGCGTCGACCGAGAAGGCGCCGGCCTCACACCCCTACCTCGCGAAAAAGGGTCTGCCGCCCTTCCCTGGCCTTCGGCGCCTGAAGCAAAACGTCAAATACGTGGTGGACCCCGAGGAAGACCCGCGCACCGCCCGCGCCGGTTCCCTTGTCGTGCCGCTGTACACGCCTGGCGCCGAACTGGCGAGCGTCCAGCTTATCGGCGACGATGGCACGAAACGGTTTCTCAAGGGCACTGCCAAAGATGGGAATTACCATCCGATCGGCAAGCGGCCCGAAGATCCTGGCGCCGGCTTCGTTATCACCATCGCCGAGGCTACAGCACCGCTGCCCGCGTTCATCAGGCTACCGGCTACCTCACTATTACGGCATTCGACGCCGGCAACCTCGGCCCGGTTTCGAAGGCGATACGGGCGAAGTATCCGAAGGCCCGCATTCTGTTCGCGGCGGACAACGACCGCCTTGTGAAGATGCCGGACGGTCGATTTAATCCGGGCGTCACCAAACAGAGGGGTAAATCATGCAGCGACCTCTCCACGGGTCACCGGCCACCGGCTTAGCGGTCGCTCGACGGTCTTACAGCAACATCCGCCTTGGATAGGACAGAGTTTGCCGACGTCTGCGATGGGCCGTAACCCGACGTCCGTTGCTGGAGGCCTTCGGCACAAAGCCGCCATGCTGTTCAGCTCGGCCAGCACAGTCTTGAACTGCTCGTGCGCCTTGATGCAAACTGTTTGCTCAGATTTGAGGGAACCCCATGAACGCCGAAATTGCACGCAGCGTTGGGAGATTCGTAGGTTTGGAGGAGCCGCGGACGCTATCAACACGTTTTCTCCAGGTGGCCGAGATCATCGGTACCCGAGTGAACTGGACACAGGTTGATCAGGGAACACCGGTACACATGGAAAGCAGTAACGGCTATCTGCTGTGCCTTCAGCGCCGCTACCTCCCAAGTTATCCTTACTGGGTCAATGGCAAGCCGGTTTCGTCGATGCCTCTGCACGGGGGACAATTCCTGTTCCTGGACCTCAATGAAGACCATGCCTCTGTAACCAAAGGCACCGTGGATTGCCTCTCCATGTACACCTCTGGCGAGGCACTGCAGCGCTTCCAGGACGAGCATGACTTGCGGCCGGTGGGGAAGCTTCGAACTGCCAACGGTGTGGCCTTGAGTGATCCCACGATAAGCAACTTGGGAGAGTGTCTGGTCCCCGCGTTTGAGCGGCCGGATACGATGGCCCGATTGTTTGCTGACCAGTTGGCCACGGCACTCATGACCCATCTCACCGCGTTTTATTCGGAGCAGCCTGCAGCCCTGCGGCCCGTGCGGGGCGGGTTAGCACGCAGGCATGAGCGTCGGGCGAAGGAGATGCTTCTGGCCAACATGGACGGACAGGTTGGCCTAGAGGAACTCGCGCGGGTATGCGGTTTATCTAGAAGCCACTTCGCCCGTGCTTTCAAAGCTACGGTAGGATTGTCGCCCTTTCAGTGGCTGGTTGCGCAACGCGTGGAACAGGCGAAAAGTATGCTTCTGAATTCGGATTTGCCCGTGGGCGAAATTGGCCATGCCTGTGGCTTCTCGGACCAAAGCCATTTTACCCGCATCTTTGTAAAGTACACAGGTATCGCGCCCGCTGCGTGGCGGCGGGTGCGGAGGTCCTAGGCGACCGCTAAGCCTTCACCTAAAGGCAGCACTCTCATACAAATCGCAGCACTTTTCTCACTGGCCGGCTGGAACGGATCCGGTAGCTTTCCATGCGCTCAAAATATTGATCCTCACACCGTGCGGAGCGAACATGACCAACCGAGACCTGAGTTCAGGCGAGGCAGGGAATTCAAAGGGTTCTCAACCTGGAGCCGCAGCGCTTTCACGGCGCGCAATCCTTCAAATCGCAAGCGGCGCGGCATCACTTGTTGCGGTTCCCGGCGCCGTGGCTCAGTCGGCGGTGCCGAATGCGACCGCGACCGTGGTCGATGGACCGATTCACTTTAGGGTGAACGGCGAGAGCAAGCAGCTCGAATTTGATACCCGCCAGTCGCTTCTAGACGTGCTGCGCGAAACCCTCGATCTGACTGGGACGAAGAAGGGCTGCAACACCGGCGCATGTGGCGCCTGCACCATCCTTGTTGACGGCAAGCGTATCGTCTCCTGCCTCACGCTCGCGGCAATGCACGAGGGCGCCGACATCCAGACGATCGAAGGCGTCGCAAAGGACGGCGAACTCAATCCGCTCCAAGAAGCTTTCATCGAGCATGATGGGCTTCAATGCGGGTTCTGCACGCCCGGGCAAATCATGTCGGGGCTTGGGTGTATTGCAGAAGGTCACGCCGGCTCTACCGACGAGATCCGCTTCTGGATGAGCGGCAACATCTGCCGGTGCGGCGCCTATCCCGGCATTGTCGCTGCGGTGTCGGATGCCGCAGGGAGGGCGTGACGATGGTCCCGTTCGTCCTGGAAAAAGCCAACGACATAGAGGCTGCAATCGCATCCGCTGTCGCGGGCGGCCGCTACATTGCGGGCGGCACGACGCTCGTCGACCTGATGCGAGAGGAAGTCGAGCGGCCCGAACGCTTAATCGACATCAATGCGCTTCCACTACGTGACATCCACGTCGATGGTGGCGATCTGGTCCTGGGGGCCCTCGCCACTATGGCTGACATCGCAGCTCATCCCGACGTGCAGCGCCTCCATCCCATGATTGCAGAAAGCCTCATCGAGGGAGCATCTCCGCAATTGCGGAACATGGCTTCGATCGGCGGAAATCTCCTGCAGCGCGTCCGCTGCCCCTACTTCCGTATGCTCGACGCGGCATGCAACAAGCGCAACCCCGGATCAGGCTGCGCCGCTCTGGAGGGTTTGAACGCGGGCCATGCCGTGCTGGGCACCAGCAGTCATTGCGTTTCTACGCACCCCTCAGATGTGGCCGTCGCGTTCGTTGCACTCGGGGCGATCATGCGCGTTCGCGGGCATCAAGGAGAACGAAGCTTTGCCGTGGAAGACCTATTCCGCCTACCCGGCGACACGCCGCACCGGGAGCATACGTTGTTGCCTGGCGAGCTAATCGTCGAGATACGCGTGCCGAGCGCGCCCTACGGCCGACGAGCTCGCTATCTCAAGGTCCGCGACCGCGCTTCTTACGAATTCGCGCTCGTCTCCGCGGCGGTCGCACTGGAGGTGGAGGATGGCGTAATACGCTCTGCGCGCGTCGCTTGCGGCGGGGTCGGCACCATGCCTTGGCGGATGCGCGGATGCGAGACCGCGCTCACCGGGCGGCCGGTGGACCGCGATGTCTTCGAGGAAGCGACGTCCCTTTCGACGCTGGGCGCGAAGGCGCTTCACCACAATCACGTAAAAATCGCACTTTTGCCGCGAACCATTGTCCGAGCGCTTGAAATAGCGGGAGAACTCGCATGACCATTGCCTCTATAGGGAAACCTTTCACGCGCGTGGATGGACGGGCAAAGGTCACTGGAGCAGCTCGCTACGCGGCAGACTTCAATCAGCCGGATCAGCTATATGCCGTCATAGTTAGCGCAAGCGTTGGTCTTGGTCGCATCACAGACATCATGGCGGCCGAGGTGGAAAGCATGCCGGGCGTCAAGGCGGTGATCACTCACCGCAATTCGCCTCAGCTTCCGTATCTGCCGCACAAGGCTGTCATCGATCCGGCGGCGGGCGAGCGGTTGCATGTGCTGCAGGACGAGATAGTGCGCTTCTATGGCCAGCCGGTAGCCGTCGTCGTCGCCGACACGCTTGATGACGCGGAACACGCTGCTGCAGCACTACGCATTCAATATGATTCCAGCCGGCCCTTGGTCGATCCCACGGATCAGCTGGCCGAAAGGATCGCTCCGAGTGCGGGCCGCGCGGACAGATCGCGCGGCGACGCCGACCGCGCGCTCACGGAAGCAGCCTACAAGATCGATGCCGTCTATGAGATTGCACGAGAGAACCATAACCCCATGGAGCCGCACGCGACTATCGCGGCATGGGAGGGCGAGCGGCTCATCCTCTGGAGCAAGACGCAATACATCGCCAATGAGCGGGCGGAGATTGCTGCCGTCTTCGGGCTGCCGGTAGAGAGCGTTCAGGTGAACTGTCCCTTTATTGGAGGTGCCTTCGGCACCAGTTTGCGGACATGGCCACATGTGACGCTCACCGCACTTGCGGCTCGGCATGTCCGACGCCCTGTGAAGCTGGTGCTTACGCGCAAGCAAATGTTTTTCACCACCGGGCATCGGCCGCGCACGCAACAGAGGGTTGCGGTGGGAGCGAACTCGGAGGGTAAGCTTGCAGGTATCCTTCACGAGGGTGTCGGTGAAACGAGCCGGTACGAGCAGTTCGAAGAGGCGCTGACAGCGGTCACCGAATACATGTATTCGTGTCCCAACTTGCGTACTCAGTACCGGCTGTCACCGCTTGATACGGGCACGCCTAACCACATGCGCGGCCCAGGAGAGGCGAGCGGCATCTTCGCTCTCGAAAGCGCCATGGACGAGCTCTCCTACGCGATGAGCATTGACCCCATAAAGCTTCGGCTGCGTAACGAGCCGTCCATTGACGAAGCCGAGGGCAAGCCTTTTTCCAGTCGCTCGTTGACGCAATGCTACCAGGTGGCGGCTCAACATTTCGGCTGGTCACGCCGAAATCCGGAGCCGCGATCGATGCGGGACGGTCGTCTTCTAATCGGAATGGGGGCAGCGTCGGCAACATACCCCGCGTTCCAGGCGCCGGCTAATGCCCTCGTCCGGCTGATGGCCGACGGTTCAGTGGAAGTCGAGGCCGCTGCCAGCGACATGGGGCCAGGCACCTACACGTCGATGACGCAGGTGGCTGCGGAATTCTTAGGTCTGCCCACGGACAGAATTCGGTTCCGACTGGGTCGGTCCGATTATCCCGAAACGCCTCCTCATGGTGGCTCCTGGACCATGGCCTCGGTGGGCTCGGCGATACGGGAGGCGTGCTTCGAGGCACAAGCGCAAGCTGCTGCACGAGCAACACAGCCCGGCTCGAAGCTTCACGGATTGCTAGCGCCGGATCTGGAGTGGGCCAACGGACGGCTACAGCGTCGGGGTGATCCTTCCCAGGGCCTATCCTACCAAGACATTGTCAACGGTTCAGGGTCCCCGATTGAGGCGAGAGGTTCTGCCCAGCGGGCGCAGGAATTGGCCGAGAAATACTCGATGCATTCGTTCGGCGCAGTCCTGGCGGAGGTCGCAATCGATCCGGACGTGGGAACGATCCGCATGCGCCGTCTCGTGGGTGCATACGGTATCGGCCGCGTCGTCAACCCGCTGCTCGCCAGGAGTCAGTGCACCGGCGGTATGATAGGAGGTATCGGCATGGCTCTAATGGAGCGCACCGTCCTGGATGCCCGCGACGGCCGGCCGGTTAACGCGCATATGGCCGATTACCTCATGCCAGTGAACCTCGACGTTCACCAACTCGAGGCGCATTTTGTTGAAGAAGTCGATCCCCATGTAAACCCGTTGGGAGTGAAGGGCCTTGGTGAAATCGCCCTAGTCGGAACCGCTCCAGCCATAGCCAACGCAGTTTTCCACGCCACGGGAAAACGAGTGCGCAAGCTGCCGATTTATATCGAGGATGTGCTTGGGAGTTGAGAGATCGGGGACCCGAGGCGCGTCCGCTATTGGCGCGGTGAAGTTTACCAAAACGTCCGCGTTGAGGCGCGTTGCCGACGGGCAGCATGGGGGCCGAAGGGGGAGCTGCCTGCTCGTTGCCGTTACGAGCATGGAACAGCTTAGACCAACCGGGTATCGCCAGGAAGCTGCCCCTCTTCCAACATCGCCAGGAATAAGCGGTGTTTGTCAGGCACACCTTTGAGCACGTGCTCTCCGTGATCTGCGAAACGTAGGCCTGAGCCCGCGACCAAGTCCCTCACGGTCTGAGAGGTCAAAACCGTTCCCCCCTCCGCTGAACTCATGATCCTGGCTCCTGTGTGGATAGCGAGGCCTGTTACGTTGGTCCCCACAATTGCACATTCCCCGACGTGGACACCCGCTCGAATGTCGATCTCAAGCTGCTTCACCGAGGCGGCAATGGTGAGGGCACACCGTACCGCGCGCGCTGGCCCGTCGAACAGTGCCAAGAAACCATCACCGGCAACCGAAAACTCCTCGCCGCGGTAGCGTGCGATTTCCTTGCGTACGACGTTGTAATAGGAGGTTAGCGTATTGCTCCATGCTTGATCCCCGTCCCTCGCTAGATGGTCCGTTGATGACACGATGTCGAGGAACAGTATCGCGGCTAGCTTTCGGTCAGGCGTAACCTCCGGCGTCACACCGGTCAAAAACGACTGAATGTCGGCCAGGATCGTATCCATGTCCCTGGCGACAAAGGTGTGTATGTCCCCGGGATACTCCCTCATTTCTGCTTGAGGTATGCGCCGCGCCATGTCGCGCGCGGCTTCAGCCGATGCAACCGGATCGTGGGAACGGATCATGACTAGCGTTGGCACTGAGATCGCAGGAAGGATATTCCGGATATCGATGTCCCGATTCATCGCTTCGTAGGCCGCATATGCGGACGGGCTCGCCGCGGCCCTCATAACACGCGCTTGGGCATCGACCACCGTTTGATCGACACTACGCCCGAGCCCGACCCCTGCTCCACGGATGTACTCGTCTGAGGGGCCGTTCTCAGCCACATCCTTGATGAGCTGATCATACGCCTCGGACGACAAACCCCATGGGTGGTCTTCCGAAGCGCACCAACGAGCTTGCGTGCCCCAGACGATTAGCGATCTCACGCGGTCCGGGTTCAAGGCAGCAAACAAACTTGTCATCGAGCCCCCCTCGGAAACACCGAAAAGACTGGCACGCTCAACCTTCTCGGCATCCATCACCGCCCGGATGTCGTCGGTCCGTTCCTCAAGAGTCGCCATTCGGATCGGGCGATCAGACAGCCCGGTTCCACGCTTGTCGAACTTGATGACCCGGCAGAACGCCCCAAGCTTCTCGAAAAACAGAGCGCGCAGTGGCATTTCCCATTCCAGATCGAGGTGGGATGCCGTTCCCGGTGCCCAAACAAGGTCTATTGGACCACTCCCCCAGACCTGATAGGCGATGGCCACTTCCCCGCTTCGCGCGTACTTGGTTCGGGGTGTCATCTCATCATTGCCCTATGCGGAAATGAACATGGATCAACGCTAACCTGCGGCCCTCTTGTCTGCAAACTCTCTTCACGCCTCAACCGGAAGATGCGCCATGGCACCGCGTCGCCAGTACCGATCGACGCGATTTAGCGTGTGCTTTCGATGGTGCTCTACGCCGCCGACGGGATGGTCTATAGTCGTCGGCAGCCTGGCCGGTCGGCGTCGGTAATTGCTGCGTGACGGTGGCCGCGCCCTATGAGGGAGCGATCGCATGATCGTCGAGCTGAACGACATCCGGGCGGCGGCCGAGCGGATCAGAGGCAATGTCCGCCGCACGCCGGTGGTCGAGGCGACCAATCTCCAGTCGGGAGCTGGCGAAGGCTATCGGCTTGCTTTGAAGCTTGAGCTGCTGCAGGTCACGGGCTCGTTCAAGGCGCGGGGCGCCACGAACCGGCTGCTGGCGCTCGATGCCCGCGACATCGCTCATGGCATCGTCACCGCATCAGGGGGAAATCACGGCATCGCCACGGCCCGCGCCGGCTTCATGGCACAGGTGCCGGCCACTATTTTCCTGCCGAGCAACGCCTCGCTCGAGAAGATCGAAAAGCTCCGGGCCTGGAAGGCCGACGTTCGGATCGTTGGCTCCGCCTGGCATGAATCCAACGTCGCCGCTCTGGCCTTCCACCGCGAGACAGGCGCGGCATATTTCCATCCCTTTGCCGACGCGGATGTTGTTGCCGGGCAGGGAACGGTCGGCCTCGAGCTGCTCGAGGAGCTGCCTGAGATGACCACCGTGCTCGTGGCGATGGGTGGCGGCGGCCTTATCACGGGGGTGTCCACTGCGCTCAAGGGGCTGAAGCCGGGTGTGCGAGTGGTCGGCATCGAAGCCGAAGGATCGCCGGTGCTGCTGCGTTCGCTGGAGGCGGGCCGCAACATCGCCCTCGACAAGGTGACCACCTGGGTAGCAACAATGTCGTGCGCGCGCTCCGACGATCGAATCTTCGAAGCCGTTCGCGATCGGGTCGATGAGATCGTGCTGGTCAGCGACGACGAAATGCGCGCCGCAGCCAAATGGCTCTGGTTCGAAATGGGCTTGGCGGCGGACCTCAGCGGCGCTGCCGCCCTCGCCGCCCTGCGCAAAGGTCGCATCTCGATAGAGAAGAATGAGCTGGTCTGCGCGATCGTTTGCGGCGCAGGCTCTGATGCAATTGCCACCTAAGCGCAGGCGCTTTGTATTCGCATCTGGCAATTGAAGCTTGGTAAAATGGCGACCGCTTCTAGCAACCACGACCTCTACAGTGGTCGCCGGCGATGTCCGCATTCCGGAAGTTGCAGGCTGATCTCTACGGCTGACTGTGGGCGCATAGCTGCCTTCCCGACATCGGGCCTTGCCCTAGCTACTCCCAAATACGAGCAACCGGTAACCGCACACAATAGAAACAAAAGGCTTGCCTTTAAAGCGCGCCATATCTCTCCTGAGGTGCACAAACTTGCTCGCTCTTCCGGTTCGCGCGGCTTCTCGGCGCGGTGATGCTCCCACCGGCGCGCAGCGACGATTGCGTGCGCTTTAAACGCAAAAAACCGCCCCGGTCAGACCGGGACGGTTATGATAGAATTGGTTGCGGGAACAGTGTTTGAACCTGGTAACCTCACTTTCGAAGCCCTATCGACAGACAAACCGGTTGCATCGCTGTATTGGCGGTACCCTACTCTGACTAGAACGCCATATCCTAGGCGGGTGGTATGTTCACGTTATGATGGAAGATGTTGTTCGGGTCATAGCGCGTTTTCAACTGCCGCAGCCTTGCGAGGTTTTGACCATAGGCGGCCAACGCTGCCGCGCCGGCGTCCTCGTCTGCCCCCAAATAATTTGCATAGCGACGCTTGCCAGCAAAGGGCTCAAGGGCATCGAAGCTGGCGCGCGCCCAAGCGGTGGTGCGATCCGCAGAGGCCTTGTCCATCCATTGGCCAAGCACGAGCGTGTTGAAGCCAATGTCACGGAGCGCGAAGGAGGTGGATTCTACCGGAACGCGCGACGCAAAGCCGTGGAAACCTTCCAGCAAGATCGAGCTTGTTGGAACCGGGCAGCGCTCATACGCGATCACGAGGGCCTCGACAGCATCGTCGTCAAGGCGCGGAAGGAACGTGGACTTCCAGTAGTTGAATGCGCCGGAAGGGAAGCCCGCGTCCAGCATTCCATTGAGGTCCACATAGGGTATCGGCCCTAACGCATCCACCGCTACGGTGCCAAAGCTCCGGATCTGGCTTCCAACGATCTCCGCATCTTCGGGTGAGCCGATATGACAGGAAACGATGGCAACGATCGGGGTGCCCGACCCGTCTGGCGCGGTAGTTAAGCCGGCGACGAGCATAAGGTCGTCCGAGGCATTTTCAGCGAGGTCCCGGAACCCGCGGAGGACTTGTCTCGCCTCATGGAATGGAAAGGCAACGATACCTCCGAACACGACAGGGCCGACGGAATGCAGGCGGAACTCGAAGGAAGCGGCAACGCCAAAATTGCCACCGCCGCCACGGAGCGCCCAGAAGAGATCGGGATTTGCGTCGGCGCTCGCTTTCACTACGGAACCGTCTGCGAGCACCAGATCGACGGAGATCAGATTGTCCAGCGCCATCCCGTATTTCGGCATAAGCCATCCAAGGCCGCCGCCGAGGGTAAGTCCAGCAACACCAGTACTTCCAATCACGCCTCCAGTGGTCGCAAGACCATGCAACTGGGTCTCTCTATTCAACTCCCTCCAAGTCACCCCACCCTCGACTATGGCCGTCCGGGCGGCAGCATTCACGTGAACTCCTTTCATCAAGGAGAGGTCGATCATAAGGCCATTGTCGACCACTGCACGCCCAGCGACGTTGTGGCCGCCGCCGCGTACGCAAATCTCCAGTCCGGTCGCCTGGGCGTAAAGGACAGCATCGACGATATCGGCAATACCTCGACAACGGGCAATGACTGCGGGGCGTCGGTCGACGAGGCCATTGTGTATCCTCCTTACCTCATCAAAAGTCGGCGCGCCGGGCTGGAGAATTGATCCGAGAAAGTTGCGAGCAAGTTCTGTTTGGACTCCCATGACGCTTCCCCTCCTGTCGGGCGACCGCACTGTCGCGGAAGCCACGGTGAAACCGGCGCAGAAAGCGAACGGTCCGAACGATTCTACGTCGGAATTTATTAGCCAAGGGGATCATGATCCCGGCGACGATCCGATGCAACAGCTGACGTTGCCGCTGGATCCCAGTGCCCGAACCGCGCGGGCCAGGTTCTTATGCGGCTTTAGCGGCAGGCTTGAACATTCTCTTTAATATCTAAGCGCGCTCGCAAAAAACCTCAGCCTTGACGCGATGGGCCCTTCGGATTCTACGTGCCTTCCGCGGCGCCCTCCATCGCCACTGAAAACCAAGCGACGTCTGCGGCCATGATGGCTGCGAGGCAGGCGCGTGGGTGTCATTCGGGTAGACCTGAGGCGCGCATTGCTTCGATAAGACTCCTGCGAGCACCGGCGCGCAACCGATGGCGGAGCACTGACCGGTGCTGCTGAAGTTGGGTTGCAGTTGTATCACGCGCTCGGCAGCCGCTTTCCCATTCAACGGATGGACACGGCGCTGGATCAGCGTTTTGAACCAACTTTGGCGAACCGCTCTGTAGCCCCTTGGCGAATAACGACTATGTTAGTCGCCAAGGGTGGTTGTTTTCTGCAGGAAATCAATACGTTACTGGCTGGTTCGCCAATCCGTTTCCTTCGTATTCTCTCGTATGGTCTGGCGAACCTGAGGATCACGAGGAGGGCTAATTCAATCCAATCGGGTCAGCCGTCACCTGCCAAGAAAGCGGCACTGATTGCTTTGTTGACCTGATATCAATGCGACTGGTTTGGGGCCGTTAGCGGAACTCCGGTTTAGCGATGATTGAGCTATGAAGCGGACCTTCCAGCCAGCATATTCTCGACGCTTCGCAAGCTGCAAACCTCACCTCAACGGCCTCAACGGCTGGGACATAACGGCGCGGAGCTATTCGCCATTGGTGCCATTTATCTTGGGGAATAGGAATTCGAGACTGCTGATCCGATGCGCAGAGCTGTTTAGCCGGCCACGTCCAGAATGCCTTGGTTCTTCCGTTTTGCCAGCAGTTGCGTCAGCCAATCCGGATCCATTGCCGGCACGGAAGAGAGAAGCCGTTCTGTGTAGGCAACCTGAGGTGATGTCAGGATCTCGGTTTTCGAACCGTGCTCCACCACCTTGCCTTGGTGCATGACGACGACCTCGTCCGCGATTGCCCTTACTGTCGCGATATCATGGGTGATAAAGATGTAGCTGACGCCGAGTTCGCTCTGTAGGCGTATCAGAAGCTTCAAGATTTCTTCTTGCACAACTTGATCCAGTGCCGAGGTGACCTCGTCACAGATGATGAGCTCGGGATTCGCAGCGAGCGCGCGCGCAATACAGATCCGCTGTTTCTGGCCTCCCGACAATTCACCGGGCAGCCTATCAAGGAAACTTTCGTCCATCTCGATCATATGCATGAGTTCGCCGATCCGGCGGTCGCGCTGCTCCCCTTTTAGGCCTAAATAGAACTCAAGCGGACGCGCGATTATGTCCTCTACAGTCTGGCGAGGGTTAAGCGCGCTGTCCGGCGACTGATAGATCATCTGAATACGCCGCAGCAGATCTTTCGAGCGTTGCTTTAAGGACAGGGGAAGCGGCTGGGCGTCAAATGAGATCGAGCCCGAAATAGCGGGCAGCAAACCGGTAACGACGCGGGCGAGCGTCGATTTCCCAGACCCTGATTCGCCCACCAACGCTACCGTTCGGCCACGCGGAACCTTGATGGACACGTCCACCAGCACCTTAACCCTTCCAGCATAAGCGGCGGTTACATTGTCGATGATCAGTAAATGGTCCCGGGCCTCAATCTCTGGCTTGGCGAGCTTTCGCACAGCCCAGAGCGTCCGAGTGTATTCCTGGGTGGGGGCTGCAAGCATCTGCCGTGTGCCCGCTTCCTCGACAGTTTGTCCGTGGCGCAGGACCATGATCCGGTCTGCCATCTGCGCCACTACGGCCAGATCGTGCGTCACGTATATCGCCGCAGTGTTGAAATCTTCAACAATACTGCGGATTGACGCTAGAACCTCGACTTGAGTCGTCACATCGAGCGCAGTTGTCGGCTCGTCGAACACAATCAAGTCGGGCCGGCACGCCATAGCCATGGCGGTCATGGCTCGCTGTAATTGGCCGCCGGATACCTGATGCGGATACCGGAAACCTATAGTCTCAGGCTCTGGAAGTTGGAGCCGTTTATAAAGCTCCACAGCATCACGGTTGGCCTCACCTCGGCTGGCGATCCCGTGCGCAACCGCCGTTTCAACGGTCTGATCGAGGAGCCGGTGAGCCGGGTTGAACCAGGCAGCTGCGCTTTGCGCCACATAGGCAATACGGGAGCCCCGGAGGCGCCGACGGCGTGCTTCGCTCATTGACAAAAGATCGGCGCCATCGAAGGCCACGGAGCCTTGGGTAATACGGCATCCTGGCTTGGCATATCCCATTGCAGCAAGGCCGATAGTCGACTTTCCGGCGCCGGATTCGCCGATTAGTCCAAGCACTTCTCCGCGTTTGAGTGAGAAATCAACGCCGCGCACGATCGGGTGCCAGCGCTCGCCGGAAAAGCCTTCAACGTGAAGATTGCGGACCGTGAGAAGATCTGTCCCCCTTTCGCGCGCGATAACATTGCTACTTTTCATCACGCAGTCCGCTCGTTGAATGCAAAAACCAGTCTACGACGAAGTTCACCGCTACTGTGAGGAGGGCAATGGCGCCCGCCGGCAGAAGCGGCGTGACATCGCCATAGGTAATCAGCGTCGCGTTTTCCCGCACCATCGATCCCCAATCGGCGGATGGCGGCTGTATGCCGACGCCCAGGAACGACAATGCTGCAATGGTTAGGAAAACAAAACAAAATCGCAGACCAAACTCCGCAATGAGCGGCGGCAGAACATTGGGCAGGATTTCCTTGCGGAGAATCCATGCGGGGCCTTCGCCCCGCAGCTGCGCGACCTCGACATATTCCATCACCACCACGTTCAGGCCAACTGCTCGCGCCAGACGGAACACGCGCGTCGAATCGAGCAGAGCTATGATCAAGATGAGGCTGGCCATTGAGGAGCCGAAAATCGAAAGCAGCATCAGTGCGAATATCAGGCTCGGAATCGACATCAACACGTCCACGGCGCGTGACAATAGCTGATCCAGCCAGCCCCGGTACATTGCAGCGAGAAGGCCGAGCGTCACACCCGCTGCGAAGGATAAAATAGTTGTGATGAAGGCGATGCCGATCGTGTTGCGGGCTCCGTAGATCAGTCGTGTAAGCATGTCGCGACCGAGTTGGTCGGTGCCGAACGTAAACTCGTGGCTCCAGGGCGCGAATGCCTCGCTAAAGACCTGCGTTTCTCGATATGGTGCGATCAGAGGCGCAAATAACGCGACGATAATGTAGCAGAGGATCACACCCATACCGAACCAGGCGCTGAGTGGGGCCTTTTTCAGCGCTATCCTCATGCGAGGATCGGCGCGTCCGCCTCACCCTACGCGCTCTGGTGGTCTGGATCACAGGCTCTGCACTTGTCATCGTGGGTGCAACAGTCTCGGGTTGGTTGCGATGGAGATGATATCGGCGATCAGGTTGAGCAGGATGTAGGCTGCGGCGAACACAAGCGCGCAGGCTTGAACGACCGGTACGTCTCTTGACCTCACGGCGTCGACCATCAGTTGCCCGACGCCGGGATAGACGAACACCACCTCGACAATCACGACGCCGACGATGAGATAGGCAAGATTGAAGGCCACTACCGTCACAATCGGGGCCCAGGCATTTGGCAAAGCGTGCCGGACGACGACAACCATTGGCCCCATTCCCTTCAATCGGGCCATGTCGATATAGGGGCTTGAAAGCATGTTGAGAATAGCCGCGCGCGTCATTCGCATCATGTGAGCAACGATGACAAGCGTGAGGGTGATGGACGGCAGAGCGGCACGCCAGACGTGGTCCCAGAAAGGGGTCTCGTCGTTGATATTGGCCAGCGTTGGGAACTTCGGTACGACGTTAAGGGTCCAGTTGATCGAAATCGCCAGCCAGGCTGGTAAAGACCGGGCGAATTCGGTGCCCGCAAACGTATCGCGCGAGATAACCAGGAAGGCGAGCATGTAGGCCACGAAAAATTCCGGGAACGAAATGGTCGTAAGTGTTACCGTGTTTACAACCCGATCGAACCAGCTGTTGCGATATAGGGCTGCGACAATCCCCAACCCCAACGCCAGCGGCACCGCGATGAGAGCGGTCATGACCGCCAGGAACATGGTGTTGTAGAGACGAGGCGCGATGATCTCCGCCACGGTGCGCCGGTAACCTGTTCGGCTGGCGAAGGAGGATCCAAAGTCGCCCTTTACCATCTTGCCAACCCAGCTGAAGTAACGCTCGACTGGCGGGCGATCGAGGCCGATCTCGTGTTGAAGGGCCGCGACTGTTTCCGGGGTGGCAGATTGACCGAGCGTTGCCTTGGCGAAGTCGCCGGGCAGCATTGCGACCGCCGAAAAGATGATGATCGAAACAATGAACAGGGTAATCAGGCCGAGACCTAACCGCTGTAGAACCGTTTTGGCGACCGAATTCAAACGCATGCGCGCATTCCCAAGATTGCGCCGTCCGCAGGGCGAGCGACGCAGTTGGCAAACACCCTACGCCTCCGCCATCCACCAGCGCTCAGCCATCTTCAGTCCGTCATTTTCCCAATTGGGCGCCACATCGCCATGTCCTAGTTTCTTGGATTTGGCGCTTACGAAGTTGTTAAATACCAGCACGATGCTCCCGCCATCGTCATGGGTCAGCTGCTGCATTTCGCCATACATGTCGGCCCGCTTGGCCTCATCCGTCTCGGCTCGCGCCTGAACAAGCAATTCGTTGAAACGAGGATTCTTCCAGAATGACTCGTTCCAGCTGGATTCCGCTGCGAAGGCTTGTGTGAACATCCAGTCGGCTGTCGCGCGACCACTCCAATAGGAAGCGCACCACGGCTTCTTGAGCCAGATATTGTCCCAATAGGCGTCCTCGGCCTCGCGTACCACATTCACGTCGATGCCGCACTGTGCGGCCGTCTCGCGAATGAGCGCCGCTGCGTCAACCGCACCTGCGAAAGCGGCATCGGCGACCGAGAGATCAACCTTCAGTTTTTCCATTCCCGCCTTCTTCAGATAGTGGCGGGCTTTTTCGGGATCGAAACGGTGTTGCGGCTCCGGGTTCTTGTAAAACTTGATCGCCGGCGCGATCGGATTGTCATTGGCAACGGTTGCGTGTCCGAGGAAAATCTTGTCGGCTATCTCTTGACGGTTGATCGCCCATTTCATTGCCATGCGCACATCCGGATTGTCGAAAGGCGCCATAGTGACGTTCATCGGCAAGGTATAGTGGCCGTAGCCGGTGACTTCGATGATCTCGATTTTTGGGTTGCGCTTCAACATGCCGAGTGTCTTCAGATCGGCGCGGCCAATGTAATCCACTTCCCCGGTTGAGAGGGCAGCCATGCGTGCGGCCAAATCCGTAATGGCGATGAATTCCACCTCATCCAGGTAAGGCTTGCCGTTCTTGAAATAGTTCGGGTTGCGCTTGAGCTTGGCCGAAACGCCGGGTTGGAAATTCTCGAGCACGAATGCGCCGGTTCGCGTTCCTGATCCCCAATCCGCTTTCCCATCCACGCTCGGCATGATGACGAAATGATAGTCGCTCATGATGTAAGGGAAATCGGCGTTGCCGCTGTTGAGCGTGAAGACAACCGTTTCTGGGCCATCCGCATTGATGTCGGAAACGGATTCAAGCAGAGACTTCGCCGCTGATTTGGTATCGGCACCCATGTGATAGCGCATCGAGGTCACGACATCTTCCGCCGTCACGTTCTTGCCGTTGTGGAAGGTGACCCCCTTGCGCAGCTTGAAAACCCACGTTTTGGCGGCGTTCGAAGATTCGAAGCTCTCGGCCAAGTCCGGCTGGATGTCGCCCTTGGCGTCAACCTCCGTGAGGCCGTTGGACATAGCGCCCGAGAAGGCCGTTTGCGTGAAAGTATCCGGATAGCCGGCCGGATCTATGGAATCTGTCGTCGCGCCATGCGCCATGCCAAGCTTGGCAAAGCCGCCTTGCTGTGGTTGTGCCCGTGCTACCGTGACGAAGATTTGATCCGAGGCAGCGACGGTAAGGCCCGCCGCTAGTCCCAAATGGATGAAGTCGCGGCGGGAAACCTTGCCGCGCCCGATCAGACTTTGCGCAATGCGAAGTTTGTACTCAGATTCAGACATTTTCGCTCTCCCATTTGCGGATTTTCCGCGTTTTTTTGAACACTCCTCAAGCAAGCTTGTCCGTAATTTATTATTTCATTGCTTGCCACTCCGTGCACTTGACTATTGATCGTTTTCTACCGTCACGCCGTTACATAGATGTTGCCGTCCTCAACTGTGACCGGGAATGTTCGCGCACGCACAGTTGGGTCGACGAGTGCCGAACCAGTTTTGATGTCGAACTCCCAGCCATGCCAGGCGCAGCGCACGATCTCGTTTTCTCTATGATAGATGAACCGCGCATCCTCGACAGGCGCGGTCGTCCCGCATTGCGGCCCTTCACATAGGGGCGCGCCTCGATGCGGACAGATGTTGAGCAGCGCATGGAAGGTTTCTCCGATGCGGAACACACCCACCGAAAGGCTACGGACTTTGGCAATGACAGGTGTGCCGGCTTCGATCTCGTCAACGCGGCAGATGAAGGTTTTCTCGCCCATATTCTGCTCCGTCAGGCGGCGTTCGCGGTCAGGATGGCAGGAATGCGCTTGTAGACGTCGAGCGCATTCTGACCCATCACCTTGACTTTCCAGGACGGCGGGATGTGGAGCGTGTTGGCGTCGTCATAGTCCCAGTGCGGATAGTCTGACGCGAACATCAGCGTGTTCTCGCCATCCATCGCTTCCAGAATGGACCACAGATGCTGGACGTTGGCTGGCTGTTCCAGCGGCTGTGTTGAGAAGCGGATGTTACGGCGGCAGTATTCCGACGGTAGCATTTTGAGCCATGGCGTTTCTTTACGCAGCGCCTTGTAGTCAGCATCGAGGCGCCATAGCACCGTCGGCACCCAGGCGACGCCGCATTCGATCACTACGAAATAGAGTTCTGGCCATTTCTCGAAAACGCCGTGAGCGATCATGCTGGCGACATGGCTGATCGCCGACATGTGCAGAATGGCGTGTGTTTCCCAGAAGAAAGTTGTGGGGGCAGGCGCGACGGCGTTCCAGTTGACGCCTCCGTGCCCGCCGAGGTGAATGGCGAACGGCAATCCCATTTCCGCGCAGGCTTCATAGATCGGGTGGTAGAAGGGATCACCATACGGCTTCACTGAGCCTTGGGAGGCTAGAACCTGGACCATGCGCGGATGACTGCCCAGCCGACGGATTTCAGCGGCCGCCAGCTTTGGATCCTGGGGCGCAATGACGATCGAGCCCATGAAGCGATTGTCCTTCGGCAACCACTCCGCGATCTGATAGTCATTGTAGGCACTGACCAGCGCACTAGCGTAATAGGGATTTGCCAGCGTTGAGGCTTCAATGGGCTCGTCGCCGGTCAGGATCGCCACGCCGACATTATATTTGTCGAGGTGTTTGTCTTTCATGATCCGGTAGTTGTCCGCTTCAGTCTCAGGCCGCACATCCTTTCGGGAGAAATCCTGCGGATGAAACCAGGGGCGATGGCCGTGCGGGAACGATCCTTTCGGGCCAGTCTTCTCGCCCTCGATGAACATGTCCTTCCAGATGCCAGAAAGATACGGCTCCAAAACCGTGGCGCTTGACCAATAGTTGTGACAATCGCAGTCGACGATAAACACTTTAGCTTTCGCTCCCTGTCTAGCCCGGCCGTGCTGGCCGTTTAGTGCCTCCACCTTCCGCCTTGACAATTGCCGGATCAAGCCAATGATCTCTGGGTAACGATCGGCTTTTTCGATTAAGGTACGACGCATGCAGCTGGACCACATCGAGACGTTCCTCGACATTATTGAATCGCGGAACTTCAACCGGACTGCCGACCGGCTGAACATTACTCAGTCTACGGTCAGTACTCGGATCAAGAGTCTCGAAAGCGCGGTAGGGTCAGAGCTTTTCCATCGTGGTCGGGCTGGCGCTGAGCCGACTGCGGCGGGGCGACGTTTCGAGGCCTACGCGCGAGCGATGCTTTCGACCTGGTCGCAGGCGCGCCATGACGTTCGCGCGTTCAACCGGTTCGAAGGGACGCTGCGTGTGGCCGCCCAGGTTGGCATGACACGATCGGTGCTGCCGGGGTGGGTGGAGGCGCTCTGCCAGGTGCTTCCCAAAGCCTCGATCCATGTGGAATCCGACTATTCCAATCAGATGGTGACCGATCTCAGCATGGGAAATCTCGACATAGCGGTGCTCTACGCACCCCGCTACCTTCCCGAAATTACTTATGAGCACCTCATGGTCGAGGAATATGTGATGGTCTCGACCTTTGCCAGGACGCTATCGGAGGTGAATCCCGACAGCTACATTCGCCCGGGCTACACCGTCGTGCTCGAGAAAACCCACTCGGAGCTGATCCCTGCCCTGGCAATTTCGCGTCTTTCCATGGGATCCGAAAGCTTGGCCGAAGCGATGCTGCGGCGAACCGGAGGCAGTTGTTACATGCGCAGCGACGATGCCCGCAGGTTCACGGCCGAGTGCCGGTCGTTCCTGGTCGAGGGCGCGCCGACGCTTTACCAGCCAGTCCATACGGCCATGCTCGCCCGACGTAAGCATGAGCCGATCATCCGCAAAGGGCTTCGCGCGCTGCATCTCGCGGTGATGTCGCTGGAGATCTAGATCGAAATTTCCGATTAAAAAGCAGGCTCAAGCCCCTGTTTCGCGAAGGCCTCGGCTGCCATGTTGGCGCGTCATTGAGAGCCAAACATGAACGCACACACTTCGTTTCCGGCTTCCATATTTGTTGCGCCTTTGCGGCAGCGCCAATGGGCCGACGCATCGCCGCAGGTAATGCTCTGCCGTCGCGTGATCGACGAGACGCACAACGTGAAAACGTTTGTCTTTTCGGCTGCGTCGGACCGCATGTTCTGCTTCAATGCGGGGCAATACGTGCTTCTTCGCCTCAGCATTGATGGGCTCGAGGTGACGCGACCCTATTCCGTTGCCTCTCCACCGACCCGTCCACTTGATTTGCAGATTACGGTAAAGCGGACACCTGGCGGGCTCGTTTCCAATTGGCTCCATGACAATCTGCGGTCCGGCGACGAGATCAGGATTGAAGGCCCACTGGGTTCGTTCAAACTCGATGGCTTTGCTAGCGCAAAGCTTCTCTTTCTTGCGGGCGGCAGCGGGATCACGCCTCTCATGTCGATGGTGCGAATGTTGACAGATCGAGCATTCGATTTGGACCTTCGTCTCATCTACAGCGTGCGCTCGCCACGCGATATCATTTTCAGATCGGAACTCGATGCACTCGCTGCCCGATTTCCCAACCTCGGCGTAACATTCCTTTGTTCGAAGGGAGGTCCCTCGGGGACGGGACCGAGCGGCCGGATAGACGGCTCCATGCTCCTGCGCCTTGTTCCCGATCTTGCAAAGCGCGCAGTCTACACGTGCGGCCCAGAACCTTACATGACGGCGCTGCGAGATGGTTTTGATGAGGTTGGCGTTAAACCGCTGGCCTATTACGAGGAGAGCTTCGGAGGGTACCCTAGCGGTGTTGCTCCGGATGACTTTGCCATTTCGTCCTTTGTCCATTTCGCCAAGTCTGGATTAGAGCATCGCTGCGCGCCCGGAGAGACCCTACTGGATGCAGCGCGCAAATGCGGTGTCTATGTTCCCACCGCATGCCAACAAGGAGTTTGCGGCACTTGCCGAATAGCCAAGCTCTCAGGTGAAGTCGCGATGTGTGATCTTGGCGGCCTGACGTCCGAAGAGAAATCTGCGGGTTATATCCTGGCCTGTTGCAGCCGCGCGCAAGGGACGGTCTCAGTCGATCTTTGAGTCGGTCGACATTCTAAACGGCGATATGGCCAATGGCCTTACATTTGGCGGCCTTGGCGGTGTGCCTGGTGCAGTGTCAAGGTCAAGCGCAGAAGAGCAGGTTCCAGGTTCCAGCGCGGCGCCAGCGGCATTTGCTTTCATGAGCAGCAAAGCTGACCTCTCAGGCATGTGCGGCGCAAAGCTGTCGTCCACGGTCAAAGAGACCGCTGACTGAGATGCGGCGCAAAGCTGCCGTCGAGCCGAACCCGCATAACGTTGCAACCCATGATCCGGCGGGTCAGCTCTGCTGATAGTGTGACCAATTAAACGAGCGACAAAGGACCGAAATGGATTTTGCGATCCCATTGTCATACCGGAGCGTGGGTTAGAGCGGCCCCGAAATCAATGAATTGTCGAGACAGCTACTCAGCAACAGCACGGAGAAGCAGGCGGCGATCATGACGGCGAAGATAGAGACTCAACCCCGAGCATTCGAGGACCGAGAGCATCGATGCAGTACTGCCATGTCCGCAATGTCCCAGCGAACGGACGTGGGGCGGATATTACGACGCGTATGACCCCTCTCGGAAATCGGGCCGGATAGACTCTAGGCCAAGGTACCAATACAATCCCAATTGCCCGGCTTTCTGAAAGTATTCAACCCACATGGCCGAGACTCGAACCCAACGCCGCCTTGCTGCAATTTTGGCAGCCGATGTTGTTGGCTATTCCGCCTGATGGAACGCGAAGAGGCTGGCACACTAGCCGCATTGAAATCACGTCGGCAGGCCGTGTTGTCTCCATTGGTCGTCCAGCACAATGGTCGCGTAGTCAAACTTATGGGCGACGGTGTGCTTGTCGAGTTCGCCAGTGCAGTTGATGCGGTACAATGCGCGGTTGAACTACAAAAGGGATTCATTGCAGCTAACGAAGGTATTCCCGAAGCCTCGCACCATGTCCGCGATCGCGTCGCCGATGCCCGGGATTCTGGTGAGGGCGCCCGCGGCAATGATCCGATCAAGCGGCTGCGACAACGCAGCCAAGCTATCGGCAGCGCGCAAGTAAGCTTTGGTGCGATAGGGATTGCCTCCGCGAAGCGATGTGCGATGTGCATATTCCCTCAAGAGGCTGGCGACGGTCCGTGGATCGGTTTTTGCCATGGTCGAGGCAAACGGGACCGATGTCCCCGGGTTCCAATCAGGCGAACGAGGCGAAGCCTTGACCAGTCTTTCTGTCGTCGAGGAATGGGCTACAGATTTGGCAATAATTGGTCGGCTCGACCCCATCCCGCCAGGGATTTGCTGGCTGCGCGTTTCTTCAATTCACGAGCATCGCCGACGTGGAAATGCGAGGGCGCATCAATCGTCTTCATTTCCGCCCAGGTGATGGGCGCGGCGACCGGAGCGCCCGGTCGGGACCTCGCGCTGTAGGGCATGATCGCGGTCGCCCCTCGCTGGTTGCGCAGATAGTCGACAAAGATCCGTCCCTTCCGCTTCGCCTTCGCCATCACGGCCGTAAAGTGAGAGGGATCGGTCTGGGCGACGGCTTGAGCGAGACGATGTGCGAAGTCTTTCACTTGCGGCCACTCGGCCTGTGGAGTGAGCGGGGCGATCACGTGCACGCCCTTGCCGCCGGTCAGCATCGGGAAGGTGGTTAGCCCAAGCGATTTCAGAATATCCCGGAACTGGAATGCGGCAGCGCGCACGGCCTCGAAATCGAGACCTTCATCAGGGTCGAGGTCGAAGACGAGACGGTCGGCCTTTTCGACGTCCTCGATCCGAGCGCCCCACCCGTGCAGCTCGATCGTTCCCATCTGCACGCAGGTCATCAGCCCATCGGCATCGTCGACATAAAGGTACGGCTCCTCGTGACCGTCCTTTTCGGTGATGCCGACGTGATGGACCTTGTCGCCGAAGCTGCCGGCGTCGTGCTTCTGGAAGAAACACTTCTTCGCGCGGCCCTGGGGACAGCGAACAAGGCTGATTGGCCTGCTGCCGACCCAAGGGAGCATGATCTCCGCGACGGCTGCGTAGTGGTCGGCGAGCTGGCCCTTGGTGATGTTGGACTCAGGGTAGATTACGCGGCCGCGGTTGCTGATGGCAATCGTGCTCGTCGCCGGGGCCGGCAGCGTCGCTGTGTGACGTTCCGTCTCAAGCGCAACGGCTTCCGGCTTTTTGTCCTCGCGCAAGCCGAGATAGCTTGGATGGCGCAGTGTCCCTTCGTTGGTCATTTCAGTATAGGCGATCTCGGCGACAAGCTTCGGACGTATCCAGTGCGCGCCGCGAACTTCCGCGCGCGGTGCTTCGACCGTGGCGGCGCTCTGCTCGAGCGGCGCCATGGTCTTCATCAGCCTGGCCATCTCTGCGGTATCGAAACCGGTCCCGACCTTGCCGGCAAAGCGTAGCTTTCCGCCGTCATGGATCCCAAGGATAAGCGATCGAAACGCGCGATCCTTGTCTGACGGCGTCCAGCCGACGAGTACGAATTCCTGACGCTTGATGCACTTGATCTTCAGCCAGCTTCCATCCCGGGCGCCAACATAGTCCGAATCCGCCAGCTTCGAGATAACCCCCTCGAGGCCGGCGTCGCAGAAGCGGTTCAGCAATTCTTCGCCCCGGCCCTGGATATGATCGCAGTAGCGAAGGATAGGGTTCTTCGCCGGCAGGATTCCCTCCAGTTTCGCCTTGCGCTCCAGGAGCGGAAGCCTCGTCAGGTCTTCGCCGTCGAGTTGGAGCAGGTCGAAGGCATAAAAATCGATGCTGGCGGGATCACCCTTCAAGGCGTTCTGGAGCGCCTGGAAACTCGATCGCCCCTGGGCGTCGATGACAACGGCCTCGCCATCGATGAGCGCGGATCGAACCTTGAGCTTGCCTGCCTCCGAAAGGATAGAGGGGAAGCGGCCGGACCAGTCCAGACCGGAGCGCGTATAAGCGCGCGCCTCTCCGCCGCCTACCGCGACGAGAATGCGGTAGCCGTCATATTTCATTTCGTGGATCCAGCGATCGCCAGCTGGAACCCTGTCCACCAGCTTTGCGAGCTGGACCGGCCGGAAAGCCGGTGGCGGCAGATGGGCCGCGCCGCGCGAGGCTGGCCTGGCAGGGCGAGTGGAAAACGCTTCGATTGTGGGCCGATGCGACGCTAACTTACTCACTTGACCTCACTCTGATGGAACTGAACTACCCAATGCGGTATTTGCAATCTGCAGCCTATTTCTTCAGTTTCTCCGAGGCCGCATTGGGCTTGTCGCAGTCGTTCCGACCCGCTTTATGAGGGCCTCGGCCTGGTCTCTGCTGATGCCCTGCTTGCGGGCAAAATAATTGACCTCGTACCTTTCACCGCCGGAGACCTGCCAACGGTCGCGCCGCCTCGCTTGGATTTGTCGTATGTCATTGTCGCCTCCCTTGTTGCCACAGCTGCGCCGGCACAACCGCTGGACCTGTAACGTTCTGGTTCGACTTGCGATCCTAGGCCGGGCAAGAAATTCCGCGTTTCCCCTGAAGTCGCGCGTGTCGACTTTGATGTTGTCCGTGTGAAGGTCGGGAATGAAGATGTCGCGGCTACGCAGCCTATTGCGCGGCCCCTCGCTGACCGGGTGCAGAACCGCCATTGCGGCGGTGGGAAACCGCTGTTCGTCGCCTAGTGTTTCGACGGCAATACCAGCTTTTCCAGAGCTTCCTACCGTGCTGGGAACCGCGGCCATCACATCGAACCCTTGAGATGCCGGACGTATGGGAACTTAGCACCGTCTCCCAAGTTGATCTGCGTTCAACTCCGGAGCACGAGCATGGCCGATCCCACGAGCACAAAACCCTAGGACGCCTCCCGCCCGCAACCCAGACCCGCAACACCCTCGCCGGCAACGGAGAAAGTGTCCGGTTCCGGCCCCGCGATCGCGGAGCATTCCAAAGATGCCAAGGCGCCCAAGGGCGGCCGTCAACCCGGCGCCTATGTCAAGCACCACCGATGAACGTCGCCAACCTGCAGCTTGAAGGGCTGATGATGGCGGTCGCGGCCATCAACAATGCGCTGGTGCACCATGGCGTGCTGTCGATTGACGCCATGACGACGCTCTACGCAGGGCCGAAGCGTCCGTCACCGCCGACGAGCGTGTGTACGAAGATATGTCGCCGGCCCACCGGGAGGCGATCTGCTTTCCGCTACGACTGCTGCAACTGGCCAACCTGTCGCAGGACGAGACCGGCGTGCCGCCCTTTGCCGAGCTCGCGCGCCAGGTCGGCCGGACCAAAGATGCCCCCGCTGACCCTGCCTAATTATGGAGGTGGGGCCTACCGCACTACGCTGCCCCGCGCTGGAACGCTTCTACATAGGAAAGGGGCGCCTGGAGCGCCCAGACCACCTGGTCAGCATCATAGGTCACCCCGCCAGTCCCGTTCAGCGCCGCCGGCGCCACCCGGTTGAGCACGACGGTACCGAATCCATCATGGGCGATAGCCTTGACCCGGGGCCCATCCTTCTCGGTCCACGTCAGTTGGAACGTGCGGTCGCCGTCCTCGTCAGTCACTTTCCAGTTCAGCGTGATCGAGCCCTTGCGGCCGGACAGCACCCCGTACTTGGCGGAGTTGGTGCACAGTTCATGAAAGGCGATCCCGAGATACTGTACAGCGTTGGGGGTTAGGACCAGGGCAGGGCCGTGCAGGCCGATGGCGTCCTCGCGTCCGAACGGCTTGGCCTGGGCCAGCAGAAGATCTGCCACCGTCGCACCCTTCCAGTCGGCGGATACAAGCAGGTCGTGAGATCTCGACAGCGCCATGATGCGCTCACGGACCTGCTTCTCGAAAACGTCAGGGCTCCCCGAGCGTTTGTTGGTCTCGCGGATCATCGACAGGATCACAGCGTACTGGTTTTTCACCCGGTGGTTGACTTCGCGCATCAGCATGCGGATGCGCTCCTCGCTTTCCTTCGCGGATGTGATGTCGCGGGCGATCTTGGAGGCGCCGACGATACGGCCGGCGCCGTCGCGCACGGGAGAGATCGTGAGGGAGACGGGAATGTCGGTGCCGTCCTTGCGGCGACGGATGGTTTCGAAACTCTCGACCCGGTCACCGTTGCGGATCCGCTCGATGATCATGGCCTCTTCGTCTCGATACTCGGGCGGGAACAGCATCGTAATGTGCTTGCCAACAGCCTCCTCTGCGGTGTAGCCGAAAAGCCGCTCAGCACCCTGGTTCCAGGTTTTGATGAAGCCGCCGAGGTTCTTGCTTATGATCGCATCGAACGAGGACTCAACAACCGCCGAGAGGTGCTGGGCAGCATCCTCGCCCCGCTTCCGGTCAGTGAGATCGAACAACATGTTGACCGCGCCGATCAGCTCGCCATGCTCGTTGAGCAAAGGTGTCGGGAACGGCATGAACGGGAAGAGCGACCCGTCCGGCCGCTGTGCGATAGCCTCGACGCCACGCACCGGCCGATTTTCGTTGAGTGCGATCGCCATCGGACATTGGTCGTGAGGCAGCGGCTCGCCGTCTGGGGTGAAGAGCCGAAACGTCACACACCATTCATCCTTGCCGATCTTTGGCTCGCGGCCAGCCAACTCGGCCGCCGCTCGATTGTAGTAGGTGATCTTCCCCTTAGCGTCCGTCGTGTAGATCGCCACCGGTAGCGCATCCAGGATCTGGTTGAATCGGGCCTCCTGTTGACCCAAAGCTCGCTCGGCCGTCTTCAGGGGCGTCACGTCGACGGTGAAGCAGCGGGTATGGACCAGTTGGCCGTCCTTGAAGTACCCACTCGAACTGACTTCCACGTGTTTGATCGACCCGTCCCGGGCCTTCAGCCGCGCGGGATAGCGGTGAACCTTCTCGCCGCGTTTGAGGCGATCCATGATGTCGTGGATGACAGCTTCCTCTTCGTAGAAGCCAGCGATCTCATGGCCGATGTAGTCGCCGGGTTCATAGCCCAACAGACTCAATTCGGCGGAATTCGCATGAACGATGAGGCCGTCCCCGTCGACGACGTGCAGGCCGACTGCAGCGTTTTCGAAGAAGTCTTCATAATTGACTGCTGAGGTCTCAAGGTCGTCTGCCAACCCGGCCGGGTTAACCTTTCCCATGTATGTCCTGCTACTACCGCGTTGAGCTGCGTAGGAACTCCGGACGCGCCGCATGGTTCCCTCAGCTGCGGGCGGTGTCTTGCTAGCTTGCTTCGGGAGGGCTCCGATGGAGCCCTCCTCAGGCTGATGTCAGGCGGCTTCCGCGACCGCCCGATCGTTGACGCCCCCTTCGCCGAGCGTCGTCAGGGCCTCGTCGGTCGCCTTTTCCTCATCGAGCGTGGCGTTCAGGAGCTGTACAACGTCTTCCTTGCCCAGCGACTTCGCCCACGCAATCAACGTGCCGTAGCGCGCGATTTCATAGTGTTCAACAGCTTGGGCCGCGCCTACAAGCCCGGCGTCGAGCGACGGGGAGCCCTTGTACTCCTCGAGGACTTCGGCCCCCTCCTCCAGGATGCCGTCGATCGCGGGGCAGGTTTTGCCGCGAGCAGGCTTGCCGAGGATCTCGAAGACTTGCTCGAGGCGATCGACCTGTCCCTCGGTCTCGGTGCGATGTTTTTCAAAGGCGGCGGCGACCTTCTCGTCTTCAGCGCCCTTCGCCATCTTGGGCAAGGTCTTGAGGATTTTCTTTTCGGCGTAATAGATGTCTTTCAGGCCGTCGAGGAACATATCTTCGAGGCTCTTCTCGGCGGCAGAGGCTTTCTTGCTTGTAGCCATCGGTGTTCTCCAGATGCAGCGTGTTGACCCGCCCGTTGACAGGCCATGGCTAACTCCGGGGTGCGCAACATGTTCCGGCCTTCGGGCACAAGGCAATGGAGCGCCCTAGCCGGGCCGGAACGAAAAACGGGCTTCTCCATTGTTGGAACGCTCCGCATTTCATCACCAGGACTTCCAATGGAAAAAACCTTCAATCGCGTTGCGACCGTCGTCGCACATGCTTCCGGCCGTCCGTGGGCCTTTGCCTTATGTTTGGCGTCGGTGCTGATCTGGGCCGTGACCGGGCCGGTCTTCCAGTATTCCGAAACTTGGCAACTGATCATCAATACCGGTACGACGATCGTCACATTCCTGATGGTCTTCCTGATCCAGAACACCCAAAACCGAGACGGCGCGGCTATCCAGGCCAAGCTTGATGAGCTGATCCGCTCCGGCGCCGCCAAGAACGCCTTCATCGGCATCGAGCATCTTACCGAGGCCGAGGTCGAAGAGTTCCGCGCGCTCTGCGCGCGGGCGAAAGAGAACAACGAACGAGCCCCCGGAAGTCGCCGCAAGGCAGTTGCATAAGCCTGGGCACTCGGCGGTGGCGCAAAATTGTATATGTAAGGGCTACGTGCAACAAAACACGCTCGTGTGAGTTGTGTAGGCAAGTGGTCGTCCTTCCGGGGTGTAGCCGCTCCCAATGGCAGAAAGCCCGTCGCGTACGCTTATTAGCTGCGGCGGGCTTTCCTCCTTTTGGGCGGCGTAAGCCTGGCCAGGTGCTCGCGACTTATCCCCACCATCTCCTCCAAGAAGTCTAGGAACGCCCTTGCCTTCTCCGTCGGGAGGCCGCCACCCTCCAATAGGGCGATGAGTTCGCGCTGGCGGGCTATATGGCCTTCACCATCGCGCACGAGCTGTTCAACCCGAGATATCTCATCGGCTGCCATGGCATGATGATGGGCGGAATGGGTGAAGAAACTGCGGCTGCTAATCCGCCAAGCTTCCTTCGCGGTGTTCCATCACTTCGAAGACGCTGTCGACTTCCTCGTTGATCTCGGCGGCCGGAATACCTTCGTGCTCTGCCATGCTCATCAGCTCGTCGGCCAGATCGCTCACGGCCACAGGGTCCTCTGTTATGACGTTGGGCAGGTGTTCTGCCATCCATCGGTCGACGAAGTTGATACCGCGTGTACTCATTGAGGGTGAATCGCGCAGACTCAACTATGTTCCCGAGCCAGCAGCACCCTCCGGTTCGACCACTAAGGCTTGATCCGCAGCCTGGGCGAGCAGCCGCGCCAGATGCCGTTCGTGAAGCTCTTGCATGCTTTCCAGAAGCGCGAAGAAAACGAGGGCGTCGGTAGTCGGCAATTCGTCACGCTCTAGTTGGGCTATGCGCTCGCGCTGCTGCGCGAGGTGATGTCTACCCAGCCGGACATGCCCTCGGACCATGCGGATATCGTCGGAGCGTCATTAGGGGCAACGGCCGCGCGTTTGAGACGTTCCGCGACCGCCGCTAAAGAGCGGGAACAAGCCGGCAACGGCGGTGTTTCTGTCACTCGAGGAGGAACCGACATGGCAGACGACAAGAGCAAGCGTGACTTCCGCGACCGCGACCGGGTTTCGGCCGACGAAGACTATGAGGTGGAGTATTTCGCCCAGAAAGTCTGGCTGACGCCGCAGCAGGTGCGCGAGCTGATCAAGCAGCACGGCAACGATCGCCAAACGCTCGAACGCGAGGCGAAGTCTCTCGGTCGGGGTGACAAGAATGCCTCGCTACCAGGTTGAAGAGCTTTGCGGCGAAGAGGTCGTCGCAGCTCAACCGGTGGACGTCGACGAGCCAATAAAGGCGGCCGAGCGCGTGGCTGGCGCGCCAATCTCACCGAGCGCTTTGCAGCAGCACTGGTTCCGGGTGGTCGACGAGGAAGAGAACACCGTGTTCGAGTTCAGTCTAGCCGAGCCCGTGGGGCCGAACTTTTCCAAATGACCGATAGCAGCATGACGACCCGGACTGCCGAGCCGCACTCCAGTTGAAATCGAACAGCTCCAGGACCAAAAGTTGACGTGCCGGAGGGGCAAGATACAGGAGGGATTGTCGATATTGCTTGCTGAGCTTTGGTTATCGCGCGCTTGGCACCGCGCCCTGAACGAACTTCCTTTCAACATCGTCATCTGCATTGTCGGCTGCGCGCTCGCGTTGCCGAAATTCAATATTGCTATGAGAGGGTTCATCATGACCACTGGCACAGTAAAATGGTTCAATTCGACCAAGGGCTTCGGGTTCATTCAGCCTGACAACGGCGGCGCTGACGCCTTCGTTCACATCTCTGCCGTCGAGCGCGCGGGAATGCGCGAAATCGTCGAGGGCCAGAAGATCGGCTACGAACTGGAGCGCGACAGCAAGTCGGGCAAGATGTCTGCCTGCAAGCTTCAGGCCGTCTGATCGGTTCAGCTTTCCACTGATCACAGACGTACTGGCAGTGTTGAAAGCATGAGACCAAGCGAGGTCAGGCAAAATTGCCTGACCTCTTTTATTTCCGGCCGACCCGCCATTTTGACGACCCCCGTATGGGTGTCTCTCGCCGACGGCCGGCCCAATCGAGGATATCTCGATGACCGAAAAACCCAACGAGCTCCAGACAATCAATACCGCCTGGCAAATCGCCATGCAGGAAATCCTGCGCATAGTCGCGCGGGATATCTATAAGACAGGCGACGAGGCCGTCTTCCTCTCGCATATCAAGCGCATCGAAGAAGCAGCGGTCGACAGCATCTACACGGACCTGAGGCTTCGGGGCACCGACGAATGGACCGAGGTTCTCGTCAAGGAGAAGGCGAGCAATTTCGTTACCAGTCTTCTGACGTCCTTCACCTTTGATAGGATCTGAGACAAGCGGGTCCCAGGTGATGGTCGGCCGTCGGCCTTGTAGTTGGCGGGCGATGTGGCCGCCGAAATTGGCGCACTCCACTTCGACATGGCCAGCAGGAAACCTTTCCGCATTGGCAGCGTTCACGTTGGCCAGATGGGAGAGTTGTATGCGGGGCCTAAAAGGGGACGGGATAGGTTGGGAAGACGCTTACGATCCGGCTGAGTTTGCCGGGAAGCACGGACTTACGCTAGCCCAGGCTAAAGTCATCATTGGTTCGAACGGACCATCAAGGCATAAATGCGATGTGAGCGCAGTTGCGTTCCGGCGCGCGTTGGAATTGCGAGAGTCTCGACAGACACGAGACAGGAGCAGCGCGATAACGGCCGGGTAATTCCTCCGTGGATCAGCAGGGTGGCAAGATCGAGCGCCGGTTCACCCGGTTCGCTGGTGGTGTTGCGAAGGCGACAGGCAGGCCATGGGCCTTCGCGTTGTGCGTTGCGACGGTTGTCGCATGGGCGCTGACGGTCCCGTGCTGCGGTTCTCCGAGACCTGGCAGTTAGTCATCAACACCGGCACGACCATCGTGACCTTCCTCATGGTGTTTCTGATCCAGAGCACCCTAAGGCAGTTCCCGTTACCCACATAGTTACCCTGCAGCCAATGATCGAACATCAACGCGATGATCGACCGTGTTAAACTATTGATTGTGTTTATTTTTTTTGGTGAGCGCGATGGGATTCGAACCCATGACCTACTGATTAAAAGTCAGTTGCTCTACCGGCTGAGCTACGCGCTCCCGCGGGCTCGAAACGCCGCCCTCGAAATTGCGCGGAACATAGGGAGAGTGCCGCGACCGGTCAACCGGAAAAAGACGGGCGTCCAAGGCGGATTTTTGAACGGTTTCGAACGGACGCCGAGAGGTTGTTTGCGAGCGGCTTTCGATGCCTGCGCCAATGATCCGGGTCCGCATTGCCTCAGGAAGCTCCACAACAACTGGTTGAGATTGAAAGGGGAACAATTTGCAACCCGGACCCGTTTCGCAGCAGGGACGTCGATCAACCTCGAGGAGAAGAGTAATGAACAAGATCGCATCGGGCCTGCTGGCAACCGCTCTCTCGGCGTCGTTCATCGCGGCGGAGATGGTGCCGGTCAACGCTCAGCCAGCTTATGTGCCGCAACCCCAGGCCCTGTTGGATGTCCAGACCGTGCAGTATCGGGATTGGAGAAGGCACCGCGGCTTCAACCGGGATTTCTCGCGTCGTGGTGACGCTGTCTACTGGAACGGCCATCGCGGCTATCGTGAATATCGCCACGGCTATCGCCGTCATGGCGACTATTGGTTTCCGCTTGCTGCTTTCGCCACCGGCGCGCTGATCACCGGCGCCATCGTCAACAGCGAGAACAACCGCGTCTACCGCGGCGATGCGCATGTGCAGTGGTGCTATGACCGCTACCGTTCGTATCGCGCCTCGGACAACACATTCCAGCCCAACAGCGGCCCGCGACGGCAGTGCGTGTCGCCCTACTGACGGCCTCCAGTCCGCACCAATACAATTCCAGGAAAAGTGCGTAGCGGCTTTCCGTCCGGAATTGCGAAAGCACATATTCTGGTGGTTGACAGAGCCCGCGCCTCGAGAGGCGCAGGCTCCCTCGCTGTGCTGTATCAGTTCGCCCATCGTATGGTCTTGAAGACCAGATAGAGAGCGCCGCCCTCCCCCCGCGAGGAGCGATAAGCTCCAAGCGCGTTGCAAACCCGAACCATCGCTGCCGTCAATTCCCAGCCGAGCGCATCCAAATCGCCGCTCGTATCGTCCACATAGGCCTGGGCCAGGTCGTCCACGCCCTTTTTCTCCCCGAACGCCCGCACCAGCTTCGCGTCGCCGAGAAGTTCGCCCGGTAAATTCGAATTGGCCCAAGCCCAGAGCCAATTGCCCGCCTTGGCGCTGGTAGAGCCCGCAATCTGGATTTCCGAGATAACGGTGGTGCCCGCTTTGTCAGAGAAAATCAGCTTTCCGGCCGCCAGGTCGTAGTTGTAGCGCGTCCAGTGGCCGAGGCGGAAGTCCTGCTCCAGGCGTGCGTTCTTGGCGGTGAGCTGTTCAAAGGCCTCATCGCGCCAAGCGGGATACCAATCCGGTTGCATTCTCCCCCCGGTCCAGTAATCGTTACTGCGTGCTCAGCGTCCTGCGCACCGCATCGCGCCATCCGGCGAGCTTCGCCCCGCGCGCAGCCGCATCCATCTCCGGCTTGAAGCGCCGTTCCAACGCCCAGCTCTTCGCGAATTCGTTTGCCTTCGGCCACACGCCTGCCTTCGACCCGGCAAGCCACGCCGCGCCCAGGGCGGTCGTCTCCAGGATCGTCGGACGGTCGACCGGCGCGTCGAGAATGTCGGCCAGCCGCTGCATGGTCCAGTCGGACGCCACCATGCCGCCGTCGACACGAAGCACCGTCTTGGCGGAAGCGCCTTTCCAGTCCTTGCGCATGGCATCGAGCAGGTCGCGCGTCTGGAACGCGACCGATTCGAGCGCGGCGCGCGCGAACTCTGCCGGGCCTGAATTGCGCGTCAGGCCGAAGATGGCGCCGCGCGCCTCCGCGTCCCAATGCGGCGCGCCAAGGCCGACAAAGGCCGGAACCAGATAGACTTGTTGCGCCGGATCGGCGGTCGCCGCGAGCGCACCGCTCTGCTCGGCCTTGCCGATCACCTTGATGCCGTCGCGCAGCCACTGCACGGCGGCGCCCGCGATGAAGATCGAACCTTCCAGCGCATAGGTGGTCTTGCCGTTCAACCGGTAGGCGATCGTGGTCAGAAGCCGGTTTCTGGAGCGCACAAGGTCGGCACCGGTGTTGAGCAGCGCGAAGCAGCCGGTGCCGTAGGTGGATTTCATCATGCCCGGCTCGAAACAGGCCTGGCCGATGGTCGCCGCGTGCTGGTCGCCGGCAACGCCGAGGATGCGCATCTCGGCGCCGAAAAGGCTCTTCTCGGTGAGGCCAAAGTCGTCGGCGCAGTCCTTCACGTCAGGCAGGATCTCTGCCGGTATGTTCAGGATCGAGAGCAGCTCTTCGTCCCAGGCATTCTTCTCGATGTTGTAGACCAGCGTGCGCGAGGCGTTTGTCGCGTCGGTCGCGTGCACCTTGCCGCCCGTCAGCCGCCAGATCAGGAAACTGTCGATCGTGCCGGCAAGCAATTCACCCTTCTCTGCGCGCTTCCTGGCTCCTTTCACCTTGTCCAGCATCCAGGCGATCTTGGTGCCGGAGAAATAGGGATCGAGCAGCAGCCCGGTCTTCTTCGAGAATTTTTTCTCAAGCCCCTGCTTCTTCAACTTCTGGCAGAGCGGCGCCGTGCGGCGGTCCTGCCAGACAATGGCATTGTGGATCGGCTCGCCGGTCGCCTTATCCCAGATCACGACCGTCTCGCGCTGGTCGGTGATGCCGATCGCGGCCACATCCGAAGCGGTACGTCCGGCGGACTTAAGCGCCGACTTCACCGTGGCGAGAACGCTTGCCCAGATATCTTCCGGATCATGCTCGACCCAGCCGGAGGCCGGATAATGCTGCGCGAATTCCTGCTGGCCGGTGCCTGCGACTTTCATCTTGTCGTCGAACAGGATCGCCCGGGTCGAGGTCGTTCCCTGGTCGATCGCCAGCACAAAACCGCTCATTCCATTCCCTCCACTACTCATGCAACAGGGGAGACGGCCAAGCCGCCTCCCCTGCATTTCTTACGCGGGCGAACGCGCCCACGTCATGCAGTTACTTCTGCCAGCTCTTCACCAGCTCGTCGTAGTTGATGGTGATCGGCTTTTCCTTCTCGTTCTCGATCTTCAACTGTGGCGCGAGATTGCCCTTCTTGACCGCATCCGCGTTCCAATAGGCGAGGTCGTGCTCTTCGGCCATCTTCGGGCCAATATCGCCCTGGACGCCCGACTTCTCGATGCGGCTCATGACCTTTTCCTGCTCGGCGCAGAGCGAGTCCATCGCTTCCTGCGCGGTCTTGGCGCCCGACGATGCATCGCCGATCGCCTGCCACCAGAGCTGCGCCAGCTTCGGATAGTCAGGCACGTTGGTACCGGTCGGCGACCACTGGACGCGGGCCGGCGAACGGTAGAACTCGATCAGGCCGCCGAGCTTCGGAGCGCGCTCCGTGAAGCTCTTGTCGTGAATCGTGCTCTCGCGGATGAAGGTCAGGCCGACATGGCTCTTCTTCACGTCGACGGTCTTCGAGGTGACGAACTGCGCATAAAGCCAGGCGGCCTTGGCGCGGTCGGTCGGCGTCGACTTCATCAGCGTCCAGGAACCCACGTCCTGGTAGCCGAGCTTCATGCCATCTTTCCAGTAGACGCCATGCGGCGACGGCGCCATGCGCCATTTCGGCGTGCCGTCGTCGTTCATCACCGCCTTGGCGCCGGCGTCGACCATCGAAGCGGTGAAGGCCGTGTACCAGAAGATCTGTTGGGCAACCGCGCCCTGGGCCGGAACCGGGCCGGATTCGGAGAAGGTCATGCCCTGCGCTTCGGCCGGAGCATAGGCCTTCAGCCAGTCGAGATATTTCTGGATCGAGTAGACCGCCGCCGGTCCATTCGTGTCGCCGCCGCGCGCGGTGCAGGAACCGACCGGGCGCGAATTCTCGTCGACCTTGATGCCCCATTCGTCGACCGGCAGGCCGTTCGGAATGCCCTTGTCGCCGTTGCCGGCCATGGAGAGCCAGGCATCGGTGAACCGCCAGCCGAGCGACGGGTCCTTCTTGCCGTAGTCCATGTGGCCATAGACCTTCTTGCCGTCGATCTCGCGGCCGGTGAAGAACTCGGCGATGTCCTCATAGGCCGACCAGTTGACCGGCACGCCGAGGTCGTAACCGTACTTGGCCTTGAAATCGGCCTTGTTCTTCTCGTCGTTGAACCAGTCGTAGCGGAACCAGTAGAGGTTCGCGAACTGCTGGTCGGGCAGCTGGTAGAGCTTCTTGTCGGGCGCCGTCGTGAACGACGTGCCGATGAAGTCCTTCAGGTCGAGGTTCGGGTTGGTAACATCCTTGCCGTCGCCTGCCATCCAGTCGGTCAGGTTGCGCACCTGCTGGTAGCGCCAGTGCGTGCCGATCAGATCGGAGTCGTTGACCCAGCCGTCATAGAGGTTCTGTCCCGTCTGCATCTGGGTCTGGATCTTCTCGACGACGTCGCCTTCCTGGATCGTGTCGTGCGTGACCTTGATGCCGGTGATGGCCGAGAAAGCGGGCGCCAGCACCTGTGATTCATAGGAATGGGTGGCGATGGTTTCCGACACCACCTTGATCTCCATGCCGGCAAACGGCTTGGCGGCGTCGATGAACCACTGCATTTCCTTTTCCTGATCGGCGCGCGAAAGCGTCGACAGGTCGCCTATCTCCTTGTCAAGAAAGCTTTTTGCCTCGTCCATCCCGGCATAGGCGTGGCCCGCCCCCAGCAATAGGACAAGGGCGGTCGTCGATGTAAGAAATTGCCGTCGCATGTGTCTCCTCCAGTCTTAGGTTTTGAAGTGTGATCCGGAGTGGCCGCCAGCACGCGGCCGCTCCGACTGTTTCCCCCTCTATACGTATCGGAACACGCCAATGGCGTAGACCACGGAGAGAGCGAGAGCCCACCACAGGTTGGGCCCAACCAGACCCAGCCAAGCGAGATGGATGAAGGCGCTGCCGAGCAGCGAAAGGAAGAGGCGATCGCCGCGCGTCGTCTCGAAGCGCAGGACGCCGATACGCGGATTGCCGCCCGGCGAGACGTATTCCCAGGCCGCCATGCCGCACAGCAGAAGCAGGATGGTTCCGAAGAAGGCCGCCGTCGGCCAGGTCCACGCCATCCAGGAGAAGTCGAGATTCATGGTCACACCCTCCCCAGGGCGAAGCCCTTGGCGATGTAGTTACGGACGAACCAGATAACGACCGCGCCGGGGATCAGCGTCAGCACACCGGCCGCGGCGAGCAGGCCCCAGTCCATGCCGGCGGCCGAGACTGTGCGGGTCATGGTTGCGGCGATCGGCTTGGCGTCAGTCGTGGTCAGCGTGCGGGCGATCAGAAGCTCCACCCACGAGAACATGAAGCAGAAGAAGCAGGCGACGCCGATGCCGCTGGCGATCAGCGGCATGAAGATCTTCACGAAGAAGCGCGGGAAGGAGTAGCCGTCGATATAGGCGGTCTCGTCGATCTCCTTCGGCACGCCGGACATGAAGCCCTCGAGAATCCACACCGCCAGCGGCACGTTGAACAGGCAGTGGGCGAGCGCCACGGCGATATAAGTGTCGATGAGCCCGAAGGCCGAATAGAGCTGGAAGAACGGCAGCGCGAACACCGCCGGCGGCGCCATGCGGTTGGTCAGCAGCCAGAAGAACAGATGCTTGTCGCCGAGGAAGCGGTAGCGCGAGAAGGCATAGGCTGCCGGCAGCGCCACCGCCACCGAGATCACCATGTTCATCACCACATAGGTGATCGAGTTGATGTAGCCCGAATACCAGGATGCGTCGGTGAAGATGGTGCGGTAATTCGCGAGCGTCGGGTTGTGCGGGAACAGCGTCAGCGACGACACGATCTCGGTATTGGTCTTGAAGCTCATATTGATGAGCCAGTAGATCGGCAGGAGCAGCACGACGATGTAGAGCGTCGGCACGATCCACCACCAGCGCGATTCCTCGCCGCGGCGGCGCATCAGCTTCGCCACCTCGTCCTGCGACAGCGTGCTGCCCACTTCGGTGATCGCTGTTTCGCTCACGCGTGTCGTCTCGTTGGCGCCTGTCATCTGTCAGCGCTCCGCGTCGTAGTTGGTCATCACGGTGTAGAACACCCACGACAACAACAGGATGATCAGGAAATAGACCAGCGACATCGCCGCCGCCGGTCCGAGGTCGAACTGGCCGAGCGCCGTCTTGACGAGGTCGATCGACAGGAAGGTCGTCGAATTGCCGGGACCGCCGCCGGTGACGACGAAGGGCTCGGTGTAGATCATGAACGAGTCCATGAAGCGCAACAGTACGGCGATCAGGAGCACGCGCTGCATCTTCGGCAGCTGGATGTAGCGGAACACCGCCCAGCGCGAGGCGCCGTCGATCTTGGCCGCCTGGTAGAAGGCATCCGGAATGGAGACCAGACCGGCATAGCAGAGCAGCACGACCAGGCTCGTCCAGTGCCAGACATCCATGATGATGACCGTGACCCAGGCGTCGAACGGGTCCTGCACATAATTGTAGTTGAAGCCCAGCGCATTGACGTAATAGCCGAGAAGGCCGATGTCGTTGCGGCCGAACACCTGCCAGATCGTGCCGACGACGTTCCACGGGATCAACAGCGGCAGCGCCATCAGCACCAGGCAGACCGGCACGCCCCAGCCCTTCTTCGGCATGTTGAGCGCGATGAAGATGCCGAGCGGCACTTCGATCGCCAGGATGATGAAGGAGAAGATCAGGTTGCGCACCATCGCTTCCCAGAACCGGTCGGAGTGCAGCAACTCCTCGAACCATTCGGTGCCGGCCCAGAAGAAGACGTTGTTGCCGAACGTGTCCTGCCCCGAATAATTGACCACGGTCATCAGCGGGATGACGGCCGAGAAGGCCACCAGCACCAGAACCGGCAGGACAAGGAACCAGGCCTTGTTGTTCCAGGTTTTGTCCATCTAGGCCCCCATCTCTACGCGCCAGGAATCGGCATAGATGTTGATGCCGGCCGGATCGAACCGGACTTTCGGGTCGGCAGGCACTTCGTCGTCCTCGCCGATCACAGCGGCGATCTCCCTACCTTCCAGATTGGCGCGCACGACCTTGTGGCGGCCGACGTCCTCGACCTTGGAGACCTGCACCGCCATGCCATCGCGGCCGAGCCGCACATATTCGGGACGGATGCCGAGCTCGACGGCGCCGGCTTCCGCCTTCCCGGTAGCAGTCTGGGGCACGCCCGGAAGCTCGATGCGCTGCGCGCCGAGCTTCGCCGTCCTGCCTTCCAGCGCGACCGGCAGCACGTTCATGCCCGGCGAGCCGATGAAATAACCGACGAAAGTGTGGCGCGGCCGCTCGAAGAGTTCGGCCGGCGTGCCGATCTGCACGATCTCGCCGTCATACATGACCACGACGCGGTCGGCGAAGGTCAGCGCTTCGGTCTGGTCATGCGTGACATAGACCATGGTGTAGCCGAAGCGGCGATGCAGTTGCTTCAATTGCGAACGCAGCACCCACTTCATGTGCGGGTCGATCACGGTCAGCGGCTCGTCGAACAGGATGGCGTTGACGTCCGAGCGAACCAGGCCTCGGCCGAGCGATATCTTCTGCTTCTGGTCGGCGGTGAGCCCGCGCGCCTTCTTCTTCGCCAGCGAAGCGAGATCGATCATGTCGAGCGTCTCGCGCACCTTGCGGTCGACGTCCGCCTCCGGCACGCGACGGTTGCGCAGCGGGAAGGCCAGATTGTCGTAGACGGTCATGGTGTCGTAGATGACCGGGAACTGGAACACCTGCGCGATGTTGCGCTCCTGCGTCGACAGATTGGTGATGTCCCTGCCATTGAACAAAAGCTGGCCGTGCGAGGGATGCAGCAATCCCGAAATGATGTTGAGCAAGGTGGTCTTGCCGCAGCCCGACGGCCCAAGCAGCGCATAGGCGCCGCTATCCTCGAAGGTGTGATGCACCTCCTTCAGCGCGAAATCCGAATCCTTCCGTGGGTTGGGCAGGTAGGAGTGGCGGATATGATTGACGTCGATGCGCGCCATCTGATCCTCCTCAGGCTGCCAGCTTCGACGCCGTCACGGCGCGGCCGTTGTGGTCGAACACCAGGATGTGGCGCGGGTCGATGAACACCTCGACCTCGTCGTCCGTCTCGAAGTCGAGAATGCCATGCGCAAGCATCACCCAGCGCGCATCGGCGAAGTCGAGATGGACGAAGCTTTCCGAGCCGGTGATCTCGGTGATGGTGACCTTGGCACGCACCGGTACCGCGCTGGCGTTCGGCCGCTCCAGCGACAAATGATGAGGTTGGAAGCCGATCGTGTAGCTGGCGTCCGCAATGCCGGCGAGTTCCGGCGGCACCGGCAGCTTGACGCCGCCTTCGAGCAGGAAGTCCGCGCCCTTTTTGGAGAGCACGATGGTGTTGAGCGGCGGGTCGGCGAAGGTCCTTGCCGTCACCAGGTCGACCGGCTTGCGGAAAACCTCGACGGTCGGTCCGAATTGCGTGACGCGGCCCTCCGAAAGTGTCGCCGTGTTGCCGCCCAGCAAAAGCGCCTCGTGCGGTTCGGTGGTGGCATAGACGAAGATCGTGCCCGCGGCGGCGAAAATCTTCGGCAATTCGGCGCGCAATTCCTCGCGCAGCTTGTAGTCGAGATTGGCGAGAGGCTCGTCGAGCAGCACCAGGCTGGCGTTCTTGACGATGGCGCGCGCAAGCGCCGTGCGCTGCTGCTGGCCGCCCGAGAGGTTGAGCGGGGTGCGGTCGAGGTAAGGCGTGAGCTTGAGAAGCGCGGCGGCATTGCGCACTTCCTTGTCGATCCTTGCCTGGTCCACGCCTGCAACCCTGAGCGGCGAAGCGATGTTCTCGTAAACCGTCATCGCCGGGTAGTTGATGAACTGCTGGTAGACCATGGCGACGTTGCGCTTCTGCACTGGCTGTCCGGTAACGTCCTTCCCGTCGAACCAGACCGAGCCGGACGTCGGCGCGTCGAGACCCGCCATCAGCCGCATCAGGCTGGTCTTGCCGGAAAGCGTCGGTCCCAGCAGAACATTCAGCGAGCCGTGCTGAAGCGTCAGCGACACGTCGCGGATATGCTCCTGCGCACCGATCGTCTTCGTCACGTTCCTCAGTTCCAGCATCACGCCTCCTCCCGGCCTTGCGCTTCAGCAGTCGATCGTCATTCCGCCGCCGCGACGTGACGGCTGCTCAGCCCTCGCATGAATTCTTCCAGTGCCGCCGTCTGCTCGCGGCTGAAATGCAGGCCGCGCTTGGTGCGGCGCCACAGCACGTCATCGGCGGTGACCGCCCATTCGTTCTCGGCGAGATAGCGAACCTCCACCTCGAAAAGATCGGCGCCGAAATTGCGGCCAAGATCGGCATTCGACTTGGCGAGCCCGAGCAGCTTCTCCGCGCGCGTGCCGTAGAGCCGCGTAAACCGGCGCGCCAGCCTCTGGTCAAGGAACGGATAGGTTTTTTTCAGCCTGGCGACCTGCGCGTCGAAACCGGTGGCGGGAAAATCACCACCCGGCAGCGGCGCGTCATGCGTCCAAGGCTTGCCGCGCTTGCCGAGAAAGCCTTCGATCTTCTCAAGCATCGATTCCGCAAGCCGACGGAAGGTCGTGATCTTGCCGCCGAAGGCGTTGACAAGCGGGGCAACGCCCTCCCCGCCATCGGCCTTCAGCACATAATCGCGCGTCGCTTCCTGCGCCTTGGAAGCGCCGTCGTCATAGAGCGGACGCACCGCCGAATAGGTCCAGACGATGTCGGAGCGCTTCACGGCTACCGCGAAATATTCGCTTGCCGCAGCGCACAGATAGTCGATCTCAGCGTCGGAGATCTTCACATCGTGCGGGTCGCCTGGATAGTCGCGGTCGGTTGTCCCGATCAGCGTGAATTCTTCCTCGTAGGGAATGGCGAAGATGATGCGGCCGTCCTTGTTCTGGAAGAAATAGGCGCGCGGATCGTCGAACTTCTTGGCGACGACGATGTGGCTGCCTTGGACAAGACGGACATTATGGACTTCGTTCTGGCCGACGGCTGTCTGCAGAACGTGATCGACCCACGGGCCGGCGGCGTTGACGAGAAGCCGCGCGCGAACCTCTTCGGTGTCGCCGGTCAGCACGTTCTGCACCTTGACGGTCCATATTGAGGCGTCGCGGCGCGCGCTGACGACCTTGGTGCGGGTGCGGATGATGGCGCCCCGGTCGGCGGCGTCACGAGCGTTCAGCGCCACCAGACGAGCGTCATTGACCCAACCATCCGAATATTCGAAAGCCTTGCGGAACAATGGCTTGAGCGGCTTGCCTGCCGGATCGCTCGCCATGTCCAGCGTCTTCGTCGCAGGCAGCAGCTTGCGCCCGCCGATGTGATCGTAGAGGAACAGCCCGAGCCGGATCAGCCAGGCGGGCCTCAGGCCCTTGGCATAAGGCAGGACGAAGCGCATCGGCCAGATGATGTGCGGCGCGTTCTTCCACAGAACCTCGCGCTCCATCAGCGCTTCGCGCACCAGCCGGAACTCGTAGAATTCAAGATAGCGAAGCCCGCCATGGATAAGCTTGGTCGAGCCGGAGGACGTCCCGCTCGCCAGATCGTTCATCTCGGCAAGGTAAACCGAAAATCCGCGGCCAACGGCGTCGCGGGCGATACCGCAGCCATTGATGCCGCCGCCGATGACGAAAATGTCATGGATCGGGGATGTGTCCAAAAGTTCCTCCAACGATTTCGCATTGCACCATTTTTGTGTTTTACGAAACCGTGACGGAATTATTTCGAACTCAAAGCGAATGTCAAACGAAATTTCATCGCTGCGTGAAACAGCCATGAAGCACCGCTATTCGAGCGCCGTCTCGATCAGCCGGACCTCGGTCTCCTCGCAAATCCGGCGAATCGAGGGGATGTCGCAACGATCGGTGATGAAGGTATTCACCTGCGAAAGGTGGCCGATCCGGACCGGCGCCGTGCGCTCGAACTTGGTCCGGTCGGAGACCAGGATGACGTGGCGCGCATTGGCTATGATCGCCTGCGCCACCTTCACCTCGCGGAAATCGAAGTCGAGCAGCGCGCCATCATGATCGATGGCCGAGGCGCCGATGACGGCATAATCGACTTTGAACTGGCGGATGAAATCGACGGCCGCTTCGCCGACGACACCACCGTCGGAACCGCGCACCACGCCGCCGGCGATCACCACCTCGATCGTAGGATAGATGCGCATCCTATTGGCAACATTGATGTTATTGGTGATGACCATCAGCCCGTTATGGTCGAGAAGCGCCTTGCTGACTGCCTCGGTGGTGGTGCCGATATTGATGAACAGCGAAGCATTGTCCGGGATCAACCGCGCCGCCGCGCCGCCGATCGCCTCCTTCTCGTCGGCCGCGATCTTGCGCCGCGCCTCGTATTCCATGTTCTCGATGCCGGACGGGAACAGCGCGCCGCCATGGATGCGGGTGAGCAGCCGCTGATCGCACAGATCGTTGAGGTCCTTGCGGATGGTCTGCGGCGTCACATTGAAATGCGTCGCCAGATCCTCGACCAGAACCCGGCCGTGGTCTTTCGCCATCTGGATGATTTCGGCGTGGCGTGGCGAAAGAAACATCCGGGCGTCCCTCCATTTTCGTTTTTCTCCTCTATATCGGAAAACGAAAGCGAAGAAAAGGTATAAGCCGGCTAACGAAAATCATCTGATTGCAAAAGGCAAACCAGCGCGGAACGCGTCCACCCGCCTCAGGACGGGCGGCGGGCAATCTCGGTTATGACGTCGAACGCGGCGGCAACATCGGCCGCCGTCGACTCGAACTGCCCCGCCTGAAAGCGGATCGCCACGCGCCCCTCCACCCGCGTTTGCGTCAGGTAAATGCGGCCGTCGGTGTTGATGGCGTTGACCAAGCGCAGATTGTGCTCGTCCGGATTGGTACCCGATGGCGCTTTGTGCCGGAATGAGAACAGCGACAGCATCGGCTCGCTGACGAGCTCGAAATCCACTTCCCTGGCGAGCCGCGCTGCCAGTCCTTCGCTCCAGGCGACATGATTGCGAATCATGGCGCGCAAGCCCTCGAGGCCATAGGCCCGCAGCAGGAACCAGAGTTTCAGCGCGCGGAAACGACGCCCGAGCGGCACCGACCATTCCGAATAGTTGATGATGCCGTCGTGCCCCAACGTCTTCAAAAACTCCGGCTTTATGGCCAGCGTGCGCACCAGGTCTTCCGGCTGGCGAATAAACTGGATCGAGCAGTCGAACTGCGCACCGAGCCACTTATGCGGATTGAAGACGATGGAATCGGCGCCTTCGACGCCTGCCCAGAAATGCCGGTATTCCGGGCAGATCATCGCCGATCCGGCCCAGGCGGCGTCGACATGCAGGTAAAGCCCGTGCCGCTCCGCGACCGCGGCCACCGCGGCTATGTCGTCGGTGCCGCCAATGCTGGTGCCGCCGACGCAAGCGATGATGCCTGCGGGCAGCAAGCCGGCCGCGCGATCGGCGACGATTGCGGCCTCAAGCGCGGCCGGATCCATGGCGCGAAAACGTCCTGAGACCGGGATGCGGACGAGGTTCTCCTCGCCGATGCCTGAGACCCAGATGGCGCGGTCGATCGAGGTATGGACCTGGTCGGAGGAATAGACGCGCAGCTTGCCCTGCCCGGCCAGCCCCTTTTTGTTGCCCTGCCAGTCGAGCGCCCGCTCGCGCATGGTGAGCACCGCCGCAAGCGTCGCCGACGAGGCTGAATCCTGGATGACGCCGGAAAGGCCCTCGGGTAGGCCAAGCGCTTGGCGCATCCAGTCGACGATGCGCGTCTCGAGCTCGGTCGCCGCCGGCGAGGTCTGCCACAGCATGCATTGCGCGGCCATCGCCGAGACCAGATACTCCGCCACGACCGAGACCGGCGCCGCATTGGCGGGGAAATAGGCGAAGAAGCGCGGATGCTGCCAATGCGTCATGCCCGGCACGATCTTTTCTTCGAAATCGGCGAAGATCCTTTCCATCGGTTCGGCCGTTTCGGGCGGCGAAGCCTCGATGCTCCGGAAGATCTCGCCCGGCGCGATTGCCGGCCGCACCGGACGGTCGCGCAGGCCGGCGCGGTAATCGACGCCCCAGTCGGCCACCCGCCTCGACCAGTCGCGGAATGTCTCGTTGTCCATCTATCCTCCCGACCCCAGCCGCAATGCAGCGGGTAAGCCAGCTAAATGCCCAACCGGCCGCGACGTGCGGACCCTAACCGGGAAAATCCGGCAGGCTGGCAAAGGCCGCCTTCAAGGCGTTCGACCAGCCGTCGGATATGGTGCGGTAATAGGGATCGTCCTGGCCGATGCGCCTATTGAGCCCGACCTTGAAGCTGTCGTTCTCCAGGAACAGCAGATCGAGCGGCAGCCCGACCGAAAGGTTCGATTTCAGCGTCGAGTCGAAGGACACCAGAAGCAGCTTCACCGTTTCGGCCAGGCCCATTGTCCGGTCATAGGCACGGATGATAATCGGCTTGCCGTATTTCGTCTCGCCGATCTGGAAGAAAGGCGTGTCATCGGTCGACTCGATGAAATTGCCTTCCGGGTAGATCATGAACAGCCTGGGCGGACTGCCCTTGATCTGGCCGCCCAGGATGAAGGAGGCGTTGAAGTAGGAATCCGCCTTGTCGCCGTTCGGCGAGGCATGTTCGATGACTTCCTTGACCGTATCGCCGACGAGCCGCACCGTCTGGTACATGGACGGCGTCTCGAGCAGCTTCGGATGACGGTCGCCAACGGCCTTGTTGCGCTCGTCGAGCAGGCTGACCACGGCTTGCGTCGTGGCCAGGTTGCCCGCCGACATCAGCACGATCACGCGCTCGCCAGGCTCTTCCCAGACGTGCATTTTCTTGAAGGTCGAGATCGAATCCATGCCGGCATTGGTGCGCGTGTCCGACATGAACACGAGCCCGCGATCGATCTTGAGGCCGACGCAATAGGTCATGATTCTTCTTTAACAGCGAATCTCGTCGGAAATTACTGCTCTACCGTGACGGTGACGGCAAGCTTCTCTTGCGCCTGCCCCAGCAGTATCCCCGAGACAGGCGAGGCGTCGCGATAGTCGCGCCCCGTCGCCACCCGCACATAGCGTTCGTCGGGAGAAATACCGTTGGCCGGATCAAAGGCAACCCATCCGAGCCCTACGACATAGGCCTCGGCCCAGGCATGGCTGGCGGCCTGCTCGACGTCGGCATCCATCATCAGATAGCCGCTTATATAGCGGGCCGGAAAGCCAAGCGCGACGGCCGCGGCGATGAAGATATGGCTGTGGTCCTGGCAGACGCCGGATTTGAGCGCCAGGGCCTCTTCGGCCGGCGTCACGACGCTGGTCGCGCCTGGCTTGTAGGCAACACGTTCGCGGATCGCGCCCATCAGCGCGTGGAGCCGCTCGATCTCCGTCCCCTGCCCGACCTTGCCGGCCAGTTCACGAATACCGTCGCCGGCGGCGGTGAGCGGCGTCTGCTGCGCGAACAGCCAGAGCGGCGCGTAGCCTTGATGCGGGCCCGTCACGCCCGCCGTGTCATGCGTCGTCACCTCTCCCCGCGCCTCGACGACGATGGCGGTGTGGCCGCTCTCAGCGCTCACCAGCCGCGTGTCGTTGCCGAAATGATCGGTAAAGCGCACCTCCTCGCGTGCGCCTTCGACCTTGATCGCCCAGGAGCCGACGGTCTGCGTACGCCCGCTCAGGGGCAGCAGGCGCAGCCGCTGCAGCAGATATTGCACCGGCGCATCGTAGCGGTACTCGGTGCGATGGGTGATCTTGAGCCGCATGACGCCCGCCCTCAGCCCCGCTCAATGGAACCGGTAATCCTGGGCGATCTCGTCGCCCAGCCTGGTGTTGTCGCGAATGAACTCGGCCAGGAACTCGTGCAAGCCGTGATCGAATATGTCCTTGATCGAGCCTCTATTGAGCAGCGCCTGAATCTTCTCGGCCGTGGCGTGGCAAGCATGGCGCTCGCCATAGTCGTCGGCGAGGAATTTCAGGTGCTCGCCGAGGAAGCGATAGCAGAAGGTCAGCGAGCGCGGCATGCGCACATTGAGGATCAGATAGTCCGCGATATTCGTCGGCTTGTAGTCGGCCTCATAAACCCAGCGATAGGAGCGATGCGCCGACACCGAGCGCAGGATCGACTCCCACTGGTAATTGTCCAGCGTCGAGCCGACCCAAGACAGCGAAGGCAACAGCACATAATACTTCACGTCGAGGATGCGCGCCGTGTTGTCGGCGCGCTCGACATAGGTGCCGAGCTGCGAGAAATCGAAGATTTCGTTGCGCAGCATCGTGCCGTAGAACGAGCCGCGGATCAGAGCCGTCTCGCGCTTGATGGCATCGAGCACCGTCGGCAGGTCGCGCTCGTCGATCGGCCTCGCCAGCATGCGCTTCAGCGACATCCAGGCTTCGTTGATGCTTTCCCAGGTCTCGCGCGTCAGCGCCGTTCGCACCATGCGGGCATTGTTGCGTGCCGTCTCGATCGACGACATCGTGCTCGACGGGTTCGAGGTGTCGCGCAGCAGGAAGTCGGAGACGTTGGCAGCGGTATAGTCCTGGTATTTCTGTGAGAACGCATAGTCGGAGCCGGCGCTGAGCAGCACCGAATTCCATTCCTCTGACGCGTTCTGCGTGCGCGTCAGCGCCATGCGCAGGCCGGCATCGACGAGGCGCGCCATGTTTTCGGCCCGCTCTATATAGCGGTTCATCCAGTAGAGACCGTTTGCGGTGCGGCCAAGAAGCATGTGGATTTGCCTAGTGAATGGTGAATAGTGAATGGTGAATAGTTAGTAGTACCCAGCAACACTTCGTCATTGCCATCCTCTCGTAACTAGGCATCTGACCATTCACCATTTTACCGTTCACCATTCACCGCTCTAGTCGTCGAGTACCCACGTATCCTTGGTGCCGCCGCCTTGTGAGGAATTGACCACCAGAGAACCCTCTTTGAGGGCAACACGCGTTAGCCCACCCGGCACGATCTGGATTCGGTCCGAAACCAGCACGTAAGGCCGAAGATCGACATGGCGCGGCGACAGGCCCTTTTCGGTCAGGATCGGACAGGTCGACAGCGCCAGCGTCGGCTGGGCGATGTAGTTCGAAGGCTTCGCCTGCAGCTTTTTGGCGAACTCCTGGCATTCCTTCTTGGTTGCGGCCGGGCCGACCAGCATGCCGTAGCCGCCAGAGCCGTGCACTTCCTTGATCACCAGCTCGCTGATGTGCTCGAGCACATATTTGAGGCTGTCCGGCTCCGAGCAGCGCCAGGTCGGGATGTTGCCGAGAATGGCCTTGCGGCCGGTGTAGAACTCGACGATCTCCGGCATGTAGGAATAGATCGCCTTGTCGTCGGCGATGCCGGTGCCGGGCGCGTTGGCGATGGTGATGTTGCCGGCGCGGTAGACATCCATGATGCCCGGCACGCCGAGCGCGGAGTCCGGGCGGAAAGTCAGCGGATCGAGGAAAGCGTCGTCGACGCGCCGATAGAGCACGTCGATCTGCTTGTAGCCTTCGGTCGTGCGCATCGCGACATGGCCGTCAACGACCCGCAGATCCTGCCCCTCCACCAGTTGCACGCCCATCTGGTCGGCGAGGAAGGCATGCTCGAAATATGCCGAGTTGTAGGAGCCTGGCGTCAGCACCGCGATGGTCGGCGCGCCCTTGGCGCTTTGCGGCCTGACCGCTGCGAGCGACTGGCGTAGGAGCTGCGGATAATTCTCGACCGGCCGCACCTTGATCTTCTGGAACAGCTCCGGAAAGAGCTGCATCATCGTCTCGCGGTTCTCCAGCATATAGGAGACGCCCGACGGCGTGCGGGCATTGTCCTCCAGCACGTAGAACTCGTTCTCCGATATGCGGACGATGTCGACGCCGATGATATGGGTGTAGACGCCGGCAGGCGGCTTCACCCCGATCATCTCGGGCAGAAAGGCTTCGTTCCTGGCAACGAGATCCCTCGGCACGCGCCCGGCCCGCAGAATCTCCTGGCGGTGATAGATGTCGTCGAGAAAGGCGTTCAGCGCCTGCACGCGTTGCTCGATGCCTTGCGTCAGCCGGCGCCATTCGTGGCCGGAGAGGATGCGCGGCACGATGTCGAAAGGGATCAGCCGCTCGGAAGCTTCCTGCTCGCCATAGACGGCAAAGGTGATACCGGTCTTGCGGAAGACACGCTCGGCGTCCTGCATTTTCTGGGTAAGCCTGGCCGGGTCCTGCTCCTTCAGCCAGCGATCGTAAGCCTCATAAGGTCTTCTCAATCCGGAAACTTCCGGAAGCATTTCATCGAAGGCTGCCAATCGAGTACTCCCCTCTGAGACCATTTCACTGGCCTCGCCGGAGAAAATCAAGCGCAATCGATGATTTAGGAAGCCGTGACGGCCACTCTATGCAAATTGCCTAAATTTAAGGCACAGGCGGCAAGGTCGGGTCAGCCCCTGCTTGTCGACGGGGCATCGCCTGACCGGTCAAAATGCCCGGAAGGTCACGATGGTGAAGGTGTCCTTGATTCCGGGCAGGATCTGTACCCGCTCGTTGACGAAGTGACCGACGTCTTCCTCGTCGTCGACGTAGAATTTGGCCAGCAGGTCGTAATTGCCGGCGGTCGAGTAGATCTCGGAGGCGATCTCGGCGTCGGCAAGCGCGCTAGCGACCTCATAGGCCTTACCGAGGTCGCACTTGATCTGCACGAAAAATGCCTTCATTGCCCGGTCCTGCCGCCTGCATCGTGAATAAGCGGCCCTTGTGGCAGACTGCCGCCCGGCTTTCAAGCTTCACGCGCCGCGCAGCTCAAAGAGTGGCCGATCCCGCCTCCCGGCGCTGAAATGGCGAAACCTTCGCAGCTCGGTGAAACCACGTCATGCCGCGACGCGTATGTTAGAGTCGTTCGCCAGGCGAATTCCGGGAGGCAGCCCATGCGCCGCGCACTGTTCGCGTTAGCTCTTTTTCCAATGCTGATGACCTCGCTTGCCTTCGCCGGCGATGCGGAGGTCAAGGCCGCGCAGACGGTCATCGATAGCCAGCTGAAGGCCTTCATCGCCAATGACGGCGCCGTCGCCTACAGTTTCGCCGCGCCCAATGTGAAGCAGATCTTTCCGACCGTCGACACCTTCATGAACATGGTGACCAACGGCTATGCGCCGGTGCGAAAGCCCCAATCCTATTCCTTCGGCAGGGCCGAGCAGACCGGGCCCGGCTCGATCGTCCAGCAGGTACTGATCGTCGGGCCCGACGGCAAGGATTACGAGGCGGTCTATACGCTGCAGCAGCAGGCGGACGGCAGTTTCAAGATCACCGGCTGCAGCTTGCGCGCCTCGGCCTCGGTCAGCACCTGAGCAATTCCGGGAAGGCGCGCGACGGCCGGAATTTGGCCGGGCCCACTCTCAATACCGGCGCTGATACAATGTCCAGGCCAGGCCCGAAAGTCCCCAGCTCGTCGAGGCGTCGACACGCTCATAGGCCGACCTGCAGGTCGGCACGGCCTCGACATATTGCGGCTGCCGGTCGATAGGCCCCTCGAGGATCAGCCAGGACGGACGCTCGTCGCATATTTTGTCTAGGGAGACAAACAATGCCTGGCGGCCCAAGGCGTTTGGCAAAATAATCGACGGTCATCACGGTCCGGAATTGCTGGTTGGTGGCGTAATTCGCCGGGCCGTCACGCGTCATTCTGTCCACCATCGCTGCGTAGGACCCCCGCGCGCCGGGCACCCGCAGAACGAGGCCGGCCACCCCGATGACCGCGACGGCCGCTCCAGTCCATTGTTGGACGGCGGCTGCAGGCTCGCGGGAGCCGCTAACACGGCTGGTTTGTGCCCCACCCGACACCGAGGCTTGTTCCGAGACGAGCAAGGTCTGCGCCTTTGCCTGAAATCATCCCGGCAATCTATACAATCGCAGTCGTTTCAAAATGGTTCGCGCCCTCAAGCGGAGGCTTGAGGGTCTCGGGTCGCCTCAGGACATAAACCGGTGTTCAGTAGCGAGCCCGGCCGCCGGACATGTCGAATACCGCGCCCGTGTTGAAGCTGACGGCATCGGAGCAAAGCCACAGCACCAGCGCCGCGACCTCGTCGACGGCGCCAAGGCGCTTGAGCGGACTTGCGCCGATCATGTCGCTGACGACTTGATTGCCAAGTCGCCTGATAAGGTCGGTATCGATCGGCCCCGGCGCGACGCAATTGACGCGAATATCGGTGTCATTAACTTCGCGCGACAAGGCTTTGGTGAAAGCGATGATACCTGCGCTCGCCGCCGAATAGGCTGCAAGATTGGGCAATCCCTCCTTGCCGGCCAGCGACCCCATATTGACGATGCGGCCGCTGCCGGTCTTGCGCATGAACGGCAGAACCTGATGTGTGACCTCAAACGTGCCGATGAGGTTGACTCCGATGATGCGCTGCCACTCGGCCGGCTCGAAAGCCTCGAAGCTGCGATAGGGCCCGAGATAGCCCGCATTGTTAACGAGAATATCGACCCGGCCGCTCTCGGCGATCACTTCGCTCAGGGCTTTTCCGATATCGCCTGCCTTGGTTACATCCACCGTTTGGCTGCGGGTTCCGTCGAGTGGCGCTGGATCGGCATCCCATATCCAGACGTCGCATCCCGATCGCGCCAGTTGCATGGCCACGGCCTTGCCGATGCCCCTCGACCCACCGGTCACGATCGCCGTCTTGCCGGCGAAATCGAACGTCACAGCCATGGCTGATCCCTCAAGACAAGATTCTGCTCCTAGGCAGAACGTCCGTCAATCGGCGGGACCAGCGGCTAGAGCATGTCTCCCGACAGTGGGAACCGGTCTCGGGATAAAGACATGCGTAAGTCAAAGACCTGAAGCGCATCGAGCGAATCCGAAGGACTGCGACGCGCTTTAGATCGCCTGGATGTCGCCCCTCGCCCAGCCTTCGGCGATCTCGGCGGCGCGCGCTTCAAAAGCCTGCGCCTCGATGGCTGCCCGGATGTCCTGCATCAGCTTCTGATAATAGGACAGGTTGTTCCAGGTCAGCAGCATCGCTCCGAGCGACTCTTGCGAGCGCACCAGGTGATGCAGATAGGCGCGCGAGTAATCGCGCGCCGCAGGGCAATCGCTTTCCTCGTCGAGCGGCCGCGGATCGTCGGCATGGCGGGCATTCCTGAGATTGACCTTGCCGCGGCGCGTATAGGCGAGGCCATGCCGGCCGGCCCGCGTCGGCATCACGCAGTCGAACATGTCGATGCCGCGGGCTACCGATTTCAATATATCGTCCGGCGTGCCGACGCCCATCAGATAGCGCGGTCTGTTGGCCGGCAATTCCGGGCAGGTGATGTCGAGCATCTCCAGCATCACCGACTGCGGCTCACCGACCGCCAGCCCGCCGACGGCATAGCCTTTCAGATCCATCGCCTTCAGCGCCTGCGCCGAACGCACGCGCATCGGCGCGCTGTCGCCGCCCTGGACGATGCCGAACATCGCCTTGCCCGGCTGATCGCCGAACGCAATCTTGCAGCGCTCGGCCCAGCGCAGCGACAATTCCATGGCGCGCTCGATCTCCTTAGGTTTGGCCGGAAGCGCTGTGCATTCGTCGAGCTGCATCTGGATGTCGGAATCGAGCAGTCCCTGGATCTCGATCGACCGCTCCGGCGACATTTCATAAGGTGCGCCATCGATATGCGAGCGGAAGGTGACGCCCTGTTCGGTCAGTTTACGGAGCTTCGACAGCGACATGACCTGGAAGCCGCCGCTGTCGGTCAGGATCGGATGCGGCCAGCGCGCGAACTCGTGCAGGCCGCCGAGCCTGGCTACGCGCTCGGCGCCTGGCCGCAGCATCAGATGGTAGGTGTTGCCCAAAATGATGTCGGCGCCGACGCCGCGCACCTGGTCCATATACATAGCTTTGACGGTGCCGCCGGTGCCGACCGGCATAAAGGCCGGCGTGCGGATTTCGCCGCGCGGCATCGAGACAAGACCGCGCCTGGCCTTGCCGTCGCTGGCAAGCACCTTGAAGGAAAAAGTCTCAGCCATTGAATTCCTTGTCGTGCACCGGCGCATCGGGCGCCTGCTCGTCGAGCGACTGCCGGTAGCGGATGCAGCCGCGCATGAATTTCGGCCATGGCGGCACGGCGATCGACGGCTCGGTCTTTTCCGGCAAAAGGTCCCAGAGGTCGGGATGATGCCAGCACAGATCATGCCCGGTCGTGTCGCGATGCGCGCGGATGCCGGCGCGCAGCTTCCTCACTTCCGCGATCAGCCTATTGCGGTCCATGCCGTTGAGATCATCGTCCATCGCTCGTCTCCGCTCGGTAAAGCAGGCTGGCATCGCCATAGGAATAGAACCTGTAGCGGTTCTCGATGGCATGCGCATAGGCCGAGCGCATCGTCTCCAGCCCACTGAAGGCTGAGACCAGCATGAACAGTGTCGAGCGCGGCAGATGGAAATTGGTCATCAGCATGTCGGCGGTGCGGAAGCGATAGCCGGGCGTGATGAAGATGTCGGTCGGTCCGGACCAGGGCTCGATCCTGCCGTCCGCGCGAGCCGCGCTCTCCAGAAGCCGCAGCGATGTCGTACCGACGCAGATGATCCGCCCTCCCCGCGCCTTGGCGGCGTTGAGCGCCGCCGCCGTCTCGGCACTTACCGAGCCGGTCTCCGCATGCATCTTGTGGTCGGCCGTGTCGTCGGCCTTCACCGGCAGGAAGGTGCCCGCGCCGACATGCAGCGTGACGAAGCGGCGCTCGATGCCCCGGGCGTCGAGCGCGGCAAACAGTTCCGGCGTGAAATGCAGCCCGGCGGTGGGGGCAGCGACCGCGCCCTCTTCCCTGGCATAGATGGTCTGGTAGTCGGCGCGGTCGCGCTCGTCATCGTCGCGCTTCGAGGCGATATAGGGCGGCAGCGGAATGTGGCCGACGGCATGCAGCGCCTCATCGAGGAACGGCCCGGAAAGGTCGAAACCGAGCAGCGCCTCGCCAGCCTCGCCCTTTTCGAGCACCGTCGCGTCAAGCTGGCCGAGGAAGCAGGAACTGCCGTCATGACCGAAATGGATGCGGTCGCCGGCGGCGATGCGCTTGCCCGGCCGCATGAAAGCCTGCCAGCGGTCCGGCGCCACGCGCATATGCAGCGTCGCCTCGACCTGCGCCACCGCCTCGCCGCGCTTGCGCATGCCTTTGAGCTGCGCCGGGATGACCTTGGTGTCGTTGAACACCAGCACGTCGCCTCGCCTTAGCAGCGAAGGCAGGTCGCAGACGACGCGATCCTGCAATGGTTCGCCCGGCTCGACGACCAGCAGTCTGGCGCTGTCGCGCGGTTCCACCGGACGAAGCGCGATGCGCTCCTCCGGCAGCTCGAAGTCGAACAGGTCGACACGCATCAGAAAAGCCGGATGAGCAGCGCCCGGGCGAGCAGCATTACCGCGCCGGCGACGCGGCCAAGCGAGATTTCGCGTACCGCCACGCCAAGGAAGCCGACGCGGTCGATCAGCATGCCGGCGAGCAACTGCCCGGCGACCAGGAAGGCCATGAGAGCCGCAGCGCCGATGCGCGGCGTGAGAATGGTGGAGAGCGTGACATAGAAGCCGCCGAGCATGCCGCCGGCGATGAACAGCCAGGGCGCAGGCGCCTTCCAGTCGAGCGAAATGCCCTGCAGCCTCACCACCGCGAGGGCAATGATGCCAAGGACGATGGCGCCCGACAGGAACGAGAACGCCGCGGCGGCCACGGGAAGGCCGAGGCCGCGCGCCAGTTGCGAATTGATCGGCGCCTGGATGGCGATGAAGGCGCCGGACAGGATGCCGAGCAGGGACCAGACTGCGCCCATCATCGTTATGCCCTTACTTGACGTCGGCCGCGACCTTCAGCGACACGATCTTGTCGGGATCCTGCACCGGCTCGCCGCGCTTGATCTTGTCGACATTTTCCATGCCCTCGATGACCTGGCCCCACACCGTGTACTGGCGGTTGAGGAAGGCGGCATCGTCGAAGCAGATGAAGAACTGCGAATTCGCTGAGTTCGGGTTCTGCGCCCGAGCCATCGAGCAGGCGCCGCGGCCATGATTGGCATTGGAGAACTCGGCCTTGAGGTCCGGCTTGTCGGACCCGCCCATGCCCGCGCGCGACGGCGCATAGGTCGGCTTCGAGGAGTTGCCGAACTTGACGTCGCCGGTCTGCGCCATGAAGCCGTCGATGACGCGGTGGAACACGACGCCGTCATAGGCGCCCTCACGCGCCAGTTCCTTGATGCGGGCGACGTGGCCGGGGGCCAGTTCGGGATACATTTCGATCACGACCTTGCCCTTGGTCGTTTCCATGATCAGCGCGTTCTCGCGATCCTTGATCTCAGCCATGTCAGAAATCCTTTTTGAAAATTGAGGGGTTTATTTGCCGTCGGCGGCGATGCGAACCTTGATCATGCGGTCGGGGTCGCTGACCGTGCCGTTGTCGGCCTCGTCGCCCTTCTTGATCTTGTCGACGAGGTCCATGCCGCCGACCACCTTGCCGACGATGGTGTACTGGCCGTCGAGGTTCGGCGCCGGCGCGAACATGATGAAGAATTGCGAGTTGGCCGAATTCGGGTCCTGCGATCGCGCCATGCCGACCACGCCGCGCGTGAATTGCTCGCTCTGCGAGAACTCGGCCGGCAGATCGGGAAGATCGGAACCGCCGGTGCCGACGGCTTGCGGGTCGAAACCCTTCTTCATGTTGCCGAATTTGACGTCGCCGGTCTGCGCCATGAAGCCGTCGATGACGCGGTGGAAGGCGACATTGTCATAGGCGCCGTCGCGCACCAGCTTCTTGATCTGCGCGACATGCTTGGGCGCCAGATCGGGGCGCAGCGCAATCGTCACGTCGCCATCCTTGAGCGTGATGATCATAGTGTTTTCCTTGTCGGCGGCGACGGCCGGCCCGGATGCCGAGAAAAGGGATGCTGCGAAAAGGCCGGCTAGCACGACAAGGAACGAAGCGAGCTTCTTCAGCTGCATAGGGATCTCCGGGAAAACCTATTTGGTGAACTTGGCGGTGAGCGCCCCGGCGACAGCCGCCGGCACGAATGGGCGGATGTCGCCGCCCATCGAGGCAATCTGGCGCACGAGTGTGGCGGTAATGGTGCGCACCGAGGGACTCGCCGGCAGAAAAACCGTCTGCAGTTCCGGCGCCATCGTCTCGTTCATGCCGGCCATCTGCATTTCGTAGTCTAGATCGGTGCCGTCGCGCAGGCCGCGGATCATGATCGAAGCGCCCCGCTTGCGGGCAGCGTCGATGACCAGCCCGTCGAAGGCAACGACCTTGATGCGGCCGGCGTCCTTGCCCAATTCGGCCTTGGCAGCGGCTTCGATCAGCTTCACGCGTTCCTCGAAGGAAAACAACGGTTTCTTGCCCGGATGGATGCCGATCGCCGCATAGACGGTGTCGGCCACCGCCAGCGACGCCTTGAGCACGTCAAGATGGCCGTTGGTCAGCGGGTCGAAGGAGCCAGCGTAAAGGGCGGTGCGTTCGGTCATGGCAGGCTTCTAGCGGGCGGGCGTACGGAAGGCAAATCCGATTAATTGCGGTCATCCGTGAACCATTCCGCGGACATGAACGACGGATGAACGCGGCAATCACGAACGTTTCACGCAGCGTTCACTAGGTTGCCGCTTCAAGGGACGAAACAAAATCTCCATCTCATCGTTGTAAGCTCAGGAGAACACGCAAATGCTGATCTACATGCTTGCCACAGCAATGACCATCGTGATGCTCATCGCGACCGCCTTCGGGTTGCATCAGGAAGCAGCGCGGGTGCGCGTCAAGGCCAACACCAAGCGCCTCGATGGTTTCGCCCACCGCAACGTCTACCGTCGCCACTGATCCCCGTCATGATCGAACCGGCCCAACGGGCCGGTTGAGCCGGACGAAATCTATTCGCTCCCGCCCGTATCGTCCGCACCAGCCTCGCTCGAAGCCACGTCTTCCGCTTCTTCGTCCGACTGCGGCTCCGAAATCCGCTCCACCGACACGACCTTCTCGCCTTCGGCCGTATTGAAGATCGTCACGCCCTTGGTGGCGCGACTGGCAAAGCGTATGCCGTTGACCGGCACCCGGATCACCGTGCCGCCGTCCGAAACCAGCATGATCTGATCGTCATTGCCGACCGGGAAGGTCGCGACCAGGCGGCCGATCTCGGCCGTCTTGGAAACGTCGGTGGCGCGAATGCCCTTGCCGCCGCGCCCCGTCAGGCGGAAGTCGTAGGACGACGAGCGCTTGCCGTAGCCGTATTCGGTCACCGTCAGCACAAGCTGCTCATGCGCCTTGAGGAACTCGTAACGCTCGTCGGAAAGCTCGGCTTCCTCGCCGACCTCCTCATTGGTGAGCGCGATCTCCTCTTCCTCGCCGGCGACAAGCCGGCGCTCGGCCGCCGCGCGCTTCAGATAGGCTGCACGCTCGGCGGGTGACGCATCGACGTGCTCGATGATCGACATCGAGATGATGCGGTCGGTCTCGGCCATGCTTATGCCGCGCACGCCGACGGAATTGCGGCTCTGGAAGACGCGCACGTCGGAGACCGGGAAACGGATGCACTGGCCGGAATTCGCCGTCAAAAGCACGTCGTCATTGTCGGTGCAGGTCTCGACGCCGAGGATCTCGTCGCCCTCTTCCTCCAGCTTCATGGCGATCTTGCCATTGCGGTTGACCTGGACGAAGTCGCTGAGCTTGTTGCGGCGCACGGTGCCGCGCGTGGTAGCGAACATCACGTCGAGATCGCCCCAACTGGTCTCGTCCTCCGGCAGAGGCATGATCGTGGTGATGCGCTCGCCCTGCTCGAGCGGCAGCATGTTGATCAGCGCCTTGCCGCGCGATTGCGGGTTGCCGATCGGCAGCCGCCAGACCTTTTCCTTGTAGACGATGCCGCGCGAGGAGAAGAACAGCACGGGCGTGTGCGTGTTGGCGACGAACAGCCGAGTGACGAAATCCTCTTCCTTGGTCGACATGCCGGAGCGGCCCTTGCCGCCCCGGCGCTGCGCCCGGTAGAGCGACAGCGGCACGCGCTTGATGTAGCCGGAATGGCTGACGGTGACGACCATGTCCTCGCGCTGGATCAGGTCCTCGTCTTCCATGTCCGCGCCGCCGTCGGAGAGCTCGGTGCGGCGCGGCGTGCCGAACTCGTCGCGGACCGCGATCAGCTCGTCCTTGACGATCTGCTGGATGCGCGCGCGAGACGACAAAATGTCAAGGAAATCAATGATCTCGGCGCCGATCTTGTTCAACTCGTCGGCGATCTCGTCGCGGCCGAGCGCGGTCAGGCGCTGCAGGCGCAGGTCGAGGATGGCGCGCGCCTGTTCCTCGGAGAGATTATATGTGCCGTCCTCGTTGATGCGGTGACGCGGGTCGTCGATCAGCTTGATCAGCGGCGCGACGTCGTGCGACGGCCAGCGCCGCTCCATCAACTGCTCGCGCGCCGTCTGCGGATCGGGCGCGGTGCGGATGAGCTTGATCACCTCGTCGATATTGGCGACCGCAATCGCAAGGCCGACAAGGACATGCGCGCGCTCGCGCGCCTTGCGCAGCAGGTATTTGGTGCGGCGGCTGATCACCTCTTCGCGGAAAGCGACGAAGGCTTTCAGCATGTCGATCAGCGTCATCACCTCCGGCTTGCCGCCGTTGAGCGCCACCATGTTGGCGCCGAACGACGTCTGCAGCGGCGTGAAGCGGTAAAGCTGGTTGAGGATAACGTCGGCGACGGCCTCGCGCTTCAGCTCGATGACGACCCGGTAGCCCTGGCGGTCGCTTTCGTCGCGAATGTCGGAAATGCCGTCGATGCGCTTTTCGCGCACCAGTTCCGCCATCTTCTCGATCATCGCCGCCTTGTTCACCTGATAGGGAATCTCGGTGACGACGATGGATTCGCGGTCGTTGCCGCGGGATTCGATATTGACGCGGCCGCGCATGACGATCGAACCGCGCCCGGTGGAATAGGCGCTGTAGATGCCGGAACGGCCAAGCACGATGCCACCAGTCGGGAAGTCCGGGCCGGGCACGATCTCCATCAGCGCCGGCAGGTCGATGGCCGGGTTGTCGATGAGGGCGATGGCGCCGTTGCAGACTTCGCTCAGATTGTGCGGCGGAATGTTGGTGGCCATGCCGACGGCGATACCGCCCGAGCCGTTGACCAGAAGGTTGGGAAAGCGCGCCGGCAGCACCTTCGGCTCTTGTTCGGCGCCGTCATAATTGTCCTGGAAATCGACCGTTTCCTTGTCGATATCCTCCAGGAGTTCATGCGCGACCTTGGTGAGCCGCGACTCGGTGTAGCGCATGGCCGCGGGCGGATCGGCGTCGATGGAGCCGAAGTTGCCCTGCCCGTCGATCAGAGGCACGCGCAGCGACCAGTCCTGCGCCATGCGAACCAGCGCGTCATAGATCGAGGCGTCGCCATGCGGATGGTATTTACCCATCACGTCGCCGACGATGCGCGACGATTTCACATGCTTGCGGTTCCAGTGGTAACCGCCTTCCTGCATGGCGTAGAGGATGCGGCGATGGACGGGCTTCAGGCCGTCGCGCACGTCTGGCAGCGCGCGGCTGACGATCACGCTCATGGCGTAATCGAGATAGGAGCGCTGCATCTCCTCGATGATCGAAATCGGCTCGATGCCGGTGGGGCCGCCGTCCGGCCCGCGCGGTGTCTTCTGGTCGGTCAAATCAGGTCACAATCCAGTCGGGAATCACTACATGCTTATATAGGAAGCCTTGCCGAAACTCCAATGTCGGCCGGACTTTTCCAGAGACAATTTTGATGGTAATTTCAAATGGATACCGCTGATTGCGACGATATGGCCACCGTCGTTTTCGCCGTCATGCGGCAAGGTCGGCGATGGATCGGGCAAAAACCGCAACTGCTGTGAAGCTGGCCTCATGGCTACCCATGCGGGCCCTCAGCGGCTGGAGCGTCAAGGACCTCAACGGCGATCTGGCGGCCGGCATCACGCTGGCCGCGATCGCCATACCCGAGCAGATGGCGACGGCGCGGCTCGGCGGCTTCGCGCCGCAGATCGGCTTTTTCACCTTCGTCGCCGGCTCTGTCGCCTTCGCGCTGCTCGGCGCCAACCGCCAGCTGTCGGCCGGCGCAGATTCGACGATCACGCCCTTGTTCGCCGGCGGTCTGGCGCTGATCGCCACCTCGGGCTCGCCGCATTACCTGGCGCTGGCGGCCATGCTGGCCCTGATGGTGGGGCTGCTGGTGGCGCTCAGCGGCGTCTTCCGTCTCGGCTGGATCGCCGATCTGCTGTCCGTGCCGGTCACGACGGGTTTCCTCGCCGGCATTTCGGTCCATATCATCGTCTCGCAACTGCCTTCCTTGCTCGGCCTGCCGGCCGAAAGAGGCGAGACCTTGCGGCGAGTCGGCGAGATAGCCGCCAATATCCACCTCACCAATCCCTGGAGCCTGGCAATCGGCCTCGGTGTCTTCGCCATCGTCTTCGCCGCCGGACAGGTCAGCGCGCGGATCCCGGCGGCGTTGATCGGCATGGTCCTGGCGACGCTTGGCGTCGTCTCCTTCGATTTGAGGAACCGTGGCGTCGAGGTGCTCGGCGCCTTGCCGAACGGGTTGCCTCCTCTCGGCATGCCGACCGTCCACTTCCACGACGCACAGGCTCTTGTCCCGCTGGCGTTGCTGATCGCCATCGTCGTCATGGTGCAGACAGCGGCCACGAGCCGCTCGTTTGCTTCCCAAAACGGCGAAGCGCCAGACGTCAATCGCGACTTTGTCGGCGTCGGCGCGGGCAGCATCGTGGCCGCCCTGTTCGGCGCCTTTGCCGTCAACGCCAGCCCGCCGCGCACGGCCATCGTCGCCCAGACCGGCGGCCGCTCGCAGCTGTCGGGCCTGATCGCGGCGGCTATCGTGCTGGGGCTCGGCGCTTTCGGCGGCAGCCTGCTGGCCAACGTGCCGCAAGCGGCCCTTGCCGGCGTGCTGATGTTCGTGGCCCAGCATATCCTGCGCTGGAGGATCGCCGTTAACGTATATCGCCAGGCGCTCGGCGAGTTCGCGCTGATCCTGATCACCATGATCGCCATCGTCGTCCTGCCTATCGAAACCGGGGTCGCGATCGGCATCGGTCTGTCGCTGCTGCACGGCATCTGGGGCTCGACGCGCACCGAGCCGATCGAGCTGGCGCAGGTACCGGGCACGTCGGTCTGGTGGCCGCCGAGCGGTTCCAGCCCGGGCGAGCGGCACCCCGGCGTGCTGGTGGTGGCGTTCCAGGCGCCGCTTTCCTTCGTCAATGCCGACCGTTTCAAGCGCGGTCTGAGCGACCTGATCGACGCCAGGAGCGAGGGCGTGAAGCTGGTGGTTCTGGAGGCCAGCAACATCGTCGAGATCGACTATACCGCCGCTCAGGCGCTGATCGACACCATCCGCCATTGTCGCGACAAAGGTGCGGTCTTTGCTATCGCGCGCATGGAATCGCTGCGCGCCCAAGCGGCGCTCAAGCGGTTCGGCATCGCCGACATCGTCGGCGCTGAGCGCATTTTCCACTGCGTCGACGCGGCGATCAAATCACTTGGTCCGGGGAAACCGCAGCTCAAGGAACAGGATAGCATGCCATGAACGACCCCCGACGGGCAGCGGCAGGCTTTTTCAGCCAACGCGCCGGGCGCGATAGGCGCGCGGCGCCTCTCCCATCTCGCGCCGAAACCGACGGTTGAAGCTCGACAGATCGTTGAAGCCTGTGTCGAAGGCGATTGTCGAGATCGTCGCGTCCGAGTTGCGCAGCCGCACGGCGGCCCGATGCAGCCTTGTCCTGAGCAGGAACTGATAGGGCGTCATGCCGGCCACATGCCGGAAGATGCGTAGGAAATGATACGGGCTCGTCGCCGTGGCGCCGGCGAGCTCGGCCAGCGAGAGCGGCCGCTCGGCATTGAGCTCGATCAGCCGCACCGCTTCGGCAACGCGTTTCTGATCGCGGCGGCTTGGTGTCCGCGCCGTTCTGAAAGAACCGGCGGCAGCCGCGACCACCGCGCCGGCAAGGCGTAGGCCGAGTTCCTCGAACGCCTCGTTGTCGCTCCTTTCGCGCGCAGCCTCCGCCTCGGCCAGCAAAGGCGCGAGCGCCGGCAAGGGCGGCAGGCGCGGATCGGCGAAGCCCAGCCGCTTCGCGCCCGGCAGTTCGGCCACGACGCGCTCCAGATAGGCTGGCGAAAAATGGAAGGAAAGGCAGCGGTCACCGGCGCCGTGCTCATGCCCGCATTCATAGCAGGCGCCGGGATTTCCGAGCAGGATGGCACCCGGCGCCAGCTTCGCCGTGCCCTGGCGCGTGCGGTAGCGGAACGTGCCGCTGGCCACCGCGGCGACGCAGAAGCCGCGATGTCCTTCCTCGAACGGCCTGTCGCCCGCGGCGGCGGTACACACCACGTCGGACACCTGCCAGCCTGATCCGGAAGCCAGAGTTCTCTGCGCTGTTGTCATGCCCGAACGATAGCAATTTTTCCCAAGCGGCGAACCCCGCCTGCCCCTATTGCTTGCCCTCTCCTGACAAACGAGGCAGCAACCATGACTAATCCCTTTGCCGAAGCCTTGCACAGCGACGACCCCATTCCGGATCTCGCCGAAAAGCTGAAGCTCTACGGCCGCTTCATCGGCGCCTGGACATTCGATGCCACGCGCATTCTAGAGGACGGCACAAAGCTCACCGGTCGCGGCGAGGTGCATTTCGGCTGGGTTCTGGAAGGCAGGGCCTTGCAGGACGTCTGGATACTGCCCGCCCGCGACGCGGGTCCCTCCCCGTCGCTCGGACCGTGGACCTTCTACGGCACGACATTGCGCGTCTACGATCCCGGCGCCGACGCCTGGCACATCTTCTGGAGCGACCCGCGCAATCAGTACTACAGCCGGCAGCTCGGCAGCGCCGAGGGCGACACGATCGTCCAGGTCGGCGCCGACGGAACCGGCGCGTCGGTACGCTGGAGCTTTTCGCGCATTACCGAAAACTCGTTCCGCTGGCTGGGCGAGCGCTCGCATGACGGCGGCGCGACCTGGCGCATGGAGGTGGAGTTTTTGGCCCGGCGGGTGGGTGAGAGCTGATGACTACCGAAGATCGCAGCGGCACAAAACAAGAGCCGTAGCCATCCTTTGCGCCGCCGGGCTTCACCAGGTTCGCGAAACCATCTTCCCGCCTGTTTCCAGCGCCTGGGCTTTGCTTTACCAATTGCAGAGGCTGGGCTTCGCCTGGCGGGAGGGGCCAGCGATGCCGAGTTTCGACAGCCTGTTCAACGCCTTCGTCACCATACTGGTGACCATCGACCCGCCGGGGCTGGCGCCGCTCTTCCTCGCCGTGACGCGCGGCATGAACCGAGAGGAGCGCCAACAGGTCTCGGTGCGCGCCTCGGTGATCGGCTTTCTGGTCATGGCGCTGTTCGCGGTTGCCGGCGCCTCGATCCTGTCGGTGTTCGGCATCACGCTGCCGGCCTTCCGCGTCGCCGGCGGCTTTCTCTTGTTCTTCATCGCCTTCGAAATGGTGTTCGAGCGCCGCCAGGACCGCAAGGAGAAGATCGGCGACGTCGCCATCACCAAGGACATGATCCACAACATCGCCGCCTTCCCGCTGGCGATCCCGCTGATCGCCGGCCCTGGCGCGATCTCGGCGACCGTGCTGTTGTCGGGACATTTCGAAGGCTTTGCCGCGCAGGCAGCCCTGGTCGGCATCATCTTCCTCTGCCTCGTCATCACCTATCTGGTGTTTGTGCTGTCGGAACGCATCGACCGCATCCTCGGCCAGACCGGCCGCTCGATTCTGACCAGGTTGCTCGGCGTGATCCTGGCGGCCTTGGCGGTCCAGTTCGTGGCCGACGGCGTCAGGGCGCTCATGGCAGCCTAAGAGGCTGCGAAGCAGCCCACCTACTGCCCTACTGCCCTACTGCCCTACTGCCCTACTGCCCTACTGCCCTACTGCGCCCCCGTCTCGACCACCTCGAAATCATGCGTGATCGTCGCCGTCTTCGCCATCATCGCGCTGGCCGAGCAGTATTTCTCGATCGACAGGTCGATCGCCCGTTTCACCTTGTCATGCGAGAGCGCGCGGCCCTTGACGATGAAATGCATATGGATGCGGGTGAACACTTTCGGGTCGGTCTCGGCCCGGTCGGCGTCGAGCTCCACCACGCAATCCTCGACCGCCTCGCGGCCTTTCTCCAGGATATGCACGACGTCATAGGCCGAGCAGCCGCCGGTGCCGATCAGCACCAGTTCCATCGGGCTCGGCCCAGGCGTCTTGCCATCCGGCCCATGCGCCGTGCCCAGCACGACCTTATGGCCGCTGCCGGATTCGCCGACAAAGGTGCGTTCCTCGACCCATTTGACGCGTGCTTTCACGGTGGTCTTCCTTGAGAAATTCCGGTCCGCGCTAAGGCCTGTTGAGATTCAGGTCAGGCCGCGCAGAAAATGGCGGGTTCCGAGAACCGGCCTACGCCGGCCGAAGCCCTCACAAGTGTCCCGCTCTATGAAGGTTACTGCCGGCGAAGGATGGATGGCTAAGCGGCAAAGGCCGCGAAGGCATGCCATGGGATTGGAGGCGGCGCCGACGGAAGCGGTCCGAGCGACATCGCCTTCCTCTAAACGACCATGTCGAGACGCTTAGAACGGGATCTCGTCATCCAGCTCCCGCGACGCGCCGCCGCCACCGCCGCCCCTGGAACCGCCGCCACCGCGGCTGAAACCTTCGTTCGGGCCCGACTGGCCGAAATCGGAACCACGGCTGCTGCCGCCTGAATAGTTACCGACCTGGCCGCTACCGCCCTCGCCGCGCGCGTCGAGCATCTGCAGCTCGCCACGGAATTTCTGCAGCACCACCTCGGTCGTGTAGCGGTCATTGCCGGTCTGGTCCTGCCATTTGCGGGTCTGCAGCTGGCCCTCGACATAGACCTTCATGCCCTTCTTCAGATACTGCTCGGCCACCTTGGCGAGCTGGTCGTTGAAGATGACGACATTATGCCACTCGGTCTTTTCCTTGCGCTCGCCCGAATTCTTGTCGCGCCAGCTTTCCGAGGTGGCGATGCGGATGTTGACGACCGGATCGCCGGAATTCAGGCGGCGGATTTCAGGGTCCGCCCCGAGATTGCCGACCAGAATGACCTTGTTGACGCTACCCGCCATCGTACTTCTCCGCGCTCATCCGAAACAAATTTTAAGTCGCTCACCTTACAGCCTCAGGGCCGCCCACGCCCGTAAAGGCTGGCTTTTCCCACAAGGTTTTTGTTCCTCTTTCGTTCTAGCATAACCGATGCTTCTGTCAAGGAATGTCAGCAAGAGGTAGTGTCCTGGTGTGGGAAACGAAAGGGGATATCTCCGAATGAACACCCTGACACATGAGGATCAGCCGCGCGAACTTTGGCGGACCGGAGTGGAGACGCGGATGCGTGTTGCCGCCGCCAACGGCGCGGCCGAGCTTTGCATATTCGAACAGTGGGTCGAACCGGCAACCGGGGCGCCGACCCATTCGCATTCGGTGGAGGAAGTGCTGACAGTGATTGCCGGCGAGGCCGAAATGTGGATCGAAGACAGGCGAGCAGTACTGACTGCGGGGCAGTCGCTGATCATCCCGGCGCATCGCAGGCATGGCTTTCGCAACATTGGGTCCGGCATGCTCCGCATCCATGCCGTGCTCGCATCGCCGATCTTCGAAGCAAGCTTCGACGGAGCCGCGAATCCGGTGAAGCGCTGGACATCATAAAAACAGCGCTTGCCAAATCTATAAGTATCGACTTATGCTTTCCGCATGATCGAAGCAGAGATTTTCCGGGCGCTCGCCGACCCCACCCGTCGCGCCGTCTATGAGCGGCTGACCGCCAGCGAGATGACAGTGACCGAGCTGCGCGCCGGCATGAGCGTGTCGCAGCCGGCGGTCTCGCAGCATCTCGCCATTCTGCGCGGCGCCGGCCTGGTGGTCGAGCGGCGCGCTGGCCGCAACGCCTACTACCGCGCCGATCCGCAGGGGCTCGACCCGCTGCTCGGCTGGATCGAACGCTACCGCGCCTTCTGGCCGGAAGGCATCGAGAAGTTGAAGACGGTTCTGAAGGGAATGGACCAATGACCAAGGCAGAGAATCCGACAGCGGCAGAGGCCCCGCTCAGCTTCGAATGCGAGCTTGCCGATCCGCCGGAAAAGGTCTGGCGGGCGCTGACCGAGCCGGAACTGCTGGCCGCCTGGATGATGCCGAACGACATCAAGGCGGAAGCTGGCAGCTGCTTCACCTTTGCCGGACCGGATGCGCCGATCGAATGCGAGGTGCTGGAAGCCGAGCCTGGCCGGCTGCTGCGCTATTCCTGGCGCGAGCGGCCGGCCGACAAGGATGCCGACCAGCTTCCCGCCTTTGACAGCATCGTCACCTTCACGCTGGCCCGGACAGCCTCCGGAGGCACGCATCTTCGGATCGTGCATGATGGCTTCGTGCCGGTGGCTGAGCCTGTTCTGGCCATTGCCGGCGCCGGCTGCGGGCTCTCGCTTTATGCGCGCAAGACCCCGACCGCGGCCAATGCGCCCTGCATGATGCTGCGCGCGGCCTGATAAGAGGAAACCCGTCATGAGCATTGCCAATCTGGTGCCGATGGTCATCGAGCAGTCGAGCCGCGGCGAACGTTCCTTCGATATCTTTTCGCGGTTGCTGCGCGAGCGCATCGTCTTCATCAATGGCGAGATCAACGACAATGTCTCGGCGCTGGTCTGTGCCCAGCTGCTGTCGCTGGAATCCGACAATCCCGACAAGGAGATCTCGCTCTACATCAACTCGCCCGGCGGCATGGTGACCAGCGGCTTCGCCATCTACGACACGATGCAATACATCTCCTGTCCGGTGTCGACGGTCTGCATGGGCTTCGCCGCCTCGATGGGCTCGTTTCTCCTGATGGCGGGCTCCCCGGGACGCCGCATCGCGCTGCCCAACACCAGGATCGTCCTGCATCAGCCGCTTGGCGGTTTCCAGGGCCAGGCTTCCGACATCCAGCGCCACGCCGAGGACATCGTGCGCACCAAGCAGCATATGACGGAGCTCTACGCCAGGCATTGCGGCCGCACCTACGAGGAAGTGGAGCGCACGCTCGACCGCGACTACTTCATGAGCGCCGCGGAAGCGAAGGACTGGGGCCTCGTCGACCACGTGTATGACACGCGCAAGAAAGCGGCCTGATATAGCGGAGTAGGCGCGCGGCAATTTGATCGCCGCGCGTCTGGCATCGCTTCAGCCGCGTCCCTATAGTCCGCGCATGATCAGGTCCGTTCAGTCCAGACATTTATGCGCCGCCCTCGCCGCTCTTGCCGGCGCCTTGATGGCCGGCACCGCACTGGCCGACGACAGCCAGTCGCAGAAACTGCCCGGCGTCAGCGGCGACTATCGCATCGCCAAACCGGCGCCGCAGCCGGAACCCGATGACGCGCAGCCCGCCGGCAGCGACGGCTCGTTCAAGATCGGCAACACCGATGTCAGGATCGGCGGCAGCATAACGATCGACATGGCAACGGGCGGCATGAAGCTACCGAACCACTGATCGCGGTCGCGGGTTGAGCGCCCCACAAAATGTAAGCCCCATCCCTGCTGTGCAGACGGATGGGGCTTCATGGATCTGAAATCCAACTTTGGCCGGGAGTGGACTGCCGGCGTTCTGTTTCGGATGCAACGCGGCGTTCAGCCGACGATCCGACTATGGTCTCTGATTGTAGGGAATCGGCAAGTCACGGTTTGTCGGGCCGGCGTTTCAAGTCTGCCCTGGCACTTATGCCCGCCGCGGCTCCATCTCCGTGTGGAGCCTCAAGGGACTGTCCGGTGGCGTCATGCTCCGCTCCTGGGTCCGTTGCGACAATGTCGTTCGAAGCGCTAATCGCTATCGCCTGCGGCGTCTCGCAGGCCGCCTGTTGGGCGGCGAGGCCATCGAAAGACAGCCGGCTTCGTTGACGCCTTTGAGACTGCCCCCGTGAGTCGCCGTCGTCAACCGTTGAATAGCCGGTTACCGAAAAATGTGATCGCCGGGAGGTTACGTGCGGGTAAGCAGAGTGGCTCGTGGATCGACGAGGCGGGCATCGGCGACACTTGTCTTCACGAGGCTTCGAGCAACTGTTTGCACAGCGCATGACGCGAATGTTTCCACAACGCTTTGTCAGGAGCGTGTTCGGCCTTTGTTCTTTCCGCTTGCCCGCTCGCGCGAAAGGCGGTTAAACCCATAATCGGCTTGTTCCGTCGAGATTGTGGCGTCTCTCGACGTGGCGGCAAAAATACCTACATAGGGGATGGCCGGGACAAACCCGCCCAATCCAGCAAATTCCAGATCTGAGGCGGCGACCGGCGATGGCCGACCATAAATATCTTTCCATTCGCGGGGCGCGCGAACACAATCTCAAGAACGTCGATCTCGACCTGCCGCGCGACAGCCTGATCGTCATGACTGGACTGTCGGGCTCCGGCAAGTCGTCGCTCGCTTTCGACACCATCTATGCCGAGGGCCAGCGCCGCTACGTCGAAAGCCTGTCGGCCTATGCCCGGCAGTTCCTAGAGATGATGCAGAAGCCGGATGTCGACCAGATCGACGGCCTGTCGCCCGCCATCTCGATCGAGCAGAAGACCACCTCGCGCAACCCGCGCTCGACGGTTGGCACCGTCACCGAGATCTACGACTATATGCGCCTGCTTTTCGCGCGCGTCGGCATCCCCTATTCGCCCGCCACCGGCCTGCCGATCGAGAGCCAGACGGTCAGCCAGATGGTCGACCGCGTGCTGGCGCTGGACGAAGGCACCCGCCTCTATCTGCTCGCGCCGATCGTGCGCGGCCGCAAGGGCGAATACCGCAAGGAACTGCTCGAGCTGCAGAAGAAGGGTTTCCAGCGCGTCAAGGTCGACGGCACCTTCTACGAGATCGCCGACGTGCCGGCGCTGGACAAGAAGTACAAGCACGACATCGACGTCGTCGTCGACCGCATCGTCGTGCGCGGGGACCTGGCCACCAGGCTCGCGGATTCGATGGAGACGGCGCTGAAGCTCGCCGACGGCCTTGCTGTGGCCGAGTTCGCCGACCGGCCGCTCGACTCCAGCCTGACCGGCGAGGACTCGGTCAACAAGTCGAAGAACGAGACGCATGAGCGCATCCTGTTCTCGGAAAAATTCGCCTGCCCGGTGTCCGGCTTCACCATTCCCGAGATCGAACCGAGGCTGTTCTCCTTCAACAACCCGTTCGGCGCCTGCCCGACCTGCGACGGCCTCGGCAGCCAGCGCGCCATCGATCCCAACCTCGTCGTGCCGGACGAGAACGTCTCGCTGCGCGACGGCGCCATCAGCCCGTGGGCGAAGTCGACCTCGCCCTATTACGCGCAGACGCTTGAAGCGCTGGGCAAGGCCTATGGCTTCAAGCTCGGCGACAAGTTCAAGGATCTGAGCGCCCAGGCAAAAGAAGCCGTGCTGCATGGCACCGGCGAGCGCGAGATCACCTTCCAGTATGATGACGGCCTGCGCTCCTACAAGACCACCAAGACCTTCGAGGGCGTGATCCCCAATCTCGACCGGCGCTGGAAGGAAACGGAATCGGCCTGGATGCGCGAGGAGATCGAGCGCTTCATGTCGGCCACGCCCTGCCCCGCCTGCAACGGCTACAGGCTGAAGCCGGAGGCGCTGGCGGTGAAGATCGGCGGCAAGCACATCGGCGAAGTGACCGAGCTGTCGATCCGCAAGGCCGACCAGTGGTTCACCGACCTGCCGGCGCAGCTCAACGACAAGCAGAACGAGATCGCGGTGCGCGTGCTCAAGGAGATCCGCGAGCGGCTGCGCTTCTTGAACGATGTCGGCCTCGACTATCTGACGCTGTCGCGCAACTCCGGCACGTTGTCCGGCGGCGAAAGCCAGCGCATCCGGCTGGCCTCGCAGATCGGCTCAGGCCTCACCGGCGTGCTCTATGTGCTGGACGAGCCGTCGATCGGCCTGCACCAGCGCGACAATGCGCGTCTGCTCGACACGCTGAAGCACCTGCGCGATATCGGCAACACGGTGATCGTCGTCGAGCATGACGAGGACGCCATCCTGCATGCCGACTATGTCGTCGACATCGGCCCGGCCGCCGGCATCCACGGCGGCCGCATCATCGCGCAAGGCACGCCGCAGCAGATCATGGCGACGCCCGCCTCGATCACCGGCAAGTACCTGTCCGGCGAGCTCGAAGTGGCGACGCCCGCGGTGCGCCGCGAAGCCAAGAAGAACCGGCGCATCAAGGTGGTCGGCGCGCGCGGCAACAATCTGAAGAACGTCACGGCCGAAATCCCGCTCGGCACCTTCACCGCGGTCACCGGCGTGTCGGGCGGCGGCAAGTCGACCTTCCTGATCGAGACGCTGTTCAAGGCGGCCTCGCGCCGCATCATGGGCTCGCGCGAGCATCCGGCCGAGCACGACCGCATCGAGGGGCTGGAATTCCTCGACAAGGTCATCGACATCGACCAGTCGCCGATCGGCCGCACGCCGCGCTCCAACCCGGCGACCTATACCGGCGCTTTCACGCCGATCCGCGACTGGTTCGCCGGACTCCCCGAAGCCAAGGCGCGCGGCTACCAGCCGGGGCGCTTCTCCTTCAACGTCAAGGGCGGCCGCTGCGAGGCCTGCCAGGGCGACGGCGTCATCAAGATCGAGATGCACTTCCTGCCCGACGTCTACGTCACCTGCGACGTCTGCCATGGCAAGCGCTATAACCGCGAGACGCTCGACGTGCTATTCAAGGGCAAGTCGATCGCCGACGTGCTCGACATGACCGTCGAGGAAGGCGTCGAGTTCTTCTCGGCGGTGCCAGGCGTGCGCGACAAGCTGGTGACGCTGAACCAGGTCGGCCTCGGCTACATTCATATCGGCCAGCAGGCGACGACGCTGTCGGGCGGCGAGGCGCAGCGCATCAAGCTCGCCAAGGAATTGTCGCGCAAGGCGACCGGCAAGACGCTCTACATCCTCGACGAGCCGACCACCGGCCTGCACTTCCACGACGTGGCCAAGCTGCTCGAAGTGCTGCACGAGCTGGTCGACCAGGGCAACACCGTGGTGGTCATCGAGCACAATCTCGAGGTGATCAAGACCGCCGACTGGGTGCTCGATCTCGGCCCCGAGGGCGGCGACGGCGGCGGCGAGCTTGTGGCATCAGGCACGCCCGAAGCGATCGTGCGCGAGAAGCGCAGCTATACCGGCCAGTTCCTGAAGGAGCTTCTGGAGCGGCGCCCCGGAGGCAAACGCGAAGCGGCCGAGTGATGGCAGGTAGCGGCCTGATCTCCATCGAAAGCCGCTTCGATACCGTCGCGGCCATAGCTGCCGGGATGCAGAAGGTTGTCGCGAGCGCTGCCGGAGTCGACCAATCATGAGGCTGGCCCGCCCCGACGATCTCGCCGGCATCGTCGCGCTGACCACCGAAGCCTATGCGCCCTACACGGCCATCTTCGACGCGCCCCCGATCCCGGTCACCGAGGATTATGGGCCGCGCATCGGGCGCGGCGAAGTCTGGCTGCTGCAAGAAGGCTCGGACCTCGCCGGATTGATCGTGCTCGAGCGTCATGCGGACCACGCCATGATCTTCAGCATCGCCGTTTCGCCGGCCTTCCAGGGCAGGAAGCTCGGCATCAGATTGCTCGACTTCGCCGACAAGCAGGCCCGGTCATGGGGAGTGCCGGAAGTGCGGCTCTACACCAATCCGCGCATGGCGCGGAACATCGCGCTCTATGCGGCGTACGGCTATCGTGAAACGGGTCGCCGCGTCAATCCATACAGACCAGGATGGACATTGGTCGACATGGTGAAGCCCGTCGACCGGGCAGCCTGATAGCAGGTTCAAACGGAGGAGGAAGACGATGACTGCCCAAGGAAAAATCCGCTCCGGCATGGGCGGCTGGACCTTCGAGCCGTGGGATACCTCCTTCTATCCGGAGAAGCTCGCCAAGGCCAAGCAACTGCACTACGCCAGCCGCCAAGTGCCGAGCATCGAGGTCAACGGCACCTATTATTCCAGCTTCAAGGAACCGACTTTCGTCAAATGGGCCGACGACGCGCCGGATGGCTTTGTCTTCTCGCTCAAGGGCAACCGCTTCGTCACCAATCGCCGCGTGCTCGGCGAGGCCGGTGAATCGATGATGCGCTTCCTCGGCTCCGGCGTTACCGCGCTCGGCGACAAGCTCGGCCCAATTCTGTGGCAGTTCGCGCCGACCAAGAAATTCGATGCCGACGATTTCGAAGCGTTCCTGAAGCTTCTGCCCGAGAAGCAGGATGGCGTGCCTTTGCGCCATGCGCTCGAAGTGCGCCACGACAGCTTCATCGTGCCGGAGTTCCCCGCATTGGCGCGCAAATACAACGCCGCGATCGTCTATGCCGACCACGCCAAATATCCGGCGATCGCCGACGTCACCGGCGACTTCGTCTATGCGCGATTGCAGACCGGCAGCGACGACAACCCCGACTGCTACACGCCGAAAGGCCTCGACGAATGGGCGGGACGTGTGAAGACCTGGGCCGAAGGTAAGCAACCCGCCGACCTGCCGCGCGCCGACCCGAAGACCGATGCGCCGGTCAAGCCGCGCGACGTGTTCGCCTACTTCATCAGCGAAGGCAAAGTGCGCGCGCCCTTCGGCGCCATGGCGCTGATGAAGCGGGTGACAGCCTAGAGCTGCGGACCTCCACAGCGGCCATAAATCAAACGCCAGAGTTTTGTTCGGCGCGCCATGCGACGCTGGTCGGCCGGTGGCTTGTCGGAACCTGCCGGCCGTCTTGACCGTTCTGTCTCAGCCGCCGACCGCAGGAGACCGCTGCGAAGTCGCAACAGCTGCCGAAGGTCGGAACGGGACGCAGCCATCTCGCGAATCGCTTGCGAAGTCCCGCAGCGTCGGAAAGGAGCGAGGAAAGATGATCGTCATCGTCGGTGCCTTGCTTACCGTTGCAGGCGTCGTGTACATGGCGGCCGCCACTCTGAGGCGCGGACGACTAAGTGATCCAGCACCCCGTCCGGCGCCGAACCTGGCAACATCGGGCCCGACATTGGAGCCGCGGCGCCGTCGGCTCGGTTTCCTCGGCCTGTCGCAGAATTGGCCGGGTCTGGCGATGATGGCAATTGGCTTTGTCCTGCTATTGTCGGTAATGATCCTGTAACGCAGGAATCCTCGCATCTTTGCGGCGATCGTAACGTAATCGATACTTCCTTGCTCCATTAATGGACCTACGTCAGGTTGGAGAAGCCTGGCGCCGGCAAGGACGCGCATGCTGCTCGACTACAACTCACTGCTTCTGGCCGTCGGCTTCTCCGCCGCTTGCCTCAGCCTCACCCTGTCGGAACCTGGATGGCCGCCCGTTCCGACAAATTCCTTTTGACATGGGCAGTCAGCGTTCTGGTCGTGGTGTGCGAAGTCTTTGCCTACGACGCCTATATCAAGGCGCCAGGAACGGCCCTTGGCGTGCTGACGCTGGCGGTGCTGCTGCTGGGCTTCTCGGTCATGCTCGGTGCTGCCCATCAGTTCAGGACCAGGCGCTCGCCCTTGCCGCTTATCGCGCTCGGCGTCGGCATTTCCTGTGCCCTGGCGCTGCCGCCCATGGCGCTCGGCTATGACGGCCTGGGCTTCATGCTGGAGAACGCTCTGGCCGCGCTGCTTCTGTTCGGCACGGCGTATGAATATTGGCGGGGCCGCGCGGAGGCGCCCGTCCATCTCATCGGCGTGTCGCTGCTCTATTCACTGACCGCGGCATCCTTCGTGCTGTGCGCGGCCGTGCTGGCGTGGGATGGCAAACTGGTTCTCGGTCACGCGCCAAGCAACTGGGCGGAGGACCTGAGCCTCGTCATCGTCATCGCTTCCATGACCGGCATCGGCGCATTGTCGCTGGCGCTCAACCAGGGTCGGCTCGCCCGCCACCATCAGCGCGAGGCGCAAACCGATGCCTTGACCGGCCTGCTCAACCGCCGCGCTCTGTTCGACCTGCACGGCAAGACGCCGGTCAACGCCTTCACCGCTGTGGTCGTGTTCGACCTCGATGGCTTCAAGGCGATCAACGACCAGTTCGGCCATGCCGCCGGCGACGAGGTGCTGAGGGTCTTTGCCGAAGTGCTTTGCGCCGATCTGCGCCCGAACGACTCCGTCGCCCGCATGGGCGGTGAGGAATTTGCCATGGTGTTGAGGCGCATTTTAACCGAGGTGGCTGGAGCAACGGCCGAACGTGTCAGGGCCGCGTTCGCCGTGCGCACGGTTGAGACCGAAACCGGCCCGCTGTGCTGCACGGTCAGCGCCGGCTTCGCCTTCGGCAGCACGGACGGCATGAGCTTCGACAAAGTGCTCAGCGCCGCCGACAAGGCGCTCTACGCCGCCAAGCGCGCCGGCCGCAATCGCGTCCTGGACTTCCGCCTCGCCGGATGACCTTTTCGGGGCCTCCTGCTCACTCTCAGTGGTGAGCAATCACGTCGTTGAAGGCGTCAAGGTCGACATAAAAAACCTTGGTCATTTCGCCGAGCAGATCATCCTCGTCATAGCCTTGCGACATCAGGATGTTGATCGCGGTCATGATATCGACGCGCTCCGTGAGGCGCCGCTTCTGATAGTCCTCGACAAAACGTTCCATCGCCATCCCCTGGCAAGAGTCTTTTTGGACGCATTGACCGACAATCACTGCGGGGAAAGCTAAGCAGACTTGCTTGCGTGGAACTTGCGGGCGGTGTCCGCGCCTTCCCCCCTCATTCGCGCGACTGGTACGGAAAGCGGCCGACTCACCAAGGCCAAGAAAAGACTAGCATGGAGTATTGAGCGCACCAGAGCCGTCGAACACTTAGTCATCTTTGGGCGTAGCGAGCGAAACGGAGCGAAGACCCGAGGATCCATGCCGTTACTTGGAAGCGTTACTGATGGTGCGGAATTTGGAATGGCGCTGCGCAAAGAACCCTATTCTGTAGAGCAGCACTCTTCGGCCAACTCACGGAATGGACCCTTGGGTCTGCGCCGCGTCGCTTCGCTCCTTGCTTCGCCCAAGGATGCGAGTTACACCGTGAGGAACTTCCGCACATCCGCCCGGTCGAGATCCTCGGCCGGACCCGTATGCACGATCTGCCCGCGATCCATGATGTTGACCTCGTCGGCTAGCTCGCGGCAGAAGTCGAGATATTGCTCGACCAGAAGCACGGCGATCCCCGCCTGGTCGCGCAGATAGCGGATGGCGCGGCCGATATCCTTGATGATCGACGGCTGGATGCCTTCGGTCGGCTCGTCGAGCACCAAAAGCTTCGGCCGCATCACCAGCGCTCGGCCGATGGCGAGCTGCTGCTGCTGCCCGCCGGAGAGATCGCCGCCGCGGCGGCCGAGCATCTGCTTCAGCACCGGAAACAGCTCGAAGACATGCGCCGGGATGTTGCGGTCCGCGCGCCGCAGCGGCGCGAAACCGGATTCCAGGTTCTCGCGCACCGTCAGCAGGGGAAAAACCTCCCTGCCCTGCGGCACGAATGCGATGCCCGACCGGGCGCGGTCATACGCCGCGCTCCGGTCGAGCGCCTTCCCCTCGAAGGCAACGCTTCCGCTCGTCAGCCGGTGGTGGCCGACGATCGATCTCATCAAACTGGTCTTGCCGACGCCATTGCGGCCGAGCACGCAAGTAATCTTGCCGGCGCCCGCCTTCAGCGAAACGCCGCGCAGCGCCTGGGCGGCGCCATAGTGAAGCGTGGCATTGGAGACTTCGAGCATGGTCAGCCCCTTCTCCAGCGCTTCAGGAAAGCGAAATCGAAACGGTAGAACGGAACCCGCCAGACCATGCTCAGCGCCCCAGATAGACTTCGACGACGCGCTCGTCCGCCGAAACGAAGTCGAGCGTGCCTTCCGAGAGCACCGAGCCCTCATGCAGGCAGGTGACCTTGACGCCGAGCTCGCGCACAAAATGCATGTCATGCTCGACGACCACCACTGAATGGTCGCGGGCGATGTCCTTGAGCAGGCGCGCGGTCTCCTCGGTTTCGGCATCGGTCATGCCGGCAACCGGCTCGTCGACGAGCAGCAGCTTCGGGTCCTGCGCCAACAGCATGCCGATCTCCAGCCACTGCTTCTGGCCGTGGCTCAGATTGGCTGCGAGCTCGTCGCGCTTGTCGCCGAGACGGATGATGCCGAGTATGTCGTCGATGCGCCGCGCCTCGGCCGCCGAGCGGCGATGGAACAGCGCCGGGAAGATCGAGCGCGGCCCCTTCAGCGCCAGCATCAGATTGTCCTCGACGCTGTGGCTCTCGAAAACGGTCGGCTTCTGGAATTTGCGGCCGATGCCCATCATGGCGATCTCGGCCTCGTCGTGGCGCGTGAGATCGACCTGGCCGTCGAAGAAGACTTCGCCCTCGTCCGGCCGCGTCTTGCCGGTGACGATATCCATCATCGTCGTCTTGCCGGCGCCGTTGGGCCCGATGATCGCCCGCATCTCGCCCTTGTCGAGCACCAGCGACAAATTGTTGATGGCGCGAAAACCGTCGAAGGAGACCGAGACGCCGTCGAGATAGAGGATGGTGTTCGAGTTGTTCATGTTCGCTCACTCCGCCGGCTGCGGCTCGGACCCGGTAGCCGACCAGGCGCCGGGCGTCCGTGCCGCAGAGCGAACGATCTTCGGCTGCGGCATCTCTGGATCGGCGCCGGCTTCTGCGGCAAGCGAGGCCGCGCGCAGCGCCTTGGCCTTGCCGCGCCAGCCGTCCCACATACCCACGATGCCCTTGGGCAGCAGCAGCGTGACGGCGACGAACAGCCCGCCCAGCGCGAACAGCCAGAATTCCGGCAGCACGCCGGTGAACCAGGATTTGCCGGCATTGACGAGCAGCGCACCGATGATCGGGCCGACGATGGTGCCGCGCCCGCCGACGGCGGTCCAGATCACCACCTCGATCGAGTTGGCCGGATCGAATTCGCCGGGATTGATGATGCCGACCTGCGGCACGTAGAGCGCGCCGGCTATGCCGGCCATGATTGCCGAGACGGTGAAGGCGAACAGTTTGACGTTCTCCGCCCGCCAGCCAAGGAAGCGGGTGCGGCTCTCGGCGTCGCGCACGGCCATCAGCAGCTTGCCGTATTTGGAACGCACGATGGCCGCGGTCACGAAGACGGCAAGCGCGAGCGTGACGGCGCTCGCCGCAAACAGCGCCGAGCGCGTCGCGTCCGCCTGCACGCTAAAGCCGAGAATGTCCTTGAAATCGGTCAGGCCGTTGTTGCCGCCGAACCCCATGTCGTTGCGGAAGAAGGCGAGCAGCAGCGCATAGGTCATCGCCTGCGTGATGATCGACAGATACACGCCGGCGACGCGGCTGCGGAAGGCGAACCAGCCGAAGACGAAGGCAAGCAGGCCGGGCACGGCCAACACCATCAGCGCCGCGAACCAGAAATGGTCGAAGCCGTACCAGAACCAGGGCAGCTCCTTGTAGTTCAGGAACACCATGAAGTCGGGCAGGATCGGATTGCCGTAGACGCCGCGCGAACCGATCTGGCGCATCAGATACATGCCCATCGCATAGCCGCCGAGCGCGAAAAAGGCGCCGTGGCCGAGCGAAAGGATGCCGCAATAGCCCCAGACCAGGTCGAGCGCGAGGGCCAGCAGCGCGTAGCAGAGATATTTGCCGACCAACGCTACGATGTAAGGCGGGATGTAGAAAGCGCTTTGCGGCGACACCGCGAGGTTGAGCAGCGGCACGATGATGGCTGCCGCGAGCAGCGCGAAGATCGTAACGCCAATCCGGCGATCGGCGGCAAAGAAGCGCTGCGCGATCATGCTTCCACCGCCCTGCCCTTCAGCGCGAACAGGCCGCGCGGGCGCTTCTGGATGAACAGGATGATCAGCACCAGGACGACGATCTTGCCGAGCACCGCGCCGGCATAGGGTTCGAGGAACTTGTTGACGATGCCGAGCGAGAAGGCGCCGACCAGCGTGCCCCACAGATTGCCGACGCCGCCGAACACCACGACCATGAAGCTGTCGATGATGTAGCCGCGGCCGAGATTGGGCGACACGTTGTCGATCTGGCTGAGCGCCACGCCGGCGATGCCCGCAATGCCGGAGCCCAGCGCGAAGGTCAGCGCGTCGACCCAAGGCGTCTTGATGCCCATGGAGGCCGCCATGCGCCGGTTGGCGGTCACGGCGCGCATCTGCAGCCCCCAGGGCGTGCGCTTCATGACGTAGAGCAGGACGCCGAACACCGCTAGCGCGAACACCAGGATCCACAGCCGGTTCCAGTTGATCGCGAGCTGGCCGATATCGAACGAGCCGGACATCCAGGACGGATTGCCCACCTCCTGGTTGGTCGGCCCGAAAATGGTGCGCACCGCCTGCTGCAGGATCAGCGAAACGCCCCAGGTGGCCAGCAGCGTCTCGAGCGGCCGGCCATAGAGGAAGCGGATGATGCCGCGCTCGATCGCGAGGCCGACAAGCGCCGCGACTAGGAAGGCGAGCGGCAGCGCGATCACCAGCGACCAGTCGAACAGGCCGGGAAACGAGGTGCGGATCACCTGCTGGACGACGAAGGTCGTATAGGCGCCAAGCATGACCATCTCGCCATGCGCCATGTTGATGACGCCCATGACGCCGAAGGTGATGGCGAGCCCGATCGCGGCCAGCAGAAGCACCGATCCGAGCGAGATGCCGTACCAGATGTTCTGCCCCGCATCCCAAAATGCCAGCGTCGAATTGATACTCGCGATTGTGGCCGTCGCCGCTTCCTTGACCGCTCCGGAGGCGTTGGCCTCGACGGAGGTGAGAAGCGAGACCGCGTCGCGGTCGCCGCGGGCGCCGATCAAGGCAATTGCGGCGAGCTTGTCCGTATCGGGCTTGTCCGAAACCAGTATGGAAGCGCCACGCGCCTGCTCCAGCAAAGCCTTGACGCTCGCCACGGTTTCACTGGCGATCGCCGCGTCGAGCGGCTCGATGTTGGCGGCATCAGGTGTCTTGAACATGGTGTCGGCGGCGGCGATGCGGACAGTCGGATCCTTGGAACCAAGCGTCAGCGTGCCCAACGCATCGCGGATAGTGCGGCGCAAGGTGTTGTTGATGCCGATCTGGGTCAAGTCATCTGCGGAAGCCTCGCCCGCTGCCTCGCCGCTCAGCGGGTCGAAAAGCTGGATGCTGTCGCTGCCTTCCGTGCCGACAAACACCATCGAGTCGGCGGCGCGAATGTAAAGATTGCCTTCCGCCAATGCAGCAAGCGGCCGTTCGACAGCCGGATCGCCCGTGGCTGTCAACTCGCGAACGATAACTCCAGTCTCGGAAAAGTCCGCAGCTGTCGCGAATTTGGCGATGATGGCACGCAGATCGGCTTCCGCAGCGCCCGAGGACGACAGCGTCGTCAGAAGGAACAAAAGCGTGAGGCCAATCGCACGGAAGATCTTCATCGGTATTTGGCGACCCTTGAGGGTTTAATGGGCGTCCGGACGGTGGAGGAAACCGTCCGGACGCGCGCAGTCTTGGGCATGAACCTGATGGTCCAGCCCGGGAGGATCAGTTGGTGCCCTTGCCGCCGCACTTGCCGGTTTTGACATTGAAGTTGCCGCAGCTGAGCGGCGCGCGCCAATCGGAAATCAGGTCCTTGGAATCGGGCAGGTAGTCGGACCATTCGTCGCCCATCACCAGGCCGGGCGTCTTCGAGACCGTCTGGAACTGGCCATTGGCCTGGATTTCACCGATCAGCACCGGCTTCGTGATGTGATGGTTCGGCATCATCGCCGAATAGCCGCCGGTCAGGTTCGGCACCGAAACGCCGACCATGGCGTCGATGACCTTGTCCGGATCGGTGGTGCCGGCCTTCTGGACCGCCTTCACCCACATGTTGAAGCCGATATAGTGAGCTTCCATCGGGTCGTTGGTGGTGCGCTTGTTGTTCTTGATGAACTTGTGCCAGTCGGCGATGAACTTCTTGTTGTCGGGCGTGTTGACGCTCTCGAAATAGTTCCAGGCGGCGAGATGGCCGACCAGCGGCTTGGTGTCGAGACCGGCGAGCTCTTCCTCGCCAACGGAGAAGGCCATGACCGGGATGTCCTCGGCCTTGATGCCCTGGTTGCCGAGTTCCTTGTAGAACGGCACGTTGGCATCGCCGTTGACGGTCGAGACCACCGCGGTCTTCTTGCCGGCCGAGCCGAACTTCTTGATCGCCGAGACCTCGGTCTGCCAGTCGGAGAAGCCGAACGGCGTGTAGTTGACCATGATGTCATCGGCCGGCACGCCCTTCGATTTCAGATAGGCTTCGAGGATCTTGTTGGTGGTGCGCGGATAGACATAGTCGGTGCCTTCGAGCACCCAGCGCTTCACGGAACCGCCATCGGCGCTCATCAGGTAGTCGACGGCCGGGATGGCCTGCTGGTTCGGCGCCGCGCCGGTGTAGAAGACGTTGCGCTCGCTCTCCTCGCCCTCATACTGGACGGGATAGAACAGGATGTTGTCGAGTTCCGAGAACACCGGCAGCACCGACTTGCGCGACACCGAGGTCCAGCAGCCGAACACGGCCGCGACCTTGTCCTTCGAGATCAGCTCGCGCGCCTTCTCCGCGAACAGCGGCCAGTTGGACGCCGGGTCGACGACCACGGCTTCCAGTTTCTTGCCGAGCAGGCCGCCCTTGGCGTTCTGCTCGTCGATCAGCATCAGCATGACGTCTTTCAGCGTCGTCTCCGAAATCGCCATGGTCCCCGACAGCGAATGGAGAATACCGACCTTGATCGTGTCTTCCGCCGCCTTCGCGGAAGCCGACGCCAGCAGGCCAGCCGCGACGACGCCCGCCGACAGGATCTTTGTTATTTTCGCGAAGTTACCCCTCATATGACACGCTCCCAAGCTTGGTTGTTTGCACCGCCACATAGACTGTGCAAGCGACGTGCCAGACGGGAATGCGTGCAACGGGATTGCGAGATAACGATGAGATTACAGCCGGTTATCCAGTAGCCGGGAAACTTTTAGATCCACTTCCACGCGACCAAGTTGAGAAAAGTTTACGCAGCACTGCCTAGATTCTGCCCAATTGGTAAAAATGCCTTAAATTTCATCATGCAGACAAAAGGCTGGCTGATCGGCCCTGTTGCAGGGCCATGGCGAAATGGGGCAAGGTCGCCGCGCAAACGAGCGACGTCATGACCCTGCGAACGATCCTGAGTTTCCTGCTTCTGCTGTCCGCCGCCGGAAGCGCGCATGCCGATTTTACCGACGGTAAGCTGCCCGACGGCGCCTATCACTGCGAGGTCTACCTGCTCGGCCTGTTCCTCGACCTCGGCGTGATCACCATCAAGAGCAACCTCTATAGCGGCCCGGTGACCTTCGGCGCCACGCCGCAAGCCTACGACTACCAGATGAACCCCAATGGCGAGATCACCTGGCTCGGGCCGCTCGGCGGCTACACCAGCGGCGGCAACTCGATCTCGATGACCCAGGCGACGCTCGACGACCCGAGCGGCCCCTCCTTCGACATCATCATGAAGCAGCAGGACGGCGCCTTCACCGCCTCGACCTGCACCAGAAGATAGCCGCCGGCTCCGCATAAAAAGGCGCGGAACCCTTTCGGGTCCCGCGCCAGCAGGCAGTCGGGAGGATGAACGCAATTCCAGGAAAGGTGCTTAGCGGTTTTCCGTCCGGAATTGCGTCAAACAAAAATAGCTGGAGCGGATCGGCGGTGACGCCGAACCGCTTCAGATGGTCTTGGCCGACATCTGCGCCGCGATGTAGTCGGCCTGGCGGATCGCCAGTGTCACGATGGTCAGCGTCGGGTTCTCCGCCGCCCCGCTGGTGAACTGGCTGCCGTCGGAGACGAACAGGTTCTTGATGTCGTGCGACTGGCCGTGCTTGTTGACGACGCCGTCCTCCGGCTTCTCGCTCATCCGGTTGGTGCCGAGATTGTGAGTCGATGGATAAGGCGGCGTCGGGAAGGTCCTGGTGGCGCCGACAGCGGCATAGAGCGCCTGGCCTTGGCTGTAGGCATGGTTGCGCATTGCCTCGTCGTTCGGATGATCGTCGAAATGGACGTCGGCGATCGGCATGCCGTGCTCGTCCTTTTCGTCCTTGTGCAGCGTGATGCGGTTCTCCTCGCGCGGCATGTCCTCGCCAACGATCCACAGGCCTGCCATATGGTCGTAATGGTCGAGCGCCGTGGTGAAGGAGCGGCCCCAGCCGCCGGGATTGAGGAAGGCCGCCATGAACGGCAGGCCAAGCGACAATGTCTCCATCTCGTAGCCGCCGACGAAGCCGCGCGACGGATCGTGGCGCGCCTCGTCGCGGATGATGCCGGCCATGGTGGTGCCGCGATACATGTGCACCGGCTTGTCGAAAATCGCGTAGACCGAGCCGGTGGTGTGGCGCATGTAGTTTTTGCCCACCTGCCCCGACGAGTTGGCGAGCCCGTGCGGGAACTTGCTCGATTCCGAATTGAGCAGCAGGCGCGGGCTCTCGATCGAATTGCCGGCGACGGCGACGATGCGGGCCTTCTGCTCCTGCAGCTTGCCGTCCTTGTCGGCATAGACGACGCCGGTCACCTTGCCGGAAGCGTCATGGTTGATCTTGATCACCATCGAGTTCGGCCGGACCTCCAGATGCCCAGTCGCTTCGCCCTTCGGGATTTCGGTGTAGAGCGTCGACCATTTGGCGCCCCATTTGCAGCCCTGGAAGCAGAAGCCGGTCTGCTGGCAGGAATTGCGGTCGTCGCGCTGCACCGAATTGATCGCCATGTTGCCGGTGTGGCATTCCTTGTAGCCGAGCTTGTCGGCGCCGGCCTTGAGCACCTTGAAGTTGTTGTTGCCCGGCAGCCGCGGCCAGTCATTGGTGCCCGTGACGCCCATCTTGGCCTCGGCCTTGGCGTAATACGGTTCCATTTCGGCCAGCGTCACCGGCCAGTCGAGGAGGTTCGCGCCCTTGACCTTGCCGTAGGTCGTGGCCGCCTTGAATTCATGCTCCTGGAAGCGCAGCGAGGCGCCCGCCCAGTGCGTCGTCGAACCGCCGACCGATTTGACGATCCAGGCCGGCAGGTTCGGGAAATCCTTGGCCACGCGCCAGTCGCCCGAGGTGGTGCGCTTGTCCTTCCAGGCGAGCTGGGCAAAGGAATCCCACTCGTCGTTGATGAAATCCTCATATTCGTGGCGTGCGCCCGCCTCGAGGATGACGACGTCGATGCCTTTCTGCGCCAGCTCGTTGCCGAGCGTACCGCCGCCGGCGCCGGAGCCGATGATGACGACCACGCCATCGTTCTTGAGATCAAATGATGCTGCCATGGTTTCCTCCCATGAAATCCGTAGAAATGCGGTTCAGGACAGAGCGGTCTACAGCCACTCGATGTCGTTGAAGCCGCGCGCGATGTAGCCGCCCTTGGAATAGGACTCGCCTTCGTAGCCAAAGATCGGCCACAGCTCCTTCTGGTTGTAGAGGCTGACGACGAGGCCGCCGCGTACCGCCTGGAAGAACGGCGTCTTCTCGATGCCGGTGAGCAGCGCGACCCGCTGCTCTTCCCAGCCGATCCCGCGATAACCGCCCTTGCCGGCCTTCTTGTCGAGCTCGGCGATGCCCTTCTCGATCAGTTCCTTATGGGCCGGGTCCTTGGCCGCCGTCTCGTCATGGCCCTTGACGGCAATGGCGTAGTATTTGTCGGGCACCTGGTCGTGCGGATAGATGTCGCGCGCCATCTGGATCAGCGTCGCCATCGTCTCGGGCTTCAGCGCCGAGGTTTCGAGACCCCAAGCGTGTTCGGGGCTGATGACGGCGCTGCCGGAGATGATGAGCAGCGCGCCGGCACCGCCGCGCTTGAGAAGCTCTCGCCGCGAAAGCCCGGCTTTCTTCTCATAAACTGTAACCATGATTTCCTCCCTGCTTGCTGTTCGCGCCCCTGAGGGCGCCGTTGCTGGCGCCGCGCCGGTCCGCGCGGCGGAATGTCCCCTATTGGAAGCGCCCTCCTCGCTGCAGGACCTCGATCTTGTAGCCGTCGGGATCCTCGATGAAGAAGAAGCGGGCAATCCGCACCCCGTGGTGATTGAACTCGACGATCTTCCTCGGATTGAACCCGAGCGCGCCGATCCGGTCATGCTCGCTGTCGAGATCGGCGACCGACACGGCGAAATGGCCGTAGCCGTCGCCCAGCGCATAGGGCTCGGTGCGCCCCTTGTTCACGGTCAGCTCCACCTCGAAAGGCGAGTCCGCATTGCTGAGATAAATCAGTGTGAAAGTCTCGAAATCGAGCCGCTGCGCCACCTCGAGGCCGAAGGCCTTGTTGTAGAAATCGACGGACCGTGCCTCGTCGAGAACCCTGATCATGGAATGGATCGCCTTCGCCAAATCGGACTCCGCAGCTTTCTTGATTTCGAAGCCGATTATGCGTGCTGGCGAAAAAAGGTGGTGGCAGCCGATTACCACGCATGCGGCTTGGAAATGGGTAGTCTCCCGGCGCGGGCGAGGATGGGCGCGCCTAAGGACGAAAGTCTGATTGCCGTTGCCGGCCATTGGATCGAAGATGACAAACGCAGGCAGTGTTCAAAAAGGCGCCGGCTCGCTCAATCGGCGCCCAAGACAAACAAAAACGGGAGGTACTGATGTGCAGAGTCTTCGCCGGGCAAAACCCGGAAGGCTACCGGCAGATCAACCGGTCGATTCGCATCGACGGTCATTCGACCAGCATCCAGCTCGAGGCGACATTCTGGGATCTGCTTGACGAGATCGCCGACAGCCAGGGACTGACGACACCGAAATTCATCTCGAAGCTTTATGACGAGGCGATCGAGATCAACGGCCAGATCCCGAACTTCGCCTCCATGCTGCGCACGACCTGCGCGCTCTATCTGCGCGGCCACCGGCCCAATGCCGAGGAACAGGCTGCGTTGAAGCGGGAAGCCGCCTAACTCTCTGCCGCGACTTCGAGCGCCAGCCGGGTCATGTCGGTGAAGAGGGCCTGACGCTCCGCATAGTCCGTCAGCTCGCCGGTGGCGATATGATCGACCACGGTGAGCAGCGACAGTGCCCGGGCGCCGAACTGCGCGGCAATCCGATAGAGCGCGCTGGTCTCCATATCGACTGCCAGCGCCCCAAGCGCCCTCGGCTCGTCGAACCGCGCGCGGCCGTCGGGATGGTGGAACACGTCGCTGCAGATCGTCAGCCCGGCGCTGCAGGCGATGCCGAGATCGGCCGCGCGTCGCAGCGCCAGCGCATGCAGCGCCGGATCCGGTCCCGCCGGCTGGTACAGCCCGAACACCTGTCCGCTAATCGCGCTCTCCGCCCGCACTTCGCTGGAGATGACGAGCCCGCGCAAGGGCACATCGTCTGCTAAGCCGCCACTGGTGCCGGTGCGTATCAGCGTCTTCACGCCATGATAGTCGAGCAATTCATGCGCGTAGATCAGGAAGGATGAAACGCCGATGCCGGTCGCCTGGATGCTGACCGGCTTGCCGCGGAACCGGCCGGTGAAGCCCAGCGCGCCCCTTCGGCGGTTGACGCAGCGAGGCGCCTCGAGAAAGGTCTCCGCCATCCATTGGGCGCGCTCGGGGTCGCCCGGCAACAGCACCGTTTCGGTATAATCGCCCCTGTCCGCCTCGATATGCGGCGTCACGCGCTACTACCCTCTGATAGATCCATCCGGCGACCATCATGGCAGGGCCGTCGCAATGTGCAAGCGATAGCTCATTTGGAAGCAATTCCAGCGAGCTGTAAGGCGGTCAGGCACCAGCGCCTTCGCCTTGCGTCGTCCGTCCGCAATTGCGTCAGCGCTCTAGGATTCCAGCACGTCCTTGACGATCGTCGCCAATTGCTTGAGCGAGAACGGCTTCGGCAGGAAGCCGAAATGGGCGTCGGCCGGCAGGTTCTTGGCAAAGGCGTCCTCGGCATAACCCGAAACGAACACGAACTTGATGTCCGGCTGACGCTTGCGCAGCTCGCCGAGCAATGTCGGCCCGTCCATCTCCGGCATCACCACGTCGGACACCACGATATCGACCTTGCCGCCAAGCGCCTCGAACACTTCCAGCGCCTCGACGCCGGACGACGCCTCATGCACGGTGTAGCCGCGCGACATCAGCGCCCGCACACCGCCCATGCGCACGGCGTCCTCGTCCTCGACCAGAAGCACTGTGGCCGAACCGGACAGATCCTTGGCCGTGTCGGCCGGCTTGGCCGGAGCCGCCGCCACGGCTGCCGGCGCCGCGCCGGGCTCGGCCTGCTTCTTCACCTCGGCGATGTGGCGCGGCAGGAAGATGCGGAACACCGTGCCCTTGCCGATCTCGGAATCGCAGAAGATGAAGCCGCCGGTCTGCTTGATGATGCCGTAGACCATCGACAGGCCGAGGCCGGTGCCCTTGCCCACTTCCTTGGTCGTGAAGAACGGCTCGAAGATTTTCTTGAGAACGTCGGGCGCAATGCCGCTGCCGGTGTCCTCGACATCGACGAGCACATAGTCGGCCGGCGTCAATTCGCGATAGGCGAAGGATTTGCATTCTTCCGTCGTGACGTTGCGGGTGCGCACGGTAAGATCACCGCCGCTCGGCATGGCGTCGCGCGCGTTGACGGCGAGGTTGACCACCACCTGCTCGAATTGGCCGATGTCGACCTTGACCGGCCACAGGTCGCGCCCGTGGTCGATCTTCAGCTTGATGTCGTTGCCGACAAGGCGGGCGAGCAGCATCCGGAGATCGGCCAGGACATCGGTCAGGTTGAGCACTTCCGGCCGCAGCGTCTGCTTGCGCGAGAAGGCCAGCAATTGCCGCACGAGCGAAGCCGCCCGATTGGCGTTCTGCTTGATGTTCATGATGTCGGGGAAGGACGGATCCGACGGACGGTGGTTGGTCAACAGAAGGTCGGACGCCATGATGATGGCGGTGAGCACGTTGTTGAAGTCGTGCGCGATACCGCCGGCAAGCTGACCGACCGCCTGCATCTTCTGACTCTGCGCCATCTGGCCCTCGAGCGCCTTCTGCTCGGTGGTCTCGACCGCATAGACGATGGCCGATTCCTCGGCGCCCTCGCCGCCCGCGCTGTCGGCGACGGCGTTGACGTAGAAGCGGATATGGCGCTCCTCATTGCCGGGCAGCACGGAGTCGATCGGCTCGATATTGGCCTGCCGCTGCCTGGCCTTCTCGAAGGCGGCGGCGAAGGCCGGACGGTCCCGTTCGTGGACGATGGTCTCGAACCGCACCCGCCGGTCGACGGCGTCCCGGTCGACCACGGATGAAAACAGCTGCAGGAATGGCGCGTTGGTGCGCAGGATGCGCCCGCTCGCATCGACGCCCGCGATAGCCATGGGAGTCGAGTTGAAGAAACGGGTGAAGCGGACCTCGGAAGCCCGCAGTTCCGCCGAAGCGTCCTCGCCCTGGGTACGGTTGAGCACGATGGTGCGGGTCGGACCGTTCACGCCCTCGCGGCTTGCCGAAACCCGGTGCATGAAGCGCACCGGCAGCGCCTGGCCGCTCATGGTGGTGAGGTCGAGGTCGATGACGGCATTGCGGGTCGTGCCGGGATCGGCCTTGACCGAGCGGACCAGCGCCATGCCGTCGCCGGCGATGATTTCCGGCAGCGTGATGGCGCCCGGCGTGAAGGAGGCAAGGTCGATACCCAGCCACTCGGCGAGAGTGGCGTTGATATAGGTGACGCGGCCTTCCTGGTCGGCCGAGAAGAACCCGGCCGGCGCATGGTCGAGATGGTCGATGGCCTTTTGCAGGTCGAGGAAGAAACGCTCCTGCTCCGCCCGTTCCTGCGAGATGTCGGCAAGCTGCCAGGCCAGCATCGGCAGCCTTTCCCCGGGCATGCTGAAGGCGCGGGCGCGGGCCCGGTACCAGCGCGCGCCGGGCTCGGCGCCGGGCTTGATCGACTGCGCCAGCCGGAACTCGCCGTCGCCCGCCTGGCCGTCGCGCAGGCCCGACGCCAGCCTGTAGATCGTCATCGAGGCCTCGGGAACATCAGACAAGAGACCTTCGACGGTCTTGAGATCGGCCGCCGAGGCGGCGCCCGTCATGTCGGCATAGGCGCGATTGGCATAGACGACGCGGCCCTTGGTGTCGGTCACCAGCAGGCCCTGCGACATCGAGTCGACAAAGGCTTTCGACAGTTCGTCGCCGGTCGACCGCGGCGCGATCTGCACGAAGCCGATCGCGGTCGCGAACAGGAAGCCGACGCCGATCATGGCGAGCACGCCGAGCATGCCGAGCAGGAAAGGATCGCCGAGCCGCTCGCGGAAAAGTCCGAAGACGATCGCGGCGCCGGTCAAGACGACGATGAAGACGATGAGCCTGGTGACGGCGCCCGGACGCGTGTTCTGGTCGACGATCGGTACCGGATAGAAATCGCCGCGCGTTTCCTTGGCCATGTTCCCCCTGCTCGTGATTCCGGTGTCCGACGGGCGCGGACGGCCGGTTGAATCACATTCTCCTGTAGCGGAAAAGGCCCCGGCGGCAAATGTCCGATAAAATCAATGATTCATGTTTCAAACTGTTCACGATGGGTGATGTGAACTTGCGGCGGGCCGCCACCGCGGTCTAGTGTCGCCTGACCTCAAGAGGCGATTGGGTGCACCGATGCTGCAGTGGCTGGATAGCGTGGCGGGTCCGGGTTATGTCGCCGCAATCCTGTGGACGTTTGCAGCACTCATTTTGCTCGTCGTCATCCTGCTCGTCATCAAGGTTGTGCGCAATCTTACCTTCGGCACTTTCGTGGCCGGCGGCAGGAACCGCAAGACGCGCCTCGCGGTCATGGACGCCACCGCCGTCGACAGCCATCGCAGGCTGGTGCTGGTGCGCCGTGACGACATCGAGCATCTGATCCTGATCGGCGGGCCGACCGATGTCGTGGTCGAGCGCGATATCAGGCTGGCAGCGCCGCGCCGGCCGGCGCTTACCGGCGACAGCGGCCAGCCACAGGCAACCGCCGCCGCGCGCCCGCGCGCGCCGCAACCGGCACCTCCGCCCGCCCCCGGCCCCGTCAGGCAACCGCCGCCTGCCGCCCAGCCAGTTGCCGCCGCACGCCCGCGCGCGCCGGCGGCACCGAGCCAGCCGACCGCCAAGGTCACGCCCCTGCCGAGCTACGGAACGACCAACGGCAGCGACAGATACACGCCGCCGCCCTCAAACGATTCCGTCGACGACACATTGATGCACGAGCTCGAGACCTCTCTCGACGAGACGCACTCCCAGCCGGCAGCGCCAAGCAAACCCGCACCCAAGCCCTCGCTCGATGATGAGATGGCCAAGCTGCTTGGCGAACTGGGCAATCACAAGCGCTGACCTAAAGCATGTCTCCCGAAAGTGGGAACCGGTTTCGGGATAAGACATGCGTAAATCAAAACCTAAAGCGCATGGAGCGAATCTGAAGATCGCGACCCGCTTTAGCGGCAGCTTGCCGGAACGCGCGAACTCTCCGCAGCTAGGAGCTGAAAACAAAAATGGCCGGAAAGCCGGCCATTTTTGACGTTTCTGCTTTCAGCTCGCGTCAGTCGTCGCGATACACCTTTTCGCGACGCTCGTGGCGTTCCTGCGCTTCGATCGACAGCGTCGCGATCGGACGCGCGTCGAGCCGCTTCAGCGCGATCGGCTCCCCGGTTTCCTCGCAATAGCCGTAGGTGCCTTCATCGATGCGCTGGAGCGCGGAGTCGATCTTCGAGATGAGCTTGCGTTGGCGGTCGCGGGCGCGCAATTCGATGGCGCGGTCGGTTTCGGAGGAGGCGCGATCGGCAAGATCTGGGTGGTTGGCGTTTTCCTGCTGCAGGATTTCTAGGGTTTCGCGCGCCTCGCGCAGAATGTCGTTCTTCCAGGTGATAAGCTTTTGGCGGAAGTACGATTTTTGCCGTTCGTTCATGAACGGCTCGTCTTCGGAGGGTACGTAATCGGCGGTAACGATGTCGTTCATTCGACTCACCCAACAACCCCAAATTTGGCGCCTATATATTCGGGGACAAGAGCCTGCACAAGCGGTATCGACGACAGTTTCACGCAATTGTTAGTCTCGCATCGGCAGCTCCGGCAACGACGTTGTTTCAACGGCATAAAACGAATTCGCATATGATTCGTTGCAGGTGCTCGCGCCGGCCATTGTGCATGACGTGGTTCTGGTGACTAATCGCGCTTTGCCTGTCAGGCAGCGCCATGGGGGAACGCATGAGCAGACTTTATCTGTTGCGGCATGCCAAGGCCGGCTGGGCGCTGCCCGGCGTGCGCGATTTCGACCGCCCGCTCGACGAATCGGGCAAGGCTGACGCCGAAGCGATGGGAGAGGCTATGCGGGCCCGCAACTACGTGCCGGACGTCACGCTTTGCTCCAATGCCAAACGGGCAAGACAGACGCTGGAAGGCCTGGCGGGGCGCACCGACACCGGCCGGGTGCTGTTCTTCGACACGCTCTACAGCGAGGATGCGGCCGGCTATCTCGACATCATCCGCAAGAACGCCGGCGCCGAACAGCTTCTGGTGATCGGCCACAATCCCATGACCGAGGATCTGGCCATGGCGGTGTCGGGCGACGGCGACGAGGCGGCGCGCGGCATGATGAAGCACGGTTTTCCGACCTCCGGTCTCGCCGTGGTGCGCTTTCCCGGCAATCTTGCCGAAGCGGCGCAGGGCAACGGCTACCTCGAAGCCTTTCTCACGCCCGCCGACCTCTGAGGCCATTTCAAACGCCAGGTCCAGCGCCTATATCGGGCGCGGACGCGCAACCAGAGGCCTGATTTGGCATCATCGCTGACGACTTTCACCGACGAGGCAAGGATTGCGCTCGACACGCTGTCGGGCCGGGCCGCCGGGCTCTTCTCCCCCTCATTGCGTCTTGGCGTCACCGGTCTTTCCCGCGCCGGCAAGACGGTGTTCATCTCCGCCCTCGTCCACAACCTCATCCATGGCGGACGCCTGCCGCTCTTCGAAGCGCAGAAATCCGGCCGCATCGCCCGCGCCTTCCTCGAGGAGCAGCCGGACGATGCCGTTCCGCGTTTCCAGTACGAGGACCATGTCGCGGCCTTGGTGAACGACCGCGTCTGGCCGGACTCCACACGCGCCATCTCGGAGCTGAGGCTCACCATCGAATACGAGTCGGCTTCCGGCTGGAACCGGCTGTTTTCAGCCGGGAAACTGTCGATCGACATCGTCGACTATCCCGGGGAATGGCTGCTCGACCTGCCGCTGCTCGGCAAATCCTTCGCCGATTTTTCGCGCGAGGCGGTCGAGTTGGCCGCCCTGCCCGTCCGCTCCGACCTGTCTCAGGCCTGGCGCGAGCTGGCTTCCACCGTCAATCCCGATGCCGACGCCGACGAGATGACGGCGCGGCGCTTGGCCGAGAGCTTTGCCGCCTATCTCAAGGGCTGCAAGCTCGACGAACGCGCCCTGTCGACGCTGCCGCCCGGCCGCTTCCTGATGCCGGGCGACCTCGAAGGCTCGCCGGCGCTCACCTTCGCGCCGTTGATGATATTGGCGGACGGCCGGCCGCGCTCCGGATCGCTGCAGGCGATGATGGAGCGCCGCTACGAGGCCTACAAGACGCATGTCGTCAAACCGTTCTTTCGCGAGCACATCACCCGCCTGGACCGGCAGATCGTGCTGATCGACGCCATGCAGGCGCTCAATGCCGGCCGGGCCGCGATGGCCGATCTGGAACGCGCCGTCACCGAGATCCTGTCCTGCTTCCGGCCCGGACGCGGCAACTTCCTCACCGATTTCTTCTCGCGCCGCATCGACCGCATCCTGGTCGCCGCGACCAAGGCGGACCATCTGCACCACGAAAGCCACGACCGGCTGCAGGCGATCGTGCGCCGGCTGACCGACCGAGCCGTGGCGCGGGCGAATTTCAGCGGCGCCGCCGTCGATGTCGTTGCCATGGCCGCGGTCCGCTCGACCCGCGAGGGCACGGTGAAGCAAGGCCGCGAGACGCTGCCGGTGATCATCGGCACGCCGCTGAAGGGCGAGACGATCAACGGCGAGACCTTCGACGGAAAGACCGAGACCGCCATATTCCCGGGCGATTTGCCGGAAAAGGTCGATGCCGTGTTCGACAGGTCCGCATCATCGCTCGACAGCGCCGAGCCGGCGATCCGCTTCGTGCGTTTCCGCCCACCGAAGCTCGAGCGTACCGCCGAAGGCGTCACGCTGTCCTTGCCGCATATCCGGCTCGACCGCGCGCTGCAGTTCCTGATCGGAGATCATCTGGCATGACCGCGCCCCGCAAACCGGCGGCCTTCCGCATCGAGCCCGAGACCGAGCCGAAGTCGCAAGTCAGCCGCGTCGCCGCGGAGCAGCCGGCGCGCAGGCCGCGCGCCGCGCGGGCCGACGTGGCGGTCGTGATCCCCTCGGAGGTCGACGTTTTCGACGAGCCGGATATCGAGGCCCCGCCCCCGCCACCGGCGACAGCGCCGCGAAAGCGTTCGCTGCTGGCGCGGCTGTTCTTCGGCGCACTCGGCGTGCTCGTCTCGCTGGCGGTCGGCCTGTGGGCGGACCAGCTGATCCGCGACCTGTTCGCGCGCGCCGAATGGCTGGGCTGGCTGGCGGCCGGCATGGCGACGATCGCGCTACTCTCGCTGCTCGTCATCCTTATCCGCGAATTCCTGGCCATTGCTCGCCTTGCCGAAGTCGAGAAGATGCAGAAGCGGGCCCTGGATGCCGTGGCGCGCGACGATCCCAAGGCCGCGCGCGCCCTCGTTGATGAGCTCTCGGCCTTCGTCGCCGCAAAACCCGAGACCGCCGCCGGACGCCGTTCGCTCGCCGAGTTGCGCGGCGAGATCATCGACGGCGCCAATCTGGTGCGGCTTGCCGAGACCGAGATCCTGTCGCCGCTCGATGCCCGCGCCAAGATCATGATCCTTGAGGCCGCCAAGCGCGTCTCCCTGATCACGGCGGTCAGCCCCCGCGCGCTGGTCGACATCGCCTATGTCGTGTTCGAGGCGGGCCGCCTGATCCGGCGCCTTTCCGAACTCTATGGCGGGCGCCCGGGCACGCTCGGCTTCTTCCGGCTGGCGCGTGGCGTGCTCGCGCATCTGGCGGTGACCGGCTCGATCGCAGTGGGCGACAGTTTCGTGCAGCAGATCGTCGGCCATGGGCTTGCCGCAAAACTCTCTGCGAAGCTCGGCGAAGGGGTCGTCAACGGAATGATGACGGCGCGCATCGGCATCGCGGCGATGGAAACCGCCCGCCCCTTGCCGTTCATTGCCGTGAAGCGCCCGGGCCTTGGCGATTTCCTCTCGGCGCTGACCTCGTTCGCGGCCAAAAAAGACGGTCAGGCGGAGTAACAGGGTAAACGCGAAAGCCACCTCCAGTGACGAAGCATTAACCAATCTTCGCCATGGTCGATCAGGTCCCAAGAATAGACTCTGTCGTGCCGGGTGTCGTCCATGAGAAGCGTAATCCTGTCCTGCGTGCTGCCTGCGACCGTTGCTATTGCCGCGCCGCTCGGATTGGTCGAAAAAGCCTTTGGCGCCGAGCCGGACAAGCAGTTCTTCCGGTCCGTCGAGGGCCGATGGGTAGGCCCTGGCGAGATCATCGCCGGCAAGTACAAGGGCACCAAATTCACCTGCGATTTCAACGGCTCGACGCCTGACGGCAAGGTCGGTATGACGTTGGACGGCAACTGCCGGGTCGGCGTCTTCACGCAGAAGATGTCCGCGACCGTCGAGCGCAAGGGTCGCGACGGCTACCGGGGCGCCTTCATGGGCGGCTCGACCGGCAACGGCATGGATATTGTCGGCGGCAACGTCGTCGACGCCCAGAAGGTCGTCTTCACCATCAACCGCAACCAGTTGAACGGCGTCATGCAGGCCCGCGTGCCCGACGACAATTCGATGACCGTGACGGTGGCTGTGCGTGTCGACAAACAGCTGGTGCCTGTGATCGGCATGAGCCTGAAGCGGGTCGACTCGGTCGAAGTCGGCGCCATCGCCAAGAACTGACCCGACGCGCCGACCTCCGCAAAAAGGCGGCGGCCGCTTGGCCACCGCTTTCGTGTTCATCGATAGCTGAGATCAACCCTTGATGGTGGCCGTCAGCTCGTCATAGGCCTTGCAGGCTTCGTCAAGCGTCGTCGCGCCCTGATACTTGGCGGTCACAGCCTGCACCTTGGCGGTCAGATCGGCCGCCTTGCTCGGATCCTTGGTGATGGCTTCCTGGAGGGCGGCAGCCATGTCCTGCGCCTTCTTGGCGGCTATTTCCTGCGTGCATTCCGGCCCCTTGGAGCAAGCCGATGCAGCCAACGCCGCAACACCTACGGCGACGAGCAAAAACTTTTTCATGTCAATCATCTCCTCAAAAAAGGCAGCCGCCCATCGCGACTGCCTCCGATGGCCGAAGCCGAACGTGCCATAACCGCTGATTGTGGCGGCGCGCAACAACCGGGCTGCGTAAACTTGTGTAACCACGATGCAATATCGCGGCGTTCCAGATTCAGGCCGCCCAATGCATGTAAAACAACAAGCTGAGGCGTGTCGCATCAGGCCGTTCAGCGCGACGCGCTTCAGAGCAGTTCCAAGAAAGTGTGAAGCGTTTAGGTTCGGCGACTTCGCCGTAACCTTCCGTCCCGAATTGCGTAAAAACAAAGAGATAGAGCGTCTCGCCGTTTCCCTGAAACGGTGAGACGCTCTGGGTCACTGGAACAAGTTCACCTGCGAGGCTGCAGCAGCGCCAGCACCACCGTTGCGACGGCAAGAATGGCGGTAAGGGTCAACGGCCCCGTTGCGCCATAGGTGTCCACGACATAGCCGCCGACAACCGCGCCGGTGGTGATGGCCACCTGGAAAGAGGCGACCATCAGGCTGCCCGCTGCTTCCAGCGCATCGGGTGCCGCACGCGACAGATTGGTTGGCAGCACCACCGGCCCCATGCCGAAGGCCAGGCCCCAAAGCGTGACAAACCCAAAGGCAGCGCCGATGTGCACGCCCCAAAGCACCAATGCCAGCGCCGCGAATGCCATCAACGCTGCAGTGACCACGAGAGCCACGTGGATGTTGGCGTCGGCCATGCGGCCGCCGGCAACATTGCCAATCACGGCTGCGATGCCAAATCCAAGCAGGGCCAGGGCAATTGGCCCGGTTGCAAGCAGGGTCACGTGTTCGAGGAAGGGGCGCACATAGACAGAGCCGGCGAAATGTCCGGTCATCAGCAAAAGAATGGCAAGCATGCCGAGTTGAACGCCACGCCGCCGTGTCAGCCGAAATACATCCGCGAGACTATTGCTGGCGGTTGCAGGCAGGGTCGGCAGGCTGAGCAACTGCGCCAGCATGGCCAACACGGCCAGCCCCGCCGCCATGGCCATGGCGCTGCGCCATCCCAACCAGTCGCTGATCAGCGCGCCCATCGACGGTGCGGCAATGGTGGCAAGCGAGACGCCGAGGGTGACGATGGCCATGCCACGCCCCGTCGCATTGGCGCCAACCAACCTCGCCACGACGGCAACCGAAAGTGCCCAGAAAGCGCTGAGAGCGATACCCAACCCGGCGCGGCCTAACAACAACAGCCAGAAATTAGGCGCCAAGGCCGCAAGAAGGTTGGAGGCGACCGCCAGGGCCATGAGGCCGACCAGCACGGTCTTGCGGTTCAATCTGCCGATGAGAACATTGCTTAACATGGCCGTCACGGCGCCGACGGAAGCGGTGGCGGTGACGACCTGTCCGGCCGTTCCCTCGCTGATGCCGAGATCGCGTGCCATCGGCGTCAACAGACCTGCGGGCAGGAATTCGGCTGACACCAGCGCAAAGCTGGTGGCCGCCAATGAAAGGACCGCAAACCAGGTGCCTGCGCTCCATGCGGCTGGCGCATCCTCATCAAGGCCAATCGCGGTGTCTTCAAGCTGTAATGTTGTGTCAGTCACGGAAGGAGTCTCCAAAGTTTGGAGATCTTAGATAGGCTAGTCCGCCCGGATTATATGTATCTTAAAATCCGAAGTTCATGTCCATTCGTCCGGAAATTGTGCGGCGCACAACGCCCGGCGAGACATTGGTGATGCGCTTGAACGCGCGCGCGAAGGATGCCTCGGAATCATAGCCCAGACGGGTAGCGACTTCGGCAACCGACATGCCGTTTTGCCCCAGCAACTCGCGGGCAAGCTGCATGCGCAGACGAGCGAGATAGCGTGCAGCGCCCTCGCCCAAGACAGCGCTGAAGCGCTCGGCAAAAATCGAGCGCGATTGGCCGGCCAGGGCGGCTAGGCTTTCCAGCGTCCAGTTATGGCCGGGATCTCGGTGCATGGCTGCGAGAGCGCGGCCGATATGGGGGTCGCGGATGGCGGCGAGCCAGCCGGTGGTCGAGGCTCCGGTGCAATTGACCCAGCAGCGGATGAGCCGGGCCGTCAGCAAATCCGCCATCCGCGACAGGATGGTGGCGCTGCCCATCTGCGGTTGCGCGGCCTCGGCCGTCATAGCCGCCAGCAAAGGACGCATGACCGGGTCATTTCCGGCCACGTCGCAGCCTTTGATGACAGGCGGCATCAACGTGATCAACGGGTTGAGCGCGCAGGAACCCAGTGCCATCGAGCCGCAGAAAAGGGTGCTTGTCGCGCCCGTTCCCTGCCTGACCACTTCGCAGACATTGCCGCCCAACTTGGTCACCTGGCACCCCTCGAGCGAGTCGCCGACGACGTCCGGCGCACTGGCCAGCCGATGAGCGATGCCTTGCGGCAGCAGCACCAGATCGCCATTGCGCAACTCCTGCCAGCCTTCCTCTTCGGTATGGATCCAGCATGGGCCCTGGCCGACAAAGTGAAAGCGAAGGAGCCTCTGTTGCGGAAAGGCGATGCTCCATGGATGTCGCAGCTCGCAGCGGCCATAGTTCACGCCACTCAAGCGAAAGTCCTGCAGGACTTCGCTGAGCGCATCCATCGGGATATCCGGAAGCGGGCGGGACGAATAGTCAGACATTTCGCCATTATAGATGCCGAACGTCCGACAGGCAAGCGAAGGTCCCTCCGACGGCGCCTACCCTTCCTGGCAGGCCTCCCGCCCTTGCCTCTCCCTCCCGGTGCATGCAAGGAGTGCTTCTAATGCATGTCGCCCAGAAGTGCGCAGCGGTTCTGGAATAACGACATGCATCAAGCAAAGACCTGAAGCGCGTCCACCTGAATGTTTTCCAGGCGAACGCGCTTTTCAGCAACAGGATGACAGCCATGGCAGCTGAAGCGTCGAGCAGCGATCTGGTGCAGGTGGTGGCGTTGCTCGCGGCCGGCGTCATCGCCGTGCCGATCTTCAAGCGCATGGGGCTGGGCTCGATCCTCGGCTACCTTGCCGCGGGCGTGGTCATCGGCCCGTTCGGCCTGCGCGTCTTTTCCGAATCGGGATCGATCCTCCACGTCGCCGAGCTCGGCGTCGTCATGTTCCTGTTCATCATCGGGCTGGAAATGCAGCCGTCGCGGCTCTGGGGCCTGCGTCGCGAGATCTTTGGATTGGGCGCCCTCCAGGTCGGCGTCTGCGCGGTCCTGCTCACCCTCGTCGGACTGGCCGGAGGCTTTCCGATCGCGCAGTCCTTCGTTGCCGGCGCCGGCTTCGTGCTGACCTCGACGGCGATCGTCATGCAGCTGCTGGAAGAGCGCGGCGAGATCGCCACGCCGAAAGGCCAGCGCATCGTCTCCATCCTCTTGCTTGAAGACCTGATGATCGTGCCGCTGCTGGCGCTGGTGGCCTTCCTCGCGCCCGGCGGCGCCGAAACCAGTATTTCGGAGCGGCTGACCGAAGTCGGCATGGGCATCGCCGCGATCGTCGGGCTGGTCGTGGCCGGCCGTTATCTGCTTAATCCGCTCTTTCGAATCCTGGCCGACGCGCGTGCCCGCGAGGTCATGACCGCCGCGGCCCTCCTGGTGGTGCTGGGATCGGCTCTCGCCATGCAGCTCTCCGGCCTTTCGATGGCGATGGGCGCCTTCCTCGCCGGCGTGCTCCTGTCGGAATCGACTTTCCGACACCAGCTCGAAGCCGATATCGAGCCGTTCCGCGGGATCCTGCTCGGCCTGTTCTTCCTCGCCGTCGGCATGTCGCTCGACCTTGGCGTCGTCGCCCATAACTGGCGGCTCGTCGCGATCTATGTCGTCGCCTACATGGTCATGAAGGCGCTCGGCATCTACATCGTCGCGCGCATCCTGAAGAGCGGCCATCGCGAGGCGCTCGAACGCGCCGTCTTCATGGCGCAGGGCGGCGAATTCGCCTTCGTGCTTTATTCGTCCGCGGCCGCGGTCGGCATCATCGACGGCCAGGCCAACGCAACGCTCACCGCCATCGTCATCATCTCGATGGTGCTGACGCCGCTCGCGATCCTGGCGCTGCGCTACCTCACCCCGCGCGACGAGCAGTCGCTCGACGGCGTCGACATCGCCGAGGGCCTCACCGGCAGCGTGCTGATCATCGGTTTCGGCCGCTTCGGCCAGATCGCAAGCCAGCCGCTGCTATTGCGGGGGCTGGACGTCTCGATCATCGACAACGAGGTGGAGATGATCCAGGCGGCGGCCAATTTCGGCTTCAAGGTCTATTATGGCGACGGCACGAGGCTCGATATCCTGCATGCGGCCGGCGCCGGGCGGGCCCACGCGGTGCTGATCTGCGTCGACAAGCCGGACGCCGCCGTGCGCATCGCGCAGCTGATCAAGGCCGAATTCCCGCTGGTCACCATCCTGGCGCGCGCCTACGACCGCGGCACGGCGCTGCAGCTCATTCGAGCCGGCGTCGACTACCAATTGCGCGAAACCTTCGAATCGGCGCTCGTCTTCGGCGGCTCGGCGCTGGAGGCATTGGGCGTCGATCCGGAGGAGGTTGCCGAGGTCATCGAGGACGTGCGCCGTCGCGATACCGCTCGCTTCGAAACGCAGCTTGCCGAGGGCATCCGCGCCGGCCAGCGTTTCCTCAAGGGCAACATCGGCACGCCGATCCCGACGCCGCTCACGCAACCGCGCCGGGCCGGCCGCGCGCTGAACCAAGAAACAGCCGTTGTGCTGAACGAGGCAGAGACCAACAACTGAGGGGCAAGGCATGGCAGAGCTCGACGCGCGGGCGCTTTCAGTCACCAAATTCTGGCGTGACGCCGGCGAGGACGCCTGGTTCGAGAAGAACGACGCCTTCGACACCGATTTCCGCAGCCGCTTCCTTGAGTTGCATTACGCAGCCGCGCGGCGCGAATGCGACGACTGGAACGCCCATGCTGAAGGATCGCTGGCGCTGATGATCCTGCTCGATCAGTTCCCGCGCAACTGCTTCCGCGGCACCGGCCACATGTACGTGACCGACCCGCTGGCAAGGCATTTTGCCGACCGGGCGATCGCCGCCGGACAGGATCTGGAACTCGACGAGGCTCTGCGCGTCTTCCTCTACCTTCCATTCGAGCATTCGGAATCGCTTGGCGATCAGAAGCGTTCAGTGGAACTCACCGCCGTGCGAGCCGCGAACGATCTTAAATATGCCGAGGAGCATCTGGAAATCATCGAGCGCTTCGGTCGCTTTCCGCATCGAAACAGGTTGCTCGGTCGAGAGACGACGCCCGAGGAACAGACATTTCTCGACGGCGGCGGTTTTTCCGGTTGATGCCGGTTAACCACAGATTGGGAATCGTATTGTGAGAAGCTTCGAAGCGCGAATGATTGGCAAGTCAATCCGCTCTGTCGAAAAGAACGAACCGGGGTTTGGGATCAGCGTTCTTTTCACCGACGGCACTGGGCTCGCTATCCATACGGAGGTGTCTCTGCGCATGAGCGATACAGCGGCAAGAATCGAGCGCGTTACATCGACCAAACAAGAGGTCATCTTGCATTTGGGCGAGTATGATTTCCTGGCGATATCGACTGACCGCCAAAAGTACGACGCTGTCGAATTGTTCGTCTACCAAGACGCCGGCGGCACTTTCGTTGTCGAGAACTAGGCGACGTTAAGCCAACCACCACTCCCGGCCGGACGGAAGCCGCTCGATCCCTGATGTGTCGACGGCGCCGAGCCGTTCCGAGACGCTCCTGCCGCCGATCGAAAGCCCCGGCGCGATCTCGGCCAGCGGCGCCAGCACGAAGGCGCGCTCCAGCATGCGCGGATGCGGCACTTCGAGCCCGGTCTCGTGAATAACCCGGTCGCCGAACACTAGGATGTCGATGTCGATCAGGCGCGGCCCCCAGCGCTCCTCGCGCACGCGCTTCAATCGCCTCTCGACGTCGAGGCAAAGGTCGAGCAGCGCGCGCGGCGAGAGCGCCGTCTCGATCGCCGCGGCGGCGTTGAGGAAATCGGGTTGGTCGAGCTTGCCCCAGGGCGGCGTGCGGTAGAGCGACGAGACCGCGGTGACGCGCGTCGCGTCGTCGCCATCCAGTATGCGCAATGCCGCGCCCATGGACCTCGCCGGATCGCCGAGATTGCCGCCGAGGCTGAGATAGACGACGCTATTCTGGCCAGACAACGGTCACCTCCACATAATCGAGCACGCCGGGCACCGGGGCGTTCGGCTTGCGCACGGTGATCGCGGCCTTCCTGATCTGCGAGAAGCGCGCTGTCAGCGCCTTTGCGACCTCCAGCGCCAGCGCCTCGATCAGGAAGCGGCGATGTCCGGTCACGATCTTCTCGATGACCGCGAAGGCGACGCCGTAATTGACGGTATCCTCGATGGAATCCTCCGTCAGCGGACGGCTGGGTTCGACGGTCAGCTCGGCATCGACATAGAAACGTTGGCCAAGCGTCTCCTCCTCGTCAAGCACGCCGTGGCGGGCGAAGAAGGCGCAATTCTTCATACGGATGACGTACATGATCAGGGTCCGGGGGGAGGCTCGGTTTCGCGGGCAAGCATAGCATCGGTCAGCGCCAGCGCGTCCACGTTGATTGCGACATCGTGGACGCGAAACAGGTCGGCCCCCTTCAAGCGCAGGATGACGCTCGTCGCCGCCGTGCCGGCGGCCCGATCGCCAGGCTCGCGCCCGGTCGCGGTGCCGATGAAGCGCTTGCGCGAGGTTCCCGCCATCAGCGGGTAGCCGAGCGCCTGAAGCTCCGAAAACCGCGCCATCAGGTCGAGGTTCTCCGCCGCCGTTTCCTTGGCGAAGCCGAAGCCTGCATCGAGCACGATCTGACTGTCGGCGACGTTGGCCGCACGCGCGATCTCGAGCGATTTGCGCAGGAACAGGAACTGGTCGTCGATCACATCAGGCAGTTTCTGCCGCTCGCGGCCGGTGTGCATGATGATGAGCCCGGCGCCGGTTTCGGCGGCGACGCGCGCGATGCCGGGCTCCCGCTGCAGCCCCCAGACATCGTTGACGATATGGGCGCCGGCGGCGACTGCGCGCCGCGCGGTGTCCTCGCGATAGGTGTCGACCGAGATCAGCGCCTCGCCGGAAGCGGCGAGCGCCGCGATGACCGGCAGCACGCGACCCTGCTCTTCTTCAGCCGTGATCGGAGCGAAACCCGGCCGCGTCGATTCCCCGCCGACATCGATCACGGCGGCGCCCTCTTTCACCATCCGGCGCGCCTGCTCCAGCGCCTTTCCCGGCGCGATGAACAAACTGCCGTCCGAAAAACTGTCAGGCGTCACGTTGAGGATGCCGACGACGACCGCCTTCGGACCGAGGTCGAGATAGCGCCCATGCGCCAACTGCCATCGCCTTGTCGTCATTGTCCATCAACCATGCGTGATCCGCTGGAAATCAATTCCGTTGCGCTGGCGACGGCCCTAAAGCAAGGTGCGTGAAGAGGCAATATGATGAAGCGTCCCCTGCTCTGCGCCCTGATGCTCGCGCTCGCCGCCACGCCGGCGGTCCCCGCGAATCTGGTGAAGACCTACAGCTATTTCAGCGTCGGCGGCCGCACGCTCGACGATATCCAGAACCAGCTGTCGAGAAACGGCCCCGAAGTGAAGAGCACCGGATCGCGACATCCAGGCGCCACGCAGATGGCCTTTACGACCCGTATCAGCTACGCCCAGAGCGCGCAGTCCTGCCGCATCGCCGATGCGGCCGTCACCGTGAAGGTCAAGGTGATCCTCCCCGAGTGGCGGCGCCCGCGCAAATCCGATCCCGACGTTAGGCTGTTCTGGGACACGCTCTCGGCCGACATCAAACGGCATGAGGAACGCCATGTCGAGATCGCCAAGAACCATGCGCGCTCGCTCGAGGACGCGCTGAAGGCCAGCCCCACGCAAAAGACGTGCGAACAGGCAAAAGCGGAGGCCGCGTCGATCCAGGCAGCCGAGCTCGCCAGGCACGATCAGGACCAGGTGCGCTTCGACCGGGTCGAGGGCGCCAATTTCGAAAGCCGCATCCTTCGGCTGATGCGCTATCGGATGCAGCGCATTGAAGCCGGCCAGCTGCCGCCGCCTTGACCCGAAGCAAGCCGCATCCGAGGCCAATTTCGCCCAAGCATGGTGCCCGACGGGGAAAACTTTCGAAGGACGGTCGAAAACGGCCTATATCGAACGACATATAGCGGGTTCGAAACACCCCCTATCCACGATGGGAAATGACAGGCGCGACCAGCCAAAGCCACCTTGGCGCGCCAAGCACCTGCCTTTGAAAGAAATGATGCATGGACCAGACCGTCGAGACGATGGCGCAGAAAGCCGCGCCGATGAGCGAGAGCGAGAAGAACGCCATCATCGGTGGCGTGCTGTTGTCGATGCTGCTGGCAGCCCTTGACCAGACAATCGTCGCCCCCGCGCTGCCGACGATCGCGCTCGCGCTTGGCCATGCCGAGTATCTGCCGTGGATTGTCACCGGTTATCTTTTGACCGCGACCGCGATGGCGCCGCTCTACGGCAGGATCTCGGATGTCTATGGTCGCCGTTCCGTCATCTACGCCGCCATCATGATCTTTCTGCTCGGGTCGCTGGTCAGCGCGCTCGCGCCCAACATGCTGGTGCTGGTCATCGGCCGGGCGATCCAGGGCGCCGGCGGCGGCGGTCTCTTCGCGCTGGCCCAGACGGTCATAGGCGATCTCGTGCCGCCGCGCGAGCGGGCCCGCTACTCGGCCTGGATCTCCGGCACATGGGCGGTCGCCAGCGTCGCCGGCCCGCTGCTCGGCGGCGTCTTTGCCGAGCATTTGCACTGGTCGCTGATCTTCTGGATCAACCTGCCGATCGGCTTCCTTGCCATGGCCCTCATCAACAACCCGCTGAAGAAGCTGCCGATCGCGGCCAAGAACCATCGCATCGACGGGCTGGGCGCCGCGCTGCTGGTCATCGCTACGTCGCTGCTGCTCCTGGCGCTGAACTGGGGCGGCAGCGCCTATCCCTGGTTATCAGGCGAAATCCTGGGGCTGGTGGCCTGCTCGGCCGTGTTCTGGGCTTTCTTCGCGCTGAGGCTGCTCAAGACGGCCGAGCCCTTGATCTCCCTCGACGTGCTGGGCAACCCGATCGTGCTCGCCGGCACGCTGTCGATGTTCCTGTTGCAGGCCGCGAACATCGGCGCTTCGGTTTACCTGCCGGTCTACCTGCAGTCGATCGTCGGGCTTTCGGTCAGCGAATCCGGCATGGCCATGCTGGGCCTGCTGCTCGGCACGGTCGCCGGCGCCACCCTCAGCGGCCGTTTGATCCCGCGTTTCGTCCATTACAAGCGCATCGCCATAATCGGCGTCAGCCTTGCCATCGTCTGCGTTGGCGTGCTCAGTGCCATTGCGGGACGCGCCTCGCTGCCCGAAGTCCTGATCCTGACCACGCTCACCGGCCTGGGCAGCGGAACGACCTTCCCGGTCGCCACCGTCTCGGTCCAGAACGCCGTCGACCGCGCTCACCTGGGCGTGGCGACCGGCGTGCTGACCTTCCTGCGCACGCTGGGCGGCGCGCTCGGCGTGGCGATCCTTGGCGCGGTGGCGCTGGGCTATGGCTTGCCGCTGTCGTCCGAAGGCGCCGCGACGCGTATCGAATTGTCATCGGCGCTGCCGTTCGTGATGATTTTCCTCACCACCGGGATCACGCTTGTCCTTGCGCTGATCGTGCTGGCGCTCATGCCGGAAAAGGAACTGCGCGGCCGCGACGAGCACGCCGCGCCGGTGCTTGCGGAGTAATCTCTCCGAGGTGTGTTGAGATTCAGGTCAGGCCGGCATCACCTGAATTCAACATACTCAGTCGTGGACGCCGAGCTTCTTCTGCAAGCTGGTCGATGAGGTCGTATATTGGAAGACGATGCGCTCGCCCGGGCTGACGATGCGCTTGGCGGCCTGTGCCATCAGCGCCACCTCGTGGAAGCCTGACAGGATCAGCTTGAGCTTGCCGGGATACCAGTTGATGTCGCCCACGGCAAAGATGCCCGGGATCGAGGTCTGGAACTTCTCGGTGTCCACCGGGATCAGGTTCTCGTTGAGGTTGAGGCCCCATTCGGCGATCGGTCCGAGCTTCATGGTGAGGCCGAAGAAGGGCAGCATGCGGGTGCATGGCACCTCAACGTCGCCGTCCGGACCGCCCTTGATGGTCGCCGATGACAACTGGCCGTCGGCCCCGGCCAGCCCGCTGACCTGACCGACCAGGAACTTGAGCTGCTTCATCTCCTGCAAGGCATACATCTTGTTGACGCTGTCGGGTGCCGCCCGGAATTCCGGGCGGCGATGCACCAGCGTCACGCTCTTGGCGATCGGTTGCAGGTTGAGCGTCCAGTCGAGCGCCGAATCGCCGCCGCCGACGATGACGAGATCGTGGCCGCGGAATTCCTCCATGCGCCGGACCGAATAAAAGACGCTCTTGCCTTCATAGGCCTCGATGCCCGGAATGGGCGGGCGCTTGGGCTGGAACGAGCCACCGCCGGCGGCGATCACCACCACCTTGGCCTCGAACAGCTCGCCCTCGTCGGTGGCGACGCGGAAGCTGCCGTCGTCGAGCTTTTCCAGGCTCGAGACCATGCGGTTGAAAGTGAACTCCGGCTTGAACGGATGGATCTGCTCCATCAGCTTGTCGACGAGGCCCTGAGCCGAGATGGTGGGCCAGCCGGGTATGTCGTAGATCGGTTTTTCCGGATAGAGCTCGGCACACTGGCCGCCGGGACGGTCGAGAATGTCGATGAGATGGCATTTCATGTCGAGCAGCCCGAGCTCGAACACGGCGAAAAGGCCGACCGGCCCGGCGCCGACAATGACAACGTCCGTCTTGATGGTATTGCTCATGCGCTGCGCCCCATTTGGGAATGGAGCGAGACTGCATGAGCGCCGGCCTGCTGCCAAGCAGCCAGCATGAAGAAAACTGGAAAGTCGGCCTTAGCCTTGGCGCTCGGGAACGCGCACGACCAGCCCGTCCAGCGCGTCGCGCACCTTGATCTGGCAGGAAAGGCGCGAGTTCGGCTGGACGTCATAGGCGAAGTCCAGCATGTCCTCTTCCATCGCCTCCGGCTCGCCGACCTCGGCCGTCCATGCCTCGTCGACATAGACATGGCAGGTCGCGCAGGCGCAGGCGCCGCCGCATTCGGCCTCGATACCGGGCACCGCGTTGCGGATGGCGTTTTCCATGACGGTCGAGCCGTTTTCGGCCTCCACGTCAAATCGGGTCCCGTCATGGGCGATGTAAGTCAGCTTGGTCATTAAGTCACCTGAGGAGTCGCGACGGAGATAATCACTCCACCGGACAAGTCAACTGCGGCGCGAAAGCGCCACGAAATGACGTTTTTCAAAAAGATAGTGCTAGCGGCTGATGCCCGCGATGAAGTCGCGCACTTCCTCGATCAGCATGCCGAGCCGCTTGAGCGCCCGGACGTCTTCCGGCTGCTTCTCGATGATTGCCGCGCATTCGGCGACCGCGAAGGCGCCGATGCCGCGCGCCGAGCCTTTCAAGCCGTGCGCCAGAAGTATCCTCTGCCTGGTGTCGGCGTCCGTGATCTGGTCACGAACGTTGAGCGACTGCTGCACGAACAGCGCCAGCACCTCCCGTTCGAGGTCGCGGTCGCCCATTGTCTGGCGCGCCAGATGGCCGAGATCCACAGGTCGGGCTCGAGCCGTTCCGGAGGGATCTCCCCCCGGCATGGAAAACGCAATACCACTTTCGCCACGCATACGCACTGCAACTCCATCAAGCGGGCAGACGAGGCCAAGAAAATAGGCGTTTCCGGTCGCCAACGGGTTAACGATTGGAGGGGAAAAATGTTGTCACGGAGGCGACCGGATCACGCTTGCGTTAACCTTATATTTAAAGTTTTACGTATCGCCCGGAATGCATGTTTTCTTTACCCCTGTGTGTCATTACGATACGAAGGTCCATTTTTCAGCCTCCTGCTCGGGATAGACAAGCTAGAATCGGGCCAGAATCCGGCCAAAATCATAAGTCCCGCGGCAGCTAGTACAGGGTAGCGAAGGCATGGCTAAGAAACCAACGACGACCAAGTCTCTCGAGAATGACGTAGCCGCGGAACTGGAAAAGGCGCTCGACCTTGACCTTGCCGGCGACGAAGGCGGGCTCGACATGGCGGCGTCGATGGAGGATCTCGAAGCGCAGATCTCGGCGGCGGCCGACGAGCTGGCGCGCGAAGGCCGCAGCCAGCGGACAGAGCCGGCGAACAACCCTCAGCCAGCCATCCCCCAGTCTCCAAGGGCGCCCGCGGCCAAGCCGGCCGAACTGCGCCCTGTCGAGCCGCGCAACGGACAGCCGTCCGGCTTCACGCCCCCGGCCGGCTTCACGCCCGCCAATGACGACCGCCAGAAGGACTACAAGACGCTGCTGCACAGCCTCAACCGGCGTGCATCGAGCACCGTCTACTGGGTGATCGCCTTTATCTCGCTGGCCTGGATCGCCGGCGCCGGCGGCTTGGCCAACCTCCTGTTCGGTCCTGGCATCTGGAAGATCCGTACCTTCGACCAGTTCTTCGCCCGTCCCGAGCTGATCGGCCTGGCGGTAGCCGCGATCGTTCCGGTCATCCTGTTCTGGGCGTTCGCCGCCATGATTCGGCGCGCGCAGGAAATGCGCATCGCCGCGCAGTCCATGACTGAGGTCGCCTTCCGCCTGGCGGAGCCTGAAAACCTCGCCCAGGATCGCGTCATGATGATCGGCCAGGCCGTTCGCCGCGAGGTGGCGGCCATGGGCGAAGGCATCGAGCGGACGCTCGCCCGCGCCGTCGAGCTGGAGACGCTCGTCCATGGCGAAGTCAGCCAGATCGAACGCTCCTATTCCGAAAACGAGGCCCGCATCCGTTCTCTGGTCGATGGCCTCGGCAGCGAGCGCGAGGCGGTCGTCACCCATGCCGAGCGCGTGCGCGCCTCCATTGCCAGCGCTCACGAGACGCTGCGCGACGAGATCGGCGCGGCCAGCGACATCATCCGCGATTCGATCCTCAACGCGTCGACCAAGCTGTCGATGACGATCAACAACTCCGGCGACACGCTGATCGATCGCATCAATGAAAGCTCGACGTCGATCTTCGATTCCGTCGAATCGCGCCTGGACAACATCACCGATCGGCTTTCCACCTCCGGCGAGGCCTTCGCCAGCCTGCTCGACACCCGAATCGCCAAGCTTACCGACACCACGGACGGCCTTACCCGCTCGCTGACCGACCTGCTCGACGACCGCACGAATGGCATGGTCTCGCTGCTTGGAGGCGCCGCCCGCACGCTTAACTCCGAATTCGAGGCGAGCCTCAGCGGCATCGAACGGACACTGGCCGAACGCGGCCAGGCGCTGATCAGCGAATTCCAGACCCGCGCCGAAGCGCTCGACACCGGCACGCAGAAGCTCAACGCCGCCCTCGAAGCGCGCGCCCGCCAGATCAACGAGACGATGGTGGAACGCGCGAAGGAAATCGCTCATGCCTTCGCCGAGAGCAAGGACACGCTGTCGGCGATGATCGATCAGGGCAAGACCCAGATCGGCGCCGATATGGCCGACATCATCTCGTCCACCTCCTCCATGCTCGAAGCCCGCGCCACCGACTTCGCCGGCCGCATGGAGGCCGCCCGGCATGTGGTGTCGCGCTCCTTCGATTCCGACATCCAGCGGCTCGCCGATGCCCGGGTCGGCATCGAGGAAGCCGTCGAGAACCACAGCCGCTCGCTTTCCGAGAGCCGCGAACGCATGGCTGCCGCCATGCAGGAGGACCTGGCCAAGTTCGCCGAGGGCCGCGCGGCGATCGATGCCGCCGTCACCAACCAAGTGCAGAAGCTGGCCGAAGGCCGCGGCTTGATCTCTCGCGCGCTGGAAGAAGATCTGCGCAAGGTGAACGAGTCGCGCGCCGCCATCGATGCATCGCTTGGCAGCCATCTGGAGCAGCTCGAAGAGGGTCGCAACCGCCTGTCCCAGGCTTTGAACGAAGACTCCGGCAGACTCGTCCAAGCCCGCACGATGATTGACGAAATGGTCGCCGGCCATGTCGGGAAGCTGGCCGAGGGCCGCAATATCCTGGCGCGCGCCCTGGAAGCCGATCTCGGCAAGCTGCAGGACAGCCGCGCCTCGATCGACGGCCTCGTCGCCAGTCAGGTCGAGAAGATCGCCGAGGGCCGCGCCGTGCTGGCCAAGGCGCTCGAGACCGACATCATCGGCATCAGGAACCTGGTCGAGACCCATTCGACCAAGCTCGCCGAGGACCGCGGTGAGCTCAGCCGCGCGCTTGAAAGCGATCTGAGCGGCATCCGCGGCCTGATCGACAGCCATGCCGGCAAGCTCGCCGAGGACCGCGGCCTGCTATCGCAGACGCTGGAAGCCGACCTCGCCAAGCTGGCTGAAAGCCGTGCCTCGATCGACGGCCTCGTTGCCGGCCAGGTCGAAAAGCTTGCCGAAGGCCGCGATATCCTCAAGCGCGCCCTGGAGGCCGACCTCAACACCATCAAGGGTGCCATTGCGGGACACTCGGACAAGGTGCTGGAGGATCGCTCGCAACTGTCGAAGGCCCTCGAAGCCGATCTGCAGGCCGTCAGCGGCGCCATTGCCGATCATCAGAACAAGCTGGCGCAAGACCGCTCGGCCCTATCGAGAGCCCTGGAGGATAACCTTCAGAATGTCAGCGGCGCCGTTGCCGAACATCAGAACCGGCTCGTTCAGGACCGTTCGGTGCTGTCCAAGTCGCTCGAAGACGATCTCGCCAAGCTGGCGGAGAGCCGCTCCAGCATCGACGGGCTGGTCGCCGGCCAGGTCGAGAAGCTGGCCGAAGGCCGCGACATTCTCAAGCGCGCGCTGGAAGCCGATCTCAACACGATTCAGGGCGCAATCGTCGATCATTCGCAGAAGATCACCGGCCATCGCGCCGAACTCTCGCGCGCGCTCGACGCCGATATGGCCAATGCCAGCGGGCTCATGCAGACCCATGCCGACCAGTTGTCGCAGAACCGCGCGACGCTGTCCAAGGCGCTGGAGGACGACCTCGCCAAGCTGGCCGAAAGCCGTTCCAGCATCGACGGGCTTGTCGCCGGCCAGGTCGAGAAGCTGGCGGAAGGCCGCGACATCCTCAAGCGCGCGCTCGAAGCCGACCTTGCCAAGCTCGCCGAAAGCCGCGCCTCGATCGACGGCCTTGTCGCCGGCCAGGTCGAAAAGCTCGCCGAAGGCCGCGATATCCTCACGCGCGCCCTTGAAGCGGACCTTGCCAAGCTGGCCGAAAGCCGTGCCGGCATCGACGGCCTCGTCGCTGGCCAGGTTGAGAAGCTCTCCGAAGGCCGCGATATCCTCACGCGCGCCCTTGAAGCCGATCTCGCCAAGCTGGCCGAAAGCCGGGCCGGCATCGACGGTCTTGTCGCCGGCCAGGTCGAGAAGCTCGCCGAGGGCCGCGATATCCTCAGGCGCGCCCTCGAAGCCGACCTCCAGAAGCTGACCGAAAGCCGATCCGAGATCGACGACGTCATCGCCGGCCATGTCGGCAAGCTGTCAGAAGGCCGCGACATGCTGGCCCGCGCCTTGGAGGACGATCTCGCCAAGCTCGCCGATACGCGCAAGGACGTCGACCGTTCGGTCTCCGGCCATATCGACCAGATCGCCGCGCGGAGCAGCGACATTTCGGCAGCGATCGCCGCCGATGTCGAGAAGATCGAGCAGGCCTTCAGCCGCCAGACCGGTGTCATCGAAGAACGCGCCAGCACCATGGAGCGAGCGCTGTCGACCGGTGTCGACAATGTGCGCGGCGTGCTGGAGAAGACCGCGGTGTTCGTGGCGGGCGCGTTGCGCGACAAGGTCATGGAAGTCACAAGCACCCTGCATGAGCAGGCCGGTGCGGCCTTCAGCGACGCCGATCGCAAGATCGCCGAACGCGCCGAGCAGACCTCCGCCGCGCTGCTTGCCAGGGCCGAGGACATCGCCCAGGCCTTCGAGGCGGCCGACCGTCGCCTGCACGAACGTGCCCAGGACACGTCCAACATGCTGATGGCGCGCGCCGACGACGCGTCGAACTCCCTCATGGCTCGCGCCGAGGAAACTGCCGACAAGCTGGCCACGCGCGCCGGTGAGATCGCCAACACCTTCGACGCGGCCGACCAGAAGCTGGTTGCCCGCGCCGTCGAGACGGCGCAGTCGCTGGCCTCGCGTGCCGGTGACATCCTGCGCAACTTCGAGGGCGCGGACGAGCGGCTGTCGATGCGCATCACCGAATCGGCCGAAGCGCTGGCCGCCCGCGCCTCCGATCTCGGCCGCATCTTCGACGGCGCCGACCAGCAGCTCATGGCGCGCATCGCCGAGGGCTCGGAAGCGCTTTCCGCCCGCGCCGGCGAGATCGGCCGCATCTTCGACGACGCCGACAACCGCCTGGTGTCGCGCATCGCTTCGACCAGCTCGACGATCGGCGAGCATGCCGACACGATCGTCGGCGCCTTCGCCGCCACCGAGCAGCGTGTCGCCGACCGCGCCCGCCAGACCGGCCAGGAGCTCGCCGTGCATGCCCGCGAGATCGAGCAGGCGCTGTCCGGCGCCGACGAGCGGATTGCCGCGAGCGCCGCGGCTGCCGCCGCGCGCGTCGAGGACCAGGTCGCGAGCGTGGAAAACCGCCTCGCCTACACCGCCGAGACGATGGGCCAGAAGCTCAGCGAGCAGGTCTCCAGCGCCGAGGCTCAGCTGATCTCGCGCGCCAACGTCATCGCCGAGACCTTCACGGCGGTCGGCCAGCATATCGGCCAGAGCACCAACGAGGCCGCGCGCACGATCGGCGCCAACACCCGCGAGCTCAACACCATGCTCGCGGCGCGTTCGGCCGAGATGGCGAAGATCCTCGACGAGACGGCCAAGCCGCTGGTCGAGCGCTTCGCCCAGGGCGGCTCCGAACTGCAGCGCAGCATGGAAGAGGTTACCGAACGCGCGGCCGAGAAGCTGCGCAGCGAGAACACGAACCTCGTCAATGCTCTCGCCAGCCGCACGGCCGAAACGCTGTCGGCCGTCGAAGGCGCGCGTTCCTCGCTTGCCGACAGCGTGGCCGACCTCATTGGCCGCATGACGACCTCCAGCGCGCAGCTCGGCCAGCTTATCGAGCAGGCTGCCGTCAATCTCGGCCAGGTCGAGGAGCGGCTTTCCGGCAGCACGCAGAGCTTCGCCTCGACCACGGAGAAGGCCGCCCAGACCTTCGCCAGCTCGGCGCGTCTGGTCGATTCCAACACGACGCGGCTCACCGACCTGTCATCGGCGACGCTGCGCGAGGTGGCCGCGATCGCGACCAAGTTCGACGAGCACAGCCGGCTGCTTTCCAGCGCCTCGAACCTGCTCAGCTCCGCGCAAAGCAATCTCGAGCACACGCTGGAGCGCCAGTCCTCGCTGGAGGACCTCGCCGTCGGCCTGGTCAAGAAGTCGGAAGACCTCGAGAAGGTGATGCGTTCCTTCGAGAGCCTCGTCGGCCAGACGATGCAGACCGCCGAGGGCCGCACGATGGAATCGGCGGAGAAGATCCGCACCGCGATCGCCGAGGTCGTCGATTCGGCAACCCGTCGCTTTGCCGACGCGACCGAGGAGATGCGCCGCACCGCAGGCTCGATCAAGAGCGAGCTGGATCTCACCCGCGCCGAGCTGAAGAAGGGCGTCATCGAGATGCCGGAAGAGGCCAAGGAATCGACCTCGGCCATTCGCCGCGCCGTCGCCGAGCAGATCAATGCGCTCAAGGAACTGTCGGATATCGTTGCGAAATCCGGCCGCAGCGGCTCAAGCGAACAGGGTGAACCGCGCGGTCTGCGCCCTGCTCCGCAGCAAGCGCCGACTCGTGCCGCCGAGCCGCCGCTGCGCCGCCCGCCGGCCCCGCAACCTCAGCCGCAGCCGCAACCGGCGGCTCGCGCCCCTCAGGCGCCGCTCGCCGAGACCACGCTGCGCGGCACGCTTGACCTGGAACGTCCCGCCGAGGCGCCGCGCCGTGAGAACGGCAAGACGCAGCAGGGCGGCTGGGTGCGCGATCTCCTGACCAACGCCTCGCGCGAGGAAGAGCTGAGGCCGGCGGCGCCGGCGGAAGCGCCGCGCGCGGCGCCTGCCCAGCGCTCGCCGCTGCATGTCATGGAGTCGCTCAACTCGCTCTCCGTCGACATCGCACGGGCCATCGACCACGACGCCTCGATCGAGCTCTGGAACCGCTATCGGCGCGGCGAGCGCGACGTCTTCACCCGTCGCCTCTACACGCTCAAGGGCCAGCAGACCTTTGACGAGATCCGCCGCAAGTATCAGGCCGAGGCGGAATTCCGCGCCGCGGTCGACCGTTACTGCGAGGATTTCGAGAAGCTGCTCAAGGATGTCTCGCGCAACGACCGCGACAACATCATGGCGCAGACCTATCTGACCTCCGACACTGGCAAGGTCTACACCATGCTGGCCCACGCCAGCGGCCGGTTGCACTGAGCCGGGCAGCTCCAGGAATCAAAAGGCGGGCCGAAAGCCCGCCTTTTTCGTCTCTGCAAAGTTCAGAACCCGCCGTCGGGATCCAAGTCGCGAATTGAATTAGCGATGGGCAATCCAAGACCACGCTGATCGAGCCACAACACTTGCCGTCCATGTCTTTCGCGTTCTGACAAAAGATCAGCATGGGCCATTTGCATGGCAAGCAATAGCGCCTGCACCGCATCGATCCCACGCGCTCTGAACGTGCGCGAGCCTTCGGGCCATCCTATTTCGTACCAACATAGGAAATCTCCCCCGTCCTCTGGTTCGGGCGAAAAGAAACGGCAGGTCACCTCATCACCATCAACCGAAAACGTCCGTTGAATAAAACTTACGGTCATCACGGCTCCGAAAAAACGTGGCTTGCCTGGAGCCTCGCTCAAATCGTCGAATCGGCCCAGCGGACGATGTCAGTCGCCGCCTGGCCGAAGGCATTGTCCAGCGCGCGGACGTAAGCCGCATTGCCGCTGCCGGAAACCGGCGCGCTCGCGGTGAAGTTCTTCGAGGCGCGCACCTCGCCGTTGCGGTCGTTCAGGATGCGCACGAACAGGTCGACGTCGGCATGCTCGCCGCCATTGACGCGCACCTCGAAGGAGCGCACCTCGACGATGATCTGGTAGTCGATGGCCAGCCCTTCGCCCGGCTTGCCTACGCCGGCAAAGCTGCCGGAGCGCTGGAAGGTCTCGGCCAGCCTCGCCTGCACGATCAGCGGCAGCCGGTCTGCCCATTGCGCGCCTTTCAGGAACTGGATCGAGCGGTCCGAACGCCTGATGACTATGTTCTGGCTGTCCAGCGCCTTGAGCGCCGAGGGCTGGGCGATCAGGATCTGGCGGCGGCTGTGGGCGCGCACATCGACCGAAGGCGCGGACAACTCGAACGTGTCGAGCGGCGCCGGCTTGCCGCCCAGGACCGCACAGCCGGCAAGCGTAAGCACCAGCAATGCCGCCGCGGACGATCTCAAACTACCCGCTACCACCCTGACCGACTTCACGCGCGATCCCCGTTGTCCCCGATCAACCCGCATTCGCGGTTCATTTTCTTGGCGGTCGCGGCGGCCGAAGTCAACGCCGTGCCCTTCCGTCGAACTGCCGGACCTCGCCCTCGCCGCCGGACAGGATGCGCTGCGGATTGCGGCTGAGGTCGGTCACCGCTTCCTCGATGCGGTTGATCGAGCGGCGGCTGTCCTGCACCAGCGCTTCCACATTCTGCAGCCCCTGGCCGGAGAAGCGTGACAGGTTGTCGACGATGGTGCCGAGGCGGGAGTTCAGGGTGTCGGCCACCTGCTTGAAGGATTTGAGCGTCGCCCTCGCATCGGCCATCACGCCGTCGGCCTCGCCGGAACCGAGGAGCTTGTCGACCTTGGCCAGGATGCCGTCGACGCGCACCGAGGCGTCGTTGAGGCGCTGCGCAAGCTGGCGGGCATTCTTGATCGTGTCATTGATGTCGTCGGAGCGGTTGGCGATCTTGTTGGTGACCTTGGCGATGTCAGAGGCCGCCTTGTCGGCGCTGGCGCTGGCTTTCTGGATGTTGGCCAAAGCCTCCTTGACGTCGGCCGGATCGATGCCGTCGAGCACGCCGTTGACCTTGGCCAGTGTCCCTTGCGTCTGCTTGGCGAAATCGTTGATCGAGCCGACCGCCGTGTTGACGTTGCCGATGACCGTATCGAACTGCTTGCTGGTCTCTTTCAGATTCGCCGTCACCGTATCGACATTGGCCACAATGCTCTTGATCTGGTCCTTGTCGACGGAATTGAGCAGGCCTTCGGCGGCCTTCAGCGTGCTGTCGAGCCGGCCGGAGACATTCTTCAACTGATCCGAAAGCGAACTCACCGCCGACAGGAACTTGTCGATGCCGTCGGAATTCTTGGCCAGCGCGTCCGAGAAGGTCTGGACGTTCTTGATCGTCTGCGTCAGCGGCTCACGAACGTCCTTGGTAAAACCTTCGAGCTCGCTAAGCACCTTGTCGGCGCGGGTAAAGATGTTCTGAGCCGTCTGCAAAAGGTTGGTGACCGCGGACGGGTTGGCGACGATCTCGGCGACCCTGCCTTCCTTCTCCGCCTCGTCGAGCAGCCTGGCTTCCTTGGGGTCGGCGCCCTTGAGCTCGATATTGGCCTGGCCGCTGAGGCCGGTCAGTCCGATGTCGGCCTGCGTCGACTTGGTGATAGGTGTCCAGCGGGCGATTTCGGCGTCGGCAATGGCGACGGTCGGATCGTCGCCATCGATATAGACGTTTTTCACATCGCCCACCCTGACGCCGTTGAACAGCACCAGGCTGCCGCGGCTGAGGCCGGAGGCCGAGCCTGGGATGCGCACGCGCAGCATCGCCGTTTCGCCCCTGTCGCCGATGGCGGCCGTCCAATAGACGAAGGCGAAGGCCGCCAGGATCGCGCCCAGCGTGAAGATGCCGACGATGACGTAGTTGGCTCTTGTTTCCATCGCCCCACTTATCGCTATGCGCGCGCCGCAAGATCAAGTTGCCGGGCGCGTTTTCCGCGGAAATAGGATTTCACCCACGGCTCATCGCTCTTCAGCATGTCGTCGATCGTGCCTTCCACCAGAACCCGCTTCTTGCCGAGCACCGCGACGTGGTCGCAAGCGGTGAACAGCGTGTCGAGGTCGTGCGTGACCATGTAGACGGTGAGATCCATTGTGTCGCGCAGCTTGACGACCAGTTCGTCGAACTCGGCTGCGCTGATCGGGTCGAGCCCGGAGGTCGGTTCGTCCAGAAAGACGATGTCGGGATCGAGCGCAAGCGCACGCGCGAGCGCCGCGCGCTTGATCATGCCGCCGGAAAGTTCGGACGGGAATTTCTGCGCGGCGTCGGTCGGCAGCCCGACCAGTTCGATCTTGAGCATGGCGAGCTCATCCATCAGCGCTTTGGGCAGGTCGAGATATTCGCGCATCGGCACCTGCACGTTCTCCAGCACCGTCAGCGCCGAAAACAGCGCCCCATGCTGGAAGAGGACGCCCAGCCGCATATCGATGCGCAGGCGATCGGCGTCGCTTGCCTTGTCGACATCGACGCCGAACAGGCTGATCGTCCCCGACTGCTTCGGCATCAGTCCCAGTATGGTGCGCAGCAGCACCGATTTGCCGGCGCCGGACGCGCCGACAAAGCCAAGGATTTCCCCGCGCTTGATGTCGAGCGAAAGCTTGTCGAGGATCAGCTTGTCGCCGATGGCGACGGTGACGTCGCGAACCGAAAGCACGATCTCGCCATCGTTCGTGTGCTCCGCTGCCGTGGCGCCGTTGCCGTTCGCCATCTCAGAAGCCGATCGCTGCGTAGAACATGGCGAAAAGCCCGTCGAGGATGATGACGATGAAGATCGACTTCACCACCGAAGCGGTGACGTGCAGGCCGAGCGATTCGGCGCTGCCGCCGACTTTCATGCCCTCGACAGACGCAATGATCCCGATGATCAGGGCCATGAACGGCGCCTTGATCAGGCCGGCGAAGATGGTGCTGAGATCGATGGCGACGCGCAGCCTGTCGATGAACGCGGCCGGCGGGATGTCGGAATAGAGCCAGGCGGCGACGATGCCGCCGGCAAGGGCGGCGAAATTGGCGATGATGGTGAGGCAAGGCAGCCCGATCACCAGCGCGACGAGCCGGGGAAACACCAGCACGCCGATCGGATTGAGGCCGATCACCTTGAGCGCGTCGACCTCCTCGCGCATCTTCATCGAGCCGATCTCGGCCGTGATGGCGCTGCCCGAACGTCCGGCGAGCATGATCGCCGTCATCAGCACGCCGAGCTCGCGCAGGATCAGCACGCCGACTAGGTCGACGACGAAGATATTGGCGCCGAAATAGCTGAGCTGATAGGCGCCCTGCTGGGCGACGATGGCGCCGACGATGGCCGACATCAGCACCACCACCGGGATTGCGCCGACGCCCATGCGATCGATCTGGTTGAAGATCGCGGCCGGATTGACTGCGTGACCGCGCCCGAGCTTCATCTGCGCGCCACGGATCGTGGCGCCGAGGATATTCATCGAGGCGAAGAAATCGTCGCGCATCTCGTAGACCCGCCGGCCAACCAGCTCCAGAGCGCGCAGGATGATGTTGGGCGGCCCGGACGGGCCCGATTCGGGCTCGCGGCGGACCGCGTCGCCGACGGCGCCGAGCAGGATCGAGGCGACCTCGCTTTGCCCCTGCAAATGGACCTCGACGCCTTTCTTCTCGAAGGCGCTGGCCAGCCGGTCGATCAGCCAGGCCCCGGCCGTGTCGATCTTTTCGATGTGGGAAAGATCGAGCATCAGCTGTTTCGCGCCGCTTCTCTGCTCGATCTTGCGCATGTCCGCATCGACCGCCGCCACGGTGCGCGTCGTCCACACGCCGGAAAACGCGCAGCCCAGCACCCCGCCCTCTTCGCCCACGGCGACGCGCGGTCGATGCTCGCCGTTCTCGGCGGCCTCGCCGCTTGCGTCGCGTTTGCGGATGGTCAACATGGCGTCCTGTTTAGCGTGACGGGACTGGCGTGTCGATTTGCCGGCAGACTGGTGTCGCACAGCCGGAGAAGAAAATTATGGCGCGTGTCATTTCGGTCGAAATGGAGCGATTCCCGATCGCCGGCACCTTCACCATCTCACGCGGATCCAAAACCGAGGCCGAAGTCATCACCGTAACGATCGCTGACGGGGGACGTTCCGGGCGCGGCGAGTGCGTGCCTTACAAGCGCTACGGCGAGACCATGCAGGGCGTATATGCCGCCATCGAGGTCATCCGCGACCAGATCGCTGGCGGCATCGACCGGACCGCACTGCTCGCTGCCATGCCCGCGGGCGCCGCGCGAAACGCCATAGATTGCGCGCTGTGGGATCTGGAAGCCAAGCTGACCGGCAAGCCCGTGGCGGCAGCGATCGGCGTCCTTCCGCCCAAGCCGCTGGAAACCGCCTACACGCTGTCGCTTGCCGAACCGGAAGCCATGGCCGCGCAGGCGCGCGCCAATGCCGCGCGGCCTTTGCTCAAGGTCAAGATCGGCGGCGACAACGACATGGCGCGGATTCGCGCGGTGACGGAGGCCGCCCCCGAAAGCCGCATCATCCTCGATGCCAATGAGGGCTGGACGGACCAAAATGTCGAGGCGAACCTGGCCTTCGCCGCTCAGCACGGCATCACGCTCATCGAGCAGCCGCTGCCGGCGGACAAGGACGACATCCTGCGCCGGATCGCGCATCCGGTGCCGATCTGCGCCGACGAAAGCGTGCATGCGGCAAAGGACCTCGACGCGCTGGTCGGTCTCTACGACGCCGTCAACATTAAGCTCGACAAATCCGGCGGCCTGACGGAGGCATTGAGATTGCGCGACCGAGCCCGCGATCTCGGCTTCGGCATCATGGTGGGCTGCATGGTCGGCACCTCGCTCGCCATGGCGCCGGCGGTGCTCCTGGCGCAGGATGCCGACTTCGTCGACCTCGATGGCCCGCTGCTTCTCGCACGCGATCGCGAGCCCGGCCTCGTCTACCAGGGATCGCTGGTTTCACCCCCCAACAGGGAGCTTTGGGGCTGAGCGCGCGGCGAGACCGATCAGCGCCATGCCGATGACCGCGATCGGGATCATCGCCCAGAAACCATCGACGCCCAAGCGGTCGTAAAGCGGGCCGGAAGCAAGCGTCACCGCCGCCATGAAGAAGCCGTTGAAGAAATAGGCAATGCCCTGCGCCGCGCCCGTGCGCTCCTCGGAAGCCGTCTCGCCGATCATCTTCTGCAGCCCGATCAACACCATCGCGACCGAGACCGAGTGCAGCGACTGGACCAGGAAGAAGCCGCCGACGCCAAGCCCGAGCGGCCAGACGAGCGGAAAGGCGATCCAGCGCACGATCGAGCCGATGCCGGCGATCACCATTACCTTGACCACCGAGACCGACGAAAAAATGCGGTTGAAAAACAGGAACATGCCGACCTCGGAGACCACGCCCCAGGCCCATAGCAGGCCGACGACGGAATCGCCGATGCCGATCGACTTCCAGTAGATCGAAACGAAGCCGTAGAGGAAGGCGTGGCTGGCGGTGATGACGCCGACACCGAGCGTGAAATAGAGGAAATAGGCGTTGAACAGGCTGGGGGCCTTATGCTGGATCTCGGTGGCCGACAGCGGCGAGGCCTTGCGCGGCCGCCCATGCGCGGTGCCGCCAACGCCGCCACCAGGGCCGCGCCGAGCGCCACAAAGATGATCACCGGAACCGCCTGCGGGCCGGTGGCCGCCAGGATGAATCCACCCGCGATATTGGCGCACAGATAGGCGATCGAACCCCATTTGCGCATCGTCGTGTAATTCGAGCCGAAGCGGCGCACGCCCGACAGTGCCAGCGAATCGGCCATCGGTGAGTGCGGCGTCCAAACGATGGTGAGCAGCAGCGACACGGCAAGCACGATCGCGTAGGCGGCCGGCAGGAAATAGCCGGCCGAGACAACCATCGAGGCCGCGACCAGCGCGATATAGACATTGGCGCGGTCCTTCGCCCGGTCGGCAAGCGCCGTCAGCATCGGCGTCGTCACCACGCGCAGGAACATCGGCGCCGCCAGGATGACGGCGATCTGCTCGGCATGAAACCCCTTCGCCTGCAGCCAGAGCGGAAAATAAGGCAGATGCGTGCCCTGTGACACGAACAAGGTGGCGAAGATCAGGCTGATGCGCAGTTCGAAATGGCTGGGCTTGATGCGTTGTTCGGGCGAGAGCGGCGGCAGCGACATGAATCGATCCAATTACGCTGCAATCGACGGCCTGCAACGCGTTTCGATCCCTAACATGCGGCAAGGCAGGGCGGAACTGCCTGGACTAATCGATCAAGGGCAAAGCTGTTGAAGACCGCGTCCGGCACGGGATATGCCGCGCTTCGGCTTCAATGAACAACGCGCGCAAAGAGGCTCCAACCGCGGCCGATCTCTGATCGGCAGGCGCGTTCAGGCCGCTCGCGCCGCCCTGCCCTTGAGGTCGATAATGTCGACCGGAACCAACACATCCTTCCCAGTTGAAGATTCCGGCAGCACATGCGCCCAGGTCAGGATCTCCAGGCGGCCGTCGAAGTGCTCGACCGCCGCCGTGCAGCTTTCCACCCAGTCGCCGGTGTTGATGTACTGTACGTCGCCATAGCTTTCGATCGCGGCGTGATGGATGTGGCCGCAAATCACGCCGTCGACATGCGAGCGCCGCGCTTCCTCGGAAAGCACGGTCTGGAACGAGCCGATGAAATTCACCGCGTTCTTCACCTTGACCTTGGCCCAGGACGAGAACGACCAGTAAGGCAGGCCGAGCAGATGGCGCAGCTTGGTCACGACGCGGTTGATCAGCATCGCCGTGTCATAGGCATAGTCGCCGAGATAAGCGAGCCAGCGCTGGTTGTGCACTACCGTGTCGAACTGGTCGCCGTGGATGACCAGCAGGCGCCGGCCGTCGGCGGTCTCGTGGATGGCGCGGTCGGCGACGACGATGCCGCCGAAATGCACGCCCTGGAACTGGCGGGCGAATTCGTCGTGATTGCCGGCGATATACGTGATCGAGGCGCCCTTGCGCGCCTTGCGCAGCAGTTTCTGCACGACGTCGTTGTGGCTCTGCGGCCAGTGCCAGCTGCGGCGCAGTCGCCAGCCGTCGACGATATCGCCGACCAGATAGATGATCTCGGCGTCGTGATAGCGCAGGAAGTCGATCAGGAAATCGGCCTTGGCCGCTTTCGAGCCGAGATGCACGTCGGAAATGAACAGGGCGCGGAAAGTGCGGGGCTCTGGGGCTGACATCGCGATTTTACCCTTTGCTTTCGCGTGCCTATGCCCCGATTCATGCAACAATCGTATGACGGTTGCGGTTGATCCAGCCCAGGCGCTAGCTTGGCGCGACCAAAGCACCAGGAGAAAATCACCATGGATCTCGGCATTCGCGGCAAAAAGGCCATCGTGTGCGCCTCGAGCAAGGGACTTGGAAAAGGTTGCGCCATGGCGCTGGCCGAAGCCGGTGCCGACCTCGTCGTCAACGGCCGCAACGCCGAGCTTCTGGGCAAGACCGCCGCCGAGCTTCGCGAAAATTCGGCGTCAAGGTAATCGAAGTGGCCGGCGACGTGTCCAAGCCCGAGGTCCAGAAGGCGATACTTGCCGCATGCCCCGATCCGGACATCCTGGTCAACAACAATGGCGGTCCGCCGCTGCGCGATTTCCGCGAGCTCGATCGCGCCAAGATCCTCGAGGGCGTGACGCAGAACATGGTGACGCCCATCGAGCTCATCCAGGCGGTCATCGACGGCATGGCCAAGCGCGGCTTCGGCCGCATCGTCAACATCACCTCGCTGTCGGTCTATGTGCCGATCCCAGGGCTCGACCTGTCTTCCGGCGCCCGCGCCGGCCTGACATCCTTCCTGGCCGGCGTGGCGCGTACGGTGATCGATCGCAACGTCACCATCAACAGCCTGCTGCCCGGCAAGCTCGACACCGACCGGCTGCGCGGCCCACATGAAGCCGGCACTAAGGAAGACCCGGCCGCGGCAACCGCGCGCAAGGCCCGCATCAGCGCCGACGTGCCGGCGAAACGTCTCGGCACGCCCGAGGAATTCGGCCAGATCTGCGCCTTCCTCTGTTCGATCCATGCCGGCTACCTCACCGGCCAGAACATCCCGGTCGACGGCGGCCTCTACGTCAGCGCCTTCTGAGCATGCCTGAAGCTCTCCAGCCAACCAGCTGGAATCGGTTGATTATTTCCGCTCTGGCATTGTGAAGCCGGAGCCTGCGATTTGCGGTCGCGAAAAATCGCGGGCGCATGCTAAAAGGCTCCAAACCAGTATCGCAGGGAGGGGCCGCAATGGACGGCGAGAACAAGAAACCGGCTCGGTCGGACCTCGACGAGGCCGCCCTGTTCTTCCACAAGCACCCGAAGCCAGGAAAGCTCGAGATCCAGGCGACGAAGCCGCTCGGCAACCAGCGCGACCTGGCGCTTGCCTATTCGCCGGGCGTGGCCGCGCCCTGCCTCGAGATCCGCGACGATCCCGCCACCGCCGCCGACTACACCGCGCGCGCCAATCTGGTCGGCGTCGTCTCCAACGGCTCCGCCGTGCTCGGGCTCGGCAATATTGGTCCGCTCGCCTCCAAGCCGGTGATGGAAGGCAAGGCGGTGCTGTTCAAGAAATTCGCCGGCATCGACGTCTTCGACATCGAGATCGACGCGCCGGAGATCGAGCGCATGGTCGAGACCGTGGCCGCGCTCGAGCCGACCTTCGGCGGCATCAATCTGGAGGACATCAAGGCGCCGGAATGCTTCGAGGTCGAGGAGCGGCTGAAGGCCCGCATGGGCATCCCGGTTTTCCATGACGACCAGCACGGCACGGCGATCATCGTCGCCGCCGCGGTGCTCAACGGGCTGGAGCTGGCCGGCAAGGCGATTTCCGACATCAAGATCGTCACTTCCGGCGCGGGCGCCGCAGCACTTGCCTGCCTCAACCTTCTGGTCTCGCTCGGCGCCCAGGTGGAAAACATCTGGGTCACCGACCGTTTCGGCGTCGCCTACAAGGGCCGCGTCGAGGAGATGGATCGCTGGAAGGACCCTTATGTGAAGGTCACCGAGGCGCGCACGCTGGCCGATGTCATTTCCGGCGCCGACGTCTTTCTCGGCCTCTCCGCCGCCGGCGTGTTGAAGCCGGAGCTCCTGCAGCATATGGCGCCGAAACCGCTCATCCTGGCTTTGGCCAACCCCAATCCCGAGATCATGCCGGAAGTGGCGCGGGCCGCCCGGCCGGACGCCATGATCTGCACCGGGCGCTCCGATTTCCCCAATCAAGTCAACAATGTGCTGTGCTTTCCTTACATCTTCCGCGGCGCCCTCGATTGCGGCGCCAGCGCCATCAATGAGGAGATGAAAATGGCGGCGGTGCGGGCGATCGCCGCCCTTGCCCGCGAGGAGCCTTCGGACGTCGCCGCCCGCGCCTATTCCGGCGAGACGCCGATGTTCGGCCCCGATTTTCTCATCCCCTCGCCCTTCGATCCGCGCCTTATCCTGCGCATCGCGCCGGCGGTGGCGAAGGCCGCCTGCGACACCGGCGTCGCGACGCGGCCGATTGCCGACTTCGCCGCCTATATCGACAAGCTCAACCGCTTCGTCTTCCGCTCCGGCCTGGTGATGAAGCCGGTGTTTTCCACCGCCAAGGCTTCAAGCTCCAAGCGCGTCATCTATGCCGACGGCGAGGACGAACGGGTGCTCCGCGCCGCCCAGGTGGTGTTGGAGGAAGGCATTGCCGAACCGACTTTGATCGGCCGCCCGCATGTGGTGGAGGTGCGCCTGAAGCGTTACGGCCTGCGCATCCGGCCGGGCGTTGATTTCGCGTTGATCAATCCGGAAGACGATCCGCGCTACCGCCATTATGTCGATCTTTTGATCGAACTCGCCGGCCGGCGCGGGGTGACGACGGAAGCCGCTCGCACCATGGTGCGCACCAACAATACGGTTATCGCGGCGCTCGCGCTGAAGCGTGGCGATGCGGATGCCATGATCTGCGGGCTCGAAGGTCGTTTCGAGCGGCACTTGCGCAACGTCTCGCTGATCATCGGGCCGCGCGCCGGCGTCAAGGACCGCGATCTGTCGGCGCTCTCCATGCTGATTTCGCAGCGGGGCATCATCTTTCTCACAGACACTTACGTCTCCATCGATCCCACAGCCGAGGAGATCGCGGAGATGACCGTTCTGGCGGCCGAGGAAATCAGGCGCTTCGGCATGGAACCCAAGGCCGCCCTGCTCTCCTTCTCGGATTTCGGTTCGCGTGACGCGCCGAGCGCATTCAAGATGCGGCAAGCCGCGGCGATCCTGGCGCGCATCGCGCCCGACCTTGAATGCGATGGCGAGATGCATGCCGATACGGCGCTTTCGGAACATCTGCGCCAGCGCGTCTATCCGCATTCCAGGCTGAAGGGCGAGGCCAATCTGCTGGTCTTCCCGAACCTCGATTCGGCCAACATCACGCTGACGGCGCTGGGCGCCATGATGGATGCGCTGCATGTCGGGCCGATCCTGCTCGGCACCGACAAGCCCGCGCATATATTGACGCCGTCGGTGACCTCGCGCGGCGTGGTCAACATGACCGCGCTGGCCGTCGTCGAAGCGGCGCACCAGGCGCAGGCGCTGGTCGACCTGAATTAAGGACGACTCTGACCTTAAATGCCGATGGCGCATCGTTGTAAGTTGGTGATGCCCATTGCGGCCTCACCGTCGCGTTTGGGTATTCAAGCGCGAAAGACGAATGGGCAAGTGCGAGGGTTCAATGAGATTCGAACTGACCATGCTGGCCGCAAGTTGTGTGCTCTGTTTCATTCACATAGTTCTCGCCTCGCATTCGGCGAGCTTTCAGCGGGGTTACCGCTGGACGGCCAGCGCCCGAGACGCCGAAGTCCCTCCGCTCACCGGGATGGCGGGACGGCTGGAAAAGGCGCTGCGGAACTTCGTCGAGACATTTCCAGTATTCGTGGCGGCGGTTTTTCTTGTCCACGCGGCCGGCCGTGAGACTTCGCTCAGCGAGTGGGGAGCCGGACTCTATTTTTCGGCCAGACTGGTCTATCTTCCGCTCTACGCATTCGGTGTTCCCCTGCTTCGCTCGCTCGTCTGGAACGTCGCGTTTGTTGGAATCGCCATGCTTCTGTCAGCTTCGGTGTGGCCCCTGCTAGGAAACAGTTAACCACGAGCACGCTAGCCTTCCGGCTACGGACAATCGGGGTGTCAGGCGGATGAAAGGATTGAAGCTGACGCATCTCGCGGCGCTGCTTTCGGCGTTCGCCGCGTCGGCCGTTGCCGTGACCGAGCCGCAGGCAGCTTCCCGCACGTGCCGTCAGCTTGAAGCCGAACTCGCCGCGACACGCGGTGGCGGCGGCGGCCCGGGCCTCGTCCGCAAATATGACGACGCGATCGCTCGCCAGCGCGAGCAGCTTGCCAAGGCCCGCGGCCGAGCAAGCGATGCCGGTTGCGGCTTCACGCTGTTTTCGCGCAATGTCAGCCAGTGCGCGGCGATCAACGCCTCGATAGAGCGCATGAACACCAATCTCGACACGTTGCAGGCTAAGCGCGAGCGGCTTGCCGCCGGTGGCACGCGGCGCGACCGCAGTCGTATCCTGCAGGCGCTCGATGCCAACAACTGCCGCGACGACGAGATCGCGCCGCGACGCGCGCCGCTTCAGGAGGCTTCCCGTGACAATGGCGGCGGCAATCTGTTCGAGCAGCTTTTCGGCCGCCAGGACGAGCAACTCGAAACGCCCGATGCCTCTGACATGCCGGACGCGGCGGACGTTCCGCTTGATGATCCGAGCGTGCGCAACATCCGCCGCATCATCAATCAGCCGGACGGCATGGACCTGCCAAGGCTGGGCGGCGAGTTCCGCACCATGTGCGTGCGTACCTGCGACGGCTATTTCTACCCGATGTCCAACGCCGCCTCGGTCGGCGATTTCGAGCGCGACCAGAAGAATTGCGAATCGAGCTGCCCCGGCACCGAAATGCAGGTCTTCTATTCGCGTGGAACGGACGACGACTCCGGGTCGATGACCTCCTCGGTCACCGGTCAGCCCTACAGCGAGCTGCCGACCGCCTATCTCTACAAGCAGGCCAACTATTCGCGGCCGCCCACTTGCGGATGCAACGCGCAGGCCGGCAATTTCACGATCATCGGCGGCAATCCGCCCAATCCCGAACAGTCGCAGCCGGAGAGCGGGATGGCGCCCTTCATTCCCATGCCGGCGGTGAAACCCGATCCCGGCGCCGATCCCGAAACACTCTCCAATGCAGAAGGCGGGCTCGACCAGGACGCGATCAAGCGGCTGACCGCCAAGGTACCGGTGTCGCCGGTCTCTATGCTGCCACCGGATCAGCGCAAGGTCAGGGTCGTCGGGCCAGCGTTCCTTCCCGACCCATCAGCGGCAATAGATCTGAAAGCTCCGGCCCCGAAGTCCGCCCGGTAAGCGCCAGCCGCAGCGGCATGAACAGCGGCTTGCCCTTGCGCCCAGTTGCTTCCTTGATCTTGCCGGTCCAGTCCTTCCAGACCGTGCCGTTCCACGGCTCCTCCGGCAGCAGCTCGAATGCCTGGTGAAGGAAATCGCGGTCGTCGCCGGAAAACTCGGCCGGCTCCTGCGGGCCTTCGCTCAGGATTCGCCACCAGCCGACCGCGTCCGATAGGCGGTCGAGATTGCCGCGTACCGCCAGCCAGAACGCCTCGGCCTTGTCACCGGAAATGCCCAGCACCATCAGCCGGTCGCGGGCTTCCTCGAACGACATGTGATGCATCAGCGTGCGGTTGAGCACGAGGAGCTCGTCTGGATCGAACTTGGAGGCGGACTTGGATGTCGCCGCCGGGTCGAAATGGCTGGCAAGCTCGTTGAGATCATGCGCGGCGGTGACATTCTCCGACGTGCCGACGAGCACCGCCAGCGACGCGACCGCCATCGGCTCAATCCCGTCCTGGCGCAGGCTCTCGATCGACAGTGCGCCGGTCCGCTTCGACAGCCCCTCGCCCGTGGTCGTGGTGAGCAGGTTGTGGTGGCCGAAGACCGGCGGCTCGGCGCCAAGCGCCTTGAAGATCGCGATCTGCACGCCGGTGTTGGTGACATGGTCGTCGCCGCGGATGACCTGGCTGACGCCCATCTCGATATCGTCGACCACCGAAGGCAGGGTGTAGAGATAGGTGCCGTCCTCACGCACCAGGACGGGGTCCGACAGCGAGGCGAGATCGACCGTCTCCTCGCCGCGCACCAGATCGTTCCAATGCACGTCCGTGCGCTCCGGCTGCAGCGGATCGCTGGTGAAATTGGGCAAAAGGAAGCGCCAATGGGGCTTGCGTCCGTCAGACTGATATTCCGCCACCTGCTCCGGCGTCAGCGTCAGCGCCTCGCGGCCATAGACCGGCGGCAGGCCGCGCGTGCGACGCACCTTGCGGCGCAGATCGAGCTCTTCCGGCGTTTCGTAGCAGGCATAGAGCACCCGCGCCGCCTTCAGCCGCTCGACCGCCGCGTCGTAGATATCGAAGCGGCGCGACTGGTACTCGGTGACATCCGGGAAGATGCCCAGCCAGTGCAGGTCGTAAAGGATGGAGTCGGCATATTCCTGCTTCGAGCGGGCAATGTCGGTGTCGTCGAAGCGCTGGATGAAACGGCCCTTGTTGTTCATGGCGAAAAGCCAGTTGAACAGCGCGGTGCGCGCATTGCCGATATGGATGCGGCCGGTCGGCGATGGGGCGAAACGGACGGTGACTGTCATGAGCGGGGCGTAGCGGATGCTTTTGGCGTTGACAAGGCGCGCCCCCGCACGAACGCAACAGATAGTGCAAGCCAGCTAAAATGAAAAGCCGCCGGCCAGGCTGGCTTCGCGGCAGCCTGATAAACCGCGTCAAGTGCCGGGGGACCTGGGCTTCGCATGTCCCCGTTATCCACATATGTGACACACAAGATGTTGGGGTCACAAAAGCTACAAAAACGAATCCTTGACGGGTCGGAACGAGTCGCTTTTTATAGGCCATGCGCTCCTGTTGCGGGCGTGACCGGAGAGTTCAGAGGCCGGTCTTTTTTCCCGGATTTTGTGCGTTTTGCCCGGATTTCCGCCTGTTCACGAGGCCGGCGGAAGCGTTGGGATCTTTGGGGTTTGGGTGGGCGAAAGGGAGAATTGTCGGCCTGGAAAAAATCATCTGTTAACACTATATTTAGTGTTTGCAGGCAGGCTAGACGCTAGATAATGTGAACCTCCCTCTACGGAGGGAATCGATCAAAGTTTCAGTTTAGGGACCCGCGAGGGTCGGCCTGCAGCCTGGGCAAATGCCTGGGAAAGCCTTCTGCTGCCTGCATGCCGGCGCCTGCGACGAGGAGAGTGCCGGCGTTGCTCGCAATGCCGGCAAACGGCGGACTGCGCTTTTCGCCATGTGGGGCAGAAATCCCCGGGGAAAGGCGCTATATATAGACACAAAGGGACCGGACCAATGCGCATCGAGCGTCGCTTCACCAAGCCAGAGCAATCAGCCTATGCGGAGATCGAATTCCGCAAGGCCCTGTCGGAGATCAAGAATCCCGACGGCTCGGTCGTGTTCCGCCTCGACAACATCGATGTGCCGGCGCAGTTCAGCCAGGTCGCCGCCGACATCCTGGCCCAGAAATATTTTCGCAAGGCCGGCGTGCCGGCTCGGCTGAAGAAGGTCGAGGAGAACGACGTCCCCTCCTTCCTGTGGCGCTCGATCGCCGACGAGGCTGAGCTCGCCAAGCTGCCCGAGGCCGAGCGCTACGGTTCGGAAACCGACGCCCGCCAGGTCTTCGATCGTCTCTCCGGCACCTGGACCTATTGGGGCTGGAAGGGCGGCTACTTCAAGTCGGAGGAAGACGCGCGCGCCTTCCGCGACGAGCTTGCCTATATGCTCGCCACCCAGCGCGTCGCGCCGAACTCGCCGCAATGGTTCAACACTGGCCTGCACTGGGCCTATGGCATCGACGGCCCGAGCCAGGGCCACTTCTATGTCGACCCCTTCACCGGCAAGCTGACCAAGTCGAAGTCGGCCTACGAGCATCCGCAGCCGCATGCCTGCTTCATCCAGAGCGTGCAGGACGACCTCGTCAACGAGGGCGGCATCATGGATCTGTGGGTGCGCGAGGCGCGCCTGTTCAAATACGGCTCCGGTACCGGTTCGAACTTCTCGATGCTGCGCGGCGAAGGCGAGAAGCTTTCCGGCGGCGGCCGCTCCTCCGGCCTGATGAGCTTCCTCAAGATCGGCGACCGCGCCGCGGGCGCCATCAAGTCGGGCGGCACGACGCGCCGCGCCGCCAAGATGGTCATCGTCGACGCCGACCACCCCGACATCGAGCAGTTCATCGACTGGAAGGTCAATGAAGAGCAGAAGGTCGCCTCGCTGGTGACCGGCTCCAAGATCGTCAAGAAGCACCTCGAAGCCATCATGAAGGCCTGCGTCAATTGCGAAGGCAATGGCGACGACTGCTTCGACCCGGCGCTGAACACCGCGCTGAAGCGCGAGATCAAGGCGGCCAAGAAGGACGCCGTGCCGGAGAACTACATCTACCGCGTCATCCAGTTCGCCAAGCAAGGCTACACCTCGATGGCGTTCAACACCTACGACACCGACTGGGATTCGGACGCCTATCTCACCGTCTCCGGCCAGAACTCCAACAACTCGGTGTCGCTGAAGGACAATTTCCTGCGCGCCGTCGAGGCCGATGGCGACTGGCAGCTCACCGCCCGCAAGGACGGCAAGGTGCTGAAGACGCTGAAGGCGCGCGACCTGTGGGAAAAGATCGGCTACGCCGCCTGGGCGTCGGCCGATCCGGGCCTGCACTTCAACACGACGATGAACGACTGGCACACCTGCGCCTCTGCCGGTGCGATCCGGGCCTCCAACCCGTGCTCGGAATACATGTTCCTCGACGACACGGCCTGCAATCTCGCTTCGATCAACCTGCTGCCCTACCGCAGGGAAGACGGCACGATCGACATCGCCGCTTACGAGCACACCGTTCGCCTGTGGACCGTCGTGCTCGAAATCTCGGTGATGATGGCGCAGTTTCCGTCCAAGGAGATCGCCAAGCTCTCCTACGACTACCGCACGCTCGGCCTCGGCTACGCAAATATCGGCGGCCTGCTGATGACCTCGGGCATTCCTTACGACTCCGACGAGGGCCGCGCGATCTGCGCCGCGCTCACCGCGATCATGACCGGCGTCGCCTACTCGACCTCGGCCGAGATGGCTTCCGAGCTCGGCGCCTTCCCGGACTATGACCGCAACGCCCAGAACATGCTGCGCGTCATGCGCAACCATCGCTGCGCTGCCTATGGCGACAAGGACGGCTACGAAAAACTCGCCGTCAACCCGGTGCCTCTCGTCGCCTCTGACCTGAAGCAGCCGGCTTTGGCGGAGCATGCCCGCGCTGCCTGGGACCGCGCCATCGAGCTCGGCGAGGAGCACGGCTACCGCAACGCGCAGGCGACGGTGATCGCGCCGACCGGCACGATCGGCCTGGTCATGGATTGCGACACCACAGGCATCGAGCCCGACTTCGCCCTGGTGAAGTTCAAGAAGCTCGCCGGCGGCGGCTACTTCAAGATCATTAACCGCGCCGTGCCGGAAGCGCTGAGGACGCTCGGCTATTCCGAAAGCCAGATCGCCGAGATCGAGGCCTACGCCGTCGGCCACGGCAACCTCAACCAGGCGCCGGGCATCAACCCGTCGACACTGAAGGCCAAGGGCTTCACCGACGAAAAGATCGCGGCGCTGAATGCGGCGCTGAAGTCGGCCTTCGACATCAAGTTCGTGTTCAACCAGTGGACGCTCGGCGCCGACTGGGTGAAGGAAACGCTCGGCTTCACCGACGAGCAGCTCGGCGACATCTCCTTCGAGATGCTGCCGGCCCTCGGCTTCTCGAAGAAGGACATCGACGCCGCCAACATCCATGTCTGCGGTGCGATGACCCTTGAGGGAGCACCATTTCTAAAAGACCAGCACCTGCCGGTGTTCGACTGCGCCAGCCCCTGCGGCAAGATCGGCAAGCGCTCGCTCTCGATCCAGAGCCACATCCTGATGATGGCGGCCGCCCAGCCCTTCATCTCGGGCGCCATCTCCAAGACCATCAACATGCCGAACGAGGCGACGGTCGAGGACGCGAAGAACGCCTACATGCTGTCCTGGAAGCTGGCGCTGAAGGCCAATGCGCTCTATCGCGACGGCTCGAAGCTGTCGCAGCCGCTCAACGCCTCGCTGCTCGCCGATGGCGAGGAGGACGAGGACGAGGCGGTCGAGCAGCTGATCGCGGCACCCGCCGCGCAGCGCGCCGTGCAGGTGACGGAAAAGATCGTCGAGCGCGTCATCGAGCGTCTCTACCGCGACCGCGAAAAACTGCCGAACCGCCGCAAGGGTTATACGCAGAAGGCCGTCGTCGGCGGCCACAAGGTGTATCTCCGCACCGGAGAATTCGATGACGGTCGTCTCGGCGAGATCTTCATCGACATGCACAAGGAGGGCGCTGCCTTCCGCGCGATGATGAATAACTTCGCCATCGCCATCTCGCTCGGCCTGCAATACGGCGTGCCGCTCGACGAATATGTCGAGGCCTTCACCTTCACCAAGTTCGAGCCGGCCGGCATGGTGCAGGGCAACGACGCGATCAAGAACGCGACGTCGATCCTCGACTACGTGTTCCGCGAGCTTGCCGTCTCCTATCTCGGCCGCCACGACCTCGCCCATGTCGACCAGTCGGATTTCGACAAGACGGCGCTCGGCCGCGGCATCACCGAAGGCAAGGCGACGCCCTTCTCCAAGGGCCTCTATCGCGGCGCCTCGCCGGTGAAGCTGGTGTCGGGCATCGGCAGCGAGCCCAAGGGCTTTGGCGGGTCAACGTCGACGCCTGCCCCTGCCCGCGCCGCGCCGACCGCCTTCGCCGGCTCCAACGTGCTGGCGCTGAAGCCGGCCAGCGACGAGGCGCTCGCCTACAAGCGCGACTATGAGGAGCGCGCCAGGGAACTGGCCGAAGACATGGTGGAAGAAGAAGCCGAGGCCGCCGGCGGCGCCGAAGCTCTCTTCACCGACGCCGCCGCCAACGAGGCGGCCGAGGCGAAAAAGCTCGCCGCGACCCGCCGCCAGCAGTCGCTGCTCCAGGGCTACACCGGTAACGAATGCTCCGAGTGCCACAACTTCACCATGGTGCGAAACGGCACCTGCGAGAAGTGCGATACGTGCGGTTCGACGAGCGGGTGCAGCTGAGAATCTAGATGCCGCCCCGGCTTACGGTCCGCGAAGTAATTCGCATGCTGGAGGCCGACGGTTGGTATCTGGTTGCAACCAAAGGCAGCCATCGCCAATATAAGCACAAAATCAAAGCCGGCCGCGTCACCGTGGCCGGCAAGCCGTCTGAAGAGGTTGCGCCAGGAACGCTGAACAGCATTCTCAAGCAGTCCGGCTTAAAGGAGTGATGGCATGCGCTACGCGGTGGTGATCGAAAAAGCCGGAAGCAACTTTTCCGCATATGTTCCTGACCTGCCAGGCTGCATCGCGACAGGTGCAACAGTGCCTGAAGTGGAGAACGAAATCCGCGACGCAATTCGTTTCCACATAGAGGGTCTGCGCGCCGATGGGCTGGAAGTTCCCAAGGCAGTCAGTCTCGCTGAGTATGTTGAAGCATAGCCGACTGACAGGCGCTGCGGCCCGGTAGCGGCGCTTTGCTATGATCGACCACATCACCATCGAAGTCAGCGACCTCGCCAAGAGCAAGCTCTTCTACGAACAGGCCTTCACGCCGTTGGGGTATCGCCTTTCCTTCGGCAAGCACGGCATTTTCTGGGCCTTCGATGTCGGCAATGGCTGCCTGTTCGAGATCCAGAGCACGGGCGAGAAGCCGCCGCTCACCCATCTGCATGTCGCGTTTCGGGTGAAGAGCAAGGCGGAGGTCGATGCGTTCCATCGCGCGGCGCTCGCGGCGGGCGCGACGGACAACGGCGCGCCGGGGCGGCGCCCGGATTATGCGGAAAATTACTACGCCTGCTTTGTGCTTGACCCCGATGGCTACAACATCGAGGCGATGATCAACGAGGGGTGACACGCGCGCGCTCCTTCTCCCCTTTTGGGAGAAGGTGGATCGGCGCGCAGCGCCGAGACGGATGAGGGGTGTTCCAGCGGAGTGAGACGCTGGCGATCCAGTCGTGGTGTCCAACGCCGGCAAAGGTCTTCGTCAAGCTGGAGCACCCCTCATCCGGCCGCTTCGCGGCCACCTTCTCCCACAAGGGAAGAAGGGGAACGCCGCGCTCAATTCTTGAGCGTACCTCCGCATTGTCCGGCCGGCATCACATCAAAGACGCGTCAGCACACCACCGGTTGATGCGCGTCAATGCTCGCCCTTCCCTGTCCCCTACCATGCCGCCGTCAGCAATGACTTTCGGAGGCGAAAATGGACCAGGAGATCAAAAACAAGATCCAGGCACTGCTGGATCAGCACCGGATCATGACGGTCGCAACGCTGAGGCCGGACGGCTGGCCGCAGGCGACGACTGTGGGCTACGTCAATGATGGCCTCACCCTTTACTTCCTCTGCGGCCTGGACAGCCAGAAGGCGGCAAATCTGGCGCGGGACGATCGCCTGTCGCTGACCATAGACCACGACGCGCCGCAGGTGATGGAGATCACCGGGCTTTCCATGGCGGCGCGGGCGCAGCCGGTGGAAGACCGCGCCGAGGCCGAGAAGGTTCTGCGCATGCTGCCGATGAAGTATCCGCCGCAAACCTCGATGCCCGGTCCGATGCCGACGCCGGATCAGGTCCGCATCTTCCGCGTGATGCCGACAGTGATCTCCGTGCTCGACTACTCGAAGGGTTTTGGCCACACGGATCTGGTCACCTGCTGAGCGCGGCATGGCGGCCAGGCGATCCAATTGATCGATCGCATGATCCAGATCAAGGCAAAGCCCATCGTTCCTGATGTTTCCTCGGCCGTTCTTTCCGAGGAGATGGAAATGCCTACAGAGAGCCTAATCGTCGTCACCGCCATTGTGGCCTATTTCGCGACCTTCATGGCCGTGCTCGCCTATGTGACGATGGCGGAGTCGCGACATCTGCCACGGAGATAGCCGAGGCGATCGGATGCGCCTCAGTCCGCGTCGGCCATCATCTGGCCGCCGCCGCCCAGCCAGGCGCGCCATTGCCGCTCATCGCCGTGGAAGACGTTGAGGTCGATGCGGCCTGTCACGCCATGCGACAGGCCGGAGCCCGAATACTGCCAGAACAGCCATTTGCGGCCCGGATAGACTTTTGACGGATGCGCCGCCACGGCGCGCAGCCAGAACGGATAATCCAGGAAGGCGCCGCGCAAATTGTCGCGATAGAAATCAGGGCTGGTGTAGATGATGGGACGCTGGCCGTAGTGGCGCTCCAGCTTGTCCATGAAGACCTGCATCTTCTCCAGCACCTTTTCGCGCGAAGGCTTGCGCCTGCAGGAGGATTCGCCGTTCCACTCGACGTCGATCACCGGCGGCAATGCGCCGTCCATCTTCGGCACGTTGCGGATGAACCAGTCGGCCTGCTCACCCGCCGTGCGGCACCAGTAGAAGAAATGATAGGCGCCGCGCTTCAGCCCGGCGGCGTCGGCGTTGCGCCAGTTCTTCATGAACATCGGGTCGAGATGGTCGCCGCCATCGGTCGCCTTGATATAGGCGAAGTTGGCGCCCTGGGCGCGCAGCTTGCTCCAATTGATGTTGCCCTGCCAGCGCGAGACGTCGACCCCATGCACGGCCAGATGGCGCGGCGAGGAGCGGCCGAAATTGATCGGCTTGGCATCGCGGAAGGCATAGCGCGTGACCGGGCCGGCAAGCATGGCGGGCGCGGCGCGCGACAGCCGCTTCGGCGGCGAGACGAGCGCCGCCTCCTGCACCGGCGGCTCGACGCTGTCCGGGAGATCGGTCGCCGGGAAGTTTACCGTCTCCTCCTCGGCGAGTCCGAACGGGCGCGGATTTTCGTCGCCGGGGCTCGCGTTACCCTCGTCGAGCAGCGGCGCCGGCGGCGTGATGCGCGCCATGCCCGACATCGATGCGGTCTCTACGGTTTTCTCCCGCTGGACCGTGCTCATGCCCTTCGAAACCGGCGCGCTCGGCCGCACGACCGAGCTCGTCGTCTCGTTGGACGGCAGTTGCAGGGCATCGGCGCCCGACGTGGACGAGCAGCCGGCAAGGCAAAGCGCTGCGAGCACGAAACTGACGACGCCAAAAATCCGCATCTTTGACCTGTACGCAAGACAAAACAGACCGAAGGCAGGAACAGCGCCGCCGGAAGCCCCATTCCTAACGAGAAATTACCAACAAAGTTTGAATCAAAATTTACCTTTGGCGCGACGGTCGTGGCCGATTCGGGGTGTGTCCCCGTCACCTCTCGCCCCGCGCGAAGGCACAGCCGCGAGCGAGCCTAGTATCAGGACGATCGTCGCCGGATCGGCAGCCGCATTGAAGCAGGGGCTAAACCTGGCTCGCCTGGCACCCCATATAAGGGGCTCGCGCAAAAGCGAAGCGTACCCAAGGACTGTGCTTAATGTCGAAGTCACGAACGATCAAAGTCGCGTCGATCCTCATGATCCTGCTGATGGCGCTCGGGACCGTCTCAATCGGCACCGCCGAGGCGCGCATGGGCGGCAGCTTCGGCAGCCGTGGCAGCCGCACCTATCAGGCGCCCGCGCCGACCAGGACGGCCCCTTATACGGCGCCTGTCACGCGCTCGATGACGCCACAACCCACCCAGTCCATCCCATCATCGCAGTCGTTTCCCGGCTCCGCGCGTCCCGGCTTCTGGCGTGGTTTCGGCGGCGGTTTTGTCGGCGGTCTTGTGGGAGGACTGTTCTTCCAGGGCCTGTTCGGCATGATGCTGGGCCATGGTTTCGGCGGCATTGGCGGCGGGCTGAGCTTCATCTTCCAGCTGCTCTTGATCGGCGGCCTCGTGATGCTGGCGATGCGCTTCCTCAATCGAGACAATGCCGCGCCTGCCAATATGCGAAACGCCGGCGGTCCGTTCGGACGGCAAGGCTGGGGCGGCGCGCCGCCCAGCTATTCGTCCAACGCCGCAAGCTTCGGCTCCGCTGACGCATCAGGAGCCGATGAAATCGGCATCACTGACGCTGATCGCGACGCGTTCGAACGAATCCTTGGCGAGGTGCAGGCTGCCTTCACTCGTGAGGATCACCAGGGATTGCGCCGGCTGACGACCCCCGAAATGGTTTCCTACCTTTCGGAGGAACTGGCCGACAACGCGACCCACGGCCTCAAGAACGAGGTTACAAACCTTAGGCTGCTGAAGGGCGAAGTGGCGGAGGCGTGGCGGGAAGGCTCGCGCGACTACGCCACCGTGGCGATGCGCTGGTCGGCGATCGATACCATGCAAAACCGCCAGACCGGCGCCGTCGAGAAGGGCGATCCCAACAATCCGGTCGAAGCGACCGAGCTGTGGACCTTCGCCCGTCAGGCCGGAGGACCATGGCTGCTGTCCGCGATCCAGGACGCGTCCGGTTAAGCTGGAAGCGCGCAGCAAGCGCTCTGACTACTTCCTGAACACCCCGATCATCGGCCCGAGATTCCAGAAATCGTCGTTTCGGCCGATGCCGGGCGCGTAGAGGCTCGAGATAGAACCGTCGAGGAAGAGCGCGTTCGGGCAGCCGAGCTGGTCGCGGAACAGCCGGGCGAATTCGTGGAAAGTCACGACATCGTCCGAGATCGCGAAGACCGCGACGCCGTCGGCGCGCACGCCCACGCCATCGCGGATTTTTCGCGAGGTGCCGTCCGCATGGAATTTCGGATGCAGCTTGCCGTCGATGACCAGCATCGGCCCGGACTGCGTGGCGTAGTCCACGCGCGGCGGACGCTTGAGATAATCCTTGGTCGCGCGAACCCCTGCCTTGCCGGCGCTGAGATAGAAGATGCCGTTGGGCTGCATGGAGAAATTGCCGGTTCCCGATCCGGTCTTCGCCGGCGTGACCTGCTCGCCGCGTTCGACATAAAGCCCGACCGGCGCGAGGTTCGGATGATACATGCCGGCATTGATGCCGAACAGCAGGTTGCGCCCCGCCGCTTGCTGCGCGCTGCGCAGATTGTGCAGCGATCGGTAGAAGTCGCCATCCTTGTTCTTCCAGAACAACTCGATGGAGAAATGCTTCGGATCGGCCTCGCAGACCAGATAGGTCGCGTTCTCGAAAGTCTGGTTGCGGCAAGGCGGCAGCGCCGCTAGCCATTGGCCGAGGCCGATGCCCGCGCCTACGGCGGCGGGCACCGCCGATTTCACCAGCGTGGCCAGCAAAGGAACCGAGTTCAGCAGGGTCCCAAGATCCATCAGCGCATCCCGCTCCTCAGCATCGGTATAGCGGATTCGGCCGAGGCCGCTGCGTGGATTTCCCGGGTTGCTTCAGGTCAACCAGCCGGCCGCGACGCTGACCAGCAGCACCACGCCAAGCAGGCCGCGATAGATAACGAACGGCCAGGCGGAGAAGCGCTCCAGCACCCGCATCAGCCCCCAGATCGCGAAAAAGGCCGAGATCGAGGCGACGACGAGGCCGACCGCCAGGATCGACCAGCCATGCGCGTCGAGATGCACCTTGTGCAGTTCGTAGAGCTCCTTGAGGCCGGCCAGCGCGATTGCCGGCAGGCCGAGCAGGAAGGACAGGCGTGCCGCCTCCGGCCGGGCGAAGCCCAGCCCCATCGCCGCCGTCAGCGTCGAGCCCGAGCGTGAGACACCGGGGATAAGCGCGCCGACCTGGGCGACGCCAACCAAGAGCGCATCGAGGATCGACGCCTGGCGCAGCATCAGCTTGTGCCTGGCGAAGATCTCGGCGAGCGCCAAAAGGATCGCCATGGCTATACAGGCCGAGCCGATGACGGCGAGCCCGCGCAGCGGCGAATTGCAGGCGTTGAGCACACCGGAAAGCGCAAGGCCGGCAATGATGATCGGGATAGTGGCAAGGATGATGCTGATCGCCAGGCGGAAATAGCGGTCGCCGAAATCGCGGCGCGAGATTGCCGCGATCGATCCGAAGAGCACGTCCCTGACATCGCTCCAGAAATAGCTGATCACCGCCGCCAGCGCCGCCAGCTGCATCGCGGCCGAGAACGCCGATCCGGGATCCTGCCAGCCGAGCACCGCCGGCACGATGCGCATATGCGCCGTGGACGAGATCGGCAGCAATTCGGTGATGCCCTGCACGATGCCCAGAAATGCCACTTTGGCATAACCCAGGCCGACAAAGCCGGTATCCAGTCCTTGAGTGCAGACGTCGGTCATCTCAACCCTTTTCCCTGCGCCCCGATCCCTGCCGAGGCAAAAGTGAATCGTCTTCGAAAAGCCCCTCTGGGAGAGGCTTAGCCTCACGATAGCGTGATTCCAACTCACGGATTTGTAAGGTGCCGCTAATCCTGCTTGACAACAGGCTGCAGCATATTATCCTCCGCTAATCTTACACTGTAAGGCATATCGGAGGAGCATGCCATGTCGACCGCCGCCCTCTCGGAACTCGAGCCAGTCGTGCCGCTGGAGACGCACCCCCCGGAAATCGCGATCGAGGAGGTGTCGCGTGACATCAGCCGCCCCATCGAGCGCGCCGAAGTCGCGGCCTGGCGCGACCTTTACGACGCGGCGCCCGCCGATTTCGCGGCACGGCATGGGCTGTCGATCGCGAGCGAGGGCGATCTGGTCTGGACCACCTGCACGACGATCCCGTTCATCCATTTCAACTGCGTGAAGAATATCGGCGTCGATGGTCCGGCGACCGAGGAACAGCTCGACGCGCTGCTCGCGCATTATCGCAATGCCGGCATCATGCGGCCGTGGTTCTACACCAGCCCGCACACCGAGCCGGCGCGGCTGAGATGCTGGCTGGAAGCGCGCGGCCTGCAGCATCAGGGCGGCTGGGAGCGCATCTATCGCGACGCGACGCCGCTGCCAGCCGAACCGCTCTTCCCGGGCGATCCGCTGATCCCGGTAGACGATCCCGTAATCGAGGAGGTGACCCCCAGGACGGCTTCGGAATGGGCTTCTTTCATCGATGCCAAATACAGGCTCCCCACCTCGCCCTGGCTCACCGCGCTTGTCGGCCGCAAGGGCTGGCGCCACTACATGCTGAAACGTGGCGGCGCGGTCGCCGCTGTGCGCTCGCTTTTCATCGGCCCCGACGGCGCCGCCTGGAGCGGCATCGACGCGCCGGTACCTGGCATCATGGCGCCGAGCTTCGATCTGGATGCCATGCTTGGGGAAAGGCTGGTTCGCGACGGCATCGCCGCCGGCGCGAAGCTGTTTGTCGCCGATATCGAGGCGCCGCTCCCCGACCGCGACGGGCCGGCCTATCGCAACTACGACCGGCTCGGCTTCAAGCTCGCCTATTTACGCAATCACTACGCTTACCTGCCGGCGTATTCGAGCTGACCATTTTCCTGGAGCTGCCTTAGCGATGCAGCCACTGCTTCAGGCAGCTTCTTGCCACCATATGGGCCGGCGGCACCGAAGCCTGGTCGATGCGGGAATAATCGCCGGCCTTGTCGCGCGCCTTTTCCAGGAGCAGGCGAAGCTCGGCCGGCCGCACGCGGTCGCGCGCCATCACGAGCTGGATCATCGGGTCGTTCAAAAGCTCGTCCAGGGTGTTGATGCTCTCGCTCATCCGTCGCCTCCTCGATGCCTGCCCGCATGGCGCTTAGATAGGCAGCCAAAGATGGCCCGCCAATGACGCTTTGCCGGCTATGTCGTGCAGCGGAGATGAAATTTTGTGCAGAGATGCGTCGCAATGACTCAGGCCGGCGGCGCGCCTTCATATTGCGGCAGGCCATCGTCGAGCATCAGCCAGGGCTGCTTCGAGGCAGTCCAGAAATGCATGTCCGGCTTGAACAGCGACGGATCGTCGAGCGAGCCGGAGGTGACGCCGAGAATGTTTCTGGAATCGCGGCGCGAAAACAGGGTTGTGCCGCAAGCCGGGCAGAAGCCGCGCTTGAGGTCAGGCGTGGAATTGATTGTCGCCACCGGCCCGTCGATGGTCACATCGTCGATGCGGAAGAGCAGGCGGGCGTTGAAGGCCGCGCCGATCGCCCTCTGGCAGATCCGGCAATGGCAGACGCGCTCGTTGATCGGCTCCGCCTCGGCCCTGTAACGCACCCCGCCGCACAGGCACCCGCCCTCATATTTCGCCATCACCGACACCCGTTTCGAGGAAATGCCGGCAAGGTAGCGGCCGGCATGAGAGGGTCAAACAAAAAACACTGATGGGATGCGATCGCCTGCGCTGATGTGGGTGGCTCAACGACGTGTCCGCGCCTGCGATTGACAATCGCCCGCCGCCGCGCCCTGCTTATGGCGTCCGACGGGAGGAAGACTGATGGCCGACATCGACACGATCGCGATCGCACCCTTGTTCGGTCCGCCCTCGCCCGCCCGCGACCAGACCGACTCGAGGATCATGGCCGCGGCCTCCGGCATCGGCTTCATGGCGATCCGCGACTTTCCCGGCGACGACTGGCTGACTCCGCAGAACCGGGCGTGGCTGCTGGCGATCTTTTCGCTACCGGAGGCTGAAAAGCAGAAGCTGCTGCGCTGGAATTTCGACCGCACGAAACAAAATGTCTATCGCGGCTGGTTTCCGCTGCAGCCTGGCGCCGTCTCCTATAAGGAAGGCATCGATATGGGGCCGGACATCGCCGACGCGCGGACCGAACCCTCCGGCCTCGATGCCGGCGATCCGCTCTGCGAGGCCACGCCGCTCCCGCCCGAAAGCACTCTGCCCGGCTGGCGCGAGGCTGCCGCCAACTACTACAAGGCGATGGCGACGGTCGGCAACGCGCTGCTGCGCTCGGTCGCGCGCGGCCTGGGGCTGACCGAGACCATTTTCGATAAGGATTTCGAGGGCGGCATCTCGACATTGCGCCTGATCCGCTACCCGTTGCGTGACCCGAACAGCGGCGTCGACCTCAGCGGTCCCGACTTCTCTGTACTCCACAAAGGCGAGATGCGGACCGTCATCGGCCGCGAGCATGCCGATTCCGGTTTCGTCACCTTGCTGGCGCAGGACGGCGTCGAAGGCCTGCAGGCAAAAAACCTTGCCGGCGAATGGATCGACGTGCCGCCCGCCGACAACACGCTCGCCGTCAATTTCGGCAAGCTGCTGGAGCGCTGGACCGCCGGCCGGGTGCGGGCGACCCGGCATCGGGTGATCGCGCCCAAACAGGCGCGCTTCTCGATTCCGTTCTTCTATGAGCCACGCGTCGACGCCGAGATCGCGCCGCTGCCGCTCGAGGGCGCCGAGCCCTTCGAGCCGTTCCTTTATGGCGACTATCTCTGGGACACGGCGACGAAATTCGTCGAAATGAGCGGAGTCAGGCATCTGCGCCAGCCGCGGCGGGCCAAGGCTTCGTAGATCGGCAATCCTTAGAGACCGCAGCCGGTTGAGGTGTGTTGAGATTCAGGTCAGGCCGAGTCGAAAATGGTGGATTCCGAGAACCGGAGCGGAGCGTACTTAAAGTACGTGAGCACCGGAAGCGCAGGAAGCCGCCGTTTGCAGGCCGGCATCACCTGAATATCGACACACCTTAGTGGCGCTTGGCCTGGACGAGATAGGCGTCGATCATGGTCTCGCCCAGCCATTTGGCGGCTTCGAGCCTGTGCAGTCCCTCGACCAGGATGTGGCGCTTGCCGTCGTGCCGCACCTGGATCGGCGTCTTCATGCCGTTCTCGAGAATATCCTCGGCGAGATGGCGCACGGTCTCGGGATGCAGCGTCTTGCGCCGCGCCGTCGGCACGTAGATGTCGTCGACCTTGACCTTTTGCACACGCAGCATGTCGGCTCCCTGGCACTGAACAACGCCCAATGAATAATCCGTTTGCCGGATATCGACAAACGCGGGTACCTGCTGGCCCGATGCTTTCCATTTGACGCTTGGCCGGCCGATGGTCTCAATGACGGCTTCGTGATCTCAGGTCCAGCTTGATGCAATTGCCCACCGAATTTCCCGATTTCGGGCTGACGCCCGAGCAGCGCCGCGAGGCGGTGCGCGGCCATTATTATGAATGGCCGGGGATGGACGGTGAGCGCGGTGAGATCTGGGGCTACAGCGACCGGTTTTCCTACTGCCCCGGCGAGACGGTGGCGCTCCATGTCAGCTCGACCGCGCCGCAATTCAGCATCGCCGTCATCCGCGACGGAGCCGCCGAGACCAAGGTCTTCGAGGGAGCAGGCCTGTCGGCGCGCTGGCAAGATACGCCCGACCAATGCTCGGTCGAAGGTTGCGGCTGGGAGGCGTCGTTCGAATTCCGCGTCGGCGACGACTGGCCGTCGGGCGCCTATCGCATCGCGCTTCTTGCCGAAGGCCGCGACGGCAATCCGATCCGCAGCCACCATCTCTTCATCGTCGCGCCCCAGCCCGGCCGCAAGCCGGGCCGCCTGCTGCAGGTCGCCGCGACCGGCACCTGGACCGCGTACAACACCTGGGGCGGCTCGAACCACTATCAGGGCATCACCGGTCCGAACCGCGACCAGTACGCAACGACGGTGTCGATTGAGCGCCCCTGGTGCCGCGGCTTCGTCGTGCTGCCAAAGGACGCGCCGCGCGTGCCGCTCGAAGTCGCCGTGCCGCCGAAGACCGTGCCGCGCTATCCACACATGGAGTGGGCTTTTGCCACCGGGCATTCGAAGAAATACGCATCGTCCGGCTGGGCAAGCTATGACAGCCATTTCTTCCGCTTCGCCGAACGCGCCGGCTACCTGGTCGATCTCGCCAGCCAGCACGAGCTGCATTTCTCGCCCGAAATCCTCGACGGCTATGACTGCGTCGTCTTCGTCGGCCATGACGAATACTGGACCTGGGAAATGCGCGACGCTGTCGACAACTATGTGACCGGCGGCGGGCACGCGGCGCGCTTTGCCGGCAATTTCATGTGGCAGACGAGGCTGGAAGACCAAGGCCGCCGCCAGGTCTGCTACAAGTACAAGGCGCGCGCGGAAGACCCGGCCTATCGCGGCGGCGATGTCACTCGCGCCACCAATTCCTGGGAAGCGCCCGAGATCGGCCGCCCCGGCAGCGCCACCTTCGGCCTCAACGCGACGCGAGGCGTCTACGCCGGGTGGGGCGGCTGCGCCCCGCGCGGCGTACGCGGCTTTCCGGTCTACCATCCCGAGCACTGGGCCTTCGCAGGCACCGGCATCTATTATGGCGACCTGCTCGGCGCCGACAGCCATGTCTATGGCTATGAGGTCGACGGCCTCGATTTCGAGATCCGCTGCGGCCTGCCCTACCCGACCGCGGATAGCGGCGCGCCCGACGGCCTGCAGGTGCTGGCGGTCGGCATGGCGAGCCAGGTCGAGGAAAGCGCCGACATCCCGATCGAGGACCAGTTCCTCACCGACGAGGATGGCCGCTTCACCGCCGAGACGCTTTTCGGCGAGGCGAGCGACGCCAATCTCGACAAGGTGAAGCGCGGCAACGGCATGATCGTCAATTTCCCGCGCGGCAAGGGCGAGGTGTTCCATGCCGGAAGCTGCGAATGGGTCGCCGGCCTGCTAAGGCAGGACGCGATGGTCGAACGCGTGACCAAGAATGTTCTCGACCGCTATCTTGGCCGAGACGAGAGGGGCGAATGAGCACTGCGCAGTCGATTGAAACCGTCAGCCGGCCGAACCTCTTCCACTTCACGCGACGGCCCCAGCCGATGGTGGATCGCGCCGATGGCATCTATCTGTGGGACAAGAGCGGCCGCCGCTACATCGATGGATCGAGCGGCGCGGTCAACGTCAATGTCGGTCACGGCAATCGCAACGTCATCGATGCGATGAAGCGGCAGCTTGACCGCGTCAGCTTCGCCTACATCTTCCAATTCGAGAACAAACAGGCCGTCGCGCTGGCGCGGGAGTTGGCCGAGCGGCTTCCGAACGGGCTCGAGCGCATTTATCTCGTTTCCGGCGGTTCCGAGGCGGTCGAGGCCTGCCTCAAGCTCGCGCGCCAATGGGCTGTCGCGACAGGCCAGGACAAGCGCTGGAAAATCATCGGTCGCATGCCCTCCTATCACGGCATCACGCTTGGCACGCTTGCCGTCACCGGCGACGATGTCCTGACCAAGACATTCGACCCGCTCGGACAGCCGATGCCGCTGGTGCCGGCCCCGTTTGTCCATCGCGACCAAGATAATCTGTCGCTGGAAGAGCGCGGCGTCCGCTACGCCGACATGCTTGAGGAAAAGATCCTGGAACAAGGCCCCGAAAGCGTGCTTGCCTTCATCATGGAGCCGATTGGCGGCGCGGCGACCGCGGCACTGGTCCCACCCGCAAGCTATTTTGCCCGGATCCGCGAAATCTGCGACCGCTACGGCATCCTGCTGATCCATGACGAGGTCATGACCGGCATCGGGCGCACCGGCAAGTTCCTGGGCGGCGACCATTGGAGCTGCCGGCCGGATATCGTCGCGCTGTCGAAAGGGCTGAGCTCCGGCTACGCGCCCTTGGGGGCACTTGCCGCGACGGAGAGGATCGTCGGGCCGGTCGTTGCGGCAGGCGGCTTCCTGCATGGCCATACCTATGGCGGTAACCCTGTCGCCTGCGCGGCCGGCGTTGCCGTTCTCGGCGAAGTCGACCGCCTTGGCTTGGTCGAGAATTCCGCCGTCATGGGCGAAGTGCTGAGGGGCGAACTCGAAGCGCTGTCGGGTCGCTTTCCTTTCATTGCCGACGTGCGAGGCAAGGGCCTGTTCATGGGTGCGGAGCTCTACGCCGACCCCTTGGCCAGGACGCCGTTGCCACAGAATCTCAACGCCAATTTGCGGCTCATCGATCTGGCCTTCGAGCGTGGACTCATCATCTACTCGCGGCGCGTGCGCGGCGGGCCGGTGAGTGATAATTTCATGGTCTGCCCGCCTTTGATCACAACCCGCGAACAGATCGGCGAGATCATCGCGGTGCTTGGCGACACGCTGGAGGCACTTGCCGCCGAACTTGACCTGCCGGTCAATCACTGAGCCCTCGCCAAGGGAGAGCCGATATGGAGAGAGTGCTTGTCTCGGCCTGCCTGCTCGGAAGCAAGGTGCGCTACAACGGCTCGTTTCGGCTCGATCACCATCCCGTACTGGCGCGGTGGCAGTCGGAAGGCCGGATCGTGCAGATCTGTCCAGAGGTAGCGGCAGGTTTTTCGACGCCGCGTCCGCCGGCGGAAATCCAGGGCGCGCGCGACGGCCATGCGGTCCTGCAGGGCCATGGCAGAGTGATCGAGCAAACCGGCAGCGATGTCACCCGCCTTTACCGCGAAGCCGGGCAACTGGCGCTCGACCTCGCCCGGGAAACCGGATGCCGCTATGCCGTATTGACGGACGGCAGCCCATCATGCGGCAGCAGTTTTATCTATGACGGGAGCTTTTCAAGGGCCCGCGTGGCTGGCCAAGGCACGACCACCGCGCTGCTCGAGGAAAACGGTATCCGTGTCTTTTCCGAAGACAGAATCGGCGAGCTTGACGATCTGTTGATCGGCTCCAGCGCCGCCGGACATGCGGACTGACCGATGCCGCAGCGGGCCACCGACATTCTGCTCCGTCCCGGTACCATCGACGACGTCGAAACAATCTACGCCGCGCTGCTGCGTCTCGGCACCCATATCGGCGCCAACCAGGATATCAAATCCACCGCTGACGACCTCCGCACTTACGGCTTCGGCGAAAAGCCCGCCTTCTCGACCCTGATCGTCGAGATCGGCGGCGAATTCGCCGGGCTCTGCCTGTATTTCCCGATCTTCTCGACCTGGATGGGTCGTCCGGGCGTCTATGTGCAGGATCTTTATGTCGAGGACCGCTTTCGCGGCCGCCGCATCGGCGAGAAACTGCTGCGGCGCGTCGCGAAAGAGTGCCGCGCGGCGGGCGGCGTTTATCTGAGGCTCTCCGTCGATACCGACAACGAGACCGCCAAGGCCTTCTATGAGAAACTGGGCATCGGCCGCTCGAGTTACGAACAGGTGCAGAAGATCGTCGGCGATGCCTTTTTCGCCTTTGCCGACGCTCCGGAGGAATGACGATGAAAGCCTTCTATGCCGAAGAGCAGAAGCGCCACGATCCCAAGGCTTTCCTTTCGAGCGGCGCGCCGCAGCCCAATCCGGAAAAGCCGGAGCGGGTGGAGAGACTGCTATCCGGCGCAAGATCGGCCGGTTTGACGGTCGAACGCCCGAAAAATCACGGGCTTGGCCCGGTCGCGGCGGTGCATACGCCTGAATATCTCGACTTCCTCGAAAACATCTTCACGCGCTGGCAGCGCATCGAAGGCGCTTCGGCGGAGGTGATCCCGAACATCCACCCGATCGCTCGCAACGGCTCCTATCCGGCCTCGGCGGTCGGCCAGGCCGGCTACCATATGGCCGACACCGCCTGCCCGATCTCGGCCGAGACCTGGAACAGCGCGCTGTGGAGCGCCTGGAGCGCGGTCGAAGCCGCTCAAGCCGTGATGGCCGGCGCGCCGTCGGCCTATGCGCTCTGCCGTCCGCCTGGACACCACGCTTTCGCCGATGTCGCCGGCGGCTTCTGCTTCATCAACAATTCGGCCTTGGCCGCGCAGGTTCTGCGCAAGAGTTCCGCCCGCGTCGCCATCCTCGATGTCGACCTGCATCACGGCAACGGCACGCAAGGCATCTTCTACGCCCGTCCCGATGTGCTGACCGTCTCGCTGCACGCCGATCCAGTGCGCTTCTATCCGTTCTTCTGGGGGCATGCCGACGAGCGCGGCGAAGGCCCCGGCCTCGGCTACAATCTCAACCTGCCGCTGCCGCGCAAATCCGGCGACACGGCCTTTCTCGAAGCGCTGGCGACGGCCTTCCAGCGCATCCGCGCCTTCGCGCCGGAAGCGCTTGTGGTGGCACTCGGCCTCGACGCTTTCGAAGGCGATCCATTCGGCGGCCTCTCGGTGACGACGCCAGGCTTCTCGCGAATGGGCGAAGCGATTGCCGGGCTCGGCCTGCCCACGGTCATCGTCCAGGAAGGCGGCTATCTCTGCGATGCGCTGGGCGACAACCTCACCGCTTTCCTGACCGGCCTCGGCGGCAAGAAAGACTAGCGCTGCTGCCGCAGCATCGCGATCACGCGGTGCACGCTCTCCAGCGTCTCCTCGATCTCGGCCGCCGTGTTGTAGTGGGCAATGCCGATGCGCACGACACCCTGCTCAGCTGGAATGCCGAGCTGGTGGACGATCTCCCACGCGTAATTATGGCCCGACCACAGAAAGATATTCTCGGCGTTCATCTGCCGCACGATCGTTTCCGGCGCGATGCCCTCGACCGTGAAGGAAACGGTCGGCACCCGCTCGGCGAGGCGCTCCGTATCGGTGATACCGCGGATAATCAGGCCCTCGATATCGGACAGGCCTTCGATCAGTTGCCGGGCCAGCGCATTCTCATAAGCGATCGAAACGTCGAAAGCCTTGGCGATCCGCTGCCGCCGCGATCCGCCCTCGCCGGCGGCAGCGCCTAGATCGGCGAAATAGTCGATCGCTGCCGTCAGCCCGGCCATCAGCTCGATCTGCGGCGTGCCGAGTTCGAACCGCTCCGGCAGCCCGTTCGACGAACAGCGGCATTTGTAGGGCTTGAGGCCGTCGATGACGTCACGCCGTCCCCACAATATGGCCACATGCGGCCCGAAGAATTTGTAGGCCGAGCAGATCAGGAAATCACAGCCGAGCGCCTGCACGTCGATGAGCCCATGCGGCGCGAACTGCACGGCATCGACGTAGACCAGCGCGCCGGCCTGCCTGGCGAGCGCCGTCAGCGCTTTCACCCGGTTGATCGAGCCGGTCAGGTTCGAGGCATAATTCAGCGCGACGAGCCGCGTCTTGTCCGAAAGCAGCGCGTTCAGCGCCGCCTCCTCCACCTGCCAGCTCCGCTCGTCGAACGGCAGGAAGCGAACGACCAGGCCGAGATCCTCGGCAAGCTGCAGCCAGGGCGAGACATTGCCTTCGTGGTCCATGCGCGTGACGATGATCTCGTCGCCCGGCTTCATTGTCCGGCCAAGCGTGCGCGACATGTGGTAGGTGAGCGTCGTCATGTTGGCGCCGATGACGATCTCCTCGACGCTCGATGCGTTGAGGAAATCGGCCATCGCGGCATGTGCCCCATCGACCACCTGCTGCGCAGCGACCGTTGTTTCGAAGATGCCGCCCAGATTGGCGTTGGTCGAGAGCAGGCAGCGCGACACCGCGTCCGCTACCGTCAGTGGCACCTGCGTGCCGGCGGGATTGTCGAGATAGATGCGCCGGCGCCCTTTATCGGTCAGCGAAAGCGCCGGAAATCTGCCGCGCACGGCCTCGATCGGAAACTCTGCCATCGTCTCCACCCCTTTGTTTTTTAAACGATTCCGATCAAGGACACGGATTGCCGACGCGCTGGTGAATGGCGTCGACCGCCTTCTGCATCTCTTCCGTCCAGGTGACGTCGACCGAGGACAGCGCCGTCTCGAGCTGCGCGATGGTGGTCGCACCGACGATGTTCGCCGTCACGAAGGGCCGGCTCGCCACATAGGCGTTGGCGAAGAGCGCCGGCTCCATGCCGAAGGAGCGCGCCAGCTCGTTGTATTGAAGCAGCACTTCCGCCGCATTCGGCGTCTCGTAGCGCTGGCCGCGGTTAAAAAGCTGCGAGCGCGAGCCCTGCGGCCGCGCGCCATGATCGTACTTGCCGGTGAGATAGCCCTGCGCCAGCGGCGAATAGGGAAGAAACCCGATCTCCTCGCGTTCGCAGACCTCGGCAAGGTTCACCTCGAAGGTGCGGTTGACGAGGTTGTAGGCGTTCTGCAGCGAGGCGACGCGCGGACCCACGGCCTTTTCGGCCTCGAAGACGAAGCGCATGACACCCCAGGAGCTTTCGTTCGAGAGACCCAGATGGCGGATCTTTCCGGCCTTCACCAGTTCGTCGAAGACGGCGAGCGTTTCGGCAACAGGCGTCTCGCCTCCCGGAGTGCCTGCCGCATCCGGGCGCCGCGCCACCGCTCCCACGCGCGTCGGATTCGAGCCCCAGGGAATGTCCCGGTCCGGCCAGTGGATCTGATAGAGGTCGATATAGTCCGTGCCGAGCTTGGCCAGCGACTTCTCGACCGCGTCGAAGATGTCGGCGCGCACCAGCTTCGAGGGACGATCGCCGCGGAACCAGGTGTTGGCCGTGCGGCCGACCACTTTCGAGGCAAGGATGACCTTGTCGCGGTTGCGATTGGCTTTCATCCAGCTGCCGATGGTCTTCTCGGTCCGCCCTTGCGTCTCGGCCTTGGGCGGGATCGGGTAAAGCTCGGCCGTGTCGATTAAATTCACCCCGCGCGAGAACGCCAGGTCCATCTGCGCGTGGCCCTCCGCTTCGGTGTTCTGCTGCCCCCAGGTCATCGAACCGAGGCAGATTTGCGAAACAAGGAGGTCGGTCCGACCGAGGCGGCGTTTATGCATGGGATCTCCGGCGGGAGTTTTGCGCGGACAGCGCGGGGAGGAAGTTCAAGCATAAAGCACAGGCCGGAGTTTCTCCAAGCCCGCAGTCTTCGACTTTTTGCGTAAACTGCGCGGCTAACGGCGTGCCCCAGCCAAGGCCCGTCGCTTCGCCTCGTCGATCAGCATGTTGGCCACCTGCATGCGGATCATGGCGCGCTGGCGCAGATGCGGCGCGACCCGGTCCGGGTGGTTGGCGAAAGCGAAATTGCGCCGGATGCGGCCGAAATCGGCATTCTTGGCTGGATGGTCGAGGCCGAGCTCGCCGGCAATGGCTTCGGGATCGATCGACGGCAGCTTTTCCTCGGGCCAATGCTCTTCGCCCGCAAGCGTCAGTTTCGCCCGGTCGAGAAGTGCTGCGAACTCCGCGGCAAGATCGGCGCCGGATTCGCGGTATTCGGCGGCGACGCTCTCACCGGCAACCTTGATGCGGCCGGAATGAAGTTCATCGGCAACGGACAGATAGTCGAACGGGATAGACGGCCGGGCGCCCTCTTCCTCGCCTTTCTCCGAGGCGACGATCAGGTCGTCGAGCAACGAAGCGAAATCGAGCTTGTTCCCGGTGCCGATCTCAGCCTCCCTCTCGTGACGGCATGCATTGACGCCATTTGAAGATAGGGCGCCCTCGTTAAAAATGACTTCTGGCGACGTTAACAATTGCAGGCATTTTGCCGACCGGAGCCATCAAGCAAAAAGCCGGACCGCATTTCGTGCAGTCCGGCAAGGTCGCCAGGAGTGGCGAGGAAAAAGCCGGCCAAGTGCCGGCACCAACGCCTACGATTGAGCCTGCCGAAAAGTTTCGCGGAAAATCGATTGTGGCGGAAAAAATCTGATGCGGCATGGCAGCCATGCAATTGCTGCACTGCACAATTTAAAAAAATCGCCTATACTTTGACGTTGGGAGGACCAATAGGGGCTATTGAGTCATGGGGTTCTTCACTGAAATGTTCGCTCGGCCACGGCCGCAAGAACACCAGCGTTACCGCGCGGCGCTCGCGCTTCTCAATGCGATGAGCAATGCCGACCGCGCCGATATCGGCATCAAGCCGGCGGACTTTCCGCGCATCGCGCGCGAAATGTCGGCCCGCTGAACAACGCTGAGCCAAACAGGTTTCCCGGGCTGCCGGGAAACCTTCAACCTGCTCAAAATTCAGCGATTTCCCAGGAAGGTCTGCTTGCCGAGCGGCACGCCATTGTGGCGCAGGATGTCGTAGGCCGTCGTGACGTGGAAATAGAAATTCGGCATCGCGACATGCAGCAGGTACTGCAGGCCGGGCAGCGTAGTTTCGCGCCCGCCAAGCCTTAATTCGACCGTCCTGTCCTCCGAACCTTCCAGATCGGCCGCCGAGAACGTCGCCAGGTGATCGAGCGTCTTGGCGATTCGGGCCTGCAGCTCGGCAAAGCTCGCTTCATTGTCCTCATATTTCGGCACCTCGCGGCCGGCGAGCCGCGACGGCGCGCCCTTGGCATGGTCGGTGGAGATCTGGACCTGCCTGGCCAGCGCAAACATGTCCGGCGCCAATCGCGCCGTGAGGAACACCTGCGGATCGATCTTGCGCTCAGCGGCATTCTGCTCCGCCGCCGTCAGCACGCTGGCCAGCGCCTTCAGCCGGGCGGAAAAGACGCCGACGGAAATATCGTACATGGAAATAGTCACGAGCACTCTCCCAAGGCGGCCCCAGCGCCGCGGGCCGTGACCTAACGCCTCCGGTCACGATTCTTCAAGCGGTCATGCTTCCACGTCACCGCGCCGCCGCAATCGCCATGGTAGTATTTTCGTTATCGAGCGGAGATTCCCGATGAGACATATCTTTCTCGCTGTGGCTGCCTTCTTTTCCCTGTCCAGTATCGGCCAGTCCGCGTTTGCGGCCGATGCGCCCTATATCGACGACAGGTCCAGCGCCGACGCCGTCATCCGCTCGCTTTACAGCGCCATCAATCGTCACGAATTCGCCCGCGCCTGGGGTTATTTCGGCGATACGAAGCCAGCCAAGGATTTCAACGCTTTCGTGAAAGGCTATGACGGCACCGATACCGTCGACGTCAAGACCGGCGCTGTATCGGACGAAGGTGCCGCCGGCAGCATCTATTACAGCGTCCCGGTCGCTATCCAGGCGACCGACAAGAAGGGCGAGGCCAAGGTTTTCGCGGGCTGCTACACGGTCCGCCAGGTCAATGCGCAAATTCAGGAGCCGCCTTTCCAGCCGATCTTCATCGACAAGGGTGCGCTGAAGCCATCGACGGAGGATTTCGACAGCGCCGTGCCGGCAAGCTGCGGCGACGGCCCGCCGCCGCCGAAGAAGGACGAGGCGCTGGAGCAGGCCAAGAAGGCGTTTCTCGCCACCTATGGCGGGCAGTGCGACAAACAGGATGCCGATGGCAAGCCAATCGGTGAGCCAGAGGCCCATTCGGTCCAATACAAGGACAAGGACGCTCAAGCCGCCGACCCGGAGCGCGAGACGCGGCTGTTCCGCTTCTTCTGCTCGATGGCCGCCTATAACGAAACCGCGGTCTACTACATCGCCGATGACGTCAACGGCGTGACCCAGCTGCAGTTCACCGAGCCGGATCTCGATATCCGCTACGAGAACAACAACAGCGAAGGCAAGGTCGAGTCGATCCACATCATCGGTTTCAAGACCAGCGGCTGGGCAACCAATTCGGACTATGACGAGAACACGAAAACCATCACCACATCCGCCAAATGGCGTGGCGTAGGGGACGCCTCGTCATCGGGGACCTATCTGTTCCGCAACGGTGACTTCTCGCTTGTCCAGTACGACGTCGATGCTTCCTATGACGGCGAGATCAATCCGCAGACGATCATCGATTACAACACTGCGCCTTGAGCCTCGACAGAAGGGTCACGGCGCTTTCGTCAGCATCCAGTTCAGCGTGCCGCGCCAGTCCACCATGCGGATCGGCGTGCCGTGCGTGCCGGTCTCGAAGCGCACGAAGCGTGTCGGATAGGATTTTTTGGCCAGGATCGATCGGAAGAAGGCTTCCTGCTTTTCCACCGAGAAGACCACGTCATGGCTGCCCTGGCCGAAGAACACCGGCACGCGGCGCTTGAAGGCAGGGCTGGTGAGAAAGCTGTCGTCCCACAGCGATCCGAGCAGCAGCAGCCCGTTGATACGGCCGCCCGTATCCTTGCGCGCGGCGAGCTTCCAGCAGACCATGCCGCCCATGGAGCCGCAGGCGACGAAGATTTTCGCGCCGGGCGATTGTTGGGCGTAGTGATCGATGAGCGCCGAGACCTGCGCCGCGCCCTTGTCGCCGAAATCGGGGAAATCCGGCGAAAGGTAGAGGCCGTTATTGGCGGCCATCAGATTCTTGATGCGGTTGAAGTTGCCGCCGAAAGTAAAATCGTCGACACCTTGCTTGCGGCTGCCGCCCTGCCCATGCAGGTAGAGCACGATGATGGAAGCGCCTTCCGTCCTGCCGACCGCGACATGCCTGACATCGCCGGCGTCGGTCTTCAACATCAGGTCCCGCTGCACCTTGCGCACGCCGGGGTCGGTATATTGCGCGCGCACCCGCTTTTCCGGCACCTCGTCGCGCTGGTTGATGTCGCGCATCTCATGATAGTCGAGCACCGTATAGGCGCCATTATCGCCGGTGGACAGCGCCGCCGGATAAGCAAAGAGGTCGTCCTTGAACGGTTTTAGCGAAAGCGTCTGGCTATGGGCAGCCTGGACGGCAAAACCGGTTGCAACGAGCAGGGCGAAGAGGAAGCGCAATGACATGCCGAGAGGCATGCGAAATTCGGCTTCGGTTTGTCAATCCTGCAGGACGCCGCCCGCCCCCTCCAGCGCCTCGCGCGTGTCGACGTCGATCGATGCACCCTGCCCGATCTCGACATCGATGACGTCGAGACCCTCGGCTTCGACCAGATGCCGGGCGCCGGTATCGCCCTCGAGCTGCGCAACCGCCGCGAAAAGCGATCGCGGCAAAAGCACCGGATTGCCGCGCTTGCCCTGGTGCGAGGCGCGCACGACCGCGTGGCCGCCGGAGCGGCGGAACGCATCGACCAGGCTGTCGAGGTCCTTCGACGAAACGCCGGGCATGTCGCCAAGAACGATCATCGCGCCGGCCGCGTCGGGCGCGACCTTCGCAATGCCCGCCTTCAAGGACGAGGCCAGGCCATCGGCGAAATCGGGATTGTCGGCGAGTTTCACCTCAAGGCCTCCAAGCGCTGAACGCACGCGTTCGCGCTGATGGCCGGTGACGACGATGGTGCTGGCGGCCTTTGAGCCCAGCGCGCGGGAAGCGGTGCGGCGCACCAGCGGCTCGCCGTCGAACAGCGCCAGAAGCTTGTTCGGCCCGCCCATGCGGCTCGAACGTCCAGCCGCCAGAAGCACGATATCGACCTTCAGCGCCGACCTGGCGGGGTGCGGCGTCGGCTCGCGCGGCTGCGGCCTGGTCGGAATTTCCATCAGAAGCCCGCCGACACCCATGCCGGCAATATCGCTCGCCGTCACATCGAGCCCGGCAATCAGGCGATCGAGCACCCAGTCGAAGCCGTTCTCCTTCGGGCTGCGCGCGCATCCGGGCGCGCCGACGACGCGCTTGCCGTCGAGTGTTCCGAGCACCAGCAGATTGCCGGGATCGACCGGCATGCCCGCGCGGATGACGGTGCCGCCGGCACGTTCGATCGCGGCCGGCACGACATCGGCGAAATCGCTCATCGCTGAGGCGCCGAAGATCACCACCATGTCATTGTCGCGCGCCAGCTGGGTCGCGGCCGCGGCGACCGGGGCAATCTCATGCGGCGTGCGCCGCTCGGCCGTCAGCCGGCCGCCGGAACGCGCCAACCGCGCCTCGGTGACGCGCAGCGTCTTGTCAAGCACGCTCGGCTTGACGCCCGGAAGCACCGTCTGGATGACGCCGACCGTGATGGGACGATAGGCGTTGACGGCAAAGATCTCGCGGCCGGCGCAAATCCTCACCACGCTGTCCACCAGGTTTGCGGCGACGGCAAAGGGGATGATCTTCACCGTCGCGACCATCTGGCCCTTCTCGACCGGCGCATGCTGCGCCAACGTCGCGACGGTGATGGCCGGATCGACGGCGTTGATGGCATCGATCATCCCGGCATTGACGGTAAACACGCCCGAGGCCCCTGCATGCAGGTTCACTCGCCCGGTGGCGGCCGGCTTGACCTCGATGTTGCGGTGGCTCATGGCGGCCGCGATCTTCGCGGCGGCGGCATCCTCACCGAGATCGCCCTCGCCAAGCACCGCCGCGACGACCTCGACTACACCCGCTGCCTTCAGTGCAGCGACATCCTCGCGGCTCAGCCGGTGCGCCTTGCGGAACCGCTTTTCGCCCGCGGCCGTCGCATGCGCCAGCACCGCCCCTTCCGCCTCGTCGATCGGAACCGGCCCGAATTTCACGCCACGGCGCCTTTTGCTTCCAGACCGCGCGAGCGGAAGGCGTGGATGGTCTGCGCGAGCACCGCAACGGCGATCTCGGCCGGACTTGCCGCCCCGATGTCGAGGCCGATCGGCGCGTGGATACGGGCGATCTGGTCGGCGCCGGCACCGAGCGCCAGCAGGCGCTCGACGCGCTTGGCATGGGTCTTGCGGCTGCCCAGCGCGCCTACATAGAAGCAGCGGGCGTCGAGCGCCGCCTTCAGCGCGAAATCGTCGATCTTCGGATCATGGGTGACTGCGGCGAGCGCCGTGTAGCTGTCGAGCGGCGCGCGCTTCAGCACATCCTCCGGCCATTCGGCATGCAGCGCGACGTCGGGAAAGCGCTCCGGGGTCGCGAAGGCGGTGCGCGGGTCGATGATCTCGACCGGGTAGCCGGCGATCCTGGCCATCGGCGCCAGCGCTTGGCTGATATGCACCGCGCCGATCACCACGAGGCGCGGGCGCGGCAGATGCGCGTTGAGAAAAAAGGTCCGCCCTTCCGCCTCCACTGACCGCGAATTGCCGGTACGAAACGCATTGGCGATTGCCGCCCCGAGATCGCCCGCGACAGGATCGCCCTCGCGCACGATGCGGTCGCGGCCGTCGCCAAGGTCGGTGACGACAATCACTGCCCGGCGGGCGCGGCGTTCCTCGTTCAAGGTCTTGAGAATGTATGGATCCACGGCGGTCAGCCCAGCCTTTCGACATAGACCTTGATACGGCCGCCGCAGGAAAGGCCCACCTGCCAGGCCGTTTCGTCGGCGACGCCGAACTCCAGCATCCTGGCCTTGCCCGAGCCGATGACGTCGATCGCCTCGGTCACCACGGCGCCCTCGACACAGCCGCCCGAGACAGAGCCATGGAAATTCCCTTCAGCGTCGATGACCAGATGGCTGCCGACCGGACGCGGCGCCGAACCCCAGTTCTCGACCACGGTCGCGATGGCGACATCCTTGCCGTCCTTCATCCAGCCCTCCGCGATGATCAGCGGATCACGGGCTTCATCGAGATATATGCTCTCATCCATTGTCGCTTCTCACACAGTCTGTTTTCCCGCCGGGACATTCCCAAGCAGAACATATGGCTATGCGGCCCGCCTGTCGCCAGTTCGCAGCCAGCGGCGCGGATCGACCGAGGCCGCGGGCCGCTGGTCGAGAGAGGCGCAAAGATCGGTCAGCGCGTCGAGATTATGCACTGCCCGGAACTCGTCGACATGCGGCAGCATCGCTTTGACGCCGCGGGCGCGCGCTTCGAACCCGTCGAAGCGCAACAGCGGATTGAGCCAGATCAGCCGCCGGCAGGACTTGTGCAGCCGCTCCATCTCCTGCGACAGGCCGGTGACGTCGTCGCGCTCCAGCCCGTCGGTGATGAGAAGCACCACGGCGCCCTGCCCCAGCACGCGCCGTGACCACAGCCGGTTGAATTCGGCCAACGTATCGCCGATGCGGGTGCCGCCCGACCAGTCCTTCACCGCCGCCGAGCATTCGGCCAGCGCCTCGTCCGGATCGCGATGGCGCATCTGCCGGGTCAGGTTAGTCAGCCGCGTGCCGAAGACGAAGGCGTGCACGCGCCGGCGCTTCTCCGTCAGGGCATGCAGGAAATGCAGGAAGATGCGGGTGTACTGGCTCATCGAGCCCGAAATATCGGCAAGCACGACCAGCGGCGGATGCACTTCGCGCGCCGATCGGAATTTCGGCAGGATAAGCGCGCCGCCGGTGCGCGCGGCCGAACGCATCATGGCGCGCGGATCGATGCGGCGCCCCTGCGCGTCGGCCCTGAAGCGCCGCGTGCGGACGAGGTCAAAGGGCAGCCGCAAGGCCATGATCGCCTTTTTGGCCTCGGCCATTTCGCCGGCGTCCATCTGGGCGAAATCCTTGCCGCGCAGCACTTCATTGCCGGAAAAGGTGAGCCGCGCATCGACCTCGATCTCCGGCACTTCCCGGGCCGGCTGGTTCTTCTGGTGGCCTTCGAACATCGCCTGGCTGACGCGGTTCTCGGCCGCCCGCGGCTTTTGCTTTTCGGTTGTATCCAGGGCGACCGGTGAAAACATCGCCAGCAGCTTCTCGATCAGCTCGCGCGATTTCCAGAACAGGCGGAAGGCCTCGTCGAAGACCGGATGATCCTCGTGCCGCGAAACCAGCACCGCATGCAGCGTCCAGTAGAAATCGTCGCGCGAGCCGATGCCGGCGGCAAGCACCGCCTCGATGGCGTCCTTCACCGAGGCCGGCCCGACGCGCATGCCGGCCTTGCGCAAGGCGCGAGCGAAATAGACGATATTATCGGCGATGCGCCCATCGGCGCGCGCCTCTTTGGGTTCCGGACGCGGCGACGGCATCGCCCCTACTCCGCCGCCGAAAGCTCGGCCTTCACCTCATTGAGGATGCGCCGGCCCTCGCCCTCACCGATGCGGGCAATATCATCCTGGTACTTCAAAAGCACGCCGATCGTGTCGGACACGGTCTCCGGGTCGAGCGCCACCTTGTCGAGCTCGGTGAGCGCGCCGGCCCAGTCGATGGTTTCGGCGACGCCTGGCGCCTTGAACAGCTCGACCTGTCGCAGCTTCTGGACAAAGGACACGACCTCTGCCGACAGCCGGCGGTTCGCCTGCGGCACCTTGCGGCGCACGATCTCCAGCTCGCGCTCGGCGTTCGGATAATCGACCCAGTGATAAAGGCAGCGCCGCTTCAGCGCGTCGTGGATCTCGCGCGTGCGGTTGGTGGTGATGATGACGATCGGCGGCTCTTCCGCCTTGATCGTGCCAAGCTCGGGAACCGTAACCTGGAAATCCGACAGGATTTCCAGCAGGAACGCTTCGAACGCTTCGTCGGTGCGGTCGAGCTCGTCGATCAGGAACACCGGCGCCGCGCCGGCCTTGCCGGTCAGCGCATCGAGCACCGGGCGGCGGATCAGGTATTTTTCGGAGAATACGTTACGCTCCATGTCGGAGCGCACGACCTTGCCGGCCGCCTCCTCCATGCGGATCTCGATCATCTGCGCGGCATAATTCCACTCATAGACGGCCGAAGAGACGTCGAGCCCCTCATAGCATTGCAACCGGATCAGCCGGCGGCCGAGGGTGTCGGCCAGCACCTTGGCGATCTCGGTCTTGCCGACGCCCGCCTCGCCTTCGAGGAACAAGGGCCGCTTCATGCGCAGTGAAAGAAACAGCACGGTCGCCAGCGAGCGGTCCGCGACATAGTCCGCAGCGGTCAAAAGATCGAGCGTTTCGTCGATCGATTTCGGCGCGGGGCGCGGCGCGGTCATCTTGTCTCCGTGGGTCCCGCTTGCACGTTTCAAAGAACGTGATAGTCGCGGTTATAGTAGATCAGCGGCCGCAAATTATCGCCGATGCGCAGGCCTGTCACCTTGCCAAAAAGCACACGGTGGGTGGCAAGATCCTTGGCGTCGATGATCTCGCAGTCGAACACGGCAAGGGCGCCCTTCAGAGTCGGCGCGCCGGTCGAGATCACATCCCACTCGGCCAGCGCAAAGCGTTCATCCGCCGGCAACCCGGTGACACCGGAAAAGCCCACCGAGACGGCTTCCTGGTCCGAGGCAAGCGTGTTGAGCGCGAACCTGCCGTTCTTGATGAAAGCCTCGTTCTTGGCGTTCTCGCGGTTGAGACAGACCAGAACCGTCGGCGGCGTGTCCGAAACCGAACAGGCGGCGATCACCGTCGCGCCGCGTTTGCCGCCGGGCCCGTCCGTGGTCACCACATGCACATGGCCGGCAAAATGCGCCATCGCATCGCGATAGTGCTGCGGCCCGATGTCATTGATCTTCAGCACGCGATAATCCACCTGTCGGAACAAGCCCGTTATATATGGCGGCATATTGCACGCCACAAGTTATCCATCACGGGCGAAGTGCTTGACCGCAATCCGCAAATTCGCGTGTTGCGCACCGCTTAGCCAGCCTTTAGGCATTTCCTGGAATAGTGCGGGATTGTATTCCCGGCATGGAGGATCTCTTAGCCCGAATGCGTCTTCTCACGACGACATCAGCCGTGCTGTTCTGGCTGTCGCTGGCAGCGAGCGCCGAGGCCGAGACGCTGGTCGGCGTTGCGGCACCGCTTTCCGGTCCGTCGGCGATCCTGGGCAAGCAGATTGAGAATGGTGCCGGCCTGGCGGCGGAGGCGAACGGCCTTGCGATCAAGACCGCAGACGATGCCTGCACCGCCGATGGCGGCGCCGCGGCGGCAAAGGAATTCGTCGACGCCAAGGTCGATATCGTGGTGGGCTTTCTCTGCACCGAGGCGATCGAGACGGCGCTGCCGATCCTGAAGGACGCCAACATTCCGGTCATCACGGTCGGCGTGCGCACCGAAAGCCTGACCGACCGGCGCGCCAAGACCGGCTGGCCGGTCTACCGGCTCGGCCCGCGCGGCGATGATGAGCGCAATGCGGTAGCCGCCAAGCTCACCCGGCTGTGGCGCGACGAGCTGTTCGCCATAATCGATGACGGCACCATCTATGGCCGCGAGATGGCCGAGACTTTTCGCGCCGCGGCCGAACAGGCAGCCTTGAAGCCGGTATTCACCGACACGTTCAGGCCGCAGCTCGACAACCAGATAGGGTTGGTCGGCCGGCTGAAGAAGGCAGGCGCGACAAAGGTGTTTGCCGGCGGCGACGGCGACGATGTCGCCATCATGGGCCGTGACGCCGCCTCCCTCGGGGCCGGCATCACCTTTGCCGGCGGCGAGAACCTGCGCACGCCGCCTGGCGATGTGCCTTACGCCGCCGGCACGCTGATGATCGCGCCGCCGGAATGGTCGGAAGTCGCCGACCCCAGGATCGTGCAGGCCCTCGGCGCAAAAAACATCGTGCCGGACGGCTACACGCTGCCGTCCTATGCGGCGGTCGAGATCGCCAAGGCCGCGACTGCCGATGCGGAAAGCTCGGGGAAACCGCTCGGCGAAGCGCTGACCGGCCATGATTTCACGACCGCGATCGGCACCATCCGCTTCGACGACACGGGCGACCTCAGCCAGAACCCGTTCCGCGTCTTCCGCTTCGACGGCACGCATTTCGTGCCGCTGGAGGATAACTGATGTTCCACACCGGACCGCGCAATCTGATCACCGACGTTGCGGGCCTCCGCGTGGGCAATGCCAGCGACGCAAGGCTGAAATCCGGCGTCACGGTGGTGCTGTGCGACGAACCTGCCGTGGCTGGCGTCCAGGTGCTGGGCGGCGCGCCGGGCACGCGCGAGACCGACCTGCTGGAGCCTCAGAATTCGATCGTGACGATCCATGCCGTCGTCCTGTCCGGGGGCTCGGCCTTCGGCCTCGACGCCGCCTCAGGCGTGCAGGCGGCGCTGCGCGAGAAGAACATCGGCGTCGAGGTCGGCGGCTTCCGCGTGCCGATCGTGCCGGCCGCGATCCTGTTCGACCTGCGCAATGGCGGCGACAAGGATTGGGGCCGTTATCCGCCCTATCGCGAGCTCGGCTATGAGGCCGTGCAGACGGCAATCGCCGATTTCGCCATCGGTACGGCCGGAGCCGGCACCGGCGCGTTGACCTCCTGGCTGAAGGGCGGTCTGGGCTCAGCCTCGACCGTGCTCGACAGCGGCGTCACCATCGGCGCACTTGCCGCCGTCAATCCCACCGGCTCGGTGACGGTTGGCGGCAGCCGCCATTTCTGGTCAGCGCCCTTCGAGATCGGCGACGAATTCGGCGGCCTGGGCTACCCCGATCCACTGCCAAAAGACGCCAGGAAGATCCTGCTGAAATACCGCGATCGGCGTGTCGGCGGACATGGGGAAGCCGGCAGCACCACCATCGCCGTTATCGCCACCGACGCCGTGTTGACCAAAGCCGCCGCCAAGCGGCTGGCGATTTCAGCGCATGACGGCTTCGCCCGCGCCATCTGGCCGACCCATACGCCGGCGGACGGCGATCTGGTGTTCGCCCTGGCGACCGGCAGGAGCGGCATCGAGCTCGGCGCCGATGCCGCGATCGACCTGTTCGCGGCGGCCGGCGCGACCATGGCGCGGGCTATCAGCCGCGGCGTCCATGCCGCGACGCCAGCCGACGGCGACCTATTCCCGGTATGGGCGTCGCGCTGATCGGGTTGGCGCCGATCAGGTCGGATCGGATTTCTCTTCCTCGAAGGTGACGGCGACATCGGAATTCGCGGAAAGCCAGACCTTCTCGCCGTCGATCTCCGCGACCAGGGCGAGCGAAATGTAATGATGATGGCCCTTGTGCGAGCCCATGCCGCTGTCGGCCTTGGTCAGCTTGATCCGGTCGCCCTCGACCTTGTCGACGGTGCCGATATGGACGCCATCGGCGCCGATCACTTCCATATGTCCGCGTATCTTGCTGATGTCGGTGCTCATGCTGGTTCTCCGCTGGATGTGCCCTTTCGGATGCGAGACGGCCGACAATAACAAATGAACGCCGGATTGGATGCATCGCACGGCGCGTCTCGTTCACCATGGCGTGATAGGCATGAATTCACCTTCACGCTGCCGACAGCGCTCCACCAGTTCCTCGCGCTTGGCGTTCGACTCTATTTTCCGCTGGGCTTTGCGGCACTTGTCGGGGTTAGCATCTGGTTTGCGCGGCAGCAGCGTTGAGCATTGGGCCCGCCTCTGTTAGGACGCGGCCGACGCTTCTCCCAGGCAGGACTGAAAACAGATGATCCCTCGCTATTCCCGGCCGGAAATGGTCGCCATCTGGTCGCCCGAAACCCGCTTCCGCATCTGGTTCGAGATCGAGGCGCATGCCTGCGATGCGCTGGCGGAGCTGGGCGTCATCCCGAAGGAAGCGGCAAGGACCATCTGGGAAAAAGGCGGCGCGGCCAAATTCGACGTCGCCAAGATCGACGAGATCGAGCGCGTCACCAAGCATGACGTCATCGCTTTCCTCACCCATCTCGCCGAATTCGTCGGACCGGATGCCCGCTTCATCCACCAGGGCATGACCTCGTCGGACGTGTTGGACACCTGCCTTGCGGTGCAATTGACGCGGGCCAGCGACATCCTGCTCGCCGACATCGACGCCCTGCTCGCCGCGCTGAAGCGCCGCGCCTTCGAGCACAAGGACACTGTCACCATCGGCCGCAGCCACGGCATCCACGCCGAGCCGACCACCTTCGGCATCAAGCTGGCGCAAGCCTATGCCGAGTTCTCGCGCTGCCGCGAGCGTCTGGTGCATGCGCGGGAGGATATCGCGACATGTGCCATCTCCGGCGCGGTCGGCACCTTCGCCAACATCGAGCCATATGTCGAAGAGCATGTGGCGGCAAAGCTCGGGCTGAAGCCGGAGCCGGTGTCGACGCAAGTCATCCCGCGCGACCGGCATGCCATGTTCTTTGCCACGCTGGGCGTGATCGCCTCGTCGGTCGAACGTCTGGCCGTCGAGATCCGCCATCTGCAGCGCACCGAAGTGCTGGAAGCGGAAGAGTATTTCTCGCCGGGCCAGAAGGGTTCGTCTGCCATGCCGCACAAGCGTAACCCGGTGCTGACCGAAAATCTCACCGGCCTCGCCCGCATGGTGCGGTCGATGGCCGTGCCCGCCATGGAAGACGTGGCGCTGTGGCATGAGCGCGACATTTCGCATTCCTCTGTCGAGCGCATGATCGGGCCGGACGCGACGGTGACGCTGGATTTCGCGCTGGCGCGCCTGACCGGCGTCGTCGACAAGCTGCTCGTCTATCCCGAGAACATGGAGAAGAACCTCAATAAGTTCAGAGGCTTGGTGCATTCGCAGCGTGTGCTGCTCGCGCTGACGCAGGCCGGCCTGTCACGCGAGGACGCCTATCGCCTGGTGCAGCGCAACGCCATGAAAGTCTGGGAGCAAGGCGCCGATTTCCTCGAGGAACTGCTCGCCGACAAGGATGTGACGGCGGCCCTCTCCGAAGCCGAGATCCGCGAGAAATTCGACCTCGGCTACCACACCAAGCATGTCGACACGATCTTCAAGCGGGTGTTTGGATAAGCTTGACCTTTCCTTCTCCCCGTTCACGGGGAGAAGGTGCCCGAAGGGCGGATGAGGGGCGGCGCTGCCCTAGGCGATCACTGCGCCTATAGGCCGTGCGGACGAAAAGACAATCTCAAGCCTCGGCCCTGCCCCTCATTGCCCTGCCGGTGTCCAGCGGATAGATGGGTAACACTTTGAACCGGATACATAGGTAACAGTTTTCTCTCCCTATGATGCGGTCGCCGCAGCGCCAAGCGGTCGGCTTGGCGCGGCGCTGCGGCGAACCAGTTTCATGTGCTTCTCATCGATGAAGCCGAGCGGATGGGTGTGGAAGCGCATCGTCCACTCGCCATCCTCGGTCTCTTCAATGGCAATCGGTTCGCCGGCCAACGTGGCCGAGACATAGATCTCGGTGCCCCGCCATTTGACCGCGCCGTTCTGGCGCACGCCGCGCACCGCTGCCTCGGTCGGATAATCGGGTTCAGGGGCTGTCTTCGGCATCGGTCGGGTCGAGGGGCGGTAATGCTGTGCCGGGGTGTCCATGCCCAGCGCCTCGTGCGGACGCTCCTCATTGTAGCTGCGCCGGAAGTTCTCGAAGGCCCTGGCTTGAGCCGCTTTGTCAGCCTTCGGTGCATCGGCCATCGGCAGCATGGTCAGATGGAAACGCTCATGGCGCCCGTTCTGCTGCGGCTTGCCTGGCTGGATGCGCTCCAGGGCGATGCCGAGCTTAATGAAGCGCACTGCCAGCGGCGTCAGCCCTGTGACGCCGGCCGACGCAAAGGGTGGGCCATTGTCGCTTCGAATGCGATCCGGCAGACCGTTTTCCTCAAACAATCGCTCAAACACCGGCCACGCCTCCTCGTCGGCCGTCGAGCCCGTCGCCTCGAGCCCCAGCAGGTAGCGGCTCAATGCATCCATCACCGTCAATGGCTCGCAGCGCCAGCCGTCACGGGTCCGGAACCAGCCCTTGTGGTCTACCGTCCACACCGCATTCGGCGCCGCAGGCTCCGGCCATGGCCCATTGCCCACAGCCCGCCAGCGCCGGCGCCGGCGTCCCACAAGACCATGCCGCTTCAGGATCTCGCCAGCTGTCGAGACTGCCGGCCAGCCACAACTGGGCTCCGCCCGCTTCAGCCGCGCCATGATCTTCTTCGGCCCCCACAGCGGATGCGCTTCCTTCTCCGCCACGATCCGCTCCACCAGCTCGGCTGCCGTTGCTCGGCCGTGATCGAGCGGCGCCCGCGGCCGGTCGTGCAGGCCTTCCGGCCCGGTCTCCCGGTAACGCCCAAGCCATTTGTAGCCGGTCTTGCGTGAGATCTCGAAGGCCGCGCAAAGCTGCGTCATCGTCTCCTCGCCAGCTAGGCATTCAACAACAAAACGAAGCCGCTCATCCATGATGCCAGTCTCTCGCCAAACCATCGCCGGTCCTCCCGGCTGGCAAGAAAACTGTCACCCATCTAATCGGTCCATTCTGTTACCTATCTATCCGGTTCGGACACCGGGCATTTCTCCCCGTATAGTGACGGGGAGAAAGACGCTGTCACCGACGCCGGCTCAAGCCTTGCCCGGCACCGTCCTGATCACCGTGCCCCACGGGTCTTCCCGCGAAGTCTCATCCTTCACATTATCCGAGCGCATCTCTACCCAGGCGAGGCCTGAGCGTGACGGATCGCGACGGCCGGCGCCGGCGCTTTGCCAGGCATTGGCGCCGATATGATGGTGGTAATGGCCGGACGACAGGAACACCGCCTGGCTGCCATATTTGGCGACGGTGTCGAAGCCGAACTGGTCGTGCCACCAGGCCTCCGCGTCCTCCGGCCGGCCGACGCGCAGATGCACATGGCCGACAATGGCGTTTTCCGGCGCGCCCTGCCAGCCGGCATCGCCCGCCGGCACGCTGCCCACCACCGCTGGCAGGTTCAGCCGCTCGGTCGCCATGGCGACCTTGTCGCCGTTCCACCAGTCCTGCGGACGGCGGTCGGCATAGATCTCGATGCCGTTGCCTTCCGGATCGGTCAGATAGAGCGCCTCGCTGACCAGATGGTCGGAAGCGCCCTCGATGCCGATACGGTTGGCGGCGGCGTGGCTGATCCAGCGGCCAAGGTCCGCTCGCGACGGCAACAGGAAAGCGGTGTGGAAAAGGCCGGCGCTGCGCGGATCGTCGGGCTTCGCCGAAGCATCCTGTTCAAGCACCAGCAATGGCCGGTTGGCGGCGCCAAGCGTGATCGCGCCATCGGCGCGGCGCAATTCCTGCAGGCCGACGACCGCGCGATAATAGGCGGCAAGGCTCTCGGCATCGCGCGCCTTCAACCCGACACGCGACACGCTGACCGGGGTGGTCGCGGCAAAAGGCAGTTCGCTCATCAAACTCTCCGTTTGGGCGGCGCCTATTCCCCAAATGGGGGTTCCAGGCCGCCAGCTCTTGTTCCCCCTCCAAATCGTCGATTGCGATCGTTCACACAAGAGAGCAAGAATCGAACAAGTTGTTCACAATTACGGCCATCCCGATGTTAGCGACAGGGTTGCAGCCGCCACAGCCGCTCGCTACATCGGCGTCATGAAAGTGAAAGACGCAGATATCCTGATCGTGCCGGGCTACACCAATTCCGGCCCCGAGCACTGGCAGACCCGCTGGCAGTCGAAACTGTCGACGGCGCGTCGGGTCGAGCAGGCGGAGTGGACCAAGCCCGTGCGCGAGGATTGGACGGCGAGCGTGGCGAACGCCGTCAACGAAGCTGAGCGGCCGGTGGTGCTCGTTGCCCATTCGCTTGGCGTCACGACGGCGGTGCAGGCCATCCCGCAATTCAGGAAGCCCATCGCCGGCGCCTTCTTCGTCGCGCCACCGGATGTGTCCAATCCGGAAATCAGGCCGAGGCACCTGATGACCTTCGGCCCTTATTCGCGCGATCCCCTGCCCTTCCCGTCGATCGTGATCGCCAGCCGCAACGACCCGTTCTGCGCTTTCGAGGTCGCCGAGGACATTGCCGCCGCCTGGGGATCGCTCTTCATCGACGCCGGCGAGGCCGGCCATCTCAACCACGACGCCGGTTTCGGCCCGTGGCCCGAGGGGTCGATGACCTTCGCCAAATTCCTGACGGAACTGAAGCAGCCCTGAGACGACCCAAGGTGTGTTGAGATTCAGGTCAGGCCGAGTCGGAGTCGAAGACGGGCGCGAAGCGGCCAAACTGGGCGGTTTCCGAGAACCGGAGCGGAGCGTACTTGATGTACGTGAGCACCGGAAGCGCAGGAAACCGCCATTTGCAGGCCGGCCTCACCCGAATATCAGCACGCCTTAGGCGCCGATGGAATCCCGCATGCTCTTCAAAAGGGTCTTCGCGCCGAGCGAGATCAGCGTGTGGTCCGAGCCCATGGCGAGCAGCCGATAGCCCATCGACACCACGCGGCCGGCCATTGCCGGCTCGATGACGTAGATCGCCGCATGCTTGCCGGCCTTGCGCGTCCGCTCGGCGATCGAAGCGACCGTCTCCATCATGCTTTCCAGCGTCGAATTGACGGTCGTTCCGTTCGACCAGGCGATCGAGAAATCCGACGGGCCGACGAAGATGCCGTCGATGCCGGGCGTATCGAGGATGCCGTCGAGCGCCTCGAATGCCGCCCGCGTCTCGACCATCGCGAAGGCCATTGTGCGCTGGTTCGAGTCGCGCAGCCATTCGGCGTGGTCGCCCTTGCCGTGGCGCGGGAATGCGTAAGTCGGCCCCCAGGATCGCTCGCCCATAGGCGGATATTTCATCGCGGCGGCGAACTGCCGTGCGTCGGCCACCGAGTTCACCATCGGCGCGATCACCGCCTCGGCGCCGAAATCGAGCGCGCGGCTCGCCATGTCGAAGCGCCCGACCGGAATGCGCACCAGCGCGGGCTTGTTGGCGGCCAGCACCGGCGCCAAGCCGCGCAGCACGCTGTCCTCGTGGTGGCCGCCATGCTGCATGTCGAGGGTGACGGCGTCGAAATCCTGCTTGGCGATGATTTCCACCGTCAGCGCGTCCGGCACCCCCGACCAGGCGGTGAACAGCGTTTCGTCGGCGACCAGGCGGGATTTGAGCGACATCGGACCTTCCTTGATGACAACCCGCAGTTCAGCCGGAAACGACGGCAAAGGCAAAGAAAAACCGCCCGGTTTGGCCGGGCGGTCGATTGGTCCAGCTAGACTCCGGCCTCAGGCATTCTTGATCTGCTCGATCGCCTGCGCCATCAACTCGTCCATGGTGCGGCGGATCTGATGGTCTGACTGGTTGACGCCGGCCGCATCGAAATCCTTGCGAATCTTGCGGAAGACGTCATGGTCGCCTGCCTCCTCGATATCGGAGACCACCACTTCCTTGGCATAGGCTTCGGCATCGGCGCCGGATTTGCCCAGCTTCTCGGCGGCCCAGAGGCCAAGCGCCTTGTTGCGCCGGGCTGCGGCCTTGAAGCGAAGTTCCTCGTCGAAGGCGAATTTGCGCTCAAAGCCCTCTTCGCGGTCTTTCATGCTGCTCATGACGTCCCTCCGATCAATCCGATTCGCGTTCGCGGTGAATATGTGTGATGGGCAAGCACAAATCAAAAGGCCGCGACCCGGTCAATATACTTCGTCGCATGCTGCGCTGCGGCATTTCAGTCCCGAAAGCGGTTGATTCGCCGGATTTGGCGATTGAGCAAACCAGGCGATTGCGATAACACCGGCATTGAACGCCGCCGTCGCCATACTAATTTAGGCAGACGGACAGGAACCGGTCATTTGCCGCCTGCCCGCAGACCCAGAGAAAAAATCAAATGAAAAATCGCCGCCGCATCTACGAAGGCAAGGCCAAGATCCTCTATGAGGGACCTGAGCCCGGGACGCTGATCCAGTTCTTCAAGGACGACGCCACCGCCTTCAACAAGAAGAAACATGAAGTGGTCGATGGCAAGGGCGTGCTCAACAACCGCATTTCCGAGCACATCTTCAACCACTTGAACCGCATGGGCATCCCGACCCACTTCATCCGCCGGCTCAACATGCGCGAGCAGTTGATCAAGGAAGTCGAGATTATCCCGCTCGAGGTCGTCGTGCGCAATGTCGCCGCCGGCTCTCTGTCCAAGCGCCTCGGCATCGAGGAAGGCACGGTGCTGCCGCGCTCGATCATCGAATTCTATTACAAGGCCGATGCGCTCGACGATCCGATGGTGTCGGAAGAGCACATCACTGCCTTCGGCTGGGCAAGCCCGCAGGAAATCGACGACATCATGGCGCTGGCCATTCGCGTCAACGACTTTCTTTCCGGCCTGTTCCTCGGCGTCGGCATCCAGCTCGTCGACTTCAAGATCGAATGCGGCCGCCTGTTCGAGGGCGACATGATGCGCATCGTCGTCGCCGACGAAATCTCGCCGGATTCCTGCCGGCTGTGGGATGTCGCCACCCAGGACAAGCTCGACAAGGACCGCTTCCGCCGCGACATGGGCGGCCTCGTCGAGGCGTATCAGGAAGTCGCCCGCCGTCTCGGCATCATCAACGAGAACGAGCCGCCGCGCCCGACGGGTCCGGTCCTCGTCGCCTCTTCCGATGCGCCCAAGGGCCTGAAGCACTAATACCGACCGGCCTGCTGGGCAATGGCAGGTCCACCGCCCGATCCATCACTTAGGAGTATCGATGAAAGCCCGCATCACCGTGACCCTCAAGAACGGCGTCCTCGACCCGCAGGGCAAGGCGATCGAGCATGCCCTCTCCGGATTGGGCTTCGACGGCGTCGGCCAGGTTCGCCAGGGCAAGGTGTTCGACATCGAACTCACCGGAACCGACAAGGCCAGGGCCGAAGCCGATCTCAAGGCTATGTGCGACAAGCTTCTGGCGAACACGGTGATTGAGAATTACGCGGTGGAGATCGCTTAATGCCGTTGCTGGCTGAGTACAGCAAAGCCGTCGATCAAATGCCATCGCTTTTCGAGCAATTACTCAGTTGCGACCTCAAACCGGCAAGCCCTCGTGCCGGGTTCCCCAAAAGACCGGGAGTGTACGCTCTCTATGAGGATACAACGCCAATCTATGTCGGTCGCGCCAAAAATATCTGGCAGCGGATCGGTAACCACATAGGTGGACGCCCCGAACAATCTTCTTTTGCATTCAAGATTGCTCGTGAAAAAACCGGCCGGCTAGCGACTTACAAACCGGAAGGTTCTCGAAAAGCTCTTATGCTCGATGAGATTTTCAGAACTGCGTTTACAGATTGTATGACGCGTATCCGCGCTCTGAAAGGTCGCTACGTTGTGATCGAAGATGATATTCTGCAACACCTTTTCGAAGTATATGCGGCTCTCGCACTGAAAACACCCTACAACGAATTTAGGACAAGCTAATGAAATCAGCCGTCGTCCTCCTGCCTGGCCTCAACCGCGACCGCGACATGATCGCGGCGCTGACCAAGATTTCCGGCCAGACGCCGGCGACCATCTGGCAGACCGACACAGAGATCCCCGATGTCGACCTGATCGCCATCCCCGGCGGCTTCTCCTTCGGCGACTATCTGCGCTGCGGCGCGATCGCGGCGCGCATGCCGGTGATGCGGGCGGTGGCCGAAAAGGCCGCCAAGGGCGTGACCGTCATCGGCGTCTGCAACGGCTTCCAGATCCTGGTCGAGGCGGGACTACTGCCCGGCGCCTTGATGCGCAACGCCTCGCTGAAATTCGTCTGCCGCCAGGTAAAGCTCGAGATCACCAACGCCAACACCATGTTCACCCGGCACTACAAGCCCGGACAGATCATCCGCTCACCCGTGGCGCATCATGACGGCAACTACTTCGCCGATGCCGAGACGCTCGCCCGGCTCGAAGGCGAAGGCCAGGTCGTGTTCCGCTACGCCGAAGGCACCAATCCCAACGGCTCGATCAACGACATTGCCGGCATCGTCAACGACAAGGGCAACGTGCTCGGTCTGATGCCGCATCCCGAAAACCTGATCGAGGCGGCGCATGGCGGCAATGATGGACGCGCGCTGTTCGAAAGCGCGCTCGGCCTCGCGGCTTGATCCTTTTCGGAACGCGGGGGCGGACTGACCATGAGACCGACGATCGCTCGCCTTGCTCTCCTGGCCGCCGCCGGGCTCGCCTTGGCTTCCTGCCAGTCCAGCCCCAAGACGACGCCGGTTCCCTCGGGCAAAAGCGCCTCGCTGCTTGCCATGGAACAGGTCGCCATCGCGGCGCATAAATGCTGGATCGCCAGCAAGGATCCGGCCTTCAAGGCCTACCAGATGGCCAATGAGCTCAATTCCTACAGCGGCACGCCGCGCTTCCTGCTGGTGCCCGCCAAGCACTATGGCGGCAAGCCGCTGCTGGTCGTGCAGGCGCAGGGCAATTCCAGCCGCGTCGATGTGTTCGGGCCGCTGATGAACGAGCCGCTCGGCGCGCGCATCGGTTCCGACATCGCCCGCTGGCAGGCCGGAAACCCGTCCTGCGCGGCTGCCGCGTAAACCTGCGATGAGCCGGTTCCTGCAGATGGCGGGACTGGTCATCGGGCTGATTGCGCTTGTCCTGCAGGCCGCAATCACCATTCCGGCGTCGATGGCGGCCGGGCGCAGCCTACTTGGCTCGATCGTCTTTCTTCTCAGCATCTTCACCATCTTGACCAACATCGCCGCCGTGATGGTGCATGCTTCGCTGCTATCGCCCACCGGCTATGCCTGGTTCCCGGCCTTCGCCGGGCAGCGCATGCGCGCCGGCGTCGCGGTCGCCATCACCCTGGTCTTCATCGTCTACGCGACCGTGCTGGCAGGACTTTGGCAACCACAGGGCCTGTTCCTGCTTTGCGACATCCTGCTCCACTACGTCACGCCGCTGATCTTCGTGCTGTGGTGGCTCACCGCGGGCGCGGATGGCTCGACGCGCTGGCGCGATATCTCCTGGTGGATGATCTATCCGCTGGCCTATCTCGCCTACGCGCTGATCCGCGCGCCCTTCGCCGGCGAAGTACCCTACCCGTTCCTCGACGTGGCCAAGAACGGCGCGGCCAGCGTCGCCGTTTCGGCTGCGGGCGTCACGGCGCTGTTCGTCGGATTGAGCGTGCTTGCCGTGCTGATCGACCACGGCATCGGCGGGTTGCGGGGAAAACCCGCAACCCGCGTCCAATCTGGCCGTCGATAGGTTGTCATTCGACGACGGGGCATCACTCCCAGAACGACCTGATTCCTTCGCGATGGGCATCGCAGCGCGAGATGCCGATGTCCTTGAGCTGCTCGTCCGTCATCTCAAGCAGTGCGAGGCGGCCGCGCCGACGCTCGAGCATGCGGCCGATCTGCGTAGCGATGGAACGGAGCACAACCACCATGCGGCCGACGAAGCTGCGATGGGCCAAGAGCTCGGCCTGCGCGCCCAAAGCCGGGCGAGCATAGCGAATTGTATCAATTGTATCCATTGTCGTTCTACCTTGTCTCGATTGTACCTTTCCAATCGCGGGCTCGATATGGATTGACTCATCGCGCTGTGCAATATAGAAAATTGTCACCATGACAAATTGGCTCCCTGACCTCTCCACTGGCTCCGGTCCGCTCTATCAGCGTCTTGCTGACAGCATTGAGTCAGATATCGACAAGGGCGTCATCGATGCCGGTGCAAAACTGCCGCCGCAGCGCGACCTCGCCTATGACATCGGCACGACCGTCGGCACCATCGGCAGGGCCTATCAGCTGCTGCGCGAACGCGGTCTGGTGAGCGGCGAGGTCGGGCGCGGCACCTATGTGCTCGGCCAGCGCGCCGAGGCGCCGAAACCCGACGTCGAACCTGGCTTGCAAGGCACGCGCCCCATCGACGCGCCGAGCGGCAAGCTGCGCTTCGACAGCACCGCCGCGCCCGATGTCGGCCAGGGCGCCGTGATCGCCGACATGCTGGCGCGCACCGCGCAGGAACATCCGTACGATATCTCGAGCTACACGCGTGATTTTCCCGAGCGCTGGTACGAGGCGGGCAGCCGCTGGTTGGCGCGGAATTCCTTCCGCCCCTCGCCCGATTCGATCGTGCCGACGCTGGGCACCCATGCCGCGGTCATGGCGGCGATCGCGGCGCTGACCATGCCCGGCGACTACGTTGTCTTCGAGCACCTCACCTATTCCCAGATCGCGCGCAGCGCCGGGCTGATTGGGCGACGCATCGCGCTGGTCTCGACTGACGACAACGGCATCGACCCGGATGATTTCGAGCGCGTCTGCGCACAGAAACATCCAAAGGTCATGTTCCTGATGCCGACCGCGAAGAACCCCACGCTGGTGACGCTGTCGGCGGAGCGGCGCCAGGCGATCGCGCGGATCGCGCGGGAGTACAATGTCGCGCTGGTCGAGGACGACCTTTACGGCGAGCTCACCGACGACCCGACGCCGTTGCTGGCCGAATATGCGCCCGAGCGCACCATCGTCGCCGGCGGCCTGTCGAAGTCGGTCGCCGCCGGCGTGCGCGGCGGCTGGCTTTCCTGCCCGCCGGCCTACCGCCACCGCATCCTTGTCGCCCACAAGATGATGACCGGCGGCCTGCCATTCCTGCTGGCCGAAGTCGGCACGAGGCTGGTGACGTCGGGGCAGGCAAGCGGTATCCGCAAGCGCTGCATTGCCGAAATCCAGGCGCGCCTTGCCATCGTGCGCGAGGTGCTGGCGGGCTTCGACTTCAAGGCGCGGGACAACGTGCCCTTCGTCTGGCTGACCTTGCCCGACCCGTGGCTGTCCGGCACCTTCAAGAACGCCTGCCTGGCACAGGGCGTGCTCATCGACGACGAGGACGAGTTCAAGGCCGGCCGCTCCGAGCAGGTTTTTCACGGCGTGCGCTTCGGCGTCTCGCAACCGCGGCAAAGCCAGGATGTCGCCGGCGGCGTCGCCGTCATCCGCCGCCTGCTCGACGAAGGCCGCGCCGGCTACGACAGTTTTTCCTGATCAAGCCTGAAAGCCCAGACCTAAGCACCGCCGGAGTGGCAGTTTTCCGGCGTTTTCCCTATCTGGTGGGGGTGTATCGCGCGAAAGCTTGCGATAAGAGGAGACTCGAAGAACCTCCCCTCTCCCACGGACAAAAATCGCCGCTCATGACCATTTCCAATTCCGTGCCGATCACCCCCGAGCTCGTCGCCGCGCATGGGCTGAAGCCCGACGAATACCAGCGCATCCTGGATCTGGTCGGCCGCGAGCCAAGCTTCACCGAGCTCGGCATCTTCTCGGCGATGTGGAACGAGCACTGCTCCTACAAGTCCTCGAAGAAATGGCTGCGCACCCTGCCGACCAGCGGTCCGCAGGTCATCCAGGGTCCGGGCGAGAATGCCGGCGTGGTCGACATCGGCGACGGCGACTGCGTCGTCTTCAAGATGGAGAGCCACAACCACCCCTCCTACATCGAGCCCTATCAGGGTGCCGCGACCGGCGTCGGCGGCATCCTGCGCGACGTCTTCACCATGGGCGCGCGGCCGGTCGCGGCGATGAACGCGCTGCGCTTCGGCGCGCCGGATCATCCCAAGACCCGGCATCTCGTCGCCGGCGTGGTTTCCGGCGTCGGCGGCTACGGCAATTCCTTCGGCGTGCCGACGGTCGGCGGCGAGGTCAACTTCGACGCCCGCTACAACGGCAACATCCTGGTCAACGCCTTTGCGGCGGGCCTTGCCAAGACCAATGCCATCTTCCTGTCGCAGGCCAAGGGCGTCGGCCTGCCGGTCGTCTATCTCGGCGCCAAGACCGGACGCGACGGCGTCGGCGGCGCCACCATGGCCTCGGCCGAGTTCGACGACAAGATCGAGGAGAAACGCCCGACCGTGCAGGTCGGCGATCCCTTCACCGAAAAATGCCTGCTGGAAGCCTGCCTCGAGTTGATGGCGTCGGGCGCCGTCATCGCCATCCAGGACATGGGTGCGGCCGGCCTCACCTGCTCGGCGGTCGAGATGGGCGCCAAGGGCGATCTCGGCATCGAGCTCGACCTCGACAAGGTGCCGGTGCGCGAGGAGCGCATGAGCGCCTATGAGATGATGCTGTCGGAAAGCCAGGAGCGCATGCTGATGGTGCTGCGCCCCGAGAAGGAAGAGGAAGCCGAGGCGATCTTCCGCAAATGGGGGCTCGACTTCGCCATCGTTGGCAAGACCACCGACGATCTGCGCTTCCGCGTCATCCATCAGGGCGATGAGGTCGCCAATTTGCCGATCAAGGAGCTGGGCGACCAGGCGCCGGAATATGACCGCCCCTGGGTCGAGGCGAAGAAGCCGGCGCCGTTGGCCGCCAACGATGCGCCCAAGGCCGATGTCGCCGACGCGCTGCTCAAGATGCTGGGTGGGCCGGATCTCTCCTCGCGGCGCTGGGTGTGGGAACAATACGACACGCTGATCCAGGGCAACTCGCTCCAGCTTCCGGGCGGCGACGCCGGCGTGGTGCGCGTCGAGGGCCATCCGACCAAGGCGCTCGCCTTCTCCTCCGACGTCACGCCCCGCTACTGCGAGGCCGACCCATACGAAGGCGGCAAGCAGGCGGTCGCCGAATGCTGGCGCAACCTGACCGCCACCGGCGCGCTGCCGCTCGCCGCCACCGACAACCTCAATTTCGGCAATCCGGAGCGGCCCGAGATCATGGGCCAGTTCGTCGGCGCCGTTAAAGGCATCGGCGATGCCTGCCGCGCGCTCGGCTTCCCGATCGTCTCCGGCAATGTCTCGCTCTACAACGAAACCAATGGCCGCGGCATCCTGCCGACGCCGACCATCGGCGGCGTCGGGCTGATCGCCGACTGGTCGAAGATGGCGCGCATCGGCTTTGCCGCCGAGGGCCAGATGATCGTGCTGGTCGGCGCGCCGCCGAGCTGGGGCAGCCATCTCGGCCAGTCCGTCTATATGCGCGACATCCACGGCCGCGCCGACGGTCCGCCGCCGCCGGTCGATCTCGCGCATGAAAAGCGCGTCGGCGACCATGTGCGCTCGCTGATTGCATCCGGCGTCGTCACCGCCGCGCACGACATCTCCGACGGCGGCCTGGCGATAGCGCTCGCCGAAATGGCGATGGCCTCCGGCATTGGCGCCGCCATTCCGGGGCTCACCGGCACCGATCCGATTCCGGTCTGGTTCGGCGAGGACCAGGGCCGCTACCTGCTGACGCTGTCGATCGACCCGCAGAGCGGCGAATGGGACAGGATCCGCCAGGAACAGGAGAAGCTCGGCATCTTCGCGCCCTGGATCGGCACCACCGGAGGGCGTGACTTGAAACTGGGTGACGCACGGCCGGTCCCGGTCAGCGAGCTGAAGGCTGCCCATGAAGGCTGGTTCCCGCGCTTCATGGACCAGGCCAGTTGACCAGGCTGACTGTGAAGGCGCTGATCGCAGTCGTCTTCTGGCCTTCGCTGTTCTTCTTCTGGTTCCTCGGCCCGTTCGTTTTCTTATTGCTGTCGACCACCTCGAGCGAGGAGTGCGCACGGCTGGAAACCCGCGACGAGTTCCTGGCCGCGGCCAATGCCGCTTTGCCGATGCTCGTCTTGCAGACCCTGATCTACGCGGTTCCGATCGTCTGCCTGGTGCTGTGGGACAGGCTCGCGCCGGAGCCGGCGCGAACACGGCATATCGCGACCTGCATCAAGCTCTTCATCGTTGCCGCGATCATCGGAGCGACTTGGGACTATGGCTCGTCCTTGATCTGCGACGGCTATGGCCAACCCTTCTTCTCGTCCGCCTGGCGAATGACGAGCTATCTTCCCATCGTCGGCCTGCTGATCAACATCCCGCTTTATATACTCACCTTCAGCCTTGGCCGGGCCTTCTCGACCCGCGATGACATCACCGAAGATGGCGTGATCCATTCGAAGCAGGACAATTCTTAGGCCGCTGTCGCGGACGGAACGGCTTCAATCCGGGTCGGAAAGGCTTTAGGCTCGCGAGTCAGATCATACCGGTGCTGCCTAGCTGCCCCGCTTGAAACAGGATTTTGCCATGGCAATGGATGCCCACGACATCGAAAAACTGATCAAGGAAGGCATTCCGGACGCCAAGGTGACGATCCGTGATCTCGCCGGCGACGGCGACCATTACGCGGCGGAGGTCGTTGCCGAAAGCTTCCGGGGCAAGAGCCGGGTCCAGCAGCACCAGATGGTCTATGACGCGCTGAAGGGCAATATGGGCGGCGTGCTGCACGCGCTGGCCCTGCAGACCAGCGTCCCGGACTGAACGCTGCCATCCTCTCAGGCTTGGCACAAAATCGCGTTATCCCTTGCGCCATTCAAGTAGCGTCGCGGCTAAAGTCTTGTTTCAGCCACCCTATGGGTCTATTTGAAGGACATGCTTCGAGCCTGACTCCCACAGGCGTGAAAGGATTGTCCATGACCGGCATCAGCGACTACATCGACAATGAAGTGAAGAGCAACGACGTCGTGCTCTTCATGAAGGGCACCCCGGGCTTCCCGCAATGCGGCTTTTCCGGCCAGGTAGTGCAGATCCTCGATTACATCGGGGCCGACTACAAAGGCGTGAACGTGCTCGACTCGGCCGAATTGCGCCAAGGCATCAAGGATTATTCCAACTGGCCGACCATCCCGCAGCTCTATGTGAAGGGTGAATTCGTCGGCGGTTGCGACATCGTCCGTGAAATGTTCCAGGCCGGCGAGTTGCAGGACTTCCTGGTCGAAAAGGGCGTCAGCGTCAAAGGCGCAGCCTGATTCAATCTTGCTCGCCGGCGGAGGCTAACTCTCCGGCCGGCAAGCATCGCCCGGGGCCGCCCCCACCTCGGCAATCATGAACCCGCATCTCGGGGATGAGACGAACCAGCGCGCCGGCCAGCCGGCGCTTGTTCGTTGAAAGATCGGACTTTGCCGTGGACAAGCAGGTAGAAGCGTCGCAACGGGCAAGCAGCTTGCCCATTCCGCGCTGGGAATTCATCGCGCTGTGCGCAGCGCTGATGGCGCTCAACTCCCTGGCCATCGACATCATGCTGCCAGCGCTGCAGCAGATCGGCGCCTCGCTTGGCGTCGAGAGCGAGAACCACCGCCAATATGTCATCACCGCCTATATGCTTGGCTTTGGCGGCGGACAGCTTTTGTTCGGGCCCATTTCGGATCGCTTTGGACGCCGCGCGCCGCTGGTCTTTGGCCTGGTGGTCTATGTCGTGGCCGCGGCTGCCGCCGCCATAGCGCCCAGTTTCGCTTTGTTGCTGACCTGGCGTCTCATCCAGGGCATCGGCGCGGCTGCGACCCGCGTCATCGCCGTCTCGATCGTGCGCGACACGTTCGAAGGCCGGCGTATGGCCGAAGTGATGTCGCTGATCTTCATGGTGTTCATGGCCATCCCCGTCATCGCGCCCGGCATCGGCCAGTTCGTCATGCTGTTCGCCACCTGGCACTGGATTTTCGTGACCATGGCCATCGGCGCGCTGATCGTTTCGACCTGGGCTCTGCTGCGCCTGCCGGAGACGCTGAATGCGGAATATCGCCGGCCACTCACGATAAGCTCGGTCGTCGGCGGCTTCCGCATCGTGCTCACCAACCGGCTCACGCTTTGCTATGCCTTCGCCAGCACCTTCATCTTCTCCGCCATGTTCGGCTTCATCAGCTCGGCGCAACAGATCTACATCGACATCTTCCATGTCGGCGAATTGTTCCCGCTGATTTTTGCCGGTGTTGCCGCCGTGCTTGCCTTCTCCAACTATCTGAATTCGCGGCTGGTCGGACAGATCGGAATGCGCCGTCTGTCGCAAGGCGCGCTGCTCATCTTCCTGTGCATCAGCCTTGCCTGGCTGGTCGTTTCGTTGGAGATGCAGATGCCGCTCTGGCTCTTCATCACCTTCTTTGCCGGCGCGATGCTGCCGTTCGGCGGTCTTGGCGCGAATTTCAACGCTCTCGCCATGGAGCCGCTCGGCGAGCTCGCCGGCACGGCGGCATCCATCCTTGGCTTCATGCAGACTTTTCTCGGCGCCCTGATCGGCGCGGCGATCGGCCAGGCCTACAACGGCACGGTCACGCCTCTGGCCGCAGGCTTCTGCAGCGTTTCTGTCGCGGCCCTGCTGATGATCCTGATCGCCGAGCGGGGCAGGATGTTCCAGCCGCACAATCCCCCTGTTTCGGGGCACGTCACCGATCTGCATTAGGTTGTCGTCTGGCTGGCGGTTGCCGGCCGGGGCGCGGTTTATTCCTATTCGGCCCAGAGCTCGCGGCGCAACTCGTCCCAGCTTTGCTTGTCCGGCGCGACCAGCAGGCCGCCGTCGACATGCGACGGCAGATAGGCGCTGCCGTCGACGCGCGCGACATGGCCGCCGGCTTCCTGATGGATCAGCGCGCCCGCGAGATGATCCCAGGGCATCAGCTTGTTGTAGAGCACGAAATGGGCGTGACCGCTCGCAAGCAGCCGATATTCATGCGCCGCGCAGCGATAGGCGAATTGCGACAGCGTCTTGGTCTGGTTGCGGGCGAGCCGCGAGCGCTCAGGCTCATCGAGGAACTGCCAGGAAACGGCGCCGGTCATCTGCGACATCGGCACCGGCGCCGCGACGCGGACCTTCTCCAGCGCGCCATGCGCGTGGCGGATATGGCTGCCCCCGCCCTTGGCGCCGATCAGCCAATCCTTGCCGACCGGATCGTGGATGATGCCGGCGACGGTCTCGCCATTGACGACGACGCCGGCCATGACGCCGAACAGCGGCACGCCGGAGGCGAAGTTGAAAGTGCCGTCGACCGGATCGATGACGAAGGCAAGCGCGGCATCGCCAAGGCCCGACAGCAACGCCGGATTGTCGGAGCAGGCCTCCTCGCCGACCACCATTGCGTCTGGAAATCGCTCGCGCAGCCGGGCGGTGATCAGCCTCTCGGCATTGACGTCCGCCTCGGTGACGAGGTCGGCGGCGGACGTCTTCTGGCGAACGTCGCCCTCGCCCAGCTTGCGGAAGCGCGGCATAATTTCCGCCCTGGCGGCCTCCGCGAGAAGTTCGGCCAGCCAGTCGATCGCGCGGTCGTCAAATGTCATCGGAAATGTCTTGCTCTGTGGTGAGGCGCGCGTCGAGCGCGGCGAAATCGAACAGTTTTCGGTCGAGCAGGTGCGAGGGCCTTACATTGGTCATGGCGCGGATCATCGTGTCCTTGCGGCCCGGCATGCGCTTCTCGATGTCGTCGAGCATCGCCTTCATGGCGTTGCGCTGCAGCCCTTCCTGGCTGCCGCAGAGGTCGCAGGGAATGATGGGGAATTTCATCGCGTTGGCGAATTTCTCGAGGTCGGCCTCGGCGCTATAGGCGAGCGGCCGCAGCACCATGACGTCGCCCTCGTCATTGAGAAGCTTGGGCGGCATGGCGGCGAGGCGCCCGCCATGGAACAGGTTCATGAAGAAGGTTTCGAGGATGTCCTCGCGGTGATGGCCAAGCACCAGCGCCGAACACCCCTCCTCGCGCGCGATGCGATAGAGATGGCCGCGCCGCAGCCGCGAACAGAGCGAGCAATAGGTGCTGCCCTCCGGCAGCTTGTCGGTCACCACCGAATAGGTGTCCTGGTATTCGATGCGGTGGGCGATGCCGTTGGCGTTGAGATAATCGGGCAGGATGTGTTTTGGGAAATTCGGCTGCCCCTGGTCGAGATTGCAGGCGAGCAGATCGACAGGCAGCAACCCGCGCCATTTGAGGTCGAGCAAAAGCGCCAGCAGGCCGTAGGAATCCTTGCCGCCCGAGAGCGCGACCAGCCAGCACTCGCCGGGCTTCACCATGGCGAAATCCTCGATCGCCTGGCGGGTGAGCCTCAACAGCCGCTTGCGCAGCTTGTTGAACTCGACCGAGGACGGCACGTCGCGAAACAGCGGATGGAAGCCGCCCTCGGCATCATCATCGATCGGCTCCAGGGATTTGAGGTCTGGCAGCATGTTCATGGCGCCGGCTCCGCGTTGTCAGCGCCCGGCTTAGCGGACCTGACCGCCAAAGAAAAGGCCGCCCCGAGAGGCGGCCTTGGATGCTGCGCTGATTGATATCGATCAGCGCGAGTAGAATTCGACGACCAGGTTCGGTTCCATCTGCACGGCGAACGGTACGTCCGACAGCCCCGGAACGCGTGCGAAGGTCGCGGTCATCTTGTTGTGGTCGGCTTCGATATAGTCCGGCACGTCGCGCTCGGCGAGAGCGACCGATTCCAGAACGATGACGAGCTGCTTCGACTTCTCGCGCACCTCGATGACGTCGCCCGGCTTGCAGCGGTACGAACCGATGTTGGTGCGCTTGCCGTTGACGTTGACATGGCCGTGGTTGACGAACTGACGGGCGGCGAAGATGGTCGGCACGAACTTGGCGCGATAGACGATCGCGTCGAGGCGCGACTCGAGCAGGCCGATCAGGTTCTCGGAGGTGTCGCCCTTGCGGCGGTTGGCCTCTTCATAGACCTTGCGGAACTGCTTTTCCGAAACGTCGCCGTAGTGACCCTTCAGCTTCTGCTTGGCGCGCAGCTGCAGGCCGAAGTCGGAAAGCTTGCCCTTGCGGCGCTGGCCGTGCTGGCCGGGGCCGTATTCACGCTTGTTGACCGGGGACTTCGGGCGGCCCCAGATGTTTTCGCCGAGACGGCGGTCGATCTTGTATTTCGCGGATTCGCGCTTGCTCATCGCATTCCCTTTCAAAACAATATACCCGAAGCCCCATGGCTCCGGGCGAAGGAAACGCGCCCTCCTCTGGCCTCCGTTTTCGAGACCTGACAGGGTTTTCCACGCAAAGCGACGGAAAACCCACGGGACACGTCAAAAGAAACCACCGGGCGTCGCCACCCGGTGTTGCTGGGCCTGTTAAACACAGATTTAACCGCTGTCAAGCTTGTGGCTGGCGACGCCGACTGCAACTCGATATCATCCCTGCGTTGCATGCGGCGCTGGCTGTGGCGGAAAGTTGCACGCTGGCGGCATAGGGCGGCGTCTTCGGATCCAAACGCCCTGCACATGATGAAGGGACTGGAGCAGAGGAGTGCGAATTCCCATGAAGAAATTCTTCCTTACCCTGACCGGAGCCGCCGTCCTGGCCGGGTCGATGGCGGTCATGACGCCTGAACCGGCCATGGCCAGGCATTGGCATGGCCACAAGCAGATCTGCCGCGTCGTGGTGAAGAAAAGAGTCGTCTGGCGCCACGGCCACCGCCATGTCGTCCGCTACAAGACGAAGCACTGCTGGTGGCGCTACTAACCTATTGCGCAGTAGGGGATATTGACGCAGGCCCGCGGCCAACGCCGCGGGCCTTTCATTTCGCCTTCGCGGTCTATGACTTCTTGCTGGGCAGGCCTTTGCGCTTGGTCTCGGCGAATTCCTCGAGCTGCTTCTCGCTCATCGAGTCGTACATCTCGCGCGACGCGCCTTTGAGCTCGCTCTTCTTGGTCTCGCCGCGCCTGGCGGAAAGCGCTGCGCCGGCTGCGGGCATGGCTGTCTCTCCTTTGCTGCGGGAAAAACGCGGAGGCTCTGCAGCAGTTCCAACACATCCTTGGCGTCGGTAGTCAGTCGGCCATCCCCGGGCGATTTTCCTTCGCAGCCTTCCCGCGTCCGGGACGCCAGTGTAGGACAACGGCATGAAATCGCTGACCGATCCCTCACAGGCCCTCTCCACCGGCCTGACAAAAATCCGCACCGAATTCCACGTGCCGGATGGATTTCCGCCGGAGGTGATGGCTGCGGCGCAGGCTGCGGCAAAGCGTGCGCCCGCGCAGCATGCCGACCGCACCGCGATGCCTTTCGTCACGCTCGATCCGGCGAGCTCCACCGATCTTGATCAGGCCTTTTCGATCGAGGCCAGCGGCGGCGACCTTCTCTTGCATTATGCCATTGCCGACGTGGCCTGGTTCGTCGAGGACGGCGACGCGATTGATCTCGAAGCCTGGAACCGAGGTGAGACGCTTTATTTGCCGGACGGCAAGGCCGGGCTCTACCCGCCGGTGCTTGCCGAGGCCGCGGCGAGCCTGTTGCCCGATGGACCCCGCCCGGCGGTCATCTTCACAATCAGGGTTGCCGGTGACGGTGCGGTGAAGCTGGACAGCGCTGAGCGGGCGATCATCCAAAGCCGCGCCAAGCTCGCCTATGACAGCGTCAAACCTTCGGATGTACCCGCCGGCTTCGCCGAACTGGCGCAGCGCATGGCGGCCAACGAAGAGCGCCGCGGCGCTTCGCGCGTCGACCCGCCCGAGCAGGAGGTGGAAAGGCTCGCCGACGGCACGTTCCGGCTTTCGTTCAGGCCGCTGCTGCAATCCGAACAGGACAATGCAGCACTTTCGCTGGCCGCCAATATGGCGATCGCCGACGCCATGCTGGCGCACAAGACCGGGTTGTTCCGGGTGATGTCGGGGCCTGATGCCTCGAAGGTGCAAAGGCTGCGCAGCGCGGCACGGGCGCTCGGCCTGTCCTGGCCGGCCTCCACCAGCCTGCGCGACTATCAGCGCGCGCTCGATCCAGCCGATCCGCAACAGGCGGCGCTGATGCTGGAAATCCGCCGCGCGGGCAACGGCGCGTCCTACCAGCCCTATCAGCAGGGCGTCGTCCCCTGGCATGAGGCGATGGCCGCAACCTACGCGCATGCCACGGCCCCGCTCAGGCGGCTGGCCGACCGCTACGTCGTGCGCTGCGTACTGGCAATCGCCAACGGTCAGCCCGTGCCGCAGGCGGTCAGCGACGCCTTCGCCAGATTGCCGAAGGTGATGGGGCGCGGCGATGCCCGAGCCTCGCAGATCAACCATGCGGCCATCGACCTTGCCGAGGCGGTGATGCTCAAAGGACACGAGGGTGAGACGTTCAAGGCCGTCGTCACCGACTTCATCGATCATGGCGTGCGCGCACAGCTTGCCGACATGCCTGTCGTTGCCAATGTGAAGGCCTCCGGCCTCAGGCAGGGCGACGATCTCAGGCTGAAACTGATCTCGGCCGATCCGGGTCAGCGCAGCATTGTCTTCGAGACTGCCGTCTAACGCGCGGTCAGTCCAAATCCCTGGGTCAGCCGTCGAGTGGCGAAATCCACCTTGCCGGAAGTGAAGACGGCAAGATCGGGCTCGCTGTCGCTGGATATTTCTGCGACCGGTTCGAGCAGCGACATGGCGCGCCGGGCGATCGCTTCGGCCGGATCGATCCAGTCGACCGGCCAGGGTGCCGTCTTTCGCATGCGATTGACGAGAAACGGATAATGCGTGCAGGCAAGCACGACGATATCGGTGCGGTTGCCCTCGCGCTCGATGAAACAAGGCGCGATTTCGGCGCGCACGGCTTCTTCATCGACAAAGCCCTGGCGCATATAGATTTCGGCCAACCCCGCCAGCCTATCGCTACCGACCAGGCGCACATGGCATTTCTGCGCCCATTTGCTGATCAGGTCGCGCGTGTACTGGCGTTTCACCGTGCCTGGCGTCGCCAGCACGGAGACGAGGCCGGATCGCGTGCGCTCCGCCGCCGGCTTGATTGCCGGCACGGTGCCGACAAAAGGATGGTCGGGGAATGTCTCGCGCAGCGCGTCGATCACCAGCGTCGAAGCGGTGTTGCAGGCGATCACCGAGATCGCCGGCTGCAGGCGGTCGAGCAATTTGCCGAACAGCGTGAGGATGTGATCCTTGAGCGCCGGCTCCTCCCAGGCGCCGTAAGGAAAAGCCGCGTCGTCTGCGACATAGACGAAGCGGCGATCGGGCATCAGCACGCGCGCCTCGCGCAGCACGGTCAGCCCGCCGACGCCGGAATCGAACATCAGGATCGGGCGCTGGCTTGATCGATCGCTCATTGTCATCCGGTCATAGAGCAATTCCAGGAAAAGTGTGAAACGGTTTTCCGTCCGGAATTGCGTCAAAACAAAGAGAGGCGGAAGGTCCGTGATTGGACCGCAGGCGCTTCTATCGCGAATGATCTTGGTCTTGAAGAGGCGAATGCGAGCAGCTTTTGCGCAGCTGTCTCGCAGGCTCGCTCATATGCCGCGCTTGCCGAAGCCGGCCGGGCGCGGCCGGCCGAAGGGCTGCGGTGCGGGCGGAACGCGGGGAGTTGCAGCGGCAGCCGCGGCGCGTGGTGCGGCCGGCACAGCGGCGCGTGCAGTGCGCGCCGGTGCCGGCAGCGGACCGTCGAAGTCGAAAACATCCGTCAATTCATCGATGTTGCTGCCCGCGACGGGTTTCGCCCAGAGGATCGTGCACCAAAGTCCGAATATCGAAAGTCCGAGCAGATTCAGCCCGCCCGGAATGCTCTCGGGATCGTCGAATTTGACGACCAGCAGCACGCCCGCCTGCAGAAGGGCATAGACGGCGGAAAGGGCAATATAAGCCCACATGATCCACCGGCGTCCATTCGCGTCGCGGGTGCGGCGCGCGGCGATGTTGCCGCGAAGCGCGACAAAGATGAGCGAGGCGATCAGGACCGCGCCTGCCATGCCCTGCCGCGCCGGGCCAGGTCCCGAATTGATCAGTCCTTCGAAACCGATCGTGCCGACAATGCAGACAACGATCACCACGGTTTCGGCGACGGCAAGACCGAGAGAGTAAAGGAAAAAGCGCAGTCGGCCAATATTGGACGTAAACATGTGCCAGCCCCACTATTGCAGCAAGGATGAGGCACAACCGAATAAAAATCGGTTACTTCAAATGCTCACAGCTTATCGATTTTAACTTTCTTCGTCTTTGGCGCGACTGCGAGCACCCGCCGGCAGCCGCCTCGGATCATCCCCAGGCGAGCCATCGCCGCGCGGCATGGCCGGCGAGAACCGGTCGAGCGAGGAGATGATGCCGCGCAGAACCTTCAGTTCCGGCTCGGCAAAGCCCGCGCGCGTCAATACGGCGCGCAGATTGTCGACCATCTTCGGCTTCTTTTCTTCCGGGCGGAAGTAGCCTCGGGCCTCCAGCGCGTTCTCCAGATAGGCGAACAGGCTGTGCAGCTGCTCCTTGTTCGCCGGCACCAGCTCCGGCCCGGAGAAATTGGTCTCAGTCTCGTCGGCGAGGCCGGATTTCATCCATTCATAGGACATCAGAAGCACCGCTTGCGCGATGTTGAGCGAGGAGAAGCCGGGATCGACCGGAAAAGTGACGATCTCGTCGGCAAGCCCGACCTCATCATTATAGAGACCGAAGCGCTCGCGCCCGAACAGGATGCCGGTGCGCTGGCCCGCCTCGACGCGTGCCCTCAGCGCCCTGCCCGCTTCTACCGGCCCACGCACAGGCTTGAAGCCGTCGCGCTCGCGCGCCGTTGTGGCGAAGACGAAGTTCAGGTCGGCAACCGCGGAGGCCAGATCATCGAAGACCCGGGTGGCGTCGATGACATGATCGGCACGGCTGGCAGCCGCGCGCGCCTTCTCGCTCGACCAGCCATCGCGCGGGTTGACCAAGCGCAGTTCCGACAAGCCGAAATTCGCCATGGCGCGGGCGACCATGCCGATATTCTCGCCGAGCTGCGGCTCGACCAGGATGATCGCCGGTCCGGCGGAGGCGGTCTTGGTTGTGACTTCGGTGGCTGGCATGGCTGTGGGTAACCGGGGTTTGCGGCGTTTCGGCGTCCCCTGCCACATTTGGCCGGGAAAATGAAGCATTCACAACAGCGGCACACGTCCATCCCGGCGCGGATCGTGGTTTGCGCGCTGAAAAAGCCTTTGATATACGCTCCGCATTCCCGGCCGAAACCATGCGGGCAAGGCCGTCCAGATCCCCCAGCAACGAGGCACTCTATCCATGGCGAAGATCAAGGTGGCGAACCCGGTCGTCGAGCTCGACGGCGACGAGATGACCCGCATCATCTGGCAGTTCATCAAGGACAAGCTGATCCACCCCTATCTCGATCTGAAGCTTGAATATTACGACCTCGGCATCGAGCACCGCGACGCCACCAACGATCAGGTGACGATCGACTCGGCCAACGCCATCAAGAAATGGGGCGTCGGCGTGAAATGCGCGACGATCACCCCCGACGAGGCGCGCGTCGAGGAATTCAAGCTGAAGAAGATGTGGAAGTCGCCCAACGGCACCATCCGCAACATCCTTGGCGGCACCATCTTCCGCGAGCCGATCATCATGAAGAACGTGCCGCGCCTGGTGCCGGGCTGGACCAAGCCGATCGTCGTCGGCCGTCATGCCTTCGGCGACCAGTACCGCGCCACCGACTTCCGCTTTCCCGGCAAGGGCAAGCTGACCATCAAGTTCGTTGGCGAGGACGGCCAGGTGATCGAGCACGAGGTCTATGACGCGCCTGGCGCCGGCGTGGCCATGGCCATGTACAATCTCGACGAGTCGATCCGCGAGTTCGCCCGCGCCTCGCTGAACTACGGCCTGCTGCGCAACTTCCCGGTCTATCTGTCGACCAAGAACACCATCCTCAAAGCCTATGACGGCCGCTTCAAGGACATCTTCCAGGAAGTCTACGAGAAGGAGTTCGAGGCCGAGTTCAAGGCGCGGAAACTCTGGTACGAGCACCGCCTGATCGACGACATGGTCGCTTCGAGCCTGAAATGGTCCGGCGGCTATGTCTGGGCCTGCAAGAACTATGACGGCGACGTGCAGTCCGACACCGTCGCGCAAGGTTTTGGCTCGCTCGGCCTGATGACCTCGGTGCTGATGACCCCCGACGGCAAGACGGTGGAAGCGGAAGCCGCGCACGGCACCGTGACCCGCCACTACCGCCAGCACCAGAAGGGCGAGGAAACCTCGACCAATTCGATCGCCTCGATCTTCGCCTGGACGCGCGGCCTTGCCCATCGCGCCAAGCTCGACGACAATGCCGAGCTGAAGCGCTTCGCCGAGACGCTGGAGAAGGTCTGCATCCAGACCGTCGAAAGCGGCTTCATGACCAAGGACCTGTCGCTGCTGATCGGCCCCGACCAGCCCTGGCTCTCCACCACCGGCTTCCTCGACAAGATCGACGAGAATTTGCAGAAGGCAATGGGGTGAGGAGCGGTGCGCGAAGCGCATGAAAAGCCCAAAAATGGGCTTTTCAAGCGACGAACGCCCGGAGCCATAGCGTGGGGCCGGGCCGTGTGACAAAGTGCCTTAATGTCGAATGCTCCGAAGGGAGCCTTCGTTTTTTGTGGGGTAAGCAAAAAGAGCGGAAGCGATGGCCAAGCCGATCCTCTATGGCGCCGACTACAGCGTTTATGTGCGCATCGCGCGGATGACGTTGGAAGAGAAAGGCATCGGCTACGAGCTGGCGCCGCTCGACATCTTCGCCGCCGACGGCATTCCCGCCTGGTATCTGGAACATCACCCGTTCGGCCGCATCCCGGCCTTCGAGCATGACGGCTTTCGCCTGTTCGAGACCGGCGCAATTGCGCGCTATGTCGACGAAGCCTTCGATGGTCCGGCCCTTCAGCCCACTGATCCGCGCCTTCGGGCGCGGATGAACCAGATCATCGGCATGCTCGACGCCTATGGCTACCGCGCCATGGTCTGGGATGTGGCGGTCGAGCGGCTGGAGAAAACGCCGCCGGATGAGGCGCTGGTCGCCGCCGGGCTCCGCCAGGCCGAGACCGTGCTCAAGGTCCTGACATCGCTCAAGGCAAAAGGGCCCTGGCTGCTCGGCGAGCAACTGACGCTGGCCGACCTGCACGCGGCGCCGATCATCGCCTATTTCCTGAAGGTCGAGGAAGGGCGCAGCCTGCTGGCGCGGTTTGCGGAAATCGATGAGTGGTATTCTCGCGTAGCCGCTCGTCTGAGCTTTACGCTGACTGAAAAGGTCGTTTAATTCGAGTGAACTTTCTCAGCGTCGGCACTGCCCCTCATTGCCCTGCCGGGCATTTCTCCCCGTAAAACGGGGAGAAAGAGGCTGGCCGCAACGCCGGCGCGTTCTGCAAGGCTGACTATTGGCGAAAGCCGCGATGACGGCCCCTTCTCCCCGTTCAACGGGGAGAAGATGCCGGCAGGCAGATGAGGGGCAGCACCAGCCTCACAGAATCGGGAACCGGCCCGCGCCAAGCGACCTACGCTGCCTCCAGCGCCGCCTTCACCGCCGCGATCGCATCATTTGCCTTGGAGGCATCCGGGCCGCCGGCTTGCGCCATGTCGGGACGGCCGCCGCCGCCCTGCCCGCCAAGCGCGGCGGACGCGACGCGAACGAGATCGACAGCGCTGAAGCGGCCGGTCAAATCGTCGGTGACGCCGACGACCACGCTTGCCTTATTGTCCTCGCCGGCGCCGACAAAGACGACCACGCCTGAGCCGAGCGTCTTCTTGCCGGCATCGGCAAGTGGCTTCAGGTCCTTCGGCGCCACGCCGGAAACTGCCTTGCCGAGGAAACCGACGCCGGCGACCGTCTCGTTTGCGGCCGGCGCGTCGGCAACGGCCGAGCCGCCGCCCAGAGCCAGTTTCTTGCGCGCCTCGGTCAGCTCCTTTTCGAGCTTCTTGCGCTCTTCGAGCAGCGCCTCGACACGCGACGGCACATCGGCCGGCGAAATCTTCAGGGTCGCCGCCGCGGCCTTCAGGCGCTTGTCCTGTTCGTCGAGATGCCTGCGTGCCGCCTCGCCGGTCAGCGCCTCGATGCGGCGCACGCCGGCCGCCACGGCACTGTCCGACAGGATGCGCACCAGGCCGATATCGCCGGTCGAGCGGACATGCGTGCCGCCGCAAAGCTCGACCGAATAGGGCCGATTGGCCTTGGCGCCATGCAGGCCGGTGCCCATCGACACGACGCGAACCTCGTCGCCATACTTCTCGCCGAACAGCGCCATGGCGCCCTCGGCGATGGCGTCGTCGACCGACATCAGCCGCGTCGTCACCGGGCTGTTCTGCACGACGATCTCGTTCGCCATGCGCTCTACCTCCTCGAGCTCATCGGCCGAGATCGGCTTGTTGTGCGAGATGTCGAAGCGCAGGCGATCGGGCGCGACCAGCGAGCCCTTCTGCGCGACATGGGTCCCCAGCACCTCGCGCAGTGCCTCATGGATGAGATGCGTCGCCGAATGGTTGGCGCGCAGCTTCGAGCGGCGGGCATGGTCGACCTTGAGCTCGACGGCGGCACCGGTCTTCACCGTGCCTTTGACCACTTTGCCTAGATGCACAAACAGACCGTCAGCCTTCTTCTGGGTATCGGAAACCTCGATCGAGAAGCCCTCGCCGGAGATGACGCCGGTATCGCCCATCTGGCCGCCGGATTCGCCGTAGAACGGCGTCTGGTTGACGACCACGGCGATCGCATCGCCCTGAGAGGCGCTGTCGATCGTCTTGCCATCCTTGACCAGCGCCTGGACGATGCCTTCCGCAGCTTCAGTCTCGTAGCCGAGGAATTCGGTCGCGCCGGTCTTTTCGCGCACCGAGAACCAGACCGTCTCGGTCGCGGCCTCGCCCGAGCCCGCCCAATGCGCGCGCGCCTCGGCCTTCTGCCGCTCCATCGCGTCGGTGAAGCCGGCGATGTCGACCGAGATGCTGCGCTGGCGCAACGCGTCCTGCGTCAGGTCGAGCGGAAAGCCATAGGTGTCGTAAAGCTTGAATGCCGTCTCGCCGTCCAGCATGTCGCCGGCCTTGAGGGTCTCGGTCGCGTCCGAAAGAAGGCCGAGGCCGCGCACCAGCGTCTTGCGGAAGCGCGTTTCCTCGAGCTTCAGCGTCTCGGTGATCAGCGCTTCTCCGCGCACCAACTCGGGATAGGCCTGGCCCATCTCGCGCACCAGCGCCGGCACCAGCTGCCACATCAGCGGTTCCTTGGCGCCGAGCAACTGCGCATGGCGCATGGCGCGACGCATGATGCGGCGCAGCACATAGCCGCGCCCCTCATTGGACGGCAGCACGCCATCGGCCGCCAGGAAGGAGGACGAGCGCAGGTGATCCGCAATCACGCGATAGGACGCCACATTCTCTTGGTTCGGCCCCTGGCCGAGCGCCGAGGACGCGGCATCGATCAGATGCTTGAACAGGTCGGTCTCGAAGACGCTTTCGACGCCTTGCAGGATGGAGGCCATGCGCTCCAGCCCCATGCCGGTGTCGATCGAGGGACGCGGCAGGTCGATGCGCTCTTCCTTCGTCACCTGCTCATACTGCATGAACACCAGGTTCCAGAATTCCAGGAACCGGTCGCCGTCCTCTTCCGGGCTGCCGGGCGGGCCGCCCCAGATATGCTCGCCGCGGTCGATGAAAATCTCCGAGCAGGGACCGCACGGGCCGGTGTCGCCCATCGCCCAGAAATTGTCGGAAGTCGGAATGCGGATGATGCGATCGTCCGAGAAGCCGGCGATCTTCTTCCAGTAAGCTGCCGCCTCATCGTCGGTGTGATAGACGGTGACGAGCAGCTTGTCCTTCTTTAGCCCAAAACCCTTGGTGATCAGGTTCCAGGCAAGCTCGATCGCGCGCTCCTTGAAGTAGTCGCCGAACGAGAAATTGCCGAGCATCTCGAAGAAGGTGAGATGGCGGGCGGTGTAGCCGACATTGTCGAGATCGTTATGCTTGCCACCGGCGCGCACGCTCTTCTGCGCGGTCGCGGCGCGCGAATAGGAGCGCTTCTCCAGGCCGGTGAAAACGTTCTTGAACTGCACCATGCCGGCGTTGGTGAACATCAGCGTCGGATCATTGCGCGGCACCAGCGGGCTGGAGGCGACGATCTCGTGGCCCTCCTTGCGGAAGTAGTCGAGGAATGTCGACCGGATGTCGTTCACGCCACTCATTGCACATTGCCTTTTTCGCAAGAACCACCGGCCCGGCCGGCGGCAAATGGGCTTTGGTATTTCAGAAGATAGATGGGCCTTTTAGCGATAGCTCTTGAGCCTGTCCAGAAACACGGAGTTGGACCAATCGGCAAGCGGGCAGCGGCTCAACACCGCCCGCGAAACGCAAAACCGCCGGCGCGAAGGCCGGCGGTTCGGGTACGCAGTACTCAAGAACGCGATTACATAAGCATAACCAAATAAACCAGCATTGTGGCCGAACTCCGGCTAAGCCGACGAATTGCCTGAGCCGAACAGGAACCGCTGCGCGATCTTCCTGGACCGGCCCTACATGGCGCCGGCTTCGTCCTCGAAACCGTCGTCGCCGCCTTCGGAGCCGCCATTCTCAAGGAATTTCTCGGCGATCAGCCCGGCATTCTGCCGAAGTGCCATCTCGATCTCGCGCGCCGTGTCGGGATTGTCGCGCAGGAACAGCTTGGCGTTCTCGCGACCCTGGCCGAGACGCTGCGAATTATAGGAGAACCAGGCGCCCGACTTCTCGACCACGCCGGCCTTGACGCCGAGATCGACAAGCTCGCCGGTCTTGGACACGCCCTCGCCATACATGATGTCGAACTCGACCACCTTGAAGGGCGGGGCCAGCTTGTTCTTGACCACCTTGACGCGGGTCTGGTTGCCGACGACCTCGTCGCGGTCCTTGACCGAGCCGATGCGGCGGATGTCGAGGCGCACCGATGCGTAGAATTTCAGCGCATTGCCGCCGGTCGTGGTCTCGGGCGAGCCGAACATGACGCCGATCTTCATGCGGATCTGGTTGATGAAGATGACCATGGTGTTGGAGCGCGAGATCGAGGCGGTCAGCTTGCGCAGCGCCTGGCTCATCAGGCGGGCCTGGAGACCGGGCAGCGCGTCGCCCATCTCGCCCTCGATTTCAGCGCGCGGCGTGAGCGCCGCGACCGAGTCGACGACCAGCACGTCGATGGCGCCCGAACGCACCAGCGTGTCGCAGATTTCCAGCGCCTGCTCACCGGTGTCGGGCTGCGAGATCAGGAGGTTCTCGAGGTCGACGCCGAGCTTGCGGGCATAGACCGGATCGAGCGCGTGCTCGGCATCGACGAAGGCGCAGATGCCGCCCTTCTTCTGCGCTTCCGCAACCGTGTGCAGCGCCAGCGTCGTCTTGCCCGAGCTTTCCGGCCCGTAGATCTCGACGATACGGCCACGCGGCAGCCCGCCGACGCCAAGCGCGATATCGAGGCCGAGCGAGCCGGTCGGTACGGTTTCGATCTCGACCGCCTGCTCGTTGGCGCCGAGCCGCATGATCGAGCCCTTGCCGAAAGCGCGCTCGATTTGCGACAGCGCCGCGTCCAGAGCCTTTGATTTGTCCACTGCCTTATCCTCTACAAGCCGCAAAGTATTCTGAGCCATGATACATCACCCCTTGGTCGTCAATGAAGGCCGGACAATCCGTGATCCCTGCTGTTTTGTACCTTTTTTGTTCTCATTTGGCAAGGGGCTACAAATATTTGAAAAACAATCAATATCTGGATTTGTTCTATTTATGTATCACCAGGGCTAGTGCGGAGCACAACCGCTGGTCCAGAAGAGATTTCGATGTCCGGCCATCCCGAATCGCGACCCCGATTGCAGGGCGACCCGGGGAAACCTAGTGTGCGCAGCCGCACGATCAATGAAAGTCAGCGACCCGAAATGCCGACATTCCCAACTATCCTGGCCCCAACGATCCTGGCCTTGGGCGGCGCCCATATCGACCGGCGCGGCCAGGTCTCGGGCACCTATGTGCCAGCCGCCTCCAACCCCGGCATGATGCGCGAGGATGTCGGCGGCGTCGTTTTCAACGCGCTGCGCAGCGTGGTGAAGCGCGGCGTGTCGGCCTCGCTGATCTCGGTGCGCGGCGGCGACGCGGCAGCGGACACGGTCGCCTCGGCGATCGACAGCGCCGGGATAACGGACCTCTCGGTGGTGTTCCTCGACCGCACGACGCCGAGCTACACGGCGCTGATCGACGCCGAGGGCGAATTGATCGTCGGACTGGCCGACATGGCGCTCTACGACCTCGCCTTCCCCAAGCAGATGAGGCGTTCCAAGGTGCGCGAGGCGATCGCCGCGGCCGACGCCATCCTGTGCGACGCCAACCTGCCGACCGCGGCGCTGGAGCGCCTGGTTGCGCTCGCCGGCGACCGGCCGGTCTTCGCCATCGCCGTCTCGCCAGCCAAGGTCGTCCGCCTGGCGCCTCTGCTCAGTGATCTGTCGCTGCTCTTCATGAACCGCCGCGAAGCCGCCGCGCTGGTTGGCGCCGAAATGTCAGGAGAAGCCCTTGTCGACGCACTCAGGCAGGTCGGCCTGAACGCCGGCGTGATCACGGCCGGCAGCGCTCCGGTGCTGGGCTTCGACGACGCCGGCATCTTCGAAATCGACCCGCCCGCGCCGCGCCGGGTCGCCGACGTGACCGGCGCCGGCGATGCGCTGACCGGCGCGACGGTCGCCGCCCTGCTGCGCGGGCTGCCGCTGCGTGCCGCGCTACGCGAGGGCGCCGCGGCGGCGATGCTCGCCATCGAGAGTCCAGAGGCCGTGCCGTCCCTCACGACCGCCAATTTCAGGCAGGCGCTTGCCCTTGTGCCGGAGGCACGGGAGGTGGCATAGGGCCATCGACAATCTACTTCCTCCTTGTCGGAGAACAGCCATGACGCCGGAAACCACCCGCCCCTTCGTCGATGTCCACCCGCCCGTGGCGGAGGCCCTTGCCGCCGGCCGGCCCGTGGTGGCGCTGGAATCCACCATCATCACCCACGGCATGCCCTACCCCGACAATGGCGCCATGGCGGCCAAGGTCGAGCAGATCATCGCCGATGCCGGCGCGGTGCCGGCGACGATCGCCGTGGTCGACGGCCGCATCAAGATCGGCCTCTCCGACGGCGAACGCGAATCGCTTGCCATGACGGGCGACGCCATGAAGCTGTCGCGCGCCGATCTCGGCTTCGCGGTCGCTCAAAAGCGCACCGGCGGCACCACGGTTGCGGCCACGATGATTGCCGCGCACATGGCCGGCATAAAAGTGTTCGCCACCGGCGGCATCGGCGGCGTCCACAAGGGCGCCGAAAAGAGTTTTGATATCTCGGCCGACCTCGACGAGCTGGCGCGCACGCCGGTCATCGTCGTCTCGGCCGGCGCCAAGGCGATCCTCGACATCGAAAAGACGCTGGAAGTGCTGGAGACACGCGGCGTGCCGGTCATCGGCCATGGCAGCGAGACGATGCCGGCCTTCTGGTCGAGGCAGTCGCCCTTCCGCGCGCCGCTGACGCTGCAGGCGCCTGGGGACATCGCCCATTTCTACCGCACGCGCCAGGCGCTGGGCTTGGGCGGCGGCATTCTGGTCGCCAATCCCGTGCCGCAGAATGACGAGATCCCGGCCGACGAAATGGCCGGCTATATCGACGCCGCGCAGAAGGCCGCCGAGGCGCAGAACGTCACCGGCAAGGCGGTGACGCCCTTCCTCTTGTCGAAGATCCTCGAACTCACCGGCGGCCGCAGCCTCAAGACCAACATCGCGCTGGTCGAGAACAATGCCCGGCTGGCGGCGGAGATCGCGAAGGCACTGTAAGGGCACACGTCGAAGGCCCCCTCACCCGGATTGCCAAGGCCGAATTGCGAAGAGCAATTCGGGGCAATCCGACCTCTCCCCGAGGGGAGAGGAGCTGCCAGCCCCTGCGCCAACCTCTTCTCCCCAGCTGGGGAGAAGGTGGCCGCGAAGCGGCCGGATGAGGGGGCGGCCTCGACGTGCCCTTCGTAGTGTTCAATAACGGATCAAATCACTTCCCCGCTCGTCTTCCCGCCTCATAAGCACGCCGCGCCCACACGGCCATCTCGTCCGGATCGTCGAACGCCTCGTCGGGCACGCTCCAATAGGGCATCGCCACGTCCTTGCCGTGGCGCGAGCCGGTATAGGTCCACTGGCTGCAGCCGGCGGCCTCGAAATCGGGAATGGTTTCCTCATCCGCCTTGAGCAGCAGTTCGCCGCGCACCTACCACCGCGACGATGACGCCGTCGCAATAGATGCCCTTACCGCCGAACAGTTTTCGGATGCTGATCGGGCCCAGGCTTTCGAACAGTTCTTCGAGGCGCGTATTATCCATGGCGCGATGATCTCATCCGCCATCGGCCTTGTCATCGCCGCAACCAAAGGCATGCTGACAGGTTGAGACCTGAAAACGGAGTTCCCGCCATGCCTGTCCTGCTCAAAGGCTCCTGCCGCTGCGGCGCCGTCCGGTTCGAGGTGGATAGCCACACGCCGGTGCCGTTCATGCTCTGCTACTGCTCGATCTGCCGCAAGCAGCAGGGCGGCGGCGGTTTCGCCATCAATCTCGGCGCCGACTACGACACCTTGAAAATCACGGGCAAGCGCAGCCTCGGCGTCTATCGCGCCGAAATCGAGGATGACGAGCATCCGCATTGCGAGGTCTCGACCGGCGAGCGCAATTTCTGCCGCAAATGCGGCTCGGCCCTCTGGCTCTACGACCCGACCTGGCCGGAGCTTGTCCATCCCTTCGCCTCGGCAATCGACACCGACCTGCCGAAGCCACCGGAAAAGGTGCATCTGATGCTGAAATACAAAGCGAACTGGGTCGAGCCGGTGATCGGCAAGAAGGACAAGGTCTTCGAGGTCTATCCAGAGGAATCGATCGCCGACTGGCATAAGCGCACGGGCATGTGGGTCGATTAGCTTTCTTCTCCCCGTTCTACGGGGAGGTGAGGTGTGGTCCGCGAAGCGGACGAAACGCCAATTGCTTGGCTTTTGGAATGACGAACGCCGGCAGGCTGCGCCAGCCTCTCAAAACTTCGCACCTACCCCTCATCCGGCCCTTCGGGCCACCTTCTCCCCGTAAACGGGGCGAAGGAAGATCAGGCCGACGCGCGCGCCTCTGCCAGCGCCTTGAGGTCGGCGGGCTTCAATTCGACGGATTCGCCGCAGCCGCACGCCGAACTCTGGTTCGGGTTCTTGAAGGTGAAGCCGGTGCGCAGCGTAGTCTGCTCGAAATCCATCTCGGTGCCGAACAGGAACAGCGCGGCTTCGGGCGCGACATAGACATGCGCACCGTCGCGCTCGATGTGGTCGTCCTTGGTGTTTGGCTCAGTCACCAGGTCGATCGTGTATTCCATGCCGGCGCAGCCGCCCTTCTTGATGCCGAGGCGGATGCCATGCGCGTTGTCGCGCGTGGCCACGATCTCGCGCACGCGATCGGCGGCCTTGTCGGTCATCGTTATGACGGCGAAGCGTCCCATGTCATTCTCCACTTTCGCGCGGGTTCAAGGCCCGCGGAATGAGTCTGCCCTTAAGATGGTGAAGTTTCACCTAGCGCGCAAGTCAGCCAATCTTTTCAAGCCGATCCCTAATACCATCCGACCGCGACTTGCGCCTCTTCCGACATGCGGTCGGGCGTCCATGGCGGGTCGAACACCATGGCGACCTCGACACCGGAAACGCCCTCGACGGCGCCGACGGCGTTCTCGACCCAGCCCGGCATTTCGCCGGCCACCGGGCAGCCCGGCGCGGTCAGCGTCATGTCGATCTTGACTGACCGGTCGTCCTCGATGTCGATCTTGTAGACCAGGCCGAGCTCATAGATGTCGGCCGGGATTTCCGGGTCGTAGACCGTCTTCAGCGCGGAAACGATGTCGTCGGTCAGCCGCGCCAGCTCGTCGGCGGGGATCGCCGAGGCCGAAACGACGCTGTCACCCACCGTTTCCGGCACAGTCTCTGCGGTCGCGCTCACATCGTCCATGATCATCACCCGAAGAACTTTCGCGCCTTTTCCAGCGCCTCGGCCAAAGCGTCCACTTCGGCCCTCGTATTATACATGCCGAACGATGCCCTGCATGTGGAGGTGACGCCGAAGCGTTTCAACAGCGGCTGGGCGCAATGCGTGCCCGCGCGGACGGCAACACCTTGCCGGTCGATCACCATAGACACGTCATGCGCATGGATACCCTGCAATTCGAACGAGATGATGGCGCCCTTGCCCGGCGCGTCGCCAAAGATGCGCAGCGAATTAATCGCCCGCAGCCGCTCGTGCGCGTAGGTCTTGAGGTCCGCCTCGTGCCCCGCGATGCGTTTGCGGCCGATTTTTTCCATGTAGTCGAGCGCAGCACCCAGGCCGATCGCCTGTACGATCGGCGGCGTGCCGGCCTCGAAACGGTGCGGCGGATCGTTGTAGGTGACGATATCCTCAGTCACTTCCTCGATCATCTCGCCGCCGCCCATGAAGGGCCGCATCTCTTCCAGCCTGTCCTTCTTGCCGTAGAGCACGCCGATGCCCGACGGGCCGTAGACCTTGTGTCCGGTGAAGACGAAGAAATCGCAGTCGAGGTCCTGCACGTCGATCGGCATATGGACGGCGCTCTGGCTGCCGTCCACGAGGACAGGAATGCCACGCGCATGCGCGATGCGCACGATCTCCTTGATCGGCGTCACCGTGCCCAGCGCGTTGGACATCTGCGTGATGGCGACCAGTTTCGTGCGCGAGGTCAGCCGCTTTTCGAATTCCTCGATGTGAAGCGCGCCGAGATCGTCGACCGGCACCCAGACCAGCTTCGCGCCCTGCCGCTCGCGGATGAAATGCCAGGGCACGATGTTGGAGTGGTGCTCCATGATCGACAGCACGATCTCGTCGCCCTCGCCAATCCGCGGCATGCCCCAGCCATAGGCGACCGTGTTGATCGCCGAGGTGGTGTTGGAGGTGAAGACGATATTGTCGGTGCTCGGCGCGTTCAAAAACCGCTGCACCGACTTGCGCGCATTCTCATAGGCGTCGGTCGCGGCATTTGACAGAAAATGCAGGCCGCGATGGACGTTGGCGTATTCCTGGGAATAGGCGTGCTGGATCGTGTCGAGCACCACCTGCGGCTTCTGCGCCGAGGCGCCGTTGTCGAGATAGATCAGCGGCTTGCCGTAGACCTGGCGCGACAGGATCGGGAAGTCGCGGCGGATCGCCTCGACATCATAGGGGGTGGTTTCGATCTTCTGGTCCACAGCAATCAACCTTCCAATGTGGCTCCCCCTCACCCGACCTCCGCTTCGCTCCGGCCACCCTCTCCCCGATGGGGAGAGGAGGTCACCAACGTCGCATCCGCCTCTTCTCCCCTCGGGGAGAAGGTGGCCGCGAAGCGGCCGGATGAGGGGGCCTGCGCCCTACGTCGCTAGCCGTGCGTCGAAAACCAGCCGTCGAGCCGCTCTTCGAGCGCTTCGACCAGCGCTTCGTCGTCCAGTTCCTCGATCACTTCGGCGACGAACGCCTTCACCAGAAGGCCCTGCGCCGACTTCTCGTCGATACCGCGCGCCATCAGGTAGAACAGATGGTTATGGTCGATCTCGGTGACCGTCGCGCCGTGGCCGCAGACCACATCGTCGGCGAAGATCTCCAGCTCCGGCTTGGTCGAGAACTCGCCGTCATCCGACAGAAGCAGCGTGTTGCAGGCCATCTTGGCATTGGTCTTCTGCGCATATTGATGCACGTTGATGCGGCCCTGGAAGACGCCGCGCGCCTTGCCGGTCACCACATTGCGGATCACTTCCGTAGACGTCGTGTGCGGCACGGCATGGTCGAGCACCATGGTGGTGTCGGTATGCGTGTCGCCGGCAAGAAGGTTGATGCCGCGCAGTTTGAAATCGGCGCCCTCGCCCGTCGTCCTGACGACGACCTCCTGGCGAACGAGCCTGCCGCCGGCATTCATCACGAACAGCGTCAGCTTGGCATCCGGGCCGATATGCGCCTTGAACTGGGCGAGATGCGTGGCTGTATCCGGCTGCTCCTGCACGATCAGCCAGGTCACTTCCGCGCCGTCGCCGACCACGAGCTGGCTGACCGACGAGACCAGCGCCTCGTCGCCCTCGCCCGTCTGGCGCTCGACGATGACCGCCTTGGCGCCGGCCCCGACACGCGCCAACAGCCGCACATGCGATTGGCCGCCGGCCTGCAAATTCTGCAATTCGATCGGCTTTTCCAGCTCGGCGCCGTCGGCGATATCGACGAAATAGCCGTCGGCAACAAAGGCCGTGTTCAGCGCGCCGATCGCGTCGTCGTCGCCATAGGGATCGAGTCCCGGCGCAACGCTTCCGTCGGTCAGCTTCTCCGACAAGCGCTGCACGGTGACGCCTTCGACCTCCGGCAGCTTCGTCTGTGAGACTCCGTTCAGCACAGGCAGCACGGCCGACCCTTCAAGAACCGGCGCAAGTGCCTTGGCCACGGCGTCGGTTTCGAAAGCCGGCACGTTGGTCAGCAACCGGCGCAGGTCCGTGTAATGCCAGGATTCGACGCGGCGCGTCGGCAGGCCGTGCTTGATCGCCTCGATCGCGTCGTCGCGCTTGACCATCACCGCGCCGTCGCCGGGCAGTTGCGACAGCCGCTCGCCAAAGGCGTCGATCAGCGCCGTCTCGGCCAAGGTCCGCTGGGGCTGTGCATGCATGTTCATGACTTTCGCCTCGACCGCTCCCATCTCACGCGGCTTCGCCTATCACACCGGCATAGCCGTTGGCCTCGAGATCGAGCGCCAGCGACTTGTCGCCCGACTTGATGACCTGGCCCTTGTAGAGCACGTGCACCGAATCCGGCACGATGTGCTCGAGCAGGCGCTGGTAGTGGGTGATGACGACGATGGCGCGCTCCGGCGAACGCAGCGCATTGACGCCATCGGACACGATCTTCAGCGCGTCGATGTCGAGGCCGGAATCGGTCTCGTCGAGCACGCAGAGTTTTGGCTCCAGCAGCTTCATCTGCAGGATCTCGGCGCGCTTCTTTTCCCCGCCGGAGAAGCCGACATTGAGCGGCCGCTTCAGCATGTTCATGTCCATGCTGAGCGAAGCCGCGGCTTCCTTCACGCGCTTGAGGAACTCCGGCACCTTGAGCGGCTCCTCGCCGCGCGCCTTGCGCTGCTCGTTCATCGCCACTTTCAGGAATTCCATGGTCGCCACGCCCGGTATTTCCATCGGATACTGGAAAGCGAGGAAGATGCCGGCGGTGGCGCGTTCGGCCGGATCCATTTCGAGGATCGACTGGCCATTATAGAGGATGTCGCCCTCGGTGACCTCATAGTCCTCGCGGCCGGCGAGGATATAGGACAACGTCGACTTGCCCGAACCGTTCGGACCCATGATGGCGGCGACCTCGCCGGCTTTCACCGTCAGGTTCAGGCCGCGGATGATCTCGGTGCCGTCATCGACGATGCGGGCATGCAAATTCTTGATCTCAAGCATAGTTTCTTCCTGAATAATTTTGCGGTCAGCCGACCGAACCCTCGAGGCTGATGCCGATCAGCTTCTGCGCCTCGACGGCGAACTCCATCGGCAGCTGCTGGATGACATCCTTGACGAAGCCGTTGACGATCAGCGCGATCGCTTCCTCTTCGGGGATGCCGCGCTGCATGACGTAGAACTTCTGGTCCTCGGAAATCTTCGACGTCGTCGCCTCGTGCTCGAACTTCGCCGTCGCGTTCTTGGCTTCCATGTAAGGCACGGTGTGCGCGCCGCACTGGTCGCCGATCAAAAGCGAGTCGCAATTGGTGAAGTTGCGCGCGTTGGCCGCCTTGCGGTGCGCCGAGACCTGGCCGCGATAGGTGTTCTGCGAGAAGCCGGCGGCGATGCCCTTGGAGATGATGCGGCTCGACGTGTTCTTGCCGAGATGGATCATCTTGGTGCCGCTATCGACCTGCTGATAGCCGTTCGACACCGCGATCGAATAGAACTCGCCCGAGGAATCGTCGCCGCGCAGGATGCAGCTCGGATATTTCCAGGTGATGGCCGAACCCGTCTCGACCTGCGTCCACGAGATCTTCGAGCGGTCGCCGCGGCAGTCGCCGCGCTTGGTGACGAAATTGTAGATGCCGCCCTTGCCCTCGGCGTCGCCGGGATACCAGTTCTGCACCGTTGAATATTTGATCTCGGCATCGTCGAGCGCGATCAACTCGACCACCGCCGCATGCAGCTGGTTCTCGTCGCGCTGCGGCGCCGTGCAGCCTTCGAGATAGGAGACGTAAGCCCCCTCCTCGGCGATGATCAGCGTGCGCTCGAACTGGCCGGTGTTCTTCTCGTTGATGCGGAAATAGGTCGACAATTCCATCGGGCAGCGCACGCCCTTCGGCACGAAGACGAAGGAACCGTCGGTGAACACGGCCGAGTTCAACGTCGCGTAAAAATTGTCCGAGGTCGGCACCACGGAGCCGAGATATTTCTTGACCAGTTCCGAATGCTCGCGGATCGCTTCCGAGATCGAGCAGAAGATGACGCCCGCCTTGGCGAGCTCTTCCTTGAAGGTGGTGACCACGGAAACCGAATCGAACACGGCGTCGACCGCGACGCGGCCGGACTTGTAGACGTTGTCGCCTATCTCCGCTTCCTCGTCCACCGCCGCGAGCTTCTGCACGCCGGCCAGGATTTCCTGCTCCTTGAGCGGAATGCCGAGCTTTTCATAGACCTTGAGCAGTTCAGGGTCGACTTCGCTCAGCGACTTCGGCCCCGGCGTGCTCTTCGGCGCGGCGTAGTAATAGATGTCCTGGAAGTCGATCTTCGGATAGTGGACGCGCGCCCAGGTCGGCTCTTCCAGCGTCAGCCAGCGGCGATAGGCCCCCAGACGCCATTCCAGCATCCAGTCCGGCTCATCCTTCTTGGCCGAGATGAAGCGAATGATGTCCTCGCTCAGGCCCTTCGGGGCCTTGTCCATCTCGATCTCTGTCTGGAATCCGTATTTATACTGGTCGACGTCGATCTTTCGGACTCGATCGATCGTCTCCTGCACAGCAGGCATAAGCGTTCTCCATCCACGCCGGGGTCAAGGCCCGGCAGTTTTCAAACTATGGCACCGCTGTGATCGCATCCCGGCAGGGGTGCGCAGCGGAGTAAGCTCCATATAGTGCGTATCCGCCGGAAATTCACCCGGCCAGGACAAAACGCACCACTCTACCAGGCCGCAGGGCCTGAATTCGTCTTCGCCGCCGTCAGGCGGCTTCTTCCTTACCCGCCCGGCGCACGACGATGCCCGCCAGCCCGGCCCGGAAGGCCTCGATATCCTCGGCGCCGGTCGCGCGGCCGATCGACACGCGCAAGGCGCCCAGGCTGTCGCCATGGCCCATGGCCTTCAGCACATGGCTTGGCCCGACCTTTCCCGATGAGCAGGCCGAACCCGCCGACAGCGCGACGCCGGCAAGATCGAAAGCGATCTGCGCCGTCTCGGCCTTGACGCCGGGAATAGCGAAGAATGTCGTGTTGGCAAGCCTCTGAGCGCCATTTCCGAAGATTTCCGCGTCCGGCGCCAGTTCGGTCACGATGGCTTCGACCTCGTCGCGCCGGCGCGCGATGGCGTCCATATTGCCGAGGCCGGCAAGCGCTGCCCGCGCGGCGGCGCCGAAACCGGCGATCCCGGCAACGTTTTCCGTCCCGGCGCGATGGCCCTTCTCCTGGCCGCCGCCATTGACCAGCGGCCGCGGCATCATCAGGTCGGACGCGGCGACGATCGCGCCGACGCCTTTGGGACCGCCGATCTTGTGCGAGGACAGGATCAGGTAATCGGCATAAGGGTCTGACATATCGAGCGGAATCCGCCCGGCGGCCTGCACGGCGTCGACAACCAGCACCCCGCCGGCGGCCTTGACGATGTCGGCGATGCGCCCCACCGGCTGGACGACACCAGTCTCGTTATTGGCGGCGTGGATCGCCACCAGCGGCAGGCCGGCTGTCTTGTCATGCTGGGCAAGCGCAGCGGCAAGCGCCTCGATATCGGCGATGCCGTTGCTGTCAACGCCGATCCTCGTCACCTGCGCCGGCGCGAAGCGCCCGCCATTGAGGACGCAGGGATGGTCGGCCTCAGAGACATAGAGATGGCTCATGCGGATGGCGCCGCGCCCCATCTGCCAGTCCGGCGTAAGCAGCGTCGAGGAGGCCTCGGTGGCGCCGGAGGTGAACACGACATGCTCGGGCCTGGCGTTGACCAGCCGCGCCACGTCGCGGCGCGCGTCCTCGACCAGCCGGCGCGCGGCGCGGCCCTCGGTGTGGACCGATGATGGGTTGGCGGCATCGAGCGCAGCGACCATCGCCGCCCGCGCTTCCGCAATGAGCGGCGCGCTGGCGTTGTAGTCGAGATAGGCGCGGGTTGCGGCCATTTTCGCTCAGTTCGTCCTTCCGCCAACTATCCCGCGAGGATAGCGCGTTATTTCCTTGAAATTGCAAGGCAAGCCGTCCTATTTACCCGGCTTGCGGCGCGGGCGGCCGGACCATCGGGTTTCGGCCTCCCAGTTTTGAACAATTCTAAACTAGCTTCTAGGAAGACGCTCGCCCGGCGTCAAGGCCACAGAAGGTTTGGGGCCGCAGGACAGTTAGGGCCGAAAGAGTTCCGGGCTAGCGCATTCATATGCCACGTGGAGTATTTTATGCCTGAGGTCATTTTCGCCGGTCCGGCTGGTCGCCTGGAGGGACGTTATCAGCCCTCGAAGGAAAAGAGCGCCCCGATCGCCATTGTGCTGCATCCGCACCCGCAATTCGGCGGCACGATGAACAACAAGATCGTCTACGACCTCTTCTACATGTTCCAAAAGCGCGATTTCACTGTGCTGCGCTTCAATTTCCGCGGCATCGGCCGCAGCCAGGGCGAGTTCGACCACGGCACCGGCGAATTGTCGGACGCGGCTGCGGCGCTCGACTGGGTGCAGTCGCTGCATCCAGATTCGAAAAGCTGCTGGGTCGCCGGCTATTCCTTCGGCTCGTGGATCGGCATGCAGCTTCTGATGCGCCGGCCGGAGATCGAGGGCTTCATCTCGGTGGCGCCGCAGCCCAACACCTATGATTTTTCGTTCCTGGCGCCCTGCCCTTCATCCGGCCTGATCATCCATGGCGATGCAGACAAGGTGGCGCCGCCCAAGGACGTGCAGGGGCTTGTCGACAAGCTGCACACGCAAAAGGGCATCACCATCACCCAGAAGACGCTGCCCGGCGCCAACCATTTCTTCGCCAATGACGCCGAGTTGCTGATCCACGAATGCGCTGACTATCTCGACCGGCGCCTCGCCGGCGAACTCGCGGATCCGCGGCCGAAGCGGCTGCGCTAAGCGGGAAAGCTGTACAGTCGAAGAGCTTTAATGGGTTGGCGTCCGGTCGGCGCCGATCTCGCCGCCTTCGACCGGGCCGGCCATCGAAGTCCTGCCTCTCGGCGCGCGGGAGGGTGCCAGCCGGAATGTCCGCTTGCGCACCGGCAGCTTCGCGCTTGTCTGGCCGAAGATGAAACCGAGCCGGGCGAAAACCAGCCCCGAGGCAACAGCAAACGCCAGCCCTAGGCCGAAGCCCGCAACCGTATCGCTTGGATAATGCGCGCCGACGAAGACGCGGGTCGAAGCGATGCAGGCGGTGACCGCCAGCGCGATATACCAGCGGCGCGGGAACAAAAGCAGCAGGATGCCGAACACCGCACCCATCGTCGTGGCATGGCCGGAGGGAAAGCCGGCGAAGCGCGCATCCATGGCGAAAGGATGCAGCGACAGGACGCCGAAGCTGTCGAAATAAAGCGGCCGGGCCCGGCCGATGCCGTATTTCAACAGGTTGACCGCGAGACCGGACAGGCCGACGGCGCAGAGCACCAGGAAGGCGAAGCACGTCCAGTTGTAGACCAGCATCCGGCCGTGCCGGGACAGGCCGCGCCAATCCGTCAGATTGGCGGCGACGAGGCAGAGCGCTGACGGAATGAGGTACCACCCGCCGAGGCCGAACTGCGTGAAGAAATCGGTGTAGCGCACGAAGCCGGGTGACCATTCGCCGCGCATTTCGCCTGCGCCAGCGTCGAGGCGCAGGAAGGTCGCAATGATGAGCAGCACCCAGGCTATGAGCCAGACGCTCCATAGGATTCGCGGATAGCGCGCCGGCCGCACGGCAAAGCGTCGCATCACGATCGACATCGTGTCGCGGAAATTGCCGAGCGAGCGGCGGTAAAGGGCAAAGGGCGCGGCGGACATGGCTTTGGCGCGAGTCTATAGGGGCATTCGATGCCCGAGGCTATTCATCACGGCGCCACCCGGTAAAGCCCGAGCGCAAGCTTGTCTCCTGACGAATAGTTGATGCCGTCGATCTCGGTCAGCCGCTTGGCCGACTTGCCCTGGGCGGTCAGCACATCGGCAAGCTTCTGCTCGTCCTTGATCGGCGCCAGGCCGAGCGCGCAGGACGGATCGTCGAGCAGATGCCGCGCCACGCCCTCGACCTCGGTGAGCACGGTCTTGGTGCCGACCAGGAAGACCAGGCTCGGCTCCTGGAATTTCGCCGAGGCGAGCACGGTGGTCTCGCAAAGGCGGTTGGCGTCGACCGCGGTCTTGATCGCGGGGCTAAGCCAGATCGGCTTCAGCGACGGCGCGATGACGCCGAACAGCAGGCTGAAGGTGATCCCGGCGCCGACCGCGATCGCGGCGATGCGGCCAAGCGGCACCTGCAACTGCCTGGGGAAAGCGAGATAGCCGGTGACAAGAGCGGCGATCGCCGCCGGTATGCTCCACCAGGAGAAGGTCTTGGCGAGATAGAGCGGCGCGCCAAGGCAGACCACCGCAAGACCGATCGCCACCACGGCAAGGCCGAAAGCCGTCGCCCACCACAGCCATGTCTGCCAGCGCTTCAGCGGCGCGTTGGCCTGGTCCGCCGGGAGCGTGAGCAGCCAGCCGATCAAGAGCGCCATGCCCGGATAGGCCGGCATCACATAATGCGGCAGCTTGGTCGGGATCGCCTCGAACACCAGCCAGAACGGGATGTACCAGGCCAGGCAGAAGCGCAGGCGCGGATCGTCCCAGAACCGGTTGATCGCCTGCAGCCCGGCGCCGACCGCGATCAGCCCGAACGGCCACATGAACAGCGAGTAGGTGAGCATATAGAAGCCGGGCGGCAGGCCGTGCGATTCCTCGCCCTGCGCCACCTTGTTCAGCATGTCCTTGCCGACCGCCTCCTGGAAGAAGGCGCCGCCGCTCTTCCAGGTGATGAGGATCAGCCATGGCAGCACGATCACGAGCACGATCGCGACGCCGCGCACCAGCTTCATCTTCGTGAGCCAGCGCCAGTCGCGGTCGAAGGCAATAAGCGCCGCGGCCGTGAGCAGCGACAAGAGTGGCGAAACCGGGCCCTTGATCAGGATGCCCAACCCTTGCGCGATCCAGAATATCCACGGCAGATGCCCGGGTACCGACTCGTTGCGCTTGGCCGCCATATAGACCTGGGCCAACGCGCCCTGCGCGATCACACAGCAGGCGAGAAGCATCGCGTCGGTCTTGGCGTCGCGTCCCTCGAAGGCGGTGGCGAAGATCGCCGCCATCATCAGGCCGGCAGCGAGCCCGGCATTGGCGCCGAAGAGCTTTGTCCCGGTCCAGCCGATGCCGACGACCGCGATCGCGATGCCCAGCATCGAGACCAGGCGATAGACCCAGATCGGCGCCGCCGCCCCCTCGCCGCTCAGCGCCACCGCCGCCGACTGCAGCCAATAGATGCCGATCGGCTTCTTGTAGCGCGTGACGTCCTGCAGGCGTATGTCGACATAGTCACCCGTCTCGACCATCTGCTTGGTCGCCTGGACGAAGCGGGATTCGTCGCGGTCCACCGGCGGCAGGCTGGCCAGCCCGCTGACGGTCATGACGATGCTGAACAGAAAGAGGAGAATGTAGTTCCTGTTCATCGCGGGAGCTCGTCCGATCTGAAACTGCGGGATGGCCCCGTCGCCGCATGGCGCCTGTATTTGCGCGGCGCTTCATTACGCCAGCAAAATGGGTGAGGCAAGGACAGCGGTGCCGCACGGGACCGGACGCAAAACCGGAACCACTTTTGCTGATCGCTGGATTGCCCAGTTGAACCGCGATCGGACGCAAAACCGGAAACCACTTTTGCTGATCGCGCTTGGATGCTAAACGCGCGCCTTCATATCAAGCATGGCCAAGTGCCCGGCGACCTCAGGAAGAACAAATGTCCGCCTTCAAATCCGATTTCCTGCGCATCATGAGCGAGCGCGGTTTCATCCACCAGATTTCGGACGAATCCGCCCTCGACCAGCTTTTCGCCAAGGAAACGGTAAGCGCCTATATCGGCTTCGACGCCACCGCCCGGAGTCTGCATGCGGGATCGCTGATCCAGATCATGATGCTGCATTGGCTGCAGCAGACCGGCCACCGTCCGATCGCGCTGATGGGCGGCGGCACCTCGATGATCGGCGACCCGTCCTTCAAGGACGAAGCGCGCAAGCTGCTCACCCCGCAGGACATCGAGGACAATCTCGTCGGCATCCGCCGCAATTTCGCGCCTTACCTGAAGTTCGGCAACGGCCCCGGCGACGCAGTCATGGTCAACAACGCCGACTGGCTGATGGAGATCAACTACGTCAACTTCCTGCGCGACGTCGGCCGGCACTTCTCCGTCAACCGCATGCTCGCCTTCGATAGCGTGAAGCTCAGGCTCGACCGCGAGCAGTCGCTGTCCTTCCTTGAGTTCAACTACATGATCCTGCAGGCCTACGACTTCGTCGAGCTCTACAAGCGCGTCGGCTGCCGGCTGCAGATGGGCGGCTCGGACCAGTGGGGCAACATCGTCAACGGCATCGACCTCGGCCACCGCATGGAGGGCGTACAGCTCTTCGCCATGACCACGCCGCTGCTCACCACCTCGTCCGGCGCCAAGATGGGCAAGTCGGCCTCGGGCGCAGTCTGGCTCGACGGCGACATGCTGAGCCCCTACGAATTCTGGCAGTACTGGCGCAACACCGAGGACGCCGATGTCGGCCGCTTCTTGAAGCTTTACACCACGCTGCCGCTGGACGAGGTGGCGCGGCTGGAAAAGCTCGGCGGCTCGGAAATCAATGAGGCGAAGAAAATCCTCGCCACCGAGATCACGGCCATGCTGCACGGCCGCGAGGCGGCCGAGATGGCAAGCGAGACAGCGCGCAAGACCTTCGAGGAAGGCACGCTCGCCGACACGCTGCCCAGCGTCGAAGTCGCCAAATCGGACCTCGAAGCCGGGATCGGCATCCTGGCGCTGTTCGTAACAGCTGGGCTGGCCGGCTCGAACGGCGAAGCGCGCCGGCATATCCAGGGCGGCGCGGTGCGCATCAACGATCAGCCCTTGACCGACGACCGGCGCATCGTCACGTCCCTGGACCTCGGCCCGGAAGGCGTGGTGAAGCTCTCGCTCGGCAAGAAGAAACACGTGCTGGTGCGGCCGATCTGATCGGCCGCGCCTTCTCGATCGCCGTCCTTCCCGATCGCCGTCCTTCCAGAAAACCGGAGGCCGCTTTTCGGGATCAAGGTTACCTATATTCGAAGATCGAGCGGAATATACCCGGCGCCACCACCGACAGCGGATTGACGTTGAGGGTCGGCTTGTTGGCATTGCCGCGCAGGCGGTAGGTGACGCCAATCAGGCCACGGTCGCGTCCGTTGCCAAGGAGCGGCCCGAACAGCGGCAATTCGCCGAAGATCCGGTTCAGCCCGTAGACCGGCATGAAGGTGCCGGTCATGTCCATGTTGTTGTTCGGATCATAGAGCGTTCCCTGGAAGGTCGTGCCGATACGTGGACCGCGCAGCAGGCCGTTCGCCAGCCTCAGATAGCCGGACCCCTTGTCGATCTCGGCGAAGCCGCGCTCGAACTGCACCCTGGACGTATCGATATTGCCCTTGACGGCCTCGTTCAGGCTGCGCGTATCGCCGGCCGGCGTGGTCGATACGATCGAGGCCAGCTTGGGCTCGTTGACGACATAGAAGTTGCGGGCATCCACCTGTCCCTTCATCGGCCCGTCGGCGGCGCCCGAGAGCGAGAGCGTGATCGCGCCGCCTTCCATATGCTCGTAGACGTTGAGGAAACGCAGGATCGCGCCGGCGTCGGCCGACTTCACCCTGAGCACCCGGCCGCCTTCGCTGGTGGTGTTGTTGATCGTGATCGGGGCGCCCGAGCTTGCCGCGGCGGTGACGTTGAGCCCGTTCAGGTGCGATCCGGCCGCGCTGTATTCGAGCTTCAGATTGGAAAGCACCTCGTCGTGGAAACCGGTCAGCGATGCCACATCGGCGCTCACCGAGATCGCGTCGCTGCCGGCACCCTTGGTGGCGGTGTCGACATCGGAGGTGAACTGCTTGATCAGCGAGCGGGCGTCGAGCGACGCGCCGCTGACGTCGACCGCGTAGCTCTTACCGGCGCGCTTGACCGAAACGGCAACGTCGTCGCCTCGGTTCAACGCAACCTTGCTGAAGCGGGCCGCGGACAACGCGCCATTGACCAGCGTCACATTGCCGTCGATCGAAAAGCTTTTTCCGTCGAGAGCGAAATCCGACAGCGTGGTTGTGCTGCCAGACTTCGCCATGTTGAATGCGACCTTGGCCGGAATGCCGGCGCCCTTGCTCCACCCCGCCCAAGGAATGTCGAGCCTGGCATTGGTCAGGTCCGCCGAGACCTGCTGGGCGTCTTCGCCGCTCTTGTCGATCGCCACCTTGATGGTTCCCGAAAGCAGGTCCGACAGCCCAGGCATGCTGGCGTTGCGCGTCTTGTCGTCGAGGATCAGCGTGACCTTGAGGCTGCGCGCCGGCCCGTCATCGGCGAGCGGTTCGACCAGATCGAGCTCAGCCGGAATGCCGTTGAGCTTGGCCTCCGCCGAAATCACCGCCTGCTTTGGCCCCACTGTTATCGAGCCGTCCGCCTCGGTAACGGTCTGGTCTTCGAACGACTTGGCGAGCGACAGGTCCTGATAGTCGAGGGAAACCAGCCAATCGAGCTTCGAGGTGTCCATGCCCCTCGTCAGCGGAATGTCTGCCCTGACGTGGCCGGTAACGGTGCCGGACAGGTCCTCGGGCGCTAGCCCGACATGGCGCATGGCGTTGATCGGCTCGTAGGAGGCAAGCTCGGCGATCGCCGGCGCCTCACCCGCGACGTCGATGTCGAGTCCGCCGACCACGATCGGTCGATTGGCGTTCTTGATCGTCAGCGTCCCGCCGCTTGCCGCCACGGTGCGCCCGCTCGGCATGTAGACGCTGCCCGATGAGAGCGCGATGTCGACATCGTTGCCGTGGAACGCGACGACACCGACGGCGTCGCGGACCGGCGGGATGCGCCCGGCGGTATCGAAGCGCGAGCCTTCGATCTGGAAACGGCCGAACACTTCGTCGCCGGTAAGCGGCACGCCGTTGCCCAGGCGGCCCGGCACCACCTGGAACTGCAGGTTGGCGTCGGTCACCGTACCGCCGAACAGGTTGCCCAGCACCCAAAGCCGCGCATTGCGGGCCGAAAACCATGGCCACAATTGCTTCACATGCGAGACCGGCATGTCGTGAACGTTGAGCGACAGCGACACGCCCGGAGGACCGTTGTCGACGAAGGCGACGGTGGCCGCGCCCAGCACTTCGCCCGATCCGCCGGACCGGACGCCGATCTGCTCGGCGACGAGCTTTCGGCTCTTCGGCTGATAGACGCCTGCGATACGGGCCAGGAACTGAAGCGCCGGTTCGGGCGATTCCGAGGGCGCCAGCGTCGAGCCGTCGCTGGTCAGGTCGTAGCGGTATGCGGGCTCCTCCCCGGCGGCTGCCGGCTTCGGCCCAATCGACCCGGCAAAGTCGAAGCTGGAGCGACCGTTCTTGATCAGCAGCCGGTCGACCGAGATCTTGTTCGAGCCGGCCATCAGCGTGGCATCGGCATCGACGTCGAGAGGCAGCAGCCCGCGTTCGTCCAGGTCGAGCACAGAACCGGTGAGCGAGAGCGAGGCCGCCAGCCGCGACGGGCTGTCGCCCGACGCTTCCGAGCCCGAAAGCTGCAGCGCGATCGAACCCAGTCTGGCGCCATCGGCCGCGGGGGCAGCCTCGGTCGAACCACCCTCGCCGGAGGTGCCCGCGCCTTCTATCTCGATGTTGGCATCCAGCGAGGCGATCCGCCTTGCCGTCGCATCGCGGGTCGCGGTTGCGGTCAAAGTCGCGTGCCGGCCGTCGACATCGGCATCGTAGGAGAACTGCATGCGCCCGGTACCGGTCTGCGCGACGGTTGCCGAGGTGACGGTCACGCGCTTGACGAGCCCTGTGTCCGGCAATTCGAACTCGACGTTGTGCAAGTCGATCTGGCGTATCGAGTCCTCGCGCACGGCATCCAGCGCGTCGTTGACGCTTGCGAACGCCGCCGCCGACACTTTCTCCGGGTCGACAAGCCCGTTTTCGTTGCGCAGCGCCGCCGTCCAGTCACCGCCGCCGGAAGGCATGGCCGCCACGACGATGTGGGCGTTGGAGAATCTGGCGCTGGTCAGCCGGACATCGCCGGAAAGCAGCGGCAGCAGGCGCATGCCGAAACGCACCCGCCCGATATCGGCCATCGGCTTGCCGTCAGCCGTCTTGAGGCTGACATCGTTCACCTGCAGGGCAATGAAGCTCGATCCGTCCAGCGTCAGCCGCGCCGCGCCGACGGTGACATTGACATCGACCCCTGCCAGCTTCTCGATGGCGGTCTCCGCCTCGGCCCGGAGCCGTTCCGTGCCGATGCCCGAGGCCCCCAGGACATAGACGCCCGCCGCCGCCAGAAGCACGAGTGCGCAAAGCCCGGCAAACACGCGGCCGAGGACGCGGAAGCGCCGCCGCACCACCGCGCGGCCAAGCGGCGGCACGCTGCAAGCGGACGGGAGCTTCGCCAGGTCGGTGATCTCGTCACGCCTGAACCTGATCTTCTCGTGCTGCGGGTCTTCCTGATCCAAGTAATCTTCCGTTGTGACGAACTCGTCATGGACGAATCCCCGCCTCACGTTATATCGATGCGTTCCCACGCGTAACCGCAAACAAGGGCATCGATATGGCTGATCTCGAGGTCGGCGACGCAGCGCCTCAATTCGATCTTCCGCGTGACGGCGGCGGCTCCCTCAGTCTCGCCGCGCTCCGGGGCAAACCCATTGTACTCTACTTCTACCCGCAGGACGACACCACAAGCTGCACCAGCGAGGCGATCGGCTTCTCGCAGTTGAAGCCGGAGTTCGAGAAGGCCGGCGCCGAAGTGATCGGGCTGTCCCCCGATAGCGTGAAGAAACACGACAAATTCAAGGCGAAGCACGATCTCACCGTCGATCTCGTCGCCGACGAGGAGCGCAAGGTGATCGAGGCCTATCATTTGTGGGTCGAGAAGACGATGTACGGGCGCAACTATATGGGTGTCGAACGCGCCACCTTCCTGATCGGCAAGGATGGGCGCATTGCCCGCGTCTGGCGCAAGGTTCGCGTCAAGGGCCATGCCGAAGAAGTGCTCGAGGCCGTGCGCGCGCTCTGAGCGTCGCCAACCCCCACCAAAGCAATCGACAATTATGGTCGTTACTCGTCAGGTGCCTCGGCCTTCGGCTGCCGCCACGTCCTCCAGGATTTCGAACGATGGCTCGCTTGATCGGCCAGCGCGGCGAGATGGCCACGCAAACCGCGCGCACCCATCATGGACGACAGCGTGACTGACTGCGTGGCGAAGCGCCGCTTGAAATCCTCGCCGCCGCAGAGAAAATCGACCGTGGCGAGGCCACGGTCGAACGACCATTGGATATAGTCCATCATCAGTACCATGCCCGGCGAGGCGCGCTCGTATTCGGGATCATAGGTGGTGACGAAAGCCATCATCGTGCCGTGCTGCTCGAAATTGATCGAGACGGCGACGATCGTGTCGTCGAGCTCCAGCACGAAGATGCGCAACAGCCCGAGGTCGGCCAGCACCGAAGTAAGCGCGGCAAGAACCGGCGAGCCCTTATCGAACAGATCCGAGGCGCGACCATGGCGAGCGAGCCAGAGCCGCTTCAACGTCGCGACGCGCTCGAGCACCGGCTCTCGCGGCTCCGCCGAGTCCAGCAGCCGGAAACGCAATGCACCGCTTTCTTCCATGAACTTGCGGCCACGACGATAGTTCTGCCGGCCCTTCTTGGACAACGTCTCGAACCATTCCGCCCCACGCTGCCAGGAGCCAGCGACACGATAGCTGATTTCGGTGCGGTGATTGGGCCGAAGCGCCTTGCCATGAGCCGGTTCCAGCAGGGCATGAACACCGGCATCCGGCAGCAGACGGTTGAGATAGATCAGGTCGAAGCCACCCTGGTCAAAAACATACTGCCAGAGGCGGGAGATCGCCCGCGGGTCGCTGTCGGGTGCAACCAGCGCGTCGCCATAGTCACTGTGATCCTTCGCCGCCCATTCGAGTATGCGGATGCCGGAACGCCTGAAGGTCGCGAGCGCTATCACGCCATCGAGCCGGTCGCCGTTCCAGGCAAGCCCAATCCTGAGCGCGCGCCGCTCCTGCTGCGGGGTGGTGCGCCACCAGGCCGCGATCCAGTCCGGGTGCTGGAAGACAAGCCCGCCAGCCCACTGCCAGAGCGCCCTCCAGGCCGGTGCGATCTCGGCCAGGCGCGCCGCCGACGTCACGACTTCGAAGGTGTGTGTCCGCGGGATTGCGAGCACAACGGGACCGTTCATGGCCGTGTCCCCTCCGACGCTCGCGAGGTGCGTGACCGTGGCTTTCCAGGCCGGATGCGCCTGGCGATATGTCCCCACATCCGCTTCAGCGGCATGACGTAGAGGCCTGCGAGCGACTGATAGTCGCGCACATCGCGGTCGACCAGCCCGAACGTGAAGTCCTCGTCAGGCCTCGGCACACACAATGTTCCGAAGAGCCGGTCCCAGAACGAGAAGAGCAGCCCGAAGTTCTTGTCGTAGTGGCGCGGATCGACGCTGTGATGCAACTGATGCCAGTGGGGACACAGGATCAAATGGTTGAGCGGGCCGAACGAGATCTTGAAGTGCGTGTGCCTGACGAAATCCATCATCAGGATGTTACGCATGACATAGACGTTGACGCCAAAAACGGTCAGTTCGACAAGGTTCAGCGAAATCAGCGACCAGATGCCGAAGCAGAACCCTACGATGATGCCATCCCAGGCTCGGTTCATCAACTCGTCGAGCGGATGGACCCGGTCCTTGGTGATCCCGACCATCACCTCGGCCGAGTGATGCACCTTGTGCAGTTCCCAGAGCAGCGGATAGCGATGCTGCGCGACGTGATAGAGATAATAGGAAATGTCGTAGGCGAGGAGCATGCTGACGGTGAAGATCAGAACCGTCACCGGCCCTGCCGGCCCCTCGGTCAGAGGCGGCTGGAAGTGGAGCAGTGTCGAAAACAGCCAGTTGGTCCCATACCCCACCGCTGTGACGAAGACGATTCCGGCGGGCAGCATCAGGAAAGGCATCAGGGCCTTCTTCGTGACCCAGAACAGAAGGTCGGCCTTCGCGGAGGGATGGGTGATGACCTCGTGCGGGATGACGAACTCGAAGAACTCCTTCCAGCTCTTCTCCTCGACCGTGCGCCAATAGGCTACAAGCGCGCTGACAAAGGCAGTCAGCAGCAAAAGCCCGGTCGCCAGCAGACTGGTGCCCGAAATCTTGTCGAGGATCTTGCCAACCAGATCGTCCAGCATTCCTACCGCCACGGTGAATCCCAAACACCAACACGCCTTTACTCGAAAAACGTCAACTAAACGCAATCGAACAGAGTTAAGAAACCCGAGCCTTACTCTGGGAGCTACAGGCCGCTCCTGGCAGAACATTGGAGTTCGTCGCCAACGATTTCGCGACATGGCGTCCGCGTCCAGGAGATTTACGCGCAACCCCGTGCCCGTGCTGCGTGCATTCGGCGCCGCGCGGTCGACCCGGCAAGCCTTTGTTAACCCTAATAATGTGTAATCAGGCTTGTCGTTGGTCCCGTAACGAAAGCCTGGTCCCCGTGAAACCAACCGGTCAGTCAGCTGTCTTCGGCAGGCGCAAGGAACCGCACACGGTCATCATCGCCCGCGGCAACGAGATAAGGCATTTCACCATCCGCCCCTGGCTCGCCGCCTTCCTCGGCTCGGCCCTGGCGGCGATCGCCATCGGCTATCTGCTTGCCACGTCCTATCTGGTGTTGCGCGACGACCTGATCGGCGCCACGACGGCCAGGCAGGCGCGCATGCAGCAGGCCTATGAGGACCGCATCTCGGCCCTTCGTGCCCAGGTCGACCGCATTACCAGCCGCCAGCTTCTCGACCAGCAGCTGATGGAAACCAAGGTCAGCGAACTCTTGGCCAGGCAGACCCAGCTCAGCGAGCGCCACGGGCGGCTCGGCCCGATCCTCGAGCGCGCCGAGAACGAGGTCGGCGACGCGCCCGCGGCAGGCGCCGCGGCGGCCAAACGCGATGAACCCGCAGAGGTCACCGGCAGCCTCTCTCAGGCGCCGACCTATTCCGTCGCATCCTTGAGCGCCGGTGACACCAGGCCCTTCTCGCTCTGGTCGACAAGATCCGATCCGCTCGATGCTGAAACGGCCGCCGATCGCGCCGACAAGCTGTTCGTCTCGATCAACGCTTCGCTGAAGGCCATCGAGAGCCAGCAGCTCTCGCGCATCACCACGCTTGCCGACAGCGCCTACAAGAATGCCGATGCCATAACCCAGGCGCTGGAAGCCGCGGGCCTGCCGGTCGACAGCGAGCTCAACAAGAGCGATGTCGGCGGCCCACTGGTGCCGCTCGATCCCTCGCTGGTTTTCGACAGCAGGGTCAAGGAACTGGACGAGGCGCTCGACGCGCTTGACGGAGTCAAGAAGGAGGCGCGCAAGCTGCCGCTCGCCAACCCCGCCCCTGGCCATCCAGTGACCAGCCCGTTTGGCGTACGCACGGACCCGATCCTGGGCAGCGCCGCCCTGCACACGGGCATGGATTTCAGGGCGCCGATCGGCATGCCGGCCAAGGTCACGGCCGCCGGCATCGTCACCAGGGCCGGCTGGGCCGGCGGCTACGGCCGCATGGTCGAGGTCGACCACGGCAACGGCTTCGCCACACGCTACGGACATCTGAGCGAGATCGACGTCACTGTCGGCCAGAAGCTCGCCGCCGGCGACATCATCGGCAAGACCGGCAGCAGCGGGCGCTCGACCGGCCCGCACCTCCATTACGAGGTGCGCCACGATGGCGAGGCGGTCGACCCGCTACGCTTCCTCACTGTCGGCAAGAAGGTCGCGCAATACCTTTGACCGGCTTATCCGACAAAGGCGCCTGCGGATCGGCTAAGCGCCGTAATTCTCCTGTCCAGCCAGGTACATCGTTGCCGCCGAAACCAGAGTAAGGACGCCGTTCTTCAACGCCGTCTCGTCGATGCGGAACCTGGAATGGTGGAGTGGGTAGACTGACCCTACCCCCTCGTTGCGGATGCCGAGCCGGAAATAGACCGACGGGCGTTTCTCGCTGTAGTAAGCGAAGTCGTCGGCAATGCTCCATCCAGGCATGTTGAGAGCATTATCCGCGCCAATGCTGGCTTTGGCGCCGGCCATGATCAGGGCCGCCATCTCGGCATCGTTGACGACGCCTGGTTCGCCTCGGTGGATGTCGATCTTTACGCTGGCGCCGTGGCTTGCCGCTGTTCGTTCAAGCATCTCGCGAAGCCGGCGCCAGGCCCGCTCGCGAGTGGCGTCGTTGCCGCTGCGGATGGTGCCTTTGAACGCGACCTTGCCCGCAGTGACGTTATAGGCATTGCCGCCATTGATGGCGGTCACCGAGATGACCAGCGGATCATAGGGATCGGTCTCACGCGAAACGATCTTCTGCAGCTCGCTAACCATGGAGCAGGCGACAGTCAGCGCGTCTATGCCTTCATAGGGCTTTGCCGCATGCGCCGCCGAGCCGGTGACCAGCACATCGAACGTGTCGCAGGCGAGAGTGTAGGGACCCGGGCCGACGGCCACCTTGCCGGACGGCGTATACGGATCGACATGGACGCAGATCGCGGCATCGACGTCGTCGAGAAGCCCCTCCTCGACCACCCGTCGCCCACCGGACGGTTCATCTTCCTCGGCCGGCTGGAAGATGAGGCGAACGGTTCCGCCGAAACTGTCGCGTGAGCGATTGAGATGCGCGGCGACCGCAAAGCCCATCGCGGCGTGGGCGTCATGGCCGCAGGCATGCATCACGCCCGGATTTTTGGACGCAAAGTCGACGCCGGACTCCTCCTCGATCGGCAGGGCGTCGATATCGGCGCGGATAGCCACCTTGCGGTTCGAAGGCCGGCCGGTGCCGACGATGTCGACGGCAAGCCCGTAGCCGGCCACATCACGGATTTCGGTGATCCCTTCCTTTGCAAGCATCTCGCGCAAATAGCGCTGCGTGCCCGCTTCCCGGTTCGACAGCTCGGGGTGGCAGTGCAGATGGCGCCGGATCTCGATCATCCGATCGAGAATTCCGGCATCGATGTCGGGCGCGGCATCGCTCGTCGAGGACGGCCGGTCAGGTTTTGACATGGATATCCCGCGGGAACTTCGTCAGCGTCTCGTTGCCGGTCTCAGTCACCAGGATGGTCTCGCTGACCTCGATGCCCCAGCCGTCCATCCACATGCCCAGGATGGAATGGACGACATTGCCGGGCTGCAGCACCGTCTTGTCGCCGGGCCGCAGGCTGATCGTGTGCTCGCCCCAATCCGGCGGATAGGCAACGCCGATGGAATAGCCGATGCGCGATTCCTTCTTCAGCCCGTAGCGCTCTATGACCTTGCGCCAGGCGGCTTCGACCGCTTCGGCGGTCGTGCCCGGCCGTACCGTGTCGAGCACCGCATCCATGCCCTCGATCACAGCCTTTGCCGTGTCCGCGACGCGGGTCGGCGTCTTGCCGAGCTGCATGGTCCTGGCAAGCCCTGCGGCATAGCGGCGGCAGACGCCGGCGAGTTCCAGCGCGATAGTTTCGTCCTTTCCGAAACGCCGGTCGCTCCACATGATGTGGGGGGCGGAAGCGTTTTCGCCGCCGAGGATCGTCGGCGGCAGCGCCGTGATGTCGCCGGCGAAATCCGGGCTGCCGGCGATCTGCGCCGCCTGGATGGAAGCAATCGCGTCGCATTCGCGCACACCCGGCGCAATGACGTCATAGGCCCGCGCGACCGCCGCTTCTGCCAGTTTCGAGGCCTTGCGCAGATAGTCGATTTCCGGCGCCGATTTGACCGCGCGGATCCAGTTCACGAGCAGGTCGGCGTCGTGCCATTTGGCGTTGGGCAGTCCGGCGACGAGCCGCGCATGCGCCTTTGGCGAAAAATAATAGGCTTCGAGCTCGATGCCGATGGGACGGTTGCCCCAGCCCTTGGCGACGATCCAGGCCGCGATCCAGTCCATCGGATGCCGGTCGGCGCGCTGGACATGGTCCTCCGGGAAGCCGACGACGTTTTCCGGCTTCATCCAGGCCGTCAGCAGCCCGCCAGCCGCATCCATGGCGCGGCCGATCCAGACTGGCTCGGCATCCTCGATGGGAACAAGCACGACCTGCGGCGTGTAGAACGACCAGCCGTCATAGCCGGTGATGTAGTGCTGGTTGGCGACGTCGTTGACGATCAGGAGTTCGATGCCTCGCCTGGCCATCTCGGCGCGGATTTTTCCGAGCCGCCGCTGGTACTCTGCGCGGGCAAAAGGCGGTTCAATCATCTTTTCTCCTCATCGGATCGATCTGGTCGGGGACGAAGCCCTATCGTCCTACCATTGCGGTGGTTTTGAGCGACGACAATCGGCCAGGACGGTGCATAGGCAGGGCCTACCGAGCAGTCTCGGCTTGCCAGCCGCCGTGGTCAGTTCCACCTGCCTTGAACGAGCCGATGACCTGTTCGCCGAACAAAAGAGCGATTGACTCGAATTAAGTTGTAGGATGATATGTATCACCTGATATCAAGACATAAATCTCCATGACCGTTGATCGCCTCTCGCCGGAAATACTCAGCGCCATGGAAGGCGCCGTCGGCCGAAACGGCATTGCCGCCGAGCCGGCTGGAATGGCGAAATATCTGGGCGACTGGGCGGGCGATTATCGCGGCGAAGCGCTTGCCGTGCTGCGGCCCGGCTCGGTCGGCGAAGTCCAGGCTCTGATGCGCTTGTGCAACGAGCTTGGGCTCGGCATCGTTCCGCAAGGCGGCAACACCGGGCTGGTATCAGGCGCGATCGACAGCAAAGGCGGCGGCCTGGTTGTCTTGAGCCTGGAGCGGCTGAACGCCATCCGGCAGATTGATGCCGGCAACTTCACCCTGCAAGCCGATGCCGGCTGCGTGCTGCAGACGATCAAGGACGCCTGCGAGGCGCAAGAATGCCTCTTCCCGCTCGCGCTCGGCGCGCAAGGCAGCTGCCAGATCGGCGGCAATGCGGCGACCAATGCCGGCGGCGTCAACGTGCTGCGCTATGGCATGGCACGCGACCTGATCCTCGGTCTCGAAGTCGTGCTGGCGGACGGCGAACTGTGGAACGGCTTCTCTGGTCTGCGCAAGAACAACAGCGGCTACGACCTGAAGCAGCTTTTCATCGGTTCCGAAGGCACGCTCGGCATCATCACCGGTGTCGAGGTCAAGCTGTTTCCGAAACCGGCGCGAACCGAGACCGCCTATCTCGGCCTTGCCTCGTTCGAGGCGGCCGTTGCGCTCTTCAACCAGGCGCGCCGCGATTGCTCGGACCTCGTCTCCGCTTTCGAGATCATCGGCGCCGAATGCATCGAGCTTGCCCGGCTGATCGACCCGGCGATGAGGGCGCCGGTCGGAGCGCCCGTCCACGTGCTGATCGAATTGTCATCCAGCGCGGCTATCGACCTCAACAGCTTGCTGGCCGGCGTCCTCGGCGATGCCATGGAAAATGGCCTGGTAACCGACGCGGTTCTCGCCGCGAGCACGACGCAGGCCAGGAGTTTTTGGGCGATCCGCGAAGGTCTGGTCGAAGGCCAGGCCAAGCGCGGCTATCATGTGCGCACCGACCTGTCGGTGAGGATTTCCGACATCCCCAGCCTCATCGAAAGAGCCCGCCGCTTCGTCGCGAATGACCATCCCGGCTGGATCCCGCTCGCCTACGGCCACGCCGGTGACGGCAACATCCACTTCAACGTGCTGCCGCCGCTCGAACTCGCCGAGGATGAAGCCCGTGCCCGGGGCGCCGAAGTCATCGCCGGGCTCTATGAAATCGCCGTCGGTCTCGGCGGCTCGATCAGCGCGGAGCACGGCATCGGCCGCAGCCGCCGCAAGGAATTCTGGGCCGGGCTTTCGCCGGCGCATCGCCGCATGGTCGCGGCGCTGAAGAGCGCACTCGACCCCAAGGGCCTGATGAATCCCGGTTGCCTGTTGCCCGCGACGGAGACTTTTCCATGAAGCAGAGACTGGCCGCCATCGGCACTGTCGAGACATTGCCGCACCGGGTCGCTGCCTTCCTCAGCCGCGAGATCGAATCCGGCGAATTGAACCCCGGCGCGCGCCTGCCGACCGAGCAGGAATTGTCCGAAAAATTCGGCGTCAGCCGAAATGTCGTGCGCGAGGCGATCGCCCAGCTTCGCGCCGACGGCATGATCGAGGCGCGCCAAGGCATCGGCGCCTTCGTGCTGGCGCCCGAGCAGCGAGCAGCGATCCGCATCGACCGCGAGGCGCTCAAGGACACGCACAACATGGAGCGGCTGTTCGAGCTGCGCTGCATCCTCGAGGCCGAATCGGCTGCGCTCGCCGCGGCGCGCCGCAATCAGGGCCATCTCGATTCGATCAAGGCTGCGCTCGACCGCATGGGCGGCGAGGAGCGTTGGGAAGAAGGCAGCATCGACGCCGACCTGCTCTTCCACCGCGAGATCGCGCGCGCTACCGGCAACAGCTACATCCACACCTTCATCTCGTTCGTCTGCGAGCAGATCCGCCACTCGATCCACTACGCGCGCATGACGAACCCGCTGCACGACCTCGTCGAGATCAATGTCGGCGAGCATGTGCGCATCTATGAGGCTCTGGTGGCGGGCGATCCGGCTGCGGCGGAGGCGGCGATGCGCACGCATATCGTCGGCGCCGCCAACCGCGTCGGCGTCAAGCTGCCGCTCTCGAAAGACACCGGAGCGAAATAGCCATGCCTGCGAGCGTCACCCGCATCTCCGACGTCTGCCTGCTGGTCGAAAATATCGAACGGACGGTCGATTTCTACGTCGACAAGCTCGGCTTCCTCTTGCGCCGCCGCGCCGAAGGATTTGCCGATTTCCATGGCGAGGGCGTGTCGCTCGCTGCCTGGGAGCTCGACCACATCAACCGGCACACCGGCGTGTCCAACCTGAGATCGCCGCGCCACGCGCATAAGGTTTGCGTCGCCGTGCAGCTCGACACGCCGGCCGACATCGACCGGCTGCACCGCGAATTGAGCGCCAAGGGCGTGCCCTTCTACGGCCCGCCCGAAGATTACGTCTGGAACGCGCGCTGCGCCTATTTCACCGACCCGGACGACACGCTTTGGGAGCTTTACGCCTGGCTCGACGGCGGCCCTGGCGATTACCACGACGAACAGCCGTAGACGACGCCGCGCTGAAGGGAGCGGCGCCTGAAGAAAAGACGAGAAAGTCTGCAACAGGAGCGAAAAATGAATGGGAACAGGGACTTTGAATTGAACCGCCGTGCATTCGTGAAAGGCGGCATGGCAGCGGTGGCGGCCGTATCTGCCGGCATGCAGCTGCTGCTGACGCCGGGCGCCAAGGCCGCGGGCAAGGTCGTCATCCAGTATGACTGGTTGCTATCCAACGGCCAGATCGGCGATATCGCGGCCGTCGCCAACGGCTATTTCAAGGACGCTGGGCTGGAGGTCGAGTTCAGCCCCGGCGGCCCCAACGCGTCGACCGTGCCGCCGGTCATTTCGGGCGCCGCCCAGCTTGGGCAGTTCTCGGAAACGCCGCAGCTATATTCTGCCCGCGCCAGCGGCGTGCCGATCAAAATCATCGCCTGCGGCTTCCGTACCGGTCCTTACGCATTGACCTCGAAACCGGCCAAGCCGATCCGCAGTGTCTCCGATCTCAAGGGAAAGAAGATCGGTATCCAGCCGACGGCGCGCTTCGTCATCGACGAGATCCTGGCCAAGAACGGCATCGACCCGTCGGAGGTGACCATCGTCAATGTCGGCTTCGACAAGGCGCCGCTGGTGCGCGGCGATGTCGACGCCATCGGCGGCTGGATCACCAACACCCAGGCGCTCAGCGTCGTCGGCGACGACCGCATCGACCTTCTGACGCGCGACCTCGGGCTAAGCTCCTACGCGGACGTCTATTTCGCTACCGACGCGGCAATCGAAAAGGATCCTGAGACGCTGGCGAAGTTCATCGGCGCCGTCGGCAAAGGCTGGGGCTGGGTGCATGCCAATCCGCAGGAAGCGGTCAAGAAGATGGTCGCCGCCTATCCGGAAATGGATCTTGGCTGGGAGGAAAAGACCGTCAATCTGGTGCTGAAACTCTCCTTTGACGGCGCCACCGCCAAGGACGGCTGGGGCACGTTCGACCCAGCCTCGATAGAGGAGCAATTGGCGCTGCTCGACAAGGTTGGCCAGTATCCAAACGGTCGCCCGGCGGCCGCCGATGTCTACACCACCAAGATACTCGAACTCTCGGCAGCCGACCGGCCCAAGCTCGACGCGCCCGCCGCGTAAAGCATGATCTCAAGAGGTGGGAACCGGCTTTTGGAAAAAGTCATGCTCCAACTAAGAGTTAGATCAGCATGACGGTCCAATCAGACGTTGTGCTGATCTAATGCCGCACGCGATCGAAGCGCGACGGCTGGATGTCGGCTATGGCGGCCGGCAGACGGCCGTCAAAGTGCTCGCCGGCCTCGACCTCACCGTCGAGGCCGGTTCCTTCCTGTCGATCCTGGGCCCGTCAGGCTGCGGCAAGTCGACCTTGCTCAGGGTGGTGGCCGACCTGCTCGATCCGCTCGGCGGCACGATCAGCGTGCTTGGCGAGACGCCGCATACGGTGCGCTCGCGGCGCGATGTCGGCTTCGTCTTCCAGGATTCGACCCTCCTTCCCTGGCGCACGGTGCGCGACAATGTGCGCTTGCCGCTTGGCGTCGGCCTGCGCAGCCTGACACGCAAGATCGAGGATCGCAGCACGGAACTGCTTGAATTGATGGGGCTCGGCGCCCTCAGTGAGCGCCTGCCGCACCAGCTCTCCGGCGGCCAGCGCCAGCGCGTGGCGATCGCGCGCGCCCTGCTCGGCGAACCGAAACTGCTTCTGATGGACGAACCCTTCGGCGCACTGGACGAGATCACGCGCGACCGATTGAACGATGAGCTGTTGGCGCTCTGGCGGCGCAGCGGCACGACCATCCTCTTCGTCACCCATTCGATCGCCGAAGCCGCCTATCTCGGTGAGCGCGTCATCGTGCTGGCCGCCAATCCGGGACGTGTCTTGAAGGACCTCGACATGCGGCCTCTCAAGCAGGAAGGCAATCGCTGCAAGCGCGAGGATGCGGCGATCGTCGCCGCCATGGCCGATCTGCGAACGGCGCTGGAGCGCGCATCGTGAGACAGGCGCCGCTCTCCCCGCACATGACGGCCGCGCTCCCCGTTCTCGGCGCGGCTTCGATCCTGCTCGCCTGGCAATATCTTTTGCCGTTGCTCGGCGTGCCCGCCTATATCGTGCCGACACCGACGGCGATTTTCGGCGTCTTCCAAAGGAATTTTGCGCTCCTCATCGACAATCTGCGGCCGACGCTGATCGAGGCGCTGGCCGGCTTCGTCATCGGCAATCTCGCTGCCGTGCTGCTGGCCGTGCTCTTCGTCCACAGCCGCGTCCTGCAGGCGGCCTATTTCCCGATCGTGCTCTTCTTCAACACCATCCCCATCCTGGCGCTGTCGCCGATCATCATCCTGATCTTCGGCCTCGGCATGACTCCGAAGATCGTCATCGCCGCGGTGATCTGCTTCTTCCCGACGCTGGTGAACATGATCCGCGGCCTCGATTCGGCCAGCGACAACGAACACGAGCTGTTCCGGGTGCTGTCGGCGACGCGCTCGGAGATCTTCTGGAGCCTGCGCCTGCACCGTGCTCTGCCGATGTTGTTCTCGTCACTCAGGATCGCGTCGGCCACCGCCGTGATCGGCGCCATCGTCGGCGAGTGGATCGGCTCGGACAAAGGGCTCGGCGCGCTGATCATCCAGGCGACCTTCAACTATCAGTCCGACCGGCTCTACGCCGCGATCGTTCTTTCGTCATCGCTGTCGATCGCGCTGTTCTGCCTGGTGGTCCTCGTTGAGCGGCGGATCATTAGATATTGAGCCCCGGCCGCCCGTAGGGCCGCCCGAGTTAACAATAGCCTCCGATCAGGCATTCATCGCGCATTTAATCCGCCTGCTGTAGGATGCCGCAGCACAACCAAACCGGGAGACAATTCGTGTTAAGAACTTTTCACGTCTCGATCCGAGCAACGCTGGCCTTCATCTGCCTCGTCAGCTTGGCCGCGGCCGCTACGGCCCTGTTCCCTGCCACCGCGTCGGCGCAGCAGCTGCGGCGATGCGCGAATGAGGGCGGTATTTGCCGCCTGCCCTACCCCACGCAAGTGGTCTACGGCGCGCGCGGTCGAATGACCTCCCGGTTTTTCGATCGTCGAGCCGTCCCTTGCTCGAATCGCGTTTTTGGCGACCCGGCCCCCGGTCGCGAAAAGGCCTGTTATTTCGTGGCGCGTGGCGGCGGCTATGGCGATGACAATGATTACGGGGACGATGACTACGGCTCGCGCCCGGACCGCGGCGAATGGATCGCCTGCGCCAGGGAGGGTGAGTTCTGCGATTTCCGCGGCCGCGCGATGGTCAGATACGGCGCACGTGGCCAATACACGCAGGACGTCTTCAGGAACGGCGTTCGCTGCAGCAACGACGCTTTCGGCGATGATCCCGCTCCAGGCGCTCACAAACGCTGCTACGTCAGGCAGTAGCGACCTGAGCCCTCGACAAGGTGGCGGCCCCGCAGGGGCCCCACTGCCGCTTAATACAGCCCCGCACGCGCGTTAAATGCGCCGGATAAGCCGATTTTCCGATTGATCCTGTCAAGGATGATGGCGCGAGTGACGGGGCTCGAACCCGCGACCTCCGGCGTGACAGGCCGGCACTCTAACCGACTGAGCTACACCCGCGCACTGACGAGCACGTGTCAGGCGTGTTCGTCGTTGGGGCGGTGGATAAGGGGTTCGTTTGCAGGTGTCAAGCGCGGCATTCAAGCATAACAACAAACAGGAGAAGGTTTTTTGACAACGGCGTCGAGGCTGGGGAAATCCGCCTGATGGCGGGCGCACCGGTCTGTTCATTTGGCCTTGCGAACGCGGCCCTAACTGCTTAAAGGTCCGCGCTCAAGCGGGCGATTAGCTCAGTTGGTAGAGCGCTTCGTTTACACCGAAGATGTCGGCGGTTCGAGCCCGTCATCGCCCACCAGTCCGCCGAACAGCCGATGCAGGACGGCGGAACCGTCGCCATATCAATCTCCCGACGTTACCCGTTCCAACTGACCACCCCCAGCAGCCTTTCGCCGAGCGGCGTCAGCTTTGCCGTCTCGGCATGCTTCTTCTCCCAGCTGCGCGGATCGCCGGCAAAGCCGGCGCGCTGCGGCGCCTCGCGTTCGCGCCAAGAGCGGATTCGCGCCTCGCGCTCGACAAGATTGCTCTCATCGGCGGGGAACATGGAGATATACTGGGCCATTCGCACCTTGTCGTCGGACGTGTTCGGCGCCACGCCATGCGCCAGAAGCGAGTTGAAGATCATCAGGTCGCCAGGGAAGAGCTCGAGCTTCTCGATCCTGTCCTCGATCCCTCTCATATCCGGATGATGCGGATCGCGGTCGGCGGGTTGAGTCTTCACCCATTCGTCGAAATGTTCGAACAGATAGGGCACGCATTGGAAGCCGCCGATATCGCCGCCGTCCTGATGGACCAGCGAAAGCACACCCTGCACCGAGATCGGCTTGGGCTCGAGCGAGGTGTCGGCGTCCCAATGGATGAAGCCGGGAGATGCGCGCCTGCCCTTGTTGGGCGTGTTGAGGTTGGCGCGGTCGATGGCGACCCACAGATCCTCCATATCCCAGATATCGACAAAGGCATCATAGACGCGCCGCGCCATGCGGTTATCCCACAGGAACTGATGATTGTAGATCTCGACCATGCCGGCATTGTTGATTTCCTTCAGCGCATAGTCGCGCCGCTGGGTGACGTCCCAGGTCGCCGGATAGTTGGGGTCCTTCTCCTCGAATTCCCAAAGCAGTGCCTTGAGACGCTCGACATTTTCCATTGGCACCGCATCGCGCACGATCACGAAGCCCCGCCTCTGCCAGTGCGCGAAATCGGCGTCCGAAAGCACGCGCAGCGGAAGCGCTTTCCTGATCTTGGACAGTTGGGTCGTCGCCCGGCTGGATGTTGGGTGATCGTCCTTAGTGATGTCTTTCGCGTGGGCCATCGATTTCCTCCTCGACGTTGTCCTGTCAAACACGAGGCTAACCGAACGGCGGACATGCATGTTGTCGCTAACAGGCACAGAATGATACTATTCTGGCGTCCATTATCATTCAAACGCCGTTCGAGGCGAATTCTCAGGGGCCGGCTGTGAAGCCATATCTGGAGAAAGTCACCGTCGCCGATGACGCCTCATGGTCGATGGTGCGGGTGCCGCGCGACCCGACCATTCCGTTGGAATGGCACCATCATCCGGAATATGAGCTGACGCTCACGCTCAACTCGCGCGGATGCCGCTTCGTCGGCGACCATGTCGGCGGCTATGACGATGGCGATCTCGTGCTGCTCGGTCCTAACCTGCCGCACACCTGGTCGTCGACGAGCAAGCTCGATGGCGGCAAGCCGCATCTGGTCATGGTCATCTGGTTCCGGCCCGAATGGGCGCGTGGATTGACCGGTCTTCTGACGGAACTGCGACCGGTAGCCGGCCTGCTGCAAAGATCGGCGCGCGGGCTGAAATTCTCGCAAGCTGCGACCGGGCGTGTCAGGGCGCGGATCGAAGCGATCTTCGACAAGCCGCCCGCGGACCGGCTGCTCGACCTGATTGCGGTGCTGCTGGCGCTGGCCGAGGACGACGCGGCCGAGCCGCTCACGGCGCCGTCCCGTTCGCCCCAGTCCACCCTCGCCTCGAGCGGCGCGCGCATAGACCGTGTTCTCGGCCACCTGCACACGCACTATACTGATGAGCTCAGGATCGACCGTGTCGCGCGCCTCGCCGCGCTCAGCCCGTCGGGCTTTCACCGGATGTTCACCCGACACACGCGGCTGACCGTGACTGAGTATGTGACACGGCTGCGCATCGGCAAGGCTTGCGCCCTCCTGACGGAGGGCGACAAGCAGATCGCCCACATCGCCGAGCAGGTCGGCTATCGGTCGCTGGCCAATTTCGGACGTCAATTCAAGGCTTTAAAAGGCCTGACGCCGCGCGAATATCGCGGCAGGTTTGCCAACTGAGGGCCTTCTCGGAACCATTTCAACCTTGTCCCGTTCAGCCCTCGGGTAAAACGGGAGAAGTCAGATGGCTGTGAGATGTCGGATTTCCATCGACGAGGAGAGGGATGTCGACGAGCTCGCTTTCCAGGAATTGCCGCGGGTCGGCGAAAGCGTGTCGATACCGGTCGAGGGAACGAACAGGGACCTCCGCGTCCTTCGCGTCGTGCATATGCCCGGCAGCGAGCAAGGCGCAACGACGATGCTGGAACTGACCAGCAGGATTCTGTAGCGCTATCCAAGCCCGATCAAGGAAATCATTCGCCCAGGACGACGCCGGAAGCGACAATCTGGGCCGTCCGTTCGGTGAGCTTCTGCCGCTTCACGAGCGTGGGTTTTTCGTAAGATTTCTTCATCCTGCCGTTCCGGCGTTGCAAACCAGGAGGATGAACGCGCTCGCTTCAGGAGCGTTCCCGGTCAAGGGGCCGCTAATAAACCGGCCGAACTACGAGTTCATGCCTTCGCGAGCAGCGCCTCGACCTCTTGCAATGTCGGCATAGACGGCGCGGTGCCGGGGCGGGTCACCGAAATGCCGGCGACCCCGCAGGCAAAGCGCACGGCCTCCAGCGGCTCGACGCCTTTTGCCAAAGCGGCGGCAAGACCGCCGTTGAAGGCATCGCCCGCCCCGGTGGTCTCGACCACCGGGCCGGCATTTACGGCGCCGACATGCTCGGATCGGTCCTTGCTGTGCAGAAGCGCGCCCTTTTCTCCCAGCGTCACGATGACGGCCCCGACACCCTTGGCCAGCAGAGCGTCGGCGGCGCGGCGGGCGTCGTCGACCGACGACACCTTGATGCCGGTCAGCCCTTCGGCCTCGGTCTCGTTGGGCGTGACATAGTCGCAGAGCATGTAGATACGGTCCGGCAGGCTCGCGGCCGGCGCGGGATTGAGAATGGTCGTCACCCCTGCCCCGCGCGCGATCTCAAGTGCCTTCAAGGCCGCGTCGATCGGCTGCTCGAGCTGCGTGACGAAGACGCCGGCGGAGCGGATCAGGCCGGCATGCGTCTCGATGTCTGCGGGGGAAATCAGCATCGCCGCGCCCGGGCTGACGATGATGGCATTGTTGCCCGTGCCTTCCTCGACGAAGATATAGGCAGCACCCGTATAGCTGTCCGGCGTGTCGATCACGGCGCTCTTGACGCCAGCATCCCTCCAGGTCTGCTTGGCCATGTCGGCAAAGGCATCGACGCCAAGCCTGGTCAGGAAAGTGATGTCGGCGCCAAGCTTGCCGGACGCCACCGCCTGGTTCGAGCCCTTGCCGCCCGGCCCGAGCTTGAAGGAATTGCCGAGGATCGTCTCGCCCATGCGCGGCTGGCGATCGGCGCGATAGGCGGTGTCGGCGACGAACACACCCAGGATGACGACAGGCTTGGCGGCGGCCATGTCCTTACTCCGCATCCGGCGGCACGACGCCTTTGCGGAAGGCAAAGCAGCCATAGAAACGGCGCTCGCCGGTCTGGATCACGCAATAGGCCTTCTTGGAGCGCTCGTAGAAAGCGTAGCGCTCGATCGAGATCATCGGCCAGGGTTTGCCCTCGGCCGCGTCGATCTCCTTCTGGACCTCCTTCTGCACCGGCGGGATTTCGTTCGGCTTGCCGACGATCTCCATGCGCGCCGCGGCATCGTTGACGAACGTATCCAGCGGATAGACCGACAGCACCGCCTTCACCGCGTCGGCCGCCGTCGCATCGATGCGCAAGAGCTTGCCGAGCACGGTTTGCCGCGCCACCGAATCGGATGGGAAATTGGTGTCGGCGATGATCAGGTCGTCGCCATGACCCATCGCCCGCAGCGCCTGGAGCACGTCGGCATTGAGCAGCGGATTGATCCCTTTGAGCATGGTTTCCTCCCGGAAGTCTGTGTGCGGTCTGGAGCAATTCCAGGAAAGGCGGTTTTCCGTCCGGAATTGCGTAAAGATCTAAAGTCGCTTGCCGGTTTCGGCGTCGAAGAGGTGGACCTGGTCGAGACGCGGCTTCAGCTTGAGCGTATCGCCCGGCTTGAAGTCGTGGCGCTCGCGAAACAGCGCCACCATCTCGCCCTCGCCGAAGCGCACGAACACCAGGGTTTCCGAGCCGGTCGGCTCGACAACCGAGATCTTGGCCTCGACGCCGTCGGGATGGATCTCCAGGTGCTCCGGGCGTACGCCGTAGACGACCGTCTGACCATCCTCGCCGGCACTGTTGGCGGGCATGGGAAACGCTGTGCCGGCAATGTCGACGACCGGTTTCTCGCCCTTCCTCACGGTGCCCTTGAGCAGGTTCATCGCCGGCGAGCCGATGAACCCGGCAACGAAGAGGTTCGCCGGACGGTCGAACAGTTCCAGCGGCGCGCCGACCTGCTCGATGCGGCCGTCGCGCATCACGACGATCTTGTCGGCCATGGTCATGGCCTCGATCTGGTCGTGGGTGACATAGATCGTCGTGGTCTTCAGCCGCTGGTGCAGTTCCTTGATCTCGGTGCGCATCTGCACGCGCAGCTTGGCGTCGAGGTTGGAGAGCGGCTCGTCGAACAGGAACACTTGCGGATTGCGCACGATGGCGCGGCCCATCGCGACACGCTGGCGCTGACCGCCCGAAAGCTGGCGCGGATAGCGCTTGAGATAGGGCGCGAGGTCGAGGATGTCGGCGGCGCGCTTGACACGTTCGGCGACGACAGCTGGATCCGTGCCGCGCAGCTTCAGCGCGAAGGCCATGTTCTGCTCCACCGTCTTGTGCGGATAGAGCGCGTAATTCTGGAACACCATGGCGATGTCGCGCTTGGCCGGCGGCAGGTTGTTGACGACGCGCTCGCCGATCGAGATCGTGCCGCCGGAAACGGTCTCCAGCCCGGCCACCATCCTGAGCAGCGTGGACTTGCCGCATCCTGAAGGGCCGACCAGCACGACGAACTGTCCGTCAGCGATATCGACGCTGACCTCATGCAGGACCTTGACGGTTCCGAACGCCTTGGCCACACTGCTGATCGCGACTTGAGCCATCGTCTCCCCTTTATCTTTTGATGTTTTGCGGTGAAGCTAGCCATTGCCAAGGGCAACGGCAAGTCGGTACCTTATAGATAAAAAGCCAATCTTGTTGACAAGGTAATCGATTACGCGAAATAGTGGCGAGTGCCAATCCGACGCAGGCCTGTTACCCTGAGATCGGAGCTTCGGCGACGCAGGGTGGGGTCCCACGTCCCCGTATGATCGAGGAGAACCGAGAGACGTTTCCACGTCCGAGAGATTGGCACTTCAATTCAATCGCTGTTGTTCTGGGAGGAACCTGTAGATGAGAGTCGACCTGTACGAAAAACTGATGCGCGCCGGCGCCAGCCGCCGCGATGTGCTGAAGGGCGCGGCCTCGATGGCCGCAATCGCCGCCGCCTCCGGCGCCGGGCTCGGCGCGCTGACGCGGCCTGCCGCGGCCGATGACAGCCTGCGGGCGAAGATCCTGCAGATTCCAGGCGTCGGCAAAGGCCAGCCGACCGACGCCGACTTCCAGAAGGTCGGCGAGCTCTGCCTCGAAGCGACCAAGGCCAACGTCAAGGAAGGCGAGTTCGCCGGTGTCGAGCTCACCTTCATGGGCCTCAACAACCAGAACCTGCACAACGTGCTGTTCCGCGGCTTCCTGAAGCCTTGGGAGGCCTATACGGGCGCCAAGATCAGCTGGATCGACCTTGCCCAGGCCGACTACAACGCCCGCCTGCAGCAGTCGATCGCCACCGGCACCGTTGACTTCGACGTCATCGAGATGGGCGCGCCCTTTGAAGGCGATGTCTGCGGCAAGGGCTTGACCTCGGAAATGCCCGACTGGGTCAAGAAGCAGATCGACTTCGACGACCTGGTCAACTATCTCAAGCCGCCGGTCGGCACCTGGAACGGCAAGCAGTATCGCGTGACCATCGACGGCGACGCGCACAATTTCAACTACCGCACCGACGTGTTCTCCGACTCCGAGCTGGCTGCAGCCTGGAAGGCGGACAGCGGCGACAAGGCAGGCCTTGCGGAGTGGGGCGTGCCGAAGACCTGGCAGCAGGTGCAGGCCGTCACCAAGTTCCTGAAGGGCAAGAAATTCAAGGGCCAGGACATCTATGGCTATCTCGACGCGCCCAAGCCCTGGGGCGGTTTCGGCTTCTATTTCCTCGGCAGCCGCGCCACCGCCTATGCCAAGCATCCCGATGACAAGGCCTGGCTGTTCGACGCCGACACGATGAAGCCGCGCGTCAACAATCCGGCCTGGGTGCGCGCCATCCAGGACGTCATCGATGCGTTGCCGTCCGAACCGGCCGATCAGATCAACGCCGATCCGAACACGACCGCCTTCCAGCAGTTCCTGGCCGGCACCGGCTCGATGATCCCCTGGTGGGGCGACGTTGGCTCGAACGTGAAGACCAATGACTCCTCGGTCATCGGCGACGTCACCGGCTTCTCAATCCTGCCGGGCTCCGACGACGTCTATAACTCCAAGACCGGCAAGTGGGACAAGCTCGCCAGCGGCCCGAACTATGCGCCGAACTGCGCTTATCTCGGCTGGGGCGTCTATGTCATGGCCCGCGTCGATTCCGACGAGAAGAAGAAGAAGGCCGCATGGTCGGCCGCCGCGCATCTCGGCGGCAAGGATCTGTCGCTGTGGTGCGCGGCCTATCCTTCCGGCTTCCAGCCCTATCGGAACAGCCATTTCAACATTCCGGAATGGGTGGCGGCCGGCTATGACGAGGCGTTCATCAGCTCGTACCTGAAGTCCGAAGCCGACAGCTACAACCATCCGAACGCGGCGATCGAGCCGCGCATCCCCGGCATCTTTCAGTATTACAGCGCCGCCGAGGACATCCTTGCCAACACCTTCGCCGGCAAGATGAAGGCACAGGAAGGCGCCGACGCCATCGCCGCTGCCTGGGAAAAGCTGACCGACCAGATCGGACGCGAAAACCAGGTCAAGCTCTACAAAGCCTCGCTCGGCATGTAGGCTGTCTCGACCAACTCGCGGCCCGGCGACACCTCGTCGCCGGGCCGCATATTTAGGCTGACTCGAAGAGGCGAGAAGCGTGGCTGAGCAGACTTCGACCGCGAATGCGTGGCCGGCGAATCCGGCCGACCTGATCCCGGCAGGCCGCAAGCGCCTCGGCTGGGGCCTGCTGGCCGCAGCCACGCTCGGCTTGCTGACGATCATCGTCGTGCAGATCCTCTACAAGACCGAGATGTCCACGGTCGGCTTCGACACTTGGCGGCCAGTGATCTATGCCTACATCCTGTGGGGTGCAGCACTCGGTGCCTGGCAGGTGCTGACGCGCGGCGAGGACGGGCAGCGCGCGCTGTTCCTTTTGCCGGCGCTGCTTTTCACCATCGCCATGGTGATCTTCCCGACCCTGTTCGGCTTCTACATCGCGCTGACCGACTGGAACCTCAGTTCGTTTACGGGACGCAGGTTCAACGGCCTCGACAATTTCTGGCAGATGCTGGCCGACCCCTATTACCGCAACGCGCTGCTCAACATGGTGCTCTATGTGCTTGCGGTGCTGGTCGAATATGTCGTCGCCTTCGGCCTGGCGCTGCTGCTCAACGCGCAGATCCGCGCCCGCAAATTCTTCCGTGTCGTCTTCCTTTTGCCGCTGATGCTGTCACCGGTCGCGGTGTCCTGGATGGTCGGCAAATCGCTGATGGAATACCGCTTCGGCCCGGCGGCGACGCTGGCGCGCCATCTCGGCTGGGACAATCCCGCCTTCTTCTCCGATCCGATCACAGCCCGCATCTCGATCATGATGCTCGACGCCTGGACCTTCATCCCGTTCATGATGATCATGCTGCTTGCCGGCCTGCAGGCGATGTCGCGCGAGGTGCTTGAAGCCGCCCGCGTCGACGGCGCGACCGCGTGGCAGACCTTCTGGCAGGTTACCTTTCCGCTCATGCTGCCAGTGTCGGTGACGGCCGTCATCCTGCGCATCATCTTCAAGCTGAAGCTCGCCGACATCATCATCACGCTGACCTCGGGCGGCCCCGGCGGCGCTACCGATTCCGTATCGAGCTTCATCTACCGCGAATATCGCGACCGGTCGAATGTCGGCTACGGCACAATGCTCGCCATGGCCTATCTGATCATCATCGTCGTGTTCGTGACCTGGCTGCTGAAAGTCGCCAGTCGCTTCGTGCGCAACGTCAACTGAGCGGCATCATGAGCGTCCAGACCACCGACTACACCGTTTCCGAAATCCGCTCGCCAGCGGCCTTCATCACCAGCCGCGTCTTCATCTATGGCGCGCTCGTCTTCTGGGCATTCGTGTGCCTGTTCCCGATCTACTGGACGATCACCACCTCGTTCAAATCGGCGGTCGACGTCACGCAAGGCCATCTCATTCCCTTCGTCGACTTCACGCCCGACTGGAAGGGCTGGCGCTCGCTCGGCCTGTCGCCGGATTCGATATTCCAGACGTCGACCGTGCGCGACGAATTCTTCAAGCGCTTCATGAACTCGGTCATCACCTCGGTCGGCGCGTCGGCTCTCGCCATCATCATCGGCAGCCTCGCCGCCTATGGCCTTGTCCGTTACCGCTACAAATTCGCCTGGTTCAGGAACGAGGACATCTCCTTCTTCTTCCTGTCGCAGCTGATCCTGCCGCCGGTCGTGCTGGCGCTCCCTTTCCTTGTGCTCTATCGCGAAGTCGCCCTCCTCGACACGCGCATCGGGCTCGTGCTGCTCTACACGCTGATGGTGCTGCCGATCGTGATCTGGATCATGCGCGACCAGTTCAACTCCATTCCCGTCGAATTGGAGGAAGCGGCTTTGGTTGACGGGCTGTCGATCTGGGGCGCCTTCTTCCGCATCGTCATGCCGATCGCCCTGCCCGGCATGGTCGCCGCCTTCATCCTGGCGATGGTGCTGTGCTGGAACGAGTATTTCTTCGCCGCGCTTTTGACCTCGACCGACGCCAAGACCATCCCCGTCATGGTGGCGAGCCAGACCGGCTCGCAAGGCATCAACTGGTGGTCGATGGCCGCACTTGCAACGGCGGCGATCGCGCCGCTGGCGATCATCGGCATCGCGCTCGAGCGCTACCTTATCATGGGCATGACGGCCGGCTCGGTGAAGTAGCTGGACCTTTCCTTCCCCCCTTGTGGGGGAAGGTGGCCGCGCAGCGGCCGGATGAGGGGTGTTCCAGGGAACGCCGACGTCTCACTCCGCTGGAACACCCCTCATCCGTCTCGGCGCTGCGCGCCCATCCACCTTCTCCCACAAGGGGAGAAGGAAGAACCGCACCTATCGCACCAGGATGGACCTCAAATGATCAAGGATCATGGCGACGCCGATCTTGCCGAGGCCTGCCGAGGCCTCCGCCGCGTCTTTCGTGTACCAGCCGGTGTTGTCGGCCAAATGCTTCTCGTCCACGGCCTCGGGGCATAGCGCCAGCATCAGCGAGGTTTCGCCTTTGCCGGCATGGTCGAACGGGTATTTGCCGTTCATCGCGGCCGGCATCAGCGGATGCACCTGCACCCAGTTGAAGACGTTCTCGCCTTGGGCATGGCCGGCATAGTAATCGGCCATGCTGTTCGACCCCCACCAGCCCTCGCCGCGCTCCTTTTCCAGGAAGCGGAAGATCGCCTGGCGGCCGGCAGTCTTGAAGGCGAGGTCGGTCGGCATGCCGGCCACGAAATTCTCGGTCTGGTGGTGGATGATGGCGTGGATGTTGCGGAAGCCGATGCGCAATAGCCCATAGAACAATTCCTCCGCGAAAGGCGAAAGCACCGGACCGCCGACCTGCACCGAGCCGCTGCCTTCCGGCGCCGCCACCGCATAGCTTGCCGCGCCGTAATAGAAGGGCGGCAGGATGACGAGGTCCCTCTCCTTCTCGATCAGCTCCACCGTCTTGATGACGGCCAGCGTGTCCATGCCGACCGCCATGTGCTCGCCGTGATATTCGAGCACGCCGAGCGGCAGCACGACCGGCCAATTCTCCTCGATCGCCTTGCGGATCTGGTGCGGCAGCATCAGCTCGTAGCGCATCTCCTACTCCATATTGGTGTGCCTGGCGCGCATGGCTTCCGGCGTCGCGTTGGTCAGCGCCTGGAGCTTCAGCACCATGATCTCGAACAACAGGAACAGCGCGCCTTCGAACAGCGAGCCCATCGGCAGCACCGAGCTTCTTGCCGCGCCCTGGTCGCTGGCCATGGTCTGGGCGGAAATGACCAGCGTGAAATCGGCGAGTTTCGCCGCGCTGCCCGCCGGTTCGGCCGTCAGAAGCAGCACCTTCGCGCCGGCATCGCGGGCAACCCGCATCAAGGTCAGCACCGTGGTGGTCTCGCCCGGCCCTGAACTCGCCAGGAAGAGGTCCTCCTGCCCGAGCGGCGGCGTGGTCATGTCGCCGACCACCGAAACCGGCAGGCCGAGATGATAGAGCCGCATGGCAAAACCCTTCACCTGCAGCGCCTCGCGGCCGCAACCATAGACGGCGATCCTGCGGGCGCCGGCCAGCATGGCGCAGGCTGCGTCGATCCTGGCTTCATCCGTGCGCGCCAGCACCGCGCCAAGCTCGTCCAGCGCTGTCGCGAACATGCCGGATCCGGCTTTGCTCATGGAATGGCTCACCTGTCTGCGCGATGTCGCGCGTCTCTATAGATTCGGCGGCTCGCTGGCCGCGAAAGGCTTGTTTTTGTTCATGCTACCATTGCGAAAATCGCTGTCCAACGAGCCTCGGCACTTTTGCTGGGCCACCGGCGTGATAGTGTCATGTCAGACAAATCGCTCCGGGACATCGTCAGACATGAAGACACGGCACTTCGACCGCATCGGCAATGGCGGCATCACCTTCACCGAACTTGGCTTCGGCACCGCGCCGCTCGGCAATCTCTACCGCGCCATCTCCGACGAGGACGCCAATGCCACCCTGGAGGCGGCATGGAAGGCTGGCTGCCGCTACTTCGATACGGCGCCGCTTTACGGCCTCGGCCTGTCGGAAACCCGCCTCAACCCGTTCCTGCGCGGCAGGAAGCGCGACGACTATGTGCTGTCGAGCAAGGTCGGCCGCCTCATGCGCGTCGCCCCGCCTGACCAGCGCACCGGCATCGGCAAGTTCTTCGAGACGCCGTCGCGCCGGGAAGTCTACGACTACTCCTATGACGGCGTCATGCGCTCCTTCGAGGCCTCGCTGGAGCGCCTTGGCGTCGACCGCATCGACATCCTCTTCGTCCACGACGTCGACATCTTCACCCATGGCAGCAAGGAAGCCTCGGATGCCCGCATCGCGGAGTTCATGTCGTCCGGCTATTACGGGTTGCTTTCGCTCCGCGACCAGGGTGTGATCAAGGCCTTCGGCGGCGGCATCAATGAGTGGCAGGTCGCGCAGACGCTGGCCGAGCGCGGCGATTTCGACCTGTTCCTGCTCGCCGGCCGCTATACGTTGCTCGAACAGGAAGCGCTGCAGTCCTTCCTGCCGCTTTGCCAGAAGCGCGGCATCGGCATCGTGCTGGGCGGCCCCTACAATTCCGGTGTACTGGCGACCGGGCCGAAGCCTGGCGCCTTCTACAACTACAGCGAGGCGCCGAAGGAGATCCTCGATCGCGTGGCGCGTATCGAGGCCGTCTGCAAGCGCCACAATGTGCGCCTGATCGAGGCGGCGCTGCAATTCCCGCTGCAGCATCCGTCGGTGATGTCGGTGATCCCCGGTGGCCAGCGGCCGTCGGAGGTCGAAAGCAACCGCGCGCTGCTCGACACCAAGATACCGGCCGCACTCTGGGCGGATTTGAAGCAGCAAGGCCTGATGCGCGCCGACGCGCCGACGGCCTGAGCCGGTTGCCTGTCACCTGAAAAAAGAAAAGCCGGGCAAGCCCGGCTTTTCTGCTCTTAAAGAAAAAGGTCTTAGTTGACCGCGTCCTTGAGGCCCTTGCCGGCCGAGAACTTCGGCACGGTGCGCGCCGGAATCTTCACTTCCGCGCCGGTCTGCGGGTTGCGGCCGGTCGAAGCAGCACGTTTTGACACGGTGAAATTTCCGAAGCCGACAAGCCGGACATCGCCGCCCTTCTTCAGTTCGCCAGTGATCACGGAGAACACCGCATCGACGGCCGACTGCGCATCAGCCTTCGAAATGCTTGCGGAGTCGGCGACAGCGGACACCAGTTCGTTCTTGTTCATCAAAATTCCCTTCCATGAGAAAACCGGAACTTACGACTCATCCGGCAGGAAACGGACTTTAGAAAGAAGCGATCCGGAACCCAAGCCCAAAAACCGCGGAATTCCGGGCTTTTTTCCATTTTTTCATGGCTTTTTCACATGAAAAAGCCGGGCTCAAGGCCCGGCTCTCTCTTTGTGCACTGCAACTTTAACTTTTGTTAGTGCGCGAGCGACTTTCCGGCATCGTCGCCGGTGTCGACCGGAGCCGGCGCATTAACCGGCTCGACCCACTCGATCGGCTCCGGCATCCGGGTGAGCGCGTGCGCGAGCACCTCGCCGACCCGCGAGACCGGAACGATCTCCATGCCGTTCTTCACATTGTCCGGAATATCCGCCAAATCCTTGACGTTCTCTTCCGGGATCAGGACCTTCTTGATGCCGCCGCGCAATGCCGCGAGCAGCTTCTCCTTGAGGCCTCCGATCGGCAGGATGCGGCCACGCAGCGTGATCTCGCCGGTCATCGCCACATCGGCCCGGACCGGGATACCCGTCAGCACTGACACGATGGCCGTGGCCATCGCGGCACCGGCGGACGGGCCGTCCTTCGGGGTAGCGCCTTCCGGCAAGTGGACATGGATGTCGCGCTTGTCGAACAGCGGTGGCTCGATGCCGAAATCGAGCGCCCTGGAGCGGACATAGGAAGCCGCCGCCGAGATCGATTCCTTCATCACGTCGCGCAGATTGCCCGTCACCGTCATGCGGCCCTTGCCGGGCATCATGACGCCTTCGATCGTCAACAACTCGCCGCCGACTTCCGTCCAGGCAAGACCCGTGACCACGCCGACCTGATCGTCGGCCTCGACCTGACCGAAGCGGAAGCGCGGAACGCCAAGATAATCGGCGAGGTTTTCCGCAGTGATCTTCACCGTCTTCTTCTTCGTCCGCAGGATCTCGGTCACCGCCTTGCGCCCGAGCTTCATCAGCTCGCGCTCCAGGCTGCGCACGCCGGCTTCCCGCGTGTAGGTCTGGATGATGCCGCGGATCGCATCCTCGCCGACCGAGAATTCGTTCGGCTGCAGGGCATGATCACGGATCACCTTTGGCATCAGGTGACGCTTGGCGATCTCGATCTTCTCGTCCTCGGTGTAACCGGCGATGCGGATGATCTCCATGCGGTCCATCAGGGGCGCAGGGATGTTCAGCGTGTTCGCCGTCGTCACGAACATCACGCTCGACAGGTCGTATTCGACCTCGAGGTAATGGTCCATGAACGTCGAGTTCTGCTCCGGATCGAGCACCTCGAGCAGGGCCGATGACGGATCGCCGCGGAAGTCCTGGCCCATCTTGTCGATCTCGTCGAGCAGGAAGAGCGGGTTGGACTTCTTGGCCTTCTTCATCGACTGGATGACCTTGCCGGGCATCGAGCCGATATAGGTCCGCCGGTGACCGCGGATCTCGGCCTCGTCACGCACGCCGCCGAGCGCCATGCGGATGAACTCGCGTCCCGTCGCCTTGGCGATCGACTTGCCGAGCGAGGTCTTGCCGACGCCGGGCGGTCCGACGAGGCACAGGATCGGCCCCTTCAGCTTCTTCTGCCGGCTCTGCACGGCAAGATACTCGACGATGCGCTCCTTGACCTTGTCGAGGCCGAAATGATCGGCGTCGAGCACGTCCTGCGCATAATTGAGGTCCTGCTTGACCTTGGAGTTCTTGCCCCACGGGATCGACAGCAGCCAGTCGAGATAATTGCGCACCACCGTCGATTCAGCCGACATCGGCGACATCGACCGCAGCTTCTTCAATTCAGCTTCCGCCTTCTCGCGGGCCTCCTTGGAGAGTTTGGTCTTCTTGATGCGCGCCTCGATCTCGGCGGCCTCGTCGCGGCCGTCCTCGCCCTCGCCGAGCTCCTTCTGGATCGCCTTCATCTGCTCGTTGAGGTAGTACTCGCGCTGCGTCTTCTCCATCTGGCGCTTGACGCGCGAGCGGATGCGCTTCTCCACCTGGAGCACGGATATCTCGGCTTCCATGAAGCCCATCGCCTTCTCCAGACGCTCCTTCACGGAAAGCGTCGCGAGCATCTCCTGCTTCTCAGGGATCTTGATGGCGAGATGCGAGGCGACCGTGTCGGCGAGCTTGGAATAGTCGTCGATCTGGCTGGCCGCACCCACCACTTCGGGCGAGATCTTCTTGTTCAGCTTGACGTAATTCTCGAAGTCGGTGACGACCGAGCGGGCAAGCGCCTCGATTTCGACCTCTTCCTCTTCCGGCTCGGCGAGCGCGGTGGCGCGGGCCTCATGGAAATCGGCGCGGTCGGTGAACGAGACGATCTTGGCGCGCGAGGCGCCCTCGACCAGAACCTTCACGGTGCCGTCGGGCAGCTTCAGGAGCTGCAGCACATTGGCGAGCGTGCCGATGTCGAAAATCGCATCGGGCTCAGGATCGTCGTCGGCTGCATTCATCTGGGTGGCGAGCAGGATCTGCTTCTCCTGACCCATCACCTCTTCCAGCGCCTTGATCGACTTTTCACGGCCCACGAAGAGCGGCACGATCATATGCGGGAACACGACGATATCGCGCAGTGGGAGGACTGCGAAAACGCCGTCGCCGGAAGCCTTGGATATCTTGGCCATTGTCCAACCTTTCATGTCGCGGCCGCTTATTTTAGCCAACCGCGAATCTCATATTAACGACCGAGTGTCGTTCCGCCTACCACCGTTTGTGACGGGAGTTTTACAGCACAGAATTCGGCGCCTCGGCCTTCTGCTGTTAGGTGGATGCAGCCGGGGCAAAGATCAAGGGTTAACACTGTCGCTCGACCCGTTCCATCGCATATCCGCGCCCCGTTGACAGCAAAACGGCGCCACGCGGGCGCCGTTCCATGAAAATGACGGGTCCAGTGCCATTTCAGGCGCTGACATTGCCCTTCTTTTCCTTCTGCTCGGAATATATGTAGAGCGGCCTTGCGTTGCCGGACACCACCTCTTCCGAAATCACCACTTCGCGCACGCCTTCCAGCGCCGGAAGCTCGAACATCGTATCGAGCAGGATCGCTTCCATGATGGAGCGCAGGCCGCGCGCGCCGGTCTTCCGCTCGATCGCGCGCTTGGCGATCGCCGACAGCGCGTTCTCGTGGAAGGTCAGATCGACATTCTCCATCTCGAACAGCCGCTGATACTGCTTGACCAGCGCGTTCTTCGGCTCCGTCAGGATCTGGATCAGCGCCGGCTCGTCGAGGTCTTCCAGCGTCGCCAGGACCGGCAGACGGCCGACGAATTCCGGGATCAGGCCGAATTTCAGCAGATCCTCGGGCTCGACCTGGCGGAACAGGTCGCCGGTGCGGCGATCCTCCGGCGAGGCCACGGTCGCGCCGAAGCCGATCGAGGTCTTGCGGCCGCGATCCGAGATGATCTTGTCGAGGCCCGCGAAGGCGCCGCCGCAGATGAACAGGATGTTGGCGGTGTCGACCTGCAGGAACTCCTGCTGCGGATGCTTGCGGCCACCCTGCGGCGGCACCGAGGCGACCGTGCCTTCCATGATCTTCAGAAGCGCCTGCTGAACGCCCTCGCCCGACACGTCGCGGGTGATCGAGGGATTGTCCGACTTGCGCGAGATCTTGTCGATTTCATCGATATAGACGATGCCGCGCTGGGCGCGCTCGACATTGTAGTCGGCCGACTGCAACAGCTTCAGGATGATGTTCTCGACGTCCTCGCCGACATAGCCTGCCTCGGTCAGCGTCGTGGCGTCGGCCATGGTGAAGGGCACGTCGATGATGCGGGCGAGCGTCTGCGCCAGCAGCGTCTTGCCGCAGCCGGTCGGGCCGATCAGCAGGATGTTCGACTTTGCCAGCTCGACGTCGTTGTTCTTGCCGGCATGCGCGAGGCGCTTGTAGTGGTTGTGCACCGCCACCGACAGCACGCGCTTGGCGTAGGGCTGGCCGATGACATAGTCGTCGAGGACCTTGAGGATCTCCTGCGGGGTCGGCACGCCCTCGCGCGACTTCACCATCGAGGTCTTGTTCTCCTCGCGGATGATGTCCATGCAGAGCTCGACGCACTCGTCGCAGATGAAGACGGTCGGTCCGGCGATCAGCTTGCGGACTTCGTGCTGGCTCTTGCCGCAAAACGAGCAGTAAAGCGTGTTCTTTGAATCACCGCCGCCGTTGCTGACCTTGCTCATTTTTCTGTCCTTTCACCAACGCCCGCCGATGGTCTGGCTTTCAGTGACGTCTCACCAATCTATCGCGGGAATCCGCCCCCGCCAGTGTCCCGGCTCACACAGCGCATTCTGTACGAAACACGAAATCAGAAAACGCGGCAATGATTCGCTGCAACCCCATTCAAAGCTAAGCCGTCGAAAATCAACATAGCCTTAACGTAGGCAATCCCAACGCCTGAGGGAACAGCCAAATGTGGCCGAAATGCCGCAAGCCGCGCCAAAACCGAGTTATGCTGTCGTTTGTTGCCGAAATCAGGCTGAAGCCGTGGCTGTCTCGGCGGCCTCGCGGCTCGAGATGACCTTGTCGATCAGACCGAAATCCCGGGCCTCGTCCGCGGTCATGAAGTGGTCGCGGTCGAGCGTCCGCTCGATCTCCTCATAGCTCTTGCCGGTATGCTTGACATAGACCTCGTTCAAGCGGCGCTTCAGCTTGATGATGTCCTGCGCATGACGTTCGATGTCCGACGCCTGACCCTGGAAGCCACCGGACGGCTGGTGGACCATGATCCGGGCGTTCGGCGTGGCGAAACGCATGTCCTTGTGGCCGGCGGTCAGAAGCAGCGACCCCATCGAGGCGGCCTGACCGATGCAGAGCGTCGACACGGCCGGTTTGATGAACTGCATGGTGTCGTAGATCGCCATGCCCGAGGTGACGACGCCGCCCGGCGAATTGATGTAGAGGTTGATTTCCTTCTTGGGGTTCTCCGCCTCGAGGAACAAAAGCTGTGCACAAACCAGCGTCGCCATCCCGTCCTCGACCGGACCGGTGATGAAGATGATGCGTTCCTTCAAGAGGCGCGAGAAAATGTCATAGGCGCGCTCGCCGCGATTGGTCTGCTCGACCACCATCGGAACGAGGTTCATGTAGGTTTCAACGGGGTTCTTCATGGACTACCCTTGTTGGAGATGGATTTCCGGCACCTTGTTATACGAGCAATGGCGCGGAATCGTTCTGGATCGGTTACGACCTAAATAGGATGCCGGCTCACCCTAGCGCAAGGCCGCCTCTCCTAGCCATCTGGTTAAGTCGAGTAAAGCGCGACCGGCCCGGGAAATACCGCCGATTTGATCGCGCGCGACGGCTTCGGTCCTGGTTGGCCGCACGAAGCCATCCGCAAGGTAGCAATTCCTTAACCGCGCCGCTTAACGAAAAGCCTTGAAATCACTGTCCGACCCCGGACCTTCCGCTACAGTCCTGCGTTGTGAAGGCGTCCTTTTTCAACGGGGGAATGTCATGATCCGCAAACACTCCGTATCGCTGGCGGCGGTCGCGATGCTTGCCAGCGTCTCAGGAACCGCCGCCGGCAGCCGCGCGCTCGAATGCTACGAGCCGATCCACAGGCCGGCCCTCTATGACACCGTCTACGAAGATGTGATGGTAAGCCCCGGCGGGCAGGTGGTCGATTACGACGCGCCGATCTTCGGTGCCTATCAAAGCGTGGACCAGATCGCGCCGCCGCGGGTCACCTATGAGACCGTCCCGGCTGTCACGCGCACGCTCTATCATACGGTCAAGGTCTACGACGGCGGCTATGCCTGGGAATGGCGCATCATCCATGGCCGCAAGGTGCTGTGCAAGGTATGGCGCAAGGCCCGCTATGCGCGCGTCGCCGAAACGGTCGTGGTCCAGCCGGAGCGCGTCCGGCGCGTCGTTCAGCCGGCGGAGTATGAAGCGGTTGCCCACGAAGTGCTGGTGCGGCCGCAGCAGGTCCGCATCCGGGAAATCCCGCCTTCATACGGGACGGTGGCGCGACGGGTGGTGGTGCGGGAAGGTTCCACCAGCTGGCGTCGGGTGCATATCCCACGACATTGCCAGGATTAGGCGCCGTCTCGCGCACGGGAAGCGGGTTTTTCGGCATTTCGCCCGGACGACGCTGTGGTAGCGTCGACATCGAAACGGCGCGGGCGCGCCAAGAAACTGCCGGGAATGCGAAGAATGCGGCCTTCAGACATCCCCGTTGTCGGCGTTCTGCTCGCCGGCGACCGCTCGTATCCGAGCTTCGGCTCTTTCTGCGGGGCGATCGGAGAGCTGGGCTACCGGGACGGTGAAACCATCCAGATCGAGCCTCGCTTTGCCGACGGCTATCTTGATCGCCTTCTAGCCCTTGCCGGCGAGCTTGTTCAGCGCGGAGCCGAGATCATCGTCGCCATTGGGGCCGTGAGCTACTGGGCTGCTCGCGAGGCGGCGCCCGATCTGCCGATCGTCTTTGCCGTCGTGCTCGATCCGGTATCGGCGAAAATCGTCCAGAACGTCGAGCGGCCCGGCGGCCGCACGACGGGATGCTCGAATTTCGACCCAGGCCAGATCCGCGAGCAAGTGCGAATGTTGAAGCAGGTGGCGCCGAACCTGAGGCGCCTGGCGATTTTGGGCGACGCGGGGGTTCCAGACATCCTGCCGAAACTCTCAAAAGCAGCAGCCGAAGCGGAAGGCCTCGACATTTGCGTTCACTTGCTTGGAAGCGAGGAAGACCTCGAGGCTGGTTTCGCCATCTTCGCGGCTGCCGAGGCGGACGGACTGCTGTGCCTGGAGGTCCCGCGAACCACGACTTACGGGGCCAGGATCGTCGGGATGGCGAACACTGCGGGGTTGCCGGCCGTTTTCGGCAGGGACCAGGCGAGGTACGGTCCGCTGCTGGCCTATGGCACGAGCCTCGCATTTGCCGCGCGCCGGTCGGCCAGCCAGGTCGCTATGATCCTCGAGGGAGCCGACGCCGGCGCGCTTGCAGTCGAATATGTCCGCCGGCCCGAGTTGATCGTCAATTTGAACGCTGCGCGCAAAATAGCAGCCATATTGCCCGACAGCTTGCTTCGGTTGGCCACCGAAATCGTCGGGTAGCTGTCGGGATGCTCCATTCGGCGGCAGTTCGCTAAGGCTGATTTAGGCCAGATCGATGTCGAGAATGGCCATCGAGAAATTATAGTCGCCGTCGTCCTCATCCTTGAAGACGATGCCGAGGAATTCGTCGCCGACATAGACCTCGGCCGAGTCTTCCTTGCGCGGGCGCGCCTTGACCTGCAGCTTGGGGTTCTGGAAGACGCGCTTGAAATAGGCGTCCAGCTTTCTGATTTCGTCAGGCTTCAAAAGTCTTCTCCGAAATGTCGGCCTTGTTCGTGGGAACGCGCTTCTGACACGCCAACGATGGCCATGTAAAGGCAAGCCGGCAGGATAACATGGGAGAACAGTCAAGCGGAACCGGCGGCCCGTTCGGCCGCCGCCGGTAAGCCTCGGTCAGATGTCGAAGCTGACCACGTGGTCCATGCTCTGCGACGGCAGGAGCTGGTCCATCTGCCGCGAAGGCTGGTCGCAGCCGGTCTCGCCGACGACGCGTGCGGGCACGCCGGCGACCGTCTTGTTGTGCGGCACGGGCGACAGCACGACCGAGCCCGCCGCGATCTTCGAGCAATGGCCGATCTCGATATTGCCGAGGATCTTGGCGCCGGCGCCGATCAGCACGCCCCGGCGGATCTTCGGATGGCGGTCGCCATTGGCCTTGCCGGTGCCGCCCAGCGTCACCCCATGCAGGATCGACACGTCATCCTCGATGACGGCCGTCTGGCCGACGACAAGGCCCGTGGCATGGTCGAGGAAGATGCCCTTGCCGATGCGGGCGGCTGGATTGATGTCGGTCTGGAACACCGAGGACGAGCGGCTCTGCAGATAGAGCGCGAAATCCCTGCGGCCATGGTTCCATAGCCAATGCGCCAGCCGGTGCGTCTGGATGGCGTGAAAACCCTTGAAATAGAGGACCGGCATGATGAAGCGGTCGCAGGCCGGGTCGCGGTCGTAATAGGCCTGGATGTCGACGCGAACCGTCGTGCTCCACTCCGGATCGTCGTCCAGCATCGCCTTGAAGGTCTGGCGGATGAGATCGGAGCCGATGTCCTGATGCGCCAGGCGCTCGGCAAGCCGGTGGATTACCGCTTCTTCCAGGCTCTCCTGGTTGAGGATGGTCGAATAGAGGAAGGCCGCAAGCAAGGGATCGCGGTTCACCGCCTCCATCGCCTCGTCGCGGATCGACCGCCATATCGGATCGACCGGCTGCACCATGCTGGGGCGGGCAATCGTAATGCTGTTCATCGACGGTCTCCGGCCTTGCTCATTCTCGGGCGGCACATATAAGCGAAATCATAGCACGGTTGAACTCAATTTTCCTTAGTGCTTTGTCAAATGGACCTGGTTCACGCAGATTCAAGCGACGATGGAAAACGAACCCTTGATCGACGAGGCGCTGAAAAGCGAGCTTGCGGCGCTCTATAGCGCCGAAGATCGCCACTATCACGACCTCTCCCACATCGAGGCGATGCTGGCGCTGGCTGACGAATACCGAGGCCTGCTCGATGATCCGCAGGCCGTCGAGGCCGCGATCTGGTTTCACGACGCCATCTATGACAGCCGCGCCAAGGACAATGAGGCAAAAAGCGCCCAACTGGCCGAGAAAAGGCTCGCCGGACGAGTCGATCCTGGTCGCATCGTCCGCATAGCGGCAATGATCAACGCCACCGCCAACCACCAGTTGCCGCCTTTGCGCGATGAGGACGCACTCAGCGATGCCGCTCTTCTGCTCGACATGGATCTGGCGATCCTCGGCGCCGACCCTGCTGTCTTCGACGCCTATGAGCAGGCGGTCCGGCTGGAATATGGCTGGGTGGAAGAGCCGATGTGGCGCGCTGGCCGAGCGGGCGTCCTGAAGAGCTTCCTCGCCCGGCCGCATATTTTCTACATGACCGAGTTCCGGCAGCGCTTCGAGGCCCAGGCGAGACAGAACATCGAGCGATCACTCGCGGCGCTGGAAAGCGGGACTGCCTAATCCGGAAAGGTTTCCATCCGTCGCGCATAGGCGCTGAATCCGGCGCGTCCATAGACCGATTGCGCGGCTGGATGATCATAAGTATCGGTGTGGAGCCAAAGCCGTTTCGGCCGATGCGACCACGCCGCGCGCAACGCCCGGTCGAGCAGGAACGGCCCAAGCCGCTTGCTTTGAAAAGCTGGAACCAACCCGAAGTGGACGAGCTCGATTGCCGCTTCGCCGACATTGTTGAACTCGCAGAATCCACCGGCTTCGCCATCGAAGCGCAGCACGTGGATATGTGTGGCATCGTCGGCGAGCAGCGTTTCGAGTTCCGCCCCGGGCATCCGCAGCCGCTGGTCCCATTGCACCGGTCCGCCAACCGCGCGGTAGAGATCGAGATAGCTGGAAGGATCGAGCCTTTCGCGCGCCACGATGGCGCCGGGCAAAGGTGACGTACGCGGCGCGCCCCGGGGCGGCGGGGACATCTCCATGTAGGTGACGAGAAGATCGACCATTGTCAGGCGGGGAGCGAGCGCGCTCAGAGCGGGTATTCGGCGTAGAATTCGAGCACGCGCTGCTTGAAGCTCTTGTCGCCGACGGCGAGCATATGGTCGCGTCCCTCGATGTGGAACGCCCTGGCATTGGGCATCAGGGCGGCGAGTTCGTCCGGCGAGCCGCCGATATCGTCCTGGGTGCCGACCGCGATCAGCGTCGGCTGGGCGATGCGCGCCATGTCGTCCTCGCTGAGCAGCTCGCGCGAAGTTGCGATGCACGCCGCGAGCGCGCGCCTGTCGCTGCGCGTCTGGTCTGCGAAGGCGCGGAAAGAGCGGCCGCGCGGATGCGTGTTTTGCGACGGGTCTTCCGCCAACAGCGCCGCCGCGATCGGGTCCCAGTCGCCGACGCCGTCGACCATGCCGATGCCGAGGCCACCGAACACCAGCGTCGCGACCTTCTGCGGGTCGGAAAGCGCCAGGAAGGCCGAAACCCGCGCGCCCATCGAATAACCCATGACATGGGCACGTTCGATGCCGAGGTGATCGAGCAGCGCGGCCGCATCGGAAGCCATCTTGGCCGGCGTGTAATCGGCCTCGTCGTAACTCTTTGACGACGAGCCATGGCCGCGATTGTCGAAGGCAATCGCCCGGTAGCCGGCGTCGTTCAGCGTCTTGAACCAGCCCGGCGAGACCCAATTGACATAGTGGCTGGAGGCAAAGCCATGGATCATCATAACGGGGTCGAACTGCCCCGACGCCGGCTGGCGATCGAGATAGGCGAGTTCAAAACCGTCATGCGAAAGGAATTGCATCGGCAGAAACTGCTTTTCAGTTGGATCCGGCGCCGATGGCCGGATGGCGCAAAAAATCGCCTTCCTTGATGCCGTCCCTGGCGGCGGTGCCTGCCTTCAACTCAAGCACGAAGCGCACGGGCTGTCCGGGTGAGATGATCGCCTCGGACTCGGGCTCGCCGCGCTTGATCGCCTTGATCCGGCCGTCCTCGCCGACAAACACGAGGTCGAGAGCCATCGGCGTGTTCTTCATCCAGAAATCCACCTCATCGGTTCTGTCGAAGACGAACAACATGCCGTGATCGTCGGCCATCGTCCGGCGGAACATCAGGCCCGCCTCCCGCTCCGCGGAAGTGTCGGCGATCTCGATGGAGAAGGAACGCTCGCCCGAACCGGTCGCCACCACCAGAGGCGTCCGGTCGATCGGCAGCAGCATCGCATCCGCCGAACTCGGCTTCGCGGCCATGAAACAGGCGGCGAAAACGATCGCGGCGCAGAGCGCGCCCGCAGTCAGCCAATTGCGATGAGCCATCAAGGTACCTCGTCCAGACGCTCGTCCTAAACCATGATCCGCGGAAGTGGAACCGGTTTTCGGAGAAGATAGTCGGTCCGCGGCAAAGGCGCTTTTGGACGGAGTCGAGAAGTCCTTAATGCGAGACCGACAAGGTACCCATATCGGGGTGGATTTCGGCGGCCATAAGGCCTTTGTCGCCACGTCCGAAGCGCACCAGCACGACCTGGCCGGGCCGGAGCTCGGTTATGCCGTAGCGCCGCAAGGTTTCCATGTGGACGAAGATATCTTCGGTTCCCTCGCCCCGCGTCAGGAAGCCAAAACCCTTGGTGCGGTTGAACCACTTGACCAGAGCCCGCTCGAGGCCGCTCTCCGGGCTGACGGTAACGTGGGTGCGCTGCTCCTGCTCCGCCGGATGAACGGCCGTCGAAGCATCCATGGACAGGACGCGGAAAGCCTGCAATCCGCGCTCGCCCTGTTTCACCAGGCAGACGACCCGCGCGCCCTCGAGCGCCGTCTGGAAGCCGTCCTTTCGAAGACATGTCACATGGAGGAGGATGTCACCCGAGACGCCGTCGTCCGGAAGGATGAAGCCGTAGCCCTTGGCCACGTCGAACCATTTGATAGCCCCGGCGATTTCGACAAGCTCGGCGGAGTCGCCGCCATTGTCCCGCTTCAAGGCGTCGTCAAGGCTTCCGTCCCGCCTCGTGAAAGAGGCTTTTTCCCCCATAAGAATGCCCCCTTTTTCAAATCGAACTGCAACTGATTCTTGCCGAGAGATTAACACTGCGGCTTCCGGGGTGTGCAAGGGCTGACGTGCCTTTTTTCACCGTTCAGCACCGGAAAGGCTGAAATGTTGTTTGCCGGCGCTTCCCGAAGACGACTGGCGGGCCCTAAAATCGACCTCGCCGCCGCTATTGTCGGACGATTGCCCTTTCGTCGGGTGGCCCCTATGGTGCCTCACAACCCCAACAAGCCGAGGAAGTCCCCATGCGCTATCTGCACACAATGGTTCGCGTCGCCGATATCGACCAGTCGCTCGATTTCTACTGCAACAAGCTCGGCCTGAAGGAGGTGCGCCGCTACGAAAACGAGCAGGGCCGCTACACGCTAATCTTCCTCGCCGCGCCCGAAGACGAGCAGAGCGGCATCAACGAGAAGGCGCCGCTGGTCGAGCTGACCTACAATTGGGACCCGGAGGACTACAGGGGCGGCCGCAGTTTCGGCCACCTCGCCTATGAGGTCGACGACATCTACGCCACCTGCCAGAAGCTGATGGACAGCGGCGTGACCATCAACCGTCCGCCGCGCGACGGCAACATGGCCTTCGTCCGCTCGCCGGACGGCATCTCGATCGAGCTCCTGCAGAAAGGCCCGGCCAAGGTAAAGGCCGAACCGTGGGCCTCGATGGCGAACACGGGCGTCTGGTAAAACTCGGCGAAGCGCGCCGATTTTACCGGCCGCCGCTGGCGTTTCCCCAGATGCTGCCTATCTACCGGAAATTGGCGCCAGCCCCGTCCAGGCTGGCGTTTCTTCATCCGCCAGGAGAATTTCATGCTGACCAGCCGCGCCGATGTCGCCACCGAACATGCCAGCCGCTACCTGCAGCAGCTCTGCAAGCACTGGTCGCACAAATTCCCGGTTGAGTTCGACCCACGGCATGGCGCTATCCAGCTCTCGATCGGCCGCACCGTCATGGACGCCGACGATCAGGCGCTGCACATCGCTCTGGCCGCCGACGATGAAGCTTCACTGGACCGGTTGGAGACGGTGGTCGCCGACCATATCAAGCGCTTCGCCTTCCGCGAGGAATTGAGCTTCGACTGGCAAAAGGCCGCCTGACAAATCGGCGATCAGCCGCCGGCTTTTCCGGCCATATCGAGCAACGCCAGCACGCTGCGCCAGTTTCGCGCCGTGCCAGGCACCTTCAAGGTGCGCGGAATCAGATTGGCGAACACCGATTTGCCGAGCCCGTCCGGCGCGTGAAGGTAAAGCACGTCGCCCTTGATCTCGAAGCGCTCGGGGCCGGTGCATTTGTCCGCGAGCCGCTGCGTCTCCTCAGCCGTCGGCTCGCGCTCCAGCGCATAGGCATGCAGCTTGGTCGGCTCCCCCGAGATCTCGGGATAGGGATTGTCCTTCACCAGCCGCTCGAACCAGCCGGCATCGCGCACCATGATGCGCGAATTGAAACCCCATTTCTTCTCGAAGGCCGCCTCGATCTCCTTGGTGAGCGCTGCTGCATCGCCTTTCTTCGCCCGGAACACGACATTGCCGCTCTGCACATAGGTCGCGACATCGGTGAAGCCGAGGCCCTCGAAGAAGGCTTTGAGCTCCGCCATCTTGACGATGCGGTTGCCGCCGACATTGATGCCGGAAAACAACGCGACGAAGACCGTGCCTTGTTTTTCGCTCATATGATGAAGCCCGCCAGGGTCTCGTTGTCGGTGATATCCTGATACTGCACGCCCTCGGCGTCGAAATTGGCCTTCAGCAGATAGAAATTGCGCCGGTCCTTGGTCTCGATGCCGATCAGCACCGAGCCGAAATTGCGCGCCGACTTCTTCAGATATTCGAAGCGGGCGATGTCGTCGTCTGGACCGAGCATTTCGAGGAAATCGCGCAGCGCGCCCGGCCGCTGCGGGAAGCGGATGATGAAATACTTCTTCAGCCCCTCGAAGCGCAGCGCCCGCTCCTTCACGTCGGGCAGCCGCTCGAAGTCGAAATTGCCGCCGGATACGACCGCGACGATGGTCTTGCCCCTGATCTCCTTGCGCGAAAAATCCTTGAGCGCGTCGATAGCCAGCGCGCCGGCCGGCTCCACCACGACGCCCTCGACATTGAGCATCTCGATCATCGTGGCGCAGAGCCGGTTCTCCGGAACCAGCCGGACGGCATCGGCGGCGAAGTCCTTGAGGTGGCGCAGCGGCTCGCGGCCGATCTCGGCCACCGCGGCGCCGTCGACGAAATTGTCGACCTTGGCGAGCTTCACCCGCTTGCCGCTGGCAAGGCTTTCACGCAGGCTCGGCGCGCCGGCAGGTTCGCAGAACACGAAACGCGGGTCGCGATGCTGGTCGGCGAAATAGTGGGTCACGCCGGCGGCAAGGCCGCCGCCGCCCACCGGCAGCATGACGATGTCGGGCGCGCGCGCGCCCGGCATCTGCGCCGCGATTTCGTAGGCCACGGTGGCCTGGCCCTCGATGATGTCCTTGTGGTCGAAGGGCGGCACCATATGCGCGCCGGCGCTTTCGGTGAATTCGAAGGCGGCGCGGTAGCAATCGTCGAAGAAGTCGCCGACCAGCCTGATCTCGACGAAATCGCCGCCGAACAGCCGCGTCTTGTCGATCTTCTGCTGCGGCGTCGTCACCGGCATGAACACGACGCCCTTCTTGCCGAAATGGCGGCAGACGAAGGCAAAGCCCTGCGCATGGTTGCCGGCCGAGGCGCAGACGAACAGCTCGGCATTGTTGCCGGCGGCAAGCGCCTTGCGGAAGAAATTGAAGGCGCCCCTGATCTTGTAGGAACGCACCGGCGTCAGGTCCTCGCGCTTCAACAGCACGCGGGCGCCGGTCTTCTTCGACAGATAGTCGTTCTCCTGGAGCGGCGTTTCCGGAAAGATTTCGCGGATCGCCTCGGCGGCCACGGCGACGCGGGCGGAAAAGCTGTTCACTACCAGTCCCTCATTTTCGATCTCGCCGGCACGCGCCAGCACCCCTGCCGGTGCCCGCAACCTTCCTGCCGCCCTTTTGGCTTTCGCGCAACACCACGGTGGTCCTCGCCCGGCGCTGAGCCAATTTCCACTAGACACGACTTACTTTAGCCGCACTTCGGCTGTCCGGGAGATTTCCGCGGAGGTGGACGGCCAATCGCGGCCAAAGTGGAATTGCAGCGGAAGTGTCGACGTGCGGTTGAAGACGATTTTCATCATTGCCCTTGCACTGCTGACGGCAGGCTGCGCGGGTCCCCAGACGCAGGAAATCCTGGGCAGCGTGGTCGTGCCGACCCAGGCGACCGAGATCGCGGGCAACCATTCGATCTTCATCGCCACCACGCGCAAGCGGTCCGACGATCCGAACAAGGTCTTCGACGGCGAACGCTCGGCGACGCTGAACTATGCCCGCGTCAACGTCACCGTTCCGCCGATTCACCAGGTCGGCCAGATCGAGCGCCGCTCGCGCGGCAAGTCGGACGATCCGACCAAGTATTTCATGGCCTCGGAAGTCGTCGGCTACGACACGCAGCCGAAATTCACCAGCGCCCTCAACGCCGACATCGACGCCCGCGGCGGACGTGTGATGGTCTTCGTCCACGGCTACAACACCGGCTTCGACGACGCCGTCTACCGGCTCACCCAGATCGTCCATGATTCCGGCTATCCGGGCACGCCGGTGCTGTTCTCCTGGGCATCCGGCGCCAAGACCACCGACTATGTCTATGACAAGGAAAGTGCCGCCGCCGCGCGCGACCAGCTGGAAGTGACGCTCAGGATGCTGGCGCAGACCGGTGCCCGGCGCATCGACATCGTCGCCCATTCGATGGGAACTTGGGTGACGATGGAAACGCTGCGCCAGCTCGCCATCACCGGCGATCGCGATCTGAGCGGCAAGCTGGGCGACGTGGTGCTCGCATCGCCCGATATCGATGTCGACGTCTTCAAGAGCCAGATGCGCCGTTACGGCAAGCCGGACAAGCCCTTCATCCTGCTTCTGTCGGATGACGACCGGGCGCTCAGGCTCTCCGGCCTGATCGCCGGCTCGCGGCCGCGCGTCGGCGACTATCGTGACGCCGCCGATCTTGCCTCCTATGGCGTCACGGTGGTCGACCTTTCCAATGAGAAGGGTGCCGACAGCTTCAATCATACGAAATTCGCCGACAACCCTGCGCTGGTGAAGATGATCGGACAGCGGCTGCGCGAGGACGACGGCTTTGCCAGCGACCGCGACGTGACCGACCGCATCCGCCAGCTGGCTGCGCAGTGACCCTGTCCACGTGGTTTCCGCATCACGTGACTTTGAACTGGACCCGGCCGCTCCCTGCCTTTATCGGAGTAAGGGAGAGGTTTGCCGCCCTTGGGGGGACCCCGGTTGACTGTGCATGTGAAGATCGTTGTCGGCCTTGCCTTCGCGCTCACCCTCGCCGGCTGCGCCGGCCCCACGCACGATCTGCTCAACCGCAAACCTGTCTCCGCGCCAGCCTCCGACATTGCCGCCAGGCATGAGATCTTCGTCGCCACCACCCGCCAGCAGGCGACCAAGGATCCCCGCCAGGTGTTCGACGGCGACCGTTCGCTGACCACCGGATACGCCCGCGTCCACGTCACCGTGCCCAAGATCCACCAGGTCGGCGCGATCGAGCGCGCCAAGGGCTCCGCCGACAGCAATCCGGCTAAGCAATTTACCGCCACCGAAGTCGTCCACTATGCGGATGCCTCGCAGTTCGCCAAGGCGGTCGGCTCCAATATTGCCATAGGCGGCGACCGCGCTCTGGTTTTCGTGCACGGCTTCAACAACGGCTTCGACGACGGCGTGTTCCGGCTGACGCAGATCGCGCACGACACGAAATACCCAGGGACGCCAGTGCTGTTTTCCTGGGCATCGAGCGGCAAGACCACCGGCTACATCTACGACAAGGACAGTTCGACCGCAGCGCGCGACGACCTCGAGGCGACGCTGCGGATGCTCGCCAAAACACGCGTCAAGAGCATCGACATCATCGCCCATTCGATGGGCACCTGGCTGACGATGGAAGCGCTGCGCCAGCTCGCCATCACCGGCGACCGCGATCTGAACGGCAAGCTCGGCTATGTCGTTCTGGCGTCGCCGGACATCGACGTCGACGTCTTCAAGAAGCAGATGATCCGCTACGGCAAGCCCGATAAGCCCTTCGCCATCCTGCTTTCAGGCGACGACCGAGCGCTGAAGCTGTCGAGCTTCATCTCCGGCGACAAGCCGCGCGTCGGCGACTACGGCAATGCGGCCGATCTCGCGAGTTACGGCGTGGTTGTTGCGGATCTGACCAACACCAAAGGCGGCGACCGTTTGAACCATGCCAAATTCGCCGATAACCCGATCCTGGTGCAATTGCTTGGCGACCGGCTGCGCACGCCGGCAGCCCTGCGAGCGGGCGAACCTCAGGGAGCCGGGTTGGACAATATCGGCCAAGGGCTCGGCAAAGCCGTGGGATCGGTCGCCGAAGTGGTCATCACCACGCCGTTCAAGGTGCTGACCATCGCGACGGGCGGATGACCTGCTTTAGATAAAAAGATCGACCTTCTGGAAGGTCGTCACGTCGACAAGACCGACATCCGATATCCTGAGCTCCGGGATAACCACCAGCGCCAGCAGCGAGTGCTGCATATAGGCGTTGTTAAGCGAGCAGCCGACCTTGCGCATGGCCTCTGTCAATTGCTCGGCTTTCGCCGCGACGATCTCGGCGCGTTCGTCAGACATCAGGCCGGCGATCGGCATCTCGACCAGCGCCAGTTCCTTGCCCTTGGAATAGAGCACCACGCCGCCGCCGACCTCGCCCAACCGGTTGACGGCCAAAGCCATGTCTTCCTTGTTGGTGCCGACGATGATGATGTGGTGCGCGTCATGCGCCACGCTCGACGCAATCGCGCAGTCTTCCACATAGCCAAAACCGGAGACGAAGGCATTGGTGACGCCGCCCGTGCCGCGATGGCGCTCGACCAGGGCGATCTGGCAGATGTCGTTGCGCCGATCCATGGCGACCAACCCGTCCTCGACGGGCAGGTCGGCCTCCAGCGCCCGCGTCGGCGCCTGGTTCTCGATCACGCCGATCACCCGCGCCCGCACCTCGTTGGCGCCCTGCGGCGCGGAAATGTCGAAATCCTTCGCCGCGAGCTTCTTGCCGAGCTTGACCGTGTTCTTCGCCGATTGCGGATAGTCATAGGCGGGGATGTCGATCTCGAGCTTGCCGGCCTTCGCAAGCCTGACGCCGCGGCCATAGACCTCGTCGATAGTCATCCGGGCAAGGTCCGAAACAATCAGAAGATCGGCCAGTCGCCCCGGCGCGATCGAGCCGATCTCGCGCTCCAGTCGGAAATGCTGCGCGGTGTTGAGCGTCGCCATCTGGATCGCCGTCACCGGCTTCAGGCCCTGTTGGATGGCATGCCGTACCACCCGGTCCATATGGCCTTCATGCACCAGCGTGCCGGAATGGCTGTCATCGGTGCACAGGATGAAGTTGCGCGGGTCGATGCCGCCTTCGGTCACCGCCTTGATCTGCGCCGCCACGTCGTACCAGGCCGACCCCAGCCGCAGCATCGCCTTCATGCCCTGGCGCACGCGAGCGATCGCGTCCTCGGCGCGCGTCCCTTCATGGTCGTCCTCCGCCCCGCCCGCGACATAGCCATGGAATGGCAGGCCGAGATCGGGCGATGCATAATGGCCGCCGACCGTCTTGCCGGCCTTGACCGTCTCGGCAATCTCGCCCGACATCACCGGATTGTTGGCGGCGACGCCGGGGAAATTCATCACCTCGCCAAGCCCGATGATGTTGTCCCATGTCATGGCCTCGGCCACGTCGGCCACCGTCAATTCGGCGCCGGCATGCTCCAGTCCCGGCGCCGACGGCACGCAGGACGGCATCTGCACATGCACATTGATCGGCATCGCCACCGCCTCGTCATGCATCAGCCTGACTCCCGGTAGTCCGAGCACATTGGCGATCTCGTGCGGATCGATGAACATCGAGGTGGTGCCATGCGGGATCACCGCGCGGCAGAACTCCGTCACCGTCACCATGCCGCTTTCGACATGCATATGCGCATCGCAAAGGCCGGGCACCAGATAGCGCCCGCCGGCATCGACGACCTTGGTCCCCGGCCCGATGGCATGGCTGGCATTCGGCCCACAATAGGCGAAGCGGCCGGCGGCGATCGCGATGTCCGCGCCGGGGATGATCTCGCCCGAATGGACATTCACCCAGCGCCCGTTGCGGATGACCAGATCCGCGGGCTTTCGGCCCATCGCGACATCGACCAGATGTGTCGCCACCTCCGTCCACGGCTTGGTTTTTACGGCGCTTGTCGGCTTGGCGTTCGTCATTGGCGAGTTCCTCTGCATGAGGCACTTTGGCAAATGCCGGTGCCTGGAGCCAGAGCATCAGGTCGTAAACCACTGTTGCAGAGATGCAATTCCGTTCAGCGGCGAAAGGGGCTAGTCTTTCCCAGGGAGTCTTTCGGAACCGCCATTTCGGAGTGCTCGATGCGTCGACTGACGCTCGCCAGTGCCGGCTTTCTTGCCCTGCTGTCCGGGTCTGCCTGGGCGGCGGATCTGGGCGCTGATCTGCCGATGACCGCGCCTGGCTTCGACTGGACCGGCTATTATGCCGGCATGCAGGCCGGCTACGGCTGGGGCCGGTCCGACATCACCGTCGACGGCGGTTCGGTCAAGCCCGACATCGACGGCGGTTTCGTCGGCGGCCATGTCGCGGGCCTTTGGCAGTTCGACCAGGCCGTGATCGGCGCCGAGGCCGACCTCAACTACGCCTCGATCGACGGCACCGCCGATGCCGCCCCGGCAAACACCTTCGGCACCGACGTCAAATGGTTCGGATCGGTCGATGCCAAGGCAGGCTACGCGATGGATCGCCTGCTGATCTATGGCATTGGCGGCGTCGCGTTCGCCGGCATCGAAACCTCGCAGACGGCAGGCACAAGCTTTGCCCGGACCCGTACCAGCACCGGCTGGACGCTCGGCGCCGGCGTCGACTATGCCTTGACCAACAATGTCGTCGTCGGCGCGCAATACCGCTACTACGATTTCGGCAAGGAGCATTTCGACGCTTCGGACACTTTCACCGACCGTGACCAGGACGTGAAGCTGCAGACGCTCGGCGTGAATTTCAGCTATAAATTCTGAGACTTGCCGCAGCAGCGCCAGTGCTGAGGCGCCATCCCGTATTGTCTCTTGGAAATCAGGTGGCCGGCGCCCGCAGGGGGCGGGGGAATGGGTAGGGGCCTGGTAGACGCCGGCCTCGGCGGATCGAACCGCCTTGTGGGCTAACCTAACGGCATCCCCGCAAACCGTAATTCCGCGATCGCGCCACTTCCCAATGCGCCCCTGCTCGGCAAGCGCAGGACCAATAATGGTTAAGCCTCGACGCAAGGTTGCAATCGGACCGATCAGGACCCGTCCGAAGCGATCTTTCCGGCCGGCATGGCTGCGAGGCATTCTTCCAATCGCTGGAGCCGGGCCTTCTGCCAGCGCAGCGTATGCGCGACGTCGTGCAGGTTGCATTTGGCTTTCGAATTGGCGGCTTTGATCAGATCGCGCTCGAGCCGATCGATCTCGCAGCGCAGCTGCCGCGCCTCCTCCTCCCGCAGCCCCCGGATCCAGCCTGGCCCACGCATGGTTCCACCATCAAAGCCGGCTCGATGCTGGCACAGAAAGGCTAACGAAACCGGTTTGGCGGACTTTGCATTTTACATATCGCTAATATTAAATTCGGACATCCATCGCATGCTGGCTGGCTGTGTAAGATCAGTCGGTCCGAAACATCGCTTGACGGCTCAAATCAGGCATCTGAAAAGGGCACGCCTGCGGACGTGGCGGAATTGGTAGACGCAAGGGACTTAAAATCCCTCGATCTCTGATCGTACGGGTTCGATTCCCGTCGTCCGCACCACCCTTTGCTCTTGAGCTTGGGGTGGCGGGCCACACTCTTCGCTCGAACTTCGGGTGGCGGCCCGCGAGCCGGGCAAAGGTTACGCGATCGAAAGCTTTTCCGTGCATCAAATGGTCGAGGCGCGTGGGGAAGAGCTTGGGATGTCGACGATCAAGGCGATTTTTCGCCACACCCCTGCCCCGGTCGTATTCGTCTGGCTGACGCTCAGTGCGGTTCTGAGCCTGCTCCTGTTGCTCGGCAACATGCCCAACGGCGACGTCGACGATCTCATGAAGCTGCATGAAATCAGGCATCTTCTGCACACAGGCAATCCGTTCGACAGAACGCTGACCGGTATCGCCCAGCCCGAGCCCATGATCTCGCACTGGCCCTGGATCGTCGATGCGCCCTATGCGTTGCTGGCCATCGCGCTGGCGCCTTTTGTCGGGATGGGAACTGCTTTATCCGCCGCCGCGTTCACCGTGCCGCTCCTGCTCCTCCTGGCCGCTTTAACCCTGCTTTTCCTCGTGATCAGGGAATTCGAGTTCGACCATCCAGGCGCGGTGCTGATCGTCGCCGCCTTCGCCGGGCTGCCCGCGCTTTCGGAATTCCAGCCCTGGCGCATCGACTACCACAACCTGCAGATGCTCATCCTCCTGGGGGCGGTGCTGCTGACGATCCGTGGCTCGCCGGTTGCCGCCGGATTGAACGGCGCCCTAATGGCTCTGTCCACCGCGATCAGCGCCGAAATGGCGCCGTTCCTTGCTCTTCCGGCCGGCTTCTACGCATTGGTATTCATCGCCGGAACGAAGGATGCAGGCAAGGACCTAGGGGCGTACGGTCTGGCGCTGGCGGCCGCCGGCATTGCCGCATTCTTTGTGGTCGTGGGACCCGACGCCTACAAAAGCGCCGCTTGCGACCGCTATTCGCTTTTGCACCTCACCGCGCTTGCGACTGCCGGCGCCGTGCTTGCAGGTGTCTCGCTGACCAGAGGAATTGGACGCTGGTACATACGCGCCCTGTGCCTTTTGGCCGGTGCTGGCGCGACCGCCGCGATACTTGTCTTCCTCTTCCCCCAATGCGCGGGCGGCCCGCTCGTCGGTCTCAGCGACTATGTTCGCGACAATTGGCTCTCCCGCATCGAGCAGGAACGCAGCATCTTCTTCAGCGCGGACTTTCTGGGCTCCGATCGTTTCGCACGGTTTTTCGTCGCCATTCTGGGCACGGCGGCGACATGCGTTTTGGCCATTTCCGCCTCGACAAGGAAGCGAGCCTGGTGGGTCTTGGCGGTCTTTTCGGCTGTCGGCCTCCTGTTGGGACTGCTTTATCTAAGATACCTGCGGTTTTTTCCGCTCTTCGTCGGCCCCGGGGTTGCCTTGCTCGTCCATCAGGGCATTCCAGCCAGCCTGCCGCTGAGGCGCTATTTCGCAGCCAGGTCGAGGGACGAGTTGCCGCGCGCCTGGCTTCTGGCCGCCCCGGGCGTGGCAGTCATTGCTGCTCTTCTTCTAACCTATCTGGTCTGGCCTCCCCGGGCTGCAAAGCTGCTTGGCGTCGACATCGCCAATGCCTGCGCGCAAGCCAGCAGCGGCCCGCATTTTATTTGGCCGAAAGGCGCGAGACTGTTCGCGCCTCCCGATATCGGGATCGCCGCTTTGGGGTCTCCTGAGGAACTCGACGTCGTGGCCGTCCCTTTTCACACATCGGCCAAGGGCATCGAGCGCGTCCTTAGATTTTTTGACCCGGCTACGTCCGACCCGACGCAGCTTCTCGATCAAACCAAGGCCACCCATGTCGCGGTCTGCCGTGTAGAGGAAACGGCCCTCCAGCCGGTCGAAGCCCGGTTTCCATTGGCCAGCCGGTTGGCCACGGGAAAGCCTCCGGAGTGGTTGACGGAATGCCCCTTTGCGGGGCCGCTGCGCATCTATCGATATCCAGCGTCGGGCGGCCCCGCCGGCCAGTGTCCTGCCATGGGCCAATGAGCCGTTGACGCGGTGATGCCCGTCAAGGCGCGATCGGGTTCAACTTCAAGTGCTGGATCAGGATGATCGTCTTGGCATCGACAATACGTCCATCGGCAATGGCGGCCAGCGCTTCGTCCAGTGGTATTTCCAGGACCTCGATGTCCTCGCCCTCCTCGGGCGCGCCGCCGCCGTCGGAAATACGGTCGGCCGGCGAATAGCGCGCGGTGAAGAACCAGAGCCGTTCCGTCACGCTGCCAGGGCTCATGAATGACGCGAACAGTCGCTCGATGTCCTTCAACCGGTAACCCAGTTCCTCCTCCGCTTCCTTGCGGATGGCGGTTTCGGGATCGTTTTCGTCGAGCAGCCCGGCGCAGGCCTCGATCAGCGGCTCGCGGTGACCCACGGCGTAAGCCGGGAAGCGGAATTGCCGCACCAGGAGCACGGTCGAGCGCTGCGGATCGAACGGCAGGATCACCGCGCCGTCGCCGCGATCATAGGTCTGGCGGATCTGCGTCTCCCACCGCCCGTCGCGGCGGCGGTAGTCGAGCACTGTCTTCTTCAGCACCGCCCAGTCGTCCGAAAGGACCTCTTCGGAACGGATGCGAATGCGATCTTCCATGACGATCTCCTTGATGGTGGCAAAGGGGTAGCGACGAAAGCGCCTCTACGCAATCCGGGAAACCGACTGGTCCAGCGGCAGTTTCACCGGCTCGTGTCTGGCGTGACGCGCCACGACTGCCTAGATAGCGGTATCTCTCCAGGAGCCCGCTTCATGACGTCATCGCTTTTCCAGCCGATCACCCTCGGCGACCTCACCTTCCCCAATCGCATCGCGGTCGCCCCCATGTGCCAGTATTCGGCCGAGGACGGCTCGGCCAGCGACTGGCATCTCCATCACTGGATGAACCTGGCAATGTCGGGCGCCGGCATGGTCACCGTCGAGATGACCGATGTCGAGCGGCGCGGGCGCATCACGCATGGCTGCCTCGGCCTCTATTCGGACGACAACGAGGCTGCCGCCAAGCGAACGCTCGACGCCGCCAGGCGCGTCGCCGCGCCCGGCACGAAGTTCGGCGTCCAGCTTGCCCATGCCGGCCGCAAGGCCTCCAACCGCAGACCCTGGGAAGGCGGCGGTCCGCTGCAGCCCGGCGAAGATCCCTGGCAGACCGTTTCTGCCTCCGCCATTGCCTATGACACGAGCTGGAATGTGCCGCACGCGTTGGAAGAGGACGAGATCCTGGAGCTCATCGCGCGTTTTGCGCAGTCGGCCGTGCGCGCCGAACGCGCCGGCTTCGATTTCGCCGAGCTGCACGCCGCGCACGGCTATCTGATCTTCCAATTCCTCTCGCCGCTCTCCAACCAGAGGACGGACCGTTGGGGCGGGTCGTTGGAGAACCGCATGCGCTTCGCGGTCGAAATCGCCAGGGCGGTGAGGAAGGCCGCCCCGTCCATGATGCTGGGCGCGCGCCTTTCGGTGAAGGAATGGGTCGACGGCGGTTTCGACGTCGAGGACGCGATCGAGGTGGCCAAGGCGCTGAAGGCCGAGGGCATCGCCTATATCTGCTGCTCCAGCGGCGGCAATTCGCCCCTGCAGCAGGTGCCGCCCGGCCCCGGCTACCAGGTGCATCTGGCGGAGGCCGTGCGCAAGGGCGCCGGCATTCCGACGCGCGCCGTGGGGCTGATCGACGATCCGAGCCAGGCCGAGGCGATCGTCGCCGGTGGTCGTGCCGACATGGTGGCGCTGGCCCGCGCCTTCCTCGCCGACCCGCGCTGGGGCTGGCGCGCGGCGGCTGCCTTCGGCGAGGAAATCCATCCGGCGCCCCAGCTGGCGCGTTCGGTGACGACCATGCGGCATTGGATGAAGGCCGCCGGCTAGGGCAATTCCAGGAAAAGTGCGACGCGGTTAGGCTCGGCGACTTCGCCGTAGCCTTCCGTCCGGAATTGCGTCAAAACGAAACCGGAAATCACAGGGGGGTCCTGAGACGTTTGGGCGCAGGATCCTCGCCACAACTGCAACCAATTTGGCCGCTTTACGTTGGCGGCCATGATAGACAGCAAACCTTTTGAGAAGCCGGTGGTGGTCGAGCTCGGCCATGTCGGCAAATATCGCCAGATCAGCAGCACCCGCGAGGCCGCCGAGTGCCTGATGACCGTTTGGCCGCTCAATCGCGGCGAGCGCCATCGTGACGCTCTCGACACTTGCCTCAAAGCGCTGGAAGGGTATCGTTCGCCAGCGGACGCACGTCGCGCCCTTATCGAGGCGGCCAGGGAATCGGAAGTGCTGGTTACCGAAGACAGGCTGCCAGACGGAAAGCTGCACTAAGCACTTCCAGGAAAACTGATCGGTTTTCCGTCTGGAATTGCGTAGAAACAAAGAGCGTTTCGCCGTTTCCGTGAAACGGTGAAACGTGCTAGCACGGTTCTTGACCGGAGGATTTCATGGCGAAGCTGACTTACAAGATCGTCGAGCATGATGGCGGCTGGGCCTACAAGGTCGGCTCGACGTTTTCCGAGACTTTCCGTACTCACCAGGAGGCGCTGCGCGCCGCAGAAATCGCCTCGTCCGAGCAGCAGGTCGCCGGAACCACGGACGGCATCCAGTATGAGGATGCCGAAGGAAAGTGGCACGATGAGCTTGCCGACGGCCGCGACCGGCCGCAGACCGAAGTATCGGACTAGACACTCCAGGAAAAGTGTGTGGTCAGGCTCGGCACCTTTCGGCGCAGCCTTCGTTCGGGATCGCGTAAAAAGCGCAGTATGGGGCGCCTCGCCGTTTCCGTGAAACGGTGAAACGCCCGGACTAAGAACTGAGGGGGCCTCCGCGACCACCAAAGCCCGAGGCTTCATACCGGCCGCCGGCTATGCGGCTCTATTTGCCGCAGTAATTGTCGTTGACGTTCTGTTGTGAGTTGGCGTCCGGCCCCGGCGTGATGTCCGCGCACGGTCCTATGGCTCCAGTGCTGTTGCCGGAGGTGCTCAGCCCTGAGCCCCCATTGATGCTGCCGGTCCTATAAGGGTCTACTTGCTCGCTCGCGGCGGGACGATGGTCGCGGTGCCACCACCACCAGTCATCTGATGACTGCGCCATGGCCGCGCCACCCATGGCCAGCACCAGCGCCGAAGCTGCGATAAGTCTTGTAAGCATCGGATTTCTCCATTCTGTCGATCGCAAAATATGTGGGGCCGAAGCCCCACAGCGATACGACCGAAACCCTGCGACGGGGCCTAAAGTTCCACCAGAAATTGCGGGTAGGACGGAATGTCCGACACTTTTATGTGACGTTTCGTGAACGGCCGTGGGCTGCAGCGCGGGGCGTTAGGGCGTTTCACCGTTCACGGAAACGGCGAAACGTCCTATCGCTTTGTTTTTTGACGCAATTCCGGACGGAAAACCGCTCACACTTTTCCTGGAATTGCTCTGGCCGAAATCATCTCGCGTTGGCGAAACCACGCGCGGCGACACGTTGGATAAAGGCCACGACCCGTTCGGGCTCTATGAATTGCGGCATGTGGCCGAGGCCTTCGACCCGTTCGAAGTCGAGGCCGCTGATCTCGTCCAGCATCGGTTCGCCATGGACGGCCTCGCCTATCACACGATCGCCGGTACCGAACAGAATGCCAGCCGGCATCGCTATGTCGCGGTAACGCCGTTCGATTTGGCCAAGGTCCCGTTCCACGGCCACGACATCGGTGGAGGTGGCGAAATAGTGGGACGGGCGCAACCCGAGCCATCCGCCGCCGGCGATCATGTAGTCCGCGGGAACCGCTTGTGGCGCGAAGATGAATCTCAGCGTCGGCTGCGCGTAACGCAGGCTAAGCGGTATCGCAGCCGTATAGGCCAGGATCCGGCGCAGCAGCGGCGATGGAACATAGAGCAGGTCGAACCGCCGACCTATCCTCGCTTCGAGATGCGTCAGCGGCGACAGCAGCGCGATGCCGGAAATCGAGGTCGGATGCTCGGTGGCGAGCGCAAGCGCGACGGCGCCGCCCAGCGAATGGCCGACGATCAAAGGTCGTTCCAACCGCAGTTCCTCGATGAAGCGCCGCACGATGTCCGCCTGTTCGGGCAGCCGGCCGGTCGCGCTCCTTGCCCGAACCGAATAGCCCGAGCCCGGCCGGTCGAGCGCGATCAGCCGATATCCGGGACCGAAGCGTCCGAACAGCGTATGGCGAAAATGGTGAAGTTGGGCGCCCAACCCATGCAGGAAAACGATCGGCCTGCCCTCGCCTTCTTCCACATAATGAATGCGGTTGCCGTCGATCTCGATGAACTTTCCGCAAGCCGGCACCAGCCTTTCAGCCTTCGCCGCGATCCGCCATGTCGCGAGCATCAGGGCAAGCAGGACAAGGGCGGCCGCGGCGAGCAAGCCCGCGAGCAGCCACAGGACAATCGATATCAGCATGGTTTCATCCGCTCTCGACCGACCGCACCATATCCGCAACGGCCGCCGCCACAAGCGCAGCCGGCTTTCGCATTGCGGCCGGCTTCAGGGCGCGTTATCTCAGGCGAGCTTTTGAGCCGGAGTCCGCCATGCCTGAAATCGTCACCGCCGCCATGCTCGTCATCGGCGACGAAATCCTCTCCGGCCGCACCAAGGACAAGAATATCGGCCATCTCGCCGACATCATGACGGCGATCGGCATCGACCTGAAGGAGGTGCGCATCGTTCCCGACGAGGAGGACGAGATCGTTGCGGCGGTGAATGCCGTGCGCGCCCGTTATACCTACGTCTTCACCACCGGCGGCATCGGCCCCACGCATGACGACATCACCGCCGACTCGATCGCCAAGGCTTTCGGCGTGCCCTGCGAGTACGACGCCAAGGCTTACGCCTTGCTCGAGGCGAGCTATGCCGGCCGCGGCATCGAATTCACCGAAGCGCGCAAGCGCATGGCGCGCATGCCGCGCGGCGCCGACCTTATCGACAACCCCGTCTCCGTCGCGCCGGGCTTCCGCATCGGCAACGTCCACGTCATGGCGGGCGTGCCGTCGATCTTCCAGGCCATGCTCGACAACGTCGTGCCGACGCTCAGGGCCGGCACCAAAATGCTGTCGGCCACGGTGCACTGCCCCTTCGGCGAGGGCCTGATCGGCGGGCCGCTGGCCGATGTCCAGAAGGCGCATCCCGACACCATCATCGGCTCCTATCCCAAATATGGCGACGGCAAGTTCTGGACCGAGCTCGTCGTGCGCGCCCGCAGCGAGGAAGCGCTCGAGGCCGCGCGCAAGGATGTCGAGGCGATGGTGGCGGGCTTCGCCAAGGCGGGCTGACCGGCGTTCGGCTGGAACCAGTCAACGCGCTGAGGCGTTCCCTTGCTGCCACGCGTAGCGCAAACAATTGAGGGACCGGCCATGCGCTTCAAGACAATCGTCGCCATTTTGCAGAACGAGCAGGACGCCGAGCGCGTTCTCGATTGCGCCCTTCCGCTTGCCGAAAGGTTCGAGAGCCATCTCGTCGGCATCCATGCCGAGGCGTTGCCCGTTCCCTACACGTCGGCCACCGGCTTCCCGGACACCGAGTTCCTGCAGGTCTCGGCCGAGATGAACAAGGAGCGCGCCGGCAAGCTGCAGGCCTATTTCCTGAAGCGGATCGAGGAATCCGGCCTGTCCTTCGAATGGCGAAGCCTGGAAAGCTTCTCCGGCGACAGCGCGCTGACCGGCATAACGAGCGTGCGCGCCGCCGATCTGATCATCGCCGCGCAGCGCGATACCGGCGGCGACCCGAGCGCCGATGTCGACACGCTGGTCTATGATGCCGGCCGGCCGGTGCTGGTCGTGCCCCATGACGGGCCACTGGTCACCACCTTCAGGCGCGTGCTGCTTGCCTGGAACGGCAGCAAGGAAGCGGCCCGCGCCGCGTTCGATGCCCTGCCCTTCATCGCCGAGGCCGACAAGACGGACATTCTCGTCATCGACCCGCCCGAGACGCTCGATGAATCTCCGGAAGCGGCCGGCGCCGAGATCGCCGCGGCCTTGTCACGCCATGGCGCCAATGTCAGCGTCTGCGTGCAGAAATCCGGCGGCACTTCGGTCGATGACATGATTCAGGCCAGGATCGCCGAATCCGGCGCCGATCTTCTGGTGCTCGGCGCCTACAGCCACTCCTGGCTGCGCCAGCTTCTGTTCGGCGGCGTCACCCGCACGGTGCTGCGCACGACGAATGTCGCAGCTTTCCTTTCGCGTTGAGCATCCCTCGGAAGCGGTAGCAAGATTCAGGGCAACGCCTGCGCAAGTCTGACGAGCGCCGCTTGAACCCGTTTCAGCGCGGCGCCTTAAGTCCACAGCCGTTGCCGGCCCCTGCTCTTGCCAAGCCTGGCGCTTTCCGGCTAATTCCGCCTGCATTCCAGTGTTTCTGCGCGCCAACGGCGCGCCTTGCGGAGTGCGTGAGCCATGTCCCTTCCCGAAAAAGCCTTTCCCGTCTCCTGGGACCAGTTCCATCGCGACGCGCGCGCACTTTCCTGGCGGCTTTCCGGCGCCAGCAAGGGCCAATGGAAAGCGATCGTTTGCATCACGCGCGGCGGCCTGGTGCCGGCGGCGATCATCGCGCGCGAGCTCGGCATCCGCATCATCGAGACGGTGTGCGTCGCCTCCTATCATGACTACACCAGCCAGGGTCAGCTTCAGGTTCTCAAGGAGATTTCGCCGCCGCTGCTTGCCGACGACGGCGCCGGCGTGCTGATCATCGACGACCTGACCGATACCGGCAAGACAGCCGGTATCGTGCGCGCCATGATGCCGAAGGCGCATTTCGCGACCGTCTATGCCAAGCCGAAGGGCCGCCCGCTGGTCGACACATTCGTCACCGAGGTCAGCCAGGACACCTGGATCTACTTTCCCTGGGACATGGGCTTCACATACCAGAAGCCGATCGCGGACGATCATGTCGGCTGAACGGCCGTCATATTTTCCAGAGAATCTGCCTCAAAGGAGCGGCGTGTAGTCGAACCAATGAGCATGTCTACTTTGTAAGATTGACCTTTTCTGGCGGCATTTTCCCACGGAGTGAAGTTTTTTACTTTTAAAGCCCATAATTCGCCGTAAGATTCGTAAGGTGGCAAACGATTCTGGAGGCTGGGGCAGCTTCTTCCGATGTTGACGAGGCCGGCAACACACACCCAGATGGCCGAAAGAGTCCGGCGGCTCTTCGGCAAGGCGCCCTGCCGCCTGCAGGTTGCCGCTCTGCCCTGGCGTGAAAGCGAAGCCGGCGTCGAGATCATGCTGATCACCAGCCGCGACACCGGGCGCTGGGTGTTGCCCAAGGGCTGGCCGGAGGCCAGGGAACCGCTTTGCAAGGCGGCCGCCCGTGAAGCAGGCGAGGAAGCCGGCTTGCGCGGCACCATCTCGCATCTTGAAGCCGGCCGTTATTTCTATGCCAAGGTCCTCGCCTCCGGCGAGGAAGTGCCCTGCGAAGTCCTGGTCTTTCCGCTGCATGTCGACCGCATTGCGGACCGCTGGAAAGAGAAGCGCGCCCGGACGCGCAAATGGGTTGGCGCCATCGAAGCAGTCCAAATGGTCCATGAACCGGACCTTTGCCAGATCATTGCCGGTTTTTGCGCCGCGCCGCACACTTTCATCTGATCGTCAGACGCGACCGAAATCATCGGAACTCAGCCGGGTCCAGCGATCGCCCGTCAATCCGCCGATAAAGATGTCGCCGGCGCGGACCGCTTCCGCGACCTCGGTGATGCGTGAGCGCACCATCGTGCCGCCGGCATAGCGGAAGAAGAGACGGTTGTAGCCGAAGAGGTGCGGCAGGAACCTGCTTTGTGTCTGTCCGGTTATGCCCACGCAGCCCATCTCCCGCGCAGCCGCGATAAGGCCGTCCAGCGTCGCGCCCCAGTGGGGTCCGGGCGCCTGGATCTGCAACAGGTTCGCGATGCCGCCAGCCTGCCCGTAGAAGGCATGGCAACCGACCATCTTGCCTGCTTCGTCGTAAGTCCCGCCGAAATGAAGTGGCCCGTCGGCCTGCTTTTCGGCCGCCAGCGCGAGCAGCCGCGGCAGTTCGCCATCCTTCCAGCTCGGTCGAAGAGCATAATCGGATATCAGTGCCGGCAGCCGCTCCGCAAACCGCGCGGCATCGATCCGCTCATGGTGGATCCGTCGCGACGATGAAGGCTGGACCGGCGGCTCGAGCCGTCTTCCTGCGAGAGCATCAAACGCCCGCCCGCAGGGGCCGAGCGCCAGCCGAGCCAGCCCGGGCCATTTACTCTGCAGCAAGGCGGCGGCCATGGCGCCCGGCTGAAAAACACAGGTCCATTCCAGACAATGCACCGGCAAGAGCTGATACTTCATCGGACGCGCGAAGGCCAAGGATGTCCGGTTGGCCGAATCGGTCAGATATAGATCGAACTCGCCCTGATGCAGGGCACGCAGCAATTGCGGCCCGGCCCAACCGTGATCGGTGCTGGAATCGGTCATGAAGGGACCGATGATCGCGGCGTTCAATGGCCTTCCATTGAGCTCATAGCGGGCTTTCAAAACGCCCATGAACCCGCCGAGGCCGCCCTGCGGGTTTATCTGGACAAGGGCCTTGTTCTCACCGCCGTCAAGATAAAGCTTTCTCATATAGTCCGCCGTCCGCGCGATCGCGTGATCGCGAAGGCGGCGACGGCGGAACTTCGTCAGGAAGAGTGCGGCGACGCGATCGAGATCCTCGGCGGCGAGCGGCCGTACCGAGCCATGGTCGGGCACCGACGGCGCCGGCGTCTTTCTCGAACCCCCATTTGCGGAGACCAAATCCATCATGAATGCCTATGCAAGGTCCTCTGTCGGCAGGTGAGATCCTAGAATTTACAAAGAAATCTTCTTCCGACCGGCATGCCTGTAGAAATCTCCAGGAGACCTGCGCATGCCACATCCGACTTGCCCTTCTGAAGGTATACGCCGAAAACTGTTTAAATAATGTAATATCGCATGGCGTTGCTGATGAAATGACTCAAACTTTAAGTATATGGAGACGAATTTAAACACCGCATTACCTCACTCAAGCCGCGTGACGAGAGCGCGGTTGCAGACCTTGGATTGATCTGCGCTGCTGCAGGGGAGCCAGAGGACCGACGGCCCAGCCGGAGCCGGGCCGTCCTTTCCTCAGGCGACGAGGCCTTTGGTCAGTTCGAGCGCCTGCCGCTCGAACAGCCGTCGGTAGATGCCGCCATTGAGGCGGATCAGATCGTCATGCGAACCCTCTTCGGCGATACGGCCTCGATCGAAGACCAGCAGGCGGTCGAGCGCCCGAACCGTCGAGAGCCGGTGCGCGATGACAAGGGTCGTGCGCCCCACCATCAGCCGCTCCATCGCCCTCTGGATCAGCACTTCCGATTCCGAATCCAGGCTCGATGTCGCCTCGTCCAGGATCAGGATGCGCGCATCCGCCAGGAAGGCTCGCGCGATCGCCACGCGCTGCCGCTCACCGCCAGAAAGCTTCACACCGCGCTCGCCGACCAGGGTTCCGTAGCCCTTGGGCAGGTTGGTGATGAAATCATGCGCGCTGGCGAGTTTCGCCGCATGCTCGATCTCGGCCTGGCTGGCGCCGGGCCTGGCATAGGCGATGTTCTCGGCAAGCGAGCGGTGGAACAGGATCGGCTCCTGCTGGACGATGGCGATCTGGCTGCGCAGCGACGCCTGCTCGACCTGCGAGATGTCCTGCCCGTCAATCAGGATCCGCCCGGCATTCACGTCATAGAGCCGCTGGATCAGCTTGACGAAGGTCGTCTTGCCCGAGCCCGAATGCCCGACCAGTCCAATGCGCTCGCCAGCCGCGATGTCGACCGAGAAATCGCGGTAGAGCGGCAGAAGATGGTTGCCGTAGTGGAACGTCACCTTGTCGAAGGCGACGCGCCCATCGGTGATCCGGATCGGCCGAGCTCCGGGCCGGTCCTCGATGCCGAGCGGTTCGGACTGGAAGTCGACCAGTTCCTCCATGTCGTTGACCGAGCGTTGCAGGTTGCGGATATGCGTGCCGATGTCGCGCAGATAGCCCTGCAGCACGAAGAACGAGGTCAGCACGAAGGCGACGTCGCCGGCGCTCGCCTGGCCCCAGGCCCATAAGATGAGGGCAAGGCCGATGACTGCCGCCCGCATGACCAGCAGCAGCGCCCCTTGCGTGGTGCCGTTGGCAGTGCCGCGCATCCAGGTGCGGCCGGTGCGCAGCCGCCATTTGGCGACCACGCGCGCCAGCCGCGCTTCCTCGCGGGCCTCCGCGCCAAAGCCTTTGACGACGGCATTGCAGCTCACCGCGTCCGCCAGCGCGCCGCCCAGCCGCGTGTCCCAGCTGTTGGCGAGCCGCGCGGCGGGCGCGACATAGCCGAGCGAGAGCATCGCCGTGACGGCGATGAACAGCACCGAGCCGGCCGCCACGACAGCCCCCATCAGCGGCCAGAACCAGCCGAGCAGCAGCGTCGATCCGACGAGCATGACGACCGATGGCAGGAGCGCGATCAGGATCGTGTCGTTGAGCAGGTCCAGCGCCCACATGCCGCGCGTTATCTTGCGCACCGTCGATCCGGCAAAGCTGTTGGCGTGCCAGTCCGTCGAGAACCGCTGCACCCGATGGAAGGCGTCGGCGGCAATGTCCGACATCATCTTCAGCGTCAGCTCGACGATCCACAGGAAGGCGACATTGCGCAGCACGACGCCCGCCAGCGCCAACGCCATCAGGATCGAGAACGCCGTCATCGCCGCGTTCCAGGCGACTTCATCGGTCCCGGCGCCGCTTGCGACCGCGTCGACCAGGCGGCCGGAATAGAAGGGCGTCAGCACATCGGCCAGCGTCGAGAGCAGGAATGCGCCCATGATGAGCGAAAGCCGCCACGGCTGGCGCCGCCAGTGGCTGAACGTGAAGCCGAGCACGCTGCGAAAGGCGCCGGCGCGCAGATCGATCTTGAAACGAGCCATGATGTCATCCGGGCGCAAACGAGCCCGGTCCCGGTAAAATCAAATTGGAAAACCCGCATCCGCGCCCTGCGGCGCCTCAAAAGAGCGGGAGGTTCAGTATGGTAGGCCGCCTGCCCTGAGGCGGCGACCGGCAGCGGCTAATGCCTGTGCTGCGCCCGGCTCTCCGAAAACCTTCGGAAAGCCCGAGCAGACCTAGGCTTCGCGGCCTCGCATAACGATGTCAAATTCTGCCATACGGTCCTCCCGGAAGGGAATCGCGGAGAGGTTCTTATAGGGAGGCATCGGCCGATCGCCAAGCCGGACCGTCGCCAAAACGACATCTGGTCCAAGCACTGAGACGAATTTGCAACAACGGCAGGTTGCGCGGCCTGGTGCATGCCGCACAGAAGCGGCTGAATTGGTTTCAGTCCGACGCGCTTTAAGCCGTCGGCTTGCCCGCTTTGCGATCCAGCCGCATGTAGCGTCCGTCGGTCGACGCCTTGAATCCGAACTTCTCGTAGAGGCTGTGGGCGTCGTCGGTCGACAGGCTCCAATGCGTCACCGTGCTGACTTCGGGATGATCGATCAGCGCCTGGACGAGCCGCTTGCCGATCCCCCGACCGCGATGCTGTGGCCAGATGATGACGTCGGCGACATAGGCAAAGACCGTGTAGTCGGTGATCGCGCGGGCGAAGCCGACCTGCTCGCCATCGAGATAGGCGCCGGCGCAGAGCGAGTTGTCGAAGGCCCGGCGGTGGGCCTCGTCGGTCCGCGACGCGCCCCAATAGCTTTGCATGAGCTGATCGGACGTTGCCCGGAAATCGATCCGCGACAGGTCGAAGCTGATTTCTATGTCTTGCATGCGCTGCGCTGCCGCAATCTCGCCGGGGATCAACCGCGATCCCGGAACCGGTTGGTGATTGGATAACGGCGGTCGCGGCCGAAATTCTTCCGCGTGATCTTCACGCCGGGCGCCGCCTGCCGGCGCTTGTATTCGGCGATGTAGAGCAGGTGCTCGACACGGGTCACCGTCGCCCGGTCATGGCCGCGCGCGACGATGTCGTCGACGCTCATCTCGTTCTCGACCAGGCATTCCAGGATGTCGTCCAGCACCGGATAGGGCGGCAGCGAATCCTGGTCGGTCTGGTTCTCGCGCAGTTCCGCCGATGGCGCCTTGTCGATGATGTTCTTCGGAATGACCTCGCCGGAAGGACCGAGCGCGCCCGGCGGCACATGCGAATTGCGCCAGCGCGACAGCGCGTAGACCTGCATCTTGTAGAGATCCTTGATCGGATTGAAGCCGCCATTCATGTCGCCGTAAAGCGTGGCGTAGCCGACGGACATCTCGCTCTTGTTGCCGGTGGTGACCACCATCGAACCGAATTTGTTCGAGATCGCCATCAGGATCGTGCCGCGCGCACGGCTCTGCAGGTTTTCCTCGGTGATGCCTTCCTGGGTGCCCTCGAAGAGCTGCGTCAGCGCATGCTTGAAGCCTTCGACCGGCTCGGAGATCGGCACGATGTCATAACGACAACCGAGCGCGCGCGCGCAGTCCTCGGCGTCCTTCAGCGAATCCTTCGACGTATAGCGGTAGGGCATCATCACGGTGCGCAGCCGCTCCTCGCCCAGCGCATCGACGGCCAAGGCCGCGCAGATCGCCGAATCGATGCCGCCGGAGAGGCCGAGCACGACGTTCTTGAAGCCGTTCTTGTTGACGTAGTCGCGCAGGCCGAGCATGCAGGCGCGATAGTCCGCCTCTTCCCGCTCGGGCACCTTCGACATCGGGCCTTCCGAGCAGACCCAGGTGTTCCCCTCTCTCTTCCAAGTGGTGACGTCGATCGCGTCCTCGAACTGGCTCATCTGGAAGGCAAGCGTCTTGTCGGCGCCGATCGCGAAGGAAGCCCCGTCGAAGATCAGCTCATCCTGGCCGCCAAGCTGGTTGGCGTAGACGATCGGCAAGCCGGTTTCGATGACCTGGCGGATGACGACCTGGTGGCGCACGTCGATCTTGGCGCGGTAATAGGGCGAGCCGTTCGGCACCAGCAGGATCTCGGCGCCGCTTTCGGCCAGCGTCTCACAGACCGCGATGTCGCCCCAGATATCCTCGCAGATCGGGACGCCGATGCGCACGCCGCGGAAGTTGACCGGCCCCTGCAGTTCAGGTCCGGCCTGGAAGACGCGCTTCTCATCGAACTCGCCGTAGTTGGGCAGATCGAGCTTGTAGCGCTCGGCGATGATCTTGCCACCGTCGGCGACGACGATGGAATTATGCGTGCCGGTCTTGCGCTTCAGCGGCGTGCCGATGATGACGCCGGGTCCGCCATCGGCGGTGTCCTTGGCGAAATCTTCGGCCGCCTTCTCGCAGGCCTTGAGGAAGGAAGGCTTCAGCACCAGATCTTCCGGCGGATAACCGGCGAGGAAGAGCTCGGTGTAGAGCACCAGGTCGGCGCCCTGTCGCGCCGCGTCCGCCCTCGCCTCGCGCGCTTTTGCCAGATTGCCGGCGACGTCGCCGACAGTCGGGTTGAGCTGGGCGACGGCGATGCGCAGGATATCAGGAGCGGTCTTGGTCATGGAATGGATGTAGCGTGGCAGAAATCGTCGGGCAATGGCGATCGCTTGTGCCAATTAGGATCGATCGGCAGAGCCGATCATGTTCATGATCGATCGACGGATGTCGATCGTATCCCTAATCGCCCATATATTCGCGCAGCGCCTCCGCCGAGCGGTTCTCGCCGATCGACATCGCCAGGATGCGCGAGATGTGGCGGCGCGGCAGGCCGGTCTCGGCCGACCATTGGTTGATCTGCGCCTGGATTTTTTCGAGGTCCCGCTTCGAGGTTGGGTTCTCGGCTATGTCGAGGCCGGCATCGCGCAAGGCCGCCGCCATGTCGGCGGAAACGACGAACGTGTCCCATTCCAGCCAGCGCAGGAAATACTGGCCCGTGTTGCCGCCGAGCCGGCTGCCATGCTTGGCCAGATAGGCGGTCAGGCCGATCTGATCGTCCGCCGGCCAGGCGGCAATGAATTTGCCGAAGCTGCCATGCTCCTTCGAGACGCGGTCGACGAAGGCGGCGTTGTCGCGCACCGACCTGATCTTCTGCGGGTTGCGCACGATGCGGCTGTCGGATGCCAACTCGTGCCAGAAGTCGTCCGGCTGGAACAGAAGCCGCTTCGGCTCGAAGCCGAGGAACGCCTCCTCGAAACCCGGCCATTTCTGCTCGATGACACGCCACACGAAGCCGGCGGCGAAAATGCGCTCGGCAATGGTGGAGAGAATGCGGTCGTCGGGGACTTTCGCCACCGCCTTGTTGTCGGGCGCAGGGCCAAGCAGCGGAGCGAGCACCGCCTCCCCGCCCTTGCGCTTTGCCGCCCGCGCGTGGATTTTCTGGAAATCGAGCATCGTTGTCCTTGCCTGTTCGCCGCAATCTAGCACTTCACGTCCGCCCCGGCAGCCTCTACGTCTATCGATGCCGGGCGAAGGAGAAGACAGATGAACAAGATCGTCGAGGACATGGCGAACCGCTTGCTCAAGCGAAAGCCGGACGGCTTTGGTCCGCTCGAGAGCCGCGTGCTTCAATCGACGCTCGAGCGCACCACCATCACACGCGACACCAACAAGGCCGTCGCCTTCCACGAGACCTATGGCGACCGCGTCGCCGACGCGATCGCCAGGATCGGCGGCTCCTGGTCCTTCATCCTCGGCTTCCTGGCGTTTCTCGCCCTCTGGACTGCCGGCAATGCCTGGCTGCTGACGCGCGACGCCTTCGACCCCTACCCCTTCATTTTCCTCAACCTTGTGCTGTCGATGCTGGCGGCGATCCAGGCGCCGGTGATCATGATGTCGCAGAACCGCCAGACCGAGCGCGACCGCATCGACGCGGCGCACGACTACGAGGTCAATCTGAAGGCCGAGATCGAGATCATGGCCCTGCATGAAAAGCTCGACGAGCTGCGCCACAGCGAGATCATCGGCATGCGAGACGAGATCCTGCGCATGGCCGAACAGATCAGGCGCATCGACGAGAAACTGTCCGCGCGGTCGGCAACCGAATGAACGAAACCATCCACCGCCTCATCGAGCAATATGGGCTGATCGCGGTCTTCCTGGGCTGCGTCGCCGAAGGCGAAAGTGCCGCGATCCTTGGCGGTTTCTTCGCTCATCAGCACGTCTTCGTGCTGTGGCAGACTTTTGTGGCCGCCTTCCTCGGCGCCTTCGCCGGCGACACGTTCTTCTTCACCCTCGGCCGCAGCTTCGCCGAGCATCGCTATGTGAGGAGGTTGCGCAGGCGGCCGGGCTTCAGCCGCGCCTACCGCCTGCTCAACACCCATCCCAACATCTTCGTGCTGACCAACCGCTACATCTACGGCATGCGGCTGGTCGGCGGTATCGCTGCAGGCCTGTCGACCGTGCCGATGCCGCGCTTCGTCATCCTGAATGCCATCTCTTCCGCCGTCTGGGCGGCCCTGTTCAGCGCCATCGGCTATGTCTTCGGCCTGGGCGCGGAGCGCATGGTGGACCAGGCGTTCGAGCGGCATGAGCGCCTGCTCATTGCCCTTGGCGTCGGCGTCGGCGTCGCAATCATTGCCTGGCTGGTCGGCCATCATTTTGCCGGACGCGAACGCGCCAAGGAAGATCGGGCAGGATCCTGATCCGCCAGGAGTCAGATCGGCGCGCCGGTGAGGCGCTCGATCAAGGCGATTCCCCAGACCCCGCCGGCGATCACGATCGAAATCAACACCGCCAGTGACCCGCAATCCTTGGCGAGCTGGATTTCGATGTGGAATTCGCGCGAGATCGCGTCGCAGGCCGCCTCGATGCCGGTGTTGAGCACTTCGACCATGATCAACAGCAGAACCGCGCCGATCAAAAGGGCATAACCGCGCCAGGAGACCGAGATGAACCAGCCGGCTGGCAGCGCCAGCGCAAGCAAAAGCAACTCCTGCTGGAATGCCTTTTCGTGAGCGGCCAACTTGCGGAAGGCCCGAACCGAATTGATGAAAGCGTCAACCAGCCGCTGCATGCCCAGCCTCGTTTCGAGTCACGGTGAGGGGATATCGCAACGGCGGGATCAAGGGAATAAGGCAGCCGCCGCAAAATTCATCCGTCGGCGACCTTTATCGACGGCGTCGATTTCTCGAACTGCGGCAGCCCGTCCTCGATCGAATAGTAATCGCCTTTGTCGCCCACGAAGATGTGGCTTTCCGCCGTGAGGCCGCTCGGCCTCTCGAAGGATCCGGCCATGATGGAAATCGTGTCCAGTTCATTGTGCTTCCAGAAGAGCAGCGAGCCGCAGGTCCGACAGAAGCCGCGTTTCGCCACATCGGAAGCACCGTACCAGCTGAGCGCGTCGGACCCTTCTATGACGATATCGGCATCCCTGGAGGCGGTAGCCGCGACGAAATGGCCGGTCTGCCGGCGACATTGCGAGCAATGGCAATAGACGACGCCGCGCAGCGGGCCACTCGTCCTGAAACGCACCGCCCCGCACAGGCACGATCCCCTGTGGTTGTCGTCCATTTCCGGCCTCCTTCGACCATCCTCCGATCCATTGCCGCCAGAATTTCAGGTTTGAAGTGGCTGGGCGCAGGCAAATGCGACACCGAAGCGACGCGTTTAAAAAGCTGCGCCTCACACGACTCTACATCCTGAGGTAGCAGAGACATCGAGGAAATGCAGGCCATTAAGGAAACTTTAGCGCAACTGCATCTATGTTTCCTGCAAGCGAAGGTCGTGTTGGGGACGCGCCGTCGCACCGCAATTCCGATTCAAATCCCCGAGTTAGCGACTCCCGGCGGTGGCAGGTCTCCGGTCGCACTGAAGGGGCAGTGAAACTGAACATGCAGCCGGCAGCCGTTCCCACCGACAGGAATACCGACATCGCCAGCACCGTCGTGGCGACGATGCGGCAGCTCGGCGTGCTTGGCATGCCCCGCAACTATGAAATCTTCTACGAGGCGCTCAGCGGCAGCAATCACGAACTCAGCCTTGCCGTCGTCTCGTTGAGCAACCGACCGACCCAGGAGGACCTCGACGGCATCGGGCGCATCTTCTTCCCCCAGCATCACGGACCGGCCATCGTCGAACATGCCCGCGAGATGGTCGCCAAGGAGCTCGAGGACATCGCCGCGCTGTTGCGCAGCGAGCGCTCGCATATCGAGAAATACGGCCGTCTGCTCGACGAGACCTCGAGCGGACTGAGCAACCGCAGTCTGCTTTCGCAGGAACTCCTGCAGAAGATCGCTGGCGCAATGTCGGCCGCCACCAGCTCGACGATCGACCATGGCCGCCAGATCGCCAGCACGCTCAGCGAAAAGACGGCCGAGCTTGAAAGCGTCAAGTCGAAACTCGAGGAATACAAACGGCTTGCCGACACCGATCCGCTCACGCAACTGTGGAACCGACGCGCCTTCGACAAGGAGATCACCCGGATCTACAACAGCAATCGCGGCATCCTGTTCAACGCCTTGATCCTTGCCGATATCGATCATTTCAAGGACATAAACGATCGCTACGGCCACCCGGTCGGCGACAGGATCCTGCAGATCATCGCCGAGATCTTCCAGTCCAGCGTGCGTGCCGACATGTTCGTCGCGCGCACCGGCGGCGAGGAGTTTGCGCTCATCGTCGAAGGCGCCAGCGAGGACGCCACATACGAGATCGCCGAGCGCATCCGGGCGCTGATCGAGCAGACCCCGTTCACCAGCAGCCAGACCGGCATGAACTACGGCACCGTCACCGTATCGCTGGGCATCTGTATGGCCTCGGAGGCGGAAAACCCCGAGGATCTCTACACCAAGGCGGACCGCGCGCTTTACCGCTCCAAGGTCGGCGGCCGCAACCGCGTGACAAGGCACTCGGCCACCGGCGGACGAGCTGGCAAAGGCTGGCTGCTTTACAAGAAAGACTGACATCACCCTTTCCAGAAGAATTTTTGTGGACTATATTTTCCACAGAAATGAAAGGGTGCGCTTATGCAACGTCCAGTCGCGGCCGCGACGGCGGCCGAAAACGCCGTCATCACCAAGGCCACACTGCGCGCGGCCGACCTGCTCGATATCACCGCCAGGACGCTCGCTTTGGTCATCGGTGTGTCGGAGGCAACGATCTCGCGCATGCGCAAACAGGAGTTCCTGCTCGAACGCGGCACCAAGCCCTTCGAGCTGGCGGTGCTGTTCGTCCGCCTGTTCCGCTCGCTCGACGCCATCGTCGGCGGCGACGAGACTGTGGCGCGGGCATGGCTGAGGAATCCCAACATCACGCTCGACGGCACGCCGCTCGAGAAAATCCTGACCATTGCCGGACTTGTCGATGTCATTGCCTACCTGGACTCCCGGCGCGCTCTCGTCTGAGGCCGTCAGGCTCGAAGGCAAATACTGGCGCATGGTGGAGGCGCAGCACCGCGTGTCGACCCTCAAGCTGGTCGACACGCTCGACGAGCAGTCGCTGCTCGAGGACCTCGTCGAGGACACCAAGCCCCATATCCCGCTGGAATGCCGCCACCTCCATTATCTGCTGGCGACGCCTTTCCGCTACGGCTCCGTCTATCCTTACGGCTCGCGCTTCCGTCGCGCGGGCAAGACGAAAGGCGTCTACTACGCGGCCGAGACAGTGCTGACGGCGGTGGCGGAGATGGCCTTCTACCGCTTGCTGTTCTTTGCGGAGTCGCCGGCGACGCCATGGCCGAACGATGCGGCGGAATACACTGCCTTCGCCGCCGCGATCAAATGCGAGAGCGCGATCGACCTGACGCGGCCGCCGCTCGATCGGAACGAGAAGGCCTGGGCGCTGCCCACCGATTACACCGCCTGTCAGGCGATCGCCGATGTCGCGCGCGAAGCCGAGATACAGGCGATCCGCTATCGCTCGGTACGCGATCCCAAGGGCGCCAACATCGCTTTGTTGACGTGCAAGGGCTTTGCCAAGGCCAGGCCGCTGGAGCCACAGACCTGGCGCATCCGGATCGGCTCTTTCGGCCTGCAGGCGATCTGCGAATTTCCCGATAAGCGGCTGGAATTCTCACGCACCGCTTTTGCCGATCCGCGACTGGCTGGAATGCGTTGGGAACGCGGCCATTGAGTTCGGAAAAACTGTATCGAGATTCGGGTCAGGGTGAGCCGAGAAGGGTGGATTCCGAGAACCGGAGCGGAGCGTACTTGCAGTACGTGAGCACCGGAAGCGCAGGAAGCCACCATTCGCAGGCCAGCCTCACCCGAATATCGATACAGTTTTAGGCCAGGATGTTGACCGCCCGCGCCGCCACCAGCGCGATCGTCAAGAGCGAGATCATCGCTTCGGCCATCATCAGGAGCTTTGCGCGCTGCGTGAGCGGCAAGGTGTCGGTCGGCGAGAAGGCGGTGGCGTTGGTGAAAGCCAGGAAGAAATAGTCCACAAAGCCCGGCAGCCAGCCTTGTATCTCGCTATCTGGCAGCGTCATTTGCGGGAACAGGAAGTCGGCCTGCGCGCGCTTGACCAGGCCACAGGTCGGCGGCCCGCCCCTGTCCGTGCTCCAGAACCACAGCGCAAAGACGATCACATTGGTGACCCAGATGTTGAGCGCATCGACGAGCAGCGTGGTGCCGGCGCCGGCATGCCCTTCCAGCAGCGCCCGCACCAGGAAAACCAGCGATCCGCAATTCATGATGCTGATGACGCCGGTCATCACCAATGCCGTGCGGCGGATGTAGAGGCGCAATCGGCCGATCGCGTACCAATGCTCGTGGTCGACAGCCGTGCGCGTCTGCATCTGCGTCCATGCCGTCGCGATCGACAGGGGCACCAGCAGTGCCGCCTCGACGGTCGGGGCTAGCCAGCGCGGACCGCAGGACAGGTTGTTGATGACCAAAAGCTGAAGACAGATGACGACGAGAACCGCCGCGCGCGCCGACCAGAAGTCGAGCCCGCGATGATGGATGACGGCGTGCTGGTGACGCATGGAGACACCCGTATGGCTAGAACCGCGGCGCCTTGGGAGGCCCGGCTCAACCAACATTCAGCCGGCCACGGTTCTGCCCGAAGCGCCGGCGACGGGTTCCATCGCAATCTTGGTTTTACAATGTTGCGGCAGCATACATTTTCGTAAGCTTTTGCTATCGGACTGTTCAGAAATTCACCGGTGTGGTTTTAGGCCCGCATGTCGAGAACCAGCGAATCCGTTCATCTTTGGCCGGTGGCAGCCACCGCGGAACGCAATCCGCCTTCGATCTGGAACGGACTGATCCGGCATCCATGGCGATTGCTGGCGCTTTTGTGCCTCACCCAGATCGCTTGCTGGACCGTCATGCCGGCGCTCGTCAATGTTGGGCCGCCATACGACGTCGTCGAGGGGTTCATGTGGGGCCGCGAATGGGTTCTGCTGACCTACAAACACCCGCAGTTACCCTGCTGGCTGCTTGAGATCAGCCATCTACTGACCGGCTCGTTCCGCTGGCCGCAATATATGCTTTCGCAACTGCTGATCTCGACGACTTTCATCCTGGTCTATCTTCTCGCACGCGACATCATGGGGTCGACCCGCGCTCTCGCCGCGGTGTTGCTGATGCCCTCGATCTATTTCTTCGGTTGGCCGACCCCGCAATTCAACCACGACTATGCACAGATGCCTTTCTGGGCCGGCATCTCATGGCTGTTGTGGCGCGCCGCGCGCGACGGACGGCCCGGCTGGTGGCTCGCCCTCGGCGTCGTCTCCGGCCTGGGACTCTACGCCAAGTTCTCGACGGCTTTGCTGCTGGTTTTCGGCGGCATCTGGCTCTTATACGATAGCCGTGCCCGGAACCGGCTCGCCACCCCATGGCCGTGGCTTGGCCTTGCGGTTTTCCTTGGCATCGCGGCACCGCTGGCGGTCGAGCTTTTCCGACTCGATTTCCTGCCGCTGACCTACGCCGCGCACCGCAACGAATGGGTCCTCGCCCACCGCGCCAGGCTTTACTATATCGGCGTTCAGCTTGCCGGGCTTTCCGCTGTTCCCGTCGTTCTTGCTCTGTCCGGCCTGCTGCGGCGGCGAACAAGCCCCGCGCAGGAGCCCTTGCAGCCCCAGCCGGCTCCCGAGCGGCGCGCTATTATCTATCTGGCGTGGATGGGTCTGGGGCCAGCGCTCCTCATCATGATCGCCTCGCTGTTCACAGGCACCGGCGAGTCCTGGGGCGCGACGATGTACAATCTCGTGGGCGCCCTGGCGATCGCGCTCCTGGGCCACCGGCTGGGAGCGACGGAATTGCGCCGGTTGACGGTGCTGGCCCTGCTATGCGTGGTCGCCGTATCGAGCGCCTACGCCGTCACCCGCTGGACCGGCTGCAACGTCCGCGGTCACCTGCAGCCGATGTGCTGGCCGGCGCAATCGATCTCGCGGACAGCCGAGGCGATCTGGCATGACGCGGTGCCCGGGCCGTTAGGCATTGTCGGCGGCGAAGACGGCGTGGCCCGGCTCGCCGGGCTGGAAGCCGCGGACCAGCCTTCCATCTTCACGGCTCTCGACAGGCGCCTCGCACCATGGATCACCGACCAGCGCCTGCGGGATCAGGGAATGCTGCTGGTGTGGCCGAAAGGCTGGCCACTCACGCCGCAGCAATTGGCCTGGACCGACGGCCTGCCGGTCAAGACGGTGTCCTTCGACTGGTCGCTCAGGGCGCCGCCCCTGGAGATCAACTTCGCTGTCATTCCACCCGGCAGATCGAGTTTCCCGGGAGACCCGCCCGGGCCGCCCGACCCGGAATGACCGGCTAAAGCATGTCTCCCGAAAGTGGGAACCGGTTTCGGGACAAAGACATGCATGAAATCAAAAACCTAAAGCGTATGGAGCGAATCTGAAAGATCGCGACGCGCTTTAGGCTTGATCCACCCGCCTGAATTGAAAAGGCGCCGGTTTCGCCGGCGCTTCCAATGAACAAGCGCCGGGCGCTACTCAGGCGTTGGCAACCTGCTTGTGCTGGATCGGATGGCTCTTCTTGAGCAGATCCGAGACCAGGAAGGCGAGCTCGATCGCCTGATCCGCGTTAAGGCGCGGATCGCAATGGGTATGATAGCGGTCGTGCAGGTCCTCGGCCGTGATGGCGCGGGCGCCGCCCGTGCATTCGGTGACGTTCTTGCCGGTCATCTCGACATGGATGCCGCCCGGATGCGTGCCTTCGGCGCGATGCACCTCGAAGAAGGTCTGCACTTCCTTGAGAATCCGGTCGAACGGCCGCGTCTTGTAGCCGGCCGCCTCGATGGTGTTGCCATGCATCGGATCGGACGACCACACGACGCTGCGGCCTTCCTTCTTCACCGCCCGCACCAGCTTCGGCAGGTGCTCGGCCACCTTGTCGGAGCCGAAGCGGGCAATCAGCGTCAACCGTCCAGGCTCATTCTCGGGATTGAGCAGGTCGATCAATTCCAGCAAACCATCCGGCGTCAGCGAAGGTCCGCATTTCAGGCCAAGCGGGTTCTTGATGCCGCGGCAATATTCGACATGCGCATGGTCGGGCTGGCGGGTGCGATCGCCGATCCAGATCATGTGGCCCGAGGTTGCGTACCAGTCGCCGGAGGTGGAATCGACGCGCGTCAGCGCTTCCTCGTAGCCGAGCAGCAGTGCCTCGTGACTGGTGTAGAAATCGGTCTCGCGCAGCGCGAAATTGGTTTCCGACGTGATGCCGACCGCGCGCATGAATTCCATCGTCTCGGTGATGCGGTTGGCAAGCGATTCGTACTTCTCACCCTGGGGGCTGTCGGCGACGAAGCCCAGCATCCAGCGATGCACGTTCTCCAGGCTGGCATAGCCGCCCTGCGCGAAGGCGCGCAGAAGGTTGAGCGTCGCGGCCGACTGGCGGTAGGCCATCTCCTGCCGGGCGGGATCCGGGATGCGCGACCTGGCGTCGAACTCGATGCCGTTGATGATGTCGCCGCGATAGCTCGGCAATGTCACCCCGCCCTTGGTCTCGTTGTCGGAGGAGCGCGGCTTGGCGAACTGGCCGGCGACGCGGCCGACCTTCACCACCGGCTGCGCGCCGGCGAAGGTGAGCACCACCGACATCTGCAGGAAGACGCGGAAGAAGTCGCGGATGTTGTCGGCGCCGTGCTCGGCAAAGCTCTCGGCGCAGTCGCCGCCCTGGAGCAGGAAGGCTTCGCCGGCGGCGACCGCCGCCAGTTGCTTCTTCAGCTTGCGCGCTTCACCGGCAAAGACCAGCGGCGGGAACGTGGCGAGCTGGGCTTCCGTCGCCTTCAGCGCGGCAAGGTCCGGATAGGCCGGAACCTGCTTGATCGGCTTCTCTCTCCACGAATTCGGCGACCATTTCGTCATCGCTGCACCCAATACTCTTCTCGGCGAGCGCCCTTGCCCGCTATTTTCGCCCCAACAGAGGTCGCGGCTCCTTACACGAAGCCGACTGCCTATTCTAGCCGGGTTTTTCAGCGGTGGCGAATGGACCCGATGCTGCTACGCGGCCTTGTCGACGAGCCGCGCCAGCTGCGTCATCACCACGGCCGAGCCTGCCAGCCGCTTCTCCGCATTCGGCCAGTCGCGGATGAAGACGACGCTGTGGTCGGCCCTGATCTTGGCCAGCGAGCCCTGCTCGCCGATGAACTTGACCAGCCCGACCGGATTGGGGAATTCGCGCTTGCGGAAATGGATGACGACGCCCTTGGGGCCGGCATCGAGCTTCTCGACATTGGCCTTGCGGCAGAGCGCCTTGATGAAGACGATCTTCAACAGATGCGTCACCTCTTCCGGCAGCGGCCCGAAACGGTCGATCAGCTCGGCGCCGAAACCGTCGATCTCCTCGGTCGTCTCGAGGTCGCCCAGCCGACGGTAAAGCGCCATGCGGAGCTGCAGGTCCGGCACATAGCTTTCCGGGATCATCACCGCGGTGCCGACCGCGATCAGCGGCGACCAGCCGCCGTCCTGTGCCTCGCCGGTATCCTTCACCTCGGCGACCGCCTCCTCCAGCATCTGCTGGTAGAGCTCGAAGCCGACCTCCTTGATATGCCCCGACTGCTCTTCGCCGAGAAGATTGCCGGCGCCGCGGATGTCGAGGTCGTGGCTGGCGAGCTGGAAGCCGGCGCCGAGCGTGTCGAGCGACTGCAGCACCTTCAGCCGGCGCTCGGCCGTGTCGGTCAGCTTCCGGTTGGCCGGCAGCGTGAACAGCGCGTAGGCGCGCACCTTCGAGCGGCCGACACGGCCGCGCAACTGGTAGAGCTGCGCCAGGCCGAACATGTCGGCGCGATGGATGATCAGCGTGTTGGCGGTCGGGATGTCGAGGCCGGATTCGACGATGGTGGTCGACAGGAGCACATCGTACTGCCCGTCGTAGAAGGCGTTCATGATGTCGTCGAGCTCGCCCGGTGGCATCTGGCCGTGCGCCACCGCCACCTTCAGCTCCGGCACGGATTCCTTCAGGAAATCATGGATTTCGGCCAGGTCGCTGATGCGCGGCACGACATAGAAGGAATGGCCGCCGCGATAGCGCTCGCGCAGCAGCGTCTCGCGGATGACCAGCGGGTCGAAGGGCGAGATGAAGGTGCGCACCGCCATGCGGTCAACCGGAGGCGTGGCGATCAGCGACAGCTCGCGCACGCCGGTCAGCGCCAGCTGCAGCGTGCGCGGGATCGGCGTCGCCGAAAGCGTGAGCACATGCACGTCGTTCTTGAGCTCCTTTAGCCGCTCCTTGTGCTTGACGCCGAAATGCTGCTCCTCGTCGATGATCAGAAGTCCGAGATTCTTGAATGAGATCGAGCTGCCGAGCAGCGCATGCGTGCCGACGACGATGTCGATCGTGCCCTCGGCAATGCCTTTCTTGGTTTCCGTCAGTTCCTTGGAGCCGACAAGGCGCGACGCCTGCGCGATGCGGATCGGCAGGCCCGAGAAGCGCTGCGAGAAGGTCTTGAAATGCTGGCGCGACAGAAGCGTCGTCGGCACCACGACCGCCACCTGGAAACCTTCCATGGCGGCGATGAAAGCGGCGCGCAGCGCCACTTCCGTCTTGCCGAAACCGACATCGCCGCAGACCAGCCGGTCCATCGGCTTGCCGGCACCGAGATCGTCCATGACGGAATCGATCGCCGTCTGCTGGTCGTCGGTCTCCTCATAGGGGAAGCGCGCGGCAAACTCGCCATAGAGCCCCTCGGCGGGAATCATGGTTGGCGCGGAGCGCATCTGCCGCTCGGCGGCAATGCGGATCAATTGCCCGGCCATATCGAGCAGGCGCCGCTTGAGCCGCGCCTTGCGCGCCTGCCAGGCGCCGCCGCCCAGTTTGTCGAGCGTCGCTTCGGCCGAATCCGAGCCGTAGCGCGATAGAAGCTCGATGTTTTCGACCGGCAGGAACAGGCGGTCGTCGGCCGCATAGTGGATTTCGAGACAGTCATGCGGCGCGCCGACCGCTTCGATGGTGCGCAGGCCGATAAAGCGGCCGATGCCATGATCGGCATGGACGACGATGTCGCCGGCGGACAGCGACGAGGCTTCGGCAATGAAATCGGAGGCCTTTTTCTTGCGCTTCGAACGCCGGATCAGCCTGTCGCCGAGGATGTCCTGCTCGGCGACGACGACCAGACCGTCGGTCTCGAAACCGGATTCGAGCGGCAGCACGGCAAGACCCGCCTGCCCCGGCTCGAGCTTTTCGACCTCGGCAAGCGTCGCGACGGTCTTCAGATTGCCAAGATGATGTTCAGCCAGGATCTGGCCGAGCCGGTCGAGCGAGCCTTCGGTCCAGCCAGCGACAATGACACGGCGACGCGCGGCGCGCTCATCGGCAATGTGCTTCACCACCACGTCGAACACGTTGATATTCGGGTCGGCGCGCTCCTCGGCGAAGCTGCGGCCGTGCCGCGAGCCGGCATGGAAGACCTTTTTGCCTCCGACATCGGGGGCATCGAAGACGGTGAAGTCTATGTCCTCGCGCTGACCGAGCGAGGATCTGAGATTCTCCGGCGACAGGTAAAGCAGGTCCGGCGCCACCGGCTTGTAGGGCACGGCATCCTTGAGCGCGCTGTCGGCCTGTTTCCGGCGCGCCTCGTAATGGTCGAGGATCAGCGTGTGCCGCTCGGCCAGCGCCTCATGCGCCAGATGGTCGAAAACCACGGGCGCATCCGGCATATAGTCGAACACGGTCTCCAGCCGCTCATAGAAGAAGGGCAGCCAGTGCTCCATGCCGGCAAAGCGCCGGCCTTCGCTGACCGCCGCATAGAGCGCGTCGTCGCGCGACGGCGCGCCGAAAGCTTCGATATAGGAACGGCGGAAGCGGCTGATCGTCTCCGGCGTCAGCGCCACCTCGCTCATCCCCTGTAGCGACATCGACTTGCGCTGCCCGGTGGTGCGCTGTGTTGCCACGTCGAAGACGCGGATCGATTCCAGCGTATCGCCGAAGAAGTCGAGCCTGAGCGCCTCGCTCCAGCCGGGTGCGAAGAGGTCGAGAATGCCGCCGCGAACCGCGAATTCGCCGAGCCCGCGCACCGTCGGCACGCGCTCGAAGCCGGAAATCTCCAGCCGCGCGATCAGCGCGTTCATGTCGATCTGGTTGCCGGGCCTGGCGTGAAAGGTCTGCGCCTCGATCAATTCGGCCGGCGGGATGCGCTGCAACAGCGCATTCGCGGTGGTGAGGATCACGGCGCGATGCGGCTTCTTCGCCAGCGCGATCATGGCGGAAAGCGCGTCGAGCCGCCGCGCCGCGGCATCGGCGCCGGGCGAAACGCGATCGTAGGGCAGGCAGTCCCAGGCCGGCAGTTCCAGCACCGGCAGGCCCGGCGCGGCAAAGGCGAGCGCCTCGATGATCGCCGGCAGCCGCTGGCCGTCGCGCGCGACGAACAGCACCGGCTTGTCCGGCGCGATCTCCTGCGCCGTCTGGACCAGGGCGAAGGCTTCGTAGCCGTCGGCGACGCCATCGACGATGAACTGGCCGGCGCGGCCCTTGGGCAGGCCAATGGAAGGAATGAGGCTCATGCGTTTTTCAAAATGTCATGGTCCGGCGCGACGCCATGATTTTCCGCAGCACCGCGCAATCGATATCGGGCGGAACCGGGTGCTCGCCGGTGACCATCGGCAGGAAATCGTTGTCGGGAATTTCGAGAAGCCTCTCATATTGGTCGATTTCATCGCCGGTCAAGGCGCCGATCTCGGCGTCGGCGAAGCAACCGAGGATCAGGTCCATCTCGCGCATGCCGCGATGCCAGGAGCGGAACAGCAGCTTGCGGCGGCGGGCATCCAACCCCTCGCTTGATCGCTGTGTTCCGGTCATGGCAGGCTATCCTTGTTCGAAGCGGCGCATATAGCGTGGATAGAGACTGGTGTCAGCCTTGCAAGGCAAAGTAAGACACCCGACAATCAACCTGAAATGATTGCATTCCTTCGCGCCCCCCTCTGTCCTGCCGGACATCTCCCCCACTTGGGGGGAGATCAGCCGACACCTCCGCTTTCGCCAATCTTCAACGTTGCAGAATGGGCGCAGCGCCGAAGCTGCCAATCTCCCCCCTCGTGGGGGAGATGTCCGGCAGGACAGAGGGGGGCGCGAAGGAACTCGGCCTATCCAGCTTCCAAACCGGCGCAGCGCTGATGCGCCCCACCATCCTCGATCCGTTGTTTGTCCCGATCACCTCGCTCGCCGGCGTCGGCCCGAAGGTTGGCTTGCTGATCGAGAGGGTGGTGCCGGCCGACCTCGGCGATCGCGCCGCTCGCGCCGCCGAACTTCTGTTCTTGCTGCCCAACAGCGTGATCGACCGCCGCAACCGGCCCGGCATCGCGCTGTCGGCTGAGGGCCAGATCGTCACGCTGGAAGTGCGGGTCGATCGCCATCAGCCGCCGCCGCGCGGCAACAGGTCGGTGCCGTACCGCGTCTACGCCCATGACGACACCGGCGAGGTCGCGCTGACCTTCTTCCATGCCCATGCCGCCTATCTGCAGAAGATGCTGCCCGAAGGCGAGCATGTGGTGATCTCCGGCCGCATGGAGTGGTTCAACGGCCGCCCGACCATGGTCCATCCGGACCACATCGCGCCAATCGACGAGGCCGAGGGCCTGCCGCTGGTCGAGCCGGTCTACCCCCTCACCGCCGGCCTGTCGGCCAAGGTGCTGCGCCGCGCCATCGGACAGGCGCTGGGGCGCCTGCCGGAACTGCCGGAATGGCAGGACGACGCCTTCATGCGTCGGCACACCTTTCCATCCTTCAGCGATGCGCTTTCCCGCATCCATCACCCGAATGTCCCGATCGACGTTGCCGTCGAGGGATCCGCCTGGCGCCGCCTTGCCTATGACGAGCTGTTGGCCGGCCAGGTGTCGCTGGCGTTGGTGCGGGCCAGAATCCGCCGCCTCTCGGGCCGGCCGCTCATCGGCGATGACCGCATCGTCGAGAAGCTGCGCTCGGCCCTGCCTTACAGACTGACCCCCAGCCAGGAATTCGCGCTTGGCGAGATCAATGCCGATCTCGCCGACCCCGAACGCATGCTGCGCCTGCTGCAGGGCGATGTCGGCTCCGGCAAAACCGTGGTGGCGCTGCTTGCCATGGCGCGCGCGGTGGAGGCCGGCGGCCAGGCGGCCCTGATGGCGCCGACCGAAATCCTGGCGCGCCAGCATCTGGCAACCATCGCGCCGCTGGCCGAGAAAGTCGGCTTGCGCCTCGCCATCCTCACCGGGCGCGAGAAGGGCCGCGAGCGCACCGAGACGCTTGCAGGCCTTGCCAACGGCGCGATCGACATCGTCGTCGGTACGCATGCGCTGTTCCAGGAAACGGTGACGTTCCACGATCTTGTGCTCGCTGTCATCGACGAGCAGCATCGGTTCGGCGTCCACCAGCGCCTGGCCATCACCGCCAAGGGCGATGCGCCCGACATGCTGGTGATGACGGCAACGCCGATCCCGCGCACGCTGGTGCTGACCGCCTTCGGCGACATGGACGTCTCGAAGCTCACCGAGAAGCCCGCCGGCCGCCAGCCGATCCGCACCGTGACCCTGCCGATGGAGCGGCTGGACGAATTGGTGGGTCGCATGCGCGATGCGGTTGCGGAGGGGCAAAAAATCTACTGGATCTGCCCGCTGGTGGAGGAATCCGAAGAGATCAAGCTAATGTCGGCGGAGGATCGCTTTGCTTCGCTGAAACCGCTGTTCGGCGACCGGATAGGCCTCGTGCACGGCCGCATGAAGGGCGCGGAGAAGGACGAGGCGATGCGCGCCTTCAAGGACGGCGAGACGCGCATCCTGATCGCCACCACCGTCATCGAGGTCGGCGTCGACGTGCCTGATGCCACCATCATGGTGATCGAGCATGCGGAGCGCTTCGGCCTTGCCCAGTTGCACCAGCTGCGCGGCCGCGTCGGACGCGGCGACAAGCCCTCCTCCTGCGTTCTGCTTTACAAGGACCCGCTCGGAGAGACCGCGAAGCGCCGGCTTTCGGTGATGCGCGAGACCGAGGACGGCTTCCGCATTGCCGAAGAGGACCTGAAACTGCGCGGCGAAGGCGAATTGCTCGGCACCCGCCAGTCCGGCACGCCCGGCTTCCAGGTCGCTCGGATCGAATTCCATGCCGACCTGCTGGAGGCAGCACGCGACGACGCGCGGCTGATCCTGTCGCGCGACCCGGAACTGCAGTCCGAACGCGGCGAGGCGCTGCGCCTGTTGCTTTACCTGTTCGGCCGCGACGAGGCGGTACGGCTGCTGCGCGCCGGCTGAGCGCCAAGCGGCGGGTTGGCGAGACCACCTTCGACGGGTTCGCCATTCAGCGTCACCAGCTTGGCCTTGACTTCAGGGGCCACCATGCCTGCCGAGACGATCAGCTTGGCGCCGTCCTCGATCGACATGTCGAGCAGCACGATCTCGGATTTGTGCACATACATCAGGAATCCGGTGGTCGGGTTCGGCGTGCACGGCATGAACACCGCAATCAGCGGATCGCCTTCCTGATCGAGCTTCTGGTTGATCTCGGTTTCCTTCTCGCTGGCGACGAAAACCAGCGACCAGACGCCTTTGCGCGGATATTCGACCAAGCCGACCTGGCGGAACATGTCGCCCTTGTTCGACAGCACGGTCTCGAAAATCTGCTTCAGCGAGCCATAGATGCCGCGCACCAGCGGCATGCGACCCAGCAGCCGCTCGCCGAAATTGACGATGGCGCGGCCGACGATGTTGGCGGTCAGGAAACCGATCAGCGTGATCAGCACCAGCGCCACAATCAGCCCGAAGCCCGGAACCGGGAACGGCAGATAGGTATCGGGATTGTAGCGGACGGGGATGTAGGGCTTCACCCAGGAATCCACCCAGCCGATCAGCGACCAGGCGATATAGGCCGTGATCGCCAGGGGCGCACAGACGACGAACCCCGTCAGGAAGTAATTCCTCAGCCGGGTCATGCCAGAGGTCTTCAGGGCGTCGGACATGGGGCTCACCGCGGCGCATGTTGCGGCGCAGAGATTAGTGAACCGCGAGCCGGTTTGGAACTGCGAAGTTTTTAGAATCTACGCCGGAGCGAACGCCGCATAACCCGCTATTCCACCGTCACCGATTTCGCCAGATTGCGCGGCTGGTCGACGTCGGTGCCCATGAACACGGCGGTGAAATAGGCGAGCATCTGGATCGGCAGCGCGTAGATGATCGGCGAAATGATCTCCGGCACCTCGGGCAGGATGATCGTCTCCATCGACTTGATGCCGGCCTGCGCCGCGCCCTTGGCGTCGGTGATCAGGATGATCTTGCCGCCGCGTGCCGCCACTTCCTGCATGTTCGACACGGTCTTTTCGAAGATGCGGTCATGCGGCGCGATGACGATCACCGGCATGTTCTCGTCGATCAGCGCGATCGGCCCGTGCTTCAGCTCGCCGCCAGCATAGCCTTCGGCGTGGATGTAGGAAATTTCCTTGAGCTTCAGCGCCCCTTCCATGGCCAGCGGAAAATTGGTGTCACGGCCGAGATAGAGCACGTCCTTGTAGCGCGACAGCTCGCGCGAGATGCGCTCGATCTGCTCGTCGAGCTTCAGCACCTGGGTGGCGAAACGCGGCGCTTCGGAAAGCTCGCGCACCAGCTGCTTTTCCTGATCGGGCGAGATCGTGCCGCGCGCCACGCCCGCGCGCACCGCAAGCGCAGCCAAGACGGACAGCTGACAGGTGAAAGCCTTGGTCGAGGCGACGCCGATCTCAGGGCCGGCTAGCGTCGGCAGCACGACGTCGGATTCGCGCGCCATGGTCGATTCGCGCACATTGACGACGGCGCCGATTTTCATGCCGGCCTGGCGGCAATAACGCAGCGAAGCGAGCGTATCGGCGGTCTCGCCCGACTGCGAGATGAAGAAGGCCGCGTCATTGGCCGAAAGCGGCATCTCGCGGTAGCGGAACTCCGAGGCGACATCGATATCGACGGGCAATCGCGCATAGCGCTCGAACCAGTATTTCGAGATCAGCCCGGCGAGATAGGCGGTGCCGCAGGCCGAAAGCGCCAGCCGGCCGATCCTGGCGAAGTCGAACGGCAGGTCGAGCGGCTTCGACTGGCCGGAAACGAAATCGACGTAGTGCGCCAGCGTGTGCGAGATCACCTCCGGCTGCTCATGGATCTCCTTTTCCATGAAATGCCGGCGATTGCCCTTGTCGACCATGAAGCTGGTCGAAAGCGACTGCTGCCGCTTGCGGTCGACCTTGTTGCCGTCGATGTCGTAGATGGTCACGCCTTCGCGGCGCACCACTGCCCAATCGCCGTCCTCGAGATAGGTGATCGAGTTGGTGAAGGGCGCCAGCGCGATCGCGTCGGAGCCCAAAAACATCTCGCCCTCGCCATGGCCGACGGCCAGAGGCGGACCGTTGCGGGCGCCGACGATCAGGTCCTCGTCGCCCTGGAACATGATCGCCAGCGCGAAGGCGCCGGACAGCCGCTTAAGCGCCGCATGCGCAGCCTCCACCGGCTTCAGCCCTTTGGCTAGCTCGCGCGCCACCAGATGCGCCACGACCTCGGTGTCGGTCTGCGAGGCGAAGCTGTAGCCGTCGCGGGTGAGCTCGTCGCGCAGCTCGGCGAAATTCTCGATGATGCCATTGTGGACGATGGCCACACCGTTGGAAAAATGCGGATGCGCGTTGGTCTCGTTGGGCACGCCATGCGTGGCCCAGCGCGTGTGGCCGATGCCGATCGTGCCGTCGAGCGGCTCGTCCTTCAGGCGGCGTTCGAGATTGATGAGCTTGCCTTCGGCGCGGCGGCGACCAAGTTCGCCCTTCTCGATGGTGGCGACACCGGCCGAGTCGTAGCCCCGATATTCAAGCCGCTTCAGCGCGTCGACGATGAGCGGCGCGACCTGCGAATGGCCGACGATTCCAACGATACCGCACATGGCGCTTACCCCCGATTCCCAGCGGAAAACCCGGCGTTATCTAGGGGTTGCCGGCCTGCCGCGAAAGTCACTTTGCGTTTCGTTCCATGTCAGCGGAACGGTCTTTTGCTCCATGCACCATGCCAGACGGCGCTTGCAATCCAGTTACCTGAACCGCTCGGGTTCAGGAAGCGCTGAAACGCTATTCCGCTGCCTTCTTCCTTGCCGCTGCGGCCGAGGCGAAGCGCTCGCGCAATTCCTTGCCCTTGCCGGGGATCGTCTTCTGGCGGGCACGGCCGAAAGCCAGCGCATCGTCGGGCACGCTTTCGGTGATCACGCTGCCCGAGGCGATATAGCCGCCCTTGCCGATCGTGACCGGCGCCACCAGCGAGGAATTGGAGCCGACGAAAGCGCCCTCGCCGATATCGGTGAAGAATTTCGAGTAGCCGTCGTAATTGCAGGTGATGGTGCCGGCGCCGATATTGGCCGCCGCCCCGACGCGCGCGTCGCCGATATAGGTCAGGTGGTTGACCTTCGCGCCTTCTTCCACTGTCGACTGCTTGACCTCGCAGAAATTGCCCACCTTGGCCTTTTTCCTGAGGTCGGCACCAGGCCGCAGCCGCGCAAACGGCCCAACCTCGCAATTCTCTGCGATGGTGGCGCCCGTCATATGGCTAAAAGCATGGATCGTGGCGCCGGTGGAAATCTTGACGCCCAGGCCAAACCACACATTCGGCTCGACAATCGTGTCGGCGCCGATCTCGGTGTCGTACGAGAAATAAACGGTTTCGGGCGCGATCAGCGTCACGCCGGACAGCATCGCCTCGCGCCGCCGGCGCGCCTGCCAGATCGCTTCCGCCTCGGCAAGTTCGGCGCGGTTGTTGATGCCGAGCGCGCTCTCGAAGCTCGCCTCCGTCGCCACGACGTCGAGCCCCTCGGCGCCGGCGATCTCGACGATGTCGGTGAGGTAGAATTCGCCCTTGGCATTCTTGTTGCCGACTTTGTCCAGCAGCCGCAGCGCATGGCTGCCCGCCACCGCCATCATGCCGGCGTTGCAGAAGCCGATCTTCTTTTCCTCCTCCGAGCAGTCCTTTTCCTCGCGGATGGCGACGAGCTTGCTGCCCTTCTCGACCAAACGGCCATAGCCGGCCGGGCTTGGCGGTCGAAAGCCGATGACCGCCACCGCGGCGCCCTCGGCGAGCTTCTGCCGCGCGGCGGCCAGCGCCTGCGAATCGATCAGAGGCGTATCGCCGAACATGACGAGGATGTCGTCGTAACCCTTTGATATCGCTTCGCGAGCAGCCAGAACAGCATGCGCGGTGCCGAGCCGCTTCTCCTGCACGAAAGTCTCCGCCTTGGGCGCGAATTTCTGTGCTGCCTTGCGCATCTCGTCGGCACCGTGCCCGATCACCAGCGCCAGGCCCGTCGCGCCGGCCGCCTCGGCCGCTTTCACGACATGCGCCACCATAGGCAGGCCGGCTATGGCATGCAGCACTTTTGGCATCGCGCTTTTCATGCGCGTGCCCTCGCCGGCGGCGAGGATGACGGACAGGCAGGATCTCTGGCTCATGGATGGCAACCGTATGAAAGGGCTTGAATCAATGCATGCTAGCAGCGGCGTAATGCTGCACCAATGCGGTTAAATTCCGGTGAGATGGCGGAGCGGAGGTCTCCAAGCGCGGATGTCCGGTGAGGTTCCAGATACAAAAGCACCGCCGCGGTGACGTCAGCCGGTTACATAGGTCAGGAAATATCCCCGGCCTGCTGGGAGTGCTGTGTCAGCATCGGCGGAGGCCGCGCGAGCGTGTCGTCGGTTCTCTGTTGGCGGGGGCGACTCGAACGCTCCACGCCTCGAAAGCGGGATAGCGAATTCTCGTGAAGGCAAGGTCAAACTGCGTTTCCGTTCCATATCGGCGGAGACTGGGAGAGAGATGGATACCATGCGCGCGGCGCGTCTGGAAGTTGGCAGGACATGGACGCGGGGCGGCCCGCGTGCAGGCGTATGGCCGAGCACGCAGCGCCACCTCGCAGCGATCCTGGCTTGCGACGTGGTCGGCTACTCGCGCCTGATGGAGCGCGACGAGCGTGGCACGCTCGAGCGGCTCAAGACCTACCGCAAGGATCTCCTCGAACCGCTGGTCTCCGAGCACCACGGTCGGGTCGTCAAGCTCACCGGCGACGGCATGCTTTGCGAGTTCGCGAGCGTCGTTAACGCGGTGACCTCGGCGATGGCGATCCAGCAGGCCTTGGCGGAACACGAGTCGGAGACGCCCGAGGAAGAGCGGATTCGCTTCCGCATCGGCGTCAATCTCGGGGACGTGGTCTGCGAGGAGGACGGTGACATCTACGGCGACGGGGTCAATATCGCCGCCCGCCTCGAAAGCGTCGCCGATCCAGGCACCGTGGTCGTCTCGGGTACCGCCTACGACCACCTTCAGGGCAAGCTCGACTGCGGCTTCACGCCGCTTGGCGACCTGCGCCTCAAGAACATCGAGCGGCCCGTGCGCGCTTACCGCGTCGAGGCCGACGCCAGCGCCGCACCGCCTCCCCTGCCCGAGAAACCCTCGATCGCGGTTCTGCCCTTCACCAACATGAGCGGCGACCCCGACCAGGAATACTTCGCCGACGGGCTGGTGGAAGACATCATCACGGGATTGAGCCGGGTGGACTCCTTCTTCGTGATCGCCCGAAACTCGTCCTTCACCTACAAGGGCCGGGCCGTGGACCTGCGCCAGGTCGGGCGCGAGCTGGGCGTCCGCTACGTGCTTGAAGGCAGCATCCGCCGAGCAGGTTCGCGGGTTCGCATCAGTGGGCAGTTGGTGGACGCGATCAGCGGGCACCATGTCTGGGCCGACCGCTTCGAGGGCGATATGTGCGACATCTTCGACCTGCAGGACAAGGTGACCGAGAGCGTCGTCGGCGCTGTCGAGCCGAGCATCCGGCTGGAGGAAATCAAGCAGGCGCGCATGAAGCCGACCGACTACATGAGCGCCTACGACCTCTACCTTCGCGCGCTGCCGTGCTTCTACAGCATGACCCGCGAAGGCTTTGCCGACGTGCGACGGCTCACCAACGAGGCGCTCAGCATCGATCCTGGCTTCAACTTGGCGAAGGCACTCGGCGCCCATATCCGCAGCATCTCCGTGAGCCAGTGCTGGCACGAGCCCGACGATACCAGAGTCGCCACGCGCATGGCGCGCGAGGTACTGCCGGAAGCGCGCGACGACCCCACGAGCCTGCGCTTCGCCGCGCAGGTCATTGCCTACAGCGCGAAGGACTACGAGATGGCGCTGGCCACTATCGAACGATCCCTGCGGCTCAATCCCAATTCGGCGCAGGGCCATACCAGCTGCGGCTGGGTCAACGCACATTCCGGCCGCCCGCTCGTCGCTATCGAGCATTTTCATAGGGCAATGCGGCTGAGCCCGGTCGATCCCGAGAAAGGCATCGCGCTCTCGGGCATCGGGATGAGCTACCTGATGCTCGAGCGCTACGAGGAAGCGCTGGCATGGGGTGAACGCGCGCTGCACGAGATGCCGAACTACGGCTCCTCGCACCGGGTGGTGATCATGGCGCTGGTCAAACTCAATCGGTTGGACGAGGCGCGGGCGGCGGCGCAGCGGCTGATGGAGGCGTTCCCGACCTACACGCTCACCCTGCAGAGACAGATCAACCCATGGCAGGACAAGGTGTTCGGCGAGCGTTACGTCGAGGCCTTGGGCGTCGCCGGCGTGCCGGAGTGATCGTCGCGCATAAAATGGCAGCCTACCCCAGTCGCCCCAGCACCGGGAAATTCTCCAGCAGCCAGTAGGACGCACTCTGCACGCCGCCCGTGAGGAAAAATACGCCGGCGACGACCAGCAGCGCGCCGATGCCCTTCTCGACGCGGCCGAGATGGACGCGGAATTTGCCGAGGAAGCGCATGAACGCACCGGAAAACAGCGCCGCGATCAGGAACGGGATGCCCAGCCCGAGCGAATAGGCGGCGAGCAGCAGCGCGCCCTCGCCGACCGTCTCGCGCCCGCCGGCCAAGGTCAGGATCGGCCCCAGCACCGGCCCGATGCAGGGCGTCCAGCCAAAGGCGAAGGCCAGACCCATGACATAGGCGGCGACCATGTTTGCGGGCTTGCCCTGCGACTGGAAGCGCGCCTCGCGCGACAGCAGCGGAATGCGCAATATGCCCAGAAAATTCAGTCCCATGATGATGATGAGTGCGCCAGCCGCCATCGCCAGCGGCTCCTGCCAGACCCGCAGCAGCCTGCCGATGGTCGAGGCGCCGGCGCCCAGCGCGACGAACACCGTGGAGAAGCCGAGCACGAAAGCAAGCGAGGCATAGAGCAGCGCGCCACGCGTGCCTTCCCGCGCCGTCATGGCATGATTGCCGCGGAAATCGTCGACCGACACGCCGGCCATGTAACAGAGATAGGGCGGCACCAGCGGCAGCACGCAAGGCGACAGGAACGAGATCGCTCCCGCCCCGACCGCGCTGACATAGCCGATGTCCAGTGCCATTCCATGAGTCCCGATTGTGCTGGCGTCGATATAGCGATGCGGGCGTGCGCCTGCCAATCACCATTGTGTGGCAAGTCGCCGCTTCGCCAAAGGAAGAAACGGGCTCCACAACGCGTTGACCGAATGAGCGCGCGACTGCCGCGCGCTTGTTCAGGGAGATTTATCATGAAAATGATCGCACTCGGGTTTGCCGCCCTTCTCGGCACCGCCGCGTCCCAGGCCGCCGAGGCCTGGAAGGAAGCCGAAGTGGGCGGCACCAAGATCTACACCGACGCCAAGGGCATGACCCTCTACACTTTCGACAAGGACGAGAAGGGCAAGTCCAACTGCTATGACAAATGCGCCGCCAACTGGCCGCCGCTGAAAGCCAAGGCGAGCACGAAGACCGAAGGCGAATGGTCTGTCGTCAAGCGCACCGACGGCACCCATATGTGGGCCTATGACGGCAAGCCGGTCTACACCTTCGTCAAGGACAAGAAGGCCGGCGACATGAACGGCGAAGGCGTCGCCGGAGCCTGGCACGTCGTGAAGGCAGATTGAGCTCGCCTCATTGAGCGATCCGGCTGCCGGGTTCCTTGATCCGGCAGCCAGTCATCTTTCCGCCGGTCGTCGCCGGTTCGGGGCGCGCACGCCTCCATCGCCAAAAAAGTGATCTTTGCCATACACTCTAAGAGTGTATCGTCGGCGGCCACTTTCCAAATTGGCCGCTTCCCCTTGACCGATTGCAAAAGCACGGCCATGTGAGCGACGAAAGAGTGGGATTTCGTCGTGCATCGCGGAGTTCTTCCGCCACCTCACAGCTGATTAAAGAGACCTCATGGACGTCGTCGTCGTCGAATCGCCGGCCAAGGCGAAGACAATCAACAAATATCTCGGCAAGAACTATAAGGTTCTGGCCTCGTTCGGCCATGTCCGCGATCTGCCGGCCAAGGACGGCTCGGTGCGCCCGGACGAGGACTTTGCCATGTCCTGGTCGGTCGACACGGCGTCCGGCAAGCGCCTCGCCGACATCGCCAAGGCGGTCAAGGATGCTGACGGCCTGATCCTCGCCACCGACCCGGATCGCGAGGGCGAGGCGATTTCATGGCATGTGCTGGAAGTCCTGAAGCAGAAGCGCGCGCTGAAGGACAAACCGGTCAGCCGCGTCGTCTTCAACGCCATCACCAAGGCCTCGGTGCTCGACGCGATGGCCAATCCGCGCCAGATCGATGCGCCGCTGGTCGACGCCTATCTGGCCCGCCGCGCGCTGGACTATCTGGTCGGCTTCACGCTGTCGCCGGTGCTGTGGCGCAAGCTGCCGGGCGCCCGTTCCGCCGGCCGCGTGCAGTCGGTGGCGCTTCGCCTGGTCTGCGACCGGGAATCCGAGATCGAGCGCTTCATCCGCGAGGAATACTGGCAGATCGCCGCCATCCTCAAAACGCCGCGCAACGACAGTTTCGAGGCGCGGCTCACCGCCTTTGCCGGCAAGAAGCTGCAAAAACTCGATATCGCCAACAAGGCGCAGGCCGACGACATCAAGGCGATGCTGGAAGGCGCGACCTTCAAGGCATTGTCGGTCGAAGCCAAGCCGACAAAGCGCAATCCCGGCCCGCCCTTCACCACCTCGACGCTGCAGCAGGCCGCCTCGTCCGGGCTCGGCTTCTCGGCGACGCGCACCATGCAAGTGGCGCAAAAGCTCTACGAAGGCATGGATATCGGCGGCGAGACCGCCGGCCTCATCACCTATATGCGAACCGACGGCGTGCAGATGGCGCCGGAGGCGATCGAGGCCGCCCGCAACGCCATCGTCAGCGAATTCGGTGCGAAATACCTGCCGGAGAAGCCGCGTTTCTACACCACCAAGGCCAAGAACGCCCAGGAAGCCCACGAGGCGATCCGCCCGACCGATTTCCGGCGCACGCCGGCTTCCGTTCGGCAATATCTCGACGCCGACCAGGCCCGCCTCTACGAGCTGATCTGGAAGCGCGCCATCGCCAGCCAGATGCAGCCGGCCGAGATCGAGCGCACCACGGCCGAGATCGAGGCCGTCAACGGCGCTCGCACCGCCGAGCTGCGCGCGATCGGTTCGGTCATCCGCTTCGATGGCTTCATCGCCGCCTATACCGACCAGAAGGACGAGGACGCGGAGGACGAGGAGAGCCGCCGCCTGCCCGAGATCCGCTCCGGCGAGCAACTTGCCCGCCAGGCGATCAACGCCACCCAGCACACCACCGAACCGCCGCCGCGCTATTCCGAGGCGTCGCTGATCAAGAAGCTGGAGGAGCTCGGCATCGGCCGGCCATCGACCTACACCGCGATCCTGAAGACGCTCGAGGATCGCGACTACGTCACCATCGACCGGCGCAAGCTGGTGCCGCAGGCCAAGGGCCGGCTGCTCTCGGCCTTCCTCGAAAGCTTCTTCGAGCGTTACGTCGAATATGATTTCACCGCTTCGCTCGAAGAGAAGCTCGACGAGATTTCCGACGGCAAGCTCGCCTGGAAGGACGTTCTGCGCGACTTCTGGAAGGATTTCTCCGGCGCCGTCGACGACATCAAGGAATTGCGTGTCACCGACGTGCTCGATGCGCTCAACGAAGAGCTCGCGCCGCTTGTCTTCCCGGAGCGCGAAGACGGCTCCAACCCGCGCATCTGCCCGAAATGCGGCACCGGAAATCTGTCGCTGAAGCTCGGCAAGTTCGGCGCTTTCGTCGGCTGCTCGAACTATCCGGAGTGCTCCTACACCCGCCAGCTCGGCGACGCCGCCAACCCCAATGGCGAGAACGGCAATGGCGAGGACGGCGTCAGGCTGCTCGGCAAGGATCCTTACACGGCCGAGGAAATCACGCTGAGGAGCGGCCGCTTCGGTCCCTATATCCAGCGCGGCGAAGGCAAGGACGCCAAGCGCTCGAGCCTGCCCAAGGGCTGGACGCCCGAGTCGATCGACCACGAGAAGGCGCTGGCCCTGCTGGCTCTGCCGCGCGACGTCGGAAAACATCCCGAAACCGGCAAGATGATCTCGGCCGGCCTCGGCCGCTACGGCCCGTTCGTGCTGCATGACGGCACCTACGCCAATCTGGAGAGCATCGAGGACGTGTTCTCGATCGGCCTGAACCGCGCCGTCTCGGTGATCGCCGAGAAGCAGCAGAAGGGCAAGGGCGGCCGCAACGGCGCCACGCCGGCGGCGCTGAAAGAGCTTGGCGACCATCCGGACGGCGGCGGCAAGATCACGGTACGCGACGGCCGCTACGGGCCCTATGTCAATTACGGCAAGGTCAATGCGACGCTGCCCAAGGGCAAGGACCCGCAATCGGTGACGATGGAAGAGGCGCTCGCCCTGATCGCCGAAAAGGAAGCCAAGGGCGGAGGTGGCAAAAAGCCCTTCCGCAGGGCGGCGAAGAAGGGGTAGCAGGACGTGGCGCGCAGGATCTCCGGAAGAAGCCACGGCGATCCGCGCCACGCCGACACGAGGGCCAAGGTCAAGGACGACTATCGGCCCTCGCGCGACGAGATCCTGCGCTACATCGCCGAAAATCCCGACCGCTCCGGCAAGCGCGAGATCGCCAAGGCCTTTGCGCTGCGCGGCGAGGATCGCGTCTGGCTGAAGGACATGTTGCGCGATCTCCAGGATGAAGGTCTGCTCAACAAGGAGCGCAAGCGCCTGACCCGCGCCGGCGCAGTGCCTCACGTCGCCGTGCTCGATATTTTCGGCCGAGACGAAGACGGCGTGCTCCTGGCCAATCCGAGCGAATATACCGGCGCCGGTTCTCCGCCCGTCATCGCCATCCGCATCTCGCGCGGCGCCGGCGGCCCGGCGCCCGGCATCGGCGACCGTGTGCTTGCCAAAACCTTCCCGACCGACGACCCGTCGGGCCCCGCCTATACCGGCCGGGTGATGAAGATCTTCGAGAAGCGCAGCGACGCGGTGCTCGGCGTCTTCCGCGTGCTGAAGGACGGCACGTTCCGCATCGAGCCCGTCGAACGCCGCCAGCCGGAGCTGATCGTCGACAAGGAATTCCAGAACGGCGCCCGGAACGGCGATCTCGTCGAGGTCGAGCCGGCGCGGGCATCACGTTACGGGCTGCCCAGGGCAAAAGTGCTGGCGGTGCTGGGATCCTTGAGCAGCGAAAAGGCGGTCTCGATGATCGCCATCCATGCCCACGACATCCCCCATGTCTTTCCGGCGGATGTGATTGCCGAGGCCGAAGCGGTGAAACCAGCGACGCTCGATCACCGCGAGGATTGGCGCGACCTGCCGTTGGTGACCATCGATCCGGCCGACGCCAAGGACCATGACGATGCTGTCTTCGCCACGCCCGACACGGACGAGAAGAATCCCGGCGGGGTCGTCGTCACCGTGGCGATCGCCGATGTCGCGGCCTATGTGCGCTATGGAAAGCCGCTCGACCGCGAAGCCTTGAAGCGCGGCAATTCGGTCTATTTCCCGGACCGGGTCGTGCCGATGCTGCCCGAACGCATCTCCAACGACCTCTGCTCGCTGCGCGAAGGCGAGGACCGGCCGGCCATCGCGGTGCGCATCACCTTCTCCTCGGAAGGCCGAAAGCTGCGCCATTCCTTCCACCGTGTGATGATGAAGTCGGCGGCCAAGCTCGCCTACCCGCAGGCGCAAGCCGCGATCGACGGCGTGCCCGACGACAAGACCCGGCCGCTCCTCGACAGCGTCCTGAAGCCGCTCTGGGATGCCTATGCCGTGCTGAAGCGCGGCCGCGACGCCCGCCAGCCGCTGGAGCTCGACCTGCCGGAACGCAAGATCCTGCTGAAGCCGGACGGCACCGTCGACCGGGTCGTCGTGCCGGAGCGTCTCGACGCGCATAAGCTCATCGAGGAGTTCATGATCCAGGCCAATGTCGCGGCCGCCGAGACCCTGGAGGGCAAGAAAGAGCCCCTCGTCTACCGCATCCATGACGCGCCGTCGCTCGCCAAGCAGGAATCGCTGCGTGAGTTCCTGCAAACGCTCAGCCTGTCTCTGGCGCGCGGCGCGCAGATGCGGCCCAGCCAGTTCAACGGCATTCTGGAGCGGGTGCGCGGTGCCGACAACGAGGCGCTGGTCAACGAAGTGGTGCTGCGCTCGCAGAGCCAGGCGGAGTACTCGCCGAAGAACATCGGCCATTTCGGCCTCAACCTCCGTCGCTACGCGCATTTCACCTCGCCGATCCGCCGCTATGCCGATCTGATCGTCCACCGGGGGCTTATCTCGGCGCTTGGACTTGGGCCTGGCGGGCTGACGCAGCAGGAGGCGGACCGGCTGGAAGAGGTCGCCGCGCTGATCTCGGCCACGGAACGCCGCGCCATGGCCGCCGAGCGCGATACGGTCGACCGGCTGATCGCCGCCTATCTCGCCGAGCGCGTCAACGACACGTTCGACGCGCGCATCTCCGGCGTCACCAAGGCGGGGCTGTTTGTCCAATTGCCGCAGTATGGCGCCGACGGCTTTATTCCGGTGTCAACTCTGGGCGGCGACTACTATATCTATGACGAAACCGCCCGATCGCTGTTCGGCGAACGCACCGGCAAAGGCTATCAGCTTGCCGACCGCGTCGAAGTTCGGCTGGTCGAAGTCGCGCCGATGGCCGGTGCGATGCGTTTCGAGATGCTGACCGACCCGAAGCCCCTGCCCGGCTCGAGGCGGTCGTTCCACAAGGCCAAGGGCCGCGCCCGCGCGTCGCAACCGCGCGTCGGTCCGCGCGGCAGGAGAAGATGATGCCAGGCGATTCGCATGTGGAAGAACAGGTTTTTGGTGGCGAGCATCACTCTGGCCGTGTCGCCCGTCCGCTGTGGACGGCGATCAAGCGCGGCCTTCTCGGCCGTTGCCCGCGTTGCGGCGAAGGCAAGCTGTTTTACGCCTTCACCAAGACCGTCGACACGTGCAGCGTCTGTGGCGAGGAGATCCATCACCATCGCGCGGACGACCTGCCTGCCTATCTGGTCATTGTCATTGTCGGCCACATCGTGGTTGGCTCGTTCATGGCAGTGGAGGCGACCACCACGCTGTCAAACTTACAGCACGCGCTGATCTGGGTGCCGCTGACCATCATTCTCGCGCTCGCACTTTTGCAACCGGTCAAGGGCGCCGTCATCGGCCTGCAATGGGCGCTTTATATGCACGGCTTCGGCGGCGAGAAGGATGAATTCGAGAGCCATTCGTAAGCCAGGTCGCACCGCTGTCCGCCCTGGTTCAAAAGCCGCGACGCGCAAGCCACTTTCACAGCAAGGAAGTTTCCGCTAGGTCGGGCGCATGGAAGGAATGACCAAGGCGGATGTCGACAAGCTCGATAAGGGCCTGGCCGTGCGCAGCGGCCGGGCGTTGCGTCCGCGTGATGCCGCGACGCTTATTCTGCTCGATCGCCAGGGCAAGGATGTCCTGGTGCTGATGGGCAGGCGCCACGCCAGGCATGCCTTCATGCCCGGAAAATACGTCTTTCCCGGCGGCCGCACCGATCCCGCGGACAGCCGCATTGCCGTCGGCGCGCCTCTGCGCGGCGAAGAAGAGAAAAAGCTGGTCGCCGGCCCCGGCCGCGCCAGCGCGGCGCGGGCGCAAGCAATCGCCCTGTCGGCGATTCGCGAGACCTATGAGGAAGCCGGCCTGCTGATCGGCCGCAAGGGCGCCTTCTCGACCGCGAAGCGCGACTGGCAGGGTTTCGCCGAACATGGCGTCATCCCGTCGCTGGACGTGCTCCGCTTCGTCGCCCGCGCCATCACCCCGCCCAATCGCGTGCGCCGTTTCGACACGCGCTTCTTCAGCGCCTGGCGCCACGACGTTGCCGTGGAATTGCCCGGCGGCGGCCCGACCAACGAGCTGGAGGAACTCGTCTGGCTGCCGCTTGCCGATGCCCGCAAGGCCGACATCCCGGACATCACCGGCATGATCCTGGAAGAACTGGAAGGTCGGCTTGCAGAGGATCCCTTGCTGCGGCCGGGCGGCGCCGTGCCGTTCTTCCGGCTCGTCCGCAACCGCTTCGTCCGCGAAGTCCTTTAGAAGCAGAGCATTTTGGTCCCATGACGGTCGATACCCAACAACAGGGCGACGAACGCGTACACTGGCTGCCGATGGTCGCGGCTATCTCCTCGATCAGCGTCGTCGGCATCGCCATCGGCCTCGGCATGCCGCTGCTCAGCGTCATTCTGGAAAGCCGCGGCCACTCCGCATCGATGATCGGCCTCAACACGGCCGTCGCCGGCCTCGCCTCGATCGCCGGCGCGCCTCTGGCCACGCCGCTTGCCATGCGGCTCGGCGTCGCCTGGACCATGCTGTTGATGATCGCCATCGGCGCGCTCGCGTTCGTCGGCTTTCACTTCGCGCCGGATTTCTGGATGTGGTTCCCGCTCCGCGTCGCCTTGCATATCTCGCTGACGGTGCTGTTCATCCTGTCGGAATTCTGGATCAGCACCTCCGCGCCGCCGAACCGCCGCGGCCTTGTGCTTGGCATCTACGCCACCGTTTTGTCGCTCGGCTTTGCCGCCGGACCCTGGCTGTTCGCCCATCTCGGCAGTTCGGGCTTCCTGCCATTCGGCGTCACCATAGCGCTGGTCACGCTTGCCGCGATTCCAGTGTTGGCGGCCCGCAACGAGAGCCCGACCATCGTCGCCGAGAGCGAGACCAGCCATTTCCTGCGCTACGTCTGGCTGGTGCCGACGGCGACCTTCGCTGTGCTTGTCTTCGGCGCGGTCGAGACCGGCGGTTTCTCGCTCTTCCCCGTCTATGGCAGCCGGATCGGCTATTCCGAGGCCGACGCTGCACTTCTGCTGACGATGATCGGGCTCGGCAACGTGCTTCTGCAGATCCCGATCGGCATGATCAGCGACCGTGTCTCGGACCGGCGCCATCTGCTTCTGGGCTGCGCCACCGTCGGCCTGATCGGCACCGTCTTCATGCCCTTCTTCGCGCAGAACTGGCATCTTATGGCCGCCCTTCTGTTTGTCTGGGGCGGTGTCGTCGCGGCCATGTACACGATCGGCCTTGCCCATCTCGGCTCGCAGCTTTCCGGCCATGAGCTGGCATCCGCCAACGCGGCCTTCGTGCTGTGCTATGGCGTCGGCATGGTGATCGGTCCGCAGGCGATCGGCATCGGCATGGACGCCTTCGGCCCCTCGGGCTTCGGCTGGTCGCTGGCGATCTTCTTCGCCGCCTACATGCTTCTGGTCCTGGTCAGGCTGGTGCGCAAGATTCTCTAGCGGCGGACGCCGCCGGCACCCGGCATCCTGACATCACCGTGTCAGCAGCACCCCTGCTATACCCTGCCTCCAACGCCAGGCAGGAGAATTGCGATGATCGACAGCGGCTTTGAAACCAAATCCCTCAGGATGGAACTGCTTCTGCTCGTCACATTCCAGGCGCCGGCCGCCGATGTCGAGCGCATCATGGAGGCGGTGGTGGCGATCACCCCACTGCCCATGGGCAAATATGACAGCAACGCCTATCAGTCGGCGCAGGGCATCGAGCGCTATCGGCCGCTCGACGGCGCCGCCGCCGGCGCCGAGAACGAACTGCGCCGGCGGCCGGGCACCGTCGAAGTGTCATTCGAGATCGCTGACGACCAGGCGCTCGCCGCCCGTGTCGTCGAGGCGATATTCCAGGCCCATTCCTACCAGGAGCCCGTCATCCGCATCCAGCCGCTGTTGGCCAGCCGCTCCAAGGGCCTGGACGACCGCGCCAATCCGAATCGCTGGTGGAACACGACGGGCGACTGGAAAAAGAAGGGACAGTTGGTCGAGCATAGCGCTTGAAGCGGTGAAATCGCCCATGCCGAAATTAGGCGAAGAAGGCGCCCGGGCTTGACTTTCCGGGCGCGTTCTTTATGTGTCGCGCCAAGTTTCCCGCGTCCGGGTGTTTTCCCCGTGCTCCAGCGGCCAAAACTCCACGAACATTAACGGACGAACATCATGGCCAAAGCCGCAAACATCAAGATCAAGCTTCTGTCGACCGCCGACACCGGGTTCTTCTACGTGACCAGCAAGAACAGCCGTACCAAGACGGACAAGCTCTCGTTCCGCAAGTACGATCCGGTCGCCAAGAAGCACGTCGAGTTCAAGGAAACCAAGATCAAGTAATCCGGTTTCCCGCCGTGTAAGCCAAAAGCGCCGCCCTTGGGGCGGCGTTTTTGTTTTCAGGAGGGATCGGCGGCAAGGTAGCCGCGCCGCTGTTCAGCGCTGGTTCCCGGTCGGTTCAAAGCATGTCTCCCGAAAGTGGACCGGTTTCGGGATAAAGACATGCGTAATCAAAAACCTGAAGCGCACGGAGCGAATCTGAGAGATCGCGACGCGCTTTAGTCTTTTGAAAAAAGGGGGCCGGTCGGCGTTTGGCAGCGGTACGAGGAGGCCACTATGTGCCAGCGCCGGCCGGCCGACCCCACGGACCCAGGAGATGCGGCGGACCTGAGCATCATGGGGTATTTTTCGGATCGAGCCGGCTAGTCTACCCTCGTGCCGGCCTTGCCTTCTGTCTATGCGCCGCAGATTTGCGCAAGACCTTATAAAAATCAACCATTTCTTAACCACCGCTCGCGAATCGCTTGGGTTAAGGTAAATTCCTAACCTTGTGGGGACGGCCGGGAATCGGCGCCTTTTGCAGGCATGCCGCTGAAGCGCGAACATGCGCGAAATCTAAATCTAAAGCATAAACAGCGGGTCGGGAAGATGGCGAGGCGCTTCAAGCCGCCTTGGCGACCACCCGGTTGCGGCCGCCGCTTTTGGCTTCATAGAGCGCAAGATCGGCGCGCTTCATCAGCGCCGCGACGCTGTCGGTTCCCTTCAGAAGCGAGGATACGCCGACGCTGACCGTCACCTCGATCGTCTTGCCGTCGCTCCCGATGGCAAAAGGCGCCTGGGCGATCTCGGCGCGGATACGCTCGGCCACTTTCTCTGCGACCGCGCCGTCGGTGTCGGGCATGACCACGACGAACTCCTCCCCGCCGAAGCGGCAGGCGAGATCGATGCCGCGCACATTCTTGCGCAGCCGTCTGGCGAATTCCCGCAGCACATCGTCGCCGCCGTCATGGCCATAGGTGTCGTTGATCGACTTGAAGCGGTCGAGATCGGTGATCATCACCGACAGCGGCCGCCGCCGCGCTGCGGCGCGATCGAACAGCGTCTGCAGGTGGCTGTCGAGGTAGCGCCGGTTGTGCAGCCCGGTCAGCCCGTCGATCACCGCCATCTCGATCGTCTGGGCGACGCTGGCGCGCAACTGATCGTTGTAGCGCTTGCGCCGCACCTGTGTGCGCAGCCGCGCCATCAGCTCGTGCTGGTCGATCGGCCGGATCAGGTAGTCGTTGATGCCGAGCTCCAGTCCGCGCAGGATGCGGCCCTCCTCGCCCTCGTCAGCGAGCAGCATGATCGGCAGGAAGCGGGTGCGGTCGAGCGAACGCAGTTGCGAGCAAAGCCTCAGCGCATCGAAGCCGGAGAATGCGGTCGAGATCAGCACGCATTCATACGGCATCTCCGCCGCCTGGAAGAACCCTGCATTTGGATCGGTCGCGACATCGAGCTCGGCGCTGTGGCGCAGCATCTTCTGGATGCGTTCGACCGAGGATCTGCGCTCGTCGATGAGAAGCACCTTCGGCTTGACGTCTTCGGTCGCGAAATCACGGCTCAGAAGTTCCTCGATCCCGATATTGCGCGTGGTCGAGGCGCGCAGCCTGAGCTCGTCGGTCAGCGACTTCAGCCTGACGAGGCTCTTCACGCGCGTCATCAGCTGCAGGTCGTTGACCGGCTTGGTCAGGAAATCGTCCGCGCCGGCCTCGAGGCCGCGCACCCGGTCCGAGACCTGGTCGAGCGCGGTGATCATGACCACCGGTATATGCGAGGTCGCCGGATCGCCCTTCAGGCGCTTGCAGACCTCGAACCCGTCCATGCCTGGCATCATCACGTCGAGCAGCACGACGTCGACCTTGCCGTTCTCGCAGTTCTCGATCGCATCCGGGCCGTTATTGGCCGTCAGCACCTCGAAATACTCGGCAAGCAGCCGAACCTCCAGCAGCCGCACATTGGCGGGGATATCGTCGACGACGAGGATCCGCGCGGTCATCAGAAAACTCCGGTTCTGCTGGTCTCGGGCATCAGGCATCGCCCAGATAGGATTTGATCGTCTCGATGAAGCGCGGCACCGAGATCGGCTTGGAGATATAGGCCTCGCAGCCGCCCTGGCGGATGCGCTCCTCATCGCCTTTCATCGCGAAGGCGGTGACGGCGATGACAGGGATCGAATGCAATTCGTCGTCTTCCTTCAGCCATTTGGTCACTTCCAGGCCGGAGACCTCGGGCAGCTGGATGTCCATCAAAATGAGGTCCGGCCGGTGCTGGCGCGCCAGATCCAACGCCTCCAACCCGTTGCGCGTGCGGACCGTCTCGTAACCGCTGGCTTCGATGAGGTCCCGAAAGAGCTTCATGTTGAGCTCGTTGTCCTCGACGATCATGACCTTCTTAGCCATCAATTTCCCGTCCCGACCGCCCTCGAAGTCGAAGACCGTCGTAATGCGTCTCCTCGGACCGCACCCAACCCTTTCCACCCTAGCCCAATATAATTGACGAAACGGAAACCGGAGGTTGGAAAGCTGCACCAATTCCACCTTCGGGCGTTTTGTGGGAGAGAGCGGAGGCTTGCCGCGAGCGACGCTTGCCGTTACTGCGTTAGCAGACTCAAAAATCCACCATTCCAAAAGTAATGATGGCGAACGCAGCGTCAATGCGCGAGGAAGCGGAAACCATTGCCGTCAAGGCGCTGGGCTTCGTCGCCGCCGATCCGGAACTTCTGCCCCGCTTCCTGGCGATCACCGGCATCGAGGCCAACTCGATCCGCAAGGCCGCTGCGGAGCCTGGCTTCCTTGCCGGCGTCCTGCAATTCATCCTCGCTCATGAGCCGACGCTGCTGCGCTTCGCCGAGGAGACCGGCACGCCGCCGGCCGCCATCGGCAAGGCATTGCGTGCCCTCCCGCTCGGCAACGACGATCACGAGCGCTCGACATGAGCGACGATCCCGAGACGGCGAGGCAGATCGAAGAGCTTGCCGACGACGACCGGCCGCTGCTGGTGCTCGATGTCGACGATGTCGTGCTGGAATTCGTCCGGCCCTTTCCGCATTTCCTCAAAACGCGCGGCTTCGGGCTGACGCTCTCGTCCTTCCGATTGACAGGCAACATCGCCGAAACGGCGACCGGCCGGCTGATCGAACAGCCGGAAGTGACGGCGCTGCTGGGCGATTTCTTCGACACCCAGGCGGATTGGCAAAGCATCACCGAGGGCGCGGCGGACGCCCTGGCGATGCTTGGCCAAGGCGCCGAGATCGTCCTGCTGACCGCCATGCCACACAAGCATCGCGCGGTGCGCCGCGCCCATCTCGATGCGCTGGGGCTCGACTACCCGCTGCTGACGACGGAGATGGCCAAGGGGCCGGCCATCGCCAAGCTGCGCGGCCTCAAAGGCCGGCCGGTCGCCTTTGTCGACGACCAGCCCTCCAACCTGGTCTCGGCGCGCAATTCCGTGGCCGACGCCCACCTCTTCCATCTGATGGCCGACAACTCGCTGCGCGCCTTCCTGCCGCCGACGCCGGAGGACATCGTCTCGGTCGAGGACTGGCGCGAGGCCGCGCCCAAGATCGCGCGCGCTCTTGGGCTTTAGCGTAACCCTGGGAGAACCGTGAGCGGTTGGCTCGGCGACCGCTGTAGGCAGGGCGCTTCGCCGTTTCCGTGAAACGGTGAAACGCCCTAGTTCCCCTGCACAGGGATTTTGACCGATCGGCTCTGTTTCTGTCGGCAGGTGGCATGCTTGGACATTGGCCGAAACGCCCATCGCGATCGTCATTCCAGGGCGGAGCAGGAGCGAAGCTCCGTCGCGAAGACCCTGGAATCCATGCCGTTACCTTCGCCAAGGCGTGCAACGGAGCAGAATTCTGCACCGCGGCTGCGCTTCCAAGTCACGGCATGGATTCTATGGTCTGCGCGCGTCGCTCCGCTCCTTGCTCCGCCATAGAATGACGACGTTGGAGTCGGCTTCAACCAATCCCAGGCGTTTGCGCTGAGTTCACGGAAATGAACGGAAAATCTTGCGCCGGAACAAACGGCAACCCTTCAAGATCCCTGTGTCTGGGAACTAGCTTAAACGCTCAGGGCTGCAGCTTTGCGCCCGCCCCGCCATTGTCGCCGCCGTCCGAATCGTCGCCTCCGGTGGAATCGTCCGTTCCGTTCGCGCCGTCATCGCCGCTCGAATTGTCGTCCTGTCCCGCGCTGTCGTCCTGGACCTCGTCCGGGCCCTTCAGCATAGCGCCATTGACCGCGACGGACCCATCGGCCTTGGTGTTGATCACCCACTCCAGGCGACCGTCCGGCAACGTCTTGCCGAAGCCCTTGACGGCCAGGGCAAAGGGAAAGGCCTGCGCCATCTGCTCATCGCTCTTGGCGCCTTCCTTCAGGGCATCGACGAGCTTGTCATAGCCGGCGACGTCGATGGTCACGCTCGCATCCGGTTTCTCGCCTGGAAATGTCATCTCGCCTTCCAGCGCGACCTCGATGTCGCCGTTTTTCACCGTGCTGTGCCCGATGACGACCTTGGGATTCTTGGCCTTGAAATCGGCGACCAGAGCCTTGCCGAATTCATCCGGAAGCGGTGGTTCCTTATTGAGATCAAAGGCTTCGATCGCCTTCTTCGCCATCGTATCGAGATCGATATTGGCGCCGCCGAAATTCAGGTCGACGTCGGTTGGCAGCAAGGGGGTGGTCCATTCGGGCAGGGTCTGATGCGGGATCGTCAGCCCCGATGCCTTGATCGTGTAATCGACCTTGCCGTTCTGGGAGACGCCGTCCATGCCGAATGCGGTGCTGAATTGCTTCGCCCCGAACTTGCCGACAGGGCTCTCCACCTCGAAATCCTTGAAGCCGTAATTGCCTTCGATCCTTTGCCAGATCGGCAGCGCGGCCAGCATCAGCGATTTGAGCTCTGCCTGGTTCGCCTTGAGTTTGGCTTCGTCCTCATTCGCCACGGCAAAGGCGAGCAGGTCGAGCAGCGGCTTGGTCCGGACGCCCTTGCCGTTTGCGTCAACGGAAAGTTCCGGCGTTTTCAAGGTAAGCGGAAAATTCATCCCGTTGTCGGCATCGTTGATCTTGATGGTCTCGACGAAGTCCGAGACCTTTTGAGTCGCCGTGAAGTCGACGCCGCCACTGGCGGATTTGGTCGCGACAACGGTGGCGGTGCCGGCGCCGGTCGAGGCATCGGCCTGCTGCTTGGCGTCCCGGGACGTCATTGTCATCCCGGCCAAGGAGCTGGTTGCATTGGTGAAGGCCGCAAGGGCCGGATCGTAGACGCTGGTCAGCTTGCCGTCCTTGATCGTGAATTCCATGCTCTGGCGGCCCTCCGGCCCTTCGAACTCGAATGAGGCGCCCTGCGAGAAATTCGACGAGACGTCCCACGACCCGTCGCTGCGCGGCTTCACCATCAGCGCGTACGGGGCCATGTCGAACTTCAGGAGCTTCTGCTCCGGCACCGCATTGACGAGCGCTTTGATGTCGAGCGCGATCTTGTAGGCGTCGCCCTCCACCGAAACCTTGAGCACGCCCTTGTCGAACGCCTGCTTGCCGAAATAGCGCGCCAGATCGTCGGAAAGCTGCTTGGCGCCTTGATTGTCCACGGTCTGGGCAAAGGCTGGCGCGCTGATTGCGAGGGCAAAGGCAAGTGGCAAAATACGCTTCACGTCGGTTCTCCGTGCTGTCGGAAGACGAAACAATGGTGCTTTTGGTAGGCAAGAAGCGTTACAGCCGCAAGACGTTGACTGTAGGCCAAAAGCGCATCCGGCTAAAGCACCAGCCGCATCAGCGGCCGGCCGGGCTTGCGCTCAACGAGCCTTTCGAAGCCGGCCTTCTCGAACACCCGCGACGAACCGACGAAAAGCCCGATCGAGCGCGAATCGCGCGACAGGTCGATCGGGCAGGCTTCCAGCAGCCTCGCGCCATTCTCCCGGGCGAAGGCGATGCCGCCCTCGACGAGCCGGTGCGAGACGCCGCGGCCCCTCGCTTTGACGCGGATGAAGAAGCAGGAGATCGCCCAGACATCCGGGTCGCCGGCGTCGGCCGGATCGACCGGCGCCGAGCCCCGGCCCTGATTGTTCCATTCGGGCACGTCGGCGCGCGGGCCGACCTGCATCCAGCCGACGGCCTTGCTGTCCTCGAACGCCAGGAGCCCCGGCGGGGGACCTGCCTCGATGCGCGCCTTGATGAGATCCTTATTGCGCTCCTTGTCGCTGGCGCGGCGCTCCGCCGGCGCCAGCCGGAAATGGGTGCACCAGCAGCCATAGCAGGCGCCCTGCTTGCCGAAGAGGTCCTCGAAATCGGCCCAGCGCTCGGGGGTCAGCGGTGCTATGGTCGTGCTCATGCGTTCTCCCCAGGCCAAGCTTGTTGCCGGCCTTGCGCTGTCGTACCATTGCGTTTGTTCTCTTTATGTTCGCAGCGATGGCGGCTCCTGTCAACAATCCCGAACACGGTTTTTGCCGTGACTGCCTGGCGCTCCAGCGCTCGGAGACGCGCCGCTGCGATCGCTGCGGCAGTCCGCGCCTTGTCCGGCACACGGAGCTCTACCGGCTCAAGATCGCGCATATCGATTGCGACGCCTTCTACGCGGCGATCGAAAAGCGCGACAATCCGGCGCTGAAGGACAAGCCGGTCATCATCGGCGGCGGCCGTCGCGGCGTCGTCTCCACCGCCTGCTATATCGCCCGGATTCAGGGCGTTCGCTCGGCCATGCCGATGTTCAAGGCGCTGGAACTCTGCCCGGAAGCGGCGGTGATTCCGCCCAACATGGAAAAATATGTCGGTGTCGGCCGCCAGGTGCGGGCGCTGATGCTGGCGCTGACGCCGCAGGTCGAGCCGCTGTCGATCGACGAGGCCTTTCTCGACCTCGCCGGCACCGAGCGGCTGCATGGCATGCCGCCGGCGCTGGTGCTGGCGCGCTTCGCGCAGACGGTGGAAAAGGAACTCGGCATCACCGTCTCGGCGGGCCTTTCCTACTGCAAGTTCCTGGCCAAGATCGCCTCGGATTTCCGCAAGCCGCGCGGCTTTTCCGTGATCGGCGAAGCGGAGGCGCCGAGCTTTCTCGCCGCACAGCCAGTGACGCTGATCTGGGGCGTGGGCAAGGCTTTGGCCGCGACGCTGGAGCGCGACGGCATCCGCATGATCGCGCAATTGCAGCGCATGGAGCGCGGCGACCTGATGCGCCGTTATGGCGTCATGGGCGACCGGCTCTACCGGCTCTCGCGCGGCGAGGACGACCGCCCGGTCGACCCCGGCGGCGACGCCAAGAGCGTGTCGGCCGAAACCACTTTCGATAATGATATCGGCGCCCTGTCGGAACTGGTGCCGGTGCTGCGCGGCCTGTCGGAAAAGGTCTCGGCCCGGCTGAAGAAATCCGGCATTGCGGGGCGCACCGTGGTGCTGAAGCTGAAGACGCAGGATTTCAAGCTTCGCACCCGCAACCGCCAGCTCGGCGATCCGACGCGCCTTGCCGACCGCATCTTCCAGACCGGCCTCGACCTGTTGCGCCGCGAAGCCGACGGCACGAAGTTCCGCCTGCTCGGCATCGGCGTCAGCGATCTCTCCAATGACGACAAGGCCGACCCGCCCGACCTGGTCGACATCCAGTCGCGCAAGCGCGCGCTGGCCGAAGGCGCGATGGACACGTTGCGCGACAAGTTCGGCAGGAAAGCCGTCGAGACCGGCTATACATTCGGCAAGGGCCGCGCCGCCAATCCGCCCGAGCCGCTGGAGGATTGAGGTTTCGAGCAATTCCAGGAAAAGTGTGAGCGGTTTTCCGTCCGGAATTGCGTCAAAGCAAAGGTCAGTTGCGCTTCAGATCGATCCGGCTGGTCACCACCATCTTGCCGGTGGCCGGATCCATGTCGGTCACCGTCATGCGCATATTGTCCGGCCCGATCTTTTCAACCGTCAGCTCCGCGTCGCGGTCGCCATTGACGACTTTCGCCCAATGGATGTCGAGGTCGATCGCATCGCCCTTGCGGCTTCCGTTGAGCCCGGCGGGTCCGCTGCGCGAGCCGATATAGGTGCCGGTGTAGCTCGCCCCGCTGACCTTCAGGTCGGCGCGGATCTCGCGCGACATGATCAGCAGTGCGCGGCAGGTGCCATCAAGCGACAGCGAGTCCGCCGTCGCGTCCGAGGTGAAGGTGCAGTTGATGTTCATCACCGGCGTGTTCGTCCTGATCCTGAGCGTTCCCTTGCCGGAAAACTCACCCTGCAGCGTACGCAGGAAGGCCGCCTCATCGGCATGCGCGCCGGTCGCGCACAAAAGACAGGCGGCGGCCAGCAAGGCGGCGGTCGATTTCATCAAGATGTTCCCCTCTCGCGATCACTAGTACCATTCCAGGAAGAGTTTGAAACGGTTTGGCCGGCTCCTGCCGACGGAAGGCATGGGCTTAACGGATGCCCAGGCGTCAGGTTCCGCCGCGGCGATGACTGTTTTTTGACACGAATCCCTGGCCCAGTGGAATGACGCCGCTAACGGTTGCAGCCCAGGTCTGGGCTTGCGAGATAGAGGCCCAAATGGCACCCGCTCCCTCGATCCCCAAAGCCGCATTCTGGATGGCGCTGTCAATCGCCTCCTTCCTGGCGATGACCGTCGCCGGCCGCGCCACGACCAGCGATCTCAACGTCTTCCAGGTGCTGGAGCTGCGCTCGGTGATCGGTTTCTTCATCCTGCTGCCGCTGGTGATGACAAGCGGCGGTTTCCCGGCGATGCTCACGCAACGCCCGTTCACGCATATCGCCCGCAATGTCATCCACTATACCGGCCAGGCGGCGTGGCTCTATGCGCTGACGCTGATACCGCTCGCCGTGCTGATTTCCATTGAATTCACCACACCGATCTGGACGGCGGTTTTCGCGGTCGGTTTTCTTGGCGAACGGCTCTCCAAGCCCAGGCTGACGGCTATCGTGCTCGGCCTGATCGGGGTGATCATCATCGTGCGTCCAGGCGTCAGCTCGGTCAACCCGGGGCAGCTCATCGTGCTGGGCGCCGCGGTCTGCTTCGGCTGTTCGGTGGTCATGGTGAAATCGCTGACGAGGACAGACAGCGTCGTGCGCATTATCTTCTGGATGCTGATCATCCAGTCGGTGCTCGGCCTGCTGCCCGCGCTCTACGAGTGGCGCAACCCGCCGCTCGCGCTTTGGCCATGGATCGTGGTGATCGCTTTCACAGGCATGTCGTCACACTTCTGCATGGCGCGCGCACTGGCCTATGCGGACGCCACCCTCATCTCGCCGATGGATTTCCTGCGCGTACCGCTGTCGGCGTTTGTCGGCTGGCTGCTCTATCACGAACAGATCGACATCTTCACCGCCGGCGGCGCGGCGCTGATTCTGGCCGGCAACCTGCTCAATTTGCAGCGTAAGACGCCGAAGGAGGCCGAAGTCGCCCCCCCTAATTGGCCAACGTCCGTCATACCGGCGTCGTCAGGCCGCCGATTGGATGACGCTCGGCTCAGTCATAGACGCCTTCAAACAGAAGATCGTTGTCGCTACCGGGTTTGAAACGTCCGGCATAGAAACCGGTAGGCAACAGCAAAGCCTCGCCTGCTGGGTCGTGCAAGGTCACGGTCTTTGGTCCGGGCGAAAGTTGAAGTGGCGGTGCAAGCACCTTGCCGTCGACGTCGACCTGCCCCGACAGCTGAGTGCCATCTTTGTTGTAAAGCGCATAGCTTCCAGCGATCGGAACGTCGAAAATCTTGCGCTCGCCGGGCTGAAGGCGGACGCCCGCTATCCTGAGATTCGGCGCGATCCTGACATAACCGTTCAAGATTAGAGGCGCGACCACCGGATAGATATAGTCCATCCTGTAAGACCAGAGGATCAGCTTCGGCGGGGACTTGCTCAAGACACTATACGCTTCGGAGCGGCCGCTTTCCCGCAAGGTCTTGAGCACATAATGCTTGTCGAGCCACAAGGTTGTCGGCTCCATCCGGTTGGGCAGCATTCCTATGCCGTCGAAATACCGTTCGTCCGATGCAAGCAATGACTCCGCGCGCGCCACCAGCTCGAGTTGGGCGGCATTGTCGATGCGAAGGTAGAGCAGGTTGACGACGAAGCTCATGGCAATGGCGGCGGCCAACGCCGCCCATGCGATGCGCAGGTAAAGCACACGGGTCGCGAGGCCGTCGAGCATTGTCAGCGACCAAAGCGACATGAACGGCAACGCCATGATGAAGACATAAGGCCACGGCTGGTCGTGCGCGAAGACCAGCACCGTGATGACGACGGAGAAGATCAGCGCAATGCGCCTTCGTTCGTCCAACTTCATGATCTGCGTTAGGGACAGAGCCATGCCGGCGAAGCAGAGGACGTAAAGAACATAATTGCGCGCAAGCGTCTGCAATACATAGCGCCTCAGCCCTCCATAGTCACCACCCCCGCGCCCCGCGATCTCGATCGGGCCGAATATGAGGTTCCTAGCAATCGGAATGGGGTCGGCGCCGCCAAAGATGAAGCAGTAGGCAATTATCGGAATAGTCCAACCTGAAACGAGCCATGCGCCGCGCACGACACCTGCCGTGTAGCGTCTCATCAAAGCCGCGTCGGCGACCAGACCGAGCCCGAGTGCCAGGTTGAAATAAATTGATTTCTGCGTCGCGAGGAATGCCAGGCCGCTGAGGACGCCAGCGGCGACGAGCTGCCATCCCTTCAATTCACGCGCCCGCAGGACGACCAGCAGCGCCGCCACGGCGAAGAACACCGCCAGCGGTTCGGCGATGGTGCGAAAAATGCGCTCCATGAAATTCGAGAAGCACAGGAGGATGAGGACGATGATCAAAGCCCGGTTCCGGTCCTCCCCGAGCGCGCGAGCGCAGGCATAGACCATGGCCACGGTCGCGCATGCCAGCAGGGCGGTTTGGATGCGGCCGACAAGCAGGATCGACGTGGCATCCCAGCCGATTAGGTGGGCGATCTCGTAGAAGATCGCATAACCGACCGCCTTGGGATGCCAGATCGTATCGAAAAGGCCGTCAGAGAAATATTTTGCCCATCCGAGCTGGACGAATTCGTCCATGACGAAGCGAGCGTTCCAAGCCAAGGTGAAAAGCAAAATGATCTTGAGCGCGATCAGGACGCCCAGAAAAATCATTGCCTTGCGCCGCCCGAGACCGAATAGCTCGGTTGATCTGTGTGTAAGTGCTTGCGTGTCCAAGATACCACCAAAACCCTGGCTCAGACAGGGCCACCCGCATACCGCCGACTGCGCCCCCCGATCGCTACCGCCCCGCCCGCGACCGGCGAATTTGAAGAGGGCAACTCCATCTCGGCGTTAAAGTGGTTACTTGCCCGAACACCGTGCCGAACCGCGTTGCGTTATCTTGGTCGCTCATGTGGATCGTGGGTTCTTACCGAGTCCGCCCGTTTAGCTTGTATCGACTTGACTTTAGCAACTGTTAGCCTTCGCCTGTTAAGAAATGCCTATATACATGCATGGTAACCTGCTCTCCCAAATAACGTGGAGACTTGAAAGGACAGCGCGTGCTGCAATCCAAATTCACGTCGGGCCTTGTCTGCCCAACCTGCTATGCAGAGCTCGCGGCCGGCCCAACTACCCTAACATGCAAGTCTTGCTCCACCATCTATCCCATACGACAGGGCATTCCGTTCTTTGTCGAGCCACCGGCGAGGCAAGGCTTCGACGCCAGCTTCCATGAAGAGGTGTATGCCGGCACCAGCACCCGCGCCCGCCTCTACAATTCGCTGAAACGACTCGTCACAAGCGAGTATTCACCGCATGACACACTGAACTCGTTTCTAGCGTCGGTGCCTGAACATGCCATGGTCATTGAGTTCGGCTCCGGCGCTCGGCGCATCCGCTCGGACGTGCTCAATATAGACTTGTTCCCCGCACCGAATGTCGATCTCGTCGCGAATATCGAGCACACCCCCCTTTCGAGCAACTCGGTCGACTACGTCATTCTGGATAGCGTGATCGAGCATGTTCCCAATCCCGCTGCGGTGGTCGATGAAGTGCTGCGCGTCCTGAGGCCAGGAGGCAAGCTGCTGTGCATCAATCCGTTCCTGTTTCCGTATCATGGCTACCCCGCTCATTACTGCAACTTCACGAAGGACGGGATCGAGCAGCTTCTTCGGCGGTTTGGAAGCATTGAGGTTCAGACGCATCAGGGACCGACGACCGCTATCGTCAACATCCTTTCCGAGTACGTTGGGGTGATTGTGGGTCGGGAGAGTCGGACCCGCTACATGTTGGCGAAAGGCGCTGTGTTGACGCTAACATTCCCGCTCAAGTTCATCGACAAATTGCTTGTCGATCGCCCGGAGAGTCATCGGATCGCTAGTATGCTCAGCACCATTGCGATCAAATAATTCGACTGGCGTGTAAGTCCGCACGCATCGCGTCTAACACCCGCGGCACAGGCCGAGAGGCGGTGGCATTGATCGCGGGGTAATCGGTTTAGAGACTACCAAGTCAACACTTCGCAATAGTTCGGCCAGTCCGGCAAAGCCGATACCCTCTGTGCTTTCGGAAAATACCGTCGCGCCATGACTGCAAAGTCCGAGCGTGAAAACAGCACGACATGCTTGTCTCCGGTTATGTGTCGGTCCGCAAGAAGCGACAACGAAGCGCGCACGCCACCCGGCTCAATGTCCTTCAATATGATCTTCCGGCAAGCCCAGCGTTCGCAGCTGTTGGCCAGCGACTTGAAGAACGCGCCGCGTTGATCGACTGGCACATGATGGATGACGTCGGAAATTGTCACGGCATCGTAAAGCCCGGTTACGGTGGCGAGATCAGTCGCAGGCAGAAGTTCAACCCTCGCCCGATTTACGTCGCTTAAGAATGTGCCGATTGAAGGAGCCAGATCGCACATCGTAACCGCCAGGTCAGGGCGTCGATTTAGGAGCCGCTCGATAAGCGCGCCATCGCCGCCGCCAATATCCAATATCTTCGCGCCGTTCGGCAATTCGCGATCAAGAAAATCGGCAATGAGGTTGAGATTGACGAACACACGACGATAGACATTGCCAAGCGGCTCAAAATGGCGACCAAGAACCTTACGTGCAACCTGACCTGGTGCCAGCATTCTTACTCCTCGTTTCTCAAGCGGACGGCTGATGTCAGCAGATAGAGACGCGGTAAGATGGCCCAGTGCGCAGCGGCAAAGTTCCAGACGAATAGGGCGATAGTGGCGATTGGAGTGGCAACCGCAACACTAAGACCGAAGCCGGAACACAGGACAACCATCATGGCCACCGAGATTGGATAAGCCGCCACTACGCCTCCTACGAAACGCGTGAATGCATTCAAGCGAAGTGGCTGGGCAAAGGTGAACCGGCTGTGCAATGCGTATCCGATCGGCGTTACAGTCACGAACGAAACCAGGATGCCCAGCAGGTAGTGTCCCCCCAAGCGATCGACCGCAATCATGATGGCGTTATGCGCAATGGCGCATATCAGCCCCACCAGCGTGTATCGCCACCCTCGTTCCACAAGCGGTCTTCTGCGGGGACCCGCGCCCTGCTCATCCTTGGGCATAGCTGGACCAGACATTGGCGTCAGAAAGCCCCTGTCAGTTTCGCCCGAAGCCGACAAATGACACGCTCCCACAAGCGCGAGTCACGCAAATAGCGCCTCATGCCGCCCGGTCCGAGCGAGAATACAACACGCGCCGCGCGCACCAGTGCCTTCAAGTCACCGCCCGATGCAGCGGCCAGCGAGACATTGACGCTGATCGATGCCCGGGCAGTAGGTTCAACCAGGCGCCGGCTGCTAGCCGGAAGCTGGGGAAGATGGCGTTCCATGACAATTTGCATTTGCGACCGGAACTCGCTGACGTCACGGGACCCGGTTACAGTAAGCGAACTGCCGTGAACCCGAAAGGCCGTCGTGACCTCGTCGTGATAAACGACTGGACCGGTACTGGCGAGTTTCGCCCAGATGTCCCAATCCGCCGTATACCAGAGTTTCTCATCCATGCCCCCGCACACCAGCCATGCGGTTCGGCGAAATATCGGAGCGGGCACAGAGACAAAGTTTTGCACAAGCAGCCGCTCCAACAAGAATTGAGCTCCGAGCACCTTGTCGGCCGGCAAAGGGCAGTTCCAGCGTCCAACTCGGTGTCCGTAGCGGTCAATGATGGCGGTCGGAGCCAAATGAAGCGCGACTTCGGGCGAGCCATCGAGCCAGCGGCGGGCGGCCTCGACGCGCCCGGGCAGCCACAGATCGTCTTGGTGAAGGATGCAGACGTGATCAGCGGTCGCTAGCTCGACGCCCAAGTTGGTCTTCGTCTGCCAGGGCGTGAGGTCTCGTCGCTGAAGCAGCCGGAGCGGTATTCGGTGGTCAAATCGCTCGACGATGGCAGCCGTAGCGCTCGTCGGGGTGCTGTCGATGACGATTATTTCCAGATTGCCGGCCGGCTCGGCAACCAGCGAGTCAAGTGTTGCTTCAATCCATGCCGCACCTTCGTGCACCGGCATGACCACCGACAGGAATGGCTTTTCGTCCACTGAGCCATCTGTTCGAGCCTCAGTTTGGGCGCCAGCCGAACCGTCAAATCGCACGCCTGTCACCCAGATTATCAAGCAGCAGCTTGAGCACGAAGCCGGACAGCACCATGGACATACCTGCCACGCAGACAGTGGTGGTGACAAAGGTCAGGTGCACCGACTGCTCCATCGGGCCACCGACAAATATCCAGTGCAGCGCCAGCAGCGCGTCTGCGACAAAGCCGACCACCGCCAGCGCACCGCCGGAAAAAACCAGCCATTCCAACGGGCTGCCACGCATCAGCCAGGGCACGACTCGGCCCCCGTGGACTGGCTGATAGATAGCGATTGCCACCTTGGCCAGCATACCGAACAAAATCGCCGAAAGGCCTATCAGCGTCGCCATGGAGGAAAGCGCGACGAAGTGAATTCCGAAATACCAGCCACCGATCCGCACAGGCCCGGCTGCGAGGACCGACAGCCCGGCAATACCGGCTACCAGCAAGGTCGCCCCCGGTATGAGGTACATGGTGTCGGGCGCATGGGCCACGATCAGCCGCAGGTGCCTCCAGCCGTCGCGGAACGAGCGCAGGTGAGGTGGGCGGCCGCGCTTGTCCGGATAAAGCTTGATCGGCACCTCGCGGATCACCAGGCCCGCGCGATGGGCGTTGATGACCATCTCCGAGGCGAATTCCATCCCGGGCGAGCGCGCGCCTATCCTGCGGAACGCTTCGCGGGTAAACCCGCGCATGCCGCAATGGAAATCATGTATCGGAGAGTGGTGGAGCCAGCGGGCAATCGTCGAAAGGACAGGATTGCCGAGATACCGGTGCAGCGGCGGCATGGCCCCAGGCTCGATACCGCCCGCAAAGCGATCGCCCATCACCAGATCAGCCCCCTCCTCCAAGGCGGCGATAAAATCGCCGAGGCTGCTCCAGTCGTAAGAGTCGTCGGCATCGGCCATGATGAGATACGCACCTTGAGCGGATTCAGCCGCCGCGCTGATCGCCGCACCATATCCCTTGACCCGTTGGTGCACGACACGCGCGCCGAGGGCCTCGGCGATCTCAACCGACCGGTCACTCGACCCGTTGTCCCCTACGACGACCTCGCCCTTGATGCCCCGCTTCGCAAAAACGTCGAAGGCCTTGCGGATGCAGATGCCAAGCGTACGCTCTTCGTTCAGGCAGGGGATAATAGCCGACACCAGAGGTGGCTCCGCCTCATCCGCGCGCTGCCCGTCGCGATCCGTCTGGATCGTCTGGAAATCCAACCTGTCGACCATGATCCCCGCCCCGGCCCAATCGTCAATCTTCCCGGCGACACAAACATGCGCCCCGCCGCCTGTTCGCAACACTAAAACAAGTTAGCTAACAATAATATACCAGTCGCGCCGCTGTCGTAGTTGAGGTAAATGCAGCGTATTGGCGGGAATTTGATCCCGCGCTACATGCGACGACTGTCGGCTAAACCAACTCCACCTCGACCACGCCCGGCACCGCGCGCATTGCCGACGCCACTTGCGGCGAGATGCGGTAGCGGTTGGGCAGTTCGATCTCGACCTCGCCCTGTCCTGCATCCTTGATCAGCACGAAGCTCACCTGCCCTTCGCCCTTGACCGAAAGCTGGTTGGCGAGCGTGCCGAGGGGTGCTGCGTCACGCACGAAGATGCGCAGCGCCTTCTGGATGCGGCTGGCTTCGTCCTCCAGCGACTGCACGGTCTGGATGCGCAGATTGATGCCCTCCGGCCGGTCCTCCGCCGAAACGGTGATCACCACCGAGCGGCCCGGCTCCAGCATGTCGCGATACTGCGCCAGCCCTTCGGAAAACAGCACCGCCTCATACTGGCCGGTCGTGTCGGAGAACTGCACGACGCCCATCTTGTTGCCGGTGCGGGTCTTGCGCTCCTGCTTGGTGGTGACGGTGCCGGCGAGCCGCCCGGCGGCCGCGCCCCGTTTGACCGCGGCCGAGAATTCTCCCCAGTTCTGCACGCGCATCTTCTGGAGCGCTGCCTTGTACTCGTCCAGCGGATGCGCGGAGAGATAGAAGCCCACCACCTGGAACTCGCGGTGCAGCCGGTCCGCGGCAAGCCACGGATCGGTCGCCGGCAGGTTGAGCGCCTGCGACTGGCTGCCGAGCGATGCGCCGAAAATGTCGGCCTGGCCGGAGATGGCGTTCTGCTGCGCCAGCGAGGCCAAGCCCATCATGCGCTCGACGCCGGCCATCATCTGGGCGCGGTCGTGGCCGAAGCAATCCAGCGCGCCGGCCATGATCAGGCTTTCGAAAACGCGCTTGCCGACGATCTTCGGATCGACCCGCTCGCAGAAATCGGCAAGGTTCTTGAACGGCTTCTCGCCGCGCACGGCGACGATATGCTCAACCGCCGCGTCGCCGACGCCCTTCAGCGCCGCCAGCGAATAGAAGATCTTGTTTTCACCCACTTCGAACGGGCGGAAGCTGGTCATCACCGACGGCGCCACCACCTCGATGCCGAGGCGCATGGCATCCTGGCGGAAGTCGGCCAGCTTGTCTGTGTTGCTCATGTCGAGCGTCATCGACGCCGCCAGGAACTCGACCGGATAATGCGCCTTGAGATAGGCGGTCTGGTAGGAGACGACAGCGTAGGCCGCCGCGTGCGACTTGTTGAAGCCGTAGTCGGCGAACTTCGCCAGGAGATCGAAGATGAAGTCGGCCTGCGGCTTGGAGACGCCGCGCTCGACCGCGCCGGACACGAAGCGCTCGCGCTGCTTGTCCATCTCGGCGCGGATCTTCTTGCCCATGGCGCGGCGCAGAAGGTCGGCTTCGCCGAGCGAATAGCCGGACAGTTCCTGCGCGATCTGCATCACCTGTTCCTGGTACACGATGACGCCTTGCGTCTCCTTCACCAGATGATCGATCTTGGGATGGATCGAGGCCATCTCCTCCTCGCCATGCTTTCTGGCATTGTAGGTCGGGATGTTCTCCATCGGGCCGGGACGGTAGAGCGCCACCAGCGCGATAATGTCCTCGATGCAGTCCGGTCGCATGCCGATCAGCGCCTTGCGCATGCCGGCACTTTCAACCTGGAACACGCCGACGACCTCGCCGCGCGACAGCATCGAGTAAGTCTCTTTGTCGTCGAGCGGAATGCGCGCAAGGTCTATGTCGACGCCGCGCCGGCGGATGAGCTTCACCGCCGTTTCCAGCACGGTCAGCGTCTTCAGGCCGAGGAAGTCGAACTTCACCAGACCCGCCTGCTCGACATATTTCATGTTGAACTGGGTGACCGGCATGTCCGAGCGCGGATCGCGGTACATCGGCACCAACTCGGACAACGGCCGGTCGCCGATGACGATGCCGGCGGCATGCGTCGAGGCATGGCGGTAGAGGCCTTCGAGCTTCTGCGCCGTATCGAGCAGCGTCTGCACGATCGGCTCCTTTTCCGCCTCCTCGGCGAAGCGCGGCTCGTTGGCGATGGCATCCGCCAGCTTGACCGGATTGGCCGGGTTTTGCGGCACCATCTTGGAGAGCTTGTCGACCTGGCCGTAAGGCATCTGCAGCACGCGGCCGACGTCGCGCAGCACCGCTCGCGCCTGCAGCGTTCCGAAGGTGATGATCTGGCCGACCTGGTCGCGGCCGTATTTCTGCTGGACGTAGCGGATGACCTCCTCGCGCCGGTCCTGGCAGAAATCGATGTCGAAGTCCGGCATCGAGACGCGGTCGGGGTTAAGGAAGCGCTCGAACAGCAGCGAGAAGCGCAGCGGATCGATATCGGTGATGGTGGTCGAATAGGCGACCAGCGAACCGGCGCCCGAACCGCGCCCCGGGCCGACGGGAATGCCTTGCGACTTGGCCCATTTGATGAAGTCGGCGACGATCAGGAAATAGCCCGGAAACTTCATCTTCTCGATGATGCCGAGCTCGAATTCGAGCCGCTCGCGATATTGCTCGACCGTGTAGCCCGGCGTCGGGCCGTGCGCGGCAAGCCGCGCCTCCAGCCCCTCGCGCGCCTGGCGGGCAAGCTCTGCGGCTTCCGCCTTTTCCGCCGCGTCCTTGTCGGCCGCGTCGGCGCCGGTGAAGCGCGGCAGGATCGGGCTGCGGTTCTTCGGATAGTAGGAGCAGCGCATCGCGATCTCGACCGTGTTGTCGATCGCTTCCGGCAGGTCCGAGAACAGCCGCGCCATCTCGGCCTGGCTGCGCAGGAAATTGTCCGGCGAAAGCCGCCGGCGATTGTCCGCGGCGACCACCGATCCCTCTGCGATGGCGATCAGCGCATCATGCGCCTCATAGTCCTCGCGTTTGGAGAAAAACGCCTCGTTGGTGGCGACCAGCGGCAGGTCGTGCGTGTAGGCTAGGTCGACCGTCGACTTTTCGACCATGCGGTCGTAGCCGGCGACCCGCTCCAGCTCGACATAGAGCCTGTCACCGAACAGGCCCTTGAGGAACAGCAGCCGCTGTTCGGCAAGGTCGCGCCGGTCCGCCTTGAGCGCGCTGCCGATCGGACCGCGCGGGCCGCCGGTCAGGCAAATCAGCCCATCGGACCGGCCTTCCAGCATGGCGCTGGTCAGGTGCACCGGCTCGCCGGGCGGCGTCTCTAGATAGACCTTGCTGATCAGCCGCACGAGATTGGCATAGCCAGCCTCGCTGGCGGCGATCAGCACGACCGGCGACATCTCCGGCCCATGCCGGCGACGGTCGCGCTGGCCGTCGCTCGCCTCGCCGGAAAAGGCGAGATCGACCTGGCAGCCGATGATCGGCTGGACGCCGTCCTTGACCGCCTTCTGGGCGAATTCCAGCGCGCCGAACAAATTGTTGGTGTCGGTGACCGCTATCGCCGGCGCCTCGTCCTTGACCGCATGGCCGACGATCGCGCCAAGCTGAAGCGCGCCTTCGAGCAGCGAATAGGCCGAGTGCACGCGCAAATGGATAAAGGTCCGCGCCGGCGCTTCCGGCCGCGCGGCCCTCACGGCTGCTTCGCGCTGCAACGGATCGCGTGGAAGTCGTTCATCCGCCATGTTTTTTCGCGCTGTCCCAAAGACTCAATCTGTTGAGATGTATTGTCCCGGACGCGGCCGTGCCAGTCCAGCACAAATGACCGACAGGGCACAGGCTTAGGCCGGCTGGCTACCGCCTCTTCTCAGGCGAACTCCATGATCACCGCATCGACCGCCAGGCTGTCGCCTGGCTTGGCGTTGAGCTTGGCTATCGTGAGGTCGCGCTCGGCACGCAGCACATTTTCCATCTTCATGGCCTCGACCACGGCAAGCGTCTCGCCGGCCTTGACCTCTTGGCCCTCGGCCACCGCGATCGAGACGACGAGGCCCGGCATCGGGCAGAGCAGCATCTTCGAAGTGTCCGGCGGCAGTTTCTCAGGCATCAGCCTTTCGAGCTCGGCAGTGCGTGGCAGCATCGCGCGCGCCGTCACCGACATGCCTTTCCAGGCAACGCGCAAGCCGTTCAGCATCGGACGGATCTGTGCGACGACCTTGTCGCCGCCGACCTTGCCCTGCCAGAGCCCGTCGCCCGGCCGCCAGTCGGAGGCAACGGTCAGCGGCTTGCCGCCGTCGATCAACAGATCGACCTCCATCGGGATCGAGACCATGCCGTCGACGATCGCGACCGGAAAATAGTCCGCGCCGATCTTCACCACCCAGTCGCGCTTGAGATGGCCGGAATGCGGCGCCAGGCGGCCGCTCAGCCGATCGAGCCGGTCGCGGCGCAAAAGTTCGATCGCTGTTGCGACGGCGGCGAAAACCGCCCTCTCCTCGCCATCCGGCGCGACCGGGGAAAAACCGTCCGGATATTCCTCGGCGATGAAGCCGGTCGACAGCCGCCCCTCACGCCAGCGCGGGTGCTGCATCAGCGCCGAAAGGAACGGGATGTTGTGCTCGATGCCGTCGACGACGAAGCTGTCGAGCGCCTCCGACATGGCGTCGATGGCCTCCAGCCTTGTCGGCGCCCAGGTGCAGAGCTTCGCCACCATCGGGTCATAGAACATCGAGATTTCGGAGCCTTCGGTGACGCCGGTATCGTTGCGGATGACGATGTCGCCGAACGTGCCCTCCTGCGGCGGCCTGTAGCGGGTCAGCCGGCCGATCGACGGGAGGAAGTTGCGGAAAGGATCCTCGGCATAGAGGCGGCTCTCCACCGCCCAGCCGTTGAGCTTCACGTCGCTCTGCTTGATGCCGAGCTTCTCGCCGGCGGCGACGCGGATCATCTGCTCGACCAGGTCGATGCTGGTGACCAGTTCGGTCACCGGGTGCTCGACCTGCAATCGCGTATTCATTTCAAGGAAATAGAAGTTCTTGTCCTTGTCGACGATGAACTCGACGGTGCCGGCGCTCTGGTAGTCGACGGCTTTCGCTAGCGCCACCGCCTGCTCGCCCATCGCCTTCCTGATCTTGGCGTCGAGGAATGGCGACGGCGCCTCCTCGACCACTTTCTGGTTGCGGCGCTGGATCGAGCACTCGCGCTCGCCGAGATAGAGCGCCGTGCCATGCGCGTCGGCCAGCACCTGGATCTCGATATGGCGCGGATCGACGACGAATTTCTCGATGAAGACGCGGTCGTCGCCGAAGGAGCTTTTCGCCTCCGAACGCGCCCGGTCGAAGCCGTCGCGCACCTCCGCCTCGCTCCAGGCGATGCGCATGCCCTTGCCGCCGCCGCCGGCCGAGGCCTTGATCATGACCGGATAGCCGATCTCGCCGGCGATCCGCTCGGCATGGTCGGCGTCTTCGATGACGCCCAGCCATCCAGGCACGGTCGAGACCTTGGCTTCGCTGGCGAACTTCTTCGATTCGATCTTGTCGCCCATCGCCTTGATGGCCTTGGGCTTCGGTCCGATGAAGACGATGCCTTCTTTCTCCAGCGCCTCGCAAAATGAGGCGCGCTCCGACAGGAAGCCGTAGCCCGGATGGACGGCCTCGGCGCCGGTTTCCTTGCAGGCGGCGATGATCTTCTCCGGAAGCAGATAGCTCTGTGCCGCCGGCGAAGGCCCGATATGCACCGCCTCGTCGGCCATTTCGACATGCACGGCATCGCGATCGGCATCCGAATAGACCGCGACGGTGGCAATGCCCATCTTGCGCGCCGTCTTGATGACGCGACAGGCGATCTCGCCGCGATTGGCGATCAGGATCTTCTTGAACATTCGGATGTCGTTCCTCCGGCGAAGCGGACCAGTTCTATGGATAATTCCGGCGCGCCTCAAGTGTCCGCAGGCCGGCGTCCCCCGGCGACGATTGCAGAAACCGCGCCGAAAAACGTCGCAAGAGACGTTGGCCGCCGGAGCGGAACTCGCTAAGCTTGCGATCAAAGGGATGGCAGGCTGGCATTCGCCACGGGCAGCCTGCCGTTAGCTAAAACTTACAGATCGCTTGGGAGGAATGCCTCATGAAAACGCGTGCCGCCGTTGCCGTCGCCGCCGGAAAGCCGCTGGAGATCATGGAGGTGGACCTTGAAGGCCCGCGCGATGGCGAGGTTCTGGTCGAGGTGAAGGCGACCGGCATCTGCCACACCGACGAATTCACCCTGTCGGGCGCCGATCCGGAAGGCATCTTTCCGGCGATCCTGGGCCATGAGGGCGCCGGCATCGTCGTCGATGTCGGCAAGGGCGTCACCTCGGTCAGGAAGGGCGACCACGTCATCCCGCTCTATACGCCCGAATGCCGGCAGTGCCCGTCCTGCCTGTCGCGCAAGACCAATCTGTGCACCGCCATCCGTGCCACTCAAGGACAAGGCCTGATGCCCGACGGCACCTCGCGCTTCTCGCTCGGCGGCGAAAAACTCTTCCATTACATGGGCTGCTCGACCTTCTCCAACTTCACCGTGCTGCCGGAGATCGCGGTCGCCAAGGTCAACCCAGACGCCCCCTTCGACAAGATCTGCTACATCGGCTGCGGGGTCACCACCGGCATCGGCGCCGTCATCAACACCGCCAAGGTCGAACAGGGCGCGACCGCCGTCGTCTTCGGTCTTGGCGGCATTGGCCTCAACGTCATCCAGGGGCTTCGCCTTGCCGGCGCCGACATGATCATCGGCGTCGATGTCAACAACGACAAGAAGGCCTGGGGCGAGAAATTCGGCATGACGCATTTCGTCAATCCGAAGGAGATCGATGGCGACATCGTGCCTTACCTGGTCAACATGACCAAGCGCGGCGCCGACCAGATCGGCGGCGCCGACTACACCTTCGACTGCACCGGCAACACTAAGGTGATGCGCCAGGCGCTGGAAGCCTCGCATCGCGGCTGGGGCAAGTCGGTCATCATCGGTGTCGCCGGCGCCGGCCAGGAGATCTCGACGCGGCCCTTCCAGCTGGTCACCGGCCGCACCTGGATGGGCACCGCCTTCGGCGGCGCGCGTGGCCGCACCGACGTACCGCGGATCGTCGACTGGTACATGGAAAAGAAGATCCAAATCGATCCGATGATCACTCATACGCTGAAGCTCGAGGACATCAATAAGGGTTTTGACCTCATGCATGAGGGCAAGTCGATCCGCAGCGTCGTGGTTTACTGAGGAAAGCCACCAGGCCGCAGGCCGGAACGCCGGCGACCTCTGTGGTAAAACATGGGAGGAATGGAATGGCCGAGAAACTGCATCCGAAGATTGACAATGGCTTGCCGAAGGAAAGCGCATCCTTCTCCGGCGGCACGCTGGTCTGCCTCTGCACGAGCAACCCTGTGAAGGTGAAGGTCAAGGGCCAGATCGCTCACGACCACGCCTGCGGCTGCACCAAATGCTGGAAGCCGGAAGGCGCCATATTCTCGGTCGTGGCCGTCGCCGGTACCGGCGACGTCACCGTCACCGAGAATGGAGACAAGCTGAAGGTGGTCGATCCTTCGGCGCTGATCCAGCGCCACGCCTGCACCGGCTGCGGCGTCCACATGCATGGCCCGGTCGAGCGCGACCATCCCTTCAAGGGCCTGTCCTTCATCCATCCGGAACGCTTCGAGGAGGACGGCTGGTCGCCGCCGGGCTTCGCCGCCTTCGTCTCCTCGATCATCGAATCCGGCGTCGACCCCAGCCGCATGGACGGTATCCGCGCGCAACTGAGATCGATTGGGCTCGAGCCCTATGACTGCCTCAACCCCGGCCTGATGGACTATATGGCCACCTGGACGGCGAAGAAGTCCGGCGCGCTGCCGGCCTGAGCCCAGTCGGTCCGGTGACGACCGGGCGCTCCTGCGTGAAATGCTTCATGGAAATTGCCAATGGGCGATCGAAAGATCGCCCATTGGTCGACGTTCGCCCGGAGGGACAAATGCTGGCAACAGCCATCGCAGCGGCCGTGCTCTTGATCGGGATAGTTCTCGCCTATGGCATCAAACGGTTTTCCCTTGGCGACAGTGTAACCCTGATCGCTCTCATGATCATTCCGTTGCTCGCTTATGGGGTAGTGTCCGGCGATATCAGCGAGTTCACCGGGCCGGGTGGCTGGGGCGCGAAATTCCGCGAGGAAGCCAAGAAGACAATCGACCCGATACCGATCAGTTCTTCCATTGTCGAAGGCGAGTTCGTCGCCAAGGGCGACTTCGTCCAGCTTGAGAATGTCGATCGCAATTTGGCGCCGGGAAAGCCGGTGAGCATGACTTTGCAGCTTGGCCGTGGCGACTATTATCAGGCGCCCGTCATTGCAGAGTATATCCGTGTCCTATCGCAACATGATCCCGACATGTCGGTAGTGGTCATCGACCCTGCCGGAAAGTATGTCGCCTCAGCCAAGGGCAGCGTCGTGCTGGCGCAGCTGACCGATAACAGGAACTCTGAGCAGATCAGCCGTCTGATGGCTGCCCTGCGGGGGTCCGATCCGGCGGCGATTCGGACGGTCGGCGGCTTCTCCGACAAATCCATCGCCGACACGGCCAGCAACGTCGACGCCTTGCAGAAAATGCAAAGCGAGAATACAGCCAGACTCGTGGCCATCACCGCCGCCGGGGTGCCGGAGGGCATCGTGCTGCGTGACATGATCGTCACTCGGTTGCTGGTGGAACTGGCGCCGGAAGACAAATAGCCGCCAGGAGTCGCCGATCGCTCGGGAAATCATGATCTACGTCGATGCCGACGCCTGCCCGGTCAAGGCCGAGGTCGAGAAGGTCGCCGAGCGTCATGGGGTTGTCGTCACCTATGTCTCCAATGGCGGCCTGCGCCCATCGCGCGATCCGATGATCCGCAATGTCGTCGTCTCCAAAGGCGCCGATGCCGCGGACGACTGGATCGTCGAGAACGCCAGGGAGAACGACATCGTGGTGACGGCCGACATTCCGCTTGCCGCGCGCACGGTGGCGCTCGGCGCGCATGTGCTGGGGCCGACCGGACGCCCGTTCACCCCGGAAACCATCGGCATGGCGGTGGCGATGCGCGATCTGAAGCAGCATCTGCGCGAGACCGGCGAAAGCCGCGGCTTCAATGCCTCCTTCACGCAAAAGGACAGGTCGCAGTTTCTAGGCGAGCTCGACCGCATCTTGCGGCGCGCGCTCAAATCCGTCACACCGGATTGATCCAACGTCTTCAGGGACCCGACCCATGGGTGAAGACCTCAAGACGCCGATGCATCGCCACATGCAGTTCGCACTGGCCTTTGCGATCGGCATCGTCGCCCTACTGGTGGCTCTTCTGCTCAAGGCACCGCTCCCCTACTCCATCGGCGCCAATGTGTTCTTCGTGAGCTATATCGCCATGGTGCTGGCGCTGATGCCGAGCCTCACCGGCCGCTATCTCAGCAGGAACGCGCGCGCGACGGACATGCCCGTGCTGCTTATCTTCGCCGTCACGTTCTTCGTCGTCGTTGCGGCCATCGTCTCGCTGTTTCTTTTGATCAATCAGAAAGATGCGGCGCACCCTTGGCAGCTTGCCTTCGCCATGCTGTCGATCCCGCTCGGCTGGTTCACCATCCACGCCATGGCGTCGCTTCACTATGCGCATGTCTATTGGAAGGATGGAGGCGAGATCGATCAGAAAACCCAGAAGAAAATGCCGGTCGGCGGCCTCGATTTTCCCGGCGGCAAAAGACCAGAAGGTTGGGACTTCCTCTATTTCGCGACGGTCATCGGCATGACGGCGCAGACGGCGGACACGGCCATAACCACCTCGCAAATGCGCCTTGTCGTGCTTGTCCACTCGATCCTGAGCTTTTTCTTCAACACGGTGATCGTTGCCGCGGCGGTCAATCTCGCGGTCACCCTGGGCTCTCCGTAATAAATCCGTGATCGCATGAAACATTGCCTTGTGCGGCGACGTATTGAGGGAAGACAAGGACCTGAGAAGCCGCCTGCCTGAGGCGGCCGGAGGCAAGATGGACGCTGTTGCCAACAACCAATCCACCCCCAAGGTGGACGAAGTGGACACCACCCTCATCTACCGGCAGTCGCGCTGGACGCGGTTGACCCATTGGCTGTGGGCTTTCTCGCTGTTCTTCATGCTGCTTTCCGGCCTGCAGATCTTCAACGCGCGGCCGCAGCTTTATCTCGGCAAGCAGTCCGGTTTCGAGTTCAACAACACCATTCTCGAGATCGGCGCCGAAAACACCGCCAACGGTCCGCGCGGTTTCACCGCGATCCTCGGCCACCGCTTCGACACTACCGGCGTGCTCGGCTGGTCGGGTCCGCCCGGACAGGAAACGCCCCGCGCCTTTCCGGCCTGGGCGACCATTCCCTCCTATTACGACCTTGGCACCGCCCGCGTCGTGCATTTCTTCTTCGCCTGGATCCTAACCACGACGCTGCTCGTCTGGCTGATCGCCGGCCTGGTCAACGGCCACATCCGCCGAGACCTCGCCCCTCGCCTCTCGGATATGCGCAAGCTGCCGCGCGACATCGTCGACCACGCGAAGCTGAAATTCCACCACACCCGTGAGTACAACACCCTGCAGAAGATGGCTTATGGCGGCGTGCTGTTCGTGGCTCTGCCGTTGATGATCGTGACCGGGCTCGCCATGTCGCCAAGCATGGATTCGGTGCTGCCATGGCTCAACGAAATCCTTGGCGGCCGACAGACGGCGCGCACCATCCATTTCGCCGTCATGGTGCTGCTCGTCCTCTTCTTCATCGTCCACATCCTGATGATCCTGGCCGCCGGCCCGATCAACGAGCTGCGCTCGATCATCACCGGCTGGTACCGCACCGACCCGCCCGCAAAGCACGACCAGCCGACCGAGAGGAGCGCCTGAGATGGCAAAATTCCAGATCAGCCGCCGTAAATTCTTGACCGCGAGCAGCCTCGGCCTGTCAGGCATCGCATTATCGGGCTGCGACGCCTTCGACAGCGGTCTCGGCATTGGTGGCGGCCTGCGCAGCTTCCTCGAAAACGCCAACGGTCTGACTTACCGCGCGCAGCGCTTTCTTGCAGGCCGCGACGCGCTGGCGCCGGAATTCACCGAGGCCGATATCCGTCAGCCGCAGCGGCCGAATGGCGTCACGGCGCCCGATGACGACACCTACAAGGGTCTGCTCGCCAACAATTTCGCCGACTGGCGCCTGGAGGTCACCGGGCTGGTCGAGAAGCCGCTGTCGCTGACCCGCGAGCAGCTCCAGAACATGCCGAGCCGCACCCAGATCACCCGCCATGACTGTGTCGAAGGCTGGAGCTGCATCGCCAAATGGACCGGCACGCCGCTGTCGCTGGTGCTCGACCAGGCGGTGGTCAAGCCGCAGGCGCGCTACGTCATGTTCCACTGCCTCGACACGATCGAGCAGAGCCTGTCCGGCGACATCAAATATTACGGCACCATCGACCTGATCGATGCCCGCCATCCGCAGACCATTTTGGCCTACGGTCTCAACGGCAAGCCGCTCCCGGTCGAGAACGGCGCGCCGCTGCGCGTCCGGGTCGAGCGCCAGCTCGGCTACAAGATGCCAAAATACATTTCTAAGATCGAGCTGGTCGACAGTTTCGCCACTATCGGCGGCGGCCGCGGCGGCTATTGGGAGGATAATGGCTACGACTGGTATGGCGGGATTTGATGATCCCTCGCCTGCGGGCCGAGCACGATCTGCCGTCCGCCGAGCTTGATGCCGTCGAGGAGCGTCTGCATGACGACAACCGACGGCTGACCGGTCGTGACGACGACCGTGCCCTCACCTTTGCCTTGCGGGATGAGCAAGGGCGCGTCGTCGGGATCGCCGCCGGTCATTCCTGGGCCGGCATCGCCGAGCTCACGCTGATGTGGGTCGACGAAACTTATCGCGGCCTTGGCCACGGCAGGAAGCTGCTTGATGCCTTTGTCGCGGAGGCCGCTGCGCGCGGCTCCCTGCGGATATGGGTTTCGACCCACGACTTCCAGGCGCCGGGCTTGTACGAAAAGGCCGGTTTCGAGCGCATCGCCGAACTCACCGGATGGCCCGAAGGCCATTCCAACATCATCCTTTGTAAGACGATTTAAGAGCGCCTAAGCGACTTTATCCAGCAGCGGCTTCAGCGCCGGATGGATTTCCGGCGAAGCGTGCCTGATCAGCGTCAGCAGCGCGCGCTCGTTGTCGCGCAGCGGCCGCTGGCCGCCGTCGATGCGCTCGGCCAGCCATTTGGCTTCGTCGGCAACGATGGTCTCGGCACGGCGGGCAAGCGCCTCGGCGGCCCGGTTCCTGGCTTCCCATTCGGCCTCGATATCGCCGGGAGAATGATAGGCTTCGAGGACCGCGGCGAATCCGCCCGACACCATCCGGCTGAAGAACCCACCGAGCGCCGGGCCTGCCTCGTCAAGGAAGTTTTCATGGCGCAGCGCCGCTTCGCGCGTCGGCGGCTCGTAGCCGGCCGAGCACATGACATAGTTGGCGATCGCCTTGACGAAGAGCTCGTTCCAGGACGGATCATTGTCTGCGGCCGCCGTTCGGTCATTGATCCTGAACAGCACCTCTGCCTCGGCCTTGGTAATGGCGATGTTGCCGTCGCCGCCAAAGGCATGGAGGATGCGGTGCAGGAGATCGACCTCGGCCTTGGCGATCAAGCCCGGAACCAGCTCGCCGCCGATCATCAACGGCCCCTTGCCGTCGATCACCGCATGCGCGACCTGCTCCAGCGCGTAGGCCGAAAGCTGGCCGGGCGAGGATTTGGCTTCCTCCAGCACATGCACCAGCAGCTCGAGTTCCGTGCGGCTGTCGACCATGCCGTCACGCGAGACGGTGCGGACCAGCCAGTCGGCATTCTCCTCCGAGATATAGCCTTCCGGCTTTTCCTGGTGGACGATGTAGTCGGTCACCGCCTCGACGAAGAACGGTGCCCATTCGCCGCATTTGTCACGCGCCGTCTGGTCGAGCGCGAACAGCGCCTCCGCCTCGCCCCGCGTCACCACGCCGTCGGCGAATACCTCGCGCCGCAGCATTGCCACGTCCTCGGCCGTGATCTTGTTCTTCGACGTCAGCCCCGCCACCGGACCGCTCATGATCAATTCGCCCATCTGCCGTCCCTGCCCGTCGCCTTTTGCCGGCGTTATCCCGTCAGGTTTATCAGCGGTGTCTTGAGAAACCGGCAAATGGTGTGGTTAGCGAAGCCTTGCCGGCCGCGCCTTGTTGAGATTCACGTCAGGCCGGCCTCACCTGAATATCGGCGCACCTTTGATGTCGCTGGGAGGTGACAAGGTGTCGCCAACGAGCTATGGATGGCGCGTCGGGGGCTCGGTTTGTGAGTCCCACCTGTTTGCGGGAGAGAGCAGCGCAAGCTGTCGCCGAAGGGGAAATCGCCCGAAATCTCTCAGGCAAAAGAACCGTTGACGGGAAAGACAACTCTGGAAAGTCGGGGCCTGGCCCCGCGCCGAAGGTGTAAGCGCTGCCGACAGAGTTACGGGGCGCGAGTCTCTCAGGCTTCAGACAGAGGGGCACGGAACAGGCCGCCAATGGCGGTCGATTGCGTGCGACTCTGGAGAAGACATGACAGGCGAAGACACCAGGCACCTACCCCTCGAGGATTTGCATCAGGCCGCGGGCGCGCGCTTCGGCGCTTTTGCCGGCTGGTCGATGCCGCTCACCTATCCGCCCGGCGTGATGAAGGAGCACCTGCACACGCGCGAGCATGCCGGGCTGTTCGACATCTCGCATATGAAGCTGTTCGAAGTCGACGGTCCGGGCGCCGCGGCGCTGTTGAACCGGGCCTGCCCGCTTGATGCCGGCGCGCTGGACATCTCGCAGTCCAAATACACCTTTTTCCTCAACGAGGCTGCCGGCATTATCGACGACCTGATCGTCACGCGCCTTGGCGACGACCGGTTCATGGTCGTGGCCAATGCCGGCAACGCCATCGAGGACGAGAAGCATCTGCGCACGCTCTCCGCCGATTTCGACGCCACGGTCGAGCCGCTCGACCGCGTCTTCCTGGCGATTCAGGGTCCGGATGCCTGGGTGGCTTTGGCACGGGCCGGCATCGAGACCGGCTCGCTGCTCTTCATGCATGGCATCGAGCCGCGCCAGAACTGGTTCATGAGCCGGTCCGGCTACACCGGCGAGGACGGTTTCGAGGTTGGCCTGCCGGAGAAGGACGCGCGGGATTTGGTCGCCAAACTCCTGGAAGACGAGCGCGTGCAATGGATCGGCCTTGCCGCCCGCGACAGCCTGCGCCTCGAGGCCGGGCTCTGCCTGCATGGCCAGGACCTGACGCCCGGGATCGACCCGGCAAGCGCCGGCCTGATGTGGGCGATCCCCAAGGAAGTCCGCGCCGCCCATTTCATCGGCGCCGACGCGCTGCGCTCGATCCTCGATCGCGGGCCGTCGCAGAAACGCGTCGGCCTGAAGCCCGACGGGCGCCAGCCGGTGCGCGCGGGCGCGACGCTCGTCGATGCCGGCGGCAATCCGGCCGGCCACGTCACATCAGGCGGCTTCGGCCCTTCGACCGGCCACCCGGTCGCCATGGGCTACGTCAACATCGCGCTGGCCAAGGCCGGCACGAAACTCTTCGCCGATGTCCGCGGGACGAAGATCCCGATCGACGTCACGTCCCTGCCCTTCACCCCACACCGCTACCGCAAAGGATGATCTCCAGATGGCAAAGACCTATTTCACTGAAGACCATGAATGGCTCCGCGTCGAAGGCGGCGTCGCCACTGTCGGCATCACCGACTATGCGCAGGAACAGCTCGGCGATCTCGTTTTCGTCGAGCTGCCGGAAATTGGCCGCAAGCTCGCCAAGGGCGATACCGCCGTCGTCGTCGAATCCGTGAAGGCGGCTTCGGACGTTTACGCGCCGGTCGACGGCGAGATTACCGAGGCCAACGGCTCACTGTCGGCCGACCCTTCGCTGGTCAATTCGGCGGCGACCGGCGACGGCTGGCTCTGGAAGATGAAGCTTTCCGACGAAGGTCAACTCGACAGCCTCATGGATGAGGCCGCCTACAAAGCCCATATCGGCTGACAACAGGATCTTGGAAATGACCGCAGCACCTGCTCCTTTCTCGGCCCGCCATATCGGTCCCTCCGTCAACGACGTCAGGGCGATGCTCGCCGCCATCGGCGTTCCATCCGTCGAAACGCTGATCAGCCAGGCCGTGCCGAAGTCGATCCGCCTCGATCGGCCACTCGACCTGCCCGCTCCGGCGAGCGAAGCCGAAGCGCTGGCCGAATTGTCGGCGATGATGGCGAAGAACACGGTGCTGAAGAGCTTCATAGGCGCCGGTTATCACGGCGTCTTCGTGCCGCCGGTCATCCAGCGCAACCTGTTCGAGAATCCGGCCTGGTACACGGCCTACACGCCCTACCAGGCCGAGATCAGCCAGGGCCGGTTGGAAATGCTGTTCAACTTCCAGACCCTGGTCACCGAGCTCACCGGCCTGCCGGTGGCGTCGGCTTCGCTGCTCGATGAAGCGACCGCCGTTGCCGAGGCCGTCGGCATCGCGCTGCGCCATCATCGCGACAAGCGCACCAAGGTGGCGCTTGCAGGCACCCCGCACCCGCAGACGCTGGACGTCGTGCGCACCCGCGCCGAGCCGCTCGGCATCGAGGTCGATGGCGAGACGATCGACGACAACACCGCCGCCCTGCTCGTCTCCTGGCCGGACACGTTGGGCGTCTATGGCGATCACAAGGCGGCGATCGAGAAGGCCCGCGCCGCCGGCGCGCTGGTCGTCTTCATCGCCGATCCGCTGGCGCTGACGCTGACGGATGCGCCGGCAAAGCTCGGCGCCGACATCGCGGTCGGTCCGATGCAGCGCTTCGGCGTGCCGATGGGTTTCGGCGGCCCGCATGCCGCTTATTGCGCCGTTTCCGACAAGCTGACCCGTCTGATGCCCGGCCGCCTCGTCGGCCAGTCGACCGACACCAAGGGCCGCCCCGGCTACCGGCTGGCGCTGCAGACGCGTGAGCAGCACATCCGCCGCGACAAGGCCACCTCCAACATCTGCACCGCGCAGGCGCTGCTGGCCAATATGGCCGCGGCCTATGCGATCTGGCATGGCCCTGCCGGCCTCCAGGCGATTGCCGGTCGCATCCACGGCCTTGCCGACCGCCTCGCCTCAGGTCTCAAAGCCGCCGGCGTATCGGTGCTCGGCGCAAGCCGCTTCGACACGGTGACGGCCGAGGTGAAGGGCAAGGCCGGCGCGATCGCCGCCGCCGCGGAGAAGACAGGGCGGCTGCTGCGCGTCATCGATGCGGACAAGATCAGCATCGCCTTCGACGAGACCTCGACGGAAGCCGATCTCGAGGCCATAGCCGGCCTTTTCGGCGCCAAGCCAGGCGCGGACGGCGGCTCGATGCCCGGCAAGCCGCGCGGCAAGGAGTTCCTGACGCAGCCGATCTTCCACGAGAACCGCTCCGAGACCGACATGATGCGCTTCCTGCGCCGGCTGGCCGACAAGGACCTGGCGCTCGACCGCGCCATGATCCCGCTCGGCTCCTGCACGATGAAGCTCAATGCCGCCGCTGAAATGATGCCGGTGAGCTGGCCCAGCGTCGCCAATCTGCATCCCTTCGCACCCGCCGGCCATTCGGGCGGCTACCGCGCCATGATCGCCGATCTCGAAGCCTGGTTGTCGGAGATCACCGGCTTCGACGCCGTGACCTTGCAGCCCAATGCCGGCAGCCAGGGCGAATATGCCGGCCTGCTCGCCATTCGCGGCTATCACCGCGCGCGCGGCGAAGGTCACCGCACCGTCTGCCTGATCCCGTCCTCCGCGCATGGCACCAATCCGGCGAGCGCCGCGATGGTCGGCATGAGTGTCGTCGTCGTGCGCTGCACCGAGGACGGCAACATCGATGTCGAGGACCTCAAGGCCAAGGCGGCCGAGCATTCGAAGGACCTCGCGGCGCTGATGTTCACCTACCCCTCGACGCACGGCGTCTACGAGGAAGGCGCACGCGACCTCTGCGCCATCGTCCATGAGCATGGCGGCCAGGTCTATTTCGACGGCGCCAACCTCAACGCGCTGGTCGGTCTCGCCCGTCCAGGCGATATCGGCGCCGACGTCTGCCACATGAACCTGCACAAGACCTTCTGCATCCCGCATGGCGGCGGTGGGCCGGGTGTCGGTCCGATCGGTGTCAAGGCCCATCTGAAGCACTACCTGCCCGGCCACGTGACGGAAGGCACGACCCATGCCGTGGCGGCGGCGCCGTTCGGCAGCGCCTCCATCCTGCCGATCACCTGGATGTACATCCGCATGATGGGCGCTTCAGGACTGAAGCAGGCGACGGAAACGGCGATCGTTTCCGCCAACTACATCGCGACCCGGCTCGCGCCGCACTTCCCGCTTCTCTACAAGGGCAGGCACGATCGCATCGCCCACGAGTGCATCCTCGACACTCGCGTGCTCAAGGAGAGCGCCGGCATCAGCGTCGACGATATCGCCAAGCGCCTGATCGACTATGGCTTCCACGCGCCGACCATGTCGTTCCCGGTCGCCGGCACGCTGATGGTCGAGCCGACCGAGTCCGAGCCCAAGCGCGAGCTCGACCGCTTCTGCGAGGCGATGGTAGCCATCGCCGGCGAGGCGGCGAAAGTGGCGAAGGGCGAGTGGCCGTCCAACGACAACCCACTGGTCAACGCCCCGCACACCGCGGCGGAAGCGCTTGCCGCTGAGTGGAAGCATCCCTACTCGCGGCTCGAAGCGGCCCACCCTGCGGGCGACGCCGACCTGGCGACGAAATACTGGCCCCCGGTGTCGCGCATCGACAATGTGGCCGGCGACCGCAACCTGGTCTGCTCGTGCCCGCCGCTGTCGGAATATCTCGGCGCCGCGGAGTAGTCGTTCAGGCGGTTTTCTGGGCCGGCCCGCTATCGGGCTGGCCCTGTTCTCGTTGGGCGATAACGCGGTTCCGCCCGGCGCGCTTGGCGGCATAGAGCGCGGCGTCCGCTTCGGCCAGCACCTCGTCCAGGGTCCGGCCACTAGCTGCGCCAAATCCCATGCCGCCGCTGACGCTGCTGCGCAGCGGACCGCGATGCGTCGCGACGATCTCGGTGCCGAAGGCGACGCCGATGCGGCTTGCCATGTCATGCGCCTTTTCAGGCGTGATCCGCGACATGACGATCGCGAACTCCTCGCCGCCGAGCCGGAAGGCGTCGACCCCTGTCCTGCCATATTTCTTGATCACCGCCGCGAAGCGGCAAAGGACCTTGTCGCCGACGGGATGGCCGAAGACATCGTTGGTCGTCTTGAAATGGTCAAGATCGAACATCGCGATCGCCATGAACGGACCAAAGCTGCGATCGCCGTAGAGTTCGTTGAGCGCCCTGCGGTTCATCAGGCCGGTCAACGGATCGGTCATGGTCTCGGCCTTGAGCTCGATCTGCGCTTGCAGATGATGCAGCGAAAGCGTCAGCGCCCCGAGGCCGGTCATGCAGGCAACCGCGACGACGGTGTTCAACCGCTCCGCCCAGTTGTCGGGCGCAGCACCGAGAACCCATTGCCCTTGCACCAGCAACACCAGGCCGCACAGCGCGAAGGACAAGCCGCAGGCTCCGCTCAGGAACGAGACGACGAGCAGGATCCTGCGGTCGTGATCGCCCTTCATCCAGAACATCGTTCCGATCGCCGCGAGCAGCGCCGTGACGGCCGAATAGGTGATGAGGAAACCGATGCCGTCGAATCCGAGATAGGTGAAGACGGCGCCGGCGGCCATGGCTGCCAATGTCGGCAGAACAACGCTACCATGGTTGCCGACGCCCAGATATTGCATCGCCGACAGGCAGATGATGAGGAAACCCAGGCTGAGCAGCACCAGCACTGCCTGGCAGAGCCAAGGGTTGGGCTCCTTGGTGTATTGCCAGAACAGAACGACATGCGCGACAAGCACAAGGATGCCGCACGCCACCGTCAGCACGAAGGGCGCCCGCGGAGCGGTGAGCCAGATCGCAAGCATGGTGATGCTGAGGCACGTACCCGACAACGCCGCCGCGAGCAGGAGCGAACTAAAATCCAACATTGTTGAGCCGCCGCCTCTTGGGAGTGGTCAGTGACGCTGCATTCTAGGTTAACGGCGGCCCACTGATACCGTTTTCAGCTAACCTTTCGACCCAACCTTCCGACAAGGTTTACAAAGCATCCACTACTGCATCCAGCAGAAGCGAAGACTAGAAATTGTTGGTTTATATTGAAACAGTTCTTTTTCACCAGCGCGAGGCGATCCCCGCGAAAAACGATATTCGCCCGACGTTGTACACCTGGTAAGCCGGTTGACAGGCGTGCGTCCGCCAGCCGGAAATTCAACCCTGTCGCTTTGATTTCGCCAATCGACAAACGAAAATTGTAACGGGTGGAACTTGTCGCGTTTCGCTGAAACGGCGTTCGGCCGGCGGCCGAGGAATTCGGGCGGAACCATTTAAGCCAAGCCCGATAAGGCTCTAGCTCTTGTTCAGAAGTGCCAGATTGGCGTTGACCACCGTCTGGTCGGCCATGCCGGCCTTGGCCTCGAGCAGCAGCGCGCGCGCCTTCTTCTTGTTGCCGCGCAGGAGCTGCGAATAACCCATATTGTTGACGATCTGCGGCTTGCGGCCGGCAACCTTCAGCAACTGCGCATAGGCGCGGTCGGCGAAGTCGAAACGGCCGAGCTCGTCATAGGAAGCGGCAAGCCCCATCCAGGCTTCGGCATTGTCGGATCTGAGCTCGACCGCCTTGCGGAAATGCTGTTCGGCCAGGCCGAAATTCGCCTCGCGGAACTGGGCCTTGCCTTCGACGAGGTCGTTGGCGCTGACATCCTTGGCCACCGGCTGGATCGCGGTGGTCTTGGTCGTGTCGACACTGTTGCTGGTGTTGCTCGTCGTGCAGCCGGTGATCATCAAGGCGGCCGTCAATGCCACCGCTGCCGTGGGAAGTCTCTGACGCATGCCCCTGCCCCATCGCCCGATTTGCCGGGTCGTTCTTCACGAAAAGACGATACAGGAGAGCGATTAAGCTTCGGTGCCGAAATGCAGCTAAATTTTGGTTCCCCGCCAAGGATGCGTTAACCAGCAGACCAGCGATGGTTGAGGTATGCTGAGATTCGGGTCAGGCCGTGTCGAGAATAATGGCTTTCGAGAACCGGAGCGGAGCGTACTTGAAGTACGTGAGCACCGGGAGCGCAGAAAGTCGCTATTCGCAGGCCGGCCTCACCCGAATATCAGCATACCTCAGTGATGCGCCGTCAGCTTCACAATGATCGGAATAATGGCGATCATCAGCACCACCGGCAGGATGCAGACCGTCACCGGCACCGACATCTTGGCCGGCAAGGCATGCGCCTTCTCCTCCGCCAGCGACATGCGCTTATGCCGCATTTCGTCGGAGAAGACGCGCAGCGAGCCCGATAGGCTGGTGCCGAGCTCCTTGGATTGCTGCAGCAGCGTCGCGAAGGAGCGCACCTCGTCCAGGCTGAGACGGTCGGCGAGCGCCTTCAGCGCGTCGTCGAGACTGCGCCCGGCCCGCAGCTCCAGCGACACCAGGATCAGGTTCTGGCTGAGCGACGGATAGGTCCTGGCAAGCTCCTTGGAGACCCGCTCGATGCCGGCCTCCATGCTCATGCCGGCATCGGAGCAGACGATCATCAGATCCATGAAATCGGGAAAGCCGTTGCGGTATTCGCGCATCTTCTCCCGAACCTTCTGCGTCAGCACCAGGCCCGGCAGGAAATAGCCGCCGGCGCCCGACAGGATGATGAAGGTCCAGCGGCTGGTCATGGTCGACTCGGCGCTGGCCGCCCAGTGGTTGATCAGGAACGCGCCCAACGCCGCGCCGATCATGGTGGCGAAGCGGATCAGGAAGAACATGCCGACGGCGCGCGGCTCCATATAGCCGGCCTGGATGAGCTTCATGCGCAGCCGCGCGACATTTTCCGGGTCGCTCTTGGCATAGAACTCCTGCGCCCGTTTCACCGCCTTCTCGCGCACGGCGCTGGTGCTCTTCTTGGGCGCAGCGTCCACCTGCTCGGCCGGCTGCACCACCTCGACCTTCAGCCGGCGCTTGACCTCGCCGCGATCGCCCTTGGCGAGCACAAGCGGCCAGGCAACGGCACCGCCGCCAAGCACCAGCAGCAGCACGGCAACCGGCATCAGCGACGTCGGCGCGAGCGAGGCGAGAAAGCGGATGACGTCTTCCATTTCAGAACCTGAAATTCGACATCTTGAACATGATGGCGTTGCCGAGCAGCAGCCAGAAGATCGCCCCGCTCAGCATGTACCAGGTCTTCGGCTCGCCCCAGACATCCTGGTAGAATTGCGGCATCAGCACCATGATGGCGGTGAACAGAAGCGCCGGCACTGCGGTCAGGATGTAGGCAGACATGCGGCCTTCGGTCGAAATGGCGCGCACCTTGCGGCGCAGCTTGCCGCGCTCGCGGATTGTCGCGGACAGGCCGTCGAGGATCTCGCGCAGATTGCCGCCCGAACTGCTCTGGATCGACACCGCCGTGACGAACAGCGGCAGGTCCTCGTGGCCTACCCGGTCGAATAGATTGTTCAGCGCCGACACAAGGTCCGAGCCGTAGGTGACCTCGTCGGCGACGACGCCGAACTCGGTGCCGATCGGATCGGCCATTTCGCGCGCCACCATGGCGATCGCCACCGGCACCGGATGGCCCGCCTTGAGGCCACGCGTGATCAGTTCCAGCGCCTCGGGCAACTGTATCCCGAACCGCTTGTGCCGGCGCTTGCGCATGAAGCGCATCGCCATCACCGGCAGCACCGGCAGCAGTATGAGAAACAGGATCAGGCCGAACAGAAGCGGCAAGCCCTTCCAGATCGTGAGAAGCGCCAGTGCGAAAGCGATCCCCGATGTGATCATCAGGAACTTCGGCAACGGCGTGGTCATGCCGGACTGCGTGCGCAGGACGCGGAAACGGTCGAGGGAAAAGACGGAACTGCGGCCGTCGATCCCGCGCTCCTTGCGCAGTTGGATCAGCACCTGCTCCTGGCTGATCTTGTTCTCGGCGAGCTTCATGCGGCGGTTGATTGCCGTGCGCTTGTCGCTGCGCCCGGCATAGAGCAGGTAAAGGCCCTCGGCGATCATGATGCCGGTGAGCGCCGCCGCGGCGTATACGACGTAGATCGGGCTGAATCCCTCGAACACCGGCCTAGTCCTGCGGCCGGCCGGGTTCAAAATACTTGCCCGGGAATTCGATGCCCATGTTGCGCAGGTCCTCGAGGAAGCGCGGGCGGATGCCGGTCGCCTCGAAGTGGCCGAGGATCTTGCCGTCCGCCTCCATGCCGGTGCGCACGAAGCGGAATATCTCCTGCATCTGGATGACATCGCCTTCCATGCCGGTTACCTCGGCGACGCTGGTCACCTTGCGCTTGCCGTCGGAAAGGCGCGTCAGCTGCACGATGATGTCGAGCGCGCTGGCGATCTGGCTGCGGATCGACTGCACCGTCATCGGCATGCCGGTCATGCCGAGCATCTGTTCCAGACGCGAGATCGCGTCGCGCGGCGTGTTGGCATGGATGGTCGCCATCGAGCCTTCATGACCGGTGTTCATCGCCTGCAGCATGTCGAAGGCTTCCTCGCCGCGGCACTCGCCGAGGATGACGCGGTCGGGGCGCATGCGCAGCGCGTTCTTGACCAGGTCGCGCTGCTTCAGTTCGCCATGGCCCTCGATGTTGGCCGGGCGCGTTTCCATGCGCGCGACATGCGGCTGCTGCAATTGCAGCTCGGCCGCGTCCTCGATGGTGATCAGGCGCTCGTCTTCCGGGATGAAGGCCGACAGCGCATTGAGCATCGTCGTCTTGCCGGTGCCGGTGCCGCCGGAGATGATCGTGGTCTTGCGGGCGTGCACCGCCGCCGCCAGCACTTCGGCCATGTTCTGGGTGATGGCGCCGAACTCGACCAGCTTGTGCAGGCCGAGCTTGTTCTTGGAAAATTTGCGGATCGACACCAGCGGGCCGTCGACGCCGACCGGGCGGATCGCCGCGTTGAAGCGCGAGCCGTCGAGCATGCGGGCGTCGACCATCGGCTGTGATTCATCGACGCGGCGGCCGACAGCCGCGACTATTTTGTTAATGATTCGAAGCAGATGCGCCTCATCCTTGAATGGGATGTGGACCTGCTGCAGCTTGCCGCGCTTTTCGACGAAGCAGTTCTGGTGGCCATTGATCAGGATATCGTTGATCTCAGGGTCCTTGAGCAACGGCTCCAGCGGGCCGAGGCCGACCATCTCGTCGACGATGTCGTCGACCAGCGCATCGAGCTCGGCGATGTTGATCGCCATCCGCTCCTCGCGCGTCTTTTCCGAGACGAATTCATGCACCTGCCGTCGCATTTCATCCTTGGGCAGCCGCTCGAGCGCCACGAGGTTGATCTCCTCGAGCAGCATGCGGTGGATGCGCACGCGCGCATCGAGCACCTTGTTGGCGCTTTTTGCCGGCGCGGCCTCCGGCTTCGGCGGTGCCGGCTTGCGGGTCGTCGGGATGATCACCGCATTGTGCACCATAGGCGCGGGCTCCGGCGCTCGCTGCGGACGAGTGTCGCGGTTCTGCAGGTTGGAAAAGCGAGTGTTCATCCGGCCTTCCTCTTCAGCAGGCCTTTGCCGAGGCCGAACAGCGATTTCGACTTGACCGTGGTCTGGACGGCCTCCTCCGGCAGGATGATCTTCTTCAGGTCGTTGACGACATTGGCGTTGGGGTCGATGGCGTGCAGCGGCACGCCGCGGTCGACGGCCTCGCGCACCAGCCGGTAATTGTTGGAGATGCCGCCGACGAAATGCTCGCCGAGTATCTCTTGGACATCGGCCTGCTTGATGCCGCTGTCGAACATCTTCTGTTCGAAGCGGTTGACGATGACGTTGGGCTTCACTTCCTTGCCTGCGGTCTCATAGACGGCCTGGATAAGGCGCTGCGTGTGGCGCAGGCAAGGCACCGTCATCTCGGCGACGATGTAGAGCTTGTTGGAACCCAAGAGCACCGTCTCGGTCCAGGGGAACCAGGTGCGCGGCATGTCGATGACGACATTGTCGAAGTAAGCCGCCACGAGATCGAGCATCCGAACCACCACATCGGTCTTGAAGGAGCGCATGTCCGAGGGACGTGTCGGCGCCGCGAGCACGCACAGGCCACTCGCATGTTTCGACAGCATCACATCGAGCAGTTGCCGGTCGAGGCGCTCCGGCTGGTTCTCGATTTCCGTGATGTCGAAGCGCGGCTCAAGGTCGAGATATTCGGCGCAGGCGCCCTGCTGGAAATTCAGATCGACCACGCATGTCGAAGCGCCGCGCGTCACCGAATGATGCAGCTGGAAAGCCGTCTGCAGCGCGAGCGTGGTGGTGCCGACGCCGCCGGCGGCCGGCATGAAGGTATAGATGTGCGATTCGGTGTTCTCTTCCCGCCCCGGCCCCTGCAACGCCCGGATGACCGAGCGCACCAGGTCTGCCGTGGTGATCGGCTTGACCAGGAAGTCGGCGACCTTGAGCTGCACGAGGATGCGCACCGCCGCCGCGTTGAATTCCTGGGTGACGACGACCACGGGAACGCTGCCTTCCAGCCGGCGCATGACGCGCTGCAGCGACTCGATCTCCTCGAGCTTGGCCGCGTCCATGTCGACGATGACGGTGCCGAAATCGGTTTCGAGGGCTTCGCCGCGCAGCTCGTTGATGCTCTTTTCCACCGTCAGGAGCTCGATGACCTCGGAGGTCGCAAAAGCCGTCCGAGTGTCCTGCACGAACGCCCTGTCGGTGGAAACGAGCAGGATCTTCTTGGTCTTGGTAGCAGATGCCATCGTTGTCGGCCGATCAATTCGATGTCGTTGATGATGTTGTCGGCGCGGACGCGGCGCCGGCTTTCGCGCCAACGGCGACAGTCTCGGAACCCGGACGTTGAGCCGGCACGAGAAGCCTTGTGTTCTGGACGCCGTACTTCCACGGATCGACCATCTGCATGGCGGTGTTGGATGCCTGCGCGTTGCCGACCCCCGGCGTCACCCCTTCGGTGCGCACATAGTCGTCGCTGGTGCAGCCGCCGGCGAGGCCAGTGAGCAAGAGAACAGTCCAAAGGGCGATGCGCATGGCCTTAGTCCTTCGGCAGGTCGAGGAAGTGGCCGGACGTGCCGGATACGGAGCGGGCGGTGCTGCCATCGGCCAGCGCCAGCGGACGCTTCGGCGCCGAGGCGTCGGCCTCCTCGGTGTTGTTGAGGAAATAGTCGGCGGCACTTGCCGGCCGGGTGCCGTCGGTCGGCTCGACCATCTTCTTCGAGGGATCGACCGGCTTGACCAGGTACGGCGTGACGATGATGACCAGATCGGTCTCGCGCCGCTGATAAGATTTCGAGGAGAACAGCGGACCGAGCACCGGCAGCTTGCCGATCCCCGGCACCCGCGATGTCGTGATGTCGTTCTGCGACTGCAGAAGGCCGGCGATCATGAAGCTCTGGCCGTTCTTGAGGTCGACCGACGTCCTGGCGCGGCGCACGATGAAGGCTGGAATGGAAATGCCGCTGCTGACCTGGATGGAAGCGGACGGGTCGATCGACGACACTTCCGGCGCGATGTCGAGGCTCAGGAGCCCGTCCTTCAGCACCGTCGGCGTGAAATCGAGGCCGACGCCGTACTTCTTGTAGGTGACGCTGATCTTGCCGTTGTCTTCGGAAACCGGGATCGGGAACTCGCCGCCGGCAAGGAAGCTCGCCGTCTGGCCAGAGCGGGCAATCAGATTCGGCTCCGCGAGCCGCCGCGCCAGGCCGCGTTCCTCCAGCGCCTTGATGGCGATGTCGATCGACAAGCCGTTCGACAGCAGGCTGCCGATGATCTCGCCCGTTCCGGCAGCCGGCACATCTCCCCCGTCCGGGTTAAGCACGACTTTGCGGTTGCCGATGCCATAAGCGAAATTGGCCGCGTATTTGGCGCCGAGATCCTGGCCGGCCTGGCGGTTGATCTCGACGAAGCGGACATTGAGCTGTACCTGCTGCGAGGACGAGATGTTGACCGAATTGATGACTTCCTCATTACCGGAAAAGCGCGAGGCGATCTTGCTGGCCTTGTCGGCGGCGACCGCATCCTCGGCCTCGCCCGACAACACGACGCGGCCGTTTGCCGAACCGACCTTGATCTTGGCGTCGGGCACGCTGGCGCGGATGGTGCTGGCCAGTTGGTCGGTGTCCAGCGTCACCTCGATGTCGATGGTGCCGACAAGCTGCTTGGTCTGGTCGAACAGGGCGATACCGGTGGTGCCGAGATTGTTGCCCAGCACATAGAAGGACTTGTCGGTCAGCGGGTTGACGTTGGCGATCTCCGGATCGCCGATGACGATCTGGTAGAAGGCCGCGCTCGTCATGATCGTCTTCGGCTTGCCCTTGGCGACCTTGATCGAGGCGTTCTGGTTCGCCGAGACATAGACGACGTCATTGTCCGCCCTTGCCGGCGCGGCGAAGCCTACCACAGCCAGCGACACCGCCAGCGCGATCGCGCCGAGAAGACGCCATCCCCCGGTCGTCCGAAATGCATCAAACCCGAACATCTTGCCCGTCCCCGCCGATCCCCACCGGCTATTGCTGCAGTTCCTGCGGCGGTTCCCGTGAAGGAACCTTGTATTCTTCGACTTTCTCGCCGCGCGTCACGATCACCGTCCTGAATTTCGGCTCGTCCTGGTCCTTCGTCACCGCATTGACGAGCGAGGCCGCACTTGCCTCGGCGTTTGCGGCAACCGAGCCGCCGAAGGAAGAGATCGTCGTAAGCCCGCCTTTGCTGGCACTGGCGTCAGCCGCGGACCGCAACGACAGCGACAAAGTGCCGACGGTGCGGGCGAGCGCCACTTTCTGCGCCCCTTCGTTGGTCACCTCGATGGTCACTGAATTGGCGACCTGCGGCTCGGTCTTGCGTTCGTCGGCGCCCTGCCCGACCGAAAGCACTTTGGCGTCGGAGACCACAATCTCGGAGGTGACCGTCGAGCCGGCCGCCCCTTGCGCGTTCTTGGATACTTCCTGGATGTCTCCCGCATCGCGCGTCAGGACGACGTCGACCCGGTCTCCCGGCGTGACGAAGCCGCCGACACCGGCAATTTCGTCGGTGCGGATGGTGACGGCCCGCATGCCCGGCGACAGTATGTTGGAAAGCGTGGCGCGACCGTTCGGTCCCGACAGTTTGGTGAGCAGCACCGGTTCGTTGACCTCGATCGGCGACAGCACCACGCGGCTGCCGTCGGCAAGCAACTTGTCGATCGTCGGGAAAGCGCCTTGCGGCAGCGAATCCTGCGGCCACGGGATCTCGGCGAGTTGTGGCCGTCCGAGCTCCATTCCATAGCGCAGCGGCGCTTGAGCCACCACGATGGTCTTGAATTCGACCTTGGGCTGCTGCGGAGCTTCGACCGTGACCACCTTGATCTCGGACTGAGCCTTTGCCTGGCTCTTGACCCAAAAATCCGCCGCAAAGATCGAGATCGCGCCGAAGACGGCTGCGATACCGATCATGGTTATGGCCCTGCCCCGCACAACGAAACCCCTGACGCCCGTGGTCTTTTGTTGGTTTGGGCCTCACGCTAGGCGTTAATGTTAAAGAATCAGGAATCCCGTGACCCGCCGATCGCCCTATTTCGGCCGGCTTGGTTATCGAATGGTTTTGGAATAAGAGACAGTTTGATCCCTGAACGGAACAGGAACTCGTTCGCCCGCCAAAAGCGTGGCAGTATCGAGCCGTGATTCGCATTACCGGACGCTAGGCCCAGCATGGACGACAGCAACGATCTCTTCGGCAAGATGGAAAAGCAGGCACAGCCGGTGCGCGCGCCCTCGCGCCCCGCCGATCCGCTGGTGCAGGCCGCGAAGCGCTCGACCGCCGCCCGCGACGGCAGCGAAAGCTACAGCGCCGCCGATATCGAGGTGCTGGAGGGTCTCGAGCCGGTGCGGCGCCGTCCGGGCATGTATATCGGCGGCACCGACGACAAGGCGATGCACCACCTGTTCGCCGAGGTCATCGACAATTCGATGGACGAGGCGGTGGCCGGCCACGCCACCTTCATCGACGTCGAGCTTTCCGCCGACGGCTTCCTGACCGTCACCGACAATGGCCGCGGCATCCCGGTCGATCCGCATCCGAAATTCAAGAAGCCGGCGCTCGAAGTCATCATGACGACGCTGCATTCGGGCGGCAAGTTCGACTCCAAGGTCTATGAGACCTCCGGCGGCCTGCACGGCGTCGGTGTTTCGGTCGTCAACGCGCTGTCCGACCACCTCGAGGTCGAGGTCGCGCGCGGCCGTCAGCTCTACCGTCAGCGTTTTTCCCGCGGCGTCCCGGTCAGCGGCCTCGAGCATCTGGGCGAGGTTCATAACCGCCGCGGCACGAGGACCCGCTTCCACCCCGACGAGCAGATCTTCGGCAAGGGCGCGGCCTTCGAGCCGGCGCGGCTTTATCGCATGGCGCGCTCGAAGGCCTATCTGTTCGGCGGCGTCGAGATCCGCTGGACCTGCGATCCGTCGCTGATCAAGGAGAAGGACCAGACGCCGGCCAAGGCCGAGTTTCATTTCCCCGGCGGCCTGAAGGACTATCTCAAGGCGACGCTGGGCGACGAGTTCCAGGTCACGCGCGAGGTTTTTGCCGGCAAGAGCGACAAGCAGGGTGGCCACGGTTCGCTGGAATGGGCGGTGACCTGGTTCGGCGGCGACGGGTTCCTCAACTCCTACTGCAATACGATTCCAACTCCCGAAGGCGGCACGCATGAGGCCGGCTTCCGCAATGTGCTGGCGCGCGGACTGCGCGCCTATGCCGACCTGATCGGCAACAAGCGCGCCTCTATCATCACCACCGAGGACGTGATGATCTCGGCCGCCGGCATGCTGTCGGTGTTCATCCGCGAGCCGGAATTCGTCGGCCAGACCAAGGACAGGCTGGCGACCATCGAGGCGATGCGCATCGTCGAAAACGCCATCCGCGACCCATTCGACCATTGGCTTGCCGACAATCCGCAGGAAGCCTCGAAGCTTCTCGAATGGGTCATCGCGCGCGCCGACGAGCGTGTGCGCCGCCGCCAGGAAAAGGAAGTCTCGCGCAAGAGCGCGGTGCGCAAGCTGCGCCTTCCGGGCAAGCTCGCCGATTGCACGCAAAATGCGGCCGCCGGCGCCGAGATCTTCATCGTCGAGGGCGACTCGGCCGGCGGCTCGGCCAAGCAGGCGCGCGACCGCGCCAGCCAGGCGGTGCTGCCGCTGCGCGGCAAGATCCTCAACGTCGCCAGCGCCGGCAACGACAAGCTTGCCGCCAACCAGCAGATCTCCGACCTCATCCAGGCGCTCGGCTGCGGCACGCGCTCGAAGTACCGCGACGAGGACCTGCGCTACGACCGCGTGATCATCATGACCGACGCCGACGTCGACGGCGCGCATATTGCTTCCCTGTTGATCACCTTCTTCTATCAGGAGATGCCGAACCTGATCCGCGGCGGCCATCTCTACATGGCCGTGCCGCCGCTCTATTCGATCCGGCAGGGCGGCAAGGTCGGCTACGCCCGCGACGACGCGCATAAGGACGAACTGCTGCGCACCGAATTCACCGGACGCGGCAAGGTCGAGATCGGCCGCTTCAAGGGCCTGGGCGAGATGATGGCCTCGCAGCTCAAGGAGACCACGATGGATCCGAAGAAGCGCACCCTTCTGCGGGTCGACGTGATCGACGCCGAGCAGGCCACCAAGGATGCCGTTGACGCGCTGATGGGCACCAAGCCCGAAGCGCGTTTCCGCTTCATCCAGGAGCGCGCCGAATTCGCCGAGACGGACGTGCTGGATATCTGATCGCGGAAGGGTCCATAAAGGCTCCTGTACGGAGACGAATGTGACCTGGACGCGTCTGAGAGAGCTTGTCGAGACATCGTTAAGCGGTCTGACGCGGCCGACCCGTTCGGACTGGATCTTTGCCTTGCGCACGGTTTCGGCCGGGCTGATCGCGCTGCTTGCCGCCTACGCGTTGAAGCTCGACCATCCGCAATGGGCGATGATGACTGTGTTCATCGTCGCCCAGCCGGTGGCTGGAATGGTGCTGGCGAAGGGCTTCTACCGGCTGCTCGGCACGCTGGCCGGCGGCCTGGCCGCTATCGGCATAACATCCCTGTGCGGTACCAATCCCTGGCTGCTGATCACTTTTCTGGCGCTCTGGGTCGGCATCTGCACGTTCGTATCATCGCTGTTGCGCAACCCGGAAGCCTATGGCGCGGCGCTTGCCGGCTACACGGTGATGATCATCAGCCTGCCGGCGCTCGGTCAACCGATTGTCGTTGTCGATCTCGCTATCGCACGCTGCGCCGAGATCGTGCTTGGCATCGTCTGCGCCGGCGTCACCAGCCGGCTGATCCTGCCCAAGCTCGCGGCCGACGCCATCATTTCCAGGCTGAAGCGCAGCATCCTCGACCTCGCCGAATATGCCGGCGGCGCCTTTTCCGACGGCGATCCGGCAAGCCTTGCCGCGCTCCAGCGCAAGTTGATCACCGACGCCCAGACGCTCGCAGAAATGCGCACCTACGCGCGGCTGGAAGCGCCGAGCTTCGCCCCCCGCGCCCACCCGGTGCGGCGCACCATCGGCCAGCTTCTGTGGGCCCTGTCGGCGGCGCGCACGCTGCACAGCCACCGCGCGCCGAAGAATGCGGCGCTCATCCCGATGCGACGCGACTTGAAAGCCTTTGTCGGCGAGCTGGGGGCGACACCCGGCGCCCTCGACGACACGGGCCCGTGGGTGGCGCGGCTCGATGCGATCGCGAGCAAGGCCAGAGAGGTGCCGGCCCTGCCCGACGATGCCGGTGCAAACACTGCCGCCGAGGACAAGGTGGGCACCATCACTCGCCTCACCATTGCCGGTGATTTTGCCGAAGCGCTGAAACAGGTGTTGGCCGGCCTCGATGCGCTTCGCTCGCCCGTCTCCCGGAAATCGAATGAGCGAAGCCAGCCGGCGCTGGTCGTCCACCGCGACTATCAGGCCGCGTGGCGCAACGCCGTGCGCGCCGCGCTCGCGACGCTGCTCGTTGCCGTCTTCTGGCTGACGACCAAATGGTCGGAAGCGGCCGGCACCGTCATCCTCGTCGCGGTGGTCTCTAGCCTGTTCGCGACGCGTCCCGATCCCGTGCAGTCGGCCTGGGGCTTCTTCACCGGCACCCTGATTGCGCTGCCCTTTGCCTTTCTGGTCGGGCAGGTCGCGCTGCCGGCGCTGCCCGGCTTCGGCTGGTTCACGCTCTTCGTCGTGCCGATCCTGGTGCCTGCGGCGCTCGGCATGGCCAATCCACGCCATGTCGGCGTCGCCACCGCTTTCGCCATCAACTTCCTCGCCTTCCTCAGCCCGCATCAGCAGATGACCTATGATGCCGGGCCGTTCTTTGCGGGCTCGGCCTCGATCCTGGTCGGCATCCTGATCGCCATCGGCGTCTTCATCGTCGTGCTGCCTGCCGACCCTTGGGTCACCGTGGAGCGTATCTCGCAAGCGATGCGCGAGGATCTGGCGCGGCTTTGCCTGCATGAGCGGATACCTCGGCGTTCGGCTTTCGAAAGCCTCGCCTATGACAGGATCAACCAGTTGATGCCGCAGGTGCAGCGAACGGGCCGCAGGGGCGACCCCATTCTCGGCGGCAGCATCGCCGCCGTCACCGTCGGGCTGGAGGTGCTGCGGCTACGCCATGCGCAACTGAATTCCGCCGTGCCGCGCGAGACAGTCGAATCCATCGGCAATTTTCTGCGCGGCCTGGCGCGCGAATTGTTGTTCCGTCGGCCGGGCGAGCCGCAGACCGCGACCATCGCGGTGGCAAGGCAATATGCGGCCAGCATTGGCGAACGCAGCGATCGGCTCGAAATGCTGCGGATCGCCGCCTCGCTGCGCATCATTGCCGCGGCGATGGAAGACTATCCGGATTTCTTTGCAAAGGGTCGTGCCTGAACAAAGGGACATGTCGCGTTTCAGGTCGGACCGGATCCGAAAGGTTCCTTATCAGACTGGTCGGTACTTAGGTGGACAGATGGCGCTCAAACGAATGGACAACATCGGTATCGTCGTCGAGGACCTCGATGCGACGGTTGATTTCTTTCGCGAGCTCGGCCTTGAACTCGAAGGGCGTGCCACGATCGATGGGGAATGGGCCGGACGTGTCACCGGACTGGGCGACCAGCATGTCGAGATCGCCATGATGCGAACGCCGGACGGCCACAGCCGGCTGGAACTGTCCCGCTTCCTCAGGCCGTCGATCGTGGCGGATCACCGCAATGCCCCGGTGAACGCCCTGGGCTATCTTCGCGTCATGTTCGCCGTGGACGACATCGACGACACGCTGGAGGGGCTCCGCAAGCACGGTGCCGAGCTCGTTGGCGAGGTGGTCCGCTACAAGGACATTTATCGGCTCTGCTACATCCGTGGGCCTGAAGGGCTTCTTGTCGGACTTGCCCAGGAGCTCAGCTGAGACCCGATAAGCGCTAGGCCGCGGCAATCGCCAGCGCGTGCCCGCGCGCGTTTTCGCGCAGCGCGTCGAGATGGATCGACTTCACCAGTCCGGCAAGATCGCCCTCGGCCGATTGGCCGCCGAGTTCCTTCAGCATCAGCCAGCTCACTTCCTGCACGCCGGCGACACGCCGGCCGTTGGCGACCTCGCGCCAGACTTTCAGCGCGCGCAGGATGGTGCCATGCGTCGCCGGCGCAAGTCCGGCGCTGCGGAACAGCGCCTGCAGCGCCACGTCGTGCCCGCCGGCCAGAAGCGCCGTCACCCGCTGCTCGGACTGTCGGGCAAGCGCTACCAGCGTCGAACCGAAGAAGTCGACCTTGCCATGCGCGATGGTACGGATGATGAAGCTGGCGGTGAGGTCGCCGCGCAGCCTTAGATGCTCGATCAGCGCGGCATGCTCTTCCATGCGCGTTCCCTCGATCAGCGTCACCGAGGCCTTCACGCAGGCATCGCGCATGACGCGATCGGCGCGCGCCGCCCCCATCATCGCCAGCACCAGCGGCGATCCTTTCAGGATCTCGCCGAGCTTGACCAGCAGCATATAGCGGCAGTCGGCCGGCAGGCGCCGATCTGCGATCAGCGTCTCGCGCACCAACGGCACGTGGCCATGCCGCTCAGCCATGCGGCGGAAGCTGAGCGAAGCGATCTCCGCGCCGCTGTTCCCGACCAGAGCCGCGCAGGCCTCCGGCTCGCCGATCTCGGCGATTGCGGCCGCCAGCGACATCGAGACCACCGGACGGTTGGCGATCAGCGTCTGCGTCGCCTTGTGGCCGCAGGCGACGCGCTCGACAAGATCGGCATCGGTAAGCAGCGGCGAACGCGCCAACACCAGCGCCGCCACTTCCGGCTGGTCGGCGGCCAGGGCGCTGATCACCTGCGGCGGCGCGTGATGGCTCATCGACAGCGCCTCGGCGAGCGCCAGGCGCACCTTGGCGGAAGCGTCGTCCAGAAGCAGCGTGAGCGCCGCCTCGGCGGCGCAGCGATCCTCGAACGGCAGATCGGAATTGATATAGGCTCGCGCCAGCGCGCTCGCGGCGGCGGCGCGCTCGGAAACCCTTGCCGTATCAATCCATTTTAGAAAGTGCGAAACAACCATGCCGACCAGCTACGCCCTTGCCGGAATGTCCCCGGCCCCGTTGTGAACGGTAGGCTGGAAATGGTTTACGAACGGTTCACCATATTTCTTAACCGGCTTGATGGAGACGCAGCCAACGCCTATCAAGCGATGGAATTGCGGGAGATCGATCATGGCCGGGCTTTATCTGGAAGAGTTTGTCGTCGGCCACGTCTTCCACCACACGCTGCGGAAAACTGTGACCGAGAGCGACAACATGTTGTTTTCGGTGATGACGCTCAACCCGCAGCCTTTGCACATTGATTTCGACTTCGCCGCGAAGACCGAGTGGGGCAAGCCGTTGGTCAACTCCCTGTTCACGCTGGGCCTGATGATCGGCATTTCGGTGAACGACATCACGGTCGGCACAACGGTCGCCAATCTCGGCATGAAGGAAACGGTGTTCCCGCACCCCGTCTTCCACGGCGACACCATCCGGGTCGAGACGACAGTCGTCTCCGTGCGCGATTCCAAGTCGAAACCCGATCGCGGCATCGTCGAGTTCGAGCATCGCGCCTACAACCAGAATGACGTTCTTGTCGCCAAATGCACAAGGCAGGCGATGATGCTGAAGAAGGCGGTCTGATGCGCTCGTTGCTGTTCGTGCCCGGCGATTCCGAGCGCAAGCTGGAAAAGGGATTCGAGGCCGGCGCCGACGTGGTTATCGTCGACCTCGAGGATTCCGTCGCCGGCGCGAACAAGGGGGCGGCGCGCGGGACCGCGGCCGGCTTCATCTCGAACCAAAGGCGCCGGACGGGTCCCGCCGTCTATGTGCGGGTCAACGACCTGTCCACCGGACTCACCGACGACGACCTCGCGGCCCTCGTGCCGGCAAAGCCTGACGGCATCATGCTGCCCAAGTCGAACAGCGGGCAGGATGTCCAGCAGCTCGCAGCAAAGCTTCGGGTGCATGAGGCTGAAAACGGGCTGCCGGATGGCGCCATAAGAATCCTGCCGATCATCACCGAAACCGCGTCCGGCGTGCTTGCGGCGGCAAGCTATGCCGAGGCAAGCGCGCGGCTCGCCGGCCTAACCTGGGGCGCGGAGGACTTGTCTGCCGCGATCGGCGCGCGGGCGGCCCGCGACGAGGACGGCCGCTACACCGACGTGTTCCGCCTGGCGCGCAGCATGACCATCCTGGCGGCGGGAGCGGCCGAAATCGCCGCCATCGACACCGTCTTTCCCGATTTCCGCGACATGGCCGCCTTCGAGAAGGAATGCCGCGGGGCCGAGCGCGACGGCTTCACCGGCAAGATGGCGATCCATCCGGCGCAGGTGCCGGTCATCAACGCGGCCTTCACGCCCTCCGCCGAAGCGGTCGCGCGATCGCAGGCGATCGTCGACGCCTTCGCGGCGGCGGGAAACCCGGGCGTCGTCGGCATCGACGGCAAGATGTATGACCGGCCGCATCTGCGCCTAGCCGAGCGTTTGCTGGCCCGCGCCAAGGCGTCGGGCGCCTGAGATTACCAGACCATCGGGATCAGCTTGTAGCGGACGCGCGCGGCGTAATCGTCGTATCCCCGCAGGCCGGTCCGCAACGTCTTTTCCTCGATGAAGGTGCGGATGGCGAGCAGGATGATGAAGACGAGCACCAATGCCAGGCCCCACCAGGAGCCAAGCACCAGCGCCGTGCCGGCGAAATAGAGGATAGCACCCGCATACATGGGGTGGCGTACATAGCCGTATGGACCAGTTGTGATCACCTTCTGCCCACGCTCGTCCTGGATCTTCACGACAGGCGCCGCGAAACTGTTTTCCAGCATCGTGAGATAGCAGATCCAGATGCCGACGAGCAGGACCAACATGCCGACCGCCTGCACCCAGACAGGAGCTGCCGACCAGCCGAAACGGAAGTCGAGCCCCATCAGGGCCAGCCATGCGAAAATGCCGATGAGCAATATGCTCAGCACTATCTTGTCGGCGGCTGCCTGGGTCTTCTGGATCGGCGGGCGGAGGCGTTCGTTCATCAGGCCTGGATCGCGCCGGGCGAGCGCCACGCCCATGGTAAGGCTCAGTCCGACCATCACGACTATGTACACCCAGGCTCCCCACCAGTGCAGCGTTCCTGCGGACACGAACATCAGCGCGCCCATCACACCGAACCATACGAATGTCTGCACAACCAATCTCGTGATCATGACCAACCTTCCATGACATGCCGCCCGTCGCGATTTACCGATTCCGACTGGTGGTCTATTATACCGACCGACGGTCTATAACTCAAGGCACACCCGGCACTCTGGACGAGAACGGCCGCCGCATGCACAAGGTTTCGCCATGCCTCGCATCATCAAGCATCCGGAAATCAGGCGCGAAGAACTGCTGGACCATGCCCAGGCCCTGTTCCTGACGCATGGCTACGACAAAGCGAGCCTCAACGACGTCATCGCGGCCGCCGGCGTCTCGAAAGGCGCCTTCTATCACTACTTCGCCTCCAAGGAGACGCTGCTGGAGGCATTGGCGGAGCGTTTCGCCAGGCAGGCGCTGGCCGGTGTCCAGAAGATCCTCGACGATCCGGGCCTCGATCCGCTCGGGCGCCTGAACGCGCTCCTCGCGCAGTCGCGCCAGGCCAAGGTTGAGACCGCGGCGGAAGCATGGGCGCTGTTCGAGACAATGTTCCGGCCGGAAAACCTGGTGCTGTTCCACCGCATCAACCTGGCGGCGAGCAAGTCCTTCTCGCCGATCCTGGTGGAGATCATCCGCCAAGGCGTCGAAGACGGAACATTCCGGACTTTCGATCCCGAGGGCGTTGCCGATATCGTCATGCAGTTCGGCATGGCCACGCACGACGTGATCGCCAAGGCGTTCGCCGGCGGCAGCGATGCCGACATGGACATCGCGATCGAGGCCCTGGAAAGGCGTGTCAGGCTCTACGAGATCGCGCTCGACCGCATCCTGGGACTGCCGGACGGCAGCATCCGGATCGGTGAGCCCGGCTATGTGCGCGCCGTCATGACAGCGCGTCGTTCCAATCCTGTCGTCGGCGGGCGCATCGAAGGACCGTGAACTGGCCCACGCTCCTTCGCGGCGGCCTTAGGCCGCTCACCCCGCCCAGGGACCGGTGTAGTCGTCATAGAGCTTGGCTGGATCTGGCCGCGGCCGCTCCGGCGCCGGCCCCTGATAGGAGCCGATATGGACGAAGCCGATAACGCGCTCCTGCGGCGAGAGCCCGAGGATCGCCCTGCCCTCCGGCACATCGGAGTACCAGTTGCTGATCATGTTGGTGCCGTAGCCCAGTGCGTTCGCCGCGATCATCAGGTTCATGGCCGCCATGCCGCCCGACAGGAACATCTCCCATTGCGGGATCTTCGGGTTCTCCTTCGGCACCGACACGACGCCGATCACCAGCGGCGCGCGCGAGAAGCGCGCCAGTTCCTGGTTGCGCCTGCCCTCCGGCAACGGCCCCTCGCGCTGCTCGGCAAGTGCAGCCAGCTTCTTGCCGATCTCGACACGCGCCTCGCCGCGGTAGAGGATGAAGCGCCAGGGCTCGAGCCGGCCATGATCGGGAACCCGCGAGGCAGCCGCCATCATCGTCGCGATCTCGGCATCGCTCGGCGCCGGCTCCTTGAGGTCCGGGATCGGCGCGGAATTGCGGGTGAGCAGGAAGTCGATGATCGGCGACGCCATGGGCGCAAGTCTCCTAAGCATTCTATAGTATTCAATTTTGAGCTGAAGCGCGCCATCGGGAGGTCGGGCGGCTCGGGCAGTGGCGTTTTGCGCCGGATAAAGAGCCGTCGGCGCAAGGCCTCGAACTCTTAAGCCTTGAAATTGCCACCGCCTTGGGCTTCAACGCAAGGCATGTTTGAGGGGACCCTGCGCCTTTTGGTGATCGCGCTCGTCGCTGCGTTGTTCGCGGTGCCGGTTTCCTTCGCGCTGGCCCAGAACGCCAACGATGTCGGCGACCTCAAGCTTCCGGGCATTTCGAGCTACGCGACGCCGAAGACAGGAGCACCGCTGGCGCTCGGCAATGGCGGCGCCATCACCCTGTCGGCGCAACTGACCGACAAGGGCGCCGACATCACCCGCGGCATTGTCTGGCGGGTGTTCAAGCCGCAGCCGTCAAGCGACGGCAAGCTTCCGATGGTGGCCTCAGCTCATGGCGGCACGGCCGTGTTCCAGCTCGACCCCGGCAGCTATCTGGTCCACGCCTCCTATGGACGCGCCGGCGCCACCAAGCGCATCACCGTCGGCAAGGCGGCCAGGCACGAAAGCCTGGTGCTCGACGCCGGCGGCCTCAAGCTCGACGCAGTGACATCGGGCGGCGCCCCAATCCAGTCGAAGAAACTGCGCTTCTCGATCTATGAAGACCATCCCGCCGCCAATGGCGACCGGGCGCTGATCGCCCCCGACGTGGCGCCGAACACTGTGGTGCGGCTGAACGCCGGCACCTACCACGTCGTCTCCACCTATGGCGCGGTCAACGCCGTGATCCGCTCCGATATCCGCGTCGAGGCCGGCAAGCTGACCGAGGCAACCGTCGAGCACCGGGCGGCCGAGATGACGATGAAGCTGGTGCGCGAGCCCGGCGGCGAAGCCATCGCCGACACGTCCTGGTCGCTGCTCAACGAGAGCGGCGACCCGATCAAGGAAGCCGTCGGAGCCTTCGCCTCGATGGTGCTGGCCGAAGGCCAGTACACCATCATCGCCAAGAACCGCGACCGCATCTACCAGAAGGATTTCACCGTCGTGGCCGGCCAGAACCAGGAGATCGAGGTCGTGGCCAACGAGTCGTCCGCCATCGATCCCGAGGAAGGCGCGGACTGATACATCTGAGCTGTCAGGCCGCCTTGCGCATCCGCCTCGGCAGGAAAGGCACGCGGGTGCGTTGCACGGAGGGCGTCGACAGGTCGAACACCGCGCGATAGAGCCGATCGAGCAGTGCCTTGCGGTCGCGCAGCGGCTCGAGGTCGCTCCATCTCAGCACATCACCGATGCGCACCTCGATCGCCTTGCCCGACAGCCGCGCGAACTCGCGGATGAGCAAGGAGGTGCGCAGCGTCAGCGACGCCTTGCCGATGAACTTCGCCACGCGGTTGTCGCGCTCGGCCATGTTCATCGGGCCGCTGACGAGATGGAACAGACGGCCGTTCTGGCCGGAAAAATGCATCGGGATAACCGAGGCCTTGGCGTCCTGGACGAGCTTGGCCGGGAACATCTTCCACGGCAGGTCGATGGCGCGGCCGAAACCCTTGGGCGCCGTGGCGACACCGCCGGCCGGGAAGACGACGATGGTGACGCCTTCCTTCAGCAGACGCACCGCCTCATGACGCACAGCCATGTTGTTCTTCAGCGCTTCCTTCGTTTCGGAAAAATCGATGGGCAGCGAATAGGGCTCCATCTCGCGGATCCTGAGCAGATCCTTGTGGATCATGACCCGGAAAGGCCGGCCGAGCTGCTCGACCAGCGAAAGCACGGCAATGCCGTCGCCGATGCCGAAGGGATGGTTGGCGACGATGACCAGCGGCGTGTCCGGCAGCGCCGCCGGCGGCCATTGCACGGCGTTGCGGACCTTGACGTCGATCAGTTCCAGCATACGGCTGAACACGCGGTCGCCGGTCGGCACCACTTGCCTGCGCCAGAAGTCATAAAGCGCGGCAAAACGGTCGCGGCCGGACAAACCCTCGACCGAATGGATGAACCAGCGCGTCAGCACCGGCTGATGCGGGTTGGCATAGGAGAGCTCGGGAAAACGTCTTTCCCGCGGTTTCAATTTGAGCATGGCGGCTCGTTACACGGCTGGCGTGACAGGCATATGAAAATAGCGGTGGACCGGCCACCGCCATTTTAGAAAGTGCTGGTGTATCAGGCCGCCGCGCGACGCTTGCGATCCGGCGAGACCGCCTCGTCGGCGAGAGCCTTGACCGCGTCCTCGAGCTTCAGCGATTCCTGGTCGCGGGAGCCCAGCCGGCGGACATTGACGGTTTCTTCTTCCGCCTCGCGCTTGCCGCAGACGAGGATGACCGGCACCTTGGCGAGCGAATGCTCGCGCACCTTGTAGTTGATCTTCTCGTTGCGAAGGTCGGCTTCGGCGAGCAGCCCTGCGGCCTTCAACCGGTCGACGACTTTCAAGGCATATTCGTCCGCATCCGAGGTGATCGTCGCCACCACCACCTGGAGCGGCGCGAACCATAGCGGGAAATGGCCGGAATAGTTCTCGATCAGGATGCCGAGGAACCGCTCCATCGAGCCGCAGACGGCGCGATGCACCATCACCGGCTGCTTCTTCTCCGAATCCGAGCCGATATAGAAGGCGCCGAAGCGTTCCGGCAGGTTGAAGTCGACCTGCGTGGTGCCGCATTGCCATTCGCGACCGATGGCGTCCTTCAGCACATATTCGAATTTCGGCCCGTAGAAGGCGCCCTCGCCCGGATTGATCGAGGTCTTGATGCGGTTTCCGGAGCGCGTGCGGATCGTCTCCAGCACATTGCTCATGATCGCCTCGGCATGGTCCCAGGCCTCGTCGGTGCCGACGCGCTTGTCCGGCCGCGTCGACAGCTTCACGCTGACCTCGTCGAAGCCGAAATCGGCATAGGTCGACAGGATCAGGTCGTTGATGCGCAGGCACTCGGCGGCCAGCTGCTCCTCCGTGCAGAAGATATGCGCGTCGTCCTGCGTGAAGCCGCGCACCCGCATCAGCCCATGCAGCGCGCCGGACGGCTCGTAGCGATGCACATTGCCGAACTCAGCAAGTTTCACGGGCAGTTCCCGGTAGGACTTCAACCCATGCTTGAAGATCTGCACATGTCCCGGACAGTTCATCGGCTTCAGCGCGAAGACGCGGTCGTCATCGGTGTCGTCGCCGGCGACGGTCACCTTGAACATCGCGTCGCGATACCAGCCCCAATGTCCCGACGTCTCCCACAGGCTCTTGTCGAGCACCTGCGGCGCGTTGACTTCCTGATAGCCGTGCTCGTCGAGGCGGCGGCGCATGTAGTTGATCAGGTTCTGCACCATCTTCCAGCCCTTGGCGTGCCAGAAGACGACGCCAGGCCCCTCTTCCTGGAAATGGAACAGGTCCATCTCGCGCCCGAGCTTGCGGTGATCGCGCTTCTCGGCCTCTTCCAACAGCGTCTGGTAGGCGTCGAGCTGCGCCTGGTCGGCCCAAGCGGTGCCGTAGATGCGCGTCAGCATCGGGTTGTTGGAATCGCCGCGCCAATATGCGCCAGCCACCTTCATCAGCTTGAAGGCGTTGCCGATCTGCCCGGTCGAAGCCATGTGCGGACCGCGGCAGAGGTCGAACCAGTCGCCCTGAGCGTAGATCTTGAGGTCCTGGTCCTCAGGGATGGCGTCGATCAGCTCGAGCTTGTAGCGCTCGCCCTTCTCGGCGAAGACCTTCTTCGCCTTTTCGCGCGACCACACCTCCCTGGTGAACGGCTTGTTGCGCTGGATGATCTCGCGCATCTTCTTCTCGATCGCCGGGAAATCGTCCGGCGTGAACGGCTCGTTGCGCGCGAAGTCGTAGTAGAACCCGTTCTCGATCACCGGCCCGATCGTCACCTGCGTTCCCGGCCACAGCTCCTGCACGGCCTCGGCCAGCACATGCGCCGCATCGTGTCGGATGAGTTCCAGCGCGCGCGGATCCTCGCGGGTGATGATCTCGACCTTGCCCGACGTGCCGAGCGGATCGGAAAGATCGCGCACGGTGCCGTCGAGGCTATAGGCGACAGCCTTCTTGGCCAGCGACTTTGAGATCGACTCGGCAAGGCCAGCGCCGGTCAGCGCCGCGTCATACTCGCGGATCGAACCATCGGGAAATGTCAGGGAAACGGAATTCGGCATCAGGATTCTCCTATCCAGTCCCGCAAACGAGCGCGGGTGGTGAAATGCATGTCGCAGGATGCGTTGCTGCATGCAGAGGGTTAGCCGGAGGCGTCCGGCAGCGGCGCGGTTTTAGAGGCAGTGCCGCGTCAGGTAAAGAGCGGCCCGTCAGGAAATGGCGCCAGTAGTGTCGCAGGCGCTTCGCGCGGGCTTGTGAACAGAGCGCGGCGCAGCTTGTATACGAACTATGGAAGACGCATCCCCCAGCCGAACCGCCCTGCGCGTCGCGCGCTTGCGTGCCCTTCATCAATTCTCACCGCAAGCGGCGCTGTTTCGCGATCCCTACGCGCTCCCGATTCTGGGCGAGGCTGCGCCAAACGCCGGGGAACTCTCGCGGGAAGACGAACATGGCCGCCGCATGCGCCTGTTCGTTGCCTCACGCGCCCGCCTTGCCGAGGACTGGCTGGCGGCGGCGGTGCGACGCGGCGTCGCCCAAGTCGTGGTGCTTGGCGCCGGCCTCGACATTTTTGCGCTGCGCAATCCATATCCCGACCTCGCGGTCTTCGAGGTCGATCACCCGGCGACACAGGCTTGGAAGCGCCAACGCATCGCCGAAGCCGGTCTTGCCGAGCCGGCCGGCGCCGCCTTCGTGCCGGTCGATTTCGAACGCCAGAGTCTGGCAGGCGAATTGGCGGCGGCAGTCTGAAAGCGAACGAGCCGAGCTTTTTCATCTGGCTGGGCGTCGTGCCCTACCTGACGCGCGAAGCGATTTTTGCCACGCTTGGCTACATTGCCGGCCTCGCCGGCTCGGAGGTCGCCTTCGACTACAGCGAGCCGGCCGGGAATCGTGGCGCCGCGGGCCGAGCGACGCTTGCCTTCTATGCGGCGCGCGTCGCGGCGGTCGTCGAGCCCTGGATCAGTTTCTTTGTTCCCGATGAATTGGCGAAGTCGCTCGCGGATCTCGGCTTCGACGATATCGAGGATCTCGACAACGGCGACATTGCCGCCCGTTTCGCCAAGCTGCCGAGCACCAAAAGCAATTCCGGCGGGCACATCCTGCGCGCCCGCCGCAGCATCTGAGAGAGGCTACTTCACCAGTTGCGGCAAATCTTCAGGAACGCCGCGCGCGTCGCGAGACCTTTCGGCTGGTCGGCACGCTTGGCATCGACGACCAGCCTTGCAAAGACGATGCGGCGCCCGCCCTTCTCGGCCCAGCCGACGAACCACCCAAGCGAGCGCCTGCCATCCTGGCCAAGCCGGGTGCTGCCGGTCTTGCCCTGCACCGTCCAGTCTGCTGCCGCGAAGGTCGGCAGGATTGCCCTGGTCATTTCATGCGCCTTCGCCGACACCGGCATCTTGCCGGCGAGCAGTTGGCGCAGGAACGCCGTCTGCTCGACCGGCGATATTTCGAGCGAGGAATTGATCCAGGATTGCGTCAGTCCGTTATCCTTGCCGGCATCGCCCGAGACGTCCTTGTTGCCATAGCCGAATCTCGACACGTAGCCGGCGAATTTTTCGGCGCCGAGCCGCCGCGTGATCTCGCGCGAGTACCAGACGATGGAATCGCGTTCCCAGATCGTTGGATCGACGGTCTTCTGGTCGCGCTTCGCCGCCTTGAATTCCGGCTTGTAGCCCCAGCTCGGCGTGTGCACTTCGCTTAAGATGCCTGCGTCATAGCCGATCAGCGCCAGGGGCACCTTGAACGTCGAGGCCGGACTGACGCGCTGATCGCAGACGCCGTCCTGGTAAAGCGTGGCGCCGCTTTGCGCATCCTGGATCAGCGTGCAGCGGATGTCGTTGAGCGGCGCCGATTGCGCCCGCACCGGCAAGCCGAGCATCCAGGCCAGAAGGAAAAGGACGATGGCAAAAATGAAGGGATAGCGGTCCATCTGGCGCATGGCGAAGTCACTCCGGTATGAGATTGCGGGAGCGGCTTAGCGAGGCGACTTGTCTCGATTTTGTCTCAAATTGGCAATGTTTGTGCAGCTTCGCGTTAACCCTACCGGACCGTTAAAATCCGGTCCGCATCACGGCGAAGCAATCAGATTTCGGGGTCGCCGCGCCTTTTGCCGATCCGCCAGTAGCGCCAGGGCATGAACCAGACATAGCGCGCCGCAAGCACCTCCGGCACGCGATCGATGCCATGCGTTCCGAACGGCCCGCAGCGTGAGATTCTGAACAGCCCCATCCAGCCGCCGGCCCACAGGCCATGGCGGGCGATCGCCTCATGCGCGTATTCGGAGCAGGTCGGCAGGTGCCGGCAGCTGTTGCCGACAAAGCCTGAAAGCGTCAATTGATAAAGGCGCACGAGCGACGTGCCGAGGATGCGCCCGGGCGTCTTGCGCCATGGCCCCGGCCAATTGCGTCCCTGCTGGATCGGCCGGTGCGTATTTCCGTGATGGTCGCCCATCGCTCCCCAGCCTGTTTCACTGCGCGATAGATGTGGGCTTCGACGCTGAAACGCAATGCTTTGCCCTCAAGGCCTGGAGCGCCGGATGGGATGGCTGCCGGTCCATGGGCGATGGTGAGCGGGAAGATCGCGGCGGTCATGGCGGCCGTCGCGCACGACTCCACCATGCCATTGGAAGGTCGCTATCCGTACCACGTCGCTGAAAATGGCCAGGAACTCGTTCATGGCAGGTCTCCTTTGACACGGATTAGACTGCCGCTGGCCTTCCTCCTCAAACGAGTATAATTTCCGCCTCGGATAACTTGAGGTTATGCGAATGAAGCGGAGCCGCCTGCCGCTGACGGCATTGAGAAGCTTCGAGACGGCCGGCCGGCATTTGAGCTTCAGCCGGGCGGCAGAGGAGCTTTATGTCTCACAGGCCGCGATCAGCCGGCAGATACGCGAGCTCGAGACCTTTCTGGGAAGACCGCTGTTCCTACGTCTCCATCGCCGTGTCGAACTGACGGATGCGGGCCATCGGCTGCTCGGCCGATTGGTGAGAAGCTTCGACGATATCCACCGCGTGCTTTCCGAGCTCACGGCCTCGCCAGCCCAAGCCGTCGTGCGCGTCAGCGTCGAACCGTCGCTCGCCGCCGTGTGGCTGGTGCCACGGCTCAATCGCTTTCGCCAGTTGCGGCCCGATATCGACGTTTCCCTCGAAGTCGATCCACGGCCGATCGAGTTCCGCAGCGATCAGCCCGAGCTCGCCTTGCGCTTCAGCGCGCACGCCACATCGTGGCCGCGCAGCGAGGCCGAGCGCCTGGCCTCAACCGTCGATTCACCGGTCCTGTCGCCGGCGCTGCTTGCCGCCGGCCCTCCCCTGGAAAAGCCGATCGACCTTCGCCATTACACGCTGCTGCACGAGGAAAACCGCCAGGGCTGGGCGCGCTGGTTCCAGGCGGCCGGCGTGCCCGCCGAGGCGGTCCCCGCGCGCGGCCCGATGCTGACCGACGTCTCGCTTTCCAAACAGGCCGCGCTGCTCGGCCATGGCGTGGCGCTCGGCGACCTCCTGCAGGTCGGCGAGGAGCTCGCTTCGGGGACTTTGATCAAGCCGTTCGATATCGATGTCGCTTCCGGCGCCTACTGGCTGGTGGCCAGGAACTTGTCGGATCTGGCCGAACCCGCCAAGGCGTTCGCCGACTGGATCCGAAGCGAATTCGCTGTAACCAGGGGAGCGGCCTAAGCCGTGTCCTCACGCCGCCTGTCCGGCGCGCTTCTTCTCGATCTGGCCGATCGCGTCGACCACCGCGTCGAAGGTCAGCATGGTGGACGCGTGGCGCGCCTTGTAGTCGCGCACCGGTTCCAGATATTTGAGGTCGGCGAAGCGGCCTTCCGGCGGCGCGCCATTCTCCTTCAGCATCTTCAGCATGGTTTCGCGCACGGCGCGCAATTCGCCGGCGTTGGCGCCGACCACATGCTGGGCCATGATCGAAGAAGAGGCCTGGCCGAGCGCGCAGGCCTTCACCTCATGGGCGAAATCGGTCACCACGTCGCCATCCATCTTGAGGTCGACGGTCACGGTCGAGCCGCACAATTTGGAATGCGCCCTGGCGGTCGCGTCGGGATGATCGAGCCGGCCGATACGCCCGATGTTTCCGGCGAAGCCGAGAATTTTCGCATTGTAGACGTCGTCGATCATATTTTTCCAATCCGTCGCCGCCCAGCGAACAGGGTTTGCCGCTCTCGCGTCTTCCTTTCGCTCCGCTCCAACCATATATAATGGTGGCAGTCGGGCATCGACAAGGCGGCCGGAAGCTGCCTTCGTTGCCCCGCTGTTCACGCCGCTTGCGGGATGGAAATGGGCGATTTTCACCCAAAAGGTCATGGTCCGTTCAACTCGTCCCACCTTTGAGTGGGACTACGGGAGACGCCTTTATGGATGCCGTCATCAAGAAAATCATGCCCCCTTCACAATATTTGGACAAGCCCGTCACCGACCGGCCGAGCGAAGCCGAGGTCGAGGCCGCCGTGCGCACATTGCTGCGCTGGACCGGCGACAATCCGGATCGCGAAGGCCTGGTCGATACGCCGAAGCGTGTCACCAAAGCCTTCCGCGAGATGTTCAACGGCTACGACATGTGCCCGGCCGACGAGCTTGGCCGTACCTTCGAGGAGGTTGCCGGCTATGACGACCTCGTCATCGTCAAGGACATAAAGTTCCATTCGCATTGCGAGCATCACATGGTGCCGATCATCGGCAAGGCGCATGTCGGCTATCTGCCGGACGGCAAGGTTGTCGGCCTGTCGAAGATCGCGCGCGTGGTCGACATCTTCGCCCACCGCCTGCAGACTCAGGAAGCGATGACCGCGCAGATCGCCGGCGTCATCCAGGACGTGCTCAACCCGCGCGGCGTCGCCGTCATGCTCGAGGCCGAGCACATGTGCATGGCCATGCGCGGCATCCGCAAGCAGGGCTCGACCACGCTGACCTCGACCTTCACCGGCGTCTTCAAGGATACGCCCGAGGAGCAGGTCCGCTTCGTCACCATGGTGCGCGCAGGCGGCTGATGATCGACCGTCGCCGGCCAAACATATAAGGACCGGCGATGTCGGCAGTCGAATTCCCGAAAGCTCCGTCAGACAAGAAAGCGCTGGAGGAAGGCTCCGTCTTTTCTCCGCGCTTCGACGCCGCGGGCCTCGTCACCGTCGTCGTCACCGACGCCGGTGACGGCATGCTGTTGATGGTCGCGCATATGAATGCCGAGGCGCTGGCGCTTACGCTGGAAACCGGCATTGCACACTACTGGTCGCGCTCGCGCAATGCGCTGTGGAAGAAGGGCGAGACCTCGGGCAACTTCCAGCAGGTCGTCGAGATGCGCACGGATTGTGACCAGGACGCGATATGGTTGCGCGTGAAAGTGTTGGGCCACGACGCAACCTGCCACACCGGACGGCGTTCTTGTTTTTATCGGACGGTGGGGCTGAATGACGGCAAAGCAACGCTTGCCGGCGACGGCAGCAGGCCGCTGTTCGATGCGGAAGAAACGTATCGGAAGCCGGTGTGAACCATTCAATATTCACAAACCACTCAGATTCACTATTCTCAAATATCCTTGCGGTACAAGGGATACGGGACAAGGGAGATCATGATGCTCGAATGGGCGTCATTGCGCAGCAAACCTGACCTTCGAGAGGCCAACGGCCCCGCATCGTCCGGCGGCTTGCCAGATCCTAAGTCCGGCAGGAAGACCGGCATCTCGCTGGCGCTCGGCGGCGGCTGCGCGCGCGGCTGGGCCCATATCGGCGTGCTGCGCGCGCTCGACGAAGCCGGCATCGAAGTGTCGATGATCGCCGGTACCTCGGTCGGTGCCCTGGTCGGTGGCTGTTATCTTGCCGGCAAGCTCGACGAGCTGGAGGAGTTCGCCAGAAGCCTGACCAAGCGGCGCATCTTCGGCCTGCTCGACCTCAATCTGCGCGGCAGCGGCCTGTTCGGCGGCATGAAGCTCGACCAGCGCCTACGCGAGCATCTCGACGGCGCCCGCTTCGACGATCTGTCGAAACCCTTTGTCGCCGTCGCTTCCGAAATCCGCACCGGCCACGAGATCTGGCTGTCGAGCGGCTCGCTCGTCACCGCCATGCGCGCTTCCTACGCGCTGCCCGGCGTCTTCGAGCCGGTGGCCTGCAACGGCCGCATGCTGGTCGACGGCGCGCTGGTCAATCCGGTGCCGGTCTCGGTCTGCCGCGCCTACGAGCAGCCGCTCGTCGTGGCGGTCAACCTGCATTATGACCTCTTCGGGCGCGCCGCCGTCATCAAGCACAGCGCCGGCGAACTGGTCGTCGAGAAAGACGCTCCGCGCCCCGGCCAGGTCAATCCCCAGTCGCACCAGAGCCGCCTCGGCATCACCGGCGTCATGGTCGAGGCCTTCAACATCATCCAGGACCGGATTTCGCGCGCCAGGCTGGCCGGCGATCCGCCGGATATGTCACTGCAGCCGAAACTCAGCCATATCGGCCTGACGGAATTCCATCGCGCCGACGAGGCGATCAGCCTCGGCTACCAGGCGACGATGTCCCAGATCAGCGAATTGACCCGCCTGCAGTCCGTTCTGGTCTGAATTCCGCTACTTCAGTGATTTGGAAAGATTCCAGGCTTGTCGGGCAAGGCTATCAACGTCCGTTGCCGTAGTCAGCGCAAACGCTGGCGATGAGCTGGAGGCTCCCGAACCTCGTCATTCCAGGGCGGAGCAGGGAGCGTAGCGACGCGCGCAGACCCTGGATGACGACTGCGATAGGCGTCTCGGCCAATCGCCAAGGCATGGGATCTGCCAACGCACACGAACCAACCGGTCAAAACGTCTGTGTTAAGGTAGGTCGTTAAGCAAGCGCCGCGTCGCTGATGCGAAACTGCACCGTGCGGTTGCCGTTCCAGTAATTGCCCGACAGCGAACCGGCGATATGCACGGTCCTGCCCCTGTTCTTGAACAGGAATTCGCCGAGCGCAGTGTCGACGGCGCGGAAGGCGATCGCCTGGATGTTGCCGCCGCTTTGGGACTGCAGGTCGACGCGAATGTGATTGGTTCCGATCGCGCGCGCGTCGGCCAGCCGGTGGCGCGGCAGCACGAAGACCGGCGCGATGTGCCCGGCGCCGAACGGGCCGGCTTTCTCCAGCGCGTCGAGCAGCGCGATCGTGGCGCCCTCGGCGGCCAGGGCGCCGTCGATCGCCAGGCTTTCCTCGTTCTGCAGCCGGAAGACATCGGCCGCGGCGCGTTCTTCGAAGAAGGCGCGCAACTCGCCGAGCTTGGCACGCTCGACGGTGATGCCGGCCGCCATCGCATGGCCGCCGCCCTTGACGATCAGCCCGGCAGCCGCCGCCTCGCGCACCAGCCGGCCAAGGTCGAAGCCGGTCACCGAACGGCCGGAGCCCGTGCCGATGCCGGTCGAATTGAAGGCGATGGCAAAGGCCGGCCGGCGCGCATAATCCTTGAGCCGCGAGGCGATCAGCCCGACGATGCCCGGATGCCAGCTGTTGCTGGCCGTGACGATGACCGCCGGCCCGTTGCCGCCGGCAAGCTCGGCATCGGCCTCGGCACGCGCCTGCGCCAGCATCTCCTGCTCCATCTGCTGCCGTTCCTGGTTCAGCCGGTCGAGCGTCTCGGCGATGCTTGCTGCCTCGACGGGATCGTCGGTGGCTAGAAGCCGGCTGCCGAGCGCGGCATCGCCGATGCGGCCGCCGGCATTGATGCGCGGGCCGATCAGGAAGGACAGATGGAAGGTGTTGATCGGCTCGCCGATGCGCGTGTCCCGCGCCAGCGCCGCCAACCCCTCATTCTTCTGCTGGCGCAACACCTGCAGCCCCTTGACGATGAAGGCCCGGTTGACGCCGGTGAGCGGCACCACGTCGCACACCGTCGCCAGCGCCACCAGATCGAGCATTGAAAGCAGATCGACGGGCGCGGCATCCGGCAGCCTTTCGCGCAGCAGCTTTGCCGTCTGAACCAGGCACAGGAAGACGACGCCCGCGGCGCACAGATGCCCCTGCCCCGACAAATCGTCCTCGCGATTGGGATTGACCACGGCCGCCGCCGGCGGCAGCGGGCCGCCGACCTGGTGGTGGTCGAGCACCACCACGTCGGCGCCGGCTTCCCTGGCCGCCTCGATCGAGGTCGCGCTGTTGGTGCCACAATCGACGGTGACGATCAGCTTGGCGCCGCGCGAGATCAGTTCCCGCATCGCTTCCGGATTGGGCCCGTAGCCTTCGAAGATGCGGTCCGGGATATAGATTTCCGACGGCACCGAAAAATGCGTGAGGAAGCGTTTCAGGAGCGCCGACGAGGCGGCACCGTCGACATCGTAGTCCCCGAAGATCGCCACTTTTTCGCGGGCGACGATCGCATCGGCGAGCCTCGACGCCGCTTTCTCCATGTCGGTCAGCGATGCCGGGTTCGGCAGAAGCTCGCGGATGGTCGGATCGAGGAAGCGGTCGGCCTGCTCAGCGCTGACGCCGCGCCCGGCAAGCACCCGCGCTACGATGTCGGGCACGCCGTGGCCCTGCGCGATCGCCAAGGCGGCCATGTCCTGCCGCTCGGTCAGCCGGTGTTGCCAGGAAACACCGGTCGCCGACTGCCTGACATCGAGGAAGAACCGTTTCTCGCCCGTCATGCGACGCGCCGTCTGCACATCATCTTGGGCAGATATCAATATGCGACGGCGGGAGCAATTCGGCGCAAGCGAGCAATCCGGGGAAAAGTGTGGAAGGTTTTTCCCCGGAACGCCGCGGTGGCGCTCAAATGGGCGAAATCAGAACTTATCCAGATCCTGGTGGCGCGCCTTGATCTCGCGGACCGTGCGCGAGGACGAGCGCAGCACGATGGTATGCGTGGTGATGAAGGTGCGGCCGAACTTCACCCCGTCGAGCAGATTGCCGTCGGTAACGCCGGTCGCCGCGAACAGCACGTCGCCGCGCGCCATGTCCTGGGCGCGATAGACCCGCTTCGGGTCGGAAATGCCCATCTTCTCAGCCCGTGCCACCTTTTCCGGCGTGTCGAGGATCAGCCGGCCCAGCATCTGCCCGCCGGTGCAGCGAAGCGCCGCCGCCGCCAGCACGCCTTCCGGCGCGCCACCCGTGCCGAGATAGATGTCGATCCCGGTCTCGTCCGGATCGGTGGTGTGGATGACGCCGGCGACATCGCCGTCGCCGATCAGCCGTATCGCCGCACCCGTGGCGCGCACGGCGTCGATCAGCTTGGCGTGACGCGGCCGGTCGAGGATGCAGGCCGTAATGTCGGAAATGGCCACGCCCTTGGCCTTGGCCAGATTGGCGAGGTTCTCGGCCGGCGAGGCGTCGATGTCGATCAGGCCTTCCGGATAGCCGGGGCCGATGGCGATCTTGTCCATATAGACGTCTGGTGCAAACAGCAGGCTGCCCTTTTCCGCGATGGCGATGACCGCAAGCGCGTTGGGCAGGTTCTTGGCGCAGATCGTGGTGCCTTCCAGCGGATCTAGCGCGATGTCGACGGCCGGGCCTTTGCCGGTGCCGACCTCTTCGCCGATATAGAGCATCGGCGCCTCGTCGCGCTCGCCCTCGCCGATCACCACCGTGCCCTTGATGGCCAGCCGGTTTAGCTCCTGACGCATCGCATCGACCGCCACCTGGTCGGCTGCCTTCTCATCGCCACGCCCGCGCAGCCTGGCGGCCGCGACGGCGGCGCGCTCGGTGACGCGCACCACTTCCATGGTGAGGATCCGGTCGAGGCCGGCAGTGATGTTCTGGGCGATGTTCATGGATGGGCGTTCCTCGTTGTCTGTTTGCGTCGAGCAATCCCAGAACGGTTGAGCGCCGGAATTGCTCCGCCTCCCGCCAGAGGCGGGCTTCTTCTGGCAAAGCTCCATGACAACGGCAAGACTTGCCACGTCAGTTTTTGAAATGGCAGCAAAATCAATCGATTGAAGACGGAATCGGACCTGGCTTATTCCGCCCGCTCGATGCGGATCACTTGCGGTTTGTCGGTCAGATGGCCGTCCTTGGTGATGCCTTCGACCGCCTTGCGCACCGCGGCTTCCGTCGTCTCGTGGGTGACGAGGATGACCGTTTTCTGCGCCTGGGTCTCCGCGCTGGCCGCCTGCTGGACGATCGATTCCAGCGAGATGTCGTTGTCGGCCATGCGCTTGGCGATGGCCGCGAAGACGCCGGTGCGGTCATGCACGGTCAAGCGAATGAAGTAGCCGCCGGCATGGCTGCGCATCTGCGCTTTCTTATAGGGCTTCAGTTCCTTCGCCGGCCAGCCGAACACCGGAGCGTGCTGGAACCCGGGCCGGCTCTTGGCGATGTCGGCAATGTCGCCGATCACCGCCGAGGCGGTGGCGTTGCCGCCGGCGCCTGGACCGGAAAGCAGAAGCTCGCCCAGAATGTCGGTCTCTATCGCCACGGCATTGGTGACGCCGTGTACCTGCGCGATGACGGACGCCGTCGGTACCATCGTCGGGTGCACCCGCTGCTCGATGCCGCTGTCGGTGCGTTGCGCGACGCCCAGCAGCTTGATGCGGTAGCCGAGATCGGCCGCCGCGCGGATGTCTGCCTGGCTGATGTTGGAGATGCCTTCCATATAGATGTCGTTGGCGGCGATCTTCGTGCCGAAGGCAAGGCTGGTCAGGATCGACAGCTTGTGGGCCGTGTCGTGGCCTTCGATGTCGAAGGTCGGGTCGGCCTCGGCGTAGCCCAGTCGCTGCGCGTCCTTCAGGCAGGCATCGAACGAGATGCCCTCGGCTTCCATGCGGGTCAGGATGTAGTTGCAGGTGCCGTTGAGGATGCCGAAGACACGCGTCACCGCATTGCCGGCCATTGCCTCGCGCATCGTCTTGATGACGGGGATGCCGCCGGCCACCGCCGCCTCGTAATTGAGCAGAACACCCTTCTTCTCGGCGATCTCGGCAAGCGCCACGCCATGCTTGGCAAGCAGCGCCTTGTTGGCGGTGACGACATGCCGGCCCGCCTCGAGCGCCGCCTTCACCGCCAGCCGCGCCGGCCCTTCGTCGCCGCCGATCAGCTCGACAAAGACGTCGATGTCGGCCTTTTCGGCCATTTGGACCGGATCGTCGAACCATGTCGCGGCGCTGAGATCGACGCCGCGGTCGCGTTTCCGGTCGCGGGCGGAAACCGCCGTCACGACGATGTCGCGTCCGCATTGGCGGGTGAGCTCCGCCGCCTTGTCGCGCAGCACGCGCGCCACCGAGGCGCCAACCGTGCCGAGGCCGGCAATTCCAACACGCAACGCTTCAGCCATGTCCGGCGACGCCCCTCAAAATCCAGAAATATTAGGCAGACTCAGCGCCGAGCGGCGAGCGGCACCACATTGTTGGGCTGCTTGGCGGTTGATGCCAGGAAGCGCTTGATGTTGCGCGCGGCCTGACGGATCCGGTGCTCGTTCTCGACCAGCGCCACGCGCACATAGTCGTCGCCATGCTCGCCGAAGCCGATGCCCGGCGCCACCGCGACATCCGCATGCTCGATGAGCAGCTTGGAGAATTCGAGCGAGCCGAGATGGCGGAACTGTTCCGGGATCGGCGCCCAGGCGAACATCGAGGCCGCGGGCGCGGGAATGGTCCAGCCGGCGCGGCCGAAGGAATCGACCATCACGTCGCGCCGCTTGTGGTAGACCTCGCGCACCTCCTCGATGTCGGCGCCGTCGCCGTTCAGCGCATGCGCCGCCGCCACCTGGATCGGCGTGAAGGCGCCATAGTCGAGATAGGACTTCACCCGCGTCAGCGCCGAGATCAGCCGCTCGTTGCCGACGGCGAATCCCATGCGCCAGCCCGGCATGGAGAAGGTCTTCGACATCGAGGTGAACTCGACGCAGATATCCATCGCGCCCGGCACCTGCAGCACCGAAGGCGGCGGATTGCCGTCGAAATAAATCTCGGAATAGGCAAGATCGGACAGGATGATGATGTCGTTCTTCTTCGCGAAGGCGACCACGTCCTTGTAGAAGTCGAGCGAGGCGACCAGCGCCGTCGGATTCGACGGATAGTTGAGGATCAGCGCCAGCGGCTTCGGGATCGAATGGCGGATACCGCGCTCGACCGCCGGGATGAAGCCGTCGTCGGGCTCGACCTGCAGCGAGCGGATGACGCCGCCCGACATGATGAAGCCGAAGGCGTGGATCGGATAGGTCGGATTGGGGCACAGGATGACGTCGCCCGGCGCGGTGATCGCCTGCGCCATGTTGGCGAAGCCTTCCTTCGAGCCGAGCGTGGCCACCACCTGGGTGTCGGGGTTGAGCTTCACGCCGAACCTGCGGGCATAGTAGTTGGCTTGGGCGCGGCGCAGGCCCGGAATGCCGCGCGAGGACGAATAGCGATGCGTGCGCGGATCGCGCACCACCTCGCACAATTTGTCGACGATGGCTTTCGGCGTCGGCAGGTCCGGATTGCCCATGCCAAGGTCGATGATGTCGGCGCCGCGCGAACGGGCGCTGGCCTTCAGCCGGTTGACCTGCTCGAACACGTAAGGCGGAAGCCGGCGGACCTTGTGAAATTCTTCCATTGGATTTCCAGACACGATCGAAGGGGGCGCTTTCGGCGCGCGATATAAACCTAATTGCAGTTAGGGTCGAGGGTCGGGTCGCATTTGCCCTCGATCTGTTTCAGCGTGTCGCCACCATGCGTCTTGGCAAGCGTCTTCAGCGCCGCGGAATTCGCCGGCGCCTTGACGCTGCCGCCCTTGGCGGCCTGCGCCTGCTGCTCGGCCTTGAGCCTTGCCAGGTTCGCCGCGGTCTCCACCTTGGTGAGTTGCTTGGCGGCCACCTGCGGCGGAATGTTGAGGTTCGGGTAGGAGCCGGTGTCCTTCGGGCCTTCGGTCACGGCCGTCGGCGCTGCATTGTTGGTGCTGGTGCTCGTGCAGCCGCCGGCGGGCAGCAGCACGCCGACCAGCGCGGCCAGGACCGCCTTGCGGGAGATCGAACCGAACCTGAGAAAAAAAGTCCCGCCAACATTTATCGTCATATTGTTTTCCTGGCAGCCGGGTTACTGCGAATTGGACCCGGTCAGATGTCCCATGGTAATATGTCAAGAAAACGCTCCGGGAGGAACCCCGCGGACCATGTCCAAAACTGACGATTCGGACAAAGCGGAAAATGGCGGACCTTCGGCCATCGAGCAATATCTGGTGAAGGATCCCGAGCGCTTCGCCTTGAATATGGCGCGCATGATCGAACAGGCCGGCAAGGCGGCGTCCGCCTGGACCGAACCGCGCGAGAAGGGTGAGGTGCGCGATCATGTCGCCGAACCGGTCGTCGACATGGTCAAGACATTCTCCAAGCTCTCGGAGTACTGGCTTGGCGATCCGCAGCGCGCGCTCGAAGCGCAGACGCGGCTGTTCGCCGGCTATATGACGGTCTGGGCCAACGCCATCCAGAAGGTCAATCCCAATGCCGAGGCGCCACAGGACGCGGTTCAGCCCGAGCGCGGCGACAAGCGCTTCCAGGACCCCGAATGGGGCCGCAACGCCTTCTTCGATTTCCTCAAGCAGGCCTATCTCGTCACCTCGCGCTGGGCGAACGAGCTGGTCGAGCACGCCGAGGGCCTGGACGACCACACCCGCCACAAGGCGAGCTTCTACGTCAAGCAGGTGTCGAACGCGATCGCGCCGTCGAACTTCATCCTGACCAATCCGGAGCTGTTCCGCGAGACGGTCGCCTCGAATGGCGAGAACCTGGTGCGCGGCATGAAGATGCTGGCCGAGGACATCGCCGCCGGGCGCGGCGACCTGAAGCTGCGCCAGGCCGACTACACGCCTTTCGAAATCGGCAAGAACATCGCCACCACGCCCGGCAAGGTCATCGGCCGCAGCGATGTCGCCGAGATCATCCAGTACGATCCGGTGACCGAAACGGTGCTGAAGCGCCCGCTGCTGATCTGCCCGCCATGGATCAACAAATTCTACATCCTCGACCTCAACCCGCAGAAATCCTTCATCCGCTGGGCGATCGAGCAGGGCCACACCGTCTTCGTCATCTCCTGGATCAACCCCGACGAGCGCCACGGCGCCAAGGGCTGGGAGGCCTATATCCGCGAAGGCCTGCAATACGGTCTCGACATGGTGGAGAAAGCGACCGGCGAGAAGGAAGTCAACGCCATCGGCTATTGCGTCGGCGGCACGCTGCTTGGCGCGGCTCTCGCGCTGCTGGCGCAGGAAGGCGACAACCGCATCAAATCGGCCACCTTCTTCACCACCCAGGTCGACTTCACCTATGCCGGCGACCTCAAGGTCTTCGTCGACGAGGACCAGGTTGCCGCTGTCGAGCGCTCGATGAGCGAGAAGGGCTATCTCGAAGGCACCAAGATGGCCACCGCCTTCAACATGCTGCGCTCGGGCGATCTGATCTGGCCCTATGTCATCAACAACTACATGCGCGGCAAGGAGCCCCTGCCCTTCGACCTGCTCTACTGGAATTCCGATTCCACGCGCATGGCGGCGGCCAACCACTCCTTCTATCTGCGCAACTGCTATCTGGAGAACAATCTCTCGCGCGGCACGATGGAGCTGGCCGGTCGCACGGTGTCGCTGGCCGACATCACCATCCCCGTCTACAACCTTGCCACGAAGGAAGACCACATCGCGCCGGCGCTCTCGGTGTTCCTGGGCTCGCGGTTTTTCGGCGGCGACGTGGAGTATGTGATGGCGGGTTCCGGCCATATCGCCGGCGTCGTCAACCCGCCTGCCGCCAGGAAATATCAGTACTGGACCGGCGGCAAGCCGATGGGCGATTTCAACGCCTGGCTCGCCGCGGCGCATGAGCATCCGGGGTCATGGTGGACGCACTGGCAGCATTGGATCGAGAACCAGGACAACATCCGCGTGCCCGCCCGCAAGCCCGGCAAGCGTATGAAAACCTTGGGAGATGCTCCGGGCACCTATGTCAAGGTGCGTGTGTAACGGACTGTAATGTCTGGTGAGTTGACGGGCCGCCAAAACAGGGCGAAATGGTGGCGTCAATCGTTTCACGGCCTCAAATCACCTTCCGACGCAGATTAATTCCGAGGCTTGCAGATTCGACACATGTCCCGTTTCCGGTTGGGAACAGGAGGGTTATCGCGGCGCGATGCTGGAGTGGCACGGCGATGACGAACCGACCGGATGCTGAGGGGGAATTTGTTTTGAAATCAGTAGGTTGGCGTCTCGGGCGAAGGGAAAGCCGCAGCATCGCGGCAGCGCTTTTCCCCGTGCTTCTGGCCTCCTGCACGTCGACCGGCGACCCGACGATGTCGGTCGTTTCGCCCGCCTACAATTCAACCGCCACCGAAATGAGCGCGACATCCGGCACCAAGACGGCAACAGCCGCCGATTCGTCGGCTCAGACGGCATCCGCGACCACCGATGCGGCAGCGACCGTGATGAGCGAAGGCGACACGCCTTTGCCCGAGAAGGTCGCCTATGTGCCGGAGACGCGACCGCAAGCCGCCTTCCCTGACGTCGCCGTGCCCGCGGGCGCCGCCGCGATTGCCGGCAACACACCGCAACCGCTGGTTCAGCCGGCGCAGACGGCGGAACAGACACAAGGCGTCTCCCAGCAGGTGGCCGCCGGCGATGCCGCCGCCATTGCGTCGAAGGCGCAGGCGACCACGCAGGCCATGAGCAACGGCGTCTATGTGACCGCGGGCGGGCCGGCGCAGCCGCAGGTCGCCGCGCCGAAGAAGGGCCTGTTTGCCTCGCTGTTCAGCACCACGCCGGCCTCGGCCGCGCCCGCGCCGCTGATCAATTCGCGCTCCAGCGACCAACCGGCGGCGCAGGCCAAGACCGCAACCGCCGCGGCCGCCCCCGCCAAGCCGATTGTTGAGCTGGCCTCCGCGACGCCCGCCGCGAAGCCGGTACAGCTCGCCTCGCTCGACGACCCGAGCTACCACATCACCGGCGCCGATGCCCTTCCCGGCGTGCGCCAGACCGCGCTGTTCGAGATCAAGCGCAAGTCCGGCATTGACGACGAGAGCGACGTCGACCTCAACGAGGATGAGGGCGGCGGCGGTTCCTACCAGGTGGCCTCGGCCGCCGGCATGGCAAGGCTCGCGCCCAACGGCCTTCTGAAGCAGAACGAAAGCGTCGACGTCGCCTGCCTCAAGCCGTCGCTGGTGCGGGTGCTGAAGACGATCGAGGGCCATTTCGGCCGCAAGATGGTCGTCACCTCCGGCTACCGCGATCCCTCGCGCAACCGCCGCGCCAACGGCGCCAAGAACTCGCTGCACATGTACTGCGCCGCCGCCGACATCCAGTTGCCCGGCGTCTCGAAGTGGGAACTGGCGAGCTACGTCCGCTCGATGCCCGGCCGCGGCGGCGTCGGCACCTACTGCCACACCGAATCCGTCCATATCGACGTCGGTCCCGAGCGCGACTGGAACTGGCGCTGCCGTCGCCGCAGCGGCGGCGGCGAGGACGGCTGATACTCGGCTTTGCCCAGTGCGCATAGCCGGGTTGACCGATTGAGAGCCGATCACCGCCGACGCCGTCGTTTGTTTCGACAAACCGTCAGCGACGTTCGCGATTGGCTGAAGCTTACTGAACTTCGTCATCCACGGGCGGGGCAGGAGCGAAGCGGACGCGCAGACCCGAGGATCCATGCCGTTACCTCAACCGTAGGGTAGAGCGGCGCAGATTCTGCACCGATGCGATACGTCAGCGTCACGGAATGGATTCTATGGTCTGCACGCGTCGCTTCGCTCCTTGCTCCGCCATGGAATGACGACCGCGACTGGCCTCCCAGCCAATCTCCAGAGGTGCGTGACCGAATGCGGCCGCAACCCTGCCCTGCCCCGAAAAGCCGGCTTTTGCAGCCTTTTGAAAAAAGTTGTCGCATGTGGCGGCAGATGGGTTGCCGGTTGGCGACAACGCAATTATAAGCCGCTTCGTCTGAGCGCGCCCATCGTCTAGCGGTTAGGACACCGCCCTTTCACGGCGGTAACAGGGGTTCGATTCCCCTTGGGCGTACCAGTCTTATCCTCCCTGAACGGCCGAATCCGGCACCTCGCGCTCACCGGGCCGAAACGCGTCATTAACGGCGTTGTTGGGTGACGCATGTTGGCAGCGATCAGACGGTGTAGAGTTCTGCCTCGCCATGGAGGCGCGGATGAACCTGCTTCGGACAGTTCTCTTATGCGCGGCAGTGACCGGCCTGACCGGACTGCAGCCCGTCCGCGCCGAGGATCAGCCCGCTCAGTCGAACGGCGACGCGGCGCAACAGCTGCCGCCCGTTCACTGCGAGGGACAGAACTGCCTGCCGCCGAGGAACGACCCCGCTTTGGAGTGCAAGGGGCAGGACTGCACGCCGGCTCCAGCGACCGACCAGCCGTCAGGCCCGGAGATCAAGAAGGTCAAGTGAGAGGCAGCGCGGGCTCTGTGGCGAACCGCATGCCGTTGCTCGAGCCCGCGCGGGTTGACGATCAGAAAAGGCAGCGGCCATCCCGCAGAGCGAAGCGGCAGCCTCCGATCAATCCGGAACCATCGGCGCCGGCTCTTCGCAGCGATAGACCATGCACTGCCCGTCACGGGTCGGAACATAGTCAACCATCGGCACGTAGGGAGCATCGCACTCATTGCCGAACTGGCGGACATAGCGCTCATAGGTGTTCGCCCCGGTGGTCAGCACCACCGCATGCCGGCTCTGGATCAGCGCCTGGGTCTGCGCGCAGGTCATGGTGCGCGTGTCGGGTCGTGCATCGGCGAAATTTGTAGCGGCAACGATCATCGCTGCCGCGCAAAACGCAATCTTGCCTATGGGCATGGTCGCATCCTCGCAAAACATCGTATCGCCAAATTCGCATCGTGCGATGCCGCTCCGCAACGGTGGCGCGGTCACGATGCAGCGAGCGAAGCCATGAAAGCAGTTGAAACCCCGCGCCCAATCCCTGGAATTGCCCGAGGACAAATGACGTCCGAGGTCAGGCTGTTGCAAAAACCACTGTCTGCAGCAGCCCTCCCCCCGGCCGGTTCTCCAGCGTGATCGAGCCGCCATAGCGCTCGATGATCTCCTTGGCGATGGCGAGACCCAGCCCCGCGCCCGGGATGAACTGCGTGCGCGCCGGATTGACCCGGAAGAACGGCTCGAAGGCCTTGTTCAACAGGTCCGGCGGGATGCCGGCGCCGCGGTCGGCGATGGTGAGAACCGCCTGGCCGCCTCGCCGCGCAAGCGCGATGGTGCAGCTCTTGCCATGCGTGGCGGCGTTGACGATCAGGTTGCGCAGCGCGCGGCGCAAGCCGAGCGCGCCGGCCTTGACGAACACATGGTCGAGATGGTCGATCGTCACCGCATGGCCGAGCGAGACCATCTCGACCTCGATATCGCGGACTATCCGGTCCAGTTCCACCGGCTCGACCGCGTCGTGGTTGACCTCTTCGCGCACCAGGCGGATGGCGCTGTCGGCGATACGGTCGAGCTCGTCGAGGTCGCTCAGCCATTTCTCGCGATCCTCCTCGAGGAATTCGGCGCGGAGCCGCATCCTGGTCATCGGGGTCCTGAGATCATGGCCGGCGGCGGCCACCAGCCGCATGCGGCTTTCCATCGCCGTCTTCAATCGAGCCGACAGCTCGTTGAGCGCATGGGCGGTGGCCCTCACCTCGGCCGAACCTTTCTCCGGTAAAGTCGCCAGCATGCCATCCGAGCCGATCTTGCTGACGGCGGATTCCAGCATTTCCAGCGGCCGAACCAGCACGCCGGTGAAATAGATCGACACCGGGGTCGCGCCGAGCACGATCAGCGCCATCCAGCCGGCGAACCCGTACCAGACATCGCGCGGCGGGCCCACGTCGGGAACATCGACGATCATCCAGCGATGGTCAGGCAAAGCGACCGAGGCGATCATCCCGGGTTGCTCGGCCCTGCGGCTGACGACCGCCGAAACATCGAGACCGTTCTGGCGCAGCATGTCGTTCAGCACGCGTGTGTGCTTGCGGTCCTCGAACCCGGACGCCGGACGATCGCTGATCGTCACCGGCGCATCGCCGCTGCTCGGCACGTGGCCTGGAACCAATTGCATCATATACTGGATCTGGTGCGCCAGCGGCCCCATCGTCAGCTCCGGCGACGGCCCGCCGAGCACCTTGACGGCGACAAAGGTGGCAAGCCCGACCACGCCCAGGATCGACGCGACCAAAAGGATGATCAGCCGCCGGCGCAGCGAAGTCACGCTTCGGTCTCCGCAGTCTCGACCCGTGCCGTCAGTTGATAGCCGCCATTGCGCACGGTCTTGAACAATGCCTCCTCGCCCGCTTCGGCGAATTTCCGCCGCAGCCGGCTCATCAGCACGTCGACGGACCGGTCGAGCGGCTCGCGCTCGCGCCCTTGCGTCAGATCGAGCAGCTGGTCGCGCGACAAAAGCCGTCCCGGCCGATCGAGAAAGACCTGCAGCAGATCGAACTCCGCGCCGGTCAGGTCGACCAGGGCGCCATCGGCATCCATCACCTTTCGCGTGTCCGGCTCCAGGCTGTAACCGGCGAAATGATAGACGCGGACCTTGGGCGGGGCGGCTTCTTCCGGCGCCGAGCGCCTGAGCACCGCGCGGATGCGGGCCGAAAGCTCGCGCGGGTTGAACGGCTTGCCGAGATAGTCGTCGGCGCCGAGCTCCAGGCCGATGATACGGTCGACATCTTCCTTCAGCGCCGTCAGCAGGATGACCGGAATGTGCGGCTTGCGATCGCGCAGGCTCCGGCAGATGTCGAGACCGGAGCCGTCCGGCAGCATGACGTCGAGCACGATCAGGTCGAACTGGCCGGAGCCGAGCTTCTGCTCGCATTCGCGCCGGTCCGCCGCCACCGACACGCGAAAGCCCTGCCCGTCGAGATAGCGCCCAAGCAGCGTCCTAATCTCGCGATCGTCGTCCACGACGAGGATGTGGGGTTGTGCCTGCATTCTTCGCCCGCTTGCCTTTTCGTTCCTGATTATAGGGAGCGACGCCGCCAAGCGGCATGGAAAATTGCAACGGAACGTTTCCAAGACCCCGCCGGAAACATTCGGAAACAAATCTCCTTTTTCTGGAAACCTTCGGCAATGCGCCGAAGCAATGCGGCAAAAGAGGCTTCCTATCCTCCCGGCATCCGAAGCACGCAGGAAAGGATCATGTCATGCGAAGCAGACTTCTGGCGCTCGGCCTGTTCTCGGTCGCGGCCGTCCACCCGGTGCTCGCTGCCCAGCCGGAGCCCGGCGCTGCACCCGCGGGCGAGCCGCCGGCAATCGGCCGGCAAGACGATGCTGGCCCCGGCCCGATGAAGCCGTGGCCCGGTCAGCGCTGGGCGATGCGTCAAGGCCCGGAAGACTTCGGCCCGCGTCACATGGGTCCGCCGCCCGAATTTCTCGCTGCCCGGCTCGCTGCGCTCGAGACCCGGATCGGCATCCGCTCCGAGCAGCTCGATGCCTGGCGCGACTATACCAGCGCGCTGCAGGCGGTGCTGGCGCCACCGCCGCGGCCCGATTTCGCCCCGCCCGGCCGCGGGCCTGACGCCGCCGCCGGTGGCGAGCCGGATCAGGCAAAGCGCGATCCCTTCGCCTTCCAGGAAAAGCTGGCCGACGAGGTGACCAAACGCGCCGCTTCCGCCGCCAAACTCAAGGACGCCATCGGGGTGCTGCGCGCCAAGCTGACGCCCGAACAGCTCGAAATCCTCGCTTCGGCGGACCGGCCGCATGGCCACCCCCCGTTCCATGGGGCAATCCGCCGGATGCAGCCGGTCCCGGAGGTCTGCCTGATCACGGACAGCTCCCTCCACCCCTACCCCGGAGTGGCGAGCAACTCTGACCGGCTGCGCCGGCCGGCCCTCTGACCCACCCGTTCAAGGGCCGGCCGGTTCTCTTCTTGCAACTGAGATGCCTCGCACCGCCGCTGGATGCGCGAGGCGAGGAGAGCACCATGTGGGAAGCGCTGATTATGCTGCGCCTGATCGTGTCTGTTGCCCCGGGCCTGCGGGTCGGCCGGCAGGCTTCGCAGCCAGCCGCGGCGCCCACGTCGATCGAGGATGCGATCCGGTTGAACTTCGCAGGCTATCGGCTGTCGCTTCCGATCGCCTCGTCCAATGTCAAAAACGATGACCGCAAAATTGCGTAAAAGACATCTTCTTCTGCTGGCATTGCTGGTCGCGCTGGCCGCCGTCGCAGCGCTCAAGGCTTATGGCCGCGCCACGCCCGAGCCGGCGACGCAGACGCCTGCGCCGGCAGCGACGCTCACCGTTTCGGTGGAGAAGGTGGTCGCCCAGACGGTGACATCGTCGGTCAGCGCGACCGGCACGGTGGCTGCATGGCAGGAAGCGACGATCGGCGCCGAAGAGAGCGGCCTGCGCCTGACCGAAGTCCTGATGGCCGAGGGCGATCATGTGAAGGCCGGCGATGTCGTCGCGAGGTTGGATGACTCGCTCCTCAAGGCCCAGCTCGCCGAGCAGAAGGCAGCCGTCGCTCAGGCGCAGGCGACGCTCGACTCTGCGTTGTCGGCCGCCGCGCGCGCCGACAGGCTGCTCGCCAGCAACGCCGTCAGCGCTGAAACCGCCGAGGACAAGGCGACCGCCGTCAAGACCGGCAAGGCCAGTGTCGACCAGGCAGAGGCCGCCGCTCAGCGGCTGCAGGCCCAGCTCGACAGGACGACCATCCGCGCCCCGTTCGACGGCATCGTCTCCAGCAAGCCGGCCGTGGCAGGCTCCATCGTCCAGGCCGGCACCGAGCTGATGAAGATCGTCCGTGACGGCAGGCTGGAGGTCGGTGTGCTTGTCCCTGAAAAGGACCTGGCGGCAATCTCGGCCGGTCAGCCGGCGAACATCGTCGACGCATCCGGCCGCGCCTTTTCCGGCAACATTTCCTCGATTGCGGAAACCGTCAATTCGACCACGCGCCTTGCCACCGTCTATGTCACCGTCGGCGAAGGCTCGGGCCTTAAGCCCGGCATGTTCGCCCGCGTCACGATCGAGACGGCGTCGTCCCGGCAACTGACCATCGCCGAAACGGCTTTGGTCTGGCATGACGGCAAGCCGGCCGTGTTCGTCGTCGACGATCAAGGCAAGGTCGGCGCGCATCCCGTTGCAACCGGCACGCGCCAGAACGGCCGGGTAGCCATCGAAAACGGCTTGTCGGAAAGCGACCGCGTCGTCGTCGCCGGCGCCGGCTTCCTGAACGACGGCAACCTCGTGCGCGTCGCCGCCGACGAGACGAAGGCTGCCGACGCCGCAAGCACGGCGGAGCCCGCACAATGAACGCCATCTCCTCGTGGTCGATCCGCAATCCGGTTCCGACCATCGTGCTGTTCCTGTCGCTCGGCATTGCCGGCGTCTACGGCTTCATGCAGCTGCGCACCAACAATATGCCCGACATCGACCTGCCGACCGTCACCGTCACGGTGGCGCAGCCGGGCGCGGCTCCGAGCGAAATGGAAGTCCAGGTCGCGCGCGTTATCGAGAACACGGTCGCGACCCTCGAAGGCGTCGACGACGTCTCGACCTCGATCAGCGAGGGCTCGTCCGTCACCGCCATCGAATTCACCCTCGGCACCGATCCCGAGACCGCCACCAACGATGTCCGCAACGCCGTCTCCGGCGTGCAGTCCAGCCTGCCGGCCGCGGCCCAGACGCCGGTCGTGGCCAAAGTCAACGCAACCGGCAATTCGGTGCTGACCTTCGTCGTCGAGGCGCCGACCATGTCGCCCGACGCGCTGAGCTGGTACATCGACAATGACGTCGCCAAGGTCCTGCTCGGTGTCGACGGCGTCTCCAAGATCACCCGTTCCGGCGGCGTCGACCGCGTCATCCGCGTCGAGCTCGACCCCGACCGGCTCGCCGCTCTCGGCATCAGCGCCGGCGACGTCAGCCAGACGCTGGCCTCCAACAACGTCAACCAGCCCGGCGGCCGCGCCAATATCGGCGGCCAGGAGCAGTCGGTGCGCACGCTCGCCAGCGCAACGACCGTCGAGGTGCTGGCCGATACCCGCATCGCGCTGAGCGGCGCCGGCGACGTCAAGCTGTCCGACCTCGGCACCGTCGTCGACAGCTGGGAAAAGCCGCGCCAGGCGGCCTATCTCGACGGCCGGCGGGTCGTCGCCTTCAATGTCTACAGATCGGTGGGCTCGAGCGAGATCGACGTGGTCAAGGCCGCCCGCGCCGCCATCGCCGACATGGGCGCCAAGACCACGGCGGCAAAATTCACAGAAGTAACCTCCTCGTCAGGCTTCGTCCAGGAAAGCTACGACGCCGCCTTCGAAGCCTTATGGCTCGGCGCCGTGCTCGCCATCGGCGTGGTCTGGCTGTTCCTGCGCGATATCAGGGCGACGCTGGTGTCGGCGGTGGCGATGCCGCTGTCGCTGATCCCGACCTTCGCGGTGATGGCGGCCTTCGACATCTCGCTCAACAACATCACTTTGCTGGCGCTGTCGCTGGTTGTCGGCATCCTGGTCGACGACGCCATCGTCGAGATCGAGAACATCGTGCGCCACATGCGCCAGACCGGCATCAGCGCCTACCAGGCGGCAATCGAAGCGGCGGACGAGATCGGTCTCGCCGTTGTGGCGACCACCGCCACCATCGTCGCCGTGTTCCTCCCCGTGGCCTTCATGCCCGGCGTTCCCGGCAAGTTCTTCTTCTCCTTCGCCGTCGCCGTTTGCGTCTCGGTGCTGTTCTCGCTCCTGGTGGCGCGCATGCTCACTCCGCTGATGGGCGCCTATCTGGTGCGCGCCGGTGGCCATGACGAGGACGATACGCCTGCCTGGGTGCCGACCTATCTGTGGCTGCTGCGCAAGGCGCTCGACCACCGTTGGATCACGCTTCTCGCCGGCATTGCCTTCTTCGCCGGCTCGATGATGCTGGCGACACATCTGCCGACCGAGTTCATGGCGGCGGCCGACCGCGGTCGCTCGATGATCTCGGTCGAGCTGCAGCCCGGCTCCACCATCGAGCAGACCACGGCGGTGGTGCAGGACATCACCAGACGGCTGGAGAAGGAGCCGGCCGTCGAAAGCGTGTTTGCCACGATCGGCACAGCTGCTTCTTCGGGCGGCGGACCCAGCCAAAGCTCGAGCTCGGCTGAAGTGCGGACGGCGACCGTCACGGTCAACCTGAAGCCGCGCGCCGAGCGGACGATGAGCCAGCAGCAATTCGAGGCCGAGGCCTCGCCGAAGCTAAACGGCATTCCCGGCGCCCGCATCCAGTTCGGCGCCGACGGCTTCTCCGGCGCCAAGGTGTCGATCACGCTAGTCGGCGACGATGGCGAAGCCCTCGAAAAGGCCAGCGATGCGCTGATCGACGCGATGAAATCGGTTCCCGGGCTGATCAATCCGACATCGACCGCGGCCACCACCAAGCCCGAGCTCATCGTGCGGCCCGACAGCGCCAAGGCAGCCGAGCTCGGCGTCACGCCGACCGAGATCGCCGCTACGGTCAAGATCGCCACCATCGGCGACACCGACACCAGCCTGGCGAAATTCAATCTCGGCGACCGTCAGGTCTCGATCATCGTCACCGTGCCGGACGGCGCCATCGATGATCCGGCAAAGCTCGCTATGCTGCCGCTGACCGGCACCAAGGGCGTGGTTCCGCTTGGCGCAGTCGCCGATATCGGCTTCAACGCCGGCCCAAACAGCATCACGCGTGTCGACAGAAGCCGCAGCGCCACGGTCGAGGCCGATCTTTCCGGCCTGACGCTCGGCCAAGCGGCCGAAGCCATCCGCGCCCTGCCCGCGATGAAAAGCCTGCCGCAGGGCGTGCATGAACTGGCGCGCGGCGATGCCCAACGCATGCAGGAGCTTTTTTCCGGCTTCGCCACCGCAATCGCCGCGGGCATCATCCTGATGTACCTGACGCTGGTGTTGCTCTTCCGCAGCTTCGTGCAGCCGGTGACCATCCTGGTCGTGTTGCCGCTCTCGGTCGGCGGCGCGCTGGGCTTCCTGCTCATTACCGGCAAGGCGCTTGGCATCTCGCCGTTGATCGGCATACTCATGCTGATGGGCATCACGGCCAAGAACTCGATCCTGCTTGTCGAATATGCCCTGGTCGCCGAGAAGGAGCACGGCATGAGCCGCTTCGAGGCACTGCTCGACGCCATCCGCAAGCGGGCCAGGCCCATCGTCATGACATCGATCGCCATGGGCGCCGGCATGCTGCCGATCGCGCTTGGCATCGGCGCCGACGCCGAGACGCGTGCGCCGATGGCGATCGCCGTGATCGGCGGGCTCATCTCCTCGACCGTACTCAGCCTCGTCTACGTGCCGGTCGTTTATACCTTCATGGACGACATCCAGCATTTCCTCGCCCGTCACCTGGGCAAGCTGTTGGTCGAACCGCCCGGCGCGGACGGCCGGGCGAGGACCACAACTCCAGGGAAAAATCCAGCCAATGCATACCCAACCTGATCGTTCTCCATCGCCGGCAAGGCTACGCCGCCTGTCTCCCTGGGCGGGATTCCTGTACGCCACGCTTCTGTTGGCAGCCTGCTCGCAGGAGAAGAGCCAGGTGCCGGCCGGCATGGGGGGTGCCGGCAGGCCCGAGGTCGGCGTCGTGACGCTGCATCCGCAATCGGTCGCGATCACCGCCGAGCTGCCGGGACGAACGGCCGCCTCGCTCATCGCCGAGGTGCGCCCGCAGGTCGACGGCATCATCCGACAGCGGCTGTTCCAGGAAGGCGCGGAGGTGGTGGCGGGGCAGCCGCTCTACCTCATCGACCCGGTGAGCTATCAGGCCGCCTATGACAGCGCCGTCGCGACGCAGCAGAAGGCTGAAGCCGCGGTGCCCACCGCCCAGGCCAAGTTCGACCGCTATGCCGGGCTGCTGAAGCAGAACGTCGTCTCGAAGCAGGATTACGATGATGCCGCCGCGACGCTGGCGCAGGCGCAGGCCGACGTCGCAGCGGCCAAGGCCAGCGTCGAAACCGCGAAGATCAGCCTCGACCGCACCTCGATCACCGCGCCGATCGCCGGCCGCATCGACAAATCGACATTGACGCCGGGAGCATTGGTCACCGCCAACCAGGAAACGGTGCTGACCACCATTCGCTCGCTCGATCAGATCAATGTCGACGTCACGCAGTCCAGCACCAACCTGCTCAATCTGCGCCAGGCGATCAACGAAGGCCGGCTGAAATTCAGCGGGACCAATGTCAGCGTCAAGCTGAAGCTCGACAACGGCACCATCTACGCGCAGAACGGCAAGCTGGAGTTCGCCGGCGCCAATGTCGACCAGTCGACCGGCACCTTTGCGCTCAGAGCCCAGTTCCCCAATCCCGACCGCCTGCTCTTGCCTGGCATGTATGTGCGCGCCATCGTCGAGGAAGGCGTCGCCCAAAACAGCTTCCTGGTGCCGCAGCGCGGCGTCACCCGCGACCCCAAGGGCCAGGCGACGGCCATGGTCGTCAACGCCCAGGGCAAGGTCGAGCAGCGCGTGCTCAGCGTGCGCAACAGCGTCGGCAACAATTGGCTGGTGGATTCCGGCGTCGGCGACGGCGACCGAGTCATCGTCGAGGGCCTGCAGCTGGTGCGCGCCGGAGGCGACGCGACAGCGGTCGAGGTGACGATCGACGAAACGACAGGCGAGATCAAGGACCGCGAGCAGAGCTCCGCCTCGGCGACCGCCGCCGGCGGCAACGCCGCCGGTGCCGCGAAGCAGCCGTCCTCTGGCGCAACCGGGAACTGAAGCGATGTCGGGATTCTTCATCAACCGGCCGATCTTCGCCTGGGTGATCGCCATCGTGATCATGCTGGGCGGCCTCTTGGCGCTGCAGTCGCTGCCGATCTCGCAATACCCGCAGATCGCTCCGACCACCGTGAACATCAGCGCCAGCTATCCCGGCGCCGATGCCCAGACCGTCGAGAACTCGGTGACCAAGGTCATCGAGCAGGGCATGACCGGCATCGACAACCTCGATTACATGACGGCGACGTCGACCTCGACCGGACAGGCCTCGATCACGCTGACCTTCACCAGCGGCGCCAACGCGGACACCGCCCAGGTGCAGACGCAGAACAAGCTGCAGCTCGTGCAGTCGCAGCTGCCGCAGGTCGTCCAGAACAACGGCATCACCGTCTCCAAATCCTCGACCGGCTTCCTGATGGTCATCGGCTTCGTCTCCAGCGACGGCAAGATGAACTCGACCGACCTCGCGGACTATGTCGACTCAACCATCAACGACACGCTGAAGCGCGTCGAAGGCGTCGGCTCGACACAGCTCTTCGGCTCTGGCTATGCCATGCGCATCTGGCTCGACCCGGACAAACTAGCGCAATATTCGCTGATGCCGAGCGATGTCGCCACGGCCGTCGAGGCGCAGAACACGCAGGTCTCGGCCGGCCAGCTCGGCGGGTTGCCGGCGCGCAAGGGCCAACAGCTCAACGCCACCGTAACGGCGAAGAGCCGGCTACAGACCGCCGAGCAGTTCCGCAACATCATCCTGAAGAGCAATACCGACGGCTCGCTGGTGCGGCTGAACGATGTCGCCAAGGTCGAGATCGGCGCCGAAAGCTACACCACCCAGGCCCATTATAACGGCAAGCCGGCCGCCGGCGTCGCCGTCAGCCTGGCGACCGGCGCCAATGCGATCAGCACCGCGGAAGCGGTGCGCACGACGATCAATCGCCTGAGCTCGACCTTTCCGCAAGGCGTCGAGGTCGTCTACCCGTACGACACCTCGCCCTTCGTGCGGCTGTCGATCGAGGAAGTGGTGAAGACGCTGGCCGAAGCGATCGTGCTGGTGTTTTTGGTGATGCTGCTTTTCCTGCAGAACCTGCGCGCCACCATCATCCCGACGATCGCCGTGCCGGTGGTGCTGCTCGGCACATTCGGCGTGCTCTCCTTCTTCGGCTATTCGATCAACACGCTCACCATGTTCGCCATGGTGCTCGCCATCGGCCTGTTGGTCGACGACGCCATCGTCGTGGTCGAGAATGTCGAGCGCGTCATGCAGGAGGAAGGCCTGCCGCCGAAGGAAGCGACGCGCAAATCGATGAACGAGATCACCGGCGCGCTGATCGGCATCGCCACCGTGCTGTCGGCAGTCTTCGTGCCGATGGCCTTCTTCGGCGGCTCCACCGGCATCATCTACCGGCAATTCTCCGTCACCATCGTCTCGGCAATGGTGCTCTCGGTGCTGGTGGCACTGGTGCTGACGCCGGCGCTCTGCGCCACCATCCTGCGCCCGGCCAAGGACCATGCGACGCAAAGGGGTCCGTTCGGCTGGTTCAACCGCATGTTCGATCGCGGCACTATCGCCTACCGCGCCGGCTCGCACGGCATCATCAACCGCTCCTGGCGCTTCCTCGCCGTGTTCCTGGCCATCGTCATCGCCATGGGCTGGATGTTCGCCCGGCTGCCGAGCTCGTTCCTGCCGGACGAGGACCAGGGCATTCTGATCACCAGCGCTTCACTGCCGGTCGGCGCGACGCAGGACCGCACGGAGCGCGTGCTGGCTGAGGTGACCAACCACTATCTCAACGAAGAGAAGGACGCGGTCGAAGGCGTGTTCACGGCTTCCGGTTTCGGCTTCGGCGGCGCCGGGCAGAATGTCGGCATCGCCTTCGTGCGGATGAAGGATTTCGACCAGCGCAAGACCTCGGCTCTGTCCGTGTCTGCGGTCGCCGGCCGCGCCATGGGCGCCTTCTCCAAGATCAGGGATGCCCAGGTCTTCGCGCTGGCCCCACCCGCCATCCAGGGTTTCGGCAACACCAACGGCTTCGATTTCTACCTCCAGGATGTCAACGGCGCCGGCCATGAGGCGCTGATCCAGACGCGCAACCAGCTTCTGGGTCTGGCTGCAAAGAGCAAGCTACTTGCCAACACGCGCCCCAACGGCCAGGAGGACCAGCCGCAATTCTCGATCGATATCGACCAGGAAAAGGCCAGCGCGCTCGGCATCAGCCTCGCCGACATCAACAACACGCTGTCGACCGCCTGGGGCAGCGATTACGTCAACGACTTCATCGAGCGCGGACGAGTGAAGCCGGTCTATCTGCAGTCGGGCGCGGATTTCCGTATGCAGCCGGAAGATCTCGACAAATGGCAGGTCCGCAATTCCGGCGGCGCCATGGTGCCGTTCTCGGCCTTCGCCTCCAGCCACTGGACCTACGGTTCGCCCCGCCTCGAACGCTACAACGGCTCGGCGGCGGTCGAGATCCAGGGCGCCGCGGCCGCAGGCCAAAGCTCCGGCGCGGCGATGGACGAGATCGACAAATTGGTCGCGCAACTACCCGCCGGATATTCGCATGAATGGACCGGCCTGTCGCACCAGGAGAGGCTTTCCGGCAACCAGGCGATGTCGCTCTACGCGATTTCGGCGCTGGTCGTGTTCCTGTGCCTTGCCGCGCTTTACGAAAGCTGGTCGATCCCGTTCGCGGTGATGCTGTCGGTGCCGATCGGCATCTTCGGCGCCCTGGCGGCGGCCACTCTCTTCGGCCAGACCAATGACGTCTATTTCAAGGTCGGCCTGCTCACCACGATCGGTCTGGCGGCCAAGAACGCCATCCTCATCGTCGAGTTCGCCATCGAGCGGCAGTCTGCCGGCATGGGGCTGGTCGAGGCAACGCTCGAAGCGGCGCGGCAACGCCTGCGGCCGATCCTGATGACATCGCTGGCCTTCATCCTCGGCGTCACGCCTCTGGCGATCGCCAGCGGCGCGGGCTCGGGCGCGCAGAACTCGGTCGGCATCGGTGTCATGGGCGGCATGATCGCGGCGACCGTGATCGGCGTCTTCATGGTGCCGCTTCTCTTCGTCACAGTGCGCCGCATCTTCAAGGGCAAGGCAGCCAACGAGAATTCAGGCGGGACCCCAGCCACAGCCACTCAAGAATAGAGGTTTTTTCCATGCCAGGTTTTGAACGCGGTCTCGCGACCGCGAAGGGGTTCTTTTTGCCCGCGTTTGCCGCGGCCCTGCTCTCGGGATGCGTTGTCGGTCCGGATTACCAGAAGCCACTGCTGGCGATGCCGGCAAGCTGGAGCGGGCAGAAGGCGGCAAGGCCGGCAAAGCCGGCGCAGCTGTCGCAATGGTGGCAGCGCCTGCGCGATCCCGAGTTGAACGCGCTCGTCGCGGAGGCGGTCGCCGGCAATCTCGACGTCGCCACCGCCAAGGCCAAGATCCGCGAGGCGCGGGCAAGCTACCGCCAGTCGGTAGGCACGTTGCTCCCATCCGCCAACGGTTCGGCCTCGGCCACCCGCAATAGGTCCACAGCAACCAGCTCGGGCACGGCAACCGGCACAACCTATGACCAGTATCAGGCAGGCTTCGATGCCAGCTGGGAACTCGACCTCTTCGGCGCCAACCGCCGCAGCGTCGAGGCCGCCAGCTACGGCTTGGACGCTTCCGAGGAAAGCCTGCGCTCGACCTTACTGACCTTGGTCGGCGATGTCGCCTCCAACTATGTCCAGGCACGCGGCTATCAGGCCCGCATAGCGCTTGCCCGGCGCTCTGCCGCATCGCAGCGGCAAACCGCCCAGCTCACCCGCACGATGGCCTTGGCCGGCTCGGCGACCGCGGCGGACGTAGCCAAGGCGGAAGGACAGGCCAGCGGCACGGAAGCCGGCGTTCCGAGCCTGGAGGCCAGCTATGCCGAGGCCGTGCATCGCCTTTCCGTGCTGACCGGGCGGCCGCCAGCGGCCCTCAACGAGCGCTTGAGGCACGCAACGCCGATCCCAGCGCCCCGCCTGCCGATCCCGACCGGCATCCCGGCCGACATCCTGCTCGCCCGTCCGGATGTGCGCATGGCCGAGCGGCAGTATGCACAGTCCACCGCCAAGATCGGCCAGGCCGAGGCGGCGCGCTATCCGGGCGTCAGCCTGACCGGCGACATCAGCACCACATCCCTCAAGCTCGGCGATCTCGGCAAGAACTCCACCATCGGCTGGTCCTTTGGCCCCACCCTCAGCGTGCCATTGTTCAATGGCGGCCAATTGCAGGCGGCCGTCGACGTCGCCAAGGCCCAGCGCGACCAGTATTTCGTCGCCTACAAGGCCGCCGTGCTGACGGCGCTGGAAGACGTTGAAAACGCCACCGTTTCGCTGTCGCAGGAGCGCATCAGGAACGGCAAGCTCGCCTCCTCCGCGAATCCTACGGCGATGCCGCGCGGCTTGAAAGAACGCTCTACAAGGCTGGCGAGACCAGCCTCCTCGACGTGCTCGATGCCGAACGCTCAGCCTATTCCGCCGACGATTCCGTCCTGCAAAGCCGCGTCTCGATCGCCACCGATTACATAGCCTTGAACAAGGCGCTTGGCGGTGGCTGGAACGGCGCGATCGACACGGCCAGACCCGAAATCATAGATGTCCGCACCGGTCCGCGGCTGGCATCAAAGACGCAATGACCGGCGAGCCGTGCGGTCTATCCGCCGGCCCGAACAAATCTCCGTGAGCGACGCCCGCAAATAATATCCCACTATATAACAGCCTCGTTGAGGTAATGAGATGACAGGCGCCTACGATCTCGGAACCAATCTGGTTCGCCGTATCTATGAAAAGCGCATAGATGCGCCGGCCATTCTTGATGCCGGCACGCATTTTCCCAATGCGGCTAAGTTCGCCGCCGCCTGGCAGGACATCCGCGATGAAGCGCTGGCGGCAAAGCTGAACAAGGCGCCGCGTTTCCACGACATCATGCCGGAGCAGGCCGATATCTCTGCCAATGACGGGCTCGACTGGCGTATGTTCGTGCTCAAGGCCTACGACATGACGGTGCCGGAGAATCTCGCGCGGATGCCGGTTCTGACCCGGCTGCTCACCGAATGCCCCGAGGTCAAGTCGGCGGCCGTCTCCTTCCTCGCCCCGCGCAAGCATATCCCGCCGCACCGCGGACCATTCCGCGGCATCATGCGCTTTCACCTCGGGCTCGCCATCCCCAAACAGCCGGACGGCCGCCCGGCAACGATCATGATGATCAACCATGAGGAAAGGCGCATCGCCGACGGCGAGTGCATGCTGTGGGACGACACGTTCGAGCACGAAGTCATGAACAACTCGGATCAGCCGCGCGTCGCTCTTCTGCTCGACGTGTGGCGTCCGCAAATGCCGCTGGATATGGAAATCCTGTCGCGCGTGATCGTGCGCGGCGTGCAGGTGGGAATGCGCTACCGAGGCGTGTCGTTCGGCGGCTGAACCAGCTGCGATCGACGCCTTATGCATGTCGCCCGACGACGCGATCTTCAGAGAAAGACCTGGATGAAATAGAGACTCAGGCGCGCGCCTCGCGATGCGTCCCTGCTCTGCGCTTGCCGGGAAACATCGCGTCCCTCGCCAGCAATCCGCTGACGCGGCAGAAGGTTGCGAACGCCCGGCAGGCTTCCTCGGTGCTGGCCACATCGACCGTCGCCCCGAAGCAGGCATTGAAGGCGGCTTCGTAGATCTTGCCCTGCCTGCGCTTCGGCCAGTCCTGCAGGAAATCGAGCGCCTGCTCGACACTGTAGATCTCCTCGACCGGCAGGCCGGGCGCGGGCGTGATGCGCACCGGCACCTCGAATTGCAGTCTGTCCATTCCCTGTCTCCCGAACGAGCGCAGCCCCAGCAACGCCGCTCGATGTGAAAAGTTGCTTTTGCGGCCTTCTGACTCAGGAATGTGACCTCAGTGCGATCAACAATCGGTTCACGGATGCGTCAGGCGGCGCGCCCGGCCAATCCGCGCAGGCTAGGTGACAGGGCGACACTACCCACACCGCCCTGCCCTTGCTCTTATTCCACATCGTCGGCGCTACTGATTGGCCGGATCGGTCTCCGCGTCATAGGCCATGCGGGTAACCACCGTCAGCAGATAAGCGGATGGCAGCGCGAAGATGGCGCCGAGCACGATGGCCGCCGTTCCTTCCATGCGAAGGATGGCGGCAACGGCCCAGTAGACCGTGCCGATGCAGATCACCGCCTGAACCGCCAGGAAGCAGGCCGCGGCGGTCGCGCGGGTGAGTGTCTTGAATGTCTTGATGCGTTGCATTGAAGAAAATCCGTATTGAAGCGCACGCAACCGGCGGACGGCCGGCGGCCGTCGCTGGATCGCGACGCGAAGACGTGTTTTGATTTGGATGCCGCGCTCGGCGGCCGGGGCTTATGCGGCGGGTGGCGCGCGTGGCTGGTTCGTACGCGACGGCGTTGCGGTTCCCGCCGCGGGCGTGACACCCATTTCGGGTGGCAACGCCTGGCCGATAACCAGAAAATCGGCTGCGGGCGCCAGCGCGCCGGGATTGCCGCTGACAAGCTTTACGGGCAGCGGCCGGCTAGCCCGAACCTCAAGCGCCTGCGTCTTGCCGGAGGTCCTGAGCAGCGCGATCGTGTCGCCCTGGCGAGCGGCGCTGATGCTGGAGCCACCCTGGAGCGAGACCGCCGATGCAGAGATTCCGGCCTGGGCGAAGCCCAGCAGCGCGAGCATCAGCAGCGCCATCAGGCCCGCAAAAGCGATCCTGACCGGCAGCAGCTTCGATCTTTCGCATTCAGGTGCCGTCAAGCCGATCTCCAGATACCAGAACCGGCCCTAACCCATGGAATGCCAGAAGGAAAGCCGCAATGGACGGCGCAATCGCACTTCGTCCTTGAACCTTGCGGCTTCCGGTGCCAAATCTGGGGCAGATTCTGGCACTCGGCTTCCTCTGAAGCCAACGCCGGCAAACGGTCAAAAATGGTTACCTATCTCGACGCCTCCACGGCCCCCCTTCGAAACACCGGCCAGATCCGCCTCTATGGCGAGGAAGGTTTTGCCGGCATGCGCAAGGCCTGTGATCTCACCGCGCGCTGCCTTGACGAGCTGGTGCCGATGGTCAAGCCCGGCGTGACGACGGAAACCATCGACCGCTTCGTCTTCGAATTCGGCATGGACCACGGCGCATTGCCGGCGACGCTCAATTATCGCGGCTACACCAAATCGTCCTGCACCTCGATCAATCATGTCGTCTGCCATGGCATTCCCGACAACAAGCCGCTGAAGGATGGCGACATCGTCAACATCGACGTCACCTATATCCTCGACGGCTGGCACGGCGATTCCTCGCGCATGTATCCGGTGGGCACCATTAAGCGCGCCGCCGAGCGCCTGCTCGAAGTGACCTATGAATGCCTGATGCGCGGCATCGCCGCGATCAAGCCCGGCGCCCGCACCGGCGCCATCGGCGCCGCGATCCAGACCTACGCCGAGGCCGAGCGCTGCTCGGTGGTGCGCGATTTCTGCGGCCACGGCGTCGGCCAGCTTTTCCACGACGCGCCGAACATCCTGCATTACGGCACCGTCAATGAAGGCGTCGAGATGCGGCCCGGCATGATCTTCACCGTCGAGCCGATGATCAATCTCGGCCGCCCGCATGTGAAGGTCCTGTCGGACGGCTGGACGGCGGTCACGCGCGACCGCTCGCTGTCGGCGCAATACGAGCACACGATCGGCGTCACCGACGCCGGCTGCGAGATCTTCACGCTGTCGCCGAAAAAGCTCGACCGTCCCGGCCTGCCGGCCTAGGTTTCTTGCCGCTGGCGCTTTAGGCGCTCGCTTGACGTTCGTCCCCGAGAACCGGACCCGTGACTCCTTGGAGTCGCGAAGGGCATCTGGCGCTCGAGGAAGAGCGGCCAGGGCGACTTGCCGCATCATAGCTCCCGCTAGGGCCCTTCCTTCGAGTCGTTCCGGACAGCGACCCGCCGTGATCGTCATGTAGCATTTTTGTTACAGGCGACGTCGAATTGAAGGCAGCTCCAATTACTTCATCCGACCATTGACCTGGATCAACCGAGCATCTCTCCCAGGCTGTCATTGCTGCAGCGCACCGCATTTGAATTCCATGGAGAGATATTATGGTGAGAAACTGGGTTGGGCAGTGGCGGGGGATCGCAGTTGCCGCAGCGCTTGTCGTGGCAGGGATGCAGCAGGCCACGGCGGCGGACATACAATCCGTGACACAGAACGAGCCGCCTGTAGCAGCATCGGGTCCCTGGCAGATTCGCCTGCGCGCCTTGGGCGTGATCACGGACGACAAGGGCAACGTCAACGGAATCCCCGGCTCCGATCTTTCCTATTCGGATACCGTGACGCCGGAATTGGACATTTCCTACTACTTCACCGACAACGTCGCCGCCGAACTCATTCTCGGCACCACCTACGCCAATATCCACGGCGAGGGGACGATCAGCGGGTTGGGCAAGGTCGGCAAGGTCTGGGTGCTCCCGCCGACACTCACGCTGCAATACCACTTTACCGATTTCGGCGCCTTCAAGCCCTATGTCGGCGCCGGCCTGAACTACACGATCTTCTACAATCAGGATGCCGGCAGCGCTGACGCCCTCCATGTCAAGAACACGTTCGGCGGCGCTCTGCAGGTCGGGTTCGATTACATGCTGGATCAGCATTGGGGCGTCAATTTCGACGTCAAGAAGCTCTTTCTGGAGCCGAAATTCGACGTCACGGTCGGCGGCACGAACTTGACGGGCAAGGCCAAGCTCAACCCCTGGCTGATTGGCACAGGCGTCACCTACCGCTTCTGACATGGCGGGACGAAAGCCGGTTGCCGACATTGACTGGCCATGAGGAGGATGCCGTGTTGCACCCTCCTCTCACCTGGGATGCTGGCCCCTCCAAACCATCGCCGTTGGAGCAGGCGCCCACTATGACGGGCCGATGCAGGGATTTCGCGCTCGCGCCGAAAAAACTCGACTGCGTCCGGTCCGTCGGCTTACAGTTTCCTTCTGCCGGGCCTTTCCGGCCAAGGGCGGGCGACCATGGGGGAAACCAGCGACGACGAGCGGGGATTTTTCGCCGAGCTGCCCGTCCGGCGGCCCACCAAGGCCGCACCGATCGAAAAGCCGCACTATCACGGCCATCGCGATCGTCTGCGCGAACGCTTCGCCGCCGGCGGGCCGGACGCCCTCCCTGACTACGAACTGCTCGAGCTGCTGCTGTTCCGGCTGATCCCGCGCGTCGACACCAAGCCGATCGCCAAGGCGCTGATCGCCCGCTTCGGCTCGCTGGCCGAAGTGCTCGGCGCGCCGGCATCGCTGCTCGAGGAAGTCAAAGGCATCGGGCCGACTGTCGCAATCGATCTAAAAGTCATCGCCGCAACCGCGCAACGCATGGCGCGTGGCGAGGTGCGCGGTCGCGAGGTGCTGTCCAACTGGACGCAACTGCTCGACTATTGCCGCTCCGCCATGGCCTTCGAAAGCCGCGAGCAGTTCCGCATTCTGTTCCTCGACAAGAAGAATGGGCTGATCGCCGACGAGGTGCAGCAGACCGGCACCGTCGACCACACGCCCGTCTATCCGCGCGAGGTGGTGAAGCGCGCGCTCGAGCTCTCCGCCAGCGCCGTCATCCTGGTGCACAATCACCCGTCCGGCGATCCGACGCCGTCGCGCGCCGATATCGAGATGACCAAGCAGATCATCGATACGGCGAAGCCCCTCGGCATCGCCGTGCACGACCACATCATCATCGGCCGCAAGGGCAACGCCTCGATGAAAGGCCTGCTGCTGATCTGATCGGCTGCCGGAGATTGCCACGGGCTTGGCCGGCTACCGCAGATCGGGCCATGCGCCTGCCACGACTGGCGCGGCCTGCGGGACAGCGCGCAAAAAGGCTGGATTTGAAAATCGTTCAATTGCGCAAAGACTGATCCCTGCGACGGCTCCGGCGTGGATCAATCTTCTATCCAGGGAAGAGCGCGGCAGCTTCTTTAGAAGATAATTCCGTTGAGGCTCCGCACATCCACTGCTAGCGTTTGAAACGCTTCAATTGGATCACGCCTTTGCAACGCAAACGCCCGACCATTGCCGATGTCGCGCGAGCCGCCGGTGTTTCCATCGGCACGGTCTCGAACTTCATCAATGGCACGGCCGGCCTCAAGGAAGGCACGCGAGAGCGCATAGAGAAGGCGATCGCCGCCCTGATGTACCGGCCGAGCTCGTTTGCGCGCTCCTTGCCCGGCCGTGCCCCGCAGCGGCCGAAGAATCTCGACCATCTGCCCAGGCTCCTGGTCGCCGGACGGGTGAGCGCCGACTTCCTCTGCCGCGTCGAGGTGCTGCCGCATCGCGACGACCGGATCACGGCCAGCCATATCGACAAGGCGCTCGGCGGCCCCGCCGCCAATCTCGCGGTTGCCGCGGCCGGCGTCGGGGCGCCCTACGCGCTCGACGTGGAACTGGCGACGGCGGTCGGCGAGGACGCGGAGAGCGACTGGGCGCTGGGCGAGCTTTCCAAGCTGGGGGTGCACGCCTTGCCCATCCGCAGCACGCCCAACAACCGGCTCTCCCAGGCGATCGTCATTATCGAGCGGAACGGCAGCCGCACCATCATCAGCGAGCCTTTCGAGCTGGGCGAAGTCGACCTCACCGCCAATCTCGACATCCAACCCGAAAAGCGACCCGCCTGCCTTCACATCGAAGGCTTCCATTACGAGACGATGACGGCATCCATCGCGCGCTTCCACCAGGCCGGCTGGAAGGTGAGCCTGCATTCTGCCGGCCTGCCCAGGAGCGCGCGCACGCCTGAAATCTTCGCGCAGATGGTCGGGCAGATCGACCTGACCTTCATCAACGATGTGATGATCAGGGAGATCTACGGATTTCGCACGCGCATGGCGACCATGATCGAAGAGGTTCGCCTCATGCTGTCGCGCATCAAGCCGCGCGGCACGGTCGTGCTCACCCTCGGCGAGTTCGGCGCGGTGGTCTTTCCGGCGACCGGCGGACCGCAGATCGAGGTGCCGGCACTGCCCGTCAACCGGGTGGACGCGACCGGCGCCGGCGACAGCTTCGCCGGCATCTTCCTCAGCTTCTGGCTACATGGCGCGTCGCTGGAAACCGCTGCCCGCTACGCCGCGGTCGGCGCCAGCCTGACGACGACGGTCGAGGGCGCGCAAGGCTACATCGCCGACTTCGCGACACTAAAGGCCACCGCCGCGGCGAGCGCCATGATGGCCAGCTAAATCAATGGCTTACCGGCCCAGGCGGCTGGCAGGCGACCAACAGGCAATATCGGGAGAACATGGGTCATGGCGAAAACGAAAGTCCTTCTGGTCGGCGAGAGCTGGATGAGTTCGGCCACCCACTACAAGGGCTTCGACCAGTTCGGCAGCGTCACCTTCCATCTCGGCGCCACGCCTTTGGTCAACGCCTTGAAAGACAGCGAGTTCGATCTTGCATACATGCCGGCCCAGGAGGCAGTCGAGAAGCTGCCTTTCACCATGGGGGGCCTGTGGCAATACAAGGCGATCGTGCTCTCCGATATCGGCGCCAACTCGCTTTTGCTGCATCCCGATGTCTGGCTGCTCGGCAAGACCGTGCCCAACCGGCTCAAGCTGCTGCGCGACTGGACGCGAGGCGGTGGCGGCCTGGTCATGATCGGCGGCTATTTCAGCTTCCAGGGCATCGACGGCAAGGCCCGCTGGCACCGCACGGCCGTCGAGGACGCGCTGCCGGTGACCTGCCTTCCCTATGACGACCGGCTCGAAATCCCCGAGGGCTTTCGACCTCAAATCACCGGCCCCAGGGATCACCCGATACTTGCCGGCATCGAGGGCGAATGGCCGATCCTGCTCGGCGCCAACGAGGTCGTTGCCCGCGACCGCGACGATGTCGAGATCCTGGCGCGGCTGCCGCAGGATCAGGGCGGCCATCCGCTGCTGGTTACCGGGCGCCATGGCGAGGGGCGCACCCTGGTCTGGACGTCCGACATCGGCCCGCACTGGCTGCCGAACAGCTTCGTCGAATGGCCAGGCTATGCGCGGCTTTGGACCAATGTGCTGCGCTGGGTCAGCAAGGCCGCCTAGCCTATCCACGAATGCCGGAGAAACCGCCATGACGGCACCTTTTCTCGTCGCCAGGAACATCGCCAAGCGCTTCGGGGCGCTGACTGCCCTTGCCGATGTCGACCTGGAAATCAGGCCCGGCGAAGTGCTGGCGCTGCTCGGCGACAACGGCGCTGGCAAGTCGACTTTCATCAAGATCTTGGCCGGCGCTCATCCGCCGAGCGACGGCGAGCTTCTCATCGAAGGCAAAGCGGTCGCGTTCGCCTCGCCCAAGGATGCCGCGGCGTCCGGAATCGCCACAATCTTCCAGGAACTGGCGCTTTCGGAGAACCTTTCGATCGCCGAGAACGTCTTCCTCGGCCGCGAATTGAAACGCTCCATTTTTGGCATCCCTTTTCTGAAACGAGCGGAGATGCGCCAGCGCGTCGACGGCCTTCTGCAGGAACTCGACGCCCATATCTCCGATCCCGGGGCTCCGGTCGGCAGCCTGTCGGGCGGCCAGCGCCAAGCCGTCGCCATCTGCCGGGCGCTCAATCTCAACGCCCGGCTGGTCATCATGGATGAACCGACGGCCGCCCTTGCCGTCGCCGAGACCCGCAAAGTGCTGGCGCTGACTCGGCGCCTTGCCGGTCGAGGCTGCGCCGTCGTGCTGATCAGCCACAACATTTCCGAAGTCTTCGAGGTTGCCGACCGGATCGTGGTGTTCCGGCGTGGCCGCAAGGTGGCCGAACGCCTGGCCGCAGACACCAATCACGAGGAAGTCGTTTCGCTCATAACAGGCGCCCATCCCGACGTGCGGGCGCTCGAAAAAACAAACTGACATGCACGTCATTCCAGAGAGGATCACACATAATGCTTTCACAACTCAGGAAAGTGCTCGCGGTCTCCGCGCTGTCGTTGGTCGCCGTGACGGCGGCGCATGCAGCAGACAAGCATAAGGTCGCCTTCGTCCCGCAGCTGATCGGCATCCCCTATTTCAACGCCATGGAGGCGGGGGGCAACCGTGCCGCCAAGGATCTCGGCGTCGATTTCGTCTATTCCGGCCCGGTCGACACCAACCCGGTCGACCAGCTGCAGATCGTGCAGAACCTGATCGACCAAGGCGTCGAAGCGGTCTCGGTCTCCGTTCTCGATGCTTCGAGCATCGCCCCGGTGGTGGAGAGCGCCAAGGCCAAGGGCATCAAATTGTTCACCAGCGACAGCGACGCGCCCGACAGCGGCCGCGCGGTCTATGTGGCGCAGGCGACCGACGAGGGCCTCGGCACCACGATCATCGACGAGCTGGTCAAGCGCGTCGGCGGGGACGCCACGATCGGCATCGTCTCCGGCGAGGCGACCGCGTCCAATCTCAACGCCTGGATCGGCTTCATGCAGAAGGAAGCCGCCGCCAAATATCCCAAGCTGAAGCTGCTCGCCCCGCAATTCGCCGGCGGCACGGCCGAGCGCGCCGCGCAGATCTCGGGCGACCCCATGGCCGCCAATCCCGATATCAAGGCCATCATCGCCGTCGCATCCTCGACCTGCCCGGGCGTTGCCCAGCGATCGAGACCGCCGGCAAGATCGGCTCGGTTATCGGGACCGGTTACTGCAGCCCGAACACCGCCCGCTCCTATCTGAAGAGCGGCGCCTTCGGCTTCACCGTGCTGTGGGATCCTGAACAGCTCGGCTACCTGACGGTCTGGGCCGGCAAGCAGCTTATCGACGGCAAGAGCTTCGAGGCCGAGAACAAGATTGCCGGCCTCGACAAGCCCGCCACCTATGATGCCGCCAAGGGCATTCTCCTGCTCGGGCCGCCGGCCGTCTTCACCACGGACAATGTCGACAAGTTCAACTTCTGAGCCTGACGTGAACGTAGTGCGGCAGTCTGGAACCGGTGTCTTCTCCATGAATGGGCGGGAGTGGTCTTTGCTTGTCGCCTGTTTGCTTGCGGTCGTCATCTTTTCTGTCGCATCGCCGCACTACGCGACCCCGGGCATCGCGGTCACCGTGCTGCGCAACAGCGTCGAACTGCTGCTGATCGGCCTCGGCATGACCCTGCTGCTCGCCATGGGCGGCATCGATGTCTCGATCGGCATCGTCATGGGCCTCGCGGCCATCGCCATCGGCCGCATACTTGGCGCCGATGGCAGCCCGTTCGTGGCGCTTGTCGCGGGCCCGCTCGTCGGGGCGCTGCTGGGCTGCGTGACGGCCGCCATCGTCGTCCTGGGCCGCGTTCCGGCCATCGTCGGAACGCTCGGCCTGTTTGGTGTCTACCGCACCGCCGTGTTGCGCTGCTTGGCGGGCAATGGCTTTCGGGCCTGCCCTCGAGCCTCACCGATCTGCTGGCAGCCACCGTGCTCGGCATCCCCGTGCCGGCCCTGGTGATCGCCGTTGCCTATCGGACTGTCTGGCTGGCACTGCGGCGCACGCCCTATGGTTTGCATCTGCTGGCGATCGGCAATTCGGAAGAAAAGGCGCGGCTTTCGGGAATTCCGGTGATCAAGGTCAGATTCCTGACTTTTGTCATCAGCGGCGTCCTGACCGGCATTGCCGCCACCTTCTATGTCGCAACCTACCGCAACGTCGAAATGTCGATCGGCAGCACCTCGGCGCTGGATGCCATCGCCGCGGTCATTCTCGGCGGCACAAGCATATTGGGCGGCCGCTGCAGCCTGCTCGGCACGGTGCTTGGCGTGCTCCTGCTCAGAATCCTCGAGAATGGCCTGCTTCTGATCGGTGTTCCCTCGCTTTGGCAGCCGGTCGTCACCGGCGTGCTGATCATCGGTGTGCTCGGCTTCGAAGCGGTCTCCAATCGCCTGCCTCTTACCCGGTTCCAGCGAGCCCGCGCATGAGAACGCTTCGGAACCTGCAGGGCCCGGCCCTGACCCTGGCTTTGCTGTGCGCGCTGTGGCTGATCGTGATTGTCGGCCTGCTGGCGCTCAAGCCTTCCGTCTTCAATCTCGGCACCGTAACCACCATTCTTCAGTTCTCGACCATCCTGGCGCTGGTCGGCCTCGGACAGGGGATGGTCATCCTGGCCGGCGGCACAGGCATAGACCTATCGGTCGGCGGCGCGGTTTCGCTCTCCGCCATCATCGCCATGCTGTCGCTCAAACTGGGCTTGCCGCCGGTCCTGCTGCCGGCCGTCTGCATCCTGGCCGGCGCGGCGCTCGGCGCCCTCAACGGATTGCTGGTGAACGGCCTGGCGCTGCTGCCCTTCATCGCGACGCTCGGTACCTTCTTCGTCTATTCCGGCGTGGCGCTTGCCGTCACCGGCGGCGCGGCCCAGTCGGGCGTGCCAGGATGGCTGCTTGGTTGGGGCGCGGTGTCGTCGCCGGCATTCCCGTGCCCTTCCTCACCCTGGCCATCCCCTGCTTCGCGCTGGCCGGCCTTGTGCTGATGGCGACGGCCTGGGGGCGCTGGATCTACGCGATGGGCTTCAACGAACGCTCGGCCAGGCTGGTCGGCATTCCTGTCGATCGCGTGCGCTTCATCCTCTACGCCCTGAGCGGCGCGCTCGCCGGCGCCGCCGGCCTGGTTTCGCTCGCCTGGCTCAGCAGCGGCAGGCCAAATATCGGCCAGAACCTCGAGCTGGAATCGCTGACCGCCGCGATGCTTGGCGGCATCGCCATCACTGGCGGGCGCGGCGGCGTCGGCGGCGTGTTCGCGGCCGTGCTGCTCCTGGTCACGCTCAAGACCGGCCTGCTGCAACTGAACATCAACACGGTCTGGCAAGTGGGGATCGTCGGCGCCCTTCTGGTGTTCGTCCTTCTTGCCGACCGGCTTTCCCTACGTTGGAGATCCTAATGCCTTCCATGGAAGAGACCATCGCCGCGCGCGTCGAGGCAGCGGCCGATCGCATCGTCGAGACGCTGAGCGATCTCGTCGCCTTCCCCTCGATCGTGAAATCCAATCCGAAAGAGGCCGGCCCGGGCGAGCGCGACTGCCAGCTCTATCTGCAGAAGCGCCTGGAGGCGCTCGGCTTCACCACCGATCTGTGGGACCCGGACGGCCCGGCGCTCTATGAAAAATACAAGGGACGCGCCGGCGCCAACAAGGGCAGGACTTTTGAAGGCCGGCCCAATCTGGGCGGCGTGCTGAAGGGCACGGGCGGCGGCCGCTCTATCATGCTGACCGGTCATATCGACGTCGTGCCGCCAGGCGCAGCCGGACACTGGGCAACCGATCCGTTCCAGCCCGTGCTGAAGGACGGTTTCCTGCATGGGCGCGGCACCGTCGACATGAAGGGCGGCGTCGCCTGCATGCTGATGGCGGTCGAAATCCTGAAGGGGCTCGGCGTCAGTCTTTCCGGAGACATCGTCTTCACCACCGTCGTCGACGAGGAGATCGGCGGCATGGGGTCGCTGGCCATGGTCGATCGCGGCTTTAGCGCCGATGCCGGCATCATGACCGAGCCGACGGCAAACAAGATCGCGCCGCTCTGCCACGGCATATTGTGGGGCAGGATCATCATCGACGGTATCGGCGGCCATGCGGAGTTGACGCCGAACGCCTGGTATTCGAGCGGCCCGGTCGATGCGGTTCAGCTCTGCCGGCAGATCCTCGACGGCATTGATATCCTAAACCGGCGCTGGATGTTCGACCCCAGGAAGAACCATCCGCTGATGGACCTGCCCAACCAGATCATCGTCACCCAGATCAATGCCGGGGAGCACCCCTCCTCCATGGCTGGTCGCGGCGAGATCATCATCGACGCGCAGTACCTGCCGAGCGAGCATGACGAATTCAGGCTGGGCGGCAACGTCAAGCGCGAGATCGAAGAGCATATCGCCAATATCTGCCAGGCGGACCCTTATCTGCGCCGGCACCCTGCCCGGGTCGAATGGATTCTTGATGCCGACTGCGCCGAAATCCCCTCCGACAGTCCGTTTGTGAGTGTCTTCCAGGAGGCCGTGAAGGACGCCAATCTGTCGCCGGCGCTGAGCGGCTTCGGCGCGCATAGCGACATCGGCCTGCCGACAGGCCTCGGCAGCACGCCGACCGTCAATTTCGGTCCCGGCGACCCGGCGCAGGCGCATCAGCCCAATGAGCGCGTTTCGGTGCGCGACCTCGTTGATTGCACGAAGGCAATTGCGATTGCCGTGGAGAAATGGTGCCGCTAGAGCAAGCTGGAGCATGATCCAGAGAAATAGCGATCGCGCTGGCATGGCGTTCCGGCCATCTGGCAGCCGCCGCCTTGCGCCTCGAAAACCGGGCGTAAAAAGCAACATTTTTCCAATCAGATAGTCGGCTCTGGAATTTCAACCGGAAATCGAGCATGATGCGCTTGGCATTTCGGGGCGCTTCGCGCGTTTGGAATGCCGGGAGGAACGGGACATGGCCGTTGTGCTTGTACTCGTTTTGATCGTCGTGGGCTCGGTGTTGTTCCACCTCCTGAGCCCATGGTGGTGGACGCCTATTGCCTCGAACTGGGACTATATCGACAACACCATCATCATCAGCTTCTGGATCACCGGCATCGTCTTTGCCGCTGTCGTCCTGTTCATGGCTTATTGCGTCTTCCGCTTCCGGCATCGGGAAGGCAATCGCGCGGCATACGAACCCGAGAACAAGCGCCTTGAATCGTGGCTGATGATCGTCACCGCGCTCGGCGTCACCGCTTTGCTGGTTCCCGGCCTGTTCGTCTGGAGCCGCTTCGTCACGGTGCCAGGCGATGCAACCGCAATCGAGGTCGTCGCCCAGCAATGGCAGTGGAGCTTCCGTTTGCCGGGCAAGGACGGCAAGCTCGGCACTTCCGACACCCGGGATGTCACCGCCGACAATCCGTTGGGCGTCGCCCCCAAGGACCCGAACGGGCAGGACGATGTCCTGGTCCAAGCCGCCGATCTTCATCTGCCGGTCGGCAAGCCGGTCAAGGTGCTGCTGCGTTCGATCGACGTGCTGCATGATTTCTATATCCCGGAATTCCGCGCCAAGATGGACATGATCCCGGGCTCAGTGACCTATTTCTGGTTCACCCCGACCAGAACCGGTACCTTCCAGGTCCTGTGCGCCGAGCTATGCGGCCAAGGGCACCCGCTTATGCATGGCGTGGTCGTGGTCGATACCGAACAGGAGTATCTGGCCTGGCTCGGCCAGCAGCAGACCTTCGCGCAACTATCGGCGCCCCAGCAATCGGGCTCGGCGAACCAGCCGCCGGGAAAGATAATGGCGTCCAATCTGGGCGTCGCGGCAAACTCGAAACTTTCGAGGTCCGCACAATAGGGCACGGAGGTGCTCCAATGGTCGACGTCACACCCGCAGATGCCGTTCCGCCCGCCGAAGTTGGGGAGGTCGAACTCTACCATCCGCACAGCTGGTGGACGAAATATGTCTTCTCGCAGGATGCGAAGGTCATAGCGGTCCAGTACTCGGCAACGGCAACCGCGATCGGCCTGGTGGCGCTGGTTCTGTCCTGGCTGATGCGCCTGCAGCTCGGCTTTCCCGGCACGTTCGACTTCATCACGCCGGAGGCCTACTACCAGTTCATCACCATGCACGGCATGATCATGGTGATCTACCTGCTCACCGCGCTCTTCCTCGGCGGCTTCGGCAACTACCTCATCCCGCTGATGGTCGGCGCCCGCGACATGGTCTTTCCCTATGTCAACATGCTGAGCTACTGGATCTATCTGCTCGCCGTGCTCGTTCTGGTATCGAGCTTCTTTGCGCCGGGCGGACCGACCGGCGCCGGCTGGACGCTCTACCCGCCGCAGGCGATCATGACCGGCACGCCGGGCGGCCAGGACTGGGGCATCATCCTGATGCTCTCCTCGCTCATCCTGTTCATCGTCGGCTTCACCATGGGCGGGCTGAACTATGTTGTGACAGTGCTGCAGGGCCGCACGCGCGGCATGACCTTGATGCGCCTGCCGCTCACCGTCTGGGGCATCTTCACCGCCACCGTCATGGCGCTGCTCGCCTTCCCGGCGCTGTTTGTCGCCTGCGTGATGATGCTGCTCGACCGTGCCCTCGGCACCTCATTCTTTATGCCGGCGATTGTCGAGATGGGCGAGCAGCTGCAGCACAATGGCGGCAGCCCGATCCTGTTCCAGCACCTGTTCTGGTTCTTCGGCCACCCGGAGGTCTACATCGTGGCCCTGCCGGCCTTCGGCATCGTGTCCGACCTGATCAGCACGCATGCGCGCAAGAACATCTTCGGCTACCGCATGATGGTTTGGGCGATCATCGCCATCGGCGCCCTGAGCTTCGTCGTCTGGGCGCACCACATGTATGTCAGCGGCATGAACCCCTATTTCGGTTTCTTCTTCGCGACCACGACCCTGATCATTGCCGTGCCGACGGCGATCAAGGTCTATAATTGGGTGCTGACGCTGTGGCGCGGCGATATCCATCTGACCACACCGATGCTTTTCGCGCTCGCCTTCATCGTCACCTTCGTCAATGGCGGCTTGACCGGACTGTTCCTCGGCAATGTCGTCGTCGACGTGCCGCTGTCGGACACGATGTTCGTCGTCGCCCATTTCCACATGGTCATGGGTGTCGCGCCGATCCTCGTCATCTTGGGTGCGATCTATCATTGGTATCCGAAGGTCACCGGGCGGATGCTCGACGAAACGCTCGGCAAGTTCCACTTCTGGGTAACCTTCCTCGGCGCCTACCTGATCTTCTTCCCTATGCATTATCTCGGCCTGATGGGCGTTCCGCGGCGTTACGCCGAGCTCACCGACATGACCATAATGACGGAATCGGCTCATCACCTGAACTCGTTCATCTCGATCATGGCCTTCATCGTCGGCTTCGCCCAGATGGTGTTCCTGTTCAACCTGATCTGGAGCATCCGGCATGGCCGCGAGGCCGGCGGCAACCCCTGGCGGGCGACGACACTGGAATGGCAGACGCCTGAGACGCCGCCGGCGCACGGCAATTTCGGCAAGGAGCTGCCCATAGTCTATCGCTGGGCCTATGACTACAGCGTGCCGGGAGCCAAGGAGGACTTCATCCCGCAAAACGTGCCGGGCGACTTCGCGCCCTCGAGGGAGCCGGCATGAGCGTCATCGTGGTCTTTCTGCTGGTGATCGCAGGCTTTGCCGGATGGTGGCTTTCGCACCAGCGGCTGACGGCCAAGCCCTGGCTGGAGCAAGGCCTGGCCGGGGATTTCGTCGGTTTCGACCGGTCGGCGCTGCCCACCGCCAAGATCGGCCTCGGCGTCTTCCTCGCCGTGGTCGGCTGCCTGTTTTCGCTGTTCACCAGCGCCTATTTCATGCGCATGGGCCTGCCCGACTGGCAGCCGCTGCCGCTGCCGCGCCTGCTCTGGCTCAACACCGGCTTGCTGGTGCTAAGCAGCGTCGCGCTGCAATGTGCCGTCGTCGCCGCGCGCAAAGGCCAGATCGACAACGTCCGGCTGGGCCTTGCCACGGCGGGGTTCACGACGCTTGCGTTTCTCGTCGGTCAATTGATGGCATGGCGGCAACTGACCGGGGACGGCTATCTGCTCGCATCCAACCCGGCCAACAGCTTCTTCTATCTGATCACCGGCATGCATGGCCTGCACATACTCGGCGGTCTGGTCGGACTTGGGAGGACGAGCATAGGCGCCTGGGATGGAGCGCGGCCGGAGCGGGTTCGCCTCAGCGTCGAGCTCTGCGGCATGTACTGGCATTTCCTGCTTTTCGTCTGGCTCTGCATTTTCGCCCTACTGGCGGGTTGGGCCGCGACCTTCATCGACATCTGCCAACGGCTGCTGACCTAGGAGACCGGCTATGGCTGAGACGACCATGACGCATGCCAGCCAGATGGAGCCCAGGCCCGCCGGTTGGCGCGGCATTGCCGCCGATTGGGCCTCGGATCAGCGGGCGTTCAAGAACGTGTCCTGGGGCAAGGCCATGATGTGGATCTTCCTGCTCAGCGATACCTTTATCTTCGGCTGCTTCCTGCTCTCCTACATGACCGCGCGCATGTCCACGCGCGTGCCGTGGCCGAATCCAAGTGAGGTCTTTGCCCTGCGTATCGGCGGCTCGGAGATCCCGCTGATCCTGATCGCCATCATGACCTTCGTGCTGATCTCGAGCAGCGGCACCATGGCGATGGCTGTCAATTTCGGCTACCGCCACGATCGCCGCAAAACCGCGATCCTGATGCTTTTGACCGCAGCACTTGGCGCGACATTCGTCGGCATGCAGGCCTTCGAATGGACCAAGCTGATCACCGAAGGGGTGCGGCCATGGGGCAATCCCTGGGGGGCCGCGCAATTCGGCTCATGCTTCTTCATGATCACCGGCTTTCACGGCACCCATGTCACGATCGGCGTGATCTTCCTGATCATCGTGGCGCGAAAAGTCTGGCGTGGCGATTTCGACATCGGACGGCCCGGCTTCTTCACCAGCCGCCGGGGCCGTTACGAGAATGTCGAGATCATGGGCCTCTACTGGCATTTCGTCGACCTGGTCTGGGTGTTCATCTTCGCCTTCTTCTATCTTTGGTGAGGCAGCTATGGCTGAAGCAACCGCAAACGGTCTCGGACAACACGCACTGCACGCCACCCATGCGCATGATGCGCCGGCCGTCGCCACCACCGACACCCACCAGGAGCACCCGATCAAGCTCTACCTGGTGGTCTGGGCGTGGCTGTTCATCCTCAGCACATGCTCCTACCTGGTCGACTATTTCGGCATCCACGGCTATCTCAGATGGTCGCTAATCCTGATCTTCATGATGCTCAAGGCGGGATTGATCGTCGCCGTCTTCATGCACATGGCCTGGGAGCGGCTGGCGATGATGTATGCGATCATCCTGCCGCCGATATTGGTGCTGGTCTTCGTGACCATGATGGTTTTCGAAGCCGACTACACGCTGCTGACCCGTATCGCGTTTTTCGGACCTGGCCCCTGATTGCGTAATCTCTTGCAGCGTCACGCGCTCTTTTTAGGCGCGCACAGGGCGCTGTACCGCTTTGATGGGACAATGATCCTTTTCGAAAATCGATCCCGATTTTCGGGTCATCCCGCCCGGTCGAAGGTGAACGTCATGGACACGCGAACGCTTGTCATACTCGGCCTTGGTATAGGTGTTCTGCTGCTGTTAGGATTCTTCGCGCTGCCGGCATAGCGGCGCGTGGGCGCGGCATTTCAACAGCGTAGCTGCAGGGCGACCAACGACAGTGGCCTATTTGGAGAACTGCTTCAGGTAAGCGATGACGTTGGCTATGTCCTTGTCATCCTTGAGGCCGGGAAATGTCATCTTCGTGCCCTTGACCATCGCCTGGGGGGCGTGAAGGTAGGTCGTCAGGGTGGACTCGTCCCATTTGAGGCCGGACTTTCCAGCCGCGATCATGGCCGCGGAATAAGTAAAGTTGGGGTGCGTTCCGGCAACGCGCCCGATGACCCCGTGCAGAGACGGACCGACCCTGTTCTGGTCCTGGTCGGCAACGTGGCAGGCCTTGCACTTGGTGAAGACCTTCTCGCCTACGGCGGCATCTTGCGCCTGCGATGGGCTTGCGAAGAAGGTCGTAGCGGACAAGACGATAAAAAGCGCTGTTGCACGCATCGCATTTCCTCCCTGATGGTCTCGTTTTTGCGTCGGAACGATCGGCACCTCGCCGGTCCCCGCCTGCGTGCGCTGCACGCTCGAGCGGAGGATCCGGGTTTCTTCAGTGGAATTGCGGCATCTACATACCACAGAATCGTGCAAATGGATAGAAAAAGGCGAGCTTTTGCCGAGGCTTAGGTCCGCACAATGCGATGCTCGATATCATCGGCAAGGTGTTTGGGCGCCCCATGACGACCGCCGAACTGGAAAGCCCGTTCTAAGGCATGTCTCCTGAAAGGGTGATCCGGTTCGGGAAAAGACAGCCGTAAAATCAAAAACCTAAAGCGCATGGAGCGAATCTGAAAGATCGCGACGCGCTTCAGGACGCGAGGTCAAGGTGGATCGGTTTTGCAGCTTGCGGCGATCTGGCCGATCGCTTTGGAGAGACCTGCAAGTTCGAAATCGGCCTCGCCGCGCCCCGACAGGAGGCCGAAGCGCCATGACAGCGTCAGCCGGCTCGCTGAAACCAGGCGCTTGATACCGTCGTCCCCATCCCTGACCAGCATTCTCCCGCGCGGGCCGACCGACCAGCTTTCATCGGTCTTGCCGCCGTCGACAATGACGGAGATGGTGATCTTGCGGCTGGCGGAGACCGGATCCTTGAGCTGCAGCCATTCGCTCCAGCGTGGTTCGCCATCGCGTCGGCAAGCCAAGGTCAGCACCGGGCTGTAGCCCAGCGCTCCGCCCCCTGTGATGAGCTTGTTGATGGCATGCAGCGAGGCCGTTATCTGGGCGTCGCTGCCGGTGTCGACGCGCCAATTGCCGAGATCCGGCTCGGTCCGGGCGCCTCCTTCAGCCGCCGCCAAGAGGAGGGCCGGGACATCCGGCTCGGCGCGGACGCTCCCGCCGATCGCCACCAACAAGAGCGTCGCGGCAACGACTAAGCCTCTTACCATGAACCCAGCCTCACAAACGCCTCCGACCCCGCGAACGCCATCGAAAACAGATAATCTTCAATGGTTGGTATCGCCAGCGGCAGACCATCAAGACAAGTTGCGTGTGTTGCCGCGCCGCCACAATGACACAGGCCGTAATGAAAAAGGCCGCCCGAAGGCGGCCTTTCGAAATTGCGGCGCTGAAACCGGTTATCTGGCTTCCTTGGCGGCCTTCTTCTTCGGCGCGGCCTTCTTCTTCGGCTCTTCCGCCTCGGCGGCGGCGTCGCCCGCCTCTGCCTTGGCTTCGGCCTTCTTCGAGGAGGCTTTCTTGGCCGGTTTCGCCTTGGTCGCGGTTTCGGCTTCCTCGTCGTCGGCCATCAGCTCGTCCTTGCCGACCTTGACGTCGTCGACCGAGATCTGGCCGAGCAGATAGTCGACGACCTTCTCCTCGAACATTGGCGCGCGCAGCGCGTTGATGGCTTCCGGATTGCTGCGATAGAACTCGAAGGCTTCCTGCTGCTGGTTGGCCGGGAAGCGGCGCACCTGCTCGAACAGGCCACGCTGCAGTTCCTCATCCGACACGGTGACGCCGGCCTTCTCGCCGATCTCGGCGAGCACCAGTCCGAGGCGCACGCGGCGCTCGGCAAGGCGCATATATTCGGCGCGCGCCTCTTCTTCCGTGGTCTCTTCGTCGGCGAAGGTGCGGCCGGCAGCTTCGAGATCGCGATTGACCTGAGCCCAGATGTTGTTGAACTCGGCCTCGACAAGCTTCGACGGCGCCTCGAAGGAGTAGGATGCGTCGAGCTGGTCGAGCAGCTGGCGCTTCACCTTCTGGCGGGTCATCGAGCCGAACTGGTTCTCGAGCTGGCCGCGCACGATCTCGCGCAGGCGTTCGAGCGATTCCAGGCCGAGATTCTTGGCCGTCTCGTCATTGACTTCGAGCTCGCCGGGCGCCGACACTTCCTTGACGGTGACGTCGAAGGTGGCTTCCTTGCCGGCCAGATGCGCAGCCTGGTAGTTTTCGGGAAAGGTGACGGTGACCTGCTTCTCGTCGCCGGCCTTGGTGCCGATCAGCTGGTCCTCGAAGCCCGGGATGAACTCCTTGGAGCCGAGCACAAGCGGCTGGTCGGTGCCGGCGCCGCCGGCGAAGGCCTCGCCGCCGATCTTGCCGACATAGTCGATGCTCACGCGGTCGCCCTCGGCGGCCTTGCCGCTCTTCGGCTCGTAGCTGCGCGCCGATTCGGCAACGCGCTTCACCTGATCGTCGACTTCCGATTCCGGCACGTCATAGACCTGACGCGTCACCTTGATGTCGGAGAAATCCTTGATCTCGATCGCCGGGATGACCTCGTAGTTGAGGCTGAATTCGAAGTCGGAGCCGCCGGCCAGGATCTTCTCGGCCTCCTTCTCGTCCTCCGTCATGATCACTTCGGGCTGCATGGCGGCCTTTTCGCCGCGGCCGGTGATGATCGAACGGGTCGAGTCGTTGAGGATTTCGTTGACGACCTCAGCCATGAACGACTTGCCGTACATCTTGCGCAGGTGCTGCACCGGCACCTTGCCCGGGCGGAAGCCGTTGATGCGCACCTTGTCGCGGGCATCGGTCAGCCGCGCCATCAGCTTGGCTTCCATGTCACCGGCCGGCACGGTGATCTTGATCTCGCGCTTGAGACCGGAGTTGAGCGTTTCGGTGACCTGCATCCTAGAACCTTTGTTTTCAACAATGAGACTGCCAAACGGTCCTAGCCGTTTACAGCCTGCCGGTATGATGTTGCCGGAAATGGCTTTTGGTACGGAACCTGGCGATTTGACCGCTAACGCGGTTCAAACTCTCCTGAACTACGCCTTGCCAGATGCGAAATAAGTTTCTGTTTTTACTATAACTTTTCACATCTTGCAGAAGCGGAAACTCACGTTCCGTCACATTCGACACGCCTTTTGTCACAGGCTAGGCCAATTTTCAACTATCTTCGCGTCTAGCCGGATAAGCATGATCTGAGCCTCGACATTGACAGAATGATGGCTACATGGGATTGCCGGGGAAAAGCGGATGTGGCGGAATTGGTAGACGCCCTGGATTTAGGTTCCAGTGCCGAAAGGCGTGGGGGTTCGAGTCCCTTCATCCGCACCATCCTTTGCTCTTCGAGCTTCGTATGGCAGGCCACCTAAAGCTCGAAGAGCCGACCTCCGAAGCCCTGGCGAAGGAGGACCGACGCCAGGCCTTCTGCTCTATGCAGTCATCAAACCGACATTGAGGCTCTGCTAGCAGGCGGGTTTGCAGTCGACCGGCCACCCGCATGCGCATCGCGATTCTGGACAGGACTATCGTTCGAACCCTGATCGTGCTTGCGATCGCCCAGCTCATGGGCTGGGGATCGGTCGGGCTGTTGGCTATCGTCGGCAGCCAGATAGCCGCCGACCTTCAAATCAGCATAGCGGCGGTGTTCGCCGGCAATTCGGTATTTTATGTGGTCATGGGCCTGTGGGCGCCGCCGCTGGCAAAGGCTTTCAATGCCTTCGGCGCCCGCAAGGTGATGATCATGGGCACGATCCTTGCCGCTCCGGGCTTCGTGGCGCTGGCGGCCGCGCACGGGCCGGTTCTCTATTTTACCGCATGGGTCATCCTTGGCACGGCTGGGAGCGCGATGCTGACGACGGCGGCCTACATCATGCTGAACGAGGTCGCCGGCAGCAGCGCCAAGAGCGCCATTGGCGTGCTTATGCTGATGACCGGCTTGTCGAGCAGCATCTTCTGGCCCGCCGCCGCCTTCCTGTCCGGGCTGATCGGCTGGCGCATGACTTGCCTCGTCTACGCGGCGGCCATGATCGTGGTCTGCCTGCCGCTCTATGCCTTCGGCTTGCCGCGCCGGCCGCCATCGCCGAAAGCCTCGTCAACGGTTCCGGCAACCCGGAAAACTCCAGCCGTGCCGGCAGGCATCTTCCGTCTGATCGTTTCGGCGATCACGCTCAATGCCTTCGTCACGTTCGGATTCAGCGCCATACTGATCGAACTGCTTAAGGCCGAGGGACTTCCCGCCGGAGAAGCCGTCGCCTTCGGCTCGATGCTGGGCATCCTTCAGGTCGGCGCCAGGGGCGTCGATTTTCTGGGCGCTGGACGCTGGGACGGGATGACCACCGCGCTTTTCGCCGGATTGGCGCTGCCGTTCGCCATGCTGCTTCTCATTCTGGGTCACGGCACGCACTGGTCGATTGCCGGCTTCATTCTCCTCTATGGCTTGGGCAGCGGCATTCTTGCCGTGTCGCGGGCAACGATACCTCTGGTGTTCTACGACCAGGCGGCCTACGCGCGGGCCGCATCCAACATCGCTCTCCCGCTCAACCTGATTTCCGCCATATCGCCGCCATTGCTGGCCGGACTGTTGGCGCATTTTGGCAGCGAAGCCGTGCTCGGCCTCGCGATGCTCTGCTCCTGCGGCGCGTTTGTGGCCTTGCTGCGCTTGAACCGACGCCGTCCGGCTAGGGCCACTGCTGGAACCGTGACTTAAGGTGGGTCGAATGTTGACACATCTCAGTAAAGCGGCTCCTGGAACAGCGCCTTGTCGCCGTCCATCAGCGCCTTGATCTGTGCCGTGCCGTCGGATGCGAGCGCAAGCTTGATGCCGAACGGCCGCACGCGCATGTCGTCCTGGATCGCCACGCCCTCGCCTTCCGGCAAATAGAAGCGGTCGATCCCATAGTCGGGCGCGATCGTCGCGTCCGTATCACGAAGGCCCCAGCCCTCAACGACATGGCCGGCAATGTCTGCTTCGCCCTCGCCTGCCGGCGCGGGCGCCTGGCCGAACCAGGCGGTCGTCGGCTGCCAATAACCGTCGGCGCCCTTCCTGAGCCGCACCACGATCGATGTGTCCTCGCTGGAGAACTTGCCTTCCGGAATGTTGGCGATCAATTTCACCGGAATGCGCGAAATGTTGTTGTTGAGAGAGATGTAGTCGCCGCGCAGGAGATCGCGCGGATCGACGGGCTGGACTTTCAACAGCACTTCCTTGCCGTTGCGCAGGATCGCCGCGCGGCTGGCGATGATCCAGCTGAGAAAGCCGATCTGGACAAGCGCCAGCACCAGCGCGGAGATGATCAGTTTCTTGCCGGTCATGCCGCTGCTCCTGTTCCGGCAGGCGCTTTCATGCGCTTTTCGATGCGGATGATGACCAGCGCCAGCATGCCGAGCAGCACCGCCGCCGCCAGGAAGAAGCCGGCCGTATCCAGCATCGACCTCAAGGTGACGCTGTAGATGATGGCGAGCTCGAAGGCGAAGCCGGTATAGGCCAGCCAGCGCAAGCCCCTGCTCTCGCGCCCCGCCAGCATGATTGCCGCCACGATACTGGCCAGCGCCACGATCGAAGCGACGGCAAACCCGCTGTTGTTTGTGCTTTCATCGGCCAGCTCGAACTGGATGATCGCCATGCCGGTGAGGAAGCCGAGCAAGGCATGCAAGGGCAGCCGGCCGCCGAGCTGCAGGATCCTGTCGATCGGATCGCCGGCAAAGACCAAAGCGGCAAAGAGCAGCACCGAGACGATGGCCAGCGACATGGCCACCGGCAGCGTCTCGCGGTCCGTCGCCAGCAGGACCAGATAGAGAATGACCGACAGAATGATGAGGTGGCGCGCGGCCTGGCTGCGCGTCCAGAACGAGATGGCGAACAAGACGATCGCCACGACGATGAAGAGATGCGGGGTTTCCGCGCGCCAGTAGAAGCCGAACCCCTTGAGAACCAGCCAGGCGTCGGCGATGCCGACCGCCGCGACCGTCAGCGGGCTTGAACGCAGCGCGACCGCCGCCAGCGCCGTGCCGGCGCACCACGTCACCAGCGCCGAGGCCTCGTCGCCCGAAAGATGGTACATCTGTCCGATCAGCGCGATCGATCCACCGAACGCCGCCGCGGCAACGATCCACAGCGCCTCGCCGATCGCGGCATGGTCACGCGTCTTCAGCACCGCGCCGCCGACATAGCCGGCAAGAATGACCGCAAACAGAGCCGCCACGCGCAAGAGGCGCGGGAAGGCCTCCCAATTGGCGGCGACGAAGATCAGTATCGCGGCGCCGAACAAAAGCGCTGCCATCATCGCCAGGATGGAGCCGAAGCTCAGCGACGCGCGCTCATTGGCGGCAACATCGCGCGTCAGCGCCTCCGCCGTGGCGGGATCGACCAGCCCGATCTCCCGCCAGCGCGCGATATCCGCCCTCACCCTTGTGGCATAGCCCGCCATGCATTTCCCCCAAGCCCGACCACTTCCTTAGTCGAAACAGCCAAACCGTTGACGCAGCGGCATTTTTCGATTCGGCCTTCTTTGTGACGCAGGCGTGAATGGCGGTTAATGTTGCATTGCACAATTTGCATTGCTGCCATGCGCCAACGGCACTTTTAAATCGATACGATCCCCCATATTTTCTGTTCGTACACAAACGGAATGATCCGAACTAAAGACGAAACGAGAACTACCATGAACCTGATCCGCAACTACCGCAACTGGCGCCGCTACCGGGAAACCGTTTCCGAGCTGAACCGCCTGTCGAACCGTGAACTGACCGACCTCGGCATCAGCCGCAGCGACATCCACTACGTCGCCCGCAAGGCGGTCTAATCCGCTTCGGACCGCAAATGGTCCGAACCAGTTTTGAAGAGAGTTAAGACAATGAACCTGATCCGTAGCTATCGTAACTGGCGCGTTTATCGCGAGACGGTTTCCGAGCTGGGTCGGCTTTCGAACCGTCAGCTCCATGATCTCGGCATCGTCCGCGACGAGATCAAGATGGTCGCCCGCAAGGCGATCTAAGCAAGGAATTTCGCCAGGGTCGACCTCCTCCCCGACCCTGACGAATGAGGTCAACCTTCACCTCCTCCCGAGGGTTGACCACCGAAACGGCGCCCGCCGGACCTCCTCCCCCGGCGGGCGTTGTTCAAGAAGCGAACGTAGTTCGTCGTCGAAGGTTTCGCCCCTTCTGAAAAAGGCGAAAGGAATTTCGTCAAAGCCGACCTCCTCCCCGGCGATGACGAATTAGGTCGATCTTCACCTCCTCCCGAGGATCGACCCCCAAAACGACACCCGCCGGACCTCCTCCCCCGGCGGGTGTTGTTGTTTTAGGCGCCAGTTTCTCGCCGTCGCCGCCTGGCAATTGCAATCGGGCCGCCAAGCGATTATTCCGGCGCTCATGAGCAAAAATCCCGTACACGTCGTCGGCGGCGGCCTCGCCGGCTCCGAAGCGGCATGGCAAATCGCCGAGGCCGGCGTTCCGGTCGTGCTGCACGAGATGCGCCCGGTGCGCGGCACCGACGCGCATAAGACCGATGGCCTGGCCGAGCTCGTCTGCTCGAACTCCTTCCGCTCCGACGACGCCGAAAACAACGCGGTCGGCCTGCTGCATGCCGAAATGCGGCTGGCCGGCTCGCTGATCATGAGCGCCGGCGATGCCAACCAGGTGCCGGCCGGCGGCGCGCTGGCCGTCGACCGCGACCGGTTTTCCGACGCGGTCACCGCGAAGATCGAAGCGCATCCGCTGATCACCATCCAACGTGAGGAAGTGCCTGGGCTGCCGCCGGCGGACTGGGACCAGGCGATCATCGCCACCGGTCCACTGACGGCGCCGTCGCTGGCACAGTCGATCGCCGAGGCGACCGGCGCCGACGCGCTGGCCTTCTTCGATGCCATCGCGCCGATCGTGCATTTCGACACGATCGACATGAACACCGCCTGGTTCCAGTCGCGCTACGACAAGGTCGGTCCCGGCGGCACCGGCAAGGACTACATCAACTGCCCGATGGACAAGGACCAGTATTTCGCCTTCGTCCAGGCGCTGCTGGAGGGCCAGAAAACCGAGTTCAAAGAGTGGGAAGGCACGCCCTATTTCGACGGCTGCCTGCCGATCGAGGTCATGGCCGAACGCGGCGTCGAGACGCTGCGCTACGGCCCGATGAAGCCGATGGGCCTGACCAACGCCCACAATCCCTCGGTCAAGGCCTATGCGGTGATGCAGCTCCGTCAGGACAATGCGCTGGGCACGCTCTACAACATGGTCGGTTTCCAGACGAAGCTGAAGCATGCCGAGCAGGTGCGCATCTTCCGCACCATTCCTGGGCTCGAAAATGCTGAGTTCGCGCGCCTCGGCGGCCTGCACCGCAACACCTACATCAACTCGCCGACGCTGCTCGATCCCTCGCTGCAGCTGAAATCGCGGCCGGGTCTGCGCTTTGCCGGCCAGATCACCGGCTGCGAAGGCTATGTGGAAAGCGCCGCGATCGGCCTGCTCGCCGGCCGCTTCGCCGCCGCCTCGCGGCTCGGCCACGCGCCCGCGCTGCCGCCGGCGACCACCGCCTTCGGCGCGCTGCTGAACCACATCACCGGCGGGCATATCGTGTCGGATGATGAGCCCGGCAAACGCTCCTTCCAGCCAATGAACGTCAATTTCGGCCTTTTCCCGCCGGTCGAAGCGCCGAAGGCCGACGGCAAGCGCCTGCGCGGCAAGGACAAGACCGTCGCCAAACGTCATGCGATCACGGCGAGAGCGCTGGCCGATTGCAGGGGGTGGCTCGGACTGCCGTCACAGGCGCAGGCTGCGGAATAAACGCCCCGATCAACGCGCCGTTCGTCGCCAGAAGCTGGCCGCGGCACGGCGCGCTGCTGAGATGAAGCGTCTCGCGGTACCGGACAAACCGTGCGCCGATACCAGAATCGGACCAATTTCCGTCAGGACATTCGACGTCGATTCGGATCTCAGCCGGTCAAGAGCGTCCATGCGCTTTGCCAGCCTTGGCAGCTCGGACGCCAGATCCTCTGACCGCATATAGCCAATGACGCCATTCACGTAGCGTTGCATTTGTTCGGCACCGGCGCCTGGTTCCGACTGCGCCAGGAAGGAACGCAACTTTTGCTCGATCTTGCTTTTTTGCCTCTGCGGAAGCACCTGCGTGCGCATGAATTTCGGCTCTTGCAGAGAGTGCATGTGGATCTCGGATGCCCTGGCCTCGCACTCGTGCCGCAAGGCATCCAGAAGCTCGACCAAAGTGCTGACGTTCAAAGCGGAAACGGTTATGCCGAACTCCAAGTCCACGCCCGGACATTCCCGTCGCAGCCGGATGATGTTGTCGACGAATAGCGGCCAGTCGAAACCGTGCCGAATAAGGGCACCGCGGGCACCAGTGTCGTCGACACTTGCTTGGACACTGACATTCTCAAATGCGTTCCACAGCTGGAATATCGATCTTCCGCCCAAGCCCGTGACGGACATGTTCGTATTATAGCGCAGGCTGACATGGGTTCGTCCTGCCTCGATCAGAGCATCCAGCAACCGATAGTGCTCTTCCGTCAAAAGCGGTTCGCCGCCAGCGAAGTAGATCGACTCGATATTGTCGATCCAGCCCGACATCTGGTCCATCATCTCGGTGGCCGAGGCGAAGCTCTTGATCTCGGCTTTGTCACCCGCGGTGACGCCGATGGCGCGGCCATCGGTGAACCACTTCGAACTGGCGCCGTGCCAGCAGCTTCGGCACTTGAAATTGCACAGGTTCGAGAACCTGACATCGAGCGCCGCCGGCGATGCCGGCGCGGCCGCGAAGGGTTCATCCGCGGACGCAAGCCGCCGGTGCCATGCGCTGAACTGGCGATTCATCTGCTGGCGCAGGCTGTCCCCCTCTCTTTCGTCACGGTCGAAACATTTCCAGCACTGCCCAACCGGTTCCTGCCGTGCAAACCGATGTCGTATCTGCTGCAGCGCCTCGCTGCTCCAGGCTCCCTTCAGGCCTTCTTTCCGCACGTGGCCTATTGATCCGTCGAACTCGCAGCAAGGCGAGATCGCGCCATCGGTCGCGACATGCAGATTAATCCACGGCATGACGCAGAAGCCGTCACCGCTCCCGGGGGAATGGCGGTCCTTTTCACGGTTCAGCTCTCTCATGCCGGCTCACGACCATGCGCGACGGCCGCTCGGCCGGGTGTGGAATTCCATTGAAGACTCCGCTTTTGCGCCACGGCGTTCCTCAGCCAATCTGCGAATTCAGTTGGGTTGCTTCGAATGAAGCGCTGCAAATCTTTGACCAAGGAACACTTCCCCCACGCGGCCCCTTGGTGTATCACCCCGCCATTTAGGGGCAAAGGGCGGAATGATGTTGGGCGTCGTCTTAGACGAAACAAATTTGTCGAGCGAGATCTTCGACGGTGAAGTCGTCGCGGTGAACTTTGCGACCGGCAAGTATTACGGCATGAAGGGGAGCGCGCAGCTCATCTGGGAGATGTTGCGTAAGCCTGTCGATCCCACCATGATCGAGACGGCGTTGAGGACGGGTTATCCCGACTTGGACGACGATGACATTGCCTCGGTGCGAGGCTTCCTCGACCTCCTCGCGGAGGAAGGCATACTTCTGCCGGCCTCGCCGATCGAATTGCCCAAGCTGCCCGACATTTCCAGCCGCGCATCCTTCATGAGGCCGGAGCTGGAGATTCACACGGACTTGCAGGAGCTGATTGTCCTCGACCCCATCCATGACGTGGATCCGGGCGGTGGATGGCCGCTGCGGCGGGAGCTGGGGGACAGCTGATCCGAATGGTCCGAGCCGCCGTCGATCCCCGTACGGCGCCTGCAGCATTCGTCCGCCGCGTCATTGCCGACGCGAGTTTCCGGTGGTACGAATCCGGCGCTGAGCATCGCTTTCGCCTTGGCGGGTTGACGCTGCGGCTGCGCACATGCGGAACCGCGCTCGATCCGGTCATCCTGCCGGTTCTGCGTCATGCGCAAACAACGGGAGCCACTGCGGAAGACCGCTCGATCACTGTCTATGCCGTCTCGCATGAGGACGACGGCTTTCCGGCTCCGCCCGCCGAATGGCCCTTTGAAGCCGACGAGGCCGATGCCGTCACCCGGACCGTATGGGACAGCGAGGCCGGCGTCGCAATCGTATCCGACGAGAGCCGCGGAATCTGGCATCTGCACGACCTGTCCGCCGGCACCGGCGTCTATTGGGTGGGAGCCGCTGCCCGGCTGCCGGTCTGGGAATACGGGTCTCCGCTGCGCCACCACATCCATTGGGGCGCGTTGGCCACGGGGCACGCGATGCTTCATTCCGCCGTTGTCGGCGAAGATGGCGTGGGCGTGATGCTCGCCGGTCCGGGAGGTTCCGGCAAATCGACGCTGACGGCTGCCGCAATTTCCGCGGGGATGCAGACCACGGGCGATGATATTGTGCTGGTGTCGCAGTCTGGGGCAGACTGGCGAAGCCACTCGCTCTTCGACACCATGAAACTCACCGGGATGGCGGAGATCCTCTTCAGCGGGCTTGCCGCGCAAGCAGTGAACCGGGACCGTCGCCCGGGGGAAAAGGCGCTCGTCCCGATCAGCACGACGATACCGGATGCGCTGGTCCCGCAAATCGCGGTGAAAGCTCTTGTCTCCTGCAAGCTCACCGGCGAGGATGCTTCGACAATCCGTTCCGCTTCACGGTTCGATATGATCCGTGCGCTCTCGCCAAGCACGTCGAAGATCTTGCGGACCGGCCATAACGAGATATTCCAGCAGGCCGCCAGCCTGTCGCGCTCGCTTCCATGCCACGAGTTCCTGATCGGCAACGATCCGATGGAGGCGGCAACCGTGCTGCGAGGGTTCGTGCGGGAACTCAGAGCATGAGCGACAGCCCAACGATCAGCGTCATCATGCCGGTGCGAAACGGCGAGAAATACATCGCCGACGCCCTGAAAACCATACTCGACCAAGCGTGGCCGGTGCAGGAAATCCTGGTTGTCGACGACGGCTCGACCGACCGCTCGCGCGAGATCGTCGAGACCCTGGCTTCGCGTTTCCCGGCGATCCGCGTCCTCGACGGGCCGCGGCGCGGCCCGGGACCCGCGCGAAATGTCGGCCTGAGGATCGCCGGCGGCGAGTTCATCGGCTTCCTGGATTGCGATGACCTCTGGCCGGCCGACAAGCTCTCGCTGCATCTCGCACGCTTTGCCCGAACGCCTCATATGGATGTCGTTTCCGGCTTCGTCAGCTATTTCAACCGGCAAATGACGGATGCCCCCGCACCCGATCCGGCGGCGATAACAGATGAACTTTTCCATGTTCATTTGGGTGCGACCCTCTATCGCCGGACAGTTTTCGACCGGGTCGGGATGTTCGACGAGAACTTCCTTTATTCCGAAGATGTCGACCTCATGCTCCGGATCCGCGAAGCCGAAATTCCGATGACGATCCTCAACGCGGTGACCCTGTGCTACCGTCGGCATGCAGAGTCGATGACAAGCACCTACACGGCAGAGGAGAAGCGCGACTTCAACCGCGCCCTGATGCAGTCGCTCATGCGTCGGCGCAAGAGCGGCAACGCAAGGCCGTTGCCTCCGTTCAAGCATCTGATGGAGGAGTGAGTGGAAACGCCGTTTTTCAGCGTCATCATTCCAGCGTGGAACGCGTCCGCCACGCTTCATGAGACGCTCGACAGCATCGCGGAGCAGAATGACCATTCGCCGCGGGAAGTCATCGTCGTCGATGACGGTTCGAGCGACCGCACGGTCGAGGTCGCTCAGGGCCACGCTTTGCATCCGCGCATAGTCAGGAAGGTCAACGGGGGAGCGCCGTCCGCATTCAATGTCGGCATAAAGGCCGCCCAGGGCGCGGTTCTTGCGTTCCTCGATGCCGACGACCTCTGGATGCCCGACAAGCTCGCGCTGCAGCGGGCCAGGCTCGACTCCGATCCCTCACTGGATGCAGTGTTCGGCCACAGCGAAACCTTCGAGAGCCCGGACTACCCCTCCGAAGCCTTTGTCTCTCTCCACTATAAGAAAGGCCGCTACCCGGGCTACCTCCTGAGTTCGCTTGCCGTTCGGCGAAGTGCTGTCGAACGGCTCGGCATCCCGTTCGACGAAAGCTTGCGCACGGGGTACTTTATAGATTGGTACCGCAGGGCCATCGCCGCGGGCATGAAAATGACCATGCTGGACGAGACGGTTCATCGACGTCGTATTCGACCAGGCACGTTGTCCAGAAGGGTAGCCGTCGCCGGCAGCGCACCGGCCGGCATGGCATCCGACTTTCTTGAAATCGCACGCCGGGCGCTCAGGGCCAAGAGGGGTGATGATGATGGAGAAAGAGGGGGGCAATGAATTGGCCTCTCTGGTACCCGTCTCTTGATCGCGCCTGGCCCGCTGGCGATCACGAGCGCCTCCTGCTGGCCGCCGTGCACGTCGATCCGGTGGCGGCCGAAAGGGAACTGCGCGCCTGGATCGGCACGCACGACCTGAACGACTGCACGTTCAGCGAGCAGCGGCTGATTCTCGCCGCCTGGAACAGGCTTGGGCCTGGTTTGAGGGATCTGCCGGATGCGCCGAGGCTTGCCGGGCTTCAACGGATGCTATGGACGCGAACCATGCTTCTGATGAGAGAATGCCAACCGGCATTCGCGGCGCTGGCTGTGGCGGACGTGCCGATGATGCTCATCAAGGGAGCCGCGCGTGCCGCTGATCCCGTTGGACGGGGTGGACGCTCGTTCCACGACCTCGATATCGTGGTCCCGCGGAACCGGCTGGGCGATGCCCTGGGCGTGTTCGTTGAACTGGGCTGGGAGCCGTCGAGCGGTTCCAGCGCCATGCGCATGCTGACGCAGGCAGCACGGCTGCGCAGCGTCAATCTTCACAAGGACCGCTACGGCGACATCGATCTTCATGGCTGCATCTTTCGTCCGGGCCAGGGCAGCCTCGCCGACGACGACCGGGTCTGGGCGCGGGCCAGATCGGTGGAGTTCAATTCCGTGGCCTGCGGACTGCCGGTCCGGGAAGACCTGGCGGTGATCGCCATCGCAAATGGCAGTCTCGACGCCCACGCCAACAGCGACTGGCTGGTCGATCTGTCCCGCCTCATCGTTGAACCCGGTTTCGATTGGAAGCTGTTTTCCAATGAGATTCTCGCCCGCGACATTGCGGTGGCGACATTGATCGCGCTTGGCTGGCTAAAAGTGCGGGCAGGCTATGCGGTCGATGCAGAGGCGATGGAACGCTTCGAGGCGGCTCTTCCCGGGCCGATGGCCGCGTGGATGGCTTTCGTTCAAGCAAGGCCCAGGCAAAGTGAGACTCCCGCCGGCGCCGCCCTTCGTTGGCTTGCAAAGACGCGTCGCAAATCGCTTGAGCTGGCCCAGTCCGAACCACGCGGCGAGCAGAAAACGAGACCGCGCCTGAAGACGAAATTCAGCAGGGGCTTGCCTGCTGGCCAAGGCGAGCTGCGCGCCGATCTGCCTCTCCCCGCTTCCGACCGCGCCGGCGTCTTGCGCTTGCACATCCGATTGCCGGCGTCGGTGAAGTGGCGGCGTCTCGCCTTCGAGATCAACAGCGACGCCGGGCATGTTGCCGCCTTTCATGTGCGCCCGAAGCTTCCGCGCGCGGGCACCGCATTGGAAATCTTATGCGAAATCCAGCTTGACACTCCCGCTGGCGCGACAAGGGTCTGGATTGAAAGCCGGCCGCTGCGATCTTCGCGAATGCTGACCGAGGAGAACGCCGCGCGCTACGCCGCCCCCCGGTTCTCGCTTACCAGTTCGGAATTCCGCCCCTTCGCACACCCGGGAGCGCTCATCGACGGCAGTTCACGCGAAGGTCCCGCGAAGGAAACGCAATGAAAGGTCTGCTAATCTTGTCGGAGGCGCGGAGCGGCTCGACTTGGGTGGCCTCGCTGACGAACAGCACCGGGAAATTGGGTAACGCCCGCGAATGGCTGAGGGATGAGACGAGTGAAGCACCCCAGACACTCGCAGCCGAACAGCACTATCAGAAAATAATCGATAGATCCTCGACAGATAATGGCGTCTTCTCGGTCAAGATATTTCCGCATCATCTGCGTGATGTTTACGACAAGCGAAAATACGACTTCATAGAGAGATGCCTTCGCGACCATGAGATTCTCGTAATATTGCTCGAGAGAATGGACCGTCTCGGTGCCGCGATATCCGCAACACGCGCATCTCAGTCAGGGCAATGGTCCAGGACAAGTGGCGGCGGCGACGAGAATAGTGCTGAGAGTTCGGTCGCATACGATCGCGCACAGATTCTCGAGAACATGATCTATATCGGCGAAGGCATGGCGTTCTGGAGAAATTACCTCGCGCTGAGGTCCATCCAATACGTTCCGGTCTTTTACGAGCAGATCATGAAGGGATGGCGCGAATATGTGATGGACGTCGCCGGCAAGATGGATGTCTCGATCGACGCAGAGCAGATCTCGAACGACCTCTGCGAAGTTCAGCGCGACGCGCTATCGATGGAATGGCGAAGGAAATTCGAGGCCGAAAACAAATCTCGTTCCCTCGAAAAACTATACGCCTATGGCCATACATACCCAAGAACCATTGGAAACCTTCTCAGGTTTCTTCTGAAAAAGGAAATCCGCTCGAGGATCAGGTTCAGGGATTACACATAAAGACCGCCGCGACGCTTCGTTTCGGCACCATGACGGTTCCAGTTACCGTTCGTTCTGCCGCTGTCGCCGAAGCTGCGTATCATCGACAGGAATTTTGCGGACACCGCCGCGATGGCAGCTGCTGCAAGCGGCCGCGCTCTCTCCTCACCATGACTATTCCGCCGGCTCGGCACGCGCTGGCGGCAATCCCGGCTTGCCTGCTTGGGAAGGATTTCGCCTGACATAGGCCGCCTTCAGCGTTTCCGACGTGTCGCGCGAGCCGTCATGGCTCCAGCCCGGCGGTTGGATGAGATAATTGAAGCGCTCGCCAGGCGTCAGCCCCGGCGCCAGCGCATCCTTGAACATGCCGATCCATTCGTGGAACGCGACCTTCAGCGGATTGAAGGTCCCGATATTCTTGACGATGCCGTAGCGCGGCCGGTCTTCCTCCAGTTCCTCGACGAAGGTGCCGAACATGCGGTCCCAGATGATCAGCGTGCCGGCATAATTGGCGTCGAGATAGCGCGGGTTGGTGGCGTGGTGGACGCGATGGTGCGAGGGCGTGTTGAAGATGAACTCGAACCAGCCCCACATCTTGCCGATCGTCTCGGTGTGGATCCAGAACTGCCAGACAAGGTTGAAGCCGAAGACGAAGGCGATCACCGCCGGATGGAAGCCGGCGAGCACCAGCGGCGCCTGCAGGATGAAGGTGAAGGTGAACAGGCCGGTCCAGCTCTGCCTCAGGGCCGTCGAGAGATTGTAATGCTGGCTGGAATGATGATTGACATGCTCGGCCCACACCCAGCGCACCCGGTGCGCGATGCGGTGATAGACATAGTAGCGCAAGTCATCGAGCAGGAAGGCGGCGACGAACACCCAGATGGACAGGCCGAGATTGAAGAAACGGAACTGCCAGAGCCACAGCAGCGCCCAGTAGGACACGACGCCGAGCAGCAGGCCGGCGACGACATTGCCGGTGCCCATCATCAGGCTGGTCAGCGTGTCGCGCGTCTCGAACGATCCCTTGGCGCGGCCGGTGCGCACCAGCCAGAGCTCGATCAGGATCGCTGCGACGAAGAAGGGGATCGCAAGCTGGGTGACCTGCGGGAAATTATACTCGTCCATCACGCCGCCTCCCGGATCCGATCGCTGTTCTGCAGGGTCGCTGCCACCGCTCGCGCATCGGCTTCGTTGGCAAAAGCAAACCGCCCACCTTTCCAGGTGAAATCCTTCAGCCGCAGCGACACCGCTTTCCCTTCCCTCGCCAGCGCCAGAATGTCGTGCGGCGTGACGATGCGCGTCAGAAAACAATCGCCGATGCTCTGGACGATGCCGCAGCGTTGCGGGCCGAGGTCGAGAAACGCGGCATGATTGTCGGCGGTCAGCCGCACGGCACCCGGCCTTTCGTCGGGAAAATCATCGGCAAAGCGTGCGAGCGCTTGAGCCGCGCCGGCAAGCGTCGCGGTTGTCGTGCCGCCGGTGAAATGCACGGCTGCGACCGACAACGCAATGCCGAACGCGACGAGGACGACCAGGACTGGCAGGCTCATGGGAACGCGGCTCCTCCGGCGGCCCGCATTTCTTTGACACGGGTCCGCGCGACAAACCCCTAGCACGATTGACGTTTACGTCAAAGGGGCATCCAGCCCCGCATCGCATAACGCAAGAGCAGCCAATGCCGGCGCAAGGTGGAGAGCGCTGCGGTCCTGCGGAGCGCCGAACTGCCAGCCTTTTCCATCTTGTCGAGATAGGCGTTGGTCAGCGCCAACGGCAGAAAGGCCGGCCGCAGCGAAACGGGAAGCGCCGGCGCACCTTTCTCGAAGGCGTTGAGATGCTCCCGCGCCAACGCGATCATCGCCACAACCGCGCGCTCGGCGGCAGCCCCACCCTCGCCCTTGACGAACTCTTCCGGCGTCGTGCCGGCTGCCGCGAGGATGTCTGAGGGCACAAAGCACTGTCCGCGCCGGCGGTGCAGCGGCAGCAGAAGCAGCAGGCCGGTGATGGCCTGGGCGCAACCGGCCCGGCCGGCGAGTTCGGCAAAGCCCGGCGCCGCCTCCGGATCGAGCACCATGGCCGCAAACTGGATAAGTGCTGCGGCCGTTTCGCCGCAATAGCCCTCGAGGTCGGTACGCGACGGCATCGGGTCGTCATAGAGATCGAAGATCCGCGCCTCGAGCATGTTCTCGAAAGCACTTTTCGGCAGCTTATTTGCGGCAATCGTACCGCGTAGCGCATCGGCGGTCGGGTGACCCGTCCCGGCATCCCCATCGGCCGAAATGACATCGCGCCACCATTGCAGCCTGACCTCGCCCGGCAGCGGCTCGTGGATGCGATCGCGCACGCCGGCGATTTCGGCGTTGAAGGCGTAGAGCGCCAGCAGCGCGCCGCGTTTGTCGGCCGGCGCGTAGAGCGCAGACAAATATCGGTCATGGTCGGCGGCGCGCACCGCGTCCATGACGATGTCGCCATTGTTGACGATGTCGGGCGTGCCGGCCATTCAGTCGACGGCGATCAGCGCGGCGGCCACGGCGCGGTCTTCGGCCAGCAGCACATTGTAGGTCCGCACCGCAGCGCCCGTCGACATCGGGTCGGCGGAGATGCCGGCTTCCTTGAGCGCGGCGCGCAGCGCCGCCGGCAGCGGCCGCAAATCCTTGCCCATGCCGACCAGCAGTATCTCCACGCGGTCGGCTTCGGCGAGCAACCTGTCGAAGTCCGAGGCCTTCAGCGCCTGCGGATCGGCAGGTTCCCAGCCATGGATGCCCGACGGCAGCACAAGCAGCGATCCGCGATGCGACATGTCGGCAAAGCGAAAGCCGCCATTGCCATAGGCTTCGATCGCCGCCTTGCCGGGGAAATGCGCCTCGCGGATGATGATGCCTTTGGCCATGGATCTAGAGCATGATGCCGAAAAATGTTGAGCAGTCTTCGGACGCCATCATGCGCTGTCTCTCTGATTAGAGCCGATGATTTCAGGTCGACCCGACCTGAAATCATACCGACGCTGATGGCGTCAGGTCGTCAGGGCCTTGCCGTTCACCGGCTTCTTCTCCTCTTCGGTCGCGGCTTGCGGCCGCAACCGGAACAGGATCAGCAGCGGCGCGGCGATGAAGATCGACGAGTAGGTGCCGAACACCACGCCGAACAGCATGGCCAGCGTGAAGGAGCGGATGACTTCGCCGCCGAACAGCACCAGCGCCAGCAGCGCCAGCGACGTCGTCACCGAGGTGAGCGTGGTTCTCGACAGCGTCTCGTTAATGGCGTTGTTCAGGAGCTGCGGCAGCGGCATCTTCTTGTATTTTCTGAGATCCTCGCGGACGCGGTCATAGACGACGATGGTGTCGTTCAGCGAGTAGCCTATGATGGTCAGGATCGCCGCCAGCGACGATTGGTTGAACTCCAGCCCAGTCAGGACGAAGAAGCCGATCGTCATCACCACATCGTGCACCGTGGCGACGATGGCTCCGACCGCGAACTGCCATTCGAACCGGAACCAGACATAGAGCAGGATGCCGACCAGCGCGATCAGCATGGCGATCGTGCCTTGCTTGGCGAGCTCGCCGGAAACCGTCGGTCCCACGACCTCGACGCGACGGAAATCATACTGGTCCTGCAGCTCACCCCGCACCTTGTCGATGACGGTTTGTTCGGCATTTTCGCCGGCGTCCTGCGTTCCGACGCGGATCAGCACATCGTTTGGCGCGCCGAATTGCTGCACCTGGATTTCACCGATGTTGAGGTCCGACAATCGCGAGCGGATGTCGCCAAGATTCGCGTCGCCCTGCTTGGATTGCACCTCGATCAGCGAACCGCCCCTGAAGTCGATGCCGTAGTTGATGCCGAGGGTCAGGAATCCGACAACCGAGAGGATGGACAACGTGCTTGAAAGCGCAAAGGTCCAGCGGCGGATGCCCATGAACGGGATCTTCGTGCCCGGCGGAATGAAGGTGACCGGCGCGCGCGGCAATTCCTTCGGACGAGCGCGGCGCAGCCAGATCGCCACCAGCATGCGGGTGAAGGTGAAGGCGGTGAAGACCGTGGTCAGGATGCCGATCGCATAGGTGACGGCAAAGCCTTTGACCGGACCGGTGCCGAGGAAAAACAGCACGACGGTCGCGATCAGCGAAGTGACGTTGGAATCGACGATGGTCGCCAGGGCCTTGGAGAAGCCGGTGTCGATCGCCTGAATGACTGAGCGGCCGTTTCGTCGCTCCTCGCGGATGCGCTCATAGATCAGGACGTTGGAGTCCACCGCCATGCCGATGGTGAGCACGATACCGGCGATACCCGGCAAGGTCAGCGTAGCGCCGAGCAGCGATAGCGCGCCCACGATCATCGCCACGTGGACCGCGAGCGCGACGTTGGCGATAAAGCCGAGGAAGCCATAGGCGACGAACATGAAGGCAACGACGAGGATCGAGCCGATCACGCCCGCCACCTTGCCGGCGTGGATCGAGTCCTGGCCGAGGCCCGGGCCGACTGTGCGCTCTTCGATGATGGTCAATTTCGCCGGCAAGGCGCCGGCGCGCAGCAGGACGGCGAGGTCGTTGGCGCTCTCGGCCGTAAAGTTCCCCGAAATCTGCCCCGTGCCGCCAAGGATAGGTTCACGGATGACCGGCGCCGAGATGACTTGATTGTCTAGCACGATCGCAAAAGGTTTGCCGACATTCTGCTGGGTCGCCTGGCCGAACCGCGTCGCCCCGCGGGAATTGAAGGTGAACGAAACGACCGGCTCGTTGGTCTGCGAGTTATAGGTCGGCGTCGCGTTCGACAGGTCTTCGCCCGACACGATGACGCGGTTTTCAACCAGATAAGGAACGGGAGGATCGTCCTGCGAGTAAAGGACGGAGTCGCCGGGCGGCGGTCGATTTTTCATCGCGTCCTGGACCGGCACCGACGTATCGACCATCTGGAAGGTCAGCTTGGCGGTCTGGCCGATGATGTCCTTGAGCCTTTGCGGATTTTGCAGTCCGGGCACCTGAACCAGAATGCGATCGTCACCCTGCCGCTGCACGATCGGTTCCGTGGTGCCGAGCGCGTTGACACGCCGCTCCACCACTTCGATCGCCTGCGACAATGCCGTTGATGTGCGATACTTGATGCCAGCATCCGTGACGGTGAACTTCAGCAACCCAGGCTCGGAATCATCCAGGGTCATCGACTGAACGGAACCACCGCTAAAGAGCCCGGCCGCGACCGGATTGGTTATCGGCTTCAGCGCCGTCTTGGCGGCTTCGACCTGGCTTGGATCGTTGATGCGCACCTGAACGGTCCGGCCGGTTCCGCCAAGGCCGGTGTATTGGATCTTGGCGTCGCGCAGCAGCGTCCTGATCTCGTCGCGCGTGGTCTCCAGTTGATCCTTGATCAGGTCGTTCTGATCCATCTGGAGCAGGATGTGCGAACCGCCCTGAAGATCGAGGCCGAGCGTCATCTGCCGCTTCGGCACCCAACTCGGCAATTGCGCCAGCGTGCTTGCCGGGAAGAGATTGGGCACGGCGAGGATCACTGTGATGGCCACGGCGAGCCAGATCAGGATCATCTTCAGGCGCGAGAAATAAAGCATTCGTTCTTATCCGTTCAGGCGTACAAGCGGCAGCGTTCCGCCATCGGCGAGGGTGTCAGCTATGGTTATCGTTCCGACCACGGCCGGCCCTATCGCGCTTCCTCGACGATTGTCAATCTCGCCGGCAGCGCGCCGGTGCGCAATAACACGGCGAACTCCTTGGCGCTCTCGGCCCTGAAATTCCCCGATATCTGTGCGGTGCCATTCTCAATGGGTTCCCGGATGATGGGCGCTGAAATCACCTGATCGTCCAGAATCACCGCAAACGGCTTGCCGATATTGCGCGTGGTCGCCCACTTGAAACGTTGCGTACCCTTGGAATCGAGCCGGAATGCGACGACAAACTCTTCTGTCGAACTGTCGTGGGTCGCTTTCGCGTCCAGCACGCTGTCGCCCGAGACAAGCACCCGGTCTTCGATCAGATAGGGAACTGGCGGATCGTCCGGCGTGTAAAGCACGGTTGAACCGGCAGGCGGCTGGCCATTGACCGCGTCGTCCACCGGCATCGAAGTATCGACCAACCGGAAGCGCAGTCGACCCTGCCGCGCAAGGGTTTGCGCCAGACCGTGCAAATCCGCGACGCTCGGCGCCTGAACCAGTATGCCGTCATCCGTCAACTGAACCGTGGCATCGGCCACGCCAAGTTCGTTCAGCCGGTTTTTGATGACTTCGATCGACTGTGTGAGCGCGGCAGAGGTCCGATACTTCGCTCCGGCATCCGTCATGGTGAACTTCAACAGGCCGGGCTCGCTATCGTCGAGCGCAAACTCCTGGACCGGACCTTCTTTGCCGGCAATGGGATCGACCACCGCCTTGAGCGCCGCCTTGGCGGCCTCGACCTGCGAGGCATCGCTAATGCGCAGCTGAACGGTCAGGCCCGATACGACAAGACCGTTATAGTTGATCTTCGGCTCGGCGTCGCGAAGCAGCGTCCTGATCTGATCCCGCGTTGCTTCCAGCCGGCGGCTTCTTACCTGCTCCCTATCCAGGTGAAGCAGAACATGTGCGCCCGGCACCGATGCAAAAACAGCCGACGCGCCAAAGACCATCGAGACCAGGGCAAGCCCGATCAAAACGATCTTCAGGCGCGAAAAATAGACCATATGTTGCCGTTCGTCGGAGCCCTGCCCGCGGCCATCGCCGCCGGGATTGCGCTTACTTCTTGGCGTTCTGGTTCGCCACCGGCTCGCCCTTGACGCGCACGTCCGAGATCGTCGAACGCAGCGCCGTCACCTTGGTTCCGCCGCCAAGGTCGATCTCCAGCTCATTGTCGTCGATCACCTTCGTCACCTTGCCGACGAAGCCGCCGCCGGTCACCACCGTATCGCCGCGGCGCACCGCCGAAAGCATTTCCTGGCGCTTCTTCAGCTGCGCGCGCTGCGGCCGGATGATCAGAAAATACATGATCACGAAAATCAGGACAAACGGCAAAATCGAGATGAACATGTCTGGCGAAGCGCCGACGCCCTGGGCGTATGCCGGTGTAACGAACATCAAGAAACTCCTGGATGGTGAAATTCCGCCGCGGCCGCCCCGCGAAAATTTGGCCGGAATATAGTCGGTAAACTTGCCAATGCAACTGCGCTGCGGGCCCAATCCGTTGCTTTTCCAGCCGTTTGCGGCGTGCTAGAGCGTCGCAGCGGAAGCGGCTTCGAGGCCCCCGAAAGATCATGCTCCAACAAAAGCTTGGACCTGGTTCTTGCAGCGATGTCATGGAAGCTGCTCCCACACGCTGAAGGACCTCAACAAAAAAGACCCAAAATGACCGACAGCCTGGACGCCTTGAACAAGAAACTGGATCGCCTGATCGAGGCGGTTTCCCGTCTCGCCCCGCCGCCGGTGCCACAGACCGATCTCGGCGTGGCGGACTGCTTCGTCTGGCAGGCTGATCCCGGTTTCCTGGAGCCGGTGCGCAAGGTGAACCGCGTCGATATCGGCCTGATCCGCGGCGTCGACCGCGTGCGCGACATCCTGCTCGACAACACCGAGCGCTTCGCGTCCGGCTATGCGGCCAACAACGTGCTGTTGTGGGGCGCGCGCGGCATGGGCAAGTCGTCTCTGGTGAAGGCCGTGCATGCCACCGTCAACGCCTCTGACAAGCTCGACCGGCCGCTGAAGCTGATCGAGATCCATCGCGAGGATATCGACACGCTGCCCAAGCTGATGGGTCTCCTGAAGGCGGCTCCCTATCGCTTCATCCTGTTTTGCGACGACCTCTCCTTCGACCATGACGACACCTCCTACAAGTCGCTGAAGGCGGCGCTGGAAGGCGGCGTCGAAGGCCGGCCGGGCAATGTCATTTTCTACGCCACGTCCAACCGCCGGCATCTGTTGCCGCGCGACATGATCGACAATGAGCGCTCGACCGCCATCAATCCTTCCGAAGCGGTCGAGGAAAAAGTCTCGCTTTCAGATCGTTTTGGCCTGTGGCTCGGCTTCCACAAATGCTCGCAGGACGAATATCTCGACATGATCGACGGCTATGTCCGCTATCACGACCTGGCCATCGATCCCGAGCAATTGCGCGCCGAAGCGCTGGAATGGGCAACGACGCGTGGCAGCCGTTCCGGCCGTGTCGCCTGGCAGTTCACGCAGGACCTCGCCGGACGGCTCGGCAAATCGCTGAAAGACTGACGAGCGGAAGTCACTTCTGCGCCCGTCGCAAGTCGCGCGGCGTCTGGCCGATCTCCCGGCGCATCCAATGCGCCAGATGCGACTGGTGCGCAAAGCCGGTCAACGCCGCGACCTCGCTCGTGCCGAGATCGCCGCGCCGCAGCAGGACGCACGCCCTTTCCACTCGGCGCCGCAACACGTAGCGATGCAAGGTGACACCCATCGCGGCCTTGAACCATGTGCGCAGATGCGAGCTGCTCGCGCCGGCCACCCGGCTCAGGCGATCGATCGAAAGCGGCTCGTGAAGAGCGGTCTCGATGTGGTCGAGGACACGCTTGAGCTGGGCGTCCGACAACCGGTTCACTCGACCCACGTCCGGGCCATCGAGGCCAAGCAGCCTCACCGCAAGCGCCGCGCCGATGCTGTCGGCAAACAAAGAGCCGCTTGGTGCGCCGCCGGCGAGATCGCTCTGCAGCGCTCGAGCGAGATGCTCGATCCGTTGGTCACGAAGCAGATGGCGGGTGTCAAGCCGTGATATCAGCGCTTTTCCGCCAAGCTCCGCGGCAACTCTTTCCATCAAGGCCGGCGGCAGGACGATCTCCATCGTGTCGAACGGCGTTTCGGCCTCGAAGCCGCCCTCCTCGCCGGCCGGCACAAGGTCGATGTCGCCGGCGCGCCTGACGAAATATCGCCTGGCCTGATGGCAGTAGGAGCGCGTCGCAGCACTCGCATGCACCATGACGCGATGATGCGTTGCCCGAGGCAGCCGATGGACGCCTGCCTCGACGTGCCGGGAAAGCATCGTGACGTCGGATGGGGCCGGAGCGAATTGCGGAAGCATGCTCTCTCGATTCATGGCAAAACCTGTTCAAGATTTGGCAATTCCGGCGCGATTTTCAACGCCGCAACCCTGTACTCCCGCCTCTCCTTCAAAACATGGAAGAGAGGTTGCCATGAGTTCATATGTTGTTGTCGGCGCGGGCCCGGTCGGACGCGAGACGGCTCGCCTTCTTGGCGAGGAAGGCCATGATGTCATCCTGACCAGCCGAAGCGTCGGTTCGAACCCGTTGCGCAATGTGCGGTCGATACAAGCCGACGCCACCGACGCCTCGGCGCTGTCGCGTGTCTGCCGAGGCGCCGACGCAGTGTTCATGTGCGCCATGGCCACTTATCATCGCTGGCCAACCGACTTTTTCCCCATACTCGACGGCACCGTGCGCGCGGCCGAAGCAGTCGGCGCCAGGCTCATCGTGCTCGGAAACCTCTACGGTTACGGCAAGAATGGCGAGAGCCCGCTGCGCTCCGACATGCCGCTGGATCCGAATTCGAAGAAGGGAACCGCCAGGACGATCATGTGGCAGCGGGCGGCCCGTGCCAGCGTGCCGGCGATCGAGATACGCTCCAGCGACTATCTCGGGCACGGCGCGATCAGCTACTTCTCGCTGATCGCCCTGCCCTCCATCATCGAGGACCAGCCCGTCGCCTTCATTGGCGACCTCGACGCCACCCATGCCTGGACCTTCACCAAGGACGTCGCCAGGACGCTCGTCGCGGCCTCCCGCTACACCGGCGAATGGGGACGGGCGTTTCATGTCCCCTCCCAACACGCCTCCCCCAACGAACTCATCCGCAAAACCGCGGCGATGCTCGGCCGGGATATTGCCGAGACGCACTCCTACTCCATCCCCGAGATGGAAGCGCTGGGCATGCATGAGCTGATCGAGATGACGTATCTCTTCGAGAGCCCCCTGCTGGTCGATTCCTCCGACGCGGAGACGCTTCTGGGCGTTAAGGCCAGCAGCCTCGAGGAGATGATCGCCGACACGCTACGTGATCACCTTTGAGCCCTGCATCCCGCGCAACTGAAAAAGCCCGCTCCTTGCGGAACGGGCTGAAGACGGCGGGCCGGACTGGAGGTCAGGCGGCCCGCAATTGTTCTTGTTCTATTCGAGATAGCCGGACGGATCGACCGGCGCCGAGTTCTTGCGCACTTCGAAGTGCAGCTTGGGCGAGTCGGTGGTGCCGCTCATACCGGACAGCGCGATCTCCTGGCCGCGCTTGACCTTCTGGCCGCGCTGCACCTCGATCGAGCTTGCATGGCCGTAGACGGTGACCAGGCCGTTCTCATGCCGCACCAGCACGGTGTTGCCGAACTCCTTGAGACCGTCGCCGGCATAGATGACGACGCCGTTCTCGGCTGCCTTGATCGGCGTTCCTTCCGGCACCGCGATGTCGACGCCGTCCTTGCCGGAGCCGAAGCTGGAGATCACGCGGCCGCGCACCGGCCAGCGCATCTTGCCGATGCCGGTCGCATCGGGCGCCTCGGCGTTGTCGTCCTCGGCCTGCTGGATGACCTTGGCATCCTTCTTAGGCGGCGTGTAGGAGGCGAGCGTCTCGGTGGTCTTCGCCGGCGGCGGCGTCGTCGCCGTCGTCACCGGATCGACCGCGGGCTTGGCGGTGGTGGCCGCCGGCTTGGCAGCCGCCACGACCGTGCCGCCGGCCGGAACCTTGAGCGTCTGTCCGATCTTGAGCAAACCGTCCTGCATGCCGTTGGCCTGCTTCAGCGTCATGACGCTGATGCCGGTCTTCCTGGCGATCGACGACAGCGAGTCGCCCTGCTGGACAGTATAGGTGCCTCCGGCGCCGGCAGGCTTTGCCTCGGCAACCTGCGGCGCGGGCTTGGGGTTCTTGGAGCCCGTGGCCGCAGCAGACGCATCGATCTGAGCGGCCGCCTTGCCGTCCTTGACCTTCGGCTGCTGCGGCAGCACCGCGACCTTTTCTGGCGCGGGCTGCTTCGGCGTGTTCGCCGGCTTGCCGTCCGCAACCTTCGGCTCCGCCTTGCTCGAATAGGCATAAGCGGGGATGACGATCTTCTGGCCGGACCGGATGCCCTTCTTCGGATCGATCCCGTTGACCTTGGCTATAGCATCGGCCGGCACGTGGTAGTGCGCGGCCAGGCCTGAAAGCGTCTCGCCGTCCCGGACAACGATTTCGGTCGCATGTGGCGCAGCACTTGCGTTGCGGACCGCGTCAGGCTCGGCGGTCTTGAACGGTTTTGCCGGCGTGACCGTGCCGGTGGCCGTCCTGTCGAGATGCGGTGCCGGCGCAAGCGCCGGAGCCGGCGCGAGGGCGGGAGCCGTAGCGGTACGCATCGGCTTTGCCGTAGCCGGCGCCGAGGGCGGCGGCAATTGCTGGGTCGTGACCGGCTCGAGGCTGGAGCGGCTAACCGACTGGGTGTGCGTGCCATCGACCGGCGCAGGCGCGACCGTGTCGCCCGGATAGGGCTGGTCGACATTCTGCTTGTTGATGATGGCGCGCTGATTGTTGGTGGATGACGTGAAGACATCATCGACACCGTTGAAGCGCATCGACTGGGAACTGCACCCGGCCGCCGCGCCGGCAATCATCAGCACGGCGCAACCGCGCGCCAGATTGCGTCTGTTTGCTTTCAAGTGATTGAATTGCATCGCACTAACCCGCACAGACCCGGTACAAACTGGCCCTGATTAAAGCGCGTTAATGTTACTGCCGGGTTAACCCCTTAGAATCCGACGAAAATTTTCTTAAAACATTTCGGGCCGCGGGCCGGGGCAGAGATTCAGGTCAGCCCGAGTCGAGAATGGTGGTGTCCGAGAACCGGAGCGGAGCGTACTAGCAGTACGTGAGCACCGGAAGCGCAGGAGACCACCGTTCGCAGACCGGGCTCACCTGAATATCGGCCCCGCCCCTAGATCACCGCCGCGACGCTACGCAGGATCGGCTGCAGCCTGACCATGCCGATGTCCTCGCGCTCGAAGCGGCTGCCAACCTTGGTGAGCTTGGCCAGCACCTGCTCGCCTTCTTCAGGGCCGATCGGCGCGATGACGATGCCGCCGCTCGACAATTGGTCGAGCAGGAAGCGCGGCAGGCTGTCGAAGGCCGCCCAAGCGACGATGCGGTCGAACGGCCCTTCATTGGGCAGGCCGTTGGAACCGTCGGTCTGGCGGACGATGACGTTGCTGATGGCAAGCGCCTCGAAGCGCTGCTTTGCCTGCTCGGTGAGGGTCTTATAGCGGTCGATGGTGATGACGCGCGCGGCAAGCCGCGACATGACCGCTGCCGTGTAGCCCGAGCCGGTGCCGATCTCGAGCACGCGGTTGCCCGGCTCGATGTGCAGCGCGGCAATCACGGCTGCCTGCAAATCGGCGCCCTCGATCGCCTCGCCGCATTCGATCGGCAGCATGCCGTCCGACCAGGCGAGCGCGTGGAACTGGGCCGACAGGAAGCCGCGCCGAGGCGTCGCCTCGAAGGCCGCGACCAGCGCCTTGGGCGCCGTGCCCCTGCCCCGCAGCCTGAGCAGGAAAGCGGCGAAATCCTCGCGGTCGTCGAGGCCTGTGTTCATGCCAAAACCACGTTCATGCCAAAACCGTGTTCATACCGATGCCATGTTCATGACAGCGCCTTGGTCAGTTGGTCGCGGAGCTCATGGGCGGTGAGGTCGAGCTGCAGCGGCGTCACCGACACCAGCCGGTTGCGCAGCGCGTAGAGGTCCGTGCCCTTCTTGCCTTCGACCGGCTCGCGGCCGAAGCGCAGCCAGTAGTAAGGCAGGCCGCGTCCGTCGCGCCGCTCATCGACCCAGAGGCTGTGCACCAGCTTGCCCTGCGAGGTGACGACGGTGCCCTCCACTTCGTCGGGAGCGCAGTTCGGAAAATTGACGTTGAGCAGCACGCCGTCCGGCAGCGGCGTTTCCACCAGTCGCTTCAACAGCGCCGGCGCCAGCGACTCGGTCGTCTCGTAAGGAACCACGCGATCCTCGCCGACATAGGAATAAGCCTGGCTGACCGCGATCGAGCGCACGCCGAGCAGCGCGCCTTCCATGGCGCCTGCAACGGTGCCGGAATAGGTGACATCATCAGCAATGTTGGCGCCGGAATTGACGCCGGACAGGATCAGGTCCGGCGGTCCGGGCAGGATCTTCTTCGTACCCATGATGACGCAGTCGGTCGGCGTGCCGCGCACCGCGTAATGTTTCTCGCCGATTTTGCGCAGCCGAAGCGGCTCCGAAATCGACAGCGAATGCGCGTAACCGGACTGGTCCTGCTCGGGCGCCACCACCCACACGTCGTCCGACAGCGTGCGGGCGATGCGTTCGAGCGACGCCAGCCCTTCGGCGTGGATGCCGTCATCGTTGGTCAGAAGAATGCGCATGCGTTCACTTCGCTTCGATCTTGGCGAGACCACCCATGTAAGGCCGCAGCACTTCAGGAATGGTTACGCTGCCATCCTCATTCTGGTAGTTTTCGATGACAGCTATGAGAGCGCGGCCGACGGCGGTACCCGAACCATTGAGCGTGTGAACGAAGCGGTTGCCCCTGCCGTCCTTGTCCTTGTAGCGGGCATCCATGCGCCTGGCCTGGAAATCGCCGCAGACCGAGCAGGACGAGATTTCGCGATAGGCGTTCTGCCCCGGCAGCCAGACCTCGATGTCGTAGGTCTTGCGCGCGCCAAAACCCATGTCGCCGGTGCAGAGCGTGACGGTGCGGAACGGCAGGCCGAGCTGCTTCAGCACCTCCTCGGCGCATCGCGTCATGCGCTCATGCTCGGCGATCGAGCTTTCCTGATCGGTGATCGAGACCAGCTCGACCTTGTAGAACTGATGCTGGCGCAGCATGCCGCGCGTGTCGCGGCCGGCCGAGCCCGCTTCCGAGCGGAAGCACGGCGTCAGCGCCGTGTAGCGCAGAGGCAGCTTTTCATGCGCGGTGATCTCCTCGCGCACGAGGTTGGTCAGCGGCACCTCGGCCGTGGGGATCAGGCCAAGCCGACCGTCGCCATGCGGCGTGAAGAACAGGTCTTCCTCGAATTTCGGCAGCTGGTTGGTGCCGAAAAGCACCTCATCCCGCACCATCAGTGGCGGGATGACCTCTTCATAGCCATGCTCGATCGTGTGCAGGTCGAGCATGAACTGGCCGATCGCGCGCTCCATGCGGGCCAACTGGCTTTTCAGCACGGTGAAGCGCGTGCCGGACAATTTCGCCGCCCGCTCGAAATCCATCATGCCGAGCGCTTCGCCGATCTCGAAATGCTCCTTCACCCAGTTCGGACGCGTCGGCACCTCGCCGACGATGCGCTTGACGACATTGTCGTGCTCGTCCTTGCCGACCGGCACGTCCTCCAGCGGCACGTTGGGCAGCACCGCAAGCGCGTCGTTCAGCGCCTTGTCGAGCTCGCGCTCGCGCGCCTCGCCGTTCTGGATGAACGCCTTGATATCGCTGACTTCGCCCTTGAGCTTCTCGGCAAGCGCTGCATCGCCCGAGCGCATGGCGTTGCCGATCTCCTTCGAGGCGGCGTTGCGGCGCTCCTGCTTGACCTGCAATTCGCTGAGATGCGAGCGCCGCGCCTCGTCCTTGGCAATCAGATCGTCGACCGTGGACTGCGCCTCGTCAGCCGACCACGAGCGCTTCACCAGCGCCTCGACAAGGGCCTTCGGGTTTTCGCGAATCCATTTGATATCAAGCATGGTCGATCCTCAAAAGTAAGGACCGAGGGGGTAAACCGCATCGGCTATCGATGCAAGACGGCGGATAAGCGCCGCCTCGATTTCCCTGCCTTGCCGCCGCTCAGGTGGACGGCGCGTCCGGCGTCTTGTCGCCGGCGACAGAGCTGTCCGCATTCGCCTGCTCGCGCGCCAGCCGGTCGCGCGCCTGGGCGCGCTCGATCATGCGCGATGACCAGATGGCGACCTCGTAGAGAATGATCGTCGGGATGGCGAGGCCGCACTGGCTCATCGGATCGGGCGGCGTCAGCACCGCGGCGACCACGAAGGAAAGCACGATCGCCCATTTGCGCTTCTCGGCCAGCGCCTGCGACGACAACAGCCCGACGCGCGTCAAAAGGCTGGTCACCACCGGCAGCTGGAACACCAGGCCGAAGGAGAAGATCAGCGTCATGATCAGGCTGAGATATTCCGAAACCTTGGGCAGCAGCGAAATCTGCACCTGGTCGTTGGTGCCGACCTGCTGCATGGCCAGGAAGAACCACATCACCATCGGGGTGAAGAAGAAATAGACCAGCGAGGCGCCCATCAGGAACAGGATGGGCGACGCGATCAGGAACGGCAGGAAAGCGCTGCGCTCATTCTTGTAGAGGCCCGGCGCGATGAACTTGTAGATCTGCGTGGCGATCAGCGGGAAGGCGATCACCATGCCGCCGAACATGGCAAGCTTCACCTGGGTGAAGAAGAACTCCTGCGGCGCGGTATAGATCAGCTCGACCTTGTGCGGGTCGAGGCCTGCCCATTGCGTTGCCCATTTGAAGGGGATGACCAACAGGTTGAACAGGCGCTTAGCGAAAAAGAAGCAGACGAGGAAGGCGACGAAGAAGCCGCCCAGCGACCAGATCAGGCGGCGGCGCAACTCGATGAGATGCTCGATCAGCGGCGCCGACGATTTCTCGATTTCTTCCCGCTCCTTGTCCGATACGCTCACTTGGCGGCTCCCGCCGTCTTCTTGGTGTCAGCCGTCTTCTTGGAGGCAGGCTTCCTGGCCGCGGCAGGCTTTGCCTCAGCCTTGGACGCGGCCTTTGCGGCAGCCGTTGCGGCTTTGGCCGGCGCCGAGGATTTGGCCGGCACCTTTGCAGCCGATGCCTTCGATGCCGCTGCCGTTTTCGCCACAGCGTCGGCCGTCTTGGCCTTAATCACCGCAGTCTTTTTCGCCGGTTTGGCCGCCACAGGCGCATCCGAAACCGTGGCGGTGACCGAGGCGTTCGTCATGGCCGGGAAGGTCGGAGCGGCCGGGGCGGGCTCGGTTGCGCCGACGCCGGGCATGTCCGTCGCGCCGTTCTTGAGCGGCTCAGCGGGTTGCGGCGTGTCTGCAGCCGGCGCCGCAGGATCGGCGGCCGGTTTGGGCTTCATCATCGTGTCGACGCCGGCCCGCACATCGGCCGCGGCCTGCTCGAACGGATTGAGCTGCTTACGCACCTCGTTCATCGGATTGAGGCTGCGGAGACTGTCGATCGAACTCTTCACATCATCGAGTTCGGCTTCCTTCAGCGCTTCGTTGAACTGCTTCTGGAAGTCGCCGGCCATGGCGCGCAGTTTCGCCGCGGTGCGGCCGAAGGTGCGCAGCATGTTGGGCAAATCCTTTGGCCCGACGACCACGATCATGACGACCGCGATCACCAGCAGTTCGCTCCAACCGACTTCGAACATGACAATCTATTCCGACGAGAACACGCCGCCCGCACATGCGAAGCGGTTTTGGTACAACGGCATGCTCAAACCAACAATCGGATCAGCTCTTGCTGACCTTTTCCTTGCCCGGCGAAACAGTCTCGTCGGCGCGGTGCTCGACGGTACGCTTGTCGTCAACGTCGTCGTCAGCCATGCCCTTCTTGAAGCTCTTGATGCCCTTGGCCATGTCGCCCATCAACTCGGGGATCTTGCCGCGGCCGAACACCAGAAGCACGATGACCAGCACGATCATCCAGTGCCAAATCGAAAACGAACCCATAACGATCTCTCTCGAATGTTTTCCCTCGGCGATGATCTATGCGTTTTCGCTCGGGGATTCAAACACAACTGCAATGAAGTTGATAAAATGGCTAGCGGATGTCACGCACTTTCGACGTGAGCGCCTTGCTACGAATCCGCGCAGGCCTTGCTATTAGACCAGTTGTGCCGGTTCCCTAAAAGCATGTCTCCCGAAAGTGGGAACCGGTTTCGGGATAAAGACATGCGTAAAATCAAAAACCTAAAGCGCGTGGAGCGAACCTGAAAAGAACCTGAAAGATCGCGACGCGCTTTAGGTCACTCTTCCGTGACGCGCGGCGTCAGCAGCCCGAGCTCCTCGAGGTCGATATCGGTCAGCTCATCCTCGTCCTCGGCGAGCGCGTCGGGATCGGCTGGCGGCACCGGCATCGAGAAATTGGCCGGCATGCGCGTCGAGAGCAGGCCGGCGCCCTTCAGCTCTTCCATACCGGGCAGATCGCGGATCTCCTCCAGCGCGAAATGATCGAGGAAGGCGTCGGTGGTGCCATAGGTCACCGGCCGTCCCGGCGTGCGGCGGCGGCCGCGCATCCTGACCCATTCCGTTTCGAGCAGCGTGTCGAGCGTGCCCTTGGAGGTCTCCACGCCCCGGATGTCTTCGATTTCGGCGCGCGTGACGGGCTGGTGATAGGCGATGATCGCCAGCACTTCGAGCGCCGCGCGCGACAGCTTTCTCTGCTGGACAGAGTCACGGCTCATCAGGAAAGCGAGGTCGCCTGCGGTGCGGAAGGCCCAGGCATCGCCGACCCGCACCAGGTTGACGCCGCGCTTGGCATAGATCTGCTGAAGATCGGCCATCGCGGCGGCGATGTTGACGCCTTCAGGCAGGCGCGCGGCAAGCTGCTTTTCGCTGACCGGCTCGGCGCTGGCGAAAACGATCGCCTCGGCCATGCGCACCGCTTCCGACAGCTGCAGCCGCTCGGCGGGGTTTTCGAGTGAACCCTGCTCGGCCATCTCGTCTTCCGGCTCATCCTCAACCCTGAACGGGATGACTGAGGCGTTTGCGCGTTCACTCATGATACCACCTCGACTGCCTTTGCACCTTGCGCGCGGCTGCGCAGATAGATCGGCGCGAACACCTGGTCCTGCCGCACTTCCAGTTTGCCCTCGCGCACCATTTCGAGGGTCGCCGCGAACGAACTGGCCATCGCCGTGCGCTTCTCTTCCGGCGCCGCCAGATACTCGATCAGGAAGCTGTCGAGCACCGTCCAGTCGCCGACCGCGCCGATCAGCCGCGCCAGCACCTCGCGCGCATCCTTCAGCGACCACACGGCGCGCCGGGCGATCGTCACATTGTTGATGGCCTGCCGCTGGCGCTGCTGCGCGTAGGCGGTGAGCAGATCGTAAAGCGAGGCCGAAAAGCTGTTGCGCTTCTCGATGATGACCATTTCCGGCATGCCGCGCGCGAAGACGTCGCGGCCGAGGCGATTGCGGTTGACCAGCCGCGCCGAGGCGTCGCGCATGGCTTCCAGCCGCTTCAGCCGGAATTGCAGCACCGCCGCCAGTTCCTCGCCGCTTTCGCCCTCCTCGCCCGGCTGTTTCGGGATCAGGAGCTTCGATTTCAGGAAGGCGAGCCACGCCGCCATCACCAGATAGTCGGCGGCAAGCTCCAACCTCAGCGCCCGCACCTTCTCGATGAAGGCCAGATACTGCTCGGCCAAAGCCAGGATCGAAATGCGTGCCAGATCGACCTTCTGGTTGCGGGCAAGGTGCAGGAGAAGATCGAGCGGACCTTCGAAACCGGCCACGTCGACGACCAGGGATGGGTCGCCGGTCAGGCGTGAATCGTCGTTCTCGGCCCACAGACGGTCCATCGGTGCGGCCTTCGCGGCCTTGCCTTCCAATGTCTCCGCCACTTGCCTTTCGTCCCTTCCGGTTCAGGCCACCGCTTCGAAATAGGTGGCAAATTCCGCGCGTATCGCCGTTTCGTCGGCGACGTCGCGATCCTTTATATAGGTCAGCGCCCGCTCCGCGCGTTGCAAGGACTTGCCCGACAGCCCCGTCGTGCGCGAGGCGATCCCCGACATCTCCTCGAAAACGCCGTTGCAGTGAAGGACGAGATCGCAGCCGGCCGCAAGGATCGAGGCCGCCTTTGTCGGGAAATCCCCAGAAAGTGCCTTCATCGAGGTGTCGTCGCTCATCAGCAGCCCGTCGAAGCCGATCTCGCCGCGGATCACCTGATCGACGACCTTGGCGGACGTCGTCGCAGGATTGTCGGGGTCGATGGCGCTGTAGACGACATGCGCCGTCATCGCCATCGGCAGCGCGTTCAACGCCTTGAACGGGGCAAAATCATGCCGCCTGAGCTCCTCGAGCGGCGTATCGACGGTCGGCAGCGCGAAATGCGTGTCGGCAAAGGCGCGGCCATGGCCGGGAATATGCTTCATCACCGGCAGCACGCCGCCCGACATCAAGCCCTCGGCCGAGGCCCGGCCAAGCTCGATCACGGCATTGGGCTCCTTGCCATAGGCGCGCGCGCCGATGACGTCGCTGGCGCCTTCGACCGGAACGTCAAGCACCGGCAGGCAGTCGGCGGTGATGCCCAGGCGGGAAAGATCGAAGGCGTGCAGCCGCGCCATCAGCCAGGCGGCGCGGCGGCCGGCTTCCTTGTCCTCGCGCCACAGCGCGCCAAGCGCGCCGCCGGCGGGATAGTTCGGCGCCAGCGGCGGACGCAGGCGCTGCACCCGGCCGCCTTCCTGGTCGATGAAGACGGGAGCTTCCGGGCGGCCGACGCAGTCGCGCATCGCGGCCACCAGGTCGCGGATCTGTGCCGCCTCGCCGATGTTGCGCGCAAACAGGATGAAGCCCCAGGGACGTTCGTCCCGATAGAAGCGGATTTCGTCTTCGGTGAGGGATTTCCCGGCGCAGCCCAGGATCATGGATTTTGATTCGCTCATAGACCGAAGCTTAAGGCTTTGAGCGAGCAAAGGGAATCACCCCTGCCCTGAGACTGGCCAAAGCTCACAACCGTCCACAACGAAAAGCCGGCGCGGCCTTGCGGCGGCGCCGGCGTTCGGTGTTGGGACGGATCAGCGCGATACGAAGCAGTTACCGCCCGCCGCCTTGTAGCTGGTGCAGAGCTCGATCGCATCGTTGCGCGAATGGGCCGGAACGCGGACGCGGTAGAAGGTGCCCTTGCCCGCGACCTCGGCCTTGACGATGTTGGCGGTGCGGCCGGAGAGCACGCTTCCGTAGCGGCGCTGCAGATCCTGATAGGTCGACTGCGCGCTTTGCACCGTCGGCTGCGAGGCGATCTGCATCGACCACGAGCCGCCGCCGGCTGCCGCCGCCGGATCGATGGAAGCGACCTGGTCCGGCTTGACCTCGCCGACGATATCGACCGGCTGATCGGACGGACGCGCCGGCGCCACCGGCACCACCGCGGGCGTGTTGCTCGACTGCGACTTGGCTTCAGCCTTCTTCGCGGGCTTCGCCGGCTTGACGGTCACCGCATCGGCCTGACCCGTATCGGCCTGCCCCGTATCTGAAGCCACCGTTCCCGTCTGCTGGCCGTCGGAGGCCGGCGCGACATGCTGTGGCGCCGGATCGCTCGGCTCGGCCGCCGCGACCTTCGGCGCGGCCGGAGCCGGATCCTCGCGCGGCACCAGCGAGCCGTCAGGCTTGACCATCATGGTCTTCACCTTGCGCGGCGCGACGGCGACGACATCGTTTTTGTTGGCGGTGTTGGCGGCATCCTGCTGCAGCACCTGTGCGATGCGGTCTTCCGACTTCGGCGCCGGCGCGGCCGGCTGCGCGCTTGCCGGTGCGGCAGGCTGGGCGCTTTCGGGCACAGCGGCTTGTTCGACGCCGGGCAACGCCGAGCTTGTATTGCCGGCAGCATCAGTGCCGGCCGCGGCGTCGTTGTCGTTGGGCGAAAGATCGACCACGCGGCTCGGCGGCGGTTCCTTCGAGGCCAGGTCGACGGGCTGTTCGGTGGTGTTCACCAGCTTCTGCTGCACCGGCTCGGCAGGCTTTGCCGCGCCGCCGCCCTTGGCGACCGCGTCATAAACCTTGTTGTCCTGGTTCGGCACCACCGCGCCACCCGGATTTTCGGGCTTCACCTTGATCGGCGAATTGTCGGCCTTGACGATCACCGGAGCCTCGCTGCCGCCCTTGCCTCCGAAGGAGAAGGCCAGCGCGCCAAGGCCGCCGAGAACCACCACGGCGCCGACCAGCCCCGCGATCATCATGCCGCGACGGCGCGGCTGCGCCGCCTCACGCTCGGCAAGCCCGGGGATCGCCATCGCCTCTTCAAGCTCAGGATCGTAATCGAGATCGTCGGTAGCGAATTCGTCCGCCTGTGAGACCGGCCGGCTGCCGGGCAATTCGTCGGCGTCGTAGTCGTTCGCGGCAGCGAAGGAAGCCTGAGCGGGCGGAGCCGCCGGAGCCTCGGCCCGCAAGTCGCGACGGTCATAGCCATTGAAGCCGGCGCTGTAGGTTTCGTCGTCATAGCCACGGTTCTGCACGGGCGCCGACGCGATCTCCGTCGCGTTCATGTCGGTGAGCAGGCTCGCGAATTCCGCGTCCAGATCGTCATAAGCAGCGGCGGCCGGCTGATCCTCCTCGAAGCTGAGCTCCGGAATGTCGAGGTCGTCGGCGAGCGCGACCACGCGCTCCGGCACATCGACCGTCTCGACATCCGGCACCTCGTCATGCTGGCGGGGCTGCGGCGCAGCCATCGGGGCCTGCGCCGGTTTGGCATGGGCGGAATAATCCGGGGCCGGCTCGTTGCGGTAAGCAGGCGCGGTCATCTGCAGCGGCGCTGAAGGCGCTGCCACCTGCACCGGCGCCGCTTGGGCCGGCTGTGCCGCAAATGAGGCTTGCACCGGCGGAGCGGCGGTCGGGGTCGAACGGCTCCAAGACCTTGTCTGCTCGACCGGCGTCGGATGCATCCATTCGGACGAATTTGCCGGAGACCTCGCGCTGGCGGCCGCCGCCTGCTCGGCCTCGATACTCCGGGCGAAAGCGGCGCCAAAGGCGTCGTCGTCGAAATCAATGTCCTGTTCGGCCGCCGAAGGTCCGGCGCTGGAGGGCTCGGCCTTGGCCGAGGCTGCAAAATCCTGGCGGTCGAGCTCGTTGGCGAGCAGGTCGTCCAGGTCGCTGTCGGCCGGCTGCGCGTCCTGCCGGTCCTGCGCCGGCTGGCGCTCGTCGAGATCCCAGTCGAGATCGTCGGCCGCCGTGTTCCCACCGGCGTGGCTCGCGGATTCCGCAACCAGCCGTGGCGCGGGAGCAGGCTCCTTGACCGTGGGCATAGGCCGTGCGGTCATGGCGCCGAGCAGCGCGTTGAGCTCGTCCTCCAGGCTGCGCTCGCTGGCGGCCGGCTTTGCCGGTTCCACTGCCGCGACCGGAGGGACCGGAGCAGCGGCAACTGGTGGGACTGGAGCAGCCACGACCGGAGCCGGCTCTGCCGGCTGCAATACGGCGGCGGGCTCGACGGCCGGAGCTTGCGGCTCTTCATTCAGCGCGTCGCGGAAGCTCAGCTCGAAATCGTCATCGAGGGTCAGCGCGGCGGAAGGTTCAGGCGCGGCGGATCCCGGCTCAGCGGCAAAGTGGGCGGCCTCCGCCTCGACCATCGGCGCCGGCTCGTCGGCGAGCGACAGCTCCGGCTCCTGAAGATCCTGATCCTGGCCGAGATTGATGTCATCGCCCGGCGTCTGGTCGAAATGGCCGGCGAAATCATCTTCGGAGATCAGCGGGGCGGCTGCATGAGCTTCGACCGACTCGACGGCCCGCGCATGCTGCTCGGGCTCATGGCTTTCAAACGACAGCTCGTCTTCAAGCGACATGTGGACCGCGCTGTCGAAATCGGCGTCGAACGCCTCTTCGCTCGCGGCCTGCATGGCTTCGACGGCATCCTGACGGGCGTCCGCCGGCTCGTGATGGTCGAGCTGGAAATCCTGGTCCAGCGAGGCCGCCATTTCATGATCGATCGAAAGGTCATCTTCGACCGGCGCGATATCGAGCGAACTGGCGACGGCCTTGTCGAAATCATCGTCGAAAGCGACTTCTGGCTCGGGAGCTGCCTGCGTCTCCGGCTCGAAACGCTCAGATGCGAAATGCGCCTCTGGCGCGACTTCCGGCTCCGCGGCGAAGTGCGGTTCTGGAGCGAACTCCGGCTCCGCTGCGCGCACCACGGCAAAGTCGGCGTGATCGGCCGCGTCATCAAAGACGAAATCCTGCTCGAAGGAAGCCGTCAGCTTGTCGTCATTCACGGCGGCGCTGGCGGACTCGAAGGCCGGCTCATGGCTGATCTGGTGGATGGCAGCCTGCTGCGCGACCGATGCGCTTTCCTCGACGGAATCGAACTCGCCCATCAACTCCTTCTCGAGGTCGATGTCGAAATCGTCAGCCTCCGCGGCGTGATTAGCCGGCGTGGCGTTCTCGGCCGCGGGGGCCGGCTGTCTCACCGGCTGGCGCGGGTCGAAACCCATGATCCGGGTCAGTTCCGCGAACGGATCGTCGTCGGCGATATCGTTGTGGTCGGCTACTTTCAGCGGGGTTCTGTCTGCCATTATTGTTCCCGAACTCGCACAAAGTCGGACGCCATGGACGTCGCGCAGGGTTGGCCCTTACCAGCGCAATGTGGGCAAAAGGTGACAGGTTTTTTAGTTAAACCTAACGCATTTCCGTGGGCGCGTCTGCCCCGATCAGCGTCAGGCCGGAGGTCAAGACATCCGAAACAGCCTGCACCAGCCCTAGTCTGGCATAGGTTGATTCTCGGTCGTTAACCTTAACAAAACGTAAGTCCTGATTGTCGTGGCCGCGATTCCACTGTGCATGGAAGCCTGAAGCCAGGTCATAAAGGTAGAAAGCGAGCCGGTGCGGCTCCAACGAAAGCGCTGCGGATTCGATCAATCTTGGATACTCAGCCAGCTTGCGGATCAACGCGATCTCGCCCTCGTCGGCCAGCGCAGCGACGGAAGCCGCGAGCCGGTTGCGGTCGAAATTCGCCTCGCCGAGCTGCTCGCTCGCCTGCCGGAAAACAGAGTGGCAGCGCGCCGACGCGTACTGGACGTAGAACACCGGATTGTCCTTCGACTGCTCGGTGACCTTGGCGAAGTCGAAATCGAGCGGCGCGTCGTTCTTGCGGTAAAGCATCATGAAGCGGATCGGGTCGCGGCCGACCTCCTCCACGACGTCGCGCAAGGTGACGAAATCGCCGGACCGTTTCGACATCCGGACCGGCTCGCCGTCGCGGAACAGTTTGACGAGCTGGCAAAGCAGCACGGTGAGCTTGACCGTATCGCCGGCGACCGCCCGCGCCAGCGCCTCGAGCCGCTTCACATAGCCGCCATGGTCGGCGCCAAGCACATAGATCAGGTCGACGAAGCCGCGCTCGACCTTGTCCTTGAGATAGGCGACGTCGGCGGCGAAATAGGTGAACGAGCCGTCCGACTTGACCAGCGCCCGGTCCATGTCGTCGCCGACCGCGGTCGACCGGAACAGCGTCTGCTCGCGGTCTTCCCAATCGTCCGGCTTCTCGCCCTTCGGCGGCGGCAGCTTGCCCTTGTAGATATGCCCCTTGAGCGTCAGGTCGGCGATTGCCGCCCGGATCTTCCTGGCGTTGTCGGCATGCAGCGTGCGCTCGGAGAAGAACACGTCGTGATGCACGTTGAGCAGCGCCAGGTCCTCGCGGATCATCGCCATCATCGCGTCGACGGTGCGATCCTTGACGATCGCCAGGGCCTCGTCTTCGGGCATCTCCAGCAGGCCGAGGCCGAATTCCTCGGCCAGCGCCTGGCCGACGGGGATCAGGTAGTCGCCCGGATAAAGCCCGGGCGGGATCTCGCCGATGGCTTCGCCAAGCGCCTCGCGGTAGCGCAGGAACGCCGAGCGGCCGAGCACGTCGATCTGGGAGCCGGCGTCGTTGATGACATATTCCTTGGTCACGTCGTAGCCGGCGAAGGCCATCAGATTGGCAAGCGTGTCGCCGACCACGGCGCCGCGGCAATGGCCGACATGCATCGGACCGGTCGGGTTGGCCGAGACATATTCGACATTGGCCTTGCGGCCGCCGCCGATGGTCGAGCGGCCATAATTGCGCCCCTCGCCGAGCAACGCGGTCAGATGCGCATGCCAGAACGCGTCCTTGAGCCTGAGATTGACGAAGCCAGGCCCGGCGATCTCGGCCGACGCGATATCGGCGTCGCCACGCAGCGCTTCGGCGAGTTTCTCGGCAAGCGCGCGCGGGTTCTGTCCAGTGGGCTTCGCCAGCACCATCGCCGCGTTGGTTGCGAGGTCGCCATGGCTGGCGTCGCGCGGCGGCTCGACCGCGATACGCGACAGGTCGAGCGTGCCCCCCTCCTTGTCCTTCAGGTCAAGGGCTTCGACGGCCTTTACGATCCGCGCGTTGAAATCGGCGAAGATATTCATTGGAAGTGCTCTGGGCTTTAAGAGGCGACCGGCCCAACGGCCGGCAAAATCGAGGCTCGCCCTAGCTCAAATCGGGCGTATGGTCAAACAGACGCCGATGTTCCTTCAAGGCATAGGTGTCAGTCATGCCAGCCAGGAAGTCGGCGACGCTGCGCGCCTTGATGCGATCCTCGGCCCGGTCGAGCCCCTCGCGCCAGCCATCGGGCATGGCGCGCGGATCGGCGAAATAGACGTCGAACAGCTCGCGCACGATCTGTTCGGCGTCGGCCCGCACCCGCATCACTTCCGGGTGCCGGTAGAGATGCTTGTAGAGGAAAGCCTTCAATTCCTTCTCGGCCGCGGCCATGCCGGCCGAAAAGGTCACCAGGGTCTCGCCCGCGGCGCGCACCGCATCGCCGCTGTCCGGTTTCAGACGCTCGATGTTGGCGGTGGTCGATGCGATGACATCCTCAACCATCAGTGTGATCTGACGGCGCATCAGCTCGTGGCCGGTACGCACATCGTCGAGCCGAGGATATTTGGCATGCACGCCCTTCAGGATGGAGCCCGGCAAGCCGACCTCCCCCAACATCTCCAGCGTCAGCAGGCCGGCGCGCAGGCCGTCGTCAATGTCATGGGTGTTGTAGGCGATATCGTCGGCGATCGCGGCGCATTGCGCCTCGATGCCGGCGAAGCGGTCGAGCTCAAGGTCGTGCAGCTCCGAATAATCGCGGATCGCCTGCGGCACCGGACCTTTGAGCCCTTTCCCGGTCGCATCGGTCAGCGGGCCATTATGCTTAACCAGCCCCTCCAGCGTTTCCCAGGTGAGGTTCAGCCCGTCAAATTCGGCGTAGCGCCGCTCGAGCCTTGTGACCACGCGCAACGACTGCGCGTTGTGATCGAAGCCGCCCCAGTCGGCCATCTTCTCGTTGAGCGCGTCCTCGCCGGTATGGCCAAACGGCGTGTGGCCGAAATCGTGGACAAGCGCCACGGCCTCGGCGAGATCCTCGTCGCCGCGCAGCGCCCGCGCCAGGGCGCGCGCGATCTGCGCCACCTCGATCGAATGCGTCAGCCGGGTCCGGTAATGGTCGCCCTCATGCGCGACGAAGACCTGTGTTTTGTGCTTCAGGCGGCGGAAAGCGGTGGAATGGATGATGCGGTCGCGGTCGCGCTGGAACGGCGTGCGCGTCGGGCTTTCGGCCTCCGGGAACAGGCGCCCGCGCGAACGCGCCGGATCGCTCGCATAGACGGCGCGCGGCCGATAGCCGAACCCGATGTCGCCGAGGGCATCCTTGCCCCGCTGCTCTTCCATTGACCCACCAGTTGACTCAGGCCTGCCCGCTTCATACCTATCATGTGAAACCGAAAGCAAGGTGACGCCGATGGGCGCGGATGCCAAGACTGCCATGAAGGTCGAAATGACCGACGCCGCGGCAAAGCGGATCGCCAGGATCGTTTCCGGAGAACCGGGCAAGACGGCTCTGCGCGTCTCCGTGGAAGGCGGCGGCTGCTCCGGCTTTTCCTATAAATTCGACCTCGTCGCAGGTGCGAATGATGACGATATCGCCATCGAGAAGGATGGCGCGACCATCCTCATCGACGACCTTTCGCTGGTCTATATGGGCGGCTCGGTGATCGACTTCGTCGACGACCTGATGGGCCAGTCCTTCCAGATCAGGAACCCGAACGCGGTCGCCTCCTGCGGCTGCGGCACCAGCTTCTCCATCTGATCGACCGGACTTCGCAAGCCTATGACCGGTGCGAGCCGGGTAGCGCGTGCCTGTCCCCTGGCTTTGGCAGGAATGCGGCCGGACGGCCTTTCTAAAGGTCCGCGCAGGCAATACGATCCGCTTCGTCGAACGCCTTCCGTCCGAACAGCATCGAGGCCTGCATGAAGATCGTCACCTGGAACATCAACGGCGTTCGCGCCCGCATCGGCAACCTCACCCATTGGCTGACCGAAAGCGCGCCGGACATCGTTTGCCTGCAGGAGATTAAGACAGTCGACGAGCAGTTCCCGCGCGCCGAGATCGAGGCGCTGGGCTACAATGTCGAGACCAATGGCCAGAAGAGCTTCAACGGCGTCGCCATCCTGTCGAAGCTGCCCTTCGACGAGGTCAATCGCGGCCTGCCTGGCGATGATGCGGACGACCATGCCCGCTTCATCGAAGGCGTCTTTTCCACCGACCAGGGCGCTCTGCGCGTCGCCTCGCTTTATTTGCCCAACGGCAATCCGGTCGAGGATGAACGGAAGTTTTCCTACAAGCTTGCCTGGATGGCGCGGCTGGAGCGCTGGGCGGAAGAACGGCTGCGGCTGGAGGAAGCGCTGGTGCTGGCCGGCGACTACAACGTCATTCCCGAACCCGCCGATGCACGGTTCCCGGAAAACTGGCTGGGCGATGCGCTGTTCCAGCCGCAGACGAGGCAGGCCTTTCGCCGGCTGAAGAATCTCGGCTTCACCGAGGCTGTGCGCTCGGTGACCGACTCGGCCGGCGTCTACACCTTCTGGGATTATCAGGCCGGCGCCTGGCAGAAGAACAACGGCATCCGCATCGACCACCTGCTGCTGTCGCCGGAAGCCGCCAACCGTTTCTCGTCGGCCTCGGTGGAAAAGCACGTCCGCGCCTGGGAGAAGCCCTCCGATCACGTGCCGGTCGCGATCGAGCTCAGCCTGGAACCGGCCTGAGAAGTTCCAGTCCTTAGCTCAGGGTCTGTTGAGATTCAGGTCAGGCCGAGCCGGAGTCGAAGACGGGCGCGAAGCGACCAGACAAGGTGGTTTCCGAGAACCGGAGCGGAGCGTACTTCAAAGTACGTGAGCACCGGGAGCGCAGGAAGCCGCCATTCGCAGGCCGGCATCACCTGAATCTCAACAGACACTGGACCCTGATATCGCCACAAATCCCCTCTTTGATAAGGGTTGCTGTGGGGGGGTGAATGGCGATCCGATTTCTTTTCAGGCCGGTCGGCCTTGCCTTGGCGCTTGCCGCGCCGACGCCCTCGCTGGCTGCACCGGCCTGTTTTGCCAACGGCAAGTCCTTCAATGTCGGCCAGACGGCATGCCTGACCATTGCCGGCGAAAGCCATCTCGCCCGCTGCGACATGGTCCTCAACAACACGTCCTGGACAAAGATCAAGGATGAATGTCCGGGAGACGCGCCAAAACCGCACCCGACCTCGATCTCGACGCCCGGCCCGACGCCGGCGGAGCCGACTGAAAACTAGATCGCCGCGGGCCTCCCCCCTCGAAGGGGGAGCATCCGACGCTTACTGATCGCCGTTGTTGCCCTTGGTTAGGATGTCGTCGGCGAGCGAGATCGCGGTCCGGCGATCGGCCTCGCCGGCCGCGGCGAACGCCTCTTCCTGCATGCTGCGGATCCAGGGCTGATCAGCTGCCGGAGCCCGCTGAAGCGCCGCCGTCATCATCGCCAGGCCGCGCACGATCTTGCCGCTCTGGAACAGGAGGTTGCCGAGCGTCGCCTGCGCGCCGGCATGGCCTTTCTCGGCTGCCAGTTGCAGCCAGCGGCCGGCCTGCTTGACGCTCGCCTTCACGCCGCCCTCGCCCTTGAGGAACATCCGGCCGATCTCGAACTGGGCGTTCGGATTGCGGTAGTTGGCGGCGGCGCGCATATAATATTCCTGCGCCGCGACTTCGTTCTCCTCGACCGGCGTGCCGGGAATGCCCTTGCGCAGATAGTCGCCGAGCGCCACCAGCGCGTCCGAAACGTAGCTTTCTTCCGGCGAGCCGGGCTCGACATCCTGGTCGACAATCTCCGAGAAGAACTTGAAGGCGGCATAGTCGTCGCGCGTCACGCCGTCGCCTTCGGCATACATGCGCGCGAGCTTCCAGGTGGCGCCGATCTGGCCGTTTTCGGCGGCGTATTTATAGGCCTCGACCGCCTGGTCCTTGTGGCCGCTCTTGTAGGCCGAGAAGCCGAATTGGAACACCGCCCACGGGCTCGACTGCGGCTTCACGCCGGTCTTGTCGTCGAACACCTTGTCGTCGAAGGCCATGGCCTGCCCGACGGCGCCCAAGGTCGCAAGCGCGACCAGTGCCGAAAAGACAGACGACCTCAACACCTCAGATGTCCGCATAGCAGTGCGTTTCTTTGGCCCCACCCGGATGAGTCACCGCGCCGTCGCGGGCCGGCCCTACCGTTTGCGCATATTTCCAGATCGCGCCGGACTGGTAGTCGGTCTTGCGCGGCTTCCATTTCTTTGCCCGGGCCGCCAGCTCGGCGTCCGACAGGGCTACTTCGATCGTGCCGTTCACGGCGTCGATCGAGATCACATCGCCATCCTTGATCAGCCCGATCGGACCGCCGACCGCCGCCTCCGGCCCGACATGGCCGATGCAGAAGCCGCGCGTGGCGCCCGAGAAGCGTCCGTCGGTGATCAGCGCCACCTTGCCGCCCATACCCTGGCCGTAGAGCGCAGCCGTCGTCGACAGCATCTCGCGCATGCCCGGACCGCCGCGCGGCCCCTCATAGCGGATGACGAGAACCTCGCCCTCCCGGTAGTTGCGTTGCGTGACAGCTTCGAAGCACTCCTCCTCAGAATCGAAGCAGCGCGCCGGCCCTGAAAATTTCAGTTCCGACATGCCCGCGACCTTCACGATCGCGCCTTCGGGGGCAAGGTTGCCCTTCAAGCCCACAACGCCGCCTGTCTTGGTGATCGGCCGATTGGCGGGACGCACAACATCCTGGCTCTCATTCCAGGCAACGTGCTCCATATTTTCGGCCAAAGTGCGGCCAGTGACCGTCATGCAGTCGCCGTGCAGATAGCCGTGATCGAGCAGCGTCTTCATCAAGAGCGGAATGCCGCCGGCCTCGAACATGTCCTTGGCGACATATTTGCCGCCCGGCTTGAGATCGGCGATATAGGGCGTCTTCTCGAAGATCGCGGCCACGTCGAAGAGGTCGAACTTGATGCCGGCCTCATGCGCGATTGCCGGCAAATGCAGCGCCGCGTTGGTCGAGCCGCCGGTGGCCGACACCACGGTCGCGGCATTTTCCAGCGCCTTGCGCGTGACGATGTCGCGCGGCCGGATGTTTTTCGCGATCAGTTCCATAACCTTTTCGCCCGAGGCGAAATTGAAGCGGTCGCGCATCTCGTAGGGCGCCGGCGCGCCGCAAGAGTAGGGCAGTGCCAGGCCGATCGCCTCGGCGACGGTGGCCATGGTGTTGGCGGTGAACTGGGCGCCGCAGGAACCGGCCGAAGGACAGGCAACCTGCTCGATCTCAAGCAGTTCGGCATCGCTGATCGTGCCCACCGAATGCTGGCCGACCGCCTCGAACACATCCTGCACGGTGATCTGCCGGCCGCGATAGCTGCCGGGCAGGATCGAGCCGCCATAGATGAAGATCGAGGGCACGTTGAGGCGCACCATCGCCATCATCATGCCGGGCAGCGACTTGTCGCAGCCGGCAAGCCCGACAAGGGCGTCATAGCAATGGCCGCGCATGGTGAGCTCGACCGAATCGGCGATCACCTCGCGCGACACCAGCGACGACTTCATGCCTTGGTGACCCATGGCGATGCCGTCGGTGACGGTGATGGTGCAGAACTCGCGCGGCGTGCCATTGGCGGCCGCCACACCCTTCTTGACCACCTGCGCCTGGCGCATCAGCGAGATGTTGCAGGGCGCAGCTTCATTCCAGCAGCTCGCGACGCCGACCAAAGGCTGCGCGATCTCGGCCGCCGACAGGCCCATGGCATAAAGATACGAGCGATGCGGCGCCCGCGCCGGACCTTCGGTCACGTAGCGGCTGGGCAGCTTGGCCTTCGAGATTACCTTGGCGTCCATACTCGTCCTTGCCGCACACCCCGCGGCCGGTCCCCTCGCCGCGCCAACCTGGCACGCATCCCGGGACATATCTCGGGTGCTCCGGGTTTATGGCGGGAAATGGGCAGTTCCCTCAGTCTGACTTCTACAGCAGGGCTTGTTCAGCAACTGTTGCCGAAACGTCACAATCGAATGGGGCGGCGATTGCGCGGCGAATCTGCAATAGCGCGCCGAGAGGCTATGCTGAGCCCTCGGCTAGACAACAAAAAAGGCCGAGCAATGCTCGGCCTTTTTCCCGAATTTTCAGAACTTAGAACTTGATCTTGAGACCACCCGAGATCGCCGTGACGAGATCGTTGCCGAAGTCGTAGCTGACTTCGGTGCCGGCCTGATATCCGTTCTCACCATTCACTATCCCGGAATGGCCGCTGGTCAACACACCAATCGCGCCGGCCAAGCGAAGTTCAATGTTCGGCCGCGGCGTATAGGCAACGCCACCGCCCAGCGTCCAGGTGTCGGTCTGCGAGCCGTAGCCATGCGAGGTGCCGCGATCCCAGCTCAGTTGGCCGGCGGCGCTCCACTGATCGTTGAACTTGTGGCCAATGCCGCCGGAAACGGTCCAGCCGTCACGATACATCAAGTCCAGCGACGTGATTTGGCCCGAATGCAGTGCATCACCGGTGACACATGCCGAAGAGGGAGTGCCTACGACGCAGATCGGAACACTTTGCAGCAGGCTCCAGTTGACCCACTTGACTGAACCGAAGGCGAGCCATCCCGGCGCTATACCCGACTGAAGCTTGAATTCGACGACATCCGGCATGTACTGCGTCGAGCCGTAGATCGGGAAAATCGGTGCGCCAACGTTCGACAAGTCCAATGTGCCCGAAATATTGTCGAGCTTGACCTTCGAGTTATAAACGAGGCTTGCGCGCAGCGCGATGTCCGGGATTTCGTAGGCAATGCCGGCGCGCCAGCCCCAGCCGCTGCTCGTCAGATCGACACGGCCGGTTCCCTGGAAGTTGGGAACCAGCGGCGACACCAAGTCTTCCTTGAAGCCGTAGACCTTCTGGTAGAAAACACCGCCGATGAAGCGAAGCTGACCTTTACCCGCGTCCATCTTATAGGAACAGGTCGCGCCGTAGCTGTCGCTCTTAATGTCGGTTTCCATGTTGGACTGGGCGCCGGCCCACAGACCGGGCGATGTATGGGCGCCCCACGGCTGTGAATAGTCGACCATGCAGTCGACGCCAGGGACAAGCTGGGCCTTTGCGCCGATGCGAGGTACCCAATAGTCCTCACTTTCGTTCGTTGAGCTGCCGAGGGCGGTGATGTTCCCGTCGAGCGGATTGGTGTCCACCCCGTTTTTGAGTTTGCGATCCGGCATCACATAGGTCGCTTCGGCTTCCGTCGCAAAAGGCGCCGGATCGAACAGCAGGTCGATATCATAGCCGCCGCGCTCGATGCCGCCGGCACGCGCGGGCTGCATCGCGGCTCCGACCATGGCAAGCGAAAAGCATCCTGCCCCCAGCAGTGCTTTGAGACGCAAAATGCTCATGGAAATCCCTCCCCGAAATACAAGTGGCTCAAGCTAGAACCAATTCGGGTTAACGACGCAACAACGTTTTCAGGAGCTGTACACGTACATCTTGACAGCACGTATTTTTGCCATGGTGAGGCGCGCCGGAATTGGCGCCCAAATCGCGCCAACCAGGGTCAAATGATCGAAAAAACCGCGAAAACCACCCAAAACGGGGCAAAAACAGCCGATTTCAGGTCCTTTCAGGCCGCATTGTTACATTATGGCAACAATTCGGCCCAAACTTTCCGTTTACGTCAAAATTAACGTAGCGGAACGCCTATTTTCGAGGCAGCTAACGTACCGGAAAGCAGCTCCGCGCCGAGGCGATTCTTGCCGCTCAGCCGGCGTCGCGAACCCTTGTCAAAGCCACCGATAGCTTCTCCTGCGCCTCGCGATATTCGGCGAGTTTTTCGCGCTCGGCCTCGACCACTTCTTCCGGCGCATTGGCGACGAACTTCTCGTTCGACAGCTTCTTGTGCAGGCGGGCGATCTCCTCGGTCACCTTGGCCAGTTCCTTCTGCAGCCGCGCAGCCTCGGCCTGGAGGTCGATCAGGCTGCCGAGCGGCAGGCTGATCGTCGCCTCATTGAGCACGATCTGTGCCGAGCCCTTTGGCGGCGCATCGACCAGAGCGATATCGCCGACGCGCGCCAGCCGCTTTATCGCCTGGGCGTGACGCTCCAGCCGCTCCTGCGTCAGCGTGTTAGCGCCGATCACCATCAGCGGCGCGATCGCTGCCGGCGGCACGTTCATCTCCGACCGCACTGACCTGATGCCCGAGACGAGGTCGACCAGCCAGTTGATGTCGGCGGCAGCCTCTTCGTCCTCGAAGTCGGGCGACGGCCAGGCGGCATGGCAAAGCAGCGAGGAGCGCTCCTTGCCTTCGCCAGCGGTCTGCGCCCACAGCTCCTCGGTCATGAACGGCATCATCGGATGCAGGAGCTTGTAGATCTCGTCGAGTACGAAGGCGACGCAGGCCCGGCTCTCAGCCTTGGCGGCCTCGTCCGTGCCCATGAACACCGGCTTCAACAGCTCCAGGTACCAGTCGCAGAACAGGTTCCAGACAAAGCGATAGGCCGCGCCCGCCGCGTCGTTGAAACGATAGCTGGTGATGCCTTCGGTGACCGCGCGCGCCGCTCGCGTCAGCTCGGTCAGGATCCAGCGATTGACCGGCAGCTTGGCGTCGTTCAGCCAGAACTCGTCGTTGCGCGCAACCTCGTTCATCTCGGCGAAGCGCGTCGCGTTCCACAGCTTGGTGCCAAAATTGCGATAGCCGGCGATGCGCGCCGGATCGAGCTTCACGTCGCGCCCCTGAGCCGCCATCACTGTCAACGTGAAGCGCAGCGCATCTGCGCCATATTCGTCGATCAGGTCGAGCGGATCGATGACGTTGCCCTTCGACTTCGACATCTTGGCGCCGTTCTTGTCGCGCACCAGCGCATGCACATAGACGGTGTGGAACGGCTCCTCGTCCATGAAGTGCAGGCCCATCATCATCATGCGGGCGACCCAGAAGAAGATGATGTCGAAGCCGGTCACCAGCACGTCGGTCTGGTAATAGGTCTTGAGCTCGGGCGTCTGGTCGGGCCAGCCGAGCGTCGAGAACGGCCACAGCGCCGACGAGAACCAGGTGTCGAGCACGTCCTCGTCGCGGGTCAGGATCTCGCCCGGCTGGAAATTCTCGAGCTTGTCCTCTACCCAGGCCTTCCACGGCCCTTCCAGCGCCAGGTAATATTCGACCGCCGCGGCCAAAGCCTCTTCCTCGGTCTTCTCGACGAAGACATGCCCGTCCGGCCCATACCAGGCCGGGATCTGGTGGCCCCACCAGAGCTGGCGCGAAATGCACCAGGGCTGGATGTTCTCCATCCAGTCGAAATAGGTCTTTTCCCAGTTCTTCGGCACGAAGTTCGTGCGGCCCTCGCGCACCGAGGCGATCGCCGGCTTGGCGAGCTCGGCGGCGTTGACATACCATTGGTCGGTCAGGAACGGCTCGATCGGCACGCCGCCGCGGTCGCCATGCGGCACGGTGTGCCGGTGCGGCTCGATCTTGTCGAGGAACCCGCCCGCTTCCATCAGCTCGACGACCTTCTTGCGGGCAGCGAAGCGGTCGAGTCCGTCGAGCTCGTCCCAGACGGCCTCGCGCTCCGGCGTCACCTCGAGACCGGCGAGGAAATCCTCGTTGTCCTTGAGCTTGATGGCGGCTTCGACTGTCAGGATGTTGATCGCCGGCAATTTGTGACGCTTGCCGACCTCGAAGTCGTTGAAATCATGCGCCGGCGTGATCTTGACCGCGCCGGAGCCCTTCTCCGGATCGGAATATTCGTCCGCCACGATCGGTATCTTGCGACCGACGATGGGCAGCACGACGTTGCGGCCGACCAGATCGGTGAAGCGCTCGTCACCCGGATGAACGGCAACCGCCGTATCGCCAAGCATCGTCTCGGGGCGCGTCGTGGCGACCGTGATGAAGGTCTTCGGGTTCTCCGGATCGAACGCTTCGCCTTCGATCGGGTAACGGAAGTGCCAGAGATTGCCGTTGACCTCGTGCTGCTCGACCTCGAGGTCGGAAATGGCCGTCAGCAGCTTGGGGTCCCAGTTCACAAGGCGCTTGTCCTTGTAGATGAGGCCTTCCTTGTAGAGCGTGACGAAGACTTCCAGCACCGCCTTGGACAGGCCTTCATCCATGGTGAAGCGTTCGCGCGACCAGTCGGCCGAGGCGCCGAGGCGCTTCAGCTGGTTGAAGATCGCGCCGCCGGATTCGGCCTTCCACTCCCAGACCTTCTCGATAAATTGCTCTCGCGTGAGATCGCGGCGATGGATCTGCCTTTCCATGAGCTGGCGCTCGACCACCATCTGCGTGGCGATGCCGGCGTGATCCATGCCGGGCTGCCAAAGCACGTTCTTGCCGCGCATGCGCTCGAAGCGCACCAAAATGTCTTGCAGCGTGTTGTTGAGCGCATGGCCCATATGCAGCGAGCCGGTGACGTTCGGCGGCGGGATGACGATGGTGAAGGCGTCCGCCCCTTCCTCCGCGCCGGCGCCGGCCCGGAAGGCGTCGGCCTCTTCCCAGATTTTGGCGATCTTCGGCTCGACGGTCTTGGCGTCGTAGGTCTTTTCAAGCATGGAGGAGGTCCGGACTGTCGGTAACAAGCGTCCGGTGTAAATCGGAAGGTCTTGGCCGAGTCAACCGCGAGAGCTGCGATCACCGTCACAGATAGGCCTGCCGCAGCCCGTGGCAATGTCGGCCGAGCAGGAGCAACGCGCGCTCACCTGAGAGCCTTGAACAAGGCGCCGCCCGAAGGCGGCGCTTTTCAGCTTGCGTGTTACGGCGGCTACTGCGCGCCGCGCGCCACGCGCTCGATCTCTTCGCGCACCAGCCTTTCGACCAGCGTCGGCAGGTTGTTGTCGAGCCAATCCTGCAGCATCGGCCGCAACATCTCTTCGGCCATTTCATCGAAGCTCTTCTTGCCGCGGCTGGCAAAGGCATCGGAAAGCTCGCCGAACGCGGCGGCAACCTGCCTGCCCGTGTGCTCGGAAAGGATCGCGGGACGGGACGGCTGAGCCTCAGGCGCGGAGGACTGGGGAGCGTCGGCATGCGCAACGGCTTCGACCGCGGGCTCCTCCTTGTCGATCTCGACCCGCGGCGCGGCTTCCGGAGCCCGGACAGCCGGCTTCGCCGTAACGGTGCTGCCTCCGGCCGCGGCGATTTCCCGCCGCCAATCGGCGACAATGGTCTCGGCGGTCTGCGGCGCATTTGCAGCGGCGGGCCTGTTGGCGGCTGCCGGCGCGCTCGGCTCGACCGCGTGTCTGACACCAGCCTCCGCCGGGGTCGCCGGCGCTGCCTTCACCGGCTCCGGGCGAGCCTCGGCGCGCGCAAGCACTGGATCGGTCGCGGCAAGCTGGGCCTGGACCTCCGCCAGCGTCGCCGGCCTGCGGGGACCGGCATCGGCATGCAGTTCGGAACGAAAGGCGTCGACCTCGACAGCGGGTATCGCAGCGGAGGGAGTGTTGACGGCGGCCGGTTCCAGGTCCTGGCGCAGGTCACCGGCCTCGGCCGGCTGCTTGCGACCGGTATCGCTGTCCTCGATGATCCTTCGGATGGAAGCCAGTATCTCTTCCATGGAAGGTTCGCGCTGCGCGCTGCTTGCCGTCGCCATCGTCACATCCGCCGCCCTTGTGACCACTACGCAATTCCGTTCCTGCCCGGGCCGGAATTCGAATCAGTGGAGACAGCGTAACCGACCGATCGCCATCCGAGAATCCCCAATCTGGGGACTCTTTGGATTTCAACAGATTAGGAGATTTCAACAGAAAGCATGTCTCTCGAAAGTGGGAACCGGTTTCGGGATAAAGACATGCATAAAATCAAAAACCTAAAGCGCATACGCGCTTCAGGCGATGCGCAGCCCGGTCAGTCATCCTGAAAAGACAAACGCCGCGCATCCATGGGACGCGCGGCGTTTATCGAAGCTTGGATCCGAAATCAGCGTCCGTCGGGCGTGCGCAATCCGATCCACTTGTCCTTGACGGCGTTGTAATGCTCTTCCGGCCTGTATTTGGTGACGGCCAGGCCCAGGCGATCGACCGACAGCCGTCCCATCGCCGACAGGATGGCGTAGCTCGCCACCACCACATCGCGCTCGGAGCTTGCCTGGTTGATCTTGGCGGTGATGACGGCGTTCTGCGCGTTCAACACGTCGAGCGTCGTGCGCTGGCCGACATTGCGCTCCTCGATGACACCGTTCAGCGCCAGCTGCGCGGCGTCGATGACCTGCCTGTTGGCATCCACGCTTTCGCGCGCTGCGACATATTGCGTCCAGGCCGAGACCACGGCCTGGCGCACCTGGTCGCGGCTGACATCGACCTGGATGCGCGCCTCGCTGAGCGATTCCTTGTTCTGCCGCACAATCGCCGAGGTCCGGCCGCCCGAATAGATCGGTATGGTCAGAGTTGCGCCGATATTGGCGGACGTCGAGCTACCGTTGGGACTGCTGGAGGAACCGGGAGAGGTGTGGCTGTAATTGTCCGAGATGCCGGCGGAGGCCGAAAGCTGGGGCAGCAGCGCACCTTCCGACGACTTCACCGAAAACGCCGCCGCATCGACGAGATGCTGCGTGGCAAGGATGGCCGGATGCTCGGCGGAAGCGACAGCCAGGGCGGAATCGAGATTGCCCGGCAACAGCTTGCCCAGCGGCGAGGCCGCCTTCAGCTTGCCCGGCTCGTCGCCGACGATCTGGTGGTAGGTGGCCGCGCTCGCCAGCGCCGTTGCGCGGGCGGCGCTCAACTGAGCCACGGCCGTGGCGCGCGAGGCGTCGGCCTGGGCGACGTCGGTACGGGTGCCCTCGCCGACCTCGAAGCGCGAGCGGGCGGCGCGCGCCTGCTCAGTCAGGAACTGCAGGTTCTGCTCGGTCAGCACCGCGACCTGGCGGTCGCGAATCACGTCCATATAGGCGCTCGCCGCGTTGAACAGGATGTTCTCTTCGGTGTTGCGCAGGCTTTCGACCGAAGCCTTCACCTGCGATTCGGCGGCAGCGACATTGTTCTTGGTCTGAAAGCCGTCGAACAGCGTCTGGTTGATCTGCACGCCGAAGCTGCCGGTCGTCAGTCTCCTGCTGGTGCCAAATCCGTGCGTGTTGGTGTAGTCGATGTTGGCCGAACCAGTGACGGTCGGGCGCCAGCCCGACTTGGCGATGGCAACACCCTCATCGGTGACGCGCACGCCGGCGCGCGCGGCGTTGAGCTGCGAATTGTACTGGTAGGCTTTGGCGAGGGCGCCCGTAATGGTCTCGGCGGAGGCGGCCAACGGCGAAAGCGCTGTCGCGGAAACGAGAATCGCTGCTAAAACTCTTTTGTGTCGGGGCGGCACTTTATTTCCCTCATTCGTTTACATGGGAACCACGCCACGTCAGCCTACCCTTACGGATCGACCGGCGCCGCGTTGTTTATCGTTCCCCCGCTGACGGCCTCCCGAAACGCCCGGTTAACCAAATCAGCAACGATTGTCAGGCGCAAGCGATCATGACAGCGCCTTCGCTGCAAGGCAAAAACGCTCAGAATTCAAACGCGTGAGCACGTTCGAAGCCCGGTAGTGGCTTAATTGCCGCATTAAAGGCTCGTCTTCCGGTTACAACCCCCCGGCTTTAAAAAACAGCCGGGCCACGCCAGAGTTGCCTTGTCCCTCGACCGCAACCAGGCGTCCATCTTCCGCAAGCTGGTCGAGCAGCGCCGGCGCCACTTCCTCGACGCTGCCGCCGACGAAGATGACGTTGTAGGGCGCTTTAGCGGCATGCCCCTGCGGCAGCGGCCCGGTGACCACAGTAACATTCTCGCAGCCAAGGCTGGACAGCGTGGATTTCGCGGTCTCCGCCAGCGCGGGATCGCTTTCCAGCGCCACCACGGACCGGGCAAGCCTGGACAGCAATGCGGCGGAATAGCCGCTGCCGCAGCCGACATCGAGCACCGAATCACTCGCGTCGATCTCGGCCAGTTGCAAAAGCTTGGCGAGCGGCGACGGCTCCATCAGGTAGCGTGGGCCGCTGCCATTGGCGCCGTTCGAAATGCGGATGTCTTCGTCGATATAGGCCAGATCCCGCTGCCCGGCGTCGACAAAGGCCTCGCGCGGAACGCTCAGCATCGCTTCGATGAGAGGCGCGCTGGTGACATCGGTGGTGCGGACCTGGCCGTCGACCATCTTCACGCGGCGTTCGGAAAAATCAGCGCTCATGTCCCAACAATCCGCTCTCCGCGCCAAACGCGCGGCTAAAACTTCGACTGGAACCCCGCTCCGGCGCGATTGCGCTGGAGCCCGCAAGCATCTGGAGGCCTCGCCCGGAATCGAACCGGGGTGCAAGGATTTGCAGTCCTCTGCGTAACCACTCCGCCACGAGGCCTCGCAATGCTCCCGGCGTTCCGAGCGAACTCATTATGTTGACGCTCAAAGGTCGTCAAGCGGCGGCGCGTCATTCCCGATGCTTTCGCATGGAGCGGCCAAAGTGGTGATTACCAATCGGTTGTCGCGACTCCGGTATCGCCGTGGTGCAGCCGTCCCTGCCTCTCAGTCGGGTCGACGCCGACGTTCCCACCAGACGATGAAACGCCGCCGGTGGCGTCGGATCATGGCGAATTCATAGGACAGAACCAGGAGACCGAGCGGAATCATCCAGAAGCCGAGAATCGGCAGAAAGCCCAGAAGCCCGCCAAGGGTAAGCAGCATGCCGATGGCGATTCGCCAGCCGCGCGAGCGCGGCATCGTGAACTCGCGGCCTAAGATCGAAATCTTCCGTGCCGGGGCGTTGTCATCGTCCGCTGCGGTCATTCAAACCAATCCCATCCGCTGCCTGAGCCATGTCAAGGCGATGACCGGCCGCTTTGTTCCATGCCGGTGTGAAGCCCTTCATATGTGGGCGCGCCGAACGATGGCACAAATAGCCGCATCAAAAACTGGAGAAAAATTGCGAAATGCTGCTTTGCAAAGCCGAAAGGTGTTTGCTATAGGCTGCGCCACTCACGTCAGAGCCTCCGTTCCCCGGTAGCTCAGTGGTAGAGCAACCGGCTGTTAACCGGTTGGTCGCTGGTTCGAATCCGGCCCGGGGAGCCAACAATTCCAAGATCTTCAGAGTTTTTCAGAGCAGCCAAAATCGGCTGATCTGCGGCATATCTATACAACTCGACTTCGCTGGGTGCCGATCTACACCGGAACCGCTCGAAGGGAGAGTTGGCACCATGGATCGCGTTTTTGATGAGCGGATCGGCCTGCAGAGGGCACATCGGCGATGGAATTTTCGTGCCCCCAGTCCAGACTTGGGCGATTCGCCCAGCCGGCAACCTGGCGACCAGTCCTAGTTCCCGGTCATAGGTAGCTGTCGCGCCAAGTCACTATATATTAGCAATAGCTTGTATTTATGAGTCCCTGGCAGAAAATATCGGTCGGGCATCTGAGGGACTGTCCGATGCGTTGGCCCCTGTTCGTCATCGCGCTCATTATCGGCTTCATTCTCTGGGACCGTTTCGAGAACGACGGCACCTATACCGCTGAAGTCGAGCGAAGTTTCCGTAGCGCTGCGTTGGATATGCCTGGAGGCTTCGGGTGGAAGCCATCACCGTCAATCGCGACGCGTTGAAACCCTGAACGCCGCGCAGAGTTGATGACAATCTTGATAACCAATTGCAAGATCACAGTGACAGCGCACCTTCCTTTTGCATTCAGCCACGGGCTGCTGAAATTCAGGAGCACTAGCTTGCTGGTTAGCCAACGACGTTAGGCCCAACGCAATGGGCATTCAGTCCAAATTGCTGGTTTTTACGACGCCAAATAACCTCGCGAAGGAAAGGCAGGGGGACATGGCGTGGAAACGGGCGATTGCAGTCAAGGATTGGTCTTGCGCCATGAGTGACGAGATTGGCCGAGTGGTCTTGGCCATAAACTCGACCGAAGGTGAAACGACCTACGTCCTTATGACGATCTTCCAGGCGGCAAAAATGGCCCAGGAACTGCGGTCGCCGAAGATGGTCCCCCGATACGACATGTAGCCATCTCTGGCGAAAACACCGAGCAGCACAAAGCTGGCTGGCCCGCCTGGTTGAGGGAACGGAGCCAGGACCGGCGCCACCCACCCCGCATGGGCCAAATTCCCTTACCCATTGCACCGCCGAATTTTGCTTTGCGGCTCGGCCACCCTGCCTTAGCCTCCGCTCAAACACCTTGCCGACAAGCCGATCGCCGGACCATGCCGTGCCCCTGAAAGCCACCGCCCATATCGAGGCCATGTCCGCTTTCGCGCTGGCGAATTTCGGCGGCTATGGCCGCCCGACATTGGCGCAGAACGAGAGCGCCTTCCCGCCCAGCCCCAAGGCGATCGAGGCCGGCCGCGATGCCGTGGCGCGCAGCCATCTTTATCCGGACCCAGACTGGACCTTGCTGCGCGAGGCCATCGCAAAAACCTATGGCGTCGAGCGTGACCTTGTCCTGTGCGGTGCCGGTTCGATGGAGCTGATCGCCTGCACGATTGCGGCCTTCGCCGGTCCCGGCGCGGACGTGCTTGGCACGGACTATGCCTATAATTTTGCTGCCTCGGCGGCAGCCCGTGTCGGGGCGACCTATGTCAAGGCGCAGGAGCGCGGCTATGAAGTCTCGATCGACGCCATCCTGGCGGCGCTCACGCCGCAGACGCGCATCGTCTTCGTCTGCAATCCGGGCAACCCGACCGGCACGCGCATCAAGAACGCCGAGCTGCTGCGCCTGCGCGCGGCGCTTCCCGGCGACGTTCTCCTGATGATCGACCAGGCCTATGGCGAATTCGACGATCAGGATCCGCAGGCAATCTTCGCGCTGGCCGGACGCGGCGACACCGTCGTCCTGCGCAGTCTGTCCAAGGCATACGGGCTGGCGGGCGCGCGCGTCGGCTGGGGGTTGTTCGCGCCCCAGCTCGCCGCCGAAGTGCGCAAGATGCAAAACTCGAACCAAGTCTCGACGGTCAGCCTTGCCATGGCCGTCGCGGCCGTTGAGGACCGGGCTTATACGCGTGCCATCGTGGCGCGCACCGCCGACACCCGCGATCGCTTCGCGCAAGGCCTGCGGGCGGCTGGCTACGAGGTCCCGGAAAGCCGGACGAATTTCGTGCTGGTGCGCTTTGCCGACGCCGCGGCAGCGACGGCGGCCGACAATGCCCTGCGCGGCGCCGACATCATCGTGCGCGGCCTCACCGGTTACGGCCTGACCGATTGTCTGCGCATCACGATCGGGCCGCAGGACGTCATGGATCGCACGCTGCGCGTGCTCACCGTCCTGCGCGGCCGGCAATGCTGGTAAGGGCTTCATCCGAGGGGATTTCAAGACGTGACGTCAGACATGCCGTATCTGCCCGCCCGCGATTTCATCGGTTATGGCGAGCGGCCTCCGCAGGCTGAGTGGCCGGGTGGCGCGAAACTGGCGCTCAACATTGTCGTCAATTACGAGGAAGGTGCCGAATACTCGATCGGCGAAGGTGACGGTGTTTCCGAAACGATCCTGTCCGACCTTGCCGTCGCGCCCGCCGTGCCCGGCCTGCGCAACCGCAACATGGAATCGCTTTACGAATACGGCTCGCGCGTCGGCGTCTGGCGGCTGATCTCGCTGTTCCGGGACAAGGGTGTCATTCCCACCTTCTACATCGTCGGACGCGCGCTGGAGCTAAACCCGGCCGCGGGCAAGGCGATCGCGGCACTCGGCAGCGACATCGTCTGCCATGGCTGGCGCTGGATCGACTACGCGCCGCTCAGCGAAGAGGAAGAGCGCCAGCACATCGCCATGACGGTGGACGCGGTCCGCACGATCACCGGCATCGATCCGCTCGGATGGTACACCGGCCGGCCAAGCCTCAACACCAGAAGGCTGGTCGTCGAGCATGGCGGCTTCCTGTTCGACTGCGACGACTACAATGACGACCTGCCCTATTTCGTCGATGTCGGCGGCAAGCGGCATCTGGTCGTGCCGCACAGCTTCGACAACAACGACAGCCGCTTTTCGCGCGGCTCCGGTCTGGAGACCGGCAGCCAGTTCTTCGACTATGTCAGCGACGGCGTCGACTGGCTGCTGAAAGAAGGCCAGAAGACACCGCGCATGATGACGGTGTCGCTGCATTGCCGGCTGGCTGCGCGTCCCGGCCGCATGATCGGCCTGGAGCGCTTCCTCGACAAGATCACCGCCAATCCCGATATCTGGGTCTGCCGCCGCTCCGACATCGCCCGCCATTGGCTGAGCCGCTTCGGCGACTGAGGCGGCCGGCGGCAATCGCCGCCTGGCGGTCTCAGGCGACGGCTGCCCCTACGACCGCAGCCGCTTGCCCTCCGGGTCGAAGGGCGGATGCGCCAGCAGCACCGCGTCATGCGGCCGGCCCAGAATGGCGACGGTCACCTTGTCGCCGGCCTTGGCGGTTCCGGCCTTGACGTAGCCCATCGCCAGCGACTGGTCGACGAAATAGCCATAGGCCCCCGACGACACCTGGCCGATCGGCGTGCCGTCCGGCAGGAAGATCGGCTCGCCGCCGGTGGCGTCGGCATCCTTGGCCGAGACGGAAAGCATGATAAGCTCGTCCCGCGCCGGCTTCTCGGCGACGGCGAGATAGGCGTCGCGATTGAGAAAGTCCTTGTCCGTCTTGATCAGGCGATCGAGCTTGACTTCCTGCGGCCAGTATTCCGGCGAGTACTCGCGGCTCCAGCTGCCGTAGCCCTTCTCGACGCGCAGCGACATCAGCGCCCGCGAGCCGACCGGCCCGGCGCCGACTTCCGCGCCCGCCTTGAGCAGCGCGCTGTAGAGCTCGACCTGGTCGGCAGCCTTGCAGTGCAGCTCCCAGCCGAGATCGCCGGTGAAGGAGACCCTGAGCGCCACGACATCGACGCCGGCCACGGTGATCTGACGCGAGCGCATGAAGGGGAAGGCCTCGTTCGACAGGTCGTCATTGGTGAGCCGCTGCAGCAATTCGCGCGATTTCGGTCCGGCGACATTGAAGCCGCCGAGCTCCTCGGTGCGCGAGCGGAAGGTTGTGCCTTCGGGCAGCGGCACCGATTTGAAGAAGCGCTGATGAAAACGCTCGGCCATGCCCGAGCCGATCACCATGAACTCGTCCTCCGCCAGTCTGGTCACGGTGAAGTCGCCGGCGATGCCGCCGCGCTTGCCGATCAGCGGCGTGAGGCAGGAGTTGCCGACCTTAGCCGGCATCCGGTTGGCGAAGAGCGCATTCAGCCAGGCTTCCGCGCCCGGGCCCTTCACTTCGTATTTGGCGAAATTGGAGATGTCGATGATGCCGGCATGCTCGCGCAGCATGCGCGCCTCGCGGCCGACCGGCCCCCACCAGTTCTGGCGCGTGAAGCCGACCGTCTCCTCGCGCGGCTCGCCTGCCGCGGCGAACCACAACGGATGCTCCCAGCCGAAATTGAGGCCGAACACGGCGCCCATTTCCTTCTGCATCTCATAGACCGGCCGGGTGCGCACCGGACGTCCGGCGGCGCGCTCCTCGTTCGGGAAATGGATCTTGAAGCGGTGGCTGTACTGGTCCTGCACCCGGGCTTTGGTGAAGGTCTTGCCCGCCCAGTGGCCGAAGCGCGCCATGTCCCAGCCGAACATGTCGAGCGTGGGCTCGCCCTCGATCATCCATTCGGCCGCGAGCTTGCCCATGCCGCCCGATTGCGAGAAGCCCGGGATGATGCCGTTGCAGCAGAAATAGTTGCTGAGCTCCGGAGCCGGCCCGAACAGAACCGCACTGTCCGGCGACCAGATCATCGGACCGTTGATCACCTTCTTGACGCCGGCGGTGGCCGCCGCGGGAACCCGCTGGACGGCGCGCATCATGTTTTCTTCGATGCGGTCGAGATCGTCGGGAAACAGCTCGTGGCCGAAATCCAGCGGCGTGCCTTCCTCGGCCCAGAACTTCATGTTGCGCTCATATGCGCCGATCAGCAGCCCCAGGCCCTCCTGGCGCAGATAATATTCGCCGTCGCGGTCGGCGACCGAAGGCAGGCGCCGGCCCATGGAGGCGATTTCGGGAATGGTCTCGGTGACGAAATACTGGTGCTCGGTCGGGATCAGCGGCAGTTGCAGCCCGGCCATGGCGGCGACCTCCCTGCCCCACAGGCCGGCGGCGTTGACCACCCATTGCGTGCGGATGTCGCCCTTCGGCGTGCGCACGATCCAGCTGCCGTCCGCTTGCGCCTCCGTCGCCGTGACCGGCGTGAAGCGATGGATTTCGGCGCCGCGCTGGCGCGCGCCCGCGGCATAGGCCGCCGTCACGCCGGACGGATCGACATTGCCGCCCTCCGGCTCGTACATGATGCAGCGAATGCCGCCGAAATCGACCAGCGGATGCAGCCGCTCCGCCTCGTCGCGGCCGACCTCGTAAAAATTCATCTTGTAGCGACGCGCCTTGGCTTCCTGGAGCCGCAACTGATGCTCGCGCGCCTCGGTCTGGGCGAGATAGAGCGAGCCCGGCTGGAAGATGCCGCAGCCCTGGTCGGTCTCGGCTTCCAGCTCCTTGTAGAGCGCCATCGTGTAGTGCTGCAGGCGGCTGATGTTGGTGGAATCATGCAGCCCGTGGATGTTGGCCGCCGCGTGCCAGGTCGAACCGGAGGTCAGCTCGCTGCGCTCCAGAAGCACGACATCCGTCCAGCCGAACTTGGCCAGATGATAAAGGATCGAGCAGCCGATCAGGCCGCCGCCAATGACAACGGCTTGTGCATGAGTACGCATAGTTGAGCTTTCTTCCCTTTGTTCGGCGACTTGCTTCGCGCTCTTTGGCAGCGCTTTGGGATTTCATTTAGCTGACTGATCGATCGCAGTCGCCGGTGAATTCAGGGGCGCGGATGCGCCCCTGAATATTGCATCGATCCGCCCGATCTAGGCCTTGTCCAGCCAGACCTTGTCCAGTTGCAGCTCGAAGGTCTGGTGCATGCCGAGGTTCTTCACATAGGTGGCATGGTGGCGGTAGAGCGAGCGCCAGAACGCCTGAACCAGAATGCCGGAGTCCTGCAGGATGAACTCCACCTCCTTCATCAGTTCCTTGCGCTTGGCCGGATCGGCGACGGCCATCGCCTCGTTGAGCTTCTTGTCGAACTCTGGATTGGCATAGCCGGACTCGTTCCACGCCTCGCCGCTGCGATAGGCGATCGCCAACACCTGCACGCCCAGCGGCCGCATGCCCCAGTCGGTGGTCGACCACGGATATTTCGTCCAGTCGTTCCAGAACGAAGAGCCCGGGATGATGGTGCGCTTGACCTTGAAGCCGGCGTCGCGCATCTGCGCGGCAACGACGTCGGCCGGGTCCTTCACATAATCCGCATCGTAGGAGATGAGCTCGAACTCGTGGTCCGTCTGGCCGGCCTCGGCCATCAGGGCCTTGGCCTTGGCCAGGTCGCGCGGAACCTTCGGCAGCTCGTAATATTCCGGATGGATCGGGCAGACATGGTGGTTTTCGGCGATCTGACCGAGACCGCTATAGCCGAGCTTCAGCACGGTCTCATTGTCGACCGCCAGTTGGATGGCGTTGCGGACGCGCTTGTCGTCGTAGGGCTTGTTGGTCACGTTGGTGCGCAGCACGATGGTGCCTGCGGTGACCACCTGCTCCTTGACCAGTCCCATGCTGTCATAGAGGTCGACGGTGCCGCCGACCGTCTGGTAGTTGCAGTCGATCTCGCCGGCCTCGAAGGCGCTGCCGATGGCGGGGTTCGAGGCGTCCGATCCGTAGTCGACCCAGTCGACACCGTCGAGATAGGGCTCGCCGCCGAACCAGGTGAAGTCCTTGCGCCGCCGCACCGAAGCGGATTCACCGACCTTGTAGGAGATCAGCTCATACGGACCGGTGCCGGGCGTCTTCAGCATGTCGGCGCCGTTCTTGTCGAAGTCGCGATGGACGATGACGGCCGGATAGTCGGAAAAGCCGGGGATGATGGTGACGTCAGACTGGCGGCATTTCAGCTTCACCGTATGGTCGTCGACCTTGGTGATCGCGCCGGCGGCGGCCTTCTTGGTGGCGGGATCGATCAGCGAGCTCATGCGGCCGGCCATCGAATTGCCTTCGGCCGTCTTATCGCACCAGCGTTCGATGTTGTAGACGATGTCGTCGGCATTGAAGTCGTCGCCGTTCGACCATTTCACCCCCTTGCGCAGATGCAGCGTGTATTCGGTGGCGTCGTCGCTTACCTCCCAGCTCTCGACCAGATGGCCCTCGAAGGTGAAGTCGGTGGTGTAGCGGATCATGTAGTCGTTGCACTGGCGCATGACATTGGCGATTTCCGACCAGTCCCAGGCGCGCGGATCCTTCATGTCCTTGATGATCATCTGCATCTTCAGGATGCCGCCCTTCTTGCCGGGCAACGGAGCGGCGGCCTTGGCCGGCTCGATCCCCGCCATCGAATAGGCGAGCGCCGTGGAAGCGCCCATCACGCTTGCCATGGCCAGGAACTCGCGGCGGTCCATCCCGCCCTTTTTGACTTCGGCTGCATAGCTTTCGATGACCGCCGGGACGCGGTCACCGTTGCTCTTGAACATTGTCATCGTTGTTCTCCGGTTCAGGGCTTTTTGCCCGTTGCATTCCCCTTGCGGCACGCATGTTAGGGGCGATGCAAAAATCCCGGAAGGGCTCGGCCCTTCACAAACCGCAGAAAACCGGCCGTTAAGGCCTAAAAAAACCACGCCATTGGCGCGCCAATTTTTTGAGGCTGAAACCGGTGCTGGAGCAATTCCAGGAAAAGTGTGTAACGGTTTTCCGTCCGGAATTGCGTCAATCTCTAAGGTCGGGCGGCGTCCTCCCTGGCCCTGGACAGGATCCATTCCCTGACCGTGCGGGCGATGTTTCCCTTCGAGAGCTGGCTCTCGGTCAGATAGTAATTCCAGGGGCTTGGCGGCCGCACCGGAAACGGCTCGACCAGCAGCCCGCGATGCATATAGGCGTGAGATAGAGAGCGTTGCGTGGCGACTAGGCCGGCGCCCATGGCAGCCAGTTCGAGCGCGATGTTGGAGGCGTTGGTCGACAGGCCCTTGTCGTGGTCCTCCATGTCGACGCCGAGCGCCTCGGTCACCACCTGCCAGTATTCCTGCCGGCCATGCACGAAGATCCAGTCCACCTTGAGCATGTCCTGCGGCGTCTTCAGCGCATGCTCGCCCTCGAGCATGCTCGGGGCACAGAGCAGGACCAGCTCGTCGTTCCAGAGCGGGATCGCCGAAGGCGGCCGGTCGTCGAAGCGCCGCGTCGAGATGGTGATGTCGGCGATCTGTTCGCTCAAGTCTTCCCAGATCGTGCCGTGCAGCACGATCTCGATCTCGGGATGCTTCTTGCGGAACGCGGCCATGCAGCCCGCCAGCCAGTTTTCCGCAAGGCTCATCGGACAGGAGACGACCACGGTTTTGTTTCGCGAGGACGCCACGATCGCTTCGGTCGCCTGGTCGATCTGGTCGAGCGCCTGGCGCAAGGTCGGCAGGAACGCCTCCCCCATCTCGGTCAGCTTCAGGCTGCGCGGATAGCGGATGAACAGCTGCCGGCCGATATAGTGTTCGAGCGCGCGCACATGCGTGCTGACCGCGGCTTGCGTATAACCCAGTTCCTTGGCAGCCGTGGTGAAGCTCAAATGGCGGGCAGAACTCTCGAACGAGCGGATATAGTTCAAGGGGGGTGGCGGCTTCATCCCGGTCTCCAGCTGCGTAATGTCCATAGCTATCGCATGGGCGACCGGCCGTTCAATCGCGAACAAGCGACATGGCATCAATATTTTTGGCCAAAGCCGCCAAACTAATCGCGTGCCTGCGCGATGAACCCAATTTAATGATGTTGTGAGAAGACAGGGGAGATAAGCGCGTGGCTGTGCCGTCGTACCGGCGTGAGGGGCCTGTCGTCAGTTCCGATACGTTCACGCGCCTTGCCGATTTCGTGCTGCGCCGTCCCGCTTGCGTCTTCCCCACAGCGGTGCTGGAACAGGCGCGTTACCTGCTGCTCGACACGCTCGGCATCGCCATCGCGGCAGGACCGATGGAAGCAGGCCGGATCGCCCGCGATGCCGCCGTGCTGCTCTACGGTTCCAACGATCCGCAATACTCGGCCCGCATGCTGTTCGATGGGCGGCGCGCCAGCATTGCCGGCGCGGCCTACGCAGTCGCCACGCAGACGGACAACCTTGACGGCCATGACGGCTACAGCCCCACCAAGGGCCATATCGGCGTCGCGGTCGTGCCGGCGCTTGCCGCGCTCGCGGAAGCAAGGCCCGACCTCACCGGGCCGGAGGCGCTGGCGTCGCTGGTCATCGGCTATGAAGTCGCCGGCCGGGCCGGCATCGCCCTGCATGCGACGGTGAGCGACTATCACACCTCCGGCGCCTGGAACGCCTTGGGCGTGGCGGCGGTCGCGGCGCGTCTGCGGCGGCTGGACGAAGCGCAATTGCGCGAGGCGCTCGGCATTGCCGAGTATCATGGCCCGCGCAGCCAGATGATGCGCGAGATCGCCACGCCGACCATGCTGCATGACGGCTCCGGCCCCGGCGCCCTCATCGGCCTTTCGGCGGCGGTGCTGGCCGAACGCGGCTTCACCGGAGCGCCGGCGATCACCGTCGAGGCGCCGGAGGTTGCGAGGCATTGGCAGGACCTCGGCGTGTTCTGGCAGTCATTGCATCAGTATGTGAAGCCTTATCCGATCTGCCGCTGGGCGCATGCGGCGATCGACGCGGTGCGTGGGCTCTGCCTGGCGCACAATCTCGGCGCCTCCGACATCGCCCATGTCCAGATCAACAGCTTCCATTATGCCGCCACCCTGTTCGACGGCATGCCGGACACGACCTCGAAGGCGCAGTACAGCCTGCGCTTCGCCGTCGCGACCTTCATCATCCACCGGCGCATCGGGCTCGAGCATATTTCCGGCGCCGGGCTCGCCGATCCGGCTGTCGCCGACATGCTCACCCGCATCAGCGTGACCGAGACAGAGCGCCACAGCGCCCGCTTCCCGGCCGGCCGCTGGGCCGACGTCATCATCACGACCAATGATGGACGCGTGCTGATGTCTGGCGACGTGCACGCGCGCGGCGGCCCCGAAGCGCCGATGTCGAAGCAGGACGTCGAGGCCAAATATATGGAGTTCGCCGCGCCCGTGCTCGGATCCGGCCGCGCCGCGGCGATCCGCGACGCGGTGCTTTCGCTCGACGACCGCGACAGCCGCTTCTCCGATCTCTCGGCGCTGCTCTACGATCCTCCCGAGGCCTCGAGCTGAGCCCGCAATGCCTCTTAGACTTCTGAAATATGGTCTCAGCAGGGACTATCCGGTCAGCGGCGACATCCCGGCAACGCCGGAGCTGAAGCCGGCCTACGACGTCGTCATCATCGGCGGCGGCGGACATGGACTGTCCTGCGCGCATCATCTTGCCAAATATCACGGCATAAAGAGCGTGGCGGTCCTGGAGAAGGGCTACCTCGCCGGCGGCAACACGGCGCGCAACACCACCACCATCCGCTCCAACTACATCACCCCGGAAGGCATCGCCTTCTACAAGGAGGGCGTCGAGCTGTTCGAGCGGCTGTCGCAAGAGCTCGACTTCAACGTCATGTTCTCGCAGCGCGGCCAGCTGACGCTTGCGCATACAGAGGCGACGATGCGCAGCTTCCATATGCGCGCCGAGATGGGCAAGCACATGGGCACGCGCACCGAGGTCGTCGACCAGAAGGGCGTCGAGGAGCTCTGTCCGCTGCTGAACATGGACTATGGCGGCCCGCTCGAAATCCTCGGCGGGCTCTGGCACGCCGACGGCGGAACGGCGCGCCACGACGCAGTCGCCTGGGGCTATGCCGCCCAGGCATCGCGGCGCGGAGTCGAGATCCATCAGCGCACCGAAGTGCAAGGCTTCGAGGTCATCGGCGACCGCGTCCAGGCCGTCAAGACGAACCGAGGCCGCGTCGCCTGCGGCCAGGTGCTGATCGCCACCGGCGGCATGAACTACGACGTGGCGCTGATGGCCGGCGTCGAGCTTCCGATCCGCTGCTACCCGCTACAGGCCATGGTGACCCAGCCGTTGAAACCCTGGCTGGACACGCTTGTCTCCTCGGTCTCGCTGCACACCTATCTGGTGCAATCCTCGCGCGGCGAGGTCGTCATCGGCGGCGGCTCCGACCCCTACCAGCTCTATTCGACGCGCTCGACGCTCGACATGAAGGAGCACCTCGCCGAAGGCGCCGTCCACCTCTTTCCTTTCCTGCAGGGCGTGCGGCTGCTGAGGCAATGGGCCGGCATCACCGACATGACGCCGGACTACAGCCCGATCATGGGGGCGAGTCCGCTCACCAATCTCTGGCTTGACTGCGGCTGGGGCACCTGGGGCTTCAAGGCGACTCCCGTCGCCGGCAAGCGCATGGCGCAGACGATCGCTGAGGGCCGCATGCCCGACATCCTGAAGCCATTTGCATTGGAGCGGTTCGAAACCTTCCGGCTGCTCAATGAAATGGGCGCGACCGCCGCGAGCCATTGATCCATGAAACTGCTCACCTGCCCCATGAACGGCCCGCGCAACATCGACGAGTTCCAGTCCTTCGGACCGATGCGCGCGCGACCCGATCCGAACGCAACCGCCGACAGGGACTGGTCGCGGCACCTGTTCCGGGCCGAAAACCGCAAGGGCATCGTGGTCGAATGGTGGCGGCACGTGCCGAGCAACTATTTCTTCCTGGCCGAGCGCGACCTGGTCAGCAACGAGATCATCCGCACCTTCGACGCCTCCGACCTGCGGGACCACGCATGAACCGGCTGCCCGCCCCCTTCGGAAGCCGGATCGACCGAAGCCGCCGCATCCGCTTCAGCTTCGAGGGCAAGCCTTTTGAAGGCTATGAAGGCGACAGCATCGCCAGCGCGCTCGCCGCGTCCGGCCAATGGGTGCTGTCGCGCTCGTTCAAATACCACCGTCCGCGCGGCATCCTGTCGATGACCGGAGCCGACGCCAACGCGCTGGTGCAACTCCCGTCCGAACCGAACGCCGCCGCCGAGCGCACGCCGATCAGCGAAGGGCTGCGGGTCAGCGCCCAGAACGTCAACGGCTCGCTCGAGCGCGACCGCGACGCCGTCATGGACAGGTTCGGCCGCTTCCTGCCGGTCGGCTTCTACTACCGCACCTTCATGGGCCCGCGCCGCGACAGCTGGCTGAAATTCTGGGAGCCGATGATCCGCCGCAAGGCGGGCCTCGGCGTGGTCGACACCAAGGCTCCGCACCGGCATTTCGACAAGACGCATCTGCATTGCGACGTGCTCGTCGTCGGCGCCGGCCCGACGGGACTGAGTGCCGCGATCGCCGCCGCCGAGGCCGGCGCCGACGTTGTGCTGTGCGACGAGAATCCCGAGGTCGGCGGCGTGCTGAGCTATGGCCGCTATGATCCGGCCGTCCTCTCCGGCCTGTCGTCACGGCTCGCATCGCTGCCCAATCTCAAGCTGCTGACCGGCACCGTCTGCAATGGCTGGTACGAGGACAATTGGCTGCCGCTGATCGAGGGCGATCGCCTCCATCGGACACGCGCCCGGGAGGTGATCCTCGCGACTGGAGCCATCGAGCAGCCGGCCGTCTTCCGAAACAACGACCTGCCGGGGATCATGCTCGGCGGAGCCGCGCAGCGCCTGATCCGCCACTATGGCGTGCGGCCTGGCGACAGTGCCGTGGTGCTGGCCGCCCATGACGACGGCTACCGGACGGCGCTCGATCTGCTGGACGCCAGCGTATCGGTCGTCGAGCTAGTCGATCCGAGACCTGCCGGCGCTACCAGTCCGCTGGAAGCTGAGCTCCGGGGCAAGGGCGTCGCCATCCGCAAAGGCGTAACCGTGGAGGCGGCGGAAGGCACGGCCGGCAACCGTCACCTCGCCCGCGTCCGTATCGGCGGAAGCTGGATCGCGTGCGACCTGCTGACGGTTTCGATCGGCAGCGCGCCGGCATGGCAATTGCCCTGCCAGGCTGGCGGCAAGGTCGGCTACGACGCCGCCACGCACATGATGACGATCACGCTTCCTCAAGGTCCCGTCCATCTCGCCGGCGCCGTTGCCGAGGAGGACGCCATCGCCAGCGGCCGGCGCGCGGCGGCTGCCGCGCTCTCGCGCCTCGGTCATGCGGTCACCGAAGAGCTTCCGGTAGCCAATCCAAAGAGCGCCCGGCCACGCTATGTGCAGCCGATCCTCGCCGATCCCAAGGGACGCGATTTTGTCGATTTCGACGAGGACCTGCAGGTCAAGGACCTCCAGAACGCCACCAAGGACGGCTATCGCGAGATCGAGCTGGTCAAGCGCTTCACCACTGTCGGCATGGGCCCGAGCCAGGGACGCCATTCGGCGCTGGCGACCGCCCGGATCGTCGCGGAGGCAACCGGCCGGACGGTCGGCGAGATCGGCATCACCACGGCGCGTCCTCCCGTGGGGCCGGAAACGCTCGGCGTGCTTGCCGGCCATCACGAAACGCTGGAGCGCCGCACGGCGCTGCATGCGCGGCACCTCGCGCTGAACGCCGCGATGAAGCCGGTCGGCGCATGGTGGCGGCCCTATTACTATGGTGACGCCAGCAGTGCTGACGAAGCCGTCCGCGAAGAAATCCTGGCGGTGCGCGAAGGCGTCGGCCTGCTCGACGTCTCGACGCTCGGCAAGCTGGAGATCCGCGGGCCGGACGCCGGCGAGTTCCTCGATCGCCTCTACACGATGGCGCATGCCAGCCAGCCTGTCGGCCGCGTGCGCTACTGCCTGATGCTCAACGAGATGGGCTCGGTGGTCGACGATGGCGTCGCCTACCGGATGGCGCAGGACCAGTTCTATGTGACGGCAACCACCGGCGCGGTGGCGCGCGTCTATGCCGACATGCTGTTCTGGAATGCCGAGTGGCGACTGAAGGTCGACGTGCTCAACCTCACCGGCGCCTTCTCAGGCCTCAACGTCACCGGACCCAAGGCGCGCCAGGTGCTCGAAACGCTGGAGAGCGACATCGATTTCAGCCGCGACGCCTTCCCCTATCTGAGCGGCCGCGAAGGCACGGTCGCCGGCGTGCCGGTGCGGGTGATGCGCATCGGCTTCACCGGCGAGCTCAGCTACGAATTGCATTGCCCCTCAAGCCTGGCGCCCAGCCTGTGGGACGCGGTGATGGCCGCGGGCAAGCCGCACGGCTTGCGCCCCTACGGCCTGGAGGCGTCGCGCATATTGCGCCTGGAGAAGGGCCACATCCTGATCGGCCAGGACACGGATGCGATCACCACGCCCGACGAATTAGGCTTCGGCTGGGCGGTTTCGAAGAAGAAGCCGTTCTTCGTCGGCAAGCGCTCCATCGAGATGCGCGCAAGGCTCGGCCAGACCCGCAAGCTGGTCGGGCTGCAATTCCCCGCCGGCGCCAGCAACATCCCCGGCGAAAGCTGCCTGGTGCTGCGCAATGGCGCTCCCGTCGGCCAGATCACCTCGGTCGGATATTCGCCATCGCTCGAGCGCCACATCGCGCTCGCCTATGTTCATGTCGACGACCAGGCGGAAGGCAGCCGCGTGACGGTGAAGTGCCGCAATGGCGAGCTGGTGGAGGCGCCGGTCGTCGACCACGCCTTCTTCGACCCGACCAATGCGCGGCAGGAGATGTAGATGGCCGCTAGCGTAGCAACTCGCATTTATCCTTTCATGCCCAGCGGCGCGGCGGACGGCACGACGCAGCTGATTTCCGGTGCGGTCGCGCTGAACGACCTTACCGCCAGCCCGCGCTTCGGCCTGAAAGGCGGCGGCAGCGCCGACTGGCTCGGCCAGCACGGCATTCCCATCCCCGGAGTCAACCGCATCGGCGAGCATCGCGGTATGAGGGTCCTTCGGCTCGGCAATGAGGACATCCTGCTCCTCGCGGAGGACGCCGCGGAAACTCTCGCCGATGTTAAAGCTATCTGGCAGGCCGCCCCGGCGCCGAAAGGCTACTCGTCATGGCGCGAGGAAGGCTGGGCATGGATGCGGCTTTCCGGCCCCCGCCTCGCCGAAGCGATGTGCAGTCTTTGCGCGCTGGACCTGAGATCGCAAAAATTCGGCGCCGATGATATCGCCCAGACCCGCGTCGGCCATATCGAGGCCGTGACGTTCCGTTCGCCGGCAGGTTTCGACATACTCTTCGACATCACGGCTTCGGCCTACTTCGCCCGCGCCGTTGCGGCGGTGGCCGGCCACACAGCATAGAGGATAGTCATGACCCGCCCGCAAGGAACCATCGCCCCCATCCTGACGCCGTTCGAAGACGACGGCCGCATCGCGCGCGATCTCTGGATCTCCCACGCCAAATGGGTGCTCGGCCGGGGCGCGCATTTCCTCTCGCCCTTCGGCACTACCGGCGAAGCGCTCTCGGTTTCGCTGCGCGAACGCATGCAAGCGCTGGAATGGCTGCTCGAGGCTGGTATCGCGCCCGACCGGCTGATGCCCGGCACTGGTGTGACCGCGCTTCCCGAAACAGTCGAATTGTCGGCGCATGCCGTCGGCCTCGGCTGCGCCGCGGTCATGGTGCTGCCGTCCTTCTTCTACACCGGCGCAGGCGACAATGGTCAGGCGCGCTATTACAGCGAGCTGATCGAAAAGGTGGCAAAACCTTCGATGCGGGTGATCCTCTACCATATCCCGCAAAATTCCGGCGTGCCGGTCAGCCCGGCGCTGACAGCCAGACTGAGCAAGGCCTTTCCGGACACGGTCGTCGCCTACAAGGATAGCGCCGGCGACTGGAACAACACCGCCGCCGTCATCGCCGCCGCGCCCGATATCTCCGTGTTCCCAAGCTCGGAGGCGCAACTCACCAAGGGTCTTGCCAGCGGCGCGGCCGGCTGCATCTCGGCCACGGTCAATCTGAACGCCGCCGCCATCCGCCGCCTCTACGATGCGGCAAGGAAGGGCGAAGACGTCATGGAGGCGGATGCAGCCGTCAAGGCGTTCCGAAAGGTGATCCAGGACGCCGGGCTGATCCCGGCGATGAAGGCGGTGCTTGCGGTCAAGTCCGGCGACCGGCGCTGGCTAAACCTGCGCGCGCCGCATGAGAATGCGACGTTGGAAAACGGCAGGGCTTTGCTTGTCGAGCTCGGCAGTGCTGCCGACCATATCGGCGGCAATTGAGGTCGCGATGTCGGCGCGCCCAACAATCATCCTGCACACCGACAAGCTGGCGGGTGCGCTTGCCGTGCTCGCCGAGACGCATCCGGACCTCGAAGTCCATGCCTGCGATACCTATGCCGGCCTCCCAGCCCTGATCGAACAGATCAGCGCCGAGGTGGTCTATTCGATCCGTTTCGACGGCACGCCGCGCTATCCGCGCCAGGCGCTGACCGAGAGCCCGACGGTGAAATGGGTGTCGATCGGCGGCTCCGGCACCGATCATCTCGGGCGCTGGGATCCGGCGCATGTTATGGTCACGAATTCGGCCGGCGTCGCCGCAGGCATGCTGGCCGAATATGCGTTGGGCGCGATGCTCTCCTTCTCCCTCGACCTGCGCGGTTTCGAACGCCGGCAGCAGGCCCGCCAATGGGGCGGCGGCCGCGTCGAGCCGATCGAGGGCAAGACCCTCCTCATCATCGGCCTCGGCAAGACCGGCGAGGCCGTCGCGCGCCGCGCCCAGGCGATGGGCATGCGCACGCTGGGCGTCCGCGCACGGCCGAAACCAATGCCCTCGCTCGACGAGGTTCATGGTCCCGACGCGCTGCTGGCACTGATCGGCCGCGCCGATTTCATCGTCTGCTGCGTGCCTCTGCTGCCGACCACGCGCGGTCTGTTTGGCGAGGCCGCCTTCGCCGCGATGAAGCCGTCCGCCGTGCTCATCGACATTTCGCGCGGCGGCGTCGTCGAGGAGGCCGCGTTGTTGAGCGCGCTCGACAACAAGCGGATCAAGGGCGCGGCGCTCGACGTTTTCGCGACCGAACCGCTGCCGGCCGAGCACCCGCTCTGGGGTTACGAAAACGTCGTCATCACGCCGCATTGCGCGGCGGTCTATGACGGCTGGGACATCAAGTCGTTGCACATGTTCGCCGACAATCTGGCGCGCTACCGCAAAGGTGAGCCGCTGGAGAATGTGGTCAATCCGGAACGCGGCTATTGAAAGCAATTCCAGGAAAAGTGTGAACGGTTTTCCGTCCGGAATTGCGAAGAAAGAGGATCGGGAGGAAATAATCCGATGTCACAGGACAGGCGCGGCGGCGGTCGCCGATCGAAGCTCGGACGCAGCGGCGGCGGCATCGCGCAACTGCCGTGGCAGAGCGTGAAAAATCCCTACCCGCCCATGCAGCTTCTCGACGAGGAGCGCATGGAGCAGTTGCACAAGACATCGATGCGCATCCTGTCGGAACTCGGCATCCGCGTCATGAGCGAAAAGGTGATGGACCTGTTCTCCAAGGCTGGCGCCACCGTCGATCGCGAGAGCAACACCATCCGCATCGACGAGAGCATCGTCGCCGAGGCGCTGCGCAACGTTCCCTCCTCCTTCACGCTGACCAGCCGCAATCCCGAAAAGCAGCTCCATTTCGGCGGCAATTCACTGGTCTTCGGTCTAGTCGCCGGTCCGCCCAATGTGCATGACCGCATTAACGGCCGGCGTCCAGGCAACCTGCCCGACTATCAGAACTTCATCCGGCTGGCGCACCACTTCAACGCCATCCACATCATCGGCAACCAAGTGGTGGCGCCGATCGAGCTGCCGGCGAATTCGCGCCATCTCGACACCTATCACGCCAATCTGACGCTGAGCGACCTCTCCTTCCATTGCACCGCGATTGGCCGCGCCAGGGCGATGGACGGCATCAACATGATGGCGATCGCGCGCGGCATCTCGGTCGAGGAGATGCGCGCTTCGCCGGGCGTGACCACGATCATCTCGATCAACTCGCCACGCCTGTTCGACGACGCGATGGCCGAAGGCCTGATCGCCATGGCCGAGCATGGCCAGCCGGTGACGGTCACCCCCTTCACGCTGATGGGCGCGATGACGCCGGTGACGCTTGCCGCCGCGCTCTGCCAGCAGAATGCCGAGGCGCTGTTCGGCGTGACGCTGACGCAGCTCGTCAACCCCGGCACGCCGGTGATGTACGGCGCTTTCACCTCCAATGTCGACATGAAGTCGGGCGCGCCGGCCTTCGGCACGCCGGAAAACGCCAAGGCCAACATCATCGCCGGGCAGTTGGCGCGCCGCTACAATTTGCCCTACCGCACCTCCAACGCGAATGCCTCCAACGTCGTCGACCTGCAGGCGGCCTACGAAACTGAAATGGCGACCTGGGGCGCGGTGCTTGGCGGGGCCAATCTGATCTATCACGCCGTCGGCTGGCTGGAGGGCGGGCTGACAGCGTCCTACGAAAAGCTCGTGCTGGACGTCGAGATCCTGCAGAACATGATGGAGTTTCTGCGGCCGCTGCCGTTCCAGGAGGACGACCTCGGCTTCGAGGCGATCAAGTCGGTGCCGGCCGGCGGCCATTTCTTCGGCGCCGAGCACACCATGTCGCGCTACACCACCGCCTTCTACCAACCGATGCTCTCCAACTGGCAGAATTACGGCGCCTGGCAGGAAGCCGGCGGCAAGGACGCGCTGGAGCGGGCGACCGAGCTCTGGCAGCAGACCTTGCACGATTACGAGGAGCCGGTGATGGACGCCGCGATCCGCGAGGAGCTCGACGCCTATGTCGCGCATCGCCGCGAGGAGATCGCGGCTAATCCGGAAGCTTAGGAAATTTATGCAATGCCTTATGATCTTGTCATCCGCCACGCGACGCTGATCGCCGGCGACGGCTCGAAACCCTTCGGGGCCGACATTGCCGTCACTGGCGACAGGATCACGGCGGTCGGTCGGCTGGACGATGCGCAGGGCGTCGAGGAGATCGACGCGAAGGGCAAGGTGGTCGCGCCAGGCTTCATCGACGTGCACACCCATGACGACGGCGCGCTGCTAGCCCCGCGCGGCATGGACCCGAAGATCAGCCAGGGCGTCACCACGGTGATTGCCGGCAATTGCGGTGTCAGCCTGGCGCCGCTGCTGCTCGACAAGACCCCACCGCCGCCCTTCACGCTGGTCGGCGGCCGCGAGAATTTCCGCTTCGACCGTTTTGCCGACTATGTCGCCGAGCTGAAGCGCCGCGGCATCGCCACCAACGCCGCCCTGCTTGTCGGCCACACCACCTTGCGCCAGCGTTGCATGCCGGTGACCGATCGTCCGGCCACCGAAGCCGAAACGGCGGCGATGCAGGAAGCGGTTGCCGAAGCGATGGCCGAAGGCGCGTTCGGCCTCAGCACCGGCCTCGACTATCCACCGGCCGTCAACTCCTCGACCGACGAGGTCAAGGCTCTGGCCGCCACGGCGGCAGGCCTGGGTGGTCCCTATGTCACCCACACGCGCAACTATTTCGAGACGATGGACGGAGCCATCGAGGAAGCGATCGACATTGCCGATCACGCCGGCGGCAAGCTCTTCATCTCGCACCACCAGTGCACCGGCCGCGCCAATTTCGGCAAGAGCCGGCCCTCGCTGGAGCGCATCGACCGGGCGCGCGAGGCGATGGATATCGGCATGGACGTCTATCCCTATGCCGCGAGTTCCACGGTGCTGCGCCTGGAGCGCTGCGACACCGGGCTGAAGATCCTCATCACCTGGTCCGACCCGCATCCGGAGATGGCGAGGCGCGAGATCGCCGACATCGCGCGCGAATGGAACTGCACCGAGCGCGAGGCCGGCGAGCGTCTGCTGCCGGCCGGCGCCGTCTATTTCCAGCTGGACGAGGACGATGTGCGCAACATCATCGCGCATCCGCGCACCATGATCGGCTCGGACGGCCTGCCGCACGACATCCATCCGCATCCGCGCCTGTGGGGCACATTTCCGCGCGTGCTCGGGCACTACGCGCGTGATGTCGGCCTGTTCAGCCTGGAGGAGGCCGTATTCCGCATGACCGGGCTGCCCGCGAAGGAATTCGGCATCGCGCAACGCGGCCTGCTGGCCGAAGGCAACTTCGCCGATCTCGTCGTCTTCGATCCCGAGACGATCATCGACACCGCCACCTTCGAGGAACCGCGCCGGCCCGCCGCCGGTATCGAGCATGTCTTTGTGAACGGCGTATCGGTGTGGCGAAAAGGGAGAGCCACTGGAGCGCTGCCTGGCGCGGTTCTCAAGCCTTCGGCCTCAAAGCCGATCGTCAGAGGCGCATGCAACTGCGGCGCCGATCACAGCGCCTCGTAAATTCCATCGACCGTTTCCAGCGTGTAGGCAAATTCCACCGGCCGCGTGCAGCGCCAGCCGTCGAAGGGGTGGTCGGCCAGCGCCTTCAGCGCCTCGGGATGGCGAAGAATGCCGCCGCCATAAAGCCGGTTCGCCATGTCGAGCATGCCGGTGCGGTGCATGGCCTCCGTCATGCTGCCGCAGGCGTCCTTGACCAGCCAGACGCGAAACCCCTCGTAAACCGCGTCGAAGACGCTCGCGGTCACGCAGCTGTCGGTGAGCACGCCGGTGACGATCAGGGTCTCGATGCCAAGGGCGGCGAGCCGCTGCGAAAGATCGGTCCGCCGAAAGGCGCTTGGCCAATGCTTGTGGATGACGATGTCGCCGGGCAGCGCTGCCACCTCGGCGCAGATTTCGGCGCCGTTGCTGCCCGCCACCGCGGAGCGGAATTCCTCGGTCAGGATCTCTTCCTGCCGCGCATAGCCGTCGCGTTCCTCCGGCTTCACCCAGGCCTGCGCATGGATGACGGGCACGCCCGCCGCACGGGCGGCTCCGATCAGCGCGGCGGTGTTGGCGAGCACCGCGTCATAGCCGACGACCGGCCAAGCCGCGCCGGGGCGGTATTCGTTCTGCAGGTCGATGACGAGCAAGGCGGTCTTGGCGAGGTTCATGGCTGATCCAAGGGATTGTCGAAGTCTGTGACGAAGCGGAAGAGCAGACGGATCGCCTCATCGAGGTCGGCGATCTCCATCGCTTCATGCGGGTTGTGGCTGCCGTTCTCGTTGCGCACGAAGACCATGGCGGTTGGAATACCGGCGCCGGCAAAAGTCGCCGCGTCGTGTCCCGCCCCGCTCGGCACATGCGGTGCCCGCATCTGCAATTCGGTAGCGGCGCGATCCAGCTTGGCGGCCAAATCTGCCGACATCGTCGCCGGCTCCCAAGTGAAACGCTGCCCGAGTTCGAACGCTACGCCCCGCCTGGCGCTAACTTCAGCCAGAATAGTCCGAAGCCGCGCCTCGACACGTTCGAGAACCGTCGCTTCGGCGCTGCGCACATCCAGCGTGAAGCCGAGCTCGCCCAGAACCCGGCTGCCGCCATGCTGTGTCGGATCGGATTGCACACGGCCGAAGGTGATTGTCGCCTCATGGTCTTCGCGCTCCAGCGCATCCCATTCGATCTCAAGCGCGGCGACCAGATCGGCAAAGCCAAGCACGGCGTCATGCCGGGCGAAGCGCGGCTCGGCGCCGGAATGGGCATAGGCGCCAAGGCATTTGGCGTCGACATAGCGGAACCCGCCGGCAATCCCGGTGACGATGCCGACCGGCGCGCCAGCGGCGACAAGCCGCGGTCCCTGCTCGATGTGCACCTCGACGAAGGCCGCGATCCGCGCGGCATAGATCCCCGGAACCCCGCGCCGCACCGCATCGGGGTCGAACCCTTCCTCTCGCATGTGTTCGGCCAGCGTGCGGCCGCTGTCGGATCGTTTTGCTTCAAGCGCCTCCGGATCGAGCAAGCCAAGAGCCGCCTGGCTGCCCGGATAGGACAGCGGAAACCAGACGGCTTCCTCGGCGCGCGTGGCCAGCACGATGAGATCGCGCGGCAATTGGACGGCTTTCGCGACCAACTCGGCCATCACCGCCAAGCCCGCCACAACGCCGGCGGCGCCGTCGAAATTGCCGCCATGCGCCACACTGTCGAGATGCGAACCGACGACCAAAGCCGGCAGGTCCGGATCGCGGCCACTGAGCGTCAAATAGAGATTGCCGGCGGCATCGGTGCGCGCAACCGCGCCGAGCTTCTGCGCCTCCTCACGCACGAGGTTGTGGGCGAAGCGCTCGCCGGGTCCGTAGGCGATGCGCGTGATGCCCGGCGCATCGGTCGTGGCTTCAGCGAGTGTCTCCAGGATGCGCCCGGCCAGGTGACCTCCGGCCGTCAGGATGGCGCTGTTCATGAAGCAACCTTGCTGGCTTCGGGCGTGACATTGCGCAGACGGTGCGGTGTGAGATCGTCCAGCGACACGCCTTGCCTCGCGACATCGTCCGGCAGGCCGCCGCCGGCGATCAGGCTGGCGCAGACGCGCGACAGCGCCGGCGAGGTCTTGATACCGTAGCCGCCCTGCCCGACCAGCCAGACGAAATCCGGAAACTCGTCGTCAGGCCCGACCACCGGGGAGCCGTCGGCGACGAAGGTCCGCAAGCCTGCCCAGGAACGCGACACACGCTGCACCTCGATCGTCGTTGCCCGTTCGAGGCGCTCGGCGCCGATCGCCACATCGATGTCTTCGGCAAAGGCGTCCATCGGCTCCGACGGCGTGGCATCGGCCGGCGACACGAACAGCTGTCCGGCATCCGGCTTGAAATAGAACTCCGCGCCGACATCGTTGACCAGCGGCCAGTCGGCAATGTCGACACCTGAAGGTGCGGGGATGTTGAAAGCGGTGCGGCGCTTCGGCTGCAAGCCGACCGGGCGGACGCCCGCCATCGCCGCGATCTCGTCACCCCAGGCGCCGGCCGCATTGACGATCAGCGGCGCAAGGAATGCGCCCGCTTCCGTTTCGACCCGCCATTGTCCGCCTTGCCGACCGATGCCTTTGACCCCGGCCTTGGTGACGATACGCGCGCCCCGCGCCCGCGCGCCGCGCAGAAAACCCTGGTGCAAGCCGTTGACGTCAATATCCATCGAATGCGGTTCGATGTAAGCGCCGGCAAGATAATCCCGGCGCAGCACCGGAACGTGCGCGATCGCCTCATCCGGCCTCATCGCAACGATCGAGGGCACCAGCGCCTGCGCGGCCGCCAGATCCTCGCGCAACAGGTCGAGCTGGTCGGCGCGTGCCACTGTGATCATGCCGCGCTTGCTGAGCAGCGGATAATCGCAGAAGCCGGCAGGCGGCTCGGTGAGAAACGCCCGGCTGGCGAGCACGATGCGGCGGATGACGCCGTTGCCGTAATTCTCGGTGAAGCTAGCCGCCGAACGCCCCGTGGTGTGGTAACCGCAATGGCTCTCCCGCTCGAACAGCACGACCTTCCTGTCGCGCGAAATCTCGTACGCGGCGCCGGCCCCGGTCATGCCGCCGCCGATGATGATGACTTCGGTCTGCTCGCTCATCGATCCCCCCTAAACTGTTGCGCGCGCCACGGCAGGCGGCTCGCCCAGACGGCCGCGTCGGGCGCGATCGCGGGCGCCCCGCCCCTCGGCCAGATTCTCGGCAGGCGAATTCTGCGCGGCGCAATCCCGCAATGCGAGGTCGCTGACAAAAGGCACCGGCTTGCCGGCGATTGCCATGCCCTTCAGCCGCGCCCAGACGGCGCGCCGCTTGCGCACCTGATGCGACTGCAATTCGCTGATCTCGGCAATGTTGCTCTCGCGCTTGATCTCCAGCGCGCCAGCCTCGACGGCCGCGTCGAACAGCTCCAGCCCGCGCTTTGTCCGAACTATGATGCCGTTGAGCGGTTCATCCTCGACGGCTGGTCCGCCGTTCAGCCAGGCATCCGACACCGCGATATCCGCCACCTGGCCGATCGCATCGGGACAGATCTTGCAGCGCGGCTGGATCATCCATTTGTCCTCGTCTTCCCAGAGCTGCCGGTAGCTGATCTCGAAAGCGTGGCCGTCCTTGGTTTCGATGCGGTTCGGGCCGGGATTGCCATGACCCCGGTAGCGGAATAGGGCCAGCTCGTCCTCGCCGAGGCCAAAACGCTGCAGCACCTGTTCCGACTTGGTGAGGTCCGAGGCGCCGCCGCAGACGAAGGCGAGCGCATAGCGCATGTGCTCGTCAACGCGCGGATCGAGCCGCGCCAGGTTGCGCACGGCGGTGATGTCGCAAGGCTTGGCGATCAGCGCGAACGGCTCGCCGCGATCGAGGATGTCGTTGAAATCCACCAGCGTGGCCGCCGGCCCGTAGCGCGAGCCGGCGCCGTCGAGCACCGAAGCGCCGTCGAAGCTCAGCTTGCGTTCCGTGCGCATCGGCATGGAGCGCGACGCCGCGACATGCAGCACGAATTTTACGCGTCCCGAGCTGAGCAGGAATTGGCCAAGCGCCGTCAGTGTCCCACCGCCGGAGCCAATAAACCGGACCGTGGGATCGCCGGCGGAACCGAGCACGAGCCGCTCGACCGGTCCCCAGACCGTGTCCGTCAACGTGGCGTCATTCATCTGCGCGGGTGGCGGACCGGCGATGCGTGTTCCTGGGCAAACCGCGTTGATCTTCGCCAATGTCGGCTTGTCCAATGCCTTTCGTGCCACCGGCCGCTCGCGCCCTTCCGGTGTCATCACCATCTCGATGTCGCGCCCGGCCATCGACCGGCAGAGGCCGCAGCCGATGCAAAGACCGTTCTCGACGATCTCGCCAAGCGACAGTGGGTCGGCCGCGAGCGGTGCCTGGCTGCAACTGGTCTTGATCAGGCCCATCGCTGTCTCAGACCGGATCCGCGATGCGTTTGTACTGGTCGGGGCGGCGATAGAGCGCGAAGTTGAAGTTCACTTTGCGACACGTCTCGATGAGGTCGAGATCGGCGCGGTGAACGATGACTTCGTCGTCGAGCGACATCGCCTGCGCGGCAATCTCGCCGGTCGGCGCGATGATGCAGGAGCCGCCGATCAGTGCCTGGCCGTCTTCCAGCCCGGCCTTGGCGGCGGCGCCGATCCAGAGCGTGTTCTGATAGGCGCCGGCCTGCATCGGCAGGTGATTGTGGAACATGCGTAGATGTGCCAGCGCCGGCGCCTCGTCGAGCAGGAGCGGCGTGTTGTAGCCGAGCAGTGCCACCTCGGCGCCGTTGAGGCACAGCATGCGATAGGTCTCCGGCCAGCGGCGATCGTTGCAAATGGCGAGGCCGACGCGAACACCGCGAAAGTCATAGACCGGGAAGCCGAGATTGCCGGGTTCAAAGTAACGCCGTTCGAGATGCGTGGTCGTGCCCGCTTCCGGCTCGCTCGACCCCGGCACGTGCATCTTGCGATAGCGGCCGATGAAGGCGCCGTCCGGCCCGACAAGATCCATGGTGTTGAAATGGCGCGTGCGGTCCTCTTCCTGCGTCAGCTCGCAATAACCCAGCGCGAAACCGACCTTCAGGCGCGCGGCGGCATCGTAGAGTCGCTGCGTTTCCGGCCCCGGCATCGAGGCTTCGAAGAAAGCGTCGATTTCGGCCTGGTCGTCGATGCGCCAGCGCGGGAAGAAAGTGGTCAGCGCCATTTCGGGAAACACCGCGATCTCGGCGCCGGCGGAAGCGGCCTTTTCAAGCAGATGTACCAGGCGCCCGACCGTCTCGGCGCGCGTGGCGCTGCGCTGGATCGGTCCGGTCTGGCAAACGGCGATGGTCAGGCATCGAGCCATGGTGTCCAATCCTCGACTGGTTTTCCCGAGAGCTCGGGATCTGCGGCGTTGCGTGCCACGAAACGTCCGAACCCTGGCTCGGCCTGCAATTCGCCGTCAGCGACCACCGGCACGCCGCGCACCAGAACGGTGGTCGGCTTGCCGGTAACGCTCCTGCCCTCATAGGGCGTGAAATCGACGCGCGAATGCAGCGCCTCGTGCCCGAGCGTCCAGCGCATGGTTGGATCCCACAGCGCCAGATCCGCATCGACCCCGATCGCGATGCGGCCCTTGCGATTGGCGAAACCGTAGATCGAGGCGGCATTGCGCGAGGTGAGATCCAGATAGCGTTCGAGTGTCAGCCGGCCGGTGAGCAGCCCTTCGGAAAATAGCAGCGGCAAGCGTGTTTCGATGCCAGGGATGCCGCTCAGCGTCGTGGTGAAGCCTGGCGTCTCGGAGCGGCCGATCTTGTCGGCGAAGTAATAGGGGGAATGGTCCGACGACCAGAGATCGATGCCGCCCTCGATCAGTTCGCGCCACAGATGCTCATGGCTGCGCGGCGAGCGCGGCGGCGGTGAGAAGACGAAGCGCGCCGCGTCGACCGCCGGGCGATCGAGATCGGCGGCCCCGAGGAACAGATATTGCGGACAGGTCTCGGCGATCGCGTCGACACCACGCGCCTTCGCCCGTGCCACCTCTTCCGCCGACTGCCAGGACGACACGTGCACGATGGTCATGCGCGCGCCGGTCATCTCGGCGAAGGCCAAAGCGCGGTGCGTCGCCTCGCGCTCCATCGTCTCGCTGTGGGCGACGACATGGTAGCGGATATCGGTGCGGCCGAGATCGATGAGCCGCTGTCGCGTGCGGCGGATCGCGGCGTCGTTCTCGGCATGGACCATGACGATCCAGCCCAGCCGCCGCGCCGTATCGAGAACCTTGAAGAACAAATCGTCGTCGACGGCGAAACCCTGATAGGTCATGAACAGCTTGACCGAGGCGATGCCGCGCCCGGCAAGCGCCTCAAGCTGCGCCTCGACATCGGCGCCGGTGCCCATGGTCACCACGGCATGCAGCCCGTAGTCGATCACGGCGCGTCCCGCCGCGCGCTCCAGCGCGCGGTCGATGGCGCCGATCGTCGTCATGTCCTGTCCGGGCATGCCGAATGGCACGATGCAGGTGGTGCCGCCGAACGCCGCGGAGATCGTGCCCGACTCGAAATCGTCGGCATTGCCGGCGCCGCCCCAGACGGGCTGGTCGAGATGGCAATGCGTATCGATGCCGCCGGGCATCACCCAGCGGCCGCCGGCGTCGATCGACTTCTGGCCGGATAGGCCCTTGTCAATCGCGGCGATGCGGCCGTCGTCAACGCCGATGTCGCACTCGGCCCAGCCATCGTCGAGCGCCACGCGCCCACCTTTGATCACCAGCTCATGCATTGGCGCACCCTCACCGGTCCGCTCAGCCGACGGCCGCCGTCACCATGATCTCGACGCGGTATTGGTCGCCGGCAAGCCGCGCTTCCACTGTGGCGCGCACCGGCATGGCGCTCCTGTCGATCCAGGCGTCCCAGGCGGCATTCATCAACTCGAAATCGGCAATGTCGCAGAGCCAAATCTGCGCGCTCAAGAGCTTCGACTTGTCACTGCCGGCCTTGGCCAGAAGCGCATCGATCTTGGCGAGAATCTGCTTGGTCTGGCTTGTGGTATCGCCGGACAGATCATCCGCCGTCAGGCCAGCCACATAGACGGTGCCGTTGTAGCGCAGCACCCGGCAGAAGCGCTGTCCGTTCTCCAGGCGTTCGATCGTCATATCGTTCCCTTCCGCTGTTTCTCGGATTCTGGCCTTTGCCTATGGTAAGGAGGGTGCAAAACCACTGTAAAGCCCGCAGCAAAGCCGAGATGCCGCTTTCCTTCACAGCGATGGCCAAAAAATTTAAGCCATAGCCGCGTCAATCTTCGTTTGTGGCAACCACGGCAAAGTGTAGCTTCTGCTCGGGCTGCCGTCGGTCAACGGTCACGCCAGGGGAGCCGCCGCAGCCGCATCCATGAGGTCGATCGCTCAATCCGCGATGAGGCTTTGGCACAATGCAGAGCGCTCCCGCGCCATGCTGCCGATCATGGTCGGCGTCTGCCTGGCCTGCATCGGCAGCGCCATGTTGACCACCGCCGTGTCGCTGCATCTCGGCAAGCCCGGCATTTCTCCTCAGGTCGTGCAGATCGTGCTGACCGCGTATCCCGTGGGCTTCCTCGTCGGATGCCTGGTCACCCGCCCGGCGGTCGCGCAATACGGCCATGAGCGCACTTTTGTGGTGATCCTGGTGCTGGCGCTGCTGGCGGCGTCCGGCTTCGTGTTCACCGATTTCCTGCCGAGCTGGATCTGTTTCCGCCTGCTCGGTGGCATGGCGATGGCGTCGCTCTTCGTCGTCTGCGAAAGCTGGATCAACCTCTACGCCGAGCAGCACAATCGCGGCGCCTTGTTCTCGCTCTACATGCTGACGACGGCGATCGCGGTGCTGCTCGGGCAGTTCCTTGTCGGCTTGGTCGGCCCGCAATCGCCGCATCTTTTTCCGGTCGCGGCCGTAACGGTGCTTCTGGCGCTGGTCTCCAAATTCGTTGGCGGACGTTGGCCGGCGCTGCCTGCAACCGATCCGGGGCATGCGGGTTCAGCGAGACCGGTCAAGCGGCTTGGCCCGCTGGCGCTGTTCCGGCTGGCGCCGGTGACGGTCGTGGCCATCTTCCAGGGCGGCATCACCAACATGAACATCTTCGTGCTGACGCCGATCTACGGCACCCAGATCGGCCTGTCGGCGGCGACGACGGTCGGGCTGGTCACAACCATCAGCATCGCTGGCATGTTGGCGCAAACCCCCGTCGGCTGGCTGTCGGACCGGTTCGAACGGCGCATCATATTGCTTGTACAAGGCATCCTATCGGTAACGCTCTGCGCCGCGATCGCTTGGCTCGGCAACTCTTCGGTGCCGCTGCTCTTCGTCCTGTTCTTCGTCTATGGCTGCACGGCGCTCACCGTATATCCCGTGGCGATGGCGTTCGGCGCCTCGCAATTGCACAGCCGGCACATGGTCGGCGCTTCCGGCACGCTGCTCCTGCTCTATTCGATCGGCAATGTCGCGACGCCCGGCATTTCCGCCGGCCTGATGCAGCATATGGGCGCGCCGGCGATGTTCCTGCTGCTCGGCGGCGGCGCCGTGCTGGTGACGCTCGCCGCCTGCTACAATCTGTTGCGCCGTCCAGTCACCATGGCGACCATGCAGGCCATAGAGGAGCAGGTCTGATGACGGATCCAGTCAAGAACCGCCTGCAAGACAATGTCATCCTGATCGCCGGCGCTGCCAGCGGCATCGGCGCGGCAATTGCCCGGCGCTGTGTTGCCGAAGGCGCAAAGGTCGTCTGCGCCGACTATGATCTGGAGCCGGCGACAAAACTTACCGAAGTGCTCGGGCCTTCCGCGCTCGCTTGCCAGTGCGATGTAACGAACATCGACTCCGCCAGATCGGCCGTCGACTTTGCCGCGAAAAAATTCGGCCGGCTCGACGGGCTGGTGCACAACGCCGCGGCGCCTTCGACCAGCGCCACCGTCGTCGATCTCGACGAAAGCGCCTGGCGGCACGAGATCGATGTCGGCCTGACCGGCGCCTTCCTGATGAGCAAGTTCGCCGTGCCGCTGATCGCGGCCAGCGGCGGCGGCTCGGTCGTCTTCATCGGCTCGCAATTCGGGCGCGTCGCCACCACCAGGGCGGTCGCCTATTGCGCCGCCAAGGCCGGGCTGATCCATCTCGCCAAGGCGATGGCCGTCGACCACGCGCCCGACAAGATCCGCGTCAACAGCCTGTCGCCGGGTGCCGTGGCGACGACCCGCCTGCTGCGCCGGTTTGCCGACTTCGAAGCCGCCAATGTCGGCCTCGGCCCTGCCCATCTGCTCGGCCGCATCGCCGAGCCCGACGAGATCGCCGCGGCGGCGGCCTTCCTGCTTTCCTCCGACGCATCCTTCGTCACCGGATCCGACATGCTCGTGGACGGCGGCTATGCGACGCGCTGAACCCGTATTTTCAAAGGAGTTCCCATGACCTTGCTCGTCACCGGCGGCACCGGCTTCGTCATGAGCGTGGTCGCGCGCGCCTGGCTGGATCGCGATCCCAAAGCCAAGGCCGTAATCCTCGACCGATCCGGCCTCGACGCGGCCGCCGAACAGCATTTCGCGCCGGTACGCGATCGGCTGACGGTGATTTCCGCCGACATCCTTGACCCGAAAGCCTGGTCAGCGACGCTCGACAAGCAAGGCATCACGGCGATCGTCCACGGCGCGACGATCACGCCGATCTCGCGCGGCAGCGCCTCGGAAGCAAAACGCCAGCCGGAGGCCGAGGACCCGGCCCGCATCGTCGATGTCAATCTCATGGGCACCGTGCGCATGCTGGACTGGGCGCGCACGAATCCCGACCTGAAGCGCTTCATCTATGTCAGCTCCGGTTCCGTCTACCGCCACAACGGCCCCGACTGGAGCGGGGAACCGCTGCCGGAAGACGGCTATGTCGCGCCGCTGACGCTTTACGGCATCTCGAAATTCGCCTCCGAGATGGTCACCAACCGCTATGCCGACCTGTTCGGCCTCTCGGCGGTGTCTGTGCGGCTTGCTTCCGTCTACGGCCCGATGGACCGCGCCACCGAGAGCCGCAACTTTCGCCATGTTCCGAACCGCGTCGCGCATATGGCCCTTGCAGGCGAAACGATCAGGCCAAACAGCCTCGAACCCGTCGGCGATTACGTGACCTCGACCGACGTCGCCGCCGCGATCCTGGCGCTGATCGATGCACCAGGCCTCAATTACCGCCACTATAACATCGGCTCCGGCTCCAGCCAGACCATCGGCGAGATCATCGGCTGGGCAAGGGAGCGCGTGCCGGGACTGAAGGCCGAGGTGACGCCGGGCGAAGACGCCAATATCGTCCAGGATGTGACGCTGAAAGGCGGGATGTGGGGCGCCTATGACATCGCCCGCATCATGCGCGACACGGAATGGCGGCCGCGCCCCGGCAAGGAAGCCTTTCACGCCTACATGGATTGGATTGCTGCCAACGAGAATTGAGCCAACGAGATCAGAGGAGACCAGCCGATGCCGACCGATCCGCAGCAAGCGCAGCAGCCGCGCGACTTTGTCGGCTACGGCCCTCACCCGCCCTTCGTCACCTGGCCGGGCGGCGCCAAGCTCGCCGTCAACCTCGTGCTCAACTACGAGGAAGGGTCGGAGTACAACTGGCTGGAAGACGGCCGCAACGACAATTGGGGCGAATACAATCTCACCGGCAGCATGCCGGTGCGCGACCTCGGCACCGAGACGCATTACGAATATGGCAGCCGTGCCGGCGTCTGGCGCCTGGCCAGGCTCTTCGACCGCTACGACATTCCGGTCACCTTTTCCGCCTGCGCCGTGGCGCTAGAGCGCAATCCGCCTCTGGTCGAGTGGATGAAAGCGCGAAGGCACGACCTGATGGGGCATGGCCTGCGCTGGATCGACTACACGGTGATGGAGCGAGATGAGGAAGAACGCCATCTGCACGAGGCGATTGCTCTCTACGAAAGGCTGCTTGGGAAGCGCCCATTGGGTTGGAACTGCCGCTCGCTGCCCAGCGTCAACACCCGCGACCTGCTGGTCGAGGAAGGCGGCTTCCTCTACCACTCCGATCCCTGCAATGACGACCTGCCCTATTTCCTTGACCACCGGGACACGGAAATCCTGGTCGTCCCTTACTCAAAGGCGCTCAACGACAGCCGCTACCTTGTGGCGCCCGGCTACAGCAATCCGCGCGACTTCGCCGAGGATTGCCGCTCGGCCATCGACTATATGCTCTCCGAAGCCGACGACACCGGCGGCCGCATGCTGACCATCGGCATCCACGCCCGGTGGACGGGCCAGCCGAACCGCGCCTCGGGCCTGCGCGAGGTCATCGAGCATGTCAAGCAAAGCGACGGCGCCGCCTTCATGCGCCGCGAGGATATTGCGCGCTTCTGGCATGCCAATCATGCTCGCTTCGAGCAGCGCGGCTGAGGGAGCGCAACGACTTGTTCGAGACGCTGATCCGCAGCGCAATGGCGGTCAACGCCGAGGGATTGAGCCGCTGCGATGTCGGTATCGCCGCGGGCAAGGTCGTAGCGCTGATTGCACCCGGGGAAGCCGCTGAAGCCAGAACCGTCATCGACGCTTCCGGCTGTTTCCTGTTGCCCGGTCTCGTGGATGCGCACGCGCATTTGCGCGAGCCTGGGCTGACGCATAAGGAGGACTTTTCCTCGGGCACCCATGCGGCGGCGCTCGGTGGCGTGACCACCGTGCTCGACATGCCGACCGACGAGCCTTGGACGGCCACGGCCGAGCAACTCGCCGACAAAATGGCGATCGCAGAAGGCCGCATCCATGCCGATGTCGGCCTGCAGGCCGTGGTCAGCCGCGATCTGTTGCTCATCCCTCGCCTCCTCGACCACGCGCCGGTCTCGTTCGAGCTCTTTACCGCCGACGTGCCGGACGGATTCCTGTTTGCAACGCTCGACAGCGTCGCCCAGGCGCTGAAAGCGTTCGCCGGCGCCGATACGCTGGTCGGCATCTCGCCCGGCGACCAGTCGATCCTGGCCGGCAGCTCCGCGCGCGACCGCTCGCGCAGCATCGCCGCCTTCCTGGACAGCCGGCCGCCGCTCGCGGAGGCCAACGGCATCGCTCGCGCCCTTGTCGCCGCAGCATCGGCTGAGGCGAAGGTCCATGTCCGGCAGATCAACTCCGAACTCGGCGTCGAGACCTGGAGCCGGCTGCGCGGCATGGCCGACGCAAGCGTCGAGACCACGCCACAGAATCTGTTCTTCACGGCGCAGGATTACGAGGTGCAAGGCCCCAATCTGAAGGCTTCACCACCCTTGCGCTCGCCGCACGATGTCGATGCGCTGCGCGCCGCGCTGGGTGCCGGGCTGATCGACGTCGTCGCCACCGATCATGCCCCGCACGCTCCTGCCGAGAAGGCGGCGCCCTATGCGGCTTTCGCTGACATCCCGGGCGGCATGCCGGGACTGCAGACGCTGCTTCCCACCATGCTGAGGCTGGTGGACGAAGGGCTTATCGCCTTGCCCGACCTGGTGCGCATGTGCGCCCGCAACCCGGCCGAGCGCTTCGGCCTCGGCCGGCGCAAGGGACGCATTGCCGCCGGATACGACGCCGATCTGCTCATCCTCGATCCGCGCCGATCCAGCACCGTCGCCAATGGCGATCAGGTGTCGCGGGCGGGCTACACGCCTTTCGACGGCTGGACCGTCAAAGCGCGACTGATCAACGTCTTCCTGCGCGGCCGCGAGATCGTGCGCGACGGGCGGCTGGTCGGTCCGGCGCAAGGCAAGATCGTCACGAGGGAGAGCTGAACACCATGGCCCTGCTTGCCAACAAAACGGCCATCGTTACCGGGGCGAGTTCCGGCATCGGCCGCGCTATCGCGCTCAAATTCGCCGCCGAGGGCGCCAACGTCGTAATTGCCGATACGGTGGAGCAGCCGATCGAGGGCGGAGAGAGCACAGTCGAGTTGATCCGCTCCGCCGGCGGCAATGCCGTCTACATGAAGACCGACATCTCGGACTGGAATGCCGTCGACGCGCTTGTCGGCGCAACCGTCGATCGCTTCGGTCGGCTCGACGTGATGGTCAACAATGCCGCGATCTACACCAGCACCAACCTGGTCGAGACCACGCCGGAACAATGGAACCGCGTCATCGGCGTCAATCTGACGGGTTCTTTCTACTGCAACAAACGCGCCGTCACGCAGATGCTCACCCAGGCGCCGGTCAACGAGGTGCGCGGCCGCATCATCAACATCTCCTCGCAGCACGGCATGGTCGCCTGTCCCGGCGACCTTGCCTATTCGGTAAGCAAGGGCGGCATCGTGCAGATGACGCGGCAGATCGCCGTCGACCATGCCGACGACCTGATCGTCTGCAACGCCATCGCGCCGGGCAAGATCATCACCGGCAAGCCGGGCGTCGCCAACGACCCCGATGCGCTCGACTATTCGCGCCGCCGTACGCCCTGGCCACGGCTCGGGCATCCGCACGACGTGGCGGGCGCGGCGCTATTTCTCGCCAGCGACATGGCGAGCTACGTCACCGGCATCAACCTGATGGTGGACGGCGGCTGGATGGCGGGCTGACAAGCGGGCCCCGGCGCGAAATCCCTTGACAGGAACCTTTGCGGAAAACGCTCGTTGACCCTGCTGCGAGGGGGTCAACGATATCTGGGACCCGTTGCCTTGGACGCCAAAACTGAAAGAAAAGAGCGCGAAACCGCTCCCGCCGAGAAAACGCGGGCTCGGCCCCGGGCCGAGCGACGCCCGCCGGACGACGAAAAACGCGTGGAAAACAAGCGCGCGGACGATACGCGCACACAAGACGCGCAGGGGAATGACAGTCCGTCCGACAGCAACAAGCTCGGCCCCATCAGACGCCATCCCTACATAGCGGCGATCATCGCCATCCTCATCCTGCTGGTGATCGCGGCGGTGGTCATCTGGTGGCTCAACGCGCGCCACTATGAATGGACCGACGACGCCTTCATCGACGCCCGCACGGTGACGGTCGGCGCGGAAATTGCCGGGCGCATCACCGATGTCGCCGTCACCGACAACCAGCCGGTCGAGGCCGGCGCGGTGCTTCTGCGCATCGACGACAGCGACTATCAGGCCTCGCTCAAACAGGCGGAAGCCGGCGTGGCGGCGGCGCGGGCCGACATCGCCAACGTCGAGGCGCAGACCCAGGCGCAGAACGCCAAGATCGACGCGGCCGGCAAGCAGGTGGCGCAGGCGCAGGCGGCGCTCGAATTCGCCAAGTCCGAGGACCAGCGCAACCGCGAGCTCCTGGCCAAGGGCACGGCGACGCAGCAGCAGGCACAGCAGGCCGCTTCGACCTTGCGCCAGGACCAGGCGGCGCTGGACGCCGCCAACGCCAATGTCGAGGCAGCGAAAAGTCAGCTGGCGGTTCTGCAGGCTCAAGGCAAGAGCGCCGAGGCCAAGCTTCGGCAGGCGGAGGCGGCCGAGAACCAGGCCAAGACCACCCTCACCCGCACGACCATCACGGCGCCCGTCGCCGGCCGTGCCACCAGCATCACTGCGGCGAAAGGCACCTATGCGCAGCCCGGCCAGGTGCTGATGATGTTCGTGCCCAACGACGTCTGGGTGAAGGCCAATTTCAAGGAAACACAGCTCGACCTGATGCGGCCGGGCCAACCCGTCGACATCGCCATCGACGCCTATCCCGAAAAGACCTTCCATGGCCGGGTCGACAGCGTCCAGGCCGGCAGCGGCACGGCGTTCAGCCTGCTGCCTGCCGAAAACGCCACCGGCAATTTCGTCAAGGTGGTGCAGCGCGTGCCGGTCAAGATCGTGTTCGACCAGCCGCCCGGCGTCTATCTCGGCCCCGGCATGTCGGTGGTTCCGACGGTCAAGGTCAGATGAGCGATGCCGCGACAGTTCAGGGCAACGAAAGCCGTTCCGCCGCCGGCGGGCGCAACCCCTGGCTGATCGCGATCGTCGTCTCGATCGCGACCTTCATGCTGGTGCTCGACACCTCGATCGCCAATGTCGCGCTGCGCAACATCGCCGGCAGCCTGGCCGCCGGCATGGACGAGAGCACATGGGTGATCACCACCTATCTCGTCGCCAACTCCGTCATCATCCCGGTCAGCGGCTGGCTGACCAGCGTCGTCGGCCGCAAGCGCTACTACATGATCTGCGTCGCGACCTTCACATTTGCATCGCTGCTCTGCGGGCTGGCCCCCAACCTGCCGACGCTGATCGCCTTCCGTATCCTGCAGGGGCTGGGCGGCGGCGGCATGGCGCCGAGCGAGCAATCGATCCTCGCCGATACTTTTCCGCCGGAGAAGCGGTCCCAGGCCTTTGCGCTCTACGGCATCGCGGTGATCGTCGCGCCGACGGTCGGACCGACAATCGGCGGCTGGCTGACCGACAATTTCTCCTGGCACTGGATCTTCTTCATCAACGTGCCGTTCGGCATCATGTCGCTGGCGCTCGTGCAATGGCTGGTGATCGAGCCCGACATCCTCGAACGCGAGCGCCGGGAGCGGTTGAGCAAGGGGCTGAGGGTCGACTGGATCGGCTTCATCCTGGTGGCGATGGCGCTCGGCTGCCTCGAAGTCTTTCTCGACGAAGGCCAGCGCAACGACTGGTTCGCCTCGACCTTCATCACGACCTTCGCTGTGATCTCGACCGTGTCGTTCGTGCTGCTGGTCCCGTGGGAGTGGACAAGGCGCGATCCGATCGTCGACGTCCGCCTGCTGTTCAGCCGGCAGTTCGGCATGTCCTTTCTGGTCATGATGGCGGTGGGCGCGGTGCTCTTCAGCACCACGCAGCTTTTGCCGCAGTTGCAGCAGACGACCTTCGATTACACCGCCACGCTCTCCGGCCTCTCGATGATGCCAGGGGCATTGCCATGCTCATGCTGATGCCGATCTCGGGCTTTGCCGCCGGCATCGTTCAGCCGCGCTATCTCATCATGTTGGGCATGTCGGTGGTCGCGGTCGCGCTCTGGCACACGACCTCGCTGACGCCCGACGCCAGCTTCAGCTTCTTCGCCTATGCCCGCGTCTATATGATGATCGGCCTGCCGTTCCTGTTTATCCCGATCTCCACCGCCGCCTATGTCGGCCTGCCGCCGCAGAAGACCGACCAGGCATCGTCGCTGATCAATGTCGCGCGCAACATCGGCGGCAGCATCGGCGTGTCGCTGTCCAACACGGTGATTGTTCAGAACGCCCAGATGCACCAATCGGTGCTGGTCAGCCACACCGCGCAATCGAGCGACACCTATCAGCAGACGCTTCGCCAGGTGACGGATCATTTCGTCGCCGAGGGTTCGCCATTGGTCGAAGCCAGACAGCAGGCCGTCGGCTGGATCGGCCAGGAGATCGGCCGCCAGGCTTCGCTGCTCGCCTATGTCGATGTGTTCTTCTACTGCGCGATAGCCACAGCGGTGCTGGTGCCGTTTGCTTTGCTGCTCAGACCGCCCAAATCGGCACCGGCGAAACGTTAAAGCATGTCTCCCGAAAGTGGGAACCGGTTTCGGATAAAGACATGCGTAAAATCAAAAACCGGACGGAAAACCGCTAGTTTTCCCGGAATTGCTCTAGAAGCCGAACTGATCCTTGCGCAAAGCGTCCTCGTATTTCTTCTTCAATTCCAGAACCCTGTCGCGCACCTCATCCTCCTTGAAGTGGGCCGCCTCCCATTTGTCGATCTCGGCTATCGAGTGGTTGACGGATGCGAGTTCCTCTTCCTCCCTGATCGCCGCTATCCAATCCTCCACCGCGGCCTTGTAGGCGCTCTGAAGCTGGTCGAGATCCGACACATCGGTTTGCATGGCATACTCCGTTGGATGAGCGCGCCACTTGTAACCCGGCCGGATGAACAAACTAAGACAGGCGAGCTTCGTCCTCGGTCTGCGTCCCCTCGGCAGGCTTGCGGATTCCCCTTGTTTCACCGGACTTCCGCCTTCGGCGACATAGTGGCCGAACTCAGCTCGCATTCGACGATGCTGACGCGGATAGGGTGATCTCCTCAGGCACTTGCGCCAGATCAAAGAGGCGTTTTGGAAGAACGCGCTAGGATTGAATGCGTGAGGTAGGGACCAATGACCAAGCGGATCGCGATCATACAGGGTCATCCAGACCCCGGTGGGCATCGCTTGCTGCATGCGATGGCAGACGCTTATGCCGAAGCTGCGAAAGCAGCCGGGCACGAGGTTCGTCGCGTCGAAGTGGGAACGCTCGAGTTCTCGCTCATGCGTACACAAGCGGAATTCGAGACCGGGGCATTACCGCCGGCCCTCGTGCAACCGCGGGACGATATGCGCTGGGCCGAACACTGGGTTTTTCTGTTTCCACTTTGGCATGGAACCATGCCGGCACTGTTCAAAGGTTTCCTTGAACATATCTTCAGGCCCGGCTTTGCCATGGAATATGGAAAAGAAGGTTTTCCGAAACAACTGCTCGCCGGCCGTTCGGCTCGCATCGTCGTCACCATGGGCATGCCGGTCTTGCTCTATCGTTGGTACTTTGGCGCCTACGGATTGCGCGGTTTCGAGCGAAGCATGCTGAGCTTCGCGGGAATCAAACCTATTCGTGAGAGCCTGTATGGCCTCACCTTCGCCGACGAAAAGAAGCGAGTTCGCTGGATCGACGATATGCGCAAGCACGGGCAACGGGGCGACTGACAAAATCATCCCGAGGTTCAAGCCACGTCCCAGGTGGCTCGGGCGAGCTATCATTCGGCAATGGCGAATGCCCCGCAGGTTACGTGAAGCGTCCTGAGCCAGCGTTTTCCAATAGCATGTCAACGACTGGCAGCCTCGCCACCACTGATAATCGGCCCCGGCACGCTTGCGCACGCAAGATCGCGGCGCGATGCTGGCCGCAACTGGAGGAGACCATGCGAAACATCACGGCATCGGCACTGCTTTTGGCGGTGGCATTCTTCACGACCAGCGCGAACGCGCTGGACAGTTCGAACACGCCCGTTGTGGTGACACCGCTGGTGTCGAAGACAACGACCGCGTCGGGCCAGCCGATCACGCTGCCGCAAAAGAACGTCGAGGTGCAGGTCTCGTCCTACCAGATCGCGCCGGGCGCAACGCTCCCGGTCCACAAGCATCCCTTCCCGCGCTACGCCTATGTCGAGCAGGGAACGCTCAAGGTCACCAATGTCGAGACCGGCGCTGCCAACACCTTCAAATCAGGTGACTTCATCGTCGAGATGGTCGGCCAATGGCACCAGGCCACCAATATCGGCACCGATCCGGTGAAGCTTCTGGTGATCGACCAGGTCGAGCAAGGCGCCAAGAACACGATCCTGAAATAGTAGCCGGCAGAGCGTCCGCTCCGAAGCGGTCGCCCGTTGTTGCTCAGCCCCAGGCGCCCACAGGTTGCCTTGTGGTGGCGTTCAGGCGGTTGAAGGCGTTGATCAGCGCGATCTGGATCACCAAAGCGGCGAGCGCCTTGTCGTCAAAGTGACGCGCCGCCTCGTCCCAGACGTGGTCGGGCACCGCGTCGGACCGATCGGCCAGGCGCGTCGCGGCTTCCGTCAGCGCAAGCGCCGCGCGTTCGGCGTCTGTGAAGTAAGGCGTCTCGCGCCATGCCGACACGGCGAAGATCCGCTCGTCCTTCTCGCCTGCCTTCTTCAGCTCGCGCGCGTGCATATCGACGCAGACGGCGCAAGCATTGATCTGGCTGGCGCGCAGATGAACGAGCTTGCGCGTGACATACGGCACGTCGCCGGCCTCGGTCGACTTGTCGAGCGCGAGCAGCGCCTGCAGCGCGCCGGGAATGAGCATCACCGGGTTCTTCAATCTTGCTTCCATCATCCGTCTCCTCGGGTTTCGTGCTGCCGGCAGGCCCGTACCAATCAATAACTTTCCAGTTATGAGTTATCCATAACTTTGCAGTTATGCGTTGTCAAGCGCCTTCCCTGGCTGGACCGATGGTTGCGGCTTTCGCGGCGGCGCGACCGGTGCTAGGGCTGCCCAACTTCTAGAAAGCATGGATGGAAGCTGGTGGCGGACACGCAAAAACCCCTGATCGAAATCTGCGTCGAAGGCATTGACGGGTTGCTCGCCGCGCAGGCCGCCGGGGCCGACCGGGTCGAGCTCTGCGCCAGCCTGATCGAAGGCGGCATCACACCGAGCCTCGGCACGGTGCGCGCCGCGCTCGAAAGCGCGACCATTCCCTTCCATGTCATCGTTCGGCCGCGCGGTGGCGATTTCCTCTACAGCGAGGCCGAATACCGCTCGATGCTGGCCGATGTCGAAGCGCTTCGCGAGCTCGGCGTTGCCGGTGTCGTCGTCGGCTGCCTGACCGCCGACGGCGCCATCGACGAGACGCGCACGAGCGCGCTGGTTGAGGCCGCCGGCCCGCTCAACGTCACCTGCCACCGCGCCTTCGACATGACGCGTGATCCGGCTGAGGCGCTCGAGGCGCTCATCCGCTGCAAGGTCGGCCGCGTGCTGACCAGCGGACAGCGCGATACCGCGCTCGAAGGCGTCGAGCTTCTGGCCGAGCTCGTGCGTCTGGCGGACGATCGCATCATCATCCTCGGCTGCGGCGCGCTGGCGCCCGATACGATCGGCGAGGTGCGCAAGCGGACCGGGCTGACCGAGATGCATTTTGCAGCGCTTGCGGACGTGCCCAGCGCCATGCGCTACCGCAATCCCAATGTCGGCATGGGCGGCACCGACCTCTACCGCGAATACCGCAACACGGTGACCGACCAGGACAAGGTGGCGGCGACGATCGCGGCCGCGAGAGCCTGACAGCCAAGATGGTGACCCAGGAGTTGCTGCCGATCGAACGCGTCTCGCCCGCCGACGAGCCCGCCATCCTCGCGCTCAACAACGAGCATGCGGCGGAACTGTCCTGGCTCGAGCCGGAACGGCTTTCCTTCCTGCTCGGTGAGGCTTTCTACACGCGCCGCATCGGCGCGCTCGGGGCCTTCATCCTGTGCTTCGACCAGGACGCAAATTACGACAGCCCGAACTTCTTTTGGTTTCGCGAGCGCTATCCGCGCTTCGTCTATGTCGACCGAGTGGTGGTCGCCGCGGCGGCGCGCGGCCGCGGCCACGCCCGCCGCCTTTATGAGGATCTGTTCGAGCAGGCCCGGTGCGCCGGCCACACGATGGTAACCTGCGAGGTCAATGCCGATCCGCCCAACCCGGCTTCCGATGCCTTCCACGCCGCGCTCGGTTTCGCCGAGGTCGGCGACGCGGTAATCCACGGCGGCAAGAAGTCGGTGCGCTATTGGGCAAAACCGATCGCCGCCTGAACACGCTTCGAACGCTGCTGGCCAGAAGAACAAGCCAAAGCTAATATAACCGCTCGGCTGGCTGGGGCGCGACATCATGGCGAGCAATGTCTTCCGCTTCGACGAAAGCTGGGACATCCCTGAAGGCACACTCCAGGAAGTGTGGGATGTGCTGTCGGACGCCCAGTTGCTGCCGCTCTGGTGGGGCGATGCCTATAAGGAGGTGGAGCCGCTCGACAAGAAGGGCAAGGGCGTCGTCGGCGCCCGCGCCAGGGCACGAGCGCGCGGCGCCCTGCCCTAGGAGCTGAACTTCATCATCGAGGCCGCCGAGCTCATACCCGGCCGGCTGGTGGTGGTAAAAACCTTCGACGATTTCGACGGGCTGTGGCGGGCCGAGCTGTCGCCGTCAGGGGCCGGCACGCATGTCGATCTGGTCTGGCAGGTCACGGTCGAGAGGCCGATCCTCAAATTCCTGGCGCCGCTGCTCAGGCCCGCCTTCGCCTGGAACCATGGCTGGACGACGCCGCGCGGAGAAACCGGGCTTCGCCGCTACCTCGCCGCCCGAAAGAACGGCAGGGCCTGACCTCACCAGTTGCGGTTGAGCCAGCCGCGAGCCGGTTTCTCGACGATGTAATAACTGGCCAGCGCAGTGCGGGATAACTTTGTGCAAGTGCGAAGCTGCGACTTGACCGGTGCTTCCGGTCAAGCCTTTGTTATGGCCAAGAAAAAGGGGCCGAGGTGGCCCCTTCTTTCATCCGCGGCGGGGCTGTTCAAGCGTTGGCGGCAGCCACCGCGCGCTTGGCCATCACCGCGATGAGATTGGCGCGGTACTCGGCGGAGGCATGAAGGTCGCTCATCAGCCCTTTCGCCGGCACTTTGAGGCCGTCGAGCGCGGCGGCGTCGAAGCTCTTCGCCAGGGCGGCCTCGACCTCCTTCAAGCGGAAGACGCCGTCCTCGCCGGCGCCGGTGACGGCGGCTCTCACCCCGTCCTTGCCCTTGCTCACGAACACGCCGACGATGGCGTAGCGCGAAGCCGGGTTGCGGAACTTCTGGTAGGCCGCCTTGGCCGGCGCGGTGAAGCTCACCGCGGTGACGATCTCGCCTTCCTTCAGCGCCGTCTCGAACAGGCCCTTGAAGAATTTGTCCGCCGCGATCTCGCGCTTGTTGGTGATGATCGTCGCGCCCAGCGCCAGCAAAGCCGCCGGATAGTCGGCCGCCGGGTCGTTGTTGGCGATCGAGCCGCCGATCGTGCCTTTGTAGCGCACCGCCGGATCGCCGATCAGCGATGCCATATGCGCAAGCGCCGGGCACACCTTCTTCAGCTTCTCGTCGGTTGAGACGTCGTAATGCGTCGTCGCGGCCCCGATGGTGACCGTCTTGCCGGACAACTTGACGCCCTGCAGGTCCTTCAGCCGCGAGACATCGACAAGGTCGGAAGGCGCCGCGAGCCGCGTCTTCATGGCCGGGATCAGCGTCATGCCGCCGGAGAGCAGCTTGGCGTCGCCGTTCTTCAGCAGCTTGGCGGCGTCAGCGACGGAAGAAGCGCGATGGTAATTGACCGAATACATGCTCGTTCCTCCTCAGTGCTTCGTCGCGCGGATGGTAGCCCACACCGTCGCGGGCGATGCCGGCATGGGAATGTCGTCGACGCCCAGCGCATCGGTGATGGCGTTGATGACCGCCGGCGGAGAGCCGATGGCGCCGGCCTCGCCACAGCCCTTGACGCCGAGCGGATTGCCCGGGCATGGCGTGTTCGAGGTGGAGACCTTGAAGGACGGCAGGTCGTCCGCTCGCGGCATGGTGTAATCCATGTAGCTTGCCGTCAGAAGCTGCCCGCTGCCGTCGTAATGTGCGCCCTCCAGCAACGCCTGGCCGACGCCTTGCGCGATGCCGCCATGCACCTGCCCTTCGACGATCATCGGATTGATGATGTTGCCGAAATCGTCGGCCGCGACGAACTGGATGATTTCGGTCAACCCGGTCTCCGGATCGATCTCAACCTCGCAGATGTAGCAGCCGGCCGGGAAGGTGAAGTTGGACGGATCGTAGAAGGCCGTTTCCTTCAAGCCCGGCTCCATGCCCGCCGGCAAATTATGGGCGGTGTAGGAGGCAAGCGCCACCTGGAACCAGGGCAGGCTCTTGTCGGTGCCAGCGACCTTGACCTCGCCATTCTCGATGACGATGTCGCCCTCGTCCGCTTCCAGCAGGTGCGCGGCGATCTTCTTGGCCTTGGCCTCGACCTTGTCGAGCGCCTTGACGATGGCCGACATGCCGACGGCGCCGGAACGCGAGCCGTAAGTGCCCATGCCCATCTGCACCTTGTCGGTGTCGCCATGCACGATCGAGACCGAGTCGATCGGCACGCCGAAGCGCTGGGTGACCAGTTGCGCGAAGGTCGTTTCATGGCCCTGGCCGTGGCTGTGCGAGCCGGTGAGCACCTCGATCGTGCCGACGGCATTGACCCGTACCTCCGCCGATTCCCAGAGGCCGACGCCGGCGCCGAGCGAGCCGACCGCCGATGATGGCGCCAGGCCGCAGGCCTCGATGTAGCAGCTCATGCCGATGCCGCGCAGCTTGCCCTGCTTGGCCGCATCCGCCTTGCGCCTGGTGAAGCCGGCATAGTCGGCGGCCTTCATCGCCGCATCGAGCGATGCGTTATAATCGCCCGCGTCATAGGCCATGATCACCGGCGTCTGATGCGGGAAGGACGTGATGAAGTTCCGGCGCCTGAGTTCCGCCGGCGACACACCAAGCTCGCGCGCGGCGGTTTCCATCATCCGCTCGAGCACGTAGGTGGCCTCCGGCCGCCCTGCCCCGCGATAGGCATCGACGGGCGCGGTATTGGTGTAGACAGCACGCACATTGGCGTGGATCGCCGGGATGTTGTACTGGCCCGACAAGAGCGTGGCATAGAGATAGGTCGGCACGCAGGACGAGAACAGCGACATGTAGGCGCCGAGATTGGCTATCGTGTCGACCTTCAGGGCGGTGATGCGGTTGTCCTTGTCGAAGGCCATCTCCACCGTCGAGACATGGTCGCGGCCATGCGCGTCCGCCAGGAAGCTCTCGGTGCGGTCGGCCACCCATTTGACCGGGACGCCGGTCTTCTTCGATGCCCACAGGCAAACGATCTCTTCCGGATAGATGTAGATCTTGGAGCCGAAGCCGCCGCCGACATCGGGTGCGATCACCCGCAGCTTGTTTTCCGGCGCGACGTTGTAGAAGGCGCTCATCACCAGCCGCGCGACATGCGGGTTCTGCGACGTCGTCCAGCAGGTATAGTGGTCCTCCGCCTTGTCGTAATGCCCGAGGGCCGCGCGCGGCTCCATCGCATTCGGCACCAGCCTGTTGTTCACGATTTTCATGCGCGTGACATGGGCCGCCGACTTGATCGCCGCGTCGGTCGCCTTGCCGTCGCCGAGCTCCCAGTCGAAGATCAGGTTGTTCTCCGCTTCGGCATGGACCTGCGGTGCGCCGGGCTGGATGGCCTTGGTCGCCTCGACCACCGCCTTCAGTTCCTTGTAGGTGATCTCGACCGCTTCCGCCGCGTCGCGCGCCTGGCCCTTGGTGTCGGCGACGACGATGACGACGGCGTCACCGACATAGCGCACCTTATCGACCGCAAGCGGCGACCAGGCGCCCATCTTCATCGGCGTGCCGTCCTTGGAGTGGATCATCCAGCCGCAGATCAGATTGCCGATGCCGTCGGCCTTGAGCTCCTTGCCGGTGAGCACGCCGACGACGCCTGGCATCGCTTGCGCCTTCTTCACGTCGATCTTCTTGATCTGCGCATGCGCGTGCGGGCTGCGCACGAACACGGCATGCTTCATGCCGGGAACCACCATGTCGTCGACATAGCGGCCGCCGCCGGTGATGAACCTCTTGTCTTCCTTGCGCGCCACGCGGGCGCCGACGCCTTCGATACCCATTAGGAAATTCCTCCCGAAAATAGCGAGTAGTGAGTAGCGAATAGCGAGTAGTGAATTGGTGGAGCGCAGAGCGGCCGAAAAAATACCGACTATTCGCTACTCACTATTCGCTACTCGCTCGATCCTCACGCTGCCTGCTTCGCCTTGCCCTTGGCGCCCTTCGCCATCGCTTGCGATGCGGCGAGGATCGCCTTCACGATGTTGTGGTAGCCCGTGCAGCGGCAGATGTTGCCTTCGAGCTCGGCGCGCACCGTCGCCTCGTCCAGACCCTCCGGATGGCGCGCGATCATGTCGGTCGCCGTCATGATCATGCCTGGCGTGCAGAAGCCGCATTGTAGGCCGTGATGCTCCTTGAACGCGGCCTGGACCGGATGCAACTCGGCGCCGTCGGCCAGCCCTTCGATGGTGACAATGGTCGAGCCTGAGGCCTGAACGGCCAGCATTGTGCAGGATTTCACCGCCCGGCCGTCGACATGCACCACGCAGGCGCCGCATTGCGACGTATCGCAACCGACATGCGTTCCGGTGAGACCCAGATGCTCCCGCAGGAAATGCACCAGCAACGTTCGGTCTTCGGCGCTCCCGCTGACCCGTTTCCCATTCACAGTCAAGGACACGTCCGACATGCAACCTCCCTGGGTATTAACCTTGGTCCTCACCCTGCCGATGCCGTGCTGTGCTTCGGCAGTACCATTCGCGCACCGTACAACGCGCAAAACAGCGCTGCCAGCGCCGGTTCCATTGTACTTTCGATCATGGCAAAAGTTATGTGCAGCGCAGCAACCGGCCCCATTGCCAAATCAGGGATTGAGGGCAAAGATGCCCTCGATGCGGAGCGTGCCTGGCACGCATAGAAAAGACACCCATAAACCGCGTCGCAAGAATTGCGGAGAAGGCAGCTGGCCAGTTCGAGCACACGCTATGCATCGGGCCTATCGGCGCTCACCACGGATGAGCCCGACCCGAATGCCTTTGCCCGGGCCATCGCGGCCGAAGCGGCGATCGTCGACGCCGGTTTCGCGCTTCTGTTCTTCTCCCAAGGCCTTGTCGACGCGGCGGCGCTGGCGCAGGCGCTGAAAGCATACGCGCCCTCGCTCGCCTATGCCGGCTGCTCGACCGCCGGCGAGATCACGCCGCAGGGACTGGAGGAAGGGCATATCCTTGCCCTGCTTTTGCCTTCGGCGTCGTTTTCAACCGTCTCCGTCATGGTCGAAAACCTCTCTTCGTCCAGCATGGACAGTATCACCGGCGAGGTCGCGGCGTTGCGGCGCCTGCTGCGCGAGCGCATCGGCCACGACCGCTCGAACCAGTTTTTCGCGCTCTGTTTCATCGACGGGCTGTCCTATGCCGAGGAAGCGGTGACCTCGGCCATCCACTGGGGACTGGACGACGTCCCGCTGATCGGCGGCTCGGCCGGCGACGACCTCAAATTCGAGACGACCAGGCTGATGGCCAATGGCAGGGTCGCCTCCGATAGCGCCGTCATCGTGCTGGTTGCGACCGAAATTCCTTTCCACGTCTTCAAGACCGACAATTTCATCCCGACCGACGAGAAGCTGGTGGTGACGGCGTCCGACCCCGACCATCGCATAGTGCGCGAATTCAACGCCGCCAACGCGGCCGAGGAATACGCAACCTCCGTCGGCATCCTGCCGCAGACGCTGACGCCGCTGAGCTTTGCCTCGCACCCCGTCGTGGTGAAGGTCGGCGGCGAATATTATTGCCGATCGATCCAGCGCATGCATCCTGACGGCTCACTGTCCTTCTTCTGCGCCATCGACGACGGTATCGTGCTTTCCATCGCCCAGCCGAAGAACATGGTGGAATCGACACGCACCGCTTTCGAGGATGTCGAGCACAAGCTCGGCGGGATAGATATGATCCTGGGCTTCGACTGCGTGCTGCGCCGGCTCGATGCGCGCAACCGCCAGGTCTTCCGCGACATTTCCGAGCTCTACCGGACCAACAAGGTCATCGGGTTCGGCACCTATGGCGAGCAGTACCGCTCGATGCATCTCAACCAGACCTTCACCGGCATCGCCTTCGGCGAGCGCCAGGCGGCCGAGTGAACGGCATGCCGCTGCGCGACATCGACGACGTCGACAGGCTGAAGAAGATCAACGCGGCGCTTGTCAGCCGCGTCGAGCGCTCGATGGACCAGCAGGGCAACGCCTTCTCGCTGTTCCAGACCGCCATCTCGCTGGAAAACCGGGTGCGCAACCGCACCGAGGAATTGCACGCGACGCTACGCCGGCTCGAGCAATCGAACATCGAGCTCAGCGCGGCGAAGGAAAACGCCGAACTGGCGAACCTCTCCAAGACCAGGTTCCTCGCCGCCGCCAGCCACGACGTGCTGCAGCCGCTCAACGCCGCGCATCTGTCGGTCTCGGCGCTGGCCGAGGTCCAGACCAGCGAGGAAGGCAGGAAGCTGGTGCGCCAGGTCGAGCGCTCGCTGGAGACGATGGAAGACCTGCTGCGCACGCTGCTCGACATCTCCAAGCTCGACGCCGGCGTGGTGCAGCCTGAGATCGGCGACGTCAGCCTGGAGACGCTGTTTTCCTCGCTGCGCTCGGATTTCCAGCCCGAGGCTGAGAAGAAAGGCCTGTCGCTGAAGTTCCGGCCGGTCAATGTCGTGGTGCGCTCCGACCGCACCCTGCTCAGGCGCATCCTGCAGAACATCCTCTCCAACGCGCTGCGCTACACCCGCTCCGGCGGCGTGCTGGTCGGAACCAGGCATCGCGGCGACACCATCCGCATCGACGTCGCCGACACCGGCTGCGGCATTGCCGAGGACCAGCGCGAAGCGGTGTTCGAGGAGTTCCACCGCGGCACCTCGACACTTGCCGACGGCGGATTGGCCGGCGGGCTGGGGCTGGGCCTCGCCATCGTGCGCCGCATGGCGGCTGCCCTTGGCCACCCCGTCACCTTTTCCTCGAGGGTCGGGCGCGGTACCATCTTCCACATCGACGTGCCGATCGGCATGGCGGCCGCCGAACCGGCGACAGGCATCGCCGACATGGACCGTCCGCGCGGCTACGGCCTCTTCGGCACCAAGGTCCTGCTGGTCGAGAACGACGCCGACGTGCTCTCCGCCATGACCTCGCTGCTCGAACGCTGGCAGTGCCTGGTGCGCGCCGCGACCTCGACCGACGACGCGCTCGATCTTCTGGGCGACACCGATTGGGTGCCCGACATCATCATCGCCGACCAGCATCTCGACGGCGGCGACCTCGGCACCGCCACCATAGCCGAAGTCCGCGACTATCTCGGCCGTTCGGTGCCGGCGCTGATCGTCACCGCCGATGGGTCAGAGCACGTCGCCAAGGCGACCCGCGCCGCCGGCATCGAGCTGATGCGCAAGCCGCTGAAGCCTGCGCAGCTAAGAGCGCTGCTGGCGCATTTGCTGGCTTAGAACTGCCCCTCAAAACCCCGCCTGATCCCGAAACAACTCCGCATTATCCAGCTTCGACACCTCGATCACCGCCTGCGTGCGGCTGTAGACATTGAGCTTGCGCAAGATCTCCGAGACATGCGCCTTCACCGTCGTCTCGCCCACCTGCAGCTCGTAGGCGATCTGCTTGTTGAGCATGCCCTGGCGCAGCATCTGCAGCACCCTGAGCTGCTGCGGCGTCAGCCTCGCCAGGCGCTGCACCATATCGGCGCGGTCGGTGCTGTCGGGGTCGGGCGGCTGGCCCTCGTAATTTTCCGGCACATAGACGGCGCCGTCCATCACCGAGCGGATGGCGGCGGCGAGATCGCTCTTCCTGGCCGATTTCGGGATGAAGCCGGCCGCGCCGTAGGACAACGCCTCCGAAATGATCTTCGGTTCCTCATAGCCTGAGACAATCACCACCGGCAGCCGCGGGTAGCGGGTCCTCAGCTGCAACAGCCCCTCGAAGCCATGCACGTCGGGCATGCTCAAATCGAGCATCGCAAGATCGAACGGCTTGGCGTCGGCGAGGAGTTCGATGGCCTCCGTGATCGAGCGCGCCTCGACCGTGTCGACGTCCGGATAGGCCATCTGCACAGCGCTGTGCAGCGCCTCGCGAAACAGCGGGTGGTCGTCGATGATCAGGAAGCGGGCGCGGTCGCTGACGGAGCTCATTGCACGGGTTCAGGCATCGGTTCGGTTTCGGCCGGTACAGGATAGTCCGGTGACCATGGCCAGATTATTGGCAAATAGTATATCGCCCAATGGTACAGGGCCCCAATGGCACAGGGCACTGCCATTGGAACGACAGGCCGATGTGCGCGGGAGCGTCCTCAGTCTTGCCCGGCCGTCGAAATCGGCCGAAGGTGCGCACGATTCATGCCAACACAGAGACAGCCCATGCCAGAATTCATCCTTCCGCCGCCAGCAACCGCCTCGGTCGCTATTGCCGGCTCCGTGGAACGGTTTGCCGTGCGCCGCATCTTCTGCGTCGGCCGCAACTATGCGGCGCATGCGCGTGAGCTCGGCAACGACGAGCGCGATCCGCCCTTCTTCTTCACCAAGCCGGCCGATGCGGTTGTCGACAGCGGCGCCGAGATCTCCTACCCGCCGCTGACCGCGAATCTGCATCACGAGATCGAGCTGGTCGTCGCCATCGGCAAGGCCGGCTTCCGCATTCCGCGCGCCGATGCGCTCGCTCATGTCTGGGGCTACGGCGTCGGCGTCGACCTGACCCGCCGCGACCTGCAGGATCAGGCGAAGAAAGCGGCACGTCCGTGGGACTGGTCGAAGGCCTTCGACCAGTCCGCGCCTTGCGGTCCGCTGGTTCCGGCCGCGACATCAGGACATCCGGACAAAGGCCGCATCTGGCTTGCCGTCAACGGCGCGGTGAAACAGGACGGCGATCTTGCCGAGCTTATCTGGCCGATCGCCGACATCGTCTCGATCTGCAGCGAGGCGGTCGAGCTTCGCCCGGGCGACCTGATCTTCACCGGCACGCCGGCCGGCGTCGGTCCGGTTCAGGCCGGAGACAGGATCACCGGCGGGGTCGACGGCATCGGCACGGTCGAGGTGGCCATCGGACAACCGAGGCGATGAGCGACCTCGTCCTCCACAATTACTACCGCTCCTCCACCTCCTACCGGGTGCGGATCGCGCTGGCGATGAAGGGGCTGGACTATACCTATGTGCCGCATCATCTGCGGCACGGCGAGCATCTCGAGCCCGCCTATCTCGCGATCAACCCGCAAGGGCTGGTGCCGGCGCTGGTGCTGGATAACGGCCGGCTTTTGACGCAGTCGCTGGCGATCATCGAATATCTCGACGAGATTGAGCCCGAGCCACCGCTGCTGCCGAAGGATGCGTTGGGTCGGGCTCGCGTCAGGATGCTGGCGCAGATGATCGCCTGCGACATCCACCCGGTGAACAATCTGCGCGTGCTGACCTCGCTGCGCACCTTGTTCGGCGCCGGCGACGAGGACGTCGTCAACTGGTTTCGGCACTGGGTGAACGAAGGCTTCCAGTCGCTTGAAAAGATTCTCGCCTCCTCGCCCGAGACCGGCGCCTTCTGCCATGGCGACACGCCGGGCATGGCCGATATCTGCCTTGCCGCGCAGGTCACCAACAATGCCCGCTTCGGTGTCGACATGGCGCCCTACCCGGTAATCGCGCGCATCAACGCCGCCTGCATGGCGCTGCCGGCGTTCCAGCAGGCAGCGCCGCAGAACCAGATCGATGCCGAGTAGGGAAGCCAAAGACGCCGAGGAGGCCAAGGCACTGGCCGACATCGACGAGTTCGGGTGTCATATCCTCTATGTGCTGGAGGAGGACGAGAATCCGCCATTCGCATACTCGGTCGGGATAGAGCACAATTTTGGCGTCCCTGATTGGTCGTCATCGGGCTCAAGCCGGAGCTTTCGATGACCATCGTCAATGAGTACTGCAGACGCGTGCGCGGCGGCGAGAGGTTCCGCATCGGAGAGCGGGCGTCGGGTTTCCTGGGAGGTGGCTTCGACTGTCAGTTCGGTGCGGTCCACCCGGACCACTATCCCGAATATTTCGGTTGGAATATCTGGTTCTACGACGGGCCGGATTTCCGGATCATGCAGCTAATTTTTCCAACAACCTCCGGCGTTTGGCCATGGGATGCCGAGGCCGATGAATGGGTTCGCAAGCGGCAGCCCCTTCTAGACCGACCACCGTTGCCACCTTAGTTCGGATCGTCGTCCAGCCACCTGCCATTGAACTGACATATATGGAAGCAATCCTATGAAAGCCGTTGTCTTCGAAAAATTCGGTGAGACGCCGACCATCCAGACCGTGCCGGATCCAAAGCCCGCCCCGGACGGCGTCGTCATGAAAGTAGAGGCGACCGGGCTTTGCCGCAGCGACTGGCATGGTTGGATGGGCCATGACGACGGCATCACCTTGCCGCATGTTCCCGGACACGAGCTTGCCGGCGTCGTCGTCGCCGCCGGCAAGCAGGTCAGCCGCTGGAAGGCCGGCGACCGCGTCACGGTCCCCTTCGCCGTCGGTTGCGGCCGCTGCTTCGAATGCACCTCCGGCAACCATCAGGTCTGCGAGCACCAGACGCAGCCGGGCTTCACCGGCTGGGGCTCGTTCGCCGAATATGTCGGCATCGAGCATGCCGACACCAATCTCGTGCGCCTGCCCGACGCGATGGAATACGCTACCGCGGCAAGCCTCGGCTGCCGCTTCGTCACCTCGTTTCGCGCCATCGTCGACCAGGGCCGGGTGACCCCCGGCGAATGGGTGGCCGTGCATGGCTGCGGCGGCGTCGGCCTGTCGGCGATCATGATCGCCAGCGCCATTGGCGCTAACGTCATTGCCATCGACCTCACGGACGAGAAGCTGGAATTCGCCAAGAAGATCGGCGCGGTGGCGACCATCAACGCCTCGACGACGCCGCACGTGGTCAAGGCCGTCAAGCAGATCACCAATGGCGGCGCGCATATGTCGATGGACGCGCTGGGACACCCGACCACCTCGTTCAACTCGATCTCGAACCTGCGCCGGCGCGGCCGCCATGTTCAGGTCGGGCTGATGCTGGGCGAACATGCCCGCCCGCAAGTGCCGATGGACAAGGTGATAGCCTTCGAGCTCGAGATCCTCGGCAGCCACGGCATGCAGGCCTATCGCTATTCCGCGATGATGGAGATGATCCGCACCGGCAAGCTCAAGCCCGAACTGCTGGTCGGCAAGAAGATCAGCCTCGAGGAAGCGCCCGCGGCCCTGATGGCGATGGGTGGCTTCGAGGGCATTGGCATCGGGGTCGTGACGAAGTTCTGAGCAATTCCAGGAAAAGTGTGAAACGGTTTTCCGTCCGGAATTGCGTCAAAGCAAATCAGTAGGCGTCTACCGTGCAAACCTCTTCGCCCCGAACACGCATGCCACGACGCCGAGCGTGACGACCACCATCATCGGGCTGACCTGTTCGTGCAGCAGGCTCGCCGCCAGCGCCAGGCCGAAGAAGGGCTGCAGCAATTGCAGTTGCCCGACGGCGGCTATGCCGCCTTGCGCCAGGCCGCGATACCAGAACACGAAGCCGATCAGCATGCTGAACAGCGAGACATAGCCGAGCCCGATCCAGGCGCTCGAACCGACGGCCGCGAAGGATGGCGGCAGCGTCGCGAAGCTCAACGCCAGCATGACCGGCAGCGACAGCGCCAGCGCCCAGCAGATCACCTGCCAGCCGCCGAGCTTGCGCGACAGCTTGGCCCCTTCGGCGTAGCCCAGCCCGCAGACGATGATGGCGCCGAGCATCAGGCCGTCGCCGACCGGTGAGGCAGTCACGCCTTGCGCCAGGGCAAAGCTGGCGACCAAAGCGCTGCCAAAGCACGAGAACAGCCAGAAAGCCGGGCGCGGACGGTCGCCGCCGCGCAGCACGCCGAAGATCGCGGTCGCCAGCGGCAGCAGGCCGACAAAGATGATCGAATGCGCCGAGGTGACATGCTTCAACGCCAGCGCCGTCAGCAACGGGAAGCCGACCACGACACCCAGCGCGACGACGGCCAGCGAGACCAGATCCCCTCGCTCCGGACGTTTCTCGCGGAACAGCAGCAGCATCGCGATCCCCAGAAGGCCGGCGATCGCCGCCCGTGCCGCCGTCAGGAAGGTCGGGTCGAAATCCATCACCGCCAGCCGCGTCGCCGGCAGCGATCCGCTGAAGATCAGCACGCCGATGAAGCCGCTGAGCCAGCCGTCGAAACTCTTTTCCATGATCTGCTCCGTTTGCGCTTCCCTACCGGCGCAGGCCATGGTGTCGCCAGAGACAATGGAGTACAATTCCACAAAACTGTAATGGTCGGCAGGGAAGTACAGATGGACACATCAGGCCCAAATGCCAGCGGCGCCACCCTCGTCGAAACCGTCATGGCGGCGATCCGCCAGCGTATCGCGGCGCGCACGCTGACGCCCGGAGCCCGCCTGCCGTCGATACGGGCCATGGCCAAATCCATGCAGGTTTCGAAGTCGACCGTGGTCGAAGCCTATGAGCGCCTCACCGCGGAAGGCACGATCCGTTCGCGCCCGGGTTCGGGTTTCTACGCCGCCGGCCAGCTTGCGCCATTGTCACTCGCCAAGATCGGCCCTCGGCTTGACCGCGCCGTCGACCCCCTCTGGGTGTCGCGGCAATCGCTCGAAGCCGGCGAGGAGATGCTGAAGCCCGGCTGCGGCTGGCTGCCGGCGTCCTGGATGCCGCAGGCTGCCTTGCGCCGGGCGCTGCGCAGCGCGGCGCGCGCTGACGACGTGGCGCTAGCGGACTATGGCACGCCGCTTGGCCTAGCGCCGCTGCGCCAATTGCTGGCAAGGCGCATGACCGAGCATGGCGTCGAGGTCTCGCCGGACCAGATCATGCTAACCGACTGCGGCACCCAGGCCATCGACATTTTGTGCCGCTTCCTGATCGAGCCCGGCGATGCCGTGCTGGTCGACGATCCCTGCTACTTCAACTTTCATGCTCTGATGCGCGCCCATCAGGCCAAAGTGGTCGGCGTGCCTTACACGCCTTCGGGACCGGATATCGAGCTTTTCGCCGCGGCGCTCGCCGAGCATCGGCCGCGCCTCTACATCACCAATTCCGGCATCCACAACCCGACCGGCGCGATCCTGTCGCCGGTCGCCGCGCATCGGTTGCTGAAGCTCGCCGACCAGGCGGATCTCACCATCGTCGAGGACGATATTTTCGCAGACTTCGAGCACAGCGCTGCCCCAAGGCTCGCGGCGTTCGACGGGCTGCAGCGCGTTGTCCAGATCGGCTCCTTCTCCAAGACGCTGTCGGCCTCGGTGCGCTGCGGCTTCATCGCGGCGCCACCCGATTGGATGGAAGGCCTGACCGATCTCAAGATCGCCACGACATTCGGCGGTGCGCGGCTGTCGGCCCACCTGGTGCTGACCTTGTTGAAGGACGGCAGCTACCGCAAGCATATCGAGCAGTTGCGCACGCGCCTGTCGCGCGCCATGGCCGAGACCGCCGGCAGGCTGAAGGCGATGGGCATCACGCCCTGGATCGACCAGCCTGCCGGCATGTTCCTCTGGTGCCGCTTGCCCGACGGCATCGACGCGGCGGAAGTCGCGCGCAATGCGCTGTCGGACAATGTCGTGCTGGCGCCAGGCAACGCCTTCAGCCTGTCGCACACCGCCGGCCGCTTCATGCGCTTCAACGTGGCGCAATGCGAAGATCAGCGCATTTTCAGGGCCCTAAATAACGCGATGGCGGCTCCGCCGCAAAGCCGCGTAGGTGCGACCGGGCTCGAAGCCGGAGGCCCGTCGCGCTTGCCTCCCGCCTCCGGTCCAACCGGCAATTGACAGGCCTCGTCGCGCAGGCGTAGATAGACAGACCTGTCTCATCACCGCCACTATCATGACCGAACCGGCCAGAACCGACAAGCGCCAGCATATCGTTGAAACCGCCTATGGCCTGTTCAAGCGCGTGGGCTTCCACGCCACCGGCATCGACCGCATCATCGCCGAAGCCGACGTGGCCAAGATGACCATGTACCGGCACTTTCCCAGCAAGGACGATTTGATGGTCGAGGTCCTGGCCTACCGTGCGGGGCGCTTCGAACGTCAACTCGACCGTCTCGCCGAACAGGCGGCCACGCCCGAACGGAAAATCGGCATAATCTTCGACTGGTACGGTCGCTGGTTCCACAGCGCCGACTTCCACGGCTGTCTATTCGCGCATGCCCTGGCCGAGTTCGGCGATCCGGCGCACCCGGTGTTTCAGGCCGCCGCCAGGCAGAAGAACGACCTCAAGCGCCGGATGCGGCTGATCCTCGAAGAGACGATGCCCACCGACGAAGCCGACAGCACTTCCGCCGCCCTGCTAATGCTGATCGAGGGCGCGACGCTGATGGCCCGGATGGGGCAGCCAGACTCCGCCATTCGCGACGCCCGCAAGGCGGCAATGGCCATCCTCGCCGCGCCGGGGAGACCGCGATGAGCGCGACGGTCATTGGCCTGGCACTGTTCGCCGCGATCCTGCACGCCAGCTGGAATGCCTTCCTGCGAACCGGCAGCGACAGACTGTGGACCGTCACGGTCATGAGCTTCTCGGCAACGATCGCCGCCATTCCGCTGGCGATCTTCCATCCCCTTCCAGTGTCATCGGCCTGGCCCTATATCGTTCTCTCGGGCTGCCTTCAGGTCGGCTACAGCCTCTTTCTCGTGGCGGCCTATCGCTACGGTGAATTGGGACAGGTCTACCCGATCGTTCGCGGCTCTGTGCCGCTCCTGGTGACGGTTGGTGGTTTCGTTCTGGCCGGCGAGCGCCTGAGCACGCTTCAGACCCTTGGCGTCGTCCTCGCCGCGCTCGGCATCATGAGCCTTTCCCTTGGCAAAGGGCGCGCGGCGACCAAATCAATCCTGTATGCCTTGGCGACCGGCGTGATCATCGCGGCCTATGCGACGGTCGATGCCATCGGTGTCCGCTCGGTGGGAAGCTCGGGCGCCTACACGGCCTGGGTGCTGTTGACCTACGGCGTGCTGCTCCCGGTCACGTTCATCATCTGCCGCGGCAAGCTCACGGTGGACTTTCGTTCACCGGACGCGCTGAAGGCGCTTGGCGGCGGGATTTTCGCCCTGATTGCCTACGGCGCCGTGGTTGCGGCCTTCGCGCTCGGGCCGGCCGGTCCGATCACGGCCATCCGCGAGACGAGCGTGGTTTTCGCGGTGCTGATCGGACGGCTTTTCCTGGGCGAGACGCTGACGCCGAAGCGCATTGCGGCCTGTGGCGTTGTCGCGCTAGGCGCTATCTGCCTTGGCTATCATGGTTGACTACGGCCGAGAGGCTGTTTCGAAATTCGCTCTGGCGAGTCATTGGTGCGGTTTCGAGAACCGGAGCGGAGCGGACTCTGCGTCCGTGAGCACCGGAAGCGCAGAAACGCCCCCAGATGGCTGCCGGAGTAGAATTTCCAAACGGCCTCTAAGCGCCTGCCCGCTTGCGGCGCTCATACATCATCACCAGCGTCTCGGCGGTCAGCGCCGGCTTCTGCTCGCCTTCGATCTCTACGGTGTTGGCGGCCTTCATAAGATACTGGCCGGGGCCGCGATCCTCCATGGAAAGCAGCGTCGTGCGCAGCCTGATGCGCGCCCCGGCCTTGACCGGCGCCAGGAAGCGCACCTTGTCGAAGCCGTAGTTGAAGGCGGCTTGCGTGTTTTCCGGCACGATGCCCATCTCCAGCGCCAGCGCGCCGATGATCGACAGGGTCAGATAGCCATGCGCGATCGTGGTGCGGAACGGGCTCTGCCGCTTTGCCCGCTCGGGATCGACATGGATCCACTGATGGTCGCCCGTGCACTCGGCGAACTGGTCGATGCGTCGCTGGTCGACCGTCGTCCAATCGGACACGCCGAGCTCCTGCCCGGACATTGTGCGCAACTGTTCAAAAGTCGGCGGCGTTCTCCGCCGTGGTTCGGTCATTCCGGCTTTCCCGTCACTTTTGCCTATCTCCCGACCATGAAGCGGCAGCCTCTGTCAATTCGCCGCCCCGCGATTTTCGCCGGTAGAGTTGATGCTTTTAGGGCAGGCCAGAACGCTCGAGCGCCTGCGCCGGTTGCACCGCATGTCGGTCTATGATGGGCTCGAAACCGCCGGACAGCCTATTTCTTTTCGTAACCGGCGCGGATTTCCGCCATCGCATCCCTGATCCGGTCGCGCAGAATCTCGACCGATTCGGTGCTGGATTTCCGTACAAGGTCAGCCACTTCGCTGGCGTTCTTCAGCGTCGTCTCGAACGACTTACGGGCAAATTCAGCCTGCTTGCTCATCAGGTCCTGCGGGTTGCCGGGCGCCTGGTAGTTCTGCGCCATCCGCGTAACCTCGTTGATGGCATTCTGCACCATCTCATGCTGCCTCGCCAGCACCGAGGAGGCGCCGGCCGCACTTGCCTTCGCCGACTTCTCGAGAGCTTCGAGGTTCTTGCGATGATGATCGAGGATCGCCTGGACATCGACATTCGGCAGTTTCAGGTCGCGGCCGAACCTGCTGAACATGTCGAAGAACGAGTCGGATTCCGGTTGTTTTGCCATGCCCTGCCTCCCGTTTTGCTGCCCTTGCGGCGTGCCAGCAGGAGAATAGTGCCAGTTAGGCCCGCGTCAATTGACCAGAAACAGCCGCTCCGCCGTATAGAGCGCCAAGCCGGCCAGCCCGCCGATGATCATGCCGTTGAAGCGGATATATTGCAGATCCTTGCCGATATTCGTCTCGATCAGCCGAGTCAGCTGCGCCAGGTCCCAGCGCTTGACCTGGTCGGCGATGAATGTCGATACCCCGCTTTTCTGGCTCTCGACAAACGAGGCCAGCGCCACGACAAAGCCCTGGTTCATGTCAGCCCTGATCTGCGCGTCGTCGGCCAGATGCCGGCCGACTTCGACGAACATGTTCGCGAGGTGCTCGCGTATCGTCGAACTCGGCGCATTGACGTCCTGCTCGATGAACAGGCGCAGGCTCGCCCACGCATCGCCGGCGAGCGTCCTCACCTCCGGGCGGCCGAGAAAATCGCGCTTCAGCTTCTCGGCGCGCCTTGCATATTGCTTCGAGGTCCTGAGCCGCTCGATGAAGCCCAGCGCGAAACGATCGAATTCGGCGCGCATCGGATGATCGGGATCGGCCCTGACCTCATCCAGCAGCGAGCCCGCCGAGGCGACGATCTTCTTCAACAGATAGGTATCGGCACGAAACAGGTTGAACAGCGACGGCAATTCCTCGCGGATCTTCTCGCGCATCGTCGCCAGCGCCTGCTCGTCCTTGAGGAAACGGCCGACCACCCGCGTGAACTCATCGAACAGCTTTTGATGGCGGCGGTCGTCGGTCAGCGCCGACAGAAGGTCGGCGGCCAAAGGCGCCAGCGGCACCTTTTCGATCTGCTCCAGCATGCGGCTGGTGACGAAGCCGCGCAGCCCGGATTGCTCCACCGCGGTCAATGTCTGCGGCACCAGCCGCGCGACGAACCGCGACAGGCCGGCGGCGCGCTCGGCGTCGGCCAGCCAGTCGGCGACCAGGGCGGCGAAGTCGACCTCGGCGAGCTTTTCGCGCACCGGCTCCGGCGCCAGGAAATTGGCCTCGATGAAGCGGCCGAGATTGTCGGCGATGCGGTGCTGGTTCTCCGGGATGATGGCGGTGTGCGGGATCGGCAGCCCGAGCGGCCGCCTGAACAGCGCCACCACGGCATACCAGTCGGCGATGCCGCCGATCGTCGCCGCCTCGGCGAAGGCCGCGACGAAGCCGAGCCACGGATAGGCAGCCTGGAAGGACTTCGCCAGCGCGAAGACAAGGATGCACAGCGCGAGCGCGGCCGCGGCGATGAATTTGGTCCGCCGCAGCGCCGAGAGCTTTGCCTGCGCGTCTGCGTCGAATCGAACCGGCGCGAGAGCCGGAGCTGATTTAGACATGAAAAGGCCGTTTCCTGTTTGCACCCGCCTCTATCTAGTGCATGTCGCCCAAAAGTGCGCAGCGGTTCTGGGAAAACGACATGCATAAAAACAAAGACTTAAAGCGCGTCGCCTGAATCCGCTTCAGCGCGACGCGCTTTATGCCTGCGCCCGCGAAACGCTCGCCCGAAGCACAGGAGGGCAAATCGGGCCGCCATCCGCCCGGCCCGCACAAAAAGTTGACACGATTATTCAGCTATGTGCCAGTCCAGTCTGGAATTGTTCCAAACTATGGGCCATATTCGGCTTAAGCTAATATTTCGCGAGGATACCATGCGGCTCACGCGCCAGACCAATTATGCGATGCGCATCCTGATGTATTGCGCCGCAAATACCGACAGGCTGAGCCGCATCCCCGAGATCGCCGCCGCCTATTCGGTGTCGGAACTCTTCCTGTTCAAGATCCTGCAGCCGCTGGTCGAGGCCGGCCTTGTCGAAACCGTGCGCGGCAGGAACGGCGGTGTCAGGCTCGGCCGCCCGGCCGAGCAGATCAGCCTGTTCGATGTCGTGCGCGTCACCGAAGAGAGCTTCGCCATGGCCGAGTGCTTCGAGAACGACGCCGCCGAATGCCCGCTGGTCGACAGCTGCGCCCTGAATTCGGCGCTGCGCGAGGCGCTCAACGCCTTCTTCGCCGTGCTTTCCCGCTACACGATCGCCGACCTGATCGCCGCGCGCCCGAATGTGCGCCACCTGCTGGGCATCGACCTGCTGGAGCAGCGCGCCCCTGCAGCCTAGGCGGCGGACTGCGGCAACACGAACGGCATGCTTCCTTCGGGTAGCGCGCCGACCTTCAGCCTGCAGTCGAACACCTTCTCGATCAGTTCATCGTTCAGCACATCCGCCGGTGCACCGGCGGCCGCCAGTTTGCCACGAGAGAGCACGAAAATCCGGTCGGCATACATCGCCGTCAGATTGAGGTCGTGCAGGATCGCCACCACGCCGCCGCCGCGCCGGGCGAAATCGCGGGCGATGTTCATGATGATGAGCTGGTGCTTCACGTCGAGGCTGGAGACCGGCTCGTCGAGGAAGAGATAGCGCGGCCGCCCTTCGAGCACCGGCGCCCAGACCTGGCAGAGCACGCGGGCAAGCTGCACGCGCTGCTGCTCGCCGCCTGAAAGCTCCTGGTAGAAGCGGCCGGCAAAGCCGTCGAGGTCGACGCGCGCCAGCGCCCGCTCGGGCAAACGCGCATCCTCGCCAGGCAGCACGCCCGAGCGCCCGCCGATCAGGCCGAGGCGCACGATCTCGCGCACCGTGAATGGGAAGGACAGCGCCGTGGCCTGCGGCAGCACCGCGCGCAGCGTCGCCGCCTCGACCGGCTTCATGGCGGACAGGTCGCGGCCGTTGAGCGTGGCGGTGCCGGTATAAGCGAGCTCGCCGGTCAGCGCCTTGAGCAAGGTCGTCTTGCCGGACCCGTTCGGCCCCACGATCGCCGAGACCTCGCCGGGCCGCGCCGCGAAATCGACATGCGAGACGATGCGCTTGCCGCCGATCGTCACGGAGATGTCGCGCGCTTCGATCATGGCAAGCTCACAGATCAATGACGCCGCGCTTGCGCAGCAGTATCCACAGGAAGAACGGCGCGCCGGCGACCGCCGTGACGATCCCGATCGGCAGCTCGGCCGGCGCGACGATGGTGCGGGCGACCGCGTCGGCAATAAGCAGCAGCGATGCGCCGAGCAGCGCCGAGGCCGGCAGCAAATAGCGGTTGTCCGGTCCGATCGCCAACCGCAGGACATGCGGCACGACGATGCCGATGAAACCGATGCCGCCGCTGACGGCGACCGAAGCGCCGACCGCCGCCGACACCCCGACTATCGCGATGTATTTCAACCGCTGCACCGGGATGCCGAGATGGCCTGCGGTCGCCTCGCCCAACGCCAGCGCGTTGAGGCCGCGCGACAGGAATGGCATCGCGGCCAGCGCCAGGATGATCACCGGCCCGACGGTGCCGATCTTCGGCCATGTCGCGCCGGCCAGCGAGCCGAGCTGCCAGAAGGTCACGTCGCGCAGCTGCCGGTCGTCGGCCATGAAGATGAGGACACCTGTCAGCGCCATGGCAAGGGCGCTGATGGCGATGCCGGCAAGCAGCATCGTGGCGACTGAGGTCCGTCCCTGGCGCGTGGCGATGGCATAAAGCAGCAACGTCACCGCGAGCCCGCCAAAGAACGCCGCGAGCGGCAGCGCAAGCGTGCCGAATGCGAGCGTGAAGGGCGCAAGCCATGTGGTGCCGAGCACGATGATCGCCACAGCGCCGAGGCTGGAGCCGGCGGAAACGCCGACCAAACCGGGATCGGCAAGCGGATTGCGGAACAGGCCCTGCATCACCGCGCCGCAGACGGCGAGCGCGGCGCCGATCAGCACGCCGAGCAGCACGCGCGGCATGCGGATGTCATAGACGATCAGCTGGTCGCGCGCGGCAAGCGCCGCATCCCCCGGAGCGGCCCCGGTGAACCAGTCGCGAATGACGCGAACGGCGGACGCATCCGAAGCGCCCGACGTCAGTGACAGGAACACCGAAAGGGTCAGCGCCAGGCACAGGAGCGCGATGACGACCCTTGCCCGCGCCGAGCGATCGCCCTCGGCCGCCATCACCCTGCCCACACCTGCTATGGACTGTTCGGCCACCGCCGCTCAGTCCGTGACCTGGTTGCCATAGATCGAAACAGCGAGATCGTGGATCGCCTCCGCCGTGCGCGGGCCGAAGCCGAGCAGATAGCCGCCGTCCATGTTGATCATCTTGCGGTTCGTGCCAGCCGGTGTCGAGGCGACGGCAGGATTGGCGAACAGCTCGTCTTCCGAGATCGGCGGCCCGCCGCCTTTCATCGTCAGGATGACATCCGGCTTGGCGCTGACGATCGCCTCATCCGTCATCCCCTTGTAACCGGAAAAACCCTCGACCGCGTTGACCGCACCGGCAAGCTTGATGATGCCGTCGGCCGCGGTGTCGCTGCCGGCTGCAAGGATCTTGCCGCCTTGGGTCGACAGCACGAACAGCACGCGCTTGCGGTCCTTGATCGAGGCCGTCTGCCTTTCGGCGGCCGTCAGCTTCGCGTCCGTCTCAGCGGCGAGCTTCTCGGCCTTGGCCTCGACGCCCAGCGCCTTGCCGACGATGCGGATATTTTCGAGGATGCCCTCATGGTTGAAGTGATCCGGCACCTCGATGAAAGGCACGCTTGATTTCTTCAGCACGTCGACCGCTTCTTTCGGGCCGCTGCCCTGCAGCGCCAGGATTCCGGTCGGATTGACCGACAGGACACCCTCGGGCGACAGCGCGCGCATGTAACCGACATCCGGCAGCTTCGCCGCCGCCTCGGGATAGGTGCTGGTCGAATCGCGGGCCACGAGACGGCCCTCCTCGCCGAGCGCGTAGAGGATCTCGGTGATCGAGCCGCCTATGGAGGCGATCCGCGAGGTGTCCGAAAAGACGGTCGTGCCTTCTTCCGCCTTGGCAGGCTGCATAGCGAGGGCAAGCAGGACACCGAGCATCGGCGTAAGGGCCGCGCGGAAACTGAGAACAAAGCGCATTGGGTCCTACCTTATGCAGCGGTGGGGCTGGGAATGCGCGGTAGGTTCTCGGCCAGGAAACGCCAGTCTTCCCGCTCGCGTTCGCCTTCATGGCGCTTGCCGAAGAACTGGATGATCATGCTGCCATTGGCATCGTAGGCCTCCAGCGAGGTGACATGGCCGTCCTTGGTCGGCTTGCGCACCGCCCAGACTTCGTGGATGTGGTCGGTCCTCAGATGCAGGTGGAAGGTCTCGTCGAGCACATTGATCCATGGTCCCATCGGCTTGACCGACTTGATCGGGCCGGAATGGATCTGGATGCAGCCGCGGTTGCCCACGAAGCACATGATCGGCATCCCGCCTGCAGCGGCGTGATGGAACATGGCGCTTACCGCATCATTGTCGAGCAGCCAGGCATAGTCCTGCCCCACCATACGCACCGCTCGCGACGGCTGAGCTTCAGCGTCTTCAGCATGCCGAAGAACTGATGCACATCTGTCAACCGGCTCCAGCGGTCGCGTAGGTCGCCGATCGAGGCGACCGAACCCTGCGCCTCGCCCTCCCCTTCCGCGGCGCTTGGGAGGATCGCGACGGTCGGCTCCTGGTTCGACGATTCGAGGCTCGCCACCAGCTTCTGGTAGGCATAGAGGCTGGATGCGGGCTTCAGATGCACCTTGTGCACCGCCTCGCCCGCTGCGTCGAAGAACTGCAGGCTGCGGCGGATTTCGTCACCCTCGCGCTTCTCGACGGCAAAGCCATGCGCCCAGACCTTCGGGAAGATGCGTAGGTCGATGTTTTCGCCAAGCACCATGGCGTTGTGGTTGCCGGTGACGACCTTGTCGTACACGCCGATCTTCTCGTGCACGGCGCTTTCGTTGCGGGTCAGCGCCATCACCTCGCCGACCGCCTCGAGGCCGGTCAGAAGGTCGTTGACGCGCGGCTCGACTCGCACCGCGCCGATGCCGCAATGCGCCGCGACCAGTTCCGCTTCCGAAATGCCCAATTGCGCCGAGAGATCGCGCTCCCGCATTTTCGGATTTTCTTCTCGCGCCCGCCGGATTTCCTCCGGCGACGGCTTAACGCGCTGGTCCATATCGTCCACCTGTATTGCCTGATGTGCGTCTATCGCCCGCCGACGGCGGTCACTTGTTGAGGATCAGCTTGCCCTGGCGGGTGATCTTCAGGCGGTAGAGCGCGCCGTGATGCTCGATGCCGATCTCATGCTCGCCCTGGAACAGCGTGTTGCTGGAGAGCGTCCTCACCGCCAGCGGCACGCGTTCGTAACGCATCTGCGTCTCTTCCGGGCGGCGGACGCGATAGCGGAAATCGTTGGGATTGTGCGTGTTCATCGGGTAGGTCCCTTTCCTCTGACGGCCACCGTGGCCGCAGCCTCATAAAATGCCGATTCAATTCTTGACTCGAATAATCATGTTTACTAGTCAGTGCATTACCGGACTAAATGAGTCAACATTTAAGACGCCGGACGTGATCAAAAATGCGAGCGAGCCATTGGCCAGCCAGCTACGAGCCTGAAAATCTGGAGTTGGGGCATGGGGTTGGTGACTTGGGGACGAACGGGCCTGGCGGGCGAGAACGTGGGTCCGAGCTTCCGATCGATGGCGAGCGGCATTGCCATCTTGATGGCCGGAGCGGCGGCGATCGCGCTCAGCGTATCGGCGGCAAAAGCGCAACAGGCCACGCAGCCGGCGACCAGCCAGCAGGCCGATCAGAAAAAGAAGGCTGACGAGAAGGCCGCCGCCGAAGGAACCTTGCTCGACAAGATCCTCGTCATCAGCCGCACCAGCGAGACGGCAATTCAGTCGCTGGCCTCGGCCAGCCATGTCGACCAGGAACAGCTCGACCGCCGCATGGCGACGACGCCGAACGAAATGCTGCTCGGCGTGCCCGGCGTCGCCGTGCAGGCCGACGCGCGCCGCGTCTCCTCCAGCATCAACATCCGCGGCCTGCAGGATTTCGGCCGCGTCGCGGTCATCGTCGATGGCGCAAGGCAGGATTTCCAGCGCTCCGACCACGGCACGCAGTCGACCTTCTATGTCGATCCTGAGCTCATCAAGTCGGTCGACGTCATCCGTGGCCCGGTCGCCAACACCTACGGCTCCGGCGCCATCGGCGGCGTCGTCTTCTTCGACACCAAGGACGCCACCGATTTCCTCAAGCCGGAAGAGACCTGGGCCGGCTCGCTGACCGGGCGCTATGAGAGCAACGGCAAGGGCTGGACCACCAGCGCCACCGGCGCCTACAAGATCAACGACAACTGGGACGTTCTCGGCAACATCGTCTATCGCGACTATGGCGACTACAAGAACGGCGGCGGCGACACCGTTGCCGGCACCGGTTTCGACGCGCTGAGCGGCCTGCTCAAGACCACCATACGCCCGACCGAAAACAGCGACTTGAAGCTTGGCTGGGTCGGCTCCAAGGACGGCTGGACCGAGACCAGCGGCGGCGTGCCCGCCAACGACGTCGACCTCAAGTCGAACACCTTTACCGCCCGCTACAACATCACCGACGATGCCAAGAGCTGGCTCGACCTCCACATCAACGCTTCCTACAACAAGACAGTTCTCGACCTGACGACGCTCACCGCGCAGAACCGCTTCGATCCGACCACCGGCCTGCCCGTGGTGCTGCCGCCCGGCTCGCTGTCGACCTTCGATGTCGGCACGACCGGCATCGACATCTGGAACACCTCGCGCTTCGAGACGGCGAGCGTCGCGCATGAGCTGACCTATGGCGGCGACTGGGTTGGCGACGATGTCGATACCGGCGGCAGCGCCGGCGGCGACAGTTTTTATACACCGTCGGGCAAGCGCAACGTCTCCGGCGCCTACATCCAGGACAAGCTGACCTGGGAATGGCTCGAGGTCATTGGCGGCCTGCGCTACGACAACTACAGCCTGAAGGACGATACGAACGAGACCTCCGGCGACAGGGTTTCGCCGCGCATCACCGTCGGCGTCTCGCCCTTCGAAAGCGCCGGCCTGGCAGGCCTGCAGTTCTACGGCACCTATGCGGAAGGTTACCGCTCACCCTCACTGACCGAGACGTTGATCAGCGGCAACCATCCGGCCGGCGTCAGCTTCCCGTTCCTGCCCAACCCGAACCTGAAGCCCGAGACCGGCAAGACCGTCGAGTTCGGCGTCAACTACAAGCAGAACGACATCATCGAGGGCGGCGACGCGCTGCGGCTCAAGGCCGCCTATTTCAACAACAATGTCGACGACTACATCGACGGCGTGACGCTCTCGCCCTTCGACCCGACCAGCGGCTGCCCGTTCGGCCCGGGCATTCCGATCTGCTTCCAGTACCAGAACTTCGCCAAGGCCAAGATCAACGGCTTCGAGCTGGAAAGCGTCTACGACGCCGGCTGGGGCTATGCCGGCCTGTCGGCCTCCATCATCAACGGCCACACCATCTCCTATGAGGGCGAGCGCGCCGACCTCGCCACCATCCCCTCCTCGCAGGTGACGGCGCAGCTCGGCTTGCGCTTCCTCGAGGACAAGCTGACCGTCGGCGGCGAAGTGCAGTATAACGGCAAGCCCAAGGGCAATCCGGTGGCTAAGGACTTCACACTGGTCAATGCCTTCGCCAGCTACCAGGCGACGGACAATCTCAAGCTCGACTTCCGCGCCGACAATCTGTTCGACGTCAAATACACCAACCCGCTCAACGGCAGCACCACCGCGGTCCTCTACGAACCCGGCGTCACGCTGAAGCTCGCGGCAACCATGCGCTTCGGAGGCTGAGCGAGACATGAAACGCTTGATGACATCGTTTCGTCTGCTGACCTCGACGTTCGCGATGTCGCTTGCGATGGCGCCGGCGTGGGCCCAGTCCGCGCCGGCTCCGGCCGCAGCTCCGGCATTGAGCCTCGAGCTCAATGCCGCGCAGCCCTCGGAAAAAGGCTGCCGGCTGACCTTCGTCGTCAACAACGCGCTCGGCGCCGACCTGTCCAAGGCGGCTTTCGAGATCGCGCTGTTCAACGAGGCGGGCGTCGTCGACCGCCTCACCGTGCTCGATTTCAAGGACCTGCCGGCCGGCAAGACCAAGGTCACCCGCTTCGACCTTGCCGGCGCCGACTGCGGTAAGCTCAGCCGCGTGCTGATCAACAGCGCGACCGAATGCGCCGGTACCGGCGTCGAGCCGGCGGCCTGCATGCGCGCCTTGAAGACATCGACCAGGACCGCCATCGCTTTCGGAGTCTGACAAGCTGTGGGCTTCGAACCGGCACGCAACGCCTTTGCACAAGCGCCGGCCGGCATAGGCCTGGCGCTGCTTGCGGTAACCGATCTTGATTTGACCGATCTTGATTTGACAAGGACGCGTCGCTTGCCGCAGGTCTCCTCGCGAGCCATGCAGGACATCGACCCCCTCCCCGACGCCGACAGCGAACCGGCGATCCCGCCGGCCGAGTCGCTCGCGCAGCGACGTCAGTCGGCGCAAGACCGCAAATGGCCGGTGGCGATTGTCGTCTCCGGCTTGCTCCATGCCGCCGCCGCGGCGGCGTTTTTCATCGCGCCCGCCGGAACCTTCGACCCCCTGGACGCGATTCAGGCCGAGGGCAGCAGCCAGTCAGGCGCCGACGCCCAGGGCAGCGCCCTCAATGACGCGATGTCCGGCGCGGTGGATGTAACCTTGGTGGCGGACCTGCAGCCGGTTAAGCGCCAAGCAGTCCAGCCCACTCCGCCGACCGAAGCGCCGCAACCGGCCAGCCAACCTGTAACGCCTCAGCCTGCGGCTGAAGCCGCCCAGGAGCCTGCATCCACGCCCGATATGCTGACGGCCGCCACAGTGCGCCAAGACGATCAGAGCGTGCCCATGGCCGGCGAACAGGCGCCCGCGATCGAGCCGCAAAGCCCCGATGCGTCGCCTGCCGAACCCGAGCACCCACCGGCCGCGGCCGCAACGTCGAGCGCACCGGCAGGATCAGGCCAACCCGTTGAGACGCGCGGCACGGAAACAGCGGATGGCGACGCACGCGATGCGCCGACCATCGCCAGCAAGGGTAAGATGAAGGCCGCCGCCGGCAATGCCCTGGAATCCCGCTACAGCGGCGAAATTCAAAAGAGGCTCGCCCGCGCCAACCGCCGCGTTTCAAAATCGGTCCAGGCAAAGGCCCGCAACAACGCCAGGGTGGTGTTTGTCGTCATGGCCGACGGCAGCATCAGCGACCTGCAGCTCGCCGAAAGTTCCGGCTCCGCCGAGCTCGATCAATTCGCTTTGACGCTGGTGCGCAAGCAGGCACCGTTCCCTCCCATTCCACCCGAGACGGGAAGATCAAGTTGGGTGTTCAAAGCGCGGATCGGTCCCTTTTGAGACCCGGTTGAAGCCATCCTGAACGCCACAATTCATGCAATTCGAAAGGAAACCAATGTACATCGCCATGAACCGCTTCAAGGTCCAGAACGGCTCTGAGGAAGCCTTCGAGGACGTCTGGAAGAACCGCGATTCCAGCCTCTCCGAAATGAAGGGTTTCAGGGAATTCCACCTGCTTCGCGGGCCGGTCAACGAGAGCGAGGGCTATACGCTGTTTGCCTCGCACACGGTCTGGGCAAGCCAGGAGGATTTCGTCGCCTGGACGAAGTCGGAAAACTTCCGCGCCGCCCATCGCAACGCCGGCGGCTCGAAGGTGCACTATCTCGGCCACCCGCAATTCGAAGGCTTTTCGGTCGTCGAAGGCGCTTGAACGCACCTGCGCCTAACTCGTCTCGAACCGACTATGCGGCGGCAAGCAGGCTGGCGTTCCCACCTGCCGCTGTCGTGTCGACGCAGACCGCGCGCTCATGCGCGTAGGCGGCCGGGTTGAGCACTTCGCTGACCAGCGGCACGATCGGCCCGGCGCGGTCGGCGATCACCTTGCGCACGATGCGCGCCGCTTCCGGCGTGCCGGAGAAGGCGACGACATCGACGCGCAGTGAGCGCGCCTCGACCGGGTCCGGCCGGCCGTCGATGGCTGCCAGCGGCAGGCCCTTGCCGGTCAGTGCCGAGAGTGCTGCCGGCGCGCCCGGCGCCACGGCAAGCACCGCGTTGCCGGCGGCGAGCGCCTGGATCGTCTGGGCAAGCAGCGTCTCGGTGTCCGGGCCGAGGCAAAGCACCCGGCCGCGCGGCGCCAGCGACAGCGTGTTGGCTTCGCCGGTCGGTCCAGGCAGGTCGACCTGGCCGAAATCGAGGCTGGCGGCCGCGGCGATCGCCGCCGCGCCCTTGCCGCGCAGATGCTTCCTCAGGATCGCGACGCGGTCCGGCCGCGTCGACCAGCCGCCCAGCGTCGGATCGGGCAGATTGTCGGCAAGCTCGGTCGCGGTCACCTTGTGACCATCGGCAACCTCGGTTCCGGCCTCAGGCCCCTTGCGGAAGCGGCGCAGGTAATGCGGTCCGCCGGCCTTCGGGCCGGTGCCCGAAAGCCCCTCGCCGCCGAAGGGCTGCGAGCCGACCACGGCGCCGATCTGGTTGCGGTTGACATAGATGTTGCCGGCATGGATGCCGTCGACGAAATGCTGGACCCGGCCCTCGATGCGCGTATGCAGGCCGAAGGTGAGGCCATAGCCCTTGCGGTTGATGGCGGCGATGACCTGGTCGATCTCGTCGGCGTCGAAAGTCGCGACGTGCAGCACCGGGCCGAACACCTCGCGCTCCATCTCCTCGATGCCCTTGACGCGGAAGACATGCGGGGCGACGAAGCGGCCGGTGGCCGGAGCTTCGATCCTGGCGATCAGCCGGCCTTCCAGCCCCTTCTTCTTGCAATAGTCGCTGATCGAAGCCTGCGCCTCGTCGTCGATGACCGGGCCGACATCGGTCGAGATGGCCCAGGGATTGCCGACGTTGAGCGCTTCCATCGCGCCCTTCAGCATCTCCAGCATCTTTTTCTCGACGTCCTTCTGGACGTAGAGCACGCGCAGCGCCGAGCAGCGCTGGCCGGCGCTCTGGAAGGCCGACGCGAGGATGTCGCGCACCGCCTGCTCCGGCAGCGCGGTGGAATCGACGATCATCGCATTCAAGCCGCCGGTCTCGGCGATCAGCATGGCATCGGGCGCCGCGGTCTCGGCCAGTTGCTTCTCGATCAGCTTGGCGACCTCGGTCGAGCCGGTGAAGCAGACGCCGGCGATGCGCGGATCGGCGGTCAGCGGCGCGCCGACCGTGGGGCCGTCGCCCGGCAGAAGCTGGATGACATCCTCCGGCACGCCGGCCTCGCGCAGCATCTCGACGGCGCGGAAGGCAATGAGCGGCGTCTGCTCCGCCGGCTTGGCGATGACCGAATTGCCGGTGACCAAAGCCGCCGCGATCTGGCCGGTGAAGATCGCCAGCGGGAAATTCCACGGCGAGATGCAGACGATCGCGCCGCGCGCTTCGGTGCCTGCCTCGGCATTCACCGCCTCGGCCGCGTAATAGCGCAGGAAGTCGACCGCTTCCCGCACCTCGGCGACACCGTCGGCCAGCGACTTGCCGGCTTCGCGGGTGGCGAGAGCGAAGAACTCGGCGGCGTTGGCCTCGTAGAGGTCGGCGGCGCGATTGAGGATCGCCGCGCGCTCGGCAACCGGGCGCTTCCCCCAGGTGGGCTGCGCGTCGACGGCGATGCGCACGGCGGTCGCCACCTGCTTGGCCGCAGCTTCATGCACCGTGCCGACCACCTCGTCCGGCTTGGCCGGATTGACGATCTGGCGCTGCTTGCCGTAGCCGGCGGCGCGCGTGATCGGCTTGGCATGCCAGCGGTCCGCTCCGGCAAATTCCGCCCTCGCCTTGTCGATGGCTGCCAGCGTCACCGGATCGGTGATGTCGAAGCCTCTCGAGTTGCGGCGCCCGGCGCCGAAGATCGCGGCGGGGCGCGCGATCGCCGGATTGGCGGCGGGGCCCTGCATCTCGACAACCGTGAGCGGATCGCGCGCAATCTCCTCCGGCTCGACTTCCTCGTCGGTCAACTGGTGGACGAAGGAGGAGTTGGCGCCGTTTTCCAGCAAACGCCGCACCAGATAGGCAAGCAGGTCCGAATGCGCGCCGACCGGCGCATAGATGCGGCAGCGCGTGCCTTCGGCTTGGCGCACGGTTTCGTGCAGCGCCTCGCCCATGCCGTGCAGGCGCTGGAACTCGAAGCTCTCGCGGTCCTTCGCCATCGAAAGGATGGCGGCGACCGTGTGCGCGTTATGGGTGGCGAACTGCGGATAGATGCGGTCGGTCATCGACAAAAGCTTCTTCGCGCAGGCCAGATACGAAACGTCGGTGTTGGCCTTGCGGGTGAAGACCGGATAGCCGGTAAGACCCAGCGTCTGCGCCCGCTTGATCTCGGTGTCCCAATAGGCACCCTTGACCAGCCGCACCATGATCCGGCGGTCGTATTTCTTCGCCAGCGCATAGAGCCAGTCGATGGCGAAAGCCGCGCGCGGGCCGTAGGCCTGGACGACGACGCCGAAGCCGTCCCAGCCGGCAAGTTCCGGCTCGGCCAGCACGCGTTCGATGACATCGAGCGACAGGTCGAGGCGGTCGGCCTCCTCGGCATCGATGTTGAGGCCCATGCGCGAGTGCCGGGCGGCAAGCGCCAGCGACAGAAGCCGTTCGGCCATCACCGGCAGCATGGTCTCGCGCTGCGCCACCTCGTAGCGCGGGTGCAGCGCCGACAGCTTGACCGAAATGCCGTGGTTGTAGCGGATGTCAGGGCCGTTCGACCCCGCATCGAGCGACGAGATCGCATCCGCATAGGCGCGGTGGTAGCGCAGCGCGTCGGCCTCGGTGCGGGCCGCCTCGCCCAGCATGTCGAAGGAATAGAGATAGCCCTTCTGCGTCATCGGCCGGCCGCGCTTGACGGCCTCGGCGATGGTGCGGCCGAGCACGAACTGCTCGCCCATCTCGCGCATCGCCGCAGCGACCGCCTTGCGGATCACCGGCTCGCCCAGCCGGCGCACCATGGCGCGCAGCGTGCCTTCGATGCCGCCCTCGCCTTCGTCGAGCACGCGGCCGGTGAGCATCAGCGCCCAGGTCGAGGCGTTGACGAAGATCGAGCTGGAACCGCCCGAATGCGCCGACCAGTCATGCGGCGCGATCTTGTCGGCGATCAGATCGTCCATCGTCTCGGTGTCGGGCACGCGCAGCAGCGCTTCGGCCAGGCACATCAGCGCCACGCCTTCCTTGGTCGACAGGCCGTACGCCGAGAGGAACACCTCCATCAGCCTGGGATCGGTCGAGCCGCGCACCGCGCGCACCAGATCGGCCGCGCGCGCCGAGATCCCCTTGCGCTCCTCGGCCGACAACCCCGCCGTCGCCGACAGGCGCTTCACCGCCTCGTCTTCGTCGGGCAAATAATTGGCGCGGATCTGCTGGCGGATGGCGTCGAGCGGCATATCGGGTCCATGAAAGCGAGCGTGAGCGAACGTTCCGGCGGTCGCCGGACCGAATGGCGCAAGCTAGCACAGCTTCGGATTCCAGTCGGTCCAAAGAAATCGACTAGGCAGGCCAATTGAACTATCATAGAAGCCGAATTCCCATCGTTTCGGCTGCCATTTCGATGACCGAAGACCAATTGGACCGCATCGACCGTAACATCCTGACGGCGCTCGGGCGCGACGGCAGGCTTTCGATGTCCGAACTGGCTTTGAAGGTCGGCCTGTCGAAGACGCCGGTGCAGGCGCGCGTGAAACGATTGGAGAAGGACGGCTACATCAGAGGCTACCGCGCCATCATCGATCGCGAACGCATGGGCGAAGGCCATGTCGCCTTCGTCCAGGTAAAGCTGTCGGATACGCGCTCGGCGGCGCTCGACGCTTTCAACCGAGCTGTCCAGGGCGTGCCCGAGATCGAGCAGTGCCACATGATGGCCTCGAGCTTCGACTATCTGCTGAAGGTCCGCACCACCGACATCGCCGCCTATCGCCGCGTGCTCGGCGAGCGCATCTCGGCCCTGCCCCACGTCGCCCAAACCTCGACCTTCGTGGCGATGGAGACGGTCAAGGATCGCTAATCAGAAAGCGTCTTGAGGAACGCCACCAGCGCCGCGCGCTCGCGATCGGACAGGTCGAGCGGATGCACTTCCGATACGCCTTCAACGCCTGGCGGCGCCTTCGAATAATGCGCCACCACTTCATCGAGTGTCGAGAACTGGCCGGCATGCATGTAAGGCGGGCGATCCGCCGCGCCCCTGAGCGACGGCGTCTTGTAGGCGTGCGTGATTTGCGGACCGTCCTTGACCATGAAGCGCAGCTCGCGGCAGGCGCTCTCGTCGCCGTCGCGGAATTTGCCGAGGCAGTTGAACGGGTCGGCCTCGACCTGTGCCACGGCATCGACGCGCCCGCGGTCCGGCGGCAGGCCGTCGACCGGCGGCACGCCGGTGTTGTGGAACGCATTGTCGGTGAGGCGCGGACCATTGTGGCAGGTCACGCAATTGGCCTTGCCGATGAACAGTTTCAGCCCGAGGATTTCTTCCGGCGAGAAAGCCGCGTCCCCTTCCGGCTTGGCGCCGGTCGCCAGATCGATGGCGAAACGGTCGAAGCGCGTCTCCTCGGGCTCGATCGATCGCTCGAAGGCGGCGATCGCCTTGCCGATATTGGCATAGACGCGGTTGACGTCGTCCTGCTGAGAGGCGGGCATCGCGTTCCACACCGCCTTCTCGGCGTCGCTGCCGAGCGGACTGGCATTGGCCGGCACGGTGGAAAGGTCCGGCAGCGGCCCAAAAATGCGCTCGTAGCGCTCGCCGAACCGCTTCTTGATGTAATGCGCGAAGGCTGCCCGGTTGCCGGCCTGCTCCAGCGGGTTTTCAAGCGGCGTCAGCGCCTGGGCCCACAGGCTGTCGCGCCTGCCGTCCCAGAAGTACCAAGGATTGTGCGCCACGCCCGCCAGCGGCATGGTGCGGCGGTTGGTATGGCCGACGCCGACCGCCTGCGGCAGGTCGTCCTGGAACTGGCGGTCGATCTTGTGGCAGGTCGAGCACGACACCGTGCCGTCACGGCTCATGCCGGCATCGAAGAACAGCGTCGAGCCGAGCGCGGCAGCCGCCGGCACATCCGCATACTGGTTGGTGGTATCCGCCTTGAGCGAAGGCAGCGTGTTCAGCGCCAAAGACGCGATGGTGTTCTTCTCGGCGTCGCTGAATTGCGGCTCGCCGCAGCCACCCAGCAAGGCGAGAGCGGCCAAAGCCAGCAGGCATGCAACGCTTGTCAGACGCCTCATCGCCCGCTCACAACACGACGTTGAAGACGACGGAATCGGAACCCGCCGCCGCCGAGATACCGAAGTGCACCTGCCACCAGCCGCTCATCGTGAATTTCACGCCGTCGATGCGGTAGCGCCCCTCGCCAAGATAATCGGTCGCCTGCGGACTGGTCGGCAGGCCGTGATTGTGCTGCGGCATCCCGCCGGAAACGGTGATGGCCGCCCCCTCCACCGGCGCGCCGGCGGCGGTCTTCAGCGTCAGCAGCCAGGATTGCAGCTCGCCCTGCCGGATGACGCCGCGCTCCGGCTCGAAGCTCGCGACGAACAGCCCGTTCGCCGTCTTCTTGGAGCGCGACAGGTCCGGACCGGACGCCGAATGCGGCAGCGTCTGATAGACGACGGCCACGATGCCGACCAGCAACGCGGCCAGGCCGAGCCCCGCAAGGATGTAACGCCATATCGATGCCAAGCCCGTTCCTCTTCGGCTGCTAACGTCGAGGGCCGCTCGCCGCGTCCCGCCCTGCCTGTGGGAAATCGTTTCTGGCGCAAAATTCGCCGGCAGCCAAGCATGGCGCTGCCGGCCGCAAAAAGCTACAGCAACAAGACTTTAAGAAGGATAGAACCCACATGGCCGCCAAGGGTATTGCGTCGATCGGCGAATGCATGATCGAATTGTCGGGACAGACCGGCGACAGCTGGCGCATGGGCTTTGCCGGCGACACCTTCAACACGCTGTGGGCATTGCACGCGCTGAGCCCGGAGCACCCCGCGACTTATGTCTCGGCCTTCGGCGACGATCCCTTCTCGCGCGACCAGATCGCCTTCTTCGGCCAGAGCGGCATCGGCATAGGCAACAGTCCGGTCATTGCCGGCGCGCGCCCCGGCCTTTACGCCATCACGCTCACCGGAGCCGAGCGCGCCTTTACCTACTGGCGAAGCGACGCGGCAGCGCGTCAGCTCGCCTCCGATCCGGTGGCGCTCGCGAAAAGCCTTGAAAACCAGGCGCTTGTCTATTTTTCTGGAATCACCCTGGCAATTCTGGACGAGGCCGCGCGGACAACTTTGCTGACCGCCATAGTTGCGGCCGGGGCCGCCGGCTCGCTCGTCGCCTTCGACCCGAATTACCGGCCGCGTCTGTGGCCGAGCCGCGAGGCAGCCCAGGCCGCGATCCTGGAAGCGCTTGCCGTGGCCGACATCGCGCTGCCGACCTTTCCGGACGAGCAGATGCTGTTCGGGGATCCGACACCGCAGGCGACGGCGGAACGCCTCGGCAAGCTGACTGGCGAGGTCGTGGTCAAGAATGGCGAGCAGCCGGCCTTGATCGCGCTGAACGAAGCTTCGCAAACCGTGGATGCGGCGCATGTGGCCGCCCCAGTCGACACCACGGGGGCCGGCGATTCTTTCAACGGCGGCTATCTCGCCGCGCGGCTTGCCGGCCACGCGCCTGCCGACGCGGTGCGCCGCGCGCATAAAGTGGCGGCCGCGGTCGTGCAGGTTCGCGGCGCGCTTGCTCCATTCGCGACGTTGAGGGCAGCATTCGACAGTTAAGCGCCGTCGAAGCTTTAGCGCACATTACTTCAATACCGAAAAACCTTAAGGCAAACGGAAGCGGTATTCCGTCACCTGATGATAGATCTGCCCTGGCCACAGCGTCGCCTGCGGGAAATAGGGCCGGTTCGGCGCGTCCGGCCAGGTCTGCGCTTCGAGGCAGAGGCCTGAAAACGCCTTGTAGTGGCGGCCGTCGAGCCCCGGCGATGCCGGCGCGACGAACTGGCCGCTATAGAGCTGCAGTCCAGGCTCGGTGGTCCAGACTTCCATCTCGACGCCGGAATTGGCGCCTTGCACCCAGGCAGCCTGGTGCAGCGGCCCGCGGCTGGAGGCGAGGCAGTAATTCAGGTCGTATTGAAGCTGCTCGCCCTCCATTTCCATGCGCAGCGCCCGCGCCTGCCGGAAATCGAAAGGCGTGCCGTCGACCGGCTTCACGACACCGGTCGGGATCATCTCGTCATCGACGGGCGTGTAGGCGCTGGCGTTGAGCATCAGCCGATGGTCGAGGATGTCGCCGACGCCGCCATCGTCGAGGTTGAAATAGGAGTGCTGCGCCAGATTGCAGAGCGTCGGCTGCTCGCAAGTCGCGGTCAGTTCCATGCTGAGCGTGCCGGGAATCTTCAGCCGGTAGGTGCAGGTGACGTCGAGCGCGCCGGGAAAACCCATCGCGCCGTCCGGATCGTGCAGTGTCAGCGTCACGAAATCGCGGCCGTGCAGCGAGACGGTCCATGGCCGGTGGAAAAAGCCTTCCGAGCCGCCATGCAGCGTGTGCTTGCCGAGAAAATTCTGCTCGGTCTGGTAGCGCTGGCCGGCAATGGTGAAACGGCCGCCGCCAATGCGGTTGGCGAAGCGGCCGACGACCGCCCCGAAAAAGGCGCGGTCGGTCTCGTAGGGTTCGAAGCGGTCGTAGCCCAGCACCAGCGGCGCGTCGTGGCCGTTCAGTCGAAGATCCTGGACGATCGCGCCCAGTCCGATGATGTTGGCGGTCAAGCCGCCGCCCCGGATCGTGAACCGGCGTACGGCCTCGCCCGCCTGCGTCGTGCCGAAGACCTCGCCGTCCTTCATCGCCATGCCCGAAAATGTAAGTTGTCGATCAATGGATTTAGGCCGGCTATGGATGATCCGGCAAGGGCAGGCTCAGGCAATTCCAGATGTCTGACTGTTTTTCGACCGGGATTTCGCTGAACCAAACAGATAGAGCCGCCCATCGTTTCAGTGAAACGACGGACGGCTCTTCAAAACCTATCCAGTACGGCCGGTCGATATCAGAGCCCCAGGCCACCGAAGCAGGCATATTTGGTGTCGAGATAGTCCTCGATGCCCTGATGCCCGCCTTCGCGGCCGAGACCCGATTCCTTGACGCCGCCGAACGGCGCCTCGGGCGTGGTGATCAGGCCTTCATTGACACCGACCATGCCATATTTCAGACCTTCCATGACCCGGAAGGCTCGGCCGAGATTGCCGGTGTAGAAATAAGCGGCGAGGCCGAACTCGGTGTCGTTGGCCAAGGCCACCGCCTCTTCCTCGGTCTCGAACTTGAACACGGGCGCGATCGGCCCAAAAATCTCTTCCTTCATGAATCGCATGTTCGGCGTGGCGCCGGAGATCACCGTCGGCTGGAAGAACGAGCCGCCAAGCGCATGGCGCTTGCCGCCGGCGACGACCTGGCCGCCCTTGGACGTGGCATCAGCGATGAATTCCTCGACTTTCTCGACCGCCTTCTCGTCGATCAGCGGTCCCTGCTGCACGCCTTCCTCCAGGCCCGAGCCGACCTTGAGGTTGTTGCTGGCGGCGGCGAGCTTCTCGACGAACTGGTCATAGATGCCTGCCTGGACGAGGAAGCGGTTGGTGCACACGCAGGTCTGGCCGGAATTGCGGTATTTCGCGGTGACGGCGCCGGCCACCGCGCGGTCGACATCAGCGTCGTCGAAGACCAGGAACGGCGCGTTGCCGCCGAGCTCCATCGACACTTTCTTGACCGTCGAGGCGGACTTCTGGATCAGCAGCTTGCCGATCTCGGTCGAGCCGGTGAAGGTGATCTTCTTGACCAGCGGATTGGTGCAGAGTTCGTCGCCGATCTCGCCGGCTGAGCCGGTCACGACGTTGACGACGCCCTTCGGGAAACCGACTTCCTCGACCAGCGCGCCCCAGGCGAGGCCGGAATAAGGCGTCTGCGAGGCGGGCTTCACCACAGCGGTGCAGCCGGCGGCCAAGGCCGGACCGATCTTGCGGGCGAGCATCGAGGACGGAAAATTCCATGGCGTGATGGCGGCGATGACGCCGACCGGCTCCTTGGTCACAAGGATGCGGCGGTCGCCCCATGGCGACGGCACGATGTCGCCATAGACGCGGCGGCCTTCCTCGGCGAACCACAGGATGTAGGCCGCGGACGAGCCGATCTCGCCCTTGGATTCGGCGAGCGACTTGCCCTGCTCGATGGTCAGCAGCTCGGCCAGCACGTCCTGATTGTCCATCATCGCGTCATGCAGCTTGCGTAACAGCTTCGAGCGCTCGAGCGCGGTGGTCTTGCGCCAGCTCTTGAACGCTTCCTCGGCCGCCTCGATGGCGCGGCGGGTTTCAGCCTTGCCGGCCTTTGGCACGGTGCCGATCTTCAGGCCCGTCGCCGGATTGTTGACGTCGATGGTCTGGCCGCTGTCGGCCTGCACCCATTCACCATTGATGAGATTGGCCTGGCGCATGAAATGGCTGGTTTTCTGAAGCATGGTCTGGCCTCCGTTCGGCGCGCTGATCGGCCGTTTTTCTGGATATCCGTTGAAGCGTGCTTCAAGAGCCGCACGCCGGCGCATTGCTCTTACCTAGGGAAAGGCAGGCAAGCAATCACAAGATGGCATATAGGGGTTGGGCCAGCAAAGGCGAGCCGCGCATACGCTTGCTGACGCTTATCCGAAGATGTGCACGACCACCGTCAGCCAGAACGACGTGGTTAGCACCGCGCTTGCCGTGGCAAGCGTCATCTGGTTCGAGGCCAGCGCCTGGCCGGTGTTGAACTGGACGGCGATCAGGTAGGAATTGATGCCCGACGGCAGCGCCGCAACGACGACCGCGACCTTGGAGGTCAGCGGCGGCAGGCCGAGTAGCCACACGAAGGCCAGCACCAGCGCCGGCATCAGGAACAGCTTCAGCACCGACAGCGCCAGCGCCGGCCTGATATTGCCGGAGATGCCGAAGCGGCGCAGGCTGAGCCCCATGGCGAACAGCGCCACCGGGCCGGCCGTGTCGGCGAGCGTATCGACCAGCCGCTCGACAAGGTCGGGCAGCGGCGCGCCGGTAAGGCGCCAGGCGAGCCCGGCCAGGATGCCGATGATCAGCGGATTGATGAACAGGCGCCTGAGGAAGCTTTTGACGACACGCAGCGGGTGGACCGTCTCGCCGCTGCCGCGCCCGAACATCTCGAACAGCACGATCGACGTCATCATCATGATCGGCAGGTGGACCGAAACCAGCAGCGACAGGACCTCGAAGCCGCTGGCGCCGAATATGCCGAGGATGAAGGGGGCGCCGAGCAGCACGACATTGGAATAGGCCGAGGACACGCCGCCGACGATCCCCGCGCGTGCGTCCCGACCGAACAGCCGCGTCGTGACCAGATGGCCTGCGGCCCAGGTGATGGCGACGGCAGCGAAATAGGCGCCCCACAGCGACCATGGCGCCACACCGTGGAAATCCGACTTGACCATGGTTTGGAACAGAAGCAGCGGCATCGCCACATTGACGGCGAATTCGGAAATGCCCTCCCCGCTCGCCGGCTTCAGATAACCGGTCAGCCCGGCCAGATAGCCGAGCGCCACGAGGCTGAAGACGAAGAGGACGGTTTCAGTGAGCGGAGTCATTTTGCGGGCGGAGACATTTTTCCCGTGATAGGCGAGCCCCGGCCGCTGTGCAATTGGCGCCGCACGCCTATCTCCGGCGCCTCTGCTTGTTTTCCGGACGGCTTTGCGATCCCTATATGCCGATCACGGCCTCGGCCCGCCCGGGCCGCCAAAGGACTTCCGATGCTGCGACTTGTTCTGGCGCTTTTCCTCCTTGCCGCTCCCACTCTTGCCCACGCGACCGATGCCGGCTGGGCGCTGCTGCGCGACGGCGGCCATGTCGTGCTGCTTCGCCATGCCTTCGTCACCGGAGCGACCGACCCGGCGAATTTCGACATCGGCAATTGCGCCACGCAGCTCAATCTGTCCGAGCGCGGCAAGCAGCAGGCAAGCCGCATCGGCGCGCTGTTCGCGGCGCGCGCAGCACCCATCGATCACGTGCTCTCCAGCCGCTACTGCCGCTGCCTCGACACCGCCCGCATCGCTTTCGAATCCGAGCCGCAGCCCTTCGCGCCGCTCGACCTGCTCAAGACCGACCCGGCCGAGAAGGCCGCGCAAATGGAAGCGGTGATGAAGGAGATCCGCGGCTATTCCGGCTCCGACAATCTGGTGCTGGTCACGCATCTCGAAAACATCGAAGCGCTCACCGGCGTGGCGCCGCGCGAAGGCGAGGCCGTGGTGGTGGCGCCGGACGGCGACGGCCTCAAGGTGCTGGGGCGCGTGACTTTCTAAGGCATCGCGCCGGCCGGTGTTGCTGAAATACAACTCCCGGAAGAAGCCGCAAATTTGCCGCCACAATGCCGCTTGCGACAACCCGTCGCAGGGTCTATAGGCGCGCTCCCGGTCACGAAAACCGAAGCGAGCACAACGGTTGGAGCTTTCGTCTCCGCCCGCGCAGGCGGCTTTGCCGCGCTGTGTACGGCGCCGTTTCGGGTGTTGGGATCGCCGATGTAGCTCAGAGGTTAGAGCGCCGGATTTGGGTCCGGAGGTCGAGGGTTCGAGTCCCTTCATCAGCACCACGGATAGCTCAGTTTGGTTAGAGCATCAGATTGTTAATCTGACTGTCGAAGGTTCGATTCCTTCTCCAACGGCCTGATAAGCCGACACCTTCAGGTGGTGTTATCCAAAACGGTCCGGGGACCGGAATGCGAGGACTTCACGGACGGCAAGGTTTCGGCCTCGCCGGGCGGCGACGTCCTGCGCCATCGGCGCGCGGCCAGGCCCGCGATGACGGTCAAGGCGCGGCGCGGCCGGCAAGGGAAGCTCGGGCTTCCGGCGCCCGCTTCGCCGCCCCGCGATCCGCTCCCGAAGGCCCGCTTCGCGCGGATGCCACCGGTCTCCGGATCATTCGTGCCCAGGAACATGAAGTACGACGACGTGAAACGAAAAACGAAAAGGATGATCGACGCATGACGTGACGCCTCGGATGGGGCCATGCCCGACAGGAGTAAGACAATGAAGACCATTCTCGAAAAGGCTCTTGGACGCCAGCGCGTCCTCGTGAAGGAAAATGAACGTGCCGTCGCCCTCTACAAGGGCGAGATCCAGGCGGTCCTGATGCCGGGCGAACATTGGCTCGCCAACCGGCGCGGCAACCTGGAAATCTCCAGGCACGACCTGAAGAACCCGGAATTCGTTTCGGCTTACGAGAAGGCATTGTTCGACAAGCTCCCGGACGTGGCCGCGCGTCACTTCACCGTCGTCCGCACCGGACGCATGGAGGTCGCCGTGGTCGAGCGCGACGGCGCGCTGCATTCTGTGCTGTCGCCGGACCGCAAGCTGGTGCTGTGGGCGGATGCCGGTCCGTGGAAGGTTACGACCGTCGACACGGCGGCCGATCTCGCCATCGATCCGGCGCTGATGCGCCGGCTCGGCCAGGCCCGGAAGACGGAACACATGTTCCTGCATCCGGTCGTGGACGGCCAGGTCGGGCTGCTCTTCGTGGATGGCGTGCTCGTTCGCACGCTTGAAGCGGGCGTGCATGCCTTCTGGAATGTCGGCCGCATGGTCCAGCTGAAGGTCGTCGACATCAAGCGCCAGTCGCTCGATGTCGCCGGGCAGGAAGTGCTGACCAGGGATCGCGTGACGATCCGCGTCAACATCGCCGCCGAGTACCGGGTCGTCGACCCGGTCCAGGCGGTGAGCACGGTGAAGGACTTCTCGGAAGCCCTCTACCGCGCCCTGCAGTACGCCTTCCGCAAGACGCTTGGCGCGCTCACGCTCGACCAGATCCTCGACAAGAAGGTCACGGTCGACGAGGACGCGGCGGCCAAGGTGCGCGAAGACATGGCCGCGATCGGCGTCGAGGTCAGCGACATCGCTCTCAAGGATGTGATCCTGCCGGGCGACATGCGCGAGATCCTCAACCAGGTGGTTTCGGCCGAGAAGCAGGCTGAGGCCAACGTCATCCGCCGCCGCGAGGAGACGAACGCCACGGGTTCGCTGCTCAACACGGCCAAGGTGATGGCCGAGAACCCGGTGATGCTGCGGCTGAAGGAGCTCGAGGCTCTGGAGGCCATCGCCGGCAAGGTCGAGCGGCTCACCGTCCACAACGGGACGGGCGGGCTGCTCAACGATCTGGTCAAGCTCCGCGACTGATGCATGTCGCTCAGCTGACGCAGCGTAAGATGGGAAGGACCGCCGGTTCGAACGGCGGCCCTTCTTGCGTTCCCAAAGCCGGCGTCCCATCTGCTCCCGGCGCATCAGGCCTTTTCCTGCCGGGAAAAACCGATTAGACAGCGCGCAAAGCAAGATGCGGACAGATTCCGCCCGCAACCCGAAGGAAGAGCCCTTGTCCACCACATTCGAGAAAGTCGCCAAGATCATTGCCGATACCAGCGAGATCGATATCGACACCATCACGCCCGAGAGCCACACCATCGACGACCTCGGCATCGACAGCCTCGATTTCCTCGACATCGTCTTCGCCATCGACAAGGAATTCGGCATCAAGGTGCCGCTGGAAAAGTGGACGCAGGAGGTCAATGACGGCAAGGCCTCGACCGACGACTATTTCGTCATGAAGAACCTGTGCGCCAAGATCGACGCGCTGGTCGCGGCCAAGAGCGCCTGATGTCTACGGCGAGCGCGAACTTGACGCGCTCCGCGCATGACCCCGAAATCGGCATCGATTTTCGGAAAGGATCATGCGCAAAATCAAAAAGTCGCCTGACCCACAACAGCCGCCCATGAGTTCCCACGACGTCGTCATCACCGGCATCGGCCTTGTCTCCTCGCTGGGAGAGGGTCCGGATGCCCATTGGCAAAAGCTTACGCAGCCTGGGTTCCAGCCGGTGCTCGATGCCGAGCGCTTCGCCCCCTATACCATTCATCCTCTGCCCGAGATCGACTGGAACCTGCAGATCGCCAAACGTGGCGACCAGCGCCAGATGGAAACCTGGCAGCGCCTCGGCACCTATGCCGCCGGCCTTGCGCTGGACGATGCGGGAGTCAAGGGCAATGACGAGCTTTGCACGACCATGGACATGGTGGTGGCGGCCGGTGGCGGCGAGCGCGACGAGGCCGTCGACGCCGCAATCCTTGCTGCTTCCGAAAGCCGCAACGACCGCGACGTGCTGCTCAACGAGAAGCTGACGACGGAACTGCGGCCGACTTTGTTCCTGGCCCAGCTCTCCAACCTGCTCGCCGGCAACATATCGATCGTCCACAAGGTCACCGGTTCCTCCCGCACCTTCATGGGCGAGGAAGGCGCCGGCGTCTCGGCCGTCGAGACGGCAGCCGCGCGCATCCGCTCGGGACAGTCGACCCATGTTCTGGTCGGCGGCGCCTTCCAGACGGAGCATTCCGACATGCTGCTGGGCTACGAGCTCGCCGGCTACCTGCATCGCGGCCCCTGGAAGCCGGTCTGGCAGCGTCAGGGCTCCGAGGGCGGCGGCGTGGTCACCGGTTCGGGCGGCGCTTTCCTGGTGCTGGAGCAGCGCGAGCACGCGAAAAGCCGCGGCCGAAGGATCTATGCCGAGCTCGGCCCCATCGTGTCCGGCCGCGCCAGACGCCGCCTGGGTGAGTTGGATGCCGAGATCGTGGCCCTACTGAAGCAGGCCGAATTGCCCGCCGGCGAACTGCTGACGATATCCGGCGCTTCGGGCGCTCATGCAGCCACCGCCGCGGAGAAAGCGGCGCTCGACGCCAATCCGGCGCTCGCCGTGCGCGGCTTCTCGACGCTGACCGGCCATATGAAGGAGGCGCAGTTCCCCTTCGCCGTGGCGCTCGCGGCCATGGCGATCGACCGCAAGGCCGGTTACCCCGTTTTCGATGCCGCAGCCGAGAAGCCGTTTGACGGTGCGCCGAAGGCAGTCCTTGCAACGGCGATCGGCTATCACCAATTCGAGGGCATGGGGCTGATCAAAGCGGCCTGAGGTACGATCGAGGCTGTCAGGACAAAACATGGCCAATCTCAAAGACCACATGGGCAGGCCGGTCGTGGCCGTCACCGGCATCGGCGTCGTGACGTCGCTGGGCGTCGGCAAGACCGACAACTGGGCGGCGCTGACGTCCGGTAAATCCGGCATCCATCCGATCACCCGCTTTCCGGTCGATCACCTCAACACCCGCATTTCCGGCATGGTCGACTTCCTGCCGTCGAGCTCGAAGGGCGCAAGCCACCTCACTTACGAACTGGCGGAGACCGCGGCCCAAGAAGCCGTGTCGGAAGCACGGCTCGATTCCGGCGATTTCGGCGGCCCGCTGTTCCTCGCCTCGCCGCCGGTCGAGCTCGACTGGGCCGACCGTTTCTCGCTCTATAATTCCGACAAGAAGGATGGCGGTTCCGAGAGATTGCTGCGCGTCGCCCGCGCGTTGAAGGAGCTCGACATCTTCGAAACCACCCAGTTCGGCTCGATCGCCGACCGACTGGCCGACCGCTTCGGCACGCGCGGCCTGCCGATAACGCTCTCGACCGCATGCGCTTCAGGCGCCACCGCCATCCAGCTCGGCGTCGAGGCGATCCGGCGCGGCGAATGCGACAAGGCGCTGTCGATCGGCGCCGACGGCTCGGCGACGGCCGAGGCGCTGATCCGCTTCTCGCTGCTTTCTGCCCTTTCCACCCATAACGACATCCCGGAAAAGGCGTCGAAACCCTTCTCCAAGGATCGCGATGGCTTCGTGCTCGCCGAAGGATCTGGCGCTCTGGTGCTGGAATCGCTGGAAGCAGCCCTGGCCCGCGGCGCGACGATCCTCGGCATCATGCGCGGCTGCGGCGAAAAGGCGGACGATTTCCACCGCACTCGCTCCAAGCCCGATGCGTCGCCGGCTATCGCGGCGGTGCGCGCCGTCCTTGCCGATGCGGGCATGAGCGAGGACGAGATCGAGTATGTCAACGCGCACGGCACCTCGACGCCGGAAAACGACAAGATGGAGCATCTGTCGCTGTCCACCGTGTTCGGCGAGCGTATCGGCTCGATGCCGGTCTCGTCGAACAAGTCGATGATCGGCCACACGCTGTCGGCGGCAGGCGCGGTCGAGGCCGCCTTCTCGCTGATGACCATGCGCGAAAGCGTCATCCCGCCGACCATCAATTACGACAATCCCGATCCGGCCATTGTCCTCGACGTCGTCCCGAACAAGAAGCGCAACGCCGAGGTCGGCACGGTTTTGTCGAACTCTTTCGGCTTCGGCGGCCAGAACACCTGCCTTGTCATGGCGCGGGAACCGGTCTAAGCGGACATTTTTCCGCCAATGCATGTCGCGCCGAAGTGAAATCGGTCTTGCGACAACGACATGCATGACAAAGAACCTGAAGCGCAACGCGCTTTAGAACCGACTGACAGGCCCTATGCGCGCATTGCAACTTATCGAGGATCGCCGTCTCGAAACGGTGGACCTGCCGCCTCCCCCGCCGCCTTCGCTGGGCGAAGTGACGCTCCGCATCAAGGCGGTGGCGCTCAACCATATCGACGTCTGGGGCTGGCGCGGCATGGCTTTCGCCAAGCGCAAGCTGCCGCTGGTCGTCGGCGCCGAAGCTTCCGGCGAGGTCGAGGCGGTCGGTCCAGGAGTCTCCAACCTGCTGCCGGGGCAGTTGGTGTCGATCTACGGCGCGCGTACCTGCGGCCTGTGCCGCGCCTGCCGCGAAGGCCGTGACAATCTGTGCGAGCATGTTTCCGGCGTCCATGGCTTCCATCTGGATGGCTTCGCCCAGGAGAAGATCAACCTGCCGGCGCGCCTGCTGGTGCCCGCTCCTCCCGGCGTCACCGAGATCGGCGCGGCGGTCGCGCCCGTAACCTTCGGCACGGTCGAGCACATGCTGTTCGACAACGCGAAGCTGGAGCCCGGCGAGACCATTCTCGTCCATGCCGGCGGCTCCGGCATCGGCACCGCCGCCATCCAGTTGGCCAAGAAGATGGGCTGCACGGTCATCACCACGGTCGGCTCGAACGACAAGATCGACAAGGCCAAGGCGCTCGGCGCCGATCATGTCATCAACTACCGTGAGGACCGCTTCGAGGGCGTCGTGCGCAAGCTGACGAAGAAGAAAGGCGTCGACGTCGTCTTCGAACATGTCGGCGCCGACACGTTCGCCGGCTCGATGCTGTGCTTGAAGCGCGGCGGGCGCCTCGTCACCTGCGGTTCGACCTCGGGCGTGTCGACGCAGGTCAATTTGATGCAGCTCTTCCAGCAGCAGCTGAAGCTGCTCGGCTCCTTCGGCTGCCGCATGGAGAACATGGCCAACGCCATGCAGAAGATGGCCTCTGGCCTCGTTGCCCCGGTAATCGACACCGAGGTGGGTTTCGACGACATCGATGCCGCGCTGAAGCGCATGGAAGGCCGCGACGTCTTCGGCAAGATCATCCTGCGCGTTTCCTAAAACAGTTCCAGGAAAGGCGGATGGTCGGCAACGCGCTCAGGAAAGCCCGCCGGGACTTCATGTTCCGCTACGGCCTGCGGCTGCGCCAGATGGAGCACTGGCTGGTCGCCCGGCTCGCCATGGTGTTGCTGTCGCTGCTGCGCCTGTTGCCGCCGGACAGCGCGCTCAACTTCGCCGACCGCGCCGCCCGCCGGGTCGGTCCGCTGGTCGGGCGCCACCGGGTCGCGGTCAACAATCTGCGCCTTGCCTATCCGCAGAAGAGCGACGCCGAAATCGAGGCCATCGCGCGCGACATGTGGGGCAACATGGCCCGTCTCGCGGCCGAATACATCTTCCTCGATGCATTGTTCGACTTCGACCCGGACGCTGCGAAGCCGGGCCGGGTCGAGGTTCGCGGCATCGATCATTTCGTCGCGATCGCCGGCGAGGAGAAGCCTCACATCCTCTTCACCGGCCATCTCGGCAATTTCGAGCTGCTGCCGGTGGCCGCGGCCACGTTCGGCATGAACATCACGGCGCTGTTTCGCCCGCCGAACAATCCTTACCTCGCCGACTACATCCATTCGACGCGCCGCTCCTCGATGGGCGCCCTGCTGCCCTCCGCCGCCGGTGCCTCCTTCGCCCTTGCCGCCATCCTGGAAAAGGGCGGCAATATCGGCGTGTTGGTCGATCAGAAATTCTCGGGCGGCGTGGAGACGACCTTCTTCGGCCGTCCATGCCAGACCAACCCGATGCTTGGCATGCTTGCCCGCCACTATGACTGCGATGTCTACCCCGCCCGCTGCGTCAGGCTGCCGGGCAACCGCTTTCGTCTTGAGATCGAGGACAAGCTGGACTTCCCGCGCACCGAAGAGGGCAGCGTCGATGTCGACGCCACCACCCAGCTGCTCACCGATGTGGTCGAGCGCTGGGTGCGCGAGGATCCAGGACAATGGATGTGGTTCCACAAGCGTTGGGAAATCAGCGGCCGCCGCCGCAAGCGCCGACAGGCGAAGGCGGCAGCTGACCAATAACTGGGCGGCCTTATCGCAATCAGTTGGTCACAACGATCCGCGTGTTGCCGAAGCCCACTTCCTTGACCATCGTGTAGAAGGTCGCGGCGTTGGCCGGATGCAGGCGTACGCAGCCATGCGACGCCGGGCGCCCGAGATGTCTCACCGCTCCGGTGCCATGAATGGCGTAGCCGCCATGGAAGAACACCGAATAGGGCATTGGCGAGTTGTCATACTTGCGCGAATACCACATCCGAGCAGTCCATTGCGGCCGGTAGCTGCCGCGCGGCGTGAAATAGCCAGGCCGCGCCGTCGACACGCTCCAGCGGTAGAGCACCTGGCCATACTTGCTGACGGTCATGGTCTGCGACGAGACGTCGATATTGGCGACCAGATTGGCTGCCCGGCTTGCGACGGACACGCCGAACAACGCTGTCGCCAGCACGGTTACCATGAGAACGAACTTTTTCATGCGATCAAACCCCTTTGATTGCCCCTGCCATTGACGCGGTTTTTCCATCTTTTTGCCGGCAGATGCGTTAAGTACCACACACTCCTTGACGAATCCGCCAATCCAATCCGATGAATTTGAACGATTTTCCCGGCATAGTTGCCGCCTCGACACGCACCCTCTGAAGTTTAAGCGCGAGCGTTGGGCCATTCCCCGATCGTCGTGTGGCAATGTGCGACTGGTTGCTTGCAAAAGTGCTGCGTTCCTTCTTCAATCCACCGAATGAGTGAACGACTTCGCATGAATGAGCGACTTCTCGGGGCGGTCGAGGACCGGACAGACGACTTGGTTGCGCTGACCGCGGACCTGATCCGCTTCCCGACCGTCAATCCGCCGGGCGAAGCCTACCGGCCATGCGCCGAGTTCCTGGGCGAGCGCCTGAAGAAACTCGGCTTCGAAACCGAGTTCATCCGTGCCGAGGGCGCGCCTGGCGACAGCGACCGCTATCCACGCGTCAACGTGGTCGCCCGCCTCGACGGCCGCTCGCCCGGCCCCTGCGTGCATTTCAACTCGCATATCGACGTCGTCGAGGCCGGCGACGGCTGGACCGTCGATCCCTTTGCCGGCGTGGTGAAGGACGGCAGGGTCTATGGCCGCGGTGCCTGCGACATGAAGGGCGGCCTGGCGGCCTCGGTCATCGCCGTCGAAGCCTTCATGGAAGCCTATCCCGGCTTTCCCGGCGCCATCGAGATCTCGGGCACGGCAGACGAGGAATCCGGCGGTTTCGGCGGCGTCGCCCATCTGGCCAGGCTCGGCTATTTCTCCAAGCCGAAGGTCGACCACGTCATCATCCCGGAGCCCTTGAACAAGGACCGCATCTGCCTCGGCCATCGCGGCGTCTGGTGGGCCGAGATCGAGACCAAGGGCGAGATCGCGCATGGCTCGATGCCGTTCCTCGGCGACAATGCGGTGCGCCATATGGGCGCCCTCCTGCAGGCTTTCGAGCAAGAACTGTTCCCGGCGCTCGACCGCAAGATGACGCGCATGCCGGTGGTGCCGGAAGGCGCCCGGCGCTCGACCATGAACATCAATTCCATCCATGGCGGCCAGACCGAGGATTTCCGGCCGGGGCTTCCCTCGCCCAACGTGCCGGATTGGTGCCGGCTCACCATAGACCGGCGCTTCCTGCTCGAAGAGGATATCGCCACCGTCAAAGGCGAGGTCACCGGCATCCTGGAGCGGTTGAAACGCGAGCGCAAGAAATTCGACTACGAGATCCGCGACCTGATGGAGGTGCTGCCGCTGATGACCGAGCGCGACGCGCCAGTGGTGAAGGCCGTCGCGAAGGGCATCATGGAGGTGTTCGACCGCGAACCCGACTATGTGATCTCGCCCGGCACCTACGACCAGAAGCACGTCGCGCGCCTCGGCCACCTCTACGACTGCATCGCCTATGGCCCGGGCATTCTCGACCTCGCGCATAGGCCGGACGAATGGGTGGGCATCGCCGACATGGTGGAATCGGCCAAGGTGATGGCGATCGGCCTCAATGTGCTCTTGCGCGGCACGACCGGCTAATGGGCAAAAACATTCCGCCTTGCGCCGCCCGGCAGCACGAAACGCAATTTACTCGCGCGCCAAATCACGCTTCTATCCGCCAGCTTGAGCATGTTTGAGCAATGGGAGTTCAGCGATGAGACTGTGGAAGACCATCCTGGCCGCGGCTGTGCTGTCGCTTGCCCCCGCCACCTCGGCCTTTGCCGCGCGCACCGACCTCACGCTCGGCATCGTGCTCGAGCCGCCACATCTCGATCCAACCGCCGGCGCGGCCGCGGCCATCGGCGAAGTCACCTATGCCAATGTCTTTGAAGGGCTGACGCGGATCGACGACAACGGCCAGGTTCAGCCAGCTCTCGCCGAGAGCTGGGCAGTCTCCGACGACGGCAAGGCCTACACGTTCAAGCTGCATTCCGGCGTGAAGTTCCACGATGGCTCGGCCTTCAGCGCCGACGACGTGAAATTCTCGCTGGATCGTGCGCGTGCCAAGGATTCGCTCAATCCGCAAAAGCCGCTCTTTGCCCACATCACCGATGTCACGGTGGTCGATCCGGCGACCGTCAAGGTCACTCTCGACGGGCCGCAGGGCAGCTTCCTTTACGACATGGGCCAGGTTGCGGCGGTGATCGTGGCGAAGGGGTCGGCCGACGGCAACAAGGACAAGCCGATCGGCACCGGTCCCTTCAAGCTCGATCACTGGGCCAAGGGTTCCGAGATCACGCTCGTCAAGAACCCGGACTACTGGGGTACAGCCGCCGCGCTCGACAAGGCGACATTCCGTATCGTCCCCGACGTGGCCGCGGCCGTCCCCGCCTTGCTCTCGGGCGACATCCAGGCTTTCGCCAACATGCCCGCACAGGACGCGCTCGGGCAGATCCAGTCCGATCCGCGCTTCAGTGTCGTGATCGGTTCGACCGAGGGCGAGACGATCCTGTCGATCAACAACAAGAAGCCGCCCTTCGACAAGCTGGCCGTGCGGCAGGCCCTTGCCTCGGCGATCGATCGCGATGCCATCATCGCAGCCGCCTCGAACGGTCTTGGAAAGCCGATCGGCTCTCATTTTTCGCCAGGCGACGCGGGCTATGTCGATCTCACCGGCGTCTATCCGCACGACACCGCCAAGGCCAAGGCGTATCTGAAGGAAGCGGGGCTGGAGAACGGCTTCTCGGCCACGATCAAGCTGCCGCCCGTGCCCTACGCACGCGACGGCGGCCAGGTGATTCAGTCCCAGCTGAAGGAGATCGGGGTCGATTTGCAGATCATTCCCGTCGAATGGGCGGAGTGGCTGAGCCAGGTCTTCACCAACAAGGACTACGACCTGACGATCGTTTCCCACGTCGAGCCCAACGACATCGATATCTATTCGCGGCCCGGCTACTATTTCCAGTATGACAACCCGAAGTTCAACGATGTGATCAAGGCGCTTGGCACCACGGTCGACAAGAACAAGAGGCTGGAGCTGCTGGGCGAGGCGCAGAAGTTTCTCGCGCACGACGTGCCCGCCGTCTACCTGTTCGAGCTGCCCAAGATCGGTGTGTGGGACGCCAAGCTGCAGGGCATGTGGACGAACTGGCCGATCGAGGCGGATGATCTCACCAAGGTGAAGTGGACGGATTGAGCCCGGCGCGATCGCCCGATCGCTTCCCATGACCGCCTACCTCGTAAAGCGCCTCATCATCGCGGCCCTCACGCTGGTGCTGGCCTCGATGGTGGTGTTCGCGGTCATGGAGGTCCTGCCCGGTGACCCGGCGCGCCTGATGCTGGGCCTCAATGCCAGCGCCGACCAGGTGGAGTTGCTGCGCAACCAGATGGGGCTGAACGCGCCGCTGCTGCTGCGCTACCTGCACTGGGCAGGCGGCCTGCTCAGCCTCGATTTCGGCCGTTCCTACACCTATTCGGTGCCCGTCATCGACCTGGTGCGTGAACGCATCGCCGTCTCCCTGCCGCTGGCGCTGATTGCGCTGGCACTGTCGACCATCATCGCCATTCCGGTCGGCGTGTTCTCGGCCAGCCGCCAGGGCCGCGCGGGCGATACGCTGGCCATGGGCGCGGCCCAGATCGGCGTCGCGGTGCCGAATTTCTGGTTCGCGCTGATGTTGATCTACCTGTTTGCCGTCTGGCTGCGGCTCGTGCCGGCCGGCGGCTTCCCGGGTTGGGGTGCCGGTGTCTGGACGGCGTTGAAATCCCTGATCCTGCCGGCCGTGGCCCTCGCCTTGCCGCAGGCGGCGATCCTGGGGCGCGTCGCCCGCTCGGCGCTGATCGAGGTGCTCAACGAGGACTATATCCGCACCGCGCGCGCCAAGGGCCTGCCCTACCGCGCCGTGCTGTGGCGCCACGCGTTGCGCAACGCCATGATCCCGGTGCTCACCATCCTCGGCCTGCAATTCGCCTTCCTGCTTGCCGGCACCATAATCATCGAGAATGTCTTCTACCTGCCTGGCCTCGGCCGGCTGATCTTCCAGGCCATCACCCAGCGCGACCTGATCGTGGTCGAGAGCATTGTCATGCTTCTGGTCGCCGCCGTGATCCTGATCAACCTCCTCGTCGATTTCTCCTACGCCATCGTCGACCCGCGCCTCAGAGGCCGGCAATGACCATGCGCGTCGACCTCCCCGAGGAAACCCTTGCCGGCGTGCTAGCCAAGGCCTTCGGCAACCGCTCTTTCCTGATCGGTCTGGTCATCACGCTGCTGATCGTGGCTGTCGCGCTCGTCTCCTTCGTCTGGACGCCTTACGACGTCACCAGGCTGGTGATTGCCGACAAGACGCAGGCGCCCTCTTGGGCCCACTGGTTCGGCACCGACCATTTCGGTCGCGACATCCTGTCGATGGTCATGGTCGGCGCCCGCAATTCGATCGCGGTCGCGCTGGTCGCAGTCGGCATCGGCATGGGCATCGGCCTGCCGCTCGGCGCTCTGGCCGCCGCGCGGGGCGGATTGGCCGACGAGGCGCTGATGCGCGTCAACGACGTCGTCTTCGCCTTCCCTGCCCTGCTTTCGGCGATCATGATCACCGCGATCTTCGGCCCCGGCGCCGTCAACGCCATCATCGCCATCGGCATCTTCAACATACCTGTCTTCGCGCGCGTCGCCCGGGCCGGCGCGCTGGCGATCTGGCCGCGCGAATTCATCCTCGCCGCGCGCGCCGCCGGCAAGGGCATGACGCACATCACCATCGAGCACATCCTGCCCAACATCGCGACGCTGCTGCTCGTCCAGGGCACCATCCAGTTCGCGCTCGGCATCCTCGCCGAAGCCGGGCTTTCCTATGTCGGCCTCGGCGCCCAACCGCCGATGCCGAGCTGGGGCCGCATGCTGTTCGACGCGCAGACGCGCATGGTGACCGCGCCCTGGATGGCGATCTTTCCCGGCATGGCGATCGTCATCACCGTGCTTGGGCTGAACCTGCTCGGCGACGGCATCGCCGACATCCTCGATCCGAAATCGCGGCGGCGCCGATGAGCCTGCTCGAGATCGAGAACCTATCGCTTACGATCGGCGCCACGCCGATCCTCAAAGGCGTCGAGCTGACGGTCGCGCCCGGCGAAGTCGTCGGCCTTGTCGGCGAATCCGGCTCCGGCAAGTCGATGACGGCGCTGACAATCATGCAGCTCCTCCCTCATCTGGCGCGCGCCGAGGGTCGCGTGACCTTCGACGGCATCGACATCCTCCGCGCCACCGAAGACCAGATGTGCGCCTTGCGCGGCGACGATATCGGCATGGTCTTCCAGGAGCCGATGACGTCGCTCAATCCTGTCAAGACGATCGGCGAACAGGTCGCCGAAGGCATCCGCTGGCACGCCAAGGCGAGCCGCGCCGAGGCCGAGGACCGCGCGCGAAAAATCCTGGACCGCGTCGGGCTGCCGGAGGCCAAATTCCCGCTGTCGCGTTATCCGCACGAACTGTCCGGCGGCCAGCGGCAGCGCGTCGTCATCGCCATTGCCTGCGCGCTGAAGCCGAAGCTGCTGATCGCCGACGAGCCGACGACGGCGCTCGACGTCGTCCTGCAGGCGCAGATCCTCGACCTGTTGCGCGATCTGGTCCGCGAGAACCGCATGGGCCTGCTGCTGATCTCGCACGACCTCGCGGTGGTGACCGAGATGGCCGATCGCCTGACCATCCTGCGCCATGGCGAGGTGACGGAAGCCGGCGACACCGCGCGCACGCTGTCCGAGCAGCAGCATCCCTACACGCGCGAGTTGGCGCTGGCTTCCATGCACCTGCCGGCGCGGCCGAAACCGCATCTTGCCGGGTCGGCAAAGCCCTTGCTCGAAGTCGAAGGTGTCGGCCGTGACTATCCGGGCCGGCGCAAATCCCTGCTCCGGCCGGCGCAACCGATCCGCGCCGTCGACGATGTCTCGCTCACCATCGAGCCCGCGCAATCCGTGGCGCTCGTCGGCCGCTCCGGTTGCGGCAAGTCCACGCTTGCCCGCATGATCCTCGCCCTGGACAAGCCGACGGCGGGCACGATCCGCTTTCGCGGCGAAGCCATCACGGGTAAAGCGGAGGCCGAGCTGAAGCCGGCGCGGCGCGACATGCAGGTCGTGTTCCAGGATCCCTACGGCTCCTTCGATCCGCGTCAGAAGGTGGAGAAGCTGGTGGCCGAGCCGCTGCATCTTCTGGAAAAGCAGCCGACGCAGGCCGAGCGGCGCGAGATGGTCGCGCATGCGCTCGATGAAGTCGGGCTCGGTCCGCGCGACATGGACAAATATCCGCATGAATTCTCGGGCGGCCAGCGCCAGCGCCTATCGATCGCCCGCGCCATCATCACCCGCCCAAAGCTGGTGGTGGCCGACGAGCCGGTCTCGGCGCTCGATGTCTCGATCCGCGCCCAGATCCTCGACCTTTTCGCCGAGCTCAACCAGAAGCTCGGCATCGCCTATCTCTTCATCACCCATGACCTGACGGTCGCCCGCGCCATGGCGGACGAGGTGCTCGTCATGCATGAAGGCAGGATCGTCGAGCGCGGCAAGACCGCCGACGTGCTCGACCATCCCAGCTCGGAAGCGGCGCGAGCGCTGGTCGCGGCGGCGCCCGATCTTCACCGAGCCATCGCGCGACGCATGCAGGAACAGGGCTAAGCAGCCGGCCGGGCCGGCTATTCCTCCCGCTTCACCAGATCGACCGGGCTGATATCGAGCAAGTCGAGCGTGCGGCGCAGCAGCTTCACCTCACTCTCCGCCAATTTGGAATCGGCCTTGGCGATCTCGGCCATATGGCGCGCAAGCAGTTTCCGGCGCTCGACATCGAGATCGCGGAACAGCGCGATCGCCTGCGAGCCGTTGGTCTCGTAGCCATAATCGTTGAGATATTCGATGACGCTGTCGATCGAGGCCTCGGGAATGCCGAAGGCTTCCCTGCAGATGCGGCGGAGGACGACCATCTCGCTCTCCGAAACCGAACCGTCGGCCAGGATCATGCGAAACAGCATCAAGAGTTCCGCCGACAGCACCGGGTCGTCCGCCACCTTGCGAACGCCCGGGTCACCGTCGAAGATCGAACGTATCTGGTCGAGCAGCGCCATCGCCATCAAGCTCCCCTTTCCGATTCCACCTGATTGTTAGAGCAATTCCAGGAAAAGTGTGAAGCGGTTTTCCGTCCGGAATTGCGGCAAAGCAACGGACAGAGCGGTTCGGCGTGTAACGGCGAGCCGCTCTGGCTTGGAATCGCCCTTGCGCAAACGGGGCGAGCGTGGTGGAAGCTGCGGTTTCCTTCCTGGCATCCCTCCCCGATGATCGATCTTACCCTGCAGACCGTCCTCATCCTGATTGCTGCCGCCTTTGCTGCCGGCTTCGTCGACTCAATCGCCGGCGGCGGCGGGCTGATCACCATCCCGGCGCTGCTGCTCGCCGGCTTTTCGCCGGTCGCAGCCCTCGGCACCAACAAATTGCAAGGCATGTTCGGTTCCGGTTCGGCCACCATCCATTATGCTGCCAACGGTCAGGTTGACCTGCGCCGCCAGCTGCCGTCGGCGCTGCTGGCGCTTGCCGGCGGCGCGGTCGGCGCTCTTTTGGCAACGGTCGTGCCCGGCGATTTCCTGCGCGCCCTGCTCCCGCTGCTCCTGATCGCCATCGCGCTCTACTTCGCGCTGAAGCCGAACATGGACGACGTCGACCGCGCCGAACGGCTGTCGCCCTTCCTGTTCGGGCTGATCATCCCGCCGCTGGTCGGCTTCTACGACGGCGTCTTCGGCCCCGGCGCCGGCTCCTTCTACATGCTCGCCTTCGTCACGCTTGCCGGCTATGGCGTGCTCAAGGCGACGGCGCACACCAAGCTGCTCAATTTCGCCTCCAACATCGGCGGCTTCGTCGTCTTCGCCGCCGTCGGCGTCATCGACTGGAAAATCGGCCTGATGATGGGCGCAGCACAATTCATCGGCGCCCGCGTCGGCGCGAGCCTTGCCATCCGCATCGGTGCCCGGCTGATCAAGCCGCTGCTCGTCGTGGTCTGCCTGGCCCTAGCGGTCAAGTTGTTAGCCGATCCCGCCAATCCGCTGCGCCAGCTCATTGGTGTATGAAGCGCCTGCTGATAGACTCCAGGCGTTGCGAATCATGTTGGAGGGACCAGACATGAATCTCAGTGCACCCACCCAGATCGTGTTCATTATTTCGTTGGTCATCGCCGTCATCGGCCTTCTTGCCGCTCTTGGCGTTCTTGCATTCATTCCGCTTGCGTCCGTTTGGATCATGCTCATCGCCTACATCGTGCTCGCCGCCGGCTGTTTGATGCGCGGGGCTTGAAATTCTGAGATCTCAGGCAACTCGGAGCGCCCGGCCCTGCCGGGCGCTTTTGATTTGAGGACGCGGTCTGCCTAGCTTGCGCCTTGTCCGACGAGCCAGCGCGCCATCCCAGGATAATTTCCAGCGTCGTCGCTTGAGGTTAGCGAGAGCATCCCAACTTCGTCATCCACGGGCGGAGCGGGAGCGAAGCGGACGCGTAGACCCGAGGATCCATTCCGTTACTTTCGCCGCGGAATGCAGCGGAGCAGAATTCTGCACGGCTGCAACGCCTCGACGTCACGGAATGGATTCTATGGTCTGCGCGCGTCGCTCCGCTCCTTGCTCCGCCATAGAATGACGACCGCATAAATGGCTCGGCTAACCGCCACGACACCGATGCGCAGGGCACATGCGGCTGGTCCGGCCGCTGTGCGGTGGAACGGACCTATCGCGCCAGGCCAAAGATCGCGTCACAGTCGAGATGTCGTTCCAGCTCGGCTGCGACCTCGTCCAGCGCCTTCTCGACCTCGGCGCGATAGTCGATGCCGCCGCCTTTGACGCCAAGACTCTCCAGATAGGCGGCGCGAAAGGCGTCGGCGGAAAACAGCCCGTGCAGATAGGTGCCGATCACCTTGCCGTCGGCGGAGACCGCGCCGTCCTCGGCGCCGTTGAGGATCGTCGACGGCCGCGCCGTGTCCGGGCCGGTGGTGCGGCCGAGATGGATTTCATAGCCCTCGAGCGGCAGGCCGAACTGCACCGACTGGGCGCTTGAATTGCGCACGGTCTTTTCCGGTTCCATCACCGTTTCGATGTTGAGCAGGCCGAGGCCCTCCGCCTCGGTCACGCTGCCTTCGATACCTTCGGGATCGCGCACCATGCGACCGAGCATCTGATAGCCGCCGCAGATGCCGACGACATGGCCGCCGCGCTTGCGGTGGGCGAGAAGGTCGCGATCCCAGCCATTTTCTCGGAATTTGATGAGATCGCCGATGGTCGATTTGGAGCCGGGAATGACGACCAGCCCGGCATCCTCCGGCAGCCTTTTGCCGGGTGGCACGAACACCACCTCGACCTGCGGCTCGGCCTTCAGCGGATCGAGATCGTCGAAATTGGCGATGCGCGCCAGCATCGGCACGGCCACCTTCAGCGCCCGCTTCCCGCCGGACGCGAGGCGCTCGAGCACCACGGAATCCTCGGAGGGCAATCGGCCGGCTGCCTTCAGCCAGGGCACGACGCCGAAGCAGCGCCAGCCGGTGAATTTCTCGATCGCCTTGATGCCGTCGTCGAACAGCGAGACATCGCCGCGGAACTTGTTGATGAGATAGCCGGCGATCATGCGCCGGTCTTCCTCCGGCAGGATGAGATGCGTGCCGGCGACCGAGGCGATGACGCCGCCACGATCGATGTCGCCGACCAGGATCACCGGCACATTGGCGCGAGTCGCAAAACCCATATTGGCGATGTCGCGACTGCGGAGATTGATCTCGGCCGGCGAGCCCGCGCCCTCGACAATGACCAGGTCGGCGCCCTCGCCGACCTTGGCCCAGGAATCCAGCACCGCGTCCATCAGTCCGGCTTTCATCGCCTGGTAGTCGCGCGCCCGCGCCTCGCCAAAAACCTTGCCCTGCACCACCACCTGCGAGCCGATATCGCTCTGCGGCTTGATCAGCACAGGGTTCATGTGCACGGTCGGCCTCACCCCGCAGGCCAGCGCCTGCAACCATTGCCCGCGGCCGATCTCACCTTCGCCGACCTCGCCGGGAATGTCGGCCACGGCGGCATTGTTCGACATGTTCTGCGGCTTGAACGGCCGGACCTTCAGGCCGCGATTCTTCGCGGCCCGGCAAAGCCCCGCTACTAGCACGGTCTTGCCGACATCGGAGCCGGTGCCCTGCAGCATGATCGCTTTTGCCATCAGCCCCTGCTCCCCGAACCGATGGTCGACTTCTGCGCCAACGGCCCGCCGCGCCAGAGATAGAGCGCCATCAGCGGTTCCTTGCCGGTGCGCATGGCATGGCTGACATTCGATGCGTGGTGGATCATCTCGCCGGCGCCGCGAATATGAAAATCCCCCTCGCCCATTCGCCACTCGGTGCCGCCGGTCAGTGGAATGTAGATTTCTTCCGCGATGTGGTGGTGGTCGGGATAGACGATGTCCGGCCCGAGGATCAGCAGACCGGCCGCGGCCGCATCATTGACGAAATGCCCTCGCGTGCCGAACACTTCCAGCCAGCCGTAATTGTCGACGAAACCCTGCCCGAAATCGGCGGCGCTATAGGTCTGCCCCCAGCGCAATGCATCCCGATGGTCGGCGACGAACCGCGCCAGCGGCCTGGCATCCGGCGGCGCAAGCGCGGCGATGCGGTCGAGATGGCCAAGGCAGGCAAGCGCGCGCGGTTCGAGAGGACGGACAGGCATATTCCAGCCGATGCGCGCGACTTCGTCCGCGAGCAGATCGTGGTCGACGCCGGCTAGATAGGAGTGGAATCGCTCCAGCAACTCATCGAAAATTGTCGGCACGCAAGAGCTCCGTTAGTCATTCCATGCACAGCCGGTTCTCAACGGCCCGGGTTTGCGCGGCGGCATCATTGGTCTAGATTGAACGGCGCGCAAAGCCAAAAACGACAGGCCAGAAGGCCTGAAACGACAGGGAGCACGCCATGGACGCGGCAGTCGATGCGGGCACTGGCCAATTCGAACTCAATGAGGAGCAGCGCGCCATCCAGGAGATGGCCCAGGCCTTCGCGGCGGATCGCGTTGCGCCCAATGCGCTCGACTGGGACAGGGCAAAGCATTTCCCCGCCGACGTGATCCGCGAGACCGGCCCGCTCGGCCTCGGCGGCATCTATGTGCGCGACGATGTCGGCGGCTCGGCGCTTGGGCGGCTGGACGCGGTGCTGATCTTCGAGGCGCTTGCCCACGCCGACCCGGCTTTTTCCTCCTTCATTTCCATTCACAACATGGCGGCCTCGATGATCGACCGCTTCGGCTCGGACGAGCAGCGCCAGCGCTTCCTGCCGAAACTGACCTCGATGGAGTGGCTGGCGAGCTATTGCCTGACCGAGCCCGGCTCCGGCTCGGACGCCGCCGCGCTGAAGACGCGCGCGGTGAAGAGCGGTGACGATTACATACTAAACGGCGCCAAGCAGTTCATCTCCGGCGCCGGCGACAGCGATCTCTATGTAGTGATGGCGCGCACCGGCGGCGATGGCCCGAAGGGCATTTCGACCTTCGTCGTACCCAAGGACGCGCCGGGCCTGTCCTTCGGCGCCAACGAGCACAAGATGGGCTGGCACATGCAGTCGACCCGCCAAGTCATGTTCGAGGACTGCAAGGTGCCGGCGGAAAACCTGCTCGCAGCGGAAGGCGCCGGCTTCGGCATCGCCATGGCCGGGCTCGACGGCGGCCGGTTGAACATCGCCGCCTGCTCGCTCGGCGGCGCTCAATCGGCGCTCGACAAGGCGCTCGCCTATACGGGCGAGCGCAAGGCCTTCGGCTCCAAGATCAACCAGTTCCAGGCGCTGCAGTTCAGGCTGGCCGACATGGAGACGGAGCTGCAGGCCTCCCGCATCTTCCTCTACGCCGCCGCCTCGAAGCTCGACCGCAAGGCGCCGGATGCCGGCAAATGGTCGGCGATGGCCAAGCGCTTCGTCACCGATATCGGCTTCGACGTTGCGAACGAGGCGCTGCAGCTGCATGGCGGCTACGGCTATCTGCACGATTACGGCATCGAGAAGCTGGTGCGGGATCTCCGCGTCCACCAGATCCTCGAAGGCACCAACGAGATCATGCGCGTCATCATCGCGCGGGCGCTGATTGGTCGCTGAGCAGATTTTTGGGAGAGAGACAATGAGCACCATCGCCTTCATCGGCCTAGGCAACATGGGCAATCCGATGGCTGCCAATCTGGTCAAAGCTGGCCATGCGGTGCTGGGCTTCGACCTGGTGCCCGAAAACCTTACGGTCGCGAAAGAGCATGGGGTGACGGTGATGGCGAACGCCGTCGCTGCGGTGAAGGAAGCCGATGTCGTCATCACCATGCTGCCTGCGGGCAAGCATGTGCTGTCGGTCTATGAGGACATCGCGCCCAAGGCAAGGAAAGGCGCGCTGTTCATCGATTCCTCGACCATCGATGTCGAATCGGCGCGCAAGGCGCATGCGATTGCCGCCAGGCAGGGCCTGCCCTCGATCGACGCCCCGGTCTCCGGTGGCACCGGCGGCGCCACGGCCGGCACCCTCACCTTCATGGCCGGCGGTTCCGACGAGGCCTTTGCCACCGCCGAGCCGATCCTGAAGCCGATGGCCGGGCGCATCGTTCATTGCGGCGGCGACGGCGCCGGCCAGGCGGCCAAGATCTGCAACAACATGATTCTCGGCATCTCGATGATCGGCGTCGCCGAAGCCTTTGTGCTGGCCGAAAAGCTCGGCCTGTCGCACCAGGCGCTGTTCGACGTCGCCTCCACCTCTTCCGGCCAGTGCTGGTCGCTGACCACCTACTGCCCGGTGCCCGGCCCCGTGCCGGCCTCGCCGGCCAATCGCGACTACAAGCCGGGCTTTGCCGCAGCGCTCATGCTGAAGGACCTGAAATTGTCCCAGGAAGCCGCGCAGGGCGCGGGCGCCGTAACCCCGCTCGGTGCCGAAGCCACTCAGCTTTATGCGCTATTTAACGCGCAGGGGCACGCCGGCGCCGATTTTTCCGGCATTATTAATTTCCTGCGCGGCAATAAGACGTAAGATACTGACTTTAAAAGGCTATTTGAAATATTTGCCAGCGCAAAGCCGGCAAATTTAGATTTGCTTAAGGTCTCGCTAACCCACCGGTAACGATGTGCCTTTAAAACGGATTGCGAGGCGGACAGCGCGTCCGCCCGGCGCTCCGGATCAGGTCTCGCGTACCGGAGCCCGTAAGTTTCGCAAGTATTCTTGTCGCGAAACGCCATGCGTATCTGGCAAAGCCGCGTTCCCGTTGGGGCGCGGTTTTTGCGTTTGGAGACATCACCCACATCGTTTAGGAATGGACCGGGCGCCCATTGCGGAGCGCCCGGACAATATCCCCTCAGCGCTTTCGCAAATCAGCGTCCGCGAGATCGAGCGCCTTCGCGATCCGCTCGCAGGCCATGTCGATCGTGTCGCGCGTCCAGATCAGCGGCGGCGAGAGAATCATCGTGTCGCCGGTGGCCCGCAGCATCATGCCGTTCGCGATCGCGTGGTCGCGCACGACGACCGCCGCACTTCCCGACGGCAGATAGCGTTCCTTGGTCGCCTTGTCCTTGACGATCTCGATCGCGCCCATCAGGCCGATCGAACGCACCTCGCCGACCAGCCTGTGCCCGGCGATCCTCTCCTGCAGCGCCTGCGCGAAATAGGGACCGGTGTCGTTCTTGACGCGCTCGACCAAGCCTTCCTTCTCGATGATCTCGAGGTTCTTCAACGCCACCGCGCAGGCCACCGGATGACCGGAATAGGTGTAGCCGTGATAGAACTCGCCGCCCTTTTCCACCAGCGTGCTGGCGACACGATCGCCGACCAGCAGCGCCGATAGCGGCTGGTAGCCCGAGGTCAGCGCCTTGGCGGTGGTGATGGTGTCGGGCTCGATGCCGAAGGTCTGCGCCGCAAACCATTCGCCGGTGCGGCCATAGCCGGTGATCACTTCGTCCAGCATCAAGAGCACATCGTATTTGCGGCAGATGCGCTCGACTTCCGGCCAGTAGCTCATCGGCGGGATTTTTACCCCGCCGGCACCCATCACCGGCTCGCCGATGAAGGCGGCCACTTTGTCGGCGCCGGCTTCGAGGATCGCGTCCTCGACCGCCTTGGCCGCGCGGATGCCGAAATCATGGTCGCTTTCGCCGGGCAGCGCGAGCTCATAGGCATAGGGCATCATCACATGGACGATGTTGGGCACCGCGCCGCCGAGCTGCTTGTGCATCGGCTCCATGCCGCCGAGCGACGTGCCGGCGATGGTCGAGCCGTGATAAGCCATCTTGCGGGAGATGATGCGGTTCTTCTCGGGCTTGCCTTCGAGCGCCCAGTAGTGGCGCACGAGCCTGAGCGCCGTGTCGTTGGCCTCCGAACCGGACGAGCCATAGAAGACCTGGCTGACATGCTTGGGGGCCAGCTCCGCCAGCTTCTTCGACAACAGCACCGGCGTCGGCGTCGAGCATTTGAAGAAGGAGTTGTAGTAAGGCAGCTCCTTCATCTGCGCGTACGCCGCCTCGGCCAGCTCGTCGCGGCCGTAGCCGACATTGACGCACCAGAGGCCCGCCATGCCGTCGAGGATTTCGGTGCCGTCGGCGTCGTAGATGAACGGGCCGTTGGCGTGGGTGATGATGCGCGAGCCTGCCTCGCGCAGCTCCTTGTGGTCGGTGAAGGGATGAAGGTGATGCGCGGCGTCGATCTGCTGAAGCTGCTTCAGCGAATAATTCTGATAGGTCATGGATTTGATCTTTCCTCTTGAATCAATCCGGCAAGGGCCGGGGCGGATTCGTCAGAGGAAGCGAGGCGGCGAATAACCGATGCGGGCGCACAGCCGCAACAACTCGGCGCGAAGGGTCCGCGGTGACGGCGTCACCGCGACCCCGAAGGCGCCAGATGTGCTGAAGCGGATCATGGCGCCAGCTTATGCCGCCTGAGGCCTCGAATTCAAGTCGTGCCAAGGTGTGTTGAGATTCAGGTCAGGCCGAGCCGAAAATGTCGGTTCCGAGAACCGGAGCGGAGCGTACCTAAAGTACGTGAGCACCGGAAGCGCAGAAAACCGATATTTGCAGGCTGGCATCACCTGAATATCAATACACCTTAGTCAGGCGACGCCGCCGAGCGCACGCTTCAGGAACATGTAGCGCATCGCCGTTTGCGCCGCCTGCGGCCGGCGGTCGCCGCGCCCGCCATGGCCGCCTTCGGTCTCCTCGAAGAACAGCGTCCTCCCGTGGCCTGCCTCCTGCAGCCGCGCCGCCATCTTGCGCGCGTGTCCAGGATGGACGCGGTCGTCGGCGGTTGAGGTCATCAACAGCACCGGCGGATAGGCGACATTGGCCGCGACATGCTGGTAGGGCGAATAGGTGGCGAGCCAGGCCGCCTCCTCCGGCCTCGACGGATCGCCATATTCGGCGATCCACGAGGCGCCGGGCGGCAGTTCGGTGTAGCGCAACATGTCGAGCAGCGGCACGTCAATGATGACGGCGCCGAACAGTTCGGGCCGCTGTGTCAACGACGTGCCGGTAAGCAGGCCGCCATTCGAGCCGCCCTGGATGCCGAGCTGTGCCGCCGTGGTGATGCCGCGCTTGACGACATCCTCGGCAACCGCCGCGAAATCGTCGAAAGCATTCTGGCGCTTGCCTTTCAGCGCCGCCTGGTGCCAGGCCGGACCGAACTCGCCGCCGCCGCGGATGTTGGCCTGGATATACGCGTTGCCCTTGTCCAGCCAGAGCTTGCCGCGAATGCCGGCATAGCCTGGCAGCAGCGGCACTTCGAAGCCGCCATAGCCATAGAGCAGCGCCGGCACCGGCCCGTTCTGGTCGCGGGGCCGCACCACGAAATACGGGATCATCGTGCCGTCCTTCGAGCGGGCCTCGAACTGCTCCGAAACATAGGGCGAGGCATCGAAGCGGGCCGGTTGCGATTTCACGGTTTCCAGCGTCTCGCCGTCGTCGTCCGACCAGATGATCGAGCTCGGCGTCAGGAAATCGGTGAAGGAGAAGGAGACGCTGGAGCCGAAATGCTCGGCATGGCTGATGCCGACATTGCCGTTGTCGGGCAATGCCACCGGCTTCAGCGACCACCCGTCGGGAGTGCGATCGCAGGCGATGACCTTGCCGCGCACATTGTCCATCAGGTTGATGAACAGCCGGTCCTGCGTCCTGGCCAGCCCGGCGATCGAGACACGATGCGCCGGCGCGAGCACGGTTTCGAATGGACCGAACGCGCCCGTGTCGATCCACCGGTCGAAATCGACCGAGTAAAGGCCGTCGGGCAGGCATTGGGTGCCGTCGGGCGCCGTCCAAGGGCTGCGCACGCCGAAGATCAGCTGACCCTTGAAGATCGCCGTGTCGGTGGCGTCGTCGGGCAACGGAATGCGCCGATTCTCGCCCGAAGCCAGCCGCAGGAAACTGTGCGAGGTGAAGAAGTCGAGCGTCTTGCCGAGCAGCACATGCCGCTTGTCGCCGTCATATTCGACGCCGCCGCCAACCGCGAGATGCTGCTTCTCGCCTTCGAAGATAGGCGTCGCGTCGTCGAGCTTTGTGCCGCGCCGCCAAAGCTTGATGACGCGCGGATAGCCGGACTGCGTCTTGTCCTCTTCCTCGAAAGCCGCCGAGACGAGCACCGTGTCCTTGTCCAGCCAGGAAAAGCCCGACTTGGACGCCGGAGCGCGAAACCCGTCCTCGACGAAGGACCTCGTGGCGATGTCGAACTCGCGCAATTCGCTGGCGTCGCCGCCGTCCGGCGACATATAGAGCAGGCAGCGGTTGAAATCGGGATAGAGCCGGCTCGCCCCGCCGAACACCCATTTCACGCCTTCCTTCGCCGAGAGTTGGTCGAAATCGATGATTGTCTCCCATTCCGGTCTGTCGGTCTTGTAGGAAGCGACAGGCGTGCGGCGCCACAGGCCCAGCGCATTGGTCTTGTCCTGCCAGAAATTATAGACGTGACCGGCAAGTGCGGCCCCGACCGGCATATTGTCCTCGGCCGTCATCAGGTCGAGCGCGGTCTCGAAGGTCGGCTGATAGGAAGGATCACTCTGCAATTCGGCCACCGTCAGCGCATTCTGGCGATGAACCCAGCCCAGCGCTTCCTTGCCGTTGCGATCCTCGAGCCAGAGGAAGGGATCGTCAGCCGCCAATTCAGGCTGGGTTTTGGTCATCGTGCTGGTCATGCAGGTCTCCATCAGGCGCCCCGCCTACATCGCGTTCGCTGCTTGGATATTCAAGAGCCGTGTTAAGATCGACTACAAAACCCGCCGGCGCACGACCGTCGCCGTCGCCAGCGCAGCGCAGATCGCGCCGAGCGTGATTGGAAGCCCGGCGGCGCCGATGACATCCATGACACCGCCGGTGAGCGGCGGCACGACGATGCCGCCGAGGCCCCACATCAGCGAGAAGGCGGCGTTGCCGGCGACCAGCGCCGAGCCGGTGAAGCGTTCGCCGAGCTCGATGATCGACATGGTGTAGATGCCGTAGGAAACGGCGCCCCAGATAAAGACACATACCCAGATCAGCGGCGTCTCAATCAATACCGGCAGAAGCACGCATCCAAGGATGGTCACGGCGACGCAGCCGAAGCGCACCAGGCGCGCCGTCAGCTTTTCGGCGAGCAGGCCGAGCGGCACCTGCATGGCGATGTTGCCGGCGATCATCACCGACAGCAGCGCCGACATACGCGCTTCGGGAATACCGTGATGTGTTCCATAGACCGGCAGCAGGGCCAGGATAGCCTGCTCGAAACCGGCCGCGACGACGACCGCCGACAGGAGCAGCCAGGCCAAGGGTATGAAGCCCAACACCGAAACCTTGTTCTCGGCCTCCTCGACCTTGGGCAGGCGGCGCACCACCGCGGCCAGGCAGGCGCCGCAGAAGAGGAAGGCGCCGATGCCGACCAGGAAAGGCGGCCAGCCTTCGGTGCCGACGGCAAGCAGGCAGAGCGGCCCGGCTGCAAAGCCGGCCGAGATGATGGTGGAATAGATGCCCATGACGCGGCCGCGCCTCGCCGGCGGCGCCAGCGCGATCACCCAGATTTCGCTGAGCACATAGAGCGGGTTGGTCACCACGCCGATCAGGAAGCGCAGTGGGAACCACAGATAGACATTCTGCGTCCAGCCGACCAGGGCCAGCATCAGCGCCGAGAGCGCCGCGCAAGTGAGCGCGGTGCGCCCCGCTCCGAAGCGGCGCGCCAATGCCGGAATTGGCGGCGAGGAAACGATGAAGCCGATCGGCGTCATCGCCGCCGACAGCCCGATCATCGCCGGCGAAACGCCTTGCCGCTGCAGGATGAAGCTCAGCAGCGGATAGGAAAGCCCTTGCGCGATGGCGAACACCGACACGGTCGCGATCACGCCGGTGATCGCGGCCCACTGCACCCTCTCGCTGCTCTTTGAATCCGCCGCGCTCATGGCTGTCCTCGGCTGGCAGCCTTAGCCGTTCGCCTGGGCAGCCGTAAGCCCTCGCACGCGAAAACCGCTTGCTCCAGCCAAGCCCTGTCAGGAGCCTCGGCCGGGCCGGCCAGGCCGGCGGCGAAATCCGCTTGCGTCAACGGCCGCTCAAATGGGCGGGGCCGGCGGAGGCTGCTATGGGAAGTAGCGGGCGATGGCTCCCTTCTTGCCATCGGCATAGGGCTTCAGCCATTTGTCGTCGACGGAAATCCCGTCGTCGTCCGAAGGCCCCTTCCCGATCGTCCGGCGCCAGGCGCGGAACTTGTAGTGGTCGAAGACATCCAGCATGTGCACCGCGTAGGCGGCGGCAAACGTCTTGTCGCCCTCCACGATCACCAGGTTCTCGTCATTCTCGTAGGAGGCCTTGTAGCCGAGGTTGTGGCTGCCCGTGATGACGGTGGCGTTGTCCTCCATCGGATCGATGATGACGATCTTATCGTGCACGATGGCGTGGCCGACGGTCAGCACTTCCGCCTGGAAATCGCGGGCGATCGTCGCGCCGGTCAGGTTCGCCGCCCTGACGATCGAGACGTTCGGCGCCTCCCAGACCTTTTCCGGGAACACGAAGGGCGACTTGCCGTCCTTGTTCGACTTGTGGGTGACCGGATCCTTGGTAGGTGCGACGTAGTTGGGCATCGCCGTCTCGTCGCTGATCGCCCCCTGCACGATCAGCTTCGGATCGGCTTTCGCCGCCGCCACCGCTTGGTCGACGATCGAGTTCTCGCCGAGCTGCGAAGGATTGAACACGAGAAACAGCACCGCGCGCTTCGCCGCCTTGATGCGGGCGAAGACGTCCTCGAGGTCGACCGGGCGCACCGAGATGTCCTTCTTGTTGCGCTCCGGGTCGTTCGGCGAGAACCACACCGTCATGCCATTCAGCGCTACCGTCGCGCCGTCGAGCGGGTTCGCCATATGATTGTCCTTGCGGAACGGCACGCCGTGGGTCTGCGCCACATGTCCGGCGGCGCTCTCGCTGGCCGGCGGCGGGAACACGTCGGTCTTCATCCGCTCCCAATAGGCATTGAACACCTTGGCCATTGCCGGATCGTCGCGGACGAAGGCGTTGTTCGACTGGCCGCAGATACCGGTCGAGGTCCAGTTGGTGCTGCCGGTCATCACCGCCCGCGGATCGCCCTGGGCATCGCGATAGACGGCGAATTTGTTGTGGCCGATATGGTTGTTGTTGAACAGGCGATCGGTCACCACGACGCCGGCGTCATGCAGGCGCTTCCTGAACGGCGCGTTGCCCAAGTCCCATTTCCCGGTCTTGTCGTCCCGGCCCGAATTGGAAAGGATGACCTCCACCACGTCCTTGGCGGCGATGATCGCGTCGCACAATTCGTCATCGCCGAGCTCGTAGAGCGCAAGCCTGACAGTGCCGCCTTCGCTCTTGGCCCGCTTCATCAGGCTGGTAAGCACGTCAGGCACATCGCCATGCAGGTACGCGCGTATCTTGCTTGCCGGGTTCTGCAGCTCGGCTCTGATCTTGTCGCGCTGCCCGACCTTGATGCCTGCTTCCGCCAGCGCGCGCGACATCCATTGCGTCGACAAGACCCCGTTGGTGAAGGCGACCCGCGCGTTGCCGAACATTTGCCCCAGGAAAATCGGCGGACTGACGGCGCCCTGCCCGAGATAGCCGAGCGGACGCGGAGCACCCGTATAGGCAGGCTTGCCGTCCACGACCTGGTCGGGACGCACCGGCACCGGTTCGAGGCCCGGCTTCATGTCGCCGACGGGGCGTACGCGGTAGGCAATCATCTCGCCCTCCGGCCTGAGATGGATACTGTCGCGGCGCCGGCGCACCGTCAGGTCGCGCCAGAACGTCTTCTGCACCGGCCACACCCCGGTGTCCTGCGGTATCCATCTTGGATTGCGCTGTCCCTTGAACGGCACCCACGCCGCCAGGCAACGCTCCTCACCGCTATCGGGATAGAGGCGGACGATCTCGAAGCCGAGGCAACCCGGGATCATCCCATCGATATCCCATGCCAGGAACGCGACCTCGTTGTTGGTTGCCGCGCGCACTTTGATGACGTCAGGCATCGCTATCCCCCTCAAGATGCTCGGCCTGCAAGTATAGCACAAGTAAAAGACGGGAATGTAACAGGCTTCACGCAGCGAAACGGCAGGCGACCGGTTGCCGTCCCGTCATGTCGCTTCCCTCGCCCTAGTGGTCGCCGCCTCCTCACCGGCTGCATGGCCGCCGGTCCATTATGCCGGCCAAATACGTACCCTGACGAGGCATTTCATGACCGCTGCCCTCCATCCCGCCGAGCCGGCACCGGCTACCGATCGCGCCCGCCGTGGCGGCCGCGCGGGCAAGCGCGCCGGCGGCGCGGCCGCTTTCGAGCAGCCCGCCTTCCGGCAGTTGAAGAACCCGCTGACGCCGACCAAATTCGTGTCCGACGACGAGTTGGAATCGATCCACCTCGCCTCGCTGCGCGTGCTGAAGGAGATCGGCGTCGACGTTCTGCACGACGAAGCCCGCCGCATCATGAAGGCGCACGGCGCCGATGTGCGCGAAGGCTCGGAGCGCGTGCGCTTCGACAGCGACATGATCCTCGAGCTCGTCTCGCACTGCCCTTCGGAATTCACACTGCACGCTCGCAACCCGGCGCATAATCTGCGCTTCGGCGGCAACAACGTCATCCTGTCGATGATGGCCTCGGCGCCGAACTGCTCCGACCTCGACCGCGGCCGCCGGCCCGGCAACCAGGCGGACTACCGCAACTTCCTGCGCCTGGCGCAGATGCACAACATCCTGCAATGCACCGGCGGCTATCCGGTCGAGCCGATCGACATCCACCCCTCGGTGCGGCACCTGGAGTGCATCCGCGACCTCGCCATGCTGACCGACAAGGTCTTCCACATCTATTCGCTCGGCAAGGAGCGCAATGTCGACGGCATCGAGATCACCCGCATCGCCCGCGGCATCAGCCGCGAGCAGCTAATGGCCGAACCGTCGGTCTTCACCATCATCAACACCAATTCGCCGCTCAAGCTCGACGTGCCGATGATGGAAGGCATCATCCAGATGGCGAGCATGGGCCAGGCCGTGATCGTCACCCCGTTCACGCTGTCGGGCGCCATGGCGCCGGTCACGGTCGCCGGCGCGCTGGTGCAGCAGAACGCCGAGGCGCTTTCCGGCATTGCCTTCGCGCAGATGGTCAAGAAAGGTGCGCCGGTCGGCTATGGCGGCTTCACCTCCAACGTCGATATGAAGTCCGGCGCGCCGGCCTTCGGCACACCCGAATACATGAAGGCGCAGCTCGTTGGCGGCCAGCTCGCCCGCCGCTACAACATCCCCTACCGCACCTCCAACACTTGCGCCGCCAACACGGTCGACGCGCAGGCTGCCTATGAGAGCGTGTTCTCCCTCTGGGGCGCGATCCAGGGAGGCGGCAATCTGATGATGCACGGCGCCGGCTGGCTGGAAGGCGGCCTGCGCTGCTCCTACGAAAAGACCATCCTCGACATCGATCTTCTGCAGATGGTGGCCGAGTTCCTCACCCCCCTCGATCTCTCCGAGGACGCGCTCGGCTTCGACGCCATCCAGTCGGTCGGCCCCGGCGGCCATTTCTTCGGCACCCAGCACACGCAGGAGCGCTACAAGACCGCCTTCTATTCGCCGATCGTCTCCGACTGGCGCAACTTCGAGACCTGGACCGAGGCCGGCTCGCCGACGGCGATGGAACGCACCAACAAGGTGTGGAAGGAGCGCCTTGCCTCCTACGAGGAGCCGTATATGGATCCGGCCATCCGCGAGGAACTCAACGATTTCGTCGAAAAACGCCGCGCCGAAGGCGGCGCGCCGACGGATTTCTGATTTTCTGTGTGAGGATGAACAGTCGACCCCCACTCCGTCGAGCTTCGCTTAGACTCCACACCAATCATTCGATTCAGTCTCTGTAAAAACGGACCTATCTTCATGAAATCCCATGTAAAAGCGGTTGTCATCGGCGGCGGCGTCGTCGGCTGCTCGGTGCTTTATCACCTCGCCAAGGCCGGCTGGACCGACATCATGCTGATTGAGCGCTCGGAGCTGACTTCCGGCTCGTCCTGGCATGCGGCGGGCGGCTTCCACACGCTGAACGGCGACCCCAACGTCGCCAAGCTGCAGGCCTATACGGTCCAGCTCTACAACGAGATCGAGGAGCTTTCCGGCCAGTCCTGCTCGCTGCATCTGACCGGCGGCGTCATGATGGCCGATACGCCGGAGCGCATGGACTTCCTGCGGTTGGCTCACGCCAAGGGCCGTTATCTCGGTATGGACACCGAGCTGATCACGCCCTCGGAAGCCAGGGCCATGTTCCCGCTGATGGACGAGAAGAACTTCGTCGGCGCCATGTGGGATCCGGTCGAAGGTCATCTCGATCCGTCCGGCACCACCATCGCCTATTCCAAGGCGGCCAAGAAACTCGGCGCGGAGATCGTGCTGCGCAACCGCGTCGTCGATCTGACGCAGCAGCCGGACGGCACCTGGAACGTCGTCACCGAGCAAGGCACGGTCCACGCCGAGCATGTCGTCAACTGCGGCGGCCTGTGGGCGCGCGAGATCGGCCGCATGGTCGGCGTCGAGCTGCCGGTGCTGGCGATGGAGCATATGTACCTGCTCACCGAGCCGATGCCGGAGGTCGAGGAGTTCAACAAGTCGACCGGCCGCGAGATGATCGGCGTGCTCGACTTCAAGGGCGAGATCTACACCCGCCAGGAGCGCAATGGCATCCTGCTCGGCACCTATGAAAAGGCCTGCAAGCCGTGGTCGCCGGTCAACACACCGTGGGATTTCGGCCACGAGCTTCTGCAGCCCGACATCGACCGCATCGCGCCGTCGCTGGAGATCGGCTTCAAGCATTTCCCCGGTATCGAGAAGGCCGGCATCAAGCAGATCATCAACGGACCCTTCACCTTCGCGCTCGACGGCAACCCGCTGGTCGGCCCGGTGCAGGGCCTGACCAATTTCTGGTGCGCCTGCGCCGTCATGGCCGGCTTCAGCCAGGGCGGCGGCGTCGGCCTGGCGCTCTCCAACTGGATGGTGCATGGCGATCCGGGCTTCGACGTCTGGGGCATGGACGTCGCCCGCTTCGGCGAATGGGCGACGCTGCGCTACACCAACGCCAAGGTGCGCGAGAACTATTCGCGCCGCTTCTCGATCCGCTTCCCGAACGAGGAACTGCCGGCCGCCCGCCCCGCGCAGACGACGCCGCTCTACGACACCATGCTCGCCAACAATGCGGTCATGGGCGATAGCTGGGGTCTGGAAACCCCGCTCTGGTTCGCGCCCAAGGGCACCGAGCCGAAGGACATCGTGTCCTTCCACCGCTCCAACGATTTCGGCCCGATCGGCGAGGAAGTGCGCGCCACGCGCGAGAAGGTCGGCGTCACCGAGATCGCCAACTTCGCCAAATACGAAGTGTCCGGCCCGGGCGCGGAGGATTTCCTCAATCGCCTGATGACGAACCGCATGCCGAAGGTCGGCCGCATCGTGCTGACCCCGATGGTTAACGAGTTCGGCAAGCTGATCGGCGACTTCACCATCGCCAAATCAGGCGAGGATCGTTTCATGATCTGGGGCTCGTCGGCCGCGCAGAAATACCATATGCGCTGGTTCGAGAAGCACCTGCCGAAGGATGGGTCGGTGCGCATCCACCGCTTCGACCAGACGCTGGTGGGTCTCTCCATCGCCGGCCCGAAATCCCGCGACCTGCTGCAGAAGCTGGTCGATGTCGACGTCTCGACCAAGGCATTCCGCTTCATGGACTTCCGCGAGATGGCGGTCGGCGGCGCGCCCTGCATGGTCAACCGCATCACCTATACCGGCGACCTAGGCTACGAAATCTGGATGGCTCCGGCCTATCAGCGCCTTGTCTACAAGGCGATCAAGGAGGCGGGCGAGGAATTCGGCCTCGTCGATTTCGGAATGCGCGCGCTGCTGTCGATGCGTCTGGAAAAGAACTTCCCGACCTGGTTCCGCGAGCTTCGCCCGATCTACGGTCCCTTCGAAGGCTCGATGGATCGCTTCATCAAGCTGGAGAAGAACGACTTCATCGGCCGCGAGGCGTCGGCCAAGGAGCATGCCGAAGGACCAAAACTGCGGCGCGTCTCCTTCATCGTCGATGCCGTCGACGCCGACGTGATGGGCGACGAGCCGATCTGGGCCAAGGTCAGCAAGGGCTATGGCACGGTCGAGAAGCCGCATGGCTACGGCGCGCCGCGCTTCGACGAAACGGGCAAGGAAGTCCGCGGCTCCAAGGCTGCCGAAGGCGCCTCCGCCGTGCGCGGCATCGTTGATGGCGAATGGCGCGTCGTCGGCTGGGTGACGTCGGGCGGCTATGCACATTCCGTCCAGAAGTCGATGGCGCAGGGCTACGTCCCTGCCGCTCTCGCCGAGGACGAAAGCGCTGGCCTGTTCGAGATCGAGATTCTCGGCCACCGCCGCCCGGCCCGCATCAATCTCGAGCCGCCCTTCGACCCGAGCGGCGAGAAGATGCGGACCTGAAGCCCCACGAATTGTTGGATCGCGCCGGTTGCTGTGGCATGGTCGATGCCCCGCTACCGGCGCATCAGCATGAGAAGACCCCCCTTGCGGCAGCTAGAGAAATGGACCGATTGGCTCTGCGATGGACAGGTCGGTCCATTCAGCGCCGCGATCGCGTCGGTCCTCGTCTACTGCCTGACGCAGATCGTGGCGATGACGCTGTTGTCCCATGTCGCGGGCACCGGCGTCGGCGTCGACGATTCCGAGCAGCTGATGGAGATGCGGTTTTTGGCCGCCGGCTACGGCAGCTCGCAGCCGCCTCTATACACCTGGCTGGCGATGCTTGCGGCCTCTGTGGTCGGAACCAGCGTCCTTGCCCTCAAGATCGTCAAATATGGCTTGCTGGCGGCGGGGCTGACCGCCTATTTCACCGCCATACGCCGCCTCGGCTACTCGAACCGCGCCGCTGCCGCCGGCATGTTCGGGCTGCTTCTGTTTCCTCAGATCTTCTGGGAAATGCAGCACGCCCTCGCCCACTCGGTCGCCATATTCTGTTTCACCTCGGTGCTGCTTCTGGCGCTGGTCGAGGTGGAAAAGCGGCGATCGGCCGTTGCCTATGCGTTTTTGGGCCTGGCGACGGCGGCCGCGATGCTGTCGAAATACAACATCATCATCTTCCTTGCCGCCCTGTTCCTGGCATCTCTGTCGGTCCGCGAAACGCGTGAGGCGATCTTCGACCGTCGCTTCCTGATCAGCGTGGCGGTAGCGATCCTTGCCTGCCTGCCGACGCTTTATTGGAGCCTCACCCATTTGGACGATCTGCTCTCGCACCAGGGAGGCCTAGGCGTCGCCAAAGGCGGCAGCATCGCGAAAACGGCACTTCTCGGCATCCGCAGATTGGCCAATGCGATCGTCAATTTCGCTGGATTGCCAGTGGCGATCTTTGCCGTCGCCTACGGCCTGGCGACAAGAAAACAGACGGAACCGCCTCAACCGGTGCGGTGGCCGGAGAAACTGTTATGGCGAGCGATCGTCCTTGGCCTTGTGGTCATGGTGACGGTCGTGCTGGCGGCCGGCATCACTCAGTTTCGCGACCGCTGGATGCTGCCCATCTTTATCCTCCTGCCGGCGGCTCTTGCCATGCGCTTCGACGCCATGGGCCAGAGGGGCCGCAAGACGCAAGCCACCATCGTCTTCGTGGGTGCTCTTCTTGCCGTCCTTGTGCTGCCGCTGAGCTGGTACATGCATCTGCACGGCGGCGACAGCCGCGGAGGCGTGGTGCGTATGGATTACCGTTCGCTTTACGAGCAGATCAACGCTGACGGACCGGTCAAGACCGTGGTGTCGAGCTGGTTCTGGGTCGGCAATCTGCGCCTGGTCGACGCCGATCTCATCGCGCTCGATGACGAGACACCGGACTTCGCCCGGTCGATCCGCGAGCCGGCGGTGCTTGTCCTGACCGATGACAGGGAATCCTCCTCGGACGTCTTCGAAGAGTTGGCGAGAGCCGGCTATGCGATGGACACTGTCCACCGCACTGTCGAGGTGCCGCAGGCGCTCGGCTTTCCGCCGCGCAAGGTCACGATCACCAAACTGCATAAGAAGATCGCGCCGTAAGGTGTGTAGAGGGACGAATGGACAAGCTGGGCTTCGGCCGCCATCGCAAGATCATGCCCTTCGAGCCCGGCTCGGTCGATGCGCTGCGCGCGGCCTCGCGCGACAAGGCGGCCTCGCTCAACCAGCATGTGCTGGGCTATGGCGCGACAGCCGAGGCCGAATGGGCGGCTGCAGGCGCTGCCGCTCCAAACCTGGTTGCCATGCGGAGCTACCGGCTCGAGCGCATCCGCGCCGAGCTGAAGCGCCGCGACTATGCCGGCGCCCTGCTCTACGATCCGGTCAACATCCGCTACGCGACGGATTCGACCAACATGCAGCTCTGGGTCGCGCACAACCCGACGCGCCACTGTTTCGTCGCCACCGAAGGCCCGGTGGTGCTGTTCGACTATTTCTCCTGCGAGCACCTGTCCGACCATTCGGGCGTCGTCGACGAGGTGCGGCCGGCGGTATCGTGGATGTATCTCTACAGCGGCGAGTTGACCGATGAGAAGGTCCGCCGCTGGGGCGGCGGCATCGCCGAACTCGTTGCCGAGCATGGCGGCGGCAATCGACGCATCGCCGTCGACCACATCAACCCCGAAGGCGTCGAGGAGCTCGCCCGCCGCGGCATTGCGATCGGCAATGGCGAGGCGGTGATGGAGAATGCGCGCCTCATCAAATCGCCGGACGAGATCCTCGCCATGCGGCGCTCGATCATCGCCTGCGAGGCGGCGATGGGCGAGATGGAAGCGGCATTGAAGCCTGGTATTTCCGAGAACGAATTGTGGGCGGAGCTGCATCGCGGCAACATCGCGCGCGGCGGCGAGTGGATCGAGACGCGGCTTCTGTCGTCCGGCCCGCGCACCAATCCCTGGTTCCAGGAATGCTCCTCGCGCGTCATCGAGAATGGCGACCTCGTCGCCTTCGACACCGACCTGATCGGTCCCTACGGTTTCTGCGCCGATCTCTCGCGCACATGGCTTTGCGGCGACAGGCAACCCTCGAACGAGCAGCGGGATCTGTTCCGCATCGCCGCCGATCAGATCGCCCATAACACGGATCTGATGCGGCCGGGCATCTCCTTCCGCGATCTCGCCGAGCGCTCGGCGGTGCCGCCGGACGATTGCTACCCCACGCGCTACGGCGTGCTCTATCACGGCGTCGGCCTGGCGGATGAATATCCGACGCTGCCGCATGCCGGCGATTGGACCGACGACACGCCGGACGGCGTGCTGGAGCCCGGCATGGTGCTTTGCGTCGAAAGCTATATCGGCAGGCTTGGCGGGCACGAAGGCGTCAAGATCGAGGAACAGATCCTGATCACCGAGACCGGCAACGAGAAGCTGTCAGCCTACAAGCTGGACGAACGGCTGCTCTGACGCGCCGCCTTCGATCGCCGCGACGGCCTCCCGCATCGCGGCGATGATCGGGGCCGGGGTGGTCCTGGCGGTGATATAGGGCAGGCCCTTGCGCCGCGCTGTCCAGCCGACGACTTTGACGCCCCGCGCGGCCGGCTCGAAGCGCTGCGCCAGCGCCCAGCTTCCGCAGTCGATCGCCGCGATGTCGGCCCTGCCCTCGGCGATGGCGATGATCGACGACCGGTGGCCGCCGCTCTCGCCGCGCGAGGCGAAGATATCCAGGCTTTCGCCCATCGCCTCCAGGTCGCGCGTCAGCGCGATCAGCCCGGACATCGAATCCGGATTGTTGAAGATGAAGCGCTTGCCGCGCAGAAGATCGAGCGGGATCACAGCCTTGCCATCCTGCGGTGAGGCAACCGAGAATCCGCCATCCGCGGCCATTACCAGCGCGCTGGAATAAAGTTCGCCCTGCCCGCCCTCGAACGCATCGTAGTTCGGCTGCGCGATCACCTGCACATGCCGGGCAAGGCCGAGTTCCATCGGCCCCCAGCAGGTTTGCCCGAACAGAAGCGCCGGGCTCAGCCAGAGCTGGTGGAAATCGAACTCGTCCGGGGGCAGCGTCGCCGGGTCCGGCGCGATCACCTCACCGGCGGCGTCGAGGATCCCCCCGGGCACCGGCGGCAGATCACCATTGCGGCGCACGACCGTTTCCGGCGCCTCGATGCCCCTTTGCCGGAAGGCGTCACGCAGCCGCGCCCATTGCACGTCGACCTCGCCCCGCGCTTCGGGCCAGTCATACATCGGCAGGGCCGCAACGAACTTGCTCATGTCGAACAGCTTTCAAGGACAGGCGATCTTCGGCGCCTGCATTCCGCCACGAAGAAAGCGAGCGCGGAAAGTCGAGATTACTCTTTTGGCGGCTCGGCCGGAACAGGCGCCGTGCCAAGCCCGCTCACATTGCGTGCCCTGACGCGCGGCTTGAAGGCGCGGCCCGGCTCCGGCGTGCGGCGCAGCACCGGATGGACGACCGGCTCCTTGGCCTTGAAAGCGTGGGCCTTGAGCATCGCGAAATAGTTCGGATAGGCATAACCGTTGTTCATCCGCAGCCACTCTTCGCGGCGCTCGCGAAACAGCTTTGGCAACCTATACCAGGCAATGGTCGGGCTCTTGTGATGAATGAAATGCAGATTGTTGTTCAGGAACAGGAAGGAGAGCGGCGAACGCTCGACGATCACCGTGCGCCCCTCCGGATGCTCCGACCACTGGTGCTCCGCATAGGTGCGGATCGAGATCAGCGACTGGCCGAACCACACCGGCACCAGGATATAGAGCCAGAGAGGAATGCCGAAGCCAAACGTGACGATCGGCACCGCAACCGCGAGACCGATGGCATGCAGCAGCCAAGCCTTGCGGATCACCTTGTCGCCGGCAAGGATCTGCTTGGCGTCGTCGATGAAGAAGCCGACCGAGGACAGCAACGGTCCGAGAATGAAGCGGCCGACCATCGTGTTGTTGATCTTGAGCAGAAGCTTCATTGTCGGCGGCAGTTCCTCGTGCATCCAGAGCGCCTGGTAATAGCTCTCCGGATCGTCGAGCGGATCGGTCAGCCGCTCGTCCGCGTGATGACGAAGGTGGATGGTCTTGAAGCGGCGGAACGGCCAGACCGTGCCGATCGGCAAAAAGACGAAGGCTTCATTGATCCTGGCGTTGCGGGTCGGATGGCCGTGCGACACCTCATGCATCAGCGAGGATTGCAGAGCCAGGATAAAGGGCAGGATGGCAAGCGCCAAAAGCGGATAAGATGGCCACAGCAGGAAGCCTATTGCGAACCACGCACCGTAGCAGAAGAGAATGAGGCAGACTGTCGGCCATTCGATTGCCGGTGCGTTTTTGCGTCTCTTGTTCATGCCGGTATTCGTGCTTGCCATGCTATCGACCACTGCCTTCCAGTCGCCGGAACCAACCCGATTCCTGACAGCATTGTGTCAGGAGCCTATCGTTGCCGCAACGCGACAAAGCGAACAAACTGTTGCGAGTGCGCATTTTCAGCCGCATATGTTATACATTGTAAACAAATACGAGGATTCATTTCCGCCTGAGCCATGTTCAAGACGCTCCCGGCGCAAATTTTTCCTCTCCGAAGCAGGAGCAGCGTGATGGACAAGCGCGATCTGTCGACTCTCTTCCGGGAGCGGTTGAAAATGCTCTTGACACGATCCGACCTCAACCAATCGGCCTTCGCGGCAGCGGTCGGCATCGACCGCTCGGCATTGTCGCAGCTCCTGTCAGGCGCCTCGACCCGCCTGCCCCGTGCCGAGACGCTTCTCAACATCGCGGCCGAGTTCAAAGTGTCGCTCGACTGGCTGCTGGGCCTCTCCCACGACGAGGGCGTCACCGGCGAGATTAGAGAGAGCCTGGAGATCGAGGAGGCGCCGGACGGTTTTGACCGCACGCTGCTCGCCAAGTGGCACGCCGAGGCGGCAGGCACGAAAATCCGCTACGTGCCGGCAGGCATCCCTGACCTTCTGCGCACCGAGGCGCTGATCGAATATGAGGCCGGGATCACCAACAAGAGCCGCGAGGCGCAGGCCGGCGAAACGCAATACCGCATCGACTATACAAGGCGGCCGGAGACCGACATGGAGGTCTGCATGCCGCGCCACACGCTGGAGATCTTCGCGCGCGGCCTCGGCGTCTGGGATCGTTTTCCCGAAGCCGAAAGGCGCAAGCAATTGCTGCACATGGCAGCCCTCCTCGACGACCTTTACCCGACCTTCCGCCTGTTCCTCTATGACGGACGCATGCGCTATTCGATCCCCTACACGATCTTCGGCCCCTACCGCGCCGCTATCTATGTCGGCGACATGTATCTGGTGTTGAACGCGACCCAGCCGATCCGCACCCTCACCAGCCATTTCGACAATCTGATCCGCGCCGCCGACATCAATGCGCATGAGGCGGCGAGCTTCGCGCAGAGGCTGGCCGCGACGTCCTTCCCGTCGGGCTCCTTCTGAGCGCTTGCCCTGCCCGGTCGACCACCATCCAACCAATGGTGAGGCCTGCATCGAAATCGATGCCGAGATCAATCCGGCCTATAAGGTCTTCTCAGCCGCAAACGCGTTGACTGGACATAAAGACTTCTTTATATCGTTATTTGAATTCGAACACGAAAGCAAAAGCCATGACCGCGACCAACCCGATTGACGCATTGCTGGCCGAAAAGGGCGTGCTCCTGGCCGACGGCGCCACCGGCACCAATCTGTTCGCCATGGGTCTCGAGGCCGGCGAAGCGCCCGAGTTGCTTAATGAAACTTCGCCCGAGACGATTGCCAGCCTGCATCAGAACTTCGTCGATGCCGGCGCCGACATCATCCTGACCAACTCCTTCGGCGGCACCCGCCACCGGCTCAAGCTGCATCATGCGCAGGACCGCGTGCACGAGTTGAACAAGCGCGCCGCTGAGATCGCCCGCTCCGTCGCCGACAAGGCCGGCCGCAAGGTGATCGTCGCCGGCTCCGTCGGCCCGACCGGCGAGTTGCTGGTGCCGCTCGGCGCCCTGACCTATGACGATGCCGTCGATGCCTTCGCCGAGCAGATCGAGGGTCTCAAGGCCGGCGGCGCCGAAGTCGCCTGGGTCGAGACCATGTCGGCGCCCGACGAGATCCGCGCCGCGGCCGAAGCCGCCATCCGCGTCGGCCTGCCCTATACCTATACTGGTTCCTTCGACACCGCCGGCCGCACCATGATGGGCCTGCTGCCGAAGGACATCCACGCCGTTGCCGACGGCCTGTCGCAGGCCCCGCTCGGTGTCGGCGCCAATTGCGGCGTCGGCGCTTCCGATATCCTCGCTTCGCTGCTCGACATGACCGAGGCGAAGCCGGAGGCGACCGTGATCGTCAAGGGCAATTGCGGCATTCCGGAATTCCGCGGCAGTGAAATTCACTATTCAGGCACGCCGGAGCTGATGTCCGATTATGTGCGGCTGGCGGTCGATGCCGGCGCCAAGATCGTCGGCGGCTGCTGCGGCACCTCCTTCGCCCACCTTGCCGCCATGCGCAAGGCGCTCGACGGCCACACCAAGGCCGAGCGCCCGACCGTCGCGACGATCGTCGAGCGCATCGGTCCGATGCGCAACAAGACCGCAAGCGCCGGGGACAGCGGCGAAGGCAGGCGCGAACGCAGGCGCAGCCGCGCCTGACGGGCCTGTCTATTTGCTGTTTTCGGCGTAGCGCGACAGCGCGGTGTTGAAATCGACGACGTTCTCGGAATTCATTGTCGCCAGCGCGCCCGACGCGCCCGGATCGCTGATCTGTTCCAGCATGACGCGAAAACGGTCGTTGTTGAGCGCCGAAAGCGCCGTGTTGCGGGCGGCATCGACATCGCTTCGAATTCGCGCCGAATCAGCCGAAGCCGCTGACGACCCCCGCACCGGCGCATTGGCCGCCGTCGCGTTCGCATTGCCGATTGTCGTGATATGCACTGCTGGTCCCTCAAATCTATCAGCACTGACTAACAGACGCTGATTGCAATGATGTTCCGGAAAAGCCGCGCAATTTAACGATTGCAAAAAAGGCCGACGGGACAATGCATGTCGCCCAGAAGTGTGCAGCGGTTCTGGGGCAACGACATGCATCAAAAAAACCTAAGCGCGTCGCACCCGCGACGCGCTTAGTCCCGCCGGCCTTCGTTCAATTCGCAACGCCCTATTTATTACCGTCCAGCGATGAGGCCAGGCGCACCAGCGACAGGAACTCCGCCCTGTAGCCGAACGGATCGGCGCCGCGCGCGGCGTCGGCGATCTCGGCGATGCGGTCATAGCCGAAATTCGCCGTCTGGTCCTCGTCGCGCAGCTTCTGCCCGAAGGCCGCGACGGCCACCGAGAAGCGCTGGTCGGCGCCGGCCGCGTCGAAGGACGAGACCTCATTGGCGGCGGTCACCGGCGTGGTGATCAGCTTCGAGACATTCTCGCTCGGCAGCTTGTAGCGGATCTTGACGAAGGCATATTCGTCGGCATTGGCGACGCCGCCATTGTCGACCTTGGCCTGGCCGTAGCGCAGCGGATCGACCTGCTCGCCGCCGCTCCCTTTCGGCGTGATTTCATAGACCGCCGTCACCGAATGGCCCGAACCGATATCGCCGGCATCGACGCGGTCATTGTTGAAATCCTCGCGGTTGAGGGCTCGGGTCTCATAACCGATGAGACGGTATTCGGAGACCTTGGCCGGATTGAACTCGACCTGGATCTTGACGTCCTTGGCGATGGTGAACAGCGTCGAGGAGGCATCCTCGACCAGCACCTTCTCGGCTTCGGCCAAAGTGTCGATATAGGCGGCCGTGCCGTTGCCGTTCTGGGCAATGGTCTGCATCATCTGGTCGTTGAGATTGCCGCGCCCGAAACCGAACACCGAGAGGAAGACGCCGGTCTTGCGCTCCTTCTCGATCGTTTGCTTGAGATCGTCGTCATCGGTCTGGCCGACATTGAAGTCGCCGTCGGTGGCGAGCATCACGCGGTTGACGCCGTCCTTGACGAAGGATTGCTGCGCAAGCTTGTAGGCTTCGCGGATGCCTTCCTCACCGGCCGTCGATCCGCCGGGCTCGAGATTATCGATGGCCGCAAGGATTTTCTGCTTTTCCGCCGCCTTGGTCGGCATCAGCACCGTGCCGGCATTGCCGGCATAGGTGACGATCGAGACGGTGTCGTCGGGCTTGAGCTTGCTGACCAGCAGGCGAAAGGCGGATTTGAGCAGCGGCAGCTTGTCCGGCTCGTCCATCGAGCCCGACACATCGATCAGGAAGACGAGGTTGGCCTTGGGCTGCTCGGCCGGCTTCACGTCGAAACCCTTGATCGCGACATGCATGAGCTTGGTGTGCTCGTTCCACGGCGTCGGCATGACGGTGACTGTCGAGTTGAACGGCGTCGCGGCCGAATCCGGACCCTTCCAGTCGTAGGGGAAGTAATTGATCATTTCCTCGACCCGGACGGTGTCCGGATCAGGCAGGCTGCCTTCCTTCAGGGAGCGCCGCACGAAGGAATAGGAAGCCGTGTCGACATCGATCGAGAAGGTCGAGACCGGGTCCTGCGCCGTTTCATGCACCGGATTGGTCTTGAAAGTCTCGATGCGGTCGCGGTTTTCCTCCTGCGGCTGCATCTGGTCAGCCGGCATGGGCGCGGGCTGCACCATCAGCTTAAAATCGGCCATTGCCGGAGGAGACGCCGGGATCGCCGCCGCTACCCCTGCCGGCGCCTTGTCGGCTCGCTCCAACTCGTCGGCGCTCCGCTTGGGGGAATAGCCCGCAATTACCCCGACCCCGTCCTTACCGCCGGTTGCGAGTTGGCCACTCTCGGCTGGCGCGGGTTGCAGGGCGGGCTCGGCTTCGGGCGTTGCCTCCTGCTTGAGCAGGTTGTCGACCTCGGTCGCCGGCTCGAGCGGCGTTGCCGGCACCATTTGTGAATTGGTCCGGGTCTCCGCGTCCGCGCCGGTCTTCTTCTCCTTCGCCGGCGCAGCCGGCAGCGGCTCGTTGATCGCCGGTTGCATCGGCGCGGGCTTCTGCGCTACCGGCTTGTCGGCCACCGTCTCGGTGACCTTGCCGTTGCCGTTAATGAAGGGCGGCTGTTCCTTCAGCATCTCGAAAGCGGCATATCCGGCGATAGGCAGTGCGACCAGCGCGGTGATGGCCGGCGTGGCAATGAGTTTCCGTTGCATGATGTCTCTCCAGAGCTTTTGTGCTCGCTCCGTGAGACGAAGGCCTGCGGACGTTCCTTGGGGGGCCGTCGAAGTTTTTTCATCGAGGTCGAACGCCTGCATTGCGGCGGCCATCGCACGCGCCTTCGCTTCGCCGTCCGGCGCCGGCACAGCGATGTCACGCAGCCTTTCGAGTTCGTTGTCGTCGACCATGGTCACACTTCCCCGGCTGAACGCATCAGCAGCTTCAACCGTTTCTTCGCTTCATGGATGTGCCAGGAAACCGTCGTCTCCGAGATCGCCATCACCTCCGCCGCCGCCGCGTGGTTGAGACCTTCGCCATAGACGAGCAGCACCGCATCGCGTTGCTTGTCCGGCAGCAGCCGCACCGCCGTCCACAACGCATCGGCGGGATCGTCCGCTGGCACCTCGCCCGCGATCGACGCATAGGCGCCATAGGCATCGGCCTTGGCGGTATCGCGGGCGCGCTTGCGCATCATGTCGCGCGAAGCATTCAGCGTCATGGCATAGAGCCATGTCGTGAAGGCGCCATTGCCCTGATAGTCGCGGATCGCGCGGCCGAGCCGCACGCAGACATCCTGAGCAATGTCCTCGGCGTCGGCCTTCCTGCCGCACCAGCGATAGGCGGCGCGATAGACGAAGCCATAGTGCCTTTCGACCAGTTTGCCGAAAGCCCCCCTGTCTCCGCCCCTCGCCCGCCCGATCAACTCGGCATCGGAGGCTTCGCTGTCGTCCAGCATCATCGCCGTCATTTGCCCGTTGGACGAAGGCTAATGGCCAATCCTTGGGGCGATGAAAAGATTTTTTTGCGGCACCACTTTTTCCTTCTCTCCGTTCCACGGGGAGAAGGTGCCCGAAGGGCGGATGAGGGGCGGCGCGGACATTCGAGGGCTCGCGCTAGGCCACGCGCACTACAATCCGAGACCGAAACTCAGCCCAGCGTCTCTTTGAAAAACGTCGTCAGCCGCTTCCAGTGGCGTTCAGCCCCCGCCTTGTCATAGACGCTATGATCCGGCACGCACCAGCCATGGCCGACGCCGACATAGTTCTCGATCGTATGGTCGACCTCTGCCACCCTGAGCGCCTCCGCCAGCCGCGCCGACTGCTCGGGCGGGAAGCTATGATCGACGCCGGCGACGCCGACATAGACGCGCGCCTTGATCGAAGCCGCCTTGCGATGCGGGCTGTCGGCCGCTTCGCTGGCCAGATTACCGCCATGGAAGCTTGCCGCGGCAACGATCCGGTCCGGATAGCTCGCCGCCGCGTTCAACGCCCGCGCGCCGCCCATGCAATAGCCGACGACGCCAATCGGTCCGTCAATGCCCTCGGCCGCGAACGCGTCGAGGAAGGCGCTGCCGTCGCGGATGGTCATGCCCTGCGTCGTACCGCCGCTCAGCATCAACAGCAGGGCCTTGGTCTTTGCCTCGGTGAACGCGGTTTTGGGATCGAACGGGCCATAGGGCGCATAGCGGTAGAAGAGATCGGGCACCAGCACGGCATAGCCATGCCCAGCGAGGCGCTCCGCCATCTGGTCGAGCACCGGACGCGGACCGAAAATATCCATGTAGAGGATGATTCCGGCCTTGGCCGGCGCGGCTGGACGAAACAGCCGAGCCTTCGCCGTGCCGTCCTGGGTCTTGATCTCGATGTCCTGCTTCGTCATTCCCGCGCTCCGCCGGTTGCCAGGCGATAGATATCCGCACTGCCCTCCAGGGCAAGCCGGAACCTTTCGATCGCGGTCAAGTTTCCGTGCGGTTCGGAAGAATGTCTACACCCCGGCGAACGCCGCCATATGGAAGGCCTGGACATCGGCCGGATAGCGATACTCAGCGCCATAGGGACAGGCGTTGCGGTCGAGGCAGCCGCCGCTCCGGCAGGGCTCGCCTCGCGGTCCGCGCACATGCGCCAGGCACGCCTGGTGCGCAAAGCCATCCACCGAATAGGCGTCCACCGGACAGGATTTCAGGCAGCGTTTTTCGACGCATGTGTCGCAAAGATGAATCGCTGCATGAGGTTCGGGAACAGAAATCTTGTCCTCGAACAGCAACGCGCCGCGATAGGCGTGCCAAAGCCCATACTGAGGATGCATGAGGATGCCCAGCGGCGACGGCCTCAGCCCTTCCGCCCGCATCGCCCATTGCTGGAACGGCAGGTAAGGCCGGTCTGAAGGCGAAACGGCACGCGCGCCGAATTCCTTCGCCACGGCGCCAATCACCTCGAGCGACCAGCTGTCGAGCGGGTTGGCGACGGGCCGAGGCTGTCCCTCGAGCCAGCGTTGGAAATATGGCCATGGCGCCGCGCCCGCCTGTCCAACAAGGAGCACCGATTTGGCTGGAAAGCCGGAAAGTCCGGCTGGCGCCATCTCATCGTCGCCGAAGGTGAAACCGCCGCGAAGGATCAGGCCACTGGCCGCGAGCTCGGCCGCAATCACCTCGACCCGAGCGCGGGAAAAAGTCATCCCTTCCGGTCCGGGTCGGAGAACGCGCTCCGCCAGACTTCCTTATGGATGATGTCGGCCACTTTAGCCCGGCCTGAATCGGGCTCCTTTCACGTGAAGGCGTCGGGCATCGAGCCTTTCTTCTTGGCGATGAACTCCTTCAGCGCCTCGTCGATGGCCGGATCGAGATGCGGCGCTTCGTAGCTTTCAAGCCAGCGGCGTGCGAGCTCGTTGGCGCGCTGCGGCGCGGTCTTCTCGCCCTCGGCCAGCCACTGCTCGTAGGAATTGTTGTCGGCGATGTTGGAGCGGTAGAAGGCCGTCTGGAAATTCGCCTGGGTATGGTCGCAGCCGAGATAATGGCTGCCCGGCCCGACCTGGCGGATGGCGTCCATCGCCTGGCCGTTTTCCGACAGGTCGACGCCCTCGCAGAACTTCTGCTGCATGCCGAGCTGGTCGATGTCCATCATGAATTTCTCGTAGCAGGAGGCGAGGCCGCCCTCGAGCCAGCCCGCCGAATGCAGCACGAAATTGGTGCCGGCGAGGATCGTCGAGTTGAGCGTGTTGGCGCTCTCATAGGCCGCCTGCGCATCCGGGATCTTCGAGGCGCAGAGCGAACCGCCGGTGCGGAACGGCAGGCCGAGCCGGCGCGCCAGCTGGGCGGCGCCATAGGAGACCAGCGACGGCTCCGGCGTGCCGAAGGTCGGCGCGCCTGACTGCATCGAGATCGACGAGGCGAAGGTGCCGAACAGCACCGGCGCGCCCGGCCGGATCAACTGCGTGAACGAGGCGCCAGCGAGCACTTCGGCCAGCACCTGCGTCAGTGTGCCGGCGACCGTCACCGGGCTCATCGCGCCGGCCAGGATGAAGGGCGTGACGATGCAGGCCTGGTTGTGGCGCGAATAGACCTTCAGGGCGCCGAGCATCGTTTCGTCGAACACCATCGGCGAGTTGGCGTTGATCAGGCTGGTCAGCACCGTGTTGTTCTCGACGAAGTCGTCGCCGAAGACGAGCTTGGCCATCGCCACCGTATCCTCGGCCCGCTCCGGCGCGGTCACAGAGCCCATGAACGGCTTGTCCGAGTAACGGATATGCGCGTAGATCATGTCGAGGTGGCGCTTGTTGACCGGCACGTCGACCGGCTCGCACACTGTGCCGCCTGAATGGTGGATCGACGGCGCCATATAGGCGAGCTTCACGAAATTCTGGAAATCCTCGATCGTCGCGTAGCGGCGGTTGCCGTCGAGGTCGCGCACGAAGGGCGGGCCGTAGACCGGCGCGAACACGGTCGCGTTGCCGCCGATCTGCACCGAGCGGTCCGGATTGCGCGCATGCTGGGTGTAGATCGAAGGCGCGGTCTTCAAGAGCGAGCGGCAGAGCCCCTTGGGGAAATGCACGCGCTCGCCCTTGACGTCGGCGCCCGCCTCCTTCCACAGCGCCAGCGCCTCGGCGTCATCGCGAAAGATGATGCCGATCTCTTCCAGCACCGTGTCGGTATTCTTCTCGATCAGCGCCAGGCCTTCCTCGTTGAGGACCTCGTAGACGTTGATCTTGCGCTTGATGTACGTGAGCTGGGTGCCCGGACCGCCGCCTGAACGGGCTGCCCGGCGTGCCGCCGCGCCGCCGCTGGCGCCGCGACCGCGTCGTCCACCCGGCGCTTCCTGCTCGACTGCCGCGTTATCGCTCATGATCGTTCTTCCTGTAACTTGGCCTGAATTGGCTGGGCGGCCCGTCGCTGCCGCTTCTTGCCTGGATCGTAGCCATGCACCCTATTGGAAACGGCCAGCCAGCGCCAACACCTGTCGCAAAATCGACAAGAAAAGCGTCAATTTTTCAGTCGCTTTCCTTTTGCGGGAAGTCGCAAATCAGCTATGGCTAGCTTGCCCTCGCGGGTTAGGTATTGGCGCATCGTTTTTTAGGCTGCCGCAGTCATTCCGAGCAGCAAGGAGCCCGAGGAAAAATGGCCGACGACGAGATCATCCTTTCCGAGCTTTCCGACGAGGAGCTTGTGCAGCAGATGCACGACGACCTCTATGACGGTCTGAAGGAAGAAATCGAGGAAGGCACGCATATCCTTCTCGAGCGCAATTGGGCGCCTTACAAGGTGCTGACCGAGGCGCTGGTCGAAGGCATGCGCATCGTCGGCGAAGATTTTCGCGATGGCATTCTGTTCGTGCCGGAAGTGCTGCTTTCCGCCAATGCCATGAAGGCCGGCATGGCTATCCTGCGTCCGCTGCTCGCCGCCACCGGCGCGCCGAAGCAGGGCAAGATGGTGATCGGCACCGTCAAGGGCGACATCCACGACATCGGCAAGAACCTCGTCGGCATGATGATGGAGGGCGCCGGCTTCGACGTCATCGACCTCGGCATCAACAACGCGGTCGAGAAATATCTCGACGCCATCGAGCAGCACCAGCCCGACATCATCGGCATGTCGGCGCTGCTCACCACCACCATGCCCTACATGAAGGTCGTTATCGACACGATGAAGGAAAAGGGCATCCGTGACGATTATGTCGTCCTGGTCGGCGGCGCGCCGCTCAACGAGGAGTTCGGCAAGGCCGTCGGCGCCGACGCCTATTGCCGCGACGCCGCGGTGGCCGTCGAGACCGCAAAGGATTTCATGAAGCGCAAGCACAACGTTCGCGCTTCCGCCTGACACGAGGCATCAGGATGGACCTAAAAAAAGCCGCGCCTTGCAGCGCGGCTTTTTTGTTACCAGATGATGGAAAAGGCTGCGATCAGTTGACAGTGTCCTTGACCGCCCTCGCCGTCGATTTGACGTCCTTGCCGACGCCCCGGATGGTGTTGGCGCAAGCGGTGAGCGCAAGCGCGCAGGCCAGGATGGCGATCGGCGCGACGCGTAGCAGTTTCATGAACAGTGTCTCCCTCGACAGATATTAAGCCCCGCAGCGAAAGCCGGCCCGACTTGGTCAAGACGCAAAAAACGGAACCGAATCAAACAGACAGGCTGCTCGTCATCGCCTGCGGGATGATTGCGCGCGAAGTTTTGGCCGTCAAGCAACAGCTAAAGCTCGACCATCTCGAGCTGACCTGCCTGCCGGCTGAGTTCCATTTCTATCCGGACCGCATCGCGCCGGCGATGGACAAGGCGATCGAGAAGGCCAAGGCGGAAGGCTACGATCACATCTTCGTCGGCTATGCCGACTGCGGCACGGGCGGCCTGCTCGACCGCGTCATCGAGAAGCACGGCGTCGAGCGCATGGCCGGGCCGCACTGCTTTGCCTTCTACCAGGGCATGGAGGCCTATGCGAAGGTCGCCGACGGCGACATGATGTCGTTCTACATGACCGACTTCCTCTGCCGCCAGTTCGAGGCCTTCTTCATCAAGCCGCTCGGCCTCGACCGGCATCCCGAGCTGATCAAGGACTATTTCGGCAATTACGGGAAGCTGATCTATCTTGCCCAGACCGACGATCCGGAACTCGACAAGGTCGCCGAGAAGGCTGCGGTTATGCTCGGCCTCGCGTACGAGCGCCGCCGGACTGGCTATGGTGATCTGACGAGCGAACTGGCGCGGGTGGCAACCGGCGCCTGACGGCTTCACGCCTCCGCTTCGAGCGCCGCCAATACATCGGCGAAACTTGTCTTGCAGACGAAGCCGAGTCGCTCCCCCGCCCGCGAGGGATCGTAGACGCGGTCGATCGACGAAAACATCGTCCAGCCCTTCCTCGCATAGAGCCCGGGATAATCCGGGAAATAGCGCGCGACAACCGATGGCGCGTCGGCGATGAGCTCGGCGCAGTCCAGCGGCCGGAACGGAGTCGGCGCCGAGATGATAAACGTGTCGAACCCGAGCAGCGGAGCTGTCTCCAGCGCCGCGACATGAGCCTCCGCGGCATCCTCCACCGTCAGCCGGCGAAACAGCAATTCGTTGGCCTTGGTGTTGGCGTCGGACTGTTCGATGGCGTGCGCCATGTCGTCCGCTTCGGGAAAGAAGCGCGCGGTGCGCAGCACCACCACCGGCAGCCCGTGCTCGATATGGTAAAGACGGCAGAGATGCTCAGCGGAAAGCTTCGTCACGCCATAGATGTTGCGCGGCTCCGGCGACATCTCCTCCGTCAGCCAGGCGGCCTTGCGCGCGCCGCGCTGGAAGCCGGCGCGGATCGCCTGCGAGATCATCAGCGACGTCGTCGAGGTGAAGACGAAACGCTCGACGCCGCAGGCAACCGCCGCGTCGAGCAGGTTGAGCGTGCCTTGCACATTCGTCGCGACGAAGGCGCTGTTCTCAAAGTGCTCGATGTTTGGCTTGTGCAGCGCGCCGCTGTGAATGATGGCCTCGATGCGATTGTCGCGGACAGTTTCGAAGACCAGCTCGCGGTCTGCGACCGAGCCGACGACCTGCGTGCGCGCCGAGGTAACCGGATCGAGGCCGACCACCTCATGGCCGAGCACTTCCAGTCGTGGCTGAAGCGCGCTGCCCAGCCAGCCTGACGACCCCGTGAGCAAGATCCGCATCGATCGAACACCATTTTTCCGAGCCCACGCTGTTAAGCACGGATGACAGACGATCGCGAACCGGTAAGTTGTACGCCAGTGACGAAAAGAACTGTTCCAGCCATCGATTTGAGGAAACGATTTGATGACCCCTCGCCTGCTTTTTGCCGCTCTCGGCCTCATAGCCCTCACCTTGCCCGCCCATGCCGACGGCGAGGTGCAGAAGCTGATCACCGCCGCAGACAAGGCGCGGCTGGATAAGTATGGTGAGACGCGCAAGGCGGCTCTGGATGAGGCAAAGGCCGGCGATCCGGCGGAGGTCAAGCAATTGGATGACTTGCTCGCCAAGCCGCTCGTCGCCTTCTCCGACACGGATCTCACCGGCGACTGGAAATGCCGCACCATCAAGGCCGGAGGCTTGAGCCCGCTGATCATCTATGGCTGGTTCAAGTGCAAGGTGACCGACGACGGCTCCGGCTGGCGGCTTGCCAAGATCAGCGGCTCGCAACGCACCACCGGCCGCTTCTTCGACGATGGCGCGAAGCGCTCGATCTATCTCGGCTCGTTCTCGGTGAACAACGACAAGGCCAAGCCCTATGGCAGCGGCCCCGAAAGCGACCAAGTCGGCTACGCCTTCCGCAACAGCGCCACCGAATGGCGCATCGAATTCCCCGCGCCCTATTACGAATCCAAGCTCGACATCATGGAATTCAAGCGCTGAGCCGGGCTTTGGCGCCTGACCGAAGACCTTCGGCTCACCAAGGATTAACCCGCCCCGCATAGCATGCGCCCGGTTTTGAGAGCGGGTGCTTGCCATGGCGGCGTCGGAATCGAGTACGCGACCGATCGTGGTCGTCACGGAAGGTGGCCCGCATATCTGGGCAATCGTCAATGCGATTGCCGATCGCGTCGGTCCTGTCAGCGTCATCCTCGAGAACCCTGAATCCAAAAAGCGGCTGCTCATGGGCCGCGCCCGGCGGCAGGGTTGGATCTCGGCCATCGGGCAGCTCGGCACGATGGTGCTTACCAGGCTCGGCAAGCGCTTCCTTGCCGGCCACGCCGAGCGGCTGATCGCCGAGGAAAAGCTCGACGCCGAACCGCGGCAAGGCCAGGCGATCATCCATGTGCCCTCAGCCAACGGGCCGGAATGCCTGAAGGAAATCGCCAGCATCGGACCGGGCGTCATCCTGCTCGCCGGCTGCAGACTGCTGTCGAAGGATACGTTGGCCAGGATGCCTTGCCCGGTGCTCAACTATCACGCCGGCATCGCGCCAAAATATCGCGGCATGAATGGCGGCTACTGGGCGCTGGCGTCCGGCGACGCGCAGAACTTCGGCACCACCGTGCATCTGGTCGATGCCGGGGTCGACACAGGCGGCGTGCTGAAGCAGGCGCGCGGCAAACCCAAGACGGGCGACACCATCGCGAGCTACCCGCTGCGTCAGGCAGCGTTTTCGCGCGATATCTGCGTCGAAGCGGTCGGCAATGTGCTGGCCGGCAGGCTGGAAACGATCGATCCTGGCCTGCCGTCCAAGCAATGGTATCACCCGACGATCTGGTTCTATCTCTGGATCGGCCTGACCAAGCGCGTCTGGTGATTGGCCGGCAACGGATTCCAGCATTCGCTTTGCGCCATCGCCAGCGTCGCTTTTGAAGGGGCGCGCGTCGTCCCATAACAAGCGGCCCAACAGCGCTTGCGGCAATGCTCCGACATATCGAGGAGTTGAGAATTCATGGCCGATCTGATCGTCGTCTATTGGCGCGACATTCCCGCCCAGGTCATCGTCAAAAAGGGCCGGCAGAACGCCAAGCGCGAACTGCCGCTGCGCTTCACCGAGGCGATCGACATGTGCGCGATGCGCACCGGCGCCGGCGGCACAGACGACTATCTGGCGGAATGGCGCAAGGCCGATCCCGTCCCGGTCGGCGACGACATCGAGGCCGAGGTCGAGAAGGCCTATCAGGAACTCGACGCGAAATATGACCGCGAGCGGCTGGTCGCTCTGGTCAAGGCTGGCGGAAAAGAAAATGTCTGAGAAGCAGCCGGCGGTTACCCAGGCCACATTGGTCAAGAAGGCAGCGCCGAAATCCGACTACAAGCCTGCCGACGTGTCGCCGCAGCGGCGCGTCCAGCGCACCTTCGCCGTGCGGCTGTGGTCGATCAGGCATTCGCGCCTGCTCGAATGGTTCTACAGCCGGTTCGCCGACGCTTTCCTGTTGTTGCATCCTCTGTGGAAGGGCATCGGCTATGGGCGCGTCGAGGCTCCGGTGAAGTTCGTCGAGAAGCGCGTCAAGGGCTTCATGTTCGACTGCCGCATGTGCGGCCAGTGCGTGCTGTCGTCGACCGGCATGTCGTGCCCGATGAACTGCCCCAAGCAGCTGCGCAACGGCCCGTGCGGCGGCGTGCGCGCCAACGGCAACTGCGAGGTCGAGCCGGACATGCCTTGCGTCTGGGTCAAGGCCTGGGAAGGCTCGCGCAACATGGTGCATGGCGACAAGATCCTGACCGTGCAGAAGCCGGTCGATCAGTCGCTGCGCGAGACCTCGGCCTGGCTGCGGGTGACCGCGCAAGCCGCCGCCGCGCGTGAAACGGCCCAGAATCCCGGAGCTTCGGCATGAACGCCCGCCAGCGCGACGAGAATCCGGCCGGCATCCACCTGCCGCTCGATCCCCTGCCCGGCCACACCTCGCGCGGCCGGCTGGAGCGCGTGCTGCGCCGCGGCGAGTTCGCGGTGACGACCGAACTCAACCCGCCCGACAGCGCCGATCCCGAAGATGTCTACAACCGCGCCAAGATCTTCGACGGCTGGGTCGACGCCATCAACGCGGTCGATGCCTCGGGCGCCAACTGCCACATGTCCTCGGTCGGCATCTGCGCGCTGCTTACCCGCATGGGCTATGCGCCGATCATGCAGATCGCCTGCCGCGACAAGAACCGCATCGCCATTCAGGGCGACGTGCTGGGCGGCGCCGCCATGGGCGTCGCCAATATGCTGTGCCTCACCGGCGACGGTGTGCAGGCCGGCGACCAGCCCGGCGCCAAGCCTGTCTTCGACCTCGATTCCATGTCGCTGCTCGAAACCATCCGCATCATGCGCGACAACGGCAAGTTCCTGTCCGGCCGCAAGCTGACGACGCCGCCGCAAGTCTTCCTCGGCTGCGCGGTCAATCCCTTCGCGCCGCCTTACGACTTCCGCCCGATCCATCTCGGCAAGAAGATCGCCGCCGGGGCGCAATTCGCGCAGACGCAGTACTGTTTCGACGTGCCGATGTTCAAAGCCTTCATGCAGAAGGCGCGCGATCTCGGCCACACCGAAAAGCTCTTCCTGCTCTGCGGCGTCGGGCCGCTCGCTTCCGCCAAGACGGCGAAATGGATCCGCTCCAACGTGCCTGGCATCCATATCCCTGACGCGGTGATCAAGCGGCTGGAAGGCGCGCAGGATCAGAAGAAAGAAGGCAAGCAGCTCTGCATCGACATCATCAACGAGGTGAAGGAAATCCCGGGCGTCGCCGGCATCCATGTGATGGCCTACCGCCAGGAGGAATATGTCGCCGAGATCGTCGATGAATCCGGCGTGCTGAAAGGCCGCCAGCCCTGGAAGCGCGAGATCCGCCGCGATGACCAGCTGGTCGCCGAGCGGCTCGACCACATACTGCACGACGAGATTACCGAAACCCAGGTCGACATGGTGAAGACCGCGCACTGATGTATGTCGCCCAAAAGTGGGAACCGGTTTTGGGGCAACGACATACGTCAACTTAGAGTCTAGAGCGCGGCCGGCACGCATTCACTTGAACCAAATCAGATAACGATATAAAGAACTCTTTATATCCCGACGGAGAGATCGCATGACCCGCACCATCGTCGCCTCGGCGACCCGAGAAATCGTCATCGGCTTCGATCAGCCCTTCTGCGTGATCGGCGAACGCATCAACCCGACCGGCCGCAAGAAGCTCGCCGCCGAGATGGTGGCCGGCAACTTCGAGACCGTCATCAAGGACGCGCTGGAGCAGGCCGCCTGCGGCGCCACAATGCTCGACGTCAATGCCGGCGTCACCGCCGTCGACCCCAACGCCACCGAGCCGGCGCTTCTGGTGCAGACGCTCGAGATCGTGCAGGGCCTGGTCGATCTGCCGCTGTCGATCGACTCCTCGGTCACCGCAGCGATCGAGGCCGCGCTGAAGGTCGCCAAGGGCCGCCCGCTGGTCAACTCCGTCACCGGCGAGGAAGAAAAGCTCGAGGCCATCCTGCCGCTGGTCAAGAAATACAACGTCCCGGTCGTCGCCATCTCCAATGACGAGACCGGCATCTCGATGGACCCGGATGTCCGCTTCGCCGTCGCCAAGAAGATCGTCGAGCGCTGCGCCGACCACGGCATTCCTTCGCATGACGTCGTCGTCGACCCGCTGGTGATGCCGATCGGGGCGCTGGGCGATGCCGGACGCCAGGTGTTCGCGCTGCTCCGGCGGCTCCGCGAAGAGCTCAAGGTCAACACCACCTGCGGCCTCTCCAACATCTCCTTCGGCCTGCCGCACCGCCACGGCATCAACGCCGCCTTCATCCCGATGGTGATCGGGGCCGGCATGACCTCGGCGATCATGAACCCGGTCCGTCCGCAGGAAATGGAAGCCGTGCGCGGCGCCAATGTGCTCAACGGCACCGACGAGAACTGCACCAACTGGATCCGCACCTACAAGGACTACAAGCCGGCCGAAGGCGGCCACGCCGTTGCCGCTCCGGTCGCGGTCACCGCCCCCGGTGAAGGCGCTGCCGCCGGCGGCCGCCGCCGCGGCGGCCGCGAAGCCCGCATGGCCAGGGGATAAGCGCGCAATCGTGGGCCGCACCGCAAACAACGCTGGTCCGATCGCATCGCGGATGCGTTCGGACAGCTCTGCTTTGCGTTCAGGCCATACCCACTATGGCGTCGAACAACGCCATGCCCGCCCACGACCCGAAGATGCCCGTGACGCCGCCGACGATGAAATCATCGTCATAGGCGGGCCAGTAGGCGTGCAGCACCAGGGTTCCGACGGCCGCGCCGACAATCCCTGTGGCGAGGTACTGGGGATTGCGCAGCCACGAGCCTTTGATCACGCGCACCATGGTGAACGCGGTGAAGATGGCGGAGAGCAGCAGATCCGACATGGTTGGCCCCTGGACCAACGGACTCTCCGCCCAATAGTAGAACGATCCGTTATACGGCATCGGCAATTGCCATCGAGACGCGTGCCAGCATGAATCCTCCCCCAACATCACCGATCCGCTCGTCCTGTTCATGCCGTCGGGCAAGCGCGGCCGGTTCCCGGTCGGCACGCCGGTGCTCGATGCGGCGCGTCAGCTCGGCGTCTATGTCGAAAGCGTGTGCGGCGGCCGCGCCACCTGCGGGCGCTGCCAGATCGAAGTGCAGGAAGGCAATTTCGCCAAGCACAAGATCATCTCGTCCAACGACCACATCTCGCCCAAGGGCGCCAAGGAAGAGCGCTACGAGCGCGTGCGCGGCCTGCCCGAGCGGCGCCGCCTCTCCTGCTCGGCGCAGATTCTCGGCGACCTCGTCATCGATGTACCGCAGGACACGGTCATCAACGCCCAGACCATCCGCAAGGACGCCGACACCAGGGTGATCGCCCGCGATACGGCGATCCGCATGTGCTATGTCGAGATCGAAGAGCCCGACATGCACAAGCCGCTCGGCGACCTCGACCGGCTCAAGATCGCCCTGATGAAAGACTGGGGCTTAAAAACCTGGAATTCGATTTCTATCTGCTGCCGCAGGTGCAAGGCATCCTGCGCAAGGGCAACTGGACCGCGACGGCCGCCATCCACAAGGATGCCGACAGCGACATCGCACGCGTCATCGCGCTGTGGCCGGGCCTGAAGAACGAGGCCTACGGCCTTGCCTGCGACATCGGCTCGACCACCATTGCCATGCATCTGGTGTCGCTGCTGTCGGGCCGCGTCGCTGCGTCCTCCGGCACCTCCAATCCGCAGATCCGCTTCGGCGAGGATCTGATGAGCCGCGTCTCCTATGTGATGATGAATCCGGACGGCCGCGAGGGCATGACGGTTGCCGTGCGCGAGGCCATTTCCAGCCTGGTCGACAAGGTCTGCGCCGAAGGCAACGTCCAGCGCGCGGACATTCTGGATTCCGTCTTCGTCGGCAATCCGATCATGCATCACCTCTTCCTCGGCATCGATCCGACCGAACTCGGCGGTGCGCCCTTCGCGCTCGCCGTCTCCGGCGCGGTGCGCATCAAGGCCTCCGACATTGGCTTGAAGCTCAACCAGGGCGCCCGCCTCTACATGCTGCCTTGCATCGCCGGCCATGTCGGCGCCGATGCCGCCGCCGTCACGCTGTCGGAAGGCCCGCATCGCCAGGACGAGATGATGCTGATCGTCGACGTCGGCACCAACGCCGAGATCGTGCTGGGCAACCGTACGCGCGTGGTCGCGGCCTCCTCTCCCACCGGCCCGGCCTTCGAGGGCGCGGAAATCTCCGGCGGGCAGCGCGCCGCGCCCGGCGCCATCGAGCGCGTGCGCATCGATCCCGTCACATTGGAGCCGCGCTACCGCGTCATCGGCTCGGAACTGTGGTCGGATCAGCCGGGCTTCGCCGAAAGCGTGCAGGCGACCGGCGTCACCGGCATTTGCGGCTCCGGCATCATCGAGGTGATCGCCGAGATGTATCTGTCCGGCATCATTTCGGAGGACGGCGTCGTCGACGGGTCGCTTTCGGCGCGCTCGCCGCGCATCGTGGCCAACGGCCGCACCTTCTCCTATGTGCTGAAGGAAGGCGAGCCGAAGATCACCATCACCCAGAACGACGTCCGCGCCATCCAGCTTGCCAAGGCGGCGCTCTATGCCGGCACCAAGCTGTTGATGGAAAAGCAGCACACCGATCATGTCGACCGCATCCATCTCGCCGGCGCCTTCGGCTCCTTCATCGATCCGAAATACGCCATGGTCCTTGGCCTGATCCCGGACTGCGACCTCGACAAGGTCTCGGCCGTCGGCAACGCCGCCGGCGCCGGCGCGCGCATGGCGCTCTTGAACCGTGGCTACCGTCGCGAGATCGAAGAGACGGTGAGCAGGATCGAGAAGATCGAGACGGCGCTGGAACCGAAATTCCAGGAGCACTTCGTCTACGCCATGGCGCTGCCGAACAAGGTCGACCCCTTCCCCAAGCTGGCCGCCGCGGTGAAGCTGCCGCCGCGCAAGGCAATGAGCGAGGACGGCGCCGCAGGCGACGCCACCCCGCGCCGGCGCTCACGCGAGGAGCGCGCGGCACGGCGGGGCCGCGCGTAGGCTTCTTTCCGCCTCCAACACTTCAACTTCATTTGCATGCAAATGTTTCCGAATCCGCGCGATCCGGAAACCGAAGCGCTGTTCTCGCGAAATCGACCCGATACAGGCGTGACGCATTTAGCGGCCATCGCATGGCGGCCGGGGATCATTCGCGGCCGCCGCTGGTCTTCAAGGGAGAAGAAAATGTCAATGTTCGGAAATCTCAGCCGCTTCGGTGTCACCATCAGGCAGGCTCATGCCAGGAACAAGGCGATCCGCGCGCTCAACGATCTGCCGGCGCATGTCCAGAAGGATATCGGCTGGCCGGCCTCGCCGCCGAGCGATCCTCAGGCAGCACTGCACAAGCTGCTCCTGGGCACGCCGCGCTGATGACCTTCGCCGACAAATGCAAGCTGCTCGGCAAGCGCCGGGGCCGCGATGCGGCTCCGGCGGCGGGCGACAACAAGCTGCGCGCCGCGCTGCTGCCGAAGCGGCGCTAAGCAATTCCAGGGAAAGCGCGCAGCGACTGGCTCGTCGACTTCGCCATAGCCCTCCGTAATTGCGTAGACAGGGAAACCGGCACCACCGGATCACGCCGATGTGCCAGCGTGAATCCTTGACATTTTTAACTGCGGTACGATCTTCGAAAAGCGGGGGGAATTCTCTTAGTCGGCTCTGCCGAGATCCGTGTATCCGCATGCCCAGTTTGAAAAGCCACCTCGTTTCGTTCGTACTGCGGCACAGCCGCAAGAAGGCGTTTTCCAGCCCCGAGAACCTGCAGCGCTGGATCGCCTATGCCCGCAAGACCGAGGACCATCATCCGCCGGCCTTGCTCAAGGCGCGGCTGGACATAACCGAGACCGAGATCGACGGCTTTCCCGTCTATGAGATCGCGCCGAAGGCGGGCGAACGCCGGCGCATACTTTACCTGCATGGCGGCGCCTATGTTTTTCAGATCACCTCCTACCACTGGGGGCTGATCGCCGAGATGGCCGAGCGTCTCGGTTTCGGAATCACCGTGCCGATCTACCCGATCGCGCCCGAGCACGATTTCCACGACATGTTCGGCATGGTCGGCGACGTCTACCGGCACATGCTCGAAAGGACCGACTCGGAGGACATCGTCTTCATGGGCGATTCCGCCGGCGGCAACATGGCCGTCGTGCTGACCATGATGGCGGCCAAGGAGGGCCTGCCCTCGCCGTCGCGCCATGTGCTGATCTCGCCCGGCCTCGACGTTTCGCTTGCAAATCCTGAAGTCTTCGAGGCCGAGCGCCAGGATCCTTGGCTGGGCATTCCGGGTGGGCTGGAAGCGGTGCGGCTCTACAGCGCCGGTTTCGACCGCAAAGACTGGCACATCAGCCCGCTTTACGGCGACTTGTCCCTGCTGCCGAAAACGCTGCTGCTGACCGGCTCACGCGACATGCTGACACCAGACAATCTCATCTTCGCCGAACGGGCGCGGGCTGCCGGCGTGGAGGTGGACGTGGTCTACGAGGAGGGCATGTTCCACGTCTGGCCGCTGATCGAGATGCCGGAAGCGCGCCGCGCGCGCGACAGCATCGTATCGTTCCTGAGGGATGAAGCCCGCGGTCAAGCCGAAAGGGAGACGGTCGACTCGTCGGCCAAGGGCCTATCAAGAGTTCCGTTGATGACCGGATTTGCGAGTACGAAGATCGCATCGGCGATTTCATCGCTTCGATCGGGGTGGTAGCCGATATCGTCCCTGAGTTCGATCAGATTTGCCCATTCCTCCACGTCGGACGCGGCTAGCTCCCCCGTGAGAAAGCGACGGAGCGTCCTCGCTATGTGATCGGCGCTAAGGACAACGATCGGCGTATCCGACCAGCCAAGCTCGTCAATCATGTCGGTCAGCCGCTCAATCGGCTTTGCGAACGCAACGAGGTCGCTGAGCACCGAAAATCGGTCCATCACGTTCGTCAGAACTTGCCGGTTTCGCGGAACAGTTCGAACGTCGCCCGGATATGGTCGGCCACGGCCTTCACCGGCGCGCTGGCGTCGGGCGCCACCACCATGGCGAGATTGTAGGTGCCGATCTCGGGCATGCCGTCCTTGGCGCCCAGCGAGACCATCTCGTCGCCGAGGAAGGATTTCGGCAGCGGCGCCACCGCAAGGTCGGCCATGATTGCGGCGCGCTGGCCGGCCGTGTGGGCGCTCATATAAGCGATGCGATAGTTGCGGCCCTCGCGTCCGAGCGCTTCGAGCGCGCCGGCCCGCCAGGCGCAGCCCTCCTCCCACAGCGACACCGGCAAAGGTTCGCGCAGATGCGCGCAGCCGCCCTTGGCGCCCGCCCAGACGATGGGCTCGGTCAGCAGAACCTCCGCGCCGACGGCACTGGTCTTGTAGGAATTTGTGAGCAGCGTGATGTCGAGCGCGCGGTCGTCCATGCGCCGGCGCAGATTGATGCTCTGGTCGATGGTGACGTCGACGGCGATCGAGGGATGCGACTGCGCAAAGCGCTTCAGCACATGCGGCAGCACGCGCTCGCCATAGTCGTCCGGGGACCCAAGCCGCACCACGCCGACAATGTCGGGGATGATGAACTTCGACACCACCTCGCGGTTGATCGACAAAAGCCGGCGGGCATAGCCGAGCAGCATCTCGCCATCCGTCGTCAGCGTCACCGAACGCGCATCGCGCGCGAAGACGGAACGGCCGAGAATATCTTCCAGCTTCTTGATCTGCATGGAGACGGCCGACGGGGTGCGGAACACCGCGTTGGCGGCGGTGGTGAAGGAGCCAGTCTCGGCGATCGCCACGAAGGTGCGCAGCACATCGAGGTCAAGCAGCGGCAAAGGGTGATTGAGCGGGGCGTTCATGGGAGCCGACCTTCAATTTTTCTGATGCAATCCATCATTCCATTTCGTTTGATTGAACATCAGTCCGGGCGCATAGTCAACTCAATCGATGCAGGATGCTGCCAAAAGCAGCCATGAGACGACCCTGACACAGTCCTGCAATCGACATGAAATGAAGCTGAAACAGACCTGACTTAACGCAGTGACGGGCGCCTCCCTGCCCGCATAGAGGAGAAAGAAATGTCTATCCTGTCGTCCATCGGTCGGCTTGCGACCGAATTCAGCGCGGCCCGCGCCCGCTATCAGACCGAACGCGCCATCCATGCGCTGCCGATCGAACTGCAGAAGGATATCGGCTGGCCGGAAGCAGCCGACGTAAAGACCGGCTTGCGCCACGGTGTCGGAAGCTGGGCCGGAGCGAAGTAATCACGTGTGTATGGAGATCTGAAGGCCTGCCGCGTCAGCTCGGCAGGCCTTTTTGTTTGTTTTAGGCCTTTTTGTTTGCATCAAACGACTTTTACAGCCATGCCGCCGCTGCATGACGCATATGAACCACTCGCATAACGGGTTAACAGGCCAGGTAAAGCACTGTAAATAATAGGAAATTGTGAGCACGTTGCCCAAAAATGTCGCAAATCGTGTCGCTTTTCATATCAAGCGCTTCGTTTTTGCGATTTAGTTTTTGCCGAAGCGAGCCTATATCGGCGCCAGCAAAAACGAGCTGCCCCACTCCATCAAGCGAAGGCGACCCGTCTGAGCAACCAAATGGAGATGATGATGAAGCTCTTTGCCCGCCTGTTTGCCCGCCGCGAAGTGAACCTGACGACCGCTCTGGAGCGTCAGCGTCTCGCCAAGACCATGCCCGGCCAGACCGGCGCCGTGGCCGCTGCTCGTCTCGGCTTCGTTGCCTGAGACAATCCAGTACCGATTAGCTGAATTCAAACGCCGCCCGGCTTGCCGTGGCGGCGTTTTCATTTCGGTATTGCCACTTGTCGTCGGTGCAGCGACGCCCTGCGGTTGCACCTATTGCCCATTTGCGACTCGTGTCGCAAATTTAATCTTCACTTAGCCGCCTACCCGATTGACAGGAATGGTTTTTCCTGTTGTCGCTATGCTGTTCGCGACATCCTGTTCGCGTCATGGCTGCGTGAGGTTTCACCGTGAATGCCGTAAAGCACCCGATCAAGAGATCGTTTGTATTCTTCCTCGTTCCCGACTTCACCATGATCGCCTTCGCGACGGCGCTCGATCCGCTTCGCTCGGCCAACCGGATGCTCGGCTATGAGGCCTATAGCTGGCGCCTGGCGAGCATCGACGGCAAACCGGTTCGCGCCTCGAACGGCGTCGAATGTGCCGTCAACACCTCGCTGGAGGAGGAGCGCAGGAAGATGGCCGGGCCGGACCGGCCGAACATGGCGATCGTCTGCAGCGGCATCAATGTCGAGCGCTACCACAACAAATCGGCGTTCGCCTGGCTGCGCGAAGAGTATAATCGCGGCGTCGCCGTCGGCGGCCTGTGCACCGGCGCGCATATCCTGGCCGCCGCGGGCCTGCTGTCCAACAAGCGCTGCGCAATTCATTGGGAAAACCTGCCGGGCTTCTCCGAGGCCTTCCCGAAAGCCAATGTCTTCGCCGACCTCTTCGAAATCGACCAGAATGTCTACACCTGCGCCGGCGGCACCGCCGCGCTCGACATGATGCTGAAGCTGATCGGCGATGATTTCGACGAGAGCCTGGTCAACCGCGTCTGCGAGCAGGTGCTGACCGACCGCGTGCGCAGTCCGACCGATCGCCAGCGCCTGCCGCTGCGTGCCCGCCTCGGCGTTCAAAATTCCAAGGTGCTCACCATCATCGAGTTGATGGAGGCGAACCTCTCCGAACCGCTGTCGCTGATCGAGATCGCCGACCATGTCGATCTGTCGCGCCGGCAGATCGAGCGCCTGTTCCGCACCGAGATGGGCCGGTCGCCCGCCCGCTACTATCTGGAGATCCGGCTCGACCGCGCCAGGCATCTGCTCATCCAGTCGTCGCTGCCGGTGGTCGAAGTGGCAGTCGCATGCGGCTTCGTTTCCGCCTCGCATTTCTCCAAATGCTACCGCGAACTCTATGCCCGCTCGCCGCAGCAGGAGCGCGTCGACCGCAAGCAATTGCTGGCGGCTTGATCAGGTGTCACATGACCACGAGAGCGACTCAATTCGACAATCTGGCCGACCGGCGCAGCTTCGGTCTCGACGCGGAGAAATGGGCTGCGTTCATGGCGACTCTGGAAGCTCCCGTCCGTGATCTTCCACGGCTAAAACGTCTCTTGAACGAGCCAAGCATTTTTCCCGACCCGATCCAGTATGTGTCGAACTGACTACACCTGCGCCGTCCGCATCGCCTCGATACGGATGTCTTCGGTGAGCTGCGCCTTGAGCGCCGAGAATTCCGGGCTGGTCTTCAGCGTGTAGTGGCGCGGATGCGGCAGGTCGACTGGCACGTCCGACTTGATGCGGCCGGGCCGGGCGCTCATCACGATCACCCGCGACGCCATGAAGATCGCCTCTTCGATGTCATGGGTGACGAACAGCACCGTCTTCTTGCGCCGCTCCCAGATGCCGAGCAGCAATTCCTGCATCAACCCGCGCGTCTGGTTGTCGAGCGCACCGAACGGCTCGTCGAGCAGCAGGATTTCGGGATCGTTGGCCAGCGCCCGCGCAATTGCCGTGCGCTGCTGCATGCCGCCCGAAAGCTGTTTCGGCCAGTGGCTCTCGAAGCCTTTCAGGCCGACGAGATCGATATAGGAGGCGACGATCTCGTTGCGCTCGCGCTCGGGCCGGCCTTGCTCGTGCAGGCCGAAACCGATGTTTTCGGCGACCGTCAGCCAGGGAAACAGCGTGTAGGATTGGAACACCATGCCGCGGTCTGGTCCCGGCCTTGTGACCGCCTTGCCGTCGAGCAGCACGCGGCCCGTGCTCGGCGCCTCCAGTCCGGCGACGATCCTGAGCAAGGTCGACTTGCCGCAGCCGGATGGCCCAAGGATGGTGATGAAGTCATTCGCCGCGACCGCGAGGTCGACCGGCTGCAGCGCCCGCACCGGCTGCCCGCCCCCTACCCCGGCAAAGGTCCGCGAGACGCCTTCGATCAGCAGCTTGCTCATGCCAGGCTCCATGGAAAGAGCCAGCGGTTGAGCGCCTTGAAGGCGAAATCGGACAGAAGCCCGATCAGCCCTATGACAATGATGCCGAAGATGATCTGCCCCGTCGCCAGCCGCGACTGGCTGTTGATGATCATGTAGCCGATGCCCGACGACGAGCCGATCAGCTCGGCGACGATCACATAGGTCCAGGCCCAGCCAAGCACCAGGCGCAGCGTTTCGGCGATCTCCGGCGCATTGGCCGGCATGATCACGCGCTTGACGATGCCGTTGTCGGTCGCCCCCAGCGTATAGGCGGCCTCGACCAGGTCTCGCCTCGTACTGCCGACCTTGACCGCGACTATCAGGATGATCTGGAACACAGAGCCGACGAAGATCACCAGGAGCTTCTCGAATTCTCCGATGCCGGCCCACAGGATGAGCAGCGGGATAAAGGCGGATGCCGGCAGGTAGCGGGCAAAGGACACGAACGGCTCGAGGAAGGCTTCGACAGGCTTCCAGGCGCCCATCGCGATGCCGATCGGCACCGCGACGATCGAGGCCAGCACGAAGCCGCCGAAGACGCGCCAGATGGTGATCAATATGTCGAGCCAGAACCGGTCTTCGACGAGCAGCCGCCAGCCGTCCTTGAGCATCGACAGAGGATCGGCAAGGAAGATCCGGTTCACATGGCCGCCGAGCGTGATCCACGCCCAGAAGGCCACGAACAGCACGAAAAAGGCGATGCCGAGCGCGCTTCGCGTGCCCGGCGCAACGGGGTGCAAGGGACGCAGCATTCAGGCCCTGTCCTTAAAGCATGGCTCCCGAAAGTGGAAACCGGTTCGGGTAAAGACATGCGCAAAATGAAAGAGCTAAAGCGCGAGGAGCGTATCTGAAGGATCGCGACGCGCTTTAGCGAGAAGGGAGCGGCGGCCTTGCGCCGCCGATAGGGTGATGCGCGATCAGTTGGCCACCGCGCTGGTGTCGGCAAGCGTCGTCACATCCGGGACTTCCTTGATCAGCCCCATCTGCAGCAAAAGATCGGCCGCGGTCTTGGAAAAATCCTGGAACTCCTTGGTGAAGAACTGCTTATTCTCCGCCTTGTCGGCCCATTTCAGGTACTTGGCCGAATCCTCGAATTCCTTGGCCGACTGCTTCACGTCGGCGCCCATGATCTCGTAGGATTTCTGCGGATCCTTCTTGATCAGGTCGAGCGCGTCGAAATAGCTGTCGGCGAGCGCCTTGGCGGCATCGGGATTGGCCTTGAGGAAGTCCGGCGTGCAACCGACGGTGTCCAGCACCATCGGGTAGTCGAGCGTGGTCGCCAGGATATGGCCCTGGTCGGCCTTGTCGCGGACCGCTGAAATGAACGGCTCATAGGTGACGGCGGCATCGTTCTGGCCGGCCAGGAAGGCCTGCGCCGCCGCATCCGGCTCCAGATTGACGACGGTGACGTCCTTGGTCGACATGCCGTTCTTGTTGAGCACCCAGGCGAGCAGGAAATAGGGCGAGGTTCCAGGCGCGGACGAGGCGACATTCTTGCCCTTGAGGTCGGCGACGGACTTGATGTCGTTGCGCACGACGATGCCGTCGGCGCCATAGGACTTGTCGAGCTGGAAGATCTGCTTGGTGGTGACGCCGCTGGCGTTCCACACCATCCAGGTTTCGACCGTGGTCGCCGCGCATTGCAGGTCGCCGCTGGCGATGGCCAGCGGCCGGCTCGCCTGCGGCACTTTCTTGAGCGTGACGTCGAGCCCGTGCTTTTCGAAAAGCCCGGCCTGCTTGGCCAGAGTCAGCGGCGCGAAGCCGGTCCAGCCGCTGATGCCGATGGTGAGCGAGGTGGCAGCCATCGCGGGCGCGCCAAGCATGGCGGCCGCCGTCAGCGTTGCCGCGAAAATGGTGGTCCTGTTCATTGTGGTTCCCCTTTTTGTGGTGAGCGCGAATTGTCTCACAGACGCCAAAAGGCTTGTCAATGAAGCGGCGTTTCAACGAAACGTCATCCTGAACGGTTGCCTGCTCCTCCTCCCCTCACGGCATGCCCCAGCCGCGGTTGCGCCACATCTTTTCGCCGGCTTGGCAGTCGGCGGCCGGCCTGTTATCGGCGAGCACGACCGGCGGATGCGCGGCCCCTTCGGCCGCCCGTTGCGGTGAAGCCGAACCGGCGAGCTCCAGCACCAGCTTGCGGCGGATCGCTTCGGGAAACTGCGTCCAGTCATTGACCGGGATCATGAAGGCGCCCGGTCCGCCGATGACGCAGTCGCTGTAATAGCGGTCCAGATTATCGACGTCGAAGGCGCCGCTGAAACCGCCGCGCGTCATCAGCGGCAGGCCGTTGATGGTGATGCCTTGCCTGACCACCTCGTCGCGGGTGAGATCGACCGGCGCGCCCTGGTTGTTCGGCCCATCGCCGGAAACATCGATGACACGCTTGGTCCCCTGGAATCCGCTCTCTGCGAACAGATCGCTGCCGAAGCTCAGCGCCCCGGAAATCGAGGTGCGCCGGGCGCTGTCCGGCGGGTTGGCTTCGAGCTTCGCGACGAACCTCTCGGCGTCGGCGCGGTTGGCGATCACGGTCCACGGCACGACGACTCGCTGCCAGGTCGTGCCCGCCCATTCGACATAGGTGACGGCGATCTTGCCATAGGCGCCGTCGGCGATAGCCTTCAGCACGTTGTCATGCATCAGCGCCGCCGCGTAGCCATGACGCTGGATCTCCAGCTCAGCCGGTGACATGGAAAGCGAGACATCGACCGCCAGCACCAGCTCGACATCGACCGGCTCGGCGGGAGACGCGGCAGGAGTCAGCCAAAGCGCCAGCGCCAGGGCGGCGCTGCCTGAGACGATATGCCTTGCGCGGGCATAAGCGGACATGGCGGAAGGTTAAGCGAAAATCGCCGCGCGCAAAAGCCGCGAATCCGGGGCATCGGATCCCGCCGGCCCGGGCCTTTTAGAAATACCGCGCGATGTTCGAACGGATACGCTCCAGCACCGTATCGCCGGAAAGGTCGGGCACGAATTTTGCGCCGGTTATCGCTTCATAGGCCTGGATATAGACCGCCGAGGCCTGGTTGATGATCTCGTCCGGAATTGGCGGGATCGGGTCCTTGTAGGGATCGCACCGCGCTGACACCCAGGAGCGGACGAAATCCTTGTCGAAGCTCTGCGGGCGCCCGCCGCTTGCGAACGCCTCGTCATAACTCGCAGCGATCCAATAGCGACTGCTGTCAGGCGTATGGATTTCGTCCGCCAGCACGATGGTGCCGTCCGGCGCGGTGCCGAATTCATATTTGGTGTCAGCGAGAATCAGGCCGCGTTCGGCGGCGCGCTGCTGGCCGCGAGCGAAAAGCTGCAACGCATAGCGCGAGACCGTATCCCACTGCGCCTGCGTGAGCAGCCCCTGGTCAATAATCTCGGCCTCCGACAGCGGCTCGTCATGGCCGCCATGGGCGGCCTTGCTGGTCGGCGTGATGATCGCCTGCGGCAGCTTTTCATTGTCGCGCAGCCCATCGGGAAAGCTGTGGCCGTAGAAGCTCCTTTCGCCTTTCCGATACTTGGTCAGGATAGAGGTGCTGGTCGTGCCTGCCAGATAGCCACGCACGACCATCTCGACCGGCAGCATGTCGAGCCGCGTGCCGACGACGACGTTGGGGTCGGGATATTCCAGCACGTGGTTGGGACAGATGTCGGCGGTTTCCTCGAACCAGTAGCGCGCCGTCTGGGTGAGCACTTCGCCCTTGAACGGGATCGAGGCCAGGATGATGTCAAACGCGCTCAAACGATCGGTGGCGATGATGATGCGGCGTCCGTCCGGCAGGTCGTAATTTTCGCGCACCTTGCCGTGATAGTGATTGGGAAGCTCGGGAATGAAGGCGTCGGACAGGATGCGCATGGGGCGTAGGCTTTCGCAGGCTTCTGATCAGGCCACATAAGCCGCTGCCCCCTGCACATCAAGCCGGATGCTGCGGAACGGGCTTCTTATTGCCGGCGGCGCGAAACGCCCGCCAGTTCGGCCTGAAGGAAGGCGGAAACCACAACAGAATTCCGGCCAGGGCCGCAGGGACAATGACCGCGAAACGCAGGATCGAAAGCACGACGCCGCAGAAGCCGACGATCCGCACGGCGGCATCCGCGCCGAAACGCGGCGCAAGCAGATGCCTGGCGATCGCCCCGCCATCAAGCGGAATGGCCCGGAAGGAGGTTGAGAATGGCCAAGGCCGCATTCACCAATGCGCCAAGCCAAAGCGTCCACTCAAGAAGCGTGTCCAGTCTCGGCGGCGAACTGAAATGACCGTCCGGATCGACAGGCAACAAGGGCCGGGCAAGAAGGTAATAGGCAGCGGCAAAGCCCGCCACCAGGACGATGTTCACCAACGGCCCGGCAAACGCGATCCATGCCCAGCCATAGGGCGAAGCCGCGCCGGGCTTGAACCAGGCAAATCCGCCGAACAGGTACAGGTCTATCCGTTGGGTGCCGATGCCGCGCCGTCGCGCTGCCCAGACATGGGCAAGTTCATGCAGAAACACCGACAGGAACAGGAGCGCGGCGAATATGGCCGTATGGATCAGGGCGAGCCTGGGATGCCTCGACCATTCATGTACGAACGGCAGGACGGCTGGAATGGCAAAGGTCCAGCTGACATGAACGGGAATGTTCCCCTTCATCACGAAGACGAATGCGTCGTTCTTCCTGTCCCAACCGAACCGTTGCAAACCTGCTTACTCCGCCCGGAGCAACGCTACCCGAGAATCACGGCCCGCACAAAAGCAAAAGCCCGACCGGAGCCGGGCTTTGCATCTTTCTTGGTCCGCGACCATCAGCTCCTCGGCTTGAGGTTCTCCGGGTCGTAGAGCGGCTTGTAACCGACTCCCGCCACCTCGACCGGATAGGTCTCGCCAAAATACTCGACCTGCAGCTTGCAGCCTTCCTGGCAGTACGCCCAGGGCAGATAGGCAAGCGCGATGTTCTTGCCGATCGTCGGGCCATAGGCGACCGAAGTGGTGAAGGAGCGGCGGCCGAGCTCGTCGACCAGCGTCTCGCCGCTCGCGGGATCCTGCACAGGCATGGTGCCGACCGGGTAGCGGGCCACGCCCTTGGAATCGGTGTTCTCGGTCATCACCAGCGTGCACAGCATAGCCGGCTGATGCTCACGGGCGCGATACTCCAGATGCTTGGCTTTGCCGCAGAAGTCGTTGTCCTTGACCTTCGGACGGGCAAGGTCGGCCTCGAGCAGATTGTATTCGGTCAGCAGATCGGCGTTCTGGAGGCGTAGGCTTTTTTCCATGCGGCGCGTGTTGGCGTAGGTCTCGACGCCGAACGGCATGACGCCGGTAGAGCGCAGCGCGTCCCAGACGGCGAGCCCGTCCTCGTAGCGCATATGCAACTCCCAGCCCTGCTCGCCGACATAGGAGATGCGGAAGGCGGTCACATCCTTGCCGCCGATCCGGATCGGCTTGATCGCCGCGAAGGGGAAATTCTCCGGCGTCAGGCCATTCGGATCCTCGACCACCTTCTGCAAGGTCGTGCGGGCATTCGGCCCCCAGATACCGATGGTGACGTATTTTTCCGTCACGTCGGTGACGGTGACGTCAAAACCTTTGTCCTGCGCGGTGCGTTGCATGTAGCGGAAGTCGCGCGGACCGGCATCGGCGCCGTCGATCACGCGGCAGCGATCGGCCATGCGGATGACGGTGAAGTCTGCGCGCACCATGCCTTCCTCGTCGAGGAAGTGGGTGTAGATGCCCTTGCCGATATTGTTGTCGCCGCCGATCTTGGCCGCGCACAGCCATTCCAGCAGCGCGACATGGTCGGGCCCTTCGACGTCATACATCGAGAAATGCGACAGGTTGACGATGCCGCAATCCTCGCTCATCGCCAGATGCTCGGCATTGGAGACGCGCCAGAAATGGCGGTTGTCCCATTCGTTCTCGCGCACCGGCACGCGGTTGCCGTATTTCTCCAGGAGATGCTCGTTGGCGGCGTAGCCGTGCGCGCGCTCCCAGCCGCCCAGCTCCATGAAATAGCCGCCGAGTTCCTTCTCGCGCTCCCAGAAAGGCGAGCGGCGGATGTTGCGGCCCTTGGAGAAGGGCTCGCGCGGATGCACCGCTGGATTGTAGACCTTCATCGCCGTCTCGGTGCAGCGATCCCAGATGAACTGTTCCTGCGTCTGGTGCGGGTAGAAGCGCGAATAGTCGATCTGGTGATGGTCGATCGCGGTGCGGCCGTCGGTCATCCAGTCGGCGATCAGCTTGCCCATGCCGGGGCCGTCCTTGACCCAGATGGCGACGGCGTACCACAGGCCCCTCACCTTCTGGCTTTCGCCCATGGACGGGCCACCATCGGTGGTCACCTGCAGCAAGCCGTTGAAGGAATGGCCTTCATTGTAACCCAATTCGCCGAGGATCGGCGTCAGTTCCATGGCGCGCTCCAGCGGCGCCATGATCTGCTCCATGTCGAGGTCGCGCTGCGACGGCGACAGCCGCGCCTCATGCTTTTCGAGCAGGTCGCGCGGGTGGCACAGGCGCGGATTGGTCTCCTCGTAATAACCCCATTCGATCTGCCCGCCCTCGGCGGTCTTCGGATCGCCGGTGTCGCGCATATAGGCCGAGTTGCCCTGGTCGCGCAGCAGCGGCCAGCCGATCTCCTTGCCGGTGCCGGCGAACTCGTTGTAAGGGCCGAAGAAGGTCAGCGGATGGTCGATCGGCATGACCGGCAGGTCTTCGCCGACCAGAGCGGCGGTAAGCCGGCCCCAGATGCCGGTGCAGACCACGACATAGTCGGCCTCGATCGTGCCACGCTCGGTCACCACGCCCTTGATGCGGCCGTTCTCGACGATCAGCTCCTTGGCCGAGGTGTTGGCGAAGGCCTGCAGCTTGCCGGACGCGACGCCCTGATCGACCAGCTTGCCGGCGACGGTCTGCGAGCGCGGGATAACGAGGCCGGCATCCGGGTCCCACAGGCCGCCCTGCACCAGATGCTCCTCGATCAGCGGGAATTTTTCCTTGATCTCGGCCGGCTCGATCAGCCGCGCACGGGTGCCGAACGCCTTGGCGGAGGCGATCTTGCGCTTGATCTCGTCCATGCGGGCATCGTCGCCGACGCGGGCAACCTCGAGGCCGCCGACGCGCGCGTAATGCCCCATCTTCTCGTAGAAATCGATGGAATAGAGCGTCGTCCAGCAGGACAGGAAATCATGGCTGGTCGTGTAGCAGAAGTCCGAGGCATGCGCCGTCGAGCCGATATCGGTCGGGATGCCCGACTTGTCGATGCCGACGATATCGTCCCAGCCGCGCTCGATCAGGTGGTGGGCGACGGACGCGCCGACGATACCGCCCAGGCCGACGATGACGACCTTCGCCTTTTTCGGAAACTCTGCCATTGCCCGCGACTCCAAAGGGATAGACGGGCGCGTTTGCGCCCTTTCGAATGGCGCACAATATGCAGAGGACGACGGCTGGGCTACCGCCTGTTTGCGACACGCCACAGGTGCGGCGCGACCCCTTGCACAGAGCGGTCACCCAGGGGAATTAACTCAGGCGAAGGCCCAGATGTCCTCGGCCTGGAAGCCGACCTGATAACCAGCGGTCTTGAGCTTGACCACGACCTGGCCGATCTCGGCCGCTGGCAGCGCGCCGACCTCAATCTTGATCATACCGGGACGGTAGCGTTGCAGATCAAGCTGCTCGAACACCATCCAGTCGGCGCCCTCGCAGTCGACCAGGAAGGCGTCGATATGGGTGATGCCGTTGCGGTCGAGCAGCGTCTGCAAGGTCTCGGACGGCACCTCGATGTCCTTCAGATGCGGCGCGAACTTGTTGAAGTTGGCGTCCGCCTCGCCCCAGGCGTTCTTGCCCGACATCAGATTGGTGTCGGTGACCGACGAGCAGCCGATGAATTCGATCGGCAGCGTGCCGGCCTCGAGCGCTGCGGCATCGAAGGTGTGGACGGTGATCGTGCCCTGGGTTTTCGTGACAGCCACCGGCTCGATGATGAAGCGGCTGGCATCCGGGTAATTGGCGCGCAGGCGCTTCTGGTTATATGGGATTGGCTCGACCAGCATGGCGCGCGCCCCGGGAATGCGATGCAGCCAGGGCGTCACGTCGTCGAACAGCGCGCCGTCGCAGGCGCCAACATTGACCATCTGGAACGGCCGGCCGTCGCCGCCGAAACGGGCCTTTAGGGCAGCTTTGGCGAGGAATTTCGTGCCGTGCAAAGCCGGGCCGCGATCGAGCAGGCCGACTGGAAGGCTAAGCGACAGCAAGGTGCGCGCGAGGCTGGAAAGCGAGCTCATGACTTGTCTCCGGGAGTGACCTGCAGCGCCGCGCGGCGCCCGCCCTGGCTCGTCGCCCACAGCGCCATCAAGGGCGCGGCGAGCAGCAGGAAGGGCGGCAGGAGATTGGGGAAATAGATGCGGGTGTCGTGGATCGGAAAGACGGTGAACTTCGCCAACACGCCCAATACGAGCGCCGCCAGCAGGATGCCGGCGCGTCGGTCGAGACGGAAGCCGGCGCGGTCGAGCCCATACCATCCGGCCAATGCCAGCACTGACACGCCAACCCAACTGTTGAGGGTGACGGCGCGGACTACCGAGGCGGCGAAGGCCTTCAGATAGGCAGCAATGGAAAATGGCGGCTCGAAGCCGTCCATGTTGTAATGCTGCTCGATGGTGGAGAACCAAAGATGCGGCCACCAGCCGGGATGCTGCGCCCAATGCGAGATGGCGAAATAGGCGATGAAGGATGCCGCGAAACCGGCCAGCGCGCCCCACCCCCGCTCGCGGAACGCGATGAGCAGCACCGTGAAAATGGCGAGGAAAACGATGTTGTCGGGCCTGGCCATGAAAGCGAGAAAAAGGAGAACCGCCGTCGCCGCCTCCCGCTTGCGCACATAGGCAAAGGCGCCGCCGAGGAACAGCGCCGAGCATAGGAGATCGGGCGTCGAGGCGCTCGCCGCATCGCCGAAATCGGCCATGATCAGAATCGCGCCGACGATCGGCGCCAGCGCCAGCGCGCCTTCCGCGCGCAGCCAGGCGAGCGTGATGGCGCCGAACAGCAGCACGGAAAACACCTGCACCAGCCGCATCGCCTCGACCGGCGAGACGACATGGCTGAGGCTGGACAGGATTTCCGCATAAAGGAACTTGATCCGGTACATGCCGAGCAGCGAATGAAAGTCGGCGGCGCTCTCCGTCATGTGGCGGCGAAAGCCACCGCCATCGTCGGTCAACGTCTTGTAGTCGCCGGCCGAAACGCCTGCCTTGACCGTGCTGTAGGCATAATCATGCAGCGCCTGTGGATCGGGATAGGCGTCTTCCTCGGCGATCGCCAGATAGGGCAGCATGTCCCAATTGGTGTCGGGCATGAACCAGGCGGTCGCCGCGGTGAGCAGGATGTAGAGCGAAAACGCAATTGCCCCAATCGACGCGGCCCATTTCGCGTAAGCCCCCTCGCCCCACGCCAGACCGGCGCCGGTCAACCGTTCCAGCGGATTGGTGGGCGCGGACGGCCTAGTCAGCATGCTCGGCGGCCTCTTATTTGCCGACCTGGCTTTTCACGAAATCCTTCACGATCGCCACGATGCCGCGCGACAGAAGACTATCGAAGGCGTCGACGAAGCGGTCGACATGCTCGGGCTGGCAGATCAGCGGCGGCTCGAGCCGGATGACGTTGCGGTTATATTCGGTGAAGGCGACCAGCACGTCATAGTCGCGCAGCAAAAGCGAGCCGACGAAGCCGGACAGCGAGCCTTTCAACTTGTCGTCGAGCACGCTCACCACCGGTCTGAGCACCATAGGCAGGGTCTGCGAGAAATCGTGGAACTCGAGCCCGATCATAAAACCCTTGCCGCGCACGTCCTTGATGATCCTCGGATATTTTTCCTTAAGCGCCTGCAGCCGCTGGATGAGGTACTCGCCGGTCGAGGCGGCGTTGTCGATCAGCCCCTCGTCATAGAGGACATTGATGCCCTCGATCGCGGTGACGCAGGCCTCGCCCATGCCGCCGAAGGTCGCCATGGCGTGAATCATCGCCGTCTTCGGCGTGCCATAGGCTTTCATATAGACATCGCGCCTGGCGATCATGGCGCCGACCGCCGCCTTGCCGGCGCCGAGCGATTTCGCCAGCGCCGTCACGTCCGGCACCACGCCGTAATGCTCGAAGGCATAGAAGCGGCCCGAGCGGCCGTAGCCGCATTGCACCTCGTCGGCGACCCAAAGCACGCCATACTGGTCGCACAGCGCGCGTAGCTTCTGCCAGTATTGCGCCTCCGCCTGGATGATGCCGCCGCCGCCCTGGATGGTTTCGAGCACGATGACGCCGATCTGGGGATCGCTCTTGAACAGCCGCTCGACGGCGTCGATGTCGGCGAAGGGCACACGCACGACATTGTCCGCGACCTTGAAGTCGGCGCGGTAGAGTTGGCCGTCGGTGATCGCCAGCACGCCCTTGGTCTTGCCGTGGAAGGAATTTTCCGCATAGACGATTTTCGGCCGCTTCGGGCCGGCGGCGCGCTCGGCAAGCTTAACCGCCGCTTCCATGGCTTCAGAGCCGGAGGAGCCCAAGAACACCATGTCGAGGTCGCCCGGCGAGCATTTGGCGATGTTGTGCGCAAGTGCCGCAGCATATTGCGACATGAAGGCGATGGCGATCTCCTGGCGCTTCTCCTCCTGGAACTTTTTGCGGGCTTCCAGAATGCGCGGATGGTTGTGGCCGAAGGCCAGCGAGCCGAAGCCGCCGAAGAAGTCGAGGATCTTGCGGCCGTTCTGGTCGATATAGAACATACCCTCGGCGCGCTCGATCTTGACCTTGTGGAAGCCGAGCAGCTTCATGAAATGCAGCTGTCCGGGATTGAGATGCGCCTTGAACAGATCGGTGATGCGGGCGACATCCAGCGCCTTGGCCTGCTCGACGCTGATCAAGTCTGGCTTGGCGATGGAAGCGGGCGACAGCGCCGGCGCTTCAACCAGCGTTCGCGTGCCTGTCTGTTCCGGCTTGGCCATGACGGTCATCTGAAAAATCTCCCTTCGCGCTCTATTCGGCAGGCACATGTTTCGTGGCGACGGCGTGGCCGTCCTTCTTGGCGCGGTATTCGCTGTAGGCGGCGATCAGCATGTCCTCGTCGCGATATTGCGGCACCCAGCCGAGCTGGCGCTCGGCCTTGGACACGTCGAGCACGCATTCCTCGTCGGCGATCAGATACTGCTCAGGATCCATGATCGGCATGTTCAGCAAATCGAGCAGGTCGAGCGTGCGCTTGACCGCCCAGCCGGGCGTCGGCAGCAGGATCGACTTCGAGCCGGCATGGCGGATGAGATCGCCGAGCAGTTTCCTGACCGGCGGCGGGTTGAGCGAGCCGAGATTATAGGCCTCGTTCGGCACGCCGGCCTTCCAGGCGGCGCGGGCGGCCTCTGCGCAGTCGAACACCGAGATGAACTGATAAGGGTTCCTGCCCGAGCCGATCATCGGCACGGGCAGATTCCAGTCGATCAGCTTGAACAGTTTTTCAAGGATGCCGAGGCGTCCAGGGCCGATGATCAGGCGCGGCCTGAACAGCGAGATCGACATGCCGCGCTTGCGCCATTCGGCGGCGAGTTCCTCGGTCTTGAGCTTTGACAGGCCATATTCGCCGAGCGGCGCGACCGGATGGTCCTCGGTCATCGGCAGCACCACCGTGTGGCCGTAGATCATGTCGGTCGTGTAGTGGACGAGCTTCGAGGCGCCGGCCTTGTCCATCGCCTGGATGATGTTCTCGGTGCCGTGGAAGTTCACTGGAAAGAAGAAATCATGCCGCTTGGCGCGCACCTGGATCGGCGACAGCATCTTGGCCGACAGATTGTAGACCATATCGTCCGCCTTGAGCCCGACCGCCGCGACCGGGGCCGGATCGGTCACATCGCAGGTGATGAAGCGCATCGAACGGTAATGCGGCAGGTCGCTCTTCACGATGTCGGCGACGACGACAGTCTCGCCATCGGCGACGAGCTTGGGCGCAAGGTGACGGCCGACGAAACCGTCGCCGCCGAAAATCACATGTCTCATCGAACGATCTCGCTTGTCTGGATTTTGTCGGAGGCGATGGAAGCGGTCTGCTCCTCATGCCCGTGGCCACCCATTTCTCTGCCACTCTGGGCGATCAGGATCGTGCCGACGCAGATGCAGGCGATGCCGGCGATGCGCCAGCCATTGAGGTCCTCGCGGAAGACGAAATAGGCAAAGATCGCCACGGCGACATAGGCGAGGCTGAGGAACGGATAGGCGAAGCTGAGCTCGACCTTGGACAGCACATAGAGATGCGACGCCATCGAGATGACGAAGGTGCACAGACCGAGGAACACCCATGGGCTGAACACGATCTGCAGCAGCCTGACGAGCGGATTGACACCTTCGAAGGAGATCGGCCCCATCGACATCATGCCCTGCTTCAGCATCAGCTGCGCTGCGGCATTGGTCATGACCGTGAAGAGAATGAAGACTATGTATTTCATTGTTGCCACCCCGCCCCCTTGGGCGGCCCTATTACAAATCTGCCAATATTTCGTGAACCCACACCAGTGTTTTAAGTAAACCATGGCGTAACACTTTGTTTACCATGATCTATTCGACTTTTACCTATTCCGCGGCCTCAGCTCTTCCTTGTCCGATCTCCAGTCTCTTGGCGGTACGCGCCCAGAAGCTTGATAGGAAAGCCGGGTCGCGAAGCGCCTCCAGCCGTCGCCAATGCGGGAACGATGCGGCGAATGTCTCAGGCCCCATCCGGGCATCCTTGTAGGGGTTCACCGCCCCGCCCGCCTCAACCGTGATGCGGTCGAGCTGGGCAAGCAGCCGCAACGTCCTTTCACCCCGGTTGGGGAAATCGAGCGTCAGCGTGTAGCCCGGCCGCGGGAACGACAGCAGCGCCGGCGAGCGGACATCGCCGAAGCGCTTGAGCACCGTCAGGAACGATCCCTGCCCCGCCCGTCGCGCCGCCTCGAGCAGCGCGGGCACGATGCGGCGGGCCTTCTCCTCCGGCACCACGCTCTGGTGCTGGAAAAGCCCGCGCGGCCCGTAGAGCCGGTTCCAGTCGCGGACGCCGTCGAGCGGAAAGAAGAAGCCCTGATAGCCCGCTTGGCGTGGGACCGCGGACTTGCCCTTTTTCCAGCGGTAGGCCGCGTTGAAGGCCGTGAGGAAGGGCCGGTTCAGCACGTTGAACGGCGGCCGCACCGGCACGGAAAGCCGGGTGCCGGCATTCGCGGCGGCGTGGGAGCCGTGTTCGGCATGATTGCCGGTTAACAAAAGGCCGCGCCCGAGCCCATGGCCGCCCGCGAGCTGGTCGATCCACGCGACGGCATATTCGTTAGCCTGGTCCGCCGCCTCGGCGAGATCGAAGAATTCGCCGAGATGGCGAAACCGCGTCGCCTTCTCCATGATGTCGAGCGACGGCACGCGCAGAAGCTTGATCGATGCCGACAGGATCAGCCCGGTCAGGCCCATGCCGCCGATCGTCGCCCCGAACAGGCGGACATTATCGGTCGGCGAGCAGCGATAGGTCCGGCCGTCAGACCGCAGCAGCGTGAGGGCCTCGACATGACAGCCAAAGGTGCCGCGCCGATGGTGGTTCTTGCCGTGAACGTCGTTGGCGATCGCGCCGCCCAGCGTCACGAACTGCGTGCCTGGAACCACGGCTGGGAAGAAGCCGTAGGGCGCGGCGTAAGCGATGATGTCGCAAAGCAGCGTGCCGGCATCGGCTTCGAGCACACCGGTCTCTGCGTTGAAGGAACGGATGCGGTTGAGCGGCCGCATGTCGACCACCATGCCGGCATCGTTCTGACAGCTGTCGCCATAGGAGCGGCCATTGCCGTAGGCGAGCAGCGATCCGGCTTTCGCCTCGCCGCGCTTCAGCAAGGCGATGGCCTCGTCCGCCGGGATCGCCTTGCGCGCCGGTGGGGTCGCCAACCCGAAGCTGCCGAAGCGCTCCTGCCCCATCACCAGCCTCCGGCGACGAGGAAGACCGCGCCGATCGCGACGACGATCTGGCTGCGCCAGTCACGGATGATGAAGACGACCGGGTCGTCATGCATCTCGTCGCGCCGGGCCAGGATCCAGACGCGCATCGTGAGGTAGAGCACGATCGGCGCCAGCGGCCATATCAGCCAGGGATGCGGGTAAAGCTCGCGCACCGCCGGGCTGTCCATATAGAGCGCGAGCACCAGCGCCGAGGAGAAGGCCGACGCCATGCCGGCCTGGGCGACGATCTCCTGATCTTCGGTGCGATAGCCGCGGCCGGCGATGCGCTCGCCCGGAGGGATGGCCGTGGTGCGCAGTTCGACGAAGCGCTTCACCAGGGCCAGCGACAGGAAGAAGAAGATCGAGAAGGCAAGCAGCCAGAAGGAAACGTCCACGCCGGTGGCGGCCGCGCCCGCCAGCACGCGGATCGTGTAGAGGCCGGCAAGCGTCAGCACATCGACCAGAAGCATGCGCTTGAACGACAGCGAATAGCCGGTGGTGACGACCAGATAGCCGGCAAGCACGCCAAGGAATTCGATCGGCAGGAATAGGCCGGCTGCGATGCCTATCGCAAGCAGCGCCGCGATCGCGCCCATGCCGAACGGAATGGACAATGCGCCGCTGGCGAAAGGCCGGTTGCGCTTGGTAGGATGCTTGCGGTCGAGCGCGAGGTCGAAGAAATCGTTGAGGATGTAGATGGCGGACGCCACGGCGCTGAAGGAAACGAACGCCAGCAGGCATTCCCAGATCATATTGGGATTGAAATATTCGTGCGACAGCACCATCGGCACGGCGATCAGCGCGTTCTTCAGCCACTGATGCATGCGCAGCATCTTGATATAGGTTCTCAGCGTCGGCTTCGGCGCCGGCATCGCCTCGGCCTGATGCGCCGCCTGCCAGCGCCGGGCGCTGCGATCGGGCGCCACCACCAGCGCGTTGCGCGCGGCATCGAACACTTTGAGGTCGTGGCGGCTGTTGCCGGCATAATCGAAGCCCGCATCGCCATAGGCGGCGACCAGAGCGGAGCACTTGCGGCCCGAGGTCATGTTATGCGGGCCGTCGGTCGCCAGCACGCGGTCGAAAATGCCGAGATGCGCCGCGATTGCCTCGGCGAATTTGCGCGGCGTTCCCGTCGCCAGCACGATCACGCGGCCCTCCCGATGCTCGGCGTGCAAACGGTCAATTAATTCCTGACGGTAAGGCAGCGAGGCCGGGTCGATGTCGACGCGCAGGGATATTTCCTGCTTAAGCCGCGCCGGACCGCCGGTCAGCCAGAGCGGCAGCAGAAAGAAATAGAGCGGGTTCTTCTTGAGGAGGATGAACAGGCCTTCCCACAGAAGGTCCGTTGCAATCAACGTCCCGTCGAGATCGACCGCAAGCGGAATTGCGTTCCTGTCCGACCTCGCGTCCATTGTCCTGCCCCGATAGAGCGCAGGATCCCGACTCCAAATCCCGGAAGGGCCACGCGCCAATTCAACCCACGCCGTGTACCGGCGTCCACGGGGGCAGATATAGCCGGGGGATGACGCAGCGAACGTTAAAACGTGCGGTTGCAGGGAATGGTCATGCCGGTTTTTCGGCCGTCATCGTTAAGCGTCGGCTACCGGAAACGATAAAAGGCCGGACATCGGTTCGGCCTTTGCTAATCTTACCGCGCCAATCCGTTGCGCGTTACTTGATGCGGGCGGTCCCGCCCGAAATTTCGACCGTCTCCGAACCGGTCAGGGCTTCGAGGTCACCATTGGGCAGGGTGACGAAGCAGCCGTTCGAGCAGAACTCCACCGTCTCGCCGGCACCGAGCGTCAGCTCGCTCTTGGCGCCGCCTTCGGTCACGACCAGGGTCCGCGTCTGAGCGTCCCTGTTGATCGCGCTGGCGGCGAAAGCCGAACCGCCCAAGGCCAGCAAAGCAATGGCGGCAACGACAGACTTCCACATTGCAATCCCGGTGTTTCACACACCGCCTCTGTTCAAAATTTGCAAGGCATTCTCGCCCTTTGCATCGAAGCTTATATGAGATGTTACCTGAACCGCAACTGAATGCCGCATTCATGCCACAATCGGTTTCGGCGCAGGGCGACGCCACCGAAGGTGTATCGAAATGCGGCTAGGCCGAACGTTGCCGCACCTTTATCCAGGGTCTGGCTTGCGGCCCCTGCGCTTCATCTTGGCCAGCCGTTCCCGTTCGGCCGCGGCTTCCTCCTCCAGCCTCTGGCGCTCGGCGAATTCGGCTTCGATCTTGTCGTCGTCGATCGGCCAGGCTTCATGCTTGGTTGTCTCGACCATGGCGCGCGGCGTCGACGGGATCTCGATCCGCTCGTCCTCGAAGATATCGAAGATGGCGAAACGGATATCGTTCTGCACGACGCTGCTGTTCATGATGTCGGCAACGAAAACGCGAATTTCGAACTCGAGCGCGGCCGCCCCGAAATTGGCGAAGAGGACGAACGGTTCCGGATTCTTCAGCACCATCGGATGGGCGCGGGCAATATCCAGCAGGACGGCATGGACGCGCTTCACGTCGCTGCCATAGGCGACGCCGACCTTGATTTCGACCCGCCCCAGCTTGTTGCGATGCGTCCAGTTGCCGACCGCGTTGTTGATGAGGTTCGAATTGGGCAGGATCACCGACTGCCGCTGGAAGGTCTCGATCTCGGTGGCGCGCACGCTGATCTTGCGCACCGTGCCGCTGACATCGCCGGCGACGATCCAGTCGCCGACCTTGAACGGCCGTTCGGCAAGCAGGATGAGGCCGGAAACGAAATTCGAGACGACGTTCTGCAGGCCGAAGCCGATGCCGAGCGAAAGGGCGCCGGCGACCAGCGCCAGGTTGGAAAGATCGATGCCGGCCGCCGAGATGCCGACGAGGCCGGCAATCGCCACGCCTGCATAGCCGACGCCGAGCCGGATCGAGTTTCGCACGCCGGCATCGACCTTGCCGCGCGCCATCACCGAGCCGTCCAGCCAGCCCTGGAACCAGCGCGTCAGGAAATAGCCGATGATGAAGACGACAATGCCGCTGAGGATTCCGAGGAAAGAGATCGTCACCGAACCGATCGAGACGCCGGTCGCCAGCTTATAGGCCCAGGCCTCGATATCGCCGGGCTGGAAACCCCACATCAAAAGGATCAGCGGCAGGAAGACCACGACGATCATCAGGTTGATGGCGATGCTGACCACCAGCCCGAGCTGGTCGAGCGCGGTATCCTCGTAGCTTGAATTTTCCGAAAGCCAGCGCCCGACCGAAGTGTCGGCGAAGCCGCCCTCCTCGCCGATCGCGCGCGCCGAGAGGAAACCGATATAGGCCGTCACCAGGACGGTCCCGGTCACCACGACCTGGAACGCGACGAAAAGCGACAGGCCGATATAGCCGAGCAATGCCGCGGCAATGGTGAACAGGCCGAGCCCGACGGCAAGGAAACGAAGCCAGGCCGGCCAGGGACGCCATGAGCCGTCCTGCGCCTTGAAAGGCTTCAACCATCCCATCAGGATCAGGATGACGCCGATGATGATGGTTGCGATAAAGCTCCTGGCGATCGTCAGCGAAAGCGGAGAGCCCATCTTCTCGTTGACGACCGACAGGAAGTAATTCAAGCCGAGCACCAGGGCCATCGCGGTCGTCAGCCCGACGAGCCAGCGCGCCGGCCCCGTCGCGACCGGGATCAGGCGCCAGTTGGGCAGCCGTGGCTCAAGCGCAGCGTTGGTCAGCCGGTTGACGCAGAAAACCATGCCGATCACCGTCAGCAGGGCATTGAGAAACGTGCCGATGTCGCCGCGCAGCACATTGTAATAGTTGAAGAAGAACACGGCCGAGGCGAAGAAGACGCCGAGCGCCAGGGTCGGCAGCAGCGTCGACCAGAAGGCGACCGACAGCCGGCTGAGATAGGACGGCTCCTCGACGGTTGGGTCGGCCTCGAATATGCGGCCGAACAAGCGCCTGCCGCCGATCAAGAGCACGGCCGCCAGCGCCAGCGCCATCAGCGTCGCGGCAAGGATCGCCTGGAACTTGAATTTGAGGGCGAAGCTCAGCCAGGACGACACCGCCTTGTAAAGACCCGAGATCTGGTCATGCGCGTCGGAAAAGGCCTGCGGGCTCAGCGCGTCGTTCAGATCATAATGTTTGGTGATGACGCTGCGGAAAAGCTCGCTGCGCATCACTGAGATCTTGTCGACCAGCCCGTTGACGCGGACCGACAGATTCTGCGCGCTGGCGACGACCGCGTTGATCTCGGCCTTCTCCGAGACAAGCGCGCTGCGCTCGTTGCTGACGATCGCCGGCTCGGGCGGCTGCCCCTGTGCCGGAGGCGGCCCAAGCACTTCGACGCGGGCGTTGATATCGTTGAGGCGCTGGCGGAATGCCAGCGCGCTGGTCAGCGCCGCCCGCGAAATATCCTCGAGCTGCAGGCGGATATCGACCAGCCCCGCATCGTCCTGGTCGGGGTCGCCCAGTCTCTTCTCCAGCCCGTCCGTCTTGGCCGTCAGATCCTGGATGACCTTGGTCTGGTCGGCGATGAGTTGCGCCGAGCCGTGGCCGATCGCCTGCGCCGACGCGTCGAACACCGGCTGCCCTAAGACAGCGACGATGACGACCAAGATCAGGCGCAGCAGGCGGAAAAACATGGCGTTGTGGCGACTCGCGGCCGAAAATCCTCGAAATTCCGCCCTTGATAAAGACCGGTCTATCGGGCGGCAAGCCGTCCCGGTCGCGTCGAGCGGAGTCGGCCTGTCGAAAAGCGATGGCGCAATCTTGGCTTTGCGCTTCCCGCCTGCTCTATAGTCTGCCGCCTCGCATCATAAGGACGATGGGAAGAATGGCCGAATATTCAGCCTTTTCGCTGCTCAAGAATGCGCTGGCCGGCAACAAGGATTGGAAGCCCGCCTGGCGGAAGCCTGACCCCAAGGCTTCCTACGATGTGATCGTCATCGGCGGCGGCGGGCACGGTCTTTCGACCGCCTATTACCTTGCCAAGGAACACGGCATCACCAATGTCGCCGTGCTGGAAAAAGGCTGGCTGGGCTCGGGCAATGTCGGCCGCAACACGACCGCCGTGCGCTCCAACTATCTCTTGCCGCAGAACACCCGCTTCTACGAGCATTCGATGAAGCTGTGGGAGAACCTTTCGCACGACCTCAACTACAATGTCATGTTCTCGCAGCGCGGCTGCCTTAACCTTGCGCACACCCCTGCTCAGCTCGACGATTATGCAAGGCGCGGCAACGCCATGCGCCATCTCGGCGTCGACGCCGAACTGATGAGCGTCGAGCAGATCAAGCGGCTTGTGCCGGCGCTGGATGTCTCCGGTTCGGCGCGCTTCCCGGTGCTTGGCGGGCTGATGCAGCCGCGGGCCGGCACGGCCCGGCACGACGCGGTCGCCTGGGGCTATGCGCGCGGCGCCGACCGCCGCGGCGTCGACATCATCGAGAATTGCGAGGTCACCGGCTTCCTGCGCGACGGCGGCCGCGTCACCGGCGTTTCGACGACGCGTGGCGAAATCCGCGCCAAGAAGGTCGCACTTGCCGTTGCCGGCAGCACCGGTCACGTCATGCAGCTTGCCGGCATTTCGCACATGCCGATCGAAAGCCATGTGCTGCAGGCCTTCGTCTCGGAATCGCTGAAGCCGGTCATCGATACCGTTCTCACCTTCGGCATGGGCCACTTCTACATTTCGCAGTCCGACAAGGGCGGCCTCGTCTATGGCGGCGACCTCGACGGCTACAACAGCTACGCCCAGCGCGGCAGCCTGCCGATCGTCGATGAGGTGATGAGCGAGATGCTGGCGCTGTTCCCGGGTCTCGCCCGGGTGCGCATGCTGCGTTCCTGGGGCGGGCTGTGCGACATGACGATGGACGGCTCGCCGATCATCACCACCGGCCCGTTGCCGGGCATGTACCTCAATTGCGGCTGGTGCTACGGCGGCTTCAAGGCGACGCCCGCCTCCGGCTGGTGCTTTGCCTATACCATCGCCAAGGACGAGCCGCACGAGTTCAACGCGCCCTTCACGCTCGACCGCTTCTATCGCGGGTTGATCATCGACGACAAAGGCCAGGGCGCGAACCCGCGGCTGCATTAGGGAACCATAATCCCAAAAAGTGGGGACCGGTTTTTGGAAAAGATCATGGTTGAACAAGAAGATACCAGAAAATGCTGATCACCTGTCCCTATTGCGGGCCGCGCGATGTCATCGAATTCACCTATCAGGGCGACGGCAACCGTCAGCGGCCGCAGCCGGCCTCGCAAGATCTCGACGCCTGGAACGCCTATGTCTACGACCGGCTCAATCCGGCCGGCGACCACAATGAGATATGGCAGCATTCCGGCGGCTGCCGTTCGCATCTGAGGGTCGTGCGCAACACCATCACGCATGAGATCCTGAGCACGGCCTTCGCCCGTGGCGGCCACAAATCTGCCGACAACAGGGCGGAGGGCCGTTCGTGAGCCCGCGCCGCACGGAGACCGGCGGCCGCATCGACCGGCTGCGCACCATCCGCTTCACCTTCGACGGCGCGCCTTACACCGGTCATGCCGGCGACACGCTGGCCTCGGCGCTGCTCGCCAATGGCGTGACGCTGTTCGGCCGTTCGTTCAAATACCATCGCCCGCGCGGCCTGCTTTCCGCCGGCGTCGAGGAGCCGAACGCGCTGGTGACGGTGCTGCGCGGCGAGGTGCGCGAGCCGAACATTCCGGCCACCATGGTCGAGATCTATGATGGGCTCGTCGCCGTCAGCCAGAACCGCACGCCGTCGCTCGCCTGGGACATCGGCGCAATCAACCAGCTTGGCGGCAAGATCCTGTCTGCCGGCTTCTACTACAAGACTTTCATGGGGCCGGTGATCGGCCCGTTGAAGGGCACGCGCTTCTGGATGTTCTGCGAGCATTTCATCCGCCGCGCCGCCGGTCTCGGCAAGGCGGGTACCGCCCACGACCCGGCGCGCTACGAACGCATGAACGCGTTTTGCGACGTGCTGGTCGTCGGCTCCGGTCCGGCCGGCCTGATGGCGGCCAAGGCCGCCGCCGACCAGGGCGCCCGGGTCATCCTCGCCGATCTCGAAGCCCATTTTGGCGGCTCCGCCAACTGGTCGGGCGAAACCATCGACGGCATGCCTGCCGCCGACTGGGCCCAGCGTATGGCCGCGCAGCTCGCAGGCAACGACAATGTGCGCCTTTTGCCGCGCACGACGGTGTGGGGCTATTACGACGGCAACACGTTGGCCGCGCTTGAACGGGTGACCGACCACAAGGAAGTCGCCGCCAAGGGCGAGCCGCGCCAGCGCTACTGGGCGATCCGCGCGGGCACGGTGGTGCTCGCCACCGGCTTCTTCGAACGGCCGCTGGTGTTCCCGGGCAATGACCGCCCAGGCGTGATGCTCGCGCACGCCGCCGAGCGCTATGTCAATGAGTATGGTGTGCTGCCGGGACAGCGCGTCGCGCTCTTCACCAACAACGACAGCGCCTACCGCTCGGCCGTCGCCCTGAAGAAGGCTGGCGCCGCGGTCGTCGCCATCATCGATGTCCGCAGCGATGTCTCGAACGAGATGCGCCGGCTGGCGAGCGATGCGGAAGCCGAGCTGCTTGCCGGTCACGCCGTGGTCGCGACCGAGGGCGGGAAGGCGCTCACCGGCCTTAAGGTGCAGCGCTTCGACGCCATGAGCGGTTCGCTCAGCGGCGACGAGCGCAGCATCCACGCCGAGAGCCTTCTGATGTCGGGCGGCTGGTCGCCGACCATCCACCTCGCCAGCCAGGCCGGCGCGAAAGCCGAGTGGGACCCTGCCAGGCAAGCTTTCCTGCCGCCGAAGCCGACGCAGCGCTGGATCGGCGCCGGCGCCTTCACCGGCAGTTTTTCGACAGCGGAGGCAATCGCGGAAGGTCGCGCCGCCGGTCTCCAGGCGGCCGGCGGTACGGCTTCATCCGGTCCCCTGCCCGTCGTCGAGGCGGCTCCGGGCGATCCCGATCCGGCTCCGGTCTTCGAGATCAGGGCCAAGGGCAAGAGCTTTGTCGACTTCCAGCACGACGTCACCGCCGAGGACGTGCGGCTGGCGCATCGCGAAGGCTTCGTCTCGGTCGAGCATCTGAAGCGCTACACCACGCTCGGCATGGCGACCGACCAGGGCAAGAACTCCAACGTGCCGGGTCTCGCCATCATGGCCGAGGCGCTCGGCAAGCCTATCCCCGAAGTCGGCACGACCCGCTTCCGCCCGCCTTACACGGCGGTATCGATCGGCTCGCTGGCGGCAGAGCGCTTCGGCGACCTCAAGCCCGAGCGGCTGACCCCGATGCATGACTGGCACATCGCCAATGGCGCAAGGATGTATTCGGCCGGCCTCTGGTACCGCCCGATGATCTATGGCCTCCCCGGCGAGACGGTCGAGCAGGCCTATGTGCGGGAAGCAAGCGCCACGCGCGACAGCGCCGGCATCGTCGACGTCTCGACGCTGGGCAAGATCGCGGTGCAAGGGCCGGACGCGGCCGAGTTCCTCGACCGCGTCTACACCAACATGTTTTCCACTTTGGCCGTCAGCAAGGCGCGCTACGGCCTGATGCTGCGCGAGGATGGACTGGCCTTCGACGACGGCACCACCTGGCGGCTCGGCGAGCAGGATTTCCTGATGACAACCACCACCGCCAATGCCGGCAAGGTGATGCAGCATCTGGAATATTTCCTCGACGTCATCTGGCCGGAGCTGAAGGTCACCGTCACCTCCGTCACCGACGAGTGGGCCGGGGCAGCGATCGGCGGCCCGAACGCGCGCGCCATCCTTGCCGCTTGCGTCACAGGCACTGCCGTCGACAATGCCACCCTGCCCTTCATGGGCATCGTCCATGGCCGGATTGCCGGCGTGCCGGTGATGATCTGCCGGCTGTCCTTTTCCGGCGAAATGGCATTCGAGGTCTATTCCGGCGCCGGTTACGGCACCCTCGTCTGGGAAGCCTTGATCGAGGCCGGCAAGCCTTTTGGCCTTGTCACCTACGGGCTCGAGGCGCTGGGCACGATGCGCATCGAGAAGGGCCATGTCACCGGCGCCGAGATCGACGGCCGCACCACCGCGCGCGACCTCCATCTCGACTGGATGCTGTCGAAGAAGAAGCCCTTCATCGGCTCGGCCATGATGGACCGCGAAGGCCTGATTGCCCCCGACCGGCTCGAGCTGGTCGGGCTGATCGCCCTCGACAACCGAGCCCTCAACGGCGGCGGACATATCGTCGAGGAACTGGACGAAGCCAATCCGCACGATTCGCTCGGCCACATCACCGCCTGCTGTTACTCACCGGCGCTGGGCAAATATATCGCGCTCGCCCTGGTCAAGGGCGGCAAGGCGCGGCACGGGACCCGCGCCTTCGTCTCGGATCCGCTGCGCAACCGGTTCGGGCCGGTCGAGATCGTCTCCAACCATTTCTACGACCCGGACGGGAGCCGCATGCATGGCTGAGCAGCATTTGCCCGAACGCCAGTCGCCGCTAGAGCCGGAGTATCATCCCGGCTCGCACGGCAATTTCGAACATGGCGTCGACGTCATCCTGTCCGAGACGCGGCCGGGCTCGATCCTGCAGCTTGCCGCCTGGCCGGGCGAAGAGAAGCGGTTGATCGAAGCCATCCGCAAGGTCACCGGTCTCACTCTGCCTGACGGCGCTGGCGGCGGCACAAGCAGCGGCGCCCGTGCCGTTTTCGGCTTCGCGCCGGGGAAATTCACCGTGGTCGACGAAGCCGAAGGACTGGCTGCGGCCTTCGCCGGCGTCATCACGCCGGCCATCGGCACGCTCACGGACCTGTCGCATGGCCGCACCGCGATCCGCATCGCCGGCCCGAAGGCCGAATGGGTGATGGCGAAGTTTTTTGCCATCGACTTCGCCTTGCCGGCCTTCCCGCTCGGCGCCGGCCGCTCGACCAACCATCACGACATCTTCGCCCAGATCCAGCGCACAGGCGCCGACCAGTTCGACATCTACGTCTTCCGCTCCTTCGCGCGGTCGTTCTGGAAGGCCTTGTGCCACGCCAGCGAAGAGGTCGGCTATGAGGTGCAGTAGAGCATCCAAGGTGTGTTGAGATTCAGGTGAGGCCGTGCCGAAAGTGGCGGATTCCGAGAACCGAAGCGGAGCGTACTAAAGTACGTGAGCACCGGAAGCGCAGGAAGCTGCCATTTGCAGGCCGGCCTCACCTGAATCTCAACACACCTTTGGTTCAGCCGCTATCTGGCACTACGAACGGCTCCAACTGCTGCTTGAGCGTTGGGCCAGCAGGCGCGATAGGTAAGGAATCACGGGCGTTTGCCAAGGCAGACGCCCGCTCAGGCAACCAGTTCGACCATACCCTTCCATGACTGTTGAGACTTCGGCGATGGCCAGGACCCGCTTTGCTCCGGCGGAGGGTCCGTCGATGTTGTTGCCGGCAACCGTCGCTTGCGGCGTGTTCATGACGAGCCTCGACCAGAATGTCGTGGTCACGGCGCTGCCGGGCATCGGCGAGAGCCTCGACCGCCCGCCAAGCCAGCTTGGCCTTTTGATCACCGTTTATGTCGCCAGCCTCATCGTCACCATGCCGCTCGGCGGCTGGCTGGCCGACCGCTTCGGCCTGCGCAACGTCTATTGCTTCGCCCTGCTCGTCTTCGCCAGCGCCTCGGCGCTGTGCGGCCTTTCGGAAAACATCTGGATGCTGGTCGGCTCGCGCGCCCTGCAGGGCTGCGGCGGCGCGCTGATGGGCACGCTCGGCCAGGTCGTGATCCTGTCGAGCTTCCCGCGCGACCGTACGCTCAAGATCAACATGTATATTTCGCTCGCCGGCCAGTCCGGGCCGCTGGTCGGCCCGCTGGTCGGCGGCGCGCTGACCACCTATGTCTCGTGGCGCTGGATCTTCTACATCAACATCCCGATCGCGCTGACCGCGGCGCTGCTAGCCGCCTCGCTGTTTCCGTCAACGACCAAGCCTGTCCGCACGCCGTTCGATTTTCCGGGCTTCCTGCTCGTCGGCAGCGGTATGGGCCTTCTGATCTTCGGCATGGACTCACTTGCCGCGAAGGATGCCGCGGGCAGCCTGATCGGCATCGAGCTCGGCCTGGCGATCATCATCCTGGCGGTTGCCGCTTTCTACTGCCTGCGCGCCCGCAACCCGCTGCTCGACCTCAACCTGCTGCGCATCCGCACCTTCCGCATCTCCTTCCTTACCGGCGGCAGCCTCGACACGATCGGCCTCAGCTCCGTGGTCTTCCTGCTGCCGCTGATGTTCCAGCTCGGCTTCGGCATGAGCGCCGTGCAGGCCGGCTCGCTGACCTTCGTCGCCGCGATCGGATCCCTGATCATGCGCTTCTTCATGCCGCGCCTTCTGAACCGGCTCGGCTTCAGGCGCGTGCTGGTCACCAACACCCCGATTGTCGCCTTGCTGGTCGCGGGCTTTGCCCTGGTGCAGGAGAGCCTGCCGGCCTGGATCGTGCTAGCCTACATTTTTGTTTTCGGCGTCTTCCGCTCGGTGCAATGGGCCTCGACCGGCAATCTTTCCTATTCGGACATCGCGCCGGAGCAGCTCGCCCGCTTCAGCGCGCTCTATTACATCCTGTGGCAGCTTGCGGTGGCGATCAGCGTCGGCCTTGCGGCCGCGCTGCTGTCGCTGCTTGCCGGCGGCGGCAAGGCCAGCGTCGACGACTATCGCATCCTGTTCGTCATCGAAGGGCTGATCACGCTTTGCGCGCTGTCGGCTTACCTGCGGCTGACGCCGCGTGACGGCGCCCATGTCAGCGGCCACGGCGCGCATATGAGCACCGACTGACAGGTCAAGCTGCGGCCTGCGCCGGCATTATTCCGCAAAGGTAACCCAGTCCTCGAGTGGAGCGCGGTCGGTGCGGAACTCGTTTTCGGGCTTGGACGTGTCCTCATAGCCGAGCGCCATGCCGCAGACGACGATTTCCTCGTCGGGAATGTTGAGCACCGGCCTGATCTGCCGATGGTAAGGAGCGAAGGCCGCCTGCGGGCAGGTATGCAGCCCCCTGCCCCGTGCAGCGACCATGATGTTCTGCAGGAACATGCCGTAGTCGATCCACGAGCCCTGGTTCAGTCTCCGGTCGATCGTGAAGATCATGCCGACAGGCGCATCGAAGAAGATGAAGTTGCGGTCGTGCTGCGCCCGCATCTTGTCGACCTCGCGCCGGCCGATGCCCAGCGCGCCGTAAAGCCCAAAGCCATTGGCGCGCCGACGGGTCAGATAGGGCTCGAAGAACTGGTCGGGATAATAGCGATACTCGTCCCACTCGGCCTTTTCGGCGCGGATGCCGGAGTTGAGGATCGCGTCGCTGATGCGCTGCTTGACCTCGCCCCTGGTCACATAGACGCGCCAGGGCTGCATGTTGGTGCCGGACGGCGCGCGCGCGGCGACCGCGAGGATCGCGCGGATCGTATTGTCATCGACCATATCGGACAGGAAAGCGCGCACCGACCGGCGCGACGTGATCGCCTCATCGACGATCTCCGCATCCGACGCGATCCGGATGTTCTTCTCAAGCATGGGTCGTCCCTTTCGGCATGGCCAGAAACCCGCAACCCGGTTCCCTTGACGACCATCCGCAGACTATGAACTAAGACTGGTCTCCGACCGGGCGCCCCACTCGCCGCTCGTGTGCGAGGCTTTGCATCAACCGCCGAAAACGCGCAAGCAAATCTTGTGGCCTATGAAAATCTCCTTGATTTTTTCATGATTTTATTCTCTCATGAAATTTATCCAGATTTTTTCACGAGAAGCTTTTGAGCTCGACCACAGCCAGATCTGAGCAGGACAATGGCGACCGGCTGCTGGCCGGCGACATCCGCGCGCTCCGCAAAGCGCGCGGCCTCACGCTCAGTGAAATTGCGCTCAAGTTGGGCCGTTCGGTGGGTTGGGTCAGCCAGGTCGAGCGCGGCCTCTCGGTGCCTTCGGTCGGCGACTTGCGGGCCTTCGCCGATCTCTTCGATGTGCCGATCAGCCTGTTCTTCAGTCATGACGTGCCCGCTGAGGAAGAACGTGGGGTGATCGTGCGCGCCGGTCGCCGCCGCGTGCTTGGCACAAGCGAAACGGGTCTGGTGGAGGAGCTTCTGTCGCCCGATCTCGGCGGTAGTTTCGAGGTAGTGCGCTCGGTGTTCGCGCCCGGCGCCGAGATGAAGGCCGCAGCACTTCGGCCGACCGAGGAGGCCGGATACATCGTCTCTGGACTGTTCGACATCGAGATCGCGGGCGTCTGGCATCGGCTTGGCGAAGGCGACTCGTTTCGCTTCGAGGGCAAGCCATATCGCTGGCGCAATCCGGGCACCGAGCCGGCCGTGGTGATCTGGGTGGTTTCACCACCGGTATATTGAACATTGCATGCCGCCCAAAAGTGTCCAGCGGTTTTGGGGCAACGGCATGCATCAAAGGAAGCAAAGCGCGACATGTCGCGCTTTGAACTTGAGGAGAAAAACATGGCCGGTTTGCCGACCACGGCACGCGTGGTGATCATCGGAGGCGGTGTCGTCGGCTGCTCGTCGCTTTATCATCTGTGCAAGGCGGGCTGGACAGACTGCGTGCTTCTGGAAAAGAACGAGCTGACCTCTGGCTCAACCTGGCATGCCGCCGGCAACGTGCCGACCTTCTCCTCGTCCTGGTCGCTGATGAACATGCAGCGCTATTCCACCGAGCTCTACCGGGGCCTGGCTGGGGCCGTCGACTATCCGATGAACTACCATGTCACCGGCTCGCTCCGACTCGCCCACACCAGCGAACGCATGCAGGAATTCCAGCGCGCCAAGGGCATGGGCCGCTACCAGGGCATGGACATCGACGTGGTCGGCCTCGACGAGATCAAGCGACGCTACCCCTTCATCGAGACGCATGAGCTGAAGGGCGCGCTCTATGATCCGAGCGACGGCGACATCGACCCGGCGCAGCTGACTCAGGCGCTGGCCAAGGGCGCGCGCGACATGGGCGCGAAAATCATCCGTTTCTGCCCGGTCAGCGGCGTGCGCCGCGAGAACGGCGAATGGGTGGTCGAAACACCGCAAGGCGAAATCCGCTGCGAGATCGTCATCAACGCCGCCGGCTACCGCGCCGCCGAGGTTGGAAAGATGTTCGGCCGCGACGTGCCGATGATGGTGATGAGCCATCAGTACATATTGTTTGAGGAGATCCCTGAGCTCGCCGCCTGGACGAAGGAGCAGGGCCATAAGCTGCCGCTGCTGCGCGACGTCGATACCTCCTACTACCTGCGCCAGGAAAAGAGCGGCATGAATCTCGGCCCCTATGAGCGCAATTGCCGCGCGCATTGGGCGACCCACAACGATCCGATGCCGGAGGATTTCTCCTTCCAGCTCTTCCCCGACGATCTCGACCGTCTCGAGCACTATCTCGCCGACGCCGTCGCCCGCGTGCCGATCCTCGGCACGGCCGGCCTCTCCAAGGTGATCAACGGGCCGATCCCTTATGCGCCCGACGGCAACCCGCTGATCGGGCCGATGCCCGGCGTGCCCAACGCCTTCGAGGCCTGCGTCTTCACCTTCGGCATCGCGCAAGGCGGCGGCGCCGGCAAGGTGCTGGCCGAATGGGTCACGGAGGGCCAGACCGAATGGGACATGTGGTCTTGCGACCCGCGCCGCTTCACCAGCTTCGCCTCGGCACCCGATTATTGCGTCGCCAAGGGGATGGAGATCTACGGCAACGAATACGCCATCCAGTTCCCGCGCCATGCCTGGCCGGAGGGGCGCAACCGCAAGCTTTCGCCGCTGCATGAGCGCGTCAAGGCGCTGGGCGGCCAGTTCGACGCCTATAATGGCTGGGAACGCGCCACCTGGTATGCGAGGCCCGGCGACGACACCTCCGAGGAAGCGACGCTGACCTTCCGCCGTGACGGGCCGTGGCAGCGCGCCGTGCGCGAGGAATGCCTCGCCGTGCGCGACGCTGCAGGCATCCTCGATCTGCCCGGCTTCTCGCGCTTCAACCTCGAAGGTTCGGGCGCAGCCGACTGGCTGGCGCTGCAGGTCACCGGCCTGGTGCCAAAACCCGGCCGCATCGGGCTCGTCTATTTCGCGGACGACAAGGGCCGCATCGTCACCGAAATGTCGGTGGTGCGTCACCGCGAAGACCTGATGACGCTGATCACTGCCGCGGTGGCGCAATGGCACGACTTCGAATGGCTGAAGTCGCGCATGCCTGCCGATGCGGCTTTCACCCTGACCGACCGTACCGAGGAATACTCGACCCAGATCCTCGCCGGCCCGAATTCGCGCAAAATCCTGGCGGAGCTTTGCGACGCCGATCTCTCGCAGCCCTGGCTCACGCATCAGGAAACGACGATTGCCGGGCGCTGGGCGAAGCTGGTGCGCGTCTCCTTCGCCGGCGAGCTCGGCTGGGAGATCCACAGCAAGGTCGCCGATACGCTCGCTGTCTTCGATGCCGTCTGGGCCGCCGGCCAAAAACATGGCCTGAAGCCGTTCGGCATGTATGCGCTGGATTCGCTGCGGCTCGAAAAAGGCTACCGCGCCTGGAAGGGCGATCTTTCGACCGACTATTCGATCCTGCAGGGCGGGCTGGAGCGCTTCGTCAAATGGGACAAGCCCGATTTCCGCGGCAAGGCGGCCTTGCTCAATGAGAAACAGCAAGGCGTGAAGAAGCGCTTCGTCACGCTGGTCGTCGAGAACCCCGGCGACTGCGACGCGCCCTATATGTCGACGCTCTGGCATGACGGCAGGATCGTCGGCGAGACGACCTCGGGCGGCTGGGGCCACCGCGTCGGCAAGTCGATCGCGCTCGGCATGCTGCGCACCGATCTGACCGAGCCGGGCACTGCGGTCGAGGTCGAGATTTTTGGCGATCGCTTCAAAGCTGTCGTCCAGAAGGACGAGCCTCTGTGGGATCCGAAGAACGAGAGGCTGAGAGCCTGATGCCAACACCATCGAAGCGCATTGCCGCTATCGTTCCTTCGGGCAAGGACGGTTGGGAGGTCCATTCGGCCGCCTGGGCGCGCCAGCAGGCCGGCGAGGACATCATCATGCTGTCGGTCGGCGACCACGACTTCGACACGCCCTCGGAAACGATCGAAGCCTGCGTCAAAGCCGTGCGCGGCAGCAACCATCATTATACGCCGCTGCCCGGCCTGCCGCGCCTGCGCAAGGCGATGGCGGCGGCATCCACCGCCTGCACCGGCAGCGAGACGGAACCGGACGAAATCATCGCCACGCAAGGCGGCCAGGCTGCGCTCTACGCCGCGGTGCAGACCGTGCTCGATCCTGGCGACCACGCCATCGTCGTGGCGCCCTACTACGCCACCTACCCCAACACCTTCAGCGCCGCCGGTGCGACCTTCACCGTGGTCGAGACGCCGGCGGAGGACGGGTTCCAGCCCCGCGCGGACATGATCCGTGCCGCGCTGAAGCCCAACACCCGCGCCATTCTGATCAATACGCCGAACAACCCGACCGGTGCTGTCTATTCGCGCGAGCGGCTGGAAGAACTGGCCGCGATCTGCAAGGAGCACGATCTCTGGCTGCTGTCCGACGAGGTCTACTGGACGCTCGGTGGCGGCAAGCATATCTCGCCGCGCTCGCTGCCCGGCATGGCCGAGCGCACGCTGGTCATCAACTCGATGTCGAAAAGCCACGGCATGACGGGATGGCGCATGGGCTGGCTGACCGGCCCGACGGAGATGATCCGGCTGCTGACCGACCTCAACCTCGTGACAACCTACGGCCTGCCGGCCTTCATCTCGATCGCCTGCGCCGAAGCGCTCGAGAACCACTATGGCGTGAAAGAGATCGCCGAACGCTACGCCGCGCGCCGCGCCCTGATGCTGGATGCCATACGCGGCATGAACGACGTCACCGTGCACGGCTCGGAAGGCGGCGTGTATGTCATGCTCGATATCTCCGCCATCGAGCCCGACGACGAGAAATTCGCCTGGGGCCTGCTCGACAAGGAGAAGGTCGGCGTCATGCCCGGATCGAGCTTCGGCGAGGCCGCCGCCGGGCACATCCGCATCAGCCTCTGCCAGCCCGAGCCCATCCTCAAGGAAGCAGCGCTTCGCCTGCGCCGCTTCGCTTCCAACTACCGCCGCGAGGCCGCATGACCAAGACTGTTCCGACAAAAGCCCGCGCCGTCATCATCGGCGGCGGCGTCTCCGGCTGCTCGGTCGCCTATCACCTGGCGAAGCTCGGCTGGACCGACATCGTGCTCCTGGAGCGCAAGCAGCTCACCTCGGGCACCACTTGGCATGCGGCCGGCCTGATCGGCCAGCTGCGCGCCTCGCAGAACATGACGCGGCTGGCGAAATACTCGGCCGACCTCTACGTCAAGCTCGAGGCCGAGACCGATGTCGGCACCGGCATGCGCCAGGTCGGCTCGATCACCGTCGCGCTGACCGAGGAGCGCAAGCACGAGATCTTTCGGCAGGCCTCGCTTGCCCGCGCCTTCGATGTCGACGTGCGCGAGATTTCGCCGCGCGAGGTCAAGGAGATGTATCCGCATCTCAATGTCTCGGACGTGGTCGGCGCGGTGCATCTGCCGCTCGACGGCCAGTGCGACCCGGCCAACATCGCCATGGCGCTTGCCAAGGGCGCGCGCCAGCGCGGCGCGACCATCATCGAGAACGTCAAGGTCACCAAGGTCCACACCAGGAACGGCCGCGTCTCCGGGGTCTCCTGGGCGCAGGGCGAGGATCAGGGCACGATCGAGACCGACATCATCGTCAACTGCGCCGGCATGTGGGCGCGCGAGTTGGGACGGCAGAACGGCGTCACCATCCCGCTGCATGCCTGCGAGCATTTCTATCTCGTCACCGAGCCGATCCCGGGCCTCTCCCGTCTTCCGGTGCTGCGCGTCCCGGATGAATGCGCCTACTACAAGGAGGACGCCGGCAAGATGATGCTCGGCGCCTTCGAGCCGGTCGCAAAACCCTGGGGCATGGACGGCATCCGCGAGGATTTCTGCTTCGATCAGCTGCCCGAGGACATGGATCATTTCGAGCCGATCCTTGAAATGGGCGTCAACCGCATGCCGATGCTGGGCACCGCAGGCATCCACACCTTCTTCAACGGCCCCGAGAGTTTCACGCCCGACGACCGCTATTACCTGGGCGAAGCGCCCGAGCTTTCCGGCTACTGGATGGCGACCGGCTACAATTCGATCGGCATCGTCTCCTCGGGCGGGGCTGGCATGGCGCTGGCACAATGGATCAACGACGGCGAGGCGCCTTTCGACCTCTGGGAGGTCGACATCCGCCGCGCCCAGCCGTTCCAGAAGAACCGCCGCTACCTCAAGGAGCGGGTCTCGGAAACGCTCGGCCTGCTTTATGCCGACCATTTCCCTTACCGCCAGATGGCGACCTCGCGAGGCGTGCGCCGTTCGCCGCTGCACGAGCATCTCAAAGCGCGCGGCGCCGTCTTCGGCGAAGTCGCCGGCTGGGAGCGCGCCAACTGGTTCGCCCGCGAAGGCCAGGAGCGCGAATACCGCTATTCCTGGAAGCGGCAGAACTGGTTCGAAAACCAGCGCGAGGAGCATCTCGCGGTGCGGAACGGCGTCGGCCTGTTCGACATGACCTCCTTCGGCAAGATCCGTGTGGAGGGCCGCGATGCCTGCGCCTTCCTGCAGCGGCTCTGCGCCAACGACATGGACGTGGCACCAGGCAGGATCGTCTACACCCAGATGCTCAACGCCAAGGGTGGCATCGAGAGCGACCTCACCGTGACGCGGCTGTCGGAAACGGCATATTTCCTGGTCGTGCCGGGCGCCACGCTGCAGCGCGACCTTGCCTGGCTGAGAAAGCATGTCGCCGAGGAGTTCGTCGTCATCACCGACGTCACCGCCGCCGAAGCCGTGATCTGCGTGATGGGGCCGGAGGCGCGAAAACTGATCCAGAAAGTCAGCCCGAACGATTTCTCCAACGAGGTCAATCCGTTCGGCACCTTCCAGGAGATCGAGATCGGCATGGGGCTGGCCCGCGCCCACCGCGTCACCTATGTCGGTGAACTCGGCTGGGAGCTCTATGTCTCGACCGAGCAAGCCGCCCATGTCTTCGAGGCGATCGCCGAGGCCGGCGCCGATGTCGGCCTGAAGCTCTGCGGCTTGCACACGCTCGATTCCTGCCGCATCGAAAAAGCCTTCCGCCATTTCGGCCACGACATCACCGACGAGGAGAATGTGCTGGAGGCGGGCCTGGGCTTCGCGGTGAAGACCAGCAAAGCCGGCTTCATCGGCCGCGATGCGGTGCTCCGGAAGAAGGAAGCCGGCCTGTCGCGGCGGCTGGTGCAGTTCCGCCTGAAGGATCCTCAGCCCCTTCTGTTCCACAACGAGGCCATTCTGCGCGACGGCCGGATTGTTGGCCCGATCACCTCAGGCAATTACGGACACCACCTCGGCGGCGCGATCGGGCTCGGCTATGTGCCCTGTGAGGGTGAGAGCGAGGCGGACGTGCTGGGTTCTTCCTACGAGGTGGAGATCGCAGGAGAACGCTTCGCGGCGGAGGCATCGCTGAAGCCGATGTATGATCCGAAGGCGGAACGGGTGAAGATGTAGCGCAGTCTTTCCTTCTCCCCGTTCTTGTTTGTGCTGGAGACAAGGTGAACGGGTGTTCGGGGACATCGTGGACGCTTTTGTTCATCACGAACTGCTGGGTTGTTTTTGTTGTTCGGCCTGTGGACCCTGTGGGCAACGCTCAGCGTTGTCCACAAGTCCACAGGTCTCGCTTGCGCCCTGACGTAGGTTCAGGGTGGCAATTCGATGCGAGCAGTAGTGCACGCTGAAGACACCATCCTCGACGGTCGGGCGAAGCGCCACCAGCTCGCCGCGGAATGCCTTGCCGAGTCGCCAGGGTCGGTTCCTGAAGCTGATGAAGCCATCACTGTCGACCTTGCGAACCTGGTCGCCCGGTGCGTACTCGATCGCGGGCAGGACGTCGGGAAAGCTGCGCGGGCTCGGCCGGTAGCGCTCGGCCGGCGTGGCCATGTCGAGTGCTTCGTGTGGTCGTTCGTAGTTATAGCGCGGGCGCCACCGATCGAAGGCTCGCTGGCACTCGGCGAGATCGCCGAAGCTTCGCCCGTTGATCACCTCGGCCTTGAGTGTGCGATGGAAGCGTTCTTCCTTGCCTTGGGTCTGCGGATGGCGCGGCCGACCGTGCAGCACGCGGATGCCGAGCCGCAACAGCCAGACGCTGAAGCCGGTGTAAGGCTCACCGCCGGAATCGCTCCACGGCGAGCCGCCGTCCATCAGCATCGCCAGCGGCAAGCCATAGCGGCGAAAGGTAATCTCCAGCTCCCGGCGTACCGTCCGGCCCTGCTCGTCGCCGCAGGCGGACAGCACCAGGTTGAAGCGCGAGTGATCGTCGAGCGTGGTGAGCGGATGGCAGCGCCCGCCATGGATGGCGAAGTGACCCTTGAAGTCAATCTGCCACAGCTCGTTGGGAGCCTCCCGCTCGAAGCGCTGCCATGGTCCCGGATGTTGCGCTGCTGTCGCCTCCGTCAGCCGATCATGACGACGCAGGATCGCGGTGATCGTCCTCGCCGCCGGGATGACGAGTTCGCCATGTCTCTTCATCGCCTGTCTGATCTTGCGACCGCCCCAGACGTCGTTGCTCTCGTCGCGTACCTGCAACACCCTTGCCTCAATTGCCGAAGCGGTGCGTTGCGGGCTCAAGTGCGGGCGACGCGATCGTTCGACCAATCCAGCCGGCCCTTCCGACCGGTATCGCTCGAGCCACTTATAGCCGGTCGTCGGACTTATCCCGAACCGTCGACAAAGTTCACGCACATTCGCCCACTCTCGCGAGGCAAACTCCACGAACTCTCGCTTCTGATCCATCATGGACACCTCGTAAAACGGCATTCCATCCCTCCCGATCCAAGGATCGGGAAGTGTCCACGATGTCTCCGAACGCCTGTCCACCATCTCCCCAGTCTGTACAGTTCTACGGGGAGAAGGTGCCCGAAGGGAGGATGAGGGGCAGCGCCACGCCTTTTTAAGTTCGCGCCGCCCCTCATCTGCCTGCCGGCATCTTCTCCCCGTAGAACGGGGAGAAGGACGCTAATCGCTCAAAACCTCTCCAGCCTCGCCCTCACCTTCCCCAGAAACGCCGCCCGGCTCTTCGGCGTCGACGAATCCATCAGATAATGCGCCAGGAAGAACGTCTTGCAGCGCGTGGCGCAGAGCGCCCGCATGCCGCGCAGGATCGTCTTGCGGCCGGGCTGGCCGACGACGACGCTCCACCAGGTCGGCGCGCCGCAGGTGGTGATGACGCCGACCTTGGTGACATGCCGCATCAGCGACGTGATCCGCCCCTTGCCGGCCGGCAGCTTGAAGGCGATGTCCGTCGCCCAGACACGGTCGAACCAGCCCTTCAGCATCGCCGGCAGGCCATACCACCAGGTCGGATAGATGAAGAGGATCGCTTCTGCCCACATAAGAAGATCGAAGTGCGGCTTGAGCGCCGGATCTTCCGGCGCCCGGTCATTGTAGAAGCGTCGCTCCTCGCAGCTCATCACCGGATCGAAATTCTCGGCATAGAGGTCGAGCAGCCGCACGTCCCAACCCTTCGTCTTCAGCACCTCGACGGCGGTGTCGCGGATCGCCGCGCAGTAGCTTTCGGGAACCGGATGGCAATAGACCACCAGCACGCGCATCAGAATTGATCCATGCTGGCCGCGACCTTTGCCATGAACGCGTTGCGCGTCTCGTCGGTCGAAAGGTTCATCGAATAATGCGCGAGATAGGAGACTGGAGCGCCGGGCAGAATCGTGGCCCGCAGCATGCGCTTGACGATCTTGCGCGGCGGGTCGCCCATCAGCATGGCGCGAAAGCGGCTGCCGCCATAGGTGGTCACGGCGGCGAGCTTGCGGATGTTGTGCAGCGTCGGCCGTACCTTGCCATCGACCAGCTTGAACGACACGCCTGGCAGGAAGACGCGGTCGAAAAAACCTTTCAGGATCGCCGGATAGCCGTAATTCCAGACCGGGAAGGACAGCACCAGCGCCTCGGCATTTTGCAATCTTTCGATGTAGCCGGCGACTGCGTCTGCAGGACTGCGCTGGTCGTGATAGCCAAGCCGCTCAGTCCGCGTCAGCCGCGGATCGAAATCCTCCGCATAGAGATCGCAATCGTCGACCACGTGGCCAGCCGCCGCGAGCCGCTCGACGATCGTCCGGTGCAGGCCGGCATTGAAGCTGGTCTCCACCGGATGGGCGTAGAGCACGAGGATGTTCATCAGCCCGCCTCTTGCAGGCCCTTGAACAGGAAGGGCTTGCCCGAGCGGTAGTCGTAGGCGGGGTTTTCCCAGGCGATCATCTTGCCGGGATTGAGCAGTCCTTGCGGATCGGTCTCGCGCTTGAAGGCAAGCTGCACATCATCCGTACGCTTCATGCCGCCCTCTTCCAGCGTGTAGCGGTGCGGGTTGAAGATCCAGCAGCCATTGTCCTCGTGGACGCGGATGATCTCGTTGAGCCGCTCTTCCGTGGTGTAGCGCACCAGCGGCAGGCCGGCCGCGCCAATCGCGCCGTCGAAGCGGATGAACTCCAGATGCGCCGGCACCTCGTCGCCGAAGCGCTCGACCATCGCCTTGACATGGGCGAGATGATCTGGCGACGGATAGCGCGCCTGCAGGTAGGTGATCGTCGGATCGACCCGGATCGCCCGTAGCGTCGTGTGGTTCCAGGTCAATTCATAGGCCGGCGGCAATCCTTTGAGATCGGCCTCCTGGTCGGCCCGAAACACGATCTCGCCCCTGGTGCTGCGGACAAAGGCGACAAAAGCGTCCATCGCGTGCGGCGCGATCATGCACACCACGATGCTCTGCTCGCGCCGGAAGAATTTCTGGTGCCGCTTGAAATAGTCGTAAGGAATGGGCGCGGCGATCGGCGTGATCAGCTTCGCCAATATCCCGTCCTGCACGGCGAGGTCGTTGCCGAAGCCGGCCGCCTCCATGAAATCGTCGAAGCCGACAATGACGTCGATCCAGTCGTAGGAAGCCGTCAGCGGCATCTCGACCTCGGTGATGATACCGTTGGTACCATAGGCATGCATGACCTTGAGCACCTCTTCGCCGGTGAGCTCCATGACGCGCGGCTCGGCTTCCATGGTCACCGTTCGCAGTCGGATGACATTGCCGAGGTCGCGCAACCCGCCCCAGCGGATCGAGCCGATGCCGCCTGAGCCGCCGGCGATAAAGCCGCCGATCGAGGCGGTGTTGTAGGTCGAGGGCGACATGCGCAGTTCCTGGCTGGAATGCGCCCGCGTCGCCTTGTCGATCTCGGCCAGAACGGCGCCAGGCCCGGTCACCACGCGTCCCGGCGCGATCGTCTTGATCGCGTTCATCTCGGCGAGGTTGAGCACCACGCCGCCCGACAGCGGCATCGCTTGCCCATAATTGCCGGTGCCGCTGCCGCGCGGCGTCACCGGGACACCGTGCCGGTGACATGCTGCGAGCACGCGGATCACCTCGTCCTCATTCTTCGGCGTGACGATGAGATCGCCTTTGACATGATCGAGCTGTGCCTTCAGCACCGGGCTGTACCAGTAGAAGTCGCGGCTCTTCTGCTGGACGATCGCCGGATGGTCGTCGATCTTGATCCCGTCGAGATCGCGCTTCAGCGCTGCGATATCCATCATCACACCATCAATTCGTCGAGTTCGGCATAATCGGGCAGCTGGCGTTCGATCGCCCTGCCGTCGCGCACCACGATGCGATCCGATTCGGGCCGCGACAGCAATTCGGTCCAGCTCCGTCCCTTGAAGACGATGAAATCGGCGCTGCCGCCGACGGCAAGCATCCCAGCGTCATCGAGCCGCATTACCTCCGCCGGCGTCGCCGCCACCGCCTTCGGCCAGTCGCCGACCGGATGGTCGAAATGCAGGATGCGCGTCGCCATGCGGTAGACTTCCAGCATGTCGAGATCGCCATAGGCGTAGAACGGATCGCGCGTGTTGTCGGACGCGACCGCAACCTTGATGCCGCGCGCCTTCATCTCGTGCAGCAGCGTCACCCCGCGCCAGCGCGGTGTCGTTTGGTTGTTGCGGCGGTCTTGCAGATAGAGGTTGCACATCGGCAGCGACACCACGGCGATCCGCGCCTTCGCCACCTTATCCAGCGTATCAAGAACCTCGAGGTCCGACTGCCGCGCCAGCGAGCAGCAATGGCCGACCAGGATGTTGCCCTCGAAACCGTTCCAAAGCGACGCCTCGGCGATCTTCTTCAGCGAGATCGCCGCGACATCGTCGGTCTCGTCGGCATGGAAATCGAGGTCGAGCCCGTGCTTGATGGCTTCAGCGAAAACCTGGTCGAGCAGTTCTTCGAGGTCCGGCACCATATAGGTGACGACGCCGAGCACGCCCTTGGCCGCGGCGACGCGCTTGGCCAGCCGCTCGAACCAGACCTTGTCGCGCACGCCTTCGATGCCGAGCAGGCAGGCGGCCTGCAGGTCGATCCGCCCGCGCCATTTTTCCCGCATCGCCTCGAACACAGGCCAGGAGATTTCTTCCTGCGGCGGCATGCTGTCGAGATGCGTGCGCACCGCCTTGGTGCCATGCGCATAGGCCGAGCGCAGCGAGAAATCCATGCGCCGCGCGACGTCCTCCGCGCTCCAGCGCGCGGTCCGGTCGGCGCCGGTGGAATTGAGTGCGCCCATGAAGGTGCCGTCCGGATTGGGCTTTCGCGGCCAGATATGGCCCTTGTCGATATGGGTATGGCAATCGACGAAGCACGGCAGAACGATCCGGCCGGCGAGGTCGATCGCATCGGCCGGCATGTTGCATTTGCCGCGCGCTGCAATGCTCGCGATCTTGCCGTCGGCGACCACCAGATCGGCCAGCGCGAAACCGTCCGCGTCGAACGGTGCTGTAAGCCCGGGCGTCAGCGAACGGTGAACGCGGGCATTGGCAAGCTGGTAAGAACCAGAGGCAGGTATCAAGATCTGGCCCTCTTCGTGATTTCCTCTGCGGCGCCAACCACCCTAATGCTCCTGCTTGAGGGCGCTCTCGTGCCAGCGGCGCAGGATCAGATGCGACACCAGCGACAGCACCAGGAAGATCAGGATGCCGGTCAGCGAGATCAGGATCAGCGCCGCGAACAGGCGCGGCGCGTTGAGCCGGTAGCCGGCCTCGATGATGCGCGAGGCAAGCCCGGACGACTGCCCCTGCGCGCCGGCGACGAATTCGGCGACCACGGCGCCGATCAGCGACAGGCCGCCAGCGATCTTCAACCCGCCGAGGAAATAGGGCATCGCCGCCGGCAGGCGCAAATAGCGCAATTGCTGCCAGCGTGTCGCGCCGTTGAGCTTGAACAGGTCGCGCAGGTTCCGGTCGACCGAGTTCAGCCCGAGCGTGGTGTTGGAGAGGATCGGGAAGAAGGCGACGATCCAGGCGCAGAGCAGCAGTTTGACGGTCTGGTTGTTCACATAGATGTTGATCAGCGGGAAGATGGCGACGATCGGCGTCACCTGCAGCACGATGGCGAAGGGGAAGAACGACATCTCCATCCATTTCGACTGTGCGAACAGCACCGCCAGCCCGACGCCGCCGATGACGGCGAGCAAAAGGCTGAGGAAGGTGATCCTGAGCGTCACCAGCAGCGAGGAGAACAACAGGCCGGCGTCGCTGTGCAGTGTCTGCAACACCACGCCCGGCCGCGGCAGGATGTATTGCGGGATGTCGTTCCAGACGCAGACGCGATCCCACAGCCAGATCGCCAGCACCATGATCGCCAGCGGCAGCACCCATTTGCCAATGCGCTCAAGACGCTCCTGGCGGGCGCGGCGCGCCTCCTCGGGGTCGAGCTTCAATGCAATGTCATCAATGGCCGTCATGGTGCGGTCCGGCGGTTGAGTTGATGGCGTCGACCAGCACGTCCGAAGCCTGCCGGCAAAGCGCGGCATAGTCGGGTGAGGTCCGGAACACCTCGTCGCGCGGATAAGGCGCGCTGATGGGGAGCTCGCCGAAAACGCGGCCCGGCCGCGCGGCCATGACGACGACGCGGCTGGACAGGAACACGCTTTCGAAGACGCTGTGGGTGACGAAGACGACGGTGAAACGCTCGTCCTGCCACAGCTCCAGAAGGTCGTTGTTGAGCTTGAAGCGAGTGATCTCGTCCAGCGCCGCGAACGGCTCGTCCATCAGGAGGATGCGCGGCTTCGTCACCATGGCCCGCGCGATCGACACCCGCATCTTCATGCCGCCGGAAAGCTCGCGCGGCACGGCATTTTCGAAACCGGTGAGATGGACCCGCGCCAACATCTCCATCACCGCCGGCGCAGCCTTGGCCCGCGACACGCCCTTGAGCCGCAGCGGCAGCCAGACATTGTCAAAGACGCTCGCCCAAGGCAGCAGCGTCGGCTCCTGGAAGACGAAGCCGATGTTCGAGCGGTCGATCGAGCCGCGCCAGTCGAGCTGGCCGGAGGTCGGCGTCGATAGGCCTGCGATCAGCCTGAGCGCGGTCGACTTGCCGCAGCCGGACGGGCCGAGCAGGCTCAGGAAATCGCCTTCGCGGATCGCGAGATCCACCTTGCTCAGGGCCGTCACGCCATTGGAAAAGACCTTGCCGACATTGCGCAACGAAAGCAGCATCGGGGCCTCGCCCGATGCCGTCGGCGTCTCAGCCACTTTCTCCTGGATCATCTCAGGCAGGCCGCCTTACTTCTTCAGCTCCAGCCCAACGCCCTTGTTGATGAAAGCCAGCGTGTAGGCCTTCTTGATGTCGATGCCCGGCTGCGCGACCTTGGCCTTGACCATCTTGTCGTAAAAACTCTGGATGCGCGCGTCGGTCATGGCGCCGATGCCGAGCTTTTCCGAATCGCCCGAATCGACGACGCCGAACTTCTTCAGCTGCTCGATCGAGAAGGCGATCTGCTCATCCGTCATGTCCGGATTGTCCTTCTTGATCATGTCGTTGGCGGCTTTGTTGTCGCCGTAGAGATAGTTGTACCAACCCTTGGCCGAGCCATCGACGAAGCACTGCACGACCTCCGGCCGCTTGTCGATCGTGTCCTGCATAACCTCGACCGTGGTCGCATAGGTTTCCCAGCCATAATCGGCGAGCAGGAACTGGTTCGGCACGAAGCCGCCCGCCTTCTGCACCGCAAAGGGCTCGGACGTGACATAGCCCTGCTGGATCGACTTCTTGTTGGCGATGAAGGGCGCCGGGTTGAAGGTGTAGGGCACGCGCTTCGCTGCATCGAAACCGAGCTCGGTCACCATCCACTGGAAGAAGGTCTGCGCGCCCTCGTCGCCGAGGATGTACTGGTCGGCGTTCTTGAGGTCTTCCCACTTGTCCAGCCCCTGCCCCGGCTGGGACATGAGGACCTGTGGGTCTTTCTGGAAATCGGCGGCGACGACGCGCATCGGGATGCCCTGCTGCACAGCGTCGAAGGCCGACAGCAGATTGCCGCCCATGTAGAAATCGATCTTGCCGGCAAGCAGCATCGGCCGACCGCTGACCTGCGGGCCGCCCTGCATGATGGTGACATCGAGGCCGCAGGCGGCGTAGGTGCCGTCGGCAACGGCCTGATAGTAGCCGCCATGCTCCGGCTCGGCCAGCCAGTTGGTGCCGAACGTTACCTTCTCGTTCGCGGCAGCAGCCAGCGTGCCCGCCACCAGCAAGGCGATCGACCCCGCCAGGATCTTCCCATTTCCGATCATAAACTCACCCTCTCTTGGCCCGGGCGCGCAACGCGCTGAGCTCGACACCATTGATTCAAGAAGCAAGACACATGCCACCGCCTGGGCCGCCTGCTTGTGCGACAGTCATTGCCGAGACCGGACGGGTCATGCCGTACGCGAGGCATCGTGCCTATTTTTTGGACGCCTGTCCATAATCGCCCGGGAGGCATGCACCGCATCTTGAAGGTTTCATGAATCGAGCCTTAGTCTGCGGGCGCACAGGAGAATGCCATGCTGAAATACCTCGCCCCCAAGGCCATCAAGCCGCCCTTCGCCCGCTACAGCCACGGCGTTGAAATCCCCGCCGGAAAACGCCTGGTGCTGTGCTCCGGACAGCTGGGCATCAGCCCGGACGATGCCGTACCGGAGGATGCGGGGGCCCAGACGGAGCTTTGCTTCAAGAACATAGCCGCGATCCTCAGCGAAGCCGGGCTCACCTTGAACGACATTGTGCGCATCAACGCCTTCGTCACCGATCGTGCCCACCTGCAGCCCTATATGGATGTCCGCAACCGGCTCTTTTCCGATCCGGCGCCGGCCTCTACGCTGATGATCGTCTCCGGCTTCGCCCGCCCGGAATTCAAGGTCGAGGTGGAGGTTTTGGCGGCAGGATAGCGTTGCCCGTAGCCAATAAGCGCATTACACCGACCGGTGCGGACGGAGAGCAATCGGAGACTAAAGTGGCCAAAAGACGTGTGTGGTGGGGCGATTACCGGACGACCGAATACGCCTCGATCGACGCCGAGGCGACGATTGCCGTGCTGGCGGTGGCGGCGATCGAGCAGCATGGCCCTCACCTTCCGGTCTCGACCGACACCTCGATCATGATGGGCATGCTGGAGACGGTGATCGCGCGGCTGCCCGACGATCTCGACATCCGCATCCTGCCGGTGCAGGCGGTCGGCAAGTCGAACGAGCACCTGCATGCGCCGGGAACGCTCACTCTGCCCGCCACGACCTTGGCCGACGCCTGGACCGAGCTTGGGCTGTCGATCGCGCGCGCCGGGGTGAGAAAGCTGATCATCGTCAATTCGCATGGCGGCAATGAAGAGATCATGGGCATCATCTCGCGCGAATTGCGTGTGCGCGCCAAGATGCTGTCGGTGAAGACGAGCTGGCAGCGCTTCGGCCGCCCGGCCGGCATGTATACCGAGCTCGAAGACCGTCACGGCATCCATGGCGGCGATGTCGAGACCTCGCTGATGCTGCACTTCCGGCCCGACCTCGTCGACATGAGCAAGGCCGACAATTTCGTCTCCAATGTCGCCCGCGCCGAACAGGAATTCGCCCTGCTGCGCCACACCGGAACGCATGCCTTCGCCTGGATCGCCAGCGACCTCAACCCCAACGGCGTGGTCGGCGATGCCTCGATCGCCACCGCCGAGAAGGGTCGGCTCACCGCCGAGCATCAGGCAGACGGGTTCATCAATCTGGTGAAAGACGTCCGTAAGGCAAAGCTTTCAGAATGGCTGTCCTAGCGGGTCGCTCTTCTACCCCTCGATAGGGAGCTCGAAGGGTATCCCTTCGAAAGCATCCGCGCCGCGCCCGATCGCCTCGATCGCCGCGATCATGCGGCCGTCCCGCTGAAGCAGCATGTCGGCAACCGCGATTAGCCGTGGATTGGGCGTCGCTGTCGGCGACAGGAAGCGCAGCGCCTTCGCGAGTTCCATCTCGTCACGCTGCGGCGCCAGAGCCGCCGCGATGATATAGGCCGAAGCAGTCGAGCGGCTGACGCCGGCATAACAGTGCACGACCAGCGGCCTCACGCGATCCCAGCGATAGGCGAAATCCAGCAAGGCCCGCACATGCTCCTCGCCCGGCATCGTCATGCCTTCCTGCGCCACGGCGATGTCGTGCATGACGAGATGCAGATGGTTTTCCGCCAGGATCGAAGCCGGGCGCGCCACTTCCGTGCCCGCGGCAAGCAGTGACAGCAAGCGCTGCGCGCCGGTCCTTGCCACGGTCTCGTCGACCTTCGACAGCGAACAGACATGGATCATTGTCCGGACTCCTTCGGCGCATCCTTACGCCGTGCGGCCCAGGCGGCAAGGGCGCTTTCAAGGCGCTGCCATTCTGGTTCGCTGCCCGGCAAGCCGATGCGCAGGACCCCGGGACGCTCGGCGAAATGGCGGACCAGCACGCCCTGCTCGCCGAGTGCCGAAAACAGGCCCGGTGCACCCGCGAAAGACAGATAGCGGAAAAGCGAGGTACCGCCGGAGACCGGAACGTCGAATCGGCCAAGCAGGATGTCGAGGCGACCGGCATCCTGTGCCAGGCGTTGCCGCATATCGGCCTGCCATGCCGCATCCGACAAGGCGCGGATGCCATATTCGAGCGCCGGACCGGCCACGGCCCAAGGCCCCAGTTGCGCATCCAGCCGCTCGGCCGTCAGCGCATCCGTCAGCGCGAAGCCAAGCCGAACACCCGCCAGGCCAAAAAACTTGCCGAACGAGCGCAGCACGACAATGCCGCCCTCCCCGACATTGCCGGCCAGGCTATGCTCGACCGGGCCGACATCCATGAAGGCCTCGTCGACGACGAGCAGCCCACCCTTGGCGTGAAGCAGCGCCGCGAGGTCAAGCAGGCGCGGCTTTTCGATCACTCGCCCGTCCGGATTGTTAGGATTGACCAGCACCGCGAGGTCCGCCTCGGCCAGCGCGTCGAAGTCGCTGACTTCCGCGACCGCATGGCCGGCAATAGCTGCGGCGCGGGCGTGTTCGGCATAGGTCGGGCCGAGCACCAGCACCTTGCCGGGCCGTACCAGCGAAGCCACGCGCGGCAGCAGAATTTGCGTGCCGGGCGCCGCCGCCACATGCGCCGCAGATGGCGCGCCGTAGGCCGCAGCCGCAATTTCGGCCAATTCGCGCAGTTGTCCTGCCTCCGGCAATCGGGTCAGGGCGGTGGCGGGCAATTCGAAAAGCGGATAGGAGTGCGGGTTGATACCTGTCGAGAGGTCCACGAAAGGTTGTGGCGCATGAGGAAAAAGCGCGCTTGCCCGGCCGAGGCTGCCGCCATGATCAACCGCCGCGATCGCGCCGCTTAGAAGCTTCATGTCTATCCTGATCGCTTTCCTGTCACTCGCCGTCGAACGGGTCCTCGGCTATCCGGACTGGCTGTTCAACGCCATCGGCCATCCGGTCACCTGGATCGGCAGGCTGATATCCTTTCTCGATCGCCGGCTCAACCGCGCCACAGATTCCGACGAAATCCGTCGCCGCCAGGGTGTGCGGGCGTTGCTCATTATCTTGCTGGTGCCTGGCCTCATCGGCTTTGCGCTGCATGTCCTGCTCTGGCTGATCTTCCCGACGGGTCTGGTCATTGCAGCCGTCCTCGGTTCCGCGCTGCTGTCGCAGAAAAGCCTCGCCGAGCATGTCGAGGAGGTCGCGGATGCGCTGGAGACCGGCGGCCTGACGCTTGGCCGCATCGCCGTTTCCCGTATTGTCGGCCGCGATCCTGAAAAGTTGGACAAGGCAGGCGTCGCCCGTGCCGCGATCGAAAGCCTGGCCGAGAATTTCTCCGACGGCATCGTCGCGCCCGCCTTCTGGACCGGCGTCGGTGGTCTCGCTGGCGGCGCTGCCTACAAGGCCGCCAACACCGCCGATTCGATGATCGGCCACCGCACGCCGAAACACGAAGCCTTCGGCCGTGCGGCCGCCCGCTTCGACGATCTGATCAACCTGCCTGCATCGCGGTTGACCGGCCTGCTCATCGTGCTGGCGGCCTTCCTTGTCCCGGGCGCGGATCCCCGTAGCGCCTGGCAAGTCATGCGGCGCGATGCCAGGAAACACCGCTCGCCCAATGCCGGCTGGCCGGAGGCGGCGATGGCCGGCGCGCTGGGGCTGTCACTCGCCGGTCCGCGCAGCTATGGCGGCGAGGTCGTCGAGGACGCCTTCATGGGCGAAGGCGGCCGCCGCGAGGCCGAGAGCACCGACATCCGCCAGGCGCTGAAGCTCTATCGTGTCGCCGACTGGCTGCTGCTTGGCCTGTTCGCGGTGCTGTCGGCGATCGTGATCTACCTGAGCATTTCGATCAGCGGCCAAGGCGCCAGCACACCTTAGAACTCGATCCCCTGCTGCGCTTTGACGCCCGCCGAGAAATGGTGCTTGGTCAGCCCCATTTCGGTGACGAGATCGGCCGCCTCGACGAGCAGCGGCTTGGCGTTGCGGCCGGTGACGATGACATGCAGATCGCCCCGACGCGCCTTCAGGGCCACGACCACCTTTTCCAGGTCGAGATAATCGTAGCGTAGCGCGATGTTGAGCTCGTCGAGCACCACGAGGCTGATCGACGGGTCGGCCATGAGTTCGAGCGCCTTGGCCCAGGCGGCTTCGGCGGCGGCGATGTCGCGCTTCAAATCCTGCGTCTCCCAGGTGAACCCTTCGCCCATCGCATGCCAGACGACGCGGTCGCCAAAGGCCGCGAAGGCGTCCTTCTCGCCGGTGTGCCACTTGCCCTTGATGAACTGGACCACGCCGACGCGCTTGCCGTAACCCAGCATCCTCAGCGCCAGGCCGAAGGCGGCAGTGGTCTTGCCCTTGCCCGGCCCGGTGTTGACGATCAGCAGTCCTTTCTCGATCGTCTTGCCGGCAACCTCGGCATCCTGCACCGCCTTGCGCTTGGCCGTCTTGGCGCGATGGCGCTCGGCGTCCCCCTCGTTAATCATCTTGTCTTCGACCATGTCATTTCACCTTGAGCGGCAGCCCCGCCACCATCATCAGCACATTGTCGGCCACCGCCGCGACCTGCTGGTTGAGCCGTCCGGCAGCATCGCGGAAACGGCGCGCCAGTGCATTGTCGGGCACGATGCCGAGCCCGACTTCGTTGGAAACCACGAACCAAGGCCCGCGCGGCCGCGACAGCACATCCGCCAGCTGCCGGCATTCGGCCTCGACATCATGTTCGGCCAGCATGTGATTGGTGAGCCACAAAGTCAGGCAATCGATCAGAACCGACTGGTGATCCGGCAAGGCTTCGATCGCGCCCACCAGGTCGAGCGGCGCATCGACGGTGACCCAGCCCTCGCCACGCCGCGACCGATGCAGCGCGATGCGCTCACGCATCTCTTCGTCACAGGCCTGCGCCGTGGCGATGTAGGCCCACGGCGACGGATGGGCGATCGTGAGGCTCTCGGCATGCGAACTCTTGCCCGAGCGCGCACCGCCCAGGACCAAAGTTAATTTGCGATCGGAAGCTTTGTTGCCGCTCGCGGCTGTCGCGCCGGTCATTCGCTGTCTTGGTCCTTAGATGAAATCTTGCGGCAGCCAACGGCTGACGGGGCGCGACTTTAGGCAGAAGCACAACCACCGGCAAACCAATTTCCGCCGTGTCCCGGCGCGATTGCGGCAAGCGTCTCGGCGCTAAGAAGCGGCGATCCGCGCCGCGACCAGCTGCTGCAGCCGCCACAAATGAGCGTCGTGGATGCCGCGCAGCTCGAGATTCCTCACGGTGTTGTAAAGATAGTCGGCGCCCGAGCCCCAGTGGCCGCAGGACGTCGCGAGCCTCTCGACAACATCCTCCTCGGTGAGCGGGCCGGCATAGGTAGTACCCTGCCGGTTGATAACGAAGGCCAGCGCCCGCAACGGACCGGCATCGCTCGTCATATTGATCAAGCGCGGATGATAGCTGGTCGGCTTCAGCGTCGCCTCTCGCCGCAGCAGCCTGTCGAGTTGCTCGCGCCGGTCGCCATCGCCGAGCCGAAAGGCGACGCCCTTGCATTGTCCGCCACGGTCCAGCGCCATCATCAGGCCCGGGCTTTCCTTGGTGCCGCGCCAACGCGTCATCTTCATGCAGAAGGACCTGTGCCAGCCGCGCAGCAGGGCCACCCGCTCCTCGACATGCTCGATCTCGGGTTTCCAGATCAGGGAGCCGTAGCCAAACAGCCAAAGCGGTTCGTCGGCGGGAAGCTGAGCCTCCAGCATGCGCACCATTGCGTCATAGTCCGCGTCATCCAGATGCTCGGCGTCAGGATCGGGCCCGCTGTCCTCGACAACGCGAAAGCAGCGGGCGACCAGTTCCTCGGTAAGCGACATGGTTCTTGGCAGCATGCGCGCGACCTTAAGGTTCCTGCGCCGGCGCTACAATCCGCGAGGGCCGGCAATTGACAACAGCTTTGCCCGGGTGTCGGCTGTCGTCACCCGGAGAAGCCGATGCAGCCCAATCCGAGCGAACGCGATCCTTACAACGGCCTGACCAGCCTCCAGCCGACCTTGCCGTCGGCGGCCTATTGGGATGCCGACGCCTACCGGTGCGATCTGGACGCCATCTGGTACCGAAACTGGCTGATGGTCTGCCGAGAGGCCGATCTCGCCGAGCCGCTTGCCTTCCGAACGGTCCGCATCGGCAGCCAGGAAATCTTAGTTCTGCGCGACGAGACCGGGGCCTTGCGCGCCTTCCACAACACCTGCCGGCATCGCGGCTCGCAGCTTTGCCAGGACAGCGCCGGGCGGCTGAAGGCCAGGCTGCTGACCTGCCCCTACCACGCATGGTCCTATTCGCTGCGCGGCGATCTCGTGCGCGTGCCGTCGAAATCGCTGCCCGAGGGCTTCGACAAGGCCGACTATCCGCTCTATCGCGTGGCGCTCTCGCTCTGGCGCGGCTTCGTCTTCATCAACCTCGCCAAGGAGCCCGAAGGCTCGGCGGAAAGCTCGTTCGATCGCGCCTCCGGCGATCTTTCCAATTGGCCGCTGGAAACGCTCATCACCGGCCACCGGCTCACCAAGGTGATGAATTGCAACTGGAAGATCTTCTGGGAGAACTTCAACGAGTGCCTGCACTGCCCGGGCGTGCACAAGGATCTGTCGCGGCTGGTGCCGATCTACGGCCGCGGCCTGATGGCAAGGCATGACGATCCCGAATGGGCGCGCCACGCCGACAATGACGATCCGGAATTTTCCGGCCGCCTGCGCGCCGGCGCCGAAACCTGGTCGCGCGACGGCCACGTCCATGGCCCGGTCTTCCCGAGCCTGACCCCGGCCGAACGCGCCGCGGGCCAGATCTATGCGACCTCATTGCCCTCGATGTTCATCGTCGCACATGTCGACTACATGCGCACCGTGCGGCTCGCCCCGCTCGGCCCAGAGCAGACCGAGCTCACCGCGGAATGGCTGTTCGCGCCGGAAGCGCTGGGAAAGACCGATATCGACAACATCGTCGCCTTCGGCACGCAGGTGCTGGAGGAAGACGCCGCGATCTGCGAGGTCAACCAGAAAGGCCTGCGCTCGATACGCCACGAAGTCGGCGTGCTGATGCCGGAAGAATACGAGCTGCACCGCTTCCACAACTGGGTACGCGGCTGTCACGCGGCGTTCAAAACGCCTTTGGCAGATAGCGCCAGGTGACGAAGCCGCAGAAGGCCGCCAGGATGCCGAGCGTGACGAACACCGATCCCAGGCCGAAGAAGGTGAGCACCACCGAATAGACGAGCGGCGGCGTCAGCTCGGAGAAATCGAGATAGGTGCGGTAGACCGCCGCCATCTGCGCCTTCTCGTACGAACGAACCGAGCGCATGAAGGCGGTTGAGCCGAGCGCGTCGAGGGCGATGGTGAAGAGCGCGCCGAAGAGCAGCAGCGCGGCCGTGAGCAGCGGAGCGGCCTCGCCGATACCGCCTGCCGCGAACAGCATGGCCGCCATGGCGAAATAGGCGAAGGTCATGACCCGGCGCCCGCCGAAACGCCTGCCGGCCCTGCCCCAGAAGATCGCCATGAACAGAAGCGCATTGCCGGCTGAAACCAGCAGGCCCCCGGCAAGCTTGCCCTCGCCGGTGATCACCATGAACAGCGGGCCGTAGACGAAGAACGTCGTCCAGAAGCAGGAGCGGCCGAAGGCGATCAGCCATGCAAGCCAGAGCCTCGGCTGCTTCACGAAGCGGCCGATATTGGCGAGCGGATTGCCGGGACGCGACTTGCCGGGCCGGATCGACTGGTTGTCGCTCAACCGGTAGAACCAGAACAGGCAAAGCAGCGCGAAGGCAAAGACCACGACCGCGCCATGCGCGGCATAGATGCCGAAATGCGTGTAAAGGAAGATGCCGAGCGTCGGCCCGCCAGTCCAGGCAAACATCGACCAGGCCATGCGCAGCGATTCCGCCTGCATGAAGTCGGTCTTGCGGATGTGGTCCATGATGTAGAGGTTGAGCGTGATCGACAGCGCGCTCGCCCCCATGACGCGGCAGAGCATGCCGGCGAGCTGTCCGGGCAGCGTGTGGGTGACGAAGAAGGCGGAGCCGATCGACAGCAGCACGCAGCCGGCCGTGTAGACCCATCGCCGCGCGAAGCGGCGGATCAGCATCGGCATGAACAGCGTCACCGAAAGGCCCATCAGCGACACGATGGTGTAGAGGATCGAGACGATCCGCTCATTGTGCAGGATCTCGTAGGCTTGGATCGGGATCACGCTGGAGATCGTGGCGCGGGCGAAGGATTCCATCGCATAGAGCGAGGCGAAGGTGCGCGCATCCGCCGGCCGCAGGGCCGGAAGCCAGATCGGATGGCGCACATGGGTGGACATCGGCCCTCCGGGACGTGAATCGCTCCCCAAATCTGGCCGGACCAGCAGCCGACCAGTAGCAGGAAACCGACCCCCGGAGGCCGAAAAGCGAAGCCTGCCAAAGGCTTTCCGCCGCTGGCCTAAAGCGAAATTTCATGGCTGCCATGAAACGCATTGATGGCGCCTGCTTCTGTCGTCGGCTTGAACCGTGATAGTCGTTTGGCACGACTGAATCGGATTGCCTGACGATGAGCCTTCAAACGACCAGCGAACCCGTTCAGGACGCGACCAAGCAGGGCCGTATCGCCGCCTTCGACATCCTGCGCGGCGTCGCGCTGATCGCGATGGCGAGCTACCACTTCACCTGGGATCTTGAGAATTTCGGCTATACCGCGCCCGCTTTGACCGCATTCGGCTGGTGGAAATTCTATGCGCGCTGCATCGCCTCGACCTTCCTGTTCCTGGTCGGCGTCAGTCTCTTCCTCGCCCATGGCCGCCAGATCCGCTGGCCAGGCTTCTGGAAGCGCTTCGCCATGGTCGCCGTGGCGGCGATCGCCATTTCGGCAGTCACTTATTTCGTCACGCCGGACGGTTTCATCTTCTTCGGCATCCTGCACGAGATCGCGCTCGCAAGCCTGCTCGGCCTCGCCTTTCTCAGGCTGCCCTGGCTGCTGACGGCAATCGTCGCTGCCGCTGTCATCGCAGCTCCCTACTATCTGCGGTCGGAATTCTTCGATCATCCGGCGCTGTGGTGGGTCGGCCTCTCCGCCACAAACCCGCGTTCCAACGACTATGTGCCGCTCTTTCCCTGGTTCGGCGCAGTGCTTGCCGGCATCGCCGCGGTCGAGCTGGCTTCCGTCACAGGCCTGCTTGCCCGGCTGGGGACATGGATACCGGGCCGCTGGTCGAACCCGCTGACCTTCATCGGCCGCCACAGCCTCGCCTTCTACCTCATCCATCAGCCGCTTCTGTTCGGCTCGGTCTGGCTGTTCTCGCAAGTCATGCCCGCCGCCCCCCAGGACAAGGAGGCCGGTTTCCTGCCGGCTTGCCAGGCGCAGTGCGAACAGCAGCGCGACAGCAAGTTCTGTACGAGCTATTGTGGCTGCATGCTGGACACGCTGAAGGGCGAAGGGTCTCTCGACAAGCTCTACGCCAACGACCAGTCCAGCGTCTGGAAATCGCACCTGTCCGATCTTGCGGAAACCTGCACCGCCGCGACCGAGGACCAGATGCAGGGAGGGCAGCAATGACGGGCATCGCAAAGCCCAGACACGGGATCATTCCCTGGCCGCCGATAATCTATGTCGTGGCGATCGCAGCGAGCGTCGTCCTCGGCATGCTCTATCCGCTGCCCTGGATCGGCGACATTTTTGGCGATCTCCTGTTCGGCGTCGGCTGGGTGGCACTGTTCGGCGTCGCCATGCTCTGGATCACGGCCATCCGCGCCATGTTCAAGGCCAGGACGACGCTCGACCCCAATGCCGAGCCCGACCACCTGGTGACGTCGGGTCCTTTCGGCATTACCCGCAACCCGATGTATCTCGCCAACACGCTGCTCTTGATCGGCGTCGCCTTCATCACCGGCATCGCCTGGTTCCTGATCTTCGCCTTCCTCGCCGCCTTCGCGACGCAGAAGCTGGCGATCGAGAAGGAGGAAAAGATCCTGGCGGCGAAGTTCGGCAAGAAATATCGGGACTATGCCAAGCGGGTCCGGCGCTGGATTTGAGGTTGAGTGGCCTGGCGATTAGCCTGAGCGTTCGGGACGTCGTCATCCTCGGGCTTGACCCGAGGATCCATCGCCGTGACCTCCGTCATAGAGCGCAACGGCGCAGAATTCTGCAATCGTTGCACGCCTTAGCGTCACGGCATGGATCCTAGGGTCTGCGCGCGTCGCTTCGCTCCTTGCTCCGCCCTAGGATGACGAATTCAGAAGGCTCCAGCCAACCGCCATCGGCAGCCATGCCTACGTATTCACACCCAGTTCAGCCAGCCGCTCCACGCAGGATTCCTCGGCCTGGTCGAGCTCGGCCAACGTCTCTTCCAGGTCGCGCCGCTTCTGGCGCAGATCCTCGCGCTTTTCCTCGATACGCCGGATCATCAGCTTTAGCTGGCCGACCTCGCCGGGCGGCTCCTTGTACATCTGGATGATCTCGCGGATCTCGTTGATCGAGAAGCCGAGCCTTTTTCCCCGCATGATCTGACGGATGAGATGCCGGTCGGACGGCCGGAATAGCCGCGTGCGGCCGCGTCTCACCGGCTGCACCAGCCCTTCGTCCTCGTAAAAACGCAACGTCCGCGTCGACACGTCGAACTCCCGTGTCAGCTCGGTGATCGTGTAATATTCCCGCATTCCCACTCCCAAGCCAAGGCATCGCCACGTTCAGCGTCGCCCTTCCCTACTGTGATACCCATGCAGCGCCGGAATCGGCACCTGACCCCGCGGCAGCCTCGCACGGCATTTACGTAAAAGTCAATTGAAGCGACTTTCGCCAAAGGACTGTCGAGATTCAGGTCAGGCCGAGTCGAAAATGGTGGTTTCTGAGAACCGGAGCGGAGCGTACTTGAAGTACGTGAGCACCGGAAGCGCAAGAGACCGCCATTTGCAGGCCGGCCTCACCTGAATATCGACTGTCCTAGGGCACTCTAAACCACCACGTCGCCAACCCCAGAAAGGCGAAGAAGCCGACACAGTCGGTGACGGTGGTGACGAAGACGGCCGAGGCAACCGCCGGATCGATCTTGAAACGATCAAGCACCAGCGGGATCAGGATGCCCGCAAGTGCCGCGGCGAACATGTTGATGATCATCGCCGCCGCGATGATGCCGCCCAGATTGGGGTCGCGGAACCAGAATCCGGCGACCATGCCGATCAGCACCGCGAACACCACGCCGTTGATGAAACCGACGCCGAGCTCGCGGCGAATGATGCGCGCGGAATTGTAGATATCGAGGTCCCTGGTCGCCAGCGCCCGCACGGTGACGGTCATGGTCTGCGAGCCGGCATTGCCGCCCATGCCGGCGACGATCGGCATTAGCACGGCAAGCGCCACGATATGCTCGATCGTGCGGTCGAACAGGCCGATCACCGACGCGGCGAGGAAGGCGGTCAGCAGATTGACCAGCAGCCAGGGCACGCGCGAGCGCGAGGTAGCGAGCACGGTGTCGGACAGTTCTTCGTCGCCGACGCCGCCCATGCGCAGAAGGTCTTCTTCCGCCTCCTCCTGGATGACGTCGACCACGTCGTCGATGGTGAGCACGCCGACCAGCCGCCCGTTCTCGTCGACCACGGCGGCGGAGAGCAAATTATATTGCTCGAACTCGCGGGCCGCCTCTTCCTGGTCCATCGTGGCCGGGATCGCGTGCAGCGTCTCATGCATGACCTCCTCGACCTTGACCGCGCGCCTGGTGCGCAGGATCTGATCGAGGTCGATGGCGCCGAGCAGCTTGAAGCTCGGATCGATGACGAAGATCTGGCTGAAGCGCTCGGGCAGGTTCTTGTCCTCGCGCATGTAGTCGATGGTCTGGCCGATCGTCCAGAACGGCGGCACGGCGACGAACTCGGTCTGCATGCGCCGGCCGGCCGTCTCTTCCGGATAGTCGAGCGCGCGGCGCAGCCTGATGCGCTCGGTGAAGGGCAGCTGCGACAGGATCTCGTCCTGGTCTTCCTTCTCGAGGTCCTCGAGAATGTAGACGGCGTCATCGGAATCGAGCTCCTGCACCGCCTGCGCGATCTGCGCGTTGGGCAAATTGTCGACGATGTCGAGGCGGATCGCCTCGTCGACCTCGGTCAGCGCGGAGAAGTCGAAATCGGAGCCAAGCAACTCGACCAGCGCGCGGCGCTGTTCGGGATGAAGCGCCTCCAGCACGTCACCGAGTTCCGACTGGTGCAGGTCGTCGACTTCGCGCTTGAGGGTGATCGTGTCGCGGTCGGCGATCGCCGCGCCGATCTGGGCAAGGAAGGAGGCGCGCACGGCACCGTCCTCGCCATAGATGTCGGCGTGATGCTCCTCGGCGGGCGCGACGTCGGTCGTCTGTCTGTCCTGGCCTTCCACCAGCGCCTCCCGCATCGAGGAATCTCGAAATGAGGTCTAGCGCATGACCCCGCAAACCGGAAATCGCTTTCGGAGAAATCCCAGACCTTTGCAGCAGATAGCGCGGCTACAGGATTCGTCTTGATAAGATGTCGCGCTAGAGCCCGGAATAGCCGAAGAAATATCGCGGCAATCCTGCTCACGGAATCGCTTACCTACCCCATGTCGCCGCTGTGACAATACCTCCAGCCGACGCGACAGCGCATGTCGCTGGGGATAGAGCACCCCTTCCCCGTTGAGGCAGAATTGTCATGACAGGGTCCGAAGAGGCCGACGAATGGGTGGAATCGAAAAGGTGAGCGGCAGGCCTTGAACCTCGCGTCGCGGAAAACGGAAGAAACAGCTGGCGGGCAGCGCGTTCGCGTGGTCGTCGCCGAACGCAATCCTTTCGTCGTTTCGGCGCTGCGCGAAATGCTGGAATGCGACGGCCGCTTCGATCTGCTCGGTGTTGTGCACAGCGGCGCGCAATTCCTGGATATGGCCACTGCCACACAGTTCGATGTCGCCGTCGTCGGCTGGAAGCTCGCCGACATGGACGGCGCCGACGTGCTGACGGAAGTTCAGAGCCGCGAGCTTGGCGTGCGCATCACGATCTTTTCCAACGACCATGACATCGGCATCCTGAAGCAATGCGTGCGCCTCGGCGCTCAAGGCTATTGCTTCCAGTTCGACGAGGCGCCGGTGATCTTCGAGACGATCCTGGCGGTCGCGCATGGCCGCATCTGCATTCCCTATATCGACATCAACAAGGTCAACGACACGCCCTTGTCCCGGCTCACCGTGCGCGAGCGGGAACTGCTGGCGGTGCTGTCCGACGGCTGGACCAATTTGCAGATCGCCACGCGTACAGGGATTTCCGAGAACACGGTGAAATACCACCTGAAGAATCTCTACGACAAGCTGGACGTGCGCAATCGCGCCATGGCCGTCGCACTCTATTCCAGCGAGAAACAACGCACGTCCAAATCGCCTGTCGGGTAGGCCGATCGGGTAGGCCAGACGGGTAGGTCCATCCCACCCGCAAGGGCCAACAACCTACCCGGCAAGGTGTTGTTGGCGAGCCTCGCCAGGACGAAACTTCCTCCACAATCAAAAACGATCGGAGGAATTTCGCATGGCTGGGTTCACGCATCTTTTCATCCCGGGGCCCACCAACATTCCGGAGCAGGTCCGGCAGGCCATGAACCTGCCGATGGAGGATATGCGCGCCGCCTCCTTCCCCAGCCTGACGCTGCCGCTGTTCGAGGACATCAGACGAGTCTTCAAGAACGAGACCGGCCGCGTCTTCATCTATCCGTCCTCCGGCACTGGCGCCTGGGAAGCGGCGATGACCAACGTGCTCAGCCCCGGTGACAAGGTGCTGATGTCGCGCTTCGGCCAGTTCTCGCATCTGTGGGTCGACATGGCCGAGCGCCTCGGCTTCGAGGTCGATGTCATCGATTGCGAGTGGGGCACCGGTGTTCCGCTCGACCTCTATGCGGAGCGGCTGAAGGCCGACAAGGCGCATCGCATCAAGGCAGTGTTCTGCACGCAGAACGAGACAGCGACCGGCGTCACCAGCGACGTTGCCGGCTGCCGCGCCTCGCTCGATGCGGCGAACCACCCAGCGCTGCTTTTCGTCGACGGCGTCTCCTCGATCGGCTCGATCGATTTCCGTCAGGAGGAATGGGGCGTCGACTGCGCCGTCAGCGGTTCGCAGAAGGGCTTCATGCTGCCGGCCGGCCTCGGCTTCCTGTCGGTCAGCCAGAAGGCACTTGCGGCTTCGCGGATCGCCACGCACCGGCACTGCTACTTCTCCTTCGAGGACATGATCCGCACCAACGACGCGGGCTATTTCCCCTACACGCCGGCGACGCAGCTGCTGCGCGGCCTGCGCGCTTCGCTCGACCTCATCGCCGAGGAGGGGCTGGAGAACATCTTCGCCCGCCACCATCGGCTGGCCGAAGGCGTGCGCAAGGCGGTCGACGCCTGGGGCCTGAAGCTCTGCGCCAAGGCGCCGCAATGGCACTCCGACACGGTCAGCGCCATCCTGGTGCCGGAGGGCATCGACAGCGCCAACGTCGTCAAACGCGCCTACAGCGCCTACCAGACATCGCTTGGCGGCGGCCTCAACAAGGTTGCCGGCAAGGTCTTCCGCATCGGCCATCTCGGCTGGCTGAACGAGGTGATGGTGCTGGCCTCGCTGTCGGCGGCCGAAATGACGCTGCTCGATTGCGGCGTGCGCCTGGCGCCGGGCTCGGGCGTCGCCGCGGCGATCGAGCACTTCCGCCGCACGGCCGAAATGCCAGTCGCCAAGGCGGCATAAGGGGCGCGCCATGAGCCACACCATCAACCACCTGAAGAAACTCAGGCTCCAGCGCAGCGAGCTGGCCGTTCCGGGCTCCAGCCCGGAGATGATCGACAAGGCGGCGAACAGCGCCGCCGACTTCGTCTTTCTCGACATCGAGGATGCGGTGGCGCCGCCCGACAAGGAGCGCGCCCGCAAGAACATCATCCAGGCGCTGAACGACATCGACTGGCGCGCCAAGGGCAAGACCGTCTCGGTGCGCATCAACGGCCTCGACACCCATTACATGTACCGCGACGTCGTCGACGTCATGGAACAGGCCGGCGACAAGCTGGACACCATTCTGGTGCCGAAGGTCGGCGTGCCCGCCGACCTCTATATGGTCGAGGCCATGGTCAACCAGATCGAGATGGCCAAGGGCTTCAAGACCCGCGTCGGCCTGGAAGCGCTGATCGAGACGGCGCTCGGCATGGCCAATGTCGAGGCGATCGCCGCCACGCCGGGGCGGCTGGAGGCGATGCATTTCGGCGTCGCAGACTATGCCGCGAGCAACAAGGCGCGGACCGTCAACATCGGCGGCCTCAACCCCGACTATCCCGGCGATCAGTGGCATTTCGCGCTGTCGCGCATGACGGTCGCTTGCCGCGCCTATGGCCTGCGCGCCATCGACGGGCCGTTCGGCGATTTCTCCGATCCCGGAGGCTACAAGGCGGCCGCAAGGCGCGCCGCCGCGCTCGGCATTGAAGGCAAATGGGCAATCCACCCTTCGCAGATCGCTTTGGCCAACGACGTGTTTTCGCCGCCGGAGAAAGAGGTCACCCGCGCCCGCCGCATCCTCGAGGTGCTGAAGGAGGCGGAGGCGCTGGGCAAGGGCGCAGCCGCGCTCGACGGCAAGATGATCGACGCCGCGTCGGAACGCATGGCGCGCAATGTGCTGGTGGTCAACGAAGCGATCGAGCGCGCCGGCCAGGTTCACGCCGCGCAGTAAAAAAAAACTGGGAGGACAAGATGGACATCCACGAATACCAGGCCAAGGAACTGCTTGCCCGCCACGGCGTGCATGTGCCGCGCGGCGGCCTCGCCTACAGCCCCGAGCAGGCGACCTACCGCGCGCGCGAGATCGGCGGCTCGAAATGGGTGCTAAAGGCGCAGGTTCATTCCGGCGCGCGCGGCAAAGTCGGCGGGATAAAACTCTGCTCGAATGACGAGGAGATCTCCAACGCCGCGGAAGCCATGCTCGGACGCAAGCTGGTGACGCAGCAGACCGGCCCGCGCGGCAAGCTGATCTCGCGCCTCTATCTGGAGGAAGCCGTCGACATCGCGCAGGAGCTCTATCTCGGCTTTGTGCTCGACCGGAAGGAAGAGCGCGTCATGATCGTGGCGTCGGCAGCCGGTGGCATGGAGATCGAGGACATCTCCGAAAAGCAGCCGGATTCCATCATCCGCGCCACCGTCGATCCCGGTGTCGGCATGCAGGGTTTTCAGGCGCGCGAGATCGCCTTCGGCCTCGGGCTCGAAAGCGGCCTGATCGGCAAGGCGACGGAAACCATCCTCGGCTGCTACCAGGTGTTCCGCGACTACGACGCCTCGATGCTGGAGATCAATCCGCTGGTGGTGACGCGCGACGGCAGCCTGGTCGCGCTCGACGCGAAGATGTCGTTCGACGAGAACGCGCTGTTCCGCCGCCCGGAAATCTCCGAGCTGCGCGACAAAAGCCAGGAAGACCCGCGCGAGACCTTCGCCAGCGACCGCGGCCTCTCCTATGTCGGTCTGGACGGCAATATCGGCTGCATCATCAACGGCGCTGGCCTCGCCATGGCGACGATGGACATGATCAAGATCGCCGGCGGCGAGCCGGCCAACTTCCTCGACATCGGCGGCGGCGCCTCGCCGGAGCGCGTGGCAAAATCCTTCCGCGCCGTGCTCGGCGACAAACAAGTCGAGACCATCCTGGTCAACATCTTTGCCGGCATCAACCGCTGCGACTGGGTGGCCGAAGGCGTCATCAAGGCGATCCGCGAGGTCGGCGTCGACGTGCCGTTGGTGGTGCGCCTTTCCGGCACCAAGGTCGAGGAAGGGCGCAAGATCCTGGCCGACTCCGGCGAGGCGGTGATCGTCGCCGACACGCTGGCCGAGGCCGCCGAAAAGGCAGTCGCCGCCTGGCGCGAAGCCACCAAGAACAAGAAAGCAGCCTGAGGGAGGTCGAGAAAATGGCAATCCTGCTCAACCGCAGCACCCGCGTCATCGTGCAAGGCTTCACCGGCAAGATCGGCAGCTTCCATGCGGAAGACATGAAGCGCTACGGCACCAAGCTGGTCGGCGGCGTCACCCCCGGCAAGGGCGGCCAGACGCATCTCGGCCTGCCGGTCTTCAACACCGTCAAGGGCGCGGTGCGCGAGACCCGCGCCGAGGCGAGCATCGTCTTCGTGCCGCCGCCCTTCGCCGCCGATTCGATCATGGAAGCGGCGGATGCCGGGATAAAGCTCTGCGTCTGCATCACCGACGGCATCCCCTCGCAGGACATGATGCAGGTCAAGCGCTACATGCGCCGCTACCGCTTCGAGGACCGCATGCGCCTCGTCGGCCCGAACTGCGCCGGCGTCATCACGCCCGGACAGGCGCTAATGGGCATCATGCCGGGCAGCATCTATCTGCCGGGACGCGTCGGCATTGTCGGCCGCTCCGGCACGCTGGGCTATGAAGCCGCATCGCAGATGAAGGCGCTGGGCATAGGTGTGTCGACCAGCGTCGGCATCGGCGGCGATCCCATCAACGGCTCGTCCTTCAAGGACATTCTGCAGCTCTTCGAGCGCGACGACGACACCGACGCCGTGGTGATGATCGGCGAGATCGGCGGCCCGCAGGAAGCCGAAGCCGCGATCTGGGCGCGCGACAACATGCGCAAACCCCTGATCGCCTACATCGCCGGGCTCTCCGCCCCGAAAGGCCGCCGCATGGGCCATGCCGGCGCGATCATCTCGGCGTTCGGCGAATCGGCCCAGGAAAAGGTCGAGATCCTCAAGGAAGCCGGCGTCGTCATCGTGCCGACCCCCGCCTCCTTCGGCGAAGTGGTGGCGGACACGCTGGCGCGGACGAAGAAGGCGGCGTGATCCAGCCCGAGCTTTTGAACCGGCTAGGAATACCAGGCGGTGGCGCGGTCTTCATGACCCGCCGCCGCTTTTCGTTTGGCAACGAGCACCGCAGGCAGCAACGACAACAGTCGCCGGGTAGCGCTAATTCCAAGGCCTTTGGAGAAGGTTTGGTGCGGTCGAGAAGACTCGAACTTCCACGGGTTGCCCCACAGCGACCTCAACGCTGCGCGTCTACCAATTCCGCCACGACCGCACGTGGTAGGAGCCGGAACCTTCCGGCCCGGGGCCTGTAGCAAATCGTTTCCGGCGAAACAAGTGCGCTGAGCGGAATATTCGTCGCTCATTTGCACAACCCTCTACGGCCCAGCTTCACACCGGTGAAACTGGACGTTTTGGCCGATTGCCGCCATATGAGAGGAACATCGAGAAAGTTCCATGACAGAACGCAGCCAGATCGCCACGTCGTTCCTGCCCCTGCCCGGCTCGGCGCCGGTGGAATGGGTGATCGAACCCGGCCTCACCTCCTATCCGGACGCGCTGGCCTTCATGGAGGCGCGCGCCGTGGCGATCCGCAGCGGTGCTGCCGGCGAGATGGTCTGGTTGGTCGAGCATCCGCCGCTCTACACCGCCGGAACCAGCGCGCGTGGCGAAGACCTGATCGATCCCGACCGCTTTCCGGTCTTTGCCGCGGGTCGCGGCGGCGAATACACCTATCACGGTCCCGGCCAGCGCGTGGCCTACGTCATGCTCGACCTCAAGCGCCGGCGCGAGGATGTGCGCGCCTTCGTCGCAGCGCTGGAGCAATGGATGATCGAAACACTTGCCGCCTTCAATGTGCGCGGCGAGCGGCGCGAGGACCGCGTCGGCGTCTGGGTGGTGCGGCCGGATCGCCCTGCCCTGCTCGACGGCTCGCCGGCCGAGGACAAGATCGCGGCAATAGGCATCCGGCTGAGGCGATGGGTGAGCTTCCACGGCATCGCCATCAATGTCGAGCCCGATCTCGGCCATTTCAGCGGCATCGTGCCCTGCGGCGTCTCGGACCATGGCGTGACCAGCCTCGTCGACCTCGGCCTGCCGGTCACGATGGCCGACCTCGACCTGGCGCTGAAAGCCGCTTTCGAGGATGTGTTCGGACCTGCCGCCGTTCCGACTGCGGAGCCAGCTCGGAAGGCCGGCTAAGCCGCTCCGCCTACGGGTGTGTTGAGATTCAGGTCAGGCCGAGTCGGAGTCGAAGACGGGCGCGAAGCGACCAAACAAGGCGGTTCCGAGAACCGGAGCGGAGCGTACTTATAGTACGTGAGCACCGGAAGCGCAGGAAGCCGACATTTGCAGGCCGGCCTCACCTGAATATCGACACACCCTACATGAGCTGCGCGGAAGCCCACAGCATCCCATAGCCATGGATGGCGAAGACCGCGAGCAAAGCGCCGGCCATGACCAATCGGTCGAAGGTCTTGATCGGCTTCAGCTCGTGGCGCGGCTTGACGCCGCTGCCCACGGTGATGAGGCTGAGGATCGAGAACACCGCGCCGGCGATCAGCAGGAAGCTCGGCGAGAAACCGGCCCGCCAGCCAAGCGCGAGAAGCGCGGACAAGAGCAGGAAGGACGCCAGCGCGAGTACCGCCGGGCCGGGGCAGATCTGGCGCAGCACCTGGCCGCCGTCGAATTTCCACACCGGCACCAGATTGGCGATGTTGAACAGCGATGCGCAGCCGGCAAGCGTGGCCAAAAGCGTCGCGGCCAGGCGATGTCCTTCGCTGCCGGCGAGGCCGCTGGCGGCGATCAGCACCGGCACCAGGAAAGCGGAGAAGCCGGCGCCCATCAGCGCCACGAAAGCAACCTCGAAGCGGCTGTCATAGGGCCTGCCGCCGATGGCAATGCCGCCAAGCAGCGGGATGAAGATCATGCGCGCCCGGCGATGTCCCGTCAGGCGGAAGGCGGCCATATGACCGAGCTCGTGCAGGGCGACCACCGAGGTCAGGATCGCGGCCAGCGCCAGCCCGCCGATATTGAGGCCGAAGAACGGCCACAGGATCAGGGCCGAGAGCACGGCGAAACCGATCTGGCTCAGCGGATGCTCGAACCAGCCGCCCTTGCGATAAGTGCCGGTTGCCGCCCAGACATCCAGCTTGCGTATCTCACGGCGCATGGCGAAGAAGCGAAAGACCAGGAAGGCAACGCCGCGATAGCGGTCGGTCTGGGTAAGCGTCACCCGCGTCGCATCGCCCTCGGGCAAAAGCGCGACGGTCTCGCGATAATTCGCCCAGAAGGACGGGTCGAGCGCCGTGTCCTCGATGACCGTCATCGAGAAGCGGCTGCCCTCGCCGACATCCTCGAACCGCGACTTGCGTTCGATCGGCCGCCCGTCCCGGCCATCCCAGGACAATCTGATCAGCGCCGTTCCCTCGCCGTCCAGCGGCTCGGCCGAAAGGATTTCCCCGGACCACCCGGCGTCGCTTCCGAACGGCCACAACGCCTGCCAGAGGCGCTCGCGATCGGCCTTGATCACGCGGCTGACCGTCACCGTGCGCGACCCGAGCGGCACGGTCATCAAAAGGAAGATCAGTCCGAGATTGCCGGCCACGAGGGTGACCGTGACGAAGACCGACACTTGGCTCCCCTGTCTTGGGCTCCTGTCTGGATGGGCAGCCTACGTCGGCGCGGCCAAGAAAGACTTAACAACAATGGCCGGGCTCTTGCCCATCCCAGGCGGGTTCTTGCCCATCCCGCAAGGGCGGGCCCTCGCCCGCCCGAAACAGCGGCGGCGAGGCCGCCTGATCACATGGCGCCGATCCAGATCGCCATGGAAACGAGAAAGGTGCTCATGCAAACCAGCGAGACGACATCCTGAACCAGATCAGACATAACTCTCTCCGTTGTTAGTATGTTCGTAATTTGTTCTAATTTTGTTCGAATGTCAACGACCGTCGATAGCCCGGCGGAGCGAATTCAGCCGGTCCGTTTGGGCAGAGTTAAGGAAAGGTTGACGAGCGATGAGGTTCGTTGCGCGGAGCCAGGCCAAACCGGAATTCGGATCAGGCTGAGTCGAGGATGGCAGGTTCCGAGAACTGGAGCGGAGCGTACTTAAAGTACGTGAGCACCGGAAGCGCAGGAAACTGCCGTCCGCAGGCCAGCCTCATCCGAATACCGGCTTGGCCTACAGGGGCACCACCTTGCCTTCGGCCAGCGTCACCCGCCGGTCCATGCGCGAAGCCAGCTCGTGGTTGTGGGTGACGATCAGCGCCGCCAGCCCCGATTGCCGGACCAGCGCTTCGAGCGCATCGAAGACATAGGAGGCGGTCGTCGGATCGAGATTGCCGGTCGGCTCGTCGGCCAGGAGCACCAGCGGTGCGTTGGCGACCGCGCGGGCAATGGCGACACGCTGCTGCTCGCCGCCGGAAAGCTCGGCCGGCCGGTGCTGCGCGCGCTTGCCGATCTGCATGTAATCCAGAAGCTGTGCCGCCCGCTCCGACGCCTCCTTGGGAGGAAGCCCCTTGATCAGCTGCGGCATCATGATGTTCTCGAGCGCCGAGAATTCCGGCAGCAGATGATGGAACTGGTAGACGAAGCCGATATCGTTGCGGCGGATCGCGGTTCGCTCTTCGTCGGAGAGGCGGCCACAGGCGCGGCCGGCGAGGATCACGTCGCCAGCATCGGGCCGCTCCAGCAGTCCCGCCGTATGCAGCAAAGTCGACTTGCCGGAACCCGATGGCGCCACCAGCGCCACCATCTCGCCGCGCCTCAGCGAAAAGTCGGCGCCGTTCAGAATGGTGAGCTTGCGCGGCCCCTGGACGTAGTGCCGCTCGACGCCCTTCAGCTCGATAATGGCTTCGGCCATCACTCGTACCTCAAGGCTTCGACCGGATCGAGCCGGGCGGCCCGCCAAGCCGGAAACACCGTCGCAATGAAGGACAGGCCCAGCGCCATAATGACGACATAGGTCGTCTCGCGCGGGTCCATCTTCGCCGGCAGCTGGCTGAGGAAATAGAGCTCGGGGTTGAACAGTATCCTGCCGGTCATCCACGAGAAGAACTGGCGGATCGATTCGATGTTGATGCAGATGACGACGCCGAGCAGCACGCCGGCGAGCGTGCCGGTGACGCCGATCGCCGCCCCGGTCATCAGGAAGATGCGCAGGATCGCGCCGCGCGAGGCGCCCATGGTGCGCAGGATGGCGATGTCGTGGCCCTTGTCCTTCACCAGCATGATGAGGCCCGAAATGATATTGAGCGCCGCCACCAGCACGATCAGCGTGAGAATCATGAACATGACGTTGCGCTCGACCTGCAGCGCCGAGAAGAAGGTCTCGTTGCGCTGGCGCCAGTCGACGAGATCGACCGGCCGCTGCGCCGCCTGCTCGACCAGCGGCTTCAGCGCATCGACATTGTCGGGATTGTCGACATAGATCTCGATGGTCTGCGCGCGCCCGTCCATGTTGAAATAGAGCTGCGCTTCCGAAAACGGCATGTAGACGATCGAGCTGTCATATTCCGACATGCCGACCTCGAAGATCGCGGCCACCTTGTAGCCCTTCATGCGCGGCGTCGTGCCGAGCGGCGTCACGTCTCCGTCCGGCGAGATCAGCGTGATAGTATCGCCGAGCACCAGCCCGAGGCTTTCCGCCATGCGCTTGCCGATCGCCACGCCCTCGCCGGTGTCGAAACCGTCGAGCGTGCCCTGCTTGATGTTGCTGGAAACGATCGAGATCTTGCCGAGGTCCTCGCCGCGGATGCCGCGCACCAGGGCGCCCGTGCCGCCGCCGACATTGCCTTGCGCCAGCACCTGGCCGTCGATCAGCGGGATCGCGTATTTGACGCCCGAGACGCCGTTGATGCGGCTCGCCACCTGGGCGTAGTCCTCCAGCGGCGAATCGAGCGGCTGCACGATGAGATGGCCGTTGACGCCGAGGATTCGCGTGAGCAGCTCGGCGCGGAAACCGTTCATCACCGCCATGACGACGATCAGCGTCGCGACGCCGAGCATGATGCCGAGGAAGGAGATGGAGGCGATGACCGAGATTACCGTCTCCTTGCGCCGCGAGCGCAGATAGCGCCACGCCACCATGCGCTCGAAGCCGGAAAAGGCGCCCGCTCCTGATTTGGCCGCTGTCGCCGCCTCGCTCATGCGGCGATACCCAGGCGCTTCTTGGCCTCGGCGATCGGCAGCGTCTCGCGCTCGCCCGACTTGCGGTTCTTGATCTCGACCTCGCCCGCCGCCACGCCGCGTGGGCCGACGATCACCTGCCACGGCAGGCCGATCAGGTCGGCGGTGGCGAACTTGCCGCCCGGCCGCTGGTCGGTGTCGTCATAGAGCACGTCCTTGCCGGCCGAGGTCAGCGCCGCATAGAGCTCGTCGCAGACGCGGTCGCATTCGGCGTCGCCGACCTTCATGTTGATCAGGCCGATGTCGAAAGGCGCCACCGCTTCCGGCCAGATGATGCCGTTCTCGTCATGGCTCGCCTCGATGATCGCCGCGACCAGGCGCGACGGGCCGATGCCGTAGGAACCGCCGGACGCATAATGGTCCTTGCCGTCGGGGCCGGTCACCTTGGCGTTCATCGGCTTGGAGTATTTCTCGCCGAAATGGAAGATATGGCCGACCTCGATGCCGCGCGCCGAAAGCCGGTCGCCTTCGGCGACCTTCTCCCAGGCAGCTTCGTCATGCATTTCGTCGGTGGCCGCGTAAGGCGTCGTCCATTTCGTCACGATGCCGCCGATCTCGGCATCGTCGGAGAAGTTGGTGTTCGCGCCCGGCACGTCGAGCGACAGATAAGCGCGGTCGCAGAACACCTGGCTCTCGCCGGTCTCGGCCAGGATGATGAACTCGTGGCTGAGGTCGCCGCCGATCGGGCCGGTATCGGCGCGCATCGGGATGGCCTGCAGGCCCATGCGCGTGAACGTCCTGAGATAGGAGACGAACATGCGGTTGTAGGCGGCCCTGGCGCCCTCGAAATCGAGGTCGAAGGAATAGGCGTCCTTCATCAGGAACTCTCTGCTGCGCATGACGCCGAAGCGCGGGCGCACCTCGTCGCGGAACTTCCACTGGATGTGGTAGAGATTGAGCGGCAGGTCCTTGTAGGACTTGACGTAAGCGCGGAAAATCTCGGTGACCATCTCTTCGTTGGTCGGACCGTAGAGCATGTCGCGATCCTGCCGATCCTTGATGCGCAGCATCTCCTTGCCGTAGTCGTTGTAACGGCCGCTTTCGCGCCAAAGATCCGCCGACTGGATGGTCGGCATCAGGATTTCCAGCGCGCCAGCGCGGTTCTGCTCCTCGCGGATGATCTGGCAAACTTTGTCCAGCACGCGCTTGCCCAATGGCAGCCACGAAAAACTGCCCTGCCCCTGCTGGCGGATCATGCCCGCGCGCAGCATCAGCCGGTGCGAGACGATCTCGGCCTCGCGGGGATTTTCTTTGAGAATGGGCAGGAAGTAGCGCGACAAACGCATGGACTGGTCCGTGAATGAAAATGGCCGCGCGGGGGAATCGGCGCAACCGAGGCTGCTTGCCCGGGCTTCATAGCCATTTCATGGCCGAATGGAAACCCGAGTGCCCCAAAGTATGGGGCCTTCTGCACCTTACCAAAAAGGCGATTTTGACCGCAAAGTGCCGCAAATGGCTTTTTGATCGATTCACAAGCAAGCCTTGCCGCACTATTGTGCAGTGCAGCACGATATTGCCCGTTTCCGGGCAAAATTCTTCGTGACATTTTCACCTGCCTTGGTCTAGTGTGCGCCGATAACCGAGAGGGCGGAGAAAAATCTGCTCTCCTACGCGGTCAAAGTCTTGGGAGGATGCGATCTAGGCGCGGTAACTCGCTGCCGCCGGACACCGGAAACGGATCGGACGCGTTTAAATTGCAAGGCCTCGTGCCTTGCATTTTTTTTGTGCAATCATCTGCTTAGCCCAGCCCTCTGCCAAACAGCTTGACAGTCCCGCGCTCGCGAAAATCGGAAGCCGGCTTCCGATCTCAACCCCTGCGCGCGCATGCTTCGCAATACTTGCGGAGACCGTGTTCTCAGCGTCAGTGATGGGTATTCGGACTAAAGTCCGGCATGATCCGCATGATGTCGTCGAAGCTGAATCCTAGCCCCATCGTCAGCCCGTAGAGAATACCCATCACGACCACCGTCACGACCGTCGCGCGCAGGAAGGCGCGCCGCATATGCGGCCCGCGCGGCGCGCTGGAAACCGTGCCAAGAGTGACATCCCTGTCGTCGTCCTGCGTGCGCAGGCTGAACGGCAGAACGATGAACAGCACCAACCACCAGGTGACGAAGAACAGCGCCGCGAACAGGACCCAGTTCATGCCTGCTCCAGTTCGACGAGCGTACCGAAGAAATCCTTGGGATGCAGGAACAGCACCGGCTTGCCATGCGCGCCGATCTTCGGGTGGCCGTCGCCGAGCACCCGTGCGCCGCTCGCTTTCAAATGGTTGCGGGCAGCCAGGATATCGTCGACCTCATAGCAGACGTGATGCATGCCGCCCGAAGGGTTCTTCTCGAGAAACGCCGCGATCGGCGAGGCATCGCCCAGCGGCTCCAGCAACTCGATCTTCGTGTTGCCGACATCGACGAACACCACCGTCACGCCATGCTCCGGCAGCGCCTGCGGCGCGCTCAATCGCGCGCCCAGCATATCGCGATAGGCAGCCATCGCCGCAGCCAGATCCGGCACGGCAAGCGCGACATGGTTCAGGCGTCCAAGCATAAAGCGCTCCGCTTTTAGGGGAGTAAGGGAGTAGGGCAGTAAGGGAGTAGGGAAAAAAGGCACAAGAAAGTAACCACTCATTCTTCCCTACTGCCCAACTGCCCTACTGCCCTACTCCCCTATTCCCTTGTTCGTCACCGCGTGACGAACACCGTCACCAGCGGCTTCTTGCCCCAGGCTTCGTTGGCGGCGGCGCGCACGGCGCGACGCACCGCTTCCTGCACCAGGTCGAGGTCTTTTCGACGCTGGCGCGGAATGGAGTCCACCGCGCCGATTGCCGCATCGAGCATCAGGTCTTCCAGCGTTTCGCCGCTGGCATCCGCCTCGGCCACGCCGATCGCCACCAGGTCGGGGTCGCCGGCGAGCTCGTATTTGTCGTCGAGCACGACATTGACCGCGACATGACCGGCGAAGGAGAGCTTGCGGCGGTCGCGTATGCCCATGGCCTGGTCGGTGCCGATCAAGAACCCGTCCTTGTACAGCCGGCCGAACGGCAGCTGGTCGATGATCGTCGCCGGGCCGGGCCAGAGTCTGAGCATGTCGCCGTCACGCACTTGCGCCACCTGGCCGATGCCCGACATCGACATCAACGAGCCTTGCGCCACCAGATGCGCCGCCTCGCCATGCACGGGAACGCCGATCTGCGGCCGCACCCATTCATACATCTTGCGCAATTCGCTGCGGCGCGGATGGCCCGACACATGCACCAACGCGTCGCCATCCTCGATGATCTTCATGCCGAGGTCGATCAGCCGGTTCTTGATTTCCAGGATCGCCCTCTCGTTGCCGGGAATGGTGCGCGAGGAGAACACCACCGTGTCGCCGGCCGTCAGCGCCACCGACTTCATCTCGTCGCGCGACAGCTTTGCCAGCGCGGCGAGCGGCTCGCCCTGGCTGCCGGTGCAGATGATCACCAGGTTCTCGCGCGGGATATAGCCATAGTCTTCCTCGGCGATGAACTCCGGCAGGCCATCCATGTAGCCGAGCTCGCCCGCCACGTCGATGACGCGCTTCAGCGAGCGGCCGAGCACCAGGCACTGCCGGCCGGCATCGCGCGCCGCGCGCGCTATCGAGACGATGCGCCCGACATTGGAGGAGAAAGTGGTGACTGCGACGCGGCCCTTGGCCTTCTCGATGACGCCCTTTAGGCCTTCGCCCACCGCCACTTCCGACGGCGACTCCCCTTCCCTCAGCGCGTTGGTGGAATCGCAGATCAGCGCCAGCACGCCCTTGTCGCCATAGGCGCGGAACCGCGCCTCGTCGGTCTTCGGCCCGATCGTCGGCTCCGGGTCGATCTTCCAGTCGCCGGTATGGATGACGGTGCCGGCCGGCGTGGTGATCGCCAGCGACATCGGCTCGGGAATCGAGTGCGCCACCGGAATGGCCTCGATCTCGAACGGTCCGATGGTGAATTTCTCGCCGGCCCGGTAGATGGACGCCGGTATCTTCGGCGCGTTCTGCTCGCCCTGCCGCTTGGCTTCGAGCAGGCCTGCGGTGAACGGCGTCATCCAGACCGGCGCCTTGAGCCTCGGCCAGATATCGAGCAGCGCGCCGTAATGGTCCTCATGCGCGTGGGTGATGACGATGCCGCGCAGGCCGTCGATGTTCTCCTCGATGAAGCGCGTATCGGGCAGGATGAGATCAACGCCGGGATGCGCGCTATCGGGAAAGGTGACGCCGACATCGACGACGATCCATTCGCGCGCATCAGCGGGCCCATAACCATAAAGGGCGAAATTCATGCCGATCTCGCCGACGCCGCCCAACGGCGCGAAAACGAGCTCGGCGTTTTCTCTATTCGCCATGAATTCTTTCCTTCCTGGCCGTCAGGCCAAGCCGTTGGAGCAATTCCGGGAAAACCGTAGTCAATGACTTCGTCCGGAACGGCGCAAAATAAAACTATACCCGGGCCGAGGCGACAGCGCCGAAATGCACGTCGCCCGCCGCGATCGTCAAAACCGATCCTTCATCGTCGCGGATCACGAAACGGCAGTCCTCGTCAATGGTTTCGAAGACGCCGCGCACCACATTGCCGTCAATTCTGACAGCAACCTCGCCGCCAAGCCCCGCCGCGCGGGCAAGCCAGTGTTTTCTGATGGCATCGAGCCCGCGCCCGTCGTCCCAGAGCCTGGCATTCTCGCTCCAGGCATCCGAAAGCGCCAGGAACAGCATTTCGGCATCGCAATCGGCGCCGAGCGCGCTGAGCGAGGTCGCTGGATAAGGCAAGTCCTCGGGATAAGCCGCGACATTGACGCCGATGCCGATGGCGACCGCGAAACGGCCGCCTTCCAGCATCGCCGATTCCAGCAGGATGCCGGCAAGCTTGGCGCCCGAGGCCAGCACGTCGTTCGGCCATTTCAGCTCGAAGCGGTTGCGCCCCTGGCTCGCGCCATCCAAGGCGACGGCGATCCGGCCTTTCGGCACGACGGCGTCGAGCGCGTCGGCCAGCGCCAGCCCCGCGACGAAGCCGAGGGTCGCTGCCAGCCGCAGCTCGCCGCCCGGAACCAGGAGCAGTGTCGCCGCAAGATTGCCTTCCGGCGTCGCCCAGGCGCGCCCGCGCCGGCCGCGGCCGCTCTCCTGCTTCTTCGAAACGACCCAGAGCTTGCCGGGATCGCCGGCGCGCGCGTGCTCCAGCGCCAGCGCGTTGGTGGAGCCGACGCTGTCATGCGCCTCGAGCCGGAACCCCTCCGACGCCGCGGTTGGAGCCAGCCGAAACGCCATCCCGTCAGAAGAAGGTCTTCGCGGCGGCTTCGGCGTAGCTGCCGATCGGTCCGCCGATCAGCACGTAGAACAGCACGAAGGCGCCGCTGACGCCGAGCACAAGGCGCAGCTCGCTGGCCATCGGAACGAAGCCGCCGACAGGCTCGTCGAACCACATGATCTTGATGATGCGCAGGTAATAGTAGGCGCCCACCACCGAGGCCAGAACGCCGATGATTGCCAGGGCGTAAAGATGCGCGTTGATGGCGGCGAGGAACACATACCATTTCCCCCAGAAGCCCGCGAGCGGCGGAATGCCGGCCAGCGAGAACATCAGGATGGTGAGGATGGTGGCCATGACCGGGTTGGTCGAGGCGAGACCGGAAAGGTCGCTGATCTGCTCGACATTGCCTTCCTTGCGGCGCATGGCGAGGATGAAGGCGAAGGTGCCGAGCGTCATCACCAGATAGATCAGCATGTAGATGGCGACGCCGCGCACGCCGGCCTGGCTGTTGGCGGCAAGGCCGACCAGCGCGTAGCCCATGTGGCCGATCGAGGAATAGGCCATCAGGCGCTTGATGTTGGTCTGGCCGATGGCCGCGAACGCGCCGAGCGCCATCGAGGCGATCGAGATGAAGACGACGATCTGCTGCCAATCGGCGGCGATCGGCTTGAAGGCGCCCATGGTGACGCGCACGATCAGCGCCATCGCCGCCATTTTCGGCGCCGCCGCCAGGAAGGCGGTGATCGGCGTCGGCGCGCCCTCATAGACGTCCGGCGTCCACATGTGGAACGGCACGGCCGAGATCTTGAAGGCGAGGCCGGCGAGCACGAACACCAGGCCGAAGACGAGGCCGAGCTGGCGCTCGCCGCTGCCAAGGGCCGTCGCGATCTCCTGGAAGCCGGTGTTGCCGGTGTAACCGTATACGAGGCTGATGCCGTAGAGCAGCATGCCCGAGGACAGCGCGCCGAGGACGAAATATTTCAGGCCCGCCTCGGTCGAGCGCAAATTGTCGCGGTTGATCGCCGCCAGCACATAGATCGCCAGCGATTGCAGCTCGAGCCCGAGATAAAGCCCGATCATGCCGTTGGCCGAGATCATCAGAAGCATGCCGAGCGTGCAGAGCAGGATAAGCACCGGGAACTCGAACTTGTCGAAATGCTCCTGGCGCGCAAAGCGCATCGACATCACCAGCGAAACCGCCGATCCGATCAGTGCCAGCATCTTCATGAAGGCGCCGAAGGCATCCTGCACGAAGGCGCCGCCATAGGCAGCGCCTTGCCCGCCGGAGAAGGCGAGCCAGAGTCCGGCCACCACCAGCACAAGGACGGCCAGGCCGGTCACGGTCATGGTGTTGTTGGAGCGCGAATAGGCTCCGATCATCAGGAGCACCAGCGCGCCGACAGCGAGGATCAGTTCCGGCGTCGAGAGTGAAAGGCTGGAGAGAAGGTCCGGCGTCATGGTCTATTCCCCGGTCAGTTCGCCGCCGCGGTCTGCGCGGAATTGATGGATGCGGTGACGTTGGTGACGAGCGCCTTGACCGATTGGGCCGTCGCGTCGAACACCGGCGCCGGATAAACGCCGAAGAAGATGACCAGCACCACTAGCGGGTAGATGATCGCCTTCTCGCGCGGCGAAAGATCGAGCAGGTTCTTCAGGCTGTCCTTGGTCAGCGCGCCGAAGATCACGCGTCGATACAGCCAAAGCGCGTAAGCCGCCGACAGGATGACGCCGGTCGCGGCGAAGAACGCCACCCAGGTGTTGACCTTGAACACACCGAGCATGGTCAGGAACTCGCCGATGAAGCCGCTGGTGCCCGGCAGGCCGACATTGGCCATGGTAAAGATCATGAAGACGGTGGCATATTTCGGCATGTTGTTGACGAGGCCGCCATAGGCGTCGATCTCGCGCGTATGCATGCGGTCGTAGATGACGCCGACGCACAGGAACAGCGCGCCCGACACGAGGCCGTGGCTGAGCATCTGGAAGATCGCGCCCTGCACGCCTTCCTGGTTCATGGCGAAGATGCCCATGGTCACGAAGCCCATATGGGCGACCGACGAATAGGCGATCAGCTTCTTCATGTCCTCCTGCATCAGCGCCACCAGCGAGGTGTAGATGATGGCGACGACGGAGAGCGTGAACACCAGCGGCGCGAACATCGCCGACGCTTCCGGGAACATCGGCAGCGAGAAGCGCAGGAAGCCGTACCCGCCCATCTTCAAGAGGATGGCTGCCAGGATGACCGAGCCCGCCGTCGGCGCCTCCACGTGGGCATCAGGCAGCCAGGTGTGCACCGGCCACATCGGCATCTTCACCGCGAAGGACGCGAAGAAGGCCAGCCACAGCCAGGTCTGCATGTTGGCCGGGAACTGATGCGTCAGCAGTGTCGGGATATCCGTGGTGCCCGACTGGAAGAACATCACCATGATGGCGAGCAGCATCAGCACCGAACCGGCGAGCGTGTAGAGGAAGAACTTGAACGAGGCATAGACGCGCCGCTTGCCGCCCCAGACGCCGATGATGATGAACATCGGGATCAGGCCGGCCTCGAAGAAGACGTAGAACAACACGATGTCGAGCGCGCAGAACACGCCGATCATCAGCGTCTCGAGGATCAGGAAGGCGATCATATAGGCCTTGACCCGCTTCTCGATCGCTTCCCAGGAGGCGAGGATGGAAAGCGGCATCAGGAACGTCGTCAGGATGACGAACAGCATCGAGATGCCGTCGACGCCCATGTGGTAGGAAATGCCCGAATCCAGCCAGGCGTATTTCTCGACGAACTGGAAGCCGGCCTGCGAATTGTCGAAGCCCTTCCAGATGAACAGCGACACCAGGAAGGTGAAAGTTGTCGTCGCAAGCGCGATGCCGCGGATGTTGCGGCGCGCGTTTTCGCTGTCGTCGCTGATCGGCAGAATGAAGAGAACACCAACCAGCGGCAGGAAGGTGACCAGCGAGAGGATTGGCCAGTCGGTCATCAGAGCATCATCCAGGTGACGAGAGCGGCCACGCCGATCAGCATGGCGAAAGCATAGTGGTAGAGGTAGCCGGTCTGTAGCTTGACGACGCGGTTGGTGACGTCGACGACGCGCGCCGAGATGCCGTCGGGGCCGAGCCCGTCGATGATCGTGCCGTCACCGGTCTTCCACAGGAACCTGCCGAGGCGCTTGGCCGGCTGAACGAACAGGATGTCGTAGAGCTCGTCGAAGTACCACTTGTTGAGCAGGAAGGCGTAGAGCAGGCGGTGGTTGGCGGCGACGCTGCGAGGCAGTTCCGGCGAGCGGATATAGAACTTCCAGGCAACCAGCAGGCCGATCACCATGGCCACGAATGGCGCCAGTTCCACCCAGAGCGGCAGCTCGTGGATCTCGTGCAGGATATGGTTGTCCGGCAGCGTGAACAGTGACGCCTTCCAGAATTCGGCATAGCCCTCGCCGATGAAGGCGCCGTGGAAGATGATGCCCGCGAACAGCGCGCCGGCCGCCAGAACATAGAGCGGCACCAGCATCACCGGCGGCGATTCATGGACATGATGCATGACCTCGTGGCTGGCGCGCGGCTCGCCGTGGAAGGTCATGAAGATCAGGCGCCACGAATAGAAGCTGGTGAAGCAGGCGGCGACCACCAGCAGGATGAAGGCAAAGCCGGCGACCGCATTGTGGCTGGCGAAGGAGGTCGCGATGATTGCGTCCTTGGAGAAGAAACCGGCGGTGCCGATCACCGTTGCCGGGATGCCGACGCCGGTCAGCGCCAGCGTGCCGACAATCATCATCCAGTAGGTGGTCGGGATCAGCTTGCGCAGCCCGCCCATCTTGCGCATGTCCTGCTCGTCGGACACCGCGTGGATGACCGAGCCGGAGCCGAGGAACAGCAGTGCCTTGAAGAAGGCGTGCGTGAACAGATGGAAGATCGCCGCGCCATAGGCGCCGACGCCGAGCGCCACGAACATATAGCCGAGCTGCGAGCAGGTCGAATAGGCGATGACGCGCTTGATGTCGTTCTGGACGAGGCCGACGGTCGCCGCGAAGAAGGCGGTGAAGGCGCCGATGAAGGTGACGACGGTCAGCGCCGAGTGCGACAGCTCGAACAGCGGGGACAGCCTGGCCAGCATGAACACGCCGGCGGTCACCATGGTCGCCGCGTGGATGAGCGCCGAGACCGGCGTCGGGCCTTCCATGGCGTCCGGCAGCCAGGTGTGCAGCGGCACCTGCGCCGACTTGCCCATGGCGCCCATGAAGAGCAGCAGGCAGACCACGGTCAGCGCCGTCTGCTTGTCGAGCGCATGGCCGAGGAAAGTCAGCACGGCGGCGCCGGCAGGCGCGCCTTCGGCCGGCAGGAATGACGCCGCATTGGCAAACACGGTGCTCAGATTGACCGAGCCGAACAGCACGAACACGCCGAAGATGCCGAGCGCGAAGCCGAAGTCGCCGACACGGTTGACGACGAAGGCCTTGATGGCGGCGGCGTTGGCCGACGGCTTCTTGTACCAGAAGCCGATCAGCAGGTAGGAAGCGAGACCGACGCCTTCCCAGCCGAAGAACATCTGGATGAGGTTGTCGGCGGTCACCAGCATCAGCATCGCGAAGGTGAACAGCGACAGATAGGCGAAGAAGCGCGGCCGGTTCGGATCGTGGTGCATGTAGCCGATCGAATAGATGTGAACCAGCGCCGACACCGTGTTGACGACGACCAGCATCACCACCGTCAGCGTGTCGATCCTGAGCGCCCAGGAGGCGTCGATGCCGCCTGACTGGATCCAGCGCAGCACCGGCACGGTGAACACCTCGCCATTGCCGAAGCCGACGGTGAAGAAGGCGATCCAGGACAGGATAGCCGCGATCACCAGGAAGCCGGAGGTGATGTATTCGGAAGCCTTGGCGCCGAGCGAATTGCCGAACAGGCCGACAATCAGGAAGCCGAGCAGCGGAAGGAAGACGATAGCCTGATACATGGTGGTTCCCGTCAACCCTTCATCGCGCTCACGTCTTCGACCGCGATCGAGCCGCGGTTGCGGAAGAAGACGACAAGAATGGCAAGACCGATCGCGGCTTCAGCGGCCGCGACCGTCAGCACGAACAGGGCGAACACCTGTCCGACGAGGTCATGCAGCGCCGCCGAGAACGCGACGAAATTGATGTTGACCGCGAGCAGGATGAGCTCGACCGACATCAAGATGACGATGATGTTGCGGCGGTTCAGGAAGATGCCGAACACGCCGAGCGTGAACAGGATCGCCGATACGGTCAGGTAATGTGCAATGCCGACGACCATCTCAGATGCCCTCGCCCGTTTTGACCTTGCGGATTTCCATGCCTGTCGCCGGCGTGCGACCGACCTGCGCGGCGATCGACTGCCGCTTGACGCCCGGCTTGTGGCGCAGCGTCAGCACGATGGCGCCGATCATGGCGACCAGCAGCACCAGGCCGGAAATCTGGAAATAATAGAGGTAGTCCGTGTAAAGGATGTCGCCGAGCGCCGCCGTGTTGGAGCGCGTGGCGAGATCCGGCGTCGCCTTGGCGACCGTCGAGGCCAGCTGCGGCGCGAATGTGTAGCCGCCGAGCACGATGATCAGCTCCGCCGCCAGGATCAGCCCGACCAGCGCGCCGATCGGCGCGTATTGCAGGGCGCCCTGCTTCATCTCGGCGAAGTCGACGTCGAGCATCATGACGACGAACAGGAACAGCACCATCACCGCGCCGACATAGACGACCAGCAGGATCATCGCCAGGAACTCGGCGCCGGTCAGCATGAAGAGGCCCGCGGCGTTGAAGAAGGTCAGGATCAGGAACAGCACCGAATGCACGGGGTTGCGCGACGAAATGACCATGAAGGCCGACGCCACGGCGATAAAGGCGAAGAGGTAGAAAAAGGCCGCCTCTAGTCCAGTCAGCATGGGTTCCCCCGGGTTCCAATTTCGACTCCGACCCGCCTCCGGTTCGAAACCGCGTGTTCCTTAGACGGACGACGTTGCGCCGTCCACTTTCTTGTTCCTTCTCCCTGTTTACGGGGAGAAGGTGGCCCGAAGGGCCGGATGAGGGGTAACGCCAAGTTTCCAGAAGCTGGCGCCGCCCCTCATCTGCCTGCCGGCATCTTCTCCCCGTGAACGGGGAGAAGCACGCTAATCACCTATACGGCGAGTCCAGCGCGATGTTGCGCGCCAGCTCCCGCTCCCAGCGATCGCCGTTCGCGAGCAGCTTTTCCTTGTTGTAGTAAAGCTCCTCGCGCGTCTCGGTCGCGAACTCGAAATTCGGCCCTTCGACGATGGCGTCGACCGGGCAGGCTTCCTGGCAGAAGCCGCAATAGATGCACTTCACCATGTCGATGTCGTAGCGCACGGTGCGGCGCGTGCCGTCGTTGCGGCGCGGGCCCGCCTCGATGGTGATGGCCTGCGCCGGGCAGATCGCCTCGCACAGCTTGCAGGCGATGCAGCGTTCCTCGCCGTTCGGATAGCGGCGCAGCGCATGTTCGCCGCGGAAGCGCGGGCTGGTCGGCCCCTTCTCATGCGGATAGTTGATGGTTTCCTTCGGCGCGAAGAACTGGCGCATCGACAGGAAGAAGGCGCTGACGAAATCCTTCAGCAGCAGCGATTTTGCGGCCTGGGCCAGAGCGGACATCACGCAAACCCCGTGATCTTGAGGAAGGCCGCGGTGGCGACGACCATGAACAGCGAGATCGGCAGGAAGACTTTCCAGCCCAGCCGCATCAGCTGGTCGTAGCGGTAGCGCGGCACGAAAGCCTTCACCATCGAGAACATGAAGAACATCAGGCAGATCTTCAGCACGAACCAGATCACACCCGGTATCCAGGTGAAGGGCGCGAAATTGAACGGCGGCAGCCAGCCGCCGAGGAACAGGATGGTCGCCAGCGCGCACATCAGGACGACGGCGACATACTCGCCGAGGAAGAAGAGCAGGAACGGCGTCGACGAATATTCAACCATGTGGCCGGCGACGAGTTCCGATTCCGCTTCCACAAGGTCGAAAGGCGGGCGGTTGGTCTCGGCGAGCGCGGAGATGAAGAACACCACGAACATCGGCAGCAGCGACAGCCAATGCCAGTCGAGGAAGGTGTTGGGCAGGCCGAGCTTGGTGCCGAGGCCGTCCTGCTGCGACATGACGATGTCGGAGAGGTTCAGCGAGCCGACGCAGAGCAGCACGGTGACGATGACGAAGCCGATCGAGACTTCGTAGGACACCATCTGCGCGGCCGAGCGCAGCGCGCCGAGGAACGGGTATTTCGAGTTGGACGCCCAACCGCCCATGATCACGCCATAAACCTCGAGCGAGGAGATGGCGAAGACATAGAGGATGCCGACATTGATGTTGGCGATCGCCCAGCCGTCATTGACCGGAATGACCGCCCAGGCCGAGATCGCCAGTACCGCCGACACCAGCGGCGCCAGAAGGAACACGCCTTTGTTGGCGCCCGACGGGATCACCGGCTCCTTGAAGACGAATTTTAAAAGGTCGGCGAAGGCCTGCAGCGTACCCCACGGACCGACGACGTTCGGGCCGCGACGCAATTGCACCGCCGCCCAGATCTTGCGGTCGGCATAGAGCAGGTAGGCGACGCCGATCAAAAGCACGACGATCAGCACGACCGACTTCAGAAGGATCAGCAGCGCCGGCAGCACGTAAATCGAGAGGAAAGTGTCCATGCTTATTCCGCCGCCTGCTTGAAGCCGCTCTTGGCCAGCGCCGAGCATTCAGCCATCACGGCCGATGCCCGCGCTATCGGGTTGGTCAGGTAGAAGTCCTTCACCGCCGAGGTGAAGGTGCCCTTGTTCAAACGGCCGCCGAGCTTCGCCACCTTGGCGATATCGTCGCCGCTGCCGGCCTGCACCTGGTCGATGCGGGCGAGATGCGGGAATTCGCCATAGAGCTTGGCGCGCAGCTGCGCCAGCGAATCGAAGGGCAGCTTCTTGCCGAGCACATCCGACAGCGCCCTGAGAATCGCCCAGTCCTCGCGCGCCTCGCCCGGAGCGAAACCGGCGCGATTGGTCTGCTGCACACGGCCTTCCGTGTTCACATAGGTGCCGGACTTTTCGGTGTAGGCGGCGGCCGGCAGGATGACGTTGGCGCGATGCGCGCCGGCATCGCCATGCGTGCCGACATAGACGACGAAGGCGCCGCCGGTCCTGGCCATGTCGATTTCGTCGGCGCCGAGCAGGAAGAGCACGTCGGTGTCGCCCAGCATGCCGGCAACGTTCTTGCCGCCCTCGCCCGGCACGAAGCCGACATCGAGGCCGCCGACGCGCGCAGCGGCGCTGTGCAGCACCGCAAAACCGTTCCATTCGGCCGTGACCGCGTTGACGGCGGTGGCGAGCTTTGCCGCCTGGCCGAGCACCGCCGCGCCATCCGTGCGCGCCAGCGCGCCCTGGCCGACGATGATCAGCGGATGCGTGGCCTTGCTCAGCACCTCGAAGAATTTGCCGTTGCCGTCAGCGAGATCCTTCAGCGATTCCGGCCCGGCGCCGATCAGTTCATAGTCGTAGCGTGTGTCGCCGATCTCGCCGATCACGCCAACCGGCAGGTTGCCGACGCGCCAGCGCTTGCGGATGCGGGCATTGAGCACCGAAGCCTCGAAGCGCGGATTGGCGCCGATGATCAGCACCGCGTCGGCCTGCTCGATGCCTTCGATGGTCGGGTTGAAGATGTAGCTGGCGCGGCCGAGCGACGGATCGAGCGCGGCGCCATCCTGGCGGCAGTCGATGTTCTTCGATCCGAGCGCGTTGATCAGAAGCTTCAGCGCGTAGATTTCCTCGACGGCCGCGAGATCGCCGGCAATGGCGCCGATGCGCTCGGGCGCGGTCTTCGACACCTCGTCCTTGATCGCCGCGAAGGCTTCCGCCCAGCTTGCCGGAGCGAGCTTGCCGTTCTTGCGCACATAGGGGCGGTCGAGGCGCTGCGTGCGCAGGCCGTCCCAGATGAAGCGGGTCTTGTCGGAGATCCACTCCTCGTTCACCGCCTCGTTGACGCGCGGCAGGATGCGCATCACTTCACGACCTCTGGAATCGACGCGGATCGCCGAGCCGACTGCATCCATGACGTCGATCGATTCGGTCTTGGTCAATTCCCACGGCCGCGCCTGGAAGGCGAATGGCTTGGAGGTCAGCGCGCCGACCGGGCACAGATCGATGACATTGCCCTGCAGCTCCGACGTCATCGCCTGTTCGAGATAGGTGGTGATCTCGGCATCCTCGCCGCGGCCGATCAGGCCGAGCTCGGAGATGCCGGCGACTTCGGTGGTGAAGCGGACGCAGCGCGTGCAGTGGATGCAGCGGTTCATCACCGTCTTGACCAGCGGGCCGATATACTTGTCTTCGACCGCGCGCTTGTTCTCGTGATAGCGCGAGGAATCGACGCCGAACGCCATCGCCTGGTCCTGCAGGTCGCACTCGCCGCCCTGGTCGCAGATCGGGCAATCCAGCGGATGGTTGATCAGCAGGAACTCCATCACGCCTTCGCGGGCCTTCTTGACCATCGGCGTGTTGGTGAAGATTTCCGGCGGCTCGCCATTCGGGCCGGGGCGCAGGTCGCGCACGCCCATGGCGCAAGACGCCTGCGGCTTGGGCGGGCCGCCCTTCACCTCGATCAGGCACATGCGGCAATTGCCGGCGATCGACAGCCGCTCATGGAAGCAGAAGCGCGGCACTTCCGCGCCGGCGTCCTCGGCCGCCTGCAGCAGCGTGTAATGGTCGGGTACCGTGATCTCTTTCCCGTCGACCTTTAGCTTTGCCATTCGCCTCAAACCCTCGCGGATGTCCGCAATCTATCTTCCGGGCGCGGTTTGCACCGCGCCCGGCTTTTCAAATCACTTCGCGGCGAGCGCCGCCGCCTGCGCAGTCCAGTCGTCGCGGCCGATGCGGCCGGCAAGCGACAGATAATCTTCCACCCAGGCGATCTCTTGCGACGTCCAGGCCGCGATCTGCTCATAGGTCCAGATACCGAGACCGTTGAGCACCTTCTCCAGTTTCGGTCCGATACCCGAAATCGCCTTCAGGTCCGACGGCTTCGCCGGCTTGTCGACGGCCTTCGGCTGCCTGAAATCCTCGGGCATCAATGCGGCCGCTGCCGGCTGGGCGACAATATCGGCCCCGGTCGTGTCGAGAGCCTTCTCGGTCGCGTTCACCGCGATATCGGTCACGTCCCTGGCAAAGGTCTGCGCCTCGGCGATCAGGGTCTCGGTCGCCTTGCGCGCCTTGGACGCATTGGCGACCGCTTCGCTCTGCGCCTCGAGATCGTCGAGGAAAGGCTGGAACATGCGCTGCGAAGCTTCCAGCGCGCCGGTGAAGGCGCCCATCCACATGCCGACGGCATGGTTGGCAAAACCAATGCCCAGCGCCGACATCGCCGCCGCGCCCGCGACCGGATGCGCCAGAAGGTTGACGGCGCTGGCCATCTCCTTCGGCATCATCTTGGTCAGGTCCTGGTTCATCTTCTCGAGCTGGTCCAAATCAGGCATGAACGGATAGGGTATCGAATACGGCGCCATAGAGTTCTCCTGGTCGTTTTTCGTATGCCCCGCCCTGCTTTCCGTCTCGGGCTTGCGCCCGTATTTCGAAGTCTTATTCCGCCGCCACCATCACCGGCTCGACCCGGTGCGCGTTGCGCGAAAACTCGTCGATGCGGCGTTCCACCTCGCCGCGGAAATGTCGCATCAAGCCCTGGATCGGCCAGGCCGCCGCGTCGCCCAGCGCGCAGATCGTGTGGCCCTCGACCTGCTTGGTGACATCGAGCAGCATGTCGATCTCGCGCTTCTGCGCTTCGCCGCGCACCAGCCGCTCCATCACCCGCCACATCCAGCCGGTGCCTTCGCGGCACGGCGTGCACTGGCCGCAGCTCTCATGCTTGTAGAAGTAGGACAGCCTGGCGATCGCCTTCACGATATCCGTCGACTTGTCCATGACGATGACGGCAGCCGTGCCGAGGCCGGATTTCAGGTCGCGCAGCGCATCGAAATCCATCGGCGCGTCCATGATCTGCTCGGCCGGCACCAGCGGCACCGAAGCGCCGCCCGGGATGACTGCCAGCAGATTGTCCCAGCCGCCGCGGATGCCGCCGCAATGCGTCTCGATCAGCTCCCGGAACGGGATCGACATCGCTTCTTCGAAGGTGCACGGATTGTTGACGTGGCCGGAGACGCAGAACAGCTTGGTGCCGGCATTGTTCGGCCGGCCGAAGGACGAGAACCAGGCCGCGCCCCGGCGCAGGATGGTCGGCGCCACCGCGATCGATTCGACATTGTTGACGGTGGTTGGGCAGCCATAGAGGCCGACATTGGCCGGGAATGGCGGCTTCAGCCGCGGCTGGCCCTTCTTGCCTTCTAGGCTTTCGAGCAGCGCCGTCTCCTCGCCGCAGATATAGGCGCCGGCGCCGTGATGCATATAGACGTCGAAGTCGTAGCCGGACGTGTTGTTCTTGCCGATCAGCTTGGCCGCGTAAGCCTCGTCGATGGCGCGCTGGAGCGCCTCGCGCTCGCGGATGAACTCGCCGCGCACATAGATGTAGGCCGCGACTGCGCCCATGGCGAAGCCGGCAACCAGCGCGCCCTCGACCAGTGTGTGCGGATCGTTGCGCAGGATGTCGCGGTCCTTGCAGGTGCCGGGTTCGGATTCGTCGGCATTGATGACCAGATAGCTCGGACGGCCGTCGCTCTGCTTGGGCATGAACGACCACTTCAGTCCGGTCGGGAAGCCGGCGCCGCCGCGGCCGCGCAACCCGCTAGCCTTCATCTCATTGACGATCCAGTCGCGGCCCTTGGCGATGAGACCGGGCGTATCGTCCCAGATGCCGCGCGACTGCGCGCCGGCCAGCGACTTGTCGAAGAGGCCGTAGATGTTGGTGAAGATGCGGTCTTTGTCCTGAAGCATTTGTCGTCCCTCAGACCGGCTTCTTGCCGAAGACGCGGATGTATTCGGCGACGCCGCCTTTGGCGAGCGCCTTGGCCTGCTTCACCCAGTCGTCGCGCTCGATGCGGCCGCGGAAATTGAGATAGCCGTCGACCCATTCGCGCTCGGCCTTCTTCCAGGCCGCGACCTGAGCGAAGGTGTAGATGCCCAGCGAATGCAGGATCGCTTCGATCTTCGGCCCGACGCCGGAGATCAGCTTGAGATCGTCGACCGTCGCCGGACGCTCGATGCCGGCCGGCCGGTTCTTGTCATCCAGCGAAGGCTTTTCCGTCTTGGCGACCGGCTGCTTGGTTTCCGGCGCCTTGAAAGCGGCCGCCGGCTCTGCCTTGTTCTTGGGCCCGCTGCGCGGTTTGGAAACGGCCTCGACTTCCGGAGAAGCCTGATTGGCATTGGCGGCCGAATGGCGCGGCGCCCTGACACTGGCCGCCTTCTCGGTGGCCGGAGCAACCTTGACCGGCGACGGCGTCGCTAAGGCCGGGCTGGTCTCGGGCGCATCGGTCTTCGGCTTGCCGGATTTGGACGGCGCAACCGGGCCCGAGGCTGCCGGAGCAGCAGGTGCCGGGGCTGCGGCAGGCACCGCTTGCGAGACGACGGCGGCAGGGGCAGCAGCCGGCGCCGCGGCGGCGGCGTCCTTGGCAGCCTTCGCGGCCGCCTTGGCTTCCTTGTCACGCGTCGACTTCAGGATCGCCTTTTCGCTGGTAAGCGTCTTCAAACCATCGGCCGGCTCGGAGCCATGGCGGCCGTTCTGCGGCCCCGGCTTGACCTCGGCGCCCTTGCCGGCGTCGTAGAGATCGATGATCTCGGCCAGCCGCTCAGGCGTCAGGTCCTCGAAAGTGTCCTTGAAAATCATGACCATCGGCGCGTTGACGCAGGCGCCGAGGCATTCGACCTCCTCCCACGACAGCGTGCCCTTGTCGTTGGTGTGGAACTGGTCGTGATGGATCTTCGAGCGGCACACATCCATCAGCGCTTCCGAGCCGCGCAGCATGCAGGGCGTGGTGCCGCAGACCTGGATATGCGCGCGCGTGCCGACCGGATTGAGCTGGTACTGCGTGTAGAAGGTCGCGACCTCGAGACCACGGATGCGCGGCATGCCGAGCATGTCCGAGATCGTCTCGATCGCCGCCTTGGTGACCCAGCCTTCCTGCTCCTGCGCGATCATCAGCAGCGGGATAATGGCCGACTGTTCGCGCCCCTTCGGGTATTTGGCGATCCACTGCTGCGCTGCCGCCGCATTCGCCTCGTTGAAGGCGAAGGTGGCTGGCTGGACGCTGGCATCTGCGAGACGACGAACTGACATTTTAGCGATCGACCTCACCAAACACGATGTCGAGGGAGCCAAGCACGGCGGTGACGTCGGCCAGCATGTGGCCGCGGCACAGGAAATCCATGGCTTGCAGATGCGCGAAACCGGGCGCGCGCAGCTTGCAGCGATAGGGCTTGTTGGTGCCGTCGGAGACCAGATAGACGCCGAATTCGCCCTTGGGCGCCTCGACGGCCGCATAGACCTCGCCGGCCGGCACGCGATAGCCCTCGGTATAGAGCTTGAAGTGGTGGATCAGCGCTTCCATCGAGCGCTTCATTGCGGCGCGCTTCGGCGGCACGACCTTGCCGTCGAGGTTCGACACCGGGCCTGCGCTTTCCTTGCCGAGCAGCAGATCGACGCACTGGCGCATGATCTTGGCCGACTGGCGCATCTCTTCCATGCGCACGAGATAACGGTCGTAGCAGTCGCCGTTCTTGCCGACCGGGATGTCGAAATCCATCTCGGAATAGCATTCATAAGGCTGCGATTTGCGCAGGTCCCAGGCGGCGCCCGAGCCGCGCACCATCACGCCCGAAAAGCCCCAGGCCCACGCGTCGGCCAGCGACACCGTGCCGATATCGACATTGCGCTGCTTGAAGATGCGGTTGCCGGTCAAAAGCGCATCGAGGTCGTCGATCGACTTCAGGAAAGGGTCGATCCACTTGCCGATGTCCTCGACCAGCTTCTGCGGCAGATCCTGGTGCACGCCGCCCGGCCGGAAATAGGCTGCATGCATGCGCGAACCTGAGGCGCGCTCGTAGAACACCATCAGCTTTTCGCGCTCGACGAAGCCCCAAAGCGGCGGCGTCAGCGCGCCGACATCCATCGCCTGCGTCGTCACATTGAGGATGTGCGACATGATTCGGCCCATCTCGGAATAGAGCACGCGGATCAGCTGACCGCGCTTCGGCACCTCGATGCCGAGCAGGCGCTCGGCCGCTAGCGCGAAGGCATGCTCCTGGTTCATCGGCGCGCAATAATCGAGCCGGTCGAGATAGGGCACGGCCTGGAGATAGGTCTTGGCCTCGATCAGCTTCTCGGTGCCGCGGTGCAGCAGGCCGATATGCGGATCGACGCGATCAACAACTTCGCCGTCCAGTTCGAGGACCAATCTCAAAACACCGTGCGCTGCAGGGTGTTGAGGTCCAAAGTTAATGTTAAAATTACGGACGGAGGTTTCAGCCATCGTGGCGCCTCAGTTTGCCTTCGCCTTCTCATCGCCGGGCAGCACATAGTCGGTGCCTTCCCAAGGCGAGAGAAAATCGAAATTGCGGAATTCCTGCTTGAGTTCGACCGGCTCATAGATGACCCGCTTGGCCTCGTCGTCGTAGCGAACCTCCACGAAGCCGGTCAGCGGGAAATCCTTGCGCAGCGGGTGCCCCTCGAAGCCGTAGTCGGTGAGGATGCGGCGCAGATCCGGATGGCCGCTGAACAGCACGCCGTACAGATCGTAAGTCTCGCGCTCGTACCAGTCGGCGCCGGGATAGACAGCGGTCAGCGACGGCACCAGCGTTTCCTCGTCGGCCTGGACCTTGAGGCGGATGCGCACATTCTGCTTCGGCGACAAAAGGTGATAGACGACGTCGAAACGCTTGGCGCGCGACGGATAGTCGGCGCCGCAAATGTCGATGATCGAGATGAACTGGCAGCGCACATCGTCGCGCAGGAAGGTCGCTACTTCGATCAGATTGCCCCGCTCGACCGAAACGGTCAGCTCGCCATAGGCAAGCACGGCTTCGCCGATGCGGCCGGAGAGCTTCTCGCCGAGATAGGTGGAGAGTTCGTTCAACGCCAGGGTCATCGGCTCACCGTTCGATCGTGCCGGTGCGGCGGATCTTCTTCTGCAGAAGGAGAATGCCGTAGAGCAGCGCTTCCGCGCTCGGCGGGCAGCCGGGCACATAGATGTCGACCGGCACGACGCGGTCGCAGCCGCGCACCACCGAATAGGAATAGTGGTAGTAGCCGCCGCCATTGGCGCAGGAGCCCATCGAGATGACGTAGCGCGGCTCCGGCATCTGGTCGTAGACCTTGCGCAGTGCCGGCGCCATCTTGTTGGTCAGCGTGCCGGCGACGATCATGATGTCGGACTGGCGGGGAGACGCGCGCGGCGCGACGCCGAAACGCTCCGAGTCATAGCGCGGCATCGAGGTGTGGATCATCTCGACCGCGCAGCAGGCGAGGCCGAAGGTCATGAACATCAGCGAGCCGCTGCGCGCCCAGGTGATCAGCGCTTCGGTCGAGGTGACAAGGAAGCCCTTGTCGGCCAGCTCATTGTTGATTTCGAGGAAGAAGGGATCGTCCTCCCCCACCGGCCTGCCGGTGTTGGGGTCGATGATGCCCTTGGGCTTCGGCGCGACGAGGGTGCCTGAACTGTCGTTCAATCCCATTCCAGCGCTCCTTTTTTCCATTCATAGGCAAAGCCGATGGTCAGCACCGCCAGAAACACCATCATCGACCAGAAGCCGAGCATGCCGAGCTTCGAGAAGGACACCGCCCACGGGAACAGGAAGGCGACCTCGAGATCGAAGATGATGAACAGGATCGACACCAGGTAGAAGCGGATGTCGAACTTCATGCGGGCGTCGTCGAACGAGTTGAACCCGCATTCATAGGCGGAAAGCTTTTCCGGATCGGGATTGCGATAGGCCACCAGGAAGGGGGCAATGATGAGCGCCAGACCCACGATCATCGCCACGGCGATGAACAGCACGATAGGCAGATATGAACTCAGGAGTGCGCTCATGCGGCGGCTTTCCTTCGGCGGGGTAGTTCACTTTGATTACAGCAACGAACTCTAATGCGGAAGCGTGACAGTTTAACCGCTGAACCGTTTTAAGGGAGCCCATGCTGCAACGCGGCGAGGGTTAGCGCAGCGGTTTCGGTGACGCAAGTCAAACCTTGTTCAAATCGCGGCCCTGGACGCCATATCGGAAGAAACTGGTCCGATCCGCTCCTGTTTGATTTCCTTCGCTTTTTACTCCACTTTTCTCTCCTGACATATCTCCCGCCATTTGCCTGCTAGCATGGCCGGAATCACCGGCTAAAAATCCAACGGACGATCGGGGCAAGGACAGCTTGATGAAGGAGAAGATCTCGCTCGCCATGGCCAGGCGCATTGCGCTTGGATCACAGGGGTTCAACGACCCTCGTCCCGCAGGGGTTCCGGATCGCCGGCACCTTGCGCGCGTGCTTTCGCGAACCGGCCTGTTGCAGATCGATTCCGTCAGCGCCGTGGTGCGCGCTCATTATATGCCGCTCTATTCCCGCCTCGGCCCCTACCCGCTTGCGCTGCTCGACAACGCCGCGGTCACCCGCAAGCGCGCGGTCTTTGAATATTGGGCGCATGAGGCCTCGTTCCTGCCTGTCGAGACCTACCCCTTGCTGCGCTGGCGCATGCAGCGCGCCGAGCAGGGCGAGGAGATGTATCTCGGCCTGGCCAAATGGGGCCGTGAGCGCAAGGAAATGATCGACGAGATCTATAGAGAGGTCGCCGATTGCGGGCCGATCGCCGCCTCCGACATTGAGGGCCATAAGGGCAATGGCGGCTGGTGGGGCTGGAGCGAGGCCAAGCACGCCTTCGAATGGCTGTTCTGGGCCGGACGCATCACCACCGCCTACCGGCGCGGCTTCGAACGCTATTACGACCTGCCCGAGCGCGTTTTGCCGCAGGCCGTGCTCGACCTGCCCGTACCCTCGGTCGAGGACGCGCATCGCGAATTGCTGCGTATCTCGGCCCGTGCCCATGGCATCGCCACCTATGGCGACCTCCGCGACTATTTCCGGCTGGCGCCCGGCGATACGAAGGACCGCATCGAGGAACTGGTTGAAACCGGCGAATTGCTGCCGGTGAAGGTCGAAGGTTGGGATAGGCCCGCCTATCTCCATAAGGACGCGCGAATCCCGCGCCGGATCGAAGCGCGCGCCCTGCTCGCCCCCTTCGATCCCGTGGTCTTCGAACGCACGCGCACCGAAAAGCTCTTCAACTTTCGCTACCGCATCGAGATCTACACGCCGGCCGAAAAGCGCCAATACGGCTACTACGTGCTGCCCTTCCTGTTCGGCGACCGCATCGTCGCCCGCGTCGACCTGAGGGCCGACCGGCCTGCGAGCATCTTGCGCGTCCACGCCGCCTATGCCGAGGCCGGCGCGCCACCCGAGACGGCAGCCCAACTCTTCGAGGAGCTGAAGCAGACGCAGGGCTGGCTCGGCCTTGAGGCGATCGAAGTGACGCCGGCCGGCGACCTCGGACCGGCGCTGGCCGACATCGCAGTGTCGTAGCCGCGCGTTGACAGGCGCCTAGCCGTAAGCCTAAATCCTGACCCAGACGGTCTTCTCCCGGCAAAGGGAGGAGCCAAGAGGGAATGCGGTGCGGGCCAAAACCCAAATCCGCGGCTGTCCCCGCAACTGTGAGCGACGAGCCCCGGCCGAAAACCACTGGGATGTTCCCGGGAAGGCGGCATCTGAGGCGACGACCCGCGAGCCAGGAGACCTGCCGTCTGAGACTTTAAGTATCCGAATGCCCGGCGGGTTTTCCGGGCAAGGAGCCTGGTTTTGGATCGCAACGGCAGTTTCCCGGCAAACATCGCGGACATTTCGTCCGAGCCCGACGCGTCGGACGGCGTGACCGTCATCGTCTGCTCATCCTGCCGCGACGAGACCGGGTCCGATGCGCATCCGCGCGCCGGCGCGTTGCTGGCCGAAGGCACGCGCCGTGCTGCATCGGGCGAAAACATCCGCATCCGCACCGTCGAATGCCTCGGCAACTGCAAGCGCCGGCTGAGCGCAGCACTTCTGCGCGACGGCTGCTGGAGCTACGTCTTCGGCGATCTGGAAACGACCAGCGGCGCCGACCTCGTCGCCGGTGCAAAGCTCTTCGCCACTTCGACCGACGGCCTGATCCCCTGGCGCGGCCGGCCTGATTCCCTCAAGCGCGGCCTGGTTGCCCGCATCCCTCCCCGCGACATGCTGAAGGACTGACCATGAACGCTTCCGTTTCCCGCGTGCCCTGCACCGTCGTCACCGGCTTCCTCGGCGCCGGCAAGACGACGCTAATCCGCAACCTGCTCGAGAACGCCAAGGGCAAGCGGCTGGCAATCATCGTCAACGAGTTCGGCGATGTCGGCATCGACGGCGAGATCCTGAAGGGCTGCGGCGTCGACACCTGCCCGGAGGAAAACATCGTCGAGCTCGCCAATGGCTGCATCTGCTGCACCGTCGCCGACGACTTCGTGCCGGCGCTCGACCAGATCCTGTCTCGCACGCCGAAGGTCGACCACATCCTGATCGAGACCTCCGGCCTCGCTCTGCCGAAGCCGCTTGTGCAGGCTTTTCAGTGGCCGACGGTGAAGAGCCGCGTGACGGTTGACGGCGTCGTTGCCGTGGTCGATGGCCCGGCGCTGGCTGACGGCCGCGTCGCCTCGGACATGGATGCCCTCCAGGCGCAGCGCGCCGCCGACGACTCGCTCGACCACGACGATCCTGTCGAAGAAGTGTTCGAGGACCAGATCGCCTGCGCCGACCTGATCATCCTGTCGAAGAGCGACCTGATGGATGCGGCGGGCTCTGAGCGCGCCAACGCCGTCATCGGCGAGCATGTGGCGCGCGCCGTGAAAATCGTGCCGACCGCGCAGGGCAAGGTCGATCCTTCGGTACTGCTCGGCCTCGGCCTCGCCGTCGAGGACGACATTGAGAACCGCAAGACCCATCACGACGACGAGCTCGACCACGAGCATGACGATTTCGATTCCTTCGTCATCGACATCCCGTCGATTGCCAATCCGGACGAGTTGGCAAAGCGCGTCGCCCTTGCCGCAGAGCAGGAAAATGTGTTGCGCGTCAAAGGCTTCGTCGAGGTCGGCGGCAAGCCGATGCGGCTTCTGCTCCAGGCCGTCGGCCCGCGCGTCAACCATTATTACGACCGCGCTTGGACAGCCGAAGACGAACGCCGCTCGCGGCTTGTCGTCATCGGCCTCAAGGGGCTGAACCGCCCGGCGATCGAGCGTATCCTCGCCGGCTGAGGGAAATCCGGACTGCGATGCATATCCTCGCCACAACATCCGCTTCGCTCGACGATCTCGCCGAGCCGATCGACCTCAGGCAGACGCCTGCGGATGTCGTGGCGCTGTCCTTCACCGACAGCGACCTCGCCGGCCTGGCCGCTGCTTGGAAGGCCGATGCCGCGCGGCTGCCCTCGATGCGGCTGGCGGCTCTTCGCGATCTTCGCCACCCGATGTCGGTCGATCTCTGGATCGACAGCGTCGCCCGCCACGCCAGGGTCGTCCTCGTCCGCATCCTCGGCGGCTATGACTGGTGGCGCTATGGTTGCGACCAGCTCGCCGCGGTGGCGCGCGAGCGCGGCATCAAGCTCGCGCTGCTGCCCGGCGAAAGTCATGACGAGGACCAGCGCCTGATCCAAGGCTCGACCCTGCCGCGTGCGGAGCTGGACGCCCTGCTCGGCTATTTCCGCGAAGGCGGGCCGGCCAATATGAGCGCACTGGTGCGGAGGCTGGCGCGGCTTGCGGGAGCGGATGCGGCGGTTGCCGAGCCGGTCGGCGTGCCGAAGGCTGGGTATTATCAGCCGGGAGTTGGTGTCGTTGAGAAGCCGAACCTTTCAGTGGTCGGCGATCCTTCGCCCCCCTCTCTGTCCTGCCGGACATCTCCCCCTCAAGGGGGGAGATCAGCCGTCACCAGCCTCGGCGCCTTTTCTTCGTCGGCATCAAAAGAGCCATCTGCAACGTCTGCGATTGGCGAAGCCGTCAATGACAGAGCAATCTCCCCCTTGAGGGGGAGATGTCCGGCAGGACAGAGAGGGGGGCGACGGAACTCGACGTCGACAATTTCGCCGTCATCCCAATCCTCTTCTACCGCTCGATGCTGTTGGCCGCCGATGTCGCGCCGATCGATGCGCTGGTCGACGCACTACGCTCGCAGGGCATCGCGCCCGTGCCGATCTTCGTCTCCAGCCTGAAAGACCCGGCGTCGCTCGCCTTCGTCGAAACCGCCCTCGCCTCGCTGCACCCCGCCGCCATCATTACCGCCACCGCGTTCGCATCCGGCGCGGAGCCCGGCGCCGAGACCCTGTTCGACCGCGCCGGCGTGCCGATCTTCCAGGTCATCGTCGCCACGACGCGCCGCGAGGTCTGGGAAAACAACCAGCGTGGCCTGGCGCCCGCCGATCTTGCCATGCATGTCGTCCTGCCCGAGCTCGACGGCCGCATCCTGGCCGGCGCCATCTCCTTCAAGGGCGAGATCGAGACCGATCCGGCACTGGCCTTTCGCGCCTTTGCCAACCGGCCGGAAATGGACCGCGTGGCGCAGGTCGCCAAGCGGATCGCGGCGTTTATCCGCCTGCAGAGGACCAAGCGGGCCGAGCGCAAGCTGGCGATCCTGATCCCCGACTATCCGAGCGCGCCAGGGCGGACCGGCTATGCGGTCGGGCTTGATGTGCCCTCCAGTGTGCTTGCGATGATGCATGACCTGAAGGAACAGGGCTATGCGGTTGAAGGGATTCCGCAATCGCCGCGGGCGTTGTTGGATGCGCTGGAGGTGGGTGGCCACGGGTTAAGTTCAAAAGACTACCTGCGCTTGTCCGCTGAACTGCCGGAAGGCGCGCGTGATGCAGTCAGGGCTGCCTGGGGCAACGCGGAAGACCAGATAGGGCTGCGCGAGGCCCCCCTCTCTGTCCTGCCGGACATCTCCCCCTCAGGGGGGAGATTGGCAGCTCCGCCGCCGGCTCTCCCCTTGCTAGGCCGAAAATTGGCGAAAGCCGAGCGCAAGAAATAATCTCCCCCCTTGAGGGGGAGATGTCCGGCAGGACAGAGAAGGGGGCGACGGAACGCCTGCCTTTGAAGGCTGCCGCCCCGCAACACTTCCCCTTCCGCGCCGCGACCTTCGGCAACGTCACCGTCGCACTGGCCCCCGACCGTGGCCGCTCGGCCGACCGCCGCGCTGACTACCACGACCCAACCCTGCCTCCCCGCCACGAGCTGATCGCCTTCGGATTCTGGCTGCGGAAATCGCTCGGCGTGCATGCCATCGTCCATGTCGGCGCGCATGGCACGCTGGAATGGCTGCCGGGCAAGACGGTCGCGCTCTCCGACACCTGCTTCCCCGAAATCGTCACCGGCTCGCTGCCGGTCATCTATCCCTTCATCGTCTCCAATCCCGGCGAAGCGGCGCAGGCCAAGCGCCGCATATCAGCCGTCACGCTGGGCCATCTGCCCCCGCCCATGACCGGCGCCGGCCTCGACGAGGCCCAACAGAGGCTGGAACGGCTGGTCGACGAATATGCCCAGGCCGATGGGCTCGACCGCCGCCGCCGCGACCGACTTGCAAAGCTGATCGTCGAGACGGCGCGGAAGACCGGGCTTGCCTCGGAAGCCGGCGTTGCCAAGACCGACCAGCCCGACGAAGCGCTGCGCCGCATCGATGCCTGGCTCTGCGATCTCAAGGATTTCGCCGTCAAGGACGGGCTGCATGTCTATGGCCGCGCGACGGAAGACGAAGCCGATCCGCTGCGCCGGCAGGGCGCGGCGGCCGAGAAAGCCAACCTGCTCGCCGCGCTCGACGGCCGCCACATCAAGGCAGGCCCCGCCGGCGCGCCGGCGCGCGGCCGCTCCGATGTGCTCCCCACCGGCCGTAACCTCTTCACCTCCGATCCGCGCACCATGCCGACGCCGACCGCCTATGACCTTGGCCAGGCGGCGGCTGAGGAAGTGGTGCGCAGCTACATGCAGAGCCATGGCGACTGGCCGCGTTCGCTGGTCATCGACCTCTGGGGTTCGGCCTCCTTGCGCACCGGCGGCGAGGAGATCGCGCAAGGCCTGGCGTTGATGGGCTGCCGGCCGCAATGGGATGCCGCCACGGGGCGTATTACCGGCATCGAGGTGCTGCCGCCGGCGGCGCTCGGCCGGCCGCGCGTCGACGTCACCTGGCGCATCTCCGGCCTGTTCCGCGACATGTTCCCGACCCAGATCGCGCTGATCGACGCCGCCGCCAGCGCCGTCGCCGGCCGCGACGAGGACGATACGGAAAACCCCCTTGCCGCGGCGACGCGCGCTCATGGCAAGATCAGCCCGCGCATTTTCGGCACCTCGCCCGGCACCTATGGCGCCGGTGTCGAGGATTTGCTGTCGCGCGGCGAATGGGGCGTGCGCGAGGAGATCGGCCGCGCCTATCTCGACGCCACCTCGCACGCCTATGGCGGCGCCGACGGAGAAGCGATTGCCGCGCCCGGTGCCTTCGAGGGACGGATCGCCGAGGCCGACCTGCTCGTCCACACCGGCGACGATCCGGGCCGCGATATCCTCGAAGGCTCGGCCGATGTCGCCTTCATCGGCGGCTTTTCGGCGGCGCTTGCAGCGCTTGGCCGCAACGCCGACGTTATTGTGCTCGACACCACCGACCCGCAGAAGCCGAAGCCGCGCTCGGTCGGCGAAGCGGTTTCGCGCGTGGTCCGCGCCCGCGCCGTCAACCCGCGCTTCATCGCCGGCCAGATGCGCCACGGCCCGCGCGGCGCCTCGGAATTCGCCGAAACGGTCGACCGCCTGGTTGGCTTCGCCGAGACCACCCATGCCATTTCCGGCGCGCTGATCGAGGCCGTGCATGACGCCTATGTCGGCGACCCGGACGTTCGCGCCTTCCTGCTGCGCGAGAACCCTGCCGCCGCAAAGGTCATCGCCGAGCGCTTCCTCGCTGCCCGGCGGCGAGGCCTCTGGCATCCGCTCAGGAATTCCATCGACGACGATCTCGCTGCCTTGATCGCCGAAGCCGAAACAAACGGGGTGGCGGCATGAACGCCTTTTCACGCCGCGGCGCTTGCCCGGCCCTCAGCGCGCCGATGCAGACTGGTGATGGGCTTATGGTGCGGCTCAATCCAGTCACTGGAGGACTTGCGCCAAACTTGCTGATCCGATTAGGCGAATCCGCCCTGCGCCACGGCAATGGTATCATGGAAGTGACCGCGCGCGGCAGCCTGCAGATCCGCGGACTGAGCGCGGAAAGCGCCCGGATGCTGGCGGCTGAGGTGGATGCGCTTGGTATTGAAGTGCGGACCGGCGTGCCCGTCGAGACGGGGCCGCTGGCGGGGATCGATCCGCAGGAGGTTGCTGACCCGCGTCCGCTGGCCGAGCGACTCAGGGCGGCGATCGAAGAAGCTGGGCTGACGGCAAGGCTGGGGCCGAAGGTATCGGTGCTTGTCGATGGCGGCGGGCAGTTGACGATGGATGCCGTGGCGGCCGATGTGAGGCTCAAGGCGGTGCGGGCCGGCGCTGGCGTCCTGTGGGCTGTATCTGTTGCCGGTGATGATCAAAGCGCCAAGCCACTTGCAATGGTCGAGGAAGAAGCCTCACGCTACGTCACTGTGGCCGCGCTCCGAATGGTCGCTGAAAAAGGCCGCCAGGCGCATACGCGGGATCTCACGGAGAGACAGCTTAATTCACTGGCAAGTTGGCACTCCGGCGCCCCCCTCTCTGTCCTGCCGGACATCTCCCCCTCAGGGGGGGAGATTGGCAGCTTTGCCGACGGCTCCCTCTCTGCGGCGAACCCGCACGTCTTCACGTCTGCGATTGGCGAAAGCCGCGGTGGCAAGGCAATCTCCCCCCTTGAGGGGGAGATGTCCGGCAGGACAGAGAGGGGGGCGATGGAACGCCAGCCGGCGGGAAGTCCCATCGACACCTTCAGTCTTGCGGGAGGCACTGCCCTCGGCATCGCCCTGCCCTTCGGCAGCATGCCGGCGCAGAACCTTGTCGAGCTTGCCACAAAGGCCGCAGAACTTGGCTCGACCGAAATCCGCCTCGCCCCCGGCCGCGCCCTGCTTGTCCTCGGCCTCTCCCCGTCCGCCAGCCCCTCGCTGCAATCCACCGCCGCCACGCTCGGCTTCGTGACCTCCCCCGCCGATCCGCGCACGCGGATCGCCGCCTGTCCCGGCACGCCGGCCTGCGCTTCCGGCAATATCGCAACCCGCGCCATCGCCGAGACAATCGCGGCGGAAAGCCCCGAACTCCTCGACACTTCGCTGACGCTTCACATTTCCGGCTGCGCCAAGGGTTGCGCGCATCCCGGGGCGGCGATGCTCACTTTAGTCGGCGACGAAAACGGAGCCGGACTTGTCGTGGACGGGACGGCAAAGGCCCTTCCTGCCGGATACAGGCCGGGCTATGACGCCGCGCGCGGGGTCGCCGCCATTGCGGCTGCGGTTCGCGGTGAACGACATCAAGGCGAGACCGCCGCCGCTTGCCTCACAAGGCTTGGCGCGGCCCGCATCGCCGAACTCTATCGACGGAACCAGTGAATGGCCGCCTACGATTATATCCACGATGGCAACGCGATCTACGAGCGCTCTTTCGCCATCATCCGGGCCGAGGCTGACCTGTCGCGCTTCTCCGAGGCGGAAGCCGATGTCGCGATCCGCATGATCCATGCCTGCGGCCAGGTCGAAGCCGCCAGCCATTTCGTTTTCTCGAACGATTTCGTTGAAGCGGCCCGCGCGGCCCTTGCCGCCGGCGCACCGATCTTCTGCGATGCAGAGATGGTGGCGCATGGCGTCACCCGCGCCCGGCTGCCGGCCGGCAACGAGGTGATCTGCACGCTGCGCGATCCGCGCACACATGACATCGCCAGAGAAATCGGCAACACCCGCTCAGCGGCGGCGATCGACCTCTGGGGCGAGCGCATGGCCGGCTCGGTCGTCGCCATCGGCAATGCGCCGACGGCGCTCTTCTATCTCTTGGAAAAGCTGCGCGACGGCGCGCCGAAGCCGGCCGCGATCATCGGCATGCCGGTCGGCTTCGTCGGTGCTGCAGAATCGAAAGATGCGCTGGCCGAGAATTCCTACGGCGTGCCCTATGCCATCGTGCGCGGCCGGCTGGGCGGCAGCGCCATGACCGCCGCCGCGCTCAATTCCTTGGCGAGGCCAGGCCTGTGAACGCAATTGTAAAAGGCCGTCTGGTCGGCGTCGGCACCGGTCCCGGCGATCCCGAGCTGCTGACGCTGAAGGCCGCGCGCGCGCTGGCCGAGGCCGATGTCGTCGCCTATTTCGCCAAGCGCGGCAACAACAGCAATGCGCGCGCCATCGTCGAGGCGCGTTTCCGGCCCGACATGGTCGAGCTGCCGCTGCTCTATCCGGTGACCACCGAGATCGACAAGGATCACGAAGACTATCGCGCGCAGATCGCCGATTTCTATGAGCAGTCGGCCGAACAAGTCGCCGAGCATCTCGGCGCCGGCAGGATGGTGGCGGTGCTGTCGGAGGGCGATCCGCTCTTCTACGGCTCCTACATGCATCTGCATGTGCGCCTGGCGCACCGCTTTCCGACCGAAGTCATCCCCGGCATCACCGCCATGTCCGGCTGCTGGTCGGCCACAGGCCTGCCGATCGTCCAGGGCGACGATGTGCTGACCGTGCTGCCGGGCACGATGAGTGAGTTCGAGCTGACCCGCCGGCTGGCCGACACCGATGCCGCGGTGATCATGAAAGTCGGCCGCAACCTGCCGAAGATCAGGCGCGCGCTGGAAGCGACCGGCAAGCTGGCCAAGGCTGTCTATGTCGAGCGCGGCACCATGCCGGGCAGCGTCTCGATGCGGCTTGCCGACAAGCCGGACGACAAGGCGCCCTATTTCGCCATCGTGCTGGTCGCCGGCTGGTCCGCCCGGCCCGGGGCTAAGCCGTGAGTGGCCGCCTTACCGTCATCGGTCTCGGACCCGGCAACGCCGACCAGGTCACGCCGCAGGCTGCCAATGCCATCGCCGAGGCTTCCTTCTTCTACGGCTACAAGCCCTATCTCGACCGGCTGGAGTTGCGGCCGGATCAGACCCGCATCGCCTCCGACAACCGCGAGGAGCTCGCCCGTTCCAACGAGGCGCTGGCCAAGGCGGCCGAGGGCCATAGCGTCGCCGTCGTTTCCGGCGGCGACCCCGGCGTCTTTGCCATGGCCGCGGCCATCTGCGAGGCGATCGAGGCCGGTCCCGACGAATGGCGCGCCATCGACCTCGCTGTCGTCCCCGGCGTCACCGCCATGCTTGCCGTCGCAGCCCGCATCGGCGCGCCGCTCGGCCACGATTTCTGTGCCATCTCGCTCTCCGACAATCTGAAGCCGTGGGAGCTGATCGAGCTGCGCCTGCTGGCGGCTGCCGGAGCAGGCTTCGTCATCGCGCTCTACAACCCGATCAGCAAGGCCCGCCCCTGGCAGCTCGGCCGAGCCTTCGAGTGCCTGAAGGCGATCCTGCCCGGCACCACGCCGGTGATCTTCGGCCGCGCCGCCGGCCGGCCGGACGAGCGTATTGAGGTGTTTTTGCTGGCGGACGCCGATGCGGCAAAAGCCGACATGTCGACCTGCATCATCATCGGCTCCCCCGAGACCCGCATCATCAGGCGCGGCGAGAAGCCGGCGCTGGTCTACACGCCGCGTTCGGCAACGGGCGCGAAAAGATGATCGACTTTGGCCGCCAGCGCATCGACGGTTTCGGCCGAGGGCACGTCAGGCAGAGGCGGCCGACGGATCATGACCACTTCGATGCCGAGCGCCCGCGCGGCGGCGATCTTGCCGTAGGTCGCCTCGCCGCCGCTGTTCTTGGAGACGACGGCATCGATCCCGTATTTTTCGAGCAGCGCTCGCTCTTCCACTTCCGGAAACGGTCCGCGCGCCAGCAGATAGAGCGCATCGGGCACGGCCAGCTGCGGCTCGACCGGGTCGACGCTGCGGATCAGGTAACAGTGCTGGGGCGCGGCCTCGAAGACGCCTGCCTCCTGCCGGCCGATCGCCAGGAAAACGCGGCGCGGCGCCCTGCCGAGCGCGCTTGCCGCCTCGGCGGCACTGTCGACCAGCGTCCAGCGATCACCCGCGCCCGGCTCCCAGCCAGGGCGCCGCAAGGCCAGGATCGGCACGCCGGTTTGCCGCGCCGCTTCAGCGGCGTTGGCAGAGATTCGCGCGGCGTAGGGATGCGTGGCATCGATCAGCAGATCGACTTTTTCCTGGCGAAGATAGGCGGCGAGTCCGTCGGCGCCGCCAAAGCCGCCGACACGCACCGGCACGCCTTGCGCGACCGGACTTTCGGTGCGGCCGGCCAGCGACAGCGTGATCGAGAAATCCGCGCGACGAGCCAGCTTTCCCGCGAGTTGCCGGGCTTCGGTCGTTCCGCCGAGGATCAGAATGCGGTGGGTCATCATGCCTGCTAAGGGTCCGCGCGCCGCCAAGCCAGCCTCAAAATGGCTCACCATCGTCGGCATCGGCGAGGACGGTGTAGCGGGTCTCGGCGACGAGGCCAAGCAGTGCATCGCGCAGGCCGATTTCGTCTTCGGCGGCAAGCGGCATCTTGGTCTCGTTGCATCCCTGATTAAGGGGAAAGCGACACCTTGGTCGACGCCCTTCGATGCCGAAATGCACGAGGTGCTGGCGCTCGCGGGCAAGGACGTCTGCGTGCTCGCGTCCGGCGACCCATTCTTTCACGGCGTCGGCGTCACCCTGGCGCGCAAGGTGGAGCCGGATGAGATGCTCGTTCTGCCGGCGCCGTCGTCTCTATCGCTGGCCGCCTCCCGTCTCGGCTGGGCCTTGCAGGACATCGAGACCATCTCGCTGCACGGCCATTCGATCGACCTGATCCGCCCCCTGCTCCAACCCGGCGCGCGCATCCTTGCCCTGACATCGGACGCAGACGCTCCCGTGGCCATCGCCGGACTGCTCGACGAATTCGGCTTCGGCCCGTCGCGGCTGACGGTCCTCGAAGCGCTCGGTGGTCCCGACGAAACGCGACGCGCCTCCCGCGCCGATGCCTTCGATCTCAAAAACATCAACCCGCTCAACGTGCTGGCGCTTGAAATTGAATCGACGCCGGATGCGCGCATCCTGCCCTTGACCGTCGGCCTCGCCGACCACCTGTTCGAGCATGACGGCCAGATCACCAAGCGTGAGATCCGCGCCATCACGCTGTCGGCGCTGGCGCCCAAGCGCGGCGAGCTGCTGTGGGACATCGGCGCCGGCTCCGGCTCGATCGGCATCGAATGGATGCTGGCCCATCCTTCGCTGCGCGCCATCGCTATCGAGGCCGACGGCGAACGCGCCGCGCGCATCGCCCGCAACGCCACGCATTGCGGCGTGCCCGGCCTTGTCGTGGTCGAAGGCTCAGCGCCCAAGGCGTTCGCCAAGCTCGAAACGCCGGATGCGATCTTCATCGGTGGCGGCGGCAGCGATGCCGGCGTGCTGGAGAAGGCGATCAAGGCGCTCCGTTCCGGCGGCCGGCTTGTCGCCAATGCCGTGACACTGGAGATGGAGGCGCTGCTGCTCGACCAGCACAACAGGCGCGGCGGCGACCTAACCCGCATCGCGCTGTCGCGCGCGGCGCCGGTCGGCTCGATGCAGGCCTGGCGTCCGGCCATGCCGGTCACGCAGTGGAGCTGGATAAAACCATGATGGTCGCGGGCATAGGCAGCCGCAAAGGCGTGAGCGTCGAAGAAGTATTGGCGGCGATCGAGACGGCGCTTGAAGCGCATGGCCTCGCGACATCGGCGCTTTCGGCCCTGGCGACCGCCCCGCTCAAAAAGGATGAGGCGGCGATTTCCGCCGCAGGCCGCGCGCTCAACCTGCCGGTGGTCATTGCCGATGACCGGGTCCTGCGACTGGCCTCGCCCGGCGCCCGCAGCCGTTGCGATCTCTCGCAGAGCCGCGCCGGCACGCCGTCGGTTTCGGAGGCGTCCGCCCTCGCCGTTGCCGGGGCCGGCGCAAGATTGCTCGGGCCTCGCACCGTGCTTGGCCCGGTCACCTGCGCCATCGCCATCAGCGGAGACGCGCCATGACGGTCCATTTCATCGGCGCCGGTCCGGGCGCGGCCGATCTCATCACCCTGCGCGGCGCTCGGCTGCTGGCCAGCTGCCCGGTCTGCCTCCACGCCGGCTCGATCGTCGCGCCGGAACTGCTCGCGCATTGCGCGCCCGGCACGAGACTGGTCGATACCGCGCCGATGTCGCTCGACGAGATCGAGGCCGAATATGTCGCCGCGCACAAGGCCGGCCAGGATGTCGCGCGCCTGCATTCCGGCGACCTTTCCGTGTGGAGCGCGGTGGCCGAACAGATCAGGCGGCTGGAAAAGCACGGCATCCCCTACACGCTGACCCCAGGCGTGCCTTCCTTCGCGGCAGCAGCGGCAGCACTTCGTCGCGAATTGACCATTCCCGAGCTCGCGCAAAGCTTGGTGCTGACGCGCGTTTCCGGCCGCGCCTCGAAGATGCCGCCGGGCGAGACGCTGGCGGGCTTCGGCCGCACCGGCGCCACGCTTGCCATACATCTTGCCATCCACGCCATCGACCGCATCGTCGCCGATTTGACGCCGCTTTACGGCGCCGAATGCCCGGTCGCGGTCGTCTTCCGTGCCTCCTGGCCGGACGAGCGCATCCTGACCGGCACGCTCGGCACCATCGAAGCGCAATTGGCGCAGAACCCGATGGAGCGCACGGCGATCATCTTCGTCGGCAGCGCGCTCGCCGCGCAGGATTTCGGCGAAAGCTCACTCTACGACGCCCACTACCAGCGGCGTTTTCGCGGACGGGACGGATTGTGAACGGCGGCGCCAACATGAACGGACGGGCAAATGTGGAGCAGGCGCTGGCGCGGCTGAACTTCAAACCGCGTGAGCTGGAACCGGGCCATGTCTGGCTGGCCGGCGCCGGCCCCGGCGATCCCGGCTGCCTGACGCTTGAGGTGCTGGCGGCGCTCGGGCAATGCGACGCGCTCGTCTATGACGCGCTGGTCTCGCCCGACGTCGTGGCGGTCGCCCAGGGCGCCGAACTCTTCTACGCCGGAAAACGCGGCGGCCAGCCTTCGATGAAGCAGGACGACATCAACGCCCTGCTTGTGCGGCTGGCGCGCGATGGCCGCCGCGTCGTGCGGCTCAAGGGCGGCGATCCCTACATTTTCGGCCGTGGCGGCGAAGAGGCCTTGGCGTTGGCGGGCGAGAAAATCCCGTTCCGGGTGCTCTCCGGCCTGACCTCCGGTCTCAGCGCGCTGGCCGCGACCGGCATTCCCGCCACCATGCGCGGCATCAACAAGGCCGTCATCCTGGCGACCGGCCATGCGGCAGGCACCGATGACGATATCGACTGGGCGGCGATCGCCCGCACCGGACAGCCGGTCGTCGTCTATATGGGCATGGCCAATTTGCCGGTGATCGCGGCAAAGCTGCTCGAGGGCGGCCTCGCGCCGACGACCCCCGCCGCGGTGATCGTCGCGGCGACCACACCGCAGGAACGAATCGTCGTAGCCACGCTCTCCACCATCGCGGACGAAGCCGCTGCCGCAGGGCTCGCTTCGCCGGCGCTGATCGTCGTCGGCGGCATCGTCGCCATGCGCGCGGCACTGACGGGCGGCGCATGACGGCGCGCGCGATCATCATCGGCGCGCCGCGCTCCGGCTCGGGCAAGACCAGCGTCACCATCGGCCTGTTGCGCGCGCTCGCCCGGCGCGGCCTGAAAGTGCGCGGCGCGAAATCCGGACCGGACTATATCGATCCCGGCTTCCACACCGCCGCCACCGGCCTCTCCGGCGTCAACCTCGACAGCTGGGCGATGTCGCCTGCCCTGCTCAACGCGCTGGCGGCCCAGGCTGCGGACGACGCCGAATACATCATCCTCGAAAGCGCCATGGGCCTGTTTGACGGCATCCCCGCCTCGCAAGGCCGCTCAGGCTCGGCCGCCGATCTCGCCCGGCTCTACGGCCTGCCCGTCCTTTTGGTGCTAGACGTTTCCGGACAGTCGACCACGGCGGCGGCGGTGGCCAAGGGTTTCGCGACCTACGATCCGGATGTGCGCATGGCCGGCGTCGTGCTCAATAGGCTCGGCAGCGAACGCCACCGGCGGCTGTCCGGCGACGCCATCGAGGCGATCGGCCTGCCTGTGGTCGGCGCCATACTGCGCGATCCGACGCTGAACCTGCCGGAACGGCATCTCGGCCTCGTCCAGGCCGGCGAGTACGAGAACCTGATGGCGCATCTCGACCGGCTGGCCGACATGGTCGAAAGGTCGCTCGACATCGATGCCATCTTGGCGTTGGCGAAACCGCTCGAACCAGCGGCCGGCGACTTCGGTGACGCGCTGCAGCCGCCCGGGCAGCGCATCGCGCTAGCTGAGGATGCCGCCTTCACCTTCCTCTATCCGCATGTCGCCACGCATTGGCGCAAGACCGGCGCCGAGATCGTGCCTTTCTCGCCGCTTGCCGACGAGGGGCCTTCGCCGGACTGCGATGTCTGCTGGCTGCCAGGCGGCTATCCCGAGCTGCATGCCGGCAAGCTGGCGGCCGCGACGAGATTCCAGGCGGGAATGGCCCGCTTTGCGGCGACGAAGCCGGTTCACGGCGAGTGCGGCGGCTTCATGGTGCTGGGCGAAGAGCTGGAAGACGCGGAGGGGACAAGCCATAAGATGCTCGGCCTGCTTGGCCATTCGACCAGCTTCGCCAGGCGCAAGATGAATCTCGGTTATCGCGAGGCGCGGCTGCGCGCCGCCTGCCCGTTGGGGCCGGAAGGCACGCTGATCCGCGGCCACGAATTCCACTATGCCCAGATGACGGCCATCGGCAATGACGAGCCCTTGGCCGATCTTGCCGACGGCCAGGGCAACCCGCTCGGCGCTTCCGGCTACCGGCGCGGCCATGTCAGCGGCACCTTTTTCCATGCCATTGCGAGGAGCGCATGAGCGGCCCTTCGGCGCCCCGGCAATTGCTTGACGATATCGGCCTCAGCCTCGTCTTCTTCACCAGGCTGAGATTGCCGTCGAGCGATTTCGGCGGCCGCAGCCTTGCCGACGCGATCTGGGCGGCGCCCTTCGCCGGTCTTGCAGTGGCGATCATCGGTGCGCTTGTCTGCGCCATCGCCTACAGCTTGGGTCTTGCCACCGGCCCTGCTGCGGCGCTCACGCTCGCCGCGACCATGCTCCCCACCGGCTGCTTGCATGAGGATGGGCTTTCCGACATCGCTGACGGCTTTTGGGGCGGCAGGACGCGCGACAGGAAGCTGGAGATCATGCGCGACAGCCGCATCGGCGCCTATGGCGCGGCCGCGCTTGGGCTGTCGCTGCTTATCCGCTGGAGCGCGCTGTCCGAACTCGCCGGTCCCGGCCACATCTTCCTGGCGCTGCTCGCCGCGCACGCCGCTTCGCGCGGGCTTTTCGGCGCCTTCATGCATCTTCTGCCGCCGGCCCGCAGCGACGGTCTGTCGGCGAATGCGGGCTTTGTCGCAAGCCAGACCGCCGCCATCGGCGCTGCGCTCGGCGCCGTGGCGCTGCTGGCGCTCGGCCTCGGCGGCGCCATCGCGGCGCTGATCCTGCTCGGCCTGGTCTTCGCGGGCTTCCGCGCGCTTTGCCTCGCCCAGATCGGCGGCCAGACCGGCGACACGATCGGCGCGCTGCAGCAGCTTGGCGAGATCGCCGTTCTTCTCGTCGCTTCCGTCTGCCTTTCCTGATTCTGTTTCGGAGACCTTGCCCCCATGTCCCCCCAACCAGCCTCGTTCAAATCGCTCGAAGACCTTCGCGCCGCCTGCCTCGATCTTCCGACTGGCAGCGACACCGCCGCCGGAGCCGTCGCCCGCCGCCAGGACACTCTGACCAAGCCGCCGGGCAGCCTTGGCAGGCTGGAAACGATCGCCGCGTGGCTCGGCCGCTGGCAGGGCCGCGACATGCCCAAGCTCGATCATGTGAAGGTCTTCGTCTTTGCCGGCAATCACGGTGTCACCGCGCAAGGCGTCTCGGCCTATCCGTCGGAAGTGACGGTACAGATGGTGGCGAACTTCGCCGGCGGCGGCGCCGCCATCAACCAGCTTGCCCGCATCGCCGGCGCCAAGCTCGACGTCATCCCGCTCGATCTCGACCATCCGACCGGCGATTTCACGCAAGTGCCGGCGATGGACGAGCAGGACTTCCTCGCCGCCGTCTCGACCGGCTACGACGCAGTAACGAGTGACCTCGATCTCGTCTGCTTCGGCGAGATGGGCATCGGCAACACCACCCCGGCGGCCGCGATCTCCACCGCCCTCTTTGGCGGCAGCGCGGAGAAATGGACCGGGCGTGGCACCGGCATCGACGATGCCGGATTGAAGCGCAAGGTGGTGGCGATCGAAGCCGGCCTGAAGCGCCATGTCGATTCGCTCTCAGACCCTTTGAAGATCGCTGCCGCCCTTGGCGGCCGCGAGCTTGCGGCCATCTTTGGCGCCACGCTCGCCGCGCGCAAGAACAACGTGCCGGTGCTGCTCGACGGTTTTGTGTGCACCGCCGCCGCCGCTCCGCTCGCGAGGCTGCATCCAACTGGCCTCGCCCATACCATCGCCGCCCATGTCTCGGCGGAAGCCGGCCACCGCCGCCTGCTCGAAGCGCTCGGCCTGCCGCCGCTGCTCGATCTAGGCATGCGGCTCGGCGAAGGCTCAGGCGCCTGCCTCGCCGTCAACATCGTGCGCTCGGCGCTGGAATGCCATGCCAGGATGGCAAGCTTTGCCGAGGCGGGTGTTTCGGAGAAATAACGGAACTTCCCAACAGATTGGTCCGCAATTTTCTGTTTCTGCAAATCGGCTTAAATTTATGTAAATTTAGCGGATTTTGCCAGCTGCACTGATCTGACGCCGGATCAGCTAAAGATCATCTTACGATTAATTTCGGATGATTTGTGATTATCATCACAGATCAAATTCCGAGGCCATGCCAAATCACATAGTGGTTATTCCAATGTTGATATTTATTCAGAAACGGAGGAAGGCGTGGCTCGTTCGATTAGAGTACTGTATCGGGGAATGAAAGGCACAATTCGTCAGAACTTCAATTGGGACCCGATCAACTTAGACTCTGCGGTGATCATAACAGCAGCGGAATTTATACCTGCCTTCGGTGGCTTTGGTGGCGGACCGAAGACGCTTGGGCGCCCAAATCTTGGCTCCGCTAATGTTTATGTGACCAATGTTGGCCCCCACGGCGTGGCCGGCGGGGAAGCAGGAGGCGTTGAATTCCTTCTTCATGTCGACTGGGATAGTCCGTTGGACATCGTTGCAACCATCACCGTTCTGGATGACATCGAGGAATTCTTCCAGGCGTAGCGGACATCTTCCGTGGCCTGGTGCGGCATTGCCACTTATGGATTGATCCTGCGATCGCCGGTTGGGCAGCAATCGTCATGAGAGCTGTCTGACGGGCGATCGTTGCAGGTCTTGAGCCTTAACGGCTCAATCCGCCGCGAAGGCGGGCTAAAAGGAGAAATACCATCGGAAAATTGGTGGGTGTGCACAGGATCGAACTGTGGACCCGCTGATTAAGAGTCAGCTGCTCTACCAACTGAGCTACACACCCACACCGCCGGGAAAACCAGCGTCGGCGGCGCATATAGCCGCCGCTTCCGGGGATGTCTAGCCCTGCCGGATCATTTCCCGACAAATCGCCGAATTGCCGCACCCGTCACACAAAAAGCTTGCCTTCCGCGACCCTGACGGCATGGCCGCCGATGCGCGCGGAGGCCAGTTTTCCGCCATCGACATTGAGTTCCAGCCGGATGCGCGAGGGCCGGCCCATTTCCAGGCCCTGCTCGATCCAGAGCTGCGAGACGCCGTCGATCGGGGTGTCGAAATGCATGATGGCGCCGGCAAAGGCCGCTGCAGCCGAACCGGTCGCGGGATCTTCGTAGGACGGCGTGCCGGGCACGATCATCCGGACATGGAAAGCGCTGTCGTGATGTACTGTCTCTCGGCAATAGACGTATGGACTGGCGAAAGCCCATTCGCTCTTGCGGGGCGCCAATTCCGACCACGCCTGGTTGTCGAGCCTGATCTTGGCCGCCTCTTCCAATCCGGCAACGGGAACGGTCACGTAAGGCACGCCGGCCGACCAGAAGGCGACGCGGTGATTCTCGAAGCCGATCTCGTGCGGGCCAAGGCCGAGCGCGGCGCCGATCGCTTCCGGATCGGCCTTGAGCTCCAAGGCTTCCGGCAGTTTCGCCAGGTCGAACTCGGCGAAAGTAGAGCCGTCATGCTTGCTCACCGCGCAACGCACCGGCCCGATATTCTCCTCCAGCACGAAAATGCCGGCCTCCTCCTCGGCGAGTTCCGCCAGCGCGATCGCCGAGCCGACCGTCGGATGGCCCGCGAAAGGCATTTCATAGTCGGGCGTGAAGATGCGGATACGGTTGCGGTGCATCGGATTGTCTGGAGGCAGCACGAACACCGTCTCAGACAGGTTGAATTCGCGCGCGATCGCCTGCATGCCGGCAGTGTCGAGCCCATCGCTGTCGAGTACCACCGCAAGCGGATTTCCGGCCAGCCTTTCGGTGGTAAACACATCGTAAAGCAAGTAATTGCGCGCCATGGAGAAAACCTTTCGCCTCGCCCCGAATTTCTGCCCCAATCCCAACATGAGGGAAATTTAATTTGAAATTCGAACCTCAAAGCCTGATCTGTGCACGGACAGGGACATCGATTTCCAGCATAGGGGTCCGGGGTGGACCAGGTTGTCAATCCGCCAAAGGCGGAATCCGGTACTTCCATAGAGGCCGCGCTCGGCCTGGACCGCAAGGGCGTAAGCCGCAAGCGTCGCCGCCTCTGGCTTTACGCCCTGCTGGCGATAGCGGTCGCAGCGGTCGGCATTACCCTTTATCAATGGTACGCCGCGGCGCCCCCCAGGATTGAATACACCACCGTGCCGGCGGCGACCGCGGACCTCACCGTCGAAGTATCCGCCACCGGCACGCTGCAGCCGCTGACCCAGGTCGACATCTCCAGCGAGCTTTCCGGCATCGTCCGCTCCGTTGCGGTCAATGAAAACCAGCAGGTCAAGAAGGGCGACGTGCTGGCGACGCTCGATACCGCCAAGCTGGAGGTCCAGATCGAGCGCGCCACCGCCTCCGCCAAGGCGGCTGCGGCCGCCGTCGAGGACGCCAAGGTGACACTGCAGGAGAACGAGAACGCGGTGGTGCGCGCCAGCGCGCTGACCAAGCGCGGCATGGCGACGGACCAGTCGCTCGAAGCGGCAACCGCAACGCGCGACCGCTCGAAGGCAGCGCTCGACAGCGCCGAGGCCAATCTCGCCATCGCCCAGGCCGAACTCAAGGCGCAGCAGACAGACCTGGCCAAGAGCACCATCTATGCGCCGATCGACGGCATCGTGCTCACACGCTCGGTCGATCCCGGCCAGACGGTCGCGTCCTCGCTGCAGGCGCCGGTGCTGTTCGTCATCGCCGCCGACCTTCGCAACATGGAATTGCGGGCGGCGGTCGACGAGGCCGACATCGGCCAGGTCAAACCTGGCCAGCACGCCCGCTTCACCGTCGATGCCTTCCCCGACCGCCCGTTCGACGCCGAGATCCGCGACATCTCCTACGCCTCGGTCACCACCGATGGCGTCGTCACCTACAATGCGCGGCTCGAAGTCGACAATGGCGAGCTTCTGCTCAGGCCCGGCATGACGGCCACGGTCTCGGTCGTCACAAGGCAGGCCAAGGGCGTGCTTACCGTTCCTTCGACGGCCTTCCGCTATCGCCCGATGCAGCAGCAGGCGCGCAGCTGGAGCCTGAGCGATCTCTTCACCGGCCGCATGGGCCGCCCCAATCGGCAGCGCGAGCCGACCAAGGCGCCGACCGACGGCTCGCGCACGCTCTATGTGCTGGAGAACGGCCGGCCGCATCCGGTGAACGTCAGGATCGGCTCGACCGATGGTGAGCTGACCGAGATCACCTCCGGCCTCGATGAGGGCGCGCAAGTCATCACCGGCGCGCAGCAGCGGAGCTGACGACATGTCGGCTCCCCTGCTCATCACCTTCGACAAGGTCTGGAAGAGCTATGGCGAAGGCGAGGCCCGCGTGCATGCGCTGGCCGGCGTCGATCTCGCCATCCGGCGCGGCGAATTCGTCGCCATCATGGGACCCTCCGGCTCGGGCAAGTCGACGGCGATGAACATCATCGGCTGCCTCGACACGCCGACGGCTGGAACCTACTCCTTCATGGGCATCGACGCAGGCCGGCTCGACCGCAACCGCCGCGCGCTTTTGCGCAACCTTTATGTCGGCTTCGTCTTCCAGGGCTACAATCTGTTGCCGCGCACCACCGCGGCGGAAAATGTCGAGCTGCCGCTGATCTATCGCGGCGTTGGAGCGCGCGAGCGCCGGGACCTCGCCATGCAGGCGCTGGCCGAGGTCGGGCTTGTCGGGCGCGAGCACCACACCCCGGCCGAGCTGTCGGGCGGCCAGCAGCAGCGCGTGGCGATCGCCCGCGCCATCGTCACCAGGCCGACATTGCTTGTTGCCGACGAGCCGACGGGCAATCTCGACACCGCGCGCACGCATGAGATCATGGAGCTGCTGACCAGGCTCAATGCCGAGCTCGGCCTCTCCATCGTCATGGTCACGCACGAGGCCGATGTCGCGGACTATGCCGGCCGCACCATTCGTTTCCTCGACGGCCATGTCGCCTCCGACACCATGAAGGCGGAGGCAGCGGCATGATCTGGGAGACCGTCCGCCTTTCGCTGCGTTCGATCCGCCGCAACGTGCTGCGCTCTTTCCTGACGCTGCTTGGCATCGTCATCGGCGTCGCCGCCGTCATCGCCATGCTCACCATCGGCTCCGGCACCACGGAGAAGGTCAAGGCCGATATCTCCAAGCTCGGCAGCAACCTTCTCGTCGTCCGTGCCGGCCGGCCGGCGGGGCCAGGCGGACCCGGCGGCCTCGACCAGGCGGTGCGGCCGCTCGCCGAAAAGGATGTCGCAGCGCTCGTCGCGCATCTGAGCGGCGCGCGCGCCATCTCGCCTGCTTCGCAGAAACAGGTCCGCATCATCTTCGGCACTGAAAGCCTGACCTCGGGAGTCACCGGCACGGACAGCGCCTATCTCGACGCCCGCGACTGGAAGCTGGTGTCGGGACGGCCGTTCAGCGATTCCGAAACGCGCGCCGGCACCGGTGCGTGCCTGATCGGCGAGACGGTGCGCCAGCAATTCTTCGGCGCCGGCGATCCGGAGGGCGAGATCATCCGCGTCAACCGCACCTCCTGCAAGATCATCGGCCTGCTCGAGCCCAAGGGCTATACCGGCTTCGGCCAGGACCAGGACAATGTCGTGCTGATGCCGCTGCACGCCTATCAGCGGCGCATCGCCGGCAACCGCGACATCGACAACATCTACATCGCCGCCGACGACCGCACCCCGACCAGCGAGTTGCAGCCGCGCGTCGAGGACATTTTGCGCGACATGCGCCGCATCACGCCGGACCGCGATCCCGATTTCGCCATCCGCGATATGACCCAGATCGCCGACGCCATGACCAGCGCCACGACCACCATGACCGGCATGCTGGGCGCCGTCGCCGGTGTCAGCCTCCTGGTCGGCGGCATCGGCATCATGAACATCATGCTGGTCTCGGTCACCGAGCGGACGCGCGAGATCGGCATCAGGCTGGCCATAGGCGCGCACGAAAAACACATCCTCATCCAGTTCCTGGTCGAGGCGACGGTGCTGTCGCTGCTCGGCGGCATTATCGGCATCCTGATCGGACTGTCGCTGGCCGGCATGGCCTCGATGGCGCTGACGATACCGTTCGCGCCGAGCCCCGCCGTCATCCTGCTCGCCGTCGGCTTCTCCGCGCTGATCGGCATGGTGTTCGGCTTTTTCCCGGCGCTGCGCGGCGCCCGCCTCGATCCGATCGACGCGCTGCGGCACGAATAGCCGTTATTCCACAACCTTGGTGCATGCGCACGTCGACAGCACTGTCACCATCCGACCCTACAATGCTAGATTGATTTACCGTTTTACGGGGATTCCGAACTTTATTTGGACGCTCTTCCGTATCGAAAGCCGTTTCAAACTTGCCTAGCATTGCTGTCGACAACATGTTTCTGTTCGAGAAACAATAAATACGGGGGATTGGTGACTGAACATTCGCTCTGCGTAGCCAACACAAAGTTAGAACCGCTGACCCCATGGTGCTCGTTAACCCTCGCCTGACGGACTACTTCGGAATTCCAACGCCACAAGCGCAGCTTGATTTTGCCATACCGTTTTTCAACGAAGACATACCACTTTACGTCGATCCATTCCTCCTGTGGGCCTCTCCGTCACAACAGGATCAAGCGCTTCACACCGCCGTCATCAACGCCTTCAATCAACTAGGTCAGCTCTTCCTTCGGGGAGAGCAAAAGAAGGCCGTTGGAACATTGATTGCCGCATCTGAGTGTGATGAGGTCGGTCTCGGCGCTTCGGCCACGAGAAAAGGGAAACGTCTGGGTAAGACCAAGGCGCACGAAATTCTCTCCCTGTTCAAAACTATCCCACAATACGGCAGCGCTGGATTTCGTCACTTCGAAGAGATTCAGTTTTTCATCGACGGTATTTCGAAAGATAGAATCAGCGATATCACCTGTAGCTTCACAAAGTCATTTCTCGTCGACTACACCATCGAACAATGTCATCGGCATGGGATTCCCTTGAGGGACCACACCCTCCCCCACGTCTATGACTACCGAAAGAACGAGTTCAAACCAGAAGGGGGTGTCCAACTCCCTTTTCACCCTGATACGCGCGCTCCACTGATTCTGGTGCCGAAGCGCTGGCTTCGCTTCGGGCCTTGGATTTCTTACGACGACTATTTCCAGGAACATTGTCCACAGGACGATATCTCGCATGAGGCAGACAAACTTGAACGCGTGGACGTCCTGAATTTCAACCGCGCAAATTACAACGTCGTCGACGCTTATATCAGAGAGAAGGAAAGAACGTTCGAAGATTGCAAAAACGATCCGCTCTTTACCCAGATTCCGGTTATATCCGCCCGCCGCAAGTTGACCGCGATTAAGAAATTGCCTTCAGGTAAAAATGAGAACGCCGACCGCGAATACGAGAAACTGATTGGCGATCTCTTTCCGTCACTACTCTATCCCCAGCTTGATTTCGCTGCAGTCCAAAGCCGAACGGACAGTGGTTCGCTTGTACGCGACCTCATCTTTTACAATTCCCAGTCCGATCCCTTTCTAAAAGGCATATTTGACGACTATGCTTCAAGACAATTGGTCTTCGAGCTTAAGAACGTTCGAGAAGTCAGCCGTGATCATGTGAACCAGCTCAACGCCTACATGACTGACAGTTTGGGAAAATTCGGAGTATTGGTGACGCGCAATCCACTAACCGGCGCTCGAAAGCAACGAACAATCGATCTCTGGTCGGGTCAACGCCGGAGTATCATTACACTCACTGATGCCGACGTCGAACAGGTGGTGGAGTTGTTCGAGAGCAAACAGCGACTACCCATCGACGTGATCAAGAAAAAATATATTGAATTCAGGCGAGATTGTCCGAGTTAGGATTGAAAAATGGCCTTGACGCCTCAACAAATAGAAAAGCTGGAGAAGATTTCCGGTCAGATGGATGGTCTTCACAAGGAAATTGCGACCCTTGTGAAGAAATCGCCAAACGATGGATTGAACGAATTTAAGTTGAAATTCGTCAACGCTATCCTTGGTGAGGCAAACGATATATTGGGCTCCACGCACAAACCCTTGGCTGATTTTGATCAGTTCGATGCGGACGATGTCCCGACTACAAGTGATGTCGCTCTTATCCTCGGTCAATACATCGAGGAGCTTGAGCGCAAGCGGGCTGACAACATAAAACGTGGAACAAACGGAGTTTGGATTTACCGCATCGAAGGATCAGACGTGATGATCCGGACGGCGCCACCGAAGAAGATACAAGAGAAAAAGTGATGTCGAACAAATACTATACAACAGAATCTAAAGTTAGACAATACGAGGCCGTGATCGGCGTATTCACTGAGCTATTCAAGGAACTTAAAGACCTTGGAAAGAAGAAGCCGGAAGGAACGCTTAGCACTAGCAAAGTAAATCTTATAAATCGGGTGCTAGCTGACGCCGTTAAACTTCTGGAAGGCGCTCCGGATCACAAGTATCTTGATCTTTTGGATAGCGATTCCTTGCCGCAATACGGAGACGCTATTCTGATCCTGTCGCAATATGAAGGCGCCTTAAAGTCATTCTACGAGCGGCACTACGGATATCAGGCGGCGGGCGGCGACGCGTGGTTCATCCAGCCTAAGAAGAGTGGTTGAACGCCAGCCGAGGCCGACAGGCAGCGGCCTTTGTTAGACCGCACACGCATCTCAGAGCGCTCGTTACATTCTCATCCAATTCCTGGTCGAGGCGACGGTGCTGTCGCTGCTCGGCGGCATTATCGGCATCCTGATCGGACTGTCGCTGGCCGGCATGGCCTCGATGGCGCTGACGATACCGTTCGCGCCGAGCCCCGCCGTCATCCTGCTGGCCGTCGGCTTCTCGGCGCTGATCGGCATGGTGTTCGGCTTCTTCCCGGCGCTGCGCGGCGCCCGCCTCGATCCGATCGACGCGCTGCGGCACGAATAGCACCCGGCATCGCTCGGCTCTATTGCCGCAAATCCTGCGGTGATAAAGCGGTCTCCTGGGAAACCTTGAAGGGGACGGACGAAATGAGCAGGAAGGCGCGTGTAATCCTCGTGGCAATTGTCGTCGAGGCGTTCCTGGGCGGCATCTGGTGGTATCTGGCCCCCTTCGGTCTGGCCAATCCCGACCGCGTCGCGCCCAATTTCCAGGAAGTCGTCGGCCAGACGATGGGCACGGCGATGGGCGCGCTCCTCGGCCTCTGCTTCATCCTGTTCTTCGTCGCGGCGCGTAATGACCGCAAGGCATTGCCGCAGAAGGAGCGGCTCTGAGCGCCGCGAGAGAATGGAGTCGCGGACTGCCTGTCAAAACGGCAGCCGCGCGTTCTCCTTGACCTCCTTCATCACAAAGAAGGTCCTGGTTTGCCGGACGCCCGGCAACGCGATCAGCTTCTGGCCGTGCAGCTTGTTGAAATCCGCCATGTCGCGCACCCGTATCTTCAACAGATAGTCGAAGTCGCCGGCCACGAGATTACAATCCAGGACCTCCTTGAGCTTGAGGGCGGCCTCCTCGAAAGCGGCGAAACTTTCCGGTGTCGAGCGATCGAGCACGACGCCGACCATGACCAGCGCGCCGAGCCCGACCGCGGCGGGCGCGATCTCCGCCCTGACTCCGGTGATGTAGCCCTCCTCGAACAGGCGTTGCGTGCCGATGGCAGGTGGCGGCGCTGACATTCACGCGCGCTGCCAGCTCGGCATTGGTCAGCCGCCCCTCGGCCTGCAGGGCTCGCAGGATTTTGATGTCGATGCGGTCGAAAATATGATCGGAAGATTCTTCCATTCTTATCGGTTCCAATGGACGATTAGATGAACCTTAGCGCACTTCTTTGCGGAAATCCAAAAAGCAGCGGCCCTCTTCGAGAGCACCTTTCGCCGCAATTCGTCTATTCTTTGCCTATCCAAACGAACACTGCGGGAGGCAGGTCGATGTCACTTCTCGAAAAATTTCAACGGTATCCACTGACCTTCGGCCCGACGCCGATCGAGCATCTGCCGCGTCTCAGCGCGGCGCTTGGCGGCAAGGTGCGGGTCTATGCAAAGCGTGATGACTGCAATTCCGGGCTGCCATGGGAGGCAACAAATTGCGCAAGCTCGAATATATCGTGCCCGATGCGATCGCGTCGGGCGCCGACACGCTGGTGTCGATCGGCGGCGTGCAGTCGAACCACACGCGCATGGTCGCCGCGACGGCCGCCAAGATCGGTATGAAATGCGTGGTCATCCAGGAGAAATGGGTGCCGCACTACGATGCGGTCTACGACCGGGTCGGCAATATCCTGCTGACGCGCCTGATGGGAGCCGACAGCCGGCTCGTCGACGATGGTTTCGACATCGGCATTCGCAAGAGCTGGCAGGATGCGATCCAGTCGGTCAAGGATGCAGGCGGCAAGCCCTACCCCATTCCTGCCGGCGCCTCGGTGCACAAGTTCGGCGGTCTGGGCTATGTCGGCTTCGCCGAGGAGGTGGCGAAACAGGAAGTCGAACTCGGTTTCAAATTCGACTACATCATCGTCTGCGTCGTGACCGGCTCGACGCAGGCCGGCATGATCGTCGGCTTCGCCGCTCAAGATCGCGCCGACCGGGTGATCGGCATCGATGCCTCCGGCACGCCCGACCAGACCCGCGCCCAGGTCCGCCGCATCGTCGACGACACCGCCGCCCTCGTCGGGTTGGGCCGCGCCGTCCGCGAGGACGAAATCGTCATCAATCCCGACTATGCCTATCCCGCCTATGGCGTTCCATCGAACGAAACGAACGACGCGATCCGGCTGGCTGCCCGCACCGAGGCGATGATCACCGATCCGGTCTATGAGGGAAAGTCGATGCAGGGGCTGATCGACCTGACGAGGAAAGGCTTCTTTCCCGAAGGCGCGAGAATTCTCTATGCGCATCTCGGCGGCGCGCCGGCCATCAACGGTTACAGCTATTACTACAAGGACGACGGCGGTACGCGCAAAGGCGCGCCGCGTGACGACGCGCTGCCACCGCTCTTTCCATAGAGCGCACCCGCTGACACTGATGCTACGGGTCAGGAAACCTGTCGCTGCCATCGAAATGCCATTCGATCAGCGGCTTCATATGCCCCATCAGCCCGTCGGGCAAATCGGCGGCATGCCGGATGACGACTGGCCCTTCGATCTCCGGATCGGCCTCGGCGGCGACGAAGGCGCTGATGCGCCGCGCCAGCGCGTCGGCCGTTTCGGCAACACGGTAGCGGCGGAAAATCACCGTGCCGCTCGCCGCGACAGCGCGTGATAGCGCTGTCCACGCTCGGCCGCTGAAAGATCGAGCCCGGTCTCCTCCCCCACCTCGCGTATCATGTTGAAGTCGATATCGACCAGCCCGTCGCGAAAATCGACCGGCTCGAACGAGCCAGCGGCGAAATAGACGCGGCCGGCATTGACCGTGTGCCGGCCCATGCGGATCGCCACCAGCGCATTGTCCCCGGCGACCAGCATGGCATGCGCATAGGCGTGCTCGGCACCGGAATTCTCGCGTCGCTTACGCCACAGCATGAAGGTCGAATAATTGACCGCATGGCAGCGGCCGACGAGGCGGCTGTCGCGGTATGCCAGTTCGGAAAGCAGCACCACCGTGCCGTCGAACAGCGCCGGTTTGGCCGCGATCTCCTGGCGCCAGTTCTCAGCAATCGCTTCCGCATTGCTGACGGCGAAGGGGTGCGGCCCGGGATCGAGGCGGACGTCGACCGCATCGACCGGCAGGATGACGTTGCGGGGCAGATCGAAACTCAAAGGGTCACGCCATGTCCAATGTGATTGCCACGGGGCAATGGTCCGACGCTTTCGGCCTGTCCCAGCCGGCGCGCGGAAAGCGCTCGACCTCCTGGCCCGCCGGGAAGATGGTGCGCCAGGGCTGGCCGTTGCGGATGATGTCGGGCACGGCGGTCGCGTTCTTCGCCGCCAGTGCCTTCGACAGCAGGATGTAATCGAGCTGGCAGAGATGCCGCTCCTCCGGGCCGCGCGTGTGGTAGAAGCTCCAGCGGTCCATCTCCGGCCGCCGCTCGACGACATTCTCGCAAAAGCCGCCGGCGGTCAGCACGTTGATCGAGGACTGGGCTTCATCCACGACCTCGAAGCGATAGCCGTCGAAGCTGTCGCCCTCGATCCTGACACGCTGCCGGTAATCGTTCATATCGCCGCAGATCGCCCAGCGCTTGTCGGCGGCATGGTCCTTGCCGAAACGCTCCTCGATGATGCGGCGCACGGCCTGCGCCTCGGCCATGCGCAGCGGCATTGTCGCCTCGCGGCCGTCCAGCCCGTTGCGCGGCGAGCCCATCGACTTGAAATGCACGAGATAGAGTGTCAGCGGCACGCCGCCGACAGTGAGGTCGACCTCCAGGCAGTCCCGCCGAAAGATGCGATCGCTGGCCACATGCCCGAGCCCCGCAAGCTCCGGCGTGAAGAGGCCGAACCGCTCGAACGTGACATAGGCGTGGCTCGTCATGCGCACGAATTCGATCGGCTGGCCCTGCATGGTCTCGTTGCGCATCATCACTGCGACATCGATGCCGCGGGAGTCGTTGCCGGCCGTGGTGTATTTCTGACGGTAGCCCTGCCCGATCATCTTGAACAGATAGCCATATTCGAACGCCTTCAGCGCCTCGATATTGTCGACCTCCTGCATGCAGATGATGTCCGCGCGTGTGGCCGCGATGGCGAGCGCCGTCAACTGGCGGGTGTCGTCGGACTGGGCGATCGCGCGGGCCTGCTCGAGGATCCGGTATTCCGCCTCGCTCTGGATGTCGAACAGCGCCAGCGTGCGGTCTTCATTGAGCTGGTTGCGATAGCCCGAGAAATCGAACCTGTTCATCAGGTTCTCGACATTGAAGGTGGCGAGGCGGAGCGACATGGCGGTGACCTTTGCGCGCAAGCGAGGCCGAAAACAAGAGCCGGGCGTATGCTCGTCATGGTTGATGGAACCTTTCCGTTCATCTTCCGTTCAGACGAAAAGTTCCAACAATAGCCCATTCCCGGGGTGCTCTGGGCGTGGGGCCTTTACTCCTTGGAGAGTGAAATGAAACCGCTGTTTTCTTCCTTCAGATCCGGGCTTTTGGCCCTGGGGCTCGTTGCCGGCGTGACCGCGCCGTCGGTGGCCGGCCCGATCCTGCAGCCCGATTTCTCGACCGCCACCAGCGCGGTGGCACCCACGATCGTCCCCGTCCGCGACAGTTGGGCTGGCGGCAACAACTACTCGCCGCAGATGTATGACTGGCGCTGGCGGCGCGGCGGCGAGTGGCGCGGCCGCGATGTCAGACGCGACGGCAACCGGCACTTCTCCCGCAACTGGGACCGCAACTGGGACAGAGACAGGTGGAATGGCGATGGCGACTGGCGCTGGCGGCACCATCACCGCCGGCACTTCCGCGACAGCGAGGCCGCGATCCTGGGGCTGGGCCTTGGCCTTGGCTTGGGCAGCTTGGCCTACAACAATTACTACGATCCTTACTATTACGACCCCTATCCGCGCTATGTTCAGCCGCGGCGCATTTACCGGACGGAGCAGCTTTCCAGGGCCCATGTCCAATGGTGCTACGACCGCTACCGGTCTTATCGGGCCTGGGACAACACGTTCCAGCCCAACTACGGCCCGCGCCGGCAGTGCATTTCGCCCTATATCTGAGCGGCCTGCTGGCACAGAAACGGCGCCCTTCGCGGCGCCGTTTTATTATGCCGCAACCCTGTGCCGCGACCTTGATAACCCTAAATTCATCAGCGGCGCCTATTCATCCATGTCGGTGCTTCACATGCCGATTCGCAGCGAAAAATTCGCCAGAACGTACCCTGCAATGGCCGAAAACGAACTCAGAATCCAACGCCGCCAACGCGTCCTGAAGGGCGCGGCGATCTTGACCGGCATCAACAATTCCGAGGTGACGTGCACGGTACGCAACATGCATTCGAACGGCGCGGAGTTGAAAGTGCCGATCGACGCACGCGTGCCGGATGAATTCCTGCTCTATGTGCCGGTCGATGGCATCGGCTACAGGGCCGTGGTGCGCTGGCGCCGCGAGGACCGCATCGGCGTCGAGTTCACCGGCACCGAGCCCAAGCCACACTGGCACTACGGCTGAGCTGCGGCGGCACTGCCGTCGATCTCGCAAAGAAAAAGCCGGCGGATCGATCCGCCGGCTTCTCCGAGCATCTATGAAATTGCGAATTAGTTCTTGGCCTTGTCGACCAGCTTGTTCTTCGCGATTACCCGCGCGCCGCAGGGCAAAGCCCGAGGACGCGCAGGCAAAAGACGTGGATCGCCTCAGTTCTTCGCCTTGTCGACCAGCTTGTTCTTGGCGATCCACGGCATCATCGCGCGCAGCTTGGCGCCGACTTCCTCGATCTGGTGGCTGTCATTGTTGCGGCGGATGCCCTTGAAGCGCGCCAGGCCGGCACGATATTCCTGCATCCACTCCGAGGTGAACTTGCCGGTCTGGATGTCCTTCAGAACGCGCTTCATCTCGGCCTTGGTGTCGGCGGTGATGATGCGCGGACCCGAGACATACTCGCCCCATTCGGCGGTGTTCGAGATCGAGTAGTTCATGTTGGCGATGCCGCCCTCATAGATCAGGTCGACGATCAGCTTCACTTCGTGCAGGCACTCGAAATAGGCCATTTCCGGCGCGTAGCCGGCTTCCACCAGCGTCTCGAAGCCGGCGCGGATCAGCTCGACCAGGCCGCCGCACAGCACAACCTGCTCACCGAACAGGTCGGTCTCGCATTCCTCGCGGAAGTTGGTCTCGATGATGCCGGACCGGCCGCCGCCGACCCCGCAGGCATAGGAGAGCGCGAGATCGAGCGCGTTGCCCGAAGGGTCCTGGTTAACGGCGACCAGGCACGGCACGCCGCCGCCCTTCTGGTATTCGCCGCGCACCGTGTGGCCCGGGCCCTTCGGCGCGATCATGACGACGTCAACCGAAGCCTTCGGCTCGATCAGGCCGAAATGCACGTTGAGGCCGTGGGCGAAGGCGATCGCGGCGCCGTCGCGGATGTTCGGGGCGATTTCGTTCTTGTAGATGTCGGCCTGCAATTCATCGGGCGTCGCCATCATCATCAGGTCGGCCCATTTGGCGGCGTCCGCCACGCTCATCACCTTGAGCCCGTCTGCCTCGACCTTCTTGGCGGTCGCCGAGCCGGCTTTCAGGCCGATGGCGATTTCCTTGACGCCGGAATCCTTGAGGTTGAGCGCATGCGCCCGGCCCTGGCTGCCATAGCCGATGATGGCGACCTTCTTGCCCTTGATCAGATTGAGATCGGCGTCGCGATCGTAATAAACACGCATTTTGGTCTTCCTTCCCTTTTGAAGATCAGAGGGCCAGCGGCCCGGTTTTTGCTCCGAAGAGAGCGAGAAACTGTTGCGTCGCGCGGCGGGCATCGCCGCCGATCGTCGCCTCAGTCAATTCCACCTGGTCGCCAAGCAGCAGACGGATCTGCACGTCGCGGCCGACCAGGCCGAAAAAGGTCCGGAACGCCGTCTCGGCGTCCTCGAAATCGAGCAGCCCGGCTTGACGCCCTGCTTCAAGCACCGGCTTCAGCCGCCTGGCCAGCGCGAAGCGGCCATTCTGCAGCACAATGGCGCCGAGGTCATCCTTGCCGGAGCCGGCATGGCCGACCGCCACGCGGTTGAGCGCGATCGACGTATCGCTGGAGATCACCTTGAGCCAGTCAGAGGCGAAGCGTTGGAGGCTTGCCGTCAGTGACGCGAGGTCGAGACTCTTGCGATCGACCGGCGCCACGCGCACCTTGGAGGCCTGCCACTGCACCGTAGCGTTGAGCAGTCCGTCGCGGTCGCCGAACCATTTGTAGAGCGTTTCCTTGGAACAGCTGGCCCGCCGCGCCACCGCGGTCATGGTGACGTTGTCGCCCTCTTCCACCAGCAGGCGGAGCGCCGCGTCCAGAACGGCCTGCTGACGCTCCGTCAGCGTTTCGCTTGTGTCGATATCGGCGCCTGCCTGCAGCACGGTCTTTCCCGGTTTTCCGATAGCCCAGAGGCGTACCGTACGTTACGGTTCGGCTTATTGCGCATTCCTGTTTCCGATGCAAGGGGCTGCCGCGAAAAATGACCGGCGGAGCAGCGAGCCTCGCCAGCTAGTCGCTGGCCGGCGGATCGCGCAGCCGTCCGAGCAGGCTGGCCAAGGTCTTCAGGTCCTGGGCTGAAAGCCTGCCGTCCATTCGATCGGCGATGCAAGCGCCATAGACCGCCCAGATGCGGCGGCGCATCTCCCGGCCGCTTGCCGTGATGCGAACGGTCTGCCCGCGGCCATCGTCGGAGACGGGCAGCTTTTCGACCAGGCCATCCGCCTCCAGCCGGGCCAGCAGTCGTGAGACGCCGTACTGCGCCAGCAGCACGCGATCGATCAGCTCGAACGGCCTTAGCCCGCCCTCGCCCGCCTCGGCGAGTTCGTGCAGCACGTCATACCAGGCGAGCGGCGGCAGGCCGTTTGCCTTCAGCGCGTCCTCGGTCCTCTCGACCAGTTGGCGCGAGACCCGCACGAGGCGCGCCCAGGCTGCAATGGCTTCCGGCGATGGCGACGTCTTCGTCATCGGCGCAGCCTAGTCGATAGATGCAACTGCATCAAGCTTGACGATCGATGCATTTGCATCCATATAGATGCAATTGCATCAACAAGGAACTTTCTGATGAAACATGAAATCTGCAAGATCGCCGACATCCCGCAGGCCGGCAGCCTGATCGCGCACTTCTTCGGTCGCGAGGTCCATGTCTGGCGCAGCGGCGAACGCATCCGCGCCGCGGCCAATGTCTGCCTGCATTTCGGCGGACCGCTGGACTGCAAGGACGGCACGCTTGTCTGCCAATGGCACGGCGCGAAATTCGACATGGAAAGCGGCGAGCGTCTCGAAGGACCGGCGCCGAAAGGCTCGCGCCTGATGTTCCTGTCGACCCGCGTCGACGATGGCGCGCTCAACTATGTCTGGGGAGAGTGAGATGACCGAAAGGCTCACCCTCGTCAGCCATCACCTCTGCCCCTACGTCCAGCGCGCCGCGATTGCGCTCGCCGAGAAAGGCGTGCCGCTCGAACGGGTCAATGTCGACCTTGCCGACAAGCCGGAATGGTTCAGAGCCATATCGCCGCTCGGCAAGGTGCCTCTGCTCCGCGTGCGGCACGGCCACTCGGAGGAGGTGATTTTCGAATCCGCCGTCATCCTCGAATTCCTCGAGGAGACCGAAGCCAATCCGTTGCACCCTGCCGATCCGCTGGCGCGAGCCAGGCATCGCGCCTGGATCGAATTCGGCTCGGCCATCCTCAATGCCATAGGCCGCTTCTATTCCGCCGCCGACGAAGCTGCGTTCCTCCACGAAAGCAGAGGCTTGTTCGAGATGTTCGCTCGTGTTGAGGCCGAACTGCCGGCAACGCAAAGCGGCCCGTGGTTCGCCGGCGAGCGCTTCTCGCTGGTCGATGCCGTTTACGGGCCGATCTTCCGCTACTTCGACACCTTCGACCGCATCGGCGATTTCGGCATTCTCGACGGCAAGCCGCTCGTCCAGGCCTGGCGCGCGGCCTTGAGCAGGCGGCAATCGGTCAAGGAGGCGGTCGGCGCGGACTATCCGCGGCGGTTGCATGCCTTTCTGCAGGCAAAGGGATCCTATTTATCCGGGATCATCAGGCGGCAGGCCACTGAAACTCCGCAAGCCCGATCCGCCTGAACGGGTCGATGACCGTTCCGGCGACCATGGCGGCGAGGAATTGCGGCCCCGGCGGGATACACGCCAGCGCCGCCACCATGCGGTCGCGGACAAAGGGCAAAGCTGCGGAGTCCGACTGGTAGAACGGCGTCAGCGACAGTGACAATGCCTGGAACACGCGCACATGCCAACGGCGTGCGCTGGCATAAGTCGCCAGCGCGTCGTCGAGGCTGTCCGCCCGCGCAAGCGCATGGCTGAGCGCGGCGGCGTCGAGCAGCGCCATGTTCGCGCCTTGCCCGAGTTGCGGGCTGGTCGAATGCGCGGCGTCGCCGATAACCGCAAGCCGCCGGCCTGCCGGCAGTCTCATCGTGTGATGGCCGTAACGGGCGAGCGAGAGCTGCTCGAAACTGTCGATCTGGCTGGTGAAAACCTCGCATTCCGGCCAGACGGAAATCACTCTCGCCTTCCATGCTTCGAGCCCCTCGGCCTTCACTCGTTCGGCGTCGGCCGGCTTGAGGCTCCAGAAGAAGGCCGCCATGTCTTGCGCGCCAGGCTCCGGCCGGCCGATCGGCAGCACGCCGACCATGATGCTTGCCTTGTCGTAGCGCTGCAGCAGCGCGCTTCTGTCAAAGCCGCCCCGCCAGCCGAGCGACGCCCAGAACGCGCCATAGGCGAGCGGTCGCGGCATGGCGGCATCGCCGAGATAGTGCCGCAGTTTCGAGCGCGCGCCGCTGGCATCGACAATGAGGTCGAACGGCCCGAGCCGCTTGCCGTTGGCGCAGACCAGCGTCGCGCGCTCGGTCGTCTCCGGTGTCTCGACCTCGACATTGGTCTCGATGGCGATCGCTTCGCGCAAGGCGGCGCGATGGAGCACGCCGAACAGCGCCGCCCGATGCACCGCGAGGCCGAAGCGACGGCCGCGCCGCGCGTCGTAGCGGACTTCGAGCACCGTGCGCCCGGTCTGGGCGTCGGTGCCGTGCAGCCGCTCGATACGGCTGCCGAGCGAAAGAATGTCATCGAGCAGGCCGAGATCGGCGAGGACTGTCAGCCCGGTCGGCTGCAGGATGAGGCCGGAGCCGACAGGCTTCGGCGCGTCGAAGCGCTCGAAGATGGTGACCTTGTGCCCCGCCCGCGTGAGATAGAGCGCCGCGGCCAATCCGGCCGGCCCGGCGCCGGCAATCGCGATGTCGTAGGATCTGCTCATTGCCCGCCCAAGCCAAGCCGGCCGGACAATCTCCCAACACATCAGTCAAATCAAGCTGGCGCTTTGACGCCTGTCAGGCTTCAGCCGCGTCGAAAGCGGCACGTGCCTCGCGCACGGCGTCATGGTTGAGCTCGGCCCACTGGACCAGCATCTGCAGGGGCGCAAACATCGAGCGCCCGAGATCGGTCAGGCTGTATTCGACGCTCGGCGGCTTGGTCGGGAAAACTTCACGGTGCACATAGCCGTCGCGCTGCAGGTCGTAGAGCGTTTGCGTCAGCATGCGTTGCGAAATGTCGGGAACCAGCCGGCGCAGCTCACCGAAGCGGTAGGGCCTCTCTGCCAGCGCCATGACCAGCAGCGAGCTCCATTTGCCGCTGATGCCCTGGATCACGTCGCGGACCGGACAGTCGGCGAAATTGCCGCCGTTGGTCATCGCCTTATAGACCTCGAGCTTGGCTTTCAGATTGAAGATCTTGCTGTCCATTGCGATATCCGCCGATCGAAACTGAAGCATGTCTCCCGAAAGCGGGAACCGGGTTTCGGGTTAAGAACATGCGTAAGATCAAAACCTAGAGCGCGTGGAGCAAATCTGAAAGATCGCGACGCGCTTTAGGCCGGCAATGGTGGTTCCCTCGCCGTGCCTACCTCCCGAAAAACTGCCTTCTTTACGGCCCGAGGTCAATTCCTATTTTAGTGCTGGTCTCTTTTTGAGACTACCACTTGATCCGCCTTCGACGCAATTTTTCAGGACCCTCCCCATGACCGAAACCCTTCTCGTCACCGGCGCTTCCGGCCAGCTCGGCCGAGCCGTCATCAATCACTTGCTGGAGGCGCAGAAAATTGCGCCCTCGAGCATCATCGCCGCCACCCGCAACCCCGAGAACCTCGCCGACCTTGCAGCGCGCGGCATCGCCGTCAGGGCCGCCGACTTCAACGACAGCGCCTCGCTGGAGAAGGCGTTCGCTGGCGCCGACCGGGTGCTGATCATCTCGACTGGCGACCTCGATCTGAAGACTGGCCGCCGCCTGAAGCAGCATGAGACGGCCGTGGCCGCGGCCAAGGCGGCAGGCGTTTCGCATCTGCTCTACACCTCGATGCCCAATCCCGAGCCGGGCTCGCCCGTGCTCTTTGCCGGCGATCACTACGGCACCGAGCAGGCGATCAAGGCGAGCGGCATCTCCTACACCATCTTCCGCAACGGCTGGTATCAGGAGAACCTGTTCATGTCGCTGCCGCACGCCATTTCGTCGGGCAAGTGGTACACATCGGCCGCCGAAGGGCGCATCGCGCATGGCGCGCGCGACGATATGGCGGCCGCCATTGCCGCCGGCCTCGCATCCGGCTCCAAGGAAAGCCACATCTACACGCTGACCGGCCCTCAGGCCTATACGGTGGGCGAGATCGCCGCTCTGGTAAGCGAGGTGACCGGCAAGCCGCTGGAAGTCATCCAACTGCCGGACGAGGCGCTTACCGAAGGGGTGAAAGCAGCCGGCGTTCCAGAGGATTTCGCCCGCATCATCGTCTCCTTCGACGCCAACACCCGCGCCGGACGCATTGCGGAGGTGACCGATGCCGTCGAAAAACTCTCGGGCCGCACGCCCCGGACGCTGAAGCAGTTCCTAGAAGCGAACAAGGCTACCCTGCTCGGCTGAAGCCAGGCGCGCCTGAGAAGGCCCTCAGGCGCGCTTCACTTCGACTTCTTGAGCAATCCAAGCCGGACAAGGCTCTCAGCGGTCGCGACAAGCGCGTCTTCGCGTGATCGCGGCGTCCAGCCAAGCAAGCGCATGGCCTTGGCGCTCGTCGCGTTCCTGGCTTTGCCCAATTCCGTCACGATCTGAGCCGCCTGCCCGTCGAACAGCCCGGCGATCCGGACAAGCCAGTCCGGCAGCTCTCTTGTGGTAACCCGCGACGCCGCATTGCCGAGCCGCGCTTTCAGCGTCCGCGCGATCTCCAGCATCGTCATGAAATCGCCGCTGATGGCCAGGAACCGCTCGCCTTTGGCCGCAGGATTGGTCATGGCGCGCAGATGCAGGTCGGCGACGTCGCGCGCATCGACCACGCCGAAGACCATGCGGGGCAGTCCGGGCATCTCGCCATCCATCAGGCGCCTGATGAAATCGGTCGACGTCGAATGATCCGGCCCCAGGACCGGCCCGAAGATGCCGACCGGATTGACCACCGCCAGTCCCAGTGCGCCGCATTGGGTGGCAATAAAATCCCACGCCGCCCGCTCGGCGAGCGTCTTCGACTTCACATAGGCGCCGACCTTTTCCGAAAGGTTGGTCCAGTTCTCCTCCGTGAACGGACGTCCGACGACCGATGACTGGCCATAACCGACAGCGGCAAAGGACGAGGTGAGCACCACCCGTTCGACCCCGGCATCGCGTGCGGCCCACAGCACGCGCAACGCCCCTTCCCTGGCCGGGACGATCAGGTCGTCCTCATGCTTCGGCACGCCGGGCGGAAAAGGCGAAGCGACATGAAGGACGTACCGGCATCCGGCGACCGCCTCAGACCAGCCTTTGTCGCTCATGAGATCGGAATGGGCGAAGGAAAGCGCGTCGCCCGGCTCGGCGCCGCCGACCTCCAGCATCGCAAGAACATGGGTTTCGCGCCTGGCCGAGCGCACCGTGGTGCGCACGCGGTAGCCAGCGTTCAGAAGCGCTACGATGCAATGAGCGCCGAGAAAGCCGGATCCGCCGGTCACAAGCACCAACTCGCCGCTCATGCCCGCCTCCCTTCGGCACTGTTCCGACCGATGCGGCGCAGTCTGTCAGATGGCGACCTGCGTGCCAATCTCCACGACGCGTCCGGTCGGGATCTGGAAATACTCCGTCGCGTCCGCCGCCGTCTTGGCCAGGCCGATGAACAGCCGGTCCTGCCAGATCGGCATGCCGGAATTGGGTGAAGCCTTCAGCGAGCGCCGCGACAGGAAGAAGGACGTCGTCATGATGTCGAACTTCCAGCCCTGCTTGCGGCAGATGGCCAGCGCGCGCGGAATGTTGGGCTGCTCCATATAGCCGAAGGTCAGCGTCACGCGCATGAACAGTTCGTTGACCGTCTCCAGCTTGACCCGCTCGCTGTCGGGCACGATCGGTTGCGGCGCGGTCACCACCGACAGGATGACGTTTTTCTCGTGCAGCACCTTGTAGTGTTTCAGGCTGTGCATCAGCGCCGTCGGCGCGCTGAGCGGATCGCTGGTCAGGAACACGGCGGTGCCTGAGACCAGCTGTGGCTTCTTCTTCAGCAGGTTCGCCGCCAGGAAATCGAGCGGGATCTCGTTGCGGCGCGTCTTGTCGAATAGGTAGCGGCTGCCCCGCACCCAGGTCCACATGCCGAGGATGATGGCGAAGGCAACAGCGAGCGAGGCCCAGCCGCCCTCGAACACCTTGACGATGTTGGAGGCAAAGAAGCCAACGTCAATAAGCGCGAACAATGCCGTCAGCGCAACTGCCGGCCAGATGTTCCATTTCCAGATCCGAGTCATGACGACGAAGAGCAGCGTCGTCGTCACCAACATGTTCCCGGTCACCGAGATGCCGTAGGCCGAAGCCAGCTTGCTGGACTCCCCGAAACCGACCACCAACAGCATCACCACCAACGCCAGCAGCATGTTGACGCGCGGCATGTAAACCTGCCCGGATTGCTTTTCCGAAGTGTGCAGGATTTCGAGCCGAGGCAGCATGTTGAGCTGCACCGCCTGCCTGGTCAGAGAATAGGCGCCGGAGATCACAGCCTGGCTGGCAATAACAGTTGCCGCCGTCGCCAGCACCACCATCGGGATGAGCGCCCAGCCCTCGTTCATCTCGAAGAACGGATGGCCGACCGTGCCGCCCTTGGCGAGCACATAGGCGCCCTGCCCGGCATAGTTCAAAAGCAGGCAGGGAAACACAATCGCCAGCCATGCCAGCACGATCGGCTTGCGGCCGAAGTGACCAAGATCGGCGTAGAGCGCCTCGGCTCCGGTGACGGCCAGGAACACGGCGCCGATAGTGACAAAAGACACATCGGGTGAATTGATCAGGAAAGCCACGATGTAATGCGGGCTGATGGCCCACAGGATTTCCGGATCGTCGATGATGTGGTTGAGACCGGACAGGCCGATGGCCAGAAACCAGATTGCAGTCACCGGACCGAATACCAGACCGACGCCCCCAGTACCGAACCTCTGCACGGCAAAGACCACGGCGAGAATGACCAGCGTCAACGGAACGACGTAAGGCTGGAAGGCCGGCGTCACGACATTCATGCCTTCGACCGCCGATAGCACCGAGATGGCTGGCGTGATGACCGCATCGCCGAAGAACAGCGAGGCGCCGACGATGCCTATGGCCAGGATAATCGCGGAACGTGTAGCGAAACTGCTGCGCGCCAGCGCCATCAGCGACAGCACGCCGCCCTCGCCGCGGTTGTCGGCGCGCAGCACGAACATGATGTATTTCACCGTCACCGTTATGGTCAGCGACCAGATGATCAGCGACAGCACGCCCAGGATGTCGGCGCGGTTCGCGACATCACCGCCGGAAGAGGCGTGCAGCGCCTCGCGGAACGCATAGATCGGGCTCGTGCCGATATCGCCATAGACCACGCCGAGCGCGCCCAGCATCAGCACCTTGGTGCTATGCTGCTCAATCTCAGCGTGACTCGACTGGTCGGCGGGTTCTGCGTCTGCACCACCATTGGCGAGGGCCATGGACGACACTCCGATAAAACGCGCGGTGCTCTACGCTTGCTGCAGTGCAATATCAAGTGCCCTTGCGTGAGGGCTCCCATGCCGCCGGCGCACGGCTTTTGGTCTACGGACCGGCCCGCGTTTGTTCATCCGGCGCAAGCCGCTCTCGTTCAGATGGCCACTTGCGTGCCGATCTCGACCACTCGCCCGGTCGGGATCTGGAAATACTCAGTGGCATCCGCCGCCGAGCGCGCCAGGCTGATGAACAGCCGGTCCTGCCAGACCGGCATGCCGGAATTGGGTGAGGCCTTCAGCGAGCGCCGCGACAGGAAGAACGACGTCGTCATAATGTCGAACTTCCAGCCCTGCTTGCGGCAGATGGCCAAGGCGCGCGGAATGTTGGGCTGCTCCATGTAGCCGAAGGTCAGCGTCACGCGCATGAACAGCTCGTTGACCGTCTCCATCTTCACGCGCTCGCTGTCCGGCACCACCGGCTGCGGCGCCGTCACCACCGACAGGATGACGTTCTTCTCGTGCAGCACCTTGTAGTGTTTCAGGCTGTGCATCAGCGCGGTCGGCGCGCTTAAGGGATCGCTGGTCAGGAACACGGCCGTGCCCGAGACGAGCTGCGGCTTCTTCTTCAGGAGATTCGACGCCAGGAAGTCGAGTGGGATCTCGTTGCGGCGCGTCTTGTCGAACAGGTAGCGGGTACCGCGGATCCAGGTCCACATAATCAGCCCCATCAGACAGGCGACAGTGATCGAGACCCAGCCGCCCTCGACGATTTTGACGACATTGGCCGAGAAGAAACCGAGATCGATGACGCCGAAGAGCACCACCAGGGCCAGTGCGGTCGCAACCTGCCATTTCCACAGCCAGCGCATCACCACGAACAAAAGGATAGTCGTCATCAGCATCTCGCCGGTCACCGAAATGCCGTAGGCCGACGCAAGCGCGCTCGAGCTGCCGAAGCCGACGACCAGAAGCATCACGCCAAGCGCGACCAGAAGGTTGACCCTCGGCATATAGATCTGGCCGCTCTGCATCTCGGACGTGTGCTGCACTTCGATGCGCGGCAGAAGGTTGAGCTGCACCGCCTGCCTAGTCAGCGAGAAGGCGCCGGAAATGACGGCCTGGCTGGCGATGACCGTGGCCGCTGTCGCTAGGCCCACCATCGGCATTAGCGCCCATTCGGGCAGCATCTGGAAGAACGGGTTGGTCGGCTTGCCGCCATGCGAGAGCACGAAGGCGCCCTGGCCGAAATAGTTGAGCAGCAGGCAGGGAAACACGATCGCGAACCAGGCCATCACGATCGGCTTGCGGCCGAAATGGCCGAGGTCGACATAGAGAGCCTCCGCGCCGGTCACCGCCAGGAAGACCGCGCCGACGGTAACGAAGGCTCCGGTCGGCGTCGTGGCCAGGTAGTAGATCGCATAATATGGATTGATCGCCAAGAAAACCGACGGGTCATCGACGATGTGGTAGACGCCGGCCGCGCCGATCGCCACGAACCATGTCGCCGTCACGGGCCCGAACACCGCCGCCACCTTGCCCGTGCCGAAGCGCTGCACGGCGAAAAGCACCGCCAGAATGACCAGCGTGATCGGAACCACGAAGGCATCGAGCGCAGGCGTGACGACTTCCAGGCCTTCGACCGCCGACAGTACCGAGATCGCCGGGGTGATGATTGAATCGCCGAAGAACAGCGCCGCGCCGCAAATGCCGATCACCAGGATGAGCCTGGAGCCCGGGGGATAGGCGCTGCGCGCCAACGCCATCAGTGACAGCGTGCCGCCCTCGCCCTTGTTGTCGGCCCTGAGCACGAAGGCGACATACTTGACCGTGACGATGATCGTCAGCGCCCAGACGATCAGCGACAGCACGCCGAGTACGTCATTGCGGGCAACCGAACTCGAAGACGCGTGCAGCGCCTCGCGAAAGGCGTAGATCGGGCTCGTGCCGATGTCGCCATAGACGACGCCCAGCGCGCCAAGCATGAGCACCTTAGTGCTGTGCTGCCGCTCGGTTTCGGCATGGCCCGAGCGTTCGAGGGATTCCGTTTCGCTGGCGTTGGCTAGCACCATGAACCCCACTTTACCGAATTCGTCACGCTCCGAGGCCACCGCGACGCGCGCGACACACCAAGACTGCCGAAACTACCCAAAGTCCCCTACCATCCGCAGGCCTTCAAGAACCGCCCGACCGTGCCGTCCATGCCATACTCCAGCGCATCGGCTGTCAACCCATGTCCGATCGATACTTCGGCCAATGCCGGGATGCGTTTGGCCAATGGCGGTAAGTTCTCCACGGTCAGATCGTGTCCGGCATTGACGCCGAGCCCGGCCTTGAATGCGGCGTCGGCGGTTTTTCCCAGCCTTTCCAGTTCTTTCGCCGCTTTTGCCGAATCGGAATGGAAACCTCCATAGGGACCGGTATAGAGCTCGATGCGATCGGCGCCGGTATCGCGTGCCGCATTCACGCCCGCAGGGTCCGCGTCGGAAAACAGCGACACCCTGAATCCGCTTTTCTTCAACCGCTTGACGATCGGAGTGAGGAACGCCGCTTGGGCGACGAAGTTCCAGCCATGGTCGGAGGTTGCCTGCGCCGGGTCGTCCGGCACCAGCGTCACCTGCTCGGGCTGGTTCTTTTCGACCAGTGCCAGGAAATCCTCCGTCGGATAGCCCTCGATGTTGAACTCCGCCGTTGGGAATTCGTCGTCGATCAGCGCCCTGATCTCCGGCAGGTCGGAATGCCTTGTGTGCCGCTCGTCGGGCCTGGGATGCACCGTCAACCCATGCGCGCCGGCGGCAAGGGCAATGCGGCCAAGTCCGATGACGCTCGGCCACGGCAGGTCGCGGCGGTTGCGCAGCATGGCGACGGCGTTGAGATTGACCGAAAGCTTGGCGGGCATGAGCTGGGGTCCAGTGGATCGGCGGGCATCTATAGCGCCTTTGACGGGAACAGATAGGGGGTTTCGCGTGTTCCAGGGGACAGTTGGAGGCTAAAGTGAGGATTTGCAGTGAATTTCCTTGAAGCCGTGCCGGCTATTCGCCGCATCGAGACCAACCGCGACGCGCTTTTCGCCATCGACGTCGTCGGCGATGTCTCGCCGGCCGATGCGGAAAACCTGTTCGGCCTGCTGGAAGCCGCCTACGCGCTGCATCCGAGGATCGACGTGCTGATCAGGCTGACCGACGAGGAAAGCGTCGACTGGGCCAATATCAAGCAGGACACGCTTCGACAGGGCGTGGCCGACGCGATGGAACATGTCGTGCGCTGCGCCGTCATAGGCGAGCCGAGTTGGGCCTCCCTCGTCGCCGGCGTGTTCCCCAAAACGCTGCCTTTCGAAGTCAGGCGCTTCGATGTCGACGATGAGGAAGCCGCCTGGCAGTGGCTTGGCGCAAGGCCGACCTGATGGCCAAAAACCTCAGCGAACGATTGTCAACCGCTCGGCGGCGCGGGTGATCGCCGTATAGAGCCAGCGCTGGCGGGTCTCCTTGAAGGCCCAGCTCTCGTCGAACAGCACGACGTCGTTCCACTGCGAGCCCTGCGCCTTGTGCACGGTCAGCGCATAGCCATAGTCGAAATCGTCGAAACGCTTCTTCTGCTGCCACGGGATTTCCGCGTCGGGATCCTCGAACGCCGCCTTGAGCAGCTTGATCTTGGCGACGCCGCGGTCGGGATCGTCCTCCTCCGGCGAAACCAGAAGGTTGATGCCGGGCTTCACCGTCTCGCGCGAGGAGGTCATCACCTTCCACAGCGAGCCGTTGAGCAGCCCCTTGGCCGGATCGTTGCGCAGGCAGACCAGCTTGTCGCCGGCTTGCGGGAAATCGGCGTTGAACCCCTTCAGCTCGCGCAGCCTTTGATTGTAGCGACGGCGCGTGCGGTTGGTGCCGACCAGCACCTGGTCCGCCTTGAGCACGAGGTCCTGGTTGACCGCTTCCCTGCCGATCACCTGCGCCGTGCCGTAGTCGCCATGCATGAATTCCCGGCCCTCGCGCACGTCGAGCGCCAGCCGGATGATCGGGTTGTCGCGCGCCTGGCGGTGGATTTCGGTCAAGAGCACATCCGGTTCATGCTCAGTGAAGAAGCCGCCGCCCGAGATCGGCGGCAGCTGCGCCGGATCGCCAAGCACCAGGATCGGCGTGCCGAAGCTCTGCAGGTCGCGGCCGAGCTGCTCGTCGACCATCGAGCATTCGTCGATGACGACGAGCTTGGCGCGCGAAATCGGGCTTTGCCGGTTGAGCGAGAAGGTCGGCGACATCGAGGTCTTGCCGGTCACCTCGTCCTCGACCGATTCCTCACCCTTCGGTCTATAGATCAGCGAATGGATGGTGCGGGCGTTGGTCGCCCCCTTGGAGCGCAGCACCTGCGCCGCCTTGCCGGTGAAGGCGGCGAACTGCACCTGGCCGTCGACATGCTCGGCAAAATAGCGCGCCAGCGTCGTCTTGCCGGTGCCGGCATAGCCGAACAGCCGAAAGACCTGCGGCCGGCCCTCTTTGAGCCAGCGCCCGACCGCCTTCAGAGCCTCGTCCTGTTGGGGAGAAAATTCCATCAGTGCGACAGACCGGATTCGCAAGCGAAAGACAAGATTGGCCGCAATACCGACCGTTGTCGGCGACAAAGCGGCCACCTTCGATAGCCCAGGCTATCAGCCAGAAATAGGAACGTAAAGAGAACAAAGACGATCTACGGGCTAGCGCCCGGATCATTCTCCAGCAGGATCGGCTTGCCGTGTGGCGTTGCGTGCGCGGCGCGTTCCCAGGCGGCGGCAAGCGCATCGACATCATTCTTGCCGGCAACGCCCTTGACCGCCAGAAGCTTCTCCAGCGCCGCCAGCCAGTGCTCGTAATAGTCGTGGCCGTCGCTCGCCGCGCCAGGCTTCTTCACTTCGGCGGACAGCGCCTCCGCCCATTCGCTCCACGAAAACAGGCCTTTGCCGTGCAGCGCAACGGTCAGGGCGAAGGCTTCGGCCTGCCACGGCTCGGCGAAGACCGGCTCGTCGAAGCCCGCCGGCAAGGCGCCTTCATGCCGGCTCAAGATAGCTCTCCCAGGCATCGATCGAGATGCTGAGCGTCGGATCGGCGCCCTCGCCCCAGATTTCGGCCCCGTCGAACACCACGGTATAGACCCATTGCGGGTTCTCGCCCTTGCCATGCGCATTGCTGTCCGGAAAGACGAAGCCGCCGCGAACGGCCTCGATCCTCCCGGCCTTGTCGCGCGCGTAGCGCGGCAGGCGCGTATGTCCGGTCGGGTTGAAATTCTTCGTCCGCACACGATCGCCTGCTTGGAACCATGCCGGCATGGCGACGGGCCGGTCGCACGGCCCGCCCTTGGCGAGCACGGCCGGGACGTCCGCTGCCTTGAGCGCCCTTTTCGGCGTCGCGGCCGGATCGAGCGCCTTGCCGGCGGCAAGGTCGCGCTCGGTGACGAAGCCATGGCGCTTCAGCAGCGTTTCCAGCGCCTTGATCCAGATCTGGTAGTAGCTCGACGAATAGTAGTCGGCGGGATGCAGCGATTCCCGGGCATGCCGGCTTTCATCGATGTTCCAGGCACCCATGGAGCCGGCGGTGAGCGTCACGCCCAACGCCCGTCTTTCCCATGCCGCGTGAAAATAAGGCTCGTCCTTCTCGGGTGCGACCGGCCCGAAGCCCATCTGTCCGCCGAGATCCTGCGGCCCGTTCATGCCGGCTCCGCTTCCGGCTCTTTGGCCAGCGCCGTGCCGATCATCGCGTCGCGGCTGACCAGCTCGGCGAGCTGCTCCTCGCTCCAGCCTTCCGTTCCGCGGGGTCGCATCGGCACCACCAGATAGCGAAGCTCGGCGGTCGAATCCCACACGCGGATCTTCTTGTCCTTGGGCAGCGTCAGCCCGAATTCCTCCAGCACGCCGCGTGGATCGATCACCGCCCGCGAGCGGTAAGGCGGCGCCTTGTACCAGACCGGCGGCAGGCCGAGCACCGACCACGGATAGCAGGAGCACAGCGTGCAGACGACGAGATTGTGCGTCTCCTCGGTGTTGAACACGGCCTGCATGTGCTCGCCCTGGCGGCCGGTATAGGAGAGCGATTCGATCGCGGCGGTCGCGTCGAGCTTTAGCCATTCGGCGTAAGCCGGATCGTTCCAGGCCTTCGCCACCACCCGCGCGCCATTGCGCGGACCGATCTTGGTCTCATAGGTATCGACGATGACGTCGATGGCCGCCGGATCGATCAGGCCTTTCTGGGTCAGGATCGTCTCCAGCGCGCGCACGCGCGCCGCGAACGGATCGAGCTCGTTGTCGTGGTCATGATCGTGGGTCATGACGCAAGACTAGGATCGGCCGCCGTTGGCCGCAAGCGCGACGCCTTGGGCCAGTGGAACTGGAGCGAAACTGAGGCTTCCCTCCAGGTTTGTCTTCTGAGGCATGATCTTGTCCGAAAAGTCTGCAACTTTTCGGGATCATGCTCCTACTCGGCCGCCACCTTCTTTGGTTCCGACTCGCCGTCGAACAGCGAGCCCTGCTCGCCGCCTTCCACCACATGCAGCGCCGGCTGGTTCCTTCTCGACGAAAAGCTGAGCAGCCAGCCCGAGAAGTTCTCGAAATAGACGTAGATCACCGGCGTGACGAACAGCGTCAGCGCCTGCGAGGCGAGCAGGCCGCCTACCACCGCGATGCCGAGCGGCTGGCGCAATTCGGCGCTGGCGCCGGTGCCGAGCGCGATCGGGAAGGTGCCCATCAGCGCGGCCAGCGTCGTCATCATGATCGGCCGGAAACGCATCAGGCAGGCCTTATGGATGGACTCCTTCGCCGACATGCCCTGTCGCCTCAGCTCCAGCGCGACGTCGACCATCATGATGCCGTTCTTCTTGACGATGCCGATCAGCATCAGGATGCCGATCACCGCGATGACCGAAAGGTCCATGCCGGCGAAGCGCAGCGCCACCACCGCGCCAAGCACCGCTGACGGCAGGCCGGTGAGGATGGTGAGCGGATGGATGAAGCTCTCATAGAGCATGCCGAGCACGATATAGATCGTGAGAATCGCGCCGCCGATCAGCAGGCCCTGGTTGGCCAGCGAATCCTGGAAGGTCTTGGCGGTGCCGGCAAAGCTCGTCGAGATCGCCGTCGGCATGCCGATCTGCTCCTTGAGCTGGTCGATGCGGGTCACCGTGTCGCCGAGCGACACGCCCTGCGGCAGGTTGTAGGAGATCGTCACCGCCGGCAGCTGTCCGAGCTGGTTGATCGTCAGGGCGCCGGCCGTGCGGTCGACGCGGGCGAAGGCGCCCAGCGGCACCAGAGTCCCGCTCGACGTCCGCATCTGGATGGCCAGCATGTGTTCCGGCGACCATTCGATCTTGGGGTCGAGCTCGGTGATGACCTCATAGCTGTCGGCCGAACCGAAGATCGTCGAGACCTGGTCGGTACCGAAGCCGCCATAAAGCGCCGAGCGCAGCGTGTCGGTGTCGATGCCGAGCTGGGCGGCCTTGTCGCGGTCGATCACGAGCGATGCCTGCAAGGCATTGTTCTGCAGGTCGCTGGTGACGTCGGTGAACATGGTGTGGTCCGCGGCCATGGCATCATTAAGCTTTTGTGCCCAGACGTCGGTCTGCTTGGTATCGAGCCCCTGAACCACGAGTTGGTAGGCGCTGGCGGACGACCGCGAGCCGAGCCGCAGGTTCTGCACCGGCTGCATGTAGGTCTCGATGCCCGCCACGCCGGCCAGCTGGCGTCTCAGATCCGCAAGCACCTTCTCGATGTTGGGGCGCTGGTCCTTGCCCTTGAGCTGGACGAAAAGCTGGCCCTGGTTGAGCGCGTTGTTGCCGCTGCCGGCCGACCAGGCCACATGGTCGACATAGGGCGACTTCGAGAACACGCTGGCCACCTGCCCCTGCAGCTTCGCCATGGCGTCGAACGAGATGTCCTGGCGCGCCATGGTGGTGACCGATATCTGGCCGATATCTTCCTGCGGGAAGAAGCCCTTCGGCGAAACCTGGATCACCCACACCGACGCCGCGGCAGTGGTGATGAAGACCAGGAAAATCAGGAAGGTGTGGCGCAGGCAGAAGCTCAAGAGCCAGTCATAGGCACGGGTGACGATGTCATGCCTGCCGGCGCTATGCGCCTCGCGATCCGCCTTCGTCACCGACAACAGCCGCGAGCAAAGCATCGGCGTCAGCGTCAGCGAGACGAACATCGAGGCCAGGATGGCGACGGTCACCACGACGGCGAATTCGTTGAAGATGCGGCCGATGACGCCGCCCATCAAAAGCACCGGAATGAACACCGCCACCAGCGAGATCGAGATCGAGATGATGGTGAAGCCGATCTCGCGCGCGCCCTTCAGCGAGGCGTCGAAGGCCGACAGCCCGTCCTCTTCCATGTGGCGGAAGATGTTTTCGAGCATGACGATGGCGTCGTCGACGACGAGGCCGACGGCCAAGGTCAGTCCCATCAGCGAGATGTTGTCGATGGAAAAGCCGAACAGGAACATCGCGCCAAGCGTGGCGATCAGCGAGATCGGCACCGCCACCGCCGGGATGATCGTCGCCGTCACCCGGCGCAGGAAGACGAAGATCACCATCACGACGAGCGCGATGGTCAGGAGCAGCGTGAACTGAACGTCGTCGACGGCCTGGCGGATCGAGGTCGAGCGGTCGTTGAGCAGCTTGATCTGGGCGGCGGCCGGCATCTGGTCCTGGAAGGACGGCAGCATCGCCTTGACCTTGTCGACGACATCGACGGTGTTGGCATCGGGCTGGCGCTGCACCGCCATGATGATCGCGCGGGTGCCGTCATACCAGCTCGCCGTCGTCGTGGTCTGCACGGAATCGACGACGCGGGTCACCTCGCCCAGCCGCACCGGATGGCCGTTCTTCGTGGCGATGATGAGGTTGGAGAAACCGGCGGCACTGGTCAGCTGCGTGTTGGCGGTGATCGTCAACTGCTGCTTGTTGTTCTGCAGCACGCCGAGCGGCGTGTTGCTGTTGGCCGAGGCGATCGCCGCCTGCAGCTGATCGATCGAGATGCCGCGCGCGGCAAGCGCGGACGGATCGATCTGGATGCGCACCGCGTATTTCTGCTGGCCGAAGATCGACACCTGGGCCACGCCGTCGATGGTCGACAGCGAAGGCGAGATGACGTTTTCCGCGAAGGCGTCGAGATCGGTCAGCGGGACCGTGCCGCTGACCAGCGACATCAGAAGGATCGGCGCGTCGGCCGGATTGACCTTGCGATAGCTCGGCGGCGAGGTCATTTCCGGCGGCAGCGATCTTTGCGTTCGCGCGATTGCCGCCTGCACGTCGGCGGCGGCGGCATCGATGTCGCGGTTCAGCACGAACTGGATGGCGATCGAGGTCTGGCCGAGCGAATTGGTGGTCGAGATCGAATCGATGCCGGCGATCGTCGCGAATTGCTTGATCAGCGGCGTCGCCACCGATGTCGCCATCGTCTCCGGCGACGCGCCGGGCAGGCTGGCCGAAACATTGACCACCGGAAACTCGGCGCTCGGCAGCGCCGCCACCGGCAGGAACTTGTAGGCAAAGATACCGCCCAGAATGAGGGCGAACGACATCAGCAGCGTGGCGACGGGCCTGCGAATGCAGAATTCGGAGATCATTGGGCAGCTCCGCCCGCCTTGTCGGCCTCAGCGACTTTCGGTGACGCCTGGTCACCGGATCCGGCCGCCTTGCCTTCATGTACCGCCGCGCCGTTCTTCAACCGTGTCTGGCCCTCGACGACGACTTTCTCGCCGCTCTTCAGACCATCGCTGATGGCGCTGTTCTGCCCCTCCGTCAGCGCCACCTGCACTGGCCGCATCTCCACCGTGTTGTCCGGCTTGACCACATAGACGAAGGGGCCCTTCTGGCTGGGCTGCACCGCGACCGTCGGCACCGAGGTCATGTGCGGCATCGTGCCGGCATCGAGCACCACATTCACATATTGCCCCGGCCACAGCGAAAGATCCGGGTTGGGTATGCTGGCCCGCGTGGCGATGGTGCCGGAAGCGGTATCGACGCTGGAATCGACGAAGTCGAGCGTGCCCTTGCCGATGGGCGTGGGGTCACCGTCCTTGGTCAGCATCACGTTGCCTTGCTGCGGGTCGGCGAGCGCCTTGTGCAAAAGGGCGAGGTTGCTTTCCGGCAGCGTGAAATTCACCTGCAGCGGGTCCATCTGCGTGATGGTGACCAGCGGCGTCGAACTGCTTGAGCTGCCATTGCTGGTGGTGACGAGATCGCCGACCGACACGTTGACGGCGCCGAGCCGGCCCGAGATCGGCGCCGTGATGGTCGCGTAGCTCAATTGCACGGTATCGGCGTCGATCGTCGCCTTGTCGGCATCGATGGTCGCGGCCGCGGCTTTCTGCGCCGCCAGCGCCTGGTCGTAGGTCTGCTGCGTGCCGGCCTGCTTGGCGACAAGATCCTTGGCACGCTGCAGGTCGGCCTGGGCGCTCACCAGCATCGCCTGGTCCTTGGCGAGCGTCGCCTGATCCTTGGCCAGTTGCGCCTTCAGCGCGCGGTCATCGAGCGAAATGAGCAGATCGCCGGCCTTGACCATCTGCCCGTCCTTGACCGCGATCGACACGATCTGGCTGGAAACACGGGCATTGATGTTGACCACCTCCGGTGACGAGACGAAGCCGATGGCATAGCGCCGGATCGGGAAATCGGCGGTGGTCGCGACGGCGGAGACGATCGAGGCCGAACGTGGACCGCCGCCTTTCGCATTGTCGCCTTTCGCATTGTCCGGGGCGCCGGCCGTCTTGTCGCCGCTCGCCGTCTTGTCGCTCGCGTCAGCCTGCTTGCCCGAAATCAGCTGCTGGACCCTGGCCAGCATTGTGGGGGCCAGCATCGTGGGCGAATAGTAGAGCCCGGCCCCCGCCAGGCAGGCGACCGCAACAACTGCAAAGGCAATTTTTCCGCGCATCGACAATATGCCCTCTGACCCGACACGCCGGACCAGGTGGTCTATCCTAGCCCGATCCACGGCGCCTTGCCGCAATTTTCGCCGAATAGATAGGACAAGGCTTTGGCGGAAAAGGGCCAAAACGCGGCATTACGAAGATTTAATGTGCACTGCACAATGGTTAGGCAGCCGGGTAACAGGGGATCCGACCGGGCTGTCCACCGATCCGAAAGGCCGCCAAGATGGACGACTGCCGGGCCAGAGAAACGATTGAAGGGGTGCGAGCGATGTCTGCCTTGCTCACATCCCCTGCGGGCCGCGGTTCATCGCCGCAACGCCGGTGCGGCAGATCTCGACCAGGCCAAGCGGCTTCATGATGGCGATGAACTGGTCGAGCTTGGAGCCCTTGCCGGTGATCTCGAAGATGAAATGCTCGGTGTTGGCGTCGATGACCGAGGCGCGGAAGGCGTCCGCAAGCCGAAGCGCCTCGACGCGGGCGTCGCCCGTGCCGGCGACCTTGACCAGCGCGAGTTCGCGCTCCAGCGGCCGCTCCTGTCCCAGCTCATGCGAGCGCACGGTCAGGTCCACCACCCGGTGCACCGGCACGATGCGCTCGAGCTGATGCTTGATCTGCTCCATCACATGCGGCGTGCCGCGCGTCACGATGGTGATGCGCGACAGATGCTTCTCGTGCTCGGTCTCGGAAACGGTAAGGCTTTCGATGTTGTAGCCGCGGCCCGAGAAAAGGCCGATGACGCGGGCGAGAACGCCCGGTTCGTTGTCGACCAGCACGGAAAGCGTATGGGTTTCCGGCTTCTCGGTTTCCTTGGCGATTAAATAAGCCGAACCGGTCGGCTGGAGCTGTGCGTTCATGACATGAATCTCTATTTTAGACTTTTGAGCTAATTCTCAGTTTGCGCACGGCTTTCTCGCGACAGCCCCGCCTTTGTGGCTAGTGTTATGGATGGAGCATGATGTTGCCCGAAAACCGCTTCTCACTTTTCGGCATCATGCTCTAAACCAGTTCCCTGCCCTTGGCGTCGATGGCGTTGGCCACTGCCTCGTCGGTCGCCTCGTCCGGCAGAAGCATCTCGTTATGCGCCTTGCCCGAAGGGATCATCGGGAAGCAGTTGGCCAAGGTCGCCACGCGGCAGTCGAACAGAACCGGCTTCTTCACCGAGATCATCTCGCGGATCGCGTCGTCGAGCTCGTCCGGCTTGTCGCAACGAATGCCGTGTCCGCCATAGGCCTCCGCCAGCTTGACGAAGTCCGGCATCGCCTCGGTGTAGGAATGCGACAGCCGGTTGCCGTGTAAGAGCTGCTGCCACTGGCGCACCATGCCCATATACTGGTTGTTCAGGATGAAGATCTTGATCGGCGCCTCATACTGCACCGCCGAGCTCATCTCCTGCATGGTCATCTGCACCGAGGCGTCGCCCGCGATGTCGATGACCAGTGCATCCGGATGCGCGATCTGCACGCCGAGCGCGGCCGGCAGGCCGTAGCCCATTGTGCCCAGGCCGCCCGACGTCATCCAGCGGTTCGGCTTGTCGAAATGATAATGCTGCGCCGCCCACATCTGGTGCTGGCCGACCTCGGTGGTGATGTAGGTGTCCATGTCCTTGGTCAGCGCATAGAGCCGCTGGATCGCATATTGCGGCATGATGACGTCGCTGTTCATCTTGTAGGCCAGCGAATCCCGCGCGCGCCATTTCGCGATCTGCTCCCACCACGGATAGAGCGCCTTCTTGTCGGTCTTGGCGGTCGCCCGCCACAGCCGCACCAGATCCTCCAACACACGGCCGACATCGCCGATGATCGGCACGTCAGTGTGGACGTTCTTGTTGATCGAGGACGGATCGATATCGATGTGGATCTTCTTCGAGTTCGGCGAGAACGCGTTCAGTCGGCCGGTGATGCGGTCGTCGAAGCGCGCGCCGATGCAGACCATCACGTCGCAATCATGCATCGCCATATTGGCTTCGTAGGTGCCGTGCATGCCGAGCATGCCGACCCAGTTCTTGCCCGATGCCGGATAGGCGCCGAGCCCCATCAGTGTCGAAGTGATCGGGAAGCCGGTGAGGTCGACCAACTCGCGCAGCAGATGGCTCGCCTCCGGGCCGGAATTGATGACGCCGCCGCCCGAATAGATGATCGGCTTCTTCGCGCCGGCCATCAGCTCGACGGCAGCCTTCACCTTTTCCAGGTCGCCCTGGACTTTCGGCTGGTAGCTGGTGCGCGGCGCCGTCTGCGGCGGCACGTAGATGCCCTTGGCGAACTGCACGTCCTTCGGGATGTCGACCACGACCGGGCCGGGCCGGCCTGTCGTCGCGACATGGAAGGCTTCATGGATGGTGGCGGCTAGATCGTTGACGTCCTTCACCAGCCAGTTGTGCTTGGTGCAGGGCCGCGTGATGCCCACCGTGTCGCATTCCTGGAAGGCGTCGGAGCCGATCAGCGAGGTCGGCACCTGGCCGGTGAGGCAGACCAGCGGGATGGAATCCATCAGCGCGTCCTGCAGCGGCGTCACCGCATTGGTGGCGCCGGGGCCGGACGTCACCAGGAGCACGCCGGCCTTACCGGTCGAGCGCGCATAGCCTTCGGCCGCATGGCCTGCGCCCTGCTCGTGCCGGACCAGGATGTGCTCGACATCGTCTTGTTGAAAAATTTCATCGTAAATCGGAAGGACCGCGCCGCCCGGATAGCCGAAGACGTGCTTGACGCCATTGTCCTTCAGCGCCTGCACCACCATTTCGGCACCCGTCATTTCGCGCCGCTCGTTCTGTCCGTTGCTCATCGGTCTGGTCCCGTACTGTTTCGCCATCTGGCGATTGCTGGTCGTTTAGTTGGATTAGAGGCAATAAAAAAGGCCCCCGAGGGAGCCTGTGTGGTGCGCATGGGAGGTTTTCGCCCGGCGGTTACACCGCCTTGCCCACGCGCCAGCCTACGAGAATGAGTGCCGTTTTCATGGGCGCGGACAATAAGGGCGAAAACGCGGGCTCGTCAATGGGGTCCGGCGCGAATTCACCCGCCTGTGAGAAAAGGCGCTGTTTCGCGCTACCATAGTACAGTTGAGCGCCCGCCGCCGAGGCACCAGTATGTGCCGATGCATGTCGCCCGCAAGGGTGGAGCGGTTTGGAGGCACGACATGCACTATGATGTGACGTTGGCTGCGAGGAGGACGCATGGCTGGCGAACGGGAGCATATCCGCGAGATCGAACAGGTGCTGTCTGGCGCGCGTTCGGTCCGCGACGATATCGTGGTGCAGTCCTGGCTGCGCTGCATCGATACGCATCGGCTCGACCCGGCACGTCCGACGGAAGCCTACATCGTGCCCGATACCCAGTTGCGCGAGCATCGCGAGCAGTCCGAAAGACTGATCGCCATTGCCCGCAGCGGGCTGGAGACATTGTTCAAGCAGGTGGCCGGCCAGAACTACGTCCTGCTGCTGGCCGACGCGAAAGGTGTCACCGTCGACTTCCTCGGCGACCCGCTGTTCATGGACCAGTTGCGCACGGCCGGTCTCTATCTCGGGTCCGAATGGTCCGAAAGCCGCACTGGAACCTGCGGCGTCGGCTCCTGCATCGTCACCGGCGAGGCGATGACAATTCACCAGACCGACCATTTCGATACCACCCACACGCCGCTCTCCTGCACCGCCGCGCCGATCTTCGACACCAAGGGCGAACTGACCGCCGTCCTCGACATATCGCTGTTGCGCTCGCCGCAGCCGAAAGTCAGCCAGAACCTTGCCCTTCACCTGGTGACGGCGTCTGCCCGGCGCATCGAGCTCGCCAATTTGATGGCGCAGATGCATTCGGAATGGGTGCTGCGCTTCTCGCGCTCGCCCGAATTCCTCGATGTCGATCCGGAAGCAGCCATCGCGCTCGATGCCTCGGGCCGCATCCTCGGCACCACGCGCGGCGGGGCGCTGCTTCTGGCGCAGGCCGGAGGCGTCGACTGGAGGCTCTCCTCGCCGATCGGTCAGCCGATCTCGCGTTACCTCGACATGGATATCGATGACTTGCCGAACTTGACGCGCGGGCGCCCGACCGAGGAGCGGCTGGTGTTCGGCCGCAACGGCAGCGCGCTGTTCGCGCATGCCATCGAGCCGCAGCCGTCGAGCGGACGCCGCGCTCCCGCCGAGGCGCTGCCGAAACCGATCGCAGAGCTTTCCGGCGGCGATCCGGCCATGGCGGCCATGCAGGCGCGGGCCGCCAAGCTGGCGCGCACCACCATCCCGATCCTGATCCATGGAGAGACCGGTTCCGGCAAGGAACATCTCGCCCGCGCGCTCCATGACAGCTCCGGGCGTTCCGGCCCGTTCGTGGCCATCAATTGCGCGGCCATTCCCGAACATCTGATCGAGAGCGAGCTGTTCGGGCACGCCGCCGGCGCCTTTACCGGCGCCACGGCCAAGGGACGCAAGGGGCTGATCGAGAGCGCCGACGGCGGCACGCTTTTCCTCGACGAGATCGGCGACATGCCCTACGCGCTGCAATCGCGCCTGCTGCGGGTGATCGCCGAGCGCGAACTGATCCCGGTTGGCGGCACAGCACCTCGGCCTGTCGACATCAAGATCATCTCCGCCTCGCACCATGACTTGCGCCGACTGGTTGCCGAGGGCCGTTTCCGCGAGGATCTGTTCTACCGGCTGAACGCCGCCTCGCTGACACTGCCGGCGCTGCGCGAGCGCACCGATTTCGAATGGCTGCTGGAACGGCTGGTCGGCGAGCGCGCACGCTTGGCCGGGCGGCCGGCAAAACTATCGCCCGCGGCGCGGCTGGCGCTGATCCGTCATGGCTGGCCCGGCAACGTCCGCGAGCTCGTCAACGCCGTGGACCTGGCGGTGGCGCTTTGCGACGATGAGACGATCCAGCCCACGGACCTGCCCGATTTCGCCCCGGTCCGCACGGCGCCCCCGGCGCCTTCCGCCAGCCTGGTCGCGTTGCGCGCCCCCTCGCCCGAGGAAGAACGCGCAGCCCTGCTGGCCGTGCTGGCGGCGACCGGCTGGAACATTTCCGAAGCCGCGCGGCGTCTCGGCGTCGACCGCACCACGGTCCATCGCCGCATGAAGCGCCTGCGGCTGGAGGCGCCGAACTGACATTACAGGGGTGTGGCGCGCCGTAGCGCGTGCAACAGGAAATGCAACAGGCAAGGCGCCGCAAGAGCGTCCTAACAGATTGATTCCGTTTAACAGTCCAGATGAGCGCTACGGTTGGCACGCCGTTTGCTGCTCATGACGCAATCTAGCAAGTGGAGGAGAACAAATGCTCGAGAGAACACCCACCACCAAGGCACAGGCGCTGCTCGACAAGTTCGGCAAGGCGCTGGAAGCCGGCGACATCGACAGCGCCGTCAACTGTTTCCAGGCCGACTGCTACTGGCGCGACCTCGTCACCTTCACCTGGAACCTGAAGACCATGGAGGGCCAGGATCAGGTTCGCGACATGCTGCAAGCGACGCTGGCCAACATCAAGCCGACCGCATGGGCGGTGGCCAACGGCGAAGAAGCGACCGAGGATGGCGGCGTCATCACCGCCTGGATCACCTTCGAGACAAGCGTCGCGCGCGGTTTTGGCCTTGTGCGGTTCAAGGGCGACCTGATCTGGACCTTGCTCACCACGATGGCGGAGCTGAAAGGGCATGAGGAGAAGGCTGGCTTCACGCGTCCGCTCGGCGCCAAGCACGGGCACGGCAAGGACCGCAAGACCTGGCGCGAGGAGCGCGACGACGAGATCGCCGAGCTCGGCCATACGAAGCAACCCTATGTCGTCATCATCGGCGGCGGACAGGGCGGTATCGCGCTCGGCGCCCGGCTGAAGCAGCTCGGCGTGCCCACCATCATCATCGAGAAGAACGAGCGTCCCGGAGACTCCTGGCGCAAGCGCTACAAGTCGCTCTGCCTGCACGACCCGGTCTGGTACGATCACTTGCCCTATATCGACTTCCCGAAGAACTGGCCGGTCTTCGCGCCGAAGGACAAGATCGGCGACTGGCTGGAGATGTACACCAAGGTGATGGAGCTGAACTATTGGAACTCCACCACCGCCAAATCCGCCAAATACGACGAGAAGACGAAGGAATGGACGGTCGTCGTCGAGCGCGACGGCAACGAGATCGTGCTCAAGCCCAAGCAGCTGGTGCTGGCGACCGGCATGTCGGGCAAGGCGAACTGGCCGAAATACAAGGGCCAGGACATCTTCAAGGGCGAGCAGCAGCACTCCTCGACCCATCCCGGCCCGGACAAATACCGCGGCAAGAAGGTGGTGGTCATCGGCTCCAACAACTCGGCGCACGACATCTGCGCGGCGCTGTGGGAAGGCGGCGCCGACGTGACCATGGTGCAGCGCTCATCCACCCACATCGTCAAGTCGGACACGCTGATGGATATCGGGCTTGGCGCGCTCTACTCCGAGCAGGCGGTCGAGAACGGCATGACGACGCGCAAGGCCGATATGATCTTCGCGTCCCTGCCCTACCGCATCCTGCACGAATTCCAGATCCCGCTTTACCAGCAGATGAAGGAGCGTGACGCGAAATTCTATGAAGACCTGGAGAAGGCCGGCTTCATGCTTGACTGGGGCGATGACGGTTCCGGCCTGTTCATGAAATATCTGCGCCGCGGTTCCGGCTATTACATCGATGTCGGCGCCTGCGACCTCGTGATCGACGGCTCGATCAAGCTGAAGAGCGGACCGGGAGCCGCTGTGCAGGAACTCACCGAAACCGGCGTCAAATTCGTCGACGGCACCGAATTGCCGGCCGACCTGGTGATCTATGCCACCGGCTACGGCTCGATGAACGGTTGGGCCGCGGACCTCATTTCGCAGGAAGTGGCGGACAAGGTCGGCAAGGTTTGGGGTCTCGGCTCCAACACCACCAAAGACCCGGGCCCCTGGGAAGGCGAGCAGCGAAACATGTGGAAGCCGACGCAGCAGGAAGCACTGTGGTTCCACGGCGGCAACCTCCACCAGTCGCGGCACTATTCGCATTATCTTGCGCTGCAGCTGAAGGCCAGGCAGGTCGGGTTGCCTACCCCGGTTTATGGATTGCAGGAGGTCCACCACAAGGCGTGAGGCCGGACACTTTCCATAGATGGAAGCCCGCCACGGGCTTTCATCTATCCCGCCTTGAGCTTCGGACAGGCCCACATGGTCGCAACTTGATGGCTATCGATCTTTCCCTATCCGCTTCCAGTAGATCAGCGTCCCGGTCAGTCCGCCATGCGGCTTTAGCGCAAAGTCGGGGACCTCGCCGGTCAGCGTGAAGCTGAGCTTCTCATAAAGCCCCGCCGCGCCCTCCTCGCTTGCCGTGTCCAGCACAAGCAGCGTGCGGCCCTTCTCGACCGCCAGTGCCTCCGCGGCGCGCATCAGTGCGCTCGCGACGCCTTTGCCGCGATGGTCCCGTCCGGTCATCAGCTTGGCGATCTCGGCGCGGTGCGGCTGGTTGGGCGGAAAGTCGAGCAGCAGTGTGACGGTTCCTGCAAGCACCCCATCCTGCCATGCGCCCAGCACCGCCCTTTCTCCGCGCGCGGCCGCGGCAAGCGACTTGCGCCAGAAATCCAGTGCCGCCTCCGCCGGCAATGGATGCATGAAGCTCACCGATCCGCCCGCGGCGACGGTTTCGATCAACAGATCGGCGAGCATCGCAATGGTCGCCGCATCGTCGCTCAAGGCCCGGATTTCAAGTGCGTTCATGCTGGTGTTCTCCAAGGCGATGAGACATGAGGAAGGTCATTCGAAGTGGCTGATCCGCCTGCGCCGCCGCGCCCGCCGAATCTCGGCGATACGGTCGGCGTCGTCCTCGCGGCGGCCTCGCTCCAGGATCTCGAGCGTATATTCCTCGTAGGTCAGCCCGAGGCGCTCGGCCCTCTCCAGCCGCATCAGCATGACGGCCTGGCTTGGCGCCTTCCAGGCCTTGTCGTGGGCGGCGCGCCAGGCGAGGAAGACGTAGGCTTCGCCCTTGCCCCAGGGCGGGCCGTCATAGTCGTCGAGCGGCGGCCCGCCATTGTGCGAGCGTTTTGGTCGTCGAGGCATTTGAGATCAGTCCCTGACCAGCGCCACGAGATACTCCGCCGCAGCCGGTCCGGGAGCATGAAAGACGCAATCCGCCGGCGCCCCCAGCGCCAGGCAGTCGCCGGGCTCGAGCCGGTGCACCACATCACCCTCGGTGAAATCCAGCCTTCCCTCGATCAGCCATATCTGCTGCTTGATGAAGGCGTAGGACGCGGCCGGAAGGCTGACCTTGGCGCCCGCCGGCAGGCTGACCCTGATCAGCTCGAGCGGCATCTGCGATGCCGGCGACAGATGCCGCCTTATGTAGCCGGTTGCCGGATCCTGCCACACCGGCTGCTCGTCCCTGCGCAAAACGCCGCCGCCTTGCAGCTCGGCCCGCGCGATCAGCGTCGACAGGGTCATGCCGAACGCGGCCGCGATGCGCACCAGGAGCGCCGCGGTCGGACTGGTGGTGCCGCGTTCGATGGCGCTCAGCATCGCTTTGGACACGTCCGAGCGCCCCGCAAGCTCGGCCAGCGACCAGCCCCTCACCATCCTTTCGGAGTGTATCCGCCGGCCGATCGTGGCAGTGATGTCATCCGATATATCGTTCATTCGTCCAATATATCGGAATTGCGAAATCCGGGAAGAGGCTATTCGATCGAATTGTCGCGACCGGCTTAACACCGTCTACACCATTCGACCTCACCTCAATTTAACTCCGCCTGGATAGGGTCGACGCTCCAGGGAATGGGACCAGGTCAGTCATGTTTGTCGAACGCGAAGCCTCCGTTGGCGAACCGATTTCGCAGGAGCGCCGCAACGCCCTGCAAAGCGACAAACGCATTCTCGGCAATGTCGTGCAATGCGACGGCGCGCGCGCTACCATCAGCGCCTACGCCGAGGATGCCGACGGCACGGTTACCGGCCAGTGGACGGTTGGCAAGATGATCTCCATCAATCTCGGCGCCACGCGCACGGTCGGCCTTGTCTATGAGATCGGCAAATCGGACCGCGCCTGGAGCAATGAGGGCCAGAACCCGATCGAGGTCAGCATCGAATTGATCGGCGAAGTGCGCGACGGCGCAGAGCCGGGCGCCAAGCCGGTGTTCGACCGCGGCATCACCGCCTACCCGCATATCGGCGCGATCGCCCACCGTATTCGCAGCCGCGACCTGCAGGCGGTCTACGATCTGGCAGGACGCCATTCAGTCACCATCGGCACGCTGTCGCAGGATGAATCGATCGATGCCAACATCGCCATCGACGACACGCTGGCGCGCCATTTCGCCATCGTCGGCACCACAGGCGTCGGCAAGTCCACGGCGGTCTCGCTGCTCTTGCGCAAATCGATCGAGGCGCGGCCGGACCTGCGCGTGCTCATCCTCGACCCGCATAACGAGTTCGCGGCCTCGCTGCCGGAATATTGCGTCAAGGTCGATTCCAAGACCCTCGACCTGCCATTCTGGATGTTCAGGCTGGAGGAATTCGCCGAAGTGCTGTTTCGCGGCCGCGAGACGGTGCCCGAGGAAGTGGATGTCCTGCGCGATCTGATCCCAGCGGCCAAGAACCTCTATCGCAACCCCAGTTCCGGCACCTATGTTCGGCGTGGCAGCGATGCGCTGACGGCGGATACGCCGGTGCCTTACCGCATCGCCGATCTCATCAAGCAGATCGACGAGCGCATGGGCCTGCTCGAAAGCAAGAACGATCGCCCGGTCCTGAAGTCGCTGAAGACGCGCATCGAATCGGCGGCCGCCGATCCGCGTTACCGCTTCATGTTCAATTCGCGCCTGATCGAGGACACGATCCACGAAACGATCGGCAACATTTTCCGTGTCCCCAACCACGGCCGCCCGGTCACCTGCTTCGAGATGGCGGGCATGCCTTCGGAAGTCGTCAACTCGGTCTGCTCGGTGCTGGCCCGCCTTGCCTTCGACCTGGCCTTGTGGAGCGAGGGCCGGCTGCGGTTGCTCCTGCTTTGCGAGGAAGCGCACCGCTACATGCCGGCCGATCCGCGCCTCGGCTTCGCGCCGACCAGGCATGCGCTGTCGCGCATCGCCAAGGAAGGCCGCAAATATGGCTGCTATCTGGGTGTCGTCACCCAGCGCCCGGGCGAGCTCGACCCGACCATCCTGTCGCAGTGCTCGACCTTCTTCGCCATGCGTCTTGCCAACGAGCAGGACCAGGCAATCATCCGCTCGGCGATCGCCGACTCCTCGGCCTCCACGCTCGCGTTCCTGTCCTCGATGGGGCAGCGCGAAGCTATCGCCTTCGGCGAAGGCGTCGCGACCACCATGCGGTTGAAATTCGAGAAGCTGGCGCAGGAGTTCATCCCCGGAACCGCGAAAAGGGAGCAGGTCGAGCCCTCCGTGGACGGCAGCGATGTCGACCTGGCCATGATCGTCGAGCGGCTCCGCAACGTACCGAAGCCGCAGCAGGCCATGGCCTTCGCCGAGACCGTCGACTCGGCCCGGCAGGCCGGCGACCCGGACTATAAGAAGCCGGCCACAGCCGCCCCCCGCCCTCAGCCCGACGACGACTTCGACACCCGCTACGGCCTGAAGCCCTCGACCTTCGGCATACGCAGTTGAACGACTGACCGCCCGACATCGGACGGTGAGTAAATTCCGATAGAGAATTCGTCAGGCCGAGTCGGATGGTGCCGTTTGCGAGAACCGGAGCGGAGCGGACATCAAGTCCGTGAGCACCGGAAGCGCAGAAAACGGCGGCATACGGCCGGCCTCACGAATTCATCTTCGGAATTTAGGCGCAGACGCGGTTGCGGCCCTGCTTCTTCGCCTCATAGAGCTGACGGTCGGCGCGACGGTAGAAATCCTCCGCGCTCTCTTTGTGGTCCCACACGGCAAGGCCGACGCTGGTGGTGACCTTCAGCCGCACATTGCCCGACAGGATCGACAGGTTGGCGATCGCCTTGCGGATGCGTTCGGCGAACCGGGCAAGCAGCTCGACATCCATGTTGGGAGTGACGACGGCAAACTCCTCGCCGCCCAGCCGCGCCACCACGTCGTGATAGCGCGTCATGCCCCGCAGGCAGGTGGCTACGGCCCGCAGCACCTCGTCGCCGACATCATGACCATGTGTGTCGTTGACCTGTTTGAAGTGATCGAGATCGAGGATCATCAGCCCGACCGGCCTGTCGATACGACGAAATTCATGGAGATATTCACGCAGCGCATCGTCGAAATAGCGGCGGTTCTGCATGCCGGTCAGACCGTCGGTGAGCGCCGCCTGCTCGAGCGTCTGCGAACGGGCGCTGAGCGAGACCGTCATGGCCCTGAGCTTGCCCTCTTCCCGCACCTGGCCGCGGATCAGCGGGTAGATGAAGAAAGTGCCGAAGAACAGCGCGGTCGCCAGCAGCGCGCCAGTGACGAAAAGCAATTTGTTCAGATAGACGATTTTGTCGACACGTGATGCGGCATCGAGGTCCGAGGCGATGTCCTGTAACTGACCAAAGGCATGGAAGGTCACCAGGCCAGCGGCCAGGATCACGAAAATAAAGACGAAAAAAGCGGATTCCGCCTTGTGGAAACGCATCTACTCCCCGCGCCACTGTAACCCCTGAGCTTATGCCATAGCGGACCTTACGGACCGTTAACCCGGACAACCCTGGAGAGAATTAGAACAAAGGATTTTAAGGCGCTGATTGAAAAAGGCTTTTTGTCAGTCGCGAACTGCCGCTTGATCGTGCGGTCGCAGCCTGCGCCACTCCGCGCCCAGTTGGTGCCTGAACCAGGTCGATTGGCGCTTGGCATACTGCCGAGTCGCGATCTTGGCTCGCTCGATCGCCTCGGGAAAGCCGCACTGTCCGGCCATCGCCGCCTGCAGCTCGCGCACCCCGATCGCCTTCATCGCCGGCAGGTCCGGGTCGAGGCCAAGCGCCGTAAGCTGCCGCACTTCGTCCAGCGCGCCCTTGTCGAGCATCTGGTCGAAACGCGCCTCGATGCGCCGGACCAGTTGCGCCCGGTCCGGCTCGATCACCAGGAAACGAGCGCTGTCGCGGTCGATCAGCGGACGGCCGCGCGCCGCCTGCCACTCCAGGAGGGAACGTCCCGAAGCATCGAGCACTTCGAGCGCCCGCACGATACGCTGGCCGTCCGTCGGCCTGAGTTGCATGGCCATGGTTGAATCCTCATGCATCAGCAGGCGATGCAGTCTTTCGGCTCCTTGCTCCTTGAGCTCGTAGCGCCAGCGCTCACGCACCGCCGGTGGAATGTCCGGCATATCCGAGATGCCTTCAGCCAGCGCGCGGAAATAGAGCCCGGTGCCGCCGACGAAAACAACCGTACGGCCCGACAGGACGCCATCGTCAATCAGCTTCGTCACGTCGCGCAGCCAGGCGCCGGTGGAATAGGCCGTGGAGGGATGCACATGGCCGTAGAGGAAATGCGGCACGCGTGCCGTTTCGGCGGCGGTCGGTCGTGCCGTCAAGACATCGAGCACCGAATAGCCTTGCATGGAATCGGTGTTGACGATGACCCCGCCACCACGCTCGGCAAGATCGAGCGCCAGCGCCGACTTGCCGCTGGCTGTCGGCCCGGCTATCAGGATCGCGTTCTTGACGCGGCCTTCGCCCGCCTGCCTGCCGGAATGTTCAATGCCGCTGATCGCCACTCTAGTGTCCCGTCCAGAAGCCCGCGCCGTGCCGGCCTCGCTTGCGAATATGGCCTTGCAGACTGCCGGCGCAAGCGCTATCCGTTGGCTGGCTGAAGACGTCGCCTGCGATCTCGTTTTGCCGCAGACGCCGGATATCGGCGAAATGACCGCCAATCTGCGGGCCGCACTGGCATCCGAGCCGGTCGATATCGTCGTCCAGCCCGCCGAAGGCAGGCGCAAGAAGATCCTGCTCGCCGACATGGATTCGACGATGATCGATCAGGAGTGCATCGACGAGCTCGCCGACGAGATTGGCGTCAAGGACCATGTAGCGGCGATCACCGCGCGCTCGATGAATGGCGAAATCGCCTTCGAGCCGGCCTTGCGCGAGCGCGTCGCCTTGCTGAAGGGCCTCGACACCGCGGTGGTCGACCGCATCATCACCAACCGGCTGACGCTCGCCGCCGGCGGCCGCGCCTTGGTGCAGACAATGCGTGCCAACGGCGCCTGGACGGCGCTGGTCTCCGGCGGCTTCGACGTCTTCACCAGCCGTATTGCCGAGATGCTGGGGTTCCAGGAAAACCGGGCCAACCGCCTGGTCGAGGAAGACGGCAGACTCGCCGGCATGGTGACCGAGCCCATCCTCGGCCGCGCCGCGAAAGCCGAAGCGCTGCTGGACATTGCCGCGAGGCTCGCGCTGACGACACAGGATGCCATCGCGGTCGGTGACGGCGCCAACGATCTCGATATGATCCGTCTTGCCGGCACCGGGGTCGCGCTGCATGCCAAGCCGGCGGTGGCCGAGCAGGCACGCATCCGCATCGATCATAGCGACCTGACCGCGCTGCTCTATCTACAGGGCTACCGCCGGGATGAGTTTGTGGAATGAAGCCGATCCGCATCGAGCGCCTGATCCTGCGCAACTGGGAGGATCGCGACCGCGCGCTTTTCCACCGCATCAACTCCGATGAGCGCGTGATGGAATTCTTCCCGTTCCGCCGCGACCGCGCCGCGGCTGACGCCAAGATGGACGAAGTCCGCGCCTGGATCGATGAGGATGGATATGGCTTCGCCGCGGCCGAGATTGCCGCGACCGGCGAATGCGTCGGCTTCGTCGGCTTGTCCGGAACGGAAGACATCGACGTGCTGGCGCCCGGCACGATTGAGATCGGCTGGCGGCTGGCGCCCGAATTCTGGGGCAAGGGCTATGTCACCGAGGCGGCGGAAGCCTGGCTCGCCTTCGGTTTCGAAACGCTTGGCGTGGACGAGATCGTGTCATTCGCGGTCGCGGACAACCATCGTTCGATCGCCGTCATGAAGCGGCTCGGCATGCAAGCCGATCCCGGTGCCGACTTCGATCACCCCAGCGTCCCAGACAGCCACCCGCATCTCAAGCGTCATGTCATGTACAGGCTGTCGCGCGAGGCCTGGCAGGCACGAAAAAGGGCGGCTCGCTAGCCGCCCTATTCATTGAAACATCAATCGCTTGCTGAACGATCCGGACTCAATCCATCCGGATCGTCACGAAACGCAGTTCCCCGGTCTTCGAGGCCAGCATCAGGAGCGCGTTCTTGCGGCCCTGCTCCTTAAGCGCTCCGATCCGGTCCATCACGTCCTTCGGCGTGCCGACCGATTCCTGCGCGATCTCGGTGATCACCTCGCCGGGCTGGATGCCGCGCTCCGCCGCGGGCGAATCCTTGGCGACATCGGTGACGACCACGCCGGACACGTCGGCGGCGATGCCGAATTTCTGCCGCGTCTGGTCGTTGAGCTCGCCGACCGTCATGCCGAGCACGGAGGCCGTCGACACCGGAGGCGTTGCCTTATCGCCACTGCCCTGATCGGTGCTGCCGTTCTCGCCGCTGGCCAGCTTCTCCCCGTCCTCGAGCCTGCCGAGCGTCACCTTGACGGTCTGCTCGACGCCCTTGCGCACGATGACGACATCTACTGCCTTGCCGACCGGGCTTTCGGCCACGACGCGCGGCAGGTCGCGCATTTCATGGATATCCTTGCCGTCGAACTTGATGATGACGTCGCCGGCCTGGACCGTGCCATTGTCGACCGGCCCGCCCTTGATGACGCCGGCCACCAGCGCACCCTTGGCGGTCGCCATGCCGAGGCTTTCGGCGATGTCGTCCGTCACCGGCTGGATGCGAACGCCGAGCCAGCCGCGCCGCGTCTCGCCATACTGGCGAAGCTGGTCGACGACGCCGGCGGCAAGCTGCGAGGGGATGGAGAAACCGATGCCGATGGAGCCGCCCGACGGCGAGATGATCGCCGTGTTGATGCCGATGACCTCGCCGGCGGCGTTGAACAGCGGACCGCCGGAATTGCCGCGGTTGATGGCGGCGTCGGTCTGGATGAAATCGTCATAGGGACCGGAATTGATGTCGCGGTTGCGCGCCGAGACGATTCCGACCGTCACCGTGCCGCCCAAGCCGAACGGATTGCCGATCGCCATCACCCAGTCGCCGACGCGCATCTTGATGGAATCGCCGAATTTCACCGCCGTCAGCTTGTGGCCCTTGGGGTCGACCTTCAGCACCGCGACGTCGGTCTTGGTGTCGGTGCCGACAAGCGTCGCCTTCAGCGTGATGCCGTCGGAGAAATTCACCTCGATATCGTCGGCATCGGCGATGACATGGTTGTTGGTCACCACGATGCCCTGCTCGGCGTCGATGACGAAGCCGGAGCCGAGCGACTGCACTTTCTGCCCGCCGCCGCCCTTGTCGCCGCCGCGGTTCTTGAAGAAATCGTCGAAGAAATCCTGGAACGGCGAGCCCTCGGGCAGTTGCGGCATCGGCACCGCGCCCGGTCCTTCCGTGCCCTTCACCGTCTGCGAGGTCGAGATGTTGACCACCGCGCCGAGCAGGCGCTCGGCGAGATCGGCGACCGAAGGCGGTCCGTCGGAGGCAACCGTCGGCGTGACGAAGGATGGAACGGCAACAATGCCGACCGCGAATGCGGTGGCGCCGGCGAAGACCATACGCCGCGCCGCGCGCAACAGGGTGTCGGATATCATCATGGCCTCCCGGTTGTTCTGAAAAGGAAGGGCGCATCCGCAAAGGCGCCCGTCCGGTTCATGTTGGCAAAAAATACGGCACGTTTGCGGCTATAGCTATCGGCGCAAGATAAATCGTCAATCGCTTGGGCACCAAGGAATATCATAAGCCGCGGACGAGCCAGACGATGCCGACGCCGACGGCGATCGCCACCAGCCCGCCGACCCGCAGCACATTTTCCGGCACCGACAGCACCTCGGCCGCGAGTTTCCGGGCCAAAGCCGGAAACCCGCCATAGACCAGCCCCTCGATCACCAGGACCAGGCCGATTGCCGCCAGAAAATCCTGCACCGCCCGCTACTGGGCGGTGCCGGGTTGGGTCGCAGGCGCGGCAGGTGCCGTCGCAGGCGCGGCCGTTGGCGCGGAAGGCGCCGGGCCGGGCTTGCTGCCCGGATCGCGGAAGTAGCGGAAGAACTCGGACTCGGGCGAGAGCACCATCGTCGTTCCGGTGTTGTCCAGCGCCGTGCCGTAGGCGTTCATCGAGCGATAGAAGTCGAAGAAGGCGGGATCGCGCTTATAGGCATCCGCGAAGGTCGCGCTGCGCTGCGCCTCGCCCTCACCACGCAGGATCTCCGATTCCTTCTGCGCCTCGGCGACGATCTCGACGACCTCGCGGTCGGCCCGCGCCCTGATGCGCTGCGCCGCCTCGTTGCCGCGCGCCCTCAGGCGCTCGGCTTCCGCCAGGCGCTCGGCCTTCATGCGGTCATAGGTCTGCTGCGAGACCTCCGCCGTCAGGTCGGTCCGGCGGATGCGCACATCCTCGATATCGAGGCCGAGCGACGTCGCGTCGGGGCGCAGCTGATCGCGCACCTCGCGCATCATGTTGCCGCGCTCCTCGGAGAGCGCGGCCTCGAAATCGCGCAAGCCGTAGACACGGCGTAGCGCCGCATCGAGACGCGTCCTCAGCCGGGCTTCGGCCAGTTCCACCTGACCGGACACAGCCGCGCGGAACGTGCGCGGATCCGAGATTCGGTAGGCGATGAAGGCATCGACCTCGTAGAACTTGCCACCCGAGACCTGGACGCGGATGTTGTCGAGGTCGAAGCGCATCACGCGCTTCTCGACCATCTGCACGCTGTCGGCGTCGAAAAAGGCGAACGGCGCCTTGAAGTAGATGCCGGGCTCGTTCTTGACGTCGATGATCTCGCCGAACCGCAGCACGATCGCCTGCTGGCCGGCATTGACCACGAACACCGAGGAATAGAGCAGGAACAGGAGGATGGCCGCGATGACGGCGATGATGGGGAGACGGTTGGCCATCACTGGTTACCTCCCGTCGCGGCGCCGAGGGGCGACGGCGGCGCTTTCGGCTGCAAAGCCGGCAGCGGCAAATAAGGCAGCACGCCCTGACCGTTGCCCGGCTCGACGACGACCTTGTTCGAGTCCTTCAGGATCCTCTCCATGGTTTCGAGATAAAGACGCTTGCGCGTGACGTCGGGCGCCTTGGCGTATTCATTGTAGACAGAGATGAAGCGCTGCGCCTCGCCTTCCGCTTCCTGAACGACCCGGTTCTTGTAGGCGGCCGCGTCTTCACGGATCTGCGCCGCTTGGCCGCGCGCCTGTCCGAGCTTCTGGTTGGAATACTGGTTGGCCTGCTCGACGAACTTGTCCTCGTCCTGCTCGGCGCGTTGCACTTCATCGAAGGCGTCGGCGACCTCGCGCGGCGGCGCCGCATCCTCGATCGAGACCGCGTTCACCTGGAGGCCGGTCTTGTAGCCGTCGAGCGTGCCCTGGATGATCTCGCGCACCGCGGTTGCGATGCCCTGGCGATCGTCGCGGAAAATATCCTGCGCCGGGCGCCGGCCGACAACTTCGCGCATCGCGCTCTCGGCGACCTGCGCCAGCATGCCGTCGGGGTCGGAGACGTCGAACAGGTAGGCTTTGGGATCCGAGACCTGATAGGCGACCGAGAACTGAACGTTGACGATGTTCTGGTCGCCGGAGAGCATCAGCCCGGAGCCGCTGCTCGCGCCACCACCGATGCTGACCAGTTGCTCGGAGATCTTGGCGGTTTCGACCGTTTCGATCGGCCACCAGTGGAAATGCAGGCCAGGCTGCGAGAGTTCAGACTTCGGCTGGCCGAAACGCAACTCGACGGCGACCTCGTCGGGCTGCACGGTATAGATCGCCTTGAAGGCCCACAGCACGATGAGCGCCAGAGCGATGAGCCCGAGCACCGCCGGGCTGGCGCCGCCGCCGCCCGGAAGCGCGCGCCGCAGCCTGTCCTGGCCACGGCGGATGATGTCCTCGAGATCGGGCGGGGAACCCTGCGGTCCGCTTGGCCCTTTCGGCCCCTGCCCCCAGGGTCCCTGATTGCCGCCGCCGCCCCATGGGCCGCCGCCGCCACTCTTGTCGTTCCAGGGCATGAATGTCCTTTCGCTTCGGTTCCCTCAGGCCTTGCGGCGCAATCCTAACGCATGACCGGGAAAACCCATATCGGTTTTCGAAAAGGAATCGTGCGCCAAAATCAAGGTATTACGGCGGCCTCTTGTGCGTCCGGTTGGACGCGGGCCGCTGCAACACCGTTCTTCTATAGGGACGCGTCGATCCGCTTTCAACGCGATGGGCCATCGTCCCCATGCGATTTGGATCGGTCGCGACCCTTTGTCGTCATCAACGATCGTCGCGTCGGCGCTCGTAAACCGTATAACGCGTGGCGTGGCTGTCTTTCTCGCCGGCGGGAAAATCCTCGGCGCTGACGACTTGCCAGATGCTCGGGTCGATCGGCGGAAAATGCGCGTCGCCATCGACGCTGGCCAGCACATGCGTCACGTGCAGCCGGTCGGCAACCGGCAAGGCCTGGGCATAGATCTCGCCGCCACCGACCACGCAGATCTCCTCCGCTCCCGCCATGCAGCGGCCGCGCACCCTGGCCAGCGCGATCGCGTCATCCAGCGAGTGGGCCACTTCGATGCCTTCGGCGCGCCAGGCCTTGTCGCGCGTCACCACGATGTTGAGCCGGCCGGGCAGCGGCCGGCCGATGCCTTCATAGGTCTTGCGGCCCATGATGATCGGCTTGCCCATCGTATCGGCCTTGAAGCGCTTGAGATCGGTGGAAAGCCGCCACGGCAGGCCGCCCTCGCGGCCGATCACGCCGTTTTCGGCGATGGCGACATAGATCGCGATATCCATCAGCCGCCGTTCCCGCCATTGTCGGACGGCTCGAGCAGCAGGATGTCGATGTCGCGCTCGGGATAAAAATCTTTCGCGGTGATCTCGAATGTCGTCGGTCCGACCTTTTTGACATTGTCGCCGCAGAAGGAGACGAGGTTTTTGGGGCTGCCCTTGTCGATCGTCAGCTTGAAATTGCCGATGGTGCCGGAGGCCCAGTTGCCCCCCGTGGTGAGGACGTAGGCGATCCGGCTCTCGTAATATTTTGGATAACCGTCCGGATTCGCCTTGGCCGCCTTGCGCACCACGTTCTCGAACGTCTGATCCATGCAGTAGCGGGTCTTGTAAGTCTCGTATTGCGGGCTCTGGAACTGGCCATCGGAGAAGAAGCTGACCGAGGAGGTGCCGCCGACGCTTGGCTTATAGCGATGCGAGACATGAACTTCCTTGTTGGCCGGGAAGGTCGAACGCCACCAATAGGTCGAGCGCAATTGCCAGAAGGGCACATAGGCGGTCTGCATGCCCGAACCGTCATCGGCCGTATCCTCGATGATGATGCCGCGGTCTTCCCAGTCCTTGGTGACAGCCTTGGGCAGTTTCGCCAGCGCCGCCTTGGCAGCATCGCCGAACGGATAGAGCGGCACGCTCTGGGCCTTGAGGTCGGCAGTGATGTCGATGCCCAGTGCAAACGCCCGTTGCTCAAGCTGAGGCTTCGCGTCGACGCCGTCAATCGTCACCTCGAAGCCGAGGAAATTGTCGCTCTGCGCCTCCGGGAGCGCCGGCATCTCGTTGCGATCGCCCTCGATGTCGGGCATCGGGAACGCCACGATGGAGCTGACATCCTTGTCGGTGTTGTTGCGGAAGACATAGTCGACCGTCACCTTCTCCGGCGAGATGAAAAGGTCCTCGCTTTGCATGGCGACGGCATCGCTGCGCGACAGGATCAGGCCGCCGGTGCCGAGTTCGGCGACGGAATCGTTGGCGAGGGCCGGAGCGGCCATGATCGCCAGCGCCGCGGTCAGTATGGTGCGTAACATCGACCCCTCCTCTGTGCCGCTATACCGGGACCAGCCGGATGCGCTCTTCCATCTACCCGTTTCAAGATAGCGTTTCAAAGCCCTTCGTCACCGGATACGGGTACTTCTGGACACCGAGCCGCCGATCAGGCAGGAGATCGCCATGCGCAAGCTTCTCGTCATCGGCATCGGCGCCGGTAATCCCGATCACATGACGGTCCAGGCCATCAACGGCCTGAACCGCGCCGACGTGCTGTTCATCCCCGACAAGGGGGCGAAGAAGAACGATCTCGCCGATCTGCGCCGGCAGATCTGCGACCGCTTCGTCACCAACCCTAAATCGCGCCGCGTCGAATTCGAGGTGCCGGTCAGGGCCGAGCCGACATCGTCCTACCGGACAACCGTCGACGACTGGCACGAGGCGATCGCCGAAATCTACGAGACCCTGATCCGCCACGAGCTTGCCGAAGACGGTTGCGGCGCCTTCCTGATCTGGGGCGACCCGTCGCTTTATGACAGCGCGCTGCGCATCCTCGAGCGCGTCCGCCTGAGGGGCAATGTGGGTTTCGAGCTCGAAGTCATCCCCGGCATCACTGCGATCCAGGCGCTGGCCGCCGCCCACGCGACCGCGCTCAACCGCATCGGCGATTCGATCCTGGTGACCACCGGCCGCCGGCTGACCGAAGAAGGCCTGCCGGCCAATGCCGGCTCGACCATAGTCATGCTCGACGGCAAATGCGCCTTCAACACGCTGGCCGACAAGGATGTCTTCATCCAGTGGGGCGCCTATCTCGGCACGCCGGATGAGATCGTCATCTCCGGACGCCTAGGCGATGTCGGTGCCAAGATCGAGAAGGTCCGCGAGGAAGCCCGCCGGAAAAAGGGCTGGATCATGGACACTTATCTGCTGAGGAAATCAGGGGAGTAAGGGAGTAGGGCAGTAAGGCAATAGGGGCGCGCACATCGCATGCGCAAGCACTCCGGGACGTCACACCCTACTGCCCTACTGCCCTACTGCCCTACTGCCCTACTGCCCTACTGCCCTACTGCCCTACTGCCCTACTGCCCTACTGCCCTATCGCCCTACTGCCCTACTGCCCTACTGCCCTTCATCCGGCATCGATCTCCGCCTGCAGCGCCTGCATATGGACGGCCGCGGCCGATGACGCGGCCCGCTCTATGGCCCGGAAACGGCTGACGACCGCCAAACCCACCGATGTCAATTGCGCGCCGCCGCCCTTCTTGCCGCCGGTTTGCGCGGCGACCAGCGGCTTGCCGAACACGCGGTTCATGTCCTCGACCAGATCCCACGCATGCTTGTAGGACATCTCCATGCCGCGCGCCGCGGCCGAGATCGATCCGAAGGCGGCGATCTGCTCCAAAAGCTCAATCTTGCCGGGGCCGATCCGGCCGTCGGGGTCGAGATTTATCCGCAGGCTCAACGATGGCATGCCCTGTCCTCCGCGGTCATGCCGAGACTACCCTCTCCGCCGCCAGATCGCTATTCCAAATCAACATAGCGATTTGGCCCTTCGTCAACCATCCGCCTCAACCGGCAGGCCCGCCCCGGTCGTCGCGCTGTCGAAGCTCACCGTCTTGATCACCGCGAAGACCTGCTGGCCGAGCGCCAGACGAAGGGTGTGTTTGGACTGTTCGGTGATCCGAGCCAGCACGATCGCGCCATTGCAGTCGATGGCGATTTCCACGGTCGGCCCGATGCCCGGCCTGACAGCGGTGATCGTTCCCGCCAGAATGTTGAGCGCGCTGAGACCTGCCGGCCGCTCGGTCGCGATCATGACGTCGCGGGCGCGGATGCGAATGCGCACCGGAGCGCCCGCTGCCATCGCCAGTTTCGGCACCCGGATTTCGCCGGCCGGTGAGCCCAGCACCGTCATGCCGAACGCCTCGTCGTGGCGCAGTACCTTGGTGTCGAGCACCGCCCCGCCTTCGCCGCGTTCCTCCGCCGGCAACAGGTCGAGCCGTTGCATGATCGCCTCGGTCGGGCCTGAGGCCGCGACCTTGCCTTGCGAAAGCACGACGACGTCGCTCGCCAGCCGCGCCACTTCGGCGACGGAATGGCTGACATAGACGATCGGGATCTTCGTCTCGTCGCGCAGCCGCTCGATATAGGGCAGGATCTCGGCCTTGCGCGCCTCGTCGAGCGAGGCCAGCGGCTCGTCCATCAGAAGAAGTTTCGGGCTGGCAAGCAGGGCACGGCCGATCGCGACGCGCTGCTTCTCGCCGCCCGACAGTTTCGCCGGCCGCCGGTCGAGGAGATGACCGATGCCGAGCAGCTCGACCACCGCATCCATCTTGGCGTAGCGCTCGGAAGCCGGCGTGAACCAGCGGCCATAGCGCAGATTGCCGGCGACGCTCATATGCGGGAACAGCCGCGCATCCTGGAACACCATGCCGATCCGCCGCCTGTGCATCGGCACGAAGATGCGCGCTTCAGTATCGGCCAGCACCCGCCCATCGACGGCAATGCGGCCCTTGTCCGGGCGGATCAGCCCCGCGATCAGTTTGATCAGCGTCGACTTGCCCGAGCCGGAAGGCCCGAACAGCGCCGTCAGCCGCCCGGCGCTGTCGAAACGCGCTTCCACGGCGAAGTCGCCCAGGCGATGGCGGATGTCGACCGAGAGCATCATTCGATGTCCATCCGCCGGCCGACGCGCCGCGCCAGCACCTCCGAGGCGACGAGCGCGACCATCGAGATGACGATCGAGATCAGCGTCAGCCTGAGCGCGCCCTCATCGCCGCCGGGCACCTGTGTGAAGGTGTAGATCGCCGAGGGCAAAGTCTGCGTCTCATTGGGGATGTTGGAGACGAAGGTGATGGTGGCGCCGAACTCGCCCATCGCCTTGGCGAAGGAAAGGATCGCACCCGCAATCAGGCCGGGCAGGATCAGCGGCAGCGTGATGGTGGCGAACACCCAGAGCGGATTGGCGCCGAGCGTGCCGGCCGCGGCCTCGATTCTGCGGTCGACGGCCTCGATCGACAGCCGGATCGCCCGCACCATCAGCGGAAAGCCCATGACGCCGCAGGCCAGCGCCGCGCCGGTCCAGCGGAACGAAAAGACGATGCCGAAATGCTCGGCAAGAAAGGCGCCGGCCGGCCCGCGCCGGCCGAAGGTGAGCAGGAGCAGATAGCCCGTCACCACCGGCGGCAGGATCAGCGGCAGATGCACCAGCCCGTTGAGCAGGGTCTTGCCCCAGAAACGCCCTCGCGCCAGCAGCAGCGCAAGCAGGATGCCGGGCGGCAGGCTGGCGATCATCGCCACCGTCGCCACCTTGATCGACAGCCGGACCGCATTCCATTCGTCGGGAGTGAGGTCCAGCAGCCAGTTCATGTCAGCGTTTGCGCGATCTCTCTTAGTTGCTCGGCGCGAGCACCGTGAAACCCTGCTCCTTGAAGAGTTCGGCGGCCTTGGCCGATTCGACGCATTTCAGGAAGGCAGCCGTATCCTTGTCCTTCGAATCCGCGATCTGGGCAATCGGGTAGATGATCGGCGGATGCGAATCTTCCGGGAAGGTGCCTACGACCTTGACGCCCTTCTCCGCATGCGCGTCGGTGGCGTAGACGATGCCCAGCGCCGCCTCGCCCGTCGACGCCAGCTTTAAGGCTGCACGCACATTCTCGGCCTGCGCGACCTTGCCCTTGACGGACGACCAGACGCCCAGCGATTCCAGCGCCGCCTTGCCGTATTTGCCGGCCGGCACGGCCTTGAAATCGCCCATGGCAAGCTTGCCGTCGCCGATCAGCTTGGCGACGTCGAAGCCCTTCTCGACTTTAGTCTCGACCGTGGAATCCTTCGGCGCCACGAGCACGATCTGGTTGCCAAGCAGCTTCACCTCGGTGTCCGGCTTGGTCAGCTTCTTGTCCGAGAGATATTTCATCCAGTCGAGGTCGGCCGACACGAAGACGTCAGCCGGCGCGCCGCCTTCGATCTGCTTGGCCAGGGCGGAGCTTGCCGCGTAGGAAATGGTGGCGGCCTCGCCGACTTCCGGCTCGCAGGCCTTGCTGACCGCATCGAGCGCGTCCTTGAGGCTTGCCGCGGCAAACACGACGACCTTGTCGTCGGCACGTGCCGCCGTCACCGCCGCCATCAGCATTGCCGTGAAACCTCCAATAGCGATCGCCTTCAACCCGAAACCCGTGCCCGTCATGAAGTCTCTCCCTGGTTTCAAAATCCGTACGGCTCGAAGCCTCAGACCGATATATCCGGATGAACATAACAAGGAAAGGCTTTTCGCCTGTCGTGGCATTGTGGGCCGGCATGGTCCCGGTCTACGATAAATCGGAAACAGCGCTGCTCAAGGAGAGACGCATGAAGATCAGCGCCCGCAATATCCTGAAGGGTAAGGTCACCGAGATCGTCAAGGAGCGACCACCTCGCATGTCAGGATCGACATCGGCGGCGGCGTAATCGTCACCGCATCGATCACCAATGAGGCGGCCGCCGACCTTGCGCTCGAGAAGGGCAAGCAGGCCTATGCGGTGATCAAGGCCTCGGATGTCATGGTCGGCATCGACTGAGCGAGTTAAACCGCGATCGGCGCCTTGATATTCGCGTCCGCGAAATAATTCTCGAGGCGGAAATCCTCGAAACGGAAGGCGAACAGGTCCTTCACCTCCGGATTGATCCACATCGTCGGCAGAGCCTTCGGCGTGCGCCGCATCTGCTCGCGCGCCTGCTCGAAATGGTTCGAATAAAGATGCGCGTCGCCCAGCGTGTGGACGAAGTCGCCCGGCTTCAGCCCGGTCACCTGCGCCACCATCATGGTGAGCAGGGCATAGGAAGCGATGTTGAACGGCACGCCGAGGAAGATGTCGGCCGAGCGCTGGTAAAGCTGGCAGGAGAGCCTGCCTTCCGAAACATAGAACTGGAACAGGCAGTGGCAGGGCGGCAGCGCCATCGCCTCGACTTCGGCCGGATTCCAGGCCGAGACGATCAGCCGGCGCGAGTTGGGATTCCGGCGTATCTCCTTCAAAAGGCCCGCGATCTGGTCGATCTCCCCGCCATGTCCGTCCGGCCATGAGCGCCACTGCTTGCCATAGACCGGGCCGAGATCGCCATTCTCGTCGGCCCATTCGTCCCAGATTGTGACACCGTTGTCGTTGAGATATTTGATGTTGGTGTCGCCGGCCAGGAACCACAGAAGCTCGTGGATGATCGACTTCAGATGCAGCTTCTTGGTGGTCGTGACGGGAAAGCCGCGCGAAAGGTCGAAGCGCATCTGGTAGCCGAACACCGAGCGCGTACCGGTTCCGGTACGGTCGCCACGGTCGCTGCCGTTCTCCAGCACATGCTTCAACAGGTCGAGATATTGGCGCATCGGCTCCGCCTCGATTCGGGTTACAGCCAATCATACCCGACCGACAGCCGGTCGAACACCGCAAAGCGGCTGCGGATGCGGGTCGCACCCAAAAGCCCACGGTGCCGGCACGGTTTCGTGCCGGCTGCCGTGTGGCCAGGACTCAGAGAGAGCCGAGTTTGCCGAGATCCTTGGCAACCAGGTAGTAGAAGGTCACGCGGCTCTTGGTGTTGTCCGCCTGCATGGCCTTGCAGGTCTTCTCGATCGAGGCATTCGCCTTTGCGGCATCGGCGATGCCGAGCTTCTTGCCGATCCAATTCTCGCGAACACGATCGAGTTCCTTCGGGTCGGTGCAGGACACCAGCGAGGAATCGCGGTTCCTGAGCGCAATACCCAAATGCTTAACGATCTTATCGACCGCGTCGGCGCTGGCGCCGGCATCGTATTTCTTCACATCCGCAAGATAGTCGGCCATCGAACTTCCCCTCGTCGGCGCCACGAATCCGGTCGATGAGGGTTGTGGCGCGTCGCGCAACCTTTGCGCTAGGTCAGAGACTCCTCACCGGGAGCGAGATTTGATTGAGTGGGCGCGCAAGTCAACCCTTGGCTGCACAGTTTGGCATAACCGGATAGGCGCCGGTTTGGCCTTTATTTTTTCCTCATCGGTCCCTATATTCGCTTCGTCGGCCTGACCGACTATGGCGATAAACAGGCGATGAAATAAGCCGTTCGGACCCGGGGGCGGTACCCGGCGCCTCCACCAAAAACCGCTCTGGCTGACGGAGCGGCTTTTGCTGGGGGCGAAATAGGATCGACGAAGGTGTAAAGATCGTACTTTTGCCCGGCATTGTACCACCGTCATCGGGCTAAACTTATAGTTGCCAACGACAACTATGCGGAAGCTCGTCTCGCTGCTTAATGCGGCGCGAACGCTTCAAATCAAGCCCTAGCGGTTCGCACTTCTAGGCGGGGTTCGGAGGTACCTGGCAACAGAAACCTCCACCTTCCCCCTTTTTGCTTCTTCCGAATAATCGAACGGCCAAGGCTCGTCCGGCGCTTTGATGCGCGGCACGGCCTTGCCACTCATCCTCCATGGACAGCCGATGCAAAACGATTGCGACCGATTCTTCGTGCTGACCGGCGGTCCGGGTTCCGGCAAGACCACCTTGATCGTAGCGTTGCAGGCCAAGGGTTTCGCGACGGCCCCCGAAGCCGGGCGCGGGATCATCCGCGACCAGATGGCCATCGGCGGCTCTGCCCTTCCCTGGCAGGACCGCGGGCTCTTTGCCGAGCTGATGCTGTCGTGGGAACTGCGCTCCTGGCACGCCGCGCACGGCGAGACCGGTCCGGTCTTCTTCGACCGCGGCGTGGCCGATACGATCGGCTATCTCAGGCTCTGCGGCCTGCCGGTGCCGGATCATGTCGCCAGCGCTGCGGAAAAATTCCGCTACGCGCGCCGCGTCTTCGTGACGCCGCCCTGGCCGGAGATTTTCACCCAGGACGAGGAGCGCAAGCAGACGCTGGGCGAGGCCGAGCGCACATTCCGCTCAGTGACCGGCGTCTATGCGGAGCTCGGTTATGAACTGGTGCCTTTACCTCTTGCCTCGGTTGAAGAACGGGTGCGCTTCGTCATCGATCAAGCGGATTTGCGGCAGATATGAAAAAGGCCGGACGAGCCGGCCTTTTTGGGGCTTTTCGAGGCGCCTTACTCTGCCGGCGCCTCGACCGCTTCACGCGCGCGGCCGAGCGTCAGCTTGGCCAGCGTGAACGAGATCACGGCGCAGAGCGTGATGCCCGCCACCATCGGCAGCGGCGTGCCGTCGAAGAAGATGCCGGCGACGCCCATGGCCAGCGCGCCGATGGCGAAATGCAACGTACCCATCAGCGCCGAGGCCGTGCCGGCGATCTCGCCATGCTCCTCCATCGCCAGCACCGAGCTGGTCGGGATGACGAGGCCGAGGAAGCCGTAGCCGACGAACAACAGCGCCGCCATCACGTCGAGCCGGTCGACGCCCGAAGCCATGATCGCGAACAGCGCCACCATGACAGTGGCATAGCCGGTGACCGCAACCCAGACGACGCGCTTCAACCCGAAGCGGTCTGCCAAGAGACCCGTCAGCTGCGACATGCCGATGAAGGCAACCGCATTGATCGAGAAGAACACGCTGTAGACCGACGGCGACAGGCCGTAATGGTCGATCAGGATGAAGGACGAGCTCGACAGATAGACGAAGAAGCTCGCAATGCCGAAGCCGGCGATCGCCACCAGGCCCAGGAAATTGCGGTCGCCCATCAGGTAGCGGTAGCCGGCGAGCGCCGTGCCGAAGGACGAGCCGGCCCGCTCTTCAACCGCCCGCGTCTCCTTGAGCGAGGTGGCAATCAGGATGGTGGCCAAGGCAGCCGCGCCCGTGACGGTCCAGAACACGGCACGCCAACCAAAACTCTCGATGATCTGGCTGCCGGTCAGCGGCGCCAGGATCGGCGACACCGAGAAGACCAGCATCAGAAGCGACATCAGCTTGGCGGCCTCATTGCCTGTGTGCAGGTCGCGCACGATGGCGCGCGGCACCGCCATGCCGGCGCTGGCGCCGAGGCCCTGCAGGAAGCGGAAGGCGATCAGCCACTCGATATTCGGCGCCATGGCCGAGCCGACGCCGCCGACCATGAACAGCGCGAGGCCGGCATAAAGCGGCGCCTTGCGGCCGACCATGTCGGAGATCGGCCCGACGACGATCTGCCCGAAACCCATCGACAGGAAGAAGATCAGAAGGCTCATCTGCACGGCGGCGGTGCCGGCATGCAGGTCCTGGCCGATCGAAGGCAGCGCGGGGAGATACATATCGATCGCGAACGGGCCGATCGCGGACAACAAGCCGAGCACGACCGCGATGCGGAGGAATTTGGGACTCATGATAAAGGCTCTTTTCGGATCTGGTTGCCGCCGCTCAATACCGGCGTCTGAACCCAGGACGTTCCATCCCGCGGGGAATCCTACAATGAGAGTGAATTCATTCGCCTTATCAGGCGAACATATTCGTCTCTTCAGCGGGATTTCCCTTCGTTGTGTCCACAAATTTAGACAGGCTTGTCCAATTCGTCAATCACCGCTATATGGATTTCCATGAGGCACGGCGTTTCTCCTGACACTTTCCCGCCACGCAGCCATGAGGCCAAGCGCGTGTCGGTGGTGGATGCAGCCGCTTCCGTCTTCTGCCGCGAAGGCTATGCCGGCGCCAATATCGACCTGATCGCGGCCGAGGCCGGCGTATCGCGGCAGACCGTCTACAACCATCATGGCGACAAGGAAAACCTCTTTGTCGCCGTCGTGCGCGATCTGACAGAGCGCTGCAATGCCGGCATCTTCAGCACCATCGCCAGCTTCCCCGACCAGCCCACCGACCTCGAGGCCGACCTGATCGCCTTCGCGGTGCGCATGAACCGCAATTGCATCTGCAACCGCGATGGCCGTTTCCTGCGCAAGCTGATCCAGGCCGAAGGCGAGCGTTATCCGGAACTGTTTGCGGAATGGCGCGAGCAGGGCCCGGGCCGCACATGGTCGGCGCTCGCCGCCCGTTTCGCCCGGCTTGCCTTTGCCGGGCATCTCTCGATCGGCGATCCGGACGTCGCGGCGCGCCAGTTCCTTGCCCTCGTCAACGCCGAGCTTCAGATCACGTTCATGCTAGGCGGCGTGCCAACCGAGGAAGAGGTGCTGCGCTCCGCCACCAACGGCGTGCAGACCTTCCTCAGCGCCTTCGTCAGAAAGAAGTCGCCAGCCGGCAAACAGGCCACACTCGTTCACGCCTGAGCGATCAAATCGCTGGCGCCCCTCTTGGCCTCACCGCTTTGCGCCTATATGCGGTTTACGCCGCGCTCAAGCTTGATTACAGCTATGCGGACGATTCAACGGAACCCGACCATCACATGGCCGACGACCACATCCGCTACGACATTCTGGCCCAGGAGGCACTGCGCGGCGTCATGCGCAAGGTCCTGGCCGAGGTCGCGCGCACCGGCCTTCCGGGCAATCATCATTTCTTCATCACCTTCCTGACCGGCGCGCCGGGGGTGCGCATCTCGTCGCGGTTGCGCGAGCGCTATCCGGAGCAGATGACCATCGTCATCCAGTTCCAGTATTGGGACCTCAAGGTGACGGATGCCGGCTTCGAGGTCGGACTTTCCTTCTCCGACGTTCCAGAAAAGCTCGAGATCCCCTTCTCCGCGGTTCGCGGCTTCTACGATCCGTCGGTCAATTTCGAGCTCGAATTCGACGTCAAGACGGAGAGCGTGGAAGACGAGGCCGCCGCTCCGGCGCCTGAACCGATCGCCGTCGTTCCCGAGAAGAAGCCGGAAACCAAGAAGAAGGCCGCCGAGAGCGAAAAGAAGCCGGCGGTCGCCGAGACCGGCGGCAAAGGCGCCGACGTCGTCTCGCTCGACGCCTTCCGCAAGAAGTAGTCCGGCGCCATGGGCGAGGTCATCAATCTCCGCCAGGCCCGCAAGCAGAAAGCGCGCAGCGAGAAAGAACGCCAGGCGAGCGAGAACCGGGCGTTGCACGGCCGCTCGAAGGCGGAGCGCGAGCGCGACCGGCTGACATCGGAGAAGGCCGAGACATTCATGGCCGGCCATCGCCGGGAAAAGCCCGACGACCCCGGCAAGCGCTGAGTCAAAGCAATGGCCGCGGTCGAAAAACGTTCGGTAACGATCCGTGGTCACCGCACCAGCTTTTCCCTGGAGCAACCCTTCTACGACGACCTCGTCGCCATCGCCGCGCAGCGTTCGCTGTCGCTCGCGGCCCTGGTCGCCGAGATCGATGAGACGCGCACCCGCGACGCGAACCTGTCGTCCGCGCTGAGGCTCTATGTGCTGGCCTGGGCGAAACGCGGCGGCGCTGGATCCTGAGGGTTGCTTTTAAACCGGATCGCCGGGGATTGCTTGAGGCCGCCCAACAACGATCGCGATGGGCGTTTCGGCCGATCTCCAACGCTTGCCCCCTGCCAACGTTAAAGCATGTCTCCCGAAAGTGGGACCCGGTTTCGGGATAAAGACATGCGCAAAATCAAAAACCTAAAGCGCATGGAGCGAATCTGAAAGATTGCGACGCGCTTTGCAGAGCCGACCGGTCAAATCCCTGTGCTGGGGACCAGCTCCGCCGCGCGAAAGCTCAACCGCCGTCGAGCGACTTCAGCAGATTGTCGATCGTGAACGGATTGGCCTTCGGCTTGGCCGGCGGCGGACTCGAACCGTCATTGACGCCGGGGAGTGACTGGTCCGCCTTTGGCGCCTGCTGAGCCGCCTTGCGTGCTGCTTCCAGCTTCGCCTGCTCCGCCTTCTTGCGATCGGCCTCGGCCTGCGCCTTGGCCGCCTCGTCCGCAGCCCGCTGCTCGGCCTCGGCCTTCGCCTGTTGATCAGCCTTCGCCTTGGCGTCCGCTTCGGCCTGCGCCTTGGCGTCGGCTTCCGCCTTCGCCTTCGCCTCTTCGTCGGCCTTGGCTTTTGCCTCGGCTTCCGCCTGTGCCTGCGCTTCTGCTTCGGCTTTCGCCCTGGCCTCCGCCTCGGCTTTCTGCCGCGCTTCTTCCTCTTGCCGGCGCAACTCCTCGGCCGCCTTGTCGCGCTCCGTCTGCAGCGCCGCGAAATAGCGCGCCTCGCGTCGCAGCCGCTGCTTCTCGAGCAGCGCCGCTTGCATCGCCTCGACCCGCTGCTGCTCCTTCTCCAGCGCGCGCTGCGTCAGGAATTGCGCCAGCGGACCGCTGTCGAATTGGGGCGCAGCGCCCCCGACCGGGCCGGCCAGGCTGAAATTGACGGCAGGCTCCGAGCCGACCAGCGCCTCGTCGCCGGGACGATAGGTCAATGTCCCCTTTGCGGTGACGGTGCTGGTGTTGAGATCGGCGGTCACATCGGCGGACAAGCTCGCGCCGGGACTGTCGAGGCTGATCGGCGGCGCCCGCAGCGTCCCGTTGGCGACGGTGAAGGCCACGTCCGTGTCGCCGGCGGCGAAGCTGCCCTCCCCGGCGATCTGCGGCGCGAACTCAGCCGTCTTGGCCGTGTCGATGTCGCGCCCGATCGCATCGGCCTTGGCGATGATGGCGGCAAAGCCGTCCGGATTGATGCCGCCCACCTTCAAGCCCTTCAGGGCTGCGGTGCCGGATCCGGACAGAGCGGCGATCATGGCGTCGACCGATTTGCCGCTGGTCGACAGCGCCGCCGAAAGATCACCGCTGCCGCCGATACCGGCGCCCGGCAGGACCGCGGAAAGATCGCCGCCGGCCAGTCGCATCTGGCCGGAGAACAGGCCGGTGCCTTCCGTGTTCTTCAGGTCGAACAGGCCGGTCAGATCGCCGCCATAGAGCTTCGCCTTGAGATCGGAGACGTGGATGCCTTCGCGATCGAGCTTCAGCGAGAAGGCGGCGTCATGCGCAGTCGCGAAGGGCCCGACGGCCAGCGCCGATGTGTCGAGATCGAGGTCGGCGTTGAACGGCAGGGTCGACTTCTGGCTGAACGGCGTCGTCGGCCATCCGCCCTTGGCGGACGCGAAGGACTGGTCGCCGAACAGCGAGACCGCCAGTGGATCGAGGTCGAGCTCGTCAAGCGCCAGCGCCCCGGCAAGATGCGGCAGCCCATCCTTGGCGTCGATGTTGATGTCGCCGGACACCGCCGCCTTGTTGATTGAGCCGGTGAGGCCGCTCAGCACCAGGAGCCCGTTGCCGAAATCGGCATCGGCCGCCAGCGACGTCGACGTGCCCATTCCCATGCCGGGCAGGCCTACCCCTGTGGTCATCAGCCACGGCTCGATATCGGCGGCTTCAAGATTGACCTTGCCCTTGGCTGTAGGGCCTTGCGCCGTATCGGCGACCGTTCCGTCGAAGCTCGCCCTGAAGTCGTCGGCGGTCAGATTGAAGCTGGTCGCGAGACCGCCGGCGACCGAGCCCTTCGCCGAGACGTCGGTGTTGGCGTGGCCGAGCATGCCGAGCGGCAGCGCCGGCAGGCCGTAAAGCGCCAGCAGCGTCGTGGCATTGTCGTTGCGGGCGTTGAAGGTGATCGACACCGGCGCCTCGGTGAGCTTGTCTGCGCTTCCCTTGCCGGAAAGCGAAGCTGAGAAGGCCGAGCCGCCGGCATTGCCCTGGGCCGAGAGCGCCAGGCCCGTGGTGCCGTCGCCATTGTCGGCGGCGCTGGTCAGGAGATCGATGCGCGCATCTTGGAACAGTTCGGGATAGGCCGCCGCGCGGCTTGCCAGGCCTTTGAGCACGGCATTGTCGGGATAATGCTCGGCCGCGACATCGATCAGCGGCTTGAGGTCCACAGCAACGATGGAGGCGTTGAGCTTGCCGGTCGGGCTTTGCGGAAAATCCTTGACCCGGCCCGTGGCGCTGATCGAGGCGCCGGCCAGGCCGCCGATCGACAGCCGGTCGATCTCGAGCAGGCCCTCGCGCAGCCGCAGCGCGGTATCGACCGTATCGGCGCTGAGGCCTAGGGCGCTGACCGGACCTGCCTTGATCTGGAAATCGAGATCGCGGTCCGAAAAGCGGTTAGCGCCCTTGTCGCTGATGAAGATCGAAGCGAAGGCCGCGAGCCCGTCCAGATCCATCTCGCCGCCCGTCAGTTGCATCAGCACGGAAGGCCTGGCGCCATCCGGCTGGGTGGAATCGATGCTGCCGGAAAATTTCGCCTTGCCCAGGATGAGCTCGAGGTCGCTGAAGGACTGCCGGTTCTCGCTGAGGTCGACCTTGGCCTTGAAGCCTGCAGCGGGCAGCCGGCGGATCGCCTCGTCGACATCCTTCGACAGCCAGGCGGCAAAGCCGGAAGGCTGCCCGACGGCGAGCAGCAACGAGCCGGTGAAGCCGAAATGGTCCTCGACGCTCAGCATGCCGTCTGCTTCGAGCGTCGTGCGGCCAGGCAGCGTCGCGGCAAGCGACTTGACCGACCAGCCCCCTTCGACCGGCTCGGCCGACAGCCGCACGTCGCGCACCGTCGTGTCGCCCGCCACCACCGCCGGCAACCGCACCTCGAGCGTGCCCGGTATCGTCGGCTTCGGCATGTGCTGCAGCGTCTGCTCGAAAGCCGCGATGCGCTGATCGAGTGTGAAACCCGAACCGGCGGCTCCGCCGACGGCCTCGTCGAACTGAACCTGCGCGCCGCTGGCCTCCACGGCGAAATGCGGCTTCAGGCCGAGATCGACGGAGGCTTTGCCGTCGGCGGTATAGGGATTGTCGAGCGGCCCGGTCTCGAAGCGGAACTCGTCGACATTGAGCTTCTGGTGGTCGAGCGCGAACTTGCCGTTCAGCCGAAAGCCCGGGTCGGGCTTGCCGGTGCTGATCTTGACCGGCTGGCCGTCATTGCCACGCAGCTCGGCCGAGTTCTTGTCCGCGCCCGATATCTTGAACTGGCCGGAATAGACCGCGGCGCCCTTGACGATGCCGGCATTGCCGTCGGTCTCGATGATCAGCGGATAGGCACCGGGATCGGCTTTGAGCCTGAGCCGCATCTGGCCGTCGGCCTCGACCTTGCCGGTCGAGGCCGAGACGTCCGCGCGCAGGCCGTCGAAGCGCAGCGTTCCGTCCATGCGCCATGGACCGGTGAGCGCCTTGGCCGAAATCGTCGAGTTGATCTCGGAGACCAGATGGCTGCGTCCGCCGGCGGCATGGCGCAACTCGATCTGTCCCTCGGTCACCGTCAGCTTCTCGATGGCGATCTGACCCGGATCGAACGGCGTCGAAGGCCGGATCGCCCAATCGACGGTGCCGTCGCCGGCGACATTAATGATAGCCCTGGGGTGCACCAGCCGCATGTCGAAGATCAGCACCTCGCCGCGCAGGAAGGGGGCAAGCTCCGCATCCATGGAGAAGGTCTCGACCGTCATCGCCGGCTGGCCTTCAGGGCCGCCGGCCACCTCGACATTCGAGAAGGTCACCGAGGGAAACGGCAACAGCCGTGCCGTCGCATCGCCCTTCACCGTCACCTTGCGGCCGAGTATGGCGCTGGCCTCGCGCTCGAAATCGCCCCGATAGCCCGTCCAGTCGATGAAATACGGCACCACCAGCGCCGCGCACAGCACCAGCACGAACAGGCCACCGAAGATCACGAACAGGCGGGCGAGCATCTGTTTCCCAGGTTGAAGTCAGCCGCACTCTACCTGCATCCGCGTGTCCATAAAGAGGCAATTCAACGTGCGGCAGCCGCCAATGTCTCCAGTTGCGCGACCGCTCGTCGTCGGGATATCTCTTTTGCGAATCCCTGCCCATCCGGCCACGTCCCTGGCCGCCATACCCAACACGGAGCGTCCCCGATGTCAGGCAAGAACTGGGATAGAGTGCCCATCGACGCGCAGAGCGTCGACGCTCCGCTGTCGACAGCCGCGATTTTCCTCGTCGTCACGGTCGGCAGCGACCAGGCCGCGCTTTCGACCGCCGCCTCGGTGCTCAGCGAGCTCGACGATCTGGTCAAGAATGTCGGCTTCCGCGACCTGTCGGGCCGGCTGTCCTGCATCGCCGGCGTCGGCGTCGGGCTCTGGAACCGTTTGTCGCCCAACCGGCGGCCGCGCGAGCTGAAACCCTTCGCGCCGATCGAGGGCGCGGCGCATTCGGCGCCCTCGACGCGGGGCGATCTCCTGTTCCACATCCGTGCAGAGCGGCCCGACATGTGCTTCGAATTCGAGCGCATCCTGCTGGACGCCCTTGGCGGCAGCGTGACCGTCGTCGACGAGGTCTCAGGCTTTCGCTATTTCGACGCCCGCGACCTGCTCGGCTTCGTCGACGGCACCGCGAATCCGACCGGCCTCGACCTGCCGGCCTCCGCCTTGGTCGGCGACGAGGACGGCGACTTTGCCGGCGGCAGCTACGTCGTCGTGCAGAAATACCTGCACAACATGGCGGCCTGGAAAGAAACGCCGACCCACGTTCAGGAAGAGATCATCGGCCGCACCAAGATCGACAACATCGAGATCGATGACGACGACAAGCCGCGCAAGTCGCACAAGTCTCTGGCCACGATCGAGGACGACGCCGGCAATGAATACGATATTTTGCGCGACAACATGCCGTTCGGTCGTCCCGGGCAGAACGAGTTCGGCACCTATTTCATCGGCTACACGCGCTATCTGTGGGTGATCGAAAAGATGCTGCAGCGCATGTATGTCGGCGAGCCGCCCGGCGCCTATGACCGGCTGCTCGACTTCTCCACCCCGCACACCGGCACGACCTTTTTCGCGCCGACGCGGCCCATGCTGCAGAAGCTGGTCGAAGGCGCGGCGGAATAGACCGGGGCGGCGCGTTACCCCGCCGCCGGCAGAATCTTGCCGGGATTCATGATGTTGAGCGGGTCGAGCGCCTGCTTGATCGTGCGCATGACGTCGACGCCATGGCCGAGCTCGTGGCGGAGGAAACCGACCTTGCCCTGGCCGATGCCGTGCTCGCCGGTGCAGGTTCCTTCCATGGCGATCGCGCGCATGTTGAGCCTGGCGACGAATTGTTCGGCAAGCGCGATCTCGGCCGGGTTGTCGACATCCATCAGCACCAGCACGTGGAAATTGCCGTCGCCGGCATGGCCGACGATCGGCGCGATCAGTCCCATCTCGGCGATGTCGGCTTCGGTTTCGGTGACGCATTCGGCAAGCCGCGAGATCGGCACGCAGACATCGGTCGACAGGCCCTTGGCGCCGGGGCGCAGCGTCAGCGACGACCAATAGGCGTCGTGCCGCGCCTTCCAGAGCTTGGTCCGCTCTTCCGCGACGCTGGTCCACAGGAACGGCCCGCCGCCATTCTCCTTCGCGATCATGCCGAACGTCTCGGCCTGTTCGGCCACGCCCGCATCGCTGCCGTGGAACTCGACGAAGAGGCACGGACTCTCCGGATAGTCGAGCTTGGAATAATTCTTCATCGCCCGCATCTGCAGCGCGTTGACCAGCTCGATGCGCGCCACTGGAATGCCCATTTGGATGGTCGCGATCACCGTGTTGCACGCCGCCTCCAAGCTCGGAAAGGGGCACACGCCGCCGGAGATCGCCTGCGGAATGCCCTGAAGCCGGAGCGTCAGCGAGGTGATGATGCCGAGCGTGCCTTCCGAGCCGACCAAGAGCCGGGTCAGGTCGTAGCCGGCCGAGCTTTTCTTCGCCCGCTTGCCGGTCGTCACTGTCTCGCCGTCGGCCATGACAGCGGTGAGCGACAGCACATTTTCCCGCATCGTGCCGTAGCGCACCGCGTTGGTGCCCGAGGCCCTGGTCGCCGCCATGCCGCCCAGCGAGGCATTGGCGCCAGGATCGATCGGAAAGAACAGGCCGGTGTCGCGCAGATACCTGTTGAGGTCCTCGCGCGTCACGCCGGGCTCGATCGTGCAGTCGAGGTCCTGCGGATTGACGGCGAGGATCCGGTTCATGCGCGAGGTGTCGATCGAAATGCCGCCGCCCGGCGCATTGGTGTGGCCCTCGAGCGAGGAGCCGACGCCGAAGGCGATCACCGGCACGCGGTGGGCAGCGCAGGCGCGCACGATCTCCTGCACGTCCTCGGTCGTTTCGACGAAGGCGACGCCGTCCGGCGCCTGGGTCGGGATATAAGTGGTGGTGTGCGCGTGCTGGCCGCGTATCGCCTCGCCGGTCTGGAAGCGCTCGCCGAAGCGCTGCTTGAGGATGCCGAGCACCGCGGCGATGCCTTCCTCGTTGCGTTCGACGGGATTGAGGTCGCTCAAAGCCATGAATTCCTCCGCGAATGGACCAGCGGCCACTCTTGATATGCAGCTATGGATGATGCCTAAAGCAATTCCAGGAAAAGTGTGAAGCGGTTTTCCGTCCGGAATTGCGCCGGAACAAAGAGAACCTCACCCGCCACGCCCTGTCCAGCGACGATCAAGGAAAATCAGATGACCATCCCCGCCCCCTTCATTTCCGACCCGATGGACATCGAGAAGGACTGGATCGACTATAACGGCCATCTCAACATGGCCTATTACAACGTGCTGTTCGACCGCTGTTCGGATGTCGCCTTCGAGATGATGGGCATGGGGCCGAACTACGCAAGGGATCGCCGCCTCACCATCTACACGGCGGAAGTCCATGTCTGCTATGTCCAGGAACTGCACCTCGACCACAAGGTGAAGGTCTCGTTCCAGCTTATCGACCACGATGAGAAGCGGCTCAGGGCCTATCAGGAAATCCGCCATGTCGACGGCTGGTTGGCCGCGACCTCCGAGCAGCTTGCGCTGCATGTCGACATGGCCGGGCCGCGGGTCGCCCCCTTCCCGGCCGACGTGATGGCGAAGGTCGAAGCCATGCGCGCCGCCCATGCGGCGCTGCCGATGCCCGAGCGCGCCGGGCGCTCGATCGGCATCAAGCGCAAGAGCGCTTGAAAACCCCCGCGCCCGCGTTAACCTTACCAAGGTTTTAACGTGAACAAGTCGCTTGAGTCCGTTGAACGACTCAGTGACGCGTTTGAAAACCGCCGTACCGGGTTTGCGCGCGGGCGGCTGGCGGAATGCGGTGCGAGGACAGTGCATGAAAACCGATATCAAGGTCGAGGTGGAGCGCTTGGCGGCCGATCCACGCATCACCGACTATGATTTCTGGCGATCGCTGAAGAACGTCGACAACGAGATCTTCCACATCGCCAACAACAATGAACCCATCCCGTTCGACATGATCCGCTGGCGCGCGATTCTGACCCAGGCGCGCATGCGGCGCGGCCACGCCTGATTCGTCCCCTCCGCCCGTCATCCTGCCCCGTCACTTTTGCCTGAACCCGCCCAGCGGCGAGCGCGGCTCGACCGGTGACGATTGGATGATGGCCGTGTTGGTCATCGCATAGGGAATGATCCGGTCGATCACCCGCTCGAGCTCGCTCACCGAGCCGACATGGGCGAGCGCGATGAAGCAATCCTCGCCGGTGACCCGGTCGCATTGCGCGATCTCCGGTAGCTCGCGAATGATATCTGCCACGACGGAAAGCTGTCCCGGCACCGGCCTGATTCTCAGCCATGCCGACAGCTTCATGCCGAGCGCGGACGGGTTGATCCTGACCGTATAGGCCTCGATCACACCGTTCTCCTGCAGCTTGCGGAGGCGCTCCGCCACGCTCGGCGCCGACAGCCCGACCGCGCGCGCCAGTTCCGCCGTGCTGATGCGCGCGTCCTTTTCCAGGAGCCGCAGGATCTTCAGGTCCACGGCGTCCAGGTCGGCATCTTCATTTCGAAGGTTTTTCAATATTTTTGCCTTCCATTGGAATCCAGAATGACAAAAGGCGCGCCGATCGCACATATTAGTTATGCATTTCGCCTGCGATAATGCGCCCATGACCAGCCAAACGCAAACTCCAGCTGCAAACCGGGCCGCCGGCAGAACCGACGCCCCGCGCCCCCTCCTTGCCCTCGGGGGATTGGCCAATGCGCTGCCGCCGCATGTCTGGTTCTGCATCAGCGCCGTGTTCCACTATCTCGGACCGGCTTTCGCGGTGCTGCTTTTCGACCAGGTCGGCGTGCTCGGCATGGCCTGGCTGCGCATCGCCACCGCCGCTCTCATCTTCGCCCCATTGACCAGGCCCTGGCGCGTCTTTGCGCGCGCCGACCGCGCTCAGCGACTGCTTTTGCTGGCCTTCGGCGCCTGTCTGGCGGTGATGAACTGCTCGTTCTATCTGGCGCTCGACCGCCTGCCGATCTCGCTGGTGGCGGCGATCGAATTCGTCGGCACGATCGGGGTCGCGCTGGTCGGCCTGCGCAGCCGGCGCAATTTTGCCGCGCTGGCTGTCGCGGTCATCGGCACCTTGCTGCTTATCGACGTGAAATGGTCGAGCGATCCACTCGGCCTGTTCTGGGCCTCTCTCAACGGCGCTCTGTTCGTCGGCTATATCGTGATCGGCCATCGCGTCGCCCAGGCAGGCCTCGCCATTGCCGGCCTCGGCGCCGCCATGGCGATCGCGTTCCTCGTCGTGTTGCCCATCGGCTTCCGCGAGGCGCTGCCCGCCTTCTCGTCGCCGCAACTGCTTGTCGCGGCGATCGGCGTCGGCGTCTGCTCCTCGGTCATCCCCTATGTCTGCGACCAGCTCGCCATGGCGAGGCTGCCGCGCGCGAGCTTCGCGCTGATGCTGTCGCTCCTGCCGCTCACGGCAACATTGATCGGCGTCATCGTGCTCCGCCAGGTGCCGAGCGTCATCGACTGTGTAGGTATCGCAATGGTGATCGCCGGCGTCGCCATGCATCGGCCCAGAGCCGTGTAGATCTCAAAGTGATTTCCACGCAGGAACTTAGAAGAACTCCGGTTTTGTTCCTTCACTTTTCCTGTCTGCGTCAACAAACCTGCGATTGAACCAATTCCAAGTCTGCGCCGTTGTCGCGGCGGTCAAGGCTTGGAGTTATCAATGGACGGGAAACACACAAGGGAAGCACCAGACGCCTGGCACATGACTGACAGTCTTCATGTCGAGCATGGCAAAGGCGACCCATTCGCGGCGGCCATTCGGGCAACGCGTATGTCGATGCTTATCACCGACCCGCGCAAACCGGACAACCCGATCGTCTTCGTCAACGATTCGTTCCTTCGGCTGACGGGCTATGCACGCGAAGAGGTCATGGGCAGGAACTGCCGCTTCCTGCAAGGACCGGAGACAGATCCGGCTGCCATCGCGGAACTTCGCACGGCGGTGGCCGTGGGCAACGACATCAGCATCGACATTTTGAACTATCGCAAGGACGGTTCCACCTTCTGGAATGCGCTCTACATCAGCCCCGTCTACAACGACAAAGGTGAGCTTTTGTTTTTCTTCGCCTCGCAACTCGATGTCTCCGACCGCAAGCACTCCGAGCAGCGCATCGTAGCCGACAAGCAGCGCTTCGAAGAGGCGGTAAAGGAGCGGACCAGAGAGCTCGAAGCTGCGCTCGAAACGCAGACCGCGCTGCTCCATGAGGTCGACCACCGGGTGAAGAATAATCTTCAGATGATCTCGTCCCTCATCCTGATGCAGCGCCGCATGATCAAGGATGAGGCCGTCAAGGACACCCTCGCGACGATGCTGGAACGCATAGAAGCGCTGAGCACCGTACATCGCCGACTCTACCAGTCGAAGGATGTAAGCAGGTTCGATGTCTCCGACTTCGCCAGGGACCTTGTCTCGGATCTGCTTGCAGCATCCGGCAGATCGCAGATCAGTTCGAAACTGGACCTGGAGCCGATCGTCGTTCCTGCCGACAAGGCAACGCCGGTGGCGCTGATTGTGAACGAGCTTGTCACCAATGCGTTGAAGCATGCCTTCAAGGACGAGACGACGCCCGGCAGCATCGGCGTCAAGATGAGCCAACCGGACGGGCACCTCATCATTGAAGTTTCCGACGACGGCGTCGGCATGGACGGGAACGCCGGTGACGGTTCCTTCGGTATGCGCCTTATCCGGCAACTCGGGCGCCAGCTTCGTGCCGATGTCGAGTGGCGGAACGCAAGTCCGGGCACGCGAGTTTTTATCAAAATGCCGAACGAAGCGCAGAAAAGGGACATCTCGTGAGCCAGCCGTTGAAAGTGCTCATCGTCGAAGACGAGGCCCTGCTTGCCATGGAATTGGAGAGCCTGATCGAGGAGGCGGGCCACCGGGTCGTCGGCTGGGCCATGTCGTCGGATGAAGCAAAGGCCATGGTCGATACCGAACGCGCCGACATCGCGTTCGTGGACATTCATCTGTCGGACGGCCCGACAGGAGTCAAGGTTGCCGAGCACGTAAGTCAGTCGGATCAGCCGATGGTCGTGTTCATGACCGCGAATCCGAGACGCATTCCTGAGAACTTCGCCGGCGCGGTTGGCGTCATATCGAAGCCCTATACCATGAACGGGCTGATGTCGGCCCTGCGCTATCTGCACGAAGGCATGCGCCGCCCGCCTCCGGCGTCGGCGCCGCCCGCTGGCTTCACGCTGTCGCCCGACTTTGCAGCGGTTTGGGCGCCGGCGGTTGCCTGACGCGCGAAGCGTCAGGCCAGCTTCTCCTTCAGAAACGCCACTGTCCGGCCCCAGGCGAGATCGGCGGCTTTCTTGTCGTAGCGCGCGGCCGAGGTGTCGTTGTTGAAGGCGTGGTTGGCGCCCTCATAGACATAGACCTTGTATTCGACATGCGCGGCGTCGAGCGCTTTGCTGTAGGCATCGATGCCGGCATTGGTCCGGCTGTCGAGACCGGCATAGTGAAGGAGCAGCGGCGCCTTGATCTTCGCGGCATACTCGGCCTTGGGCTGCATGCCATAATAGGCGACGCCGGCGCTGAGATCGAGCGCATGGACGGCAAGCTGGTTCACCGCGCCGCCGCCCCAGCAGAAGCCGACCGCCCCGACCTTGCCGTTGCCGTCCTTGAGGCTCTTGAGATAAGCGACCGTCGCCACGCCGTCTGCCGCGACCTGGGCGGGGTCGAGCTTGGCGAACATGTCGCGCGCCTTATCCTCGTCGGACGGCGTGCCGCCAAGCGGCGACAGGAAATCCGGCGCCAACGCCACGAAATCTTCCAACGCCACGCGTCGGGCGACATCGCGGATATGCGGATTGAGGCCCCGGTTCTCATGGATGACGATGACCGTGCCGAGCTTGCCCGACTGGTCGGCCGGCTTGACCAGATGGGCTTTCATCTCGCCGCTCGAGCCCTGATAGGTGATGTCCTCGCCCTTAACGCGGCTGTCGTCCTCGGCGACGATCGCCGCCTGGGCGTAATTGGCAGCGAGCATCGGCGCGATCGCCGCTGCCGCGGCGCCCGAGCCCGCCAGCCTCGTCAGCTGCTCCATGAAGCGGCGCCGGTCGAGCGTCAGATGCGTGTATTCGTCATAGGCGTCGATCATCGCCTGAGTGATGACGGGCTTGGCAACGGGTTCTGTCATGGCTGTCCTCAACGAAGTGCATGTCGCCCAAAAATGCGCAGCGGTTTTGGGACAACGACATGCATCAGCAACAACCCAAAGCGCGACACGGGAATCCATTTTCGACATGGCGCGCTTCAGGCGGGTGATCCGCAAGATAGGGTCGAGAGCTGCAGGGTCCAGTCACGCCGGGGTGACGATCCTGCGAGGGATTCCTGGCGGAGCGGTGCGCCGGGGAGCCAGCTTAATTCATCACATTTTGGTCATTTCCGAAAGGCTTGATGGTGCTGTCACATTAGGAGGCGAAGTTGCCAGAGCCGCCTTGCCGATACGAATGACGAAAGGGGAATGCCATGAACGTCCAGGACATCATCAACACCGTTTCCTCGAAGGCCGGCCTCGATGAGCCGACCACCGAGAAGGTCGTCGGCACCATCTTCTCCGTGCTCGAGCACGAGGCGGAAGGCACCAGCGTTTCATCTTTCTTCGCCCAGATCCCCGGCGCCGACGCGCTAGCCCAGAAATATGACGTGATGGCCGCCGGCGCGGCGGCCAATTCGGGTGGCGGCCTCCTGTCGTCGCTGCAGGGCGCGCTTGGCGGCGTGCTCGGCGAAAAGGCCGGCGCGCTGATCAAACGGCATCGCGGCGCTTAAAGCGTCCGGCCTCGACATGGCGCAGATCCAACAGGCCGGCGAGACCTTGATCAAGCAGGCCGAAGCCGCCGCCGGCCCCGATCTCACCAACCAGGTGCTGGACCAGGTGCCCAGCCTGCGGGGCCATCTCGGGCTTTGAAGCCCGACGCGTCCCCTCACTTGGGCAGCGTGTAGGCCATCACATAGTCACCCGGCTTGGTGCCGACCGAGCCGTGGCCGCCGGCGACGATGACGACGAACTGGCGGCCGTCGGCCACCGTGTAGGTCATCGGCGTCGCCTGCCCGCCCGCCGGCAGCCTCGCCTGCCAGAGCTGCCTGCCGGTGGTGAGGTCGTAGGCGCGCAGATAGTCGTCGACCGCCGCGCCCAGGAAAGCGACTCCGCCCGCCGTGATCATCGGTCCGCCGATGCCAGGAACGCCGACCTTGAGCGGCAACGGCAGCGGCGTCATGTCATAGACGGTGCCGTTGCGGTGCTGGTAGGCGATGTTTCCGGTCTTCAGGTCGACGCCGGCGACATAGCCCCAGGGCGGCGCCTGGCAGGGGATGCCGAGCGGCGACAGGAACGGCCCCATCACCACCGCGTAAGGCGCGCCCTCGTTGCGGTTCAGCCCCTGCTCGCTGCCCTTGGTATCGCCCGGCGGCGGCACGTCCGCGCGCGGGATGAGCTTGGACGTGAACGCCAGGTAAGTCGGCATGCCGAACATCACCTGCCGCACCGGATCGACCGCGACGCCGCCCCAGTTGAAGACGCCGAAATTGCCGGGATAGATCAGCGAGCCCTGCAGCGAGGGCGGCGTGTAGCGCCCCTCATAGCGCAATTTCTTCAACTCGATCCGGCAGGCCAGCTGATCGAATAGGGTGATGCCCCACATGTCGGCCCCGGTCAGCGGCTTCGGATTGAAGGAAAGGTCGGAGGCCGGCTGTGTCGGCGAGGCATGAACGCCCTCGATCGCGCCGCCGGGCGCCGGCACGTCCTTGACCGGAATGATCGGCTCGCCCGTGCGCCGGTCGAGGACGTAGAGGTCGCCCTGCTTGGTCGGCTCGACCAGCGCCGGCACGATGCCGTTTGCCGTCGTGATATCGACCAGCGACGGCTGCGCCGGCACGTCCATGTCCCACAGATCGTGATGCACGGTCTGCCGCACCCACCGCAATTGCCCGGTGTTGAGATCGAGCGCGGTAATCGAGGAGGACAACTTCTCGACACTGGCGCTGCGGCCCATGCCGAGCTGGTCCGGCGTCTGGTTGCCGAGCGGCACGTAAAGCAGCCCGAGCTTCTCGTCGGCGCTGGCGGTCGACCACATGTTGGGCGAGTTGTGGGTGTAGGTCTGCCCGGCGGGCAGCGGCGTCGTCACATCCGGATTGCCGGAATCCCAGTTCCACAGCAGCGCGCCGGTGTCGACGTCGAAGGCACGGATGACGCCCGACGGCTCCTCGGTCGAGTAATTGTCGTTGACCGCGCCGCCGACGATGATCTTGCCGGCGACGATCAGCGGCGCCGAGGTCGAATAGTAATAGCCCGATTTCGGATAAGGCATATTGGCCATCAGGTTCAGCGTGCCGCCCTCGGCGAAGGACGGACACACCTGCCCATTGGCGACGTCGAGTGCGATCAGGCGAGCGTCCGACGTCGGCAGGTAGACCCGCTGCGCGCAGGGCTGGCCGGCGGCGATCTTGGCATCGGCATAGTAGGAGACGCCGCGGCAGGTCTGGTGCTGGCGGTTGTTGTCGAGCTTGATCTTGGGATCGTAGCGCCACTTTTCCTTGCCGCTCGCGGCATCGATGGCGATGGCGAAGTTGTGTGGCGTGCAGATGAAGAGCGCGTCGCCGACCTTCAGCGGCGTCACCTGATAGGTCGTTTCGCCGATATCGTCGGGGCCCTTCACGTCGCCGGTGCGGTAGGTCCAGGCCGGCTGCAACTTGGCGACATTGTCGGGCGTGATCTGGTCGAGCGGCGAATAGCGCTGGCCGAACGGCGTACGGCCGTAGAAGTGCCACTCGCCGGCCGGCATGTCGCCGCCGAGATTGGCCGCCGCCGCCACCTTTTCGGTGCCGAGCGTGCCGGCGATATCGTGCGGATCGGCGGTCATCGAATAACCGGCGACCGCCAACGAGGCGAGCACCGCCAGGATCAGTGGCGCGCGTCCGTCGGGACCGCGCAAGCCGCGCCTTGCCCATGGCGTCAAAAGCCACAGGGCGATGAGCACGATGACGCCGCCGCGCGGACCGAGCTGCCACCAGTCGAAGCCGATTTCCCACACCGCCCAGCACAAAGTGGCGAGCACGAACAGCGCGTAGAGCCAGAGCGAGGTCGACCTGCGACTGAACAGCAGCCAGGCGGTGATCAGGAAGACCAGGCCGGCGATCAGGTAGTACCAACTGCCGCCCAGCGCGACGAGCCAGATGCCGCCGCCGCCGAGAATGAGACCGATGAGGAAGAGGACGAGGGAGGTGATGGTGACAGCCAAGACGGTGCTCCTTCGACTGTTGCGCGCATCAAGCAATTCCAGGAAAAGCGTGAAGCGTCTTTCCGTCCGGAACTGCGTCAAACAAGATAGAGCAGCTTGCGGGGTGCGACAGGCCCCGCCCTGCCGGCAGCTTTCCCCTTACCCGCTCCGGCTGTCAAGTTGGTCCGGGACACGCGAAACTAGAACAAAACGTAGACAGTTCTGGTCTTTCGCTCCCGAATCACTACATTCGGGGGCGATGTCGGGCTTTTCCGAAGACATGCCTTTTTTCGATGAACCGAATGCGCGGCCGGCTGCGGGCCCGTCCGGCATAGCCGCGCGCGCCATGGCGGCGCGCAGCGGGCAGAACAGCGCGCCCGATTATCTGAAGGGCCTGAACCCGGAGCAGCGGCTCGCCGTCGAGACGACCGAAGGCCCGGTCCTGGTGCTGGCCGGCGCCGGAACCGGCAAGACGCGCGTGCTCACCACCCGCATCGCCCACATCCTCGCGACTGGCAGGGCCTTCCCGTCGCAGATCCTCGCCGTCACCTTCACCAACAAGGCGGCGCGCGAGATGAAGCAGCGCATCGGCCACCTGATCGGCGAAGGCAATGTCGAGGGCATGCCCTGGCTCGGCACCTTCCATTCTATCGGCGTCAAGCTGTTGCGTCGTCATGCCGAGTTGGCCGGGCTGAAGTCGGATTTCACCATCCTCGACACCGACGACGTGGTGCGGCTGATCAAGCAGCTGATCCAGGCCGAAGGGCTGGACGACAAGCGCTGGCCGGCCAAGACCTTCGCCCAGATGCTCGACAACTGGAAGAACAAGGGCCTCGGCCCCGAAGAGATTCCGGAAGGTGATGCTCGCAGCTTCGGCAACGGCAAGGGCCGCCAGCTCTACAAGGCCTATCAGGAACGGCTGCAGACGCTGAATTCCTGCGACTTCGGCGACCTGCTCTACCACCCGATCCGCATCTTCCGCGCCTATCCGGACGTGCTGAAGGAATACCACCGCAAGTTCAAATACATACTAGTCGACGAGTACCAGGACACCAACACCGCGCAGTACATGTGGCTGCGGCTCTTGGCGCAGCGCCCCAATGTCGGGCGCAGCCCGTCGGCCGAAGGCCGCAAGCCCGACCGGGCGTCGGCCGGTCAGGCCGCCCCCGCGGAGGCCAGCGAGCGAAGCGAGCGCGCGGCCGTGAGCGAAAACAAAGTCAACATTTGCTGCGTCGGCGACGACGACCAGTCGATCTATGGCTGGCGCGGCGCCGAAGTCGACAACATCCTGCGCTTCGACAAGGATTTCCCGGGCGCCACCATCATCCGGCTGGAGCGCAATTATCGCTCCACCGCGCATATCCTGGGCGCCGCTTCCCACCTCATCGCCCACAATGAGGGCCGTTTCGGCAAGACGCTGTTCACCGATCGCAATGACCCCGATGACGACAAGGTGCATGTCCATGCCGCCTGGGACTCGGAGGAAGAGGCGCGCGCCATAGGCGACGCCATCGAGGCTTACCAGCGGCAGAAACATAATCTGAACGACATGGCGATTCTCGTCCGCGCGTCCTTCCAGATGCGCGCCTTCGAAGACCGCTTCATCACGCTGGGCTTGAACTATCGCGTCATCGGCGGCCCGCGCTTCTACGAGCGCCTGGAAATCCGCGACGCGCTGGCCTTCTTCCGCGTCGTCGCCAACAGCGGCGACGACCTTGCCTTCGAGCGCATTGTCAACGTGCCGAAGCGGGGGCTCGGCGAAGCCACGATCCGCCAGATCCACGACACCGCGCGCGCCATGCGCGTGCCGATGCTGGAGGCCGCCGCAACGCTCGCCGAAAGCGACGAGCTGAAGCCCAAGCCGCGCGCAGCGCTCCGAGAGGTGGCCGCCAATTTCGAGCGCTGGCAGAAAGCGCTGGAAACGAAGCCGCACACCGAGCTCGCCGAGACCATTTTGGAAGAGAGCGGCTACACCGACATGTGGAAGAACGACCGTTCGGCAGACGCGCCCGGGCGGCTGGAAAACCTCAAGGAGCTGATCCGCTCCATGGAGGAGTACGAATCGCTGCGCTCCTTCCTCGAGCATGTCGCGCTCGTCATGGATGCCGAGCAGAATGCCGAGCAGGATGCGGTCTCGATCATGACGCTGCATTCGGCCAAGGGCCTCGAATTCGAGACCGTTTTCCTGCCCGGCTGGGAGGAAGGCTTGTTCCCGCATCAGCGCGCGCTGGACGAAGGCGGGCGCTCCGGCCTGGAGGAAGAGCGCCGGCTTGCCTATGTCGGACTGACGCGGGCGAAGAAGAACCTGCACATCTGGTTCGTCTCCAACCGTCAGATCCACGGGTTGTGGCAATCGACCATCCCGTCGCGCTTCGTCGACGAGCTGCCGGAAACCCATATCGACGTCGCCGAGGGCGGCAATTCCTATGGCGGCTACGGCAATCCCTATGGCGGCGGCGCTTTTGCATCGGGACGCGGTGGAGGCCGGCAGAACCCTTACGGCGCCTCGCGCTTCGACAATGTCGGCGCCAAGGACCAGGGCAGTTTTTCCAACACCTATGCCACGCCCGGCTGGCAGCGCGCCCAGGCCAACCGCACCGAAGCGACCGACCGCAACTGGGGCACCCGCTCCGGCCACCAGGTCGAGCGCATCGGCTATGGCGAGACCGACTCAGGCTACGGCGCCGGCCGGACCAGCGTGAAGGGCCGCACCATCGAGGGCGAGCTGGTCGCCAAATCCGTCGCAGACACGCCGTCAGCCTTCAATGTCGGCGACCGCGTCTTCCACCAGAAATTCGGCAACGGCAACATAGCGGCCATCGAAGGCAACAAGCTCACCATCGACTTCGACAAGGCCGGGCAAAAGCGCGTGCTGGACGGGTTCGTCGCGCCGGTGTGACCGCCCTCACCTGTACCTTGCCTGGTTCCACTTGTGGCCGAGCAGCGACAGGATGATGATCAGTCCGTTGAAGAACTGGACGTAGAAGCCGCTGAGGCCCGCCGCCACAACGCCGGTCTGGATGAACGACACAGTGACCGCGCCGATCGCGCCGCCGACCACCGTGCCGATGCCGCCCCAGGTCGGCGTGCCGCCGACGAACACCGAGGCGAGCACCGGCAGCAGATAGCCGTCGCCCGCCGTCGGCCACCAGGTGAAGTTGATCATCACCGAGAAGGTGCCGGCGATCGCCGCGCCTATGCCGGTGAAGACGAACACCTTCACCCGCACGAGCTTGACGTCGATGCCCATCTGCTTGGCGCTGTCGGGATTGTCGCCGACCACCTTCACCTGCGCGCCGAAGCGGTGTCGGTTGAAGAGCAGCGCCGAGAACACGACGAAGGCTATGGCCCAGAAGATCTGCACGGGAATGCCCCAGATCTGGCTGGAGAAGATCTTGTAGGCCGCGCTGTCGGCCAGATTGGTCAGCGCCGTCGACTTGCCCTCGTTGATGATCTGGATCAGGCCGCGCAGCAGGAAATTCATGCCGAGCGTGGCGATCAGCGACGACAGCCCGCCATAGACGACCAGCGAGCCGACCAGGAAGCCGAGCAGCGTACCGGTGACAACAGCCGCCGCGATGCCCAGGAACGGATCGTAGCCCGCCTGCACCACCAGCGCGAAGACCCAGGAGGCGAAACCCATCGTTGCCGGGAACGACAGGTCGATCTCGCCGCAGGTGACGACGAAGACCAGCGGCACCACCACGAACAGCGCCACCGGAAGCGTCGTCAGCACCGAGCTGTAGAGATACCAGGTGGTGAACACGGTCGGGTTGGCGATCATGAACACCGCCATCATGACGATGAACACCGCGAGCGTGCCGAGCGAAGCGCGGTTGTCGAGCACGAAGCCGCGCAGCCAGTGGTTCGACGGATGGCTCCATTCCTTGGCAGCCTGGCCGCTTGTTCTCCTGAGAGGCGTTTGCAGATCGGGTTCCATGGCCTTGCTCATCACGCTCTCTGCTCCGCGCCCTCGTGCAGCCCCGGCAGGCCGCCGGGATGCGCCACATCTTCCATGAAGTTGATCAGGTCGTCGGCCGACTTGACCTCGCTGCGGTCGGCCGTCAGCGCCACCTTGCCGCGGTCGAGCACGACGAAGCGGTCGGCGATGTCGAAGACATGGTGGATGTTGTGGCCGATGAACAGGATCGAGCGGCCGCTCGCCCGCACCTGGCGCACGAAGTGGAAGACCTTGGCGGTTTCGGTCAGCGACAGCGCCGTCGTCGGCTCGTCGAGGATGATCAGCTCCGCCTGCTTGTAGATGGCGCGAGCGATCGCCACGCCCTGCCGCTCGCCGCCCGAAAGCTGGCCGACGATCGACTGCGGCGTGAACACTTTCGAGGTGAAGCCGATCTCGCGCATTAGCCGGCTCGCCTCCGCGACCTCCTTGTTGACCTTCAGCCAGCCCATGAAGCCGGTGAGCTCGCGGCCCATGAAGATGTTGCGCACGATGGTCTGCTGCACGGCCAGAGCCCGGTCCTGGAACACGGTCTCGATGCCGGCGTCGCGCGAACGTGCCGCGCTCCATCCGCTGACCGGTTTGCCACGCACCAGGATTTCGCCGCTGGTCGGCCTGACCACGCCGGACAGGATCTTGATCAGCGTCGATTTGCCGGCGCCGTTGTCGCCGATCAGGCCGACCACTTCGCCGCGATCGACGCTGAGGTTGACGCCGCCCAAGGCATAGACCTGGCCGTAGGATTTCTTGATGTCGCGCAGTTCGATGATGCGTTCGCTCATGCGATCCTCGCTTGAATTGTGTGTTATCCCTGCCTCGTCCGCAGGCGGTCCCGCCGGCCGGGTTGGGTCCGGCCGGCGGCCTGGGAGGTCAGCGCAGCGCCTGCTTGGCGAGCTCTGAGACGATCTCGTAGTTCTGCGGCGTCACGAAGCCGGCGCCGGTGTCGACGTTCATGGGGGCAAGACCGAGCACCACCTGCTGGCAGAGACTGAGGATCGGCAGATAGCCTTGCATGAACGGCTGCTGGTCGGCCGTCAGCTGCACCCAGCCGCCCTTGAAGGCCTCGACGATCTGCGGGCTGGTGTCGAAGCCGAAATTGAAGATGTCGCCGGGCTTCCTGCCCGCCGCCTGCATGTAGGTGGCGACATTGCCGAGCATCTGCCCGCCGGGATAGCCGACCGCCTTGACGCCGGGATTGTTGAGCAGCGCCGCAGTGATCGGCGGGATCGCGAGATTGGGATCGGCTGCCCATTCGGTTTGCGAATTGATCTGAACGACATCGACGCCGGCCTCCTTCAGCGCGGCGACCGTTCCACGCTCGCGCGCGCCACGGCTCTCGTTCTCGAACGGGCCGATCATGATCGCCTTGTCGCCGGCCTTCAGCCCGGCCAGCTTGAACGCCTCGGCGCCGAGCGCGCGCCCCTGCTGCTCCTGCTGCGCGCCGACATAGCCGCCGCCGAACGCAGCCACCACCGTCGGCACCGGAACGTTCTGGTACATCATCTTGATGCCGTCCTTATGCGCCTGTTCGGCCAGCGGCATGATCGCCGCGTCGCCCGGATGGCCCATCATGGCGATGCCCTGCGGCTTGACGGCGACCGCCTCGCGCAATTGCTGCACCATCTTTTCGACGTCCCAGCCGGAAAAGATGTAGTCGACCTTCGGCCCGAGATCAGCCGCCGCCTGCTTGGCGCCATTATAGACGATGGTGCCGAAGGCGTCGCCCTCGGCGCCGCCGACGAAGAAGCGGATGTGGACGTCCTTGCACCATTGGGCGTCAAGCGCCTTTGCCGGCAGAGTGGAGATCGAGGCACAGAGCGCCGTGGCGGCCGCCACGACGGTCGAGCGCAGAACAGTCCTTCTGGTCGTGATGCTCATGCACGTTCCTCCCTTTTGGTCCCTCGCGATGGAGGGTTTCGACAATGATTTGGATCGGCCGGCTCCTCCCGCCGGCCGGCGCTCAAACCGGATTGGGCAGGTAGCTGTTCCCTCCCCGGCATTGCTTCAGATAATCGAGAGCGCGCGCCTGGCCGGTGATCTCGAGATCGTCGCGATAGACAGGGTCGTGCCAGCCCTCGATGTCGATGGCGCCCTTGTAGCCGGCCAGCCGCAATTCGCTGATCACGCGCGTCCAGTCGCTGTCGCCGAAGCCCGGCGTGCGCATCTGCACGAAGGGCAGGCGGCCGAACACGCCATGCTCGCGGATCACGTCCCAGCGCACCGTCGCGTCCTTGCCATGGACATGGAAGATGCGCGGCGCCCATTTGCGGATCTGCGGGATCGGGTCGATCAGATAGACGAGCTGGTGGCAGGGCTCCCATTCCAGCCCGAGATTGTCGTTCGGCAACTCGTTGAACATCAGCTCCCAGGCGTCCGGGTTGTGGGCGATGTTCCAGTCGCCGCTCGCCCAATTGCCGTCCATGGCGCAGTTCTCGAAGGCGATGCACACGCCCTTGTCAGCGGCGCGCCTGGCCAGCGGTCCCCACACCTCGCGGAAGCGCGGCAGGCTGTCGGTCAGCTTCTTGCCGCGCAGGCGGCCGGTGAAGCCGCAGACCATCGAAGTGCCGAACAGATGCGCGTTGTCGATCACCGTCTCCCAGGCGGCGAGCACGCCGCGATCGACCTCGCCGCTTTCGAGTGGATTGCCGAACACACCGAGCGACGACACGGTGACGTCCGCATCACCGATCGCGTCACGGATTTCGCCCGCGAGGCGCTTCAGGTCCTTGCCGCCCAGCGTCTGCCAGAAGAAGGGCTGGATGCTCTCGAAGCCAAGCGGCAGGATCTGCTTCACGTAGGCGGCCGGATCGTCGAGATTGGCCCGCACCATGGTGCCGATCCTGATATCGAGAAGCGGGTTTGGCATCATCATCCTTCCTGGGTCGCGATCGCCACGCGCCGTCCGCTCTCCGCGCTTTCGATCGCGCCGAAGACCATGGCGAGGCTTTTGATATTGTCGGTGCCGCGGGTCTCCGGCTCGGTGCCGGTTTCGATCGCGCGCATGAAATCCTGGATGATGCCGAGATGTCCGCCGACGCGGTCGGCCGGGTCGAGCGCCGGCACCTCGATCGAATACGTCTTGTCGATGATACCGTCGCGGCCCGACGCAACCACCTCCGCCTTCAGCCCGTCATGGCCGTCCCACAGCAGGCTGCCGCGCTCGGCAACGACGCGCCAGCTGCCTTCCCAGCTGGTGCGAAAACCGTCGGCGCACCAGGAGCCGGCATAGGTGAAGACCTTGCCGCCGCCGAGGTCGAAGACGGCGCTCGCCGACGAGCCCTGCCGGTACCAGGAACTGGCCGGCTCCCATTCCTGGCAATAGACGCTGGCCGGCTCGCCGGCGACCATGTAGCGGGCGGCGTCGAAGGTGTGGATCGCCATGTCGAGCAAAAGCACATGGTCCATCTCCTCGCGAAAGCCGCCGAAATGCGGCGCGATGAAGAAATCGGCATGGATGCTGGTCGGCTTGCCGATGGCGCCGGAGTCGAGGAAGCGCCTGATCCGCCTGACATTGGCGACATAGCGCCGGTTCTGGACGACGGCATGGAGGCGCCCGGCCCGACGCGCCGCCGCGATGATGGCCCGCGCATTCTCTGGGCTGTCGGCCAGCGGCTTTTCGGTCAGCAGGTGGCAATGATGGGCAAAGGCAGAAAGCGCGACCTCGCGGCGTGCCGCCGGAACCACGACATCGAACACGGCGTCGGGTTTCGTCTCGTCGAGGACGGCGTCGAGGCTGGTGCCGATGACGGCGTTGCTCAGATCGTATTCGCGCGCCCTCGCCTGCGCCCGCTCGGCATCGAGATCGACAAAGCCGGCAATGGCGAGCCCGTCGATCTGCCTTGCGGCATCGAGCCACTGCCTGCTCATAGCTCCGCACCCGACCAGGACGACCTTCATCATCCAGCGCTCCTCCTCCGCTCGGCCCCTCCAGGCCGAGTGTCACGGCATTTCCGGCATCACCGTAAACGTCTTTCCGTAAACGTTTACGAGAACACACCCGAAGGCTTAGAATGTCAATCACCTGCTCGCGAAAATCGACACCCGCTGCTTGGCCTGAAGGGCGGCCGGTGCTAGCGAAGACAGGGGGAGAACCGGCCTTGGCGTCCAGCATCCACGATCTCGCGCGTCATCTGAACATTTCGATCGGCACCGTCTCGCGCGCGCTGAACGGCCGTGCCGATGTCAATGCGGAGACGCGCCAGCGCGTGCTGGAGGCCGCCAGGAAGCTGAACTATTCGCCCAACCAGTCGGGCCGGAGTCTCAGGAAAGGCGCCACCCATTCGATCGCCTTCATGCTGCAACCGCACCCTGGCGACCAGCAATATGGCGAGCCGTTCTTCATCCCTTTCCTGACCGGTCTGCAGGCGCGGCTCGCCGAAAGCGAGCTCGATCTGATGGTCGTTATGGGTGAGCCCGGTCAATATCAGCCGGAGAGGCTGCGCCGCGTGGTTGAGACGCGCCGGGCCGACGCGGTCGTGTTGGCCAATACACGGCGGGAAGACGATCGGATCGACTATCTCAGCAAGGCCGGCTTTCCCTTCGCCACGCTTGGCCGAAGTCAATCCGGCGGCGACACCTATCCTTCGCTCGATATCGATTTCGAGAGGGCGGGTGAGGAAGCCGTCGACCGGCTGGTCGCGCGCGGCCACCGCCGCATTGCAGCCATCCGCCCTTCGCTCGATCTCAACTTCGGCTACCTGTTCCTCGACGGCTACCGCAAGGCGCTGCAGCGGCACGGCATCGAGGTCGACCCCGGCCTGATCGCCGACGGCTTCATCAACGAGACCGGCGGCTATCAGGTGACGCCGCGCGTGATGCTCTCCAAGGATCGGCCGACAGCCGTCATCTTCAACAATGACGCCATGGCGCTCGGCGGCTGCAAGGCGCTGGCCGAGATGGGCATTAGGCCCGGCCACGACATCGCGGTGATCGTCATTGTCGACACGCCGCTTTGCCGCTACTTCTCGCCAACGCTGACCGCCTTCCGGCCGTCGCTGGAGCCGATGGGCCGACGGCTGGCCGAGATGCTGCTGGCTTCGCTTCCGGCTTTCGCCGGTCCCGAAGGCACACGCATCATCCGCGAGGTCTGGCCGCTGGAGCTTGTCGCGCGCGAGAGCGATTGAGCGCCTTTCCCTTCTCCCCTTGGGCAGGGCTGTCCGGGGAAAGTTAGACATAGTCGAGGCTCATCTGATCGGGAGAGCAGCGGGGGTACCTTCGACTTGGATTGACGGGCGGCGGTTTGTCGATGGCGGCGATGTGGCGCCGCTCGAACAGGCATCGTGTCACCAGGTCGGTGAAGCGCAGGATCGGCAGTGCAACGCGATATGCGCGCGCTGCAATGCGCAACAGCGCATAGGCGATCATGGCGGCGAAGAGCTGCAGGCGGATGGCGTTGTCATTGTTGCCGAGGAACTTACGGATCTTGAGGTGCTGCTTGATCCAGCGGAACAGGAGCTCAATCTGCCAGCGCCCCTTGTAGAGGGCTGCTATGTCGGCGGCCGAGCGCTCGAGATCGTTGGTCAGCAGCGTGATGGTGTCGCCTTCGTCTCGCTTCACGATGATGCGACGCAAGCGGATCGGCAGTTTGGAATCGCCTTTGCTGGCAAAGCTCACCTCGGCATCCTCAAGCACGGTGAAGCCATCGCCGTGCATGGCTGCGAGGGGACGATCGCACACCAGCTTGAGCCCCATGTTGGTTTTGGGCCGGGTGACGAAGAAGGCTTGCGCCGCCGCGATCGCCGTCCACCAGCCGTAGTGGCAGTAACCCTTGTCGAACACGTAGGTCGCACCGTCTTCGATAGAGATGGTGCGGCCGATCTGGGCGTCGTTGACGTTGGCATCGGTGATGTCGAGGACGCGCGGACAGTCGCTGTCTGGATCATAGACGATATGCAGCTTCATGCCGCGGATGCGGCCGTTCGACTTGGCCCAGTCGCAAAGCTTGCCGAGCGGGATGGGCGTGGAATCGATCAGCCGCAGCATGGCACTGCCTTCGCGACGCATCTGCCGGTCGAGTTGGCCTGCAAGCAGGGCGAACGTCTCGGCGAAGACGGCTACAGGGCGGCGCCGGTTGGCGTCCGACAAGGTCGAGCGCCGCAACAGGTCGCTGCCGAGGTGGTAATGGTGCTGGCAGTTGGCGTTCCAGCCGGCTTGCAGGCTGCGAAGGCTCGTCGCGCCGCTGAGCTGAGCATAGATCAACACCACGAGATGGTCCCAGCTCTTGAACGACTTGTCATAGGCATCCCCATCATGGCTATCCACAATCGTCTGGAAGCGGCGACGATTGATCGGTTCAACCAGCTTGCCAAGAATGCTAGGCGTAAAGCGCATGCCCCGTTCCCTTTCTGAGTCTCGACAACCAGAAGGTAGACGGAAAATCCCCGTCTTACGGGGCATGCACATGCGGCATTTCGATTCACCCGAACCTTTCCCCGGACAGCCCTGCCCCTTGCGGGAGAAGGTGGCCGAGCGAAGCTCGGTCGGATGAGGGGTGCTCCAGGGAAAGCCAACGTATCCACTCCGCTGGCACACCCCTCATCCGTCTCGGCGCTATCGCGCCGATCCACCTTCTCCCACAAGGGGAGAAGGAAAAGCGCACCCAGCCTGTCACGCAACCATCACGTTCACGTCCTAGACCGCTCGACGGCAAGGGCTGCCCCGCATCGTCGGTGCCGCGCCCTTTTGAGCCAATGGCCGCTCTGCTCGTCACGAAGGGGATTTCCATGAAACATCTCAACCGAACCGCCACGCTCGGCGCGCTGCTCGCCCTGTTCACCGCCATGACGCCGGCGCTCGCCGATAGCGTCGCCTATGTCAACAAGGGGCTCGTCGGCGTCGGCCGCATTCCGGCGAGCCAGAAGGACAAGTTCGGCGAGACGTTCGGTTCGGGTTCCGGCATGGCGATCGACGCCAAGGGCTGGGTGCGCAACGGCGCCAGCTACAAGGGCTCGCTCTGGCTGCTGCCGGACCGCGGCTACAATGTCGCCGGCACCGCCGACTACCGCCCGCGCCTAAACACCATCGCGATCGAGCTGACGCCGACCGCTCCTGGCGCGGCCCCAGCCGCCGGACAGGAACAGGCCGGCGTCAAGGCGACGCTCGCCGACACCATGCTCTTGACCGACGACAAGGGCGCCGACGCCACCGGCCTCGATCCGCTGAACGGCGTGCGCGAAGCCGCCGGCGACATGCCGATCCTGCCGCAGGCCGAAAACGGCAAGCTTTCGCTGGACGACGAAGCGATCGTGCGCCTGCCCGATGGCACCATGTTCATCTCCGACGAATATGGCCCCAACATCTACCGCTTCTCGGCCGAAGGCCGGCTGATGTCGGCGACGCAGCCGCCCGCGGCCCTGGTGCCGATGCGCCACGCCAAGCCGAACTTCGCTTCCGACAATCCTGGCCCGGGCGCCGCCGAGCCAGATCCGAAGGACCCGGAAACCGGCCGTCAGAACAACCAGGGCCTCGAAGGCATGTCGGTGACGCCCGACGGCAAGTTCCTGATCGCCGTGCTGCAGTCGGCGGCCCGTCAGGACGGCGGCGATTCCGGCTCGACGCGCCAGAACACCCGCGCGCTGGTCTATGACGCTTCCGACCTCGCTCACCTCAAGCTGGCGCATGAATATGTCGTGCCGCTGCCGGTCTTCAAGGATGCCAAGGGCAAGACCAAGGTCGCCGCGCAGAGCGAGATCGTCGCGCTCTCCGACACCAGCTTCCTGATGCTGGCGCGCGACTCGGGCAACGGCCAGGGCCTGAAGGGCGAAGAATCGGTCTATCGCAAGATCGAGATCGTCGACCTCTCCGCCGCGACCGACATCGCCAACGGTCCGTTCGATGCCGCCGACAAGCCGGTGGCGCCGAAGGGCGTGCTTGATCCGTCGGTGACGCCGGCCAAGCTAACCTCCTTCATCGACATCAACGACAAAGGCGAGCTCGGCCGCTTCGGCCTGCACAATGGCGCGCCGAATGACAGGAACAACCTGTCCGAGAAGTGGGAGGCGATGTCGCTGGCGCCCGTCGTCGATCCGAAGCTTCCCGACGACTATTTCCTGTTCGTTGCCAACGACAACGACTTTCTCACCCAGGACGGCTTCCAGGTCGGCGCGCCCTACAAGGCCGAGGACGGCGCCGATGTCGACACCACCTTCCTGGTCTATCAGGTCACCCTGCCTGGACTGTCCGGGAACAGCCTCGCCGCGAACTAGTTCTGCTTCAGCCGCACGCCGAGCGGGCATACGGCTGAGCGCGGAAGGGATGCATGAGCATCAGGCCTGCGATAGCATCGCGGGCCTGATTCATTTTCGGTGCTGCCATGGATGACGACAAGCCCGCTCGAAGGCGGACCCACGATCTGACCAGCGGGCCGATCCCGCGCACGCTGCTTTTGTTCGCGCTGCCGGTGCTGGGTTCCAACGTGCTGCAGTCGCTCAACGGCTCGATCAACGCGGTCTGGGTCGGCCGCTTCCTCGGCGAGGCGGCGCTGACGGCGACCTCCAACGCCAATCTGGTGCTGTTCCTGATCCTCGGCACGGTGTTCGGCATCGGCATGGCGGCGACCATCCTGGTGGCGCAGTCCGTCGGCGCCCGCGATCTGCCCGCGGCGAAGCGCATCGTCGGCACCAGCGCCACCTTCTTCTTCCTGGTCTCGGTCGTGTTCGCCGTCTGCGGCTGGATCTGGGTCGACGCTATCCTCACCGGGCTCGGCACGCCGTCGGACGCCTTGCCGCTGGCGCGCAGCTACCTGCGCATCATCTTCGTCGCGGTGCCAATGATGAACCTTCTGTCCTTCGTCATGACCGTGCTGCGCGGCGCCGGCGACTCGCGAACCCCGTTTTTCTTCATGGCGCTGGCGGTCGTTCTTGACGTCGTGCTCAATCCGCTGCTGATCCGCGGCATCGGCCCCTTCCCCGAGCTCGGCATCGCCGGCTCGGCGACCTCGACGCTCATAGGCCAGACGGTGAGCGGCATTGCCATCCTGATCGTGCTTTATCTTCGCAAGCACCCGCTGCGGTTGGCCGGCGCCGATCTCGCTCTGCTGCGGCCCGACCCGGCGCTGCTGCGCATCGTCGTCTTCAAGGGCATCCCGATGGGCCTGCAGATGATCGTCATCTCGGCCGCGGCGCTCACCGTGATGGGCATCGTCAACTCCTACGGCTCGCAGGTCGCCGCCGCTTACGGCATCCCGGCGCAGCTCTGGACCTATATCCAGATGCCGGCGCTGGCGATCGGGGCAGCGGTTTCCTCGATGGCCGCGCAGAATGTCGGCGCCGGCCGCTGGGACCGCATCGGCAAGGTCGCGGCTTCGGGGGTCGGCTTCAACCTGGTGCTGACCGGCGCGCTGGTGGCGCTGCTCTTCGTCTTCGACCGCCCGGTGCTCAGCCTCTTCCTCAGCAACGACAGCGCCGCGATCGACATTGCCGCTCATATCAACAGGGTGGCGTCCTGGTCGTTCATCCTGTTCGGCATCACGATCGTGCTCTTCGCCACGGTGCGCGCCACCGGCGCCGTCATGCCGCCGCTGATCATCCTGATCATCTCGGTGTTGTTCATTCGCACCGGCTTTGCCTATTTCATGCGCAGCGTCATCGGCCAGGAGGCGCTGTGGTGGAGCTTTCCGGCCGGCTCGATCGCCTCGCTGGTGCTTGCCGCAGCCTATTATCGCCTCGGCCGCTGGCGCACCACGCATATGATCGAGGGCCGGCCGGCGGCCGGCGAGCCGCCCGACACCGGCCTCGGCGTGCCGCGCCAGCGCGCCAATCTTGCGCCTGAGACACCGGCCAGCTGAGATCTACTGCCGCGCGTATTTGGCGCCGAAACCGAGCGCCACCAGCGAGAAGACGATGATCATGCCGGCAAAGGCCAGGCTTGCCGCGGTGGCGTTGGCCAGGCTGGACAGCACGCCGATGCCGATCACCGGCAGCGCGTTGCCGCAGAAGCAGCAGATGAAGAAGACCGAGACCACCTCGGCGCGGCGGTCGGCCGGCGCGATCTGATTCACCACCTGCAGGCCGCCGCGATAGCCGAGCGCCGCCGCCGCGCCGCAGACCGCGGTCGCCGCGATCATGAGTGCCATCGAGGCGTAGATTTGCGCCGCGACGACCAGCGCCACAGCCGGGATCATCAGGACGAGCGCCGCAAGCATGGTGGAGCGGCTAGCAAGCCGGGCGGTGGCCACGATGGTGATGGCCGACACGATCGACAGCTCGAAAAAAAGCCCGCCGGCTTCGGCATGATTGGTCACGTGCAGCTGCTGCGCGAGAATGCTCGGCGCCAGCGCGGCATAAAAGCCGACAAGCGCCATGGCGCCGAAGCCGGTCACCGCCGGCGCCACGAATTGCGCGCGGATATTGTCGGGCACCGAAAGCCGTGGCCGCAGCGAGACATCCGAGAGCCGCCCCGGACTGGAGACCGTTTCCCGCGTGCGCCAGATCAGCACGGTCACCAACGCAAGCAGGACGAGATAGACGGCAAATGTGAGCCTGAGCGGCCAGGGCGCATATTGGGCGAGCAGCCCCGCCATGAGCGCGCCGACGCCGAGACCGATGAAGTTGGTGCTGGTGGTGATGATAGCGGCGCTCGACTTGTCCTTGCCTTCGATCAGCTCGGCCAGCCAGGCGGTGCCCGCGCCCGCGCCGACGCCTATGCCAAGCCCGCTCAGAATGCGGGCGATGTCGAGCCAGGCGAGGTTTTCGGCGAAGAGGAAAAACAACGCGCTGACCACGGCAACCCCCATCGCGGCCAGCGCGGCGGGACGGCGGCCGATCACATCCGACACCCGGCCGAAAAACAGCAGCGCCCCCAGATTGCCGACGACGTAGACGGCGTAAACCAGCGTCAGCGTGACCTGCGAGAAGCCGAAGGTCTGCTTGTAGATGATGTAGAGCGGGGTCAACGCGGTGCTGCCGGCAAAAAGCGCGGCGATCATGGCGGCGACGGCGGCCTTCGCGGTCCTCCCGCCAAGCTCATGGTCACGCGTCATGGTTTGAGCGTAGCGGTCATGGCGACCTCCGAGGGTTGCAAGCCCAACGCCTACATAATGGCGCCGTTCCACCCTGCGAATCTCCTCCTGACAGTTCTGGCAGGATGGTCAGCCGCGGCATCCTCCCTTAACGTCGACGCAAAGCGAGGGAAGAATCATGGGCAAGGGACGGGTCGAGGCATTCACCGATGGCGTCGTCGCCATCATCATCACCATCATGGTGCTGGAGCTGAAAGTGCCGCATGGCGAGGATTTTTCCGCGCTTTTGCCGCTGTGGCCGGTCTTCTTCTGCTACGTGCTCTCCTTCATCAATGTCGGCATCTACTGGAACAACCTGCACAACATGTTCCACACCGTGCAACGCGTCGACGGGCGCGTGCTGTGGGCCAACATGAACCTGCTGTTCTGGCTGTCGCTGATGCCGGTGACCACCGCGTTCATGGGGGAGAACCACTTCGCCCCGGTGCCGGTCGCCGTCTATGGCTTCGACCTGGCGCTTTGCGCCGTTGCCTACAACATCCTGGTCATCAAGCTGCGCCATCTGCACGGCGCCGAAACGACCTTCGCCAGGGCCGTGGGCCAGGATCGCAAGGGCAAGATTTCTCTGGCGCTCTACATCGCCGCCGTCCTGCTCAGCTTTCTCAACCAATGGATCAGCGTGGCGATCTACGTGCTTGTGGCGGCGATCTGGTTTGCGCCCGACAAACGGTTCGAGAGGCTGATCGAAAAATAGAAACCTATTTCCGCATCGCTTTCAGCTTCTCGGCCACCGAGGCGGCAAGGTCGGCATAGCGCTCCTCCAGCCGCTCGGCCGCCTTGATGATCGCGAAGTCATGGCCGAACTTCTCCAGCGCCAGCCGCAGCTTCTCGGCGAAATCCGCCTGCTTCTCCAGCGCCGCGAACAGCGTTTTCACCTGCGTCTCGCTGATATCGGGATTGGCGAGCATCTTCGGCACCTCGCGGCCCATCTCGTCGCCATTGGCGGTCTGCTCTTTGAGGATTCCGATCCAGTCGGTCAAATGCCGAGCTCCTTTTTCAGGACAGCATGCGCGGCAGGCGCAGCGATGGTCAACCCGTTGCGACTGTAGTCGTCAACTCGTTGCGACTGTAAGTCGTCAACCCGTTGCGACTGTAAGTCGTCAACCGTTGCGACTGTCACGGTCGCCCATCGGGACGAACCAGCCTTGCCTCAGCGGCAGTGAGCGTTAAGTTCGGCGCGACCCGAACAAGGATGGAAACCATGACTAGCGACGCCGAAATCCAGACCGCCCTGCCAGCTTTCGCCTCGGGCAACGTCGCCGTCATCACCGGCGGCGCCAGCGGCATCGGCCTCGCCGCCGCGAAACGGTTCGCGGCGATGGGCATGAAGACGGTGCTCGCCGATATCGGTGGCGTGCGCCTCGACCAGGCGACGGAGGCTGTCGCCGCGATCGCCGGCAAGGATGCCGTCCTCCCGATCCCCACCGACGTCTCCAAGGCCGAAGAGGTCGACCGGCTGGCGGACCTCGCTTACGGTGCCTTCGGTGCGGTGTCGGTGCTGATGAACAATGCCGGCGTCGGCAACAATCCAGGCAAGCCCTGGGAGAACCGCGACGCCTGGAAGCGGCTTCTGGACATCAATTTCTGGGGTGTCGTGCACGGCACCGAGGCCTTCGCGCCGCGCATGCTCGCAGCTGGAAAACCGGGGCTCGTCATCAACACCGGCTCCAAGCAGGGCATCACCACGCCGCCCGGCAATCTCGCCTACAACGTCTCCAAGGCTGGCGTGAAGACGTTTACCGAAGGGCTGGCGCATGCGCTTCGCAACGAGCCTGGCGCGAAAGTGTCGGCGCATCTGCTGATCCCCGGTTTCACCTACACCGGCCTGACCGAAGGCGCGACGGAAAAGCCCGCCGGCGCCTGGACCGGCGAGCAGGTGATAGACTTCATGCTGGCATCGCTCGTCGACGGCGATTTCTACATCCTGTGCCCCGACAACGAGGTGGCGCGGCCGACGGATGAAAAGCGCATGGCCTGGGCGGTCGGCGACATCATCGAGAACCGCCCTGCCCTCTCGCGCTGGCATCCCGATCACAAGGACGCCTTCGCGGCCTTCATGAACCGCTGACGGCCCTTTCAAGCAGCCGCTTTCTTCTTTGAGCTGTTCTTCCCGGCCACAGGCTTCTTTGCGGCCGCGCCGGTGGTCTTGGCCGCATGCCTCGTGCCGTTCTTTCCGGCCACGACCTTGTTGGCCGCCGTTTCGGCGATCTTGCGGTCGTGCCGCTTCGCCGCCGCCTCGCATTTGGCGCGGATCTCCTCGACCTCGGATTCCGTCAGGTGCTCGATGCCGATGAAATGATTGTGGGCGCGGCTGACCCTGATCAGCTCGTCGAGCTTGGCCTGGATCGCCGCGCCGTCGCGGTTCTGCGTGTTCTGGATCAGGAACACCATCAGGAAGGTGACGATGGTGGTGCCGGTGTTGATGACGAGTTGCCAAGTGTCTGAAAACCCGAAGATCGGGCCACTTGCCGCCCAGACAACCACGATCAGCACGCAGATGGCGAAGGTCGGCGGCAGGCCGGCCAGATGCGCCACCCGGTTGGCCATCCAGGTAAAAGCCTTCTCGATCATGCAAATTCCTCAAAAACCGTGGACGCGCGGGCATTTGCGAAGAAACAAGCAGCCACCGCATCGGGTTCCAAAGGGTCGAATTTTCGTGACGGGACGGGGCTGCAATCAGCCACACGCCAGAAGCGCAGGCGCGTGAAGAAACACCTTATCGGTTTGCTTGCGATAATGCCGGTGCAGGCCAGAAAGCCTGTTCCTTCCGCTTCACGCGGTTTGCCTCCAGCCCCTTCCGCCGCGCCACCCCCGCATGGCGGAAGGGGCGCCACTCCCGACAGAAGCGGACAGCGCCGTTGTGCTTTCAACGGCATTCTGTGTGTCAGGGAGTACCGCCTTCCCAGCGATCGAGGAAGGCCTCGATCTGCACGGCTTGCATGTCGGGGATTGCGCTCGCCAGTTTCTCCGGCGCCCAATCCCACCAGGCCAGGGCCTCGATACGCGCCGCGACTGCCGCTGAGAAGCGTTCGCGCAAGGGCTTCGCCGGAACGCCGGCGACGATCGTGTAGGGCGCGACGTCATGCGTCACCACGGCATTGGCGCCGATGACGGCGCCGTTGCCAATCGCAACGCCCGGCATGACGACCGCGCCATGGCCGATCCAGACATCGTGGCCGACACTGACCGGTTTGGCTTGCCGGCGCGCGCGAAATTCAGCGTCGACGCCCAGCCAGCGGAAATACTCGTTCGGCCGGTAGCTGACCTTATGCTGCGTCAGCCGCTCGATCGGGTGCTCGAGCGCGTTGATGCGGCTGTTGGCGGCGATCGAGCAGAACTTGCCGATCGTCGTGTAGATCGCTTCCGAATGGCGCTCGAAATAGGAAAAGTCGCCGACGCTCACCTCGCGCAGGATCACCCGCTCGCCGATCGAGGCATAGCGGCCGAGCTTGCAGCCTTTGAGCTCCGCGGTCGGATGGATGCGCGGCTCGGGATCTTTCAGTACAAGGTTTTCAGGACGGTTCATGAAGCGGCTTTACGCCGGCGGGGACGGCCTCGCAAGCGCGACCTGCCCCCACAAGCCTGTCTCGGGAGACTATTGCGGCTTGCCCTTGGTCCACACCACGTTCTGGCCGTAGAGCGGCACGGTGGTGACCGACATCTTCGCCGAGCCGTTCTGCACCTGGCGCGAATGCGACAGATAGATCAGCGTCTCGTTCTTCCTGTCGTAGATGCGGTTCACCACCTGCTTCTTCCAGATCAGGCTGAGGCCCTGCTTGAACACTTCCTCGCCGCCCTCGCCCATATCGATGTCGCCGATGGTGATCGGCCCGGTCTGGCGGCAGGAGATCGAGGAATCGGAAGGATCCTCGAACCAGTTGCCCTTATGCAGCCGGTCGATGATGCTACGGTCGAAATAGGCGACGTGGCAGGTGACGCCGTCGACCTTCGGGTCCTTGATGGCGTCGATCATGATGTCGTTGCCGACCCAGTCGACACCCACTTTGCCCACCTCGTCGGCCATGGCAGCGCCGGCGCTGAGAGCAAGACATGCGGCGAACAAACCGATCAGTTTTCGCAAAGGTTGCCTCCTGGGTTGGCGTTTGCCGATGTCAGGTGGGACAAGATCGTGGCGTTTGCAAGCCGCCCGACACGGGGGTTGTGCCCCACCTGGATCTCTGCTTGCGGCAACGCGGCATCTTTGCGTGCCCGGCGCAGACCCGCTAAGAGTGTCGCCAAACTTGCCCCAAGGCAATCACGACGGACATTCACTGATGATGCGTTCAATCCTGGTCGGCATTCTCGTCCTGATGGCGGCGGGCATCGGCTGGCTGACGTTCGACTGGTACCGCGGCCATTATGGCGGCGAGCCCTTCGGCGCGCCCTTCACGCTGGTCGACCAGAAAGGCGCGCCGATCACCGAAGCCGCCTTCAGGGGCCACCCGACGGTCGTGTTCTTCGGCTTCACCCATTGCCCGGAAGTCTGCCCGACAACCCTGTTCGAGCTGGCCGGCTGGCTGAAGACGATGGGCGACAGCGGCAAGAACCTCAACGCCTATTTCGTCACCGTCGATCCGGAGCGCGACACCCCGGAGACGATGAACACCTATGTCAGCAACTTCTCCGATCGCATCACCGGCATCACCGGCGATCCGGACAAGGTGCACGCCATGGCCAAGGCCTTCGGCATCTATTGGAAGAAGGTCGACACCGGCGACGGCGACTACACGATGGACCATACCGCCTCGGTGCTGCTGCTCAACGCCAGGGGCGATTTCGCCGGTACCATCGCCTATGGCGAGAGCGCCGACACCGCCGTCGCCAAGCTGAAGCGGCTGGCTGCCGGCGGGCAAACATGATGGGCCAGACCAGGCTGCACCTCACCGCCAGCAAGCTCGAGGCCGATCGCATCTTCGCGGCGCTGGACGCCGCCTTCGAGGATGACGGCCTGCCGATCGCCGTGCTGGAGCTCGACGAGGAAAAAGACATCCACGAAGTGTCGCTCTATGCCGATGGCGACGTCGGTCCTGTCGAGGCGCGGGTCAGGGATATCATCGCCGGTCTCGGCCTGCCGAAGCCTGTCGAGCGCGAGGTCCTTCCCGATGTGGACTGGGTGTCGCGCTCGCTGGAAGGCTTGAAGCCGGTCCGTACGGGGCGCTTCCTCGTCCACGGCTCGCACGACCGCGCCAAGCGCCACGCCGGTGATCTCGCCATCGAGATCGAGGCAGGCCTTGCCTTCGGCACCGGCCATCACGGCACCACCGCCGGCTGCCTCGAAATGCTGGAGCAGGTGGTGCTGCGCGAACGGCCGCGCAACGCGCTCGACCTCGGCACCGGCAGCGCGGTGCTCGCGATCGCGCTCGCCAAGCTCGCGCATATCCCGGTGCTGGCGACCGACATCGATCCGGTCGCCGTCCGCGTCGCCGCCGCCAACGCCCGCCTCAACCATGTCAAGGCGCTGGTCGAGACGGTGACGGCGCCGGGCTTCCACAACCCGATCTTCGCCAGGCGCGCGCCTTTCGACCTCATCGTCGCCAACATCCTGGCCCGGCCGCTGATGCGGCTCGCGCCTCAGATGGCCCGGCATATCAGGCTCGGCGGCTCGCTGGTGCTTTCCGGCATCCTCGACCGGCAGCGCGACGCCGTGATCTCAGCCTATGTCGGTCAGAGCTTTCGTCACGTCCGCACGCTGCATCGCGAGGGCTGGGTGACCATCCACCTCAAGCGCTGAGGCGGTTACTCACACATAAAGCGAGTTTGCCGCCTTCTTCAGCTCTTCGCGATCGTAGCCATTGGCGTTCAGCGTTTCATCGTCGAGACAAAGCAGCGCCCCGTTGACGTAGCGGGTCGCCTCGCGCCGGCGAGCTTCGATCAGCGCGCTCATGGCGTTTCTGAAAAATCCGCGTCTGGCTGGAAGCGTGGACATGACAGTCTCCTTTGCAGGACAACAGGATTCATTCCTCCACATCCGGGAGACTAAGCTCTGCCGACCTGTCTGGAAATCAACGATTCTGCATAGCGTCCATGCGCAAAGACACGGGGGCGCGCCTAGCTTGCACGTCGTCGCTTCAGCATATCTGGATCATATGGCGTCTGGTGACAGATCCGTTTCAATTGGCGCACGAAATGCTCTAAAGCATGTCTCCCGAAAGTGGGAACCGGTTTCGGGATAAAGACATGCGTAAGATCCAAAACCTAAAGCGCATGGCGCGAATCTGAAAGATCGCGACGCGCTTTAGGTTCGCGACAAGCATCCGAGGAGAGGCCACCATGTTCCAGACCTTTGATTCCGCTGGCGATCCGGCCGTCGGCAAGCCGCGCGTGGCGCTGCTGCGGCAATGGCTGGCCGACAATGGCTTGGATGGCTTCATCGTCCCCCGCGCGGACGAGCACCAGGGCGAATATGTCGCCGACCGCTCGGCGCGGCTGAAATGGCTGACCGGCTTTTCCGGTTCGGCCGGCGTCGCCATCATCCTGCGCGACCGCGCCTTCATCTTCGTCGACGGCCGCTACACGCTGCAGGTCCGAAACGAGGTCGACCTTTCGATCTTCACCGTCGAAAGCCTCATCGACAATCCGCCGGCCAGCTGGATCAGGGACAATTTCGGCAAGGGCGCGAGGCTCGGCTTCGACCCCTGGCTGCATACGATCGGCGAGGTCAGGGCGCTGAAGGCATCGGCCGAGCAATCCGGCGCGACCTTGGTGCCGCTCGACAGGAACCCGATCGACATCATCTGGAAAGACCAGCCCGAGCCGCCGCGCGCGCCGGTGGAGTTGCAAGAGCTCAATTTTGCCGGTGAGCTCGCCAAGGACAAGCTTGTGCGGCTGGCAAGCGCCATCCAGAAAGACGGCGCCACCCATGCGGTGCTGACCGACCCCTCTTCCATCGCCTGGAGCTTCAACATCCGTGGCGCCGACGTGCCGCACACGCCGCTGGCGCTCGGCTTTGCCATCCTCGCCGCCGACGGCAAGCATCAGCTGTTCATGGACCAGCGCAAATTCCCGCGCCAGGTCGCGGTCTATCTCACCCAGCTTGCCGATCTGCATGATCCGGGCGAGTTCGAAGCGGCAATCGTCGAGCTGGCCAAAAACGGCGCCAGGATCGCGCTGGATCCGGTGCTGGCGGCGGAAAAGCTGCGGATGCTTACCGAGGACAATGGCGGCACCGTCGTCTTGGCGGCTGACCCTGCGCGTATACCCCGCGCGACCAAGAACCAGGCCGAGATCGCCGGCAGCCGCGCCGCGCATCGCCGCGACGGCGCTGCGGTCGCCAAGCTGCTGTGCTGGCTCGAGCGCCAGCAGCCCGGCACGCTCGACGAAATTGCCGTCGTCACCAAGCTGGAGGAAGTGCGCCGCCAGACAGGCGAGGAAACCCAGATGCCGCTGCGCGACATCTCCTTCGACACGATTTCCGGTGCCGGCCCGAACGGCGCGATCATGCATTACCGCGTCTCGCGCGCCACCAGCCGCAAGCTGGAAAGCGGAGAACTGTTCCTGCTCGATTCCGGCGGCCAGTACCAGGACGGCACCACCGACATCACCCGCACCGTGCCGATCGGTGAGCCGACGCAGGAAATGCGCGAGCGCTTCACCCTCGTGCTGAAGGGCATGATCGGCATCTCGACGCTGCGTTTCCCCGCCGGCACGCGCGGCTCGGAAATCGACGCCGTCGCGCGCATGGCACTGTGGAAGCATGGCTGCGACTTCGCCCATGGCACCGGCCATGGCGTCGGCTCCTATCTTGCCGTGCATGAAGGGCCGCAGCGCATCGCCCGCACCGGCACCGAGAAACTGCTTGCCGGCATGATGCTGTCCAACGAACCAGGCTACTACAAGGAAGGCGCCTACGGCATCCGCATCGAGAACCTGATTCTGGTCACGCCGGCGGAACCGATCGAAGGTGGCGACATCCCCATGCACGGCTTCGAGACGCTCACGTTGGCGCCGATCGACAAGCGTCTCGTCCGCAGCGATCTCTTGACCCGCGACGAGTTGCACTGGCTCGACCAGTATCATGCATGGGTGCTGGCCGAGATCGGCCCGATGGTGGACGGCGAAACGCTGGCCTGGCTGGAGAAGGCGACAGCACCACTGCCGCACGACGCGAAGATTTGAGATTAGCTTCTTTCTCCCCGTTCTACGGGGAGAAATGCCCGGCAGGGCAATGAGGGGCAGCGCCGGCGGTCCGAAACGATCGCGCCGGCAGAATTGCTATCCCACAAACTGCCGCGCGATGATCAGCACCGCAGCACCTGCCAAAAACATCGACATCAACCCGCCGCGCAGCGAGACCAAAGCGGTGACCACCAGCGCCGCCCATTCGGCGGGCCCGGCGCCAAGCACTGCCGGCGCGACCAGCGTCGTCAGCACCGCGGCCGGCACGGCGTTCAGCCCCGCCTCGACGCGCGGGTGGATATTCTCGAAGCGCGAGATGACGAGGTGGCCGCCGACCCGGGTCAGATAGGTGGCGATCGCGCCGGCAAGGATGATCCAGAAGGTCGTGCTCACGGCCGCTCCCCTATTCCGCTGTGATGCGGCGGCAGGATCACCGCCAGCAGCACGCCGGCGATCGCGCCGATCGAAACATGCCAGGGAGAGCCGACCGTCTTGTAGGCGATGATCGATGCGGCCGCGCTTGCGGCGACGACGGGCAGCCATAGCGGCCGCTTGCGGAAACCGAGGACGAGGCCGAGAAAATAGATCGGCAGCAGGAAATCGATGCCCAGCGCATGGGTATCCGGAATGAGCTTGCCGAACACCGCGCCCAACCCGCTTTCGATGACCCAAAACACGTAGACCGGCAGGCCAAGTCCAAGATACCAGACGAACCCGACTGGCTTGCCCGACACGGCCCTCGCCTCCGCCACTGCAAATTGCGGGTCGGTGAGGATGAAATAGCCCAGCGCCTGCTGCAGCAATGGCCAATGCGCGATGCGGCGGCCGATGCCGGCGGAATAGAGCACGTGTCGGAAATTCACCGCGAAGATCGACAGCACGATCAGCCACGGCGCGACATGCTGGCCGAACAATTCGATGCCGACCATCTGGCTGGCGCCGCCATAGATCATGGCGCTCATAAGGAACGCCTCAAGCACCGAGAAACCATTGTCGACGGAGATCGCGCCGAACAAGATCGCGAACGGCGCAGAAGCGACCACGACCGGCATCGACAATCGCACGCCATCCCAGAAATCGCCGCCGGTTCTGCTCTCAGAGATTGCTTCCGTTACCATGCGCCGCTCCTTGAGCGGCCTCATGTAGGGAGCGTCGCCCCGCTTGTCACACCAATTCGCTTGACCCAGCGATCAGCGGAACTGATCGCCGGGTTCTAACGCGCCTATGGTTTGCTGGCTCAGCTTGCGAAATAGCGCTGCCATTCGAAGTCGGTGATATGCGACGCCTGCCAGGCATCGAAGGCCGCCTGCTCGGCGCGGCGGCTCTCGGCATAATTGTCGCGGAACGCCTCGCCGAAAGCCTCGGCGCAGAAATCGGATCCGGCGAAGGCCTCAATGGACGCGTTCAGCGTGCGCGGCAGCTTCGGCTTGTCGAGATTGGCAAGGTTGCTCGTCACCGGTGGCTCGAGCGGCAGGTTCTTCTCGATGCCTTCGCAGCCTGCCGCCAGGATCGCGGCGATCGACAGGTAAGGATTGACGTCGGCGCCGGGCGCTCGGTGCTCGAACCGGCACGCGGCATCGTTCGGCGTGGTGATGGCGCGGATCGGCGCAGTGCGGTTCTCGAACCCCCAGGCGACGTCTTCCGGCGACCACGCGCCGCGATCGAAGCGGCGGTAGGAATTGACGGTCGGCCGGAAGAAAATATGCGTCTCCTGCATGCGGTTGAGCACGCCGGCGAGGAATTTCTCGGCGACCGGCGTCAACCGGTTCGGGCCGGCCGCGAAGGCAGGCTTGCCGTCCTGCCACAGGCTGACATGGTGGTGCGCGCCGCAGGCGCTTTCCTTGCCGGGCGGCTGGAAGCGCGTCATGAAGGTGGCGACCAGCCCACGCTCGGCGCACAGCTCGCGCAGATGCAGCTTGGCGCGCATCGCGGCATCCGCCGCCGCCAGGGCGCTCTTCGGCGTCAGCGCATATTCATACATGCCGTAGCCATATTCGGTGACCAGCGATGCGACGCCGATGTCGATGCTCTTCATGCGCGTGATGAACTCGGCGGCGAAATCCTGGTACTCGCCGCTGCGCACGAGGTCGTAGTTGATCAGTGAATGGCCCCACGGCTTCAGCTCGCGATAGCGGCCGGCGCGCATCAGATCGTGGTCGGCGTGGAAAATGCCGAACTCGTATTCGAGGGCGAATTTCGGCTCGTAGCCGAGCGCCCGCGCGCGCTCCTCGACACGGGCGAGGACGTTGCGCGGATCGTAGGCGCAAGGCGCGCCGTCGAGCATGTAGGAGCGCGTGATGGCGGAAGCGAATTTCGGCTTCCAGCCATGCTGCACCACCGTGTCCGGGTCGATGATGCCCTTGATGTTGGGAAAGCCGTTCTCCTCATTGGCGCTTGGCGACGCGAAGGCGACGTCGCCCATCGGCTGGCCGTCGCCATGGGTGACGCAATAGAGGATGGCATTGATCGATTCGCCCGAGGTCGAGAGCTTCAGCGGCGCGATCTTGGAGCGCACTACGCCCGACGTATCGACCGTATGCACCTCGACGAACTCGACGCCGCGCGATGCGAGCTCGGCCTGCAACGCTTCGAGCTTCGGCGCATACGCCGCCACCCTGTCCTCAAATTCCACGTTCAACCCTCCACCAGGAAATGACGACGCTATCTGTCATTGCGCCGGAAAAGAAGCGACACAAGCTCATCGAGCTCATGCCGGCCGCTGATGCCGCTTGGCCGGAACGCCATGCAAAGCACGATGACCACGCCGAGCGCCACGCCCGACAGTCCAAGCAGCTGCGGCATTTGGATACCCGCGACGCTCACGCCGGACTCGATGCTGCGGATGAATTCCAGCCCGATCGAAAGCACGATGACGCCGGTCACCGCCCCGGTCACCGTCGCCATGCCGCCAAGGATCAGCATCGCCAGCGTGTTGAAGATCATCTGGAAGTAGAAAAGTTTCGGGCTGATCGTGCCGGCGAAATAGGCATAGAGCACGCCGGCAAGGCCGCAGATCAGCGCCGACAGCACCCATGACATCAGCCGCAGCTTTTTCGCATCGATGCCGAGTGCCGCGGCAGCCTGCGGGCTCTGCGCGCTGGCTCGCAGCTGCAGGCCCCAGCGGCTGTCCTTGAACAGCCGCGCCGCCACGATCGCCAGCACCGCGAAGACCAGCATCCAGGGCAGGCCGACGACTTTCGGAATGCCGAAGAAAGCCTGGTTGCCCTTGAACAGGTCGGTCCAGTTGAGGAACACCGAATGGACGATGATCAGCAGCGCCAGGCTGACAATGGTCGCGGCGACCCCCGACAGCCGGCTGATCACCTTGCCGCTGACCAGCGCCACGATGCCGACGACCAAAAGCGCGATGAGCGCCGACGAAACCGGGTCGAGCTCCAGCGTCGCAAAACCGAACGGCGCGTTGGGGATCGACAGCTTCTTCATGGCAAGCGGCGTCGACAGGATGGCGACGCCATAGGCGCCGAGCCCGACAAAGGCGCTGTGGCCGAGATTGGCGATGTTGGAATTGCCCATGAACACCTGCAGCCCGACCACCACGATCAGGTTCACGAAGGCGCCGAGCGCCAGGAAGGTGTAGTAGGTCGGCGCGAAATTCAGCACCAGGAGGCCGATCAACAGCACCGGCAGCGCGGTAACCAGCCCGCCGACCAGCGAGCGGACAACCGCATTGCCGGGCTGCGCTGTGCCCACCGGAGCCGCCATCTGTTCGACTGCTTGCGACAATTCAGAGCCTGCCATGTCAGATTTCCTTGTCGCCGAGTTCGATACGCTGGCCGAGCAGGCCTTCCGGGCGGTAGACGAGCAACGCGACGATGATCGCGTAGGTGAGCGCATCCCTGAAGCCCGCATATTCCTGCGGCAGCGCGACAAGCAGGCCGACTTCGATGAAGCCGAGCAGCATGCCGCCGACCGCCGCACCCGGCAGCGAGCCGAAGCCCCCGATGACGCAGGCAACGAAGGCCTTCAGCACCAGGCCGAAGCCGAGATCAGGCGAGACGCTGCCGCGCCGCGCCAGGATGAAGACGGCGGCGATGCCCGCCAGCGCGCCGGAAATCGCAAACGCCGTGGCAATCACTCGGTTTGCCTTGATCCCCATCAGCCGCACCGTGGCGAAGTCGCGCGAGGCGGCGCGGATGGCGAGGCCAAGCGTCGAGCGGTTGAGGAAGAGCACCAGCGCCAGGATGGTCAGACCCGACACGATCAGCTCCATCACCTGCAGCGAGGAGACAGCGAAGGGCCCGAAGAACCACATCTGGTTCAAGCCGTTGAGGACCGAGACCGACTGCGGCTTGGGAGAGATCAGAAGCATGAAAAGGTTCTGCACCACGATCGAGACACCGAAGGCGGTGAGCAGCCCGGTCGTGGTCGGCGCGTAGCGCACCGGCCGGAAGGCAAAGCGCTCGAACACGACCGCCGCTAGCGCCGCCATGCCGACGGCGAGCAGCACCGCGACGAAGGGCGAGGTCAGACCGAGCGCGGCAGCCAGGAACACGCTGTAGGCCGAGACGCCGATGATCTCGCCATGCGCGAAATTGACCAGCCCCATGATCGAGAAGACGACGGCGAGCCCCAGCGCCACCAGCGAATATTCCGCGCCGAAGGCGAGCGCATTGAGGAGTTGCTGCAAGGCGTAATCCATCGCCGCCTACCCGCCGATATAAAGGTTGAAGAGGCCGTGCTCGTCGGCGAGCCTGGCCGGCGGTCCGTCATAGCGCAGCGTGCCCGAGCTCACGACATAGACGCGGTCGGCAAAGCGCAGCGCCTGCCTGGCGTTCTGCTCGACCACCAGCAGCGTCAGCCCTTGCGCCTTGAGCTCACCGATAAAATCGAAGATGCGCGCCACGATTTTGGGCGCAAGCCCCAGCGACGGCTCGTCGAGCAGCAACAGCTTCGGCCGCGACATCAGCGACCGGGCGATCGCCAGCATCTGCTGCTCGCCGCCCGAAAGCGTGCCCGCCGCCTGGCCGTAGCGCTCGGAAAGCACCGGGAACAGCGACAGGAACCGCTCGATGTCCTGGCGCACCCCGGCAGGGTCGCGCCGTGTCGCCGCCCCCAGCCGCAGGTTCTCGCCGACGCTGAGATTGGCAAAGATGTGCCGGCCTTCCGGCGTCGAGGTCAGGCCGGCGCGGATGCGGTCCTCGGTGCGGACATGCGAGATGTCCTTGCCGTCAAGCACGATACGCCCCGAAGCCGGCGTGACCAGCCCGGTCAGCGCGTTGATGGTCGAGCTCTTGCCGGCGCCGTTGGGTCCGAGCAGGGCGACCAGCTCGCCCTGCCCGACTTCCAACGACAGCTCGCGCACCGCCATGACGGCGCCATAGCGCACGACAAGCTTCTCGACCTTTAGCACGTCCTCCCGCCCCGCTTAGTTCAGTGCCGGAACGAAGGTCGGCGGCGTGTCGGTGATCAGCACCCGCTTGCCGTCGGCAAAGCCCATCACCGGAACGGCCTTCACCGGATAGCCCTTCTTCTCGGCAAAGGAGATCGTCGGCGCTGTGGTGCCCGGATAACCGCCGGGAGCGCGGATCGCTTCGCGCAAGGCGGCGGGGTCGACGGTGCCGGCCTTCTTCGCCGCTTCATAGCTGATCTGCACCATGTCGGCGCCGAGCGCGTCGAAGATGCCGTTGATCTTGTAGCCATCGGCCTTGCACTGGGCGAGGAATTTGTCGATCGGGCCGTCGACGCCGGTCGCGCCATGGGTCGCGAACATCACCTTTTCCAGCGACTTCGGATCGCCGACGGTGCCTTCCAGCGACTTGTCGTCGAAAGCGTCGCAGCCGGCCACCCAGCCATCATAGCCGTTGGCGCGCAATTGCCGGATCAGGATGCCGACATCGGGCAGCACGGCGCAGATATGGATGGCGTCCGGCTTCTGCGGCAGCGCCTTGATCGAGGCGATCTGCGGCGACCAGTCGGTGGTGCCGTAGGAATAGTTGAACTTGCCGACCACCTTGCCGCCGAGATGCTCGAACACCTCGCCGAACCACTCCGGCAGCTTCTCCGAGTAGGAACCGGCATCGGGCGACACCATCAGCGCCACGGTCCGCGCGCCCTTGCCGTAAAGCGCGTTGGCGGTGGCTGAGGCGTTGATCGGATCGGGCACCGCCCCGGCGATGAAATTGTCGAGCCCGGCCTGCTGCATTTCGAGCTGCGTGTTCGGCGCCGAGAACACGGTGGCGCCATAGGGCTGAGCGGTCTGCGCCATCGGGATCAGCGCATCCGGGAACGGCACGCCGGTGATGACCTGCGCGCCGGCATCGAGGAATTTCTGGCCGAGCGAGACCGAAAGCTGCGGATCGGACCGGTTGTCCTCGATCATCAGCTCGACCTTGGGCTCGTTGGCGCCCGCAGCCTTGTTCAGCCTGTCGGCCATGCAGTGCGCGCCTTCCGCCTCGCTATAGGGCGCGTAGGCGCCGGTCATGGCGACCGCAAGGCCGATCTTGAGATCCGCCGCGCCCGCATGCCCTGCCTGCAGCAGCCCAGCGGTCAGCACCGCTGCTCCCAGCAAAATCTTTTCCATTCTACCCCTCCTTCCTCTCATTGTGGTTGTTCTTCCGGCCCTCAGGCCGTCTCCGACTGCCCGACATAGACCTCGATGACGCGCGGATCGCGCCACACATCTTCCGTCTCGCCCGAGGCGATCACCTGTCCCTGGTCCATCACGCACAGCCGGTCGCAGAGCCGGTTGATGAAGCGCAGATCGTGATCGATGACGATGGTCGCGCAGCCGATATCGCGGCGAATGGCCTCGATCGCCATCGCCAGCGTCTCCGACTCGGCCTCGTTGAGGCCGGCGGCCGGCTCATCGAGCAGAAGGAGCGACGGCCCCAGCGCCAGTGCGCGGGCGATCTCGAGCCGGCGCTGGCTGCCATAGGGCAGCGTGCCGGCCGGACTGTCGGCGAAACTTGCCAGCTCATATTGCTGCAGCAGCTGATCGACGCCGATCTGCTTGGCGGCATCGGGGCGTACGGCGCGGCAGGTGATACGCGCGACCTCGACGTTCTGGCGAACGGTCAGATCCTTGAACAGCCTGATGGTCTGGAAGGTGCGGCCTACCCCTGCCCGCGCGCAATGCTCCGGGCCGCGGCCAGTGATCTCCTCGCCCGCCAGGCGCACGCTGCCGCTGTCCGGCTTGAGCACGCCGGAGATGGCGTTGACGAGCGTCGACTTGCCTGCGCCGTTCGGACCGATGAGGCCGAGGATCTCGCCGGCCTCGCAGGTCAGCGAGGCGTTGCGCAACGCCTGCACGCCGCCGAATGTCTTGCTGACTGCCTCAACCGACAGCATCGGTCATTTCTCCCATTCCGGCCGCTGGCTGTTCTCCTGTCGGCCGGTCAAAAGGATGCTAGTCTCCCGACTTTTCCAGAACAAGTATTTTTTTCCATTTTAGAAAAATTCTTGAGTGGGGGCCGGGACCGTCGGTCAGGCGCCTGTTCCCGGCGGCAGCCCGTCGCGCGGCACCGTATTCGACATCAGCATGATGACGGGCTCGTCGCCAAGCGCGACATAAGCGTGCTGCATCTCGCCGTCGAACAGGATGCTGTCGCCTGGCTGCAGCACCGTCGGGTCGTAATGGAGCGTGTGCAGCTGCAGGCTGCCGCTCAGCACATGGATGAACTCCTCACCCGAATGGCTGCGCCAGCCGCCGTTTTCCTCAAAACTTCTGGCGCGCAGCGTGACGCGCCAGAAAATGTTGGTCTTATCGCGGAAATCGCTGCACAAGACCTCGAATTCCATGGCGTTGCCTTCATGCAGAATGCCGCTGCCGGCGCGCGTGATCGAGCGGCGCGCCTGCGGTCCGGGCTTCGGGCTGAACAGGAAGGAGGCCACCGGCACGTGCAGCACGCCGGCGATCATCAGCGCGATGTCGACGGTCAGCCTGGCCTTGCCGTTCTCCAGCTTCGAGAGCTGCGAAACGGAAAGGCCGGAGCGCTCGCTGAGGTCGCGCAAGGTGATGTTCTGCTGCTTGCGCGCGTCCCGGATCTTGCTGCCCACATTGCCTTGCATCGTCCACGCCCTTGGCCGTCGTTTCCAATTTGACAAGCTCTAGAGCAATTCCAGGAAAAGTGTGAGCGGTTTTCCGTCCGGAATTGCGTAAAAACAATGAGATAGAGCGGTTCGCCGTTTCCGTGAAACGGTGAAACGCTCTAGCGGCCCGCCATTTGAGCGTCCAGCCTTTAGACGGCTACGGCTGATTGCGGCCACAGGGACATCGCGACGGTGGCAAAGGCATTTTCAAGAAGGCGGCTGACGCGTTCGAACGTTTCCGGATCGGCAAGCAGGTCGTTGCGGACCTCGAGATAGAGGCAGGGCCGGCCCTGCTGCAGCCCATGCCAGTTCAGCGTGTAGCCCACGGCCTGGCGCCAATCATAGGGTTCGTTGTCACCAATCCTGAAGCTTGCTTCCGCGCCCTGTGCGCCCAGCGTTTTCAGCACTGAATTGACGAAGGGCGACTGTTCCCGCCACAGCACGCCGATATCGACATTGCGCTTCACCCCGCCCATCACCGGCGTGAAGGAGTGCACCGAGATCAGCGCGCGCCTGCCGGCGGCGACTTCGATGATCGCCCGTTCGACCGGCGCCCAGGCGACAAGCTTGCGCAGCCTTGCATCAGTGGCATCGACCGCCAGATTGCCCGGCACCGGGATGCCACCGAGGTCCGGCCGCATGAAATCCCACTCATCGGCGGGGCGGTTATAGTCGAGGAACAGCCGCGAATAGCGCGCGATCACGGCCGGCGCGCGCAACGTTCGCGAGAGCCGCCGCGTCAGCGCATCGACACCGATATCGACCGCGAAATGCGTGCCCAGATAGGGCTCCGCCAAGCCAAGGTCGCGCCACGGCGCCGGCACGACATTGCCGGCATGCTCGGCGATCAGGAGATAGGGGCTGGTCGCGTCCGGCAGCAACCGTTCCACGCCGGCCGCTGCAAGCGCCGCGACGGCCGCATCGCCCAGCTTTTCAAGGTCCCGCACGACCGGATGTCCTTGGCGCTCAGGCGATGACGGAGCGGACATGGTACGCCTTCGCCGCCGTCGCCTCGATCAGGCCGGCGCGTCCATTGGTGCGTCCGAGACCGGAATTCTTGATGCCGCCCCAGGGCAGATAGAGGTCCGCGTGGTCGCAGCGGTTGAGATAGACCGTGCCGGCCTCGACCTCGTCGAGCAAGGCCACGCCGCGCTCGACATCGCGCGTCCAGATAGAGGCGCTAAGGCCGTAGTCGCTGTCGTTCATCAGCCGGATCGCCTCGTCGTCGCCGCCGACCGCCTGGACGCAGGCCACCGGCCCGAACAGTTCGTCGCGCATGATCTGCATGCTGTGATCGACGCCGGTCAGCACCTCCGGCGCGACATAGGCGGTTCCGAGGCTTGCCGCCTTGAGGGCGCCATCCCGCGGCATCAGGCGCTTCGCCCCTGCTCGCACCGCGCTTTCGGTGAGGCCGCGGATGGTGTCGGCGGCAACCCCACGCACCACCGGGCCGACCATCGGCTTTTCGCCGATTGGATGGCCGATCGACCATTTCGCCGTCTCGGCGACCAGCGCCTCGACGAAACGGTCATGAATCAGGCGATCGACATAGATGCGCTCGACCGAGCAGCAGGACTGGCCGGCGTTGGAATAAGTACCTTCGGCGATCAGCGGAACAGCCGCTTCGAGGTCGGCGTCGGAGCGCACATAGGTCGGATCCTTGCCGCCGAGTTCCAGATGCACCTGGGTGAAGGTGCCGGCCGCTGCCGCATGCACGCGCCGGCCGCCATTGACCGAGCCGATGAAATTGACGGCGTTGAAGACGCCGGAAGCGATCAGCCGCTCGGCGTCCGGATGGTCAAGATGCAGGCTCTGGAACACGCCTTCTGGTCCGCCGGCCGCGCGGAAAGCCTCCTCGGCAAGCTCCGCGATCAACGGCGTCTGCGGCGAATGCTTGAAGATCACCACATTGCCTGCCGCAAGAGGCGACGTGACCAGGTAGCCGAGCATGGCGGTCGGATAGTTCCAGGCGCAGATCGACAGATGCAGACCGCCGGCCATCGGCTTGGCGTAGCGGCGGATGTTCTCATCCGAGGGATACGGCATGTCGGCCAAGGTCTCCGGGGCAGCGCCTGCAAGCAGTTCGCCGATCAGGGCCAAGCGGGGCGTCTCGTCGGCCTGCCACAAGGGCCTGCCGATCTGCCACGCCACCGCTTCGGCAAGCGGGGCGGCGCGCGCCTTCATCTCCTCGCCGAAGCGCAGAAGGATCGCCAGGCGCTCGGCCAGCGGCGTGCGCCGCCAGCCCGGCAACGCTGCGCGAGCCCGGGCGACCGCGGCCTCGATCACGGCGCCGTCGGCATAGTTTCGCGTGGCGTAGATCGAGCCGTCGACAGGAGAGGTCACCGAGAAGGTCCGCGCGCCGGAATGCAGGTTCATGGTCTTGGAATCCACTCAAAAGGAAAGCCGTCAATCGCGGCACGATATCGCGATTTTCCATTTTGGCAAATTTTTTCGAATACGGCTTGATGGAATTTTTATCCGCCCCTATTGTCCCGCCATCGCGCCTTGGCGCCAACATCAAGAGGGGTGACGGATGGTCGTCTTTGATTTCACCGGCAGGCATGCGGTGGTGGCCGGCGCGGGCGGAGGCATGGGCGAGGCTATCGCGCTTGCGTTGCTCGATGCCGGCGCTTCCGTCACCGCCATCGACGTGAAAACACGTCCGGCCTCGCTTGCCGGTTATGACGATCGCCTGACCTTCGCGAAGGGCGACCTGACCGACGCCGCCTTCGTCGAACAGATCATCGGCGCCGCCGGCCGCGAGCGCGGCGGCATCGATTATCTGGCCAATGTCGCCGGCGTGCTGTGGTTCGGCCGCGACAAGTCGGCGCTCGACATGGATCTCGGCGTCTGGGACGACGTCTTCAACATCAACCTGAAGTCCTTCGTGCACACGGCGCGCGCCGTCGTTCCCCACATGCGCGCCGGCGGGCGCGGCGGCGCCATGGTGCATTTCTCGACCATCCAGTGGTATCGCGGCGACCCCAACCCGCAGGACGCCTACCAGGCCTCGAAGGCCGGCGTGTGCGCGCTGTCCAAGTCGCTCGCCATGCAGCTTGCGAGCGAGCGCATCCGTTCGAATGCCATCTGCCCCGGCATGGCGCTGACGCCGCTGCAGGCGCGCTGGGACACCGAGGAAAAACGCGCCGCCGTTGCGAACTATGCGCCGCTTGGCCGCATCGGCACGCCGCAGGACATGGCCAATGCCGCGCTCTTCCTGCTCTCCGACGCCGCGAGCTACATCACCGGCATCGAACTCGCCGTCGATGGCGGCCTGCTGATGCGGATGTAAGCGCCTGGCGACCGTCGAATGGCGGCGTCAGGCAGCAACGGCCGTCCCCTGGATCGCCCTGCCCCAGTCGAGCAGCGGCTTGGCGCGAAGCGTGAAGTCGACGAGATCGTCGACCAGCGCCGGCGAATGGATCGTCGCCGGATCGATGTCGTGCCGGACCACGAAATGCCGGTTGCGCACCGCTTGGGTGAGATCCTCGTCGCCAACGTCTTCGAAGCCGCGCGGCGCCCGCTTCAGGCGGTCTTCCGCATCGAGTTCCAGCCCGGCCTTCTTGAGCGATGAAACCATGGCGCGGAACGCGGACGGCTTGGTGACGATCGCCTTGCGCATCGCCTGCAGCAGTTCAGGCGCTGGCTGCCACCAGGCAACGCCGGCGAAGCAGCGCTCGAGCCCGATATGCACATAGAAGACGCCCTGCTCCATCTTGGTGCCGTCGGGCGACAGGATCGCTGAGAGATGCCGGTTATAGGGCCGCTTGTCCTTTGAGAAGCGCACGTCGCGATTGATGCGGAACAGCGACCTCTTGCGGTCACCGCGCAGCCCGAGCTTGGCTGCTTCGAAGCGCGTGGTGAGCGTCTCGACCAGATCGCAGAACGGTCCGTGCAGCTCGCTGTCGAAGAGGTCGCGGTTCTCCTGGAACCATTCGCGGCTCTGATGGAAATCGAGCGCCTTGAGGAACGGGATGGCCTTCGGCCCAAATCCCTTGAACGCGCCAGTCATCAGCCAGCCCTGCCGATGCGCTGCAGCCAGGTGTCCTCGTCGATCACCTCGATGCCGAGCTCGCTTGCAACTTTCAGCTTCGAGCCGGCGCCGGGCCCCGCCACCACCAGGTCGGTCTTGGCCGAAACCGAGCCAGCCACCTTGGCGCCGAGCCGCTCGGCCATCGCCTTGGCCTCGGAGCGCGTCATCTTTTCCAGCGTGCCGGTGAACACCACCGTCTTGCCGGAGACTTCGCTGCCGGCCGAGATTTCCATGACATAAGGCTTGGGGTGGACCTGCGCGAGCAAGGCATCCAGCACGTCGTCGTTGCGCTCATTGCCGAAAAAGTCGCGCAACGCGTTGATCACCGTGTCGCCGATGCCGTTGATCGACGGGAAGACGCTGTGCGGATCCTCCGCCTTTGCCGTCTCCTTGCCGACGCGGATCAGCTCCTCGATGGTCGAGAACTGGCGGGCAAGCACGGCCGCCGTCGTCTCGCCGATATGGCGGATGCCGAGCGCGAAGATGAAGCGGTCGAGCTCGGGCTCGCGGCGAGCGTCGATGGCGGCGAAGAGCTTGTCGAGGCCTTCATAGTTGCGCTCCTCGACGCTGCGCACATTCTTGCGCGTCTTGCCCGAGGCTTCCTCGCGCAGCCGCGCCTGCTCCTCGCGCCGCTCGGCCAGCGCCTTGGTGACGGCCGGGCGGCGACCCTTCAGCGTGAAGATGTCAGCCGCCGTCTTCACCAGTCCCGCATTGAAGAAGAGGTCGATGTTTTCCGCGCCGAGGCCCTCAATATCCATAGCGCCGCGCGATACGAAATGGCGAAGCCCTTCCACGGCCTGGGCGGCGCAGATCAGCTCACCGGTGCAGCGCCGGCGCGAATCCTCCTTGCCGGTCTTTTCGTTGATCTCGCGCGTCGCCGGCGAGCCGCAGACCGGGCAGGTATGCGGAAATTCGTAAGGCACAGCATTGGCCGGCCGCTTGTCGATGACGACGCTGACGATCTGCGGGATGACGTCCCCTGCCCGCTGGATGACCACCGTGTCGCCGATGCGCACGTCGATGCCGTCGCGGATCGGCTGGCCGTTGCTGTCGAAGCCCTTGATGTAGTCTTCATTGTGCAGCGTGACGTTCTCGACCACCACGCCGCCGACGGTCACCGGCGCCAGCCGTGCCACGGGCGCCAGCGTGCCGGTGCGGCCGACCTGGATGTCGATCTTCTCGACCGTCGTCATCGCCTGCTCGGCCGGGAACTTGTGGGCGACGGCCCAGCGCGGCTCGCCGGTGACGAAGCCCCAGCGGCGCTGCAACTCAAGCTGGTCGACCTTATAGACCACGCCGTCAATGTCGTAGCCGAGCGAGGAACGCTGCTCCTCGATCCGGTGGTAATGCGCAATGAGCTCGTCGATCGACCTCGCCCGCACCATCAGCGGGCTGACCTTGAATCCCCACTCCTTGAACTTCTGCACGGAATCGTACTGCGTCGGAGCCGGATCTGCTGTCGTATAGCCCCAGGCATAGGCGAAGAATTTGAGGTTGCGGCTGGCGGTGATCGACGGGTCCTTCTGGCGCAGCGATCCGGCCGCCGTGTTGCGCGGATTGACGTAATCCTGGCCGCCTGTAGCCGCCGAGCGCTGCTTCAGCGCCTCGAATTCGGCATAGGTCATATAAACCTCGCCGCGGATTTCGATGACCTCCGGCCAGCCCGAGCCCTGCAGCTTCTTCGGGATGTCGGCAATGGTCTTCAGATTGGCGGTGATGTCCTCGCCGACCGCGCCGTCGCCCCGAGTCGCGCCCTGCACGAACACGCCGTTCTCGTAGCGCAGCGAGGCCGACAGGCCGTCGATCTTCGGCTCGGCGGTGAAGGCGATGTCGAGGTCCTTGTCGCGGTCGAAGAAGCGCCTTCCGCGTTCGATGAAATCGGCGACATCCTGGTCGGTATAGGCCTTGGCAAGGCTGAGCATCGGCACCGCGTGACGAACCTTGGCAAAGCCCTCCGCCGGTGGCGCGCCGACCCGGCGCGACGGCGAATCCTCGCGCACCAGATCGGGAAAGCGCTCTTCGATGGCGAGGTTGCGCCGTGCCAGCGCGTCATATTCGGCGTCCGAGATCGTCGGCGCGTCCTCGGCGTGATAGCGCCGGTCGTGCTCGGCGATCTCCGCCGCGAGCCGCTTCAGCTCCTCCGTGGCCTCGCCCTCGCTCAGCGATTCGACTGGTTTTTCCGACATGAAACGCGGTCCTCGAATTATGGCGGGCCACTATAAATCAGGATTCGCCGCGAGGGAGTCGGATTGCGCAAAAATCATTGCTGAACAGCAAGATGCAGCCATCTGCTGACTCAACCTGCAGGCTGGGGGAACCCAGCTCCAAGGATGTGTTGAGATTCAGGTCAGGCCGAGTCGAGAAGGGGTGGCTTCCCGAGAAACGGAGCGGAGCGTACTTGAAGTACGCACCGGAAGCGCAGGAAACCGCCGTTCGCAGACCGGCCTCACCTGAATATCAGCACAGCCTAGGCCGCGGCCGTATTCTCGCGCAGCAACCTCTCCGCAGCGGCGCGCGCTTCGTCGGTGATGACGGCGCCGGCCAGCATGCGCGCGATCTCCTCCTGGCGCGCGGCGCGGTCCATTTCGGCGATGCCGGTGGCGACACGGTCCTTGCCGCCGGATTTGGAGATCAGGAAATGCGTCGCGGCGCGTGCCGCAACCTGCGGCGCATGCGTGACCGAAAGCACTTGCACGCGCTTCGACAGCCGCGCCAGCCGCTGGCCGATGGCATCGGCCACGGCGCCGCCGACGCCGGTGTCGATTTCGTCGAAAACCAGGGTGGGCGCCGAGCCGCGATCAGCGAGCGCCACCTTCAGTGCCAAAAGAAACCGCGAGAGCTCGCCGCCGGAGGCGACCTTCATCATCGGCCCCGGCCTGGTGCCTGGATTGGTCCGCACCCAGAACTCGACCTGGTCGATGCCTTCTTCCATGCGGCTTTCGGCATCGCTTCCCATCTCGACGATGAACTCGGCCCGTTCGAGCTTCAGCGCCGGCAGTTCCGCCATCACCGCCTTGGTCAGGCCCGATGCCGCCGCCTGGCGCAGCGAGGAAAGCTGCGCCGCCGAAATATCGTAGGCCTCGCGCGCCGCGGCGGCCTGCTTTTCCAGCGCATGCAACCGCTCCTCGCCGGCATCGAGATCGGCAAGATCGGCCACCATCGTGTCGCGCAGTTGCGCCAGATCGTCCACCGCGACATTGTGCTTGCGCGAGGCGGCGCGCAGCGCGAAAAGCCGCTCCTCCGCCTTCTCCAGGCGTTGCGGATCATATTCGGTGGCGCGAAGCGCAGCTTCCACGCCGGATTGCGCGGCATCGAGCGAGATCATCGCCTCGTCCAGCGATTTCACCACGTCGTCGAGCAGGCCCGGCGCTTCGCCCGCCTTGCGCTGCAGCCGGCGCAATAGGCTGGCAAGCTGCGGTAAGGGCGAGGATGGTCCCGACAACACATCCTGCGCGTCGTGGATTTCGGCGGCGATCTTCTCGACCCGCATCATCTGCGCGCGCAGTTCGGCAAGCTCCGTCTCCTCGCCCGGCTGCGGATCGAGTTTCGCGAGCTCGGCCACGGAAGCGCGCAGATAATCGGCCTCGCGCGCCGCCGCCTCGACCTTGGCGCGATGCCGCGAAAGCTCCTGCTCGCAGTTTCGCCAGTAGCGCCAGGCTTCGCCCGTGCCGTGCACGGCGCCCAGATGGCCGCCGAAACTGTCGAGCAATTCGCGATGCGCGCCGGGATCGACCAGCGCGCGCTCGTCATGCTGGCCATGAATCTCGACCAGCGCGCGGCCGACATCGCGCATCAGCGTGACGCTGGACGGCTGGTCGTTGACGAAGACGCGGGTGCGGCCGTCGCCGGTCTGCACGCGGCGCAGGATGATATCGCCGTCATCCTCGATGTCGTTTTCGGCTAGCAGCGCGCGCGCCGGATGGTTGCGCGGCACGTCGAACACCGCGATGACCTGGCCTTGCGCGGCGCCATGGCGCACGAGCGAGGCGTCGCCTCGCGCGCCGAGCGCCAGCGACAAGGCATCGAGCAGGATGGATTTGCCGGCGCCGGTTTCGCCCGTCAGCACCGAAAGCCCAGGCAGGAAGTCGATGTCCAGCTTCTCGATCAGGACGATATCGCGGATCGACAGTCTGGACAGCATCGCAAGCTTCAGGCGCCGGTGATCAGCTTCCCGGCCTTAGAGATCCACGATCCGGCATTCTCGCGCGGCTCAAGCCCGTTGCTCTGCAGGAGCTTGTAGGAATCCTTGTACCACTGGCTGTCCGGATAGTTGGTGCCGAGCACCGCCGCGGCCGTCTGCGCTTCCGAGGTCAAGCCCATGGCATAATAGGACTCGGTCAGGCGCGCGAGCGCCTCCTCGACATGGCGGGTGTTGGAATAGGTCTCGACCACGGTGCGGAAGCGCTTCACGGCGGCGATGTATTCGCGGCGTTCGAGATAATAGCGGCCGACCTGCATCTCCTTGCCGGCAAGCTGGTCGTTGGCGAAACGGATCTTGTCCTTGGCGTCGGGGACATATTCGGAATTCGGCCAGCGCGTCACCAGATCCTGCATGGTCTGGATGGTCTGACGCGCCTCCTTCTGATCCTGGGTGACGTCCTTGATCTGCCGGTAATAGCTCAGGCCGATGATGTACTGCGCGTAAGCGGCGTCGTCGGTAGACGGATAAAGCGTCAGGTAGCGCTTCGCGGTGCCGATCGCCTCGTCATAATTGCCGGCGCGATAGTCGGCGAAAGCCCCCATCACCATCGATTTGCGAGCGAATTCCGAATAGGGATGCTGGCGGTCGACCGCATCGAACTTCTTGCTCGCCTCGTCGAGGCGGCCGGCATTCATATTGGCCAGGCCCTGGTTGTAGAGGACGTCGGCCGGCTCGGTCTGATCGACATAGGTCGCCAGGTTGACGTCCTTCTCGGAGGACATGCAGGCCGAAAGAATAAGCGCGGGAGCAACCACCGACAGCGCCAGCAAAACACGCCGACGCGGCGTTACCGATTGACCAACTCGCGAAAAAAACATGTTTGGATTCCGCCCCTTCGGCGTCGTTTCGGTCCGGGCCGAAGCCATAAACCATTATCCCCTTGCCCGGCAACGCTATGTCCGGCCAATCGCACATTTTTGTGGCGGCCTGGCTCAGCGACCGAGGTTGTGCAATTTCAGCGATTCGTGATGCAATCGCGCAACACAACCTGACTACAACGCCAGAAAACGGTTAAAAATCAGATCACCCAGGGTGCGTAGACCGGCCGGCTGACGGCAATCATCTCGGCGACGCGGCCGCGCTCGCGGCGCCGGGTCTCGACGATCTCGAAGGCCGTGTGGTCGGAAAGCAGCCGGCGCAACGCGGACGCGTTCATCCGGTGGCCGCCGCGATAGGAGCGGAAACAGCCGATGAAGCGCGCGCCGGCCAGCGCCAGATCGCCCATGGCATCGAGCGTCTTGTGGCGGGCGAACTCATTGGGATAGCGCAACCCGCCGACATTGATGACGCGGTTGTCGTCGCCGATAACCAGCGAGTTTTCGAGCGACGAGCCGAGCGCGTAGCCGGCGGCCCAAAGCCTCTCGACATCCTTCATGAAGCCGAAGGTGCGGGCACGCGCGATGTCGCGGCGGAAGATGTCGGGGTTGATATCGGAGGCGAATTGCTGGCGGCCGATGGCCGGGCTTTCGAAATCGATCTCGACCTCGAACCGCGTGCCGTCATAGGGGCGGAATTCCGCCCAGGACGCGCCGGCTTCCACGCGCACCGGCTTGACGACGCGGATATAGCGGCGCTTCACTGCCAGCGTCTCGATACCCGCCTGGTCGAAGGCTTCGACGAACGCCATGGCGCTGCCGTCGAGTATCGGAACTTCCGAGCCGTCGATCTCGATGATGAGATTGTCGATGCCGAGGCCGAACACCGTCGCCATCAGATGCTCGACGGTGCCGATATGTGCGCCGGCCGGATCGCCAAGCATGGTGCAAAGATCGGTGGCCCCGACTTCCGCAACCAGGGCGCGGAGCTCACGGGTTTCGCCGCCGTTCGAAAGATGGAAGACAATACCCGTATCGGCGTCGGCCGGCAGGAAATGAACGGTGACGGTCTTGCCGCTATGGACGCCGATGCCAGTCAGCGTCGCGCGCGATTTCACTGTGGTCTGATAGTCGTGCAAGAGTAACCCCATACGCCCAAATGCCTGCGTCCGCTCCATCGGCCTTGGGTATCTTGCAGCCAGTTGAACGGTCTGGCGCTCGCATCGAATGCGGCAAAATAAGCAAGAGCTGCGGCTCTGTGTGATCGGCAGGCAGGGCTACTCCCCGAATCCCGGCAAACCGACTTTAGTCCGAGCGGAAGATAATGGCCCGCCCTGGAGACTCCAAATCACGGTTTCTTACCCCGTGTAACCACGGGATCGTGTTAAAAATAGATCGTAAGCGATTGTTTTTAATATATTTTGCAAAAGCAACGGGCAGACGATTTCTCGTCTGCCTGTTAACAACCGTTATATATCGTTACGATCGGCGGTGCGCCGTATCGCTCAGTTGGCCTGGCGGCGCAGGAAGGCCGGGATTTCCAGCTGATCATCTTCCTGGACCGTGCGGGCCTGCGGTGTCAGCCGGCCCTGGTCGTCGAGCTGGCCGCGGCGCGGCGCGTAGAGCGCAGGATCCTGGCTGGCGAGGCGGCGCATCTCGGGCGCTGCCTGGCGCAGCTTCGGTTCGCGCGGCTGCGCCGGCTGGAGCCGGGCCGGCTCTTCCTCGCGGCGGGTCAGGCCGTTGGTCAGCCGCTTGATCAGCCCCATCGGACCGCTGTTCTCATGGTCCGCCGGGCGGGTCTTGGCTTCGACCTCAGCCCTCACCACCGGCGGGAAATCCTCCACGCGCGGCATACGCTGCGGAGCGGCGGCCACCGGCTGCGGCATCTCGCGCTGCGGCGCGGGCTGCTGCATGACCTGCGGCTGCATCACCGGCTGAGGCTGCGGTTGCGGCTGGGCTGGCGGAGCCTGGAAGATCTTGCTCTGCGGCCGGAAGTCGTCGATCGGCGCGGGGCGCGGCTGCGCCATGGCGGCTGCGTTTGCCTCGGCAAGCTGGATCGCCTCGGCGACCGGGTCGACCGCGCGCGGCTCGTAGGCCTGCGGCTGGACCGGAGCGGGGCGGATTTCGGCGACCGGAGCCGCCGCCGGGCGAGCGGCCGGCTTCTGCGGCGCGCGGATCGAGATCGGCGCCGCGGCGATTTCGGCGGCCGACTTGTCGATGCCGGTGGCGACGACCGACACGCGGATCACGCCTTCCAGCTCCTCGTCGAAGGTGGCGCCCAGGATAATGTTGGCGTCCTGGTCGACCTCCTCGCGGATGCGGGTCGCGGCCTCGTCCACCTCGAACAGCGTGAGGTCGCGGCCGCCGGTGATCGAGATCAGCAGGCCCTTGGCGCCCTTCATTGAGGTCTCGTCGAGCAGCGGGTTGGCGATCGCGGCTTCGGCAGCGGCCATCGCGCGCCCTTCGCCCGAAGCTTCGCCGGTGCCCATCATCGCCTTACCCATCTCGCGCATCACCGAACGGACGTCGGCGAAGTCGAGATTGATCAGGCCTTCCTTGACCATCAGGTCGGTGATGCAGGCGACGCCCGAGTAGAGCACCTGGTCGGCCATGGCGAAGGCATCGGCGAAGGTGGTCTTGTCATTGGCCAGCCGGAACAGGTTCTGGTTGGGGATGACGATCAGGGTATCGACGCATTTCTGCAGCTCCTCGATGCCCATGTCGGCCGTCTTCATGCGGCGCTGGCCCTCGAAGTGGAACGGCTTGGTGACGACGCCGACGGTGAGGATGCCCTTCTCGCGCGCCGCGCGGGCAACGACGGGAGCGGCGCCCGTGCCGGTGCCGCCGCCCATGCCGGCGGTGACGAAGCACATATGCGTGTTGGACAGATGATCGATGATCTCGTCGATGCACTCTTCCGCCGCCGCGCGGCCGACTTCCGGCTGAGAGCCGGCGCCGAGGCCCTCGGTGACATGCGCGCCAAGTTGGATCAGCCGCTCAGCCTTCGACATGGTCAGCGCCTGTGCGTCGGTGTTGGCCACCACGAACTCGACGCCGCGCAAGCCGGCGGTGATCATATTGTTGACGGCATTGCCGCCGCCGCCGCCGACACCGAACACGGTGATGCGGGGCTTGAGCTCGGTGATGTCCGGCTTTTGCAGATTGATGGTCATTGTCTCCGTCCTTTGCCTTTCCCGCCGCCTCGCCGCTGCGGCCGCCTATGGGGCTGTCCCCGTCAAATTAAAAACTGTCTCTCAACCACTGACTCATGCGATGCAGTCTTCCGCCCGTTCCGGTCATCCTGAAACCGGAAAGTCCTTTCGCCGAATGGCTCTCGAAGCTCGCCATCTGCGGGTAGATCATCAATCCGACCGGGGTCGAGAACGCCGGTCCCTTGGCCGCCTCCGGCAGGCCCGCCACGCCGAGCGGACGGCCGATGCGCACATTGCGCCCGAGAATGCGGCGCGCCGCTTCCGGCAGGCCGGCGAGCTGGCTGGCGCCTCCGGTGAGCACGACGCGTTTTCCCACGGCATTGCCGTAGCCGGACTTGTTCAGCCGGTCGCGCAAAAGCTCGAGCGTCTCGTCGATGCGCGCACGGATGATGCGCGTCATCACCGAGCGCGGTATCTGCGACGGCACATCGCCCTCCTCGCCGATCGGCTGGATCGAGACGAGGTCGCGGTCGTCGGCGCTTCCGGGCAGCGCCGAGCCATGCATCACCTTCAGCCGCTCCGCGGCGTCGAGCGAAGTCGACAGGCCCTTGGCCATGTCGAGCGTCACATGGTTGCCGCCGATGGCGATGGCGTCGCCATGGATGAACTTGCCTTCCGAGAAGACCGAGATGGTCGTCGTGCCGCCGCCCATATCGATGCAGGCGGCGCCCATTTCGAGTTCGTCGTCGACCAGCGAGGCAAGCCCGCTGGCATAGGGCGTCGCCACCATGCGCTCGACCGACAGATGCGAGCGGTTGATGCAAAGCTCGAGATTGCGCATCGGCGCCGCATCGCCCGTCAGCACATGCATGTCGACGCCGAGCGCATCGCCGACCATGCCGCGCGGGTCGCGCATGCCGCGCTCGCCGTCGAGCGAGAAGCCGACGGGCAGCGAATGGATCACTTCGCGCTCGGCCCTCAGCGCCTGCTTGGCGCCGGCGGCGAGCACGCGCTTGATGTCGACTTCCTCGACCTGATGACCACCGAGATTGATCGTCGCCGAAAAGGCTTCGCTCTTCAGCCGGCCCGCCGTCATGTTGACGATGAGGGAATCGACCGTGAGCCCGGCCATGCGCTCGGCGGCGTCGACGGCAAGCCGGATGGCATGCTCGGCGCGATCGAGGTCCACCACGACGCCGGACTTCACGCCCTGCGATTTCTGGTGGCCGATGCCGATCACCTGGATACGATGCGAGCGTCCGCGCAGAAGCTTGCCGTCCTCGTTCGGCTTGAGCTTCGCAACCACGCAGCAAACCTTGCTGGAACCGACGTCGAGCACCGTGAGTATGCCCGACCGGCGCGAAGAAGCGTCACCGCCGCCGCCAAGCCAGCTCATATCTTCGTCCCCGTCTTGCGCTTGGCCGGGTTCTTCGGCTTGTCGCTGAGCGCGGCTTCGCGCTGCGTGGCCGCCTCCGGCGAAAGCTCCACGACCAGCCGGTCGGGGAGCCGCATGTCGACGGCGGCGATGTCGCGCGTCAAAAGCCCGTTGTCGTGGTCGATCTTGACGAGTTCGGCGATCGCCCGGTCCTCGTCGTCTTCCGGCAGCTTGATCGTGATGCCGTTCTCAAGCCTCATGTCCCAGCGGCGCTCGCCGACACGGATATAACCTTTGACCCGCGCCGCAAGCTCGGGATAGCGCTTGATCTTGTCGAGGAAGGCCGGCGCCATGGCCGGCGCGCCGCTACCGATGATCAGCGGCAGCAGCGCCTGCTTGCCGCCCGAGAACGGCGCGATCACCTCGCCGGACCGCTCGATCACCGAAACCGATGTACCCTGCTGCCAGAGCGCAAAGGGCTCGCGCTCCTCGATGCGCACTTCCAGCGTATGAGGGTAGATCTTGCGGACCGCCGCGCCCTCGACCCAAGGCAGCGTCGCGATGCGCTCGCGCGCGGCCTCGGCATCGAAGCCGATCAGCGATGTCCAGCCGTCGAGGCCGAGCCGGTCGAGCACGTCGATCTCGGACGTCTGACGATTGCCGACCACCTTGATCTGGTCGACGGCAAAGCCGGTGCGGGCAGTGATGCCCTGCACGACGCTGTCGGAGTAGCCGCCAAGAAAAGCGCCATAGGCGCTGCTCGACGCGATGAGCGCGGCGGAAAGGATCGCCGCCGAAAAGCGCGGCGCCTCATACTCGCCGCCGCACAGGCGCGCCAGCACGCGCACCGGCCGGCGAAGCTGGCGCGGCAAGACGAAACGGTCGAATGACAGCGGCACGCCGAACAGCGCGGGACCAGCCGCGTTGCCGCCATTACCCTGTCCCCACCTCAACGCAGACACGAAGCGTCCTCCACCATCCAACTCAACAAATCGCCGAACGAGTGTCCCGCTTGCGCGGCGATTTCGGGCACCAGAGACGTCGGCGTCATGCCCGGCTGAGTGTTGACCTCGAGCCAGACAACCTCGCCGTTTTCGGAGTGACGGTCGTCGTAACGGAAATCCGATCGGGAGACGCCCCGGCAACCAATGGCAAGATGAGCCTTGAGGGCCAGTGTCTGTATTTTTTGGTAAATATTCGGTGAAATTTTAGCAGGGATTTCGTGTTTTGATCCGCCCGGCACGTATTTTGAGTCGTAGTCGTAGAAGGAATGCCCGGTCGGAATGATCTCGCAGACGCCGAGCGCCACGTCGCCCATCACCGCGCAGGTCAATTCGCGCCCATGGATGTAGCGCTCGACCATGACGGTCTCGCCATATTGCCACTCGGTCGAGCCGATCACCTGCGGCGGATGCGACTGCCCTTCATGCACGATGACGACGCCGAAGCTCGATCCCTCATTGACCGGCTTGACCACGTAAGGCGGCTTCATCGGATGCGCATCCTTGACGGCGAAGCGATTGACCACCTTGGATTCCGCGACCGGAATGCCGGCCGCCTTGGCAACCTTCTTGGCCTGCTCCTTGTTCATGGCCAGCGCCGAAGCGAGCACGCCCGAATGAGTGTAGGGAATTGCGAGATATTCGAGAATTCCCTGGATGGTGCCGTCCTCGCCGAACGGGCCATGCAGCGCGTTGAAGGCGACGTCGGGCTTGAGCTCGGCAAGCACCGATCCAACATCGCGCGAAACATCGACGCGGGTGACCTGATAGCCTTCAGTCTCGAGCGCATCAGCACACGCCTTCCCCGAGGACAGAGACACGGGCCGCTCCGAGGAGAATCCACCGAGGAGAACAGCCACATGCTTCTTCTTCATTTCCCGTCATCCCCTCTCACGCCGGGCCTGCAACCGATATTCCCGCACCGCATTCCCGAGCATTGAGTCCGAGTCTTCCGGCAGGTTGCCCCCCCAGACGGAAAACGCGGCTGAACGCGTCGAACGACTCAAATCAGGAAACGCTTCAGGGCAGAGAATCAGAGAGTTGATTCGCTGGCAAGTGCCTATGATTCCGAGAGATTCACTTTCCGCGAAAACAGCCGAGAAAAGTGTGTTGTTGAGTCTTTGCAGCAACGGTTGAGGCCGCCGCGAAGCACCGAAGTTCAAGTAGTACTTGAACTTAACGAGTTCGCTGAGGTGCGTTGAGATTCAGGTCAGGCCGAGCCGGAGTCGAAGACGGGCGCGAAGCGACCAAACAAGGTGGCATCCGAGAACCGGAGCGGAGCGTACTAAAGTACGCGCAGGAAGCCGCCGTTTGCAGGCCGGCCTCACCTGAATATCAACGCACCTCAAAGGAGTTGCCCGAGAAACTCCTGCACCTCATGACCGGGCCGGAAATTGCCGAGGCGCTTGATCTCCCAGTGCAGCCGGATGCCGGAATTCTCGAGCACGCGCGCGCGCACCGTCTCGCCAAGATATTCGAGGTCATAGCCGGTCGCGGTGCCGGTGTTGATCATGAAGTTGCAATGCATCGGCGACATCTGCGCGCCGCCGATCATCAGCCCGCGGCAGCCGGCCTTGTCGATCTCCTTCCAGGCCGAGGTGCCTTCCGGATTCTTGAAGGTAGAGCCGCCGGTTTTCTCGCGGATCGGCTGCACCGTATCGCGATGGTTCTGCACGGCATCCATCGCCGCCTTGATCGCCGCCTTGTCTTCCGGAAACCCTTCGAAGATGGCTGAGGTGAAGATCAGTCCGGCGGGCGCGGACGAGTGGCGGTAGGCATAACCCATATCGGCATTGCTGAGCGTGTGGAGATTGCCCTTGCGATCCAGCGCCGTCACCTCCACCACGCGCTCCCGCGTCTCCACACCGTTGGCGCCCGCATTCATCCTGAGCGCGCCGCCAATGGCGCCGGGGATGCCATGGTAGAAATGGAAGCCGCCGATGCCGGCTTCACACGCCACGGCGGCGACACGCTTGTCAGGGGTTGCAGCACCCGCCTTGATCGTGGTCGGTCCGGTGGCCTCGGCCTCGCCAAAGCCCTTGGCCGAGAGCCTGACGACGAAACCGGGAATGCCGCCGTCGCGCACCAGGAGATTCGAGCCGACGCCGACCACCATGACCGGCACCTCTTCCGGCACGGCGCGCAGGAAGGCGGCGAGATCTTCCTCGTCGGCCGGCTGGAACAGCGCCTCCGCCAGGCCGCCGGCGCGGAACCAGGTGATCTTGTCCATCTCGGCGTTCGGCGTGATGCGGCCGCGCAGGCCCGAAAGCTTGTCGCCGAGCTTGTCGATGAGATCCTGGCCGCGCATCATGAGGGCGTCCCGCCAAGTTCCTTGGGCAGCGCGTAAGCCCATTGCGTTATGTTGCCGGCGCCGAGGAAGACGACGAAATCGCCGGGCTTGGCGAGCTCGCGAATGGCTGGGGCGATCGCCGCCGGGCCATCGATATAGCGCGCGTCGCGATGGCCGCCAGAACGGATGCGCGCAACCAGCGCATCCGAGGTCACGCCTTCGATAGGCTCCTCGCCTGCCGCATAGACCGGCGCGACCATCACCGTATCCGCGTCGTTGAAGCAGACGGAGAATTCGTTGAACAGATCGTGCAGCCTGGTGAAGCGATGCGGTTGCGCGATGGCAATCACGCGCCCTTTGGTGGCGCTGCGCGCAGCCTTCAGCACTGCCGCGATCTCCACCGGATGATGGCCGTAATCGTCGAACACCTCGACACCGTTCCACGAGCCGGTGTGTGTGAAGCGCCGCTTGACGCCGGCGAAGGACGACAGACCTTTCTTGATCGCGTCATCCGACAGGCCGAGCTCGTGCGCGACCGCGATCGCCGCCGTCGCGTTGGAGACGTTGTGCTTGCCGGGCATAGGCAGGCGCAGGCCGGTTATCGTCGCGGTGCCGCGCCCCTTGCGGTCGCGGATCAAGACGTCGAACTCCGAGATCGCGCCCAGCATGCGATGGTTGGTGAAGCGAACATCGGCCTGCGCGTTCTCGCCATAGGTGATGACGCGGCGGTCCTCGATGCGGCCGACCAGCGCCTGCACCTCCGGATGATCGGTGCACATCACGCCGAAGCCGTAGAACGGCACGTTCTCGACGAACTGGCGGAAGGCCTCGCGCACCTTGTCGAAGCTGCCATAATGGTCGAGATGCTCAGGATCGATATTGGTGACGACGGCGATGTCGGCCGGCAGTTTCAGGAAGGTGCCGTCGCTCTCATCCGCCTCGACCACCATCCACTCGCCGTCGCCCATGCGCGCATTGGTGCCGTAGGCGTTGATGATGCCGCCGTTGATGACGGTCGGATCGAGCCCGCCGGCCTCGAGCAGCGTCGCCACCATCGAGGTGGTCGTCGTCTTGCCATGCGTGCCGCCGATGGCGACCGCCTGGCGAAAGCGCATCAATTCGGCCAGCATCTCGGCCCGGCGCACGATCGGAAGCAACTTCTCCCGCGCAGCCCTCAGTTCCGGGTTGGATTTCTTGATCGCGGTCGAAACGACGACGACTTCGGCATCGCCGAGATTCTCGGCCTTGTGGCCGACGAAGCATTCGATGCCCTTGTCGCGCAACCGCTGCACATTGGCGCCGTCGGCCTGGTCGGAACCCTGCACCTTATAGCCGAGATTGTGCAGCACCTCGGCGATGCCACTCATGCCGATGCCGCCGATGCCGATGAAATGCACAAGGCCGATCGTCTGCGGCATCTTCATGCGCGCGTCCTCCTATAGTCCGAAACCGTTTTGCCGGACGCAATAGCCTCTGTCAGATCGGCGAGCAACCGCGCCGCGTTCGGTTTCCCGGCCGAACGGGCTGCGGCGGCCATGGCCGCCAGCCGGTCCGGGTCCTGCATCAGCCCGCCGATCAGCTGCGCAATCCGTTCGGCCGACAGCGTCGACTGCGGATGGAGCTCGGCGCCGCCGGCTGCGGCAAGGGCCGCGGCATTCGCCGCCTGATCGTGGTCGAGCGCGTGCGGATAAGGAACCAGCAGCGCCGGCCGGCCGATGACCGCGATCTCCGAAACCGTGGAGGCGCCGGAGCGCGACATCACCAGATGCGCCGCCGCCATGCGCGCCGCCATGTCGGTAAAGAAGGGCGAGACCTGGACGTCGACGCCGAGCTCGGCATAAGCCGCCTTCACCCGCGCCACATCCTCCGCGCGCGCCTGCTGCGTGATCACCAGGCGCTTGCGCAGGTCTTGCGGCAACAGCGCGACCGCCGCCGGAACCGCATCGGAAAAGAACTGCGCGCCCTGGCTGCCGCCGAACACCAGCAGGCGGAACGGCTCGCCTTCGTTCGATGCCGCATAGGGCGTCTTCGCTGCCTCGAGCACCTGCGGCCTCACCGGATTGCCGGTGGTCACCGTCTTTGCGCCGTCGGCGCTCGCGCCTTCCGGCAGGAAGCCGCCGGCAATCGCGTCGACGCGGCCGGCAAGCGCCTTGTTGGCACGACCCATGACGGCGTTCTGCTCGTGGATCAGCGTCGGCACCTTGCGCCTTGTCGCCGCATAGAGCGGCGGCAGCGTCGGATAGCCGCCGAAGCCGACGACCGCCTCCGGCTTGATCCGGGCGATGATCCGGCTTGCTTCGCGCACGCCCTGCCAGATCTTCCAGAACGCCGAGACCACGGCGACCGGATTTTTCGAGCCCAGCGTCGCCGACGGGACCGCATGGATGTCGGCGGCGGGAAACTGTCCGGAATAGCGCTCGGCGCGCCGGTCGGTGGCAAGATGCACCTTCCAGCCGCGTTCGATCAGCTCATGCGCGAGCGCCTCGGCCGGAAACAGGTGTCCGCCCGTTCCGCCGGCTGCAAGCAGGATGACTCCCTTCGCCATCCCGCCTCATTCCGCCGGGATTGCGCGCTGCGCGAGGACGAAGCCCATCTGCTTGCGCTTTTCCGGACGCTTGCGCGTCAATGCCAGCACCATGCCCATCGAGACGGCGATGGCGATCTGCGAGGAGCCGCCATAGGAGATGAAGGGCAGCGTCATGCCCTTGGCGGGCATCAGCTGCAGGTTGACGCACATGTTGATTGCCGACTGCAAGCCGAAGATGGTGACGAGACCGCCCACCGCGTAGCGGGTGAAATCGTCATGCTCCTTGAGCGCGATGCTCAGGCCGCGCAGCACGATGAAGGCGAAGATCGACATGATGAAGAAGCACATGATCAGGCCGAATTCCTCGCCCGCGACCGAGAACACGAAGTCGGTATGAGCATCCGGAACAATGCGCTTGACGGTTCCCTCACCCGGCCCAACGCCGAACCAGCTGCCGTTAATCAGCGCCTCGCGGCCCATATCGACCTGAAACGTATCGCCCTCGCCGGTCAGGAACTTGTTGATGCGCAAGGCAACGTGCGGGAACACCGTATAAGCGGCGAACAGGCCACTCGCACCGGTGATGCCGAGGGCTATGATCCACAGCCACGGCAGGCCGGCCATGAAGAACATAACGCCCCAGGTGCCGGTGACCAGCATGGTCTGGCCAAGATCGGGCTGGGCGACCAGAAGAGAAACCACGAGGACCAGAAGCAGGAGGGCGAACAGATTGCCGGGGATGTCGAGCTGGCGCTTATGCTCGGCAAACAGCCAGGCGCAGATGATGACGAAGGCCGGCTTCAGGAACTCGGACGGCTGGATGGACAGGCCGGCCAGCGACACCCAACGCCGCGCGCCCTTCACCTCGACACCGACGTAGAGCACTGCCACCATCAGCACCAGCATGACACAGATCAGCACCAGCGACATGCGCCTTATCTGCCTCGCCTGCAGGAAGGAGACCGCCAGCATCACGGCGAGCGCCGGGATGGTGAAGATGATCTGCCTGGTGGCGAAGTGAAAGCTGCTGAGGCCGATGCGTTCGGCCACCGCTGGGCTGGCGGCAAAGGACAACACGATACCCAGTCCCATCAGCGACAGGAACGCCGCCAGGAACCAGCGATCGATGGTCCACCACCAGGTGGCGACAGGACTTTTGTCGAGACGGCTTTGCATCAAAGTGGCCCTCCGATGGGTTTGACACCATCAATAGCAGTCGCAGCTTGCCTGAAGGCTTCGCCGCGAACTTCGAAATTCTTGAACTGGTCGAAACTGGCGCAGGCCGGCGAAAGCAGCACCACGGCCTCGCCGCCGGCGTCGCTCGCCGCGTCATGGGCGGCATGCTCGACCGCCGCCGCCAGCGTTCCCGATATCTCGTAGGGCACGGCTTCGCCGAGCGTCGCCGCGAAGGCGGGCGCCGCCTCGCCGATCAGATAGGCCTTGGCGATGCGCGGGAAGAAGCCGCGCAACGGCTCGATGCCGCCTTCCTTGGGCAGGCCGCCGGCAATCCAGTAGATGCGGCTGGGGAAGCTTGACAGCGCGGGAGCAGCCGCGTCGGCATTGGTCGCCTTGGAATCGTTGACGAACAGCACATGGCCCTTGCGGCCGACCTGTTCCATGCGGTGCGCCAGCCCGGGAAAGCTTTCGAGCCCTGCCTGGATTTCGCCGAGCTCGAGCCCGACCTTGAGGCAGGCAACGACGGCGGCCAGCGCATTCTGCGCATTATGCTGGCCACGCAGCGAGCCGATGCCCTCGAGGAAGGCGACGCGGCTGTAGCGGCCATGCACGGCTTCCATCAGATTGGTGCCGTCGGCGAAATAGCCGTCGGTCAAAGGCAGGCGCTTGGAAATGCGGGTGACCTGCCGCCCTGCCCGCTCCAGCCGGTCGGCGATCTGGGCGCCCCAGGAATCGTCGACGCCGACGATCGCGGTGTCTGAGCCGGCGACCAGCCTTTCCTTGATCGAGGCGTAATGCGCCATCGTGCCGTGCCGGTCGAGATGATCGGGCGTCAGGTTGAGCAGGATGCCGGCGGTGGGGTTGATCGAGGGCGCGAGGTCGATCTGGTAGGAGGAGCACTCCACCACATAGTGCCGCTTCGGTTCGGGCGGATCGAGCGTCATGATGGCGCGGCCGATATTACCGCCCATCTGCGTGTCGCGTCCCGCCGACTTCAATATATGCGCCGTCAGCGCCGTCGTCGTCGATTTGCCGTTGGTGCCGGTGATCGCGATGAAGGGTGCCGCCGGCGCGCGGGCGATGCGCTCGCGGCAGAACAGCTCGATATCGCCGATCACCTCGACGCCGGCGCCGCGCGCCAGCTCCACCGTCCAATGCGGCTTCGGATGCGTCAGCGGCACCCCTGGCGACAGCACGAAGGCGGCGAAGCGCGGCCAATCGGCGGCGCGCAGATCGCCCGTCGCGATGCCCGCGGCCGCTGCCTTGGCGACACTTTCAGGATTGTCGTCCCAGGCCAGCACCTCGGCACCGCCCGCGATCAGCGCATGCGCGGTGGCAATCCCCGAGCCGCCGAGCCCGAAGAGCGAAACGCGTTTGCCTGAGAAGGAAGCGGCGGGGATCAAGCGGGCTGGTCCTATCTGAGCTTGAGGGTGGAGAGGCCGACCAGCGCCAGGATGACGGCGATGATCCAGAAGCGGATCACCACCTGGCTTTCGGTCCAGCCGAGCTTTTCGAAATGGTGATGGATCGGCGCCATCAGGAAGACGCGCTTGCCGGTCATCTTGAAATAGCCGACCTGGATGATGACCGAGAAGATCTCGACCACGAACAGGCCGCCGACAATGACCAGCACGATCTCGTGCTTGGTGGCGACGGCGATGGTGCCGATCAGGCCGCCCATCGCCAGCGAGCCGGTGTCGCCCATGAAGATCGCGGCCGGCGGGGCATTGAACCAGAGGAAGCCGAGGCCGGCGCCGATCACCGCGCCGAGCACGACGGCGAGCTCGCCGGTGCCGGGAACGAAATGGATCTGCAGATATTCGGCGAAGACCGCGTTGCCCGAGAGATAGGCGATGACGCCGAAAGACGCCGCCGCGATCATGATCGGCACGATCGCCAGGCCGTCGAGACCGTCGGTCAGATTGACCGCATTGCCGGCGCCGACGATGACGAAGCAGGAGAACGGCACGAAGAACCAGCCGAGGTTGATCAGGAACTCCTTGGCGAAAGGGAAGGTCAGGGACGACGAGAAAGGCGCCTGGCCATTATGCATGATCACCCAGGCGGCGATGGCCGCGATGACGAATTCGATCGCCAGCCTCGCCTTGCCGGAGAAGCCCAGATGCGACTGCTTGGTGACCTTGAGATAGTCGTCGTAGAAGCCGATCGAGCCGAAGCCGACGGTGACCAGCAGCACAACCCAGACATAGATCGAGGATAGATTCGCCCATAAGAGCGACGAGCCGATGATGCCGGACAGGGTCATCAGCCCGCCCATGGTCGGTGTTCCAGCCTTCTTGAAATGCGTCTGCGGGCCGTCGGCGCGGATCGGCTGGCCCTTGCCTTGCCGCAGGCGCAGCGAATTGATGATCGTCGGCCCGAAGATGAAGACGATCAGCGCCGAGGTGATCAGCGCGCCGCCGGTGCGGAAGGTGATGTAGCGGAAGACGTTGAAGAACGAGATCTTGTCCGCGAAATCGACGAGCAGTGTGAACATGGTCCTTCCGTCCCCCGGAGCCGACCTCAAGTCGGTTCAATGTTTGTGGCTTCCGCCGGAAATTTGCCGAGCAATGCCTCGACCAGCTTTGAAAAGCCGATGCCTTTCGACGATTTGACCATCACCACGTCGCCGGGCCTGAGCGCAGCGATCACGATCGGCTTCAGTTCCTCGACGCCTGCCCGGTGCTCGGTCTGGACATCGGCCGGCAAAACCTCGGCCAGCGCCTGCATTTCCGGCCCGCCGAGAAAGACATTGCGCGTGCCTGTGCCGACGATCAGTTCGGCCAGCGCCGCATGGAGCTTCGCCGAATGGCCGCCAAGCTCCAGCATGTCACCCAGCACCGCGATGCGCCGGCCCTCCCCCGAGACGGGCGTAGCGTTGAGCAGCGCCATCGCCGCCGCCATCGACGCCGGATTGGCGTTGTAGCTCTCGTCGATCAGCGTGATCGGTCCATTTGGATGGCGCAGGACATGGCGCCGGCCACGCCCGCGTTCGGGCGACAGGTCGGCAAGCGCCGCCGCAACCTTGTCGAGATCGGCGCCGACGAGCTTGGCAGCACCCAGCACGGCCAATACATTCTGCACCATGTGGCGACCGGGAGCCCCGACACGCGCTGCAACATCCTGCTTGCCGATTTTGGCGGTGATGTCTGAGTGATCGGCGTAGAGCTCGCAGCCGGTCAGCCGGAAGGTTGAACGGGCATTCTCGCCGAAGCCGAAGACGTGCTCGACGCCGGCCTCCTTCGCCATCTTCTCAAGCAGCTTCCAGCGCTGGTCGTCACGATTGAGCAGCGCGGCGCCGTCGGGCTCCAAGCCCTCGAAGATCTCCGCCTTCGCCCTGGCGATCTCGTCCAGATTCTTGAAGAAGCCGAGATGGGCGGCGGCAATCATCGTCACGATGGCGACATGCGGCCTGACCATCCTGACCAGCGGCCTGATCTCGCCGGAATGGTTCATGCCGATCTCGAAGATCGCGAAGTCGCAGTCCTGCGGCATACGCGCCAGCGTCAGCGGCACGCCCCAATGATTGTTGAACGACTGCGCCGAGGCGTGCACCTTGCCGACCGCCGACAGCACATGGCGCAGCGCTTCTTTGGTGGTTGTCTTGCCGGCCGAGCCGGTGACCGCGATGATCCGGGCCTTCGAGCGGGCGCGGGCCGCCACACCGAGCTTCTCAAGGGCCGCAAGCACGTCCTGCACGACGATCATCGGCGCCGTCAGCCGGCCGAGCGAGGGCAGCTTGCCCTCGGCGACGACCAGCACGGCCGCTCCGGCCTTGACCGCGGCTGTCGCGAAATCATGGCCGTCCATCGCCTCGCCCTTGATGGCGAAGAAGGCGTTTCCCGGCTCCAGGCTGCGGCTGTCGATCGAAATACCGGTGATGCCCTCCGGCAGCGAGCCGATGGGCCTGCCTTCCATGGCTTCGACCAGCGCTTCCGACGTCCACAGCAGGTTCATGCGGCGCGCTCCTTCAGCGCATCGCGCACTTCCTCGTGGTCGGAGAAGTGGAAGGTCTGAGCGCCGATGGTCTGGCCTTCCTCATGCCCCTTGCCGGCGACGATAAGCGTATCGCCGGCGCGCAGCATCGCCACCGCCTCATGGATCGCCTTGCGGCGGTCGCCGATCTCGATGGCGCCGGGCGCCGCGGCGAGGATGGCCGCGCGGATGGTCTCGGGCACTTCCGTGCGCGGATTGTCGTCGGTGACGATGACGATGTCGGCGAGCCGCGTCGCGATCTCGCCCATGATCGGCCTTTTTCCCCGATCGCGGTCACCGCCGCAGCCGAACACCACGATGACGCGGCCCGTGGTGAAAGGTCGGACCGAGGTCAGCACGTTCTCCAGCGCGTCGGGCTTGTGGGCATAGTCGACATAGACAGGAGCGCCAGCGGCGGTGGCGCCGACGAGGTCGAGCCGGCCAGGCGCACCCTTCAATTTTTCCAGGGCGGCCAAAGCTTTATCCACCGGCGTTCCAGTCGCGATGGCAAGCCCCGCCGAGACCAGCGCGTTGGCGATCTGGAAATCGCCGGCCAAAGGCAGGTCGATCTCGTAGAGCACGGCGTCGGCCACGACCTCGGCGCGCTGGCGATGGCGCTCATGCTCCACCCGCTTCAGCGTCAGGAAATCGCCATGGCGGCCGACGGTCAGGACATTGAGACCCGCCGCCTTTGCGGCTTTGATCGTCGGCTCCGACCACGGGTCGTCGGCAAAGACGATCGCGGGCGCGCCCTTCGGCAGCAGCGTGTCGAACAGGCGCAGCTTGGCGCGGTGATAATCATCGACCGTCGGATGGTAGTCCATGTGGTCGCGACCGAGATTGGTGAAGGCGCCGGCCGCGAGCTTCACGCCGTCGAGACGACGCTGGTCGAGGCCGTGGCTCGAGGCTTCCATCGAGGCATGGGTCACGCCGGCATCCGCCAGTTCCTTGAGCAACCGGTGCAGCGCCACCGGGTCGGGCGTGGTCAGCGAGCCATATTCGTTGCGGCCGGGCGCCACCACACCGGTCGTGCCGATCGAGGCGGCGGCAAAGCCAGCCTGCTCCCAGATCTGGCGGGTGAAGGCGGCGACGGATGTCTTGCCGGCGGTGCCGGTGACGGCGACCATGTTCTCAGGCTGGCGGCCGAAGAAGCGGGCGGCGGCGAGCGCCAGCGCATGGCGCGGATCATCGACGGCAAGAACCGGGATCGACAGGCCGGAAACCGCCGCGCCCTTGCCTGTGACGATTGCGGCGGCACCCCGGCTGGCGGCATCGGCGGCATAGGCAGAGCCATCGGCCTTGCTGCCGGCAAGCGCAAAGAAGACGACGCCGGTCTTGACCGCGCGGGAATCGGAGGAAAGTCCGGTAACCTCCAGATCGCGGGAAGCTGTTCCCTCGACAGGCAGGATACCGGCTAGATCTTTTAGATGCATTGAGTCCCGTTCACTGCAACAAAATAGCGCGCAGTTGCCGGCGCGCCCCAAGAATCACTGATAGGAAACCAGCGTTGCACCATTTTCATGGCTGAAATCTGGCTTCACGCCAAGCATGGCCGCCGAGCGCCTGATAATATTGCCGGCGATAACCCCAGCATTGTTGGCGGCGACGTCCGTCATCCCGGGCTTTTCCGGATGCGGAGCGTCGGCGATCGTGAACACCAGAAATTGCGGATCGTCCATCGGGAAGGCGGCGACGAAGGTGTTGAAATTCAACTCCTTGGAGTAGCGGCCGTTGATGACCTTCTCGGCCGTTCCGGTCTTGCCGCCAACCCGGTAGCCGGGGGCCCTGGCGTTCCTGGCCGAGCCCTTCTCGGCATTGAGCGTATAGAGATAGCGCATGCCTTCGACCGTCTTGTCGCTGACCACTTTCTTGGCCACCGCCATCGCCTCCTGTTCGCTGCGGACCAGGAATGTCGGCTGGATCAGATAGCCCTGCATCAGCGCCGCGCAGCCGACGGCGGCTTGCAGCGGCGTCGTCGACACGCCATGGCCGAAGGCGATGGTGAACGAGTTGACCTGTTTCCAGACCTTGGGCTCGGTCGGGCGCGCGACCTCCGGCAGCTCGGTCTGCATCCTGTCGAGAATGCCGAGGCGGTGCAGGAATTCGCGGTGCCCCTCGATGCCGACAAGCTCTGCCTCCCTGGCCGAGCCGATGTTGGACGAATAGAGGAACACCTCCGGCAGCGACAGCACGCGGTTCTTGCCGTGGAAATCGTGAATGGCCTGATGGCCGACCCGGATCGGATGCGACGCGTCGAAGCGGCTGTTCATCGTCGCCTTGCCGGAATCGAGCGCCATCGCCGAGGTGAAGCTCTTGAAGGTCGAGCCCATCTCGTAGAGGCCCGCCGACATGCGGTTCAGCCGGTCCTTGTCCTGGGCATTGTACGGATTGTTCGGGTCGAAGTCCGGCACCGAGGCCATCGCCATCACTTCGCCCGTCTTGATGTTCAGCACGACGGCGCCGGCGCCCATGGCGCGATAGCGCTCCAGCCCGGCGGCGATCTCGTCGCGCACCACATGCTGGACGCGCAGATCAATCGAAAGCCTGACCGGCTTGAGGTCCTTGGCTATGGCAAGGCCCGACGCCTGCAGGTCGCTCAGCCCCTGCTCGTCGATATACTTCTCCATGCCGGAGATGCCCTGGTTGTCGATATTGGTCAGGCCGACGATATAGGACGAGGTCTCGCCGCTCGGATAGAAGCGGCGCTTTTCGGTGCGGAAGCCGAGGCCGGGAACGCCCAGCGCCATGATGTCGGCCTGCTGCTTCGGCGTCAGCTGGCGCTGCAGCCAGACGAAGCCGGCGCCGCTCTTGAGCTTGCGGTAGGTCTGCTCGTAGTCGATCTCCGGCAGCACGGTCGACAATTTCTCGATCGCTTCGTCGGCATCGACGATGCGCCGCGGCTCGGCAAACAGCGACGCGGTCTTGATGTCGGTCGCCAGCACTTCGCCGTTGCGGTCGACGATATCGGGACGCGACGCGGTGACCCTGCTCTGCGGGCCGTCGGACAGGTCCGGATTCTGCAGGCCGAGATAGACAAGCCTGCCGGCAATCGTGGAATAGAGGGTGAAGAACACCGCCATCGTCATGACGATGCGGGTCCTGGCCTTGCCGCCCGTTGCCTTGCGCGCGGCGTCGACGACGATTGAGCCGTCCTCGACGGTCTTCTTCCGGCGTTTCAGCAGGTCGCCGATCCTTGGAAGCCCGCTGATCATTGCACCGTGCTCCCCGTGACGACGGGGTCCTTGTCGTCCCCAGGTCCATTGCCGGAACTGTCGGCCATGCCGCCAAGCCGCTGAGAGGAAAGGTCCTCGATGGTCAGCGGTTTCACCGGAATGTCGTCAAGGCCACCGATCTGGCGTGCGCCGACCGGTTCGAGGCCCAGCTGGCTCTTGTAGACGTCGGCAAGCTTCTGCAGCCGCGACGGCTGGGTAAGCAGGCTCCAATCCGCCTTGAGAAGATCGATCGTGTCTTCCTCGTAGCGGATCTGCGCCTGGATCTTCTGCACGGACGCCAGTTGCTCCTCGGCCTCGCGCTTGGTCTTGTAGGTCAGGGCCGCGGCCGAGACCATGACGGCGATCAGGACTATGTCGCTGGTACGAAACACGTGCTCACCTCTCTCCCGGCCGTTCGACGGCGGGAAGCTTTGGAAGGCCGAAAATCGAAAAATCGCCCGCACGCGCCGGGGCATCTGTGCGGATCGCAGCGCGCAGCCTGGCCGAGCGCGCTCGCGGGTTGGCCGCTATCTCGGCCTCCCCCGGCGTCACGCCGCCGCCAGCTTTACGGAAAGTCGCGGCGCGCTGCGGCGCGTCGGGCATGTGTCGCGAGCCGCTGGCGGCTTCGGAACGGTCGGCGATGAAGCGCTTGACGATACGGTCTTCCAGGGAATGGAAGGTCACCACGGCAAGTCGGCCGCCTGGCTTCAGCGCCCGCTCGGCCGCCAGCAGCGCCCTTGCAAGCTCGCCAAGCTCGTCATTGACGAAGATGCGCAACGCCTGGAAGACGCGCGTGGCCGGATGGATCTTGTCCTTGGGTCCGCGTCCGATATGCGTTTCGATGGCGTCGGCGAGATCGAGCGTGCGCTCGAACAGTCTCTTCTCGCGCCGGCTCTCGATCATGCGTGCGATGCGGCCTGCATGGCGCTCCTCGCCGAGAAAGCCGAAGATGCGGGCAAGATCGCCGGCCTTGAAGGTGTTGACGACGTCGGCGGCGGAAAGCCCCGACTGCGCCATGCGCATGTCGAGCGGCCCATCGGCGCGAAAGGAAAAGCCGCGCTCCGCCTGGTCGAGCTGCATGGAGGAAACACCGATGTCGAGCACCACGCCGTCGGCGTCCTCGACATGTTCGTCCAGCGTCGAGAACGGCGCCTGGACAAGCCTCAGCCGGCCGCCGGCCTGCCGCTCCAGCGCCTTGCCCGCCGCGATTGCGTCCGGGTCGCGGTCGATGGCAATGACGGAGGCGCCGCGATCGAGGATGGCGCTGGTGTAGCCGCCGGCACCGAATGTCCCGTCGACGATCGTCTCGCCGGCCTGCGGTGCAAGCGCGTCGAGCACCTCGGCAAGGAGGACCGGAATGTGGCGGGCCGGTCCGCCAACGGCGTGAGGATCATCGCCGTGGCCAGCCATCATTCCGATCGCTCCCCGGGATTCGTCCCCTGCCGAAGCTGCAAAAGCCTGGCGCGCGCCTGCGCCCCATAGGCGGAAAGCCGTCCCGGCTCCCAGATCTGAAAGAAATTGCCGCGGCCGACAAAGGCCACCTCGTTCGAGATGCCCGTATGCTCGCGGATGAAGTCGCTCATGGTGATGCGGCCATCCTGATCGAGCTTCAGGAACGTCCCGTCGCCATGGCAGAAGAACGACATATCGTCCGCCGTCTGCAGAAAGGGATCCTCCAGCGCGATCCGCTGCTCGTAGCGGTCGAGCAGGTCGAGTCCGCCGACATCCATGGCCGCCAGGTCCAGGCAGCGCAGCGCGTAAAGCTCCGAATAGCCGCGTTTCTGAACCACCGCACGGAAATGCGCCGGAACGGAGACCCGCCCCTTCGCATCGATCCTGTTTACCGCGTTTGACAGAAATCGGTCCAATGAACGCTACAGCCGCTTCCGCCGCCGCACCCCTTCCCATGTTGTTCTCCGCGCCCTCGCCGCACTCGCGGCAAATCGCTTCATTCACCGGGGCGAAAACCGGCAAACGCGCAGCCGCCGCGGCTGCCCGATTGGCGTACGCTTCACCCTGACGCGGAACGAAAGCTTGATGATGTGAACGGGATATCATGGGGTACTATGGGCGTCAACGGGAACAGGCATCACAAACACGCGCATCACAACCACAAAGCGCAGGCTGAAGGCACGTCTCGTCTTTATCCTCCATTAAGCCTAACGAAGCGTTTAGAGCCCTCTGGCCAAAAGGACGCTGCTTGCCGCAAACAGCCGGCACGCATAGCGTCTCTGGCAATTTCTATTCAGCCGAAGGGATGAAGCCTGATGTCCAAGAAAGCGAAGTCCCGCGCCGCGGCGCTTGCCCATTTGCGCAGCCGCGATTTCGCCAAGGGCGACCCGATCCCGCTGCCGCTGACCATGGCATCGATCTTCCACACGCCGGGCGCAGAGGTCGGCTTCGATCAGTATGGCCGCTACGACAATCCGACCTGGCGCGCCGTCGAGCACGCGCTTGGCCACCTCGAAGGCGCGCAGTGCGTCGCCTTCCCGTCCGGAATGGGCGCAATCTCGTCGGTGTTTTTCGCGCTGCTGAAATCAGGCGACCGCGTGCTTCTGCCGTCAGACGGCTATCACGCCACGCGCGCCATGGCCGAGCGCTTTCTCAATCCCCTCGGCATTGCCTGCGACACCAGGCCGACGCCAACCTTCCTCGACGGCGGCTTCGATGGTTACCGGCTGGTTTTTGCCGAGACGCCGTCCAATCCCCGGCTGGACATCTGCGATATCACAGCGGTGGCCGAAGCCGTTCACAGGCAGGATGGGCTGCTGGTCGTCGACAACACGACGATGACGTCCTTCGGCCAGCGTCCGCTGGACCTCGGCGCCGACATCGTCGTCTCCGCCGACACAAAGGCGGTGAACGGTCATTCCGATGTGCTTTTCGGCCATGTCGCGAGCCGCGATGCCGACATCATCGCCAAGGTGACCGACTGGCGCAGCCTGGTCGGCGGCATCCCCGGTCCCTTCGAGGCCTGGCTTGTGCATCGCGGGCTGGAAACGCTGGAGGTGCGTTTCGACCGGATGTGCTCCTCGGCCGAAACGATCGCAATGAAGATGAGAACCCATCGCGCGGTCGGCGGCCTGCGCTATCCCGGCCTCGAGGGCGATGCCTCGCACAATCTGGCGCGCGCCCAGATGGATCGCTTTGGCTTCCTGATCTCGTTCGAACTGGCCTCGGAACAGAAGGCCGAGGCGTTCATCGACAATTGCGCGCTGATTGAATCGGCGACTTCCTTCGGTGGCGTGCACACCTCGGCCGAACGGCGCTCGAAGCGCGGCGACGCCGTGCCGCCCGGCTTCGTGCGCCTGTCGATCGGCTGCGAGCCGGTCGAGGAGCTTTGGCAGGCGATCGAGGCGTCGTTGGACAAAGTCGCCAGTTGAGCGGACAACGACACGCATCAAAACAAAGACTTAAGCGCGTCGCCTGAATCAGTTTCAACGCGACGCGCTTTAGGGTCCCATATCCTCTGTCTCGATCCTTCGCCGGCCATGCAACACGCGCAGGATTTCGATCGCATCGTCGCCAATTCGATAGAACGTAAGGTACTGCCCGACAACAAGGTGGCGAATGCCCGGCAGGATGTCGTCGCGCGGTGCGCCGATCGGGGATGGAGGGTTAGCAAGTCCCATCGCCGCTGAAGAGTTTCCACAAAACGGATTGCGGCATTAGGATTGTAGGCGGCGATATAGTCGCCGATAGCTTCGAGGTCGACCAGTGCCTGTGGAAGCAGGCGGTACTTCACTCGTCAGCGCCTTTGGCTTCCGCCATCTTCGAATATCTGGCGCGCAATCGCTCCATTAAGGGGGGACCGTCCAGCGCCGGTCCGCTATCGATCCCCTCCTGCACCAATTCCCGCAACTCCTCCACGGTGTAGCCGAGCAGGTCGCGGCGCTCCTTCCACTGCCTGAGCGCATCGCGGATCACCTCGCTCGCGGAAGCATATTCGCCCGCGGCGACCACATCGTCGACTGCCTGCGCCAGTTCCGGCGAAAGCGTGATGCTACGTTTATCGACCTGGCCCATGACGTGCTCCTGTCCTTTCTTGGAAGGTACGATTTAATCGCACCGGCTTCAAGAACACGTTTGGCAGCATTGGGAGGTTGTATTGCAGGACCCTTGAATCAGAAGACCCGCTCATCGGCCTAACCTTCTGATCCCGTTCAGCTATCGTTACGAGAAAAAATGCCAGCTGGCCTGTAAGCCGGGTTCTGTATGGCCCTCGCCTTGCGACGAGAACGTGGCGGCCATTCATCTCGGGCGCATGTTGCCATGCGCCTCACGCAACCAACCCGGACGGTGGGCCGGAAACAGCCCTCGAAGGTTTCCCCTCGCACCGCCCCTATTCGGTTTTGCTCCCGGTGGGGTTTGCCCTGCCGCTCCTGTTGCCAGTCGCGCGGTGGGCTCTTACCCCACCCTTTCACCCTTGCCGCGGCAATGCCGCGGCGGTTTGCTTTCTGTGGCACTTTCCCTGGGGTCGCCCCCGCCGGCCGTTAGCCGGCACCGTGTCTCCATGGAGCCCGGACTTTCCTCACCCGCAACCTTTCGGCTCCCGCGGGTGCGGCCGCCCGGCCAGCTGGCAAGCGCGTATAAAGGGATTCCCGGCTGAAAACGCAAACGAAAAAGCGCCTCGCCCCAAATGCGCGGCGGTTTGGGGCAACGACGTGCATAAAGCGCGCGTTGCACAAATCCGCCGCGCTGCATAGCGTCAGGCCGGCGAGCCCAGCGCCACCATCTGCACCTTCACCTTGCTGCAATAGGCGGCGGAGACCGGGTTCATCCGCGTCGCTCCGTGGCCGGCATTGTATTTCAGGATCGTGCCGCAGGTGGTGCCGCCGCCAAGGTCCCGCGCCATGGCGAGATACTTCATGCCGTATTTGATGTTGGTGTCGGGATCGAACAATCCCTTGGCCGAACCGGTATAACCCATCATGCGGGCCGTCGCCGGCTTGATCTGCATCAGGCCGATCTCGCCGGCGCCGCCGACCATGTTCGGCCGATAGTTGCTTTCGATCTTGATGACGGCCTTGGCTAGCGACACCGGCACGCCATAGCTCGCGGCATAGCGGGCGATGATCGCCGAATACTGGCCTTCGCCGGCGGCAGCGGGCGTCGCCACGGCGATCTTGCCGGGTTTAATCGAGGCCGTCGTGGTGAGATCGACAGCCTTTCTGCCGCGCTTGGCGCGTTTGGCCGTCGATTTTGTCACCCGGGTTGCGGCGGCCTTCTGAACCCTTGCCGGAGCAGCCCGCGCGGTTTTTGCCGTCTTGATGCTCGAGCCTGCCTTTGGCGTTACGGCTGCGAGGCCGTTGTCCGCCCTGGGGCTCAGCGGGGCACTGTTGGCCTGGTTGAAGGCAAAACTTATCACTCCGGCAGCAACGGCTGCCGCTACAACGGTCAATTTTTGCATGTAGTCCTGTTCTGTTAGAGCTGCACGAAGAACTTCGCACAGTTAGGTCAACTCAACATCGGGTGCCTGGGGGGATAGACGCCCGACAACTTGCGGAAGGGGCATTTGCAGGCGGAATTGGCGGCAATGAAGGCGGCGCAATTCACTTTGAGTGACAGATTGTAATTTAAGGATCCCGACGCGACTTTTTGACGGGAGTTGCCTTTACGGAAGCCAGGAGCCTCTGCAGTGTGCGGATCGTCGAATTGTCCGCCACGCCGTCGACCAGCCGCCGGCGGAAATGTAACTGGAAGGCCGCCACCACGATTTCCGTCCGCCGGTCATAGTCACCCGATATCTCGACACCGTAGCCATAGAGCGCCAGCATCGATTGCAGTGCTTCAACGTCGGCGCCGGCATCGCCGGCCTTCAGTGCAGCGCCCGCCTTTATCGGCGCCGCCGGCACGAGATGTCCGATACCGGCCGCGAACAGCGTCTTCCAGGGAAATTTCTCGCCCGGATCGACCTTGCGGCCCGGCGCCACGTCCGAATGGGCGAGCACCCTTGCCGCGGGAATGGAATGGCGTTCCGCGATACCCGCGCACAACTCGATCACGGCGCCGATCTGCCGCCGCGGGAAGGCCTTGTAGCCCAGCATGTGCCCGGGATTGACGATCTCGATGCCGACCGAGCAGGAGTTGATGTCGGTTCGCCCGAGCCAGGAACTCTGGCCGGCATGCCAGGCGCGATCGCTCTCGCGCACCATTTGCACGATACGACCGTCCTCATGAACGAGGTAGTGCGAAGACACCTCGCTCGCCGGGTCGCACAGCCACGCCTCGGCGCCGGCGCCGCTTGCCATACCGGTATAGTGCAGCACGATCATGTCGGGCCGAAGCGTCTCGCGGCGCGGGCCGAAATTGGGCGAGACCCGAACCTCCGCCTCTGGATGGTCGGGCAGAAAACCGCTCATGCGTGCCTGAGGCCCCGCTCGATCCTCTCATAGGCGGCGTTGATCGCGGCGACCCTGGTCGTGGCGATCTTGATGAATTCCTGCGGCAAGCCGCGCGCGATAAGCCGGTCGGGATGATTGTCCGAGATCAGCTTGCGATAGCGTTTCCTGATCTCCTCGAACGGCCTGCCCCGCTCGATCCCCAGGACGACATAGGGATCGGCGGCGCCAAGATCGACGTGCCTGGACAGGATCGCCTCGTAATGCGCCTCGTCGATCTGAAAAATCTCCGCGATCCGATGCAGGAATTGCCCTTCCTGCTCGTGGATGAGGCCATCCGCCTTGGCGATGTGGAACAACCCGTCGAGTATGTCTTCCAGCATCATGCAGTTTGCATGGCCGGAGCCGCAAAGCTGCGCCATGCGCTGGGCATAGGTCTCGAATCCGGCGACATCCTGCTTGGCGATATCGTAAAGCCGCGCCACGTTGCGTGTCTCGCTCGGCGGCACCTCGAAGATTTCCTGGAAGGCGCGCACCTCGTCCTGGGTGACGATGCCGTCTGCCTTGGCCATCTTGGCGGAGAGCGCGATCATGGCCACCGAGAAGGCAACGCGCCGGCGCAGGTCCGGATCGCCGGAAAACACGGTACGCACGGCTTCGACGACATCCGCGACGCCCGAGGACGCCGACGACGAAACACGAGCGATGAAGTCGCCAAGGCGGTCCCAAATCGACATGCCGGCTTCATAGAGCGAACCGGGCGGTTCTATCAAGCCTGGACAATGCCGCAGGTGATGGGCGACCTTCGGGATCGGTGGAGCAAAAGGAAAGCCGGCATTGCCGGCCTTCCTTGAATTTATGTGGTCGGATCTTACTGCGCAGGCGCGGCAGGAGCCGGATTTGTTGCCGGAGCCGGTTCAGCGGGCTTCGAAGCGTCGGGCGAAGCAGGCTTCATCGGCTGCTCGTTGGCCGGCGGATTGGTGCTCTGGGTGGTGGTATTGTCGGTGCCACTGTCGCTGCAAGCCGCGACCCCCAGCAGGGCGAGCGCCGAAACAGACGCCAAGATGAGCTTCTTCATGGTATGTCTCCTTCAACAGACGCTCACGTTTCGGTGAGCGGTCGCAGGGGAAATGCATCAGCAGGCTCGACGGTTTCGTAACGTTGCATTTCGATATGTAACATCAACTTGCAATTGCTGGCGGGGAAATCCCGAACTAACAGAACATGCGCACGAAGACATGAGTGGACAAGCAGAATGCCGGCAGCCGCGGAAACACGGAAATGGGATTTTTGGATCGACCGCGGCGGCACCTTCACCGACATCATCGGCCGTGATCCGCAGGGCCGGCTGCACCCTCGAAAACTCCTGTCCGAGAATCCCGAGGCTTATGCGGACGCAGCCATCCAGGGCATCCGCGACCTGTTGGGTCTGAAGGCCGGCGCCGCCATTTCCGCCGACGCGATCGGCGACGTCAAAATGGGCACCACCGTTGCCACCAATGCGCTGCTCGAGCGCAAGGGCGACCGTGTGCTGCTGCTCATCAGCAAGGGTTTTCGCGACGCTTTGCGCATCGCTTACCAGGCAAGGCCGGATATCTTCGCCAAGGAGATCATCCTGCCCGAGCAGCTCTACGAGCGGGTGATCGAGGTCGACGAACGCGTGCGCGCCGATGGCTGCGTCGAGCGTCTGCTCGACATCGCCGCCTGCCGCCCGGCGATCGAGCAGGCCAGGGCCGATGGCATCGACGCGGTCGCCATCGTCTTCATGCATGCCTGGAAATACCCGGATCACGAAAAAGCCGTGGCAAAAGTCTGCCGCAAGATCGGCTTCAGCCAGATTTCAGTCAGCCACGAGGTCTCGCCGCTGATCAAGCTGGTCGGCCGCGGCGACACCACCGTGGTCGACGCCTACCTGTCGCCGATCCTGTCGCGCTATGTGCAGCGTGTAGCGGGCGAGTTGGGCGCCGGGCCGCGGCTGATGTTCATGATGTCGTCGGGCGGCCTCACCGCCGCCGATATGTTCCAGGGCAAGGACGCGCTGCTTTCCGGCCCGGCCGGCGGGGTCGTCGGCATGGTCGAGACGGCGAAGCTCGCTGGCTTCGAAAAAGTCATCGGCTTCGATATGGGCGGCACCTCGACCGACGTTGCCCATTATGACGGCGAATATGAGCGCGCCTTCGATACCGAGGTCGCCGGCGTGCGCATCCGCGCGCCGATGATGCGCATCCACACGGTCGCCGCCGGCGGCGGCTCGATCCTGCATTACGAGGCGGGACGCTTCCGCGTCGGCCCGGATTCGGCCGGCGCCAATCCCGGCCCCGCCGCCTACCGGCGCGGCGGCCCGCTCGCCGTCACCGACGCCAATGTCATGCTCGGCAAATTGCAGCCCGATTTCTTCCCGGCGATCTTTGGTGCCGGCCAGGACCAGCCGCTCGACGCCGGCGCGGTTCGCGAGAATTTCGTGGCACTTGCCGCCCAGATCGGCGACGGCCGTTCGCCCGAGGCGGTCGCCGAAGGCTTTGTCACCATCGCCGTCGAGAACATGGCCAACGCCATCAAGAAGATCTCGGTGCAGCGCGGCTACGATGTCACGGAATATCTCTTGAACTGCTTTGGCGGCGCCGGCGGCCAGCACGCCTGCCTTGTCGCCGACGCGCTCGGCATGGAAGCGGTGCTGATCCATCCCTTTTCCGGCCTGCTTTCCGCTTACGGCATCGGCCTCTCGTCGGTCTTCGCCTCGCGCCAGCAGGGCCTGCTGCAGCCGCTTGCCGAGGAATCGCGCACCGCAATCGAGGCGCTCATCGCAGCCTTGCGCAGCGAGGTCGTCGCCGAACTCGGCGAACAGGGCATTGCCGAGGAGGCGCTTTCGACGAGGCCCGTGCTGCATGTCCGCTACGACGGCACCGACACGGCCCTGCCGGTGAATTTCGAGCATGGCTCGATCTTCCGCGCCAGAAGCGATTTCGGGGCCGCGCACAGGGCGCAGTTCGGGTTCATCTATGACGACAAGCCGATCGTCGTAGAAACCGTCGCCGTCGAAGGCATGGAGGCCGCTCGACAGGACAAGGCTGAAACCTCCGCCCCTGACGGAGCGGCAGGAGTCGAGCCCAAGCCTTCGGAAAGCCGGCGCATCTATACCGAGGGCCGCTGGCACGAGGCCGGCGTCTATCGCCGTGAAAACCTGAGGCCATCCAACACGGTCGCCGGCCCCGCGCTGATCATCGAGCCGAACCAGACCATCGTCGTCGAGCCCGGCTGGCGGGCCGAAATCACCGGTCTCAACCACGTCGTGATCCGCCGCACGGAACGGAAAGCGCGTGCCGCGGCGCTCGGCACCGAGGCCGATCCTGTGATGCTGGAGGTGTTCAACAACCTCTTCATGTCGATCGCCGAGCAAATGGGCGTGACGCTGCAGAACACCGCCTATTCGGTGAACATCAAGGAGCGGCTCGATTTTTCCTGCGCCGTGTTCGACCGCCATGGCGCGCTGGTCGCCAACGCGCCGCACATGCCGGTGCATCTGGGCTCGATGGACCGTTCCGTCGAAACCGTCATCCGCCTGAATTCCGGCGACATCCATCCCGGCGACGTCTTCGCGCTCAACGCGCCGTACAATGGCGGCACGCATCTGCCCGACATCACGGTGGTGACGCCTGTCTTCGACGATGCCCAGAGCGAGATCCTGTTCTGGGCGGCCTCTCGCGGCCATCACGCCGATGTCGGCGGCACCGCACCCGGCTCGATGACGCCGCTCGCGACAACGGTCGATGAGGAAGGCGTGCTGTTCGACAATTTCCGCATCGTCGATCGCGGCCGCTTCCGCGAGACGGAGCTGGAGGCACTGCTGACCGACCATCCCTACCCCGCGCGCAATCCTGCCCAGAACATCGCCGATCTCAAGGCGCAGATCGCCGCCAACGAAAAGGGTGTGGCGGAACTGCGCAAGATGGTCGCGCATTTCGGCCTCGATGTCGTCGAGGCCTATATGGGCCATGTCCAGGACAATGCCGCCGAGAGCGTGCGCCGCGTGATCGAGCGGCTTCCCGACAGCGCCGCTTACGAATACCCGACCGACAGCGGCCAAGTGATCAGGGTGAAGATCACCGTCGACCGGAAAAAGCGCGAGGCGACCGTCGATTTCACCGGCACCTCGCCTGTCATGGAGAACAATTTCAACGCGCCGGAGCCGGTGGCGCGCGCAGCCGTACTCTATGCCTTCCGCGTCATGGTCGAGGACATGATCCCGATGAATGCCGGGTGCCTCAGGCCGATCAACATCGTCATCCCCGACGGCTCGATGTTGAAGCCAGCCTACCCCGCCGCCGTCGTCGCCGGCAATGTCGAGACCTCGCAGCATGTCACCAACGCGCTGTTCGGCGCGATAGGCGCCATGGCCAATGCGCAAGGCACGATGAACAACCTCACCTTCGGCAACAAGAAATACCAGTATTACGAGACGATCTGCTCCGGCTCACCGGCCGGCCGGATGAATTCGGGCCGCGGTTTTGCCGGCACCTCCGGCGTTCACACCCACATGACCAACTCGCGCCTCACCGATCCGGAAGTGCTGGAACTGCGCTTCCCCGTCGTGTTGGAAGACTTCCACATCCGCGAGGGTTCCGGCGGCAAGGGCAAGTGGAATGCCGGCGACGGCACCAGGCGCACAATCCGTTTTCTCGAGAAGATGGAATGCGCGATCCTGTCCTCGCATCGAAGCCGGCCGCCCCAGGGTCTCGACGGCGGCGGCGACGGCGAGTCGGGCTCGACCAAGGTCAGGCGCAATGACGGCTCGGTCGACATCCTCAAGGCCTGCGACCAGACCACGCTCGATGCCGGCGAAGCCGTCATCGTCACCACGCCGACACCTGGAGGCTTCGGAAGCGCGTAAGAATTCGTGACAGCCTGCCGTCAACAGGCTGTCACCTGCCTGTCATGACGCTGCGCTACCCGCTTGCGCCAACGCAAACGGGGAATCACCTTTCCATGTCGGACGTATCCGGAGAACTCGTTTATCGTCGAGGCAAGGAAGTCGGAAAGGCCGTCTACCAGAACCGCGCATTGTCGAAGGACGGCATTTCCGAGCGGCTCTTCGCCTTCCTGTTCTCCGGTCTGGTCTATCCGCAGATCTGGGAAGACCCGGATGTCGACATGGACGCCATGCAGCTCGGCGCCGGTCATCGCGTCGTCACTATCGCCTCGGGCGGCTGTAACATTCTGGCCTACCTGACCCGGTCGCCGGCCAAGATCGACGCCGTCGATCTCAATGCCGCGCACATCGCGCTCAACCGCATGAAGCTGGAAGCGGTGCGCCATCTGCCGTCGCAAGGCGACCTGTTCCGCTTCTTCGGCGCAGCCGACACCAGCCACAATTCCGATGCCTATGATCGCTTCATCGCACCGCATCTCGATGCGGTCAGCCGCCACTACTGGGAGCGCCGCAACTGGCGCGGCCGCCGCCGCATCTCGGTCTTCGACCGCAACTTCTACCAGACCGGCCTGCTCGGGCTCTTTATCGCCATGGGCCATCGCGTCGGCAAGCTGTTTGGTGTCGACCCGACCGGCATCATGAAGGCGCAGAATATCGGCGAGCAGCGCCGCTTCTTCAACGAGGAACTGGCGCCCGTCTTCGACAAGAGGCTGCTGCGCTGGGCGACCTCGCGTAAGGCTTCGCTGTTCGGCCTCGGCATCCCGCCGGCGCAGTACGATTCGCTGATCACCTCCGGCGACGGCTCGATGGCGAGCGTCTTGAAGGCTCGGCTCGAAAAGCTCGCCTGCGATTTCCCGCTGAAGAACAACTACTTCGCCTGGCAGGCCTTTGCCCGCCGCTATCCGCAGCCCGGCGAGGCGGCACTGCCTGCCTATCTGGAACAGCGCAATTACAAAACGATCCGCGACAACATCGATCGCGTCGCCATCCACCACGCCAACCTGATCAAGTTCCTGGCCGCCAAGGACGCCGGCAGCGTCGATCGCTTCGTCCTGCTCGACGCGCAGGACTGGATGACCGACGACCTGCTCAACGCGCTGTGGACTGAGATCACCCGTAGCGCTTCGGTTGGCGCCCGTGTCATCTTCCGAACCGCGGCAGAACCCAGCCTGCTGCCCGGCCGCGTCTCCAGCTCGCTGCTAGACCAATGGACCTACGAGGCCGACGCCTCGCGCGAATTCTCGGCAAAAGACCGCTCGGCGATCTATGGCGGCTTCCACCTTTACGTGAAGCGCGCAGCATGAGCACGACGGAGCTGCCGGCCAGCCATGCCGAACTGATGGACGGCGTCTACCGCTGGCAGCGCCACATCTACGACCTGACCCGCAAATACTACCTGCTCGGCCGCGACCGGCTGATCGACGGGCTGGACGTGCCGCAAGGCGGCACCGTGCTGGAGCTCGGCTGCGGCACTGGCCGCAACATCGCGCTGGCCGCCCGCCGCTATCCCGACACTCGCTTCTTCGGCCTCGACATCTCGGCCGAGATGTTGGAGACGGCCAATGCCGCCATCGCTCGCGAAGGTCTCTCCGGCAAGGTCAAACTGGCGCGCGGCGACGCCACCGATTTCGACGCCAAGGCGTTGTTCGACGTCGAGCAATTCGACCGCGTCTTCGTGTCCTATTCGCTGTCGATGATCCCCGGCTGGGAGAAGACGATATCGGCAGCGCTGGCCGCGCTCGCGCCTGGCGGCTCGCTGCATGTCGTCGATTTTGGCCAGCAGGAGGGCCTGCCGCGCTGGTTCCGAACGATGCTGCGCGGCTGGCTGCGGAAATTCCATGTTTCGCCGCGCGCCTCGCTGCGCGACGTGCTTGAATCGGAATCGCAGCGCACCGGCGCAACCTTCCGTTTCAGAACGCTTTATCGCGGCTATGCCTGGCTCGCCATGATCGGATCCTCCAAATAGCAAGTGCTACTGGAGCAATTCCAGGAAAAGTGTGAGCGGTTTTCCGTCCGAAATTGCGTAAAAACAAACAGATAGGGCGTTTCGCCGTTTCTATGAAACGGTGAAACGCACTAGTGCAGCGCCTTCACCAGCGCTCCCACCATGGTCTGCGGCCGGTAGCCTAGCTTGGCCGGCGTCAGCCCAAGCCGCACCACCACCAGCTGCTCCGACGGAATGATCGCGACCGTCTGGCCGTCATGGCCTTCCATCCAGTAGGTGTCCTTGGGCAGACCGGCGGCAGCACCGGCGCCGGGCTTGTCTTCGTCGCCCGGGCCTTCGATCCAGAGCTGGCCTTTGCCGTAGACCTTCGACGCCGGCGCCGGCTCGCGCATCCAGTCGACGAAACCGGCAGGCAGGATCTGGTTGCCGTTCCAGGTTCCGCCCTGCAGCAGGAACTGGCCGAAGCGCGCCCAGTCATGCGCGGTGGCGTAGAGATAGGACGAACCGACGAAGGTGCCCTGCTCGTCGGTCTCCAGCACCGCGCTGTGCATGCCGAGCGGCTCGAACAGCGCCGTGCGCGGCCAGGCCAGCGCCTTGGCCTTGTCGCCGATCGCGTCCTGCCACAGCCGCGACAGCATCACCGCCGTGCCGCTCGAATAGGAAAACACCTTTCCGACCTCGCCGGTTAGCTGCTTGGCCTCGGCGAAGCCGGCCATGTCCGGCTCGAGATAGAGCATGCGCGTCACGTCGGCGACATCGCCATAATCCTCGTTGAATTCCAGCCCGCTCGACATCGCCATCATGTCGGCAACGCTGATGGCGGCGCGGCCATCGGCCTTCCACGCCTTGACCAGACCCTTGTTGTCGATCGCCATTTTGCCGTCCTTGACCAGCGTGCCGACGATCGCGGCATTGACCGTCTTGGTCATTGACCAGCCGAGCAGCGGCGTCTTGGCCGAGAAGCCGTCGCCATAACGCTCGGCGACGACGCGGCCGTTCTTCACCACCACGATGGCGCGCATGCCGGGTCCGGCCATGGCCGAGTCGTCGACGATTTTCGCGACCTCGGGATTTTGTGACGCATCCACGCGCTCGCCATCGGGCCAAAGCGCGTCCGCCTGCGCCGGTGCGGAAGCTGCCGCGCGCCGCGACGTCTGTCGCGCCTTCCCGGTGTCACCGTCGGGAACCGAGGCGCAGCCGACGCCGTCGCGTTCCACGGCGACGCTCTTGCCCAGCACCCACAGCAGGCCGGCGGAGACAAGTCCCCTTTCCTTGTCGACGGAGATTTTCATCAGCCTGAGCAGCGGATGGCCCGGCGCCTGCACGTCGACGGCCAGAACCTGGTTAGCGTCGCGGCCGGCAATGAAGACGTTCGAGCAGACGATCTTGGCCGAATAGCCGGCGCCGACCCGGATCAGTTCCGGCGGCGCGAAATAGAGCCAGGCGAAGAGCGCGACCACCGCCAGGATCACCAGGCCAAGCAGACACTTGATGAACTTCGCGACAGCCTGCATCTTTCCCCGCCTCTTTGGATTCGCCGGCACGATTTATGTCATCGATTTGCCGCCATTGCTTCCGCAAAATCACCGGCGTAGTCGAGCGCCGTCAATGGATTATCAACCATGTTCGGCGATCAACTTGTCCATGTCGCCCAAAATTGCACAGCGGTTTTGGGACAACGACATGGACGGACAAATAAGGCGGACGATCTCGTGGGGCGATCGTCCGGCAGGGGGACGCGAGGTTAGCGACCACCATCAGTAAAGGACCCATCAGCGGCCGGCTGAACCCGGCTCGGGGAATATCATGCGCCGTCTCGCGGCCATCCTGATGCTGACGCTGCTCTGCGCCTGCTCAACCGTCGACGACCTTTCGCCGTTGTCGCCATCCTTGCAGACGGTCACCGTGCGCGCGCCCAAATTCGAGGATTCCAAGCCGCATGAGTGGGACAGCGGCGCGCCATGGACCTACGCCATCCACGGCACCGATGTCTCCAAATACCAGACCTCGGTCGACTGGCCCACCGCCAGGGCCAGCGGCATCTCCTTCGCCTTCATCAAGGCGACCGAAGGCGGCGACCGCTTCGACGAGAATTTCAACGAGCACTGGGCACGCACCAGGGCAGCCGGAATCCCGCGCGCGGCCTATCATTTCTTCTATTTCTGCACGCCGGCGGAAGCCCAGGCGCGCTGGTTCATCGCCAATGTCCCAAATGACCCGTCAGCCATGCCGCCGGTGCTCGACATGGAATGGAACCCGAAATCGCCGACCTGCAGGCTGCGCCCCGATGCGGCCACCGTCCGCAGTGAGATGACCGTCTTTCTACAGATGGTCGAGCGTCACTACGGCAAGAAGCCGATCATCTACACCTCGGTCGACTTCTTCGACGACAACCAATTGGCGACGTTCCGCGGCTACCCCTACTGGCTGCGCTCGGTCGCAGGGCACCCGCGTGAGAAATACGGCAGCCATCCCTTCACCTTCTGGCAGTACACCGGCACCGGCATCGTGCCCGGCATGACCGGCAAGTCCGACATCAACGTCTTCAACGGCTCGGAAGCCGCCTGGAAGAAGTGGCTGCGGCAGAACACCCGTTGACATCGGCCCTCCCGCCTGCTTTTCGACACGGCGGGCGGCGAAACATGCAACCGCTGGTAATCCGGAGCGGCGCACTCGCGCGAGTGCATGGCGCGGCTCCTGGGCTTTGAAATCCTCGCATGCGCCTGTGCGGTCCCGACCCGGGATCACGATCAGGTCATGCGCCGGTCTCGAAAGGAAAGCGATGCGATTGCGCGTTGAAATCCTGGCGGCGCTTTTTGTCGGCGCGTTCGCACTGCCCGCGGCGGCGCAGGAATGCGGCGGCGACTTCGAGACCTGGAAGCAGGGTGTTGCGGCCGAAGCCAAGGCGGCCGGCGTCGGCGAAACCGGGCTCGATGCGCTGGAGGACGCCACCATCGACGAGCGAGCGCTGGCGCGCGACCGCGCGCAGGGCGTCTTCACCCAGACTTTCACCGAGTTCTCCAACCGCATGATTTCGGCCTACCGCCTGAAGCAGGGCGCGGCCAATCTGAAGAAATATGCCGAAATCTTCGACCGCGCCGACAAGCAGTTCGGCGTCCAGCCGGCCATCATCGCCGCCTTCTGGGGGCTGGAGACCGACTTCGGCGCCGTGCAGGGCGACTTCCAGACGCTGAATGCGCTGGTAACGCTTTCCCATGACTGCCGCCGGCCCCAGCTCTTCCGCCAGCAATTGGTGCCGCTTTTGACGCTCATCGATCGCGGCGTGCTGCCGGCCGACGTCAACGGCGCCTGGGCCGGGGAGATCGGCCAGACGCAGATCCTGCCGACCGACTATCTTGCCGAGGGTGTCGACGGCGATGGCGACGGCAAGGTCGATCTCAGGAACAGCGTGCCGGACGTCATCATGACGACCGCCAACAAGATCATGTCGCGCGGCTGGAAGCGCGACCAGCCCTGGGTCCAGGAAGTGCGCGTTCCCGACGACATGCCATGGGACCAGACCGGCCGCACCAACAAGCTACCGCTGTCGCAGTGGGCTCAGTGGGGCGTGACCGAGCCCAACGGCAACCCGCTTGTCGACAATGGCCTGAAAGCCGGCCTGGCGCTACCGATGGGCCGCAAGGGTCCCGCTTTCCTGACCTATGACAATTTCGATGTCTATCTCGAGTGGAACCAGTCCTTCACCTATGCGCTGACCGCGGCCGTTATGGCGACGCGGTTTGCCGGCGCGCCGCAATTCGATCCACGCACGCCCGAGCAGGGCCTGAGCGGCGACCAGATGAAGGCGCTGCAGACCAAGCTCGAAGCCAAGGGTTACGATGTCGGCACTGTCGACGGCATCCTGGGCACCAACACGCGCGAAGCAATCCGCAAGGAGCAGACGCGGCTTGGCCTGCCCGTGGATGGCTGGCCGACGCCGGAGTTGTTGGCGAAATTGTAGGCAGTAGGCAGTAGGCAGTAGGCAGTAGGCAGTAGGCAGTAGGCGAAAATCCATTTGGGACCACAGGCTGTAAAGTCCTATTCACTACTGCCTACTGCCTAATCCGCCATCGTCTCCAGGCTCGCGAACCCCTGCGGCGCGTCGCCTTCGTCGAACGGCGTCGTCACCTCCACGAATGTGTCGGGGTAAAAGCCGTTGAAGCGGGTCCTCAGCGACAGCGAGTAGGCGCCGATATGGCCGATCTCGATCCAGTCGCCGGTGTCGACCGTTTCCGGCAGCCAGAACGGCCTGGACAGGATGTCGACGGAATCGCAGGTCGCGCCGCAGACCTTGAACGGCACGATGTTTTTCTCGTCGCCATTACGCGTGCGGATCGCCGGATCGGGGATGAAGCGGGCCGGCAGGGTGATCTTGCCGGTCCATGAATCCGACAGCGACGCCCAGATGCCGTCATTGATGTAGAGCCGCTTGCCCTTGCGCAGCAGCACCCGCACGATCAGGGACAGGCAGCGCGCCACGATCACGCGTCCGGGCTCGGCCACCAGCGGCATCTGGTCGAACTGATACTCCGTCAGGTCGCCGGCAAGCCGCGACATCAGCTGGCCGAGCGAAGGCATCTCGACCTGCTTGCGGTTTGGATCGTGGCCGTATTCGGCGGGGAAACCGCCGCCGACATCGAGCCCGGCAATGTCGAAGGTCAGGCGATTGCGCACCCAGTCGGCCGAGGCCAGCGCCCGCTCATAGGTGTCGGGATCCTCGATCTGGCTGCCGACATGGAAGCAGAGGCCAACCTTGTAGCCGGTCCGGTTCAGCCGCTCGGCAAGCTCGACCGCATTGGCCGGCCCGGCGCCGAATTTCTTCGACAATTCGTAAGCCGCATGGCCCTTGGTCTGGATGCGCACGAAGACGGTGATGGCGCCCGGGTCGATATCGAGCGCCCGCACGACGCGCGTCAGCTTGGTGATCTCGTCCTCATGGTCGAGCGAGATCACCCGGATGCCGTATTTCTCCAGCGCCAGCTTGATATCCGACTGCGCCTTGACCGGGTGCATGTAGAGCATCTCGGCATCCGCCGAGACGGCGCGCACGGCCGCGAATTCTCCCGGCGAAGCGACGTCGAAGGTGCTGACGCCGGATTCCACCAATGTCTTCAGCACGATCTGCTCACCATTGGTCTTCACCGCATAGGCGGTCTTGCCGGGAAACATGCCCATGAACTGCAGGGCATCCGCCTTCAGCACCTGCGGGCGGAAACAGTAGACCGGATCGTCGGGACGAAGCGCCAGTGCCGCATCGCGGGCATTTTCGAATCGCTGCATGGACGAATCCTCGGGGCTGGAGCGCGCACAATTAATCCTAGCTAGCCGCCAAAGAAAACAGTTCTGTGTCTGGCGACCCGACGCGGCCGGTTGCACATTTTGCCAAAGCTAAACCACCAGTCAGGTTTCGGGTGGCCCTTGCCGGCGAGCGCATTTATCGGTTGGTGAGGTGTGAAGCCGAGATTGCGATCGGCCTGGGGAGGAACAGGACATGTCGATTACGGCCGCCGCCGCGCCGACGCGCGGACCGATGACACTCAAGGATTGGGGGCAGCTTCTTCTGCTCGGCGCAATCTGGGGCGGCTCGTTCTTCTTTGCCCGCATTGCAGTGTCCGAGATCCACCCGCTTGCGCTGGTGCTGTTCCGCGTCGCCATCGCCGCCATCGCACTTCAGCTCTATCTGGCGGTCCGCGGCCCCTCGTTCCGGCTCGCCTTCCCGCATGCCGGCCTGTTCTTCCTGCTGGCGCTCACCAACAATGTCGTGCCCTTCTCGCTGATCTTCGCCGGCCAGACTAAGCTCGGCGCCGGCGTCGCCTCGGTGCTCAACGCCACCACGCCGTTCTGGACGCTGATCCTGGCCAATGCGCTCACCACCGATGAGAAACTGTCCTGGAACAAGCTGGCCGGCATCGCGCTCGGTGTCGCCGGCACCGCGGTGATGATCGGTCCGGGCCTTGTTGCCGGACTCGGCGGGCCGGTCTGGGCCAAATTCGCGCTGATCGGCGCTTCGGTATCCTATGCGATCGCCTTGATGATCGCGCGCCGCTTCAAGGGCGTGCCATCGCCAGTCATCGCCACCGGGCAGCTGACCGCCTCGACCATCATCATGATCCCCATCGTGCTCATTGCCTATGGGCCGACGGGCTCGTTGTCGGCCTCGCAGCCGGTCTGGGCCGCGGTGCTGGGCCTGGCGCTTTTGTCTACCGCCTTCGCCTATATCCTCTATTTCAACCTCGTCGCCTCGGCCGGCGCCACCAATGCCTCGCTGGTCACCTTGATCGTCCCGGCCAGCGCGGTGTTGCTCGGTTTCCTCTTCCTCGGCGAGCGGCTGGCGCTGTTCGAGATCGGCGGCATGACGCTGATCGGATTGGGCCTCATCACCATCGACGGACGGCTGTTCGGCAAATGGTAGCGCTGTCATGCCACACCGCCGCCACAATTTATTCACAACGGCGAAGCCGGCTTTTGCCGAAGAGTTTCAACGGCTAACGGCAAATCCCGGGTCGCAAATTCCACAATCATGTCGCATTGCAGCACGTTTTCCGCTTGCCTGTGGCCCAAATGCCCCTAGACTCCTGCCATAGCTCTGAAGAGGAGGCTATGGCATGGGACTGACGAGGCCGATCAACGCTTTGATGATTTGTGCCGCATTCGCATTCATCGGTGCCCTGATCATAGGTGTTCTTCCCTGACCCGCCAAAGAGGGAAGACCAAGCACCGAGAATAGTCCAACAGTTCGAAAAGGCCGGGTTTCCACCCGGCCTTTTCCATTTCCGCCGACCTCAGGCCGCGGCCGACCCGGTCGCCTCCGCCTCATGCGAGCGGATGCCGATCATGTGGCAGACGGCAAAGACGAGGTCGGCACGGTTCATCGTGTAGAAATGGAAATCGCCGACGCCGCGCTCGACGAGGTCGAGCACCTGCTCGGCCGCCACGGCCGAGGCCACCAGCGCATGCGTCTGCGGGTCGTTCTCCAGCCCTTCGAAGCGCTCGGCGAGCCATGCCGGCACCAGCGCGCCGCAGCGCGAGGAGAAATTGGCGACCTGGGTGAAATTATGCACCGGCAGGATGCCCGGCACGATCGGGATATAGATGCCGGCGCGGCGCGCCCGCTCGACATAGCGCTCGTAAAGATCGTTGTCGAAGAAGAACTGGGTGATCGCCCGCGTCGCGCCATTGTCGACCTTGCGCTTCAGCATGTCGATGTCGGTGGCGAAATCCGGGCTCTCCGGATGCTTTTCCGGATAGGCCGAGACCGAGATGTCGAAATCGCCGACGCTCTTCAGCGCCCCTACCAGTTCGGCGCCATTGGCGTAGCCGTCCGGATGCGGGCGATAAGAGGTTCCGACGCCTGCGGCCGGATCGCCGCGCAGCGCAACGAAACGGGTGACGCCGAAGTCGACGAACTCGCGGATGACCGTGTCGACCTGATCGCGCGCGGCGTCGACGCAGGTCATATGCGCCGCCGGCGTCAGCGTCGTCTCGTTGAGGATGCGCTTGACCGTGCGCGCCGTGCGCTCGCGGGTCGAGCCGCCCGCGCCGTAGGTCACCGAGACGAATTCCGGCTTGAGCGGCTCCAGCCTTGTGACCGTATCCCACAACCTTGCTTCCATCTCGTCGGTCTTCGGTGGAAAGAACTCGAACGAGACGCTGACCTTCTCGCCTATGTCGGGGCGACGGGAAAAGCGGAACTGGTTCATCAGGCTGTTTCCCTCACTGGCAAGGAATCGTTGGACGGGTCTGCGATCTGCAGGCGGCGGTCGCGGCCGAGCCAGAGCTTGACGGTGAGCCTTGCCTCGTTGCCGCCGCGCGGCTCGAATTCCTGGCTGTCCTCGAGGTCGAGGCCGGCCTCCGCGAACCAATCGGACATCTGCCGGTCGGAGAAGCCCAGCCGCATATGCGCATGCTGGTCGCGCAGGAATTCGAGATTATGCGGCGCGAAGTCGACGACGATCAGCCGGCCCGATGGCCTGAGCAGCCGCGCCGCTTCGGCGATGGCGCGGGCGGGATCGTCGAGATAATGCAGCACCTGGTGGATGGTGACGAGATCGAAGGCGTTGCGCTCGACCGGCGGCGAGAAGATATCGCCCTGACGCACCTGCGCATTGGCAATGCCGGCCTTGTCGAGATTGGCGCGCGCGACCGTCAGCATCTCGCGCGACATGTCGATGCCGACACCGCGCCGATAGAGCGGCGCGAAGATTTCGAGCAGCCGGCCCGTGCCGGTGCCGAGGTCGAGCATCGACTGGAACGGCCGCTTGCCGACAAGCTTGATGAGCGCCGCTTCGACCGCGCGGTCCGGCACATGCAGCGAGCGGATATGATCCCAGCTCGCGGCGTTCTCGGAGAAATACTCGGCGGCCCGGTCCTGCCGCTTGCGCTTCACCGCCGCCAGCCGCTCCAGATCGCGCACCACCTGCGGATCGGCCTCGCTGATGCCGGAGACCAGACGCTGCACGAAATCGCGCGAATTATCCGTATCGGTCAGCCGGAAGAAGGCCCAGGACCCTTCCTGGTAGCGGCCGATCAGCCCGGCATCGAGCAGCAGCTTCAGATGGCGCGAGACGCGGGGCTGCGACTGTCCGAGTATCTCGGTGAGGTCGGAGACGGTGAGATCGCCGCGCGAAAGCAGCACCAGGATGCGCAGCCGGCTGGATTCGGCCGCCGCCTTCAATGTATCTACCATTGTGTCGAGCGAGACATGCATGAGCGGGCTCTCGTTGAAAGATATAAAGATATGTTTATGTCGATTTCGAAACCTTGGCAAGCGCTATGTCGCTTCCGGACAAGAAAATGGCGCAGCCGTGATCCGCGCCTGGCAGACGGTTCTTGCGCGGAGTGAAGAGCATGTTCGAGACGCGTGAAGGTGAAACGCTTCTTGCGGCCGATCCGGCGGAGTTGCGGCCGGACGGCCATGTCGTCTTTATCGGACGCATCGTCTCGCCCTGGACGAGGCGCGAGGATTGCCCCAAGAACATGCGCGCCGCCCGCGAATCCGGGCGGGCCGCGACAGTCCTGATCGACGAGCCCTATCGCCCGGGGCTGCGAAACCTGGAACGCGCCAGCCACATGGTCATCCTGTCCTGGCTCCATCACGCGCCGCGAAATCTGATCGTGCAGAAACCGCGCCATGCGGCTGAATCGAAAGGCGTTTTCTCGCTGCGCTCCCCTGCCCGGCCGAATCCTCTCGGCCTGCATGTGGCGAAGCTCGTCACGCTCGACATCGAGGGCGGACGGATCGGGATCGACGCCATCGACGTGCTCGACGGCACGCCGGTCATCGACATCAAGCCCTATTACGCTTCAACCGATGCCTTTCCCGAAGCGACCATCGCCGGACGCAACGACAAATGAGCGCCCCCACCGGCCGCCGCCGCGCCATCGCCAAGGCGCTGACAGCGCTTCTTCCGCTCGCGCCTTATGCCGACATGGAAAAGATCCGCGTCGATGCCGGTTCGGTGCACATGAAGACCTTGCCGCCAACGATCGCGGTGTGGCTGGCCACCATCGCCCATGTCCGCCATGCCCACACCGATTACGAGAAGCTGCTCGCCGAAGGCTATGACCGGGATTCGGCGCGTTTCTTCGTTATCGATGAGACCAATGCGGTGCTCACCCGCTGGCGCGCGACAAGGCTGCTCGAGGAAGACGACGAGGATGAGTGAGGCCAAGCGGCGCCTTCTGCCTGGCTCTACTTCATCCGCAACCGGACGCTAGTCTGCCTTGCCGACGATCGAGGGAGGAATGAAATGAGCCAGGCAGCCGCCACGCCAGCCAACCGGTTACCCTTTCTCTCCCCACGCCACATCGACCCGCATGCCTATCCCGACGGCGTCGCCTTCCTCGACGGGCAATATCTGCCGATGTCCCAGGCCAAAATCTCGGTGCTGGACTGGGGATTTCTGCATTCCGACGCCACCTACGACACGGTCCATGTCTGGGACGGCCGCTTCTTCCGCCTCGACCTGCATCTCGACCGATTCTTCGGCGGGCTGGAGAAGCTGCGCATGACGATCCCGTTCGATCGCGACGGCGTTGCGGAGATCCTGCACAATTGCGTCGCGCTGTCGGGCCATCGCGCGGCTTATGTCGAGATGCTGTGCACGCGCGGCGCCTCGCCGACCTTCAGCCGCGACCCGCGCCAGGCGATCAACCGGTTCATGGCCTTCGCCGTCCCCTTCGGCTCGGTCGCCAATGCCGAGCAGTTGCGGAGCGGCCTTCATGTCGCGATCAGCGACAAGGTGCGCATTCCGCCGGCCTCGATCGACCCCTCGATCAAGAACTACCATTGGCTCGATCTGGTTCGTGGCCTTTACGATGCCTATGACCGTGGCGCCGACACCGCGCTGATCCTCGACTTCAACGGCAATGTCGCCGAAGGCCCAGGCTTCAACGTCTTTTGCGTCACGGACGGCAGGCTCACGACGCCGGCCGTCGGCGTGTTGCCCGGCATCACGCGCCGCACCGTGTTTGACCTGTGCGCTGAAATCGGTCTCGCCGTCACAGCCGAAGCGGTCAGCGTCGCCGCTCTCAAAGGCGCCGACGAGGTCTTCATCACCTCGACCGCCGGCGGCATCATGCCGGTCACCACGATCGACGGCGCGCCGGTCGCCGGCGGCAAGGTCGGTCCGATCACCGAGCGGTTGATGGCGCTCTACTGGAAAAGGCATGAGGATCCCGCCTGGTCAAGTGCGGTGCGTTATCCCTGACCCACGGATTATTTCTCGGAACGCATCTGGAAAAACGCCGGCAGCGCCGTACATGCCGTAAGCGGAGATTCCTCCGCTTATCCTCCGAGAGAATTCACGGCCCTCCAAGGGCAAGGAATACACATCATGACAAGCAAGGTTTGGTTCATCACCGGATCGTCGAAGGGCTTTGGCCGCGTCTGGGCCGAGGCCGCGCTCGCCCGCGGCGATCGCGTCGCCGCCACAGCCCGCGATGCCGGCACGCTCGCCGATCTCGTCGAGAAATATGGCGACAACATCGCCGCCCTGAAGCTCGACGTCACCGACAAACGGGCGGTCGACGCCGCGATCGCCGAAGCGCACAAGCGCTTCGGCCGGCTCGACGTCGTCATCAACAATGCCGGCTACGGCCATTTCGGCGCCGTCGAGGAGGTCACCGAGCAGGAGGCGCGCGACCAGATCGAGACCAACGTCTTCGGCGCGCTCTGGGTCACCCAGGCGGCGCTGCCCATCATGCGCGCGCAGCGTTCCGGCCACATCATCCAGATTTCGTCGATCGGCGGCGTCAACGCCTTCGCCTCGATCGGCCTCTACCACGCCTCGAAATGGGCGCTGGAAGCCTTCAGCCAGTCGCTCAGCCAGGAGGTCGCCCAGTTCGGTATCCACGTGACCCTGGTCGAGCCGGGCGGCTTCTCCACGGACTGGGCCGGACCGTCGGCCAAGGTTTCCAAGCCGATGGACATCTATCAGCCGGTCCGCGCGGCGATGGCCGAGCGCCGCAGCCGTTCCGTCGCCGGCGATCCGCAAGCGACCGGCCCGGCAATGCTGGCGATCGTCGATGCCGCCGAGCCGCCGCTCAGGGTCTTCTTCGGCGATGGCGGCCTGCCGATGATCCGGCAGGAATACGCCAACCGCATCGCCATGTGGGAAAAATGGGACCATGTCTCGGTGATGGCGCAAGGCGCCAACAAGAACCGGAAAGGCTAAAACTCTTTCGGCCGGGCCTAAACCGGCCGAGGTATGCTGAGATTCAGGTCAGGGCGAGTTGAGAACGGTGGGTTCCGAGAACCGGAGCGGAGCGTACTTTTGGGTACGTGAGCACCGGAAGCACAGGAAACCGCCGTTCGCAGGCCGGCCTCACCTGAATATCAGCATGCCTCAGCGGTAGATCCACTGCTCGGGCACCCGCACCGAGATCTCCTCGCCGGCCCTGATGACGCCCGGCTTCTCGACCCAGGCGACGAGGCCGCGCAGCCGTTTCGCCTCCTTGGGAAAGAGCAGCGCGGTGGCATCGGTATCCGCGGCGCCGACATGCTCGGCGATCGACTGTCCGGCAAAGCGGCACGGCTTGTTCTGGCCATCGACCTTGAGCGTCACGCCACCCTTGAAGAACATCAGCGAACCGGCCGGCAGCATTGACAGATGCGGCACGCCTTCGACCACGAGATTGGCGCCGATCCACTCCGACTTGATCTCCGCGAGGCCCATGCGCCGCGCGACAATGGCAAGTTCATCGGCGGCGGCCAGCGACAATTGCCGCTCGTTGCGCATCTCGGTGCCGCGCGGATACCAGGGCTCGCGCCCGCCCGAACGCCGCGTTGCCCCGGCATGGAAGTCGCCTGCGATACCGTCGAAGCCAAGCCGCAGTTCCTCGACCGCCCTCGTCTCGAAATGATCGTGCGGAGCTGCATAGAGCGCCGCTGCTTTGGCAGCGAGCTTGCGGCCCGGCACGATGTCAACCATCGGTTCTGCCATGGGAAAAAGTTCCAGGTTCGTTTCCTGCATGCCGCTGGTCTAAAGGTGCCGAAGAATGCGGTCCAGTCGAAAGCGCTGATGATCCGATCACGCCGCTTGATGGCGATCACGACGTTATTACCAAAAAACGCTGCCACCGCCGCACCACACGTCGCATTGCCGCCGCGACGCCCCCATAAATGATGGCGCAATCGGGAGGAGGCTCGATCATGCAGGTTGGACACGCAATCGCGGCACTCTGGCTGTTCTGGGTGGTATCCTGGGTCCTTGCCGCTGCCTGGGCAGATCCCGCGCAAAAGCGCGCCGATCTCAAGTCGGAGGCGCGCTATCGTGTCCTTTGGCTGGCCGGCGCCGTGCTGATGTTCGTGCCGGCGCATGGCTATGTCGGCAGGCTGCGGCTCTGGACGCCGACGCTCACCGAGGCTTGGATCTGCGTTGCGCTGATCGCTATCGGCATCGCCTTCGCCTGGTGGGCGCGCCTTCATCTCGGCCGGCTGTGGTCGGCCAACGTCACCGCCAAGGCCGATCATCGCGTGGTCGATACCGGCCCCTATGGCCTCGTCCGCCACCCGATCTACACCGGCCTGCTGCTGTCGATCCTCGCCACGGCGGCCGTCAAAGGCACGATATGGGGTATCGCGGGCGCGGCGCTGTTGCTTGTCGGCGTCGTTGTCAAGGCGAGGCTGGAAGAAAGCTTCCTGCGCGGCGAACTCGGCCCGGCCTATGACGACTACGCCAGGCGCGTGCCGATGCTGGTGCCGTTCGCGCCGGCGTAACGCGGCGGGATGGCTTTACAGCATTCTGAGCAGCGCGCCCCCAATCGAATAGCCGGCGCCGAAGGCGCAGATCAGGCCGAAATCGCCAGCCTTCATGTCGGCATGGTTCTCGGACAGCGCCACGATTGCGCCGGCGCCGGCGGTGTTGCCGAGCCGCTCCAGCACCATGGGCGCGCGGTCATGGTCGACGTCATGGCCGAAGGACAATTTCAGGATCATCGCATTCATGCGCGCATTGGCCTGGTGCAGCCAGAAGCGGCGGATGCCCCCCGGTGTCAGCCCGTGCTCGGCCAGGAATTCGACGATGAACTTCTGCCCGGCAACCGTGACTTCCTTGAACACCTTGTTGCCGACTTGCTTGATGAGATTGCCTTCCAGGTTGATCATGTAGGGATCCTCCTGGGCAGTGCGCGTGTAATAGCCGAGATTGGTGCGGATGTTGTTCGACATCTGCGTCCAGGTGCGTGTGTCGAGCACCTCGAAACGCCCCGGCCGCTTCTCGCCTTGCGCCAGTCCCTCGACGACCATGGCGACCGAGGCGTCGCCGAAGATGAAATGCGTCTGCCGATCGCGGAAGTTGAGATGGCCGGTGATGATTTCCGGCGTCGACACCAGGACACGTTTGTGCGCCCCTGCCCTCACCAGGTTGACGGCGACATGCAGCGCGGCTGCCGCCGAAGAGCAGCCCAGCCCCATGTCGAAGCCGGCCCCCTTAGTGCCCAGCGCCTCCTGCATCTCGATGGCGATGGCCGGATAGGGCCGCTGATGGTGCGAGGCCGAGCAGATCACCAGGTCGATGTCTGACCCATCGACGCCTGCATGGGCAAGCGCCTTCCTGGCCGAGGCGATGCCGAACTCCGCCTCCAATGACAGCGCGTCGTCCGGCCGCGCCGGAATGCGCGGCGACATGCGAGTCGGATCGAGGATTCCCTCGCGCTCGATAACATGACGGCTCTTGACCCCCGAGGCATGCACGATGAAATCGCTGTCCGATTTCTGTAAAAGCGGCTCGCCGGTGTCGGCGCGCCGCGCATTCTCGGTGTCGACCCAACTGTTGAAGCTTGCGACCAGCTCCTCATTGGTTATGACGGGTTCAGGGATTTCGGCGCCGATGCCGCTGATGATGACGCGATGCATGTCCAATCCGTCCGAGGGGAGGCAAGTGGTGCCGAGGCGAGGCGCTACACTTGTCGCATTTGCCCGGTTTATTCCAGCTTAATTCGACAACCATCGCTGGCATTCAGGTGGTGGATGCTCAAGCGCGTTTGGCGACGATGAAGATACGCGGGAAGCGCAACAGCACCTTGCCGTTCGCGGTTTTCGGATAGGCCTTGGCGATCTTGGCGGTATAGCTGTCGAGGAACACTTTCTTCTGATCCGGATCGAGCGGATCGAGGAAGGGCTTCAGCCCCGTCGACTTGACCCATTCGACGATCGCTTCGGCGTCGGCCAGCGGATGGTTGTAGATCGTGTGCCAGATGTCGAGCCGGTCGGCGAGCGGCGACAACAGATCGTAGTAGAAGGACACCGGCGGCAGAGGTCCGCGCGCGGCGCCCTTGAGCCTGGCCGCAAACGGCACTTCCGCCGCGGTCTCGCGCATCAGCTGGTGCGAGGGCTCGCCGAGATTGTCCGGCATCTGCACGGCCAGGGCGCCGCCCGGCGCCAGAAGTCCAATCAGCCGCTGGAACACCGCCGGGTGCTCCGGCAGCCACTGGAAGACGGCATTGGCGAAGATCACGTCGACGGGATGCTCGGGCTGCCATTTGGCGGCGTCCGCCAGCTCGAAATTGACATTGGGCAGCCGCGCCCTCGCCTTTTCGAGCATATCGGGCGAGGTGTCAAAACCGCTGACCCGAGCGTCCGGCCAGCGCTCGACCAGAAGTTCGGTCGAGTTGCCCGGACCGCAGCCGATGTCGACGACGCGGCGCGGAAAATCGACCGGCACCTGCGCCACGAGATCGCGCGCGGGCCGCGTGCGCTCATCCTCGAACTTCAGATATTGGGCGGCGGACCAGTCAGCCATTTGAGACCCTCGCTCTGTTCGCCGCCCCTTCGGACCGATGCTACCTTGTCAGCCGCTTGTGCGTCATGCGGTGTGGCGCCGCCGCTTCCGCACCGAGGCGGCGCAGCTTGTCCTTCTCATACTCCTCGAAATTGCCTTCGAACCATTCGACGTGCGCGTCGCCCTCGAAGGCGAGCATGTGCGTGGCCATGCGGTCGAGGAACATGCGGTCGTGGCTGATGATGACCGCGCAGCCGGCATAGGCTTCGAGCGCATCTTCCAGCGCGGCCAGCGTTTCGGTGTCGAGGTCGTTGGTCGGTTCGTCGAGCAGCAGCACATTGCCGCCGCCCTTCAGCATCTTGGCCAGATGGACGCGGTTGCGCTGGCCGCCCGAAAGGTTGCCGACCTTCTGCTGCTGGTCGCCGCCGCGGAAGTTGAAGGACGAGCAATAGGCGCGGCTGTTGACCTCGTGCTTGCCGAGCTTGATGACCTCGGCGCCGCCGGAGATCTCTTCCCACACCGTCTTGTTCGGGTCGAGCGCGTCGCGGCTCTGGTCGACATAGCCGAGCTTGACGGTCTCGCCCTTGCGGATCGAGCCAGCATCCGGCGTCTCCTGACCGGTGATCATCTTGAACAGCGTCGTCTTGCCGGCGCCGTTCGGGCCGATCACGCCGACGATGCCGCCCGGCGGCAGCTTGAACGACAGGTTCTCGATCAGCAGCTCGTCGCCAAAGCCCTTGTTGAGGCCTTCGACCTCGATGACGACATTGCCGAGGCGCTCGCTCGTCGGGATGACGATCTGCGTGTCGGTCGGCTTGCGGTTCTGCGACTGCTCGACCAATTCCTCATAGGCCTTGATGCGCGCCTTCGACTTGGTCTGGCGCGCCTTGGGCGAGGACTGGATCCACTCGCGTTCGCGCCAGATCGACTTCTGACGGGCGTCGTCCTCGCGCCCTTCCTGGATCAGGCGCTTGGCCTTGGCGTCGAGATATTTGGTGTAGTTACCCTCGTAAGGAATGCCGCGGCCGCGATCGAGCTCGAGGATCCAGCCGGTGACGTTGTCGAGGAAGTAGCGGTCGTGGGTGATGATCAGCACCGAGCCCGGATAGTCGCGCAGATGCTTTTCCAGCCACTGCGTGGTCTCGGCGTCGAGATGGTTGGTCGGTTCGTCGAGCAGCAAGAGGTCGGGCTGTTCGAGCAGCAGGCGGCAAAGCGCCACGCGGCGACGCTCACCGCCCGACAGGTTGGTCACGTCGGCCTCCGGCGGCGGACACTGCAGCGCGTCCATCGCCATCTCGACCTGCTGTTCGAGATCCCACAGATTGAGGCGGTCCATCTCGTCCTGGAGCTTGGCCGACTCGTCGGCCGTCTCGTCGGAATAGTTCATCATCAGCTCGTTGTAGCGCTCGATGATGGCGGTCTTCCTGGCGACGCCGTCCATGACGTTTTCACGCACGGTCTTGGTGTTGTCGAGCTGCGGCTCCTGCGCCAGGTAACCGACGGTCGCGCCTTCTGCCAGCCACGCCTCGCCCTGGAATTCCTTGTCGAGCCCGGCCATGATGCGCAGAATCGTCGACTTGCCCGAACCGTTGGGGCCGAGGATGCCGATCTTGGCGTCCGGATAGAAGGACAGGTGAACATTATCGAGCACCTTCTTGGTGCCATAGGCCTTCGACAGGCCTGACATGTGATAGATGAACTGGCGAGCCACGCGCGCTTTCCCTGGAAACTGAAGTGTCAAAGTGAATGGGGGTTGCGCGCTATGTAGGCGATGAAGCGCTGCACGGCAATCGCTTTCGGCGCGCAGGCCGTCAAACGGCGCGCATTCGCCGGTTTTGCGGTCCCACTCCGTCCATAGCTTTTCACCGCCGCCGGCCATGGCCTGAAATCAGCGGTTAACCATTCGCCTTCAAAACGCTAATAGGTTGGCAAATTGGCGGCCATGCCGCGGTTTCGGGGAAAGATCGGATCGACGACGTGCTGAACGGTGCCCTGCTCCTTGCCGAAGCGGTTCTGTATTTCGGCGCCATGGTCACGCTTTTCCGCTTCCGGCGACGCATCGGGCTTGGCGTGTTCATCTGCGCGCTCGGCGTCATGCACTTCCTCGAAACCTACCTCGCCAGCGTCTTTTATGTCGCGCTGCCGTTCGGGCTGGTATCGCCGGGCTCCGCCGTGCTGTTCTCCGGCAAGCTGGTGATGATCCTTCTGCTCTACATGAAGGAGGATGCGGCGACCGTGCGCCAACCGATCTACGGTCTTTTGCTCGGCAACGCCCTGATGATCGGCCTGGTGCTGATCCTGCGGCTGCACGCCGTTTCGCCGCTTCCCGACGGCAGGATGCCCGACATCGCCTTCATCGACGAGATGGGCTGGCTGATGGTCTGGGGCACCTCGCTGCTCTTCATCGACGCCATCCTGATCATCCTGCTCTACGAGAAGCTCGGCGCCTATCTGCGCGCCAGGCCGTTCATGCGCATCCTAGCATCGGTCGCCTGCGTGCTCACCTTCGATCAGGCCGGCTTCTTCACCGCGCTGCATTTCGTCGCCGGCGCGCCGATCGAGGTCTTCTTGGGGGCTGGCTCGCCAAGATGGGCGCCGCGCTTGCCTATAGCGGCATGCTCATAGCCTATCTCAAATGGATCGAGGACAATGATGTCGCCGTACCGCGCGGCCTCTCCGACATCTTCGACACCCTCACCTAACGCGAACGCTATGAGGCCCTGGTCAAATATGTCGGCCGCGACGGTCTTACCGGCCTGCTGCATCGCGGCAGCTTCGATGCCGACGGCGAATCCGCGGTCACGGCCGCCATCAGGATGGGCAAGCCGCTTAGCCTTCTCATCGTCGACGTCGACCATTTCAAGTCGATCAATGACCGCTTCGGCCACGCCGAGGGCGACAAGGTGTTGAAATCGATGGCCGCGCTGCTGGCCGAGACGATCGGCGGCAACGATCAGGTGTTCCGGATCGGCGGCGAGGAATTCGCCATACTGACGCAACAGTCGCACGCGCCCGCCAGGCTGCTCGGGGAGACCATCAGGAACGCCACCAAGACCTCGGGGCATACTGCCCGCTTCAACATCACGGTGAGCGCCGGCGTCTCCACCGTCAGCGAGACGACGCGCTCCCTTGCCGACATTTTCGCGCTAGCCGATCAGCGTCTCTACAAGGCCAAATTCAGCGGCCGCGACCGCGTGGTCGGGGAGCCAGGCAGCGAGCCGATCATCATCCAGGCGACGCCCAGATCGGCCTGACCAAGAACGGCCTGCTCAATCAATCCCGCCTACTGGAAACCGATCGCGTCGACCGTCCCCTTCGGACAGCCGGCCTTGGCTGTCGGCGCGGACGCCATGAGGAGGTCGGCGAGCTTGCTGTCGGGCCCGATCGGGCCTGACAGGCCGAGCGTGATCTCGCCGATCAGACGCCGGCCGCTCGACGGGTCGACCAGACAGGAGACGCGCACGCGGTCCCCGGCGCCGGCGCCGAAGGCCGCGTTGAAGGCGCCGCGGATCTGGTCGGAGGTCAATTGCTTGCCGATGTTCTTGGTGAAGAAATCGCGCACCTGGGAAGCGTTCACCGCCCGCATCAGATTGAGCGCATCGGAGAAATACTCCTGCTGGCTCTTGCCGTAGCAAGTGCCGTGCTTGATCCATTCATGCCGCTCCAGCTTGGAGGCGGTGCCTGGCATCACTTGGTCGAGCTCGGCGCGCGTGTTCGCGTCGAGCTTTACCGGCGGCAAATCTCCCCAATGCGCCGGATTGTCATTGGCTTTGTCGGCCGCCGGCACCTGGCAATAGAAATTGCCGTTCGGCTGCGGCCACAATCCATGCAGCGTGAAATGCGAGGCATCGAACTCGGTGGGATTCTGCGCCTTGCATTCGGGCTTGCTTGCCTTGGTCTCGCAGAAGGCCGGCTCCCAGCTCAGCGCAAAGACATATTCGGGTTTTCCGGAGGCCGACGGCTTGGTCTGGCCGGACGGCGCCGAGGTGGTCGCCGCGCTGCCGCCGCTGACATGGCCGCAGCTGATCTTCACCCAGCGCCGCTCGGGGTCGGCGCCCGGCACCTGGATGAGATAATGGGTCGGCTCGTCCTTGTTGCCGGCAAGAAGATCGTAGGACTTGCCTGCTTCGGTCGAGATGTTGCCGGGGTTCTTACCGTTCTTGATCGCCTGCGTCGCCGGACAGGCGCTGTCGGCCACGAAAGTTCCGCTCATCTTCACGTCGGCATGCGCCGCGCCGGCGCCGACCAGAGCCAGCACCATTGAACCCCACAATGCCCAAACCCGCATTCCCGCTCTCCGGCGATCATTGATCCGTATTGGATTCGTCACACTAGAACAGCCGACGTGTCAGAATTGCGATCTTTTTTCACCGTGCGAAAAAACAATCCCCAGCTGAGCGCTCCATCGGCGTGTTCGCAAGCGCGCCCGTCCACTTGACGTACGTGGCGCCCTTGCCCAACAGTCACCAAGGGAGCGAGACATGCCATTCGACAAGCAAACCAGGCTGGCCTCACCGACCGGGGCCGAGCTCAACCTCTATGTGAAACACGCTGAGGCGAAGCCACGCGCCGTGGTGCAGATCAACCATGGTCTGGCCGAGCATGCTGCGCGCTACGCCCGCTTTGCCGATTACCTCGCGCCGCACGGATTCCACGTCTACGCCCATGACCATCGCGGCCATGGCGCGACGAAGGCGCCCGACGCGCAGCTCGGCAAGTTCGCGGACAGCAACGGCATCGCCAAGGTGATCACCGATGTTGACGCCGTTCACGACCTGATCGCGAAAGAGCATCCGGGACTGCCGGTGATCGTTTTCGGGCATTCGTTGGGCGCCTCGATAGCCCTCAACTTCGTGCTGCGTCATTCCGAACGCGTGCATGCTGCCGCGATCTGGAACGGCAATTTCTCGCAAGGGCTTCTTGGCCAATTGGCACTGCTCATCCTCGGCTGGGAACGCATGCGGCTGGGCTCCGACGTGCCATCGCGCCTCCTGCCCAAGCTCACCTTCCAGGCCTGGGGCAAGGCGGTGCCCAACCACCGCACCCTATTCGACTGGCTCTCGCGCGACGCGATCGAGGTCGACAAATATGTCGCCGACCCGCTCTGCGGCTGGGACGCCTCGATCTCGATGTGGCGCGATGTCGTCAACATGGCGCAGCACGCCGGCAAGGATTCCAGCTTTGCCGGCGTTCGGCGCGACCTCTTCGTCAACCTTCTCGGCGGCGAGAAGGATCCTGCGTCAGACTACGGCAAGGCCGTGCATCATTTGGCAAAGCGCATGCAGGCGATGGGCTTTTCGAATCTGGTTTCAAAGGTTTACGCCGACACCCGCCACGAAAGCTTGAACGAGATCAACCGCGACACCGTCATGAACGATTTCGCCGCCTGGGCCGACAGCGTGCTGAAACCCTGATCCGGCTTGGCCTACTGCATGGGGTCGTGACACGACCGGTGCGGGTTGCTAGAGGCTGCCTTTCGTTAGAACACGGTGATCCATGGCCGAACCCCCGCTGAAAGGCATCCGCGTTATCGAACTTGCCCGCATCCTGGCCGGCCCCTGGGCCGGCCAATTGCTGGCCGACCTCGGCGCCGACGTCATCAAGGTCGAGAGCCCGGACGGCGGCGACGATACCCGCAAATGGGGCCCGCCCTTCGTCATGAGCCATGACGGCGAGAACCTCTCGGCCGCTTATTACCACTCCTGCAATCGCGGCAAGCGTTCAATCGCCATCGATTTCTCCCAGCCCGAAGGCGCCGAGACGCTGCGCAAGCTGGTCGCCACCGTCGATGTGCTGATCGAGAACTTCAAGCTCGGCGGCCTCAAGAAATACGGCCTCGATTATGAAAGCCTGAAGGCGATCAATCCGCGCCTCGTCTATTGCTCGATCACCGGCTTCGGCCAGGACGGTCCCTATGCGCCCCGCGCCGGCTACGATTTCATCATCCAGGCCATGGCCGGCATGATGTCGATTACCGGCGAGCCGGGCCGCGAGCCGCAGAAGGCCGGCGTCGCCATCTCCGACCTCTTTACCGGCCTCTATTCGGTGATCGCCATCCAGGCCGCACTTCGCCATGCCGAAAGGACCGGCGAGGGCCAGCACATCGACATGGCTCTTTATGACAGCCAGATCTCGGCGCTCGGCAACCAGAACCTCAACTATCTGGTCTCCGGCAAGTCGCCGGTGCAGATGGGCAATGCGCATATGAACATCGCGCCCTATGAAGTGCTGCCGGTGAAGGATGGCCACATTATCCTGGCTGTCGGCAATGACGGCCAGTTCGGCAAGTTCTGCGCCGTGGTCGGTCTCGCCGATCTGCCCGCTAATCCGGATTTCGCCACCAACCCCGCGCGGGTCGCCAACCGCGCAAGGTTGCGTGAGACGATTATCGAGAGGCTGGCTACATTCGACCGCGATTCGCTGCTGGCGAAGCTGGAGGCCGCCGGAGTGCCGGCGAGCCCGATCAACACGATCGGCCAGATGTTCGCCGACCCGCAGACCATCGCGCGCGGGATGCGGCTCGACCTTGACGACGGCCATGGCAACCGCCTGCCCTCGGTGCGCGCGCCGATGGTGATGTCGGGCACACCGCTCGTCTATGAGCGCTCCTCGCCGCGCCTTGGCGAGCACACCGCGGAAATCCTTGCCGAATTGGAGAAAGCAAAATGAAGACCGGCGGACAACTGATCGTCGAGGCGCTCGAGGCGAACGGCACCGACCGCATCTTCTGCGTTCCGGGCGAATCCTATCTCGCAGTGCTCGACGCCCTGCATGACTCCTCGATCCGCACCATCGTCTGCCGCCAGGAGGGCGGTGCCGCGATGATGGCCGACTGCCAGGGACGGTTGACCGGCAAGCCCGGCATCTGCTTCGTCACCCGCGGCCCAGGCGCCACCAACGCCTCGGCCGGCGTCCATATCGCCATGCAGGATTCGGTGCCCATGATCCTGTTTATCGGCCAGGTCGCCAGCCACGCCAAGGAACGCGAGGCCTTCCAGGAGGTCGACTACAAGCGTTTCTTCGGCGACATCGCCAAATGGGTGGTCGAGATCGACGATGCCGCGCGCATTCCCGAATTCGTCACCCGCGCTTTCTCGGTCGCGACGTCAGGACGCCCCGGCCCTGTGGTCATCTCGCTGCCCGAGGACATGCTGACCAGCGAGGTCGAGGCTCCGGCAGCCCTTCCGCACACGCCGGTCGAGACGCGTCCCGGCGAAGCCGAGCTCGATGCGGCGCAAATGCTGCTCGCCAACGCCAAGCGTCCCTTCGTCATCCTCGGCGGCACGCGCTGGAACGAGGAAGCCGTGGCGCAGATGCGCGTGATCGCCGAGACGTGGTCGCTGCCGGTCGGCTGCTCATTCCGCCGTCAGATGCTGTTCGACCATCTCCATCCGAATTACGCCGGCGATGTCGGCATCGGCATAAATCCCAAGCTCGCGGAGCGGATCAAGCAGGCCGACGTCGTGCTTTTGATCGGCGGCCGCCTGGGCGAGATGCCGTCTTCCGACTACACGCTGTTGAAAAGCCCCTACCCCGACCAGGCGCTGGTGCATGTCCATGCCGACGCCGGCGAGCTCGGCCGCGTCTACCGGCCGACGATTGCGATCAATGCCTCGCCCGCCGCTTTCGTCGAGGCCTTCGCCAAATGCAAGCCCGCCGCTAGTCCTTCCTGGGCGGCCGAGGTGGAAAAGGCGCATGCCGCGTATCTCGAATGGTCGACGCCCCCTCAGACCGGCCCAGGCGCCGTGCAGATGGGCCCGATTATTGAGCATCTTGGAAAGGTCCTGCCGGAAGACGCCATCCTCACCAACGGCGCCGGCAACTACGCCACCTGGGTGCATCGCTTCTACCGCACCCGCCGCTTCGGCACGCAGGCGGCGCCTACTTCCGGCTCGATGGGCTACGGCACGCCCGCGGCCGTCGCCGCCAAGTCACTGTTCCCGGATCGCACCGTGATAGCCTTCGCCGGCGACGGCTGCTTCCTGATGAACGGCCAGGAGTTCGCGACCGCTGTTCAGTACGACCTTCCGATCATCGTCATCGTCGTCAACAACGGCATTTACGGCACGATCCGCATGCATCAGGAGCGGGAATATCCGAGCCGCGTCGTCGCCACCGAACTCAAGAACCCGAATTTCGCGGCGCTCGCCCGCGCCTATGGCGGCCATGGCGAGACGGTGGAAAAGACCGCCGACTTCGCGCCGGCCTTCGAACGCGCGCTGGCCAGCGGCAAGCCGGCGATCGTCGAGATCAAGCTCGATCCCGAAGCGATCACTCCGACCCGCACGCTGACGCAGATCCGCAACAAGAGCTGAGTGCCTGCAAGGTATAGGCAGCGATCCTTCGCGCCCCCCTCTGGCCTGCCGGCCATCTCCCCCACAAGGGGGGAGATTAGCAGTTCCATCGCCCCGCCCTTTTGAAACGCTGGTGATTGGCGAAAGCCGGCGTGACATCTGATCTCCCCCTTGTGGGGGAGATGGCCGGCAGGACAGAGGGGGGCGCTGTCCCGCCAGCCTTCAAAGGCCAATGCAATTCGCCGTGCTACATCGCCTTCTCGATCTGGCCGCGGATCTCGCCGTCCTTGTTCTTGGCGGTGTGGACGTTGACATAATATTTGCCGGCCTCGAGATCGGCCGCCTGTGCGTCCGTCAGCGTCGCCGATCCCTTGATTGGGCTCTTCAGCTTCTTGAACGGGATGACCGGGTCCGCGTTCGCGCCCATGTCCGCCGGACCGTGGATGTGGGCAGCCACGGCAGGCCCGCTGAGGCCGGAATATTTGACGTTCCAGCTGAGCTTCTTGCTTGTCGTGTCAAAGGTCAGTGTGGCGGTCCCCTTGCCCTTGGTGGTGACTGGCGGGCTCTGCTGGCCGCCATCGAGCGTCGCCTTGAACTTCATCGTCTCGGCCATGGCCGGCGATGCGAGAAGGAAGGCGGTCGAGACGGCCAAGGCCGAAAGCATCGGCACGGATAGGATGCGCATGAAGAACCTCCGTTGATTGCAGCATCCTCCACGGCTCCCCGACGTGCGGATGCGCCAATCAACGGTTGGGTCGCCGGATGTATCCCGGCACACGATTATTTTACCGCAACACGAAAAAGGGGCGGTCGCCCGCCCCTTTCCACCTTCCGCGTTGAGCGCGGAGCTTACTTGATCGCCTTATCGGTGATCGCGGTCGTGTAAGCGCCGCTTGCCTCCTTGCTGATGATCTTCTGGTCGAGCAGCGCCTTGGCGGTGCGCTCGTAAGCGGCCGGGATCAGCTTGCCGTCGGCGTTGTAGACCAACTTGGCCACTTCCTTCATCATGAACTTCTGGTGGTTCTCGTCCTGGCCGCCGGCGTCGACGACGATTTCCGCCGCCTCGTCGGTGTTCTCGGTGGCGTATTTCCAACCCTTCATCGAGGCGCGCACGAAGCGCACCATCTTGTCCTCGAAGGCCGGATCCTTGAGCTTGTCCTCGAGCGTGTAGAGCCCGTCTTCCAACAGGTCGTTGCCCATGGCCGAGTAGTTGAAGACGATCAGGTCTTCCGGCTTGTAGCCGGCATCCAGCACCTGGCCGTATTCGTTGTAGGTCATGACCGAGATGCAGTCGGCCTGCTTCTGGATCAGCGGCTGCACGTCAAAGCTCTGCTTGAGCACGGTGACGCCGTCCGGGCCGCCATCTGTCTTGAGACCGATCTTGTTCATCCAGGCGTAGAAGGGATATTCGTTGCCGAAGAACCAGACGCCGAGGGTGTGGCCCTTGAAGTCGGCTTCCGTCTTGATCGGTCCGGCCTTGGGGCAGACCAGTTCCATGCCGGCCTTCTTGAAGGGCTGGGCGATGTTGACGAGCCCCACGCCCTTGTCGCGGGCGGCGAGCGCGCCGCCCATCCAGTCGACGATGACATCAGCGCCGCCGCCGGCGATCACCTGCTCGGGCGCGATATCCGGGCCGCCCGGCTTGATGTCGACGTCGAGGCCTTCGGCGTCATAGAAGCCCTTGGCCTTGGCGACATAATAGCCGGCGAACTGGGCCTGCGTGACCCATTTCAATTGCAGTGTAACCTTGTCGGCGGCCATCGCCTGGAAGGCGGCCAGCGACATGGCGCCGGCCAAAGCGGAAATCAGCAGTCTTTTCATGTTTTTACCCTCTGAAGTTAGTGCCCAAACCCACCGCCCCTATCCACCTCGGACAGAGGGATGCCAAAACGTGACGGCTCTCTCGATGAGAGCGACCACGCCATAAAAGACCGAACCCGCCAGTGCTGCAACTGCGATTTCGGCCCACACCATGTCGATGTTCATCCGCCCGACTTCCGTCGAGATGCGGAATCCCATGCCGACCACTGGCGTGCCGAAGAACTCCGCGACGATGGCGCCGATCAGGGCCAGAGTCGAGTTGATCTTCAGCGCATTGAAGATGAAAGGCATTGCCGCCGGCAGCCTGAGCTTGACCAGCGTCGGCCAATAGCCGGAAGCATAAGTGCGCATCAGGTCGCGCTCCATATGCCCGGAAGCGGCCAGCCCCGCGACCGTGTTCACCAGCATCGGGAAGAAGGTCATGATGATCACGACCGCGGCCTTAGACGGCCAGTCGAAGCCGAACCACATGACCATGATCGGCGCCACGCCGATGATCGGCAGCGCCGAGACCATATTGCCGATCGGCAGCAGCCCGCGCCTTAGGAACGGCACGCGGTCGGCGAGGATCGCGATGGCGAAGCCGGCGAGGTTGCCAACGACATAACCGATCAGCACCGCCTTGAAGATCGTCTGCCGCACATCCGAGCCCAGGATCGGCAGCGAGTTGGCGATGCGTGCGCCGATGGCGCTTGGCGGCGGCAACAGGATGAAGGGGATGCCTGCGCCGCGCGTCACCGCTTCCCAGATAATCAGGATCCACGCGCCGAAGATCGCCGGGATGATCAGGCGCAAGGCGTTCCTCGCGACGCTTTGGTTGGGACGCAACGAAGACAACAGCGCAACGCAACGCCAGGCGAGCAGCCAGGCGGCGGCAAGCAGCAGGAAATACGGCGCCAGCGCCGTGCCCTCGAAACCGGCTATGCCCTTGATCAGCAGCCAGGCTGCGGCATGGGCGCCGACGAACAACACGATCGCCTCAAAGATCGGGGTGAGCTTGACCATCGAGACAAGCGCCGCAAGGAGCAGCAGCCCGATGATCAACCCCTTTGCGCCCATATAGGGATAGGCAACGGTTGCGGTCGGATCCGCCAGCGCGGCTGCCTCCGGCTTCGTCATCGCGCCAAGCGCAAAGGCGGTGAGGCAAAGCAGGATTGCCAGCACTGATTGCCAGGATGGCTTCAGCCAAGTCATGCCGGCCTCCCGCCCATGGCGCGGTCGACGAGGCGCCCGGCAATGCCGACCACCATCACCAGCAGCGCCGCGACGATGGAGCCTGCGACCAGGGCCGACCAGATATCGATGGTCTGGCTGTAATAGGCGCCCGCGAGCAGCTTGGCGCCGATGCCGGCGACGGCGCCCGTCGGCAACTCGCCGACGATGGCGCCGACCAGGCTCGCCGCCACCGCCACCTTCATCGAGGTGAACAGGAACGGCACCGAGGTCGGCACGCGCAGTTTCCAGAAGGTCTGCGACGCACTGGCATTGTACGTATGCATCAAATCGAGATGCATGAGCTCGGGCGAGCGCAGGCCTTTCACCATGCCGACCGCGACCGGAAAGAACGACAGATAGGTCGAGATCAGCGCCTTGGGGATCAGTCCGGTGATGCCGATCGCCGCCAGCACCACGATGATCATCGGCGCCACCGCCAGGATCGGAATGGTCTGCGAGGCGATGATCCACGGCATCAGGCTGCGGTCGAATGTCGCCACATGCACGATGCCCACGGCAATGAGGATGCCGAGCGCGGTGCCGAAGGCGAAGCCGAGCAGCGTCGAGGACAATGTCACCCAGGCGTTGTAGACGAGGCTGCGGTTCGAGGTGACGGACCGCAGAAAAGTGTTCTCAAAGAAATTCACCGCCACCTGGTGCGGCGCCGGCAGCGTCGGCTTCGGCTGCGACAGCGTTTTGCCGATGAACTCGACCGTGCCGGGCGTCTCATTGCCTCGTTGATCGAGATCGCGCTGGAACGGCGCGTTGAGGATGACGGCAAAGACGTACCAGAGCACCACCACGCCGGCGAGGATGGTGGTGACGGGGATGATTTTCGAGCGGAAGCTATCCATCTAGCGCCGCCCTTCTCCTCTCCCCTGCGGGGAGAGGGTGGCCTGAGCGAAGCGAAGGCAGGGCAGCTTGAACTGGGGTGCCGTGGCGCACCCGCTCTTCGTCATCCTAGGGCGGAGCAAGGAGCGAAGCGACGCAGCGCAGACCCTAGGATCCATGCCGTTACTTCGACGCTCCGCATCGGTCCAGAATAAGACTCCCTGCGTTCTGCGGCGGTTAGCGACCATTCTGCACCGTTTGGACCCTTCGGCCGACGTCACGGCATGGATCCTAGGGTCTGCGCTCCGCTTCGCGTCGCTCCGCCCTAGGATGACGAAGGCGTGGCGGCGGCGTCCGCACTCATTCGCCCTCCCGTCAATCATCATAGCTGTGCCCAGCCCTCAACCCATCCCGCACGCGCGCTGCGATCGCCAGGAATTCCGGCGTCTCGCGGATGTCGAGCGGCCGCTCCTTCGGCAGCGTCGATTCGATGATGTCGGTGACGCGGCCTGGCCGCGGCGACATCACCACGATGCGTGTCGACAGATACACCGCCTCGGGGATCGAATGGGTGACGAAGCAGATCGTCTTGTTGGTCCGCGCCCAGAGGTCGAGAAGCTGCTCGTTCAGATGATCGCGCACGATCTCGTCCAGCGCGCCGAACGGCTCGTCCATCAACAAAAGGTCCGCGTCGAAGGCGAGAGCGCGCGCGATCGAGGCGCGCTGCTGCATGCCGCCGGAAAGCTGCCAGGGATATTTCTTCTCGAAGCCAGAAAGATTGACCAGCGCCAGCGTACGCTTGATGCGCTCCGCCTGCTCGGCTTGGGAGAGGCCGATGATCTCCAGCGGCAATCCCACATTGCGCTCGATGGTGCGCCACGGGAACAGGGCCGCCGCCTGGAAGACATAGCCGTAGGCGCGCTTCTCGCGCGCCTGCTCAGGCGTCATGCCGTTGACGGAGATCGTTCCGGATGTCGCCCTTTCCAGATCGGCGATGACGCGCAGCAAGGTTGTCTTGCCGCAACCGGACGGGCCGATGAAGGAAACGAACTCGCCCTTGCCAATGGTCAGATCGACATTGGACAGCGCCTGCACCGGACCGTCATTGGTCTGGAAGGTGAGGCCGAGCTTGCTTGCCGAAACGACGGCTGGCGGCTGTTCGCTCATTGGCTGCAGCCTGCCTTTCGCAGCCGCTGCCGCGCCGTCCGCAATCCGGTTGATTTTATGATAGCGTTGCTTTCCACTCGTCCTGTCCCACCCGATCGACGCTGCCCGGAGGCTTGCCGATGTCGCCTAAACCCACCTGTCATCTCGTTCGCCCCGAAAGCACCTATCAGGGCAAGCAGGGGCTGAGCTATTTCGCCGGCATCGCCGCCGAGACCGTCGGCTCCTCCGGCATCTGCATGCATCTTCTCACCATGCCGCCCGGCGCCCGCGCCAAGGCGCATATGCATGAAAGCCACGAGACGGCCATTTACGTGCTTTCGGGCGAGGTCCACACCTGGTACGGCGACCGGCTCGAGCACCACATCGTCGTCAAGGCCGGCGATCTCTTCTACATTCCGGCCGGCGTGCCGCATCTGCCCGCCAATCTGAGCGGGGCGCCGTCCTCGGCGGTCATCGCCCGCACCGATCCCAACGAACAGGAAAGCGTCGTTCTGCTGCCGGAACTGGATGGGCTGGTTGCCTGAGATGGAGGAAAAACCTCTCGTCGTTATTTGCACCGGGAGACTTCGCCCATCACATTGCCCTCTTCATCGGCCACCACCAGCTTCTTCGCGTTCTTCGCACTGCGCTTGATGGTGAACTTGGTCGGCGCCTGCCCCTCTTCGCCCTCCACCTCGCATTTTGCCGTCACCACCAGCGATCCGTCGGCCTGGGGCTGCTTGTCGCTGAAGGTGCAGGCGCTTGCCGCCGTGATCAGTTCCTTGTCGGTCAAGAGCAGCATCTTGTCGGCGGCGACCTCTTGGCCGTTTTTGTTGATGCAGCCATATTTGTCGCCATAAGGTTTTGAGAGATCGATGCTGGCGGCCGATGCATGGCCAGCGGCCAGCATTGCTGTCGCCGTCAGCACGAGATGAAGAGCCCGCATGGTCAGACCCCCGTGGCCGGAATGCCGGTACGCTCCACCTTGCGTGGCGCGGAAATCTCCTTCCAGGTCGACAGCGCCCGGTTGACCGCGGCGTTCGGCTCACGCGCGACGAACTCGCCATGGCCAACCTTGGCCTTGACGTCCGCCTCCTCGATCGAAAGCTCGCCGCGTGAAAAGACGAAGCGCGGCAGGCCGGTCACCTCAAAACCTTCGAAGACATTGTAGTCGATCACCGACTGCTGCTTCTTGGCCGAGATCGTCTTCTTGCGCTTCGGGTCCCACACGATGATGTCGGCGTCGGCGCCTTCGACGATCGCGCCCTTCTTCGGATACATGTTGAGGATCTTGGCGATGTTGGTCGAGGTCACCGCGACGAACTCGTTCATTGTCAGGCGGCCGGTATTGACGCCGGCCGTCCACAGCACTGGCAGGCGGTCCTCGAGGCCGCCGGTGCCGTTCGGGATTTTTGTGAAGTCGCCGATGCCGTTGCGTTTCTGCTTGGTGGTAAAGGAGCAGTGGTCGGTCGCAACCACCTGCAGCGAGCCGGCCTGCAGGCCCGCCCACAGCGAATCCTGGTGCCACTTGCTGCGGAAGGGCGGGCTCATCACCCGGCGCGCCGCATGGTCCCAGTCCTTGTTATAATATTCGGTCTCGTCGAGTGTCAGATGCTGGATCAGCGGCTCGCCATAAACGCGCATTCCTTTCTGCCGGGCGCGGCGGATGGCCTCGTGACTCTGCTCGCAGGAGACATGCACGACATAGAGCGGCACGCCGGCCATGTCGGCAATCATGATGGCCCGATTTGTCGCCTCGCCTTCCACCTCCGGCGGACGCGAATAGGCATGCCCCTCAGGCCCGTTGTTGCCGGCGGCTAAAAGCTTTTGCGACAGTGCCGCGACCACATCGCCATTCTCGGCATGGACGAGCGGCAGCGCGCCGAGGTCGGCGCAGCGCTGGAACGACGCATACATCTCGTCGTCATCGACCATCAGCGCGCCTTTGTAGGCCATGAAGTGCTTGAACGAGGTGATGCCCCTGTCGACCACCGTCGCCATCTCGTCGAACACCTGCTTGCCCCACCAGGTGATCGCCATGTGGAAGGAATAGTCGCAGGCCGCCTTCGAGGTCTTGTTGTCCCACATCTGCAGCGCCTCAAGCAGCGACTGCTGCGGCGCCGGCAGGCAGAAATCGACCACCATTGTCGTGCCCCCGGACAGTGCCGCGCGCGTGCCGGATTCGAAATCGTCGGCCGAATAGGTGCCCATGAACGGCATTTCGAGATGGGTATGCGGATCGATGCCGCCCGGCATGACATAGCAGCCGGTGGCGTCGAACTCATGATCGCCATGCAGGTTGGAGCCGATGGCGACGATCTTGCCGTGCTGCATCAGCACGTCGGCCTTCCACGTGCGGTCGGCCGTCACGATGGTGCCGTTTCGGATGACTTTGGTCATATCTGTTCCCCTGTTCTTTCGCGCTTCTTTGCGAGCGGCGTTGCGAGGTGATTGGTCCGAAGCAATTTCAGGAAAAGTGTGAAGCGGTTTTCCGTCCGAAATTGCGTTAAAACAAAGACACTAGAGCATTCCACCGTTTCCGTGAAACGGTGGAATGCTCTAGTCGGTCATTCGACGATTCCCGCCGTTTCGACCACCGCATGGAACAGCACGTCGGCTCCAGCCGCAGCCCATTCCTTGGAGATTTCCTCGGCCTCGTTGTGGCTGAGACCGCCTACGCAGGGACACATGACCATGGTCGCTGGCGCGACCTTGGCCGCCCAGCAGGCGTCGTGTCCGGCGCCCGAGATGATGTTCATGTGGCTGTAGCCCAGCTTTTCGGCGGCGGTGCGCACGCGGCCGACCAGCGTCGGATCGAAGGTTATCGGATCGAAATGGCCGACTGCCTCGACCGAGCATTTGACCCCGAGCGCCTCACAGATTTTCGGCGCTTCCTTCTCGATGCGGGCGCGCATGCCGTCGAGCTTTGCCTGGTCCGGCGAGCGGATGTCGACGGTGAAGACGACGGTGCCCGGCAAAACGTTGCGCGAATTGGGTGTAAACTTGACCTGTCCGACCCCGCCGACGGCGCCCGGCTGGTTCTCAATGGCCACCGTCTGCACCATCTCCAGGATACGGGCCATGGCAAGGCCGGCATTGACGCGCATGTTCATCGGCGTCGAGCCGGTATGCGCCTCCTTGCCGGTCAGCGTGAATTCCAGCCACCACAGGCCTTGGCAATGCGTCACCACGCCGATCTGCTTGTTCTGCGCCTCCAGGATCGGTCCCTGCTCGATGTGATACTCGAAATAGGCGTGCATCTTGCGCGCGCCGACCTTCTCGTCGCCGACCCAGCCGATCCGCTTCAGCTCGTCGCCGAAGGTCAGGCCGTCGAGATCCTTGCGGGCATAGGCGTAGTCCTGTGTATGCACGCCGGCGAACACGCCGGAGGCAAGCATGGCCGGGGCGAAACGCGCGCCCTCCTCATTGGTCCAGTTGGTGACGACGATCGGATGCTTCGTCTTGATGCCGAGATCGTTGAGCGAACGCACAACCTCTAGGCCCGAGAGCACGCCGAGCACACCGTCATATTTGCCGCCGGTGGGCTGGGTATCGAGGTGGGAACCGACATAGACCGGCAGCGCGTCCGGATCGGTGCCGGCGCGCGTCATGAACATGGTGCCCATCTGGTCGACACCCATCGAGAGCCCGGCCGCATCGCACCAGGACTTGAAAAGCGCGCGGCCCTCCTTGTCGGAATCGGTGAGCGTCTGGCGATTGTTGCCGCCGGCGATGCCGGGGCCAATCTTCGCCATCTCCATCAGGGAGTCCCACAAGCGGTCTGAATTGATTCGCAGATTTTCGCCGGGTGCGGCCATTTGCGGTTCCCATTTTCACCAGGGGTCTTGTCGCCCCTTGAGTGGTTTGCATCCTGACCGTATGGTCAGCTTTCAGACTACACAAGCTGACCAAGCGGTCAACGAGAATCTTGGGGGAGACATGACCGAATCCACCCGTCCGATGCGGCGCCAGGACATAAGGCGGGAGAATGAAAAGGCCATTCTGCTCGCCGCCGAAAAGGTGTTCGCGGAAGCCGGGTTCGGCGGCGCCACGATGCAGCTGATCGCCGATCTGGCCGGGCTGCCAAAGGCAAATCTCCACTATTATTTCGCCACCAAAGAAGAACTCTACCGGTCCGTCGTTCAGAACATTTTCGAGATCTGGCTGCAGGCCGCCAACTGCTTCGATGCGGCGCGCGGGCCGATAGAGGGCATCAGCGCCTATATCGACGCCAAGATGGAAATATCGCGCCGCCATCCCGATGGCTCGAAGGTCTGGGCCTCGGAAGTGATGCACGGCGCGCCGGTGCTTCAGGACTATATGGAATCGACTTTGCGCGAATGGACCGACGGCCGCGTAGCGATCATCAAGCGCTGGATCGAGGAGGGCAAGATGGACCCGGTCGACCCGCGCCATCTCCTCTACATGCTGTGGGCCACGACCCAGCATTACGCCGATTTTGGCCACCAGATCGAGACGCTGAACGGCGGCAAGCCGCTCTCCGACCGGCAATGGCGGGAAGCCAAGGAAAACATCAAGCGGGTGATCCTGACCGGCATCGGCGCGCAGCCAGCCTGAACTACACGACCATCGAGGTCGGCGCTTCTTAGCCGACCTCGCCCAGCCCGCTTCACGGACACCCTCCCCTTGACGGGAAGGATGTCCGCGCCGGCTTCTTAGTCGATCGACCTCAGCACATCGCGGACATGGTCGATCAGTTCGTTGATCTGGCCCTTGGTGATGATCAGCGGCGGCGACAGCGCGATGATGTCGCCGGTGGTGCGGATCAACGCGCCGCGCTCGAAGGCCTTGACGAAAGCCGAGAACGCCCGCTTGGTCGGGTTGCCGGCGATCGGCGCCAGCTCGATCGCGCCGATCAGGCCGATGTTGCGGATGTCGATGACATGCGGTTCGCCCTTGAGCGAATGCAGCGCGTCTTCCCAGTAAGGAGCCAGTTCCTCGCCGCGGGTCAAAAGGCCCTCTTCCTTGTAGGTGTCCAACGTGCCGAGCGCCGCGGCGCACGCGATCGGATTGCCCGAATAGGTATAGCCGTGGAAGAACTCGATCATATGTTCCGGGCCGGTCATGAAGGCGTCGTGGATCTCCTTCTTGACGAACACCGCGCCCATCGGGATGACGCCGTTGGAAACGCCCTTGGCTGTCGTCATGATATCCGGCGTGACGCCGAAATAGTCGGCCGCGAACGGCGCGCCGAGGCGGCCGAAACCGGTGATCACTTCATCGAAAATCAACAATATGCCGTGCTTCGTGCAGATTTCCCGAAGCTTCTGCAGATAGCCCTTCGGCGGCAGGATGACGCCGGTGGACCCGGCGACCGGCTCGACGATGACGGCCGCGATGGTCGAGGCGTCATGCAGCGCGATCAGCCGCTCGAGATCGTTCGCGAGCTCCGCGCCATGCTCCGGCACGCCCTTCGAGAAGGCGTTCTTCTCCGGCAGGTGCGTGTGCGGCAGATGGTCGACGCCGCCGAGCAGCGTGCCGAACATCTTGCGGTTGGAGACGATGCCGCCCACCGAGATGCCGCCGAAATTGACGCCGTGATAGCCGCGCTCGCGGCCGATCAGACGGGTGCGCGAGCCCTCGCCCCTGACACGGTGATAGGCGATCGCTATCTTCAGCGCGGTCTCGACCGATTCCGAACCCGAATTGGTGAAGAAGACATGGTCCATGCCCTTCGGCGCGATATCGACGAGCCGGTTCGCCAGCTCGAACACGATGGGATGGCCCATCTGGAAAGCCGGCGCATAGTCGAGCTCGGCCGCCTGGTGCTGGATCGCCTCGGTGATCTTCGGCCGGCAGTGGCCGGCGTTCACGCACCACAGGCCAGCGGTGCCGTCGAGCACCTTGCGGCCGTCGCTGGTGGTGTAATGCATGTCCTTGGCGGACACGAACATGCGCGGCGCCTGCTTGAACTGCCGGTTTGCCGTGAACGGCATCCAGAATGCGCTGAGATCGTTCGGCGTGACTTTCAGCCGGTTGGACATGACCAGGACTTCCCCTTGTAACCTGTTTCGGTGCGGCCAACGCTTGGTCTTTGCTGCGTTTTCATGCTACGCAAATTTTTGACCGGTTGGACAAACGTTAGCGCCGCCTGTCGGCGGTCAAGGGATTACTAGCGGAAATGCGGCATAAAAAGCGCGCTCCACAGCCCAAGGAAAAACTGGTCCAGAGAATTGGTCCAGATGGGCGCCGCGGCGGATTGCAAGGATGACGGACACGATGGAAGGCTCCGCTCCCCGCCGCACCCGCATCCAGCAGGAAAAGCGCGAGCTGATCCTGGAAGCGGCGCTCGAAGTCTTCTCCGCCAACGGTTTTCGCGGCTCGACCATCGACCAGATCGCTGAAGCCGCCGGAATGTCGAAGCCCAACCTTCTCTATTACTTTCGCCGCAAGGAAGACATTCACGGGACATTGATGCAGCGCTTGCTCGACACCTGGCTGGCGCCGCTGCGCGAGCTGGACGACATCGGCGACCCGCTGACGGAACTCAGGAGCTATATCCGCAGGAAGCTGGAGATGGCACGCGACTTCCCGCGTGAAAGCCGGCTCTTCGCCAACGAGATCCTGCAGGGTGCGCCACGCATCAAGCCGATGCTGGAGGGCGAGTTGAAGACGCTGGTCGACGAGAAAGCCGCCGTCATCAAAGGCTGGATGCGCGCCGGAAAAATCGCCCGCACCGATCCCTGGCACCTGATCTTCTCGATCTGGGCGACGACGCAGCATTATGCCGATTTCGATGTCCAGGTCCGCGCCGTGCTCGGCGCCGATCGCGGCGGCGACGGCCGCTTCGAGGACGCGGCGCGGTTTCTGGAGCAGCTGTTCCTGGATGGGTTGAAGCCGAAGGGCTAGCGTCGACAAGATGGCTTAGCGGGTGCGACCCGTCTCCGTCATCTGCTTGTTGCCGACCTTGGAGACTGGCGAGGCGTCGTCACTTCGTCATCCACGGGCGAAGCGGACGCGGAGACCCGAGGATCCATTCCGTTATCTTGATCGAAGGGCGCAGCGGAGCAGAATTCTGCACCGCAGAAGCGCATTGAAGTCACGGAATGGATCCTCGGGTCTGCGCTGCGTCGCTACGCTCCTTGCTCCGCCCGTGGATGACGAAGTGATGGGCTTGCCGCTGCCTTTCTCGGACGGCTCCGCCTTCCAGCAATCGACCTCACGCGCTGCGCCGCTCGGTCGGAAGCTCCTCGAGCAGCTTCCGCAACTTCGCTACCGAGTTCTGCTCGGCAAGCGGCGTATAGACGATCAGCCTCATATCCGAACCGTCGTCGATCGAGAGGCTCATATGCTCGAACGTCATCGCGCCGGCGATCGGATGCCGCAGGTGCTTCAGGCCGGAAAGCCTGTGCACGACATCGCGCTGCGGCCACCATTCGCGGAACTCCGGACTTGAGCGCATCATCAGCGCGATCAGCCGCTCGAAATCCGGATCGCCGGTGTATTTCGCGCTCTCGGCGCGGAACGCGGCAAGGGTCGCGCGCGCCAGCTGCTCCCAGTCCACCAAAAGGTGCCGCCGGTGCGGATCGGTGAAGACGCCGTGGAGGATGTTGCGGGCATCGCCCTCCAGCTGGCCGTAATCGCCGAAAATGGCGACCGCCGCGTCATTCCAGGCCAGCACGTCCCAGCGCGGGCCGACGACATAGGCGGGCTGCAGCACCAGGCTCTGCAGCATGTGCAGCAAGGGTCCTTCGACCTTGCTCTGCACGATGCGCCGCCGCTCCGGCTGCTGGCGCCCGGCGAGCGTGAACAGATGGCGCTGCTCGGCGCCGTCGAGCCGCAGCGCCTGGCAAAGCGCCGACAGCACCTCGACCGAGGGCCGCACGTCCCTGCCCTGCTCCAGCCAGGTGTACCAGGTCGTGCCGACGCCGGCGATCATCGCCACTTCCTCGCGCCTTAAGCCCGGCGTGCGCCGCCGCGCGCCGCAAGCGATGCCGGCGGCATCAGGCGAAAGCCGTTCGCGCCGCGAACGCAGGAAGGCGCCGAGCTCGCGCCGGCGGTGATCTTCGGGGGAATGAGCGACGGCATCCATGCGCGTATTATAGCAGTACTGATACCAGGATAAAGTTTGAACTGTTTGGGATGCGCGCGGTGTCCCATCTTTCCGTTCAGAGCAGCGCAAGGAGGCTCTGGACATGGAACTCAAGGACAAAACCATTCTCGTCACCGGCTCGACCGACGGCGTCGGCCGTGTGGTCGCCGAAAGGCTCGGCGCCGCCGGAGCCCGCGTGCTGGTGCATGGCCGCGACACAGGTCGCGGCAAGGCGACGGTCGCCGCGATCGAGGTCAAGGGCGGCAAGGCGGAATTCCTCGCCGCCGACCTCGCTTCGCTTGCCGAAGTACGCCGCCTCGCCGAAGCCGTGCGCGCAAGGACCGACAGGCTGGACATCCTGATCAACAATGCCGGTGTCGGCACCGGCGGCCAAGGCGCCAAGCGGCAGGTCAGCGCCGACGGCTACGAGCTGCGCTTCGCCGTCAACTATCTCGCCGGCTTCCTGCTGACGTCCGAGCTCTTGCCGCTTCTCAAGGCAAGCGCGCCGGCGCGCATCGTCAATGTCGCCTCGGCCGGCCAGCAGGCGATCGATTTCGACGACGTCATGCTGACGCATGGCTATAGCGGCGTGCGCGCCTACTGCCAGAGCAAGCTGGCGCAGATCCTGTTCACCGTCGATCTGGCTCAGCAGCTCGAGGGCACCGGCATCACCGTCAACGCCTTACATCCGGCAAGCTACATGGACACGACTATGGTCCGGCAGGCGGGCGTCACGCCATGGAGCTCGGTCGAAACCGGCGCCGACGCCATCCTCAACCTCGCGACGTCGCCGGCGCTCGAAGGGCGCAGCGGTCGCTATTTCGACGGCCAGCGGGAATCGCGCGCCGATGCGCAGGCTTATGACGAAAAGGCGCGCCGCCGGCTGCGGGCGCTGAGCCTAGAATTGACCGGACAATCTTCTGCAACATCCAAGGAACAACACCCATGAGCGAGACCATCGAACATTGCGTCATCATAGGCGGCTCATCCGGCATCGGCCTCGCGACGGCCAAAAAGCTGGTCAGCCCCGCCATGAAAGTCACGATCACCGGCCGCAATGAGGAAAAACTCAAGGCTGCGTGGAAGAGCCTGGGCGGCTCAGCCGACAAGGCTGCGTTCGATGCCGGCAATCCTGATGAGGTGCAGCGGTTTTTCAAAGACCTAGGGCCGTTCGATCACCTGGTTCTCGCCGCGAGCGGCGGCAAGGGGCTGGGACCGTTCGCGACGCTCGACCTCGCCGATATCGGCAGCGGCGTCGACGAAAAGATCCGGCCGCAATTGTCCTGTCTGCAGGCAGCCCTGCCGACGCTGAACAAGACCGGATCGGTCACCTTCATCTCGGCTGTCTCGGCGCAGATCGCGGCGCCGGGCGTCGCCGGCATCGGCGCCATCAACGGCATGCTCTTGACCGTCGCGCCGATCCTCGCTGTCGAGCTGAAGCCGCTGCGCGTCAACGTCGTGGCCCCCGGCGTCATCGACACCCCATGGTGGGACTTTCTGCCGGACGATCAGCGGCAAGCGGTGTTTGCCGAATATGCCGGCAAGACGCCGGTCGGCCGCATCGGCCGCGCCGAGGATGTCGCCGAGGCGATTGCCTTCCTGGTCTCCAACGGCTTCATGACCGGCCAGGTGCTGACCTGCGACGGCGGCTTGAGGTTCGCGGCCTAGAGGATGCGCGCGGACTCCCATCCGCGCGCCCTAGGATCAGGCAGCCTTGGCAGCCGGCATCGGATGGATGGCGTGGAAGGGAATGCACAACCGGTTCCACGTGTTGATCATGCCTAGTGCGACCGAGAGCTTGACCAGTTCCTCTTCCGAGAAATGCTCGAGCGTGCTGGCGTAGAGCTCGTCCGACACGCCATTGTCGGCGATCAGCGTCACGGCCTCGGTCCATGCGAGAGCGGCACGCTCGCGCTCGGAAAACAGCGGCGATTCCTTCCAGGCGGCGACGAGATAGAGCCGGGTTTCGGTCTCGCCGTCGCGCCTCGCCTCGCGGCTGTGCATCTCGACGCAGTATGAGCAGCCATTGATCTGCGAAGCGCGGAGCTTGACCAGGTGCAACAGGCTCACTTCCAGCCCGCATTCGTCGACGGCCTTGTTGAGCGCCGACACCGCCTTCATGATCTCGGGGGCCTTGGCAAAGAACTGCAATCTCTGTTTCATCGTCTTTCCTTCCAGTTTTTTGGGTGGGTTAGGGGTTTAAGTCTGCTTGGATGAAGCGGATTTCTGCGGCCGCTGGTGGCGCTCGACGAAGGCGCAGCTCGCGGCATAGGAGCGCGGGTCGCCTTCGGCCGCGTACTCCGCCACGAGATCGGACAGCTTTACGTCGGCAAGCGCCGCCCGATAGGCGCGCTCGGCCCTGAGCATCGCGGCGTTGATGCCGCAGGGCTTCACATAGGCCGAGGCGTCGATCTTGACCGGGCCGCGCTGGCGGATTTCGCCGCAGCGGAAGGCAGGCTCCCTGCCCTCGACCGCCAGCACGATATCGAGCAGCGTGATACGTTCCGCCGCCCGCGCCAGCCTGTAGCCGCCCGCCGGCCCCGGCACCGATTCAAGGATGCGCGCCGCCGTGAGCTGGTTGAGATGCTTCAACAGATAGCTCGGCGACAGCCCGAAACACTCCGCCAGCGCCGCGCCCGGCATGGTGCTGTTGCCGTCCACACTGGCCAGCGTCGCCGCGCAGTGGATGGCCGCCTCAACGCCATCGCCCAGTTTCATCGTGCCGATCTCCAATTCGTGGATATAACTTATCGTGGATAATTTTTATCTGCAATAGGAAAATGCAAATTGCTCTGCCATTCATCAAGGCAATGTGAGAGAACGGCGCTTCGCAGGACCTGGGTTCCTCGCACCCCGCAAAGCGGGGGAGAGGTGGCCCGGCGAAGCCAGGACGGAGAGGGGGACCACCCTCTGCGAAGCCAGAAACCGGTCAAGGACGAGGCGCAGGGAAAAAAGGCAATCAAGGCCGTCGGCGGTCCAGCCGCCGCGAAGGGCCCTCTCCGTCCCGGCTTCGCCGGGCCACCTCTCCCCACTGTCGTGGCGCGAGGAACCCGAGCTTATTCCGCCGCTACCTTGGCCATCGGATTGTTCGGATGCGTCGTCCAGTTGGCGTAGATCGGCGACACCGGCTTGCCAGTGCGTTGATCCACGACGCCGGCAGCCAGCGGCTCCATGGTGATGCAGCCTTCGACCGGGCAGACATTGACGCACAGATTGCAGCCGACGCATTCAGCCTCGATAACCTCGAAATGCCTCACACCATCCACCATGTTGGTGATCGCCTGGTGCGAGGTGTCCTCGCAGGCGATGTGGCAGCGGCCGCATTTGATGCAGGCGTCCTGGTCGATATGCGCCTTGGCGACATAGTTGAGGTTGAGATACTGCCAGTCGGTGACGTTGGGCGTGGCGCGGCCGATGATATCGGAGAGCGAGGCGTGGCCCTTCTCGTCCATCCAGTTTTCCAGGCCGGCGATCATCTCCTGCACGATCTTGAAGCCGTAGGTCATCGCCGCCGTGCAGACCTGCACATTGCCGGCGCCGAGCGCCATGAACTCGGCGGCGTCGCGCCAGGTGGTGATGCCGCCGATGCCCGAGATCGGCAGGCCGCGGGTTTCGGGATCGCGCGCGATCTCGGCCACCATATTCATGGCGATCGGCTTCACCGCCGGGCCGCAATAGCCGCCATGCGAGCCCTTGCCGTCGATGGTCGGCTGTGGCGCAAAGGAGTCGAGATCGACGCCGGTGATCGAGTTGATCGTATTGATCAGCGACACGGCGTCGGTGCCGCCGGCATGCGCGGCTCTCGCCGGCTTACGGATGTCGGTGATGTTGGGCGTCAGCTTGGTGATGACGGGCATGCGCGTGTACTGCTTGCACCAGCGCACCACCATCTCGATATATTCCGGCACCTGGCCGACCGCCGAGCCCATGCCGCGCTCGCTCATGCCGTGCGGGCAGCCGAAATTGAGCTCGATGCCGTCGGCGCCGGTCTCCTCGACCAAGGGCAGGATCGCTTTCCAGCTTTCCTCCACGCAAGGCACCATGATCGAGGCGATGAGCGCCCGGTCCGGCCAGTTTATCTTCACCTGCTTCATCTCGCGCAGGTTGGTCTGCAGGTCGCGGTCGGTGATCAACTCGATGTTGTTCAAGCCAAGCAGCCGGCGGTCGGCGCCCCAGATCGCGCCATAGCGCGGACCGTTGACATTGACGACCGGCGGCCCCTCTTCGCCGAGCGTCTTCCACACCACGCCGCCCCAGCCGGCCTTGAAGGCGCGCTCGACATTGTAGGCCTTGTCGGTGGGCGGCGCAGACGCCAGCCAGAACGGATTTGGCGACTTGATGCCGATGAAGTTGTTGCGGATGTCTGCCATGCTCATGCCCTCCCGTTAGAGGTCAGTGCCCGGTGGATGCTCTCGGCCGCGTCGCGCCCTTGCGCCACCGCCGATACGGTCAAATCGTCGCCGCCGAAGATGCAATCGCCGCCCGCCCAGACCTTTGCCAGCGACGTGCGTCCTTCGGCGTCGACCTTGATGCGGCCGCCTTCGAGCTCGATCGCCTCTGCGCTGCCGTTGAGATGCGCCGGCACAAAACTCTGGCCGATCGCCTTGAACACCTGGTCGGCGACGAGCGTGAGCCGCTCACCGGTGCCGACAAGCTTGTCGCCGCTCATAGCGGTGTATTCGAGCTCGATGGCCGAGACCTTGCCGTTCTCGCCAATGACGCGCTTGGGCTTCAGCCAGTGGCGGATGGTGACGCCGTTGGCGGCGGCCAGATCCTGCTCGAACTCCGAAGCGTTCATATGCTCCTGGCCGCGCCGGTAGCAGATCGTCACCTCTTCGGCGCCGAGCAGCTTCGACTGCACCGCGGCATCGACCGCCGTCATGCCGCCGCCGATGACGACCACGCGCCGGCCGACCGGCAGGCTGGAGAGGTCGCTCGCCTGGCGCAGTTCGGCGATGAACTCGACCGCGTTGGTGACGCCGTCGGCGTCTTCGCCCTCGGCGCGCAGCGCATTGACGCCGCCGAGCCCCATGCCGAGGAACACCGCATCATAGTTGCGCATCAGGTCGGCCAGTTGGAAGTCGCGGCCGAGCGCCTTGCCGTTCTGGATGTCGATGCCGCCGATCGCGGTGACATAGTCGACCTCAGCCTGGGCGAAATCGTCGACGCTCTTATAGGCGGCAATGCCATATTCATTGAGGCCGCCGGACTTCAGCCGTGCCTCCAGGATCGTCACCTCATGGCCATGGCGGGCAAGGCGATGCGCCGCCGCCAGCCCGGCCGGACCGGCGCCGACCACGGCGATGCTTTTCCCGGTCGGCTCGGCGCGCTTGTAGAACTGCTTGCCCTCGCTCATCGCGACATCGGTGGCGTAACGCTGCAGCCGGCCGATCTGCACCGGCTTGCCTTCGGCCACTTCGCGCACGCAGACCTCTTCGCACAGCGTCTCGGTCGGGCAGACGCGGGCGCACATGCCGCCAAGGATATTCTGGTCGAAGATCGTCTTGGCCGAGCCCAGCGGATTGCCGGTCGCGATCTGGCGAATGAACAGCGGGATGTCGATCGACGTCGGGCATGCATTCATGCAGGGCGCGTCGTAGCAGAAATAGCAGCGGTCGGATTCGACCAGCGCTTCGTGGTGATCGAGCGGCGGGTGCAGGTCGGAAAAATTGTCGGCATATTGCTCGGAAGACAGCCGGCCGCCGGCAATGCCCTCGATGAAATGACCAGTCGCCATTCCAGTTCCCCTTGTTGTCGTTTTGGGGAAGGCTAGCACGTTTTATTTTTTTATCAATTGGTCAATTTTCGGCCAAACCCCTGAAAAGGTTGAGTAAAAACATGACAAATTAAATCATGTTATAGCCGCCTCATTGATCTCTGCCGCGTCATGATTTGTGACCCGGTGGCCATGGATCGACCGGATCTCGTCCGCCACCAATTCCTGCAGCCGCCGCAGATTGCGGTCATGGATGCCGAAGGTCTCAAGATGGCTGACGGTGTTGTAGAGATATTCAGCACCCGAGCCGACATGGCCGCACGCGCGCGCCAGCACCCAAGCCACCTTCTCCAGCGGCTGCCCGAGCGACGTCCCCCTGCCCGTCACACCGACCCAGAAGCCCAGCGCCCGCACCCGACCTTGCGCCGTCCGCACCGGAACCCATCTGACGGAGGCGACGCTCTCGTGGTCGTCGATCTCGCGTCGCAGCAGCCTCTCGATCTGGGCGGTCTTGTCGTCGTCCGGCAGGCGGTAGATGACGCCGTCGCAACGTCCGCCGCGTTCAAGCGCCATCATCAGTCCGGGCTGCTCAGCGCTGCCTCTCCAGCGCACGAGATCCAGGCAGAAGGAGCGATGCCAGCCATGCGCCGAGGCGCGCTGCTGCTCGACCGACTCGAAGGCCGGTTTCCAGATCAGCGAGCCATAGGCGAACACCCAAAGCGGTCCCTCATCGGCTTCGTCGGCAAGACGCGTGGCGAGCGCGCCGAAATCGTCGTCGCTGAGCTGCGTCCACTCCCCGCTCGGACCGGGATCGATCTCCTCGCGATGGCAAAGAGCCACAAGCTCGGGCGTGAGCGACATCTGGCGCATGGAAGGCAAACCCCTCTTTGCCGGCAGCAAAGTCGAAAAGAGTGGGCTATGCAAGATCAGGAGCAAAGCGCCTTGCCGACCGGGATTTTCGGCCCATGTCGGATTTCTGTCGCCAGGATCGTCCTAGGATGGATCGAACCGCGATCGCTGCCTGAACCGGTGAGGAGACCGACCATGCCGAAATCCCCGCAACCTTTCTTCTGGTACGAACTGATGACCACCGACCTCGACGCCGCCGAGGCCTTCTACACCGCCGTTGTCGGCTGGAAGGCCGAGCCCTTCGACAACGCCCCCGGCATGCCCCGCTACATCGTGGTGAATTCCGCCGAGCGCGGCGTCGGCGGATTGATGACCATGCCGGAAGAACCCGCCAAGAGGGGCATGCCGCCAACCTGGCTGGGCTACATCTACACCAAGGATGTTGACGCCTCCACCCAGGCGCTCAAGGACGCCGGCGGCGCCGTGCACCGAGCGCCCGACGGTATTCCGGGCGTCGGCCGGTTCGCGGTCGTCGCCGACCCGCAGGGTGCGGCCTTCATGTTCCTGCAGCCCAATCAGCCTGACCAGCCGCCGGTGCCGGCAACCACGCTCGGTCATGTCGGCTGGCATGAGCTCTACACCTCGGACTGGAAAGCCGCCTTCAATTTCTATTCCACCCAGTTCGGTTGGACGAGCGCCGGCGAGTTCGACATGGGCGAGATGGGCATCTACAAAACCTTCGGCGCCGGTCCGGAATCCGGCGGCGGCATGATGAACAAGCCGCCGCAGATCCCGGTCCCCGTCTGGCAGTTCTATTTCAACGTCGACGCCATCGACGCCGCCGTCAAGCGCGTCACCGACAATGGCGGCAAGGTCATCATGGGGCCGATGGATGTGCCGAGCGGTCAATGGATCATCCAGTGCCAGGACCCGCAAGGCGCGCATTTCGCCTTGCTGGCACCGGTGAGGTAGAATTCTCTCTCCCTCGGAGCGGCCAATCGCATAAGGCGCTCCCACTCTCCGTCTCGGCTTCGCCGAGCCACCTCTCCCCCATTTCATGGGGGCGAGGAAACGCTAACGCGGATGTCGCAGCCTTGAAAGCTCGGGTTCCTCGCCCCCATGAAATGGGGGAGAGGTGTCCGCGCAGCGGACGGAGAGGGGGCAGCGCTGCCGTCTGCGATTGCGCTTCCCTCTTGGGAGAGGTGCGATCAACCCTCCGCAATTGCTGCGAAGGACGGGCAAGACTTATCCGGCTGGCGCCGCTCTCTTAAATTAGTCACTCCGGCGTCAGCACCGCCAGCTTCAGATCGGACTTCTTCGCGCCGCTGAGCTGGATGATCGCTGCGCCGCCGGCGAGCTTGAAGCGGATGCTCTTGCGGATGCCAGGGCAGGTCTTCACGCCGCTGAAGGCTGCCGATTTTACGGTCTTGCCATCCTGCACCACATCGATCCAGGCCTCGTCGGACAGGCTGAGCTGCAGCTCGCCATCAGGCGGCACCGTCACATTTGCTGTCGCGCCGAACGTGCCGGCTTTCGGTGCCCGCTCCGGCGGCACTTCGAAGCTGACGGTATCCACAGCCTCAAGCGAGAAATCCGCCGCTTGCCCGACCGTGAGGGTAGCGCCGGACTGCGCGGCGGGCGCCGCCGGAAACAGCGCCTGCTCGCGCTCGACCGGCCATTTGAAGGTCTCGCAGCCGGTATCGGCGGCCATGGCGAAGCTGGTGCCTGCAAGGATTGCGAAGAGGCCGATGATGACTTTTCTCATGATCAAGGAGACTCGCTTGGTTTGATCCATCACCCCTCTAGTACAACCATAGGGATATATATGCAACCATCGCGAGAAGAAACATGGGGACTCAAGCCATTTCGGCTCACCGATTGTTGATGGTTGGCCAAGGGAAGTGAGTGGTCCACTGCCGGGCGATAATCTAAGGCCCGAGCGGGGGTAAATGGAGTTTCGGATGAAGCTTTTCGAAAGCCTTGCTCAGTTCCGCCCGCAAGCGCTGGGCGTGTTGCGCATCATGACCGCCTTGCAGTTCATCGAACATGGCTCGCAAAAACTGTTCAACTTCCCGGTAAGCGCCCAGCCGCACGCCCTCACCGGCCTGACGACGGCTGCAGGTATCCTCGAATTCGCCGGCGGCATCCTCTTGGCGCTCGGTCTCTTCACCCGCCCGGTGGCGTTCCTCCTGGCCGGCGAAATGGCCATCGCCTATTTCATGGCGCACTTCCCGCGCGACTTCTTCCCGGCCAACAACGGCGGCGACGCAGCCATCCTGTTCTGCTTCGTCTTCCTCTACCTGTTCTTTGCCGGTTCGGGCGCCTTCGCGCTGGACAATCGCGACAGCGCCAGAGCCTGATGGCAGGATGCGCGCCAGGAGGCTTTTTGTTTTGACGCAATTCCGGACGGAAAACCGCTTCGCACTTTTCCTGGAATTGCTCTAGCCGCGCATCCGCTCGAAATTGGCGTCGAACAGCGGCGCCGCCTGGATGCGCGCCGCGTGACGCTGGCCGAGGATCTCGATCTCGAAACCGTCCGGTCTGTCGGCAATTTCCTTCGGCACATAGCCCATCGCAACCGATTTCTTGGAATTATGCGCGTAGCCGCCCGACGTGACCCAGCCGCGCACTACACCGTCATGCCAGATCGCCTCGTCGCCGATCACATCGGCATCGGCGGCATCGACGATGAAGGCGCGCAGCCGAAGCTTGCCGCCCTCTCGCCGCTCGGCGAGCGCCGCTTCCTTGCCGATGAAATCGGCGTCCTTGCCATAGGCGACGAAGCGGTCGAGCCCGGCCTCGACCGGCCCGTAGATCGGCCGGTATTCGCGCGCCCATGAGCCGTAGTTCTTCTCCAGCCTCAGCGCATTGAGCGCGCGCGAGCCGAACAGGCCGATGCCGAGTTCCTCTCCCGCAGCGAGCAGCGCCTGGTAGGCGGCGCGCTGGTATTCCGGCGCCACCCAGATCTCATAGCCGAGATCGCCGGTGTAGCTGACGCGGCCGACAAAACATGGCGCCAAGCCGATATCCATCCTGGCGACCGCCATGAAGGGGAAGCCCGCGTTGGAAACATCGGCGCGGGTGACCTTGGCGAGCACCTCCCTCGCCTTCGGACCGGCAATCGCAAGGCCGGTGAGCTTCTGGCCCAGCGCCTCGATCCGCACCGAGCCATCCTTGGGCAGATGCGCCTCGAACCAGCGCATGTGATACTGCTCGGCGATGCCTGAGCCGGCGACGAACCACTCTGCGTCGTCGATATTGGCCAAAGTGAAATCGCCGATCAGTCTGCCGTCGTCCTTCAGCATCGGCGCCAGCGTCATGCTGCCGCGCTTGGGCAGCTTGCAGGCGAAGATGCGGTCGAGCCATCCAGCCGCGCCCTCGCCCGTCACCCTGTATTTTGCGAAGTTGGAAATCTCCGAAAGCCCGACGCCGTTGCGTACCGCCGCGACTTCCTTGGCGACATGGTCGAAGTCGGTCGAACGCCGCCACGAGAACTCGTCCTTGACGCCGTCCGGCGCATACCAGAGCGGCACTTCGAGCCCGTAGGACACGCCCCATTGCGCGCCCCTGGCGGCCAGCGTGTCGTAGAGAGGCGTCGTCTTCAGAGGACGCCCGGCCGGCAGCTCCTCGTTCGGGAAGCGGATCGAGAAGCGGCGCGAGTAATTCTCGCGCACCTTGGCGTTGGTATAAGCCATCGTCGCCCAGTCGCCATAGCGCGCCACGTCCATGGCCCAGATGTCGGCGCCCGGATCGCCCTCGATCATCCAGTTGGACAGCGCGAGGCCAACGCCGCCGCCCTGGCTGAAGCCGGCCATCACGCCGCAGGCGACCCAGAAGCCCGGCAGGCCGCGCACCGGGCCGACCAGCGGATTGCCGTCCGCGGCGAAGGTAAAGGGGCCGTTGATGATCTGCTTGATGCCGGTCTTCTGGAAAGCGGGGAAATGGCGGAAGCCGACTTCCAGCGACGGCGCGATGCGGTCGATGTCCGGCTCCAGCAGCTCATGGCCGAAATTCCACGGCGTCTCGAATTCGGACCAGACCTTGTTGGCCTTCTCATAGGTGCCCATGAGCATGCCGCCGCGCTCCTGGCGCAGGTAGAGCTCGCCGTCGAAATCGACCGCGTGGATGATCTCGGTGCCGGTCTTCTTGTTCCAGTCGGCGACCTCCGGCATGTCCTCGGTGATCAGGTACATATGCTCCATCGCCAGCACCGGCAGTTCCAGTCCGACCATGCGGCCGACCTCGCGCGCCCACAGGCCGCCGGCATTGACGACATGCTCGGCGATGACATCCCCCTTGTTGGTGATGATGCGCCACAACCCGTCGGGACGGCGCACGATGTCCTCGACCTTGGTGAAGCGCTCGACCTCCGCGCCCAGTTTCCGCGCCGCCTTGGCATAGGCATGCGTCACGCCAGACGGGTCGAGATGGCCGTCCTCCTTGTTGCGCACCGCGCCGACGAACTGGCTGGGATCAATGAGCGGCATCAGTTCCGCCGCTTCCTTGGCCGAGATCACCTCGAGGTCGATGCCGAGATAGCGGCCCTTGGACACCACGCCGCGCAGCCAGTCGAGCCGCGCCTCGGTTGCTGCCAGAAGCACGCCGCCGGTCAGGTGCACGCCGGTCGCCTGGCCCGAAAGCTCCTCGATCTCCTTGTAGAGCGAGATCGTGTATTTCTGCAGCTTGGCGACGTTGGGATCGCCATTGATCGTGTGCATGCCGCCGGCCGCATGCCATGTCGAGCCGGAAGTCAGCTCGTCGCGCTCCAGAAGCACGACATCGGTCCAGCCATGGCGGGCGAGATGGAACAGCACCGAGCATCCGACGACACCGCCGCCGATGACCACGACCTTTGCATGCGACTTCATGGGTTCTTCTCGTTGGTTCAGTGAGTTGAGAGGTTGAAATGATTCAAGATGGAAAGCCGTTCCCTCACGGCTCGCCTTGCCCGATCGCTTGCTTCCGGCGCGCCATATAGGCTTCGAGCGCTTCGCGCATGGCGGGGTCCATGGCCGGCTGGACATATTCCTCCAGCGCCTTCTTCCACAGCCTGGTCGCGCGCGCCGTCGTGTCGAGCGCGCCGGCTTCCTGCCAGGCCTCGTAATTCTGCCAGTTGGAGAGCATCGGCTGGTAGAAGGCGGTGGCGTAGCGCTCCAGCGTGTGCGGTTCGCCGAAGAAATGACCCCCGGTCGACACCGCGCCCAGCGCCTCGACGGCGAGCTCCGCCTCGTCGACCATGATCGGCCGCAGGAATTCCATCATGTGCTGGATCATCTCGACATCGATGATGAGCTTTTCGAACGAAGCCGTCAGTCCGCCCTCCTGCCAGCCGGCCGCATGATAGACGAGATTGCCGTGGCCGAGCACCGCGCCCCACAGCGCCATCATCGTCTCATAGGCGCCCTGCGCATCGGCGGCGTTGGAGGCCGAGCCCGGCGTGGTGCGGTACGGCAAATTGTAGTGCCGCGCCAACTGCCCGGAGGCGATGTTGGCCTTGGTGTTCTCCGGCGTGCCGAAGGCCGGCGCGCCCGACTTCATGTCGACATTGGAGGTGAAGGCGCCATACATCACCGGTGCGCCGGGACGCACCAGTTGCGTCAGCACGATGCCGAACAGTGCCTCGGCATTCTGCTGCGCCAAAGCACCTGCGAGCGTCACCGGGCTCATCGCGCCCATCAGCGTGAACGGGGTGACGGCAACCGACTGGCCGTATTCGGCCATCGTCATCAGCCCCTCCGCCATCATCTCGTCGAAGCGGCGCGGCGAGTTGACCGAAATGATGGTGGTGACGGCGGGGTCCCGCGCCATCTCATCCAGCGTCAGTCCGCGCGCGATCGCCATCATCTCGATGCCGTCCAGCGCCCTGCCCCGCCCGATCGCCGAGACGTGGAAACATTTGTCAGTCAGCGTCAGATTGGCGAAATAGGTGTCCATATGCCTTGTGTTCGCCGGCAGCTCGATCGGCGCGCAGACCTGGTTGCCGAGCATATGGATGCAGTTGAAATGCTGCGCCAGCCGGACGAAGTCCTGATAATCTTGCATGTTGCCGGCGCGGCGGCCGCGCTCCATGTCGTGCACATTGGGCGGTCCGGCCACCAGCGTGAAGTTGATGGTGCTGCCGCCGAGATGGATGGCTCGAGCCGGATTGCGCGGGGTAAGCGTGTAGCTGCTGCGCGTCGACCGCAGCGCTTCCTCGACCATGCCGCGGTCGACCCGCACATTCATCGACCCGTGATCGACCTTGGCGCCGGCGCGCTCGAACAGCGACAGCGCCCGCGGGCTCATCACCTCGACGCCGAAATTCTCCAGGAGGTGCATCGATGCCTGGTGGATCGCCTCGATCTGGTCGGCCGACAACAGCGCCATCGGCGGATAGGGATTCTCCACCCGCCGCAGCGGCAGTTGCGGGATGGCGGCGGGTCCTCGGTTGCTGGTGCGCTCGGCGCCGCGCTTGCGTCTTGGTTCGCTCATGCGCGCATCAGAGCGCCGGTATCACAGGCGAGCTGTCAGGAATTCGCCATTTGCCGGCGCGATTTTAGCCAAGGCGGCATTTTTGGAAATCGACGAAGAGAATAGCGACGCAGTTGGTCGGAATATCGATACTGGATTTTTCGCGCTTCCCGCGTCAGCGTTAAGGAACCGCGCAAGACTCCTTTTATGATTTCGGCCTATTCGTCTTCCAATGCGTAGGTCGAGTTTTAGTAAAATTGTCGCTGTTTGCGTGCTGCTGGCGCTGTCGGCCTGCGCGACAGCGCCCAGCCACATCAACAATGTCTGCGCCGTGTTCGACCAGAATGACGGCTGGTTCGACAACTGGCAGTCCGCCGCCGAGCGGACCGAGCAGAAATACGGCATTCCCATTCCCGTGCTGATGGCGACGGTGCGCAAGGAATCCGGCTTCAAGAGCAATGCCCGCCCGCCGCGCACAAAGCTGCTCGGCTTCATCCCGTGGACTCATGTCTCGAGCGCCACGGGCTATTCGCAGGCGCTCGACGGCACCTGGTCGCAATATCAAAGCGAGACCGGCAACTGGGCGGCGCGCCGCACACGCTTCGCCGACGCCATCGATTTCGTCGGCTGGTACCACTCCAAGACCGCCGACACTTTCGGTGTCGCGCGCAACGACACCTACAATCTCTATCTCGCCTATTATCTCGGCTGGACCGCCTATGGCCGCGGCAACCGCGGCGACGCCGGCGTTCAAAGCTACGCACGCGCCACCGACCAGATGGCGCGCGATTATCAGGCGCAGCTACGGCAATGCGGCAGCTGACATCCGTAACGGGTTAGTGCCGCCTTGTCGTGTCCTTCGGCCTTGGGACACCGGTTTCCGAATCCTCGTCGCGCACTTCGTGGCGACGAGCTTTGAGCACAGCGTCGTTCTCCTCGACGCCCTCTCCGATCGCGTCGGCTTCCGCGCTGGCGTTTTTGCCGTCCGGACGCTGCGGCGGCGCACCGGCAAAGCCCGGCCCCACGCCATGCGGCGCATCATCCGGCACGCCTTCATGCGCGGCATGCTCCTTGTCGAACTTGATGACCGGCTCCATCTTGGCGAGCACGTCGTCCGAAAGCCAGCATAGGCTCGTATGGCCGCCGCCGAGATTTTTCACCGGCGGCACCTTCGTCTCGCACAGATTGTCCGGCACCAGCTTCTTGTAGCCGCAGCGCGTCTGGAACGGGCAGCCGGTCGGCGGGTTCATGGCCGACGGGATGTCGCCTTCGAGCACGATGTGCTTCTTGATGACGCTGGTGTCGGCGATCGGGATCGCGGACAGCAGCGCCTCGGTATAGGGATGGTAGGGCGGCGAGAAGATCTGGTCGGTCGTGCCCTGCTCGACGATGTAGCCCAGATACATGACCACGACGCGGTCGGCGATGTAGCGCACCACCGACAGATCGTGGCTGATGAACAGCATCGTCGTCTTGTTCTTGCGCTGGATGTCCATCAAAAGTTCGGTCACCGCCGCCTGCACCGAGACGTCCAGCGCCGAGACCGGCTCGTCGGCCACCACCACCTTGGCGTCGCCGGCAAAGGCGCGCGCGACGCCGATGCGCTGCTTCTGGCCGCCCGACAGCTGGCGCGGCTTGCGGGTCTCGAAGGCCCTGGGCAGCTTCACCAGGTCGAGCAGCTCCAGCATGCGCTGGCGTCGCTCGGCGACCGTCTTGCCGACATTGAACTTCTCCAGCGTGCGGATGATCTGTGAGCCGACCGTGTGGCTGGGGTTCAGCGTGTCGAAGGGGTTCTGGAACACCATCTGGATCGACGAGACGGTGTCGACGCCGCGGCTCTCGATGCCCGTCGACTGGATCTCCTTGTTGGCCAAGGTCACCGTGCCGGAGCTGGCGGTCTCGAGGCCGAGCAACACCTTGGCCAGCGTCGACTTTCCGCAGCCGGACTCGCCGACGATCGCCACCGTCTCGGATTCGCGCGCGGTGAACGAGATCGTCTCGTTGGCCTTGACGACGCGGCCTTCGCTGGAGCCGAACACCTCGCTGCCGCCGACCTTGTAGTATTTCTTGAGGTCCTGGATCTTCAGCACCGGCGCGCCGGGCTCGACCTTTTCGTTGACCTTCTTGGCGCCGGGCGGCAGCGCCTCCCAGTCGATCTCGTTGAAGCGCACGCAGCGCGAGAAATGCCCCTCATGGCCCTCAACCGGGACCATCGGGATTTCCGCAGCGTTGCAGACGCCCTCGACGAAATGGTGGCAGCGCGGCCCGAAATTGCAGCCCTTCGGCCGCTCATGCGGCAGCGGCAACTGTCCGGGAATGGAGATCAACGGCCGCGAGTTCTTGTCGGCGCCAGGCAGCGGGATCGAGCGGAACAGCCCTTGCGTATAGGGATGGCGCATCCGGTCGAACACGTCCTCGATCTTGCCGGTCTCGACCGCCTCGCCGGAATACATCACCGTGATACGGTCGCAGGTCTCGAGGATCAGGCCGAGATTGTGCGACACGAAGATCATCGAGGTGCCGAACTTCTCGCCCAGACCCTTGACCAGCTCGACGATGCCCGCCTCGACGGTGACGTCGAGCGCGGTGGTCGGCTCGTCGAGCAGAAGCAGCGCCGGCTTGGACAACAGCGCCATGGCAATCACGATGCGCTGCTGCTGGCCGCCGGAAAGCTGGTGCGGATAGGAGCGCATCATGCGCTCCGGGTCGGGCAGCCTCACCGCCCGCACCATCTCCAGCGCCCTGTTGTAGGCCTCCTCCTTCGACACCTTGTCGTGGATCAGCGGCACTTCCATCAGCTGCTGGCCGATCTTCATCGCGGGGTTGAGGCTCGCCATCGGCTCCTGGTAGATCATGGCGATCTTGTTGCCGCGGATGGCGCGCAGCTCCTCCTCGGAGAGCTCGCCCATGTCCTTGCCCTGGAACTTGATGCGCCCGCCGACGATCTTCCCGATGTTGGAGAGGTCGCGCATGATGCCGAGCGACACCGTCGACTTGCCGCAGCCGGATTCGCCGACGATGCCCATCGCCTCGCCGGGCATCACCGTGCAGGAGAAATCCATCACGGCCGGGATCTCGCCCTTGCGGGTGAAGAAGGAGATCGAGAGATTCTCGATCTCGATGATGGGTTGAGCCGGATCTCGAACCGCTTCGTTCATGGGTCGCTCCAATCCTAAATTGTTCCAGCAGGTAGGGCCTGAGCCCTCGCCATCAATCCTTCATCGACTGTTCGCGCAGCGAGTCCGCCAAAAGGTTGAGCCCCAGCACGAACGACATCAGGGCGATCGTCGGCGGCAGCGCCGGGTGGATGAAGGAACGCAGCAGCCGGCTGGCGTCCTTGATCGCGGTGCCCCAGTCGGGGCTTTCCGGCGCCAGCCCCAGGCCGAAATAGCCGAGCGTTCCGAGCAGGATCGTCGTGTAGCCGATGCGCAGGCACGCATCGACGATCAGCGGCCCGCGCGCATTGGGCAATATCTCCCAAAGCATGATGTACCAGGGCGATTCACCGCGCGTCTGCGCCGCCGCCACATAGTCGCGCGTCTTGATGTCCATGGTCAGCCCGCGCACGATGCGGAACACGCCGGGGCTGGAAGCGAACACCACCGCCACGAAGATGTTGAGCTGGTTGGGATCGATGTGGACAATGTGCAGCGGATCCTTGTCGAAGACCAGGCCGACATAAATCCAGCCACCGAGGATAAGCGTGATACCGAGCAGGATATAGAGCCGGTCCGGCCGGTTCTTGAAACGCGTCCAGAACAGGACGCTGAAGAAGATGATCGGGAACAAGAAGAACAGACCCGCCATCGCATAGGGGATCGGCGTGTCCATGATGCCCGGTGTCACCAGGAGGTAGAACAACAGGATCACCGGGAAAGCCAGCACCAGATTGGCGAGGAAGGACAGCAGCGTGTCAATCCTGCCGCCGTAATAGCCGGCCGGCAGGCCGAGCGTGATGCCGACCATGAGCGCGAAGCCGGTGGCGGCCGGCGCGATGATCAGCACGATCTGGCTGCCGTAGACCATGCGCGAGAACACGTCGCGGGCGAGCTTATCGCCGCCGAAATAATAGACCAGCTTCGACGCCGGCTCGATCGCGCCGGGCAGCGCGTCCTTCATCACCGAGACCTGCGCCAGGGGATCGAAGGGCGAGATGGTCGAAGCGAAGATCGCCGTGAACAGCCAGAACAGGCAGATGAAGACGCCGGCGATGCCGACGCCGCTGTCAAAGAGCTGGCCGTAAAGGCCAAGCCGCTTCTTATAGGCAAAGCTGACGCCCATCACCAGGATCAACGCGATCCACACCGGCCAGAAACGCCAGAGCACGCCGACAACGATGTCGAAGGCATTGATATACTCGGTCTGCATCGGCCCTGCCCCTTATTGAACCCTGATGCGCGGATTGAGGAACGCGTAGCCGACATCGGAGATGAGCTGCGTGATCAAGACGATGAACACCGAAACCAGCGAGCAGCCGAGCAGCAGGTCGATGTCGTTGTTGCCCGCAGCCTCGACCAGCGTATAGCCGAACCCCTGGTAGCGGAACATCACCTCGACGATGACGACGCCGGTGAGCAGCCAGGGAAACTGCAGCATGATGACGGTAAACGGCGCGATCAAAGCGTTGCGCAGCGCATGCTTGACGACCACGCTGCCGAAGGACAGACCCTTGAGGCGGGCAGTTCGGATGTATTGCTGCGTCATCACCTCCACCATCGAGGCGCGCGTCATGCGCGCGATGTAGCCGATGCCGTAGATGGCAAGTGTCATCACCGGCAGGGTGAAATTGTAGAAGGTGAGGCCCTGGCTGGCGGACGCAGCCGAGCCGTTCAGCCAGCCCAGCCAGGATGCGAAGATGACGGTGAAGATGACGCCCGAGACATATTCAGGCGTCGCCGTCGAGGCGATCGAAGCGACAGACAGCGTGCGGTCGGTGCGCGAGCCCTCGCGCATGCCGGCAAGGATGCCGATGAGCAGCGAGATCGGCACCATCACCACCAGCACCCAGAACATCAAAAGCCCCGTTGCGCCGAGCGCCGGAAAGAGCTTCGCCGCGACGGTCGTCTTGAATTTGGTCGAGCAGCCGAAGTCGCCCTGCAGCACGCCGGAGAATGTCGGCGCGACCGGGTCGTTGCAGAAGGAGAAGCGCTGCGCCGGTTTTCCAGTCGCCGGGTCGGTGATCGGCTGTTTGGGGAGAACCCCCAGCCACTGGCCGTAGCGCAGGAAGAAGTTCTGGCGGTAGCCATGGTTGGCCAGCCAGCTTTCCAGCTGTTCGGCGGAGGTGTGCATTTCTGTCTGGCTGATCGCCAGCTTCTTCAGATTGGGACCGAGATTGATCAGGAAAAAAACGACCAAGGTCAGGCACAGCATCGTCAGCGCCATGGTGCCGAGACGTCTCAGGATGAAAGAAAGCATGGCGGACCCCTGCCGATGGGTTGGGGGAGCCTGATTGCGCGACCACTCCGACGCGATGCGGGGCAAGCCGGCAAACTGACCTTCGAATGCAATCAACCCAGTTTATTGCATGACCCCATTCGACGAGTCCGCAACTTTTTCGTTGCAACGGCTCTCCGGTCCCGGGTCACGCGAGGAAGGGGACAAAGGGGCCGAGCGCCCCTTTGTCCGTTCGTTCCGATCAGGCCTGTTCCAGCCAGACCTTGCCGTAGTCGTGCTCGTAGGTCGGGTGCATTTTGAAGTTCTGCACCGCCTTGGTCGAGTGGCTGTAGAGCTTGCGCCAGTACGGCTGGATGATGATGCCGGAATCCTGCAGGATCTGCTCGATGTCCTTCATCATTTCCTTGCGCTTGGCCGCGTCGGCGACGGCAAGCGCGGCGTTGAGCTTGGTATCCCAGTCGGAATTCGACCAAGCAGTCTCGTTCCAGGCTTCACCGGTGCGATAGCCGATCGCCAGAACCTGCACGCCGAGCGGGCGCATGTTCCAGTTGGTCATCGACAGCGGATACTTCGTCCAGTCGTTCCAGAAGGTCGAGCCCGGCAGCACCGTGCGCTTCACCTTGATGCCGGCGTCGCGCAGCTGGGCTGCGATCGCGTCGCCGGTGTTCTTGTGCCAGTCCTCGTCGACCGTGATCAGCTCGTGCTCGAAGTCGGCCTGGCCTGCCTCCGCCATCAGGGCCTTGGCCTTGGCGGCGTCGCGCTTGATCTTCGGCAGCTCGAAATATTCCGGATGGATCGGGCTGACGTGATGGTTCTCAGCGGGCGTGCCGGCATTGCCGTAGCCGAGCTGCAGGACGACCGCGTTGTCGACGCCGAGCTGCAGCGCCTGACGAACCTTCTGGTTGTCGTACGGCTTGTGGTTGACATTGGTGCGGCAGACGATGGTCGCAGCCGTCACCACCTCGGATTTCACCAGGTCCATGCCGTCGAGGATCGAGACATAGTCGGCCGAGGTCTCGAAATTGGTGTGCACTTCACCAGCCTCGAAGGCGCTGACCATGGCGCCAGGATCGGTGCCGTAGTCGATGAACTCGATGCCGTCGAGGAACACCTCGCCGTCCCACCACTTGTTGTCTGCGCGGCGCTTGTAGACGACCTTCTGGCCGACGTCGTAGGAAACGAGCTCGAACGGGCCGGTGCCGATCGGGCAGGCTTTGAAATCGCCGCCCTTCTCGTCGAAGCTCTTGTGGACGATCAGGCCCGGATAATCGCACATGTTCGGGATCAGCGCGATGTCCGGCTTGCCGAGTTTCAGCTTGACGGTCATGTCGTCGACCTTGGTCACGGCGCTCTCGTCGAGCTTGTCGTCCTTGACAAGCGTGCCAAGGCGGCCGGGCATCGAGTTGCCTTCGGCCTTCTTGTCGGCCCAGCGCTTGAGATTGAAGATGACATCGTCGGCGGTGAAAGCATCGCCGTTCGACCAGGTCACGCCCTTGCGTACATGCAGCGTGTACTCGGTCGCGTCATCGTTCACGTCCCAGCTTTCCAGGAGATAGGGGCGGAATGTGTACTCGGTGGTGTACTTAACCAGCGGCTCAAGCGCCTGGCGCTCGGCATTGGCGATTTCCGACCAGTCGGCCTTGCGTGGATCCTTCGGATCCTTGACCCACTGCGCGACCTTCAGCGTGCCGCCCTTCTTGCCCTGTACGTCGTCGGCTTTCGCCGGGGTCGGATCGGCCAGACCGATCAGGCCGTAGGCCATCGCCGTGGACGCTCCGAAAACGCTGGCGAGCGCCAGGAATTCGCGACGATCGACCTTTCCCGCCTTGGCTTCTTCGGCCAACGCCAAGATATGATCAGGAACCTGATCACCATTGCTCTTATAGATTGCCATGACTTGCTCCCATTGTTGGCTTTCCGCCTTTTAACATTCCGCATCCGGACCGCGTTGTCAAAAAGACGGTATGGAGGAGGAACATGCCAGGGAATGTGCATCTTTGGCTGCAACCCGGTTCGCGTGATAGCGACAGTCTTGACGCAAATTTGTTATCGCGACGCGGATTCCCTAAAAAATTCCCGCGGGCCATTAAATCAATACATTTTATAAGGATAGCAGCCCCGTACCGGCGGTCGCCCCCGGTTCGCCTTGGCCAATCCGGCCCGGCACAACCTCAATATTCGCGTTCGTAAAAGACGCCGCCCTTGGCCTCGCCGGCGTCATTGGCTTCGCCGCGCAGCTTAACCCCGCGACCGACATTGAGGTCGATCGTCACCTTGCCGGAGCCTGGCTTGTCGCCCTTCTGTATCGTCACATAGGTGCGATCGTTGAGGTACTTGCCGGCCGAAACCGCGGTGCCGCCCTTCTCATCCGTCGTCACGTCGAGATCATCGACGCCGATGGCGCTTTGCAGGTTCTCGAGCAACGAGGTCGAACCGCCGATGCCGGCCAGTTGCGCGGCGGCGCTCGCAAGTTGCGCGATCTGCAGCGGCGACAGCTTGGACATGGATTGACCGAAGATGAGTTGTGCCAGGATCTCGTCCTGGGGCAGCGCCGGCACGGAGGAGAACGTGAACTTCGGATTGGTCGCCTCGCCTGAGACGACGACCGTGACTGTGGCGGTGCTCGTCGTGGTGGTCGCCGTCAAGTTGAGATAGGGCACCAGCGACCCCTGGAACCCGATCGTGCCATCGGTGAAGGTCAGTCGCTTGGAAAGGATGATCAGCCGTCCACGCTGCAGGGTGAAGGTGCCGATCGCCCTGGGCGCCGAAGCCGGGCCTGTCAGCTTCAGCGAGCCGCCGAGTTCGGCATCGACGCCCCTGCCCTGGATGAAGATCTGGTTCGGCGCGTTGACAGTCACGTCAAGCGTCAGGCCGCTGCCGCTGTTGCTGCTGCCGCCGGACGTCGCCGGGCGCAGTGCCTTGTCCTGCGCCCGCACGGACGCCGGAGCGTTCTTGTGCTTCACATCCAGCGCCGAGAGCGACCCCGGCAGCTTTTCCGGGACGGTGATGACCGTCCTCGCCAGGTTGATCGTGCCAGCCACCACCGGCGCCGAGACGAGCGGCCCCTTGACGGTCAGGTCGCCGCCGAGATTGGCGGTCACCACCCGGCCGTCAGTGTAGCGGCCGTCGGTGAGCTTGATCGACAGGTCGGCCGGGAAGCCCTGCGCCGGATTGATGCCCACGGTGCCGCTCGCCGACAGGCTGCCGCGCGTCGACAGTGTGCCGGTCAGGCGGTTGATCCTGGCCACCCCGCCGCCGATCGAGACTTCGGCGGCGATGTCGTTCACCGCCAGGCCGGAGCGCGCATCGATGAGGCGCGCGCCGGATGTCGTGACTTTGCCGCTGATAACCGGCGCGGATGCAGGACCACGCACTTGCACATCGACATTGGCGATGCCGTTGAGCGCCAGCCCTTGCGCGGCGAGCTTTGCGGCCAGGAAGGAGAACGGCACCTTGCCGTTGAAATCGAGCGCCAAGGTTGGCGTGCCCGCCGTCGTCACCGAGCCGCCGCCCTTGAGGCCGAGGCCGGCGCCGTCGCTGATGTTGGCGTCGAAGGCGAGCTTGTTGCCGGCAAAAGTGCCGGATGACGACACATTCATGCCGCCAAGGCCGGCGCCACGCGTCTGCGAGGTCTGCACGCCGGCGGCATCGATCTTGAAGGCGACCGAGGGGGTCGAAGGCTGGCCGGTCACCTTGACCGTGCCCGAGATCGAGCCGGCCGCGTCGAGACCCGGCGAGAAACTGTTGGCGAGCGAAATCGGCACCCGGGCGAGGTTGGCGTTGATGTCGAGCGCCTGCGCGACCTTGCCCGTCACCGTTGCCGTGCCGCCGCCGAGGTTGAGCACCAGCCGGTCGAGCGTGGTCACGCCATTGGCGACGGTCACCGTCGAGGCCTGCGCGATCGCGGCCTTGATGCCCTGCACGGTCGCCTGGCCGGAGGCGAGCTCGATGGTCGTGGTTCCGTTCGCCACTTTCACGCGCCCGGCGGCTTTGGCCGGGATGTTCTTGACGGTGGCCCCGCCGGAAAAACCGGTCCAGTCGCCGTCGCGCTTGAGATCGACATCGATGCCGGTGATGGCGGTGCCGCCGGAAGTCACGCTCTCCGCCCGCACCGTGCCGGCGATCACCGGTGCTGCCAGATAGTTCGCGATCTGCGCGTCGATGGCGACATTCCTGGCCGAGAGATCGCCGCGCTTGATCTCCGAGGTGTTCGCTTTGACCGCGACATTCGGCCCGTTGGCCGCCTTGGTAAAGGCGATCGTGCCGCGCACATTGCCTTCGGCCTTTTCCAGGGCCAGCGCAGCGAGCGGTCCGATATCTGGCAGGTCGAGCGAAACGGTGCCCACCGGCACGAAAGCATCGTCGAGCACGAGATCGCCGGAAAACTTGTTCGGTCCGAGGGACAGCAAAAGCCCGTTGATCGCGCGGCTGCCATTGGTGGTGGCGAGCGCGGCGCTGCCTTGCAAATTCTGCCCGGCGACATTGCCAGTGAGCTGCACATTGGCTGCCGGATTGGCGGCATCGGCTTTGCCGGTGGCCGTCAGCTTCAGTCCGGTGATCTCGCGCGCCGCCACGAGGAGCCGGTCGCTGTCCACCGTCATCGACAGGTCGGGCGCGGCGACCGGGCCTTGCGCGTTGAGGGCGAAAGCGATGGCGCCCTTGGCGTCCTTCGAGAGCCCCGAAACATCGCTCAACGCGCCTCTGATCCCGGCGGCCAGCTTGCCGTCGGCAAGGCTCGCCTGGCCATCGGCGCTAAGCGCGCCTGAATTGAGCTTGAGGCCGTCGATATTGACATTGCCATCGGCATCGCGCTTCAGCGCGGCGCTCAACTGCGCCGTCTCGCCCAGCATGCCGCGCACCGCTGCCGGCAAGGCCGAAGACGCGACCTCGGCCTTCATATTAAAGTCGACGGCGCCGTCGCCCAGCGATACCCGGCCGGCAACCTGGCTGTTGAGCGCATCGCTGGTCAGCGAGCCGCTGTCGACGGCGACCGAATCTGGAGCCAGCCGGCCATTGACCTTGGCGACCACCTTGCCGGCGATCAGCGGTGCGATCAACGGATTGTCGAGGCCGATCCTGTCCAGCGAGACCGTGCCGGAGACCGGGCCTGCCCGTCCCTTGAGGTCGAAGGCATCCGAATGCAGCGCCAGGGTGAGACCATCCACCTTCCCCTGGCTGGCGACGATGGACGGCAGGATGGCGGACACATCGAGCCGCGCTTGCGTGCTTTCGCCCGCCATCTTTGCCGACAAGGACTGGACTTCGATCTTGACCGGGCTGTCTGCGCGGCCGAGCGTCAACGGCAGGCTAGGCCCCGATGATAAAAGGTCGAGGGAGAAGTCGCTGGCGCCGTTGGGATTGAGGGTGCCGGCGGCCTTGCCTGAAATCTTGTCGCCCGAAAGCGTGGCGTGGTCCAGGGCGACGCCGCCCGCCAGCGTGTAGCTGCCAGCAGCATTGAGATCCAGCGGCCCGAGCCCCGCCTGCCGGGTCTGGCTGGTCTCGGCGCCCGCCACCTTGGCGTTGAACTGAACGTCGGGGTTGGACGATGGACCCGTGACGTGCGCGGTGCCCTCAAGCGTTCCGGCCCCGTCGAGGCCGGGCACGAAATCATTGCCGAGCGCCACCGGCAGGTTGGCGAGATTGGCCGTCAGGTCCAGGGTCTCACCGGCGCTGCCGGAAACCGTCGCCGAGCCGCCGCCGAGGTTGAGCGCGAGCTTCTCGATTGTCGTCACGCCATTGGCGATGGAAAGGCGGGATGGCTCGGCGATGGCCGCCTTGATGCCGCGCACCGTCGCCTCGCCGGACGTGATTTCCACGCTTGTCGTGCCGTCGGCGATCTTTACCCGCCCGGTGGCGGTGGCCGGAATGCCGGACGCCGTGGCGCCGCCGGTAAAGTTGGTCCAGTCGCCATCGCGCTTCAAATCGATGCCGATGCCGCTGATGACCGTGCCGCCGGAGGTCACATTGTCGGCCTTGATCGTGCCCGAGATCGCCGGCCCCTTGAGATAGTTTGCGATCAGCGCGTTGACGGTGATGGCTTTCGCCGCCAGGTCGCCCCGCGCGATCGAGGTGCTGGCCGCATTGATAGTGACGGTCGGCGCCTCGCCCTCCTTGGCAAAGACGATCGTGCCGTTGATGTCGCCTGTGGCGGTCTGGTTTGCCAGCGCGGCGAGCGGCCCGATATCGGGCACGGCAAGCGTCAGCGTGCCGAGCGGCAGGAACTTGTCGTCGAGCGCGAGATCACCCGACACCTTGTTGTCGCCGAGCGCCAGGCTGAGCCCTTTGATCGAACGCTTGCCGTCGGCGGTCACCAGCGAAGCCTCGATGTCGAGCGCCTGCCCCTCGGCATTGCCGGTCAGCGAGATATCGGCGGTCGGATTGGCGACATCGGCCTTGCCCTTGGCCGAGAGCTTGATGTCCTTCACGGTGCGGCCCGCCGCCGTCAGGCTGGTGCTGTCTGCCGACACGGTGAAATCCGGCGCCAGACGCGGACCGCTTGCGCTCAGAGCGAAGTTGACCCCGCCCGCAAGCGGTGTGCCGGCAAGCGACGACAGCGGCGAGACGTCGCCCAACGTGCCCTTGACGCTGGCCTGGAGGTCCGATCCCTGCATGCTGCCGGTGCCGCTGGCGCTGAGCGAGCCGGAGCTGATCTCCAGCGAGTTGGCGGCGAACGCGCCTTGCGGATCGCGCGTGGCGCTGGCCGAGAATTTCACCCGCTCGCCGAGCAGCGAGCTGATCTGCGGCGGCAATGCCTTGGAATCGGCGTCGGCATTCATCTTCAGCGTCATCGACAGGTCGGCGAGCGCCACATTTGCCGTCAGCCCGGCATTGAGCGCATCGCTGCGCAAGGTGCCCTTGTCGATGGCCACGGACTCGCGGCTGATCGTGCCGGAAAGATCGGCGGCGAGCTTCCCGGTCACCAGCGGCGCCAGCGTGGCGACGTCGGTCTTCAGCCCGGCGGCGGCAAGCTTGATGCTGACCGGTCCGCTGCGGTTTTCGATGTCGAAGCCGTCGGAATGGATCGCGCCGGTGATATTGTTGAGTTGGGTGCCGCCGACGGCGACCGAGGTGAGCGACGTGCCGATATCGACCATCGGCGCCTTGCCGTCGCCGAAGGCGCGCACCGTGGCCTTCTCGACGGCGACCAGGATCGGCACGGCGCTATTGCCGACATCGATGGTGACGGGCTTGTCCTTGGCGGCAAGCTCGACGGCCAGGTCGCTGGCGCCCTTCGGATCGACGTTGCCGGTTGCGGTGCCATGCACGGAGTCGCTCTCGATGATGGCCTGCTCGATATCGATCCCACCCGCCGTGGTCGCCGTGCCGGCGACGTCGAAGCTCGTCTTGCCGGCAAACAGCGACTTTATCTTCTCCGGCAGGAACGCTTCGAACTGGCCGTCGCCCTTGGCCTCGATGCGGTGGCCCTTGTCGGTGAGCTGGTGCCGGCCGGTCAGTTGGCTGATGATCTGGCCATCGACCATGAAGGTGCCGACACCGCTCCAATTGGCCAAGGGCCCGCTGCCGGAAACGACGATGTTGACGGGCGGCGCATCCGGCAGCTTGAGCAGATTGGCGATGATGCCGCCGGCCGGCTCCGACGCCTTGAGATCGAGGTCGAGCTTGTTGTCGGCCGGCGCGAAATGGATCTTGGCGTCGACATTGCCTTGTTTGCCGTCATGGCGGGAGACATTGAGCACGCTCTCGATCGCCAGCGGCGAGGGATCGGCCCTGAGCGAGCCTTTGGCGGCCAGTTCGGCGATGCCGCTGCCGGCAAGCTCCTGTCCGAGCGCGATCTCCGGCAGGTCGATCTGCCTCACGTCGATCGACACCGGCAGGCTGGACGAGCCGCCCTGCGATGGCTGCTGGCTCGGCTGCGGCAGCCGCGCCAGTTCGATCCGCTCGGCGGCGAAGCGGTCAGCATTGAAATTCCGGGAGAGCAGCGCCGTCGGCGACCAGTCGAGCGCCACGTTGCGTGCGACCATCCAGGGGCCGGCGCGGTCCTCCAGCACGACATGATCGACCCTGAGCGCCCCCGACCAGATGCCTTCGATGCCAGCGACCGTAATCTTCCGGTCCTCGCTCGAGGCCATCTTCGAGATCAGGCCGGCGAGGTTCTGGCGGCCGCCTTCGGTGCCGGTCAGGACGACGAGAGCGCCGATAGCCACCACCAGCAGGACGAGCAGCGTGTAGATAATAATGCGGAGGATGCGCCAGAAAATCTTCATCGTCAGAACGCTTGGCCGATGCCGGCATAGATGCCGAAATGCGGATCGCCCGGATCGCGGTTGAGCGGCACCGCCGCGTCGATGCGAAGCGGCCCGAACGGGGTAATATAGCGCAGGCCGACGCCCGCGCCGACCTTAACACCCGAGAAATCCGGGAAGGATTTGATCGAGACCGTGCCGGCATCGACGAACGGAACAATGCCGACCGTGTCGGTGACGCCGATACGCATCTCCACCGAGGTTTCGAAGAAGGACAAGCCGCCGATCGGCTGGCCGTCAATATCCTTCGGGCCGATGCCCTGGTAGGAATAACCGCGCACCGAGCCGCCGCCGCCGGAATAGAAGCGCCGGTCGGCGGGCACGTTCTGCAGGCCGGTGCCGACGATCGAGCCCAGCGTTGCGCGTTCGGCCAGCACGAATCGGCTTGCCGTGTCCAGCGACTGATAGGTGTAGCCCTCGCCCTTCAGCTTCAGGAAGGTCGCGCCGTTCAATATGTCATAGCTCGGCTCGGCATAGGCGAGGAAGCGGAACCCCCTGGTCGGGTTCAGCTTGTTGTCGCGGTTGTCAAAGACATATTGCAGCGGCACGCTGGCGATCAGGTAGGTATGCTTGCCGAAAGCGTCGGTGATCCGCGAATAGTCGAGGTCGAATTCGGCCGAGACCCGCTGCTGCTTGTCGAGGTCGTAGGAAACGCCGACGTCGCCCTTGACCGAGAAATGGTCATAGGCATCGGGGTGCTCGAACACAGTCTTGACGCCGGTGAAGAATTTCGACGTCGGCCCGAGCACGCCCGGCTTCTCGAACATGACGCCGGCATTGTAGTTGAGCGCCGAAAGGCTGTTGCTGCCGATGCCGCTGATGGACCCGTCGATACGCAGCTTCTCGGCCTGGCCGAACAGGTTGCGGTGTCCCCAATAGCCTTCCAGCCCGAGCCCTTCGGTATTCGAAAACGTGCCGCCGAGGCCGAAAAAGCGCGGCTTGCGCTCGCTGACCTGGACGTCGATCGGGATATTGCCGTTGGCGTCGAGGCTGTCGCCTTCCTTGATGGTCACGCTGTTGAAGACCTCGAGGCCGAGCAGCCGGTCGCGGGCATCGTCGATCTCCTGCGGCGAATATTGCTGGCCCCGCTTCAGCCCGGTCATGTATTCGGTGAAGTCGCGATCGACCTTTTCCGTGCCCTCGACTGTCGTGTCGCCATAAGCGGCGACCGGGCCGGCGGCCACCGTGAGCGTGACGTCCAGCGTCGAGCTTGCATGCTCGGCGACTATCTCGCGGTCTGTGATCTTTGCAAGCGGCCTGCCCTCGTCCTTCAGCGCCCGCACAATCAGGGCCTCGGCCTTGAGCACGGCGCCGGAGCCGGCATCGCCGCCGGCGATCAGCCCGAAATCGGCGCTCGCCAGCCCCGCGGCATCGCCCTTCAGCCGGATATTGCCCAATGTGAATTTCGCCCCGGGCGCGACGCTGATGACGACCGGAATGGGCTGCGGCCCCTTGAATTCGGCGTCCGGCGGCAATTCGTCGATCGATTTGCCTTCGATCGTTATCGTGACCACGCCTTCATACCGGGCATCGGCGTAGAGCGCGGCGACCAGTTGTTCGCGGTCGCCGCGCGCCTTGGCCATCAGGCCGAGCGATCCCGACACCGGATGGTCCTCGTCATTCTTCAGCGCCGAGGCGTTTTCGAGCCTTTTCACCAGATCCTTGTCGGCATCAGGCGCATTGAGCGTCACGGAATAGCGAAGCGGATCGACGATGTCGGCATCCTCGTCCTTGGACGAGCCCCAGAGCTTGATGCCGAAAATCTCGAAAGCCGCCGCCGGACGCGCCTCGCCCGCCAGAATTGCAGCGCAAAACAGCGCGAAAAGCAGGGCGCGCGGAAGCCCGCGCCCTGGCGCGACCCCTCCTGACATCTGCGTTTCATGCGCCGGCATTAAGACAACCTAGTCGACAAAACTAAAATTGGAATGAAGTTCCGAAACGTTCGTAAAGGGGCCACAATCCAATTGTCTGAAATAGACCGGGCTTGGAATTCACACCTTTTGCGATTCCGCAAGAAAGTGTGATCCGTCTCACAGAGGTTCTGTCGAAATACCGGCCTTTGGCCGGCATGGAAACCGTTCGCAGGTGAAAAACCCGCGGCGCTCCGGCGTTGACAAGCCTGCACGAAGCTTGATCATGCCCGGACGCTGGCGATGTCTGGAGGGTGGTATGGCAATGCGCGCGGCTCGTGGTTTCTCTTTCCTTCTTCTCGTCTTTTTCGCCCTGGGCGGGGCGGCCCTTGCGGCCGAAGCCCGGCGAATCGTGACGACCGACAATTCCGACTATTTCGGTTTCGACCTCAGGTCGGAGCAGAATGTCAGCCTCGACCAATGCAAGACCACGTGCCTTGGCGATACCGCCTGCCGCGCCTTCACCTACAACACCAAGGCAAAGTGGTGCTTTCTCAAATCCGACTATAACCAGTTGAAATCCTTCACCGGCGCCGTTGCCGGCAAGGTCGCGAATGTCGATGGCGACCCAGATATCGGCGCTCCGCCGGCTCTGGCCTTTTTCCCGAACTGGATGGCCGACCAGGCCCAGCAGTTCCGCAACAAGCTGACCGATCCGGCCTATGACAAGCCGACCGAGGGCCTTGCTGCCCTGCAGGCCGCCGCCGAGCAGGCCTCGCTAACCGGCGATCATCGCCTTGCCATGCAGAAATACCAGGCCGCGATCTCCGTTCTGCCCGATGACGGCGCGCTCTGGCTGGCGCTGGCGCGCGAGATACTGGCCGTGGAGCCGGCGTCGAACACCAACGAACCCGCGACTTTCCCGATGAACGCCACGTCGGCGGCCTTCAACGCCTACAAGCTGGTGCGCACGGCAAAGACCCGCGCCGAGGCGCTGGCGCTGCTTGGCGCCGGTCTCGACAAGCGCGATCTCTACCGGCCGTCGCTGCAGGCCTATGAGGCGAGCCTTGCGCTGGTGAGCTCGCCGGCCGTCCAGGCCGACTATGCCGACCTCAAGGCGCGCAAGGGTTTCCGCGTCGTCGAGCACACCGTCGACGCCGATTCTTCCTCGCCGCGCATCTGCGCCCAGTTTTCCGAGGACCTGGTCAAGACCGGCGTCGACTATGCGCAGTTCGTGACCGTCGACAACGCCGCGCCCAAGGCCGTCGAGGCCAAGGACAAGCAGATTTGCGTCGAGGGCCTGGAACACGGCCAGCATTATGACGTGACCTTCCGCGCCGGCTTGCCGGCGGCGATCGGTGAAACGATCGCCGCGCCCGTCGTGCTGTCGATCTATGTCCAGGACCGCGCTCCGTCCGCCCGCTTCACCGGCGACAGCTTCGTGCTGCCGGCCGGCGCCCGTCGCGGCATTCCAGTCGTGACGGTCAACATGAACGCCGCCAAGATGACGCTCTACCGCATCGGTGATCGTTCGCTGGCGCAACTTCTGTCCGGCTATCAGTTCCTGCATCAGCTCGACGGCTACGATATTTCCACCATTTCCGACCAGATGGGCGAGCCCGTCTGGTCGGGCACGCTCGACATCGCCAACGATCTCAACAAGGAGGTGACCACCTCTTTCCCGGTTGACGAGGCGATCCCGCAGCGCAAGCCCGGCGTCTATGTGCTGACCGCGCAGCCGGTCGACGACAAGAGCGACGATTACGGCTCGCGCGCCACGCAGTGGTTCGTGGTCTCCGACATCGGCCTTTCCACCTATACCGGCCAGGACGGTCTCAACGTCTTTGCCCGTTCGCTGGGCTCGGCCAAGCCGATTTCCGGCGCCGAACTGACGCTGCTTGCCAGGAACAACGAGATCCTCGGCACGGCGACCACCGACGCCGAAGGCCACGCCGTCTTCAATCCAGGCCTCACCCGCGGCGAAAACGGCATGGTGCCGGCCGTGCTGATGGCCAAGCAGGGCGACAACGACTTCGTCTTCCTCGACATGGGCAAAGCCGGATTCGACCTGTCGGATCGCGGCGTCGAAGGGCGCGCCTCGCCCGGCGCGCTCGACGTCTATGCCTGGACGGAGCGCGGCATCTACCGCGCAGGCGAGGATGTTCACGTCGCGGCGCTTGCCCGCGACGGCGCGGCAAAAGCGGTCGAGAACCTGCCGCTGACCTTCATCTTCACCCGTCCCGACGGCGTCGAGAACCGGCGCATCGTCAGCAATGGCGAGTCCGCCGGCGGCCATGCCGTCGACCTGCCGCTCGAGGCCAACGCCATGCGCGGCACCTGGACGGTGTCGATCTACACCGATCCCAAGCAGTCGCCGGTCGCCAGCCAGATGTTCCTGGTCGAGGACTTCGTGCCGGATCGCATCGAATTCGACCTGACGGCCGACAAGAAGGAGATCGCCCAGGGCGAGACCGCCAATGCCACCGTCGACGGCCGCTTCCTCTATGGCGCGCCGGCCGCGGGCCTGGCGCTGGAAGGCGAGATGACGCTGTCGACCACGAGCAACTGGGACAGCTTCAAGGACTTCACCTTCGGCCTCGCCGACGAGCAGTCGAGCGAGCCGACCGTGACGCCCCTCGCCAATCTTCCGATCGTCGGCGACGACGGCAAGGCGACCTTCCCGATCACCATCGACCAGTTGCCGTCGACCACCAAGCTGGTCAACGCCAAGGTCACGGTGCGCATGCGCGAAGCCGGCGGCCGCGCCGTCGAGCGCTCGCTCGACATCGGCGTTCGGCCGCAGCGCGATGTCATCGGCATTCGCCCGGATTTCGAAGGCGATGAAGTGCCGCAAGGCGGAACGGCCAAATTCAGCATCATCGCCGTCGATCCGAACGGCAAGCGCGAGGACCTGAAAGGCGCCCAGTGGTCGCTGGTCAAGGTCGAGCGGAACTATCAGTGGTACCGTTCCAACAATTCCTGGAACTACGAGGCAGTGAACCTCACCAAGGCCGTCGCCAATGGCTCGGTCGATCTGAAGGCCGATGGCGAGGCGACCGTGTCGCTGCCCGTCGACTGGGGCCGCTACCGTCTCGAGGTCGAGACGGCTGACCCGGATGGTCCGGCGACCAGCTATGAATTCGACGCCGGCTGGTACGTCGCCTCGACCACCACCGAGACACCCGATGGGCTGGAGATCGCCCTCGACAAGGACAGCTACGCCACCGGCGAAGTCGCCAAGCTGAAGATCTCGCCGCATTTTGCCGGCGAACTTCTGGTCACGATCGGCGCCGAGAAGCTGTTGAAGACCGTCACCGCTTCGGTGCCGGCCGGCGGCAGCACTGTCGACATTCCGGTCGGCGAAAACTGGGGCGCCGGTGCCTATGTCACGGCGACCTTGTTCCGGCCCGGCGACGCGCAGGAATCGCGCATGCCGGCCCGCGCCATCGGCATCCAGTGGCTGTCGGTCGACCCGGGTTCGAAGAAGCTCGCAGTTTCGCTGACGCCGCCGGAAAAGACCCTGCCGCGCCAGCAGCTGTCAATCCCGGTCGCGGTGAACGGCGCTCAGCCGGGCACAAACGCCTATGTGATGGTGGCTGCCGTCGACGTCGGCATCCTCAACCTCACCAACTACAAGGCGCCCGATCCGGAGGACTGGTTCTTTGGCCAACGCATGCTGGGGCTGGAGATCCGCGATCTCTATGGCCGCCTGATCGACGGCTCGCTCGGCACGATGGGCAAGATACGCACCGGTGGCGACGGCGCCAACATGCAGGCGCAAGGCAGCCCGCCGACCGAAAAGCTGGTCGCCTTCTTCTCCGGCCCGGTCGAGCTCGACGCCAACGGCAAGGCGCGGATCGACTTCGACATCCCGCAATTCAACGGCACCGTGCGCGTCATGGCGGTCGCCTGGACCAAGGAAGCCGTCGGCCATGCCCAGACCGACGTCATCGTGCGCGATCCTGTGGTGATCACCGCCGGCCTGCCGCGCTTCCTGGCGCCGGGCGATGTGGCGACCATGCGCCTCGACATAGCCGACACCGATGGCCCGGCCGGCGACTACGCGCTGTCCGTCACCACCACCGGCGACCTTTCGACCGGCGACAAGCCGTTGCCGGAAAAACTGACGCTCGCCCAGGGCAAGCGCCAGTCGCTCACCTTCCCGCTGGTCGCGAAGACCGCGGGCGACGCCTCCATCACCATCAAGCTCGCCCATGCCGACGGCACGCAGGTCGAGCAGACGCTCTATCTGCCGGTGCGGCCGGCGCAGCTTCCGGTCACTAACCGCATGGTTGTCGACCTGAAGCCGCATGGCGGCTCGCTGCGGGTCGACAAGGAGCTGCTTGCCGCCAGCGTGCTCGACGGCGCTTCGGTCAGCGTCGGCGTCTCGCAGTCGTCCGCGCTCGACGTGCCGTCGCTGCTGATGAGCCTTGATCGCTACCCTTATGGCTGCGCCGAGCAGACCACCAGCCGCGCCATGCCGCTGCTCTATGTCAACGACATGGCCAAGAGCATCGGCATGGAGAGCGACCCTGACCTGCATCAACGCATCCAGGACGCCATCTACAAGGTGCTCTCCTATCAGTCGTCGAGCGGCAGCTTCGGCCTCTGGGGGCCGGGCTCCGGCGATCTGTGGCTCGATGCCTATGTCAGCGAGTTCCTGACCCGCGCGCGCGAGGAAAAGTACGATGTGCCGGCGCTGGCGATGAACCAGGCGCTGAACAATCTGCAGAACTCGCTAGGCTACGACCAGGACGTCCAGGACAAGGGCAGCGATATCGCTTACGCGCTCTATGTGCTCGCCCGCAACAAGGAGGCCTCGATAGGCGACCTGCGCTACTACGCCGACACGCAGCTCGAAGCTTTCTCCAGCCCGATGGCGGTCGCGCAACTTGCGGCGAGCCTGGCGCTCTACGGCGACACGCAGCGTTCGGAATCGACCTTCCAGACGGCGCTCCGGCTGGCGCAGTCTGAAACCGACTACGACTGGTACCGCTCCGACTATGGCTCGCGGCTGCGTGACGGCGCGGCGATACTGGCGCTGGCGGCGGAATCGAAGCCGGTGCCCAGCATCATGCCGCAACTGATCAAGCTGGTCGGCGTGGCGCGCGCCGATGCCCGCTGGACGAGCACGCAGGACGAATCCTGGATGCTGCTTGCCGCGCGGGCGCTGAAGGAAGGCAATGATTCCATCACGCTTTCCGTCAATGGCGCGCCGCATTCGGGCGGCTATTCCGACCAGGTCGCCGGCGGTGACCTGGTCGACAGCCCGCTTACCATCGCCAACACCGGCGCGACGTCGCTGCAGGCGGTGGTGACCGCGGTCGCCGCGCCGGTCGATCCACTGCCCGCCGGCGGCGACGGCTTCACCATTGATCGCACCTACTACAAGCTCGACGGCACCGAGGCCAACGTCACCGAAGCCAGGCAGAATGAGCGCTATGTGGTCGTGCTCAAGATCTACGAGCAGAACAAGTGGCCGTCGCGGCTGCTGATCACCGATCTGTTGCCGGCCGGCTTCGAGATCGACAATCCGAGCCTGGTTTCCAGCGCGCAATTGTCCAACTTCTCCTGGCTGGCGCAGACCGACGCCGCGCATCTGGAGTTCCGCGACGACCGCTTCGTCGCCGCCTTCAATCCCAATGAAGGCGACGGCGACCGCAACATCACGCTGGCCTATGTCGTGCGCGCCGTGACACCCGGCACCTACGCCCATCCGGCGGCGACGGTGGAGGACATGTACCGGCCGCAATATTCGGCCCGCACCGCCACCGGCGTGATGGAGGTGAAGGCGGAATAGCGAGGTCGCCGGTCTATCCTTCTCCCCGTCCCTATACGGGGAGAAGGTGCCGGCAGGCGGATGAGGGGCAGCGCCATGCTCTCCAGGAAATTTCTCAGACGCACCGCGATCGCAGGCATCTCGCTTGCCGGCCTCGCGGCACTTTCCCTCGCCGCGCTCTGGGAACTCGACCGCGCCTTCCCGCCGCCGCTGCCGGCAAAGCTGACGGTCTCCACCGAAGTCCAGGACCGCGACGGCCAACTGCTGCGCGCCTTCGCCACGCCCGACGGCTACTGGCGGCTCGAGACCCGGCTCGACCAGGTCGACAAGCAATTCGTCGACATGCTGGTCACCTATGAAGACAAACGTTTCTGGGACCACCGCGGCGTCGACCTTCTGGCGCTGTGCCGCGCCGCCGGCCAGCTCGTCACCAGCGGCCATATCGTCTCCGGCGGCTCGACCTTGTCGATGCAGCTCGCCCGGCTGATCGAGCCGCGCGACAGCCGCAGCCTCGGCTCCAAGCTCAAGCAGATGCTGCGCGCCATCCAGATCGAGCGGCGGCTTTCCAAGCAGGAAATCCTCGAACGCTATCTGACGCTGGCGCCCTATGGCGGCAATCTCGAGGGCGTGCGCGCCGCCTCGCTCGCCTATTTCGGCAAGGAGCCGAAGCGCCTCACAGTCTCGGAAGCCGCCCTCCTCGTCGCGCTGCCGCAATTGCCGGAAAAGCGCCGGCCCGACCGCAATCTCGGCATCGCGCACGCCGCGCGCGACCGCGTGCTGACCCGCATGGTCTCGGCCGGCCTGCTCGGCGAACGCGAAGCGCAGCGCGCGGCGCTAGACGACGTCTCCGGCCTGCGCAGAAAACTGCCGGCGCTGGCCGCGCACGCCTCCTACGCCATGCTGCCCAAGGCCGTGCCCGGCAGGCCGCTGCAACTCACCATCCGCCGGAGTGTGCAGCAAGGGCTGGAGCAGGTCGCAAGGGATGCCGCCAGGAAGCTTGGCCCGAAACTTTCCATCGCCATGGTGATGGCCGATGCGCGCACCGGCGACATCCTCGGCGAGGTCGGTTCGGCCGATTTCTTCGACGCCAGCCGCTCCGGCTGGATCGACATGACCAGGGTGGTGCGCTCACCCGGCTCGACGCTGAAGCCTTTCATCTACGGCTTGGCCTTCGAGCAGGGGCTGGTGGCGCAGGAGACGATCATCGAGGACAGCCCGGCCGATTTCGGAGGCTACCGGCCGAAGAATTTCGACATGGGCTACCAGGGCGACGTCTCTATCCGCCAGGCGCTGCAATTGTCGCTCAACGTGCCGGCGATCCGGGTGCTCGACGCCGTCGGCCCGGCGCGGCTGACGGCACGCTTCCGCCAGGCCGGCGTCAACCCGATCCTGCCGCCCAACGAAGCGCCGGGCCTGGCGATCGGCCTTGGCGGCGTCGGCGTGACCTTGCGCGACCTGGTGCAGCTCTATACCGGGCTCGCCAATGGCGGGAAGATGCACACGCTGCATGACGGCACCGAGCCGGCCAATACCGAGCGCACCACAGCCACCATCCTCGACGACCAGGCGGCCTGGCAGATCAACGACATCCTGTCCGGCGTGAAGCCGCCAGAAGGCGCCATGCAGCACGGCATCGCCTACAAGACCGGCACCTCCTATGGCTATCGCGATGCCTGGTCCGTCGGCTTCGACGGCCGCTACGTGCTGGGCGTCTGGGTCGGCCGCGCCGATGCCAGCCCCGTCCCCGGCCTGTCGGGCTATGTCTCCGCCGCACCCATCCTATTCGAAGGCTTCGTCCGTTCCGGCCTCGCCAGCGTGCCGCTGCCCGGCCGGCCGCCGGGTGTCTTCAATCCCAAGCGCGAGGAATTGCCGGTGACGCTCGCCCGCTTCGGCGCCGGCGCCGACGGCCTGGTGCAGGCCACCGCCACCGAGCCGGCGCCGACCATCATCTTCCCGCCCAATGGCGCCCGCGTAGACCTCGGCACCAACTCAGCCGACGCAACGCCGCTGGTGCTGAAGCTGCAGGGCGGCCGCGCGCCGTTCCGTTGGCTCGCCAACGGCAGGCCGCTCGCCGGCATCGACCGCCGCCGCACCGCGACCTGGCAGCCCGACGGCACCGGCTATTCGACGCTGACGGTAATCGACGCCGCCGGCCGGGCGGCGAGCGTGAAGGTTTTCGTTGAATAGGATGCGGCAAGCGATTCTGCGGGGTGCGCTTCTTAAGCCTTCGGCGCGGGGAGTTTCTCCCTTGATGTTTGGCGCGAGGCCCCCCTCTCTGCCCTGCCGGCTATCTCCCCCTCGAGGGGGGAGATTATTCGCTCGGCGGCTTTCGCTAATCTTCAACACAGGAAAGATGGGCGCAGCGCCGACACCGCCAATCTCCCCCCTTGAGGGGGAGATGCGCGGCAGGGCAGAGAGGGGGGCCTCGCGCCATACCTTTGCATTAGGAGCTGCTCTAACCGCAACGCTGCCTCTCCTATCCGCAACCCCCACCCCGGCCCGCGCCGCCTCCCTCCCCGTCGGCTTCGTCAGGCTCGCCGATGTCGACTCGACCATCCGCCAGGACATCCGCTACGCCGGCCGCGAAAACTTCCTGCGCCGCAAGGTCGACGGCTATAACGCGCCCGTCTGCGTACTGACCACGCAAGCGGCGAAGGCGCTGTCCAGCGTCCAGAAAACCATGACCGCCAAAGGCCTGACGCTGATCGTCTTCGACTGCTACCGGCCCGCCCGCGCCGTTGCCGACATGGTCAGATGGACAAGAGAAGCCGGCCCGCCGGATCCGCAGTGGTATCCGACCGTCCGGCGTGGCGATCTTATCGCCAAGGGCTATATCGGCGAGCTGTCCAGCCATTCGCGCGGCTCGACCGTCGACCTCGCTATCGCCGACGCCACCAGCGCGGTTCACCCGGCCTGCGGCGCGCCTGACGGCACCACGCTCGACTTCGGCACCGGTTTCGACTGCTTCGATCCGATGAGCGAGACGGCGCACCGCCCGCTCCCCGCCAAGGCGGCGGCGAACCGCAAGATGCTGCTTGCCGCCATGCACGCCGCTGGCTTCCGCAACTACGCGCGCGAATGGTGGCACTTCACCCTCGCCAAAGAGCCTTTTCCAAAACAGCGCTTCGATTTTCCGGTCACAGCGCCTTAACCGGGAACCATCCAGCCTTGCCCAAACCGTCGCCGGTTCTAATTAGGCGGGCTGGCAAGGATTCATGGTGTCGCCGGCTTGAGGAAGATATTTCTTCGATCGACGGACATACGGCGAAAAATTGCTTCTAGGAGGCGAAAAAGGCAACATTCAATGCATCTAAATTCTATAAACTCGCTAGGGTTCGCAGCAGTTCAACGGAGGCGGGAATGACCAAACCTCATTTCAGGAAACTGCTCGGCGCGCTGGTCGCCACATCTGTCCAGTTCGGCACGCTCGGTTTCGCGTTTGCCGATACGACCATTTTGAACGTGTCCTACGATCCGACACGTGAGCTTTACAAGGCCTATGACGAGGCCTTCGCCGCGCACTGGAAAGCCGAGACCGGCGAGACGGTCACCATCCAGCAGTCGCATGGCGGGTCGGGCGCCCAGGCCCGCGCGGTGATCGACGGCCTCAACGCCGATGTGGTGACGCTGGCGCTCGAAGGCGACATCAACGCCATCGTCTCGAAGTCGAAGAAGATCAATCCCGACTGGCGCAAGAAATTCGAAAACAATTCAGCACCTTACACTTCGACCATCATCTTCCTGGTGCGCAAGGGCAACCCCAAGGGCATCCACGACTGGAGCGATCTGGTCAAGGACGGCGTCCAGGTGATCACGCCGAACCCGAAGACCTCCGGCGGTGCGCGCTGGAACTACCTGGCGGCCTGGGCCTACGCCAACGCGCATGACGGCAACGACGAGGCCAAGACCAAGGAATTCGTCGCCAAGCTCTATGCCAACGCCCCGGTGCTCGACAGCGGCGCGCGCGGTTCGACAGTCACCTTTGCTCAGAAGGGCCTGGGCGACGTCCTGATCGGCTGGGAGAACGACGCCTATCTGGCGCTCGACGAATTCGGCGCCGACAATTTCGACATCGTCTACCCGCCGACCTCGATCCTGGCCGAGCCGCCCGTCGCTGTGGTCGACGCCAATGTCGACGCCAAAGGCACGCGCAAGGTGGCCGAGGCCTATCTTTCCTGGCTCTATTCGAAGGAAGGCCAGACCATCATCGCCAAGAACCACTATCGTCCGTCCAAGCCCGAACTGGTTCCGGCCGAGGACCTCGCCAAACTGCCTGCTATCAAGCTCGTCACCATCGACGACCCGCAATTCGGCGGCTGGAAGAAGGCGCAGCCTTACCATTTCGGCGACGGTGGTATATTCGACCAGATCTACAAGCCGGCGCAGTGAGAGGCCGGGCCTCGAAAACTGGCGACTGCAATCTGGTTGAGTAAGAAGGGACGATCCAGAACAGCATGACCACAGCACCCGCTCACGCGGGGTGGCGATTCAGACAGCCGAGTGTCATTCCGGGTTTCGGACTGACGCTCGGCTTCTCGCTTGCCTACCTCACGCTCATCATCCTTATCCCGCTCTCGGGGCTGATCTGGCGTTCGGCCGCGCTCGGCTGGACCGATTTCTGGGCCTTGGCCACCGACCGGCGCACCCTCAAGGCGCTCGAAATCAGCTTCGGCACGGCCTTCATCGCGGCCGCCGTCAATGTCGTGTTCGGCACGCTCGTGGCCTGGGTGCTGGTCCGCTACCGTTTCCCCGGCCGCCGCGTCGTCGACGCCATGGTCGACCTGCCCTTCGCGCTGCCCACCGCGGTCGCCGGCATCGCGCTGACCACGCTCTATGCACCGACCGGCTGGCTCGGCAAATTGCTGATGCCGCTCGGCCTCAAGGTCGCCTACACGCCGCTCGGCATCATCGTGGCGCTGGTGTTCATCGGCCTGCCCTTCGTCGTGCGCACTGTACAGCCGATCATGGAAGAGCTCGACAAGGAGGTCGAGGAGGCCGCCGCCACGCTCGGCGCCAGCCGCTTCCAGATCATCACCCGTGTGCTGCTGCCCAGCTTGGCGCCGGCCATCATCACCGGCTTCTCGCTCGCCTTCGCGCGTGGCGTCGGTGAATACGGCTCGGTCATCTTCATCGCCGGCAACCTGCCCTACAAATCCGAGATCGCGCCGCTTCTGATCGTCATCCGGTTGGAGGAGTACAACTATCCGGCCGCGACCGCGATCGCCGCGATCATGCTGGCGCTGTCCTTCGCCATGCTGCTCCTCATCAACCTCGTGCAGACATGGAGCCGCAAGCGCTATGGCTGATCCCGAGATCAAGTCCTATGAACCGCACCACGAGAGCCAGTCGGCCGCGGTCACGGAAAGCCGTCCCGTCCGCATCACGCTGACGACCGTCACGCTGGTCTTTCTCGGCATCTTCCTGCTGTTGCCGCTGATCATCGTGTTCAAGGAGGCTTTCGCCAAGGGCGTCGGCGCCTATTTCCAATCGCTCAGCGATGCCGACACGCGTTCCGCCATCCGCCTGACATTGCTGGTGGCGGCGATCTCGGTGCCGCTCAATCTCGTCTTCGGCCTTTCGGCTGCCTGGGCCATCGCCAAGTTCGAGTTCAAGGGGAAAGCGTTCCTGACTACGCTCATCGACCTGCCCTTCTCGGTCTCGCCGGTCATTTCCGGCCTGGTCTATGTGCTTCTGTTCGGCGCTCAAGGACTGCTCGGCGAATGGCTGAAGGCGCATGGCATCCAGATCCTGTTCGCCGTGCCAGGCATCGTTCTGGCAACCGTCTTCGTCACCTTCCCCTTCGTCGCGCGCGAGTTGATCCCGCTGATGCAGGAACAAGGCAATGGCGACGAGGAGGCGGCGCTCTCGCTCGGCGCCAGCGGCTGGCAGGCCTTCTGGTATGTGACGCTGCCCAACGTCAAATGGGGGCTGCTCTATGGCGTTCTGCTCTGCAATGCGCGCGCCATGGGCGAGTTCGGCGCGGTCTCGGTGGTGTCGGGCCACATACGCGGCCTAACCAACACCATGCCGCTGCATGTCGAGATCCTCTACAACGAGTACAATGCCGTCGGCGCCTTTGCGGTCGCTTCGCTGCTCGCCGGCCTCGCTCTGGTGACGCTGGTCTTGAAAACACTTCTCGAGATGCGCTACGGCGCCGAGATCGCCGCGACACGCGGACACTAGATGCATGTCACCCAGAAGTGTGTAGCGGTTTTGGGATAATGACATGCATCAACTAACAGAGGTCATTCTATGGAAGTTCGCGTCGTCAACGTGCGCAAGGAGTTTGAGCGGTTTCCGGCGCTCCACGACGTGTCGCTCGACATCAAGTCCGGCGAGCTCATCGCGCTGCTGGGCCCATCGGGCTCCGGCAAGACGACGCTGCTGCGCCTGATCGCCGGGCTGGAGCGGCCGACCAAGGGGGCGATCTTCTTCGGCGAGGAAGACGCTTCGCAGAAGTCGATCCAGGAACGCAACGTCGGCTTCGTCTTCCAGCATTACGCGCTGTTCCGTCACATGACGGTTGCCGACAATATCGGCTTCGGCCTGAAGGTCCGGCACGGCGCCGCCAGGCCGCGGGCGCAGGAAATCCGCCGCCGGGCGCTGGAACTGCTCGACCTCGTCCAGCTGTCAGGCCTGGAAAAGCGCTATCCGGCGCAGCTTTCCGGCGGCCAGCGCCAGCGCGTGGCTTTGGCCCGCGCCATGGCGATCGAGCCCAAGGTGCTTCTGCTCGACGAACCCTTCGGCGCGCTCGACGCGCAGGTTCGCCGCGAGCTGCGGCGCTGGCTGCGCGAGATCCACGACCGCACCGGTCACACCACCGTCTTCGTCACGCACGACCAGGAAGAGGCGCTGGAACTCGCCGACCGCGTTGTCGTCATGAGCCAGGGACGCATCGAGCAGGTCGGCACCGCCGACGACATCTATGACACGCCGAACTCGCCCTTCGTCTACTCCTTCATCGGCGAATCCAGCTCGCTGCCGGTCAAGGTCGAGAACGGCGAGGTCTGGATCGCCGACCGGCCGATCGGCCTTGAGGCGCCGCATGCGCCCTCCGGCGATGCAATCCTCTACTTCCGCCCACATGATGTCGATCTGCTCGACGGCTGCAGCGGCTGCATAGCCGGCACGGTCGCCGCCAGCCGCCGCGTCGCAGGCACAAGGCGCGTCGAGCTGGAGATCGGCGGCGAGCGCCAGCGCGTCGAGATCGAGCTTCCGGTCGACCATCCCGCCGCGCAGAAGAGCCGCGTCGCCTTCAGGCCGCGGCGCTGGAAGCTTTTCCCCACCGCCTGAGCTACCTTTGGCCCTGACTCCTGCTCCAGCGCCCCAGTCTGGCGCTGTTCAAGAGTCAGCTTGGAAGAAAATCCTAGCAAAGAGCTGTTTCGGCGAGATATTTTCTAGACCCTCCCCCGCCTGTCGGAGCGCGTGCCTCGTCGCTTCAGGCATTCCCGACTATGGTCTCGCTATAGCTTCATTCATTTCCAAGGAGCCTGTTTTCATGAAGCGTCTATTGCTCGGCATCGCAGCTGTTGCCGGTCTCGTCCTCGCGTCCTCCCAAGCCTGGTCGGCCGACAAACTTTTGAATGCATCCTATGATGTCGGCCGCGAGTTGTTCGTCGACATCAACAAGGCCTTCATCGCCAAGCATCCCGGCGTCACCATCGATCAGTCGCATGCCGGCACCTCGGCGCAGGCGCGCGCCATCGCCGAAGGTCTTGCCGCCGATGTCGTCACCTTCAACCAGGTCACCGACGTCGACTTCCTGGTCAAGAAGGGCCTCGTCTCGGCCGATTGGCAGAAGGATTTTCCGGACAACGCGTCGCCCTTCTTTTCCCTGCCCTCCTTCCTGGTGCGCGCCGGCAACCCGAAACACATCAAGGACTGGAACGATCTGGTGCGTGACGACGTGCAGGTGATCTTCCCAAACCCGAAGACATCGGGCAATGCACGCTACACCTATCTCGCCGCCACCGCTTACGCCAAGGAGGCCTTCAAGGGTGACGATGCCAAGGTGAAGGAGTTCATCACCAAGCTCTTCAACAACGTTCCGATCTTCGACACCGGCGGCCGCGCCGCCACCACCACCTTCGTCCAGCGTGAGATCGGCGACGTGCTGATCACCTTCGAGTCCGAGACGCGCGGCATCCGCAAGGAATATGGCGACGACAAGTTCGAACAGGTCACCCCTTCGGTCAGCCTGCTGGCCGAGTTCCCGGTGGCGATCGTCGACAAGGTCGCCGACGATCATGGCAGCCGCGATCTCGCCAAGTCCTATCTCGACTTCCTCTACACGCCGGATGGCCAGGAGATTGCCGCCGAGAACGGCTTGCGGGCTCGCGATGCGACGGTCGCCGCCAAGCACAAGGCCGACTTCCCGGACGTCCGCCTGCTGACGGTGGATGAGGTATTCGGTGGTTGGGACAAGGTTCAGAAAGAGCATTTTGCCGCAGGCGGGCTGCTCGATCAGGCCTATGGCGCCCGCTGAAAGGGCTCCACAATCAGGAAGCGCAAGGAGGCCGGCTTTGCCGGCTTTCTTCTTGTAAGCGGGGCTGCATGAGTTCGCGGGGGAAATCGCGGCCCCAACGTGAAAAACGTTACGAAGAATCAACGCGTTTGTGCCTAAGCTGCACCGGCAAATTGTTGGGCCAGAGGGCGTTCGACGGTCAAACTGTCATGATTTGCACACAAACAACCGCCAGATGCAGGGCGATTGGGGTTTGATGAATTGAATCGGGCATGCTGACCAAAAAAGGCAAATACGGCCTCAAGGCCCTTGTGCATCTTGCCAGCCTGCCGGCTGGCCAGCTTGCATTCGTCAACGACATTGCGGTCGCCAACAACATCCCGAAGAAATTCCTGGATGCGATCCTGGGCGAGCTGCGCAATGCCGGCTTCGTCCAGAGCCGCAAGGGCAAGGAAGGCGGCTATCGCCTCGCCCGGCCCGCTTCCGAGATCAAGATCGGCCATGTCGTGCGCGTGCTCGACGGACCGCTGGCGCCGATCCCTTGCGCCAGCCGCACCCAATACCAGCGTTGCGAGGATTGCGACGAGGCGACATGCCAGGTCCGCCACATGATGCTGGAAGTGCGCCAGGCAATCGCCGAGGTGCTGGACAACCGCAGCCTCGCTGCCATGCGCGACGCCGACAACGACGATTTCCCGGCAGAGCTCACTTCGCAGATCTGAAACGGCTCGCCCTCGACAGAGGCCCCTTGCTTGCTTGTCTGCTTTCGACGCAGTAAAGCGGAGCACGATCCGGAAAAGTGGGTACCGGTTTTCGGACAAGATCATGCTCCATCTAAAAAGTGGAACGGGGCTCTGACGCATGAGGCTGCCTTGGCTTGGCAATTCCCGCAGGGCCAGCCGGCAGCCAACGTCGAACGACATCTATCGCACCGAGATCATCGCCGACGTGCCGGTGCCGGAGCGCAACGAAACCGTTCGCTTCTTCAGCCGCAAGGTAATCCGCCCCGGAAAACTGCGCCGCTTCGCTAATCGGGACCTGCGCGAGAGCCTGCTGTCCTGTTTCTATCTTGGCGTCGCGGCGCTGCTGCCGGTCTCGTCGTGGGAACCCATCTGCGGCCGGGTGTCGGGGCTCCGGCGCAAGCGGCATTTCCGCAAGGAGTTCGCCCGCTACGACATAGCGGTGAAGGCGGTGCTCGGCGACACTGTCGACACGCGAAGAATGTTCGAAGCGCAGCTTGCCGCCGTTCACCGCCGGCGGCTGACGCTTGCTGCGCATCTCGTTGCCGGCTGGCGCTGGTCGCCGGCGATCCGCCTCGAAGGCCTCGAGGCTCTACACCAAGCCCTGCGCAACGGGCGCGGCGTCATCATATGGTGCGACCAGTTCACGGCGCAGACGATCATGGGCAAGCGCGCCTTGCATGAGGCCGGCGTCGATGCCCATCAGGTAAGCGCGCGGTACCACGGTCTTTCGCCAAGCGAATTCGGCTTGCGCGTCATCAATCCGCCATTGGTCAAGGTCGAGAACCGTTTCCTGAAAAGCCGAATCGTCTTTGAGCGCACCGACGCATACCAGGTCACCACGCGCATCCAGAAGGTCCTGAAAGCAAATGGCGTGGTGCTGATGACCAACACCATCTATGCCGGCTCCGCCTTCGCCGAGGCCGCCATGGGCGAACGTGGCTGGACCCACCTCGCCTCGGCGCCGGCAAACTTCGCCGCACGCGCGGGTGCTGCGCTGTTTCATATGGCGACGATCGAGACGATCCCTTTCCGCCAGTACCGGGCTATCGTCAGCGAGCTGAGCGCAGGCACGCAAGCGCCCGCATTGCCGGCGGGGGACACAGCGGCGAAGAACCTTGCGGTCCAGGCGGGATACATCCTGTCGAAGCGCGACCATATGCTGGAAACGCTCAAACTCTGTCCGGAGCAGATGATGGCCTGGTCGAGCGCCACGCGGCTGACCGAGCGGCCAACCGAGGCCGCAATCGGCAATGACGGCGCATGAATACCAACCGATCTAGCGGATGATCTCTTTTACGATCCCGGCGACACTTCGCGTCCCGTCGGCCGTCACCGCCCGCTCGTCCGCGGCAGGCTCTTCCAGCGTGGCGAACTGGCTGTCGACCAGGTTTGCGGGCATGAAATGACCCTTGCGATTGGCGACCCGTCGCCAGGCGGTCTCGCGATCGATCTTGAGGTAAAGGAAGACGACCTCCGGACAAAAGCGGCTCAGCCTGTCGCGATACGTCCGCTTCAGCGCCGAGCACGCCGCCACCGCATTCCGCCCTTCGGCAACGGAACTCGCGATGCGCGCGCCGATGGCGTTGAGCCAGCCCTCGCGCAGCGCATCCGTCAGCGGCTCGCCGCGCGCCATGCGCGCCACATTCTCCGGCGGATGCAGCCGGTCGCCTTCGATGAAGTCGGCGCCAAGAGCCCCGGCAAGCGCTTCGCCGACGGCCGTCTTGCCGCAACCGGCAACGCCCATCACGACGATGGCCGGCGCCGTCCGAAGATCGGTCATGCGAAGCTGCGGTCTTGCGCTTGCCTCATCCACGGTCAGCGGCTTGCCGGCGCGCGCCCGTAGAGCAGAAGCATGGCGACGATGACGACGCCATAGATGATCTGCCGCCCCGCCTCGGGCATCTGCATGACTGAGAGGATGGATTGCAGGAGCGTGATCAGGATCACGCCCGCAACCGTGCCCAGATAGGAGCCGCGCCCGCCGAGGATCGACGTGCCGCCCAGCACGACGGCGGCTATCGACGGCAGCAGATAGGCGTCGCCCATCGACTGCGCCGCCTTTGAAGCATAGCCGGCCAGAAGCACGCCGCCAAAAGCCGATAGGCCGCCGGAGACGGCGAAGGCGATCAGCACGATACGGCGCGTGTCGATGCCGGAAAGATAGGCGGCGCGCTCGCGATTGCCGATGCCGTAGACGGCGCGGCCGAAGCTGGTGCGGGTCAGCACGAAGACCATCGCGGCGCCGATCAGCGCCCAGATGATGACGGCGTTGGGAACGCCCGGGATGGTGAAACCGGTTGCCAGATAGCGCATCGCCGCCGTCGCCGAATCCTGTGGCGAGAAACCGCCCGTATAGACAACCATCAGCCCTTGCGCCACGGCATTGGTGGCCAAGGTGATGATCATCGAGGGAATGCGCAGATAGGCGACGCCGATGCCGTTGACGAGGCCGATCGCGACGCCGCACAGGACCCCGAAAGGAATGGCCAACGCGACGCCGAGCGATCCGTAGGCGGCGGCCGCGCAGGCCATCATCGCGCCTGTGGCCACGGACCACGGCACGGACAGATCGATCTGGCCGAGCAGGATGACCAGCATCATGCCGGTGGCGATGACACCGAGGAAGGACGCGACCTTCAACTGTTGCAGCAGATATTCCGGCGAAAGGAAGCTGCGCGAATAGAGGCTGCCGAGCAGGAGCAGGATCACAATGCAGGCGAAGGAGGTGACAACAGCCGGATCGGCGCGTCGCAGAAATTTGGGCATGCGGCCGGCGATGCCGCCGATGGTCGTTTCGCTCACAGGAACCACTCCAGCCGGTTGCGCACCCGAAACAGCGCGAAAGCGCCGAGGCTGACCGCGATCAATAGGATAACGCCCTGGAACAGCGGCTGCCAGAGCGGATCGAAGTCGAAGACGAACAAGAGGTCGCCGATGGTGCGGAAGGCGAGCGCGCCGAAGATCGCGCCGATGGCGCTGCCCTTGCCGCCGAACAGCGAAACACCACCGAGCACGACGGCGGCGATCGAGAACAGCGTGTAGGCGTTGCCGCTCGCATAGGCCGCCTCGCCCGTATAGGTGAAGAAGGTCAGGAACAGGCCGCCGATGGCCGCAAGCAGGCCGGCAAGCGTGTATGCCAGGAACTTGCCCCTGCGGATCGGCACGCCCGACATGTAAGCCGCCGTCTCCGATGAACCGGCCGCATAAGCGGCGCGCCCGAATTCGGAGCGGCTGAACGGCACCCAGACGACGAGCACGATGACCAGCAGCGCCACGAGGCTCGCCGGCACGACGCCGAAGAAACGCCCGGTCAGGAAATCCGCAAGGTCCTCATTGACCGAACCGCCGGGAACCGGTCGCAAAAGCAGCGCCAAGCCGAAAAAGACGGCGCCCGTGGCTATGGTGGCGACAATCGGCTGCAGCCGACCGTAGATGACGATCGCGCCGTTGACGGCGCCGCAGATGAGCCCGGTGCCGAGCACAGCCAGCACGCCAAACGCCGTCTCCAGGCCGGTGCCGATCACCAGCCATGAAGCCATGCAGTTGGTGAGCGCGAAGATCATGCCGACCGACAGGTCGATGCCTGCGGTGATCACCACCAATGTCTGAGCCATGGCGACGAAGGCCAGCAGCACGCCCTTGTTGGCCGCCGTCTGCACGACATTGGCGGTGAAGCCGGCCGGATGGTTGCCGCTGTAGATGGCGAACATGACGATGAAGATGCCGAATGCCAGCAGCGTCCCGCGCTGCTCGGCCAGCCAGTAGCGCCAGTCCTTCACGCGCCCACTCCCTGCTTCGGCCCGGCACCTTCGCCATGGATGTTGAGCGCGCTGGCGATCAGCGCGTGCTCGGTGATCTCGGCGCCGACCAGCTCGCGCTTGACCGCGCCGTCATAGAGCACCAGCACGCGGTCGCAGCAGCCGATCAGCTCGTCATAGTCGGTCGAATAGAACAGAATCGCGGCGCCCGCGTCGGCCAGCTTGCGCATCAGCTGGTAGAGCTCCTGCTTGGTGCCGACATCGATGCCGCGCGTCGGATCGTTGAGCAGGATGATGCGCGGCTGCCGCATCAGCCATTTGGCGATCACCACCTTCTGCTGGTTGCCGCCGGAGAGCGCGCCGACAGGGATGTCGAGACCCGCTGTCTTGATGGCCAAGAGCCCGACCATGTCGTCGATCAGCCGCTGCTCGGCGACGCGATCGATGATGCCGCCTTTCGAAAGCCTGTCGAGCGCCGCGAAGGACAGGTTCTCACGCACCGTCATCGGCAGCATCAGCCCTTCGGTCTTGCGATCCTCGGGGATCAGCGCCATGCCGATGCGGCCGTGGCTTGCCGCGGTCGGGCTGGCGATCGAAACCGGCTTGCCGTCTATCAGGATCTCGCCTGAAAGGCCGCGCAGCACGCCGAAAAAAGCAAGCAGCAATTCGCGCTGCCCCTGTCCATCGAGACCGCCGAGACCCACGACTTCCCCTGCCCTGACGCTCAACGAGATATTGTCCAGCCGGTCGGCCCAGGAGAGGCTGCGCGCTTCGAGAACCGTCGTCGCGGCCGCAGTTGGACCGGGTTTCGGCGGGAAGATATGGCTGTATTCGCGGCCGATCATCAGCTCGACCACTTCATTGTCGCTCTTCGAGCCGGCGGGGTAGCTGGCGACGTTGCGGCCGTTGCGGAACACCGTGCAGTGGTCGGCGAGCTCGGCGATCTCGTTCATGCGGTGCGAGATGTAGAGCAGCGCCAGTCCTTCTGACCGCAGCCGCTTCAGCACCTCGAAGACCTTGGCGACATCCGCCGCCGTCAGCGCCGAGGTCGCCTCGTCGAGGATCAGGATGCGCGGTTTCCGGGCCAGCGCCTTGGCGATCTCCACCATCTGCCGGCGCGACAGCGGCAGATCCTTGACCAGGGCACAGGGATGGATGTCGGAAGCCCCGGCGCGTGCCAGCGCTTCCTCCGCAATGCGCCGCTGCGCCTTGCGGTCGATCATGCCGAAGCGTTTCGGCGGATCGGAAATGACGATGTTGTCGGCGACGCTCAATTCTGGGATGAGCGACAGTTCCTGGAAGATGCAGACGATGCCGGCCTGATTGGCTGCTGCCGGCGAGGCGAAGCTCACTTCGCGGCCATCGAGCGTCATCGTGCCTTCGTCGGGCGCCACGACGCCGGCCATGACCTTGATCAGCGTCGATTTGCCGGCGCCGTTCTCGCCCAGAATGGCGTGGATGCCGCCGGCAGTGACCGTCAGGTCGGCCTTTTCAAGGGCCCGCACGCCGCCATAACGCTTGGAGATGCCTTCCATGCGGAAGAGCGGAGCCGCGCCGTCCATCAGCCCTCCCTGGCCGTTTCGAGTTGAGAACAGGAGGACGGTGCCGCGAGCTCGCCGCGGCACCGTCCGGTCAGACTATTTGTTTTCCTTGGTCTGGCCCATGATTTCCTGCGCGGTGAAATTGATGCCGCAGGTCGGGAAGGAATTGCCGACGAAGAAATTGTCGGACTGGTCCGGGAAGTAGTCCTGGCCGGCCTTGAAGTTCGGGTCCTCCACGATAGCCAAAGGCAACTTGACCGATTGCGGCACGACATTGCCTTCGAGCGCCGAGATCGCGGTCTTGATGGCAACCGCCACCTGTGCGGGGCCGGTGCCGGCGGACGAGCATTTCAGTCCATCGGCAGCGTGCGCGGCGCAGAATTTGCGGAAGCCGTTTTCCGTCTCGCCGCCGAAGGGCACGAAGGGATGCTTGGCGTCGATCATCGCCTGCACGATGCCGGTGTCGCCGCCTTGCCCGGTGACGCCGTCGAACGGCCCGCTGGTGGCGATGGCATCGGCCGTGGCCTTTTGCGCCACGCCGTCATCCCACTTGCCGACGACCTCGGTGACGTCCCACTTCTTGCCCGACCCATCGAGCACCTCGTGGATGCCGTTGTGGCGATCGGTGTCGACCGAGGTGCCGGCAACGCCGCGCACTTCGAGCACCTTGCCGCCATTCGGCACATGCGCGACCAGCCATTTGCCCCAGAGCTCGCCCAGGCCCTTCTGGTCGACATTGACGTTGATGGCATCCTTGGTGTCGAGGATGTTGTCGAAGGCAACGAGCACGACGCCGGCTTCCTTGGCACGCTTGATGACTGGCCCGAAGGCGGTCGGATTCTGTGCGTTGACGACGATCGCGTCGAAGCCGGAATCGATGAAGTTGTTGATCGCCGAAATCTGCGCCGGCACATCCTCGCCGGTCGACACGACCTTGAATTCCTTGAGCTTCTTGGCGACATCCGGCTGCGCCGCATAGGCCTTGGCCGTCTGGATCATCTGGATGCGCCAGGTGTTGGCGATGTAGCCGTTGGCAAGCGCGATGCGGTAAGGACCGTCTTTTTTCGGAAATTTGAAAAACTGCGTGTCGGCCGCCCATGGCGCAAAGCAGTCCGGCTCTGCCGCGGGTCCCTTGACCACTTCAGGTCCGGCGATCGCCGACGAACCCAGCATGACGAATGCAGTGGCGGCAATGACGCCGCCAACGAGTGACTTGATCATCGATATTCCTCCCAGTTGCAGTTCTGCTTGTGATGAATCCTGGCGCTCACGGTCGGCACCCTCCGCCCACCAAACACGCCCACAGGGACGACCCACGTCGCCCTGATCCTCCTCTCCCCCTCAGTGTTCCTGGCAATTTAGAAAACTATCATATTATACATAATAAACAAGCAAGGACTGTTGCTTATGTATAATAAACAGCCTCCAATCCCGCCAAATGTCGATTTTACAGACAAATGGTAGCGCTACCATGATTGGCTGTAAAGCGGTGCCTTCAACATTTTTCCAGGCTCTTCAACGCGCGGTGCTCTCGCGCCGCATGAGCTCGAAACCGAGATCGACGATCCGCTGTTGCGGCCGGTTTCCGGCGATCGCCGCAAGCGCCATGGCGACGGATCGTGTGCCGATTTCATAGCGGTGCGTGCGCACGCTGGTGATCGAGGGAAACGAAACCTGCATCATGTCGAGATCATTGAAGCCGACAATGCCGATCTGTTTTGGCACGTCGATAGAAGCGCGACGGCATTCGAACAGAACGCCGAGCGCGATATCGTCATTGTTGCAGAACACGCCGTCCAGCGTCGGCATCTTGGCCAGTGCGTCACGGAACAGCTCGCGCCCGAGGCTCACGCTTGACGGCACCGGCGTCGTGGTGACCAGCCGCGGATCGAACAGCCCGGCAGCCTCCATGGCGGCGCGGTAGCCGGCAAGGCGCCGCTGCGAACGCGGATCCATCCTGGCGCCGATGAAGCCGATCTTGCGATAGCCGGCCTGCAGAAGGTGCTCGGTGGCCGTCCTGCCGCCGTCGAGATGCGAGAAGCCGACCATCATGTCGACCGGGTCCGGCCCGGTCTCCATCACCTGCACCACAGGGCAGCCGGCATTCTCCAGCAGTCGTCGCGCGCCGGGGGTCTGGTCGATGCCGGCCACGATCAGCGCCGCCGGACGTTGCGATCCGAAGACCTGCAGCAGCCGCTCTTCCTCCAGGCCGGAATAATGCGTGTTGCCGATCTGGATGCGGAACGGGCTGTCGGAGAGACTGTCATAGATGCCGCGCACGACTTCGGCGAAGACGTTGTTGGTGAGCGAAGGCACCAGTACGCCGAACACCTCGGCGCGCGCCGAGGCAAGCGCGCGCGCGTTCGGGTCGGGCACGTAGCCGAGTTCGTCGACCGCTGCCTGTATCTGCCGGCGAAGGTCCTCCGACACCCGTCCGGGCTCGCGCAGCGCGCGCGACACCGTGATCGCGCCGACACCCGCCTTGCGCGCGACATCGGCAATGGTCGGACGGCCGCCGCCGCGGCGGGAGCGCGGCTTGCTCAAGGGCAAGCCCCGTGCGGCAAATCCCGCCCGCTGCGCGCCCGCAATGCCATTGATCTTGGTGTCGCCATCTCGCAGGCCCGTACCGCGTTCATTTGGCTTGGCGTCGCGCAGCCGCGATTTGTTGTCAAGCCGAGGCGTCTTCCTGCAAAAGCGCCGGCACCAGCCCGTCAGGCCACGACGATGACGCTGCGTCTTGCCTTCCAGAACACCAGAAGCATCACCAGGATGTTGAGCAGGTTCCAGGCAATCCCGTTCAGGAAGGCGGCCGAATAGGAACCGGTGAGGTCGTAGATCCAGCCCGACATCCAGCCACCGATAGCCATGCCGAAAATGGTCGCCATGATGACGATGCCCACGCGTTGGCCAGCCTCCTTGGCGGGCATGTATTCCCGCACGATGATCGCGTAGCAAGGCACGATGCCGCCTTGCGACAAGCCGAACACCAGCGAGACGATGTAGAGCGAGGCGAGCCCGTCGAAGGGAATGTAAAAGAACAACGACAGGCATTGCAGAACCGAACCGATCAGCAAGGTCCTCACCCCGCCGATCCGATCGGCGACGAAGCCGGAAGCGAGGCGGCTGACGACGCCGGCGGCCATCATGATCGAGAGCATGTCGGCGCCATGCGCGACGCCATAGCCGAGGTCCAGGCAATAGGCGACGATATGCACCTGCGGCATCGACATCGCCACGCAGCAGCCGAGACCAGCTATCACCAGCAGCATCTGAAGTGCAGCCGGCGACAATGCGATCGGCTGGACCAGGCGCGTGCCTGGCGAGCCTGCGACGACCACCGGAGCACGCCGGCGCAACATCAGAACCAGCGGCACCATCGTCGCCAGGCACGCGATGCCGATTACCAGATAGGTGAAGCGCCAGCCCTCCGCCCGCATCAGCGGCGGTATGATCGCCGGCCAGACCGTTCCGGCGAGATAGCTGCCGGACGCAGCCGCGGCCACCGCAACGCCGCGCCGGCGATTGAACCAGTGCGAGATGTCGGCGATCAGCGGTCCGAAAATCGCCGATGTCCCCAACCCGATCAACAAGCCTTGGGCGAAGGTGAACTGCAGGATTGAATCGGAGAGCGACGCCAGCAGGAAGCCGGCAGCCAGCGCCGTTGAGGAAACAAGCGCCGGGATCCAGTAACCGACACGATCGATGGCGCGCCCGACCAGCACATTGCCGGCCGCGAAGCCAACCATGGTCGCGGTGTAAGGCATCGACGCCGCCGCGCGATCGACGCCAAACTCGGCCTGGACCGCCGGCAGAACGACGACCACCGCCCACATGCCGACACCCCCAATGGTCGCTAGCAACACGGAAATGGCCAGCCTCGTCCAGGCATAAGCGCTGTCTATGCCCGGGGGCGCTGCATTGCTGGAGATCGTCGTCAAGGCGTTCCTGTCCGCTGTTCTCGGAAGTCCGCGGTTCGGCCTCCACTATCGGCGCATTTGCCGGGCCGAGCAGCGCCACGACCGGCCAATCCGTGGCACCAGAACCGGGAACCCGTCTCATTTCCTGGAGTTTTGCCTCAGAGCAATTCCAGGAAAAGTGTCTAACGGTTTTCCGTCCGGAATTGCTGGAAACAAAGAGATGGAGCGGTTCAGCGGCAAACCGGTGAACCGCTCTGGCAAGGAGTTTCGCCATGACCGCAAAGAAGAAATGGTCAGCCGACGTGACCGAGCACAGCGATGCGCTGGATCTCGAGGAGCACGTCTTTGAATCCGACGACGCCAGGAAGATCGCCGCCTCGCTGAAGCGCTCGGCCGAGCACAGCGACCGTCGCAAGGCGGAGCCGTTCCAATCCGCCATGTCGATGTTGAATTTCTACATCAACCGCGCCGGCAAGAACCTGCCTGATGAGCGCAAGAAGGTGCTGGAAAAGGCGAAGGATGAGTTGCGCGTCGCCTTCGGCCGAGAGAAGCAGGATCAGCATTAAATCTGCCAGGTCGGGGCAGACCCTAACGCGATTGGATCACTTCGTCGGTGTTGGCCAACAACTTGCGGACCGCGTTGCGCGCCGCGTCCGGTCTCTTCAGGCGGATATTCCTCTCAATCGCCTCATGCAGCTTCTGGACATGCTGCAGATCGTCCAACTCGCGCGTCGTGTATGCGAAAAGATGGTCGAAGGCGGATTCGATCAGCACGCCCAGCGGCACCAGGAGGTCGTTGCCCGAGGCCCTGAGGATTGCGAGATGGAAGCGCGTGTCGGCGCGGGTTCGCTCCTGCAGGTTGGTGGCCTCGCCCATCTCGCGGCAGGCCTGGCTGATCTCGGCCATCTGCTCGTCAGTGCGCCGCATCGCCGCGAAGGCCGTCGCCTCTGGCTCTATGATATGGCGGAATTCCTGCACTGTCCTCAGGAACACCTCGCGATCCGGCGACGTCGCGTACCAAGCGAGCACGTCGCGGTCGAGAAGGTTCCAGCGTTCCTTCGGCTCGACCCAACTGCCGATCTTGGGTCGCGACGCCAGGAGGCTCTTCGCCATCAGCATCTTGATCGCCTCGCGCACCGCCGAGCGGCTGACGTCGAAGGTCTCCGACCATTTCGCTTCATTGGGCAGGATGGTGCCCGGCGGATAATCGCCGCGCACGATGCGAAGCCCGATCTCGCTGGCCAGAGAGGTGTGCACGCTGGCGCCGGGGATGCGTGGCGCGTCGGCCCGGCGGAAGCCGGCTGGACGCTCCGCGGCCGCCGTCTTCATCGGCTTTTTTTCGTTGTTCGGCTTCGCGTCCCGCATAGGTTCAGAAAATCCCGTTTTCAGGGGCTGTCAAGCACGGCAGGCCCGCTTAGCTACAACCTGCTGAGATGTGCACAGATCAACCGGCATTTGGCCTCGCCTCAGGCGGTTTTGACGTATTTGCGCCAGCTGTGCTCAGGCCGGAAGCCGAGCACGTCGCGCGCCTTCCGGTTGGATAGCAGCGTCTCATATTCGCCGAGTTCAGCGTTGACCGGCACGCCTGGATAAAAGCGCTTCAACAATTCCGCCGTCGGCAGGTCCGACGAGGTATCGTCATTGGCCGCGTTGAACACCTGGTAGCCCAGGCCGTCCTTCTCGATGGCGCGCAGGGTGATCTGGCCGAGGTCGCGCGCGTCGATGTAGCTCCAGGCGATGCGCTTGCGGAAGCCGGGATCGGCGAACCATTTCGGGAAGAGCGAATATTCATGCGGCTCGATGACGTTGCCGATGCGCAGCGCATAGATGTCGGCGCCGCTGCGCAGCGCGAAAGCTCGCGCCGTCTTCTCGTTGACGATCTTCGACAGCGCGTAGGAGTCCATCGGGTCGACGTCATAGTCCTCGTCGAGCGGAAAATGCGTGGGATTGCGCGGCTCGTTGGCAAAGACCAGCCCGTAGGTGGTCTCCGAAGAGGCGATGACGACCTTGCGGATGCCGAGCTTCACCGCCGCTTCGATGACGTTGTAGGTGCCCATCGCGTTGATGCGGAACACCTCGTTGTCCGGCGTGATCATGATGCGCGGGATCGCCGCGAAATGCACCACGGCGTCGACCGGTTGGGCCCTCAGTGAGGGATCGAATTCGTGCAGGCCCATATAGCTCGACAGCGCATTGAACACCTGCCCGCTGTCGGTGATGTCGGTGATAAGCGTGCGCACCTTCGGATTGTCGAGCGGCCTGGTGTCGATATTGAGCACCTGGCAGCCATGTTCGACCAGATACTGAACGACATGCCGGCCGGCCTTGCCGCTGCCGCCGGTGAACATGATCCGCTTCGTCATTTTGCTCTCCACAAGGCTCAGGAATTATGTGTATTGTCAGACAATAAGGTATTCCGCAATCGCTTGCCAACCGCGATCCGCGGAAACCTGCTCGACAAACGCCCGCCGCGCGGGCGCCCATCACCACGAAAGACAGGGAAGAGACGACATGAGCACCACCGCTGCCCGCGAGAATATCGGTTTCATCGGCCTAGGCCTGATGGGGCACGGCATCGCTAAGAACATCGTCGACAAGGGCTATCCGCTGACCTTCCTTGGCCGCAAGAACCGCAAGCCCGCGGAAGACCTTTTGGGACGCGGCGCCAGGGAAGTGGCCACCTCCAAGGAGGTGGCGGCGGCTTCCGACATCGTCTTCATCTGCGTCACCGGCTCGCGCGAGGTGGAGGCGATCATCCGCGGCCCCGGCGGGCTGAAGGAAGGCCTGAAGCAAGGCTCGGTGGTCGTCGACTGCTCGACCTCCGACCCGGTCTCAACCGTGGCGCTCGCCGCCGAGCTCAAGGCGCTCGGCATCGATTATGTCGACGCGCCGCTCAGCCGCACGCCGAAGGAAGCCTGGGAAGGCATGCTCGACGCCATGGTCGGCGCGCCGGACGCGGTGTTCGCCAGGCTGAAGCCGGTGATCGAGACCTGGGCCGGCCGCATCGTCCATATCGGCGACACCGGCGACGGCCATCGCATGAAGCTGCTCAACAACTTCGTCTCGCTGGGCTATGCGGCGATCTATTCCGAGGCCCTGGCGCTGGCGCAGAAGGTCGGCATCTCGCCAGCGCGCTTCGACAGCGTCATCCGCAACGGCCGCATGGATTGCGGCTTCTACCAGACCTTCATGCGCTGGACCTTGGAGGGCGACCGCGACGCGCACAAGTTCACCATCGCCAACGCCTTCAAGGACCTGACCTATCTGGAATCGATGGCTGGCGCGGCCGGCATCGCCAACCCGCTCGGCAACGCAACCAAGAATTCCTTTGCGACGGCGCATGCCGCCGGCCCCGCCGAACAATATGTACCGATGCTCGCCACCCATATCGGCAAGCTCAACGGCGTCGACCTGATGCCTTCGAGGGACGGCGTGAAGCAGAAGATCTAAGAGCAATTCCAGGAAAAGTGCGGGGGCGCCTTGTGGGCGCCCCCTGTTTTTTCGACGGTTTCGATGCAGCCTACTTCTGGATACAGGTGTCGGCCGTTTCCTTGGTGCACTCGTCGAGCCCGGTGAAGACCGGATCGTCGACCTTCTTGCCGCCGATGAGGTCGAGCATCACCGAAGGCGCCTTATAGCCCATTTCGAACGGCCGCTGGCCGACCAGCGCCGTCACCAGGCCTTCCTTGGCGATCGCCACCTCGTCGCCGATCGTGTCGGCGGCGCCGATGACGAACTCGTTCTTGGCGATCTTGTCGGCCATCGGCTTGAACAGGTCGCGATAGGGCTGCGGGGCGCCGAACAGCGGCCAGCCGCCCATGATGCCAAAGGCGTCGAGCTTCGGATTGGCTGCAAGGATGTCGGTCATCGCCTGCACGCCCTTGGCGCCGTCGTCATTGGTGAACACCGGGCAGCCGGGGGCTTCGGTCCAGCCGCCTTCGCCGGCAAGTGCCGCGAGGCCTTCCTTGCCCGTCAGCGCGTCGCGCATGCCTTGCGCGCGGCGCAGAATGTTGTCGGCCGCCGGATTGCCCTCGATGGTGCAGACCGTGCCGCCATTCGGCTTGGCCTTCTTGATGTACTCGCCGATCTTCTTGCCCATAAGGTAGTTGTCGGTGCCGAGATAGGTCTTGCGAAGGGCGGCGTCTTCCTTGGCAAGGTCGGCGTCGACCGTCATGATCGGGATCGACGGATTGGCGCTCTTGATCGTCTGCGCGATCAGCGGCGCGTTGGACGGCGAGATCGCCATCGCGACCGTGTCGGGCTTGCTCAGCATGTCCTGCACGATCTGCGCTTCACCGGCCTCGTCCGAGGTCGATGCCGGGCCGGTATAGAAGCACTCATATTCCGAGCTGGCGTTCTCTTTGTTCCATTTCTCGCAGCCCTGATGGATGGCTTCGAAGAACGGGTTGTCGAGCCCCTTCACGACGATGACGAGCTGTTTCTTGGCCAAAGCCGGCCCGGCGCCCAACGCCATGGCGGCGACGGCGGCAAGCAAAAGTGTTTTCCTCATGTCAGTCCTCCCTTGAAACAGACGGACACCGCGTGCCCGCCACACCGATCAGACCGGATGCGCAAGAACGATGTTGAGCATCTTCCCAATGCTCGTGTTCCGGGCCGGACTGATAAGCATTTGCCGATCCGTTGAGCCAATACTGGCGCAGCCGAATCCTTGATCGTCAAGCCATTTGCCCCTTCCGCCCTATGCGCGCTCGGTGGGCAAATTATTCCTCCGAGGCTAGCTAATATCGGCTTTTCGCCAACGGTCAATTCCTATTTGTCCTACAAAACCGATTTTTTGTCGAGTCTCGAAATTAATCGTCAGACAATTGATTGACGGCTTTGCCGGCTTTTGCCTAAATGCATGTATCGCGCCGTTCGTGAGGAGATGGACGGGCGGAACGCAAGCGCTGCTGGCAAGCCGGCAAACTGCTGCGTCAACATGGGGAGGCTTAAGGCTGGTGTCGGTTCTCGAACTCGCCAACATCTCGAAACATTTCGGCGCCATCCAGGCGGTCAACGACGTCTCGTTCTCGCTGGAGGCCGGCGAGGTCGTCGGCCTGATGGGCGACAACGGCGCCGGCAAGTCGACGCTGGTCAAGATGATCGCCGGCAATTTCCGCCCAAGCCATGGCACCATGCATCTGGAGGGCAAGGAGATTGTCATGCACAAGCCGGCGGAGGCCCGCCAGCACGGCATCGAGATCGTCCACCAGGACCTTGCGCTGTGCAACAATCTGACGGCCGCGGCAAACGTCTATCTCGGCCGCGAGCTGCGCCGCGGCATCGGCCCGTTCCGCATCCTCGACTATGCGGCGATGTACAGGCGCGCCGGCCAGCTCTTTGCCGAGCTGAAATCCGAGACGCGGCCGCGCGATCTCGTCAAGCAGATGTCGGGCGGCCAGCGCCAAGCGGTGGCGATCGCTCGCACCATGCTGTCGCAGGCCAAAATCGTGCTGATGGATGAGCCGACGGCGGCGATCTCGGTCCGGCAGGTGGCCGAGGTGCTCAACCTTATCCGCCATCTGCGCGACCAGGGCATCGCGGTTGTGCTGATCAGTCACCGCATGCCCGACGTGTTCGACGTCGCCGACCGCGTCATCGTCATGCGGCGCGGCCGCAAGGTGGCAGACAAGAAGATCGCTTCGAGCTCGCCCGAGGAAGTCACCGGGCTGATCACCGGCGCCATCGAACAGGTGGCATGACTCACGGATTTGAACGGGTGGCGTGACGCGCGGTGTTCCGCGTCCCACCTCAGGAAAGGTCGACAATGGCAGTCACCCTTGACCAGACGATCGCGCAGAAGCAGCACACTTTCCTGTCGCGGCTCCTCGCCAACCAGACATTCTGGGTGGTGATCGCGGTCATTCTCGCCTGCCTGTTCCTGTCCTTCGCGACCGATTCCTTCGCCACCTCGAAGAACCTCTTCAACATCACCCGCAACGTCACCTTCGTCGCCATCGTCGCGCTCGGCATGACTTTCGTTATCATCACCGGCGGCATCGACCTGTCGGTCGGCTCGGTGCTTTGCCTGTGCTCCATGGTGCTCGCCGTCACCATGCATGCCGGCTATTCGATCGAGATCGGCATCCTCGCCACGATCGTCACCGCGCTCGCCATCGGCGCCTTCAACGGCGTGCTCATCGCCTATGTCGGCTTTCCGCCTTTCGTGGTGACGCTCGGCATGCTCTCGGTGGCGCGCAGCCTTGCCATGGTCGCCTCCAACAACACCGTGGTCTTCCAGTTCGGGCCGGACCACCAGAAGCTCCTGGCGTTGGGCGGCGGCGCCTGGGTCTTCGGCATCGCCAATCCGGTTCTCTACATGATCATCCTGGCGCTGATCACCGGCTTCATCCTGCGCTGGACCAAGTTCGGCCGGCACATCTTCGCCATCGGCGGCAATGAGCACGCGGCGACGCTGACAGGCGTTCCGGTCAAGCAGATCAAGGTCGCCGTCTACATGATCTCGGCTCTGTCCGCCGGGCTCGCCGGCATCATCCAGACCGGCTGGCTGGGTGCGGTCACCACCAATCTCGGCACCGGCATGGAGCTGCAGGTCATCGCCGCCACCGTCATCGGCGGCGCCAATCTTGCCGGCGGTGTCGGCACCGCGCTCGGCGCCATCGTCGGCGCTGCCTTGATCGAGGTGATCCGCAACAGCCTCGGCCTGCTTGGCATCAACGCCTTCTGGCAAGGCACCTTCATCGGCGGCGCGATCATCCTGGCGGTGCTGTTCGACCGTATCCGCAACTTCCGCAGGAGCGACTAGCGCCTCTTTCTTCCTTCTCCCCGAGGAGGGTTTTGCATGGGAGTCGATATTTAGCGCACGAGGCGGATGGGCGTTTTTTGAAAGGCGCTCTGGCCGCTTTGGCGGGTTATTTTGCCTCGCTCTTGGGGCCTCAGGCCGCCTTGGCAGTGGATTTTGGGCGGACTGCGCCTCATGCCGGCTTCCTCTTCGGGAAAAGGACTGCGGCCGCTCGCTGCAGATTGTAGCCGCAGCCGGCAAGCATGCACTGCGTCCTGTTGGTGGCAAGGTTGAAGAAGCGCAGTCGCCGCATGCCGTAGCGCTGTTTGAACACTGCAAACGGCCGCTCCACTGCCGCCCGCACCTTCGAGATCAGCCGGTTGCGCTGCTTCTGACGCGGCGTCAGCGGATGGTGCTTGTTGGCTCTGTGCATCAGCCGGTCCTTGATGCCGGCCTGCTTCAGCCGGGCATGGCGGGCATGGGTGTAGTAGGCTTGGTCGCCATAGGCCGCCTTCTCGTCCCCGATGATCAGGCCGTCGGCCGGCTCGGTATCGGTGACCGATGCATCCGTGAAGTCCATGCGCCGGATCAGCGTATGAGCATCGTCGACGCCGTTGTGCACCTTATAGCCGAACACGGTCTTGGTGCCCTTGCGTCCCCAACGTGCCTCGCCATCAGCCGATGGCCGCGCCGTCGCCTCCTCACCCTTCTTCGGCTTCGCCGGCGGGCGCGCGGCGGCCTGCATGAAGGAGGCATCAATCAACGTGCCGCGCTTGACGATCAGCCCCTTCTGCTCAAGCTGCCGCGTGATCTCATAAAACACCCGGTCGATCAGCCCATCGCACTTCAGCTCCTCGCGGAAACGCCACAACGTCGAATGGTCCGGCGTGGGGTCCGACAGGCTGAAACCGGCAAAGCGGCGGAACGACAGCCGGTCGCGCAGTTGTGCCTCCAGCGAAGGATCGCTGAGATTGTTCCACACGCCAAGCAGCAGACAGCGCAGCAAGGCCTCGGCCGGATAGCTAATATTGCCCCGTCCTGGTCCGCTGCGCTGACCAAGAAGCGCCTTGATCGGCACCCAGTCGATCACTCGCGAGATCTGGTCAAGCTCCGTCACATCCGACCACACCAGCCCATCCGCAAGGCTCAGTTGTCCAAGCACGCGATCGACCATCCGAATCATCTCCCCTTCATGCCGGACATACGGAATCACCAACTCAGTTCCGTGCAAAGCCCTCCTTGTGGGAGAAGGGGTCGCCACCCCTATCGCTCAGTCTGAAAATCCGTCCGCTTGCCGCCCCCCAAAGCGTCCGTCATCTTTGCCCGCCTTGACGCCACCGCAAACTCAGCCGCACTATCCTTGGGCAGGCGAAGGGAGGCCAGTCGCCTGCGGGAGGAACGATACCCATGACGGACGCGATCAGGCTCTATTGGGGCCGGTTCGGGCATGTTTCCGTGCTGAATGTCGCCAACGACTTCGTCACCCATGCCCATGGCGAGGCACATCTCATCATCTGGCTGGAAGGCACGGCAGGCGAAATGACCATCGGCCGGGAAACGGTGCGGCTTGGGCCGTTCACGGCAGCGGGCATCAACTCATTCCAGCCGCACAGCCACGCGCTGTCGCATGACGGCAGGCCCGGCCTGTTCCTGGCCTTCTACATCGACCCGGATTGGGCGCGCCGGCGCCGCGACCTGCCCTCCTCGGCGCCGCTGTTCACGCAGGCCGCGATCACGCTGGAGCCCTGGCTGCACCAGGCGGCGGCCAACCTGCTCGATCATCTCACCGACAATGAGAGCATCGACGACGTCGCCAATTACGAGATCGAGCGTTTCATCGACTCAGTGCTCGACGCAGCGGACGCTTCGTCGCCGCAGATAGCCCGTGCGCGCATCAACACGATGCTCGACTTCCGTGTCCGCAAGGCGATCCAGCTGATGAAGGCCAATGTCTGCGAGCGCATCTCCTTCGACGATGTCGCCCGTTCGGTCGGGCTCTCCCGACCGCATTTCTTTGCGCTCTTCAAGGAACAGACCAGCCTGACCCCGAACGTCTACTGGAACACGCTGCGCATGGAGGAAGCCGTGCGCCAGCTGCAGTGGTCGCAGGAACCGCTGATCTCCGTCGCCTGCAATCTCGGCTTCACCACCCAGGGCAATTTCTCACGCTTCTTCCGCGACCATGTCGGCGTGCCGCCGACGCTCTATCGTGAAGCCGCTCGGGCGACGTCCTGAGGCGCCTGTTTTTCCGACTGGTTGATACGCCTTCAAGACGCATTGATAAGCGCAAGCTGACCGACAGCCTTAGCCTTCTCCCGATCTTTGCAAGGGAACGAGTCTATGGCGAAAGTCACCATTTCCAGCGTCATCGACGCGCCGGTCGAGCAGGTCTGGGCGCGCATCCGCGACTTCAACGGTTTGCCCGGTTGGCATCCTCGCATGGTGGAAAGCCTCATCGAGGACGGCAAGGACGCAACTACGATCGGCTGCGTGCGCAATTTCAAACTGGTCAGCGGCGCGACCCTGCGTGAAAAGCTGCTCGACTTCTCGGACGAGAATTTCCTGGTCAGCTATTCCATCCTCGAAACGCCGCAGCCGCTCACCAATCACAAGGCGACGCTGCAATTGCGCCGCGTCACCGACGGCAACCGCACCTATGCGGAATGGACGGCGAGCTTCGACGCAGCGCCGGAGGAGGCCGACAAGTTGGCCGAGGGCATGGGCGCCAACGTCTTCCAGGGCGGCTTCAACGCCCTGAAGGCCCATTTCGCCGTCAACAGTTGAACCGGGGAGCGCGCCATGTCGCTTGCGCTGCAGACTTTTTCGACCGTGAAGGACGCCAATGCCGCACTGCAAGCCGCCGGCACGCGCTATCTCGGCGGCGGTACGCTTGTCGTCCGCGCGGCCAATGAAGGCGATGTGTCCACATCCAGCCTGGTCCGCGTCACCGATCCTGGCCTCTCGCAAATCGCTGTTGCGGGCGGCAACGTAGGGCTCGGCGCCTCCGTCACCATGGCCGCCATTGCCAGCCATCCCGAGCTTGCCGCACTCGCGCCGGCCGCGTGCGCCGTCGGCGGGCCGGCGATCCGCAACATGGCGACCGTCGGCGGCAATCTGTTCGCCCCTGCCCCTTACGGCGATTTCGCCGTGGCACTGCTGGCGCTGGGCGCGACCGTCGTCAACGAAGACGGCGAGACGCCGATCGAGACCTTCCTGGCCAATCGCGACACCAGTCGCGCCATCGTCACCACTGTCGGCTTTGCATTGCCCGGGGCGGAGAGCTTCCGCTTCCTGAAAGTGTCGCGCGTCAAACCCAAGGGTGTGTCGGTGCTGAGCATCGCCGCGCTTCTGGAACTTGCGGCCGACGGCACGGTGGTCTCGGCGCGGATCGCGCTGGGCTGCATGGCCGATCGCCCGATCCGCGCCACGGCGGCGGAGAAGGCGCTGCTCGGCTGCAAGCTCACGCCGCGGGAAATCGCGCCGGCGCTTGCCGCCGCGGGCGAAGGCATTGCGCCGATCACCGACCCGATCGCCAGTGCCTGGTATCGCACCGAGGTCCTGCCGGTTCATCTCGGCCGGCTGTTGTCGAATTAATCCGTGGGGGATTCGCGTCTGTTCGGTTCATCCGGGCAGGCGCGCAGGGAGGAAAAATGGCGAAGGTCCCGGTTCAATTCACGCTCAATGGCTCCGAAAAGGCTGAATTCATCGAGAGCGGCACGACGCTGCTCCACGCGCTCAGGGACAAGATCGGCGACACCTCGCCCAAGGGCGGCTGTCATCAGGGCACCTGCGGCGCCTGCTCCGTCATCATTGACGGTGAACTGAGGCTATCCTGCCTGACGCTGGCCGAGACCTGCAACGGCGCCGACATCAAGACGACGGCCGGCCTTGCCGAGGGTGGCGTGCTGCATCCGCTGCAGCGCGCCTTCCTCGATGCCTTCGCCACGCAATGCGGTTTCTGCACGCCGGGCATGATCATGGCGGCAAAAGTGCTTCTCGACCGCACGCCGAACCCCAGCCGCGACGACGTGGTCGAGGCGCTGTCCGGCAACATCTGCCGCTGCACCGGCTACGAGCCGATCATCCAGGCGGTGCTGGTTGCCGCGCGCGCCAACTCGCAGAACGCCGCCTGAGGGAACGAGCCATGGAACTGCGCAAGGACTATTTCGCCGATGTCCGCAAGGACGGTCTCAACGAGATCGGCCAGCCGCGGCCGCGGCTCGATTCGCCGGGACACGTCACCGGCAAGACCGCCTATTTCGCCGACCGGAACTTCCCGGGCATGCTGCATCTGAAGATGGTGCGCAGCCCGCATCACCATGCCCGTGTCCGCTCGATCGATACGTCGGAAGCGGAGAAGCATCCGGGCGTCGTGCGCGTGCTGACCGCCAAGGACGTGCCGCACAATGTCTACACCATCCTGATCCTGATCCAGGTGGGTCCCGAGGACGAGACAGTGCTTGCCGACGGCAAGGTGCGCTGGAAGGGCGAGGCCGTGGTGGCAGTGCTGGCCGAGACCGAGCGCGCGGCGCAGGAAGCCGCCGCCAAGGTCAAGGTCGATTACGAGGTGCTCCCGGCGGTCTTCGACATGGAGGAGGCGCTGAAGCCCGGCGCCCCCTTGGTCAACGAGTATCACGGCCAGAACTATTATCTCTATGACAGCGGCGAATGCCGCAAGGTGCGCTTCGGCGATGTCGAAGCGGGCTTTGCCCAGGCCGACCACATCCTCGAACAGTCCTATCAGTCCTCGCCGATCGAGCACGCGCCGACCGAGACGACGGGCTGCGTTGTGGCGCCCGAAGGCAATGACCGGTTCACCTGCTACACCAACACGCAGGCGATGTTCTTCACCCTCGATAACGCCTCGATCATCCTGCAGATGCCGGGCTCGAAGCTGCATTTCGTCGGCGGCACGGTCGGCGGCGGTTTCGGCGGCAAGGTCGACGTCATCGTCGAGCCGATCGCCATTCTCGGCGCCAAGCTCACCGGACGCCCGGTTTCCTTCGTCTACAGCCGCGAGGAGGAGATGCAGATCTCCTCGCCGCGCGCGGCCGAGAAGATCGTCATCAAGGACGGCGTGATGAAGGACGGCCGCATCGTCGCGCGCAAGGTGACCGGCTACACCGACGCCGGCGCCTATTCGCGCCACTCGCCCTACGGCGCGCAGAAGGGCGCCGCGCACTATCCCGGGCCCTACACGATCCCGAATGTCTGGATCGACACCTATTGCGTCTACACCAACCGCACCCCCTCCTCCGCCATGCGCGGCTTCGGCGTCACCATCAGCGACTTCGCACTGGAAGTGCAGATGGACAAGCTGGCGCGGCTGATCGGCATGGACCCGCTCGAATTCCGCTTCATCAACGCCTATCGCGACGGCGACATGAAGGCGCATCGCCAGCCGACCGAGGGTGCGGCGCTGATCGAATGCATGCAGGAAGCCTCGCGCGCCGCCAACTGGCCGGTGGCGGAAAAATACATGGCGATGTCCTCCTACAGGAAGGGAGCCTGAGATGGCGATTCGGCGTGGACGCGGCGTCGCCGCGATCAACTATCCGACCGGCATGAACCTCGGCGGCGACCCGACCCAGGCGCTGGTGCATTCGACGCCTACGGGCAATTTCATGGTCACGCTTTCCAGCGTCGATCTGGGACAGGGCATGAAGCAGATCATGGCGCAGATCTGCGCCGAGACGATCGGCGTGCCGACCGACCGCGTCGTCGTCGACACCGCCGACACCGACACCGGCCCGCACTGCATGGGCACCTTCGCCTCGCGCGGCACGCACCGTGCCGGCAATGCCGTCATCCAGGCAGCCAAGGAAGCCCGCCAGGTGATGCTGGAAGTCGCGGCCGAAGAACTCGAGGTGAACGCCTCCGACCTCGATACCGACGGCCAGGGCAACATCCAGGTGAAGGGTGCGCCGCAGAAATCGATCTCGATCTTCGATGTCGCGCTGTCGGCGCATTTCAAGCGCGGCCGCTCGATCTCGGGCCGCGGCATGTTCCTGATCCCGCGCTCCTATCCGGAGAAGGAGACCGGCGCGATGAAGCCGTCGACCTGCTATGCCCATGCCTGCACCGTGGCCGAGGTCGAGGTCGACGACGAGACCGGCGAAGTGACGGTCCTCACCGTGAAAAATGTCTTCGAGATCGGCCGCGCGCTCAACCCGAAGATGGTCGAGCAGCAGCTGGTCGGCGGCTCCTGGATGGGCATCAGCCATGCGCTCTACGAGACGACCGAGCCTTATTATCCGAACCGCGACCATGGCGGCACCGACTTCAACCAGTATCTGATGCCGGGGCCGGGCGACCTCGCCGAGACAGAGATTATCGTGCTGGAGCGACCTTCCGCCGACGGACCGTTCGGCGCCAAGGGTCCAGGCGAGATGTGCGCCAACCCGCAGATCCCGGCCGTCGCCAACGCCGTCTTCGACGCTGTCGGCGTGCGCATCGACACGCTGCCGATCACGCCCGAACGCATCCTGCGCGCGCTGAAGGCGCGGGCCGCGAGCTGAGGGGACAATGCCCAGCGCCGACGTCGTTGAGATCGCGGCTTCGCCGGAGGCGATCGCCGCGCGCCTTGCCGCCTCGCGCTATCTGGCCGACGACAGCCTCGCCACCGCTATCTTCCTGGCGATCCGGCTCAGCAAGCCGCTGCTGCTCGAAGGCGCGCCGGGCGTCGGCAAGACCGAGGCCGCGAAGGCGGTCGCCGAATTGCTCGGCCGCGAACTGGTGCGGCTGCAATGCTACGAAGGCATCGACGCCGGGCATGCGCTTTACGAATGGAACTACCAGCGCCAGCTGCTCGCCATCCGCCATGCCGGCGAGCACGAGATCGACATCTATGACGACCGTTTCCTGATCGCCCGGCCGCTGCTGCAGGTGCTGCGCGCGCCGGTCGAGCGTGTATTGCTTGTCGACGAGATCGACCGCTCGGACCACGAGTTCGAAGCACTGCTTCTGGAATTCCTCTCCGACTTTCAGATCAGCATCCCCGAGCGCGGCACCATCCGCGCAGCGACGCAGCCGATCGTCATCCTGACTTCGAACCGCACCCGCGAGCTGGCCGAGGCGCTGCGCAGGCGCTGCGTCTACCACTGGATCGGCTATCCCGACGCCCGGCGCGAGGCCGAGATTATCATGCTGCGCTCGGGCGACGTTGCCGAGGCGACGGCGCGCGCAGTGTCGAATGCCGTGCAGGAGATCCGCGCGCGGCCTCTCGCAAAGCCGCCGGGCATCGCTGAAGCGGTGGAATGGGCGAATGCCGCGACCATCCTCGAAAAGGGCGGCAGCCCGTGGCCGGAGGCCTTTCGGCGGGCCATCGGCGTGCTGATCAAGGATGAGGAGGATTTGTCGGCGATCACGCCGGAACTGGGGAGGATTGTCGAGGAGGCGCTGGCGTGATGGGCGACCGCAGCGCGCTAGGCTCATCTTCCCGGGCTAGTGAGCTACGCTGGCGGGACCGCGCCCCCCTCTGTCCTGCCGGACATCTCCCCCACTTAGGGGGAGATCAGATGTCGCGTCGGCTTTCGCCAATCGCCGACGTCGCAGGATCGAGCGGCGCGCCCAAGCTGCCAATCTCCCCCCTTGTGGGGGAGATGCCCGGAGAGGGGGGCGCGAAGGAATGAGGCGCCCGCAAAATCTGCGCCCTGCCGCCGCGCCTTTCCTCGGCTTCGCCCGTTTGCTCCGTGATCACGCCTTCGCCATCGCCCCGGAACAGATCTCCAGCTTTATGCAGGCGGTAACCCTGCTCGGCCCCCGCTCGATGAACGACATCCGCGAGGCGGCTCTTTCGACACTCGCGCCCTCGCCCGATCGCCGCGGCGAATTCGAGGCGCATTTCCGCGCCTATTTCTACGGCGACGCCAAGCCTTCGATCGAAGCCGAGGAGGACGACGAGACCCGCGTCAAGGACGATCGCGGCGCGCGCGAGGAAGAGAACCAGGTCGCTCGCCAGGAAAAAGGCGGCGAGCTCTCCTCAGAGCTGGAACAACTGAGCAGCCGCGATTTCCAGCACGACGACGATGGCCTGGGCCAGTTCCGCCGCAAGCTCGTATCCGCCCTGCCCGCCCGCCGCTCCTTCCGCACGATCCGCACCCGCTCGCGCGGCACGCTCGACCTCAGGCGTTCGCTCAAGGAAATCGTCAGCGCCGATGGCGACATACCCTCGCCGCTGCTGCGCCGCCGGCGGGCCGTGCCGCGCAAACTGCTCCTGCTCATCGATGTCTCCGGCTCGATGAAGCTGCACACGGCCGATTACCTCAAGCTCGCGCACGCCGCCGTGCAGGGCGCGGACCGCGCCGAAGTCTTCACCATTGGCACTCGGCTCACCCGTATCACCTCGGCGCTGCGCATCCGCGACCGCGGGCAGGCGCTCGCCCGCGCCGCGGCGCTTGTCGACGATTGGGACGGCGGCACTCGCATGGGCCCGACGCTGCTCGCTTTCCTGTCGGTGCCGCGCTTTTCCGCCTTCGCGCGCGGCGCCTGCGTCGTCGTGCTGTCCGATGGGCTGGAACGCGGCAGCCATGCCGAACTGGAGATCGCCATGCGCCGCCTCGGCGCCCGCGCCTTCCGGCTTTCGCTGGCGACGCCGCTCGCCGGCGACGCGCGTTTTCGCCCGGCGACATCGGCGCTGCGGGCAATCCTGCCGGTGCTTGACGATCTGGTCGACGGCTCGTCGATCGGGAGTCTGACCGATTTCATCCTGTCGCTCGCCCGCCCCGCCCCGGCGGCCGATTCCATCTGGAAGAGGGTATCGTGATGCAGAAAGCCGTCGACGCGCATTTCCACATCTGGCGCCAAAAGGATCAGCCCTGGCTGGTCGGGCCGATGGTGCCGCGCATCTTCGGCCCCTACGAGCCGATCCGCCGCGATTACGCGATCACGGAGTTCCTCGAGGACCAGAAAGGCTCGGGCGTCGAGAAGGCCGTCTATGTCCAGACCAACTGGGCCAAGGAGGATTTCGAGAAGGAAGTCGCCTTCCTGCAGAAGACGGCGCAAGAAACCGGTTGGCCACACGCCATCGTCGGCTATGCCGATATGACGGTCGATGACGTGCGCCCGCAGATCGACCGATTGATGAAATACAAGCTGCTGCGCGCCGTGCGCATGCAGCTGCACTGGCACGAGACTCCCGCCTTCCGCTTTGCCGCCTCGGCCGATCAGGTGATCGACCCGAAAGTGCGGAAGAACGTGGCGCGGCTGAAGGATTACGGCCTCTCCTTCGACCTGCAGCTTTTTCCCGCGCAGATGAAGGATGGCCTGGCATTGGTCGGCGAGAACCCTGAGACGAATTTCATCCTCACCCATGCCGGCATGCTCACCAGCATGGAGCCGGAAACCACCGAAGCGTGGAAGGCCGGCCTGCGCACGCTTTCGGCGGCGCCCAATTTCTACGCCAAGCTGTCGGGGCTCGGCACCTTCGTCCACCGCAACGACCCGGAGCTCATCGCCTACATCGTCGACAATGCGATCGACATCCTCGGCAGCGACCGCCTGATGTTCGGCTCGAACTTCCCGATCGAGAAGCTCTGGACCAGCCACGCCGAGCTGATCAAGGCGCACCGCGCGGCGGTGGCGAGGCATGGTGCAAAGGCCGAGGCGGACATCTTCTGGAACACGGCGGAGAAAGTGTATCGGCCGGCGTAATGCTGCCTCTTCCTTCCCCCCTTGTGGGGGAAGGTGGATCGGCGCGCAGCGCCGAGACGGATGAGGGGTGCTCCAGCGGAGTGAGACGTTAAAAAGTAAGTGCTTTCAGCATCTTAGATCTTTTCACGTCTCACTCCGCTGGAACACCCCTCATCCGTCCGAGCTTCGCTCGGCCACCTTCTCCCACAAGGCAGGGCTGTCCGGGGAAAGGTTCGGGTGAATCGAAATGCCGCATGTGCATGCCCCGTAAGACGGGGATTTTCCGTCTACCTTCTGGTTGTCGAGACTCAGAAAGGGAACGGGGCATGCGCTTTACGCCTAGCATTCTTGGCAAGCTGGTTGAACCGATCAATCGTCGCCGCTTCCAGACGATTGTGGATAGCCATGACGGGGATGCGTATGACAAGTCGTTCAAGAGCTGGGACCATCTCGTGGTGTTGATCTATGCTCAGCTCAGCGGCGCGACGAGCCTTCGCAGCCTGCAAGCCGGCTGGAACGCCAACTGCCAGCACCATTACCACCTCGGCAGCGACCTGTTGCGGCGCTCGACCTTGTCGGACGCCAACCGGCGCCGCCCTGTAGCCGTCTTCGCCGAGACGTTCGCCCTGCTTGCAGGCCAACTCGACCGGCAGATGCGTCGCGAAGGCAGTGCCATGCTGCGGCTGATCGATTCCACGCCCATCCCGCTCGGCAAGCTTTGCGACTGGGCCAAGTCGAACGGCCGCATCCGCGGCATGAAGCTGCATATCGTCTATGATCCAGACAGCGACTGTCCGCGCGTCCTCGACATCACCGATGCCAACGTCAACGACGCCCAGATCGGCCGCACCATCTCTATCGAAGACGGTGCGACCTACGTGTTCGACAAGGGTTACTGCCACTACGGCTGGTGGACGGCGATCGCGGCGGCGCAAGCCTTCTTCGTCACCCGGCCCAAAACCAACATGGGGCTCAAGCTGGTGTGCGATCGTCCCCTCGCAGCCATGCACGGCGATGGCTTCACCGTGCTTGAGGATGCCGAGGTGAGCTTTGCCAGCAAAGGCGATTCCAAACTGCCGATCCGCTTGCGTCGCATCATCGTGAAGCGAGACGAAGGCGACACCATCACGCTGCTGACCAACGATCTCGAGCGCTCGGCCGCCGACATAGCAGCCCTCTACAAGGGGCGCTGGCAGATTGAGCTCCTGTTCCGCTGGATCAAGCAGCACCTCAAGATCCGTAAGTTCCTCGGCAACAATGACAACGCCATCCGCCTGCAGCTCTTCGCCGCCATGATCGCCTATGCGCTGTTGCGCATTGCAGCGCGCGCATATCGCGTTGCACTGCCGATCCTGCGCTTCACCGACCTGGTGACACGATGCCTGTTCGAGCGGCGCCACATCGCCGCCATCGACAAACCGCCGCCCGTCAATCCAAGTCGAAGGTACCCCCGCTGCTCTCCCGATCAGATGAGCCTCGACTATGTCTAACTTTCCCCGGACAGCCCTGCACAAGGGGAGAAGGGAAAGTCGGCGTCTCACTTCACCTCGAATTGCGGGTCGACCGGTATCTGCATGGCCGTCACCAGATGGTTAGTCTGCCCGGCGAGCCCGATGATCGACACCAGCTCGCCATGCTGCACGTCGGTCATGCCTTTGGCCCGCGCGGCGGCGGTGTGCGAATGGATGCAGTAGGAACAGCCATTGGCGGTCGAGACGGCGATATAGATCATTTCCTTTGTCAGCGGATCGATGGCACTGTCGGCGACCATCACCGCCTTGAGCTGCTTCCAAACCCGCTTCAGCGCCGCCGGATCATTGGCCAGCCCGCGCCAGAAATTGTTGACGAAATCGGATTTCCGCGTCGCCCGGATATCGTCGAACACGGCCTTCACCGCCGGGATCTTTTCGACCTCGGCGTCGGTAAAAAGCTTTGTGGTGGCCATGAGCGTTTTCCTTTCAGTTTTAGATGCTGGGATTGAATCCGGATGCTTAATAGCCTCCGATAGTCCATTCACTTGATTGGCACTTGCGCCTTTCGGCGTGGCAGGCGGCACCGGTGGGGTGTGTCCAGATTCAGGTCAGGCCGAGTCGAAAATGGTGGGCTCCGAGAACCGGAGCGGAGCGTACTTTCGTACGTGAGCACCGGAAGCGGAGGAGCTCGCCATTTGCAGGCCGGCCTCACCTGAATATCGGCACACCCTAGTGCACCGCCGCATACATAATCTTCTCCTCCGTAGCCTCCGCCGGAGAGAACTCCTCCACGATGCGGCCCTGGCGGCAGACAAGGATGCGGTCCGACAGGTTTATGATCTCCGGCAGGTAGGACGAGATGACGACGACGGCGAGACCTTCGTCGGCCAGCCGGTTGATGATCTGGTGGATCTCTGCGATGGCGCCGACGTCGACGCCGCGCGTCGGCTCGTCGAAGATGACGATGCGCGGCTGCTGCACCAGCCCCTTGCCGATCACCACTTTCTGCTGGTTGCCGCCGGAGAGCTCGACCACGCGCGCATTGTCGTTGATCGCCTTGATGTTGAGCGTCTTGGTCCATTCGGCCGAGAGCTGGCGCATCTCCTGCTGGTTGATCACCCAGGCCTTTTCGCGGCCGGCGGCGAGCAGGCCGCCGAACAGGTTCTCCGCAATGCCCATCGTCTCGAAGATGCCTTCGCTCTTGCGGTCCTCGGTGACATAGACGATGCCGTCGGCCACCGCCTCGCTCGGCACGAGGTAGCGTACCGGTCTGTCGTCCAATTCAATCGCGCCACCGCGCAAAAAGTCGCGCTTGTAGATGCCTGAGACGATCTTGAAAGTCTCGGTGCGGCCGGAGCCGATCAGCCCGAACACGCCGGTGATCTGGCCCTCGAAGATCGAGAAGGAATTGTTGCGCACGATGTTGCTCATCGAGATGTCCTGCACCGAGAGCACCTTCTTGCCGGCCTTGCGCAATTTCGTCTCGTCGCGCTGGCGGTAGATCTGGCCCGTCAGCGAGCGCCCGACCATGGCGGCGACGATCCTGTCGCGGTCGAAGGCGGAGGTGTCGTCGGTGATCACCAGTTCGCCGTCGCGCAAAATGGTGATGCGGTCGGCGATCATCAGCGCTTCTTCCAGCGCGTGGCTGATGAAGACGATAGAGACACCGCGCGCCTTCAGCCTCCGGATCAGCGCGAAGAAATGGCGCTTCTCCTCGGGCGTCAGCGTCGCCGTGGGCTCGTCGAATATGATGATCTCGGCATTGTGGTGGACGGCGCGCGCGATCTCGACCATCTGACGCTTGGCAGCGCCAAGCGTCGCCACCATGGCATTGGGGTCGACCGGAAAATTCAGCGACTGCAGGAATTGCTGCGCCGAGATATAGGTGCCGCGCAGCCGGTTGAGGAATTTCTCGGTACCGAGATAGAGGTTCTGCGCCACCGTCATCGACGGCACCAGGCTGGTCTCCTGGAACACCATGGCGATGCCGGCTTCCAGTGCGGCGTGTGGCGAGGCATACGCCGTCTCGACGCCCTTGTGGAACATCTTGCCCGACGTCGCGTCGACGACGCCGGCGATGATCTTGGTCAGCGTCGACTTGCCGGCGCCGTTCTCGCCGAGCAGCGCGTGGATCTCGCCCTTCCTCAGATCGAAGCTGACATTCTTCACCGCCGGCACGCCGCGATAGGTCTTGGTGACGTTTTCCAGTCGGATGATCGGTTCCATCAGAAACCTCCCGTATCGAGCGCCAGCACACAATCGCCGCCTTTCGCGGCGACGTACAGGCGGCCATCCCGTTCGGCCACGCTGCAGACGCCGTGGCGCGTGCCATTGGCGCGGCTGTGCAGGCTGAATTGCGGCTGCAGGGCCGGGTCCAGCTTCACGACGAGCCCGTAAGAGCGGCTGGGCGACCACGGCTTGTGGATGCCCATGGTGCGGATGCCGCCGCATTGCAGCGGCTCGAGGAAGCTGCGGCTGGAGGCGAGCGCGGGAGCGATCCAGTAGGCCGGCGGCACCTGATCGATCATGTCCTGGCGATAATGCGTTTCCTGCAGCACGAATTCGATCAGCCGGTTGCGTGGCGCAAACAGCGTCAGCCAGGCGCCACCATCGCCGGCCGGCGAAAGCCGCGCGGGATAGCCGGGCAGATGCGTCAGCACCGTCGAGCGGTTGCCGTTCGATCCGTCGAAGCGAACAAGCTGGTGACGCCAGCTTTCGCTCACCAGCACGTCGGCGCCGATCGGATGCAGCCCATAAGGAAAGGCGATGTCACCGGCGATCCTCTGGAAACTGATGCCCCCTGCCCCGCGCCGCCACAGCGAGCCGGACGCGCCCTTCTTCATCAGGTCGGCCGCCCATTGCGAAGGCAGGTGCTGGGCCGAACCATTGGCCAGCCACAGCGTGCCGTCATCGGCATAGGCAAGCGCGGTGATGCACCTTAATTCGGCCGGCAGCGAAACCTCCTTGCCGGCAATCAGCAGCTTGCCGTTTTCCAATCCGGCAGTCAGGTCCCCCTCTGGCGACAGTGCCAGCGCGGTGACTGGCGACTGAAATGTCTCGACCACGACAGCCTCGGCACCGGCCGCGATCGCAAGGACGGCATTGCCGCTGGAGACGAGCAGCCGGCCGACCGCCGACAGCAGATTGTCCGGCTCGCTCAATTCGGCGAAGGCAGGCAGGTCATCCAGCCGCGTGTTGGGGCGGAAGGCGCCGTCGAGTGGCGGAATGGTGACCGCCCTGCCGCGAAAGACATCCAGGATCGGATCGAGGATCATGGTCTTGCTCCCCAATAGGAAGCGGGGCTGGTCCAGTTCGGGTCGGCGCCCGAAATCTTGTAGCGGCCAATGCGGTTGTTGAGGATGCCGCCGACGAACAGATAGCCCTTGTGCTCGCGCATCGACGTCACCATCGGATGCGCGTTGCCGGAAAGATCGCCGAGCGTCTCAACGATGCCGCCCTTCTCGTTGAACTTCACCACGCCGCCGGTGTTGATGTTGGGAAACAGCCATTCGTCCTGCGGCAGGCGCCGCGTCATGCGCTTGCGCATATCTGGGTGGCGTAGCGACAGGTCGAAGCTCGGCGTGCGCATGCCGAGCCAGGCCATCCAGTAATTGCCGTCCGACGCGCGATTGATGTTATCGGGATAGCCTGGCATGTCGCGGATGACGCATTCGGCGGTGCCGGCCTTCGGCCCTTCCAGCCAGTAGCGATGCACGCGGCAGGCCCAGCTTTCGGCGAAGAACAGCGACTTGCCGTCATGCGCCATGCAGACCCCGTTGGTGTAGCGATAACCGTCGAGCAGCGTCTTCGTCGAGCCGTCCTTCGGATCATAGACCAGCAGGCGTCCGGTGGCGCGGTTCTCGATCGAGTCCAGCGCCCAGTCATGCGCGTCATAGCGCTTGGTGGAATCCGTGAAATAGATGCGGCCGTCCGGCGCGATGTCGCAGTCGTTCGGGTCGCGCAGGCGCGCATCATCGACGATCGAGGTCCAGGAGCGCGACGTTTCGGCCGAAAGGCGCTTCACCTCGCGCTCCGGCGAGACCGAATAGAGCCCCATGGCGCCGACGCAGCTGATCAGATTGCCTTGCTTGTCGAAAGCAAGGCCCAGCGGAAAGCCGCCGATATGGGCAAACACTTCCGACTTCACATAGTCCGGCGCGAAGAAGCGAACGATCTCGCCGTGGCGTGTGCCGCAATAGAGATGGTCGTCACGATCGAGGATAACATCTTCCGGTCCCTCCAGCTCGCCGAGCCCGATATGGTCCGCTGCCGACAGCCGGTTGTCGAGCTCGTAGGGCGTGCCGGAGCCGGGCGCGGCCGATTGCGTCTCGCCCATCTTGAGATAGACCGGCGCGACATAGACCTCGTTCAGCACCTTGTGTCGGTTCTTCAGCCAGCGGATGTCGATGGTGACGGCGACCGCGAGCAGGATGCCGAGCACCATCTGGTTGGTGCCGGTGCCGTAGCCGAGCCGGATCAGGCCGTTGGTCATGGTGAGCACGATGATGGCGCCCATCAGGCCCTTGACCACAGAGCCTCGCCCGCCGCCGAGGCTTACGCCCCCGACCACCGCCGCCGTCAGCGCCATGATTTCCAGGTTGAGGCCGGTGCCCGGGCCCGCCCCGCTCAGACGGCAGGCGATGAGGAACCCGCCGATCGATGAGCAGAAGCCGGAAAAGACATAGGTCATGAAGACGGTGCGGCGCACGCGGATGCCGGCATTGTGCGCCGAGCGCCGCGAGCCGCCCACCGCCAGCACGTGCCAACCCGGCCGCGAGCGCGTCAGCGCGATATGCGTGACGATGGCGAGGATGACGGCCAGCCAGACCGAAATCGACAGGCCCCAGAATGTCCCGTCGCCGATGAAATCGAGCACGTCGGACGAGGCCTGGGAAAGCTGCACATCGGCGGCATAGGTGCTGACCAATATGTCGAACAGCGCCCGCCCGAAGATGAAGGTGACCAGCGTGGTGAGAAAGGCGCGCAGCCTGAGATACCCTACGAGGTAGCCGTTGATGGCGCCGAAGATGAGCCCGGTGGCGAGCGCCGCGGCCAGGGCCAGCCAGATCGACTGCTCGAGGATGAAGAAGACATAGACGGCGGAAAAGCAGGACAGCGCGAAGATCGAGCCGACCGAGAGGTCGATGCCGCCGCCCAGCATCACCACCGTCATGCCGATGACCACCAACGAGAACTCGCCGAGCTGGCGCGTCGATTCCTGCAGCGAAGTGAGCTTGAAGAAACCCGGAATGATCGAGCCGAACACGCCGAGCGTCGCCACCAGCGCCAGGAAAGGTATGGCGTTGTCGGTCCAGCGCTTGGTCAGGATCTCCCCGACCAGATGGTCGGGCACGAGATTGTAGCGCCAGGCCTGGAGGCGTTCACGAAAAGTCATCGGCGGCTGCTGTCATCAACGGGAAAAGAGGTGGCCGGAACGATCCGACCACCTCGTGGATGCGTTCGGGCGGCGCGCCTTATTTCGCCGCGGCTTCGGCCTGCAGCGCCTTCAGGTCCCAACAGCTGTCGGGCTTGAGATCCGCCTTGGTCGTCGCCTTCTCTAGCGTGTAGATATAGGTGTGCGAGGTGCCGGCCGGCTGGCCGCTCTGCAGCAGGAACTTGATGATGGCGTTCATGTCGCCCGACTGGCGGGCAAGATCGGTCATCACCACGGCGCCATAGGTGCCGTCGTTCAGCTTGTCGCAATCGGCTGCCTTCTCGCCGCCGCCGGTGGTGACCAGGAACACCTTGCCGTCGAGCTTGGCGTCGCGGATCGCAGCCGAGGCGCCGGTGGCGTCGCCGTCCCAGAAGTCGATGATCGAGCAGATGTCGGGGTGCTGCTGCAGCATCGTCGTCGTCACGTTGCGCGAGGTGGTCGCGTCCCAATTGGAATCCGGCTTGGCGACGACCTGGAAGTCGGGATGCTTCTCCAGCACCTTCATGATGCCGGCATACTGGTAGAGGCTGGACGAGTTCGCCTGGTCGCCCTGCACAAGACCGATCTTCTTGGACGAATTCTCGCCGCAGCCCTTGATGGCCGCTTCCGCTTCGAGCTGGCCGAGCTTGTCCCAGTCGCTGCCGACGAAGGCATCGGCCGGGAAGTTGGCCGGATTGTCGACCAGGATCACATAGGTGCCGGCGGCCTGCGCCTTCTTCATCAGCTTCGAATAGGAGTTGAGGTCCGGCGCGTGGATGATCAGAACATCCGGCCTTGTGTCGGAAGCGATGGCGTCGGTGATCGCCTGCGCGCCGGCATCGACCACCCAGTTCGGATCGCGGGTCTCGAAGGTGCCACCCCAGGCCTCGACTTCCTTCTTCAGGTAATGCGCCCAGCCTTGCGCCAGGTCGAAACCCATCGCCAGCGGCACCAGCATGACGCGCTTGCCGTTGAGCGCCTTGGCATAGGCGGCGGGACCTGGATCGTCGGCGGCGAAGCTCGGCGCCGCGAAGGCGGTAACGGCGAGCGCCGTGGCGGCGGCCATCAATGTTCTAAGTAGTCTCATGTCACACCTCTGGTTCGGTTTTCATTGCCGGGCGATCGTCACGATCGCTCCGGGTACCCCAGAGCAGGATGGGCTGGCCCATCTGCTCTAAATATCGCCCTGTTGCGCGGTCTGCTCGTCGCGCGGGTTGATGATGCCATCGACGATGATGGCTCCGAGCAGGATCGCCGCCTTGATCAGGTTCTGGTAGAGCAGCGGAATGTCGATGATGGTCATGGCGTTGAGCAGGATGCCGATCAGCGCCGCCCCCACCAGCACGTTGCGCACCCCGCCCCTGCCGCCGGACAGGCCGATGCCGCCGATCACCGCCACCAGCACGATGTCGTAGAGCAGGGTCGAATTGACGACGCGCGTGTTGATTGAATGCAGGCTGGCCGCTGTGAGCAGGCCGGCGATCAGCGCCACCACCGCCGAAAGCGCGTAGCGCAGCACCAGCATGGGGCGCACCGGAATGCCGATGTTGCGCGCCGCGACCGGGTTGTCGCCGGCGAAATAGATGAAGCGGCCCCATTTGGTGTAGCGCAGGAACAGGAAGACCAGGAACGCCAGTCCGGCAAAGACGAAGACCTCGACCGGTATGTCGAGGAAGCGCACGCCGCCGAGCAGCTCCACCCAATGGCCTTGCGGCACCGGAACGGCATCCTGCGTGATCAGTTGCGAGCGCACATAGCCGAACACGAAGGAGCCGGTAGCCAAAGTGACGAAGATCGCCGGAACGTCCGCATAGGCGACCAGAAAGCCGTTGAGCAGGCCGATGGCTAAAACGCCCGCCAGCACATAGGCGAAGGCGAGCCCATCCGAGGTGCCGGTGTTGAGCAGTTGCAGATACCAGGCGACCGACATCGCCATGATCGCCACCGCCGACAAATCGATGCCGCGGCCGATGATGACGACCGCCATGCCGAGCGCAAGGATGCCGAGCACGGACACCGACCGTACGATTGCCACCAGATTGTCGGCGGTCAGGAACCCGGGCAAACTGAGCGCTGCAGCAGCGAACAGAAGGATGGCGATGGCAAAGACAATGCCTTCCTGATTAAGGCGCCTCCAGTTCGGCCAGCCGATCGCGTTCATCGCTTTGTCTTTCGCCCCGATGGCAAGGCCCTGCAAGCCGCCATCCCGCACGAAAGCTAATCGGCCCGACAGCGGCTCGTCAAATGAATCCGCGTTCAAGGACCGCGCCTCTCCGACTATTTTCCGAGTGGACGCATCGATTGCCGTAACTGGCGCAATAGGCGGAAACTCTTGGGCTTTTTGGCGGCTCGTTGCCCCGATCACGCGGCTCGCGGAAGAACCCGTTCGAGGGCGACGCGGCCGGCGGAATTTGAGTCCGCGAAATCCCCCCGGCCCGACCTCAATTGTTCGTCGAATGCCCCGAAACCTCGGCGCCGGCATTCGCCGGCAGCACCAGGAAACGCGTCGCCGCGGCAAGACCAAGCAGGCCGATCGCGACGAAGGTGATTCTGAAGTCGACGAGGTCGGGCAAGGCTTCGCCCCTGAAGATCTGCGACAAGTTGAGGATCGCCGCCGCGATCGCCACGCCGAACAGCATCGAGATCTGCTGCAGCATGCTCGAGAGCGTCGCCGCCGAGCTTCGCTGCGGCGCGCCGATATCGGCGAAGGCCAGCGTGTTCAGCGCCGTGAACTGCATTGAGCGCGTAAGACCGGCGACCAGCATCAGCGCCGCCACCAGCACCTGCGGCGTCTGCGGCGAGATCGCGCCGCAAGCCATCATCGCCAGCGATGCGATCGCCCCGTTCACCACCATCACGGTGCGGAAGCCGAAGCGCCTGAGCGTCGGCGTCGTGACCGTCTTCATGCCGAGATTGCCGAGGAAATAGGCCAGCACCAACAGGCCGGCATCGACCGGACGCAGACCGAAGCCGACCTGAAACAGCAGCGGCAAAAGGAATGGCGTGGCGTTGATCGCGACACGGAAGACGGTGCCCGCGGCAAGCGTTGAGATCGCGAAGGTCAGCACCTTGAAGGCCGAAAGGTCGAGCAGCGGATGGCGGGCCAGCAAGAGATGGCGAACGGCGAACCAGCCGATCACGATGCCGATGCCGATGGAGCCTATCGTCGGCAGCAGGCCGTCCTCGGGATGCGCCAGGCGTTCGAGCCCGTAAAGCATCACCGCAAGGCCGAGCGAGGTGAGGAAAAAGCCAGGCCAATCGAATGGCTTCGCCTCGGAATCGCGGTCGCCCGGCACGAAGCGGGCAACCAGCGCAAGCCCGGCCAGCCCCAGCGGCGCGTTGATGAAGAAATTCCAATGCCAGGAGAGATAGGTGGTGATGAAGCCGCCAAGCACCGGCCCGACCACCGGCGCGAACAAAGCCGGCCAGGTGATCAACGCCGTCGCGGCGATCAGCTCGGATTTCTCGGCGTTGCGCAGCACCAGGATGCGGCCAACCGGCGTCATCAGCGCGCTGCCCAGGCCCTGCACGATGCGAGCGGCGACGAACTCCGTCAGGCTCTGCGAAAAGCCACAGGCAACCGAAGCCAGCGTGAACAGCGCGATCGCCAGGAGGAAAATATTGCGCGCGCCAAAACGGTCGGCAAGCCAGGCCGACAGCGGCACGAACACCGCCATGGTCAGCATATAGGCGGTGATGCCGATGCTCATCGCCACCGCCGGCACGCCGAAGGAATGGCCCATCTGCGGCAGCGACGTCGAGATGATCGTCGAATCGAGCAGCTGCATGAAGAAGGCGACCGCCACGATCAGCGCGACACGACGCGCCTGGCCTGCGGAATCTCCGGACGGGGACACGGCTGCGTTGTCGGGGATGCTGGTCATGACGCGCTGGTTGAACAGCATAAGCCCCGTCCAGTCCAGAGCTTATCCAACAAACTTTCGTGTCGCCTCTCCGCCTGTTATGGAAGAGCGCGGGCCGGCCGAGGGAAACGCATGAAGCCTATCTACATCGACTACCTCAACGCTCTCGACATCGAAGCGCTTGCCATGACCGACGCCGAGATCATTGGCGCCGTCGAGGCCGGGCTCGTCGCGCAGGGCAAGGGCCAGATCGTTATCGAGCCGCGCGTCCATCTCGAGCCGGATCCCTCCTTCCACGGCCACTTCAACGTGCTGCGCGGCTATGTGGCGCCGCTCGACGCCGCCGGCGTGAAGATCGTCGGCGACTATGTCGACAATTACATGCACGGCCTGCCGTCGGAATTCGGCATCCTCAATCTTTTCGATCCGCGCACCGGTACGCCGCGCGCCATCCTCGACGCCACCGTCATCACCGACATGCGCACGGGCGCGGTCACCGCCATCGGCGCCAAGCATCTGGCGAAGAAGTCGTCCAAGGTGCTCGCCCATGTCGGCGCGCGCGGCACCGCCTATTGGAACGTACGGCTGCTCGACCACCTCTTCGACTTCGACGAGATCCGCGTCCATTCGCGCCGGCCCGAAAGCCGTGACGCCTTCGCCGCGAAGCTCGCCGCCGACCTCGGCAAGCCGGTGCTGGCGGTGGCCAACTGGAAAAGCTGCGTCGAAGGCGCCGACATCGTCGTCGAGGCCTCGCGGCTGCCGGAGCCGCAGCCGCTGCTCAAGACCGAATGGATCAAGCGCGGCGCGCTGGTCGTGCCCTATGGCACGATGAGCGCGGTCGAGCTGTCGCTGACCGACATCATGCAGAAGATCGTCGTCGACGACTGGGGCCAGTGCAAGGGCGGCAAGTTCGGCTCGTTGCGCGCCCATGTCGAGACGGGACGGCTGAGCGAGGCGACTTTGCACGCCGAACTCGGCCAGATCGCGGCCGGCCTGAAGCCGGGCCGGCAAAGCGATGGCGAGACGATCCTGTTCTGGCATCGCGGCCTCTCGCTCTCCGACATCGCGCTCGGCAAAGCGATGCTCGCCAAGGCCGGCGAAAACGGCATCGGCCAGAGGCTGCGCTTCGCATGAGCCCGCTCGTTCTCACCGGCGCCGGCGTCAGCATCGAGGATGTTGCCGCCGTCGCGCGCAATTCCGACAAGGTCGAAGTCACGCCGCTGGTCATCGAGAAGCTCGGCAAGGCGCGGAAAGTCCTCGACGAGGCCGCGGCCGGCGGGCAGCAGATCTATGGTCTGAACACCGGGCTCGGCGCCAATCTCGGCACAGCGGTGGAAGGTGATGCCAGTGCCTTCCAGCGTCAGCTTCTCGACGGGCGTGGCGCCGCAGTCGGGGAAGCTTTGCCGATACAGACCGTGCGAGCGGTGATGTTTGCTCGCATCGCCATGCTTTCGGCCGGTGGCTCCGGTCTCTCGCAGCATGTATTCACGGCACTCGTCGAAGCCCTCAATGCCGGCGTCCATCCGGTCATGCCGTCGCTGGGCTCGATCGGCGCCGGTGACCTGGTGATGATGACGGCGATCGCGCACACGCTGATCGGTGAAGGCGACGCCAACTACCAGAGCCGTCGCATGCCCTCTGCCAAGGCGCTGATGATGGCGCGTCTGGCGCCGGTCAGTCTGGCGCCGAAGGACGGTCTATCGCTGATCAATGCCTCGGCGGTCTCGGCTGGCGCCGGCGCGCTGGCGCTTGTCGACGTCCTGTCGGCGATGGAACAGCAGCAACAGGCCGGCGCGCTGACCATGGAGGCGCTCGGCGCGAACCGCACCATTCTGGACCCGCGCCTGCATGTGGCCCGCCCTGCGGCATGCCAGGCGCTGGCCGCAAAGACGCTGCGCGAGCTGCTCGCGCGCGACCATGAACCGGCGCCGACCACCATTCAGGATCCGCTCTCGATCCGCTGTATGCCCTCGATTCACGGCGCGCTGATCCAGGCGATCGATCACGCCAGGCTGGCGGTCGAGATCGAGTTGAACGCGGCCGCCGACAACCCGCTGGTGCTTGCGGAGGACGCGCTCGTGCTGTCGACCGGCAATTTCCATACCTCGTCGCTGGCGCTCGCTTTCGAGACGCTTGGCCTAGCGATTGCGCAATGCGCGGCAGCCTGCGCCGCCCGTTTCATCCAGCTCACCGGCTCCAGCCGCCACGGCCTGCCAAAATATCTGTCGCCGATCGGCGGCGCATCAGCCGGCTTCGTGCCGTTGCAGAAAACGGTCACGGCAATCCTCGCCGGCATCCGCCAGAAGGCCAATCCAGCAATGCTCGACTTCCTGCCGGTGTCAGAGGGCGTCGAGGATCACGCCACCCAGACACCGCTCACCATCGCCAAATGTGCCGAGATGATCGTGCTGTGGCGGCGTCTGATCGCCTTGGAGCTGATGGCGGCGGCCCAGGCCGTGGATCTGCGCGAAGGGTTTGTGCTGGCGCCGGCAACCGGAGTGATCCACGCAGCGGTCCGCTCTCATGTCGCGACGCTCAAGGAAGACCGGTCGCTGGGGACCAGTGCCAACACACTCTACGCTGCGCTCGCCGACGGAACGTGGCGAGCCTAAAGCATGTCTCCCGACAAGTGCGCCCGGTTTCGCGATAAAGACATGCTTAGAATTGGAAACTTAAAGCAGCACCTATCGCCGCCCGTTCAGGGTTTTGCCTCAACCTTCTTCATGAAAAGGGTGAGCTCGTCCGGATCCATATGCACGATGTGCCTGTCTTCCGGATAGGCGCCGCTGTTGACGTCGGCGACATATTCGGAAAACGCCGCGATGCGCTCCTGCTGCAGCCGGTCATATTCGGCGGCGAAGTTGCGATAGACTTTCGAGTGGCGCGGCATGTGACCGCGATTGGCGCCGAGGATATCCTCGGCAAACAGATATTGCGCGTCGCAGCCGGTGCCCGCGCCCATCGACAGCATGATCAGCGAAGTACGCTCGGAGATCGCCCTCGCCACCTCCACCGGCACGACCTCGATCTCGGCGCCGATGGCGCCGGCGGCTTCCAGCTGCTTCACCGCCTCGAACACCTGCATGGCCGTATCGCCGGTCTTGCCGACAGCCTTGAAGCCGCCGGTCCAGGTCGCGCGGGAGGGAATGAGGCCGACATGGCCGATGACGGGGATGGCGTCGTCGGCCATGCGCTTGATCGTGGCGTAGCCGGCGCTGCAATAGACGGCGTCGGCGCCGGCCTTGTAGAGCCTGAAAGCCCAACGCAGGAAATCGTCGGCCGTGCCGATCTCGAAGAAGTTCTCGCCGGGCATGGTGAAGAGGCTGGGCGCCGCATCGCGATATTGCGGATTGAGCACCAGTTCCGGCGTCACCGAGACGATGTCCACCCCTGCCAGCTCGGCGGCCTCGGCCTCTTCCAGCGTCAGAACGCGCAGCATGGTCAATTGCCGCCTGCCCTTTATCGCGCGCAGATCGGCGACGGTCGGTCTCTTTCGGCTCATCGGACTTCGGTTCCCTCTATGTGTTGCGGCGATTTGCTGTCAGCCGATATCGATCATCACCTTACCGGCCTCGACCTTGACGGGATAGGTCTTGAGGTTGACGCAGACCGGCGCCCCTTTGGCCTGGCCGGTCTTGTAGTTGAAGCGGCCGTTATGCTTGGGGCATTCGATGATGTCGTCCATCACCAGCCCGTCGGCGAGATGCGCCTTCTCATGCGTACAGAACCCGTCGGTGGCAAAGAACTCGTCCTCCGGCGAGCGGTAGATCGCGAAGCTGCGGCCGCCATGGTCGAAGCGGATCACATCCTCCTCGTCCACGTCGTCCACAGCACATGCTTCGACCCACTCCGCCATCGTATATCTCCGAATTGCCGTAGCGCCTATTCGGCGGCCGCGGCCGTTATGTCGAGATCATGGAACTTGCCGCGGTAGGGCTTCGCCGTCGGCGGCAATTCGCGCTTGAGGTAAAAATCCTCATATTTCAGCTGCCGGAGCAGCACCGGCCAGACCTCGCGATAGGCGTGCCACATCGATGGGTTCGCCACCGGCAGATCATGCTTGATCAGCTCATGCAGCTTCGGCAGCGCGTGGTAGGGCACCATCGGGAACATGTGGTGCTCGACATGATAGTTCATGTTCCAGTAGATGAACCGGCTGACTGGGTTCATGTAAACCGTGCGCGTGTTGAGCCGATGGTCGGTGACGTTGTCGGCGAGCCCAATATGCTGCAACAGCCCCGTCAGCACCATGTGCCAGGTGCCGTAGAGGCGCGGCAGACCGATCAGCACCAGCGGTATCCATGATCCAAGCGCGATCGCGACAGCGATCGTCGCTGCGTAAACCACCATGTGCCAGCGCGCCGCGATCACCGCTTTGTGCTGCTCCATCTGCGGGATGTAGCTCTTCTCGTCCCCCGACAATATGCCGAAGGCTTGGCGCACCAGCGTCGGCAGCGAATAGCGGAAGTCGAGGATGCCGGTGAAGGCCAAAGCCGCCTTGATGAGGTCCGGCGGCCGCATCACCGCGATCTCGGCATCGCGGCCGACGATGATGGTGTCGGTGTGATGGCGCGCATGGCTCCAGCGCCACTGCACCGGATTGCGCATCAGCATGAAGGAAGCGATGTGGTAGACGACATCGTTCATCCAGCGCGTGCGGAAGGCGGTGCCGTGGCCGCATTCGTGCCAGCGCGAGTCGCTCGACGAGCCGTAGAGCACGCCATAGACGAACAGGAACGGCACGACCCACCACGTGCCCCAGAACCAGACGATGCCGACTGCCGAGCCCAGGATCGCGGCGATCCAGATGATGGTATCGCGGATCGCCGGCCCGTCCGAGCGCTGCATCAATTCCTTCATGGTCTTGCGCGGTACATCCGTGTGGTACCACTCGGCCGAGGCGAGCCCGGTCTCGATCGCCCGGCGCGTGCTTTCGCCGACAAGGCTGTAGTCGCGCTTGGTGCTGGAGGCCGTCGTCATCGTCCCTCCCCGCAATCAAAGCCCGTTCGCACGGAATTTGCCGTCGAGGAATGTCTTGGCGCGCGGCACGTCATCCTCGGTCAGATGCTCGATGATCACCGGGATGTTCGGATGCTTCTCGCTGAGCCGCTTGAGATAGAGATCGTAGTTCAGCGCGCCCAGCCCCGGCGCCGGTAGCTCGATCTCGCCGACGCCGCGGAAGGTCAGTCCCTCATGCGCGTCCGCGTCGCCAATATCGGCATGCTTTTCGCTCTTGTCGCCGCCCGAACGCTTCACGTCCTTGGCATGCGCGATTTTGATCTTGTCGGTCAGCGTGTTGAACACCTGGTTCAGCACCTGGTCCATGCGGTCGATGTTGTGCGCCTCGAAATAGTTGGTCGGATCCATCAGCAGGCCAAGTCCGGGATGATCGACCTGCGCGAACATTTTCACCGTCTCCTCGACCGAGCCGACGACATTGTTGACATAGGTCTCGAGCAGGAACACCGCGCCGTGGTCGTAAGCCGTCCGGGCGAGGTCGGAGATCACCTTGCGGCATTCCTCGAAGCCTTCTTCGGTCTTGTTCCTGGGGTGATGCACCCAGTCGGACTCGGTGTTGTAGGTGCCGGTCTCGGAAATCACATAGGGAGAACCGAAGTCGCGCGCGTTGCGGATGATCTCCTTGAGATAGGCAAGCCGCCTTTCCCGTTCTCCCTTCTCCGGATGGATGATGTTGGTGTAGCCGGACACGCAGCAGACCGGCAGGTTATGGTCGCGAAACGTGTCGCGCACCGTCCTCGCCTTGTCCTTGGTGATCTGCCCGGCCGACAGGTCGATATCCTTGAAATGCAGGTCGAGCTGCACGGTGTTGAAACCGAGCGCCCGGATGCGCCTTGCCGATTCCTCCAACTCGTAGGGAAAATAGCCTGTGAAGATACCTGCCTGCATCATGAGGTGAAGTCCTCCGGGTAAGCGATTCAGTTGCCGCGTCTTTCGACTGCCTCAGTCGACGCGGATTTCGGACAGCTTGACGGTACGGCCCTCGGCCATGGACCGGTAGCCGGCCTCGACCAGCGCCATGGTTCTGACGTTGTCGGCAACCGACAGCGCCGGCGACGTGCCGGTCTTCAAGGCATATTTCAGTTGCTCCATGACGCCAATGAAGGCGTGCGGGAACCACATCGTCTCCCAGCTTGGGCTGACCCATTTCCCGCCCGTCGTCTCGGTCGAGGCATAGGTCAGCGTCGAGGCGACGACCTTCGGCCAGCCGATCGTGCCCTTGGCAACGCCCTTGGTGCCGTCGACGCGCCAGGCGATGTGCTGGTCGTCGTCGTAGCCTTCCTGGCGCGGACCGGACCAGACATCCTCCAGCGATACAGCGAGCACGCCGGAAGGAAAGCGCAACGTCGACACCGTGATCCCGTCGGAATGGTCGAATTTCGTGCGCGGGTCCTTGCGCGTCAGCGTGGTGATCTCGTCCGGATCGCCAAACAGGAAACGCAGCACGTCGAGATGATGCACGCTCATATTGGCGAGCGTCAGCCGGTCGTAACCGGCCAGGAAGGTCTGCCAATGCGGGATCGCGTGCATGTCGATCTCGGCAAAGACGATCTCGCCAAGCGCGCCGCTGTCGATGATCTGCTTCAGAACGCGCATCGACTGGTCGTAGCGCATGTTCTGGTTGACAGAGAGGATCTTGCCGGAGGCAGCCGCCTCGTCGCGCAGCCTCACCGCTTCCTCGACCGAAAGCGCCAGCGGCTTCTGCGCCAGGATCGCCTTGATATGCGGCTGCTTGAGCGCATGGCGGATCAGCGCCGGCTGCTGGTCGGGAGGAAAAGCGAGGTCGACGATCTCGACTTGGCTGTCCTCGATCAATTGCTCCGGCGTGTCGTGGACGGTCGGGATATGCCAGCGATCCGCCACCTTCGCGGCATTCGCCTTGGTCCGGGAAGCGATCGCCACCACCGGAAAGCCGGCCTGCGCATAGGCGGCGAGATGGCATTCGGCCATGATCATGCCGGCGCCGATGCAGCCGATCCGGTAGTCCTTGACCCGGACCTTTACGTCCGGCTCGAAACCCGTGCTCGCCATCCATTCCTCCCATCGAGGACTGGATATAACGCGATGGTCCGGGCGTCAGCCAAGGCCAGCGCCATCATTTCCCATCAGCGCTATCAAGCGGCCGCGATCAGCACCGCGCTGTCCGGCGACCAGCTAAGCACGACCGGCTGACCTTCAGCCAACCTTTCGGCGCCGGTGTTCTGGACGATCACCTTCAGCGTCTGGCCATCGCGGTCGACGAAATAGGTGCTGTTGTTGCCGGCGAAGATGCGCTTCGAGACCTGCCCAGTGAGCATGTTGGCACCGACTGGATCGGGCTTTGCCGCACCGGTCGAAATCCGGATGCGTTCCGGCCGGACCGCGCAGCTCGCCTTGGCGCCGGCCGGCACCGAGGCGCCTGTCGAAGCCGCGATCGTCGTGCCGTCGGGCAGCTTGATCCCGGAGCCGGTGGCATTGCCGCGAAAGATGTTGGCGTCGCCGAGGAAGGTCGCGGCGAACTCGCTTTGCGGCCTGTCGTAGATCTCTTCCGGCGGTCCTTCCTGCACCAGCCGGCCGTCACGCAATATGCCGATGCGGTCGCTCATCGTCAGCGCCTCTTCCTGGTCGTGGGTGACGAAGATGGTGGTGATGCCGATCTCGCGCTGAATGCGCTTCAGCTCGATCTGCATGTCGACGCGCAGCGCCTTGTCGAGCGCGCCGAGCGGCTCGTCGAGCAGGAGCACGCGCGGCTTGGTGACGATGGCCCGCGCCAGCGCCACGCGTTGGCGCTGGCCGCCGGAGAGTTGGTGCGGCTTGCGCCCGCCGAGCTTGCCGAGCTGCACGAGATCGAGCGCGCGCTGCACTTCCTTAGCGATCGTCGCCTTCGGCTCGCCGCGCACCGAGAGGCCGAACGCGACATTGTCGGCGACGCTCATATTCGGGAACAGCGCATAGTTCTGGAACACCATGCCGATGCGGCGCTTCTCGACCGGCACCCGCTCGACGCTTTCGCCACCGATGGCGATGCGGCCGGAATCGGGAAAATCGAAGCCGGCGATCTGGCGCAGCAGCGTGGTCTTGCCGCTGCCGGACGGTCCGAGCAGCGCATAGAAGCCGCCATCGGCGAAATCGATCGAGACATCGTCCAGCGCCTTGTGCGCGCCAAAACTGCGGGAGACATTCGCGACCTGGACGCCAGCCATTATTTCTCTCCGCCGAATTTGAAGAAGCGCGCCGTGAGCAGCATCAGCGCCATCGACACGACGATGATGATGGTCGAGACCGCGTTGATCTCGGGGGTAAAACCCTTGCGGATCGCGGCATAGATTTCGACCGGCAGCGTCGTCTGGCCAGGCGTCGACAGGAAATATGAAACCACGAACTGGTCGAAGGAGACGGCGAAGGCGAACAGCCCGCCGGCGATCACGCCCGGCATGATCCAGGGCAAGGTCACGCGCATGGTCACCTGCCACTGATTGGCGCCGAGCGAGCGCGCCGCCTCCTCCAGCTCCGGCGCGAAGGTCTGCAGCCGGGCCGAGACGACGACAATGACATAAGGCAGCGCCAGCGCGACATGGCCGAGCAGGATGGCCACCAGCCCGCGGCCGATGCCGACGCCGAAGAAGAAGATCAGCATCGCCGTGCCGGTGATCAGCCATGGAATGGCGATCGGCGGGAAGAGCAGCGCCTGCAGGACTTTCTTGCCGTGGAACTCGTAGCGGTAGAGCGCCAGCGAGGCCATCGAGCCGAGCACCGTCGAGATCAAAGTGGTGATGACCGCGATCTCGATGCTGTTCCAGGTCGCCGCGATCAGCTGATCGTTCTGCCACAGCGATTGATACCAGTCCGTCGTCCATTCGAACGGCAATTGGTAGAAGGGCGAAGCGTTGAACGACATCGCCGCCATGATGACGATCGGCAGATAGAGGAAGGCGAGCAGCAGCACGATATACAAGCGCCCGAGCCATTCGAGGATGCGCGTCGTTGCCATCACGCAGCCCTCCGCAGGACGGGTGCGGCCAGCGCCAGGATGATCAGCACGACGGCGAGCAGGATGAAGGAAAGTGCCGCGCCCAGCGGCCAGTTGAAGACGGCGACGAACTGGTCCTCGATGACGGTGCCGTAGAAGGTGCCGGTGCGGCCGCCGAGGATGCGCGGCTCCATGAAGGAGCCGACCACCGGCACGAAGATCAGCGCCGCTCCCGCGATCAGCCCCGGCATCGACAGCGGGATGATGACGCGCCACAACACCTGCCGCCGCGACGCGCCGAGCGAGCGGCCCGCCTCGAGCAGCGAGTCGTCGATGGCCTGCAGCGTGAGATAGCAGGTGAGCACCATGTAGGGCACATAGGAATGCACCAGGCCGATGATGACGGCCGGATAGGAATACATCAGATCGATGTTGATCTTGAACGGCAGCACGGCGTTGAGCGCCGTGTCGAGGATGCCGCCTTCGCGCAGCACCATCGCCCAGGAGAAGATGCGCACAAGGCCGTTCGACCAGAAGGGCAGGATGACGAGCAGGAAGATCGCCTCGCGGCCGCGCCCCTTCAGCACCTTGGCCAGCACATAGGCCGCCGGATAGCCGATGACGACGCACCACAGCGTCACCTCGAGGCCGAGCCGCAGGGAGGCGAAGAGCAGCGTCGAGTAGAGGCTCTGCGAGAAGAAGGCGGCGTAGTTGCCGAGCGTGAACGACCATTCCTTTCCGGCCAGCGGCAGGTCGGTCATGAAGGAGAAGAAGACCATGGCGGACAGCGGCAGGAAGATCGCAACCGTCAGCCACAGATAGGCGGGTAGGAGAAGCGGCAGGGCCGGCTTCAGTCCGCGGCGCGAACCGATCGCAAGCTGGTCAGCCATCCTGCCTCTCCTCCCCGAAAGACCTCGATTACTTCACGTTGACCTTCAGCTCCTGCCACAGCGCCAGATATTTCTCGCGCTGCTCGTCGGTGACCGGCGCCTGGAACTGGATGCGCTTGGCGACATCCGGGCTGCCCATGACCTTGCGGTTGAACGCATCCTCCGGCAGCGCGTCGACCGCCTTGGTGTTGGCCGAAACCGGCGCGCCGACCTTGGTGACCCATTCGACGTAGAACTTCGGATCGATCATGTAGTTGATGAAGGCCTCGGCGCCGGCGACGTTTTTCGAGCCGACGGGAATCGAGAAGGCGTCGAGCCAGGCGACGGCGCCCTCTTGCGGGATGACGAGGGAGACCGGCAGCTTGAAATGCGTCTTGGCACGGTCGGCCGAGCCGCTCCAATAGGTGCCGATGTCGATCTGGTTGGAGGCGACCATCTGGTTCCAGTCGTTCTCCGAGCTCCAGAAGGTCTTGATTTGGGGCATCAGCGAGGTGAGCTTCGCCTTGACCGCGTCCATATCCTTGATGTCGTTGATGTTCTGACCCGACGCGATCGCGCCGAACTGCACCGCCTCGACGGCGTCGTCGCGGATGATGACGCGGCCCTTATGCGCCGGGTCCCACATTTCGGCGATGCTTGTCGGCGGCTTTTCGAAGGACTTTTCGTTGATGGCCAGAGCCGTCAGGCCCCACACCCACGGCACGCCATAGACCTTGCCGTCATGGTTGAGCATCGGCGAGCCGGCCTTGTCCTTGGCGATGTCGGCATAGTTGGAGAGTTTCGAGACGTCGATCGGCTGGATCAGCTTGCCGGCCATCGCCTGGTCGTTGAAAGCGGCGTTGATCATGACGACGTCATAGAGGCCGGGATTGGTGCGGATCTTGGTCAGCATCTCCTGTTCGGAGTTGAAGAAGTCATTGACCACCTTGAAGCCGGTCGCCTTCTCGAAATTGGCGACCGCCCACGGCTCGTCGGCGCCGTAACCTTTCCAGTTGAGCACATGCACTTCCTCGGCGGCCTGTGCTGCCAGCGTGAAAGCGGAGACGAAGACGGCGGTGGCCGTCAGAAAAGCGGTCAGTCTGGGCATGCGCATGTTCTTTTCCTCTCATTGTTTGCCCGGTTGACGGGCTTGTTAAGTTGCAGTCGCTTCCGCCCGGCCAGGCGCGGTCATCGCTTCGCCGCGCTCGGTCAGGAACTCCTGGATCTCCATGTCGGTCGGCGCCGAGGACCCGCCATGGCGGGTGACCGAAAGCGCGGCGGCGGCATTCGCGTAGCGAGCCGCCTCGCGAGGGGACATGCCGCGCGAAAGGCCACTGACGAAGGCGCCGATATGCGTGTCGCCGGCCCCGTTGGTGTCGACGGCTTCCACCTCGAAACCCGGCACCGCGCGGGTGCCGCCATCGGCCATGCGCACCAGGCAGCCATGCGCGCCGGCGCGGATGACGACACCCTCGGCTTTGGGGCAATGCTCGGCGAGCAACCGGAGGGCGACGGTCTGCGCATCGCCGGCGCCGGCAATCTCGGCGGCCTCATTGGTGTTGCAGCTCAGCCAGGTCGCGCGCGCCAGCACCCTGTCCAGGATCGGGCGCGGAATATCGGCGATCACCGGCGTCGGATCGAAGACGAAAGGAACGCCGGCCGGCAGCGCCTCGATCCAGTCGACAAGCGCATCGCGGCTGCCGGGATAGCTCAGTGTGTAGCCCGAGGTGAAAACCCAGTCGCCCGAAAGGACTTGGACCGGCTTCATCATGTCGAACGTCAGCCGGCTCTCGGCGCCCGGCCAGGAGACGAAAGTGCGCTCCGCATCGCCGCTGATCATGGCCACGCAATTGCCGCTGTCCATCGAGGTCGACGGCGGCGTCAGCGTCTCGATGCCTTCGGCGGCGAAGGAGGCGCGCAGGAAGTCTCCGTCCGGCCCGGTGCCGAGCTGGCCGCCAAACACCACCTTCATGCCGGTGCGGCTTGCGGCGACCATCATGTTGAAACCGCCGCCGGCGACGCGGGCGTAAGCTGACGCGGTCTTTTCCGTGCCGGCCGCCGGCAACGCGTCGATGCGGTAGACGTAGTCCACCACCGCGCTGCCGACATGGACGAGCCGACCGCTCACGCCGCATCCTCCTTGCCTGGACCGGTCTTGGCCGTCCGGGCCGCGACCAGATCCGCAGCCAGCGCGCAGACCTCCGCGATGTCGATGCCATGCAGTTCGGCGATGCGGTCCTGCGGCAGCTTCGACAGACCGGCGCAGGCGCCGGCCATGCCGGCGGCAATCGCCCCGATCGTGTCGGTGTCGCCGCCGAGATTGGCGGCGATCACGGCAGCCCGCCAGGCGTCGCCTTGCGCGACCTCCAGCACCGCGAAGGCGGCCGGCACCGATTCCTGGCTGGCAACGCCGGTACCGATCAGGTCGACGATCTGCTTGATGGCTTCCTTCTCCGCCTTGCCGCGGACAAGCTCCTGCGCCCAGACAATGCGCACGGCGATGTCGCCGCCGGTGACCCAATGGCCAAGCGTAGCGCCAAGCCTTGCTGCCGCGACCGCATGGCCGGAAGCGGCGCGCCAATCGCCGCCCGAAATGCCAAGGCTGACTGCAGCGGCAACGGCACTGGCGGAAGCTATTGCGATGGATGTGTTGTGCGTGGCCCGGCAGGTTTCGGCCACCTTGGCGACCAGCGCGCCAAGCGGCTCCGACGGCATCATGATGCCGACCGGCGCGATGCGCATCGCCGCGCCATTGGTGTCGCCAGCGCGCCCGGCCTCTTCGGCCGGCACGCCGCTGTTGATGGCGTCGATGGCGCGCTTGGTCGATGGTCCGAGCAGGTCGTAGCTGCCGCGCGCCTTGACGTCGCGTTCCCAGCCGAGCAGCGCGTTCACCCAGCGCGCATGGTCGAAACGCTCGCCGGACTCGACCAGAATGTGGCCAAGCAGCAGTGCCTGCTCGGTGTCGTCGGTGATCGCGCCGGCCGGCAGCCCTTTCGACACCGGGTGATCGGCGGCGGGCGCGACGAAATCCTCGACATGGCCGTAAAGCTCGGCGATGCGGCCCGGCGACAGAAGCTGCGTCGGCATGCCTAGCGCGTCGCCCAGCGCCCCGCCGATCAGCGCGCCCATCGCCCGATCGATCGCATCCCCTGCCATGCTCAGAACTCCAGATGCAGCGCGAAATGCGCGGGGTTGAGCAGGCTGGTGACGAATTCGATGGCGCGCCCGTCGGCGGCGCGCGTCAGCCGGCGCGTGCGCAGGAACGGCGTGCCGGGCGCGCAGGCGAGAATGGCGGCGTCGGCAGCGCTCAGCATCTCGATGTCGACCCATTCCTCGCCATGGTCGGGCACGAGCCCTGCGCCACGCAGCGTCTGGTGCAGCGTGCCTTCGCGCAAGCCCCGCAGGGGTATGTCTTCCAACTCGGGCGACAGCGGCAGCCGGCTGCGCTCGATCGAGATGGCATGGCCGTCATCGGCATTGGTGCGTGCGCGGTCGACGGCGATGAAGGATGGGCTCTCGACGCCGAGCCTGGCCGCCAGTTCCGCGTCCTCGATGATCTCGAGCCGCAAGGTGCGGGTCTCGGCATTGGCGCCGGCATTGGCCAGCGCGCGCGACCAGCCGATCGCGTCGTCGACCGGCATGCCGTCGAAGGTGACGAAGGAACCGATGCCGACCTTGGTGGTGATCAGCCCGCGGCTCGACAGTTCCTCAAGCCCCTTGCGGACCGTGTTGCGGCTGACCGAGAAGCGCTGCACGAGCTCGTTTTCGCTCTGCAGCCGGTCGCCGAAGCCGAGCAGGCCGGAGCGTATCTCATGCTCCAGAACCGTCGCGATCTGCTCGGGCTTGCCCGTGCCGGGAGAGAGCTGCATAGCGCGACGGGCCATATGGATACCTGTTCAATGAACCTGTATAATCCTGTTCATTAGCGGATATGAAATGACGCGTCAACGGCTAGGTCCTTCTTCCGGTCACTATACCGGGGCAATCGCGTATGGGCTTATCGGCGACGACCAACGCCTCATCCTCGGGCTTGTCCCGAGGATCCGCATCGTGCCACGTCGTCAGGTTGCGCAGCGGCAGGAGGCTCCGCCGGTCGATCGTCCGCCCGCGACCGCCACAACCGCCCCGCCGGCTTTCCCCGCGCTGTCGTCCTCGGTACCGGCCGCTCCCGCGCCACAGGCGTCTTCTGCCTCGCTGTCGAATGCGATGCCGACGTGGTAGGAGCTCGTTCTCGACCGATTGGAGGAGTTCAAGCGTTATCCGGCTCTTGCACAGTACCGCCGCCAGCAAGGCGTATCCTATGTTCGCTTCACGATGGATCGCAGCGGTAGGTGCTCGTGGCGAGGATCGAGCAGACCTCCGGGCCATGACCTCCTCGACGAAGAGACTTTGGCGTTGATCCAGCGCGCCCAGCCCCTGCCCAAACCGCCTGCAGAGGTGCCTGGCGACCGTCTCGAACTGGTGGTGCCGATCGAGTTCTTCCTACATGGGCAGAACTAAGCCAGCCAACTCATCCGGGGGCAAAGGCGGATCATCAGGCGCTCGTCGGTTGCCGGCTGCTTCGCCCCGCACCCGTCACACCTGAGCCATGCCGCCGTCGACGTATAGCTCGGCGCCGGTTATGAAGCTTGCTTCGTCGCTGAGTAGAAACCACGCCGCCGCCGCGGCTTCTTCCACGCGGCCCATGCGGGCCAGCGGTATCTGGCTGACGATCCCGTCGCGCATTTCGTCTGGGATCGATGCCATCATGGCGGTGTCCGTTGGGCCGGCGCTCAGGATGTTCACGTGTATGCCGCGCGGCGCGAGTTCGCCAGTCCAGCTGCGCACATAGGAGCGCAGAGCCGCCTTGGTTGCGGCATATGTTCCATAGGGCGTCGCCCCTTTGACGTCGGCGACCGACCCCAAGAACAGCGCCGAGCCCCCGGCAGCCATGCGCGGCGCCGCTGCCCGCATGGTGAGAAGGGCGCCGCGCACGTTCACCGCGAAGTGGCGGTCGAAATGCTCCGGTATGCTCTCTTCCAGGTCCGCCGGTTCCATGATGCCGGCGTTGTAGACCAGCGCATCGATTTGACCGCCCTGCGCCCCGACTGTCGCGATGACCCGTTCAATATCCGCGGGGTTGCTCGCGTCGGCCACCACACTGCGCGCGGCGGGGCCAATTTGGGCGACTGCGGCTTCGACATCAACAACGCGACGGCCGGTCAGGAAGACCAAGGCGCCCTCCTTCGCCAACCGCTCGGCGATGGCCAGGCCGATGCCACTCGCGCCGCCCATCACCAGAGCCACTTTCTTCGTCATAGCTGGCATTAATTCAGCCCCCGCTGGTATTCGCTGTGCAAACGAGCTGCGGTCGGGGAGTCGAACAAGTTATCGAGACAAGCGCGTGCGGCCATCTGGCGAAACGTACCGTTTTGCGTTGGATCGCCAGCGTCATGCATCGTATCGGTCATCCAGGCACTGAACTCCTGGTACTTCCAGATGTGCGGCAGGACCGTGCTTGAGTAGGCGTCCAGCGCCGCTCTGTCGTGATCGCGCGCCGCACGCACCAGCGCCTGGGCGAGCACATCCACATCGTATAGAGCCAGATTCATTCCCTTGGCGCCCGTGGGCGGCAAGAGGTGGGCGGCATCGCCGACGAGGAAAAGATTCCGATATTGCATCGGCGCATAGACCACCGATCGCATAGGTACGAAGTCCTTGTCATGGACCACGGCATTTTCGATCGTGTTGTCGCAGAGACGCAGCCGGATTTCATCCCAGATCCGCGTATCCGGCCAGTCTGCCGGACCATCGCTAAGCGCGCATTGCAGGTAATACCGGCTCCGGTGGGGGCCGCGAGGAAGCTGCGCGACAAAGCCGTGGTCGCTGACGCCCATGATCGGATGGCCGGTAACAGGCGCCTCAACGAGCGCCGCCAACCACGCATAACCGAAGTCATGGCTGTACTTCGTCAAGACACCATCTGGGATCGATGCCCGGCTGACACCGTGCTCGGCGTCGCACCCAATGATGTAATCGCAGACGAACTCGTGAGCGCCCGCGGCATCTGAATAGCTGACCCGTGGACGCCGGTCCTCGTCATTTTGGATCGACACGTCGGTGACGCTGAAGCGGATGTCACCCGCCATGACATCGATCAGTTCGCGCAACAGGTTATTGACGAGCATTTGCTGGGTGCAGAATCGACCCGGGCTGCCGTCGTCTTCGATGGTCTCGAAAATGCGACCAACGCCGTTGACGCGATAATCAATGGTCTGGGCAAGCGGGCCGGCGAGGAGCTTGTCCGCTAATCCCCATTGCTCGAACATGCGCACGGCGCGTGCATCAACGACGCCGGCACGCTGCCGGACTTCGACGCGGGCCCGATCGATCCGCTCCAGGACAACGCAGGCCACGCCGGAGGTCCGCAGGAAGGACGCCAACGTCAGACCGGACACACCGGCTCCAACAATGATAACTGTGGTCTCTTCGGAAGTTGAAGTCATGTTTATCTTTCAGCTAAGCTTTATTTGTTTAGTCTAGGCAGGATCAAAAGCAGCCGTTTGCGACTGCGATGCTTTCTATCCGCTCGACGTCGTCGGCGAACGGAACCGAGAGGTAGCCATTGGCTGGTTCGCGAACGTAAGCTTCGTAATCCGGGCAGTAAGTCGTGTTGTCCGCGACGATGAGCGAGCCTGGGACGAGCCTGCTTTCAAGCAGGCTAGAGGTGTGTCGATGAGCCCACGGGCTCACGGCATTTCGTTCATCTCAGCGTCCCCTTCAGCATCCATCGCCACCGCGTCGGACATTATCTGAGGGTAAGGTTGACGGAAACGCGAAACTTGGCCAATATGTATTGATATTGTGCCAATTTCCTGGAGCGCGACCCTTTGCCGATCCTGCGTCAATGGAATGACTTGGCTGAGCTCATGCCCACGGTCGAAGAGGCGCGCCGAGACGTCGTCACGGTCGGCGTCGAGATGGTCACCGAGGGCTTAGAGCTGGACCATCACTCCCACCGGAAGTCGGAGCTGCTCTTGGGACTCTCTGGCGTCTTTCGTTGTGAAGTCGAGGGCGGCATCTGGATCGTGCCCCCGCAGTGCGCGCTTTGGGTTCCGGGCGGGATGGTGCATCGGATCGCAGCCTCCGGGAACATCGACAGCTATGCGGCCTTCGTCCAGCCGGCGGCAGGCGCGAAGCTGCCCACGACGTGCTGCACGATTACCGTCAGTCCGCTGTTGCGCGAGCTAATTGTCCGAAGCGCGCAGTTCCCAGCAGATCATGAGGCGGACGGAGTAGAATCGGGAGTTGCGGCCTTGCTGCTGCATGAGGTTTCGACAGCGCCGCTCGGCAACCTTCACCTGCCAATGCCAACCGATCCTCGGCTTCGTTCGATCTTCCAGGACATGATAACGGATCCAGCTGACCGCGGAACTCTCGAATCGTGGGCAAAACGTTCTGGACTCAGTGTTCGCTCGCTCGAGCGCGTAATCGCCGCCGAGACCGGCATGAGCTTCGGTCGTTGGCGACAGCAGTTGAGCATTATCCTCTCGGTGCAGTGGTTGGCGAGCGGCGCGTCGGTGAAACAGGTTGCTGGCGACCTTGGGTACGAGAACGTCAGCAGCTTTGTCACAATGTTTCGAAAGGCGCTCGGCGTCTCGCCAGCCCGTTATATGGCGGAACGCTCAAGCAGACATTGAGCACTCACCGATCGTCGGAGAACCATCGTCGCGGATGAGCGGGCAGCGCTCACTTCGGGCGGTTGCCGTTGCTGCTCAAACGAAGAAGAACTCCTCCACCCGCTGCTTGGCCGTCCGCAACACCGGCAAGATGTCGCGCTCCATCGCCTCGACCGAGAAACGCGCCGACTGCGTCGAGACATTGATGGCGGCCACGGTGCGGCCGGCGCGGTCGACGATCGGAACAGCGATCGAGCGCAGGCCGAGCTCCAGCTCCTCGTCGACGATGGCGAAGCCATCGACCCTCGCTCTGTCAATGGCCTTGCCGAGCGCGGCGCGGCCGGTGATCGTCTTCGGCGTGCGCCGTTCGATGGTCGCGTCAGCGAGGAAGGCCTTCAACTCATCCGCCGGCAGGCCGGAAAGCAGCACGCGCCCCATCGACGTACAATAGGCCGGCAACCTCGTGCCGACATCGAGCGCGACGCTCAGGATTCGCCGTCCGGGGATGCGCGCGACATAGACGACGTCCTCGCCCGACAGCACTGCCGCGTTGCAGGCCTCGCCGAATTTCCCCGCTACCTCGCGCATGACCGGCGCCGCGAAGGTCCAGAGCGATGCGCCGCCGAGCCAGGTCCGCGCGACGGTCAAGAGACGCGGCGACAGCGAGAACAGCCGGCCGGACTGGGTCGCATAGCCCGTCGCGACCAATGTCAGCAGGAAGCGGCGGGCCCCCGCGCGGGTGAGATCCGCCTCCTCGGCCATCTCCGTCAGCGTCATGCCGGCCGGATGGCGCGCGAGGATTTCCATCACCGCCAAGCCGCGTTCCAGCGAGCCGACATGGTCGCGTGAAATGGATTCCTCTTCCACGAACCTCTCCAGGCCAGCGTTGACTCCAGGCAAACTTTGGAGCTAAAAGTATCTCATATAAAACATATGTTCGCAATGCGAACTTTTCAATCACGGAGCCTGGAGATGGTCAAGTTCCTGCCGCTGAAAGAGGCGGTCGCGGATAACCTGCACGACGGCGACACCGTCGCCTTCGAGGGCTTCACCCATCTGATCCCCACCGCCGCCGCGCATGAAGCGATCCGCCAGGGCTTTCGCGACCTGACGCTGATCCGCATGACGCCCGACCTGATCTATGACCAGATGATCGGCATGGGCATGGCGAGGAAGATCGTCTTTTCCTATGTCGGCAATCCCGGCGTCGGCCTGTTGCGACGCGCCCGCGATGCCATCGAGAACGGCTTTCCGCGCGCCATCGAAGTCGAGGAGCACAGCCATGCCGGCATGGCCAACGCCTATGAGGCGGGCGCCGCCGGCCTGCCCTGCGCGGTGTTCCGCGGCTATCGCGGCGCCGGCCTCGCTTCGGTCAACCCCAACATTAGATCGGTCACCTGCCCCTTCACCGGGGAGGCGCTGGCCGCCGTCCCGGCGATAAGGCCGGACGTCACCTTCATCCATGCGCAAAAGGCGGACCGCAAGGGCAATGTGCTGGTCGAAGGTATCATCGGCATCCAGAAGGAGGCGGTCCTAGCGGCCAAGCGCGCGGTCGTGACGGTCGAGGAAATGGTCGACAATTTCGATGACCTGCATCCCAACCTCACCGTGCTGCCAAGCTGGACGATCGCGGCGATTTCCGTTGTGCCGGGCGGCTCGCATCCCTCCTACACGCATGGCTATTACGAGCGCGACAACGCCGCCTATCTCGAATGGGACGAGATCGCCGCCGACCGCGACCGCTTCCAGGCGTGGATGCAGAAGAACGTTATCGAGAGCAGCGCCGACGACTTTGCCGGCCGCGTCGAGCATCTGAGGAAAGCCGCATGAGCGACGCTGACAATCTGGGTTTCACCCCCAACGAGATGATGACGATCGCCGCCAGCCGCGCCTTGAAAAGTGACGATGTCTGCTTCGTAGGCATTGGCGCGCCGTCGGCCGCCTGCAACGTCGCGCGGCTGACCCATGCGCCCGACATCACGCTGATCTATGAGAGCGGCACCATCGGCACCGCGCCCGACGTGCTGCCGCTGTCGATCGGCGACGGCGAATTGTGCGAGACGGCGGTCACCACCGTCGCGGTGCCGGAGATGTTCCGCTACTGGCTGCAGGGCGGCCGCATCTCGATCGGCTTCCTCGGCGCCGCCCAGCTCGACAAATTCGGCAACATCAACACAACTGTCATCGGCGACTATGCGCATCCCAAGACCCGCCTGCCCGGCGGCGGCGGCGCGCCGGAGATCGCCACCTCGTCAAAGCAAGTCTACATCACCATGGCGCAGTCGAAGCGCGGCATGGTCGAGAAGATCGACTTCTTCACCTCCTTCGGCCATGGCGAAGGCGGCGACCACCGCAAGCGCCTCGGCATCGACACCGCCGGCCCGACGCTTCTGATCACCGACCTCGCCATCTGGAGGCCGGACCCGGTGACGAAGGAGTTCACCGTCGTCTCGTTGCATCCGGGCATCAGCCGCGAGCAGGTGCAGGAAACTTGTGGCTGGACGGTCAAGTTCGCGGAGGCCCTTGACGAGACGCCGGCGCCGACGGAACTCGAGCTGAAGACATTGCGCGACCTGCAGGCCCGCACCAAGGCGGCGCATCAAGGGACCGCCAAAGGGAAAGCTGCTTAAATGGCTGAAGCCTTCATCTGCGATTACATCCGCACGCCCATCGGCCGCTTCGGCGGCGCGTTGTCCTCCGTGCGAGCCGACGATCTCGGCGCCATCCCGTTGCGGGCGCTCGTTGAGCGCAACATGGGTCTCGACTGGGCCGCCACCGACGATGTTGTCTATGGCTGCGCCAACCAGGCCGGCGAGGACAACCGCAATGTCGCGCGCATGGCGCTGCTGCTTGCCGGCTTGCCCCAGGACATTCCCGGTTCGACGGTCAATCGCCTCTGCGGTTCGGGCATGGATGCCGTCACCATCGCCGCGCGCGCCATCAAGGCTGGCGAGGCCGAGCTGATGGTCGCCGGCGGCGTCGAGTCGATGAGCCGAGCCCCCTTCGTCATGCCGAAGGCCGATGCAGCTTTCTCACGCAATGCCGAAATCTACGACACCACCATCGGCTGGCGCTTCGTCAACCCGCTGATGAAGAGGCAATATGGCGTCGATTCCATGCCGGAGACCGGCGAGAACGTCGCCGAGGACTTTTCCGTCTCTCGGGCCGACCAGGACGCTTTCGCCGTGCGCAGCCAGGACAAGGCGGTGGCCGCGCAGGCCAGTGGCCGGCTGGCGAAGGAGATCACGCCGGTGACCATCCCGCAAAGGAGAGGCGATGCAATCGTCGTCGCGAAAGACGAACATCCCCGCGCCGGCACGACCATCGAAACGCTGGCCAAATTGCCGACGCCGTTCCGCCAAGGCGGCACGGTCACCGCCGGCAACGCTTCCGGCGTCAATGACGGCGCGGCCGCCCTCATCATCGCGTCCGAGGCAGCGGCGAAGAAGTATGGGCTGACGCCGATCGCCCGTATCCTCGGCGGTGCCGTCGCCGGTGTGGCGCCGCGCATCATGGGCATCGGACCGGCCCCGGCCACGAAGAAGCTGTGCGCCCGCCTCGGCCTGACGCCCGAACAGTTCGACGTCTTCGAGTTGAACGAGGCCTTCGCCTCCCAAGGCATTGCCGTGCTCCGCCAACTCGGCATCGCCGAGGACGCTGCGCACGTCAACCCGAACGGCGGCGCGATCGCGCTCGGTCATCCGCTCGGCATGTCCGGCGCGCGCATCACCGGGACGGCGGCACTCGAACTCAGCGAGCGCGGCGGCAAGCTGGCCTTGGCCACCATGTGTATCGGCGTCGGCCAGGGTATCGCGATCGCGCTGGAGCGGGTTTGACCGCTCAGGCAGATCAATAAGGCAACCCGACGTAATTCTCGGCAAGCGCCGTCGATGCCGCTCTGGAATGCACCAGGTAATCGAGCTCGGCTTCCTGGATGCGCTGGCCGAACTCCCCCGTCTCGGGGAAGCGATGCAGGATCGTCGTCATCCACCAGGAAAAGCGCACCGCTTTCCACACGCGCGCCAAAGCCTTGGCCGAATAGGCGTCGAGCCCGGCCTCCGACCTCTCGCGGTAGAATTCACGAAGCCCGGCAAACAGATAGCCCACGTCGCTGGCAGCGAGGTTCAGGCCCTTCGCGCCGGTCGGCGGCACGATATGCGCAGCATCGCCGACCAGGAACAGTTTTCCGAAGCGCATCGGCTCGGCGACGAAGGAACGCAGCGGCGCGATCGACTTCTCGAAGGACGGCCCGGTGGTGACCGCGGCCGCAATCTGCGCCGGCAGGCGGCTGCGCAGCTCATCCCAGAAGCGGTCGTCCGACCAGTCCTCGACGCGCTCACCGGCGGGAACTTGCACATAGTAGCGGCTGCGCTGCGGCGACCGCATCGAGCAGAGCGCGAACCCTCGCTCGTGATTGGCATAGACCAGTTCGCGATCGGCCGGCGGCACCTCGGCCAGCACGCCCAGCCAACCGAACGGATACTGGCGCTCGAACGTCTTCAGCGCGCCGTCCGGCACTGACCTGCGGCTGACACCGTGATAGCCGTCGCACCCGGCAATGAAGTCGCAATCGATGCGATGCGTCGCGCCATCCTTCTCGTAGGTGACGAAGGCCGACGTGCCATCGAAATGATGCAGCGCGACATTCGACGTTTCGAACACGGTCTGGAGCCCCGACGCTTCGCGCTTCTGCATCAGATCGAGCGTCACCTCGGTCTGGCCATAGACGGTGACATGCTTGCCGCCGGTGAGCGCGCTCATGTCGATGCGATGCGCGCGGCCGTCGAAGGCGAGCGAGATGCCTTCATGCGGCAGGCCCTGGGCATGCAGCCTGTCCGCGGCGCCCGCCTCGCCGAGCAGGTCGACCGTGCCCTGTTCGAGCACGCCGGCGCGCACACGTCCGAGCACATGCTCGCGGCTGGATCGCTCGAGGATGATCGTCTCGACACCAACGGTGGCGAGCAACTGGCCGAGCAGCAGGCCGGACGGCCCGGAGCCAACGATGACCACCTGCGTGCGCATCAGTGACCCAGGCTCTCGATCTGCGCGGTCAGCTCGGCTGCGAGCCTGAGCGCGGCGGCGGTCGCCACCACCATTTGCGGCAGGATCAGCCACTCCAGTGTCCAGGCCGCACCCGAGCGCTCCTGCTCATGCACCAGCGCCTGATGCATGCCGGAGAGCTGAACGGCATTGAAGCGCGCCAGCGCCACCAGCGCTTCCGCCTTCACCGGATTCTGCTTGTGCGGCATGGCCGATGAGCCACCCCCGCCGGAAAGCTTGATGTCGGAGCCAACCTCCGCCATCAGCGCGACATCCTGCCCGAATTTGCCGAGGCTGCCGGTAACGAGCGAAAGCCAGGATGCGAACTCGGCGAGCGCGTCGCGCTGGCTGTGCCATTGCGGCGTATCGGCAAGACCGAGCTTCGCGGCAAGCGCGGCGCGAACGGCCGTGGCCTTGTCGCCGAGTTTTTCCAGCGTGCCGGCGGCGCCGCCGAACTGCAGCGCCAGCAGACCGCCGGATATTTCGGCAAGGCGCTGCTGGTGACGCTCGAGCGGCGCCCTCCAGGAAGCAGTCCGATTGGTCACCGTGATCGGGATCGCCGGCTGCATGCGCGTCGTCGCCATGAACTGACGTTCTCCGAACTCGAGCTCGAGGCCGGTGAGGCGCACAACATTCTCGCCAAGCAGCAGGCCGATATGGTCGACGGCCTGCCGCAGGCGCAGCATCAGCGAGGTGTCGACGACATCCTGGCTGGTGGCGCCGAAATGCACATATGCGTCGTGCGGAGCGCCGACTGCAGCTTTGACTTGCCCAACCAATTCCGGCACCACCACGCCGTCCCTGGCGACGCCGGCCCTCAGCTTGGCCGTGTCCGGCCGGAACGACGCCAGCGCCTTCACGATCGCGACCGCGACATCGCGTGGGATGACGCCGTGTTCAGCCTCGGCTTCAGCCAGTGCCCGCTCGAAGGTGAGCATCGCATCGAGGTCCGCTTCCAGGGAGAAATGCCGCGCCGCCTCCTCGTCGCCGAGCAGGCCGGAAAGCAGCGGATGATCGAAGGGCGAAACGGTCATGGCGGCCACGGTCAGCTGTCGAAGAAGACCGTCTCCTTTTCGCCCTGCAAGTGGATGTCGAAGACGTAAGTATCGCCCTGGCGTTCGGCGATCAGCGTCGGCACGCGCAAGCGATGCTCGATGCGGGCAAGGATCGGATCCTCGGCATTTGCCTTTTCCTCGTCCGCAAAATAGAGCCGGGTGTGCAGGCCGGTATTGATGCCGCGCGCCACGATCCACAGCGTGATGTGCGGCGCCATCAGCCGGCCGTCGCGAAACGGCACGCGGCCCGGTTTGATTGTCTGGAACCGGCAGATACCTGTTTCCATGTCGGTCGGCTGCCGGCCCCAGCCAAGGAAATTCGGGTCGGCCGCGCCGCGCATCTCCGCGGGCGAGTTGTAAAGCCCGCTGGCATCCGCCTGCCAGATCTCGATCAGCGCATCCTTGAGAGGCGTGCCGGTACCGTCGAGCACTCGGATTCGGAGATCGATGCGCTCGCCCTTGGTCTCATCGTTGAGCATCGTCGAGCCGAGGTCGCTCGCATAGACGCCGCCGATGCCGCAGAAATTCGGCGTCAGCCCGATATGCACATAAGGGCCGGCGGTCTGCGAAGGGCTCTCCTTCAGTTGGTCGAGCGACTGCGCCATCAATTGCCCTCCGGCCTGTTCTCGAACAGCGTCGAGCGGCGCCCGCGCAGCACGATGTCGAACTTGTAGGCGAGCGCATCCATCGGGATGGTCGACTGCGTGTCGAGCGCGGCGATCAGCGCCTCGACCGCGGCCTTGTTGGAAATGCCGCCGACGATCGGGCAACGCCAGATCAGCGGATCGCCTTCGAAATACATCTGCGTGATCAGCCGCTGCGCGAAGCCGTGGCCGAACACTGAAAAATGGATATGCGCCGGCCGCCAGTCGTTCGGACCGTTCGGCCACGGATAGGGTCCGGGCCTGACGGTGCGAAAGGCATAGCCGCCATCCTCGCCGGTGATCGTGCGGCCGCAGCCGCCGAAATTCGGATCGAGCGGCGCGAGATAGCCGTCCTTCTTGTGACGGTAGCGGCCGCCCGCATTGGCCTGCCAGAATTCGAGCAGCACGCCGGGCACGCTCTTGCCGCGCTCGTCGAGAACGCGTCCATGGACGATGATGCGCTCGCCGATGGCGCTCTCGCCGGGCCTGGCGAAATTGTGGATCAGGTCGCTGTCGAGCTCGCCCAGCATCGCGTGCCCGAACACCGGGCCGGTCAGTTCCGACAGCGTGTTGTCGAACGATAGCAGCGCTTTCTGCGGCGAGCGCAGCACCGAGCTCTTGTAGTTCGGCGTGAAGGCCGGCGGGTGCCACTGGCGGTCGCGCTGGAAGAAGGCGCCGGTTTCCGGCGCGCGGTTGGAGCCGGACTCAGCCATGGGCGGCCTTGGCTCCGTCCATCTGCGCGAACACTTCCTTGGCGATCTTGAAGGCGCGATTGGCGGCCGGCACGCCGGCATAGATCGCGACATGCAGGAAGGCCTCGCAGATGTCGTCTCGCGTGGCGCCTGTATTGGCGGTGGCGCGCACATGCATGGCGACTTCCTCGTCATGGCCGAGTGCCGCAAGCAGCGCCAGCGTCACGATCGAGCGCTCGCGCTTTGACCAGTTGGGCCGTGCCCACACCGTTCCCCAGGCAGCTTCGGTGATCAGTTGCTGGAACGGCCGGTCGAAATCCGTGGCGGTATCCTCGGCGCGGTCGACATGGGGATCGCCGAGCACGGAGCGCCGGACCTCGAGACCGGTCCGGTAGCGGTTCTTCGTGACATCATCCATGAGCAGACTTTCCCTCCGGCAACGAGGCGACGAAATCGCGGATCAAGGTGACGAGCGCTTCGGGCTGCTCGATGCACGGGATATGCGCGGCATCGCGGATCACCTCGAAACGCGCGCCGGGGATCAGGCCGGCTAATGAGCGGACGAGGTCGGGTGGCGTCGAGCCGTCCTGATCGCCGACAATGCAAAGCGTCGGCGCCGCGATACGCCGCGCCGCGTCGGTGAGATCGGCGTCGCGCACGGCCATGCAGGTGCCGATATAGCCGGGCAGCGCCTGCCGGGTCAGCATGTTGCGGCAGCCGGCAAGTTCGGCCGAGCGCTTCGCATGGAACTCCGGTGTGAACCACACTTTCATGATGCCGTCGGCGATCACCTCGATGCCGTCGCGCTCGACGGTGGCGATGCGCGTGTTCCAGCTCTCTGCGGTGCCTATTTTATGCGCGGTGTCGCTGAGGATCAGCGCCTCCACACATTTGGGATGGCGGTTATAGAGCCTCTGCGCGATCAGGCCGCCGACCGACAGGCCGTAGAGCACCACCTTTCCGAAGCCGAAATGATCGATAAGGCCCAACAGGTCGTCGACATGGTCGTTAATCGATCGCACGCCGCTGCCGATATCGGAAAGCCCGTGACCGCGCTTGTCGTAGACCAGCATAGGCATTTCCCCGGCAAGCCGCGCGACGACATCGTCCCATATCCGGAAGTCGGTGCCGAGCGAATTGATGAAGATGATCGGACGCGACGAGCCGGCCGCCTCGATATGGCGGTGATGCAGCGCGACGCCGCCTATGCTGACGAATGGCACGATTTCGATCCTCCGAACCCACATTGCACCAGCAATTTGGTTCGGTAAATCGAAACCATCCGAGGTTGCTTCGGCCGGCTCCTGATGCGGGCCCTGCCGCCTACCCCAGCGTCAGTCCTGCCTTCCTCGCTTCCTCGCGCAGGAACGGCAGCCCGACCTCGATGACGTCGCGCGGGTCTTCCGCCACCGGCCGCCACACCGCGAGCCCGCCGGCGATGTCGACATCGACATGGTTCATGCTTTCAAGCGTGATCGCGCCCTGATAGCCGATGTCGGCGATCGCCTTCATGCAGGCGGCCCAGTTGAGCATGCCGCGCCCCGGCACGCCGCGATTAGCTTCCGACACATGCACATAGCCGAGATAGGGCGCCGCCGCCTCGAAGCCGGACGCAAAACTCTCTTCCTCGATATGCATGTGGTAGGTGTCGAGATGGATGAAGATGTTGTCGGCGCCGACCCGCTCGATAATCCGCGCCGCGTCGATGCCGCGGTTGATCAGATGCGTCTCATAGCGGTTGCAGGGCTCGATGCCGAGCTTGAGGCTGCGGGACTTCGCCGACTTCGCCGCACGTTCGAGGAAGCGGCACATGCCGTCGATCTCCTTTTGCGTCGGCGCCCGTCCGGTGGTCTTGCCGATCGTGCCGTATGTGACGCCGCCCAGCGCCTCGGCGCCCACCTCGTTGCAGACCTTGAAGGCCGGCTGCAGGAAATCGAGCGCCTCGTCGGGCCGCTCGACCACATCGAGCGCGCGCGGCAGGCCGAGCGACGGGATAAGCTCGACGCCATAGTAATTGGCAAAGCCGCGCGTGCGCTTGGTGTCGATCTCCTCGGGGCGCAGCAGCGGTATCTCCATCAGCCCGATGCCGAGTTCCTTCAGCCGATCCATCTGCGGCTCGATGCGGGCGAGGTCCCAGACCGGTGCGATGGCAAAAGTGTGCAGTCCGAAGGTATTCATGTCAGCCTCGTTGCTCATGCGCCGCCGCGGCGGCAATGTCGCCGCCGCCGACGATGCGGCTGACGACTTCGTTCATATTGGTGTTGGCGGTGACGAGATCGGCGTCCGCCCTGCCGTGCCGCAGCACGACGATGCGGTCGGTGACCGACAGCACGTCGTTCAGCCGGTGCGAGATCAGGATGACGGCGATGCCTTCCGACCTGAGCCGCCGGATGAGGTCGAGCACGCTCTGCACCTCGCGCACGGCAAGCGCCGCCGTCGGCTCATCCATGATGACGAGTTTTGGGTCGAAGGTGAGCGCCCGCGCGATCGCCACCGTCTGCTGCTGGCCGCCCGAGAACGAACCGACGGAACGGTTGATCGACGGCAGATGCGCGCCCAAGCGCTCGATCATCTTCGACGCCTGGCGGTCCATCTCGCCTTTGTCGACGAAGCCGGGGAACAGGCCGAACAGCCGCTTCGTCGGTTCGCGCCCTAGGAAGATGTTCGAAGCCACGTCCTGCTGCTTGGCCAGCGAAAGATCCTGGTAGATCATCTCGATGCCGAGTTGGCGGCGATGTCCAGGGTCGAGCGCAAGGATGTCCTTGCCGTCGAATTCGATCGAGCCCGAGTCGGCGCGGTAGATGCCGGTGATGGTCTTCATCAGCGTCGACTTGCCGGCGCCGTTGTCCCCGACCAGCCCGACCACCTCGCCGGCCGCGACGGACAGATCAACGCCATGCAAGACGTCGACCGCGCCGAAGCTCTTGCGGATGCCGCGAAGCGAAAGCAGGGTCATACGCGTGACTCCTTCCGCACCTGGTATTGGTCGATGAACACGGCGAGGATCAGCACCGCGCCGATCGCCATCTGCTGGTAGTAGGATTGCACCGCAAGCAGCGTCAGTCCGTTCTGCAACACGCCCATGATCAGCGCGCCGATCATGGTGCCCAGGATCGAGGCGCGGCCGCCGAACAGGTTGGTGCCGCCGATGATCGCCGCCGTGATCGCGGTAAGCTCGTAGTTGATGCCGGCCGTCGGGTCGCCTGCGTTGACGCGCGCGGTGAAGAGCAGGCCAGCGAGGCCGGCAAGCGCGCCGGAGAGCGTATAGATGATGCGGCGGTGATGCTCGACGCGGATGCCTGCGGCGCGCGCCGCGCCTTCGCTGTCGCCCAGCGCCAGCGTGTGGCGGCCGAAGCGTGTATAGGCGAGCACCGCATGCGCGACGATCGCCGTCAGCACGAAGATGATGACCGGCATCGGAATGCCGAAGGGTCGGCCCTGCCCGATAAAGACGATCTCGGGCGGCAGGCCGTAGATCGCCCTGCCCTGCGAGATGACCAGCGCCAGCCCGCGCGCGAGACCCAGCATGCCGAGGGTGACGATGAAGGCCGGCACGAAGGCGCGGGTGACCAGTTGGCCGTTGATGTAGCCGGCGATCGCGCCGGCCAGGATGCAGGCGATCACCGCCAGAACTGACGGCCAGCCGAGATTGACGGCGACGAAGGCCCCCGCGACACCGGCGAGCCCCATCACCGAGCCGAGCGATAGGTCGAGCCCGCCCGAGCCGATGACGAAGGTGGCGGCGATCGCCAGCACGCCGATCGTCGAGGTCGCGAGCAGGATGTTGAGGAAGTTGCTGAGCGATAGGAAATAGGGCGACAAGAGCGCCATCGCCGTGCTCAGCGCCAGAAGCACCACCAGCGACTCCAGCCTGATGTGGAGCCTTTCGACGGATGCGCGCTGCACCCGCGCCCAGAAACCGGGCTGTTCAGAAGCCATGTCTTTGCACTCTTCGGGTAGGGGAGTAGGGGAGTAAGGCAGTAGGGCAGCAGGGAGTAGAGGAGCCAGGCCTGAGAAGCGCAACTTTTGCCTTCCCTTACTGCCCTACTCCCTTACTGCCCTATTCCCGTTCTCCATCCTACTTCACATACTGCAGCATCGGCTCCTTGCCGGCGTCGATCACGTCCTTGGTCAGCACCAGCGTAGGCACCGCGATGCTGTCCTCGACCTTGTCGCCCGCCAAGGCCTTCTTGACGTTCTCCACCGCCTGCTTGCCGACGAGGTAGGGAAGCTGCGCCACCGAGGCATTGAGGCGGCCTTCCTTGATCGACTTCACCGCGTCCGAATTGCCGTCGACGCCGATGATCGTCACCTGCGGGCCCTTGCCAGCGGCGTAAACCGACTCCACCGCGCCGAGCGCCATGCCGTCATTGGCGCAGAAGATGGCGACGAGGTCGGGATGCGCGGTCAGCGTGTCGGTGGCGATCGAGGCGGCCTTGCCGCGGTCCCAGTCGCCCGGCAGCGAGGCGACGATCTCCAGCCCGGGCGCCAGCTCTTTCAGCTTGTCGGCAAAGCCCTTGGCGCGCTTCTCGCCGGTGATGTTGCCGGAGAGGCCTTCGATGACCAGCACCGGCCCCTTGGCGTCCTTACCGAGCTTGCTTGCAAGATATTCGGCGCCCTGCGCGCCGGCAGCGATGTTGTCGGAGCCGATATGGAAGGTCACCTTGACGCCTTCCTTGTCGAGCACCGCCTGGTCGAGATTGTTGTCGAGGTCGACGATCTTGATGCCGGCGTCCTGCGCCGACTTAAGGCAAGGCAGAAGATTGGTCGAGTTGATGGCGGCGGTGATCATCGCCACCGGCTTGCGCTCCAGCATGGTGTTGCAGAGGTTGAGCTGCGGCTCGGCCGCCTGGTCGCTCTCTGCCGCTTGCTGGAAATATTTCACCCCGGCTTGTTTGGCGCCGTCCTCGACGCCCTGCGCCATCGCGCCCCAGAACGGATTGGCCAGCGTCTTCATCAGCACGCCATATTCGCCGTCTTCGGCCTTGGCGACGCCGATGGCGGAAAACGCAAGCGCGGCGCCGACGGCAAGCGTAAATCGATTTATCTTCAAGAAATGCGATGTCATTCGATCCTCCATTCGATCTTTGGCGCCGGATGCCTTGGCCAGGGCCGGCGCATGTTTCCGTTCACGACAATGGGGGCTATTGTCGGTCTCCTCCCCCGGAATGCGGGCCGTTGCCTGGCGAGCCAACGGATTCCCGCTCCAACACCTGGCAGGGTTCGAGCCGCGCCGTGGGTGGTCCCACCGCGCCTTCGACCCTGCGAAACAAAAGGTTCATCGCCCCGCTGGCGATCTGGCGCACCGGCTGCACCACGGCGGCGATCGCCGGCCATGTCACCTGCATCCATTCGGCGTCGTCGAAGCCGACCAGCGAGATGTCGTTCGGGCAATGCCAACCGCGCCGGCGGAATTCGGACAGCGCCACAAGCGTGCCCTTGAGCAGCAGCGAATAGACAGCGGTCGGCCGCTCGCCCCGACCGAAATAATCGCGCAGCGACGATCGCAGCGGCTCGACGCTGACCTCCGACGTGATCACGTCGATGCGGATGGACGGGTCGAGCGCCAGCGCCTGGGTGCGAAAACCTTCCAGGCGAGCGCGCACGGTTGCCGCGCCTTCGGCGAGACCGATGATCAGGATGTGCTTGTGGCCCTTGCCCACCAGCATCCGCGCAACCTCGGCGCTGGCGGCGGCGCTGTCGGCCGAAACGGTATCGAAAGCGTCGTCGGACAAGACGCGGTCGATCAGCACGCCGGTCATGCCGTTGGCTTTCATGAAGGAAGCCGCCGGCCCGTGCTCGTTGCGCACCGGCGCCAGCACCACGCCGGCAACGCGCCAGTCATGCATGCGGCCCAAGATCTCCTTTTCGCGCGCTTCCGATTCACGGCTCGACGCCGCGACCAGCGTGTAACCGCGCTGTTCGGCAAGGCCCTCCAGCTCGGTGACCATCTGGCCGAAGAACTCGCTTTCAAACTCGGGCATGATGGCGCCGATGATGCGGCGCTTGGCCCTGCGCATGTCGGAAGCTAGTGGATCGACGCGATAGGCCAGACGCTCGACGGCATCGAGGACGCGCTGCGCATTTTCGGGCTTCACCGTTGTGACACCGGCCAGCACCTTGGAAACGGTGGCCGCGGACACGCCGGCATGGCTTGCCACGTCGTGGATCGACGGACGCCTTTGCCGGGCTTCCTGTTGTGCCATTGACCTCCTCCCGAGGGTAGGCAGTCGATTTCCTGCCTTGCTATTCTAATCGATAAATCGATTTTTCGTTCTTGTAAATCGTTTCATCGTGGATAAGACTCGAAGATGTGATTGACGCGATCCAATCGTGTCCGGGAGGAAAATCATGTCCGACAAGACCTTGCCGCTGGTGATCAGCGCGCCCGAACCGCGCACGCTAGACCTTATCTTCACGCCGCCGCAACTGGCGCGCCTGCGCAGCCATTATCGCATTGTCGAGACCACGCCGGAAGGTGTTTCCGCCCTACCCGCCGAGACGCTGGCCGAGGCGCGTTACATCATAGGCCAGCCGCCGATTTCAGCAGAGACGCTGGAGAAACTGACGGCGCTGCGCTGCATCTTCAATGTCGAGACCAACCTCCTCAACAACATGCCCTATGAGACGCTGTTCGCGCGCGGCATCCATGTCGTCACCACTGGTCTTGTCTTTGCCGAACCGGTGGCCGAGCTCGGCCTCGCCATGGCGCTCAATCTCGCGCGCAACATCGTCGACGCCGATCTCGCCTTTCGCGAGGGCAAGGAACTCTGGGGCGGCGACGGCAACCAGACCGCGCGGCTTCTCTCCGGCGCAGATGTCGGCATCATCGGCTTCGGCGACCTCGGCCGTGCGCTCAACCGCCTGCTGACCGGCTTCCGCACCCGCACCAAGGTCTACGATCCGTGGCTGCCGCCGTCGATCCTGGTCGACAATGGCGTCGAGCCGGCCTCGCTGGACGAGGTGCTGTCGCAAAGCGATTTCGTCTTCGTCGTCGCTTCCGTCACCAGCGAGAACCAGGGTTTTCTCGGCGCCGACTCTTTTGCCAAAATGCGCCAGGGTGCCGCCTTCATCCTGCTCAGCCGCGCCGGCGTCGTCGATTTCCAGGCGTTGATGCAAGCCGTGAAGAGCGGCCACATCGTCGCCGCAAGTGACGTGTTCCCGGAAGAGCCGCTGCCCAAGGACCATCCCGTCCGAGCCGTCCCCGGCTTCCTGCGCTCCGCGCACCGCGCCGGCGCGCTGGACGTCGCCTTCAAGCGCATGGGCGACATGGTGCTGGAAGATATGGACCTCGTCGATCACGGCTTGCCGCCGCTGCGCTCCAAGCGGGCGGAGCGTGAGACGGTGTCGAGGATGCGCTCCAAGCCGGTCGACAGGAACTGAGGCTGGCTCGACTCGCTGACCACCCAGCACGCGCGTGTTCGGGACCGGCTTGATCGCTCGCTTCCGCCGGCCGAACTATGAGCAATCCTGATTTCGCCGGCGTTGCCCGGTCGGTGCAGCAGCTGGCGCCCCAGTAACTCACCCCTTCCGATTGCCGTCTCCGACAATGCGACGTGATCGTTGACAACACGTCGTTTCACCAATAAGTTCGGTGACAGAACGAATTAATCGAGGCGCATGTGAGCGACCTGCCGCGTATCTCCCGCCAGTTCTCCCAGCGCTCCGTCATGGAGGCGATCGTCCAGGGCGGACCGATCTCGCGGGCCTCGATCTCGAAGCTCACCGGCCTGTCGAAGCAGACGATCTCGGAGATCGTGCGCGGGCTCGAGCAGGAAGGCTGGGTGCAGGAGACCGGCCGCACCAGCGGCCATGTCGGCCGCACCGCCGTCACCTATGAGCTCGTCCACGACGCCGCCTACATCGTCGCCGTCGACCTGGGCGGCACCAAGGTGCGCGTGGCGCTGACCGATCTCGCCTGCCAGATCTTCGCCGAGGCGGCGACGCCGACCGATCCGCGCGGCGGCCAGTTCGTCATCGACCAGATCGCGGCGCTTGCCTTCCAGGCTGCTGCCCGGGAGCGCATCCCGCGCAAGAAGATCCGCCTTGCCGTCATCGGCGCGCCGGGCGCGCCCGACCCCGCGACGGGCCGCATCCTGCTCGCGCCCAACATTGCCGGCTTCGACGCCACGAATGTCCTCGACGCCTTCGAAAAGGCGCTCGGTGTCGCGGTGATGATCGAGAACGACGTCAATCTCGCCGTGCTCGGCGAGAATTGGCTTGGCCAAGGCCAGGGCATCGACAATCTTGCCTATATCGCGCTGGGCACCGGCGTCGGCAGCGGCCTGATGCTGGGCGGGCATCTGGTGCGCGGCGCCACCCATGCGGCGGGCGAGATCGGATTCATGCCGATCGGCGCCGATCCGTTCGCGGCTGAATCGCTGCGCACCGGCGCTTTCGAGCGAGCGGTGGCGACGCACGCGATGACCGAACGCTACAGGTCCCTGACCGGCGCCCAGGTCGCGGTTCCGGCGATCTTCGAGAATGCGGCGACGGGCGACAAGGCGGCGCTTACCGTGCTCGACGAAACGGCGCGTTACCTGGCGCAAGGCATTGCGGCGATCGCCGCCGTCGCCAATCCCGAGAAGGTCATACTGGGAGGTTCGATCGGCCTCAGGCCGGAGATCCTCTCGCGCGTCAAGGACTTGATGCCGCTGTGCTTCCCCTACCCCGTCACCGTCGAGGCCGGCGAGCTGGGCGCGCGCGCCGCGCTGATCGGCGCGGCCGCCATCGGTCTCGGCCAGTTGCACAATACGCTGTTCGGCGTCGACGCGCCGGACGGCCGGATCTCTCTCCCCACCGCCCAGGCGGCTGCCTTGAAGGAGGTCGTGCTTTGACCGCAGATATCCTGACCAGGCTGCGTGCCGCTCTCGATCCCGACCAGGCGCTGGCGCTGTTCAGGAGCGCGATCGGCCGCGAAAGCATCACCGGCAACGAAGCGAATTTCGTCGGCTTCCTTGAGGCGAAAATGCGCGAGCTGGGGCTGAACGGCCTGAGCCGGGCGGATTTCCTGCCCGGCAGGCCGAACATCTGGGGCGAACGCAAGGGTGCCGGCGATGGCAAGCGCCTGCTCTTCATCGGCCACACCGACACCGTTCATGTCGACGGCTGGCGGGAGCATTGGGCCGGCACCGAGCGCGAGGACCCGTTCGGCGCGCCCATCATTGACGGGGCGGTCTGGGGCCGCGGCTCCGGCGATCTGAAGGCCGGCATCACCGCTTCGCTGGCGGCGCTCTCGTTACTCGACAAGGCCGGCATCCGCCTCAAGGGTGATGTGGCCTTCGCTTTCGTCGGCGACGAGGAGAGCGGCCAGCCCGGCACCGGCGTCTCCGCCGGCATCAAGCATTTCGTCGGCCGCATCGAGGCCCGCGAGGTCGCGGCGCCCGACTTCACCGTCTATGTCGAGCCGACGCGGCTTGCCGTCAACGCCGCGCAGATTGGCTTCTTCATCACCGACATCACGATCACCGGCAAGTCGGCCTATTTCGGCGTGCCGGAGCTCGGCAAGGATGCGTTGCGCGCCGCTCATGCCGCCATGACGGCGCTGTGGAGACACTCGGACGAGGTAGCGGCCCGGGCCGAGCACAAGCTCACCGGGCGCGGCTTCTTGCTGATCACCGGCCTCACCGGCGGCGGCTATATCGCCGTGCCTGAGCGATGCACACTGTCGCTGATCCGCAAGCTCCTGCCGGGCGAATCCCTCGACACGGCCGCCGCCGAGATCGAGGCCGCCGTGCGCGGCGCCATCACCGATCCCGAGATCACCGTGGAGTTCGCCTATCCGGCCGGACGCGATCACAGGCTGGGCGGCACCTCCGCCGAGATCGACGAGACGCGCGCCGAAGTCGCCATGCTGTCGCAATCGATGGCAGGCGCCATGGGCGGCCGCGGCGTGATCGAGGGTGCGCCCTTCTGGTCGGAATCGTCGTTCTTCGTCAACCGGTTGGGCATCCCCGCCGTCTATTGCGCGCCGGGCGACATCCGCAACTGCCACACCTTCGAGGAGCACGTCGACGTCGAGGAATACCTCGCCGGCATCGTCGGCTTCGCAGCCTTCATGGCCCGCTATTGCGGCGTGGCCGATTGAACGACCAACGAAGCAGAATGGGAGACTAAAAACATGCTGATGAAGAAATGGATTGCCGCATTGGCCGGCGGATTGATGCTCGCCAGCGCCGCCGCTCACGCGCAGACGGTCGGTCCGCAGGGCGAGACCGCCACGCCGAGCTCCAGCCTGACGCTGAGCGATGCCGACATCGCGGCGCTGAAGGACAAGGGCTACAAGGCTGCCCTTCTGTGGCACACCTCTTCCGACTTCACCAATGCTGTGACAGCCGGCGCCACCGACGAGTTCGCCCGCGCCGGCATCTCGATCGCGGTCAAGACCGACGCGCAGTTCGACGCCGCCCGCCAGCGCAGCGACATCGAGACCGCTTTAGCCGCCAAGCCGAACGTTATCCTGGCATTGCCGCTCGACCCGGTCACCTCCGCCGAAGCATTCCGCCAGGCGGTCAAGGACGGCGTCAAGCTGGTGTTCCTGTCGAACCTGCCCAAGGACTACAAGCAAGGCACGGACTATGCCTCGATCGTCACCGACGATCTCTACCAGATGGGCAAGCAGGCGGCCGACGCCATGGCCAAGGCCATCGGTGGCAAGGGCAAGGTCGGCTATATCTTCCACGATGCCAACTATTACGTCACCAACCAGCGCGACCAGTCCTTCAAGAAAACCATCGAGAAGGACTATCCCGACATCAAGATCGTCGCCGAACAGGGCATCTCAGACCCGGCCCGGGCCGAGGAACTGGCCAATGCCATGCTGCTGCAGCATCCCGATCTCGACGGCATCTATGTGACCTGGGCCGAGCCTGCCGACGGCGTGCTTTCGGCGCTGCGCGGCGCCGGCAACACCCACACCAAGATCGTCACGCTGGATCTTGCCGAGCCGGTCGCGCTCGACATGGTCAAGGGCGGCAATGTTGCCGCGCTTGTCGCCGACAAGGCCTATGAGCTCGGCCGCGCCATGGCCGCCTCCGGCATGAAGTCGCTGCTTGCCCAGCAGACACCCGCCTTCGTCGTCGCGCCGGCGCTGACCGTGACCAAGGAGAACGTCTCCCAAGGCTGGAAGGACTCGCTCAACCGCGACGCGCCGCAGTCGGTGCTCGACGCGGCGAAGTGAGCCGACGCTCCGGCTCGGCCTGCCGGGCCGGAGCTGTCTTCCTGAACAAGAAGGGGAACGGATATGCGCAAAGCATTTGGTATCATGACTGTATTGGCGAGCCTGTTCGCCGCCCACGCCTTCGCCGCCGAAGGCGTCACCACCGGGCCGAACGGCGAGAAGCCGGTTCCGGCGGCCTCGCTGACGCTGACGGCGGCGCAGGAGCAGCAGATCAAGGACGGCAAGTTTACCGCGGCCCTCGTCTGGCACGAGATGAGCGAGTACACCAACGCAGTCAACGCCGGGGCGCGCGACGAGTTCAAGCGTCTCGGCATCGAGGTGGTGGCGCAGACTGATGCCGGCTTCGACGCCGCGCGCCAGAAGGCCGATGTCGAGACGGTGATGGCCAAGAAGCCGTCGATCATCCTGTCGCTGCCGGTCGACCCGGCGACCGCGGCCTCTGTCTACGATCCGGCCCGCCAGGCCGGCGTCAAGCTCGGCTTCGTAGACAATAGACCGGCCGGCTACAAGCAGGGCACGGATTACGTCACCATCGTCTCCGACGACCTCTTCCAGATGGGCAACAAGGCCGGCATCGCCCTGGCAGAGGCCCTCGGCAAGAAGGGCAAGGTCGGCTACATAAGCAGGACTATCCCGACATGCAGATCGCCGCCGAGGCCGGCATGGCCGATCCGGCGCGCTCAGAGGACATCGCGCAGGCGATGATCACCCAGCATCCCGACCTCGACGGCATTTATGTCACCTGGTCTGAGCCGGCGCTGAGCGTTCTCTCCGCCCTTCGCGCCGCCGGCAACACGCACACCAAGATCGTCACGCTCGACCTCAACGAACCGGCCGCGCTCGACATGGTCAAAGGTGGTAACATCGCAGCCCTTGTCGCCGACGAGGCCTATTCGATCGGCGTGACGCTGGCGCGAGCCTCCGCAGGCTCGCTGGTCGGCCTGAAGGCCGAGCCATTCTACGCGGTCGATTCCATCGCCGTCACCAAGGACACGGTGAAGGACGGCTGGAAGAAGTCGCTCAACAAGGACCTGCCCGCGACCATCGCGGACGCCATGAAATAGACGGCGTGGCAGGCTGCGAAGCACGCACCATCGGAGATCGAACATGACCAGCGCCAACACCGGCACCGAGATGGGCAGCTTCGCCAGCCGCTTCAATCTGCAGCAATATGTCGTCTATCTCGGCTTCCTGGCGATCTTCCTGTTCTTCGCCTTCATGCTGAGGGACAGCGGCTTCCTCACCGTCCGCAACCTCTCCAACATCGTGCTGCAGACAGCGCCGGTGACGATCATGGCGATCGGCCTCGTCTTCGTCATGTCGGCCGGCGAGATCGACCTTTCGATCGGCTCGATCGTGGCGGTATCGGCGCTCGCCACTGCCGTCACCATCGCCTCCTACGGCATGGCGGCGGGCATCGTCGCCGGCCTGGGCGCCGGAATCCTGATCGGCCTCATCAACGGCGCGCTGGTCGCCTATGTCAGGCTGCCGTCCTTCCTGGTGACGCTGGCGACGATGGGCCTGTTCGCCGGCGTCTCGCGCTCTATGACTGATCTGCGTTCGATATCGGTCACCAACGAGGCCTTCACCGGCTTCTTCGGCTCGGGCTCGCTGCTCGGCGTGCCCTCGCTGATCTGGTGGACGGTGATCGCCATTGCCGTCGGCCACCTCGTCTACCGCGAGACGCGTTTCGGCGCGCATGTGCTGGCGACCGGCGACAACGCCCGCGCTGCAAGCGTTTCGGGCATCAGCGTGCCGAAGATCAGGCTCGCCGTGCTCACCATCAGCGGCGGGCTCGCGGGGCTCGCCGGATTGCTTTACGCCGGCCGCCTGCAGGCGGCGAAATACACGCTCGGCGAGACCGATCTGATGACGGTCATCGCCGCCGTCATCGTCGGCGGCACGCTGCTCAATGGCGGCAAGGGCTCGATCGTCGGCGCTCTCGTTGGCTCGCTGATGATGGGCATGCTGAACAACGGCCTTATCCTGATGGGCCTCTCGGTCTCCGACCAGATGATCGTGCGCGGCCTGATCATTCTCACCGCGGTCGCAGTGTCGCTGCGCGACAAATCCCGCTAAAGGAACCTTTTCCATGTTTCTCGACGTTCTGCGCCGCCGCAACCCCGCCTTCATCGAAGCGGCGATCGGCCTTCACCAGCAGGGCAAGCTGCCGGCCAACGCCTATGTGCTCGATCTCGACGCGGTCGAGCGCAATGCAAAGGTCCTCAAGCAGGAAGCGGATCGGCTCGGTCTGAACATCTTCGCCATGACCAAGCAGGTCGGCCGCTCGAGCTCCTTCTGCAAGGCGGTGATGCGCGGCGGCATCGAACGCGCTGTCGCGGTCGACATGGCCTGCGCGCGCGCCACGCATAAGGCCGGCATGAAGCTCGGCCATCTCGGCCATCTGCAGCAGATCGCGAAATTCGAGGCGGACGCGGCGGCAAGGACCTTCAAGCCGGACTATTGGACCGCCTTCAACGACACCAAGGCCGAGGAAGCAGGCAAAGGCGCCAAGGCGGCCGGCTACGTCCAGGACCTGCTCGCCCGCATCGCGGCCGAAGGTGACATTTTCTACCGCGGCCATGAAGGCGGCTTCGACGCCGGCGAAATTGTCGCCGTCGCCGACCGGCTCGATGCCGTTCCGGGCGGCCGCTTCGCCGGCATCACCACCTTCCCTGCCCTGCTCTTCGACCATGCCGCGCGTAAAGTGCTGCCGACGCCCAATCTGGCGACGCTGAGCAAGGCAGCCGAGGCGCTCGCCAAGGCGGGCCGCAAGGGCGTCGAAATCAACGCGCCGGGCACCACGTCGAGCGTCATGCTGGCCGCGCTGGCTGAAGCCGGCGCCACGCAATGCGAACCCGGCAACGGCCTGCACGGCACCACGGCGCTGCACGTCATGGAAGACCTGCCGGAACTGCCTGCCGTGCTCTATCTCACCGAAGTGTCGCATCTGTCAGGCGGCAAGGCCTACTGCTTCGGCGGCGGCTTCTACATCGACCCGATCTTCCCGGACTATGACGTCAAGGCGATCGTCTCGGCCGAGCCGACCACCGCCACGTCGGCGCTCAGAAGCGTCGAAGTGCCGCCGCCTTCGGCGATCGACTACTACGCCATGATCGACGCCGCCGGCGATAATGCGCCGAGGCCCGGCGACAGCGCCGTCTTCGGCTTCCGCGGCCAGGCCTTCGTCACCCGCGCCTATGTCGTCGGCGTCTCCGGCGTTTCGAAGGGCAAGCCCGTAGTTGAAACGATCGAGAACGGTTTTGGCGAGCCCTATGCCTGGCCCGTCTAGGAGAAAACCATGAATGCGAGCGCCCCCATCCTTCAGCTTCAGGACATCCGCAAGCATTTCGGCGGCCTGACCGCGATCGAGAACTTCTCGCTCGAGGTCTTTCCCGGCGAGATCGTCGCGCTTGTCGGCGACAACGGCGCCGGCAAGTCGACGCTGGTCAAGATCATCTCCGGCGTGCATCCGCCCTCCTCCGGCACGATCACGATCGAGGGCAAGCCGGTGACGATGTCGAACGCGACGATGGGGCGCGCGCATGGCATCGAGGTTGTCTACCAGGATCTCGCTTTGGCCGACCAGCAGACGGTCTATATGAACATGTTCCTCGGCCGCGAGCCGCTGAACCGCTTCGGCCTGCTCGACCGCCGCCGCATGATCGACGAGACGGAAAAACTGGTGAAGGAGCTCGACGTGCGCATCCCTTCCGCGCACGCCACCATCCGCGATCTTTCCGGCGGCCAGCGGCAGGGCGTCGCGATCGCCAGGGCGACGCACTGGGCAAGCAAGCTGATCCTGCTCGACGAGCCGACGGCCGCGCTCGGCGTCGCCGAGACCGCCAGGGTGGAGGCGATCGTTCAGTCGCTCAAGCAGCGCAATGTCGGCATCCTGATCATCAGCCACAGCCTCGATCAGGTGTTCAAGCTGTCGGACCGCATCTGCGTCCTGAGGCGCGGCAAGCAGATCGGCGTGCGCGAGACCAGGAAGACCGACAAGAACGAGATCATCGCGATGATCACGGGCCTGCAGCAGCAGTAGCTGCGGAGCACCTGGCCGGTTTAGGCAACGAGATTGCGGCTGGACGCCTGCGCGGCAGGCTCCGCAAAATTGGCTTCGAGCCAAGCGATGGCGCCAGCCACGTCTTCGATGGCGAAGCGGGCGGCCGTCTCGCCCTGCGGCTTCACGCGGATCGAGATTCCGCCCGCGGCATTGACCGTCTCGAAGCCGTTCTCGTCGGATGTGTCGTCGCCGAGGAACACCGGACGCCGGCCGGTGAAAGGTTCGAGCTGCATGAAGCGGCGGATCGCGGCGCCCTTGGCGGCTTCGAGCGGCATCAGCTCGACGCCGGCATTGCCGGCGATCACGCGGTAGCCCTTGGGCAGGCGCTCAAGCGCTGCCTCGACCAGCTCCGTCGCCCGCGCCAGAAGCTGCGGCGCGGCTCTCGTATGTATGGCGAGCACCGGCCCCTTGCGTTCGACATAGACGGCCTGGCTTGCCAGCTCGAGTTCAATCTCGTCGGCGAGCGCCGCCATATCCGCCGGTTCGTCCGCGGCCTCGATCGGTCCGTCCGGGAGAAGCCTGTGCTCCAGCCCGTAGAGGCCGGCGATCCTGAGCTTCAACGGATCGAACAGATGGTCCACGGCCGCGATCGAGCGGCCGGTGATGAAGGCGAGCGCGCCGTCCAGGCGCGGCTCGATCGTCTGCAGAAGAACCCGCAACTCCTCGCTGACCGAGACGGCGTCGGGATGCGCAGCGTGCTCCAGCAAGGTGCCGTCGATGTCGAGGAAAAGCGCCCACCGTCCCGCGGGAAGCGGCGGGGTAAGGTCTGCCTGGATGTTCATCTAAATCCCACTGCCTGTTTGCGTTCGAACATGGAAACGACATTGTCGCCGGTGGGGCCTGCCGGCCGCTCGTAAAAGGCCGTGACCCGATCCAGGTCGCCGCGCTTCCTCAGCCGCGCCGCGTCGAGCAGCATGCTGCCGGCCCAGCGATAGACATTGTTGTCGCGCACGATGTCGCGCATGCGCCGCATGCGCTCATGCTGCTCGTCCGGCCCCATGGTCAGCGCCTGCAGCATCGCCTCGCTCATCATCGCCGCGTCGTAAGGATTGACGATCAGCGCCTCCAGCAGCTCGCGCGAGGCGCCGGCGAAGGTGCTGAGCAAAAGCACGCCCTGCTCGTCGTCGCGCGACGCGACGAACTCCTTGGCGACCAGGTTCATGCCGTCATGCAGGCTGGTGACAAGGCAGATGTCGGCGGCGCGATAGAGTTCATAGACCGCCGCTTGCGAATGGTGCTCGGCCACCATGACGACCGGCCGGTAGGATTCGCTGCCGAAGCGCTGATTGATCTCCTCCGCGTAGCGCAGGCATTCCTCATGCAGATGCTTGTAGGCCGGCAGCGTGCCGCGGCTCGGCGCCGCGATCTGCAGGAATGCAACATTGCCTACCATTTCGGGATGGCGAATAAACAGCTCCTCCAGTGCATGGAAGCGATCGAGAATACCCTTGGTGTAGTCGAGCCGCTCGACGCCGACGCACAGCTTGGCGCCGGCTGGAATTCTGAACCGCTTGCGGACGCGCGCCCGGCTTTCCTCGACGCTGGGCAGGGCTTTCAGGAGCTCGACCGGCCATTCGATCGAAATCGGATAGGAATGCACCAGCGTCACCTGGCCGCCATAGGAAATGGCGGCATCGGCTCGCTCGATGCGGCTTTCCATGAAGCGGTCGACGCTCTCGGTGAAATTGTTGGCGTGGAACTGGGTGTGGAAGCCCACGATCGAACTGCCGAGCAGGCCGTCCAGGATGCGTTCGCGCCAGGGGCAGATGCTGAACACCTCCGAGTTCGGCCAGGGAATGTGCCAGAAGGTGATGACGATCGCCTCCGGCAACCGCTCGCGGATCATGCGGGGCAAAAGCGCGAAGTGATAGTCCTGGACCAGCACGATCGGCCGCTCGTTGCGCGCCTCGGCAACCACCGTTTCGGCGAATTTGCGGTTGACGGCTTCATAGGCTTCCCAGTCCGACTCGCGAAAAATCGGCCGCGTGAAGGCGATATGGCAGAGCGGCCACAGGCCTTCATTGGCGAAGCCGAGATAGTAGCCCTGATATTCGTCGTCGCTCAGCCATACCCGCCGCAGCGTATAGGACGGATTACCGGGCGGGACCTGAACCCGGTCGCCCTTGTCGACCATCCGGCGATCTGCGCTGCCGCCGCCATAGGCGATCCAGGTGCCGGCGCAGGCGCGCGTGATCGGCTCCAGCGCCGAGACCAGACCGCTTGCTGGGACAACGAGCTCGACGCCGCCGTCTCTGGTCTCGTTGTGGATATACGGTTCGCGATTGGAGACGACGATCACCTGCGCTTCCGGCAATTCGTCGGCAAGGATCTTGCGCAGGGTATCGGGCGACCACGAGACCAGAGCCGCATCGACCGACTGCCCGTTCTTCTCGAATTCGCGCAGCACCTTGCGCGCGGCTTCGGTGGCGGAGTCGTCACCGGAACCCGGCACGGCCGATGCAATCGGGTTATTGCGACGGTGTCGGGAGATCGAAATGATGATCGCTAATGCGGACAATCCGAGGCTTGCGAGAATGAGGACCAGTAGCAGGTCGGCGCCGTATTGTGTCATTGAAATGCCAGGTTGCCTCCGGCCGTCCGTTCATTGTTTTCGTTCGTGCCGGCCGCGGACGGGCAGACCGGCTTAGGTCTGCAACGCATGAACCAGCGATCAGTTCCGACACTTTTCGATTGTTGGACGCGGGGTTGCGGTGCTTTATTTACGTGCGCACTATGAGCGGTACCTGACCTTCATGCCGGTCAGGCAAGAAGGCCGCAACGCGGTCGCCGACCCTTTGGAAGGTGAGGTCGACCGCTTTGTCGCCGACCGTCAGATGCCGGAGCGTGAGCGTGTCGATGCCGATCGGGAGCCTAGGCCGCGTGACATGCAATTCGCCCTCCCAGCCATCGATTTCGAGCCCAAGGCACGCCTGCATCAACATGAAGGTGGAACCGGCCGACCAAGCCTGTGGCAGGCAGGCCACGGGATAGGCGATGGGCGCCTCACCCGGAGCCCTGGCGAAGCCGCAGAACAGTTCCGGCAGCCGCATGTTGAAATGCACGGCGGACTCGAACGTGCCGCTCATCAGCCGCACCACGCTGTCGCGTTCGCCGTAACGGGCGAGACCTACGCCGCAAAGTGCTGTGTCATGCGGCCAGATCGAGCCGTTGTGGTAGGACATCGGGTTGAAGAATACCGCGTCGTCGGCAAGCGTCCTCAGCCCCCAGCCGGAATGGAAGGACGCCGACAGCAATTGGTCGGCGACCAGCCTGGCCCGCTCCGGTTGCGGCAGCCCGACGAACAGCAGGTGCCCGGCATTCGACGTTCGGACCTTGCAGGGCTGGCCCTCGCCATCAATGGCCAGGGCGTAGAAATTCATGTCGTCCTGCCAGAAATCGCGTTCCACGGCGACTCGCATTTCCTCGGCGCGGTTCTCCCAGTGCTCGGCATCGGCGAATTCGCCGCGGCGGCGCGCCAGCGCCGCCAGGCCCCGGAAGGCGGCGAAGACGTAGCCCTGTACCTCGACGAGCGCGATCGGCCCTTTTGGAATGCGGCCGTCGGCATGGAAGACCGAATCGAAACTGTCCTTCCAGCCCTGGTTGGCGAGACCCGACTCGGCGGCGCGCTGATAGGTGACGAAGCCGGTGGCGCGGCTCGCCTCCTCCGTCCATTCGGCGGCGGCCTTGAGCGAAGGCCACAATTTGTCGATGAAGGCCATGTCGCCGGTGCGGTCGGCATAGGCGGAAGCCAGATGGATATAAAGCGGCGTGGTGTCGACACCGCCATAGTAGCGCCCGAAAGGAAGCTCGCGCAGCGCCGCCATCTCGCCCTTGCGCGTCTCATGCATGATCTTGCCCGGCTGGGAATCCGAGAAGGGCGAGGTTTCGGTCGCCTGGTGCTCGGCCAGAAATGCCAGAACACCGCGCGCCAGGCCCGGATTGAGCCAAAGCATCTGCAGGCTCGAGATCACCCCGTCGCGGCCGAACGCCGTCGAGAACCACGGGATGCCGGCATAGGGATAAGGCCCCGTCGGCAGCTCAGTGGTGAGCAGCGCTACGTCGGCGCGGGCACGCTCGACCCAGTCGTTGAAGACGCGGCCCGAACTGTGCACCGTTGCGCCATGACGCCGCTTGGCACGCATGCCGAAGCGGGCCCGTGCCGCCGCGGCGCGGAAACGGTCGCGACTGGGAGCCTCGGATACTTCCGGTCCGACTTCGACATAAAGCACTTTCTGGCTGCGCTTGGTCACCGCGATCAGGAAGTCGGCGCGGTTGTCGCTTAATTTGTCGGGGGCCTGCGAAAAGGAGATCGCCGATAGCCGTGGGAGCCCGTCGAGGCCGTCATAGCCGAGCATGACGGACTCCTTTTCGGTCTTGGCGACATGTGTCGTGCCGCGCTTCACCCGCGTCGAGCCGCGCACCTCGAACATGTCGCGGAAGTCTGCGGCGAAATGCAGCGAGACGGTGATGGTCGAATGCTCGCGGCTGTAGTTGGACAGCGTGATGCGCTCGAACAACCGGTCCTGCCAGATCAGCCTGACCCGTTCGATATGGATCGCGCCCTGCGGGATGTCACGGCCGGCGGCGCTTTGGATCGGCAGGTTGGTCAGGTTGGACGTGAACAGCACATTGTCCTGGCTGAGCGAAGCGCCGAGCAGCGACATCTGCCTGCCGCCGATGGTCAGCCGGAATTCGGAAAGCACGCGCGTGTCGTCGCGGAAGAACCCGTCGCCCGAGCCCCTGATGTCGCCATAGGCGTCGGCGACAGCGAAGCAGTCGCCCTGCTTGAGGGCGAAAAGCCGGTGCGGTTCCCGCGGCGCGGTCTCGTCGAGTGAAGAAAGGGCTACGGCAGGATCGAGCTTGCGCTCGTCGAGCTCCATCATTCGTCACCTCTTCGTTTGCCCCGCCCTAGAGCATGATGCCGAAAAGTGTGAAGCGGCTTTCGGACGACATTATGCTCTATCTCTTTGATTTAGAGCCGGATTGAGATTTCAGGCCGAACAGACCTGAAATCATCCGGCTCAAGGGATGAAGGTCAGGAGGCCTTGGCCTCCGGCATGCCGGTCAGACGCATATAGGCAGCAAGATAGTCGCTTGCCATTCTTGTCGCCGAGAACCTTTTCTCGAACACCGCCCTCACCTGCCGCCGGTCGAGATCGAGAAGCGCCGGCATTGACGCGACCGCGGCGTCGACGCTGTCCACGACGAAGCCGGTGATGCCGTCGTCGACGATCTCCGGCAAGGCGCCTTGGTTCCAGGCGATCACCGGCGTGCCGCAGGCCATTGCCTCGATTGCGACGAGGCCGAACGGCTCCGGCCAGTCGATGGGAAACAGCAGGCCCGCCGCGTTGCCGAGAAATTCGGCCTTCTCGTCCTCGGTGATCTCGCCGACATAGTCGATCCGGTCGCCATCGATCAGCGCCTCGATATTGGCGCGGAAGTAGGCGCGGTCGTCGTCGCCGATCTTGGCCGCCAGCTTCAACCTCAACCCGGACCGTCGCGCGATCTCGATGGCGCGGTCCGGCCGTTTGTCGCGCGACAGGCGCCCGAGGAAGGCGAGATATGGTTCTTCCGCCCGCGGCTCATAGGTCGGTTGGTAGGCATCGAGCGGCAATCCGTGATGGATCGTGGCGAGCCAGTTCGCGTCGGGCAGACCGCGCTTCTGGCTGTGCGAAATCGAAATCATCGGGAAACGCGGGAAGCGCTTATAGGCCGGCGCCAGGTCGACATAGTCGAGCCGGCCATGCGGCGTCGTCACCGTTCGCCCCGCAATGTTCTCGAAGAACGGAAAATGCAGGAAGTGGCTGAGATGGAAATGGATGACGTCGAACTCGCCGGCGCGCGCGCGCACATCGGCGAGCATGGCGAGATGCGCGGCGATCTCCGATTTCTTCGGGCGCGGGTCGAGGCGTATCGCCTGGTCACGCGCGGGCACCAGCCTGGCCGACGTCTCGCTGTCGCCACTCGCGAACAGCGTGACATCGTGGCCGAGCTCGACCAGCGCTTCGGTGATGTAGAAGACGATCCGCTCGGTCCCGCCATAGAGTTTCGGCGGCACCGATTCATAGAGCGGCGCGACATGGGCAATGCGCATCGGATCCCTCGGCTGTTGACGCGAAGCAAAATGCGTCAGCCGCCAGATCGTTCCTGCCCAATTGGTCGAGGTGCGTTAGCCGCCGATTTTGCCGCGCCGCGCTTTGCCCAGGGTCTCCGCGCCAGAAGCCACAGTCTCCTGCGCGGGATACCACTGTTTCCAGCCGGATTATCGCGTCTCTACGACATCCGTTCAATTGATCGGCCAGGCCGGGCGGCAGTGTCGAAGGATGCCTTCCCTCACGTCGATCCTGGCGCCGCCGCGGTGACACGCCACACCGTGTTGCCGACATCGTCGGCAATCAGCAGCGCGCCGGATTTATCGACGGCAACGCCGACCGGACGGCCCCTTGCCTCGCCCTTGTCGTTGAGGAAGCCGGTGACGACGTCCTGCGCCATGCCGTTCGGATGCCCGCCGCTGAACGGCACGAAGACCACCTTGTAGCCATTGAACTGGGAGCGGTCCCAGCTGCCGTGCTCGCCGACAAAGGCGCCGCCGCGATAGGATTGCGGCAGGTTGCTTGCGGTATAGAACGCAAGCCCGAGCGGCGCGACATGCGAGCTGAGCGCGTAGTCCGGCGGGATGGCCTTGGCCACCATGTCCGGCCGCTGCGGCATCACGCGCGGATCGACATGCTGGCCGTAGTAGCTGTAGGGCCAGCCATAGAAGGCGCCGTCCTTCACCGACGTCATATAGTCCGGCACGAGGTTCGGGCCGAGCTCGTCGCGCTCGTTGACCACCGTCCACAGCGCCTTGCTCTCAGGCTCGAACGACAGGCCGTTAGGATTACGCAGCCCGCTGGCGAAGATGCGCGAGCGGCCGGTGACGCGATCGACCTCCCAGATCGCGGCGCGATCTTTTTCGGCTTGGATGCCGTTCTCGGTGATGTTGCTGTTCGAGCCGACGCCGACATAGAGCAATGAGCCGTCCGGGCTCGCCACCAGGCTCTTCGTCCAGTGGTGATCGATCGGCCCGCCCGGCAGTTCCGTCAGCACCTTGCCCGGCGCCGTGATCTTCGTATCGCCCGGCAGGTATGGATAGCGCATGATCGCGTCGGTGTTGGCGACATAGAGGTCGTTGCCGACCAGCGCCACGCCGAAGGGCGAGTTGAGATGGTCGAGGAACACGCCCTGGTAATCCGGCTTGCCGTCGCCATTGGTGTCGCGCAGCAGCGTGATGCGGTTGCTCGGCCCGGTATCGCCGCCGGAGGTGACCCAGCTCTCGACCCAGCCCATAACGATGTCCTTGGGCCGCTTGACCGATGCTTCATCCGGTGCCTTGGACTCCACCACCAGTATGTCCCGATTGGGCAGCACGTAAAGCGAGCGCGGATGCTGAAGTCCCTTGGCCAGCGCCGCGATTTGCAGGCCCTGCGCGACGGCCGGCTTTTCATCATTTTTCCAGCCGACCACCGAGGCCAGATGCATTGGCGGGAACAGGTATTGATTTATCTCCGGCAGTTTCGGGTTCGGGCCGATCTGCGCGTTCGGATCGGTGTTGTCGTCGCTGCAGCCGGCAACGCCCAGCGCCGTTGCGCAACAGAGCGCGGCGACCATCCATTTGATGGGGCCGTCAAATCGTCTCATCGGCCACTCCTACGTGATGGCGATAGACCAGCGCCCAGCCGAGCCAGCCCGTGAAGATCAGGATGATCACCACCAGCGCCGACAAGATCAGCCCGGCCGGCACGACGGATGTCCAGGCATCGCGCGTGTGGATGAGCATGTTGAAGAAGGACAGCACCAGCACGACCAGGTTGCCGGCCATATGCAGCCATGCCGTCGGCTGGGCGCGTATCCTGCGGCTGCCAAGAAAGTCGGTAAGCCCCGCTATGGCAGCCAGGATGCCGACGATGACACCGACGGTTACAAGCCAGGTTGAGAAGTAGGCCCAGGTCATTTCGGCCGTCCGCCAATAGGCGATATCCGTGAGCAAGGTCCCGACGAAACAGGCGATCGGGATGGTGACGAGCATGGGATGGATGGGATGGCCGGCTATGCTTGCCGTGGATCGCGGATTGTCCATGCGCAAGCTCCTTTCCGCGCTGCTGCTGGCTTAACAGCGCGAAAAGCGGAATGTTCCGCCGGAAAGACGCGCGCTCACCGGAAGGTGAACGCCGATATCCCTTCAGTCAGGCTGACCCGGAATAGACCGTTCGATTGCGGCGGGCGCGCATTCCGCAAATGTCACTTGAGGCGGCTGGCATGCCACTTCAGATGGTCGTCCATGAAGGTCGAGATGAAATTGTAGGAATGGTCGTAGTCTTCCTGCATGCGCAGGGTGAGGTCGATGCCTGCCTTCTTGCAGGCTTCTCCCAGCAGCCATGGGCGAAGGCCATCCTGCAGGAAACCATCCGCCGTGCCCTGATCGACGAGGATTTCCGGGAAGCGCTTGCCGTTCTCGATCAGCAGCGTCGCATCATAGGCGCGCCAGCTCTTTTCGTCCGTTCCGAGATACTTCTCGAAAGCGGGGCGCGACCAGCCGGCCGTCGAGGGCTGCACGATCGGCGCGAAGGCCGAGCAGCTCCGATAGCGCTCCGGGTTCTTCAGCGCGATCGTCAGTGCGCCATGCCCGCCCATCGAATGGCCGAAAATGCCTTGGCGCGAGATGTCGACCGGAAAATTGGCGGCGACCAGCGCAGGCAATTCCTCGGTGATGTAGGAGTACATCCGGTAGTTCTTCGCATAAGGCTGCTCGGTCGCGTCGAGATAGAAACCGGCGCCGCAGCCGAACTGCCAATTGTCCTTCTCGTCTGGAACGTCGGTGCCGCGCGGGCTGGTGTCGGGACACACGATGACGAGCCCGAGTTCGGATGCCAGGCGACGGTACTCGCCCTTGTCCATGACGTTGGCATGGGTGCAGGTCAGGCCCGACAGATACCAGAGGACCGGAAGCCGCCCGTCCTTGGCCTCGGGCGGCACGAACACCGCAAAGGTCATGTCGCAGGCGCAGACCTCCGAAGCATGCGAATAGACGCCCTGGATGCCGCCATGCGATTTGGAGGTGGAAACGACCTTCATCGGTTGCCTCTCGTTGGGAAATCCTGGCCCGGCATAACCGCCGGCCATGATCGGCGCAACCTGGCGCCCTCGGCAAACCACAGGTGTGGCGCGACCAAGGTTTCGTTCGGTTAGCCCGCCGGCGCAATCAGGTCTGGGCCGACTTGCTGAAAACCGGGCACCCCGGAAAGCTTCAGGCCGGTGGCGATTTCCTCGAGCAAGATATCCAGCACACGCTCGACCCCGGCCCGTCCTGCCACCGCGCCGATCAGGGCGGCGCGGCCGATGGCCGAGGCGGCCGAGCCGCGCGCTTTCGCCTTGATGACGTCCATGCCCGTGCGGATACCAGAATCGATCAGGATCGGAGCTCGGTCGCCAACGGCCGCATGCACGGCTCCGATGGCGTCGATGCTCGCGACCGCGCCGTCGAGCTGGCGGCCACCGTGATTGGACACCCAGATCCCGTCCGCGCCTTCCGCGATCAATCTCACGGCATCGTCCGGGTGCAGGACGCCCTTGACGATCAGCGGGCCCTTCCACCAGTCGCGGATCGTGCGGAAATCGTCCCAGTCGAAACCCGCGTGGAGATTGCAGCCGACGCGCGCCGCGATCGTCAGCCCCGCGCTGGTGTCACCGAGGTAACCGCGGACATTCGCGAACTGAGGCAGGCCGCCGCGAAGCAGGCGAAACGACCAGCCCGGATGCGCGATCCCTTCGATCACGTGCCGCAGGGAGGGCCTGAGCGGAATCGAAATCCCGTTCCTCAGATCCTTCTCGCGCTTGCCGCCCGTCTGCAGGTCGACAGTGACGACCAGCGCCGAATAGCCGAACTCTTCAGCCTGCCGCACCAGCCGGCGATTGAAATCGAAACCCTTCAGCACGTAGAGCTGGAACCAGAGCGGGCCCTGGACCGCCCTTGCCATCCGCTCGATGCCGGTCGTCGCCATGGTCGACAGCGTGTAGGGAATGCCGCGCGCCGCGGCCGCTGAAGCAATGGCGATGTCAGCGCCGGGGCGCACCAGCGCGCAGGACCCCATCGGGCTGATCACCAGCGGCGTCGGATAGGTCCTCGACCACAAGGTGGTGGTGAGGTCGGGCCGGGATACGTCGGTCAGAACACGCGGCAGCAGGCGGATGCGTTCGAAGCCGGCGCGGTTTTCGCGCAGGGTCAGCTCCTGGCCCGCCCCGCCATCGACGAACTCGAAGACCGATTTCGGCAGCCGGCGACGCGCCAGCTGGCGGAAATCCTCCACCGATACGCAACGATCGAGCCGCCCCATCTCCTTAGGCCGCGAGCCGGTCGCACACGTTCCCGGTGATTTCGGCGGTCGATGACTTTCCCTTCAGATCTGCGCTGAGCAGCCCGCCCGCCAGGCACGTTTCCGTCACGCTGCGGATCTGTTTAGCGGCCCGCAGCAGCCTTTCATCGCCATGTCCGCGCCCAAGCCAGTCGAGCATGGCCGCTGCCGACAGGATCGTCCCGTAGGGAATGGCGATGCCCTTGCCGGCAATGTCGGGTGCGGAGCCGTGCGCCGCCTGGAAGAAGCCGTTCTTGTCGCCGACCTCGGCCGACGGCGCCATGCCCATTCCGCCGACCGTCGCCGCGGCAAGGTCGGAGAGGATGTCGCCGAACATGTTCTCGCTGACGATGACGTTGAAATGGCCGGGCTTCAGCACGAGATGCATGGCCATGGCGTCTACCAGCGCATGTTCCGTCTCGATGTCGGGATACTCCTTCGCCACCTCGTCAAAGACCAAACGGAAGAAGGCGTAGCTGCGCAGCACATTCGCCTTGTCGCAGCAGGTCACCCGGCGAACGCCGTCGCGCGGCGCGCCGTTCGACTGGCGCGCCAGCTCGAAGGCCTTGCGCACGATGCGCTCGATACCGGCGCGCGTCTGCACGAGCGTGTCGACCGCCACTTGGCCGCGCAGCAACGCCCCTGCCCCGCGCGCGGCGTAAAGCCCTTCGCTGTTCTCGCGCAGGATGACGTAGTCGATGTCGCCGGCCTTCACCCCGGCGAGCGGGCTCGTCACCCCTTCGAAGAGCCTGATCGGGCGGATATTGGCGTAGAGATCGAGCTCGAAACGAAGTCTCAGCGTGAAGTCGAGGCCGGCTTCCGTGCCGTCCGGATAGACCACGCCGGGCAGGCCGCCGGCGCCGTGCAGGATCGCGTCAGCCGCCCGGCACGCCGCGAAGGTTGGCTGGGGAAAGCTCTGCCCCGTCTTCAGGAAATGCTCCGCGCCAGCCGGATATTCGGTGAAACGCAAGGGGCAGTCCGGCCCGAGTGCCGCATTCACCACCTCGACGGCCGCGGCGCACACCTCGGGGCCGATGCAGTCGCCATGCACGACCGCGATCTGGTAGACATCCTTCATCGCCAATCCCTCAGGAACCGCAAATATTCAGATGCATTTGCCGCCGTCGACATTCAGGTCGACGCCGGTGATCATGCTGGCTTCGTCGGAGCACAGGAACGCCGCGGCGTTGCCCATGTCCTGCGGCGTCGACAGCCGGCCGATCGGGATGGTGGCGACGACGCGGGCGCGGTTTTCCTCGCCGGAGCCGATGAAGGTGGACAGAAGCGGCGTATCGCCGGCGACCGGGTTGATCGCGTTGACGCGGATACCGAACGGCGCGAGTTCCACCGCCATGGCGCGGGTAGCGGCGATCGCCCAGCCCTTGGAAGCGTTGTACCAGGTGAGGTTCGGACGCGGCGAGACGCCGCCGGTCGAAGCGACGTTGAGGATGGCGCCGGACTTGATTGATTTGAAATGCGGCACCACGGCGCGGGCGCCGTTGTAGATCGAGCGCATGTTGACGTTGGCGATGCGGTCGAACAGGCCTTCGGCCATCGTCTCAAGCGGCAATGGCGGCTGCGCCACGCCGGCGTTATTGACGAGTATGTCGAGCCCGCCGAAGGCCGAGAGCGCCAGGTCGGCGGCCGCCGTAAAACTCTCCAGCGTCGAGACGTCGCCCGTGATTGGCCGCACCTTGTCGCCGGCTTCGCCAGCAACGCGCGAAGCCGCGGCTTCGTCGCGATCCATCAGCACGAAAGACGCGCCTTCCTCGACGAATTTTTTGACGATGCCTTCGCCAAACCCCGACCCGCCACCGGTGACGATGGCGACCTTGCCAGCAAGTCTCATATCTGTTCCTCCGTTGCCGGCACCATCGGGGAAGACGCGCGCGTTGCACAGTCCGATTATCTGAACGCCCTTTTAGCTTTCCTTGTTTGAGGTCGCCCGAAGCGGGAGTAATAGTCGCCTCGGAATTCGTGAGGAGGAGACGATGACGCTGAACTTCGACCCGAGGGCGAAGGCCACCACGCTCTACCATGGCGAATTCCGGCCGATGTTCATCGGCGGCAAGTGGGTCGCGGCGCAGTCCGGCGAGGTGATGCAGGCGCTAAACCCGGCGACCGGCGAGGTGCTGGCGACGGTGCCGCGCGGCGGAGCCGCGGATATCGACGCGGCGGTGGCCGCCGCGCGGGCCGCCTTCGAAGGCCCTTGGTCGAAATTCTCGCCCTACGAGCGGCAATGCGTGCTGCTCAGGATCGCCGACCTCTTCGAAAAACATTGGGAAGAGCTCAGCGTCTCGGACACGCTCGACATGGGGCTGCCGATCACCCGCACGCTGGCCAACCGCCGCCGGGTCATCGGCATGCTGCGCTTCTATGGCGGCATGGCGACCGCGCTGCATGGCGAGGCGATCGACAATTCGATCCCCGGCGAGATCGTCACCTTCACCCGGCGCGAGCCGGTCGGCGTCGTCAGCGCGATCATCCCCTGGAATGCCCCGACCGCCGCCTCGATCTGGAAGATCGCGCCGGCTCTCGCCACCGGCTGCACCATCGTGCTGAAGCCGTCTGAGGATGCGTCGCTGACGCCGCTCCTGATCGCGAAGCTGATGCAGGAAGCCGGCGTGCCCGACGGCGTCGTCAACATCGTCACCGGAACGGGCGCCGAGGCCGGCGCGCGGCTGGCCGAGCACCCGGACGTCAACAAGATCGTCTTCACCGGCTCGACGCTGACCGGCCAGGCGATCGCCCGCGCCGGCGTCACCAACCTCAAGCGCGTTTCGCTGGAGCTCGGCGGCAAGTCGCCGATCATCGTCTGCCGCGACGCCGATATCGACAAGGCCGTGCCGGTCGCGGCAATGGCGGTGTTCGTGCATTCCGGCCAGATCTGCATTGCCGGCTCACGCCTGTTCGTGGCGCGCGAGATCCACGACGAGTTCGTGCGCCGGGTCGCGGAGTTCGCCGGCAAGCTGCGCATCGGCCACGGCATCGAGGCTGAGACCGAGATCGGGCCGCTGATCAACGCAAGGCAGGCCGGCAAGGTCGAAGGCTACATCAAGGCCGGCAGCGACGAAGGCGCCAGGCTGGTCGCCGGCGGGTCGCGGCTGACGGGCGAGCTCTATGACGGCGGCAACTTCATCGCGCCGACCGTCTTCGGCGCGGTGTCCGACAAGATGACGATCGCACGGGAAGAGATCTTCGGTCCGGTCATTTCGGCCATGCCCTTCGACACGCTGGACGAGGCCGTTGCGCGCGCCAACGCGACGCCTTACGGCCTGGCGGCCGGCATCTTCACCACCAACCTCGGCACCGCGCACAAGCTCGCCCGCCGCGTCAAGGCCGGCTCGGTCTGGGTCAACATGTACCACGCCATCGATCCGGCCGTGCCGTTCGGCGGCATGAAGATGTCCGGCTACGGCCGCGAAGGCGGCATCGAGCACCTGCACGAATATCTGGAGACGAAGGCGGTCTGGATCCAGACAGATTGATATTCAGGTGAGGCCGGCCTGCGAAAGGCGGGTACGCAAATGCCTTCGTCATCCTAGGGCGAAGCAAGGAGCGAAGCGACGCGCGCAGACCCTAGGATCCATGCCTGAACTTGCGAGCGCTGCTGGGGTGAGGAATAGTCACCAGCCGATCCCGAGAAATAGCTCGGACCAAGTCGGATTGGTCTTCTCGATCAGTTCGACCTTCCATTGCCTTTGCCAGCGTTTCAGCGATTTCTCGCGCTGAATGGCGTCGGCGATATCGAAAAACTCCTCGTACCAGACCAAACGCTGTACGTTGTAGCGGCTGGTGAAGCGTGAACCCTGGCCAGTTTTGTGCTCTGGAATTCGGCGAGCGAGGTCATTGGTGACACCGATGTAGATCGTGCCGCCTTTCTGGCTCGCGGTCATGTAGACGTATCCGGTCATGTGGAGGATCCTAATCGGTGCTGCTGTCAACGACCATCCTGCACCGTGGCACTCTACGGTCGAGATTCCGGCATGGATCCTAGGGTCTTCGCGCGTCGCTTCGCTCCTTGCTGCGCCCTAGGATGACGAACGGAGTGGCTTTCTGCACTAATCTCTAAAACGCCGTACTCAGTGAGCCAGCTCGCGCAGATTGGTGCGGATCAGGTTCATCAGCTGTTCGGAAAAGGAATGGTGCACGTAGCCGCGCGCGGTGATGATGCCGACGGCGCGATGGGCGTCGCGATGGTCGATCGGCACCACCCGCATGCGCTCGTCATTGCGCGAGATGGCGATGCCCGGCACCACGCAGACGCCCAATCCCGACGACACCAGCGCCACCGCTGTCTGGGCGCTTTCGACCTCGTATTGCGGCTTGAGCTCGATGCCTTCTGCCGCGGTCAGCCGGTCGAGCAGACCGCGCACCGCCGTCTTGCGGTTGAGTAGGATCAGCGGGAAGCGCTTGAGGTCGGACAGATTGAGCTTCTTCTCGCCGCCATAGGTCTCCACCGGGATGCAGGCCATCAGCGGATCGTCCAGGATCGACTCGAACTGGAAGTCGTCGAGGTTCGGCACTTCCGGGCCGAGATAGAACTCGACCTCCTGTTGCTGCAACAGCGCAAGCGCGGCCTGCGGCGGGGTTTCGATGACCTCGACGATCGAGCGCGGATAGCGCAATTTGAATGTCGCCAATATGTCGCCCAGCCGGCTCGCCGCCAGCGTCGGCGCGCAGGCGATCTGCACCTTGCCCTTGCGCCGCGCGGCGATCTCGGTCAGCCGGTCGAGGCTGGTCTGCACCTGCGACATCGCATTGGCGATCTCCTCGAACAGAACCTGGCCTTCCGGCGTCAGGCTGGCGCGCTGCGCCGTGCGGATGAATAGCGAGATGCCTATCTGCTCCTCGAGGTCGCGTATCTGCATGGAAACGGCCGAAGGGGAACGGTTGCTCTCTTCGGCCGCGCGCCGGAAGCTGCCGTTTTCGGCGGCGAGCAGGAACGTCTGCAGAAGTTTGAGGTTGATGCTGGACATGTCCGCTCGGGCAGGTGATCTGGCCTCCTGACCTATTCAGACGCGGAAGCGATTGCAAGGCAATAGGGCCGTTCCAGGCCTTAGCCAGCAAATCTGTTCCAGTTCAATGAACGGCGGCGAACATCACGCGTTCTTCGGTCGCGTCCGACAGCATCATCTCCTCGACCACGCGGCCGCGCTTCACGACCAGGATGCGGTCGGAGACCGCAAGGATTTCCGGCAGATAGGAGGAGATGACGACGACGGCCATGCCTTGATCGGCAAGGTCGCTGATGAGCTGGTGGATCTCGACGATGGCGCCGACATCGACGCCGCGCGTCGGCTCGTCGAAGATCACCAGCTTGGGCTGCTGTATCAGCGATTTGGCGATCACGACCTTTTGCTGGTTGCCGCCCGAAAGCTCGATCATCCTGGCGCGCTCGCTGATCTGCTTCAGCCTGAGCCGCTCGCCCCATTGCTTGGCGAGTTCCCTGGCGCGCGCCAGGGACACGATCGACACCGGGTTGGATTTGTCCGTCAGTTCGCCGATCTGCAGGTTCTCGCCCGCCGTCATCGTCTCGAAGAAGCCGTCGAACTTTCGGTCCTCCGTCACATAGACGATGCCGTCGCGCACCGCCGGCCTGGGCACGCGATAGCGCACCGACTTGCCGAGCAGGCGGATTTCGCCGCCATGGAAGATGTTGCGCTTCAACAGCCCGGCAACGACCTTGGCCATCTCGGTGCGGCCGGCGCCGACCAGTCCGAACATGCCGGTGACCTGCCCCGAAAAGACGGAGAAGGACGAGTTGCGCACCAGGCCGGCGCAGGAGAGGTTCTCGACCGAAAGCACCTTGTCGCCATAGGGGCGCGCGGTGCGCTTGACCTCGCCATGCAGCGTTTCGGTGAGCGTCCGGCCGACCATGGCCTGCACGATCGAGGCGCGGGTGAAACCCTTGGCCTCGCCCGAAGCCACGATCTCGCCGTCGCGCATCACGGTGATGCGGTTGGCGACGGCGAGCGCCTCTTCCAGCGCGTGGGTAATGAAGATGATGGCGATGCCTTCCTTCACCAGCCGCTGCAGCAGGTTGAAGAAATGGCGTTTCTCCTCCGGCGTCAGCGTCGCGGTCGGCTCGTCGAAGATGATCACGCGGGCCTTGTGGTGGACGGCGCGGGCTATCTCCACCATCTGCTTGTGGGCGGCGCCCAGCGTGCTCACCTGCGCGGTCGGGTCTACCTGGAACCCCATGCCGGCAAGGAATTGCCGCGCCTGGATGTAGAGGCCGCGCAGCCGGTTGAACATCTTCTCCTCGCCGAGATAGAGGTTCTGCGCCACCGTCATGGCCGGCACCAGATTGGTCTCCTGGAACACCATGGCGATGCCGGCGCGCAGCGCTTCGGCGGGCGTTGCGAAAGACGCCTCCTTGCCGTCGAAGAAGAGCTTGCCCTCGGTCAGCTTGAACACGCCGGCCATGACCTTGGTCAGCGTCGATTTGCCGGCGCCGTTTTCGCCGAGCAGCGCGTGGATCTCGCCCTTGCGCAGGTCGAAATTGACGTTCTTGAAGGCCGGGATGCGCGAGAACGCCTTGGTCGCGTCCTTGAGCTCGATGATGTTATCCGACATCGCTTAACCCCGCTTGCCGCTGGCGGCCTTGGCCACGCGCACGATCCGCGACCCGCCGCGCGAGGCGACGAGCAGGTCGTCGTCGACCTCGCAGGCGCTGATCGTGCCGTGCACCGTGCCGTCGGCCCGCGAATGGAAGCTCGACAGCGGCTTCATGTTCTGGTCGCAATGCACCACCAGCCCGTAGGACCTGGTGACCGCGTAAGGCTTCAGCACGTTCATCTGCTTGAGCTGGCTGCCCTGCATCGGCTCGCGGTAGTCGCGCCACGAGCTGAGCGACGGCGCCATCCAGTAGGCTTCCGGTATCTCAACCAGCATGCGCTTGCGAAAAGTCTCCTCGCGCAGGATGAACTCCACCAGCTGATTGCGCACGGAATAGAAGGTCAACCAGTAGCCGGCGTTGAAGGCGGGCGCGATGCGCGCCGGATAGGCCGGCAGATGTTCCAGCACCGGCGCCGTCGCCTTGCCGGCGAGATCGATCGCCAGCACGCGATGGCGCCAGGCCTCGGTGACGTAGACGCGGTTTGACCCGGTGGTGGCGATGCCGGCCGGCCAGGCGAGGCCGTCGCGGATCAGCTCCAGCCGGCCGCTTTTCAGGTCGAGGCGCCAGACCGAGCCTGAAGCGTTCTTCTGCATCAGGTCGCGGCGCCAGGCGCTCGCCGGCAGCGTGGCCGAGCCGTTGGCGACCAGCAACGTGTTGCTGTCGAGGAAAGTCAGCGCGGTAACGCAGGACAGCCTGTGGGCCTCGTCGCCCGTCGCCTGCCGCCCGTCATGCAGGCCGCCGCGGATGACGACGCCCTTGCCGCCGGTGGCCAGGGCGGTCATGCCGCGTGCATGGGCGAGCGCGGTGATCTCGCCCGGAAATTCCTGCAGGACCTCGGCCTTGCCGTCGGCATCGAACCGCATCAGCCGGTTCGCGCTGCTCGCCAGCATGCCCTTTTCGGTCCGCACCAGATTGTCGGCCGCAGCGAGGCCTGCGAAGAGCTCCGCCTCCTCAAGGTCCTGGTTGGGCAGCAGCGGCCCGTCGAGCGTCGGAACGGTCACCGCCCAGTCGCCACGGCCGAGAAAGCGATCGAAAAGCCGGCTCACGGCGCTCATGGCTTTTTGCCCCAGTAGGAATCCGAGCTGAACCAGTTGGGATCGGAGCCCTTCAGCGGCAGGGTTCCCATGCGGTTGTTGAAGATGCCGCAGAGATAGAGGATGCCCTTGTGCTCGCGCATCGAAGTGATCATCGGATGTTTCTCGCCGGCCTGGTCCCAAAGGCTTTCCAGGATTTGGCCCTTCTCGTCGAAGCGCAGCACGCAGCCGGTATTGAGGTTGGGCATCAGCCAGGCATCCTCGGACACGCGCCGCGCCATGCGGCGGCGGAAGCCGGGCATTTCCAGCGACAGGTCGAGCGCCGGCGTGCGCATGCCCATCAGCGCCAGCCAATAGGTGCCGTCGGAGGCGCGGTTGATGTTGTCGGGATAGCCGGGCAGTCCCTCGATGACCCGCTCCACCCTGCCCTTCTTCGGACCGTCGAAATAGTAGCGGCTGATGCGGCAGGCCCAGCTTTCCGCGAACAGCACCGACTGGCCGTCGAAGGCGGTGCAGATGCCATTGGGGAAGACGAGGTTCGAGAGCAGCGTGCGGGTCGAACCGGTGCGCGGATCGTGGACGATGATGCGCCCGTTGCCGCGGCTCTCCAGCGCGTCCGCATACCAGTCGTGCATCTCGAAACGCACCGTGGCTTCGGAAAAGACGATGCGGCCGTCTGGGAGAATGTCGCAGTCGTCGGCGAGCTTCATGGTCGAGTCGTCGACCACCGATGTCAGCGAGCGATTGGTCTCGGCGGTGAGCAGCTTCACCTCGCCCGCCGGCGAGACCTGGTAGAGGCCCATGCCGGCGACGCAGATGACCAGATTGTCGTCGCGGTCGAAGGCCATGCCGAGCGGCGAGCCGCCGATATGGGCGAAGACTTCGCTCTCCGTGTAGTGCGGCGGCTGGAAGCGCAATATGTCGCCCTGGCGGCTGCCGGTGTAGAGGCGGTCCTGCCGGTCGAAGATCACATCCTCGGAGCCGTCGAGGAAGCCGAGGCCGATGACGCCGACATCTTTCAGCCTGTCGTTCACCGCCATCGGCACGCCGGGCTCGGTCGAGATCGCCTGCGGCATCTTGGCGAAGGTCGGCGAGATATAGACGCTGCGCAGGATCTTGTGGCGGTTCTTCACCCAGCGCACATCGAGCATGACCGAGAGCAGCAGCACGAGGCCGAGGATCAGGTAGTTGACTGGGCCGGGCACGGCGAGCGCGAGCAGGCTGTTCGACAGGACGAGCACGAAGAGCGTGCCCATCAGCGCCTTGGCGACCGAGCCGCGTCCGCCACCGAGCGAGATGCCGCCGAGCACTGTCGCGGTCAGCACCTGCAGCTCGAGGCCGGTGCCGATATCGGAGGCGGCACTGCCGATGCGGGCCGAGAAGAAGAAGCCGGAGAGCGCCACCAGCACCGAGCAGAGCACATAGGCGCTGAACAGAGTGAAGCGCACATTGATGCCGGCATTGTAGGCGGAGCGGCGCGCGCCGCCGACCGCGAACAGCCGCCAGCCATAGCGGGCGCGCGACAGCACCAGGTGGATCACGATGGCAATGACCATGAAGACCGCGAAGGAGGTCGGCACGCCCCAGATCGTGCCGAAGCCCAGAAAATCATAGGTCGGCGAATCCGGGCCGCTGGTGACGATCGCCGTCGAGACATGCGGGAAGATGATGTCGAAGGTGGATCGGTAGATGATGAGCGTGACCAGCGTGGTCAGAAACGCCCGCATGCGCAGGAAGCCGACCAGGAAGCCGTTGATGGCGCCGCAGACGACACCGAGGCCGAGGCAGGCCAGCAGGCCGGTCCCAAAACTCCACTGCTCGACGTTCATGCCGTAGAGCGTGACCAGCACGGCCAACGCGAAGGTCGAGCCGACCGAGAGATCGATGCCGCCGGACACCATGACAATGGTCATGCCGAGCACGACAAGGCCGAGCTCGGCGGTCTGGCCGCTGAGATTGGTCAGCGTCGCCACATCGAAGAAGCCCGGCACGATCACGCCGAAGATCGCGCACAGGATGACCAGCGCCGTGAAGGGAATGACGCTGTCGATCCATTTCTTGGTCAGGATCTCCCCGACCACATGGTGGGGGAGCAGACGGTAGCGCCAGCGCACAAGGCTTTCGGCCATGCTCATCGGAAAGTCCGTTTACTTGATGTCTTCGGGCTTCCAGCAGTTCCGGCCGGTCGCGTTGGTCTTGTCGACGCGGGTGATCGGGCCGAAGAAGATGGTCTTCTCGCTGCCGGCCTTGCGGTCAGGATGCTGCAGCAGCTCGGAGATCTGCTGCGCGGCGATTTCGCCCTGGACCGGCGCGTTGAAGTTGAAGATCACGTCGAGCAGCCCGTTCTTGATGCTCTCGCAGCCCGTGGCGGCACCCGCGCCATTGGTGACGATGGTGACCTGGTCCTGCTTGCCGGCTGCCGCGACGGCAGCGCCGGCGCCGACTTCGGCATTGTCCCAGATGCCCATGATGCCGCAGAGATCGGGATGCTGCTGCAGTACCGTCTCGGTGATCTGGCGGGCCTTTTCGCTGATGTAGTCGGCCGGCTGGTCGGAGACGAGCTGCAGCTCGGGATTGGCCTTCAGCACCTTGTCGATGCCGGTGCGCATATAGATGTTGGCGGCGCCCGTCTGGACGCCGGCGAGCCACACCACCTTGTGCGAGACGGCGTTCGGCCCGGTGCAATGCTTGGCCAGCTCGCCCATCTCCAGGCGGCCCATCTCGATCCAGTCATTGCCGACATAGGAGTCGGTCTGGGTCGCCGACTGCATGTTGACCTGCAGCACCTTGATGCCTGCGGCCTGCGCCTGCTTCAAGAGCCGCGCATAGGTCTGCACGTCCGGGTTCTGCACGATGATCAGGTCGGGCTTCTCGGCGATCGCGCCCTGCATGGCGCGGATGCCGGCATTGGTGTCGCCGTTCGGATCGCGCACCTCGAGCGTGAAGCCGTAGCGGGCGGCGTGACGCTGCCACACCATCACCCAGGCCTGGTTGAGGTCCATACCCTGCGAGATCGGCACGAAGATGACCTTCTTGCCCTTGACGCCGTCGAGATAGGCAGCCCGGCCGACCTGATCGGTTTCCTGCGCGCTTGCGACCTGTGCGACACCTAGCAGCGCAAGCGCGGCCATGCCCGCCAACAGGCATTTCTTGAATATCTTCATAGGTTTCCTCCCCAATTTGATGGTTCGAGTTCTTGTTTCAGATGTCGCCGCTCTGCGAGGTCTGCTCGTCGCGCGGATTGATGATGGCGTCGATGGCAAGGGCGCCGAGCAGGATCACGCTCTTGATCAAATTCTGGCTGGTGTAGGAGAAGTTGAGGATCGTCATGCCGTTGGTCAGGATGCCGACCAGAATGGTGCCGGCGATGACATTGCGCACGCCGCCCTGGCCGCCCGACAGGCCGATGCCGCCCAGCACGACCACCAGCAGCACGTCGTAGATCAGGCTCGAATTGTAGAGGCGCGTGTCGATGCCGGTGACGAGACCGGTCATGATGATGCCGGCGGTGAACGCGATGAGCGCGCTGATGACATATTGCGTCACGATGATCGGGCGTGTCGGCAGGCCGGTGGTGCGGGCCGCGTTCGGATTGTCGCCAGTTGCGTAGACCAGCCGGCCAAAGCGCGTCTTCCTCAGAAAGAGACCCATGAGAGCCGCCACCGCGCCGAAGATGACGACGGACATCGGTATCCCGAGCACGCTGCCATTGCCGACGAATTTCAGCCAGGCGATGTCCGGCGGGGCATAGAGCACGTCCGAGGCAAAGACGATGCGCCCCGAGCCGTAGACCGAGGAGGCGATGGCCAAGGTAGCGAAGATCGGCGGAACTTCCGCGACCGCCACCATGACGCCGGTGAACAGGCCGATGGCCGCGACCAGTATGGCGCCGCAGATCACGGCAAGCGTGAAATCGATGCCCCAGGTAGAAATCCAGATGCTGAAGGCGACGCCGACGACCATCACCGCCACCATGGTGAGGTCGATGCCGCGGCCGACGACGACGAAGCCCATGCCGACGGCCAGCGTGCCGAGGATCGACACGTTCTTGAGGATGGCGATGATGTTGCCTTGGCTCAGGAAATTGTTGAGCGTCGCCGAGAAGACGAGGAACATCACGACCGAGATCGCGACGACGACGACTTCCTGCGACGCCTTGAAGCCAAGGCGCCTGTCGTCCGATTTGCCCGAACCAGGCATTTTCCTCCTCCCAGGCAGCCTATGATTGGCGCCTTCCTCAGGCGACCAGCTGAATCGGAATCCTCCCAAGGCTCCGAGCCGTTTGCCTGTACGGGACAATTACGACTGGAGCGTCGGCGGACAATTTCGTTTTTCTGATACGCTGTGCAGTTTGCCCCCGCGCCGAAGCGTAAGCTTCGTGAAGCTTTCATCCCAGGGGCAGCCTTCTCAGGCCTGCGGCGGCTCGCCGGCATAGGCGCGCGCGATAAGGGCCCGGATCGGTTCCCGCTCCAGCGCCCGCGGGTTCCAGTAGGGATTGGCCAGCGCACGGTCCGTCGCAATGTCGATCCCCTCGGACGGCATGCCGATCTCGGACAGCGCGCGTTTTGCGCCGATGCGGCCGGCGAGGTCGTAGAGCGCGATGGCAGGATCATCCGTCTTCAGCACGGCCCGCAGGGTTTGCATGACGGCCGGAACGGCGGGGGCGTTGTAGGCCAGCGCATGCGGCAGCACGATCGTATGGGTCTCCGCATGCGGCAGATCGAAACTGCCGCCGAGCGTATGGCAAAGCTTGTGGTGCAGCGCCATGCCGACCGAGCCGAGGCAGATGCCGCAGAGCCAGGCGCCGTAAAGCGCCTCGGAACGCGCGTCGCGGTCATGCGGGTTCCCGGCAATGACCGGCAAGGCGCTCACCAACGCGCCGATGGCTTCGGTGGCCATCAGATTTATCACCGGGTTGCTTTCCCTGGCATAGAGCGCCTCGACCGCATGGGCGATGGCGTTCATGCCGCTTGTTCCCGACAACGAAGCGGGAAGCGTCATCGTCAGGTCGACGTCGTAGATCACCACTTCCGGCAGCACCTTCGGGCTCGATTGGGTGACCTTCACGCCATCTTTCGTCTCGCCGAGGATCGGCGTCATTTCCGAGCCGGCATAGGTCGTCGGCATCACAATCTGCGGCAGGTCGGTGCGCAAGGCGATCGCCTTCGCGAGACCCGTCGTGGAGCCGCCGCCGACCGCGACCAGCCCGTCGGCCTGGAGTTCCGCCGCGACCCGCAGCGCGTCCTCGGTGACGGACACCGGCGTATGCATCGTCGCTTTGGCATAGACGCCGGCTGCCCTGTCGCCGAGGAACTCGGCATGGCGCCGGGCATCGGCCTCCCGCGGCGGCGTGGCCAGGACCAGCACACGTTTCAGCCCGAGCCGGTCGATCTCCTCCGGGAGCCTTGCGATCGTGCCTGATCCGAAGACGACGCGTGCTGGCTGGGCGTTGTAGACGAAGCTTTTCATGTGAGCCTCTCCCGTCAGCCGCGACTGTATGCCGTGGCATGAAAGTTAGCGACGAAGAGGCGCGCGTGTAAGTGCGCAGGCTGTCGAAATCTGGCGGCCAGGGATCTATTCGCCGTCGGAAGCTGGCATCAGCCTATTTGCGCCGCGCCATCGGCGCGCTCGAGAATCGCGGTGGGTCAGGCGATCCTCTGCTCGAACTGCATCACGCTCGCGCTCTTGCGCAGTCCCGTCGCGACGACCGACACACGGAACTTCCCGGCCAGGGACTGGTCGAAGATGGCGCCGACGATGATGTCGGCATCGGCGTCGACCTCCTCGCGTATCCTCGTCGCGGCCTCATCGACCTCGAACAGCGTCATGTCCATACCGCCGCTGATCGACACCAGCAGCCCCCTGGCGCCCGTCATGGAGGCTTCGTCCAGCAGCGGATTGGCTATCGCCGCCTCGGCTGCCGTTCTTGCGCGTCCCTCTCCGGAGGCCTCGCCCGTTCCCATCATTGCCGGGCCCATGTCCCGCATCACCGATTTCACGTCGGCGAAATCGAGATTGATCAGGCCTTCCTTGACGATGAGATCCGTGATGCAGCCGACGCCCGCGTAGAGGACGCGATCGGCCATGGCGAAAGCGTCGGCGAAGGTGGTCCTGGCGTCGGCGACCCGAAACAGGTTCTGGTTCGGGATGACGATCACGGTGTCGGCGCTTTCGCGCAGGCGTTCTATGCCTTCCTCGGCCGCCTGGGTCCGGCGCTTGCCTTCGAACGTGAAAGGCTTGGTGACGACGGCCACTGTCAAAATGCCGGCATCGCGCGCGGCGCGCGCAATCACGGGCGCGGCACCCGTCCCGGTGCCGCCACCCATGCCGGCGGTGATGAAGCACATATGCGTTCCCGCCAGATGATCCATGATCTCATCGATGGATTCCTCCGCGGCCGCACTTCCGACCTGGGGCAAGGACCCGGCGCCCAGGCCCTCGGTGACATGCGCGCCCAATTGGATCAGCCGCGACGACTTTGACATGGTGAGCGCCTGGGCGTCGGTGTTGGCGACGACGAACTCGACGCCCTGCAGACCTTCGGCGATCATGTTGTTGACGGCGTTGCCGCCGGCACCGCCGACCCCGACGACGGTAATCTTGGGTCTCATCTCCAGGATTTCCGGCTTGGCGGTCATTTTTTCATCTTTCTACCGAAAGCGCCCGCTGCTCCGCCGCACGACGATGCGGAACCGGAGCAACGAGCACACGAATCAGGTGATCCCCACCAAGCGCAGGGAATCAGAGCGGGCGCCTCCCTGCAAGTCCGCCGAGCATATGCAAGCGCAATGCCCCTGCGTTTGAACAAAAAGGCTCCGGGTGCCCGAGCTCCAAGGCGACGCCGTTGCAAGAAGTTCTATTGCGTCACCGAGGTCGAGGTGCCCCAGGTGTCCGACAGCACATAGCCTTGCGGATAGGGATCTGTCGGATCGAGATAGTAGTTGTGCTCGCCGGTGATCCAGGCACGGCCGGTGATCTCGGGAACGATCGCCTTGCGTCCGGCGATTTCGGTCAAGCCGACAATTCTGCCGGTGAAGCGCGAGCCGATGATCGATTCATGGATCAACACCTCCCCTTCCTTCATCTGGCCCCGCGCGTGCAGCACGGCCATGCGGGCCGAGGTGCCGGTCCCGGTCGGGCTGCGGTCGGAACGGCCGGGCGAGACGATGCAGGTGTTGCGCGTGACCTTGCCCGGCCCCTGGAACGGCATGGCGAACTGCACGATCGAGACACCGCGCACATTGTCGAATTCAGGATGGACGACATCGAGCTGCTCGCGCGCGGCGCGGCGAACCTTCTCGCCGGCCACGGCCAGTTCGCGCGCCTCGTCGGGCGTAACCGATAAACCTAGCGCGGGTGCATCGACGATGGCGTAGAACATGCCGCCGTAAGCGATGTCCACCTTCAGCGTTCCCAGCCCCTCGACCTCGATATTCGCGTCGAGGCGTTCGGCGAAGGCGGGGGCGTTGCGGAAGGTGATCGACAGGCATTTGCCGTCGCGGCATTCGGCGTTGACCTCGATGACGCCGCCCGGCATATCGAGCTTGAAGCGTGTCTCCGGCTCCTGCATCGGCACCATTCCGGTCTCGAGCAGCACCGTGGCGACGCAGATCGTGTTGGAGCCCGACATCGGCGGGTATTCGGTCGGCTCCATGATGATGGCGCCCGCGGCGCAATCCTCGCGCGTCGAGGGCACCAGGAGATTGACGTGGCGGGCGACGCTGCCGCGCGGCTCGCAGATCAGCATGCGCCTGATATGATCGTGATCGCGCTCCATCGCGATCATCTTTTCCATCATCGTGCGGCCTGCCGGCGGCAGCACGCCGCCGACGATGACGTCGCCGATCTCACCCTCGGCATGGCAGCTGACGACGCGGATGCTGGTCCTGCTACGCATTGTTCGTTTCTCCCTGTCGGCCGCCACTATCCGCTTGGCAAGCGGTGCTGCTTCGGGACAAACTGATCAATCTGCGTGCCAGCCTCAAGGAGAATCCCAAATGACCGCCAACGTTTTTTCCGGCTGCATGCCGGCGCTGATGACGCCCTGCACCGATGACCGGCTTCCCGACTTCGACGCCCTGGTGCGCAAGGGACGCGAATTGATCGCTGCCGGCATGTCTGCGGTCGTCTATTGCGGCTCCATGGGCGACTGGCCGCTGCTGAGCGACGAGCAGCGCATGCAGGGCGTCGAGCGCCTGGTGAAGGCCGGCGTGCCGGTGATCGTCGGTACCGGCGCCGTCAACACGGCCAGCGCCGTGGCTCATGCTGCGCATGCGCAGAAGGTCGGCGCCCGCGGCCTGATGGTGATCCCGCGCGTTCTGTCGCGCGGTCCGTCGGTCACCGCGCAGCGCCATCATTTCAAGGCGATCCTCTCAGCCGCCCCCGACCTGCCGGCGGTCATCTACAACAGCCCCTATTACGGTTTTGCCACGCGCGCCGACCTCTTCTTCGCGCTGCGCGCCGAACATCCGAACCTTGTCGGCTTCAAGGAGTTCGGCGGCCCGTCGGATCTGCGCTACGCGGCGGAGAACATCACCAGCCGCGACGATGAGGTCGCGCTGATGATCGGCGTCGACACCGCCGTCTTCCACGGTTTCGTCAACTGCGGAGCCTCCGGCGCGATCACCGGCATCGGCAACGTGCTGCCGAAGGAAGTGCTGCATCTGGCGGGCCTCAGCCAGGCCGCGGCGAAGGGCGACGCCGAAGCGCGCCGGCTTGCGCAGGAGCTCGATGCCGCGCTCGCCGTGCTGTCTTCGTTCGACGAAGGCCCGGACTTGGTGCTTTATTTCAAGCACATGATGGTGCTGAAGGGTAATCCCGAATACAGGCTGCACTTCAACGAGACCGATGCGCTGACCGACAGCCAGCGCGGCTTTGCCGAAGCACAGCTCAAGCTCTTCGACACTTGGTACGCCCAGTGGTCGAGGCAGCCCGCAATGGCACGTTACGCGGCCTGAGCGGACCTGAGACCGGGCGACCTCGCCTTCACAAGATGAAAGACCGCTGTCGGCGGGTCCACCACGCGGTTGCGAAAGCTATGTTTTTGTTCGATCGGCCGGCAGGAGCTCCTCTCCGGCACGCCGAAAGCATTGTATTTCTTTGCTTTACGGCGTTGAAAATGGCGCAGCTGGCGTGGAACGTTCAAACGCCACACCAGCTTTCGAAAGTTCATCTTTCCTTTTTGCTGGTTTTCTTGGTTTCGCGGCGCTGGCCCGCGCCGCAGACTGAAATCCAGGCAAATGGGAAGCCGCAAATGGGGAAGCCCAAGTGACGACAGCCTTCATCACCGGGGCGACGAGCGGGATAGGACGCGCGATCGCGATCGCCTTGAGCGATGCCGGCTATGAGGTCTACGCGGTCGGCCGCAGCAAGGCGGCGCTGAAAGAACTGCAGGCCGAGCGGCCGGGCATCGTGCCGATTGCCGTCGACGTCACCGACCGCGAGGCGCTGGAATCGGTGCTGGCGGATCTCACCATCGATGTGCTGATCAACAATGCCGGCATCATGCCGCCGCTCGGCAATTTCGCGGACATGAAGATCGCCGACATCGACGCAACGCTGGAGGTGAACCTCAGCGCCGCTATCCTGCTCACCCGCCTCGTCGTGCCGCAGATGCGCGAGCGGCAGTCGGGCCATATCCTGTTCACCGGCTCCGTCGCCGGCCACACGGCATTTTCCAACATCGCCGTCTACGCAGCCACCAAGGCGGCGATCTCCGGCTTTGCCGGTGCGCTGCGCGCCGACCTGTCGCCCTCCGGCATACGCGTCACCGAGATCGTCGCCGGCCGCGTCGAGACGCAGCTCTACCAGGATATCCTCGACGCCAAGGCGCGCGCCGCCATGTACGCCAGCAAGGTGGTGCAGCCCGATGACGTGGCCAGGATGGTCGTCGCCGTGCTCGCGCTGCCGGCATGGGCCGACGTCACCCGTTTCGACATTATGCCGACATGGCCGACCTCGCCGAGCGGCACCAAGTAAGGGATAGTGGAATGAAGGATCTTTCCGTTCTGATCGTTGGCGGCGGCGCCGGCCTCGGCGCCCTCCTGGTCAAGATGGCTGTCGAGGCCGGGGCGGCCAAGATCGGCATCATCGACATCAACCAGGAAGCGGCGGAGAGCGCGCTCGATCCGGCAAGGGCCAAGGGCCTGCCTGTCGCCACCGCGACGTGCGACATCCAGATCGGCCCGCGATGCCATGCCGCCTTCGATGCCATCGTGGCCAAGCTCGGTCGCGTCGACACGCTGATCAACTGCGCCGCGATCTATCCGCGCCGCCCGCTGCTCGAGATCACCGACGCCGATTGGGACGCCTCCAACGGCATCAACATCAAGGGCACCTACCACATGATGGTGGCAGCGGTTCGCCACATGCAGACGCAGGAGCCGAAAGCCGAGGTGCGCGGCCGCATCGTCAATCTGACCTCGGTTGACGCCTTCAAGGCGCATCCCCAGAACGCCCATTATGCGGCGACCAAGGCAGCCGTCGTCAGCCTGACGCGCTCCTTTGCCCATCACGTCGCCAAGGACGGCATCCTGGTGAACTCCGTGGCGCCGGCCGGCATGGCCACCGAGAAGGCGAAGGCCCTCGGCTTCCTGGAAGAACTGGCCAAGGCAAGCCCGCTCGGGCGCGGCGCCGAGCCGACCGAGATTGCCGAATGGGTGTTGATGACCGGAGGTCCGAAGAACACCTACATGACCGGCGAAAACGTCATTGTTTCAGGTGGTTACATCTACGCTTAGAATCATTTCGATAGCCAGCGGCTGTTGAGGTTCGGCGGTGCATGATACGGGTCTCGAACGGAAGGAGGCGGACTTACGATGAGCGGCAAGCTTCGCCTTCCTTCGCTCAATGCGCTTCGCGTCTTCCACGCCGTCGCGCAGCACAAGAGCTTTAGGCAGGCTGCCGACGAGCTTCTGGTCACGCCGCAGGCCGTCGGCCAGCAGATCAAGCTGTTGGAAGACACGCTGCAGGTGACGCTGTTCGAGCGCAAGGGCCGCTCGATCGAACTGACCGAGTCGGCGATCCTTCTTTCGCATTACGTGAAGGCCGGCTTCGAGGAGTTTTCCGAAGGCGTTCGTCGCGTCACCAAGTCGAACCACCGGGACCGCATCAACCTCAACGCCAGTCCATACTTCGCCACGCACTACCTGCTGCCGAGGCTGTCGCTGTTCCGCGAGATACTGCCTGGCGCCGACCTGCGCCTGACGACGATGGTCGACCTGCCCGACTTCGGTCGCGACGACATCGACATGGCGGTGCAGTGGGGCTACGGCAACTGGCCGGACTATGAGGTGACGCTCCTGGTGCCGGACCCGAAGATCATCTGCTGCACGCCGGCGATCGGCGAGAAGATCAAGTCGCCGCAGGACCTGACGAAGTTCACGTTGCTCGACACGGTCAAGTCGAAGCGACTGTGGCCGGACATATTGCGGCACCTGGGCGTGGCGCTGACCGACGGCGACCGCAGCGTCAGCTTCGACGATGCGGCGACGATGCGCCGGGCGACCCTGCAAGGCATCGGTGTGGGCCTGGTCTCCGTGATCGACGCCGAGGAGGACTTCCGCTCCGGCGCGCTGGTCGCGCCGATCGGCCGCGAGGCCATTGCCGATATGCGGCCGGAAGAAGTTCCCGGGTTCTATCTCGTCGTTCCGCGCGGGCATCTGCGCGTCAAGCCCGTGGCCGCGCTTCATCGATGGCTGGCCCAGCAAGACTGGCGCAGCGACCTCAAGGTTTCCCTGCCGAAACCGACTCCGCTTTCGGACTGACAAGTGCCGCGAGACCAACGTTCCGGCGCGGGAGACAGGAAAGAAGAACTTTCGAATGAGCTGCATTTCTTGATTTCGCATCGGCCCGCTGGAGTTCAGGTATAAGCCGAAAGGCAAGCCCGGTTCGCTTGCCGCTAAGTGTGTGACGCAGCATTCTCTTCCCTGAGGCCATGGCATGACCTCCCGAGCAGACGACATCCGCCTTGGCGCGGACATTGGCGGCACTTTCACCGACATCGCGCTCGATGTCAGGGGAGAGATGTTTTCAACCAAGGTGCTGACCAATTATGCGGCGCCCGAGCAGGCGATACTTGACGGCATCGACATGGTCATCCGCGATGCCGGCATTTCGGCGGCCGAGATCGGCATCATCATCCACGGCACCACGCTTGCCACCAACGCGCTGATCGAGCGACGCGGGGCGAAAACCGCTCTGGTCACGACCGAAGGTTTTCGCGATGTGATCGAGATGCGGACGGAAAACCGCTTCGAGCAATATGATCTCAACCTGCAACTGCCGACGCCGCTGATCCCGCGCGAGCACCGCTTTACCGTCAAGGGCCGCATCGGCGCCGAGGGCCAGGAACTGCAGCCGCTCGACGAAGCCACCCTCGAATCGATCGCCGACCGGATCGCGGCCGGCAATTTCGGCTCGGTGGCGATCGGTTTCATCCATGCCTACGCCAATCCGGACCACGAGCGCCGGGCGCGCGAGATCCTCTCCAGGAAGCTGACTATTCCGATTTCGATCAGCGCCGAAGTCTCGCCGCAGATGCGCGAGTTCGAGCGTTTCAACACGGTCTCAGCCAACGCCTATGTGCGGCCGCAGATGGCCGACTATCTCGCGCGCCTGCAGACACGGCTGAAAGACATGGGCGCCGAGTGCCCCGTCTTCATGATCCATTCGGGCGGCGGCCTGATCTCGGTGGAGACCGCTTCGGAATTCCCGGTACGGCTGGTCGAGTCCGGCCCGGCGGGTGGCGCGATTTTCGCCGCCGATATCGCCCGTCGCTTCGGCCTGGAAAAGGTCGTCTCCTACGACATGGGCGGCACCACCGCAAAAATCTGCCTGATCGAGGATTTTGCGCCGCGCACGGCGCGAACCTTCGAGGTGGCGCGCACCTATCGCTTCTCAAAAGGCTCGGGCATGCCGATCTCCATCCCGGTCATCGAGATGATCGAGATCGGCGCCGGCGGCGGCTCCATCGCCTGGGTCGACGCAATGGGCCGCATTCAGACCGGGCCGGAAAGCGCCGGCTCTGAGCCCGGCCCTGCCTGCTACGGCCGCGGCGGCAAACGTCCCGCAATCACCGACGCCGACCTGGTGCTCGGCAAACTCGACCCCGACAATTTCGCCGGCGGCGCGATCAAGCTCGACACGGCAGCGTCCGAACGGGCGATCCTGCGCGATGTCGGCGAGCGCCTGTCGCTGAATGCCTTGGCGACGGCCTTCGGCATCTGCGAGGTCGTGGACGAGAACATGGCGAACGCCGCTCGCGTCCACGCCGTCGAGAACGGCAAGAACATCTCCGACAATCTGATGATCGCCTTCGGCGGCGCGGCACCCCTGCACGCGGCGAGGCTCTGCGAAAAGCTCGGCATCGACCAGTGCATCGTGCCGCGCGGCGCCGGCGTCGGCTCGGCGATCGGCTTCCTGAAAGCGCCGTTCGGCTATGAGGCGCTGGCGTCCAGGCTGACGCGCCTGTCGCGCTTCAAGCCGGCCGAGGTCAACGCCCTGCTCGCCGACCTCAAGGCCTCCGCAGAGGGGTTTGTGCGCAGCGGCGCCAGCGGCAGGATCGTCTGCGAGATCACCGCCTTCATGCGCTATGCTGGCCAGGGCTGGGAAATCCCCGTGCCGTTGGTCGACGAACCGTTCGGCGAGGATGCAGTCGCCAAGCTCAAGGATCTGTTCGAGACCAGCTATCAGCGCTTCTTCGGCCGGGCCATCGAAGGGCTCGACGGGCTGGAGATCGAGATCGTCACCTGGTCGGTCAAGGCGACGGACGTTCGTCCGGCCGTGACGCGGCATGAACTCACCACCGGCAGGAAGAAGAGCGAACCGATAACGACCCGGGCCGTGTTCGAACCGGCGACCGGCGCGCCACAGACCTATGGCATCGTCGAGCGCGACAAGCTCTGCGTCGGCGACCGCCTGGCGGGGCCCGCCGTCATCGTCGAGCGCGAGACGTCGACCGTCGTCACCACCAGCTTTGACGCCGTCATCCAAAGCGACGGAGCGATCCTCCTGACCCGCAAAGGCAGTCAGTCATGAGCGATATCAGCGCAATCCGCATGCAGGTCATGTGGAACCGGTTGATCTCGGTGGTCGAGGAGCAGGCGCTGACCTTGCTGCGCACCGCCTTCTCCACCTCTGTGCGCGAAGCCGGCGACCTGTCAGCGGGCGTGTTCGACCCGCGCGGTCAGATGCTGGCCCAGGCGGTCACCGGCACGCCCGGCCACGTCAACACCATGGCCGAGGCCGTGCTGCATTTCATGCACGCGATCCCGCGCGATCAGATGTTCGAGGGCGACACCTATGTCACCAACGACCCATGGCTCGGCACCGGCCACCTGCATGACATCACCATGGTGTCGCCGTCCTTCCTGAACGGCGAGCTCGTCGCCTTCTTCGCCTGCACGGCGCATGTCGTCGATGTCGGCGGCCGCGGCTTCGGCGCCGACGGCAAGTCGGTCTATGAGGAAGGTATCCAGATCCCGATCATGAAGTTCGCGGAAAAGGGCAAGGTCAACCTCGACGTCGTCCGCATCCTGCGCGCCAATGTCCGCGAGCCGAACCAGGTGGTCGGCGATTTCTATTCGCTTGCGGCCTGCAACGAGGTCGGTCATCGCCGCCTCGTCGACATGATGAAGGAGACCGGCCTTGCCTCGCTCGACGGGCTCCGCGACTTCATCTTCTCGCGCACCCGCGAGGCCATGCTGGAGCGCATCAAGGCGCTGCCCAAGGGAAGCTGGTCGAACGAGCTGGTGACCGACGGCTATGACGCGCCGGTGAAGCTGTCGGCCACGGTCTCGGTCCGCGACGACAATGTCGAGGTCGATTTCACCGGCAGCGATCCGATGAGCCGCTGGGGCATCAACTGCCCGATCATCTACAGCAAGGCCTATGCCTGCTATGCGCTGAAATGCGTGGTCGCTCCGGATATTCCGAACAATGCCGCCTCGCTCGCCTTCTTCACCGTGTCGTCGCCCATTAACATCCTGAACGCAGTGCGGCCGGCGCCGGTGGCGCTCAGGCACATCTTCGGCCACATGGTTCCCGATCTCGTGCTGGGCGCGTTCTCCAAGGCGTTGCCCGGAAAAATCCTCGCCGAAGGCGCCGGGGCGCTCTGGAACATCCACATTTCCGTGCGACCCGTCGCCGGCGGTTCCGGCCGCCGCGCCGAAGTGCTGATGTTCAACTCCGGCGGCATGGGCGCCCGCCCCGAACTGGACGGCTTGTCGGCGACGGCCTTCCCGTCCGGCGTGCACACGATGCCGATTGAGGCGACCGAGCATACCGGCCCGATCGTCATCTGGCGCAAGGAACTGCGGCCGGACTCCGGCGGCGACGGCGAATTCCGCGGCGGTCTCGGACAGGTCATCGAGATCGAGGCGACCGAAGGCCACGAATTCGATTTCTCGGCGATGTTCGACCGCGTCAACCATCCGGCCCAGGGTCGCGAAGGCGGCAAGCCCGGCGTCGCGGGCGTCGTCAAGCTCGATAACGGCACAAAGATGCGCCCCAAGGGCTGGCAGCATGTGCCGGCTGGACGCAGGCTGATCCTGGAACTGCCGGGCGGCGGCGGCTATGGCGATCCGGCCAGGCGCAGCGTGGCCGCGCGGGCCAATGACCGTTCCAAGGGTTACATTACGGAGAACGACCAATGAGCTATGTTGCCTCGCGCCTGTCGACCGAGGCGATCGCGCGGGTCAAAGCCGCCGTCGCGCAAGTGGAGTAAACGATGCCGCATTATGAACGTATCCTGATCACCGGCGCCGCCGGCCGGCTCGGCTCGCAGTTGCGCAAGGGGCTGGTGCCGCTCGCCAGGACCATCCGCCTCGCGGGCCGCGAGCCCTTCGGCGATCTTGCGCCCCACGAAGAGGAAGCAGTCTTCGATCTCGCCGACATGGAAGCCACGATCGCAGCGACCAAGGACTGCGACGCGATCGTGCATTTCGGCGGCGCGCCCCTCGAATGCGAATGGCAGACCATCTTGGATTCCAGCATCCGCGGCTCCTACCACATCTATGAAGGCGCCCGGAAACATGGGGTGAAGCGCGTCATCTACGCCTCCTCGGTGCATGCCATCGGCTATCACGAGATCGAGGCGCATATCAGCGTCGACGCGCCCGTGCGCCCCGACAGCCTCTATGGCGTTTCGAAGAATTTCGTCGAGAGCCTGAGCAGGCTCTATTGGGACAAGTTCGGCATCGAGACGGTGTGCCTGCGCATCTTCTCGTCTTTCCCCGAACCGGCCGATCGCCGCATGCTGTGGTCTTATCTCTCCTTCGCCGACTGCGTGCGCCTGGTCGAGGCGTCGCTCACCGCGCCGCGCGTCGGACACACCATCTCCTTCGGCATATCCGACAACAAGCTGAAGATGGTCGACAACAGCGGCGCCGGCCATCTCGGCTTCATCCCGCAGGACAGCGCCGAGCCGTACCGCGCCGCCGTCGAGGCGAAGACGCCTATTCCCGATCCGAAGAGACCCTCGGTGAAATATCTCGGCGGCTGGTTCTGCGAGCTTGGCCACCCGGACGACAAGCCGGCAGAATAGCGCGGCATTCAGCCAGCGGAAGGCAGGCTGTCCCGGATGAAGCGATTCCAGGCGCCGCCGAGCACAAAGGATGTTCCCGTCTCGTCGAAGCCCGCCGCGAGTAGGCCCTGCGAAAGCCCGGGAAAATCGAGGTTCGATCCGAACCAGGACGGCTGAGTCGGGAAGCTTGCAGCGGCTTGGACCTCGCGGGTCCAGCGACCCTCGCGCATCCAGCGCAGGATGCTGTCGGGCTGGTCCTGGCAGAGATCCGAGCCGATGCCGAGATGCTCCGCTCCCATGATTTCAGCCGCTTCCCCGGCCATCTTGCCAAATTGATCGAGTGTCGTGTCCGAGCCGTTCGGAAGATGCAGTGAATAGAGCGAGAGGCCGAGCAGCCCTTCCCTTTCGCGCAATGCCTGCAATACCTCCTTGGACACACTGCGATTGCTGTCGCGGAGCCAGCGCGGGTTGGCGTGGCTGATGACCACCGGACGCTCAGAGAGCGCGATCGCCTCCAGCGTCGTCCGCTCGCCCGCATGCGACAGATCGATGATCATGCCGAGCCGGTTCATCTCGGCGATCGCCTCGCGCCCCATCCGCGTCACGCCGCTGTCTTCCTTCTCCATCCAGCCGCAGCCGAGCAGCGACTGGTTGTTGTAGGTGAGCTGCATGAAACGGATGCCGAGATCGAAGAGCATTTCCATCAGGCCGATGTCGTCCTCGATCGGCATCGGGTTTTGCAGCCCGAGGAAAATAGCCGTCCGGTTCGAGGCTCGCGCCCGCTCGATGTCGCCGGCGTCGCGCGCCAGAAGGATGAGATCCTCATTGTCGCGGAAGCGTGTGCGCCAATCCACCAGATGGCGCACCGTCTCGCGAAAACCTTCGTGATAGCCGACCGTGGCATGGACCGCGGTCAGCCCGCCCCGGCGCATCTCCTGGAAAATTTCGCGCGACCAGTTGCAATATTGCAGCCCGTCGATGAGCACTTGCGGCGCGTCGCCGGTCATTCGCCCGCGCCCGCATGGATGTAGGACGTCTTGACCTGGGTGTAGAACTCGACCGCCGAACGTCCCTGCTCACGCGGGCCGTAGCTCGAGGCGCGAACGCCGCCGAACGGCACGTGATAGTCAGTGCCGGCGGTCGCCAGGTTGACCATGACGCAGCCCGAGCGCGAGGCGTGGCGGAATTTCGTCGCGCGCGCCAGGGAGCGCGTGGCGATGCCGGCCGTCAGCCCATAGGGCGTGTCGTTGGCGAGGAAGATCGCCTCGTCGAGATCGTCGGCCGTCATCACGCAGGTGATCGGCGCGAACATCTCCTCCTGGTTGATGCGCATGCGCGAGCGCCCGTTGAGGAAGACGGCCGGCGCCATGTAGTGCCCGTTATGTGCCAGGTCGAGCGCCTCGCCGCCGGTAGCAAGCTCGGCGCCCTCGCTGATGCCGAGCGTCACATAATCGAGATTGGCCGAGAGCTGCTCTGCGCTGACGACAGGTCCCATCTGGACGCCCGCCTCAAGCGCATGGCCGACCTTCAAGGCCCTGGTTTTCGCCAGCAATTTCTCGACAAAGGCGTCATGGATCGGCCGCTGCACGATCAGGCGCGACGAGGCAGTGCATTTCTGGCCTGTCCCGCCAAAGGCGCCGTTCACGGCAAGGTCGACCGCGCGATCGAGGTCTGCGTCGTCCATGATCACGAAGGGATTCTTCGATCCCATTTCGAGCTGCAGCTTCACGAACCGCGCCGCCGCGAGCGCGGCTATGCCGGAGCCGACGGCGCCCGAACCGGTGAAGCTCAGCCCTTGAATGTCGGCATTGGCGGCAAGCTCGCGGCCGATCGTCGATCCTGACCCCATCACCAGGTTGAACAGGCCTTCCGGGATCGCCTGCCGGCTGATGATCTCGGTCAGCGCCCAGGCGCTGGCGGGGGTAATGCTGGCCGGTTTCCAGACCACCGCATTGCCGAAGGCCAGCGCCGGCGCAATCTTCCAGGACGCGGTGGCGACAGGGAAATTCCAAGGGGAAATGATCGCGACGACGCCGAGCGGCTCGCGCTCGATCAGGACATCCACGCCGGCCCGGACCGAGTCGGTGGAGGCGCCGAGATTGCGCAGCGCCTCGGCTGCGAAATAGGTGAAGAACTGCCCGGCGCGATAGACCTCGCCGATCCCTTCGGGCAGGGTCTTGCCCTCCTCGCGCGAAAGCAACTCGCCAAGCTCCTTCGAGCGCGCCATCAACTCGCGTCCGATGGCGTCGAGAACGGCGGCCCGCGCCTCCAGCCCCGCCGCCGCCCATTCGCGCTGCGCGCCTTGCGCCGCCGCAACGGCGTCATGGATGTCGGACGGTCGCGCCTGGGCAAAGCGCCCGACGATGTCGGTCACATCCGATGGATTGAGGTCCTCGACCCAGTCGGCGCCGTCACGCCATTCGCCGGCGACGAAGTTCCGACCGTTCAGCATCCTGTTCGACCTGCATCAATTCGGTTGACAACAACCTAAGCAATGCTGTGAACTTCAATCAAGCTCAATTTTTGGCACAAACGTTCAGGCAAGCTTAACAGTGACCAAAACCATCAGCCTGACCGGCATGCGCAGCTTCGTCGCGGTCTGCGAGACCGGCGGCGTGCGCGCCGCTGCCGATCAGATCGGCCGTACGCCGTCCGCCGTGTCGATGACCTTGAAGCAACTGGAAGACGATATCGGCGCGCCACTGTTCGAGAGCGAGCGCAAGGGCGCGCTCTCGCCGGTCGGCCGCATCGTGCTCGACGAGGCGCGCGCCATGATCGCCCATTACGATCGCGCCTGCCTGGCGATGACCAGCTACGCCGCGGACCTGCAGGGACGCTGCGACGTGGCAAGCGTGCCTTCGGTCGCCGTGACGTTGCTGCCGCGCGCGATCGCCCAGCTTCGCGCCGAGGGCAGCAGTTTCGACATCCATGTCCGCGACAGCGATTCCAGTGCCATCGTCGAGGCGGTGGAAAACGGCATGGTCGAGGTTGGCCTTTGCGTGCTTGCCAGCAAGCGGCCGCAGCTCAGTTTCGAGCCTCTGTTCCAAGAGCCGCTCGATTTCGTCTGTCCGGTCGATCATCCGCTGGCGACATCGAAGCGCCCGTTGAAATGGGCGCAGCTTGAAGGCGAGAGCTTCATCCGCAATGGCGCGGCCGAAGCACTCGGGCTTGCCGAGACCGAGGCGCTTGCCGCCGGCTCGAAACTCACCGCGACCAATGTGAGCTCCAACCTGGCGATGGTGGAGGCCGGGCTCGGCGTCACCATCCTGCCCAGGCTCTGCCGCTGGAAATGCAGCCATGCCGTGCGCTTCGTCCCGCTTGCCGATCCACGCTCGAGCCGGAGGGTCGGCTGGATCGCCAGGGAAGGCCGGAACCTGCAGCCCGCGTCTCTGCGCTTCATCGAATGCATTCGCCAGCAGACCCAGGCGGGCGAGAAAGAGTTCGGCTATGCCGCGGCATGATTGGTGGATGACTGGATGACACGCCTGACAGAAGTCCGCATCGAAACGCTCGCCCGAGAAGCGCTGACCCGACACGGCGCAAGCGAGCGGCAGGCCGAGGCGTTGGCCGCCGGCATCGCGGCGGCGGAACGCGACGGCTTGAAGTCGCACGGGCTGATGTATCTGCCGACCTATTGCGAGCACTTGACCTGCGGCAAGGTGCTGGGACTGGCCGAGCCGCGCCTGACCCGGCCTGCCCCGGCCGTTGTCGCCGTCGATGCCGGCAACGGCTTTGCCCACGCGGCAATCGCCCTCGGCCTGCCGCCGCTGATCGAAGCGGCGCGCTCCCAAGGTGTCGCCGCGCTCGCCATCCGTAATTCCTACAATTGCGGCGCGCTCGGCTATCACACCGAACGGATCGCTCAAGCCGGCCTGGTCGGGCTGGGTTTCACCAACGCGCCGGCCTCGATCGCGCCCTGGGGCGGCCGCAAGGCAGCCGTGGGCACAAATCCCTTGTCGCTCGCCGTCCCGGACGGACAAGGCGGCGCGCGCTTCGTCATCGACCAGAGCGCAAGCGTCGTCGCCAAGAGCGAGGTCATCAAGCGCGCTCGCGCCGGCGAACCGATCCCGCCCGGCTGGGCCTTCGATGCGAGCGGCGAGACGACGACCGACGCAGGCGAAGCGTTGAAGGGCACCATGGCGCCGGCGGGCGGCTACAAGGGCGTCGGCACCGCATTACTGGTGGAGATCTTTGCCGCATGCCTGACCGGGGCAAATCCAGGGCTTGTCGCCAGCCCCTTCTCCGGCACGGCCGGAGGGCCACCCGGAACCGGCCAGTTCTTCCTGGCGGTCTCGCCCGAGGCCACGTCGGGCGGCGCGTTCGCCGGCAATCTGGAAACCGTCGCCGGCGCCTTCATCGGCGAAGCGCGGCTTCCCGGCACGAGGCGCTTCGGCGCGCGCGAGAGCAATGCCCAAGGCATCGAGGTGGCGGCCGAAACGCTCGCCACGCTGGAAAAACTCGCAGGGATCGCCGCATGACGGCGATCGCGCTGCGCCCGCCGGAGGTCGTCATGCGCCTTAAGCGGCTTGGCGCGGCGCATCCGACGCGGCTCAGCTTCCTGCGCCAGTTGATCCGCCGCGCCGCCAGGGAGAAATGGCGTGTCCGCAAGCACCTGTTCGACCTCGACGACAATGGGTTCGGGCGCGCGGTCTATGCGGTCGAGACGCCGGCAAGGATATACAGCCTGGTCGCGTTCTCCACGCCGCTCGACGACGAGAAGCGCTCGGACCGCGTGATCGCGCAGGCCTGGGACACGAGCTACGTGCTCTATGACGGATTGCCGGACGCCGCCGACATCGCCCGGCTGGAGGCAAATGCGCCGCTGCAGGAGGCGGGCCGCTACACCAGCCGCGAACTGGTGCTGGCGCGCGCGAACAAGAGTGTCAGGCTCTTCGAGGACGTCGCCGCGGCGCTGGCGCAGGGACAACAGCCGGATGAGGAGCAGTTGCTCGGCGTCGGCTATCTGCTTCGCACCACGGCGGTCTACGGCAACGGCAAGTTCGGCATCGTGGATCGCGACGAGATATCCTCACGGCCGGAGCTTGCCGGATCCTTCCAGGCTGAAATGCTCACCGTCTGGCTGATCCGGTCCTTCACTTTCGACCTTGTCGATCACATTGCCCGTCGCCGCAATCCGGCCGGCGCGGCAAAGCTGGCGCCGGACCTGCGCCGGGCGCTCGGTGTGGGCAACGCGACCGGACTCGGCATGGCGCCCTTCCTCGTGCGCCATCCGCTGTTGACGCATAGCTGGTTCCTCGCCCGCGAAACCGCGCTGGCGCGGGTGCGCGCCGAACCACATGCCGGCGCGGCGGAACGAGACGCCTTCTCGAACGCGCTCGCCGATCTGCGCCGGCGCGTTGCCCGCTGGCACAGCGACGATAGCCGCCAGGCCACGGCAACCCGAATATTGGCCGCCGATCTCGGCGCGCTGTCGGAAAACCTCGATCAGCTTCTGGCGAAGCCGCGGCCTTGGGATGCGCTCTATCGCTTCGCTGAAGAGAATTTCTCGCTGGAAGGGCAGGAAGCCTGCGTCTCCCTCATCCTCGAACCGCACGGCACCTTGATCGACGACCTCGGCGACACGATGAAGGCCGACGAGACGCCCGGCCATGCCATAGAAGGCGGCATGGGTTGCGCTTTGCTTCGCCGGGCACTTCTCGATTCCTATTCCTGGGCGATGGCAATCGACTTCGCCGAGCCAGCCGCCAGCGCGCGCTTCTGGTATGTGTCGGCAGAAAAGCTAGAGCCCCGGCTTGGCGAACGCTTCGAGGAGGATGGCGCCGAGCTCGAACAGCCCCTGGCCACCGCGCGCGACGCGCTCGGCCTGGCGGCCGCGCTGGCAAAGGAGCCGGCCTCGGCCAGTGTAGCCGACTTCCTGCTGCGCTGGCCCGAATGGCGCCATGCGGTGCGACGCGCCCAGATCGTCGCGCAATTTCCCTATGCCGAGATCCACGACAATCTGATCGGCGCTGAATTGCGGCCCGTCGACATATTGCGCGCCAAGCTGGCGTTCTTCGGCGCGCAGAGCTTCGATCCGCGCTCCGACCGCTGGCTGCGCATCGCGCTGTTCAGCGGCGAGCCGCTGATCGAGGATGTCGCCACGATGGCAGGAGGGGCCGCGTGATCGACCTTTCGTTCAACGAGGTGGAAACGCTGAGCGCCAAGGCGGCGCGGGGCGCCGGATTTTCATGGGGATTGGCCGAGGATGTCGGCCGCGCGGCGCGCCGGATCGCGGCCGAGGACGACAACTGGGGCAAGGCCATGCTGAGCCTTGCCGAACAAGCACAATCCTTCGAGCCTCCCAGCCTTGCCCGCGCGGCGCGCTGGCGGAGCGGCGAGACTGACGCCGCGACTGGAGGGCCGCTCTGTCCCATCCAGACGGCGGCCCTGCTGCTCGACGAACCGCCTCCAGCGAACGTTATGCCGCTGACGATCCTGGATGTCGGCCTGCCGGTCTGGTTCGACGCCATGCTGCGCCGCTCACCCATGCGCGTAGCGCGGCCCGTGGGGCTGGCGACGCGCGCCGATGTCGTCATCGAACGCCGCGCCGAAACCGAGCAGCCAGCCACAGGCCGGCGCGGCGCGATCGACGAGCGGACACTTGCGGCGCTCAATTCCTTCGCCGCCAGAACCTATGTGCCGGAAAGCGAAAGATCGCGCGTGCGTGGTGCCGGTGGCGGCCGGGTGGACGATGAATAACAAGGGGAGAACAAAATGAGTGCAGCCGACGGCCAGAAGATCGCCATGCGTGGCGCAGGCTACTATTCGGCCAATACCGTCGGCGCCAAATACGTCATCGACAAGGTCGGCGATCTCGTCATCGAGGCTGTCGCCAGGATGCCCCGACTGGCCGACGGCCTGCCCTTCGCCATCGCCGATTTCGGCGCCGCCGATGGGGGCACTTCCATGGACATGATGCGACGGCTGATCGGCGCCGTTCGGGAGAGGGAACCGAACCGGGCGATATCGATCACCTATACCGACCTGCCCCATAACGATTTCTCGACCTTGTTCCGGCTCAGCCAGGGCCTTCTTGGAACCTCCACCGAAGCGCCGCTGGCCGAGACGCCCGGGCTTTACATCTTCGGTAGCGGCACCAGCTTCTACCGCCAGATCCTGCCGGACAATTCGCTCTCCTTCGGCTTTTCCGCGACGGCGATGCACTGGATCAGCAAGCGGCCGTGCATGATCGCCGACCACGTCCAGGCGGTCGGTGCAAGCAATGCCGAGCGCGAGCAGTTCCGCGCCCAGGCGCTGCGCGATTGGGAGACGATCCTGCTTGCCAGGGCGCGCGAATTGCGATCAGGCGGGCGGCTTGCGCTGGCCAATTTCTGCATCGACGAGGAAGGCCGCTATCTCGGACATACGACGGGCGCCGACATGTTCGACAGCTTCGCCCGCCATTGGCGCGACCTGCTGCGGACCGGGCGGATCAACGAGGCGGAATATGTCAACGCGACGTTCCAGCAGTTCTACAAGACACCTGAGGAGTTCGCCGCGCCGTTCCGCGATCCCGCTTCGCCGGTGTCGCAAGCCGGGCTGAAGTTGGAGACGATGTTCACCATGGTGACGCCTTGCCCATATGCCGAGGCGTTCCGCACCCATCGCAATGCGGGGGATTTCGCCCGGGCCTATGTGCCGACGCTGCGCTCCTGGTCCGAGACCGTTTTCGCCAACGCGCTCGATCCCGCGCGACCGCCAAGCGAACGCTCCGCGATCATCGACGATTTCTACGGCGCCTATGAAGCCGACGTCGCGCAAGCTCCCGAAGGCCATCGCATGGACTACGTCCACTGCGTAACGGAGATCGTCAAGTCTTGACGGAGCGGCAAGCGCCGCGCCGCCCGCTCGAGGTCTTGACGAAAACAGGTGCGCCTGTTTGAGACTCGGCGAGCAAGGGGACATTCGCTCCCGAGGAGATGAGCAGGCGGTGGGCAAGCTTTGAAGCGCGTTTTTCGATTGCTTGCTGCTGCGATCATGGCGTCCGGTGTGACCGGCTGCACCAGCATTTCCTACTACGCGCAGTCGCTGGAGGGCCATGTCGAGATCATGGCCGCGCGGAAAAATGTTGGAAAACTGATCCGCGATCCCTCTACGCCCAAGGCGCTGCGCGCCAAGCTGACATCGGCCACCGCCATCCGCCGCTTTGCCACGGAAGAACTGGCGCTGCCCGACAACAGCAGCTACCGCAGCTATGTCGATGTCGGCCGCAACGATGTGACCTTGGCGGTCTTTGCCGCGCCGCAATTCTCGCTCGCGCCGGTAACATGGTGCTTTCCGGTGTTCGGCTGCGTTCCCTACAAGGGCTACTTTTCGCGCAAGGACGCGTTCGAAAATGCCGCCGCGCTGCAGCGGCGGGGGCTGGACGTCTATGTGACGGGTATCACGGCCTATTCCACGCTGGGCTGGTTCAGCGACCCGCTGCTCAGCACCATGCTGCGCCAGAACGACACCTATCTCGCCAGCCTTGTCTTCCATGAGCTGGCGCACCAGAAAGTCTATGTGAACGGCGACTCCGCGTTCAACGAGGCCTTCGCGGTTTCCGTCGAAACCACCGGCACGAGGAAATGGCTGCGCGCCACCGGCAATCGCGCCGGATTGCGCAGCTACGAAGCCGATCGCAAGCGCAAGGCGGATTTCCTCGGATTGATCTCGAAGACCCGGGACGAGCTGAAACAGGTCTATGGAAGTCCCCGCGGCCCGGAGCAGATGGCGGCCGCCAAGGCAGCCGCGATCGACAGGCTGCGGATGCGCTACCGGCAGATGCGCGACAAGCGCTGGGCTGGATACCGCGGATATGACGCCTGGTTCGACAGCCCGATCAACAACGCGAAGTTCGCCGCCACTGCCGTCTACGGCGAACAGGTCCCGGCCTTCCTTCGCCTGTTCGACTTGTGCTCCGGCAACTATCCGAGATTCTACGCCTCTGTTCGACGTATAGGCGCCTTGCCCGCGCCCTCTCGTGCCGAAGCGCTCAAGGCCGCGACGACGTGTGATTGAGCTGAGCCGGCGTTAATTCTCCGCCAGCGCCGTCACCTCACGCCGGAAGGGCAAGGCATCGCCGATATCGGCCTCGTCCAGTTCCCGGGCGAAGCGGTGGCCGGCATAGGTAGCCCAGGCGATCGGCCCCGGCGCCTCGGCATCGCCGATGACCTTGATCGAACGTATGCCGTTGTCGGCCCATTCGTTTTCCCGGGCTTTCAGTTCGCGCCAGACGGTGTCGTCCTGATTGCGCGACGTGACCAGAACGACGGCATCGGCCGCCAGCTCCTGCCGCGCTCCGGTATAGACGCAGGCCGTGATGACGCCGCCCGACACGATGCTCGTGACGGTCCGGTTGAGGACGATATCGACACCCAGCTCCGCCAGGCGGCGGTGGATGGCGCCCTGCTCCAGCGTGTTGCGGGTCCAGTCCGACACATAGGCCGATGGCGTCACCAGGGTCACCTTGGCGCCCCGCCGCGCCATCAGTTCGGCAAGAACTCCGCCCATATAATAGTGGTCGTCGTCGAACAGCACGACATTGCCGGCCGGCACCTTGCCGTCCATCAGATCGTCCGGCGTGTAGACCGGCATGGCGGCGTCGATCGGCATCGGCACGACATGCGCGCGTGCCACGCCGTCGCGCCGCCAGGTCGACCCGGTGGCGATGGCGACATTCTGGAAGCCGAAGGACAGGAGGTCGTCCGCCGACAGCCGGCTCTGAAAATAGATGTCGACATTGGGCATCTGGCTGATCTGGTATTGGCGATAGTCGCGCACCCTGCCCCAGGCGGACAGGCCCGGCAGCAGGCACTCGCGCGCCACGCGCCCGCCGAGTTCGGTGCCCGCTTCCGCCAAGGCCACCTGATAGCCGCGCAGGCCGAGCGCGCGGGCGGCCTCCAGCCCGGCGGGCCCAGCGCCGACGATCAGCACGCTGTCGCTGTCACCCTTGGCCTGCATGCGCTCCGGATGCCAGCCCTTGCGCCATTCCTCCATGAAGGTCGGATTCTGCGTGCAGCGCGAGATGGACATGGTCATGTCTCCGGTGATGCAGATGTTGCAGCCGATGCATTCGCGTATGTCCTCGATGCGGCCCTCCTCGACCTTCTTCGGCAGGAAGGGATCGGCGATCGACGGGCGGGCGCAGCCGATGAAGTCGAGCGTGCCGGACTTGATCATCCTCACCATCACATCCGGCGAGGTGAAGCGGCCGACGCCGACGACCGGCTTCGAGGTCAGTTTCTTGATGCCGGAGACGAGGCTCTCCTGCGCTGCCTCTTCCTTGAAGCGCGAGGGTCCCGAGCAATCCTCCCAGGCGCCGTGGGCGAGGTCCCAGAGATCAGGCAGCTCGGCATGCATCTCGATCATGTCGCGGACTTCGGAATTGGCGAAGCCAAGCTCGCCGATCATCTCGTCCAGCGACAGCCTGAGCGTCAGGCCGCAGGTATCGCCGATCGCGTCCCGCCCTTCCTCGATCAGCTCGCGCATCAGCCGCGAACGGTTCTCCAGCGAGCCGCCATATTCGTCGCTGCGCTGGTTGGTGGCGGTGGACAGGAAATGCTGGATGATGCCGAAACCATGCGCGCCGTAGAGGCACACAAGGTCGAAACCCGCCTGCCTGGCGCGCTTGAAAGCGTTGCGGTGCCAGCGGCGCAGGTCGCGTATATCCTGCTTGTCCATGGCGCGCGCCTGCACCGGATCGTTGGTGAAGGTGCGGATCGGCAAAGCCGACGGCCCGCGCGGAACCTCCTTGGTGTAGAGGTTGGGGCCATTGATGCCGGAATAGGCGAGCTGGATGCCGGCCAGCGCGCCATATTCGTGCATGGCTTTCGCCATCTTGGCCAAAGCCGGAATGTCGGCGTCGTCCCACAGGCGGAGCTCGATGAAGGGCGTGATCTCCGAGGTGTGGTGCATCTCCGTCTGTTCGGTGAAGATGACGCCCCATCCGCCTTCGGACTTCATGCGGCGCATCTCGGCCGCGGCCGACGGATCGCGATAGCCGCCGCCATTGCAGTGCGGAACCTGGTAGAAGCGGTTCTTGGCGGTCACCGGACCGATCTTCATCGGCTCGAACAGAATGTCGTAGCGTGGGTCGCGCATGGTACTTCCCTTCTCGTCGGCTGGCGCTGCCGATGCTCCGGAGACTACTCATAAGTTGGCGCCGGCGCGGGAAAACTACGGAATTCTTCTGCGCGGGTTAGGACATGCCTAATCTCGCGTCGCCGGGATTAGGCTGCAATGAATCGAAGCTGAGCCAAATGCGACTTCAGGGCGGTCATCGCCCGATGTAGACAGCCGGTTGCGGCAACGGGACAAGGCACATGGGCAGCATCGATATCCTCGAACGGCTGATAGCCTTCCCGACAGTGAGCCGCGAGTCGAACCTCGACCTCGTCAGTTATGTGGCTGACTTGCTCGAAACGAGCGGCATAGCCAGCCAGCTCATCCACAGCGCCGACGGCCACAAAGCCAACCTCTTTGCCACCATCGGCCCGTCCGACAGGCCCGGCATCATGCTGTCTGGCCATACCGACGTCGTTCCTGTCGACGGCCAGAACTGGACGCTGCCGCCATTCTCCATGACCGAACGCGACGGCAGGCTCTACGGGCGCGGCGCCGCGGACATGAAGGGCTTCGTCGCCTCAGCGCTCGCGGCCTGCCTCAAGGCAGCGAAGATGCCGCTGCGCACGCCCTTGCATCTGGCGCTCTCCTATGACGAGGAGGTCGGCTGCCTCGGCGTGCGCGACCTGATCGACATGCTGAGCGCCGCACCGCAACGCCCGCTGCTCTGTATTATCGGCGAGCCGACCAACATGCAGGTGGCCACGGGGCACAAGGGCAAGCTCGCGGCGCGCGCCGTCTGCAGGGGACGCGAAGGCCATTCGGCTCTTGCTCCGCTGGCGCTCAACGCCATCCATCTCGGCTGCGATTTCGTGCGCGCCTTGCGCGAGGAACAGGACCGGCTTGCCCGCGACGGCGCGCGCGACGGCGACTACGACATTCCCTACACGACGGTGCATGTCGGCAAGATCAATGCCGGCGTGGCGCTCAACATCGTCCCCAACCTCTGCGTGGTCGATTTTGAGATTCGCAACGTCGCCGCCGACGATGCCACGGGCATCCTCGACAGGCTGCGCAGTGCGGCCGCACGCATTGCCGCGGATGCCGCTTCGATCGCCCCCGAAGCGGCAATCGACATCGAGATCACCAACACCTATCCGGGCCTCGACACGCCGGCAGCTTCGGAAGCGGTCGCGTTCGTAAAATCGCTGACCGGCGCCAACGACACCATGAAGGTCGCCTTCGGCACGGAAGGCGGATTGTTCAGCCGCGATCTCGGCACGCCTTCCGTCGTCTGCGGTCCGGGCTCGATGGCGCAAGGACACAAGCCGGACGAATATGTCAGCGTCGAGCAATTGCGGCGCTGCGACGAGATGCTGGAGCGACTGCTGTCGCGGCTCACCGACGGCTGGCCGTAACCTCACTTGACGATGCGCTCCGTCCCGAAGACGCCTTGTTCGACGACGAAGCGGCGGCAATGGTCGATGAAGGCTTGCACCGTCAGCGTGCGGTGCTCGGCGTTGGGCAGCGCAATGCCCATGGTCAGCGGCCTGATGTCGCCCAGCAGGGGAACGAAGACCAGCAGCTTGCCGTCCGGCGACATGGCGTTGAGCGGCCGCATATTGGCGATGCCGTAGCCGAAGCCGTTGGCCACCATCGAGCGCATCACGGCGATGTCGCCGGTGCGCTCGGCGATCCTGGGCCGCAGGCCTTGGAACGCCGAGAGGAAGTATTCTCGGCTGTAGGGCAGATCGAGCAGCACCATCGGCTCGTCGACCAGTTCCTCGGGCGTGATGCCCGCCCTCCCCGCCAGGCGATGCGCGGCCGGCAGCATCACATAGGCCGGCAGTTGCATCAGCGGCTCGAACGTCATGTCCTGCGACAGTTCCAGATCGTAGGTGAGCGCGGCGTCGATTTCGCCACGCTGCAGCATCTCGAACAATTGCCCCTGGTTGCGCTCGAATTGCCGGACGCGCACATCCGGATAGGCGTCCTCGAACTTTTTGCGCAGCGCCGGCAGCACGATCTGCGCGAAAGTGAGCAGGCAGCCGACGGCCAGCGGCCCGCGCACCTTTTCGGCGATATCGCCGGCAATGTCGTGCAGCGCATCGGCATCGTTGAGCAGGCGCGCGGCTTCCTTGAGGAAGAGGCGCCCTCCCGCCGTCAGCGCCAGCGCATGCGAGTGCTTGCGCACGAAGAGCTGAACGCCGAATTCGGCCTCGAGTTGCGCGATCGAGGCCGAGATCGACGGCGGCGAGACGTTCACCTGCTCGGCCGCCTTGGCGATCGAGCCGGCTTCGCCAACGGCGACGAAATATTCGAGCTGTCTGAGCGTGAAACGGAGCGGCATGGTCCTATGTTGCCGGTTTGCACCCGGCGATCAAGTCGCGGCCGCTCGGTACTTGATTCAGGCGGTCTTCAGAACGCACGACGTTCGCGGCACGCCGCGCATCGACCATCGCACCTATTCTGGATGCCGGGTCGAGCGGGTCGCCGGGTTTCGTATGCCGACTCCGGAACTGGTCGGACTACTCGTCACCGGGCACGCCGTAGCTCGGCGCATCGGACGGATTGAGGGCGCGGGTGACGTAGGCATCGAGCTGCGGTTTGTAGATCTCCCACAGCGTTGCCAGCTGCTCGATCGGGCAATCCTCCGTCCAGTCGCAGCGCAAATCGGCGACCGGCCAGGACACATCGCGCACCAGCTTCATGCCGGCGGAGCGGACAGGCCCCGCTTCGCCACCCGCCTTGAGCGCGGCGCGCATCGTGGCGATCAGCCGGTCGCCGAGATGGCCCTCGGAAGCGAGGAAGGCATAGACCATGGCTTGCGGGACACCGTCATTCGCGAGCAAATTGCCGCCGCAGGCGACGTCCTCGCCGCGTGCCTCAGCCCAGATACCCAGCGCCTTCGGCCCGGAATGGATCGCGCTGCCGCCGGCCGCGTCGACCGCCAGCACCTGCCGGTATTCGCTGAAGGCGGCCGTGCGCTTGATAATCGCGACCGCCTCGGCAGCGGAGGCGTCCCGCGCCATCAGCTCCAGCGCCTTTGGCCCGAGCGTAGGGTCGGTGACGTTCTGGCTGGCGACCGCCCCGACGCCCGCCTGCGCATAGGCGCAGCGCGCCGCGACCGCGGGAGACGACGAGGACACCGCCACACCGAACATGCCTGTGCGCCGGCATCGCGCGACGATGGAGAAGGTCATGGCGCTCAGTCAGGGATGACGGCGGTGCCGTCGATCTCGACCAGCCATTCCGGCCGCGCCAACGCCGACACGACCAGCCCGGTCGAAACCGGATGCACGCCCTTGATGTATTCACCCATCGTCCGGTAGACGGCCTCGCGATGGCGGACGTCGGTGATGTAGACCACCACCTTCACCAGATGCTCCATCGTGCCGCCGCACTCCTCGATGAGCTGCTTTATATTCTGCATGACCTTGTGCGTCTGCTCGGCCGGATCATGGCTGTCGATATTCTTGGCCGTATCCAGGTCCTGCGGGCACTGTCCGCGCAGATAGACGGTGCGGCCGCCGCGCGTGACGACCGCCTGGCAGAGATCGTTGTCAAGCTTCTGCTCGGGATAGGTTTCCTTGGTGTTGAATTTGCGAATTCGCGTATGCGCCATCTTGGTCTCCAATTGGGTCGGGCTCGCAGCTTTGTCAGGCGTCCACGGGCTCGCGTTTCGCGGCGGCATGGTAGGCGAGATATTTGCGCTGCGTCGAGATACGGTCGGCGACATGCTTGGCATCGTGCCAGACGCCCCAGATGAAGCTCGACCCCCTGCGCGACTGCCAGGGCAGTCCCAGGAAATAGATCCCGGGTTCGGTTGACACGCCGCGATGGTGCCTTGGCCGGCCGTTCTCGTCGAAGGCATCGACCTTCAGCCAACTGTAGTCAACGGCGAAGCCCGTCGCCCAGATGATCGTCGCGATCTCGGCCTTGGCCAGATCGAGCTCGAGGACCGGATTGGTCACGCAGTCCGGATCGGGGTCGATCTTGCGGAGAGCGGGTTCTTCCGGAAGGTCGAGACCGTTGCGCGCGACATAGGCATCGGCTTCGTCCAGCAGCGACATCAAATTGGCGTCGCCTCGCGCAATGTTCTTCGCAAGATCCGGCGCGAAACTCATCACGCCGTCCTGGTATGCCTTCGTCATGCCGACGAGGGTGAGCCCCTGCGCGGCCAGGCGGCGGAAGTCGATCGTCTCGCCGCCGCGCGCGCCGCTCACAGCGATGGTGACATGTTCCGTGCCAGGCCCTGGCGTTTCGAGGTCCCATTTGCCGAGCACGCCCAACCACCAGCAGAAGTCGCGCCCGCGATAGGAACGTGGCGGACGATCGTGCGGGCCGACCGAGAGATAAACGCGCCTCCCGGCGCGCTGCAGCTCATCGGCAATCTGCACGCCCGAAGATCCCGCGCCGACCACCAGCAGCGCGCCCTTCGGCAACTGTGCCGGATTGCGGTAGGCGCTGGAGTGGATTTGCAGGAGGCCGGCACCGGCAGGAACGAGAGAGGGGATGACAGGAACCTGGAAAGGTCCGGTCGCGGCGACGACACTGTTGGCTTCGATCACGCCATCCGACGTCTCGACGCGGAATCCCGGACGGCCGATATTCCTCTGCACGAGCTTGACCTCGACGCCGCAGCGGATCGGCGCGTTGATCTGCTTTGCGTAGGTGACGAAATAGTCGGCGACCTCCTCCTTGGGCGGGAAGCCGTCGGGACCTGTCACGGGAAACTCCATGCCCGGGAACCGGTCGTGCCAGGCCGGGCCGTTGGCGACCAAGGAGTCCCAGCGCTGCGAGCGCCAGCGCTCGGCAATCCGGCCGCGCTCAAGGACGAGATGGGGCACCCCGCATTTGCTCAGGTGCTCGCTCATGGCCACCCCCGCCTGGCCGCCGCCAACGACAAGCGTGTCTACCGTCTCAACCGACATGCTCAGTCCTTTTTTGATTAACCGACAGCTTCCGCCGCGCGGGATGAAACCGACTTGGGCCATGGTGGATGCAGACAGGCTGCGCCATCCGACCGCTTCTGGCGCTCACAAGTAGCAGCACGTACCAGCGCGGGCCCATAACGAATCTCCGAAGTCACGCGTAACCATTTCCGAATTTCTCGCACCGAGAGACGCACCTAGAGTTCCGGAATTCTCGAGGGGCTGGGATGCAGACTGAGAGCTTTGACTACATCGTCGTCGGCGCCGGTTCGGCCGGTTGCGTGGTCGCCAATCGGCTGAGCGCCGATCCAGTAGTCAAAGTATGCCTGATCGAGGCCGGAGGCAGCGACAACAGCCTGCGGGTCAAAGTGCCGGCAGGCATCCTTTCGCTCTATGGTAACCCGAACTACGACTATTGTTTCGTCGGCGTGCCGCAGGCGCACCTCAACAACCGCAGCATTCCGGTCAACCGCGGCAAGGCGCTGGGCGGATCGAGCTCGATCAACTCGATGGTTTATATTCGCGGCGCCGCCGAGGACTATGACGAGTGGGCGGGACTCGGCTGCGCCGGCTGGTCCTATCGCGACGTGCTGCCCGTGTTCAGGAAGCTTGAGCGCAACCTGCTCGGCCAGGACCCGCGCTATCACGGCACCAGCGGCGAACTGCTGGTCGACAATCCGCGCGATCCGAACGTGCTTTCCAGCATTTTCGTCAAGGCCGGCAAGAACGCCGACCTGCCCGCCAACACCGACTTCAATGCCGAAAGCCAGTTCGGCCTCGGCATCTACAATGTCACCCAGGATCGCGGCCAGCGCTTCAGCAGCTTCAGCGCCTTCATGCGCCCGGTGCTCGACCGCAGGAACCTGACATTGCTCAGCCAATGCGAGGTGATCGATCTGGTCATCGCCGAGGGTCGCGCCACTGGGCTGCGCGTGCAGCATCAGGGCCAGCAGAAGACGTTCTCGGCCGACCGCGAAATCGTGCTTTCGGCCGGCGCCATCAATTCGCCTAGGATCCTCCTGGCCTCCGGCATCGGACCGGCGGCTGAGCTGCAGCAGATCGGCATCACGCCGGTGCTCGACCTTCCGGGCGTCGGCAAGAACCTGCAGGATCATGTCGACGGCATGATCACGGTGCGCTCCAAAAGCACCAGGACGCTCGGCCTGTCGCTCGCCAACCTGCCGCGAATGGCGGCGGCGCCTTTCCAGTATTTCGCGCGCCGCAAGGGCATGCTCACCACCAACTATGTCGAGGCCGGCGGCTTCGCCAAAACCAGGTACGCCAACGGCCTTCCCGACATCCAGTTCCACTTCGTGCCCGGATATCGCAGCCATCGCGGCAGGCTGATCGAATACGGTCACGGCTACGCCATTCATACTTGCGTGCTGAGGCCGAAAAGCGTGGGCGAGATCAGGCTATCGCGCGACAGTTCCCGCCGCGACGTCCTTATCGACCACCGCTTCTTCACGCATGAGGACGACGCCATGGTGCTGGTCGAAGGCATCAAGATCGCACGCCGGATTTTTGCCTCGTCCGAATTCGACGCGGTGCGCGGCAAGGAGATGCTTCCGGGCAAGGATATAAGCAGCGACGACGAGATCCTCGCCTATCTGCGCCGAGGCGCTGACCGTCTATCACCCGGTCGGGACCTGCAAGATGGGAACGGACGACATGGCCGTCGTCGATCCCTTTACGCTGAAGGTTCGCGGCGTGGACGGGCTTCGAGTTGCGGATGCCTCCGTCATGCCGAAGCTGATCGGCGGCAACACCAACGCGCCAAGCATGATGATCGGGCAGAAGGCTTCGGAGATGATCCTTGGTAGGGGCGCGTAACGGCGAACGGTAAAGATCGCCTCGCCTTCGAAATTGGGCCGTTCGGCATTTCGCTGAGCTGCCCGATTGTTGCCCAGAACCGGGGAGCGCCCTTGCAACCCGTAGCGGCCGCGAATGCGGTGATGCGCCAATTTTTCCGGCGAGACCCCCGACCGAGGCGGTCACGAAGCCGTGACGGCCGTAACGAAGGTTCCGCAGGTTGCGAAGACTGGGCGTAGACGCCGCGCGAAGCACTTCCAGCGCGGCTCGGCCAAGCATCGGCCGCCCCCGCAAATCTCTCAAGGAACCCACGATTATGATGAATCGGCGCACTTTCTCCACCACGCTTGCCGCCGGAATGGCCACGAGCCTCCTTGCCAGCTCACCCACGGCGCGAGCGCAGACGAACCCGAAGCTGCGCAATGTAGTGATGGTTCATGGCGCCTATGCGGATGGTTCGTGCTGGTCGGACGTGGTCGGCATCCTGCAGCAGGCCGGCTTCAGGCCAACCGTCGTCCAGCACCCGCTGACCACGCTGGAGGCAGGCGTCGAGGCAACGCGCCGCGCGATCGCTCTCCAAGGATGGACCGACGGTGCTTGTTGGACATTCCTTTGCTGGCATGATCGTCACGGAAGCGGGGATGGACCCGAAGGTCTCCTCGCTCGTCTATGTCGCGGCGCGCGCGCCGGACGCCGGCGAAGATTACACGGCGCTCGCCAAGACCTTTGCGGCGCCACCGGCTTCCGCCGGCCTCGTCTGGTCCGAAGGCTACGGCAAGCTCAGTGAGGAGGCTTTCCTGCGGGATTTCGCAGGCGGTATTCCGCACACGAAGGCGCGTATCCTCTATGCCGTCCAGGGGCCGATCTCGGACAAGCTTTTCACCGGAAAGACGACGCAGGCGGCCTGGCGCTCGAAGCCAAGCTGGTATGCCGTATCGACGGAGGATCGCACGATCAACCCTGATCTCGAGCGCTTCATGGCAAAGCGGATGAACGCAAGAACCATCGAGGTGAAGGCAAGCCATTTGTCGCTCATCTCTCACCCGCACGAGATCGCCCGGCTTATCTCGCAAGCCGCCGGACAGCTGAGCTGACAGGCTGATCGGGTCCGGGGCGGCAGACGTCCGCCGCCTCGGGTTCGGGCGTTCGATGCTCCCGACTATTTGCCCTCAGTGATCCTCGTCGATCTCATCGTGCAGGAGGCCGAGGATGCGGCGCTTGAGCGCGATGAAGTCGGGTTCGAGGATCACGTCCATCGAACGCGGCCGCGGGATGTCGACCTTGATCTCGGCCTTGATCTTGCCGGGCCGGGCCGTCATCACCAGGACTCGGTCGCCCAGCACCAGCGCCTCATCGATATCGTGGGTGACGAAGAGCACCGTCTTCTGCTGCCGCTCCCAGACGCGCAGCAGCAGCTTCTGCATGGTGCCGCGCGTCTGGCTGTCGAGCGCGCCGAACGGTTCGTCCATCAGCAGCACGGCCGGGTCGTTGGCAAGGGCGCGCGCGATCGCCACGCGCTGCTTCATGCCGCCTGAGAGTTGCGCCGGATAATGATCGGCGAAGGGCGCAAGGCCGACCTCGTTGAGATACTGGTCGACGATCTGCCTGCGCTGCTCCGCCGGCAGACCCTTGCGTTTCGGTCCATATTCGATGTTGGCGCGCACCGTGAGCCAGGGAAACAAGGTATAGCTCTGGAACACCATGCCCCTGTCGGGACCTGGCTCGATCACTTCCCTGCCGTCGACCTTGATGCTGCCCGAGGTGGCGTCATTGAGCCCGGCGGCCAGATAGAGCAGGCTGGATTTGCCGCATCCTGACGGACCGACGATGACGCAGAATTCGTTCTTGGCGACCTGCAGCGACACATCGTCCAGCGCCAGCACGCCATTGGCGTCGCCATAGCGCAATGTCACGTCCTCGATGCCCATGGTGGTGCCGGCCGAACGCTGATCGCCGGCTGCATGGGCCGTGCCAGCCGGGTTGTTCGCATTGATGGTTTCGGTCATCACTACCCTTGATCCGGCTGCGGTTTGCGAGGAGGCGTTCATAGTCAGGCTGCCCATGGCGCGACCCTCGCCCGGAGAATGCGGAATGCCGTGTCAGTGATGAGGCCAAGAAGCCCGATCGCAGCGATCGCCATGAAGATCACATCGACCTGGAAGCCGCGCATCGCTTTGAGGCTGATATAGCCGAGGCCGCTCGACGCCGCGACCAATTCCGCCACGACCAGGTAGGTCCAGGCCCAGCCCATGGTGACGCGAAGCGTGTCGAGGATCGCCGGAAGCGCTGCCGGAAAGATGACGTGCCACACCGCTTCGCTACGCTTGGTGCCCAAAGTGTAGGAGGCGTTGACCAGGTCCCGGGAGACGCTGCGCGCGCAGTCGGAGATCATCACAAGCTGCTGGAAGAAGGTACCGAAGAAGATCACCGCTATGCGCTGCTCGATGCCGATTCCGATCCACAGGATGAACAGCGGCACGAAAGAGGTCACAGGCAGGTAGCGGATGAAATTGACCAGCGGCTCCAGCGGCGCCTGCACCGCCCGGTAGGTACCCATCCACAGCCCTAGCGGCACCGCGATCGCCGAGGACACGATGAAGCCAAGGATCACCACCTTGGCGCTGGTGAAAGTGTGATAGAAAAGACTGCCGTCGAGCGACATGCGATAGGCCGTCTGCAGCACGGTTCCGGGCGTCGGCAGGAACATGTTCGGCACGACGCGGCCGTAGGACAGAAGAGCCCAGCCGCCGATCACGGCTATCCACATTGCCAATGCGAGCGTGGTTGCGGTGCTGGCGGGAATGTTGGCGAATGGGGTCGTCAGGCGTGTCCACGCCGTCCGCCTCTGTGCCATAGGATGGCCTCCGTAGATTTAGGCGCGAAACTGAAGCTTTCGAGAAAAAGCGGGGTCAGCCTGTCAAGCGGACCCCGACGGATTTCGAAGGCTTACTGTTCCTTGATGAAATCGGTGTCGAGAATGGTCTTCGCGTCGATCGTCATCTTGAGCTTGCCGGCCTTGCCCCAGATATCCTGGGCGAAGTTCACCAGGTCGGACGCCTCGCTCTTTTCCGGAGTGCCGAAGAATTCCAGGTTGCGGGCGCGGTCGTAGTAGCGCACGCCCTGGGCGCCGGCCGCGAAATCCTCGGGCTTCTCGAGATAGCCGCCAATGCCCTTGGCCATGATCTCGTAGGCCTTGTCCGGATTGGTCTTGATGTAATCGACCGCCTTGTAATAGCCCTTGATCAAAGCCTTCACATCCTCGGGATGCTTCTCGATCAGGTCGCATTTGAGCGCGATCACGTCGACGATCAGGCCGGGCGTCGTCGCGGAGTCGATCAGCACCTTGCCCTTGCCGCCCTTGCGGACTTCGGTCAGGTGCGGCTCCCAGGTCACCGCGGCGGGAACCTGGCCGGCGATGAAGGCGGTCGCGGCGTCATCGGCGGTCATGTTGGTGATGCTGACATCGTCCTCGGTCATGCCTTCCTTCTTCAGGAGCACGTTGAACCAGAATTCGGAAACGGAGCCCTCGTTCAGGGCGACGGGCTGGCCCTTCAGATCCTTGAGCGACTTGACGTCCGCGTGCGTGACGACGCCGTCGCCGCCATGGCTGTCGTCGAGCGCCACGACATATTTGAAGCAGAGGTCGTCGGAGCGGTACTTCATCAGTTCGTCGACTGTGGATGCCGCGCCATCGAGATCGCCGCCGGCGACCGCCGCCATATAGAGCGCCGATTCTTCGATTACTTTCAGGTCGACGTCGACGCCGGCTTCCTTGAAGTAGCCGAGGTCGCGGGCAAGAAACAGCGGCCCGTAGCCGACCCAGGTGGTCATGCCCAGGCGGATGGCGCCGGCGTCAGCGGGGGCGGCAAGCCCCAAGCCCAGCAGGCCTGCGCTGACCGCGGTCATCAGGCAATTGCGGAATGTCTTCATTGTCGTGGTTCCCCATGGCTGTTGCTGGCACCGACCTCATTCGAGTGGCGTATGCCAGGCTGTCGTTTCGGCAGCCGCTCTCTTGTTATGCGTCGCCCTCCCAGGCGGGCCTTCTTCTAGGTTCCGCAAGAGAGCATCCGGGCCGGGTCGCCTAAAGAAGTCTTTTTCTGTCCTTTGCTTCGCCGAAACCGAAGCAGCGGCCCTTTCCTTGTCGACGAACTCGAATCGAGGGCGCCGCGCGATTGCGGTTCCGGCGGATGTGCCAATGGCCACGGGCCGGTGCCGCCCTGGAAGACGCAAAACGGCGACCGGGATCGGTCTGCTCGGCATTTCCGCCGCGCAAACGGTGGTCGGCATATGGCTCAAGGACACCACGGAGGCGGTTGTCGCCGTATTCACCGGCGGTATCCAAACACTCGACCTGAGCAGTTGAAGCTACGTCGTCGGAAAATTTCGGTCTCAGCGGCTAATGCCTGACCATCCCGGCGTCGACGTTCAGCGTCTGGCCGGTGATCCAGCGGGCGTCCTCGCTCGCCAGGAACGATACGACGTCGGCGATATGCTCGGGCTGGCCCTTGCCTTTCATCGCCTGCAGCATCTCGACGAAGCCGAACGCCTCGTTGTGCGGGCTCGCCTTGACGCCGTCGCTCTCGATCAGGCCGGGCGTCACCGCATTCGCCGTGATGTTGTATTTGCCAAGTTCCGTGGCCAGCGCACGGGTGAAGCCAATGACGCCGCCCTTGGCCGCGACATAGGCCGCCATGTTGGGTGTGCCGGCAAAGAAGGTGTTGGACGCGATGCTGATGACCCGTCCTGCCTTGTTCGCCGCCCGCATCTGGTCAGTGGCCGCGCGGGTGACGATGAACGTGCCCGTCAAATTGACGTCGATGATTTTGCGCCAATGGTCGAGATCGACATCGTCCCAGGCGATGAACGGCACGATGCTGGCGTTGTTGACCAGTATGTCCACGCCACCGGTCAGCGCCTGGATTTCAGCAAAAAGCGCTTTGACGGACGCTGGATCGGAGATATCGGCGGCGACAGCCTTCGCTTTCCCGCCGATCGACGCGGCGGCCGTCTTTGCGCCCTCGGCGTTGATGTCACTGACGATGACGGTCGCGCCATCGGCCGCCAGCCGCGCCGCGATCGCCTTGCCGATACCCTGCGCCGCGCCCGTCACCAGGGCCGCCTTTCCCGCAAGCCGTCCAGTCATGAAATTTCTCCCTCGATCCGTGATCCGATGATGTCCGTTCAGGCGTCGGCGTCGATGACGGCCAATGCCGCATCGATGCCTTTGCCGATTGCCAGTTTCTGGCCGGCCGCGTTCATGGCGCCGCCAAGCGCCGTCAGCGCCGCGATGGCGTAGATCGGCTGGGCGGTCGGCCCCATGTGGCCGATGCGCGTCAGCTTCCCCAGCGTTTCGCTGCGACCAGATGAAAACACCACGCCGTAGCGGGCGCGCGCGGCCTGGCGAAGCGCCTTCTCGTCGACACCCTTGGGGGTGCGAACCGTGGTGGTGGTCGGCGACGCGATCCCGTCGCTGGCTGCCCAGATCGACAAGCCCATCGCTGCGACGCCCGCGCGCGTGGCCCTGGCTGTAAGCGCGTGTCGCGCCCACACCGCCTCCGGCCCCTCGTTGAGATAGAGGTCGAGCGCGACATCGAGCCCGTTGATCTCCGAGACCGAAGGCGTGAACGGAAACGGCTTGTCGCTCGACCAGGCATCTTCCCAGTCGACGATGCTCAGCATCGATGCGCGCGGCGCAAGCGGATTGGCCTTCATCTTGGCCCAAGCCCGCTCGCTGACGCCCATCATGGTGAGGCCGGGAGGGGCGCCCAGGCATTTGTTGGGACCGGTGACATAGATATCGGCCTTGCAATCCTCGGGATGGGTCTTCATGCCGCCAAAGGAAGAAACGGCGTCGACGATAAGGTAGGCGCCATGCGCCGAGACCAGCGCGCCGATGGCGTCGATCGGATTGATGGTGCCGGATGGCGTGTCGTGGTGACAGACGGAAACGACGGTGATTTCCGGATGCGCCTTCAGCATTGCCGCGACCGCCTGCGGGTCGATCGCCTCATTATAGGGCACTTCGATTTCGAGCAGATGCGGCGAATAGCGTTTCGCCCAATAGCCGAACCCCTTGCCGTAAACTCCGGAGGCAAGGTTGAGCACGACGTCGTCGGGCGCGATCAGGGAAGCCGCCGCGGCCTCGAGGCCGAGCACCGGCTCGCCATGCAGGATGACCGGCTTGTTCGACAGCCGCATCGCTTTCTGCGCCTTGTCGGTCACCTTTTCGTAGAAGAGCTGGAACGCCGGATCATAATCGTAGAGCACGGTGCGGCCGAGGCCACGCAGCACCTCTGCATAGGCGTTGACAGGCCCGGCGGTCAGGGTAATGACCGGATCGGCATGATCGGAATAGCGCATGGGAGTGGTCTCCGGATTGGCGGCGTTCAGCCGTAGAACTGGGTGCCGGTCTTGTAGGTCTTGAAGTTTTCCATGTCGTGCGAGTACATCAGCTCGGCACCGTGGTCCTCGGCCAGCTTCTTCACCTTGCGCATCGAATTGACGCCCGCGACCGGGTCGATGTGGAAGGCTGCCTGGCAGAGCGTTTCCAGGCTCTTCTGCGTGTAGGCGGCGTCGATGGTGAACATGATCGGCTTGCGCTTGGGAAACTCGACCAGCAGGCTGTAGTGGCCGATCGAATGGCCGGGCGTCGAGATCAGCTTTACGCCCCTGGCCAAATCGACGTCGCCCTCGATGCCTTCGAAGGTCGAATTGGCGCGCGTCGTGCCCTCCAGCAGCTGCGCGGTGGCGCCACGCGCCTCCGCCGCCTCGGCCGAGAAGCTCAGGTCGGAATAGCCGAGATGCTCGAAAGGTTGCGGATTGCAGGCCTGTGGCACCTCGGAGCGATGGCAGATCTTCTTTGCGTGTGGAAAATACTTGTTGCCGCCGCAATGGTCGAAATGGAAATGCGAGTTGACGACGACGTCGATGTCCTTCGGCTCCAGCCCGAGCAGCGCCAGCGCGCCGGGAATGGTCTGGTGCTTTTCCTGGATCGGCTTCTCGAAAGGCAGCACTTTCATGACGTGGTCGTAATCATAGCCGGTGTCGATGAGGAACCGGCCCTCGGCATGCTCGATCAGGATCGAATAGACGGGAAAGCGCACTTCGCCGCCGGGGCCGCGATTCCAGAACACATGATAACCGTCGAGAACGAGCGAGCCGCCGTCGAGCAGGTAGACCTTGGTATCCGACATTTGTCGTCTCCTATCTTGGCGCGGATCCCATCCGCGCATCTGGTTTCTGTCAGCGCGCGCCGCGCTCATATGGAATGCCGAGCGCCGCAGGCAGGCTGGCGCGCCGCCCGAACAGTACAAGCATGATCATCACCGCCAGGAACGGCAGCATCTGGATGATGTCGGTCGGGATGTTGATGCCCGCCACCTGCATGGCCGTGGTCAGCGACAGGCACACGCCGAACAGCAGAGCGCCGAACAGCACCCAGACCGGACGGCCGCGCGCCAGCATGGCCAGCACGATGCCGAGGAAGCCGGCGCCATTGGTGATGAAGGGAATGAACAGGCCCGCCCCGACATTGGCGAGATAGGCGCCGCCCAGCCCTGCCAGCGCGCCGGTCGTCAGCACCGCGATGGTGCGGGTCCTGATGACGTCGATGCCGGCGACATCGAGCGCGGCCGGCTTGTCGCCGGCGGCCTGCAGGTTGAGGCCGAGCTGTGTGCGCCGGTAGAGGTAGCTCATGGCGAACACCAGCGCAACGGCCAGATAGACGATCAGGTGATGCCTGAAGAAGGCCGGCCCGATAACGGGAATGTCGGACAGCAGCGGAATGACGGTGGCGTCCGCCGCCGGCAGGCGGGGATAGCTGCGCGAGAACTGGAAATGATGGAGCAGCGCCGTCAGCCCTTCCAGCCCGAGCGTCAGCGCGATGCCATTGACGATCTGGTTCAGCCCGATGCGCACGCAAAGCAGCGCCATGATCAGCGCCACCGCGATGCCGCCCGCGGCGCCGGTGAGGAAGCCGAGCCAAAGTGATCCCGAATAGAAGGCGCCGACAAAGCCCAGATAGGCGCCGGCCAGCATCATGCCTTCGATGCCGATGTTGAGCACGCCGGCCTTTTCCGACATCTGCTCGCCGAGCCCGGCAAGCAGCAGCGGGACGGCCGCGGTGACGGCGCCGAACAACAGCGCGCCAAGAAAAACCTCGCTGAACAGCCCGGTCATGTCTCAGGCCTTTCTCGATTGGTTGTAGCGGTGGTCGACATACTCGGCGAGGGCGAGCACGATCAGCACGATCGAGACCAGCACCAGCGTGAAATGATTGGGCACGCCAAGCCGCCTCGCCGCGCTCTCGCCGCCGATCGAAAGCACCGAAAGCAGAAACACGAAGCCAATCGCGGCAAAGCCGTTCATGCGCGCGAGGAACACCGCCGGAATGACCGCCAGGCCGTAGGCGGGGTTCCAGTCGGCGCGGACATTGCCTTGCACGCCGATGATGTCGACGGCGCCGGCAAGGCCTGCAAGGCCGGCCGAAATGGCAAAGACGGCAACGGTCAGGCCAGGCACGCCGAGCCCGGCATGGACCGCCGCGCGCGGATTGGCGCCGACGATCCTCAATTTCAGTCCGAACGCTGTCCGCGTCATCACCAGATGCACGATGATGATCGCCGCAAGTCCGAGCACGAGGCCGCTGGTGATGGTCGTGTCGAAGAGCCGCGGCAGCCTGTCTTCGACCGACAAGGTACGCGTCTGCGGCACGGTCGTGCCGGGGTCGCGGAACACGAGCTTGACCAGCACGTTGGCGAGCGAGGTGCCGAGGAACGTCATCATCAGCGTGGTGATGATCTCGTTCACGCCCTGATAGGCGCGCAGCAGCGCGGGCAGCAGCGACCACGCCATGGCCACCACCATGGAAATCAGGAACGAACAGATCAGCGCCAGCCAGGCCGGCATAACCTGCACCAGGACGGGAGCGCTGGCGGCCGCCGTGACCGCCCCGAGCAGGAACTGGCCGTCGCCGCCCAGATTCCACATGCCGGCGCGAAAGGCCACGATCAGGCCGGCGGCGAGGAACAAGAGCGGCGCCATGCGCGTCAGCGTCTGCTGGATGCCCAGCGGCGAGAACAGCCCTTTCTCCAGCACGTAGCCGTAATAGGCGAGCGGGTCGACGCCGACGGCAAGCAGTATGCAGCCGGCGATGATAAGAGCGGCAAGGATGGGCCCGAGCGTCATCAGCAGCCGGTGCAGTATATCGCGGCGGGTGGCGACGCCGCTCGTGGCATCGAGCGCGTTGGCGTTGGCGCCGGGTGCGGTATCGATGCTCATGCGGCCAGTCCAATCATCAGGCGGCCGACCTTGGTGCGCGCGTCGTCGGCATTGGCGACTGTGCCGACCAGCGAGCCGTTGGCGATGACGGCAATGCGGTCGCACATGCTGAGCAATTCCTCGAGGTCGGTGGAGATCAGCAGCACGGCAAGGCCGCGCGCCGCCGTGTCGCGGATGCGCTGACGCGAGGCAAGCGTGTTGGCGAGATCGAGTCCATAAGTCGGCTTGTTGAAGATCACCGCCCTGGCGCCTTCAGCCAGTTCGCGCGCCAGGAGCACCTTCTGGATATTGCCCCCCGAAAGCCGGGCGACAGGCGTCTTCAGGCTCGGCGTGCGAACATCGTATTCGCGCATCAGCTGCGCCGCGCGCCTGTCGATCTCGGCGCGTTGCTCGACGCCGCCGCGCCAGAAGGGCGAGGCGCCGACCTGCTTGAGGAAGAAGTTGATGGAGACCGGGAAACTGCCGACCGTGCCTTCGCCGAGCCGGTCGTCAGTCAGGTAGCGAAGGCCGCGCTGGCGGCGTTCGCCCACGCTCAGCGCCTCGATGGCGGCGCCTTCCAGCAGCACCGAACCGCCGGTCGCCGCACGCTGGCCGGCCAAGGCCTCCGCCAGTTGTTTCTGGCCGTTGCCGTCGATGCCGGCGATACCCAGGATCTCACCCGGGCGGATGTCGAAGGAGATCGACGACAGCCCCGGCGCGTTTTCGGTCGGCGCGACCGCGAGGTCGGCGACCTGAAGCAGCGGCGCGGCATCGGCATGGACCGTGCGGGTGGGCCGCTCGGCCGCCTCCGGATCGTCCTTCTGCTTGCCGAACATCAGCTCCACGATCTCGGAGATGATCTCCTGCTCGCCGAGCGTGCGAAAACGCTCGGGTGGAATCTCGCCGACCTTGCGGCCGAGCTTCAGCACCGAGATGCGGTCACCGAAGGCCGCCGCCTCTTTGAGCTTGTGCGTGATGAAGACGATCGCCAGCCCCTGTCCGACGAGGCGGCGCATCAAGGCGCCGAGTTCCTCGATGCCTTTCGGCGTTAGCATCGAGGTGGATTCGTCGAGGATCAGCAGCCGGCTGTTGCGCACCATCGCGCGCAGGATCTCGACTTGCTGCTGTTCGCCGAGCGAAAGCTCCGACACCTTTGCGTGCAGCTTGACGCTGATGCCGAGGCTGCGGGTAATCTCGGCGACGCGCGCCTCCAGCTCCTCGGTCCTGGGCCGCTGCCACCAGGGCCCGCCGAGCAACAGGTTTTCCGCCACCGTCAGCGTCGGCACCAGCATCATGTGCTGGAACACCGTGCCGATGCCCAGCGCCAGCGCATGGCGCGGCGAAGTGATCGGCGTCGGCTTGCCGTCGACCAGGATGCGCCCCTCATCCGGCTGCTGCAGTCCCGACAGCATGCCGATCAAGGTGGATTTTCCCGCGCCGTTCTCGCCGAGCAGCACATGCACCTCGCCGGGACGGATCGACAGGTCGATGCCGTCATTGGCGACGATGCCGGGAAAGCGTTTGGTCACGCCTTCGAGCGCGACGATGCCGCGCTTGTCGGCAGGCGGTGAAGACAGACTGCTCATGAAAGTCCAGCACTGGAAAAACGGGAAATGTCCGGAGGGGAACCGATCGCCCCTCCGGAAGCCGACAGGTCGCCGCCTTACTGGGCGACGCTCGTCATCAGCGCCCTGACGGCGGCGGCGTCATAGACCGGATCGACCTTGATCTTGCCGGAGATGACGTCGTCGCGCACCGCCTGGATTTCGGACCATACCTTGTCCGGGATCGCGGCGGTCTTCAAAAGCTTCACCGAATCGTCCTGGAGGCCGATCGAATAGTGCTTGGTGCCGAACGTGTCCGCCTTGATATCGGCGATCATCGCGGCGTAGACCGGCTCGATGTTCCACACCACCGACGACAGCAGGAAGCCCTTGTCGATGGGCGACTTGTCGCCGATGACGTCGATGAAATAGACCTTCCCGCCGTCCGTGGCCTTGGTCGTCTCGACCGCCTGCAACATGCCGAAGCTGGAGCCGTTGCCCTGGCCGAAGATGATGTCGGCGCCGGAGGCGATCACGCTTTCGGTCACGCGCTTGCCACCCGCCGCGTCGCTGTAGGCGGCCGGGCCGATCACCGCATAGGTGATCTTGACGTCGGGGTTCTCGGCCTTCACGCCCTGCGCGAACGCCGCCGACTGCGAATTCCACGAAGGCGGTTCGCCGGACACGACGATGCCGACCGACTTCGAGCGCGACATCTTGGCGGCAAGACGGCCGGCGAGATAAGCGCCCTGGTGGCCGCTCAGCGTGTAGTCGGCGACGAGACCTTTCTCCAAGCCATTCGGCGTGTCGACGATCGCCACCGGAACCTTCAACTCCTTGGCGATTTCAGGCGCAGAAGTGTTGTAGCCGCTGGCATGCGCGATCAGCAGGCTGGCGCCGTCTGACGCGAGTTCGCGCAGCGTCGGACGAACGTCGCCATAGCCGAGGCCCTGGGCCACGACCACTTCGACGCCGGCTGCCTTGCCCGCCGCCTTGGCGGCATCGATGCCCTGCTGGTTCCAGCCGTAATCGGTGCCTTCTTCAGGCGTCAGGATGGCGATCGACTTGACTTCGCCAGCAAGCGCCCCGCCGAGCAAGACGCCGCTCAGTATAATTGCACTCACACTGCACTTAAGAAGCTTTAACATGTTACCCTCTCTGTTTGATTCACCAATCAATATTCTTGTTGTTATTGCGCAGAAGCGAGATAGACTGCCTGAGAAAAATTTACCCATGGAGCTCAGGCAAAGTGAAGATTCGTTATGTCCTCCCGGCGATGCTGGCGTTCACATCCTTCGCCAGCGCGGTCGAGTTGCACCATGTCATCGTCCGCAACGGCACCGATGGGCTCGACATGGTGCCGTTGACGATCTCGAATGCGGGCAATGAACGACTGTCGTGCAATGCCGACTTCGCCCACTGGTATTCGGCCGGGATTACGACGGTCGAGCCGGGCAAGAGCGCCCGTGTCGAGCTCTGGTTCGACCCGAAGACGGGCACGTTCACCATCCTCAATGACAAGCGCGAGAACCTGCCCATCGAACGGCTGTGGTGCGGCCTGTCGGGCCGTGCATATGCCACGCGGTCACAGATCACGCTCGACCGTGCCGACGCGGCCGAAGGGAAGCGCGCCGTGTCCTGCCGCATGGAGCAGGACAGGCTCGCGTGCCGGTAGGCGCCCATCGATCCGTCGGCCCGCGACATGGCGCGCCCTATTCCTTCGCCAGGAACTTGTCGGTGAAGACGTCGTCCGCCGACAGGGCCGCCTTGAGCACGCCCTGATCGGTGAGCGTCTTCAGCGTTTCCTCCCACTGCGTCTTCGTCATCCAGCCGAGGCCGTGTTCCTTGGTGTCGGGGCTGGTGAAGGTCGACGCGATGTCGGCGTTGATCTGCGCCAGCAGCACATCCTTCTTGTCCGCATAGCCTGGAGCCGCCTTGGCCGTGATCTCGGCGGCCTCTTCCGGATGGGCGACGACATAGTCGAAGGCTTCCCGGTAGGCTTTGACGAAGCGGGCAACGACATCCGGCTTGTCCTTGATCATCTTCTCGGAGGTGAACAGACCGGAGCCGTAGGCCTTCCAGCCATGGTCCGCGCCCATCATGATGCTGAGCGAGCCGGGACCGCCGGCCTTGGCCTCCAGCTCGGGAACCTCGGCGTCGACATAGCCGACCACAGTCTGGACCCGGCCGAGGAGAAGATAGCTCTCATAGGGCGGCGAGACGCTGTTCAGCGTCATGTCCTTCTCGGTCAGGCCATTGGCCGCGAGGAAGCCCTGGAAGAAGATGTAGGTCGAGCCGGCCGGATGAATGCCGATGGTGAGCCCCTTGAGATCGGCCGGCTGGGTGAGCTTCATCGTCTTGGCCAGCGAGATGATCGCCAGCGGCGAATGCTGGTTGACGGCGGCCACCGCGACCACCGGGACATTCTGCGACCGGGCCACGGCGAGCGTGGGAAGATCGCCGAAGCCGAAATCCGCGTTCTCATTGCCGACCAGCCGCATGGCGTCGGGTGAGCCTGAGCCCTTGCGGATTTCGGCGACGTCGATGTCGTTCTTGGCGAAGAAGCCTTTTTCCTTGCCGACGAAGAACATGGCGTGGTTGCCGCGCACCACCCAGTCGAGCTGGACGTTGACCTTGTCGGCCGCAAAGGCCGCGCCCGAGAAGCCGAGTGTCCCGACACACGCCGCAAGCGCGGCTGCCTTGATGAGTGAGCGTCTGAGCATTTTTGTTCCCTTTTTCATTGGTTTGAGAGCGGACCTACGACTGGCTGAATTTCGGCGCCCACGGCACCACGATGCGTTCGAGAATCTCGGCCGCGTAGTAGAAGGCGATGCCCAGCACCGACACGAGCAGCAGCGCCGCGAAGACCAGCGCGGTGTCGAGCTGTGTCGAGGCGAACTGGATGACGTAACCGAGCCCGTCCGAGGCGCCGGCGAATTCGCCGACGATGGCGCCGATGACGCTCAGCGTGGCGGCTATCTTGGTCCCGGCCATCAGGTTCGGCAGCGAATGCGGAACGCGTATCCTGAACAGGATCTGCGTCGGGCTCGCGCCGACCGAATTCATCAGCGACAGCAGCGAGCGGTCGACCGCCTGCATTCCCGCCAGCATCGACAACGTCACCGGGAAGAAGGCGATGACCAGGATCAGACCGATCTTGGGCGCGAGCCCGTAACCGAACCAGAGGATGAAGATTGGCGCCAGCGCCACCTTGGGCACGTTCTGAAACAGCACCACCAGCGGGTATAGCGCCCGCCCCAGCCAGTCGAAGCGCACGATGACCAACGCGATGGCGATGCCCACCACGACGGAGACAAGGAAGCCGAACAGGATCTCGCCCGCCGTCACCAGCGTCGCCTGCATCAGCGTTGCCCATTGCGCGACCAGCGATTGCGCGATCTCGGTCGGAGCAGGAATGATGAAGGCTGAGATGGCGAAAACTCGCACCACGGCTTCCCACACCACGATCGTCGCCAGCAGAAGGATGACCGCTGGAAGCCAGCTGCCTGTCGCCTGACTCCAGCTTGAGGCAACCCGCGACTCCGAGAGATTGGTGATGGGTTGATCGCTCATGACGCGCCTCCCGGTTGATGGCTGGCGCGCAGCATGGTGCGCAGTTGAACCACCAGCCTGACGAACTCGGGATCTTCCGTCACCGACAGATCGCGCGGATAGGCCAGCCCGATGTCGAGGCTTTCGGTGATCCGCCCCGGCTTGATGCCCAGCACGTGGACATGGCGGGACAGATGAATGGCCTCGTCGATGGAGTGGGTGACGAGCACGATCGTCTTGCCGGTACGCTGCCATATCTCCAGGAGCGACTGGCCCATCTGGTCGCGGGTAATGGCGTCGAGGGCGCCGAACGGCTCATCCATCAGCAGCACCGCCGGATCGAGCGCGAGCGCCCGCGCGATGGCGACCCGCTGGCGCATGCCGCCGGACAATTCATTGGGTCGCTTGTGGGCGCTGTCCCCCAACCCCACCAGTTCCAGCATCTCCTGGCCGCGTGCCCGCAACTCCGCACGCGAGAGCGACTTGTCTGCAATGCCGAGCAGCATCGATGCGTTGTCGACGGCATTCTTCCAGGGAAGCAGGTTGGCCTCCTGGAAGACGAGGCCGATCATGCGCTTGCGCGCCGCCTCGACTGGCGAAACCCCAGCGATCGAAACGCTGCCGCTTGTCGGATCGACGAGCCCGGCCAGAATCTTGAGCAAGGTGCTCTTGCCGCAACCGGAAGGGCCGATGAGGGAGACAAACGATCCCTTCGGTACCGAAAGATTGATGTTTTGCAGAACCAGTTGCTTGGCCAGCGTCACCGAAACGCCTTGGGCGGAGATCAGGTCGTCATGGTGGCGGATAGGGGCTGGCCGGCCGCCTGCTGGTCGAATGGGTTCAATGCGCATGGCTTGCCCCTCCATGCGGCGCCCAAACCCGACCGGCCTCGTGAGCATGATGGGCCATCGGCTACTCCCGTCCTTCCAAGATGCGCCGCACCGCGACGAGCTTGCGCGCCCGTTCGCCTTGCAGCGCCTTGATCTGCTCGGGCGTGTAGGAGAACATCCCCTCGCCCGACTTGATGCCGAACTTCGACGCGTTGGTCTTTTCCAGCACCATCGGCGCGACATCGTCGCGGTTGGAAAGATCGGCGTTGAGGAAGGACGAGACGGACTTGTAGATATCGAGGCCCGCCATATCGAGCAGCGCCATCGGCCCGACCACGGCGATCTTGTAGCCGATGCCCCAGGACACGCAGGTGTCGAGGTCTTCCGGCTCGATGACGCCGCGCTCGACAAGGTCGACCGCCTCGCGCAGCAGCGCATAGAGCACGCGGTTCTCGACGAAACCCGGAACGTCCTTCTTCACCACCACCGGAAGCAGGCCGATCGAGCGGATCAGGTCGCGGATCGTCGCCACGGTTTGCGGCGCGGTCTTCTCGCCGGCGATCACCTCGATCATCGGGATGATGTGCGGCGGGTTCGACCAGTGCATGCCCACCATCCGCTCCGGATGCGAGATATTCGCCTGCAGCTTGGTGATCGGGATACCCGACGTGTCGGACGCCACGATCGTGTCCGCCGCTATCAGCCCATCGATGGCGCGATAGACATCGGCCTTGATCGAAATGTTCTCGGGAACGTTCTCGATGACCAGGTCGGCGCCCGATACCGCATCGGCTATGTCATCGGTGAAGCGAACCGTTCCGGCGCCGGCCGGGGGCGGCGCGATGCCCAGGGAATCGAGCACGGCTTCGGCCACGCCCAGCATGGTTCCAGCCCGCTCGACCGCCGCCGGAGCGACATCGTAGGCCACGACCTGAAGGCCGCCTCTGGCGAGCCGCGCGGCCATGCCGGGCCCCATCGTGCCCAGACCAATGATGGCGATACGTTGGATCATCACGCTGCCCTGCTTTCGGTTGCTGCTTTTGTTTCCGCGACAAGGTCGGCGGCCTTCTCGGCAATCATGATCACTGCCGCGTTGATGTTTCCGCAGACGAGGTCGGGCATGACGGAAGCATCCACCACGCGCAGGCCATCGACGCCGCGAACTCGCAGTTGCGGATCTACGACCGAGGCCGCGTCCGCGCCCATCCGGCAGGTGCCGGCCGGATGATGCACGGTGATGGAGGTCTTGCGGATATGCTCATCGATATCGTCGTCGCTCTGGCACTTGGGACCGGGGAAGAACTCCGCCTCGATGAAGGGCTGCATGGAAGGTTGCGCCGCGAGATCCCTTGCCACCCGGAAGCCGGCCCGCAGCGATTGCCAGTCCTTCGGCGAGGCCAGGAAATTCTGGTGGATCAGGGGCGCCGCGGAAGGATCGGCCGAGGCGAGTTTCACCGCGCCGCGACTCTCGGGCTGCGTGGCCACCACGCGCGTTGCGAAACCATCGGGAAACGGTTCCTTGAATGGCCTGAAATAGGGCCATGCGGCGAGTGGAGCCGCAGTGAAGAGCAGTTGCACATCCGGCAACGGCCGCTCCGGACCGCTTTTCAGGAAGGCGACGACCCCGCCGGGCACATCGCCCGAAAAACCGCGCCCCGTAAGGTAGGTCTTGGCGAAATCCAGCCCGATGCGATCGGCGCGCATGTTGTGCAGGAACGGCCCTGGGCCGCGGCGTCGGTACATGAGAATGACCGAGACGTGATCCTGCAGGTTCTTGCCGACCGCGGGCAGGTTGACGCGTGTCTGGATGCCATGCGCCGCAAGCTCGTCCGGCGCCCCGATGCCGGACAGCATCAGCAGTTGCGGCGTGTTGATCACCCCGCCGGAGAGCAGCACTTCCCTGCGTGCGATGACTGTTCGCTCGCTGCCGCGATGGTTTATCGCCACGCCGGTGGCGCGCGTGCCTTCCAGGATGATCTTGGTCGCCGTCGCTTCGGTGAGGACGGTGAGATTGGGCCGCCGCAGGACCGGCCGCAGATAGGCCGACGCGGTCGAGCTGCGCCGCCCCTTGGAGATCGTCATCTGCAGGCGGCCGAAGCCTTCCTGCCGCTCGCCATTGTAGTCGTCGGTCTGCGGGTAGCCTGCCTGCACGCTGGCCTGCGCAAACGCCTCGATCAGCGTGTCCTTGTAGCGGCAGAACTGGGTATTCACCGGACCGGACCCGCCGCGAAAGCGACTCTCGCCCCCTTCCCAGCTTTCCTGTTTCCGGAAATAGGGCAGGACCTTGTCATACGACCAGTCGCTTAGCCCGCTGGCGGCCCAGCGGTCGTAGTCGCCGCGATTTCCGCGCACATAGGCCATGGCGTTGGTCGACGACGATCCGCCGATGACCTTGCCGCGCGCGCACTCGACCCTGCGCCCGCCGACATTGTCCTCCGGCTCGCAGAAATACATCCAGTCGTGCCGGCGCTCGGTCAGGATCTTGCCCCATCCAAGCGGTATGTGGATCATGGGGTCGCGGTCCCAGCCGCCGGCCTCGAGCAACAGCACCGAGCATCCCGGATCGGCGCTCAGCCGGTTGGCGAGCACGCAACCGGCCGATCCGGCCCCAACGATGACATAGTCGTAACTTTGCGCGTGCTGCATGATGCGTTTCATTGCCTTCGTCCGGCGCCCGGGGGCCAGTGAACTGTTGAAACCGAGCCTGGAAATCCCGGCACGGGCCGGGATCGCCTAGTCATTCCACAAGGCGGCCGGCACTAGAGCAGGCCAGCCTCTCTCAGGCGCTGCGACCAGTGGTTCCACCCGCGGTCGATCTGGGCGCCGACGAGCTTTCCCGCCGTCTTGATCTCGCCCGGCGACAGATACTTGATCGTGCCGATCTGCAGGCCGGCCGTGAGCGCCTTCGCTTCCTGCTCGAGATAGAAGGCGCGGAAGACGACCTCGCGCACGGAGTTGCCGACATTGACGACGCCATGACGCGCCATCAGGACCACGGTGCTGCCGCCGAGGCTTTCGGCAATGTCCGCGCAGACATCGGGGCTGCCGCCGAAGAGGTCCGTTTCGTCGCCGTGCTTGTCGCGGATCTCGTACACCGGGACGGACTCGCCGATGAAGGCCCCCATGTGGGTGACCGGCCGCAGCGGCGTGTCGACGAAGCAATAGGGCAAGACGGCCGGCGAGTGGGTGTGGAGCACGCACTGGACGTCCGGCCGCGCCTTGTAGATTTCGCTGTGAATATAGCGCTCCAGATAGGAGGGCCGGTTATCCGGCGTCTCGCCGTCGAGATTGAAACGCTGGATGTCGTCGACGGTTATCAGGCTCGGCGCGAGCTTCTGAGCCAGAAAGAAGCTTTCGGGGTCCTCGGGGTCGCGGGCGCTGATATGCCCGAACGTGTCCATGATGCCTTCGTGCAGAAGTATCTTCGTCGCCGTGACCAGCTCTTCGAAGACCTTCTGGCGCACCGGGTTGTTGTCTTTCATTCCAATTCTCCCATTACGCGGCGATGGCGGCCATTTTTATTCTTGTTGTCGGCCGCCCGCGCCACGGTTTCACTTGTTCTCGTAGATGCCGACGATCCGGTTCTGCTCGATGATGTTCCCGGCATATTTCTGCAGGAACTCTTCCCTGGCGGGGGTGCCTTCGACCTTCGTGTCGAGCGCATAGATCCAGAAGTAGTAGTGATGCTTGCCATGGCCAGCGGGCGGCTGCGGCCCGTAATACTGCTTGTCGCCCGCGCCGTTGGGTCCGACGCGAAATTTTTCCTGCGCGTCCGAAAGATCGGTGGTCGAGGGATCGATGCCGTAGACGACCCAATGCGTGAAACCATTGGCCAGGGGCGCGTCCGGATCATGACAGATCAGCGCCAGTTCCTTTGTTCCTGCAGGAACGCCGCTGATGCTGAGCCTGGGCACCACGTTGCCCTTGTCGCCCGCGTGCTCGTCGCGCAATCTTCCGAGCGGCTGGAAATCCGCCGACGTAATCTTGAGGTCCTTGATGTTCAGGGGCATTTAATCTCGTCCTTCAGCAATTCGAGCGAACTAGACGCCGGCCTTGAGGTCGGCGACGGATTTGCCGCCGACGCGCTGATGCACGCGCGGGCCCGATGCGACCGCAACGCAGATCAAAAGCTCGTCCGGGCGCGGCGCGTCCGGCACCGAAAAAGTGACGGCGTCATAGTGGGAGCGGATGTAGAGCTCGTCCTTGTGGGCAAGCGGAATATCGATGGTGGTGCCGGCAACGGCGACCTTGCTGACCGACGAGATCCAGGCTTTGCCGCCGCCGACCTGCTGGCGCAGCGGATCGCCAAATACGGTGGTGATGCAGGCGACCACATGCTCCTGCTCTCCGGCCGTGCCCGCGATACCGCCCTTGCCATAGCTCTCGACCGGCCTGTTGCCGAGCAGCGCCACGGCACGTTCGCCGAGCGCATGGCCGATAGCCGAACTCGGATTGGTCAGATCGGACAATTCGGCGACGTACTTTCCGGCGAACGGATTGCGTATGACGACGCCAGTCGCGACCTTGACGAGGGTCTCGCCAGGCGTGCCGCCGTCATGCCGGCTTTCTTGGACCGAGGCGTACCATCCCCTGACATCGTAATCCCGCTCGACTTCACTGGAATAATTCATCTCTATCTCCTGAAGGGAGCGCGCATCTTTCGCGCGCCCCGATTAATTCTTGGACCAGTCCGCCCGAGCCCTATTGCGGCCACGAGTAGACACGGCGCAGCGGGTCGAAGCGCGCGGCTTCGAGCGCGGCCGGCGTGAACATGTTTCCCTTGGAAAGCGAGCGGTTCGCCGCATAGTCGCCGGAAAGGGCCTGGCAGCGATCGGTGATCGGGCGAATACGCGTCTCCCAGGCGACGAGCGCATCCTCGACCGAAGCGCCCTCCTCCAGGTCCTGCGACAGGCTGAAGGCGTTGACCATCGCGCAGCCGGCGCCCTGGGCAAGAGCCGGGCACATCGCATGCGCGGCGTCGCCCACCAGCGCCACCTTGCCTCTGGTCCAGCTGTCCAGCTTGTTCGTCTGATACGTGTCGTACCGCGCAGTCTCGAGCTTCGCGGCTTCGACCAGGCATGGCTCGAGGAAAGGGAACATCTCGACCCAGACCTCGAGGTCGAGCGGAACTTTCGACCCACGCGGATCGGCGGCCGGCGCCATCAGACCCAGATACAATTCGTTCTCGTTGCAGGGCGAATAAAGGATACGCTGGACGCGCGGCCAGAAGTTCCACATGTCGATGGTGTTGTCCCACTCGCCGTGGCCGAGTTCCTTTTTCTTGCGCGGGACGATCAGCCGGATAATTCCATCCTTCGACGTCCAGCGGTCCTGCTTGAACCCTATGGAGTCCCTGACCTTGGAGCCCACGCCGTCCGCTCCGACGATCAGGTCGGCTTCCAGAACCTCGCCGGTCTGGAGGGTCAGGCGGCCTTCCGGGTCGGCCGCGACCGCCTCGGAATCGACGCGAATATCGACCCCCAGGGCACGAGCGCGGCTGACGAGAGCATCGTGCAAATGGCTGCGCGTCATGATGCGCCAGGGAAGGCCGTTGAACGTCTCCCTGGAGATCGACTTGTTATGCATCCAGGTTTCGTAGGTCGGAGGCGTATGCGACCCCTGGAGAACATCGTCCAAGGCGCCCAGCCCTTCGAGCACGCGAAGGCCATTGTGCCAGAGATAGATGCCCGCGCCGAATGCCCGCAGTTCGGAGCTTTTTTCGTGCAACCTGACGTCCCAGCCGTTCTGCTTGAGAGCGATGGCGGCCGTCAGGCCGGCGAAGCCCCCACCGGCGACCTCCGCGCGACGCGTCTTGCCCGGAGTTTTGTTTACATTGGCCATTTTCTATCCTGATGCTGCGTACAAGAAGACGGCGCGACGGGCCGTCAGGCGTCGATGAAATTGGTGATGGCTTTCAGCGTGACCTCGGGACACACTTCGTTGACGTAGTGGTCGGCTCCCGGGACGACCACCACGGGCAGATCGGGCCGCAACCGACTGGTCTTTGCCAGCGCCGCCGCCGAAACCAGCTTGCTCTCTTCGCCGCGGACGATGAGGACGGGCTTCGCCACGTCGCGGTAAGCCTGCGTCAGGTCCGCGCGAAGGCCCTTGGCGGTCTGAGCCATCGCCGAGGGCGACGCCAGCGGACGCAGACCGCCTTCGACCCGCCGATAGCCGCTCTCCGCTCTGATCCTGATGGCATCGGCGGGAATATTCGGATAGCGGCCCGCGAGATATTCCTGGACGGCCTCGACATCCCTGAAAATTCGGTCTCCGGCGTTCACCCGACTCTCCAGGGCATCGAGCGCTTCGGTCTCGATATAGGGGGTGAAGTCGATCGCGATCACGGACCGCACCAGCTCCGGATTTCTCGCCGCCGCGGTGACGGAGTTCCTGGCGCCGAGTGAATGTCCGACGAGGATGGCAGGCCCCTGGCCGAAGGCGCGTATCAGGCTGGCGATGTCATCCGCGTAGTCATTCGCCTCGTAGCCGCTTTCGGGCTTGTCGCTGAGGCCATGCCCTCTCTGGTCGACAGCTACAGTCGTGAAGCGGGCCGAAAGCTGCGCCATCAACGGCGCGAACACCGCGGAGTTAGACGTTATGCCGTGGAAAAACAGCATCAGCGGGCCGGTGCCGCTCTCGCGCACATTCAAGGCGATGCGATTGGTGTCCACACGTCGCGAACCAACCTGACTGGAAAGTACGTCTGCCACCACGTTTACGATCCCCGGCGCTGCTGCTTCCTTGCGTAAAAGGATCATACAACCACGAGGGCGTCAACCTGGATTGTCTGACATTCTTGCAATCTTAAAAGTTGACAATCTACCTGTTCCCGCTGTCCAATATGCGTGGCCTCGCATATGATGCGCGAGATTCCGACCCTGAGCCCACGAGACGCAACCGATGCCGCCCGAACTGAATTTGCGGATTTCGCCACGAACAGTGCAGCAAGAGACTGTCGACAAGCTGCGGCTCGCAATCCTGTCGGGGCTGTTTCAGCCGGGGAACCGTCTTATTGAAAGCCAGTTGTGCGCACAGCTCGGCGTCAGTCGCCCCTCGCTGAGGGAGGCATTGCGCAGCCTTGAGGCCGAACGCCTGATCGAGATCGTGCCCAATCGCGGGCCGTCGATACCGGCGCTTTCGTGGAGCGAGGCAACCGCAATCTACGAGGTTCGAGAGCTGCTGGAAGTGGAGGCGGCCGGACGATGCGCGTCAAGAATCACCACGGAACAGTTGCGTGAGCTCGAGAAATCGCTTGCCGCCTTCGAAGAAGCCGCCTCGAGCAATGACAGCCTGGCCCAGGTCATGACCGCGGCCGACTTCTATTCAATCATACTTGCGAATTGCGGCAATCCCATCCTCGAGGAAGTCCATCGCGGTCTGGTGGCCAGGATCAGCTTTTTCCGGGGACGCTCGATGTCTTTGGAGGGCAGAGCGCAAAGTAGCCTGGCGGAGATGCGGCAGATATACGAATCCATTGCCGCCGGCGACGAGAAGGCCGCCCGCAAAGCCTCGAAACGGCACCTTTTGAAGGCAAAAGCGGCGGCAAAGATGTCCATGAACAGCGAGAGTTGAGGTCTCCGAGGCAACGCTCGGCCGAAATCTTGAAATCCTCTGTTTCGGATCGCGCGTCTGCGGCACCGCTGGGCGCGCAACCGTCGAGGTGGTGCGTTAATACGGAACTTGGGAGTGGAGATGACCAAGGGGATTGGCGGGCGCAACCCGGATGCCGATGTCGTCATCGTCGGCGGTGGCTCGGCAGGCGCGTTGCTTGCGGCGCGGCTGAGCGAGGAGCCGGCCCGTCGCGTTCTGCTGATCGAGGCAGGCGAGGAGGCGACCGACCCCGACATCTGGAATCCGGCTGCCTGGCCCGCGCTTCAGGGCCGCAGCTACGACTGGGACTATCGCACGGAGCCGCAAGCCGGCACGGCGGGCCGCGTGCATCATTGGGCGCGGGGGCGGCTGATCGGCGGCTCGAGTTGCCTCCACGCCATGGGCTACATGCGCGGCCATCCCTGCGACTTCCAGGCCTGGGCCGACGCGACCGACGATCACCGATGGAGCTGGAATGAACTGCTGCCGGTTTTCCAGGCCATCGAAAACCACCCGCTTGGCGGCGATGGCATCCACGGCAAGGGCGGGCCGTTGCCGATCTATCTGCCGACGGACGAAGTAAGTCCGCTTGCCCGTGCCTTCATCGAGGCAGGCGCGTCGTTGGGCCTGCCTCGCCTTAAGGGTCACAACAGCGGGGAGATGATCGGCGTCACCCCGAACTCTCTGAACATTCGAGATGGACGGCGGGTTACGGTCGCCGACGCCTGGCTCACGCCGGCTGTCCGAAGCCGCGGAAATCTGACCATCCTGACGGGATCCCGGGTGCGACGGCTGATCTTGGACGGCAATCGCATGCGCAGTCTCGAAGTTGTGGGACGACACGGCAGCCTTTTGGAGGTCTTTGCGGATCAGGTTGTGCTCTGCGCCGGCGCGCTGGAAAGTCCGGCTTTGCTGATGCGCTCAGGCATTGGCCCGCACGATATACTCCAGGCCGCCGGCGTTGGCTGTTTGATCGATATGCCGGAAATCGGTCGAAACCTTCAGGACCATCTGCTTGGTGCCGGCAATCTTTATGCGGCCCGCAAGCCGGTTCCGCCGTCGCGCCTCCAGCATTCCGAATCGATGGCCTATATGCGGGCTGCCGGGTTCGCCGGTATCGGGCAGCCCGAAATTGTCGTTGGCTGCGGCGTGGCGCCGATCGTGTCCGAACGCTTTCAGGCGCCTGCCGCCGGCACGGCCTATTCGTTGCTGTTCGGAATAACGCATCCCACGAGCCGCGGCGGCGTGCGGGTAAGCGGGCCGGAACTCGATGACCGGTTGATCATCGACCCCGCATATCTGCAAACCAGCCAGGATCGAAAACTGTTCCGACAGGCTCTGGCGGCGGCACGAGAGATCGGCCATCGAGACGAACTCGCCGATTGGCGAGAGCGCGAGCTTCTGCCAGGTGCTCTGAATGGTGAGGCGGAGATCGACAATTTCATCGCGCAGTCGGTCATCACGCACCATCATCCCTGCGGCACCTGCAGGATGGGCAAGGACGTGGACGCCGTCGTCGATGCGAACCTACGGCTCAAGGCGCTTGACAACCTTTTTGTCGTGGACGCGTCGGTTATGCCCAATCTCACCGCGGGACCGATTCATGCTGCGGTCCTCGCGATCGCCGAGACTTTCGCGCGATGGCACCGGGCACCGCTATGACCATCGCGGTGGACGCAAGGACTGGCGCGAGCGGGACAGCGGCCGGCCCGCCGCGAATGATGTTCGCCCGGTGGAACGGCGCGATCAGCTCCAGGCGTGCAGCGGCGGGTTCTCGCCATTGAGGAAATACTTGCCGAGGATCGAATATTTCCAGCGCACCGGATCGTGCAGCGTGTGGGTGCGCGCATTGCGCCAGTGGCGGTCGAGATTGTGCTCGGCGAGCGTCGAGCGAGTGCCGGCCAGCTCGAACAGTTTGTTGGTCGCCGCGATGGCGATCTCGGTCGACAGGATCTTCGCTTCCGCGGTGACGATCTGCGCATGCGCCACCGTCTCGGCGGTCGGCTCGGCGACTGCCCGATCGATGGCGTGGCCGGCCTTTTCGAGCAGCGCCTGCGCGGCGTGCAGGCGAAGCGTCAGGTCGCCGATGGCCTGGATCGTGTAGGGATCGTCCCAGGCATTGGCGACGCCGCTGTCGATCCAGGCGCGGCTCCTGGTCCTGACGAAATGGACCGTTTCGTTGATCGCGGCCTGCGCGATGCCGGTGTCCACCGCCACCTGGATGATCTGGAAAATGGCGCCGTCTGCGGTCGGCTTGTCATAACCCTTATAGCCGGGCACGAGATGCGTCTTCGGCACCTTGACGTTGTCGATGATGACGGTGCCCGACAGCGTCGTGCGCTGGCCGAAGCTCGACCAGTCGTCGATCACGGTCAGGCCAGGCGCGCCGCGATCGGCGATCGCGTACCAGGCCCGGCCCTCGTCGTCGAGGGCCACGATCGGCACCAGATGGGCAAGCAGCGCGCCCGATGAATAGAATTTTTGGCCGTTGACGATGACATGGTCGCCGGCGTCGGTGAACTTCGTCTCGAAATCGGCGGCGCGCTTGGAGCCGAATTCGGAAAAGGCGTTGCCGAACCGCGTTCCCTTCAGCACTTCGGCAAACAGCAGCGCCTGCTGGTCCTTGTCGGAGACGGTGCGGATGGCCGCGACGACGCCGAGGTGATTCTGCGCGATCTGGCCGATCGAGGAATCGGCGGCCGAGATGATCTCGATCACCTTGGCCAATGTGGCGTAGGACACTTCCGGTCCGCCGAACGCCTTCGGCACGTTGATCGACCATAGGCCGCTCTGCGAGAACTGGTCGAGCTCGGCCACCGGCCAGATCCGCTCGCGGTCGCGCCTGGAGGACTCCTTGACGAACTCGGCCGCGAGACGATGGGCGACCGCGATCGCTTCGGCATCATCCTTGATGATATGCGCGGCGGTGGCCGGGCGCAGCACCGGCGGCACGGCGGCCGCGGCTTTGTCGGTCTTGACGTTGGACACAGTCATTTCATGGCTCCTTGGGATTTCGATTCACACGACGGCGTGGAGATGGGTTGGTTGGGCGGCGGATGAAGGCTGTTGTCCGAGATAGAAGGCGCGCACATCCTCGCGCTGGCGCAGGCTGGCGGCGGCGCCGGAGAGAACCGAGACCCCGTTCTCGAGCACCGTCGCATGGTCGGCATAGCCAAGCGCGACCGCCGAATTCTGCTCGGCGACCAGGATCGACAGGCCGCTCTCGCGGTTCAGCTTCCTGAGCGTCTGGAAGATGTCCTGGACGATGAGCGGGGCAAGCCCCATCGACGGCTCGTCGAGGACGAGCAGCCGCGGTCGCGACATCAGCGCCCGGCCGATCGCCGTCATCTGCTGTTCGCCGCCCGAGGTCAGCCCCGACAAGGTCCGGCGCTTTTCCCGCAGGCGGGGGAAATAGGCGTAGATCCGTTCCAGATCCCGATTGATCTCGGCCCGGCTGCCGCTGCGGCCGATGCCGCCCGAAACCAGGTTCTCCTCGACGCTGAGGCTCTTGAAGCAGTGGCGGCCTTCCAGCACCTGGACGAGCCCGGCGCGCACCAGGTCGCCCGGCTGTCGCCGCGAGACGTCTCCGCCATCGAACCTGATCGAACCGGCGGTGATCTGGCCGCGCTCGGCCGGCAGCAGGTTGGAGACGGCTTTCAGCGTGGTGGTCTTGCCGGCACCGTTGGCGCCGAGCAGCGCCAGCATCTCGCCCTGCCTGATCTCGAAGCTGACGCCGTGCAACGCCGTGATGGCGTGATTGTAGGTGGCGTGGATATTGTCCACGGCGAGGATGACGTCATTGCCCGGCATCGGCGCTTCCCTGGTGTCTGCGAAAGTGGATGACCGGGCGTCGGAGAAAGAGGCCGGCGCCCGGTCCGTTGGATCAGTTAGTGGCGGCTACCGCGTCGGCATCGGCGGCGGTGCGCAGCTTGATGCCCTTCTCGGCCGCGTAGGCTTCAGCCGACTTTTCGATGATCGGCCGCAGCAGCGTCCAGTCAGGGGCGATCCAGTCGGAGACGACGTTCCACTTCTTTCCGTCCCACTGCTGGAAGGTCACGTAGCCTTCGCCTTCGTGGTTGTCCCAGCTAACATTGATGGAGTGGAACAGGTCCTTGGCGCCGAGCGCCTCGACCTTGGCCGGATCGAGCTTGAGGTGCTCGAAGCCCCAGCGCACCTCATCGCCGGTCAGCGTGCGGTGGCCGAACTTCTCCTGCGCGATGCGGATTGCCTCGACATTGAGGATGCCGTTGACGATGCCGAGATTGTGGTAGACCGAGCCGATGCGCGACTTGTCCTCGAGGTTGCCCTTGCCGGCGCCGTAGACGGTCTTCACGATCTCCTGCACCACCGGATAGGTGTTGCCCGAGGCCTGGGTGGTGATGGCGGTGTAGCCCTTGGCGGCGTCGCCGGCCGGGATGACGTCTTCTTCCGAGTTCGACCAGACATTGCCGATGATGTGGTCGACCGGATAGCCGACCTTGACCGCCGTCTTCAGCGCCACCGGGTTCATCACGCCCCAGCCGCGCAACACGACGAAGTCCGGCTTGGCGCGGCGGATCGTCAGCCACTGCGACTGCTGCTCGTTGCCGGGGTGCGGCACCTCGATCTGCTGCACGGTGAAGCCGTATTTCTGCGCCAGGAGCTCATAGATAGGGATCGTCTCCTTGCCGTAGGGCGAGCCGTGATAGAGCACGACGATCTTCTTGCCCTTCAGCTTGTCGATGCCGCCTTCTTTGGCGGCGATGTAGTTCACGATGCCGGAGGTCTCGCTGTAGGGGTTGAGCAGCAGCGGGAAGACATAGGGGAAGACCCGCCCGTCGGTGGAGTCAGTGCGGCCGTGATTGACCGTGATCAGCGGCACCTTGTCGGCGGTGATGCGGTCGATCATGGCGTAGGCGATGCCGACCGACAGCGGATTCCAGGCGGCGGCACCCGCGTGGCTCTTCTGACGCTCGTAGCATTCGACGCCGCGCTCGACCTCGTATTGGGTCTCGCACTCGTCCCAGGTCAGCTTGACGCCGTTGACGCCGCCGTCCCGGATGTTGATCAGGTTGAGGTAGTCGATGAAGCCGCCGAAGAAGCCGGTGCCGCCGGCCGCGTAGGGCCCGACGCGATAGCTCTGCAGCGGGAAATACTGCTCGTCCGCGTGGGCGGCCGGCAGGGCCACCGACACGGCCAGCGCCGCCGAGATGGCAATCGCCTTGACTGTGCTGAGAAAGGTCATGGTTCGAGGTTCTCCAGTATGGACCTTGGTTTGGCCCGGTTCATTTTCTGAATGCTTGCAGTGTTGGAGCGCGGAGCTGCCAAATGGTCTCAGCTCGATTGCCAGGCGAGCGAGAGCCGTCTTCGGACCCTGTCCCACAGGGCCACCAGCCCGTCCGGTTCCAGCATCAGAAAGAGGATGATGAGCGCGCCGAGCACGATGCGCTGGCTCATGTCGAGCACGCCGGAATCGAACAGGTCGCCGAGCAGGAAACCGCCGAGGCGCGACAGCACCAGCGGGAAGACGACGATGAGCGCAGCGCCCAGGAACGCGCCGCGTATCGAGGCGAGCCCGCCGATGATGATGATGAACAGGATCTGGAACGAGCGGTCGAGGTCGAAGCCCGCCGGCTCCACTGTCCTCAGATAGGCGAACGCCCAGATGACACCGGCGACGCCGATGATGAAGGACGAGATGGCGAAGGCGAGCAGCTTCGTCTTCAGCACCGGAATGCCGATGATGCGCGCCGCCGTGTCGTTGTCGCGGATGGCGATGAAGTTGCGCCCGGTCTGCGAGTTGACCAGACGGTGGGCGAGAAACGTGAGGACGACGACCACGGTAAGCGCGAAGAGGTAGCGGCCGACCGCGCCGTCGAACTCGAAACCCGCGATGGAGAGTTTCGGAGCATCGATGACGCCGGACGCGGAGTCATTGGAGAACCAGCTGAACTTGGTCAGCGCCCATTGCACGAAGAACTGCGCGGCAAGCGTCGAGACCGCCAGGTAGAAGCCTTTCAGCCGCAGGCTGGGCAAGCCGAAGACGATGCCGATCGCGGCGGCCACGAGGCCGGAAAGGACGATGCTGGCGACGAGCGGCAGGCCTTCGACGCGCAGGTTGAAATTATAGGCGGCGAAAGCGCCGGCCGCCATGAAGGCGGCACTGCCGAGCGACACCTGGCCGGCATAGCCGGTGAGGATGTTCAGTCCCAGGCCCGCCAGGCTGAGCGCCAGGAAAGGCAGCAGGATCGCCTCGAACAAATACGAACTGCCGATCAGCGGGACGACGACATAGGCGAAGGCGATGAGGAGCAGCGGCGCCAGCCATTTCGGCAGGGCGGCGACCGGAGACAATTGCGTGGCGACGGCGCTCATCGTCAGACCCTTTCGACAAGCTTCTGGCCGAACAGGCCTGATGGGCGGATGAGCAGGAAGACGAGCGCCACGACATAGGCGAACCAGCTTTCTATGCCGCCGCCGAAATAGTCGCCGATATAGACCTCGGCGAGTTTCTCGCTGGCGCCGATCAAAAGCCCGCCGACAATCGCGCCGAGGATGGAATCGAAGCCACCCAGCACCAGCACCGGCAGCGCCTTGAGCACCACCAGCGACAGCGAGAACTGGACGCCGAGACGCGCGCCCCAGAGCAGTCCGGCCACCAGCGCGACGAGACCTGCCGCGGCCCATACGCTCGCCCAAATCAGCGGCAGCCGTAGCCCGACGGCTAGAGCCGCGAACTGGTCGTCGGCGACGGCGCGGAAGCTCAAGCCGATGCGGGTGTAGCGGAAGAACAGCGACAACAAGAGCACCATGACCGCGGCCACCGCGGCGGCGAAGATGTCGAACTGGCTGATCAGCACGCCGCCGACTTCCAGCGGCACGTCCTCGATGCCGAGCTCGAGGCCGTGCACCTGCGTGCCCCAGATGAGCTGGGCGGCGCCTTCGATGATGTAGGAAAGGCCGAGCGTCGCCATGAACAGGGTGATGGGCGGCTTATTGGTGAGCGGCCTCAGCACTGTGCGCTCGATGCCGATGCCGAGCGCCACCATGATGGCGAAGGTGACGGCCAAGGCCAGCGCGAACGGCACGCCGCGCTCGACGAGACTGACGAAGGTCAGCGCCGCGAACAGGAGCAGCGCGCCTTGCGCGAAGTTGAGCACGCCGGACGTCTTGTAGATCAGCACGAAGCCGATCGCGACCAGCGAGTACATGACGCCGGAGAGCAGACCGCCGGTCAGCACTTCGAGGAAGAACTGGTAGTCGAAGTCGCCGATCATATCCCTGCCCCGTCCTCATTGTCGGACGCGACGCCCAGATAGGCGTCGATGACGCGCTGATCATTCCTGACCTCATCCGGCGTGCCGTCAGCGATCTTGCGCCCGTAATCGAGCACGGCGATGCGGTCCGACAGGCCCATGACGACGCCGACATCGTGCTCGATCAGCACGACGGTGGTGGCGAAGCGGTCGCGCGCGGCGCGCACATAGGCCGCCATCTCGCTCTTCTCGCCCGCCGTCATGCCGGCCATGGGTTCGTCGAGCAAAAGCAGCCGCGGTTCGGCGACCAGCGCCCGGGCAAGCTCGGCACGCTTCTGCAGGCCATAAGGCAGCGTGCCGGCCAGCCGGTCGCGAACATCGGTCAGGTGCAGGAATTCGAGAACCTGATCGGCGCGCCCGCGCTGCTCCTGCTGCTCGCGGCGTGCGCGGCCGATGCCGAGGATCTGTCCGGCGAAGTTGGACCTTGTCCTGTAGGCAAGGCCGGACGCGACATTGTCGAGGACGCTGAGCCCCTTGAACAGAGCGAGGTTCTGAAAGGTGCGGGCGACGCCGAGATGTGCCAGCCGGTGCGTCGGGACCTGGGCATAGCGCGCGCCATCGAGACGGACATGGCCGCGATCAGGCCGGTAGACGCCGCTGATGACATTGATCAGCGAGCTCTTGCCGGCGCCGTTCGGGCCGATGATGGCGCGTATCTCGCCGGACCGAACCGACAGATCCACATCCGCCAGCGCCACCACGCCGCCGAAAGACAGGCCTATGCCCTCGAGAGCGAGAAGCGGCGCGGCGTCTTCCGCCGCAGCCTGTCGAGACCTGTCGCCGTGAGCCTGCCGCTGAGCGGGCGGCAGCCCTTGCGCGAAGATCTCCGGCGCATAGACCGAAGCCTCGACCGCCCCGAAGGCATGGTTTGATATCGGCATTCCATCGTCCCCAACTGTAGCGAAGGCACGCACGGTCCCTGCCGCGCGCCCGATCGGGCGTGCGGTTCATGATCGTCGGCTGGCCGGACGAGTTCCGGCCGGCGGCTGGCGTTGTTATTCGGCGGCGAGCGCCGCCGCGGCTTCCGCGTTTTCCAGCTCGCGCACGAGCGGAATGACGTGCTTGCCGAAATACTCGACCTCTTCCTGGAAATGCAGGAAGCCGAGCAGGATGAGATCGGCGCCGGCGCGCTTCAGATCGACGATACGCTCCGCCACCTGTTTCGGTGTGCCGATCAGGTTCGAGCGGAAACCGTCATTGTATTGCACCAGATCGTCGAAGGACGACTTCGCCCAGTTGCCCTCGCCTTCCGGCGAGGCCTTGCCGGCATTCTTGACCTCGTGGCCAAAGGCACTGACAGCCTCCGGATTGGCCTTGGCGATGATCTCGGCCAGCACCGCCTTTGCCTCTTCCTCGGTCTCGCGCACGATGGCGAAAGCGTTGACGCCGACCTTGACCGAGTGGTTGTTGGCTTTGGCCTTTGCCTGGATGTCGTCGACCTGCTTGGCGATCTCGGCGGGCGTGTTGCCATTGGTGAAATACCAGTCCGAGACACGCGAGGCCATGTCGCGGGCCGCGCGCGACGAACCTCCCTGGAAGATCTCCGGCAGCGGCTGCGGCGGCTTCGGCTTCAGCGAATACTGGTTGAAACGGTAGAAGTCGCCGCGGAAGGTGAAGCTGTCCTCGGTCCAGATGCCGCGCAGCGCGCGGATGAATTCTTCCGACCGCCGGTAACGCTCGTCATGGTCGAGCCAATGCTCGCCGATGGCGTGGAATTCGCCGCGGAACCAGCCGGAGACGAGATTGATGGCGACCCGGCCATTGGTGAGATAGCTGATGGTGGCGAGCTGCTTTGCCGCCAGCGCCGGGTTCCACGGCCCGGGCAGGATCGCGGCGATCACCTTCAGCGTCTTGGTGGCCGCGAGCAGGTCGTGGCTGAACGATACCGACTCATGCTGCTCGTCGGCGCCGTAGCCTGCCGTGAAGCGGATCTGGCTGAGCGCATAATCGAAGCCCGCCTGCTCGGCGATCTGCGCCAGCTTGCGGTTGTACTCGGCCGAATGATTGGTCCTCTGCTCGATGTTCGAGATGACAAGGCCACCCGAGACGTTCGGCACCCAATAAGCGAATTTGACTGCATCGCGATCATTCTGCGGCATGGAAGTCTCCCGGTTTGACCTGTCCCAACGATTGATCCGGACATGGCGGATTTCGTCGTCAATTATTAGTCTACTGAGTCTATATACAAAGCAGGATTTTCCGTTTTGACAGCCCTGCCCGGACGGAAATACCAATTCGCTTGCCTGCACCGTCGTGGATTTTCAGCGCCCACTAACGATCGACGACAGGGCGCCGAGCCGGCTTTCGATCTCCGAGGCGACCGCCTGCGCGTGACGCGCCACTTCCGGCAGGCCCATCAGCTCGCCGAAGGTGCCGCGTGCCAATGGCCCGGCAATGAAAAGGCCAGGCACAGGCTCGCCATCCGGACCGACGGCGCGGCTGTCGCGCCCGGTTGCAATGCCGAGCCCGTGGCTGTCGATCCGGATCAAGCCGGCATCGCCAAGCGAGCGCAGCGCCGGATTGGTCCGCAGCGTTTTGCCATGCGCCGGCCCCGTTGTGTTGATCACCGCGTCGAAATGCATCGTCTCGAATTGCCTTTGGCCGCGCCGGCGCAAAGTGACGGCCAGGCCGTCTCCGTCGTCGTTCGAGGCCACAAGACTCGCGGCGATATTATCGAACGTGCCTTCGGCGTGGCGACGATCGAGCACCGCCTGGACCTGCGGCGCGATGCGGAAGCGATGCACGTCCCAGAACGCGCGCAGCCGTCGCACCAGCCGGGTGCGCTCATCTTTCTTGAGAGCGGACCAGATCGCCGGTCCCTGCAGCCGCAGCTGATCGAAGACCGACTGCCAATTGACGCCGCCGGCATCGGCCGCTGCCAGCGTCGAGCGGATATCTTCGAGCAATCCGAGCGCGGTCGTGGCCGGCGCGGCAGTGAAATCGCCAAAAGGTTCGCCACGTACCTGCGGGTGCCCGCGCGAACGCAATCCATGGCGTGACACGGCCAGGATGCGCCCGCGATGGCCGCGGCGATCGAGTTCGGCGACGGTGTCGGCCGAGGTCAGCCCCGAGCCGACGATCAGCACCGACGCTTCGGGAGCGATCGAACCGAGCGCATCGCCAGAGTAGACATCGGCAACGAAACCATCCGCATCGGCGATCGGCTCCAGCGCGACCGGAACATCGGGCGACGGGTGCGTCATGGCGAGCACGACCATGTCGGCGGCGATCAGTTGACCGGAGGCAGTCACGATCCAACCGTCGCCGTTGCGCCTCACATCGCTGGCACGATCGCGAACATGGCGGACCGCTCCGCTGGCGACATGCGGCGCCAGTTGCTCGGCAACGTAGCGGCCGAAGACCCGTCGCTGCGGGAAGATATCGCCATCGCGCCAGACTGAGTCTGGGTCGCGCTCGGCCTCGCCGTCATGCGCCAGCCAGCGCAAAAAATGCTCCGGCTCGTCCGGCGACAGGCTCATCCTGGACGCCGGCACGTTGACGCGATGCGACGGCTCTTCGCTGGAATAGGCCAGCCCGCCGCCCAGGAACGGGCGCGGCTCGACGACGGTGATGGAGGGGCCTCCAGGCCGGCGCGCGAGATGCCAAGCCACGGCTCCGCCGGTAAAGCCGCCGCCGAGGATGACGACATGGCTTCGCGGCCGAGGCAGCAGCGCGTTCACGACGCGCTGGCGAGCGAATTCGGACGATGGTCGCCTGCGATCGTTTCGCCGAAAGGACCGGTGTTGACGAACGAGCCGGGCGCCTTGACCGGATGCTCGGTCGGCAAATGCGGCAGCACCAGCTCGCCGAAGCGATACGCTTCTTCGAGATGCGGATAGCCCGAGAGGATGAAGGTGTCGATGCCGAGCCGCCTGTATTCGTCGATGCGCTCGGCGATCGTGGCCGGATCGCCGACCAGCGCGGTGCCGGCGCCGCCGCGCACCAGGCCGACGCCGGCCCACAGGTTCGGCGCGATCTCCAGCTTGGACCGGTCGCCGCCATGCAGCGCGCTCATCCGCGCCTGGCCGACCGAGTCCATGCGCGCGAAAACCTTCTGCGCCGAAGCGATGGTCGCGTCGTCGAGCCGGCTGATCAGCCTATCGGCGGCGGCCCAGGCTTCCTCGGTGGTTTCGCGGGCGATGACGTGCAGGCGGATGCCGAAGGAGAGCTTGCGACCCGCTTTTTCGGCGAGCGCGCGCACGCCGTCGAGCTTGCGCGCGACATCGGCGGGCGGCTCGCCCCAGGTCAGATATTTGTCGATCTCCTGCGCCGCCACGGTCGAGCCCGCATCGGAAGACCCGCCGAAATAGAGCGGCGGATAGGGCGTCTGCACCGGCGGGAACAGGAGGCGGCCATCCTCGATGCGGAAATGCTTGCCCTGATGCTCGACCGTCTCGCCGCTCAGCACGCGCTTGTAGACCTGCAGGAATTCCTGCGTCACCTCGTAGCGCTCGGCATGCGACTGAAAGATGCCGTCGCCCTTGTTCTCCAGCGGATCGCCGCCGGTGACGACATTGATCAGCAGCCGTCCGTTGGAGATGCGGTCGAGCGTTGCCGTCATGCGCGCCGCGAGCGTCGGCGACTGCAGGCCGGGCCGCACCGCGACCAAGAAACGCAACCGCTCTGTCAGCGGCGCCAGAGCCGATGCGATAACCCAGGAATCTTCGCAGGACCTGCCCGTCGGCAGGAGCACGCCGTAATAGCCAAGCGTGTCGGCCGCCTGCGCCACTTGCGTCAGATAAGGCAGATCGACCGCCCGGCCCCCTTCCGAGGTGCCAAGATAGCGGCTGTCGCCATGGGTCGGCAGGAACCACAGGACTTTGATGCGGTCGGGGGTTTCGTGAACCATTCCTGTCTGTTCCTATGGCGTCAAACTGCCTCGACGTGGCCGTGAAGCATCGCGCTATAGGGTATTATTCCCCTAAGTCTGTAGAGATAGATTATTCCAATTCGACCGCCAGCTTCGGAATTTTTTCTCGGCAAGCAAACCGCGCCATCGCTCTAGCCTGAAGAGTCACGCAGCAGCAGGCGCGAACCGACATCGACGATCGATCTGATCGCGGGGAGCAGTTCCTGCCCCAATGACGTCAGCTCATATTCCACCGTCGGAGGCGACGTCGGCATGACGTGGCGGGTCAGGACGCCACGCTGCTCAAGGTCACGCAGCCGGCTCGTCATGACCTTCGCGGAGATGAAGGGGTTATCGCGGCGCAATTCGGAGAACCGGCGCGGCCCTTCACTCAATGACCAGAGCACCTCCGGCGTCCAGCAACCGCCGAGCAGATCCATGCACTTCGACATCGGGCAACCGGGGAGCGTCGCCACTTTCTTCCTTACCTTGAGAACCATCGCACATCCCTTTGCGGGGCAGTTTCCAGTTGGTTACCGGAAAACGATGGTAACCCCAAGATACGTGGTTTCCCGTGGTAACGATCGTCGCTATTTAGGGGCTATTCATCCGACAAACACGAAATGGACTGAACAATGTACGCAGTAACTGGAGCAACAGGACAACTGGGCCGCCTCGTGATCGAGGCGCTGCTGAAGACCATTCCCGCTGACCGGATCGTCGCGGCGGTTCGCGACCCTGCAAAGGCCAGCGATCTGACCGAACGCGGCGTGTCGTGCGCGAGGCTGACTACAGCCGGCCCGACACGCTCCGTTCGGCCCTGGCCGGCGTCGAGAAACTGTTGTTGATTTCCTCGACCCAAGTCAGTGGCCGCCTTCCGCGGCATCGTACCGTGATCGACGCAGCAACAGCGGCCGGCGTTTCGCTGATCGCCTATACGAGCATGCTGCACGCCGACACGTCGCCCGCGATGCTCGCGATCGAGCATCGGCAGACGGAGGAGGTCATCGCTGCCTCGGGCCTGCCCGCCGTGATCCTGCGCAATGGTTGGTACACCGAAAACCATCTCATGGCGCTCCCGGCAGCGCTTGAGCACGGCGCCTTCGTCGGCGCTGCGAAGGACGGGCGCTTCTCATCCGCGGCGCGGCGGGACTATGCCGAGGCCGCAGCCGCGGTGCTGACGGCCAGCGACCAGGCGGGGAGGACCTATGAGCTCGCCGCAGACCATGCCTTCACATTTGCCAAGCTTGCGGCGGAGGTCTCGCGGCAATCGGGCAAGACGATCATCTACAACGACCTGTCCGAGGCTGACTACAGGGATGTGATGACGGGCGCCGGCCTGCCTGCCGATCTCGCTGCACTTCTGGCCGATGCCGACGCCGCGGCCTCGCGCGGGGCGCTGTTCGATGACGGTGGCGCGCTGGGGCGGCTGATCGGTCGTCCGACCACCTCGATGCAGAGCCTCGTCGCGGCCTCCTTGCACGGCTGAGCCAGGCGCTCAGCCGATGTCACGTTGACAGAACCGGGCGTGCAACACGCGTTGCGCTGACACCAACGGCCGTCACCATGGCGGCTGCGGTGTTGAGCGTGTTGCGCCACCCGGAGTTTTCCCACTTGCTCCGCTTGTCTTGTTCGCCGTTTTGCTCGCCGCGGGTGGGTTCGTAGGAACGGTGGCCGAATTGCTCAGTCCGCGACATAGGCTGCCAATTCATCAGCCGTCCCCTGCGGAAAGGCTTCCTTCAAGTAGTCGAGGAACGCTGACACGCGGGGGCTGAGCAAACGCCTCGAGGGATAAAGGGCCCAAAGCGCCGTCTCGGGCCCTGACACATCCCCCCAATGCACCAGTGTGCCGGCAGCCAGATCGCCACTGGCAAGCGACAACGGCAGGCGCGCGGCGCCGAGCCCCATGCGCACCGCATCTCGGACCATGACGAATGACGCCAGGCTGAGCACTGGCTTGGCGTTGATCGTCGACTTGCCGGACGAGGTCATGACTTGCCAGGCTTCGGACTCGTTCAACGAGCCTCGACTGATCGCGGGAACAGGGTGCCCAGAGGCTGGGGCCGTCAGGTGCGGACTGGCCACCACCACCAGCCGATCGCGCAGGAACACTCGCCCGACAAGGCTGGCATCCGGCTGCGGGTTCACCCGGATGACGAGGTCGTAGGCTTCTTCGATCATATCCACGGCCCTGTCTTCCGTGGTGATCTCCAACCGAACCTCCGGGTATCTAAGGACGAAGCCGGCCGCGAGCTTTCCGACCGCGGTCTGAGAAAAGAGCAGTGGCGCGCTAATGCGTAGGCGGCCACGCGGGCTATGGCCGCCCGAAGCGATCGCCTTCGCCGTCTCATCCAGTTCTGTGAGCAGAAAGCCCGTTCGTTCAAACAGGGCCCGTCCCTCCTCCGTGAGCTTGAGCGTCCGCGAACCACGTTCGAACAGGCGCAGATCAAGACTTGCCTCGAGATCGGCCACGCGTCTGGAAAGAGTAGCCTTTGGCCGGCCGGCTGCGCGCGAGGCCTTTCCGAACCCGCCGTGGCGGGCCACCAGGTTGAAGTCGGCAAGAGCGAGAAGATCCACGATTTTGTTCATTTCTGTTCCACCAGTGAGACGACCCGTCCAAACATACCATCTATCGGGATGCATGTGGATCACTCATTTTGAGCGTGCCTTTTAACTCAAACAGAAAGTGAACCCCAATGACCATCCTCGTTACAGGTGCCACCGGCCGCGTCGGCCGCCATGTCGTCGATCAACTCCTCCAGCGCGGCGCAACCGTGCGTGTGCTGACCCGCGACCCTGCGAAAGCCAGCTTTCCGACCGGTGTCGACGTCGCCAAGGGCGATCTCCTCGACATCGATGCACTGCGCAGCGCCTTCAAAGACGTGAGCACGCTCTTCCTGCTCAATGCCGTCACGGGTGACGAATTTGCCCAGGCGATCATCACGCTTAACGTTGCTCGCGAAGCGGGCGTCGACCGTGTCGTCTATCTCTCCGTGTTCGAAGCCGATCGGGCGGTGAACGTCCCGCATTTCGCCGTGAAGTTCGGCGCCGAGCGCATGCTGGTGCAGATGGACTTCAGCGCCACGATCTTGCGTCCGACCTACTTCATCGACAACGAGTGGATGGTAAAGGACGTCATTATGGAGCACGGCGTCTATCCGATGCCGATTGGCAGCAAGGGCGTAGCCATGGTCGACGCTCGTGACATCGCCGAAGTAGCCGCGATCGAGCTGATCCGCCGCGACTCCGCGCCCGGCAAGCTGCCGGTCGAGACCATCAACGTGGTGGGGCCCGACACGCTGACCGGCCCCGACGTGGCCAGGATCTGGTCGGACCTTCTGGGTCGCCCGGTGGTCTATGGGGGCGACGATCCCGGCGCGTTCGAGCAGAACATGGCGAGCTTCATGCCGAAATGGACGGCCTACGAGATGCGCTTGATGGCCGAACGCTATGTCTGCGACGGCATGATCCCGGAGGCCGATGACGTTGTACGGCTGGTCAGTATTTTGGGCCGCCCCCTGCACACCTATCGCGACTTTGCGGCCGGGATCGCGAGCGCGGCCTGAGGGCCGCGCCATCCGCGCGCGGCGGGACTATGCCGAGGCCGCAGCCGCGGTGCTCACGGCCAGCGATCAGGTGGGGAGGACCTACGAGCTCGCCGCAGACCATGCCTTCACATTTGCCGAGCTTGCGATGGAGGTTTCGCGGCAATCAGGCAAGACGATCATCCACAACGATCTGTCCGAGGCTGACTACAGGGATCTGTTGACGGGTGCCGGCCTGCCAGCCGATCTCGCTGCACTTCTGGCCGATGCCGACGTCGCGGCCTCGCGCGGGGCGCTGTTCGACGACGGTGGCGCGCTGGGTCGGCTGATCGGTCGTCCTACCACCTCGATGCAGAGCCTCGTCGCGGCCTCTTTGCACGGCTGACCAGGGCGCTCGGCCGTGTCACGTCGCTGACGTGCAGGCCCACGCGTCAGCTCCTGCGGAAATCCGCACGACAGGCTTGAGGGATCGTTCATCGCACGATGCGTGGCTTCGGCTACATCCTACCGCGTGTCGACGAGATCAAAGCTGCCCTGGAGGGAGGCAGCTGAAGTATTTCGGTGGACATCCCACAACGCGTGCGAACGCCGTGCTGAATGCGCTCGACGATTGAAAGCCGATCGCCAGGGCGATCTCCCCAACGCTCCGCGTTCCGCGGCGCAGCTCATCCTTGGCCACGGCCATCCTCCACTGCAGCAGGTATTCGATAGGACCTGTTCCCACGACCTTGCGGAATCTGGTAGCAAATGATGACCGGGAAACACCGCAAAGCCGAGCTAGATCCGCAACGGTCCAGTTGTGGGCAACGTCTTTGTGCATTGCAGAGAGCGCGCGCGAGGTTACCGGATCGGCAAGGCCGGCGAGCAGACCTGCATGCTCTTCATCCACTTGCGGCACTTTTGTCCGCAATATCTCCACAAGGATCAATTCAACCAAGCGTGCGATGATAAATTCGCTGCCGGGTCCAGGATATCTGGATTCTGTCTCGTTCATCGACAACAGCGAGCGCACGCGGCCCGAGGATGTGTCATCGGCCAGTATATGGACGAAGGATGGCATCAGACCGGCCAAAAGATTCTCATTGGCCGTATCGAAGCCGAACCGGCCCGCATGCAAGGTAACGGGGGAGTCCGTGCCCTCACCGAGCCGCAGACGAGGATTCTTTGTCGCAGCGACCGCCGCTTCACTGTCCACCGGCTCTATCGACGGGTCCGACGTGAGAGTGAATGGCGCGGAAGTCCGGATCAGGACGAAATCCTCGCGTTGCAATAGCACGGGTGAATGAGCGGACCGGACCAGTTGACACTCGCCTTGCTCGACCCAGCAAAACAGAAGATCGTCTCTCTTTCGAAACGACAGAGCCCATCGGCCTGAGGCTTCAAGACCTCCCCATAATGTTGCGCGCGGCCGAAGCAAGCCAATGAGATCGAGGAATGGATCCATGCGGATTGGACGATACGTAAACGGTTTTGGGCTTTCGATTATCGACCGTACGGCCCCGTAGACATATATTCCCTGAGCACGTTGAAGGTCAATTGCGCGTTTCACTCCCATGCTTGGGGCAAACACGAAAATATCCGAGGATTTGATTATGGCTATCGATAGTCTTGAACGACGGTGGGACGCCTATCTCGCCGCCTACGGCCCAATCGTCGCAGCCGAACGCGAGCGCCTTCTCAAGCAGAGCGTTTCCGACGACGTCGTGTTCACGAACCCGGGTGGAGAAGGCAAAACGCGCAACGGCCTCATCGCGCATATCGAGGACTTCCAGAAGAAGATGCCGGGAACGTACTTCAAGACCGACAAGGTCTTTGTTCACCACGGCGAATTGCTGGCCATATGGTCTATGTACAAGAGCGACGATACTAAGGTCGCAACCGGTTACAATTTTGTCCGCCCTGATAAAGATTACCGTTTCAGCTATATGGCCGGCTTTTTTTGAAACCATCTTCCGCACGGCCAAACGCGCGCTCTCAAGGCCGAGCTCAGCTGGCTTCCATGACACGGCGGCTCCGGGCGAGAAATGCAGCTGAACCGGCGGCTCCTCGCTGCTTAGGGCCGAAGTTCTGCGCGAGGCGAGACGGACGTGTCTTCGCCTCGAACGATGAGCGGTAGCGGCAGTTACGCGGACCTCGCCTCTACGAGCCGGCCGCGCAGGGCCTGAAGAACCCGCGCACCTCTTCAGCGAGCAGGTCCGGCTGCTCCAGAGCGGCGAAATGCCGGCCCACGGTCATGGTCTTTGCGGCCGGGATCGCGAGCGCGGCCTGAGGGCCGCGCCATCCGCCTGTCGAAAACGACACGCAGCTGTGTCGCGGTTTACGGAGCAATGCACGCTATCGCGGAGGTAAAACGGAATCTGCGCTTGGCCGCTTGTGGGCCCGAGCGCCTCTTCGCGCCTACTCTTCCATCTTCTTGCCTTTGGCCAGCGCCATCACCCGGTCGATATAGGCCAGCATCAGCGCCGAAAGCACGAAGGCCAGATGCATGATGGTCAGCCACATCAGTTGCTCCGCCGTGTAAGAAGAGTGGTTGAGGAAGATCTGCAGCAGATGGATCGACGAGATCGCGACGATGGTCGAGGCGACCTTGACCTTCAGCGAGCCGACATCGATCGTGCCCAGCCAATGGACCTCGCCGTCCTGATCGTCGAAGCGGCTGACGAAATTCTCGTAGCCCGAGATGATCACCATCACCACCAGTGAGGCGACAAGCGCGGCGTCGATCAGGCCGAGCATCTTCAGGATCGTGTCCGTGTCGCCGAGCGTGAAGACGCTCGTCACGAACTCGTAGAGCTTCTTGCCGAAGGAGAGCGCGTAGATCGCGAGCGCGACGCCGAGCCCGAGATAAAAGGCGACCAGCAGCCAGCGCGAGGCGAGGATGACGGATTCGATGGCGAGTTCGAGACGCTTCATGAAGGGTTCCGGTCAGATTGCGATAGAGGGTATTTCGGCCAGACAGGGCCGGTTTTCAAGACAAAAAACCCCGCCGGAGAGGGGGACCGGCGGGGCTCAGTCGTGTCCCGCTGGAGTCGGGACAGGGCAGGGAACGCCCTGTCTGGAATCTGGGTGTCGCAATGCGGCAATTCAATGAGTTAGCTCCAGTCGACAGGACAAATCTTCTTGAGCCAGGAAAGGAAAAGGCCCGTCCGACGCGGACGGGCCTTCATCTCAAGCTCTGAATCCAAAAATCCGATCAGACCTTGAGATCAAAGGCTAAACCGCGTCGCGCTGAACGAATTCAGCGCGACGCGGTCTATGTCTTTGTCTAATGCATGTCGTTTGCCCCAAAACCGCTGCACACTTTGGGCGACATGCATCCATTACTGCTCGCTGTTGCTCGCGACCGGCGCCACCAGCGAGGTGATGCGGCGGATGGCGACACGGCGGTTCTCACGGTTCGGCCCAGGCGTGTTGACCTTGAGATATTCCTCGCCATAGCCCTGCGTGGTGAGGTTCTCGGCCGGGATGCCAAAGGCATTGGTGAGCGCCTCGGCAACGGCTTCGGCACGACGATCCGAGAGGGCAAGATTTGCCTCCGGCGTGCCGACGGCGTCGGTGTGGCCTTCGATCAGGAAGGTCTCGGCCGGGTTCTTCTTGAGCAGTTTTTCCATGGCGCTGGCAACGCCATCGAGCTTCTGCACTTCGGTGTCGGAGATCGTCGCCGAGCCGAAGTCGAAGTTCAGCGTATCGAGATCGATACGCCGAGCGATATCGCGCACGCGGGCCGACCGCTTCACCTCGTCGATCGAGTAGAGACGCTGCACCCTCTCCACCGGCGGCTGCTCGAGGAAGGTATAATACTCGTCGGGATCCTCGACTTCCTCCGAATCCAGTATGTAGTCCCGTCGCGGGATGGTGAGCCGCATCGGCGGCAGTTCGTCGCCGGGATCGCGCCACTCGTCGACATCGTTGTAGTAGCGCTCGTCGACATAGGTCAGCACATATTCGCGGCCATCCGGCGTAATGCGCGATCGCCGGATGACGTCGCCATTACGATTGCGGATGGTGATGATCCTGACGCCGTTGTCGCGCTCGACGATTTCGCGGGTGCGGCCGCCGGAGAGATCCTCGTAGTAGACATCCCTGGCGCCGCGGGTGATGCGAGGCGCCTCGTTGCTTTCCACGAACGTCTGGTTGTTGAACTGCAGGATCACGCGGTCGCCGAACTGCTTGACGACATCCGCGCCCTGCGGCCGGCGACGCTCGCGCACGATCTGTTCCGGCGTAAGCTCGATGCGCTTGCCTTTCTCCTGGTCGACCGGGACGATCCTCTCGGGCTTGATCGCCTGCTGCGCCGACTTGTCGTCCGAGGGCGGCGGGCCCTGATCGACCGGAGCCGGCTGCTGCGCCTGCTCGCCGCCTTGCTGTCCGGCCTGGTTGGCGTTCTGGCCATTGCCGGCTTGGCCGTTGTCGTTCTGGGCGCCACCATTCTGGCCACCGCGACGCTTGCGGAAGGCATCTTTCTGGCTGTCCAGAACCGGCGCTTCGTTGGGATTGGCGGTTTCACCCTGCGCGGCATTGCCGCCGGCGGCCGGTTGGTTGTTGTTCGCGGGCTGATTGCCGGTGACCGGCTGTTCACCGGTGACAGGCTGCTGCTCGCCGGTCGTGGGCTGGCCGGTCTTGGTTTGTTCGCCGGTCGCGGGCTGCTCACCCGTCGCCGGCTGTTCGGCCGTCGGTTTCTTGCCGCGCTTCTTCCTGTCCTGGGCCTGTTCGCCCTGGACCGGCTGCTCGCCATTCTGCAGTGGCTCGGCCTGCGGCACAGGCTCACCCGCCGGCGCCAGCTTTTTGGCCGGCTCGTTGGTCTGCGTCTGCTCGGCCGGGGCGGTCTCGCCCTGCTGGTTCTGCTTGTGCCTCTTCTTGAACTGGTTGCCGCCTTGCTGATTGTCGTTGGCGGGGGCGGCCTGGTCGGTCGGCGCGACCTGATCGCCGGCCTGGCCGGCGGGCTCGCTCTGCTGCTGATTGTGCTTGCGCTTTTTGCGGCCCTGGTTGCCTTGCTGCTTGTCACCGGCAGCCGGCGCCACCTGTTCCGTGGGCTGCTGGTCGGCCGGCGCAGCCTCGATCTGCTGCTGCTGATCGCGTTTCTTCTTGCGCGGCTGCAGTTGCTCGGTCGCGGGTGCGCCACCCTGGTCGGCCGGCGCGGCCTCGATCTGCTGTTGCTGGTCGCGCTTCTTGCGGGGCTTGAACTGCTGCTCGTCGGTCGCGGGCTGGCCGCCTTGATCGGCGGGTGCTGCCTCAATCTGCTGCTGGTCGCGTTTCTTGCGCGGCTTGAACTGCTGCTCGGCCGGGGCTGCCCCGGACTGGGCATTGTCCATCTGCTGCTGCTCATGCCGCTTCTTGCGCGGCTGTTGCTCGGTCTCGGCAGGTGCTGCCTGCTCGGCTGCCGGCGCCGATTCGCTTTGCTGCTGCTCGCGCTTCCTCTTCTTCGGCTGTTCGGCTCCGCCCTGCGCGCATTCCTCGGCCGACTGGCCTTCGGCGCAAGCGGCCTGAGCCAATATCAACGGTGCGCCGTGCAGGCCGCCGGAAGCGACACCCCCCTGCAGCGGGTACGCGCCCAACGGCGCGGATGCCATAAGCAGACCGATTGCCGTGCCCGCCAGAATCCGTGGTTGGCGTTTCATATCATTTTCTCCTAATGGGGTCCCATCCCTGCCCAAACTTTCATCAGCCGCAATTGGTTCCGTTACAGGGCATTGACGCCAGCCAAGGATGTTCGGCCGGCCTTTTGAAGGCAATTTCGTGTCTTTCTAATGTTGATACCGGGTCACTGGGTCAGCAGCGCTTGACCGGGAGGCCGCGGAGGGCCAAATCCACCCCCATGACCGCGCCATTCTGGAAAACCAAGACGCTTGAGGCGATGACCCCGGCCGAGTGGGAATCGCTTTGCGACGGCTGCGGCAAATGCTGCCTGTCGAAGCTCGAGGACGAGGATACGGGCGAGATCTTCTGGACAAGCGTTGGCTGCCGGCTGTTCGACGCCGAAAGCTGCCGTTGCTCCGACTATGCAAACCGGCTGACAAGGGTGCCCGACTGCGTCGGGTTGACGCCGCAGAACGTGCGCACCATCACCTGGCTGCCCAAGACCTGCGCCTACCGGCTGATCGCCGAGGGCCATGATCTCTATTGGTGGCACAGGCTCGTTTCGGGAAGTGCTGCGACCGTGCATGAAGCCGGCATTTCGATCCAGGGCCGGGTGAAGGCCAAGGAAACCGATCTGGCCGAGCCGGACGACTATTTTGATTATATATTGGACGATGAACCGTAGCCGGTTCGCATCCTGATGACGACCGCTGAGGGGCACTTGTGGCGAGGAACGACGCCCTGCGGGTTCGCGTTTAGAACCCTGAACGGCACTTTTCACGGGGAGCGACGAACCCTGGCGGGTTCGCGTTTAGAACTCCTGGGGTGGCGTTTTTGAGTGCGAGCGACGAACCCTGGCGGGTTCGCGCTTATATGAACCGGACATGAACGGCCGGTTCGCGGAAAGTTCAGGTGCAAAAAGGCATTTTCCAATGATCGGTTCTACGGGCGAAAGCCCACAACAAGGAGAGAAGACAATGTTCAACCAGATCAAGACGGCAGCCCTTTCGGCTATTGTCGGGCTTGGCACCTTGGCCGCCATCCCGGCGCATGCGGACAGCCTCTATCTCGGTTTCGGCAACAACCAGGATCCGCGCTTCGGCGTCTATACGGGCGACGACGACGGCTACTACCGCCGCGATTGGCGCCGTGACCGCGGCTGGCGCGGCTGCTCGCCGGACCGCGCGCTCGACAAGGCCGAGCGCATGGGCCTCCACCGCGTCCGCATCGTCGACGTCAGCCGCCGCACGGTGAAGGTCGTCGGCCGCCAGTATGGCGACCGCGTCGTGGTTGTGTTCGCCAACGAGCGCGGCTGCCCAATCATCTATCGCTGAGGTTGAGAGGGCGATCTGCGAGGATCGCCTATCAGCCTCTCACGATGAGGCGTGGCTCGAAAAAGCCCCGGAGGAAACGATCCCCCGGGGTTTTTTGCATGGTGGCGGCGCGCCTGCGGCGTGCCGGCCGATCGTTACTTCAGCTCGAAGGTGACCGTGACCTGGACGTTGTAGGAATTCTCGCCAGCCTGCACCGGGACGGCCGAACGGGCCGCGTCGAATGATTTGGCCGCCATCGGCATCGGCGCCGGCGCGATATTCTGGTCGGTGATCTCGAGCACCTTGCCCAGGCTGACGCCGGCCGCTTCGGCGAGTGTCTTGGCCTTCGCCATCGCATCGGCGACAGCCTTCTTGCGCGCCTCGGTGATCGTCGCCTTCGGATCGTCATTGGTGAAGGCGATGCCGCCGCCCCGGTTGACGCCGAGCGATACCGCCTTGTCGAGGATCTCGCCAGTCTTATCGACGTCGCGCACGCGCACCGACAGCGTGTTGGTCACCTGATAGGCGACGAGCTCGGCCTCCTGGCTGCCGTCGGCCTTGTTGGTATAGTTGTAGCGTGGGTTGATCTGGATGCCCGCCGTCTGCAGGTCGCGCTCGGCAATGCCGGCGGATTTCATCGCCGCAATGACCGCCGCCATGGCGTCGTTGTTGGCGTCGAGCGCTTCGCGCGCGCTCTTTGCCTCGCGCATGACGCTCAGCGAAAGGATCGCCATGTCGGGCGCCACCGTCGCTTCGCCTTCGCCGGACACGATAATGCGGGGTGGGGGCTGCGTGTCGGCGGCGCTTGCCAGCGCCGGGAATGCGACTGCGGCAGCGAGCGCGATAGGCAAAAGATGTCTGGTCATGAAAACTCCTCGAGGTCTGCGATCCGACGCTCCGCGCCGCATCTGCCTCGACCCCGCAAAAGCGTCGATACCCGGCAGCGCGGCGCAAGGGCCGGACCTGTTTCGCGCCATAAGGCGCAGGCCGCTCTACGGCTCGAATATGGGCTGATTTTGGCATTTTGCGCCAGCGCTTTCGAAAGCCCTGTGCGAAGACAAGAAAAACACTAAGCCAGCCCGCGCGGGGCCTGTAGCTGATGGTTAGAGCCGGTGGCTCATAACCGCATGGTTGGGGCTCGAATCCCTCCGGCCGGGCGTTACCTTACGCGGTTCGCCAGAGATGAGGCCGACGGCTATCGGCTTCTTATTGGTTCATTGTGGAACATCCTTGGGGATCGCTTGTTAGCCAAGCAGCAGGTTTCACCTCTGGCCGTGGTGCTCGCACGGCCATGTGCTCTTGACGATGGTGTTCGATGGCCAATGACATCCCAGGAAAGAAAGCGCGCCAGGGTGGCCGCGGACTTCCGGTTCTTGCCGTTTTGATCTGCGCACTGGTGCTGGCAGCGATCGCATGCGGCGTTGCCGAGATTTATGGTGAGGCGGCAAAGACGCCTGCGACCGAGGAGAAGCCAGCGCCACAGGAGAATAGTCAGGCGCCCTCATCCTCCAGCCCGAACCCCGCGGAAACCGATCCTGCAAAGTCCAAAGCTGACAATATGAACGTGGCCCCCGTTGATCGAAATCCAGAGGTGGACAGGGACCCAACACCTCGATCCAGCACGGGCGGTGATCAGCCGGGCAAGCAACCTTCACAGCCCGCCTTGCAGTAAGCCGCTCCGCCTTGGGTCCGCCCGAGAGCCGCAGTCATGGGCAGTTGGCACCGCTCTGGGTCCAGAGTGGGCGCTTGTTTTTCTGTGCCAGAGACGAGGCAGGCGCGGTTCTCTACCTGCTATACTGTTTCCGCAGCATGGACGAGCCAAGCCGGTGGGCCGCTCACGAAGTGCGTATATAGTCTTTTTGACGGATGACTACCAATAAAACAGGGCGCCTGGTAACCCATGTTGCGTCACCAACAAGATCGGGGAGCCGTGACACGGCCCGCTGCCTTGTCGGAGGTGCAGACTTCGCCGGCGGTGGGCCGATCGCATCTCAGGCAGCAGGGAAGGCGCGCCATAGCCAGCCAGTAATGTCGACAGATAAGTTACGTGACGGCACCTGTTAGACGGCGTAGCTGGCGCCGCTCTCGTCTTCTGCGACAGCCTCTATCCAATATTGATTGTTGGGCTCGGCCCGCAGAAGCCTGAACATCCCCGTTTGTCCGTCCACTACGAGGTCAAGGAAGGCGTTGGCGGTCTCGACCATGCCGATCGTACGGGCGGCTTGCAGATCCAACGTGGCGATGCCGGGAAACCGACAGCGAAGATTGGTTAGAGCTGACAGCGATCCTCGCGAGGACCGACCTGCGTCGTCAATACTTATCGCGGCCCAGGAATTCGTCTGCGCCAGCTCTTGCGTGAGCTTGTCCGGCGGCGTTGGGCGAACCGCTAATCGACGCATGTGGCAACACTCCTCGATGACGGACGCCATTCGGCCAAAACCTGCCAGAAGCATTGACCGTGCTGGCTTTGTCGGTGGGCACTCCGTTCGCCACCAACCGGGCCGATCGAGCGCGGGATGATCGAATGCACCTTCCTTCGCGATTTGGCTCACAGCGCTCGCGATGATAGTCTTTCTCGGGCTCGCGTCCCGCACGTCGAAGGCTCCGCTCTCGTAATAGCCCTTTTGATGCGCCAGCATCGAGTTCCAGTCGGTGGCCCCGAACAGTGACCAGGCAGTGATGGCGCGTATGTCGGCTCCGTCGTGCCTCGCCGCCTTGGCTTCCTGCCATCCCTCGATCAGCCACCGCAACTGTTCCTCACGCGTGCATCCGTTGTGCAACTCGGTGACGGCGATTGGCCTGCGGTAGCGATCCCAAATTTCCTTTAGCCGGAATCGTAAACGTGCGTGGTCGCGCATCTGAGATCGCACCGCCGCGATGTCGACATAGGCGTCGATGCCATTCCCCCCAGTCTGCTCGTCTGGATACCGCCGGAGATCGTCGTCGAGCAGGCGGTCGCTCGTCAGGTAGTAATCGATCCCAATGACATTGGGGGGGCAAGGGTCCGCGCTCAGCTCGTCGAGATGACGGCGGTCCACGCCCGCGTCAAGTAAGCGCCCGTGGAATGGATGGTCGTCGTCAACCAGGCCGCTCAGCAGATCAAGCGCCAGCCATCGCCGCTCGTTTTCATAGTCGGCCTGGTAGCGGAGGCGGGGCGTGGAGAACACCCGCCCAAAATCTTCGGTCTGGACAAGTTGCGCACCAGGTATGTGTTCTCGGATTGCCTTCATGGCCAGCGCGGTTGCGCGACACTGCGCGACGGTCAATCGGAAGCAGGTTGCCTCGCAGGTGCCATGCGGATGCCAAAGTCCATAGAGGCCGCTTATGCGCGCCGTCGTCAGTGGCTCGTTGATCGGCGTGAACATCTCCAGCCAGGGATAACGTTGCGCCACTTGCCCGGCATACCTGGCCAGCAATTCGGGGAAGTCCGGATCAAGCACATGGGTCGATTTCGGTCCGCTGCCATGATGGACCAGCCCCGCGATCGGCCTCACGCCAAGCCTTCGCAATTCGTTGAGACGCGCGTCCGGCCACCGCCAGTCGCTCGAACCATCGCCCTCGACCAGTTCCCAGAGCACGGGGTATCGCAAGGTCTTGATACCCATCTCGGCTATGAGGCTGAGATCGCCGGCACGGTCGAAATGGCCGGTCTCGCGGAGTTGATCCCGGGTCCGCTCGCGCAGGCGCACGACGCTGCATTCAACGCCGCCCCAGATTTCGAGACTATCGCTCAACTTGCAGCTCCGGGTCCGGCATCATGGCGGTTCGTTGTGTGCGCAACATTAAGCATCGCTGCGCAGACGGCATCTAGACGGGCATCGCGAGTGCCGATTGCGGTGCGCGATCTGAGGCTGGGATAGTCTTCTGAATACGGGCAAAAGTGGCCAGGGCCTGCCCTACAACCTGGTCCATGTTGTAGTAGCGGTACGTCGCCAGACGGCCGACGAACCACACGTCAGGGCAATTGTCAGCGAGCGCTTCATATTGTTTGTAGAGAGCCTCGTTTTTCGGCCGCGGCACGGGGTAATATGGGTCGCCGATATCTGTCGGGTATTCGTAGGTGAGGCTGGTCCGGATATTCCTCTGGCCCGTCAAATGCTTATACTCGGTGATGCGGGTATAGGCTTCCGTCTGCGGATAGTTCACCACGGCTACCGGCTGAAATTGCTCGCATTCGAGGGTGACATGCTCGAAGCGCAATGATCGATAGGGCAGGCGGCCCAGCTTCCAGTCAAAGAATTCATCAATCGGCCCGGTGTAGATCAGCCGCCGGAAGGGAATTCGCTCTCGGACCTCGCGATAATCGGTCTGCAGCATGATCTTGACGTTGGGATGGTCCAACATCCGTTCGAACATGCGCGTGTAGCCGCCGGCCGGCATCTGCTGGAAGCTGTCGCCGAAATAGCGATCGTCGCGGTTCGTTCTTGTTGGAACGCGAGCCGTCACGGACTTGCTCAACTGGCTGGGATCGACCCCCCACTGCTTTCTAGTGTAGCCGCGGAAGAATTTCTCATAGAGCTCCCTACCGACGGTGCTGACAACCACATCCTCGGCGGTACGGATTTCGCCAACGGTTTCACGACGCGACGCGAAGAACTCTTCCAGCTCTGCCGGGCTTAGCTCGAGACCATATAGATGGTTGATCGTGTCGAGGTTTATAGGAATCGGCAGAAGCTTGCCGTCCACGAAAGCGAGCACACGGTGCTCGTAAGGGCGCCAGCTTGTGAACTGCGACAGATAGTCGACGATCGACTGGGCGTTCGTATGGAATATATGCGGTCCGTAACGATGGATGAGAATTCCGGCTTCGTTGTAGCAGTCATACGCGTTTCCGCCGATGTGACTCCGACGGTCTATGAGGAGAACGCTTTCGCTTCGTTGCGAAGCGATCCGTTCCGCGAGAACGCTGCCGGCAAAGCCTGCCCCGACAATCAGCCAGTCGAACATGGTCACGCGCTCCTGCGGAAGGGCACGACCTTCTTGCTTGCACTGGCTTTCTTGATGTGGGCGGCCATGGCATCCCATGTTCGCTGCCAGGACATGTTGGCCAAATAGGCATCAACCGCTGGCAGGCGCATTTCGCGCGGTTGCGCCAGCGCGGAGCGCAGTTTGGCCTCGATGTCTTCGGGGTCCGCGATATCGACGAGGCCGGCGGCAGCGTAGCTTCGCACCACATCGACAATCGCAGTCGACACCACGGGCAGGCCGGCGGCAAGGAATTCGGGAGTTTTCGTGGGGCTGATGAAGCGTGTCGCTTCGTTGAGCGCGAACGGCATCCACCCGACATCCCAATGCCGGAGGTAGTCGGGCAGATCCTTGTAGGCTTTGCTGCCGAGCCAGTGCAGGTTGTTTGCCCTCGGCAGGATGTCCGGATCGATCTTGACGACCGGACCAAGCATCACGAAGTGCACGTCTGGCATCGTGCTGGAAGCCTGCGCCACGAGATCGATATCGAGGCGCTCGTCGATAACACCGAAGAAGCCAACCCGAGGATGCGGGATTGTGAGTTGATCCGCCGGCTCCTCGCCGGGCGCCCTCGCCTTGTGAAAGTGGTTGACGTCAATGCTGCTGGGGAAGGGATAGATCGCCCGATGTTGGCAACGCTTCGCTTCGAACAGGCTTAAGCCGCCCGTGAAGACCACATCGGCGCATTCGAAGAGCGCCCGTTCCAGCAACGCAAGCTGGGCCGGCGCATTCTTGAACGCCGCAAGCTCGTCCATGCAGTCATAGACGCGCACGTCGAAGTTGACATGCGCGCTGAAGCGCAGCGCCATCGGGGTATAATACCAGGCAGTCAATTGGGCGTGCGGCGTCGACGCGATGATCCGGTCCAGATATCTGCGCTGGATCGCATCGGCTCTGGCGGGGCTGGTGCCGATCGGGAGCAAAGGGGTCGCTACCCGAATGCCCGGCGCAGCGTCGCAAAACCGAATGGACGAGTGGGAGCATTCTTCAAAAACGGGCTCCTCGAAGTAAACGATTTGGTGCTCTCTCGAGGCATGCGTGAGAATGTGCTGCGGACGTTGATAGACGAAATTCCATCGCAAATGGGAGAAGCATATCAATAAATCTTGCTCTTTTCTGGTTTTGATTTTGGCTGGTATTCTTATCGCCGCGTCCATATAAGCTTTTCCCTGGTGACATTGCGGTTTATACTGCGAATAACATTTGTTAATCGCGAGATGCAGGAAGCTATTCCTGCCGCATGTCTAACTGTCGGCTGATTAACTTGTTCCAGCCAGCGAGCGATATGCAGGCGGAGTGCCGGCCAGAGCGTCTGGCATCTCAGGCTGCAGCTTTCTGGGGACGGCCGCTCGGGTGCCGCATTTTCGTTGAATGAGCAGCTAGAATATTCGGTGGCTTAAATTGATTCGTCGGACCGACGCCAAGGGCGTTTAGCGGCCGACAATCGCTGGGGCAGACAGATGAAGATCGAGTTCGAGACGAATGTGTTCCCGTTGTTTCACCCGCAAGCGGTGGACGATCTCAAGGACCCGTGCCCGGTTTATGACGGCCGGCTTTGGCATGTATTCGGATCGAGCGGCACGGTGACAAGCGAGACTTGGAAGATTCTTCACGCCACGGCGCCGGAGTTGCACGGACCGTGGACGGAGCACGCGCCGATCGAGCTTCCGGTCACCGGCTCGGGCGTCGCGGCGCCGGGTGTAGTCCACGAAGACGGCGTCTTCCACATGTTCATCCAAACCGAGTTCATGAAATCCGGCGGTCGCTGTGAACACGCGGTGTCAAATGACGGGTTCAACTGGGTTGTGCTCAATCCGGCAATTCTGTCCGTGCCGGACACGGATGAAGACGGCATCTACGACCCGCACCCCGCTCTCATCGGCGGAAAGCGCTACCTCGTTTATTCCGGCATGCCGAAATTCACCCGCGTGCCGCAACCGGACATCTATCTGTCCCGGAGCCAGTCCGATTCATGGTTCGGGCCTTGGAAGCGCTTGGGCAAAATCCTGGACCACAATGACATTCCCCATCACAACACGCGGGACGACCCCGACTACGAATGGGGGATTGAAGGTGCCCAGTTGGTGGAACTTCCAGACGGCCGCGTGCTCCTCAACGCCACCTGCTTCCTTCCGAACGGACAGCGGGGCAGTCGGCAGCGGGTGTTTTTCGCCATCGCCAACACCATTGCCGGACCTTACTCCTCGATCGGGCCGGTGCTCGATCCGGGCGGGCCTGGAGAAAACGGCCATTCGACTGTGATGATCGAGGGCGACAGGCTGACCCTTTTCTACCAGAGTCGCGTGTCGGCGACCAACCATCGCTGGCGCTACGGGTTGGCGAGTTTCGACGTGTCCCAGCTTTCCAAGGCGGCTTGACCCGCTCGTCGCGAGCCTTCCTCGACCACCCTTCCTACACGGCGAAGCAACTGATGTGGCTGACCATCATGCATCTGGCGTTCGTGCTTTCGGCGCTGATGCTGGCCCATATCGACCGGGTCATGGCGTTGGCGAAAGGCAAGAAGGCCGCGGCGGACTAAGGCCGTCTGCGCGCCTTCAGTAGATTCTTCTGACCTTCGTCTGCGAGTTCGCAAACACCTCGTCGGGAACGAAGAAGTCGCCCGCGAGCTGATCGGCGGCGCCGGGCGCGTATACCGAAAAATCCGTCACGCCTTCGGCGCGCAGCACCTCTTCGTCGATGTAGAAATTGCCGGTCGCCTCACGCGACGGGCGCATGAAGATCGCATATGCGGCGTCGGCCATGATGTCGGGCGAGCGGCTCATCGCCGCCACCGTCGCCCCGCCCAGAAGGTTGCGCACCGCGGCCGTGTCGATGGTCGAGATCGGCCAAAGTGAATTCACCGCGATGCCGTCCTTGGCGAACTCGGCGCTCATGCCAAGCGTGCACATCGACATGCCGAATTTCGCCATCGTGTAGGCGACATGGTTCTTGAACCATTTGGCCTTCATGTCGAGCGGCGGCGCCAGATTCAGGATGTGAGGGTTCTTGGCCAACTTCAGGTGCGGAATGCACATTTTGGAGACCAGGAACGTGCCGCGCGTGTTGATCTGATGCATCAGGTCGTAGCGCTTCATATCGGTCTCCAGCGTGCCGGTGAGCTGGATGGCGCTGGCATTGTTGACGCAGATGTCGATGCCGCCGAACCGCTCCACGGTTTTCGCCACCGCCTCGGCGACCTGCGCTTCGTCGCGGATGTCGCAAAGCACCGGCAGCGCCTTGCCGCCGGCCCGCTCGATTTCTTGCGCCGCGGTGTAGATGGTGCCCGGCAGCTTCGGATGCGGCTCGGCGGTCTTGGCAGCGATCGTCACATTGGCGCCGTCGCGCGCTGCCCTGAGCGCGATCGCCAGCCCGATGCCGCGCGATCCGCCCGAGATGAACAGCGTCTTTCCGTTGAGCGACATCCTTTTGCCCCCTGTTCAATAAGGGAGGCAACTTGCGCGGCAGATAGCCGTGGCGCAAGGGGCAAGACGGATTACGCAGCGTCGTGCCGGAAGGCCTAGACCAGCACCAGGCCCTGCCGCATGGCAATCGCGATCGCGTCCGTCCGGTTGGCGGCGCCGAGCTTGATCAGGATGGCGGCGACATGGAACTTCGCCGTGTGGACCGAAATGTTGAGCCGGCGGGCGATCACCTTGTTCGGGGCGCCTTCGGCGAGCAGCGCCAGCACCTCCGCCTCGCGCGGCGACAAGGCCGGACGCGCCGGATTGTCATCCGTCACGTCCTCTTCAGCGAGCCCGTCATGGAAATCGCCATGCGCGACCTCCGATGGCCCTGCCCTGTCGATGCGATAGCCGGAAGCTGCGAGCCGCGCCGCCGCGGCGATCAACAGGCTATCGGCCAACGACGGCAGCACGGCGACCACATTGCCGCGAAGCCGCTCGTGTCCGCTGCGGCGGGACAGCAGCACAACAGGCATCGTCGAGCCTATGGCCCGGCTTTCCAAGGCCGCATCGTCTGTCACCGCGACATCCGCTGGCTGGCCTGTGCTGCTCCCGGCCAATGTCGGCAGCAGATCGTCACTCGCGGCAAGCGCATCGGCAAGCTGCTCGGCCCGCTCGGCATCGCCGAGCGCCACCAGCACCGTCAGCCGGTGGGCTGACGGTTCCGGTCGTGCGATCACTTATGCCGCGCTGCTTGCCATCAATCCTCTCAGCTCAGCGGCTTCTCGCCGATGGTGATCGAAACGTCGCGCTCAGCGCCGCCGCTCGAAACACCAAGCGTCACGGTGGTACCCGCGCTGTCCGGCCCGAGCTTGCGGATCAGCTCGCGCGGGCCATGCACTGCTTCGCCGTTCCAGGCGACGACGATGTCGCCGACATGCAGGCCGGCGGCCTTGGCCGGGCCGTTGTCGTCCAGGCTCATGACCATGGCGCCTTTGGTGTCGCCGTTGCGGATCGGATGCAGCCCGGCGCCGAGGTAGCCGCGCGCGACATGACCCTTCTCGCGCAGCGTGGCAATCGCGCGCTCGATCGTCTCGTAAGGCATGACCAGCGCCCGCCGGCGCGGTCCGAACAACAGCATGCCGATCAGCCCGCCCCTGGCGTCGAGCACCGGACCGCCCTCGAAGCGACCGCCGGTGTTGATGGCGAGGTTGATACGCTGGTCGATCGTGCCGCCGCGCATCGAGCGCCACGCCGGCCCGACCTCGCCGACCGTGCCGAACACGGCAAGCGCTGCGCCATCACTGTTGCCCACGGCGATCGCCAGATTGCCGGGACGCACCGCATCGGCCTGCGCCAATTGCGGCAAACCGGCAGCGCCGGAAGCGGGCTTCAGCAGCGCAACGCCCGTCGACGGATCGCGGCCGGCCAGCTCTGCCTTCACGGTTTCGCCGGAGGCCAGCGTCAATTCGATCTCCTCGCCGGCTTCGACCACTTCCTCGGCGGTGACGAAATAGCCGTCGCGCCAGTGGAAGGCGCTGGCGGTGCGGTGGTGATGCGTGACGAAACTCGCCAGCGCGGGCGCAGCTGTGGCCGCGACATCGGCAATCGCGTCGGAAAAGGCACTGAGGTTGAAATCGCTCATAAGACTGTCTCCTGGGTTCGGTGACCCAGATATCGCTCGCTAGCGCAGCCGCGGGTACTCGCCTGACGGCTAGTCGGCCGGCGGACTGGCCATGTGGTCAGGTCGCGGCGCCCCTGGCTGCTCCGCACATATAGTCATCATTCTACGAGGGAACACGCCCATGGCTTTCGCAGCCGAAAAACTTCCATCCGATGACAGTTTGCTCGACGCCTACTCGGCATCCGTGGCTGACGCTGTCGACCGTATCGGTCCGGCCGTGTGCCGCATCGAGCGCATTGGCGCCGGCGGTCACGGCTCCGGCTTCGTCATCGCGCAGGATGGCCTGGTCGTCACCAACTTCCATGTCGTCGGCGACGCGCGCGCCGTGCGCGTCACCATGCCGGATGGCGCCTCGCGCGAAGGCCACGTGCTTGGCCGCGATCCCGACACCGACATCGCGCTGGTGCGCGCCGACGGCAGTTTCGCCGATGTCGCGCCGCTCGGCGACTCCAAGCGCCTGCGCCGCGGCCAGATCGCGATCGCGATCGGCAATCCGCTCGGCTTCGAATGGACCGTCACCGCCGGCGTCGTCTCCGCGCTCGGCCGCTCGATGCGCGCCTCGACCGGCCGGCTGATCGACGACGTCATCCAGACCGATGCCGCGCTCAATCCCGGCAATTCCGGGGGGCCGCTGGTGTCGTCGGCGGGCGAGGTGATCGGCGTCAACACCGCCATGATCCACGGCGCACAAGGCATCGCCTTCGCTGTCGCCTCCAACACCGCCAATTTCGTCATCTCCGAAATCATCCGCTTCGGCCGCGTGCGCCGCGCCTTCATTGGCGTCTCTGCCGACACGACCAACCTGCCGCGCCGGGTGGCCCTGTTGTCGCAAGTCACCACGAACACGGCGGTGCGCCTGCGCAGCGTCGAGAAGAACGGCCCCGCCGCCAAGGCCGGCCTGAAGGAAGGCGACATCATCGCGGCAATAGACGGCCGGCCGGTCACCGGCGTCGACGACCTCGTGCGCATGCTCGACGCCGAGCGCATCGGCCGCGAGACGCTCTGCACTGTCGTGCGCCGCACCGGCGTCAGCCAGGTGGCGGTGACGCCGGTAGCGCGGACGAGCTAAGCCTCGCTGGCTTAGCTTCCCGCCATCCCCTCGGCATATTGCGCCAAGAATTCCTCGCTTGGCGGGATCGGCTTGATGACGTCGATCAGCACGCCGTTGGGGTCCCTGGTGATGAAGTGCCGCTGGCCGAACGGCTCGTCACGCAAGCTGCGCAGGATCGGCAGGCCGGCGGCGATGGCGCGCTCATAGACGGAGTCGGGATCGCGCACCTCGAAATTGATCAGCAGGCCTGACGTTCGTCCGCGCCCCTCCTGCGGGATCGTCTCATGATCCCCTTGCACGATGCCAAGATTGACGCGTCTATCCTCCGCCGACTGCAGATGCACATACCAGTCGCTTTTGAAGAGCGGCTTGAAGCGGAAATGCTCGACATAAAAAGCCGCCGTGCCTTCGACATCGTCCGTCATCAGCACCGGATAATAGCTGGTCGTCTTCATCTTTCCTTCTCCTCTCACCCAACATACAGTCTGTATGTAAATGCAAATAACATACAGGCTGCATGTATGCAACAAGAGTCCGGACGCCGCTCCAACCACGACCGCACCGAGGCGACGCGCGCCGATCTGATCCGCGCGGCGCGAAAGCTGTTCACGGAAAAATCCTATGCCGAGACCGGCACGCCGGAGATCGTTGCCGAAGCCGGCGTGACGCGCGGGGCGCTCTATCATCATTTCGCCGACAAGCAGGCCCTGTTCGCCGCGGTCGTCGAACAGGAAGCAGCGACCGTGGCCGCCGAGATCGATCATGCCTCGCCGCCGTCGCCCTCCGCGCGCGAAGCCTTGATCGCCGGATCGGATGCCTATCTCAAGGCAATGCGGGTGCCCGGCCGCACGCGGCTTCTGCTGCTCGACGGGCCGGCCGTGCTCGGCCGCGCAGCCATGGACGAGATCGACAACCGCCACGGCAACCGCTCGCTGCGCGAAGGCCTGGTCGCCGCGATGCGGGCGCAGGCGATGACCAGATTGCCAGCCGAGGCGCTGACCGCCCTGCTCGCCGCCGCCTTCGACCGGGCGGTTCTGGCCATCGAGGTCGGCGCGCCCGCCGAGGACTATCGCGCGGTGCTGATCGCCCTCATGGACGGCTTGACTCCGGTCCGTCCTCCGCCCACAGGCCTGGCTCCATCTCGTTGAAGCAGCCGAGTTGCCGCCTGAACTCGTCGATCAGCCAGGTCGCCGCCGGCTTGGGGCTGCGGTCATTGCGGTGCATGGCATACATCGGCGAGCGGACTTCGCGGTAAGGCTCGAGATCGAGCTCGACCAGCCTGCCGCTGGCAAGGTCGTCGGCGATCAGCCAGCGCGGCAGGCCACCCCAGCCGAGACCTTCGCGCATCAGCGCATGCTTGGTGCGCATATCGGTCAGCCGCCAGGTGCGATAGGCAAAGACACCATAGTCTCGCCCGCGCGTCCGCTCCGACTGGTCGGTGACGACAAGCTGGATGTGCTCGCGCAGGTCCTCGACACCGACCGGCTTCGGCAGTTTGGCCAATGGATGGTCGGGCGCCGCCGCAGGCACCAGGGAGGTGAAGCCGATGCGCAGCAGATTGACGTCGGCATCGCCTTGCAGGCCGCCGAAGCCGAGATCCACCTGGCCGTTAACGACCTGGTCGACGATCAGGCCGAGCGAGCCGATATAAAGCCGCAGCATGACCGCCGGGAACTGCGCCTCAAAGGCCTTGAGCACGCGCACCAGCGCCGGCGAAGGCAGCGTCACGTCGACCGATATCGCCACTTCCGCTTCCAGCCCTTGCCGGTAGCCGTCGGCGCGCGAGCGGATGCGCTGCAGCACGCCGATCATGCGCCGTGCATCCTCCAGCATCGCCTTGCCGACTTCGGTCAGCTGCGGCTCGCGCACGCCTTCGCGCTCGAACAGCTTCAGCCCAAGCTGCGCTTCGAGATTGGCGATGCCGTAGCTCACCACCGACTGCGCCCGGTTGAGCTTGCGCCCTGCTGCCGAGAAGCTGCCGGTATCGGCGACTGCCACCAGAATCTGGAGCTGGTCCAATGTCGGGTTCGGCTGCATGGCAACGCCATCCATTTTGTTGATGGATTGTATACATATTATACCAGTTATCCTGATGGAGCAGCAATCCCATATTGGCGTGGAAAGTTTCAATCCAACCCCAAGGGGACACCGCCATGTCTATTCTTCTCGTCACCTCCAGCCCGCGCGGCGCCGCTTCGCACTCGACCCGCGTCGCCACCGATCTCGCCCGGAAGCTTGTTGCCGCCGATCCGTCCAACACGCTTGTCGTGCGCGATCTCGTCGCCAATCCGCTGCCGCATATCGACCCCGACTACGCCACCGGCATCTACACGCCGGCCGAAGCGCGCACGCCGCGCCAGGCCGAAGTCGTCGGCGTTTCCGACGCCGTGCTCGATGAGGTCTTCGCCGCCGACACGATCATCCTCGCCACCGGCTTCATCAACTTCAACATCTCCTCGACGTTGAAGTCCTGGGTCGACCACGTCGCCCGCTCCGGCAAGACCTTCGCTTACGGCGAGAACGGTCCGAAGGGCCTCGTCGCCGGCAAGAAGGTCTACATCGTGCTCGCTTCCGGCGGCATCTATTCGGAAGGCGCCGCGGTGCAGATGGACCATGCCGTCCCGTATCTGCGCAGCGTGCTCGGCTTCCTCGGCATGACCGACGTTGAAGTGATCCGCGTCGAGGGCGTCGGCATGGGTGCCGATGCCGTGACCGCCGCGCTCGCCAAGGCCACCGCCAAGGTCGACGCGATCGCCGCCGCCAACGCCAACCAGGCCGCCGCGGCTGCCTGATCACCTATGCTGGAGATGAAAGAGGCAGGCGCCCGCCAGCGCCTGCCTCTTTCTGCATTTCGCCGGTAGCCGGCCACCCTACAGCGGCGGCAGCACCACGGCCGGATGGCGGTCCTCGCGCAAGATCAGCCCAAGGCTGTAATCCAGCGCCAGCTTCATGGCGCCGAGCGCAGTTCCGACATCTTCCAGCGTGCTGACCGCGATTGGCGTCGGCCAGGCCAATTCGCCGGCCACCCGCTCGACCTCCGCCGTCATCAACGCGTTGCGGCCGACGCCGCCGCCAAGCACGATCAGGCCCGGGTCGAGCATGCCGATGCAGCCGGCCGCGAGCCGGCCGATATCGGCGGCATGGCGCGAGACAGCCTCGGCGGCCGGCCGCGACCCCGCCAGTGCCAGCGCGAACAATTCCTTGGCCGAATTCGGCGGGGTCCCCTCTTCCGCCGGCCAGGTCTGTCGGCTGCGCTCGACAAGCGCCCGCGAGCCGAGATAGTGCTCAAGCCCCTCGCGAAAAGGCACTTCGCTGGCCGACCACGGAAACGGCATGCGGCCGACTTCGCCGGCAGCGCCGCCGGCGCCGCGATAAAGCCGGCCTTCATTGATCAGGCCCAGGCCGACGCGAACGCCGACCTGCAGGAAGGCAAAGGTCTCGTGACCCTGCGCGGCGCCGAAATGCCTTTCGGCGATCGCCGCGCAGTTGACGTTGTTTTCGAGGATAATCGGCACATCGATCTTGCGGCGAAGGGCGTGGAGCACCGCGTCCGGGCCGTTGCCCTGGCCATTGCCGAGGCGGCTGTGCGAGACGATGCGCGGCACCGCAACCGCGATGCTGCGTAAGGTGCGAAAAGCCTTGCCGACCTTGGCCGGGATCGATTTGGCTACCGCAAGAATGAACGCCCCGGTCTCGTCGACGGTCGCTCCGTCCGGAATGCTCTCTTCCACCGTCGCCAGGGGCTGGGCATCCATCGAATAGGCGACGGCGCGCACCTGTGCCGCGCCGACATCGATGCCGATCACATAGCCGGCGCCTGGGCCGATGCCATAGATGGTGGCGGTCCGCCCGATGGCGCCGCGTTCCGTCCCACGCGACGAGACAAGGCCAAGCGCGCTGAGCTCGGAAACGGCGGCCGACATGGTCGGCTTGGAGAGTTCCAGCATCGAGCCGAGCTTCGGCCGGGTCACTGGCCCCTGCGAGGCCAGCAGGCGCAGCACGGCGCGGGCGCTTTCCGTCAGGCTGGGGATTTCGGATGGAGCCATCTGCGACGTTGTTCCGCCTTCATCCTCTCGGCGCTCGGCCGATCGCGCCGGCTCGCATATCACGAATCAACCGCGACCATTACCATTGTGCTGCGTTTCGGCGGATTGCGCGAATGCGCCCTACTGAGCGAACAAGCTTGGCGTCCCGAAGAACTAAAGCGCCGTCGGCGACCAGGGCTTGAGCTTGGTATCGGTTTGCCGGTAGCGGAAGGTAATGTCGGTCAATCCGGCCGCGTCCTGCATGTTCGCGACGACCATCTGCAGCGCAACGATCTCCAGGATGCCGTCCGCGATCGCATTGCCCAGCGCCGGGATAACGATCACGGCGAGCTTCTCCCTGGCAGCGATATCGGTCCGTTGCGTGATCAGCGCCGAGGGGCAGCCGAAGCCGGCGACGTCCTGCGCGATCTTGACCTCGCGGTCCTCGCCAAAGGCGATCAGGCCGGTGGCGGCGTCCTGCGATTCCATCGGGCCATGCAGATAGTTCAGCGTGTCCCAGCCGGAGGCGGGAATCCGGACCGCCTCGCGAATCAGCATCGCTGCCTCGCCCGCATTGGCAAAGCCAATGCCGGCACCCACGATGTCGATGGCGGCGCGACCGCCAAGCAGCCTTGCCGCCCGACCGGTGCTCTCCCAACCATCGGCCAACAGCCGCTCGACCGCCTCCGGCAGTTGCGCCCAGTCGAAGGAGCCGCCGGCGATCTTGTCGACCAGCATGCCGAGCGCGAGCAGAGTTCCGGTGTAGCCGGTCGAACTGGCGCCATTGTCGGCGCCCGATGCCATGGCGATCACCGCGCCGGTGATGTCGGCCAGCGGATTGTCGGCGCCGCGGCAGATGGCGAGGCGCGGATAGGCCTTCGCCTCCCGCATCACATCGGCGATTTCGCGGCTCTGGCCGGAGGCCGACAGGGCGACAAAGGCATCCGCCGCCGCATCCGTCCGGCCATAGAGTTCGGTCGGCACGAAGGCGAAACCCCGCCGACCGAACTGGCGCAGATAGAAGGCGCCCGCGAGGGCCGCCTGATAGCTGGCGCCAATGCCGGCAAAGCCGATCGTGCCGTCGGCAAAGCCAGACAGGTCGACCGTGTCGAGCGCCCTTGCCACGGCCTGCCTTCCGATTTCCAGGCTTTCGGCCTGGCGCAACACCGCGGGGCGGTAACCGATACGCTTCATGTCAATGCTCCTCGATCCGCCCTCAGCCGTCGCCACGCTTCTTGCCCGCGAATAGACGTCCGGCCAAAGCCACCGCGCCGATCACCGGCGGCTCGCGCAGCAGGACCACGCGGCTTGCCGGCGACACGGACGCCATCGCCTTGACGAAAGCTTCCAACAGCATCGGCTGCTCGGCAATGACGCCGCCGCCGGCGACGACCAGCGACGGATCGGCGCCGCGTTCGATCAGCAGTTGCACAAGCGCCGCGAGCCCCTCCCCGCCTTCCTCGATGACGCGCGAAGCGAGCGGCGAACCGGCGTTCGCGGCATCGAAGACAGCGTTGGCATAGCGGCCCCAGGCAGCGGCGCCGCGTGTCTCGTTGAGCAAGATGCCGAGCTTGGTCTGGTCGTCGGTTCCGATCTCGCGCATAAGCATCGCAATCAGCGGATCGCCCTCCTGGCCGCGATCGAGAGCGCGGCGGATCGCCTTGGCGGCCTCGCGCACCAGCGCCGCCGCGCTTCCTTCATCGCCCAGGATCCAGCCCCAGCCGCCGGCGGCAAGCATCTTGCCCTCGGCCGTGCGCGCGACCGCGATCGAACCGGTTCCGGCCACAACGCCGATGCCTTCGACAAAGCCGGCGGCAGGCACCATCAGCTCGGCATCGTTGACCACCTGCACGCTGGTTTTCAGATTGGCCGACAGCAGCGCTTGGAAGCGCCGGCACTGCTCGTCGGTATCGCAGCCATGCGCGCCGACCGCAACCGCGGCAGGCGCTGAACCGCCGCAAAGATCCATGGCGATGGCCGACAGCTTCGCCGCATCGGCCTCCATCTGGCGGATCCGCCATTCGTCGGTGATAACCGTCTTGTCGAACAACACGGTGTCGCCGCGACGCCCCATGATGCGCGTCTTGGTGCCGCCTATGTCCACGCCCACCAGCAGGTTCCGATCCACGCACATTCCCTTCGCCAGCCGCGCCGCCCAAGCTTCGCGCGAACACTGCAACCACGTTAGTTAGGAAACTTTACAAACTATCTTTCCAGACGGCAAGAACTATGATTTGATCAACCCCGTCGAAGCGCATGAAGCGCTGAATGGGAGATCAGGAAGATGAGCAGGAGAAGGATCGGCCTGGCCCTCGCGGCCGCCTCTTTCGCATGGGGATTTGCAACAAGTCTGGCGCACGCGACCGACATCTCGTTCTGGACCTGGCGCCAGGAAGACAAGGCCGCCTATAACGAGCTCTTCGCCGACTTCACCAAGGCGAACCCGGACATCCACGTGAAGTTCGAGTCCTTCCCGGACGAGAACTACCCGACCATCGTCTCGACGGCATTGGCGGGCGGCAAGGGCGGCGACGTCATTCACACGCACGCCTATGGTTGGCTCGAGCAGTTCGTGAAGGCCGGCTATTTCGAGCCGCTCGACATGGCGACCGTACCCTCGCTCGCCAACCAGCCGGCGGATGCGCTGGTGTCCGGCACCTACCGCGCCGACAAGAAGGTCTATTCGCTGCCCTTCGCCTCGCAGACGCTTGGCCTGTTCATCAACAAGGACGTCTTCGCCAAGGCGGGGCTGACGCCGCCGACCACCTGGGACGAGTTCATCACCGTCAGCAAGGCGCTGAAGGAGAAGGGCATCTATCCTTTGGCTAACGGCATGGGCACCAGCTGGTTCAACGAAATGTTCGTGGCCATCTTCACCAACCCGTTCCTTGGGCCCGACTTCGTCAGCGACCTGACCAGCGGCAAGACCACCTTCAAGGATCCGCGCTATGTCGCGGCACTCGGCAAGCTGCTCGAGCTGCGCCCCTATATGCCCGACGGCTTCGAAGGCATCGACTATGAGACGGCCGGCCAGCTGTTCCTGAGCGGCAAGGCGGCGATGCTCGCCGGCGGCAGCTTCGACATCGCCACCTACCGGTCGCAGAACCCCGCCATCAACATGGACTTCGTCGCCCCGCCTTTGGCCAAGGCCGGCGACACGCCGCAAGTCACGAAATTCTTCGACGGCGGCTACGCGGTCAATTCGAAGTCGGCCAACAAGGAAGCGGCGCTCAAGCTGGTCAACTGGATGGGCACCAAGGAGTTCGGCGACAAGTTCTCGGCGCTTCTCGGCAACATCTCGCCGATCAAGGGCGTCGTCATCAAGGACGAGCTTCTGTCACACGTCGCCAAGTTGAACGAGACGGCGATGCCGCATATCAATGTCGTCTATTTCCGCTTCGAAAAGCCGACGGCATCGGAATTGCTGCAGGGCGACATCACCAAGATGATGTCGGGGTCGATCACGCCGGACCAGCTTGCCGCCGACCTCACCGACGGCCTCGCCAAATGGTACAAGCCGTTCCAGGGCAAATGAGATGGCAGACGGCTGGCGCCACACAGCGAAACCTTTTGCATGGCGCCGGTCGCTCTGGATTGCCGCGCTGCTGACGCCGGCGCTGCTGGTCATGGTGCTGTTCGTGCTATGGCCGCTTTTGTCGGCCTTCCGCTTCGCCTTCTATGAGTTCAACGGGCTCAGGCCATCCGGCTTCATCGGGCTCGAAAACTTCCGCCAAGTCCTGTTCGAAAAGCCCTATAGCGACTGGACCTGGAATGCGTTCAAGCACAATGTCATCGCCTTCCTGGCGCTGATGGTCTTCGAGAACGGCACCGCCTTTCTGATCGCCTTCGCGCTGCTCAAGGCCTTGCCGGGCCATCGCGTCCATCAGGTCATCGTCTTCCTGCCGGTGGTGCTGTCGGCGGTGATCGTCGGCTTTCTGTGGAAGCTGTTCCTGCATCCGCTGTTCGGGCTGGTGAACCAGCTGCTCGGCCTGGTCGGCATCGGCGTCATTCCGTGGCTCGGCAACGAAAATACCGCGCTCGGCAGCATCCTCTTCGCCAACATCTGGCACTGGCTGGGCTTCCCGACGCTGGTGCTGCTTGCCGGTATGCAGCGCATCAGCAAGGACGTGCTGGAAGCCGCTCGCCTCGACGGCGCCGGCGACTACGCGCTGATGACCAACATCGTCTGGCCGTTGATCGCGCCCAGCGTCACCATCGTCACCATCCTGACCTTCATCGGCAGCTTCAACTGGTTCGAGATCCCCTATGTCATGGCCGGCCTGACCGGTTCGCCGGGCGGCTCGACCGACGTGCTCGGCCTCTATTTTTACCGCACGGCCTTCGGCAGCACGACCACCGGCATCCAGGATTTCGGCCAGGGCAGCGCGCTGGCGGTTCTGATGTTCATCTTCGTCGCCGGCGTCACGGCAATCGCCCTGCGCTACCTGCGCCGCCGCGAGATCGAGCAGTGAGGGATCGCGGCGAGACGATCAGGAACGGCGCCATCCAGCTCTTGCTGGCGGTCAATGCCGTCATCATGATCTATCCGCTGTTCGTCATGGTGGCCTCGTCGTTCAAGACCAACGCCGAGATCTTTTCCTCGCCGCTTTCGCTGCCGACGCATTTCTCGACCGCCAATCTGGAGAAGGTCTGGACCGAGACCAATTTCGTCCGCTATCTGGCGAACTCGGTCGGCATCACCGCCGCCTCGGTCGCGCTGATCCTGATGTTCAGCACACTCGCCGGCTACGCCATCGCCCGCTACCGGTTCCGGCTGAGCTCGCTGGTGCTGATGTTCTTCCTGAGCGGCATGACTGTGCCGCTGAAGCTGGCGATCATTCCGCTGTTCATCCAGCTCGACACGCTCGGCCTCGTCGACAGCTATTTCGGGCTGGTGCTGGTCTATGTGGCGATGGGCATCCCTTCGGCCGTCTTCATCATGACCGGCTTCCTGCGCACTCTGCCGCGCGAGCTGGAAGAATCCGCCCGCATGGACGGCGCCAGCGAGCTTCGCATCATGTGGTCGATCATGCTGCCGCTGGCGCGGCCGGCGCTGGTCATCGTGGCGATCCAGAACGCGGTGCCGATCTGGAACGACTTCTTCTTTCCGCTGGTCCTGATCACCTCCGACAATTTGAAGACACTGCCGCAAGGGCTGACCGTGTTCGTCGGCGAATTCACCACCGACTGGGGGGTGCTGTTCACCGGGCTGACACTGGCGGCGCTGCCGATTACCGTGCTCTATATCGTGCTGTCGAAGCAGTTCATTTCCGGCATCACGCAAGGCGCGGTCAAATAGGCGAGGTCAAAGAGCGAAGAGATTGAGGCATCAAAAGTGGCGAACCGGAACAAGATCATCATCACCTGCGCGGTCACGGGCTCGATCCATACGCCATCGATGTCGCCGCATCTGCCGGTGACGGCCGAAGAGATCGCCACCGCTGCGATAGAGGCGGCCGAGGCGGGTGCGGCGATCGTCCATCTCCATGCGCGCAATCCGGTGGACGGCCGCCCCGACCAATCGACCGAGGCCTTCGCGCCTTTCCTGCAGGTCATCAAGCAGCGCTCCAACTGCGTCGTCAACATCACCACCGGCGGTGCCGCGACGATGAGCGTGGAGGAGCGTGTGAGGCCGGCGAAGGTCTTTGCGCCCGAGGTCGCCTCGCTCAACATGGGCTCGATGAATTTCGCGCTGTTCCCGATGCTGGAGCGGTTCAAGACCTTCGAGCATGATTGGGAGCGGCCCTATCTCGAATCCTCGCGCGACCGCATCTTCCGCAACACTTTCGGCGACATCGAGCACATATTGCGAACCTGCGCCGACAACGGCACGCGTTTCGAGATCGAATGCTACGATATCGGCCACCTCTACACGCTGGCGCATTTCGTCGAGCGCGGCCTGGTCAAGGCGCCGTTCTTCGTCCAGAGCGTGTTCGGCATCCTCGGCGGCATCGGCACGCATCCGGAAGACGTCGCGCACATGAAGCGCACGGCCGACCGCCTGTTCGGCAACGACTATCACTGGTCGGTGCTGGGCGCCGGCCGCCATCAACTGCCGATCGCCACGCAGGCGATTGCGCTCGGCGGCAATGTGCGGGTCGGCCTGGAGGACTCGCTGTGGATCGGCAAGGGCAAGCTCGCCCGCTCCAGCGCCGAGCAGGTGACCAAGGTGCGCCAGATCATCGAAGGCCTCGGCGCCTCGATCGCCACGCCCGACGAAGCGCGGCAGATCCTGCAGCTCAAGGGCGGGGATAAGGTCGCGTTCTGACCGAGTTCGCACTCGCAAGACAGCGTCGAAGGTAACCAACACTTCGAGTTGCTCTGAAAAGGAATGGAAATAACTTGCCGCCGCCATTGGTTATTCCGATCGGCTGCGTTATCGCTTGTGCATGTTTTTCTCTATTGCCACCACGCATCGTCCAGCCACGGATCTTGGTTTCCTGCTGCACAAGCACCCGGACCGCCTGCATGAGGCCGAGCTGTCCTTCGGCAAGGCATGGCTGTTCTATCCGGAGGCCAGTGACGAGCGTTGCGAGGCAGCGCTCCTGCTCGACGTCGATCCGATCGGGCTGGTCAGAGGCAAGGGTCAGGCGGATGGGCTGCTCGACCAGTATGTGAACGACCGGCCCTATGCAGCATCGTCCTTCCTGTCCGTAGCGCTCAACAAGATGCTCCGGACGGCAATGACCGGCATCTCCAAGGAACGCCAGCAATTGGCCGACACCGATCTGCCGCTGGAGGCTGTCGTGGCGCCCTTGCCGTTGCGCGGCGGCGAGGCGTTGGTGCGGCAGCTGTTCGAGCCGCTGGGCTGGACCGTCGACCTGACCCCGATCGAGGCCGCCGGCGCCAGCAACGGAGGGCTGCGCTACGGCCATCTGAAATTGTCGGGGCTCGGCCGGCTGAGCCACCTGCTCAACCACCTCTATGTGCTCATTCCGGTGATGGACGACGCCAAGCATTACTGGGTCGGCGACGACGAGGTCGACAAGCTGCTATCCAGGGGTGCCGGATGGCTGGAGCACCACCCGGCCAAGGAACTGATCGCTCGCCGCTATTTGCGCAACCGATCGGTTTTGGCCCGGGCGGCCCTGGCGCGCCTCGTCCCCGAAGCCACGGCCTCGGAGGCGCCAGCCGAAACCCGCCGCTCCCCTGAGGAGACGCTCGAGGCGCCAGTCCGACTGCACGACCGGCGCTTGGACGCGGTCGTCGAGGCCATCCGCGCGAGCGGCGGCAAGGTTGTCGCCGATCTGGGATGCGGCGAAGGCAAGCTGCTCGACCGGCTGGTGCGCGAGCGGTGGGTCCAAAAACTGTTCGGCTTGGACCCTGCGGTCCGCGAGCTCGAGTGGGCGGCAAGGCGATTGAGGCTGAATGAAGCCGGCGGCCCGCCGGAAGGGCGCGTCACGCTGCTGCATGGCTCGCTGACCTATCGCGACAATCGCTGGGCCGAAGCCGACGTCGCTGTATTGGTCGAGGTCATCGAGCACTCGACCAGGACAGGCTGCCTCTGGTCGAGCGGATCGTCTTCGGCGAAGCCGCGCCGAAGACGGTGATTGTGACAACGCCGAACGCCGATCACAACGCGCTTTTCAGCGGTCTGGAAGCAGGCGCCTTCCGTCACCCCGACCATCGCTTCGAGTGGAGCCGTGCCGAGTTCGAAGCCTGGGCGGCCAAAATCGCGGAGACCTACAGCTATGTCCCCGCGATCAGCGGCATCGGCGATGTTGATCCCAGCTTCGGCGCGCCGACACAGATGGCGGTGTTCACCCGATGAGGGACATCAACAAGACAGATCTGGAGATCCCGGATTTCGCCCTGGTCGTGCTGATAGGCTCGACCGGGTCCGGCAAGTCGACTTTCGCCGCCAGACATTTCCTGCCGACCGAGATCGTCTCGTCCGACCGATGCCGAGAGCTGGTCTGTGACGACGAGACCAATCAGGATGTGTCGGCCGACGCTTTCGAATTGATGCGCGACATCATCGGCAAGCGGCTGAAGCACCGCAAGCTGGCTGTCGTCGACGCCACCAATGTGCGGGCGGCCGACCGCAAGGCCTGGATCGAGCTAGCGCGCAGGTGGCATGCCCTGCCCGTCGCGATAGTGCTCGATCCCGGCGTCGATGTCTGCGTTGCGCGTAACGCGAAGCGGCCGGACCGTCCATTCGGCGCTGGAGTGGCCCAACGCATGACGATGGAGATCCGCAAAGGTCTCGGCGGGCTGCAGCGGGAAGGCTTTCGCCAGGTGTGGAAACTTGGCAGTGAGGCCAGCATCGACGCGGCGAACGTCTCGCGCCAGCCGCTTTGGACCGACAAGCGTCACGACGCCGGCCCCTTCGACATCATCGGCGACGTGCATGGCTGCGCCGAAGAGCTTCAAGTCTTGCTGGGCAAACTCGGATACAGCCTTACATGGTCTGAGCATCGCGGCGAACGTAGTGTCGTTGTGTCGCCTCCGGAAGGCCGCAAGGCAGTCTTTGTCGGCGATCTTGTCGATCGCGGCCCCAACACACCCGACGTGCTGCGCATTGCGATGAGCATGGTCGCCGCCGGCACCGCCTACTGCGTCCAGGGCAATCACGAACGCAAGCTTGGCCGCTGGCTGGAAGGCCGCAAGGTAGTGATCGCTCACGGCCTCCAGCAAACGATCGACCAGCTGGAGACCCAGGATCGCGGACTTAAGGAGGCGCTGCCGGCCTTCCTCGACAGTCTGCGCAGCCATGTCTGGCTGGACGGCGGCCGGCTGGCGGTCGCCCATGCCGGCCTCAAGGAGGACATGGTCGGACGCGGCTCGGGCGCCGTGCGCGAATTCGCGCTCTATGGCGAGACGACCGGCGAGATCGATGAATTCGGCCTGCCGGTGCGGGCCGATTGGGCGGCCGCCTATCGCGGCAAGACGGCGGTCATCTACGGCCACACGCCGATGCTGTCGGCCGAGTGGGTCAACAATACGCTGTGCATCGACACCGGCTGTGTGTTCGGCGGCAAGCTGACCGCGCTTCGCTGGCCGGAACACGAGCTGGTCGAGGTGTCGGCAATCCGCACCTGGTCGGAGCCTGTGCGTCCTCTTGGCCCGTCAAACCGGGGAAAATCGGCTCAGGCAGACGCTGACGGCGTGCTCGACATCCAGGACGTCTCCGGCCGGCGCTGGATCGAGACCGAGCTGAAAGGTCGGATCGTCGTGGCCGAGGAAAATGCCTCGGCCGCGCTCGAGGTGATGAGCCGCTTCGCGGTGGCGCCGCAATGGCTGGTATACCTGCCGCCGACGATGTCGCCGTCCGAGACAAGCGGTCATGCCGGCTGGCTTGAACGCCCGGAAGAGGCTTTTGCTTACTTTCGCGAGCGCGGCGTCGCCGAGATCGTGTGCGAGGAAAAGCACATGGGTTCGCGGGCGATTGTCGCGCTCTGCCGGACCGTGCAGGCAGCGCGCAGCCGCTTCGGCGTGTCAGGCGACGAGACAGGCGCGATATGGACCCGGACGGGGCGCTCCTTCCTCAGCGACAATGCCATGACGGAGGGCCTGCTCGACCGGCTTCGCGCAAGCGTCGACGCCGCCGGCCTGTGGGAGGAACTGCAAACCGACTGGCTGCTGCTCGATGCCGAAATCATGCCCTGGTCGGCCAAGGCAAGCAGCCTGATTGAAAGTCAGTACGGACCGGTGGCGGCGTCGTCCGCGGCCGGCCTGCGGCTCGGTCGCGATGCCTCGGAGAGAGCGAAGGCGCGGGGTGTCGATGTGGCCGATCTTAACGCGCGGTTTGCCGATCGCGCCGAGCGGGCAGGCAAATACGCCGCCGCTTGGTCGCCCTATGTCTGGCCGGTTTCGAATGTCGATGATCTCAGCGTGGCGCCGTTCCATCTGCTGGCCAGCGAGGGCCGCGTCTGGTTCGACCATGACCACATCTGGCATATGTCGCTGGCCGATCGCCTCGCCAGGGGAGGTGTCGTGGTGGACACCAGATGGCGCAGTTTCGACCTGGCCGATGCCGGCGCCTGCGCGGAGGCCGTCGCCTGGTGGGAGACGCTGATCGCTCGGGCGGCGAAGGCATGGTGGTCAAGCCGCGCGACTTCGTCACCCGCGGCAAGAAGGGACTCATCCAGCCGGCGCTCAAGGTCCGCGGGCGCGAGTATCTGCGCATCATCTACGGTCCCGAATACGATGCGCCCGACAATCTTGTCCGGCTGCGCGAGCGGCATCTAGGCGGCAAGCGCAACCTGGCGCTCAGTGAGTTCGCCCTGGGACACGAGGCGTTGAAACGATTTGTCGCGAGGCAACCGCTGCGACGGGTCCACGAATGCGTCTTTGCCGTGCTGGCGCTGGAGAGCGAGCCGATCGATCCTCGACTATGATCACATTCAGCCGAACATCTTCTCGCCCTGCTCGTCGACCAGCTGGATGCCTTTCTTGATCGAGATGTCGACGGCGTCGTCCAGCCCGGCGAAGCGGTCGGCGCGGATGAAGCGGTGCTCTTTCAGCACGCCGTCCACTTCCTTCGAGACGACGCCGCAGGTCTGGTATTGGCCCTCGGCCTTGTAGGGCGTCGCGCTGATCAGGAATCCCTTGTGCTCGACCTGCTTGGCCGGCTTGGCGCTGCCGGTCTCCGGTGCCTCACTGCTGCCGCCGCCGAAAAGCTTTTTCAGAAAAGACATTTTTTGAAACTCCATTTTACGCGGGCGTCGAAGATCCGCAGCGCCCTGTTTAATCAGACTTTGTCTCAGCATGCGCGAATGCGCCGCCATGTTCCAGTCCCTTGACGAAAACGCCGACCAGCAGCTCGATCTGATTCCAGATCTCCTCGGCCTGCCGGCTGTTGGAATTGGCCACATAGCCGCTGGTCACGATGCCATGCACGCTTGACCACAAGGTCCGGGCCGCAAGCGCGCGGCGGTTGTCGTCTAGGCCGAAATCGCCTGCTTTGAGCACGCTGGCGACGATGTCGAAGAGCGCGTCGAGCAGCGCGTCATAGGCATCGGGGCCCGGCTGCGTCGCGCGCCGGCGGTTGAAGGCAAGCACCGCCGGCCAACTGCCGGAATGCGCCTCGACGAAGCGCACATAGGCCGCCGCCATCGCCAGGATGCGGTGCTGGACATCGGTCACCCCTTGCCTTTCGAGATCGGCCATGGCCGCGAGGCCTGTCGCGCCGAGCCGGTCGAGCAGCCGCATGTTGACGGCCCGGTGCACCTCGTCGAGATCGGCAAAGAGGTTGTAGACCGATCCAACCGAAATGCCGGCCTGCTCGGCTATGGTGCGCGCTTTCAGGTTCTCGGCGCCGCCCTCATTGAGCAGTGCCTCGGCGATGGCGAGCACCTTCTCGCTCATTTCTTCCTTGTCCAGCGCCATGCTCTTTCCTGTCGCTCTGTGAGGTGGCCGGCCTGCCACGTTCAGCCTGTCTGCCCGCGTTTACCATGTCCCACGGCCCATGAACAGCGTTCACATTGTTCTTGAACAATGTTCATTTCCTGTTATGTTGACTTCGTGAACAACGTTCACATCAACAGGGAGAAGACCCAATGCTTAGCCTGATCAAGACATTGCTGGACGGCGCCAGCGCCCGGGCCGAGGACAATCTGAAGGACCGTTTCGCCATCGACCTTCTGGCGCAGCGCATCCGCGACGCGGAGGCGGGCCTCGCCGCCGCCAAGCAGACGCTTGCCTCGCTGATCGTGCGCCAGCGTGCCGAGCAGACCAGCCTCGAACAGCTCGACAGCCGCATCGCCGATCTGGAAACCCGCACGCTGAGCGCGCTTTCGGCCAACAACCAGGCGCTTGCCGAAGGTGGCGCCTCCGCGATCGCCGAGCTCGAGAATGAGCGCGAGGTCCGCCGCGCCACCGTGAAGAGCCTCGGCGAGAAGACCTGGCGGATGCGCCTGTCCGTCGAACAGGCGCATCGCCGCATCATCGGCCTCAACCAGGGCATGATCTCGGCCCGGGCGATCGATGCCGAACGCAAGGCGCAGTCGCGCCTCAACCGCTCGATCGGCCGCACGGCGAGCATCAACGAGGCGGAGCAACTGCTGGCCCGCATCAAGGACAGCCCCGACCCGTTTGAGGAGGCCGGCATACTCGATGAGATCGACGGCGAGCTGCGCCACGAGGCGATCCGTGAACGCCTCGCCGAAGCAGGCCATGGACCGGCCACCAAGGTGCGCGCCGAGGACGTCCTCGCGCGCCTCAAATCCCTGAACTGAACCCGCTTTCCGAAAAACAGATCAAATTCCAAGGAGCAATCCAATGAACGGCAATCAGACCTATATCCTGTTCAACACCGTGTCGGTGGGCGCCGCCTATTTCATGCTCGGCCTGTCGCTGTGGCTAGCGCCGGTCGACCTCTCGACTAAGGGCTACTGGGCAATGGGCATCCTCCTGCTCACCGGCAGCCTGGTGAACCTGGTCAAGTACCGCACCGACGAGCGCATCGCGGCCGAGACCACCGCCAAGATCGAGAAGGCGCGCAACGACAAGCTGATCAGCGAATATGTCGGCAAGGAATAGTCCTTGCCCTGTCGATCGCTGACTGAATGCAAAAAGCCCGGATCGCTCCGGGCTTTTTGGCTGCTCTTATGAAAATGGCTTAGCGCCGCGCCAGCGCCTCGATCGCCTCGGCGGCGTCTTCCAGGATGCTGATCGCCTCGGCCTGCTTGTCTTCCGGCGCCTCGGCGATGTCGCCGAGCGCGGCGCGCAGACGATGTCGCAGCGCGCGGAACTGGTCGCGCTTTTCCGAACGGCCACGGCGCCCCTCATCCTTATCGTCGCCCCAGCCGAACCATTCGCGCGCCGCGGCCATCTTGCGGCCGAAGCGCTCGAGATGGTCGAGCACGCCGTCGATCATCTCGCGGTTCTCATCGAGATGCGCCCTGCCGGCCTCGGTGATCGAAAACACCTTCTTGTTGCCTTCGCTGGACGACACCGCATAACCCGCCTCCTCCAGGAAGGTCAGCGTCGGATAGACCACGCCCGGGCTCGGGCTGTAGACGCCGCTGGTGCGCTCTTCCAGCGCCTTGATGATGTCGTAGCCATGGCGCGGCGCATCGGCCAGCAGCGACAGCGTGATCAGCTTGAGATCGCCGTCGGCGAGCATCCGGCCGGCGCGGAACATATCACCCGGGCCGCCGCGCCCGCCGCCCCTGCCCCCAAACGGACCGAAGCCGCCGCCGCTGCCTCTGCCACCGAATTTGCCGGCCATGCGCATGAACATGCGCTCGCCGAAATGATTGTGCCCGAAATGGTCGTGTCTGTGCATGGATTGCTCCTTGAGTTATATCTTACGATACATCTTAAGTAAGGCGCACCGCTTGTCAAGTCAAGATATATCTTACGATGTATCGCAGGATGCGCCAGGGCCTCTGGCCTTGCCGCCTACCAGCGGCCCTGGCGCCGGTTCCAGGCGTAGAGAAGGTCCGCGAAACGGTCGTAGGCGATGCACGTCAAAGGCAGCGCGACGGCGTTGCCGAAGAGGGTCGCCAGCCACCCCTCGCCCGGCGTGAGCCGCCAGACCGCGATCGCCACGTCGGCGCCGACCAGCAGCCGGCCTTCGCTATCTGTCGCGTGCAGCCGTCGCCGGATATCCTCGAGCGAAGCGCCGAAGGCCGAGAGCGCTTCAGGTTCGAAATTGATGTCGCGGAATGCGACGCGGCCTGCCTTGACCGCCTCGATCAGCCGCCTCTTCTGGCGGCTGATGCCGGCATCGCACACCGGACAGCGCGTGTTGTACCAGACGGTCAGCAAAGGCTTGGGCATGGTGCGACTATCGGCAATGCGGCGCGGCTTCGCAACAGCCGCGCCGGTCCCGGCTTCAGCCCGCCTCCTACCCCAGCGAACTGATGATCTCGCGATAGGCGAATTCCGGGAACGCCTTCATCGTCCGCGTCTTGACGTTACCGCCAGACGACAGCAGCAGCGCGAAGCGGGCGAGCACCGCATCGTCCGGGGCTTCGACGATGGCGACCATGTCGCATTCGCCCATCGTCAGGTAGAAAGACTTGAACGATCCGCCCATTTCGCCCAGCAGCTTCTTGGCGGCATCGAGCCGCTTTGGCGACTCCCGCACATTCCTGGCGCCCAGCTCGGTCCAGTTGATAAGCACGATGTAGGTTGTCATGGCATACCTCCCACCGGGAGCCACGGAGCGCGACGCCGTACGACCGGCGCCGGGGCGGGCATCCGGCTTGTCGCCCACAAATGCATCCGGCAACGGAATTATCCTCCTGTCGGGCAGGTGCGGCAAGGCGGCATGAGGGGCCGGAAACGCCAAAGGGCGCCCGAGGCGCCCTTTGGATTTGCTTGTCTGACCTGCGGATCAGCTGTCGAGGAAACTTCTGAGCTTCCGCGACCGGCTCGGATGCTTGAGCTTGCGCAGCGCCTTGGCTTCGATCTGGCGGATGCGCTCGCGCGTCACCGAGAACTGCTGGCCGACTTCCTCCAGCGTGTGGTCGGTGTTCATGCCGATGCCGAAGCGCATGCGCAACACGCGTTCCTCGCGCGGCGTCAGCGAGGCAAGCACCCGCGTCGTCGTCTCGCGCAGATTGGCCTGGATCGCGGCGTCGATCGGCAGGATCGCCATCTTGTCCTCGATGAAGTCGCCGAGATGCGAATCCTCCTCGTCGCCCACAGGCGTTTCGAGCGAGATCGGCTCCTTGGCGATCTTCAAGACCTTGCGCACCTTTTCCAGCGGCATGGCTAGCTTTTCCGCCAGTTCCTCCGGCGTCGGCTCGCGGCCGATCTCGTGCAGCATCTGGCGCGAGGTGCGAACGATCTTGTTGATCGTCTCGATCATGTGCACCGGAATGCGGATGGTGCGCGCCTGGTCGGCGATCGAGCGGGTGATGGCCTGCCGGATCCACCAGGTGGCGTAGGTCGAGAACTTGTAGCCGCGACGATATTCGAACTTATCGACCGCCTTCATCAGGCCGATATTGCCTTCCTGGATGAGGTCCAGGAACTGCAGGCCGCGGTTGGTGTATTTCTTGGCGATGGAGATGACGAGGCGCAGGTTCGCCTCGACCATTTCCTTCTTGGCGATCGCAGCCTCGCGCTCGCCCTTCTGCACCTGGTTCACGATCTTGCGGAATTCCAGGATCGAGATCGCCGTTTCGGTGGCGAGGTTCTGGATCTCGGCGCGCAGCTCCTTGATCGTGTCCTTCTCGTTCTTGGTGAATTCCTTCCAACCGCGCGAAGTCAAATTGGCGATCGAGCGGGTCCAGTTCGGATCGAGCTCCGAGCCCTGATATTCCTTGAGGAATTCCTCGCGGCGCACGCCATAGCTCTCGGCGAGCCGCAGAAGCTTGCCCTCGTTCTGCACCAGGCGCTTGTTGATGTCGTAGAGCTGCTCGACCAGCGCCTCGATGCGCGCCGCGTTGAGCGACAGCGACTTCACCGCCTTGATCAGCTGGTCCTTCAGCTCCTTGAGCCTGCGGTCCTGGCTGGGCGACAGCGTGCCGGCGGCGGCGAGACGATTCTCGACCTGCTGGTCCTGCAGCTTGCGCAGCTTCTTGTAGGTGTCCGCGATGACGTCGAGCGTCTCCATCACCTGCGGGCGCAGTTCCGCTTCCATCGCGGCCAGCGACAGGCTGGCCTCGTCCTCGTCGTCTTCCTCTTCCTCCAGCCCGCGCGTGTCTCCGCCGACATTGGTGATGTCGTCTTCTTCCTCGCGTGCCGCCGCGCGGCCGCGCGGCTTCTCGTCCGGCTTGGGCGATTCCTCGACACGTTCGACCACCGGTGCCTGCTTGGCCTCCGGGCCGGCATAGGTCGCCTCGAGGTCGATGATCTCGCGCAGCAGGATCTTCGATTCGTTGAGCTCGTCGCGCCAGATGATGATGGCCTGGAAGGTCAGCGGGCTTTCGCACAGACCCGCGATCATCGTTTCGCGGCCGGCCTCGATACGCTTGGCAATGGCGATTTCGCCCTCGCGCGACAGAAGCTCGACCGAGCCCATCTCGCGCAGGTACATGCGCACCGGATCGTCGGTGCGATCGGTCGGCTCTTTCTTGGTGGTCGTGGCGGCAACGGCGGTGCCGGTCTGCTCGGCAAGCTCGTTGGCGTCTTCCTCGCTGTCGCCGGCGGGCTCGGCCTCGGCCTCTTCGCCCTGCTCGTCATCCTCAACGACGTTGATGCCCATGTCGCTGAGCATCGCATTGATGTCTTCGATGCGGTCCGGATCCGTCTCTTCCGAGGGCAGCACCGCGTTCAATTCGTCGAGCGTGACATAGCCGCGTTTCTTCGCGGCCTTGATCATCTTCTTGACAGCATCGTCGGAAAGGTCGAGCAGAGGGCCATCGGTGGCGCCTTCGCGTTCGGTCTCGACCTCTTCCTTTTCCTTTGTCGCCATTCTTTGTCGTCTCCAAGCGGCCCAATATCGAGGCCGCGTAAACTGTCGGACCGGTTACGCCGGATGTGCTCGTACCGGAATGCTTTTTACCGGCCCGGCAACCGCGTCATCTCTTTTGTTTTGTGCATCTCGTTTGCCCCAAACCGGTTTTCACTTTTGGGCGACATGCATTAAGTCCAGATTAACCCTGATATCTGGAGCAGGCGTTTTGCCTGTCCAGCCGTCACCGGCACCTCACATCGCTCAAATTTCCCGCCGACGCCGGGGCACGGTTAACGTTTCGAATCGTCCTGATTCCGCCAATCTGCCAGAAGGTCAAGCGCCTCTGGCATGATTCGCATGAAAAAAGCGAATCAATTACCCGCTTAGAGGCGTCGATTCGACGCGCTGCGCATTTCCACTCACTTCCAATGGGTGGTGTTCGGCCCTAAACGCGGCCAACCCTGCCCGATGAAACGCCGAACCCTTCGATCAGCGCTTCCGTTGCCTGCACATCGTTGAATTGCGCTTGAATCTCGACGAGATGCCGGAAGTTTTCGTCCGAAGGGTCTGCATCGAGCGCCGCCTGCGCCTGTTTCAGCTCTCTATGTAAGGTGCGGGCGCTGCGCTGCAAGTGCATCGCCTGGTTGAAGGCGTCGCGGGCATCGTCGAGCGCGGCGGTTTCGAGTGCCGGCCATTGCCGCGCCCGCTTGATCAGTTCCACCGCCCGCTCCCAGATGCCGCCGCAGCCGGCGCGCTCGATGGTGGCGATGACCGCGCCGCGCTCGTCGGCCGCGTCATGCGCCATGGCGTCGAGGATGGCCGCGTGCAGTTTGCGCAAATCCGAATTGGCGAGGTCGAGGAATTCGACATGGGCGAAATTCTCGTCGATCAGCGCCGGGTGGTTGACCAGAGCCACGATGATCGTGGCCTCGCGCACCGACATCCCCTCGCCAGCGCGTTTGACCAGCGCCGAGCGGCCCAGGCTCTCGGTGATCGCGGCGCGCCCGCCGACAAAGCCCCGGCCAAACGCCCCGCCTGGCGCCGAACCCCTGCCGCGCTCGCCCGGCCGGCCGTCGGAGCGTCCGCCATGGCCCTGCCGCACCGCGCGTTGCGAGCCGAAGAAGCTCCGCACCCGCTCGCGCATTTCCTGCTGATATTGGTAGCGCGTGCTTTCGTCGCGGATACGGCCGGCGAGTTCTCCCACCGTCTTTTCCAGCCCCGCGCGCCGCTCCGGTGTGTCGAAAACACCGCCGGCCGTCTCGCGCATCCACAAAAGGTCGACAAGCGGCCGCGCCTCCGAAAGCACGGCGCGGAACGCATCCGGCCCATCGGCCCTGACCAGATCGTCCGGGTCCTTGCCATCGGGCAGCAGCGCAAAGCGCACGCGACGTTCCGGCTGGACCGAAGGCAGCGCCATGTCGGCCGCCCGCCACGCCGCCTTCAGCCCGGCCTGGTCGCCGTCGAAGCAAAGCACCGGCTCGGGCGCCATGCGCCACAACAGCTCGAGCTGGTTTTCGGTGAGCGCGGTGCCGAGCGGCGCCACGGCATTCTCGAACCCGGCCTGCGCCAGCGCGATGACGTCCATATAGCCTTCGACCGCGATCACCGTGCCGCCCTTGGCGAGTGCCTTGCGGGCGCGGGCGAAATTGTAGAGCACGTTGCCCTTGTGGAAGAGCTCGGTGTCGGGCGAGTTCATGTATTTGGCCAAGGCATCGGGCGCCAGCGCCCGCCCGCCGAAGGCGATGATCTTGCCGCGCGAATCCGGGATGGGGAACATGATGCGGTCGCGGAACCAGTCATAGGAAACCGGAATGTCTTCGCCGTGCCGCACCAGGCCGCAAGCCTCGATATCGGCCTTCGGCACGCCCTTGGCGGCGAGATGCTCTTTCAAGGCGTTGCGGCTGTCGGGCGCATAGCCCAGCCGGAACGATTGCTGCGTCGCCGACGTCAGTCCGCGCTCCCTGAGATACGCACGGGCTTTAGCACCGTCGGCGCTCTGCAGTCGCTCCTGGAAGAAGGCGGTCGCCATCTCCATCACCTCAGTCAGGCTGGCGCGCTCCTTCTCGCGCCGTTCTTCCCGTTCATCGCGCACCGGCATCGGCACGCCGGCCATTTCGGCGATCTTCTCGACCGCCTCGGGGAAGCTCATGCCGTCTAGCTCGGTGAGGAACTTGAAATGATCGCCCGAAACCGAGCAGCCGAAGCAGTGATAACGGCCCTTCTTGTCCTCGCAGTGGAAGGACGGGCTTTTCTCGCCGTGGAACGGGCAGCAGGCCCAATAGTCGCCGCGCGACGCGTTGGTCTTCTTCCTGTCCCACGCGACACGCGTGCCGATCACCGATGAAATCGGCACGCGGTCGCGTATCTCGTCGAGGAAGGCGGGCGGAAAGCGCATCTAAGAAAGCTCGTTTGCCCTCCATATAATCAAGCCGGCCGGGCGCTGCGACTCTGTCGGGCCCATCGTACCCGCTTTTCACAGACCAAAAGAAGACGGCCGGATGGCCGCCTTCTGAATTTCCGGATTGCCGGGATTAGCGCGCGGCGATGGCGCCGAAGATGATGCCGGAAAGGATGCTGACCAGCACATAATCGTTGCCGACGCGGATCCACTCCTGGCCGGGGCCCGGGCGGCGCAGGCCGTAGCGGTGCCAGTCGCGGATCGACTGGTGGCGCCTCCAGTTGGAATACTTCTGGCCATTGCGCCAGTGGCTGCGCCTAACTACGACCTTCTTCTTCAAGACGACCCGCTTGTCGACATGCCGGCCGGGCTTCTGCCAGTCGACCTGCGTGTAATTCGACTGCGGCGCGCTCGGCTGGGCGAGCGGCGCGGCCTGGCCGGAGAAGGCCGAGGCGGCCAGCATCGAGGCGGTGACGGCGGAAAGTATGAGACGCTTCATGGTCGGTACTCCTTGTTGTCGATAGACGCAGGAGTAACCGCCAGCGGATGAACCGAAACTGAACGTTAGAATTACAATTCTGTAATGATTTCCGATGCTTGCTCAAGCCGCTTCAACAACGCTGCGGATTTCCCGGGCCACGCCGCCAAGCGTTGGGCAGCATGAAGCGAAGCGCAGCCGCCAGGCGCATGCAACCAATGCCTTTTCCGTTCATTTCCGACATGCGCCGTCGAGCGGAGACGATCCCCGCATTACAAAATCTATTATCCGGCTAATCTTAATTGGTGTATTTCCAGGCCTCGAGATGGCTAAGATTCGTACCTCTCTCCGCGCTGCCAGAGCTACCCCGCGGGGTTGGCTGTGAGCGGCTCCGTCGTCCTCCTGCACCTTGCCGGCGCGGTGGCGCTGATGCTGTTCGCCACCCGCATGGTGAAGACAGGGGTCGAGCGCGCCTATGGTGACGTGCTGCGCCACAGGCTGCGCGCCACCATGCGCAATCCGGTCATGGCGGTGCTCACAGGCTGCGGCCTGGCGGTCGCGCTGCAGAGCTCAACCGCGGTGACGCTGCTGGTCGGCTCCTTCGCCGGCGCCGGCATCGTTTCGGGCGCCGCCGGACAACTGGCGGTGCGCGGCGCCGAGATCGGTTCGGCGCTGGTGGCCAAGCTGCTCACCTTCGATCTGACGCTTTTGGTGCCGCTCTGCCTGATCGCTGGCACGGTCATGTTCATGGCCACCGAGCGGCGGGATTGGCGGCAGACGGGCCGCATCCTGATCGGCGTCGGCCTGCTGATCCTGTCTCTGGAGATGATCGGCCAGGCGTCGGAGCCGCTGCGCAACAGCCAGCTGATGCCGCTGATCATCAATTATTTCTCCGGCGACTCCATCACCACCTATCTGTTAGCCGCGCTGGTCACCTGGCTGTTCCAGTCGAGCATCGCCGCGGTGCTTTTGATGGCGACACTGGCGGGCCGCGGGCTGATCACGCCGGAACTGGGCGTCGTGCTGGTGCTGGGCGTCAATCTCGGCTCGTCGCTGATTGCGCCGATGCTGACGCGGTCGGCGCCGCCCGAGGTGCGCATCGTGCCGGTCGGCAATCTTTTGATGCGCGGCCTCGGCTCGCTGATCATGCTGGTCCTGATCATGACCTTCAAGCCGGATGTCGGCTTCCTCGGCAGAAGCGCGCCCGATCAGATCGTCAACGCCCACATCCTGTTCAATGTGCTGATCCTGCTGGCCGGACTGCCGCTGGCCGGCCTCGTCTACCGCGCTTCCGAAAAGATCGTGGCGCTGGGCAGCACGCCGCAGCCGGCCGCCACGCTCGAGGTCGTGGAGCTGTCGGCGCTGAATGAGAGCGCCCTCGATACGCCGAACCAGGCGTTGGCCAACGCGACGCGCGAGGTGGTGCGGGTTTGCGAGACGGTCGAGATCATGCTGAAGCGCATCATCGAGCTTTATGAGGATGCCGACCCCGCCAAGATCAAGGCGCTTGCCGCGCTCGACGACCGCGTCGACCGGAAGCACGCCGCGATCAAGCTCTACTTAGCCAAAGTCACTCGGAACCCGCTGACCGAGGACGAGGCGTTGCGCTGCCAGGAGCTGATCGGCGCCTGCGTCAAGCTGGAGCAGGTCGGCGACATCATCGTGCGCAACATGCTGGTGCATGTCAGGAAGAAGCTGGAGCGCGGCCTGGAATTCACGCCGGAAGGCTGGCAGGAGCTTTGCGCCTTCCACTCTTCCGTGCTTGCAAATGCGCGGCTCGCCTTCAACGTGCTCGTCTCGCGCGACCCGGAAACCGCCAGGCAATTGGTTCTGGAGAAGGACCTGTTGCGCGAGCGCGAGAAGGAAACCAGCGCCAGCCATTTCCTGCGCCTGCGCGAAGGCACCGCCAAGAGCATCGAGACCAGCTCGATCCACCTCGACACCATCCGCGACCTGAAGCAGATCAACTCGCTGTTGGCCTCGATCGCCTATCCGGTGCTCGAGGAGCGCGGCCTGCTCGGCGGCTCGCGGCTGAGGGCCAGCTGACGGAACTCAAGAAAAGCTAAAGCGGTATCGACAATTTCTCCATTGCCGCGCCCGCCCAGGCGTGGTTTGAGGCCATGCATTCCTCGCATATGTTTTGAACCATGCTGCCGCTGATTGCTCTTTTCCTTGCCGCCTTCGCCTTTGGCACCACCGAATTCGTCATAGCCGGTGTGCTGCCGGAGGTGGCGCAAGGTCTCGGCGTTTCGGTGCCGACCGCCGGATATCTCGTCTCCGGCTATGCCTGCGGCATTGCCATCGGCGGCCCGCTGCTGGCGCTCATGACCAGCAAAGTCTCGCGCAAGACGCTGCTGATCGGACTGACGATCGCTTTCACCCTCGGCCAGGTGGCCTGCGCGCTGGCGCCCGATTTCACCTCGATGCTTCTGCTGCGCATTGCGACTGCCGTGGCGCATGGTTGCTATTTCGGCGTCGCCATGGTGGTTGCGGTCAGCCTGGTGCGGGAGGACCAGCGCGGCCGGGCGGTCGCGGTGATCCTCTCGGGGCTGACGGTTTCCAACGTCATCGGCGTGCCCGCCGGCACCGCGATCGGCAGTCTGTGGGGTTGGCGCGCGACCTTCTGGGTGATGGGCGTGCTCGGCATCATCGCGATCGTCGCGATGCTGGCGCTGTTGCCGCGAACGGCGGGCGCCGCCAGCCGGCCCGCCGGGCTGGCGCGCGAAGTTCGCGTGCTTGGCCGCCAGCAGGTCTGGACCTCGCTGATCCTTATGCTGATGCTGATGATTGGCCAGTTTGCGCCGTTCACCTACATCACGCCGATGCTGCTCGAAGTGACAGGCCTCGACGAGAGCCTGATCCCTTGGGTGCTTTTGCTCAACGGCGTCGGCGCCACGATCGGCGTCCTGGTCGGCGGCAAGCTCGCCGACTGGAAGCTGATGCCCTCGCTGATCGTCATGCTCGCCCTGCAGGCGGTGGCGCTCGGCGTTATCCATCTGGTGAGCCCCTACCCGGTGCCGATGATCGTCGCCATCGTCATCTGGGGCGGTCTGAATTTCGCCATCGGCGCGCCGATCCAGACGCGCATCCTGGCCTGGACGGCCGATGCCTCCAACCTCGCTTCCGCGCTGATCCCATCCGGCTTCAATGTCGGCATCGCGCTCGCTGCGTCGCTGGGTGCTGCGATGCTCAATGCCGGCTACGGCTATCGCAGCCTGCCGCTCGCCGGCGCCCTGGCCATGCTGGTGGCGGTGGTGGTGGCTGTCGGCTCGCTAGCCTGGGAATGGCGCAGCCGCGCGACGCCGCCGCTGCCGGCGGCGGCCGAGTAACGGGCCGCGCCAAGCCACGGTTTGCTGCTTCAGACCTTCGGTCGCGAGGAGCCCGGCACTCCCGAAAGGATGGAAGCGAGGCTTTCAAGACCTTCCTTCAGCCGTTCGCGGTTGGAGGTGGCGCCCAGCGCCAAGCGGAAGCCATTGGCGAAGTCCCGCCCGACGGCAAACTCTTCCGCGGGGCTGATGGCCAGCCCGCGACGGCGGGCAACGTCGGCGAGTTCGCCCGAGCGCAGCCGGCTCTCCAGCGGATACCACAGATGCAGGCTGGCCTCCGATGCCGCAAAGCCCTTGGGCAGGATGTTGCGCGCGATTTCCTGCCTGGCCTTGGCCTCAGTCCGCACGGCGGCGGTGATCTCACCGGCAAGGCCGCTGCGCAACCACTCGCAGGCAAGGCCCGCCATCAGCGGCGGCGCCATCATGGTGGTGCCGCGTATTGCTGCCGAGATCCGCTCGGCGGCCTGCTGATCAGGGGCCGCCAGAAAGGCCGTGCGCAGGAAAGGCGAGATGCATTTTGCCAATGTCGCGACATGGAAGGTTCGTTCGGGCGCCAGGGTCAGAAAGGCCGGCGGCGCTGTGGCGAGCAACCTTCTGTAGGGATCGTCCTCGACGATGGTCAGCCCGAGCTTGTCGGCCATGCGGGCGAGTTCGCGCCGCCTGCTTTCGGGCATGACAGATGCGGTTGGATTTTGCAGCGTCGGGTTGAGGTAGAGAGCGCGGGCGCCGTGCCGCCGCACCGCCTCTTCTAGATCGTCCGGCAGCATGCCGTCACTGTCGTTTAGGACAGCGGCGAGCTTGCGCCGCGTGGTCCCGGCCAGCGCAATCAGCCCGGGATAGGTCAGCGCGTCGGCAAGGATCGTGTCGCCCTCGCGCGTCTCTGCCAGCACGACGGCCGTGAGCAGCGCCTGCGCGCCCGAGCCGACAACGACCCTGTCGACCGGCAGCCTGTCTCCCGCCGCGGCGAGCCAGGACGAGCCGGCGGCGCGCTCCGCGGGCGAGCCTGGGCCGGGATGATAGGAAAGCAGCGCTTCCGCGCTGGAGCGCTTGAGCAATGCCTCGATGCCCGTCCGGATCAGTGCCGGCAGGTTGAGGCCGGCCGGCGCCGGCGGGATGTTCATGCTGAGATCGAGGACAGGTTCTTCCGGCTCGCCCGGCGTGACGAAGGTGCCCCGGCCCGCCGTCGCGTCGATCAGGTTCCTGCGACGGGCTTCGGAAAACGCCCGCGTCACGGTCGTGAGATCGACCCCGAGCAGCCGGGCGAGTTCCCTTTGCGGCGGCAACCTGTCGCCTGGCTGCAAGCGGCCGCCCGAGCGGGCATCCGCGAGCGCGTCGACGATCTTCAGATAGACCGGTCGCGGTCCCGCCTCCAGAACCGGAAGCCAGCCCATGTCATTTTCTCGAGTCACTTATTCGCAATCCATACATCTTGTCGCATTGTCTGCATACAAGAATGATATATGTATGCATCAACGATCTCAAGGCCCGTCCAGCCTCACGCGACATCGACCGGAGAAACCATCATGCAAGACCTTGCGCATTATCCACCCCTGGCACCTTGGCAGGTGGGAATCCGCGGCCGCTGCCCGCGTTGCGGAGAGGGCCACCTGTTCGACGGATTCCTGAAACTGGCGCCGAAATGCGAGGTCTGCGGGCTCGACTATTCCTTTGCTGATCCCGCCGACGGCCCGGCCTTTTTCGTCATCTGCTTTGCCTGTGTGCCCTCGGTGCTGTTCGCCGTCTGGGCGCAGGTGACTTTCGAGCCCTCCATGTGGTTCCACGCCTTCGTTTCGATCCCGATCGTTCTCGCGACCTGCATCCCGCCGCTCAGGCCGCTCAAAGGCTGGCTCGTGGCAAGCCAGTTCTACCACAAGGCGGAAGAAGGAAGGCTGGCCAGGCCCGGCGAGTGACCTTGACTCGGTTTCGATCAAGGTTTCGTCTCGCGGCCCCGGACCTGTCGAAATCAAGGTCGAGGTCGAGACCGCCATGACCCCCCACGCGGATCGCTCTCAAGTCGCCCGGAACCGGATTTCGCCTTTGTTCAGGAAACAGGCCTTGTCGAACAGCGACAGGTCAAGCGGGTTCGGCAGCCGGATATCGCCTATATCCGGAAACGGCCTCCTGGCGGGATCGTATGATCTGTCGATCTGCGAGATGAACACCAACACCAGTTCACGTTCCCGGGCGAACGACCTGAGCGCGCGTATCTGCACCATGAGTTCGGGATTGTCCCGCTTCTGGTCGAGCAGCTGCAGATAGTCGATCACCGCCAGCGTGCCGGGCGGCGCCGACCGCAACGCCTCGATGATGTAAGCGGCGCTGATGGCGTCGGAATTGTCGAACTCGAACAGATGGTCGAAATCCGCAGGGTCGGCGCCGATGTCCCGGAACCGGTCGAGAATGTCGGCATGCATATATTCCAGGGTAAAGAATACGGCGCGACTGCCCCGCTTCATGGCCGCCACGGCGAGCTCGAGGCTCATCAGCGTCTTGCCCTGCCCCGGCCGTGCCGCCACGAGGACCATGTCGCCGGGCATAAGCCGCTCCAGCAGCCTGTCGCCAGGCTCGGCTTCGGCGGCTTTTGCCGCAAGCAGGCTCCAGCTACAAAAGCCTTCCTTGGCGGCAACGCGGTCGAGCGCCTCGTGAAGGGGGACATTTTCCCGGCGAGACAAGAGCCTCGCCTGGCGTTTCAGATGATAGACGGGTGCGGAAAGCCGCATCGAAAAACCTCCTGCCGCGAGCAGTCTTGGCAACCCCTCCTTATGCCTGGCGCTCGAACAGTTGGTTGGTGATGGACTGCCCTGCATGAACGATGCTTCCCGATGGAGGGAGGAGGCGTGGGCGCGCCGGAATCAGATCATAGCGCAATCGAAGCAGGCCGGAAATCCGACCTCCAAAAGGCGTCGCTAAACTAGAAGTGTTTCGCCGATGCGTGGGGACCTTCTATGATTGGTCCGGGTGATTCACAGGTACGAGACGTTTCGACAGGAGGGGCAAAACGGTGCGGTTGAGATCTGTTCCGCTTGGCGCGGCTATCTTTTGCCTTGTCGCAATCCTGGCCGCTCTGACGGCATCGGTCAGCTCATTTGCCGCCTTGCGACCGTCGACCATTCCCGACTGGTTGCAGCGCCATGTCGGCGATGGCGACGGCCAGATCTCTGAAGTCGTGCTGGAGCGGGCACGCGCGCTCTACCAGAAGAAAGTCAGCGACGGCTCGGTCAATAACCCCTGCTACTTCGCCATGGATGCCACGCGTCCCGGCGACCTCGGCAACAGCGTGCTCGGCCAGCGCTACTACATCATCTGCGAAGCCAAGCAGCTCTTCCGCGCGGTTTCCTCGGGCCATGGCGGCGGCCGCAACCTGAAAGGCGTCGCCGATTTCTCCAACGGCAGGCGCTGCGCGAAGAATTTCGGCAATGCGATGGATTCCGAGTTGACGGCCGGCGGCGCCTATATGACCGCCGAAACCAAGACGTCCTTCAAGGGATACTATCGCGTCGGCGCGCAGAACGCGGTTTTCATGCGCAGCTTCATCCAGTTCGACGGCGAAGGGGAAGCGGCGAACGCCAGGCAGCGTGTCATCGGGGGGCATCCGGCGGCCATCCTGAAGGGCTTGTGCATGCGCAAGAACCCGCAAAGCTCTTACGCCAACCGTGACGGCTTTGTGCCCTACGGCAAGCTGGTGAATTACGCCGGCGGCCGCAGCAATGGCTGCACCAGCTGGTCGCCAGCCGATGCCGAGCAGATCATCCCCCTGGTGAAGAACAGCCCGACGACGCTCTACATCTATCCGGAATCGCGCGACATCGCCGCCGTTGCGCGCGCCAAGGCCGGCGGCCAGGCGCTCTCGGCAGCGGGTGTCTATTGGAACGCCTCCTGCCTGAAGGAGATCGGCACCCCGAAATTCTGGCCGAAGAAGACGCTGGAGCCAATCATCGCGCAATACAAGAAGGACCATCCGGCGCCCCCGCCGCAGCCGGTGCCGATCTGCCAGGACTGAAGCAATTCCAGGAAAAGTGTGTAACGGTTTTCCGTCCGAAATTGCGAAAAAAACAAGGGGATAGCGGTTAGCCGGTTCCCTGAAACGGCGAAACGCTCGGCAGCCGCCCCTACTGCAGCAGTCCCTTGATGATGGCGCTCGCCTTGGCGAAGTCCATCTGGCCGGCATATTTCTGCTTCAGCGCGCCGATTACCTTGCCCATGTCCTTCTGGCTGGCGGCGCCGGTCGCCGCGATCACCTCGCGCGCCGCGGCCGTGATCGCCGCCTCGTCGAGCTGCGTCGGCAGGAATTCGCGGATGATCTCCATCTCGCCGCGCTCCTGCGCCGCCAGTTCCGGCCGCTTGCCGTCCTCGAACGCCTTGGCCGATTCCTCGCGCTGCTTCACCATCTTGGCGAGGATCTGCAGGATCTCCTCCTCGCTAGCCGGCGGCTTGCCGGCGCCGCGATTGGCGATGTCGCGGTCGTGGATGGCGGCCTGGATCAGCCGCAGCGTCGGCAGGCGGTGCTTGTCCTGCGCCTTCATCGCGCTCTTCATGGAATCGGCGATTTTCTCGCGCATTGTGGTTCTCCTTCGAATTCGGCGGACAATAGCTTCGCCGAACGGGCAACGCAAATTCCGACAAGCCGCTGATATTGCTGGACGAATGGAAATCAGAGCTGGCTGGCGGTGTCCGCATTGACCGTTCGGGTGCCTTCGCCTATGTACTCGGTCCTGCATGAGACAATGAGTTGACGCGCGGAGGCTGGGAAATCCTGCTTCGCGCGCTTTGCTGCGCGAGTGGTCCCGTTGACCAGTCGCAGCGCCTGACAGGAGTGCCGCCATGGCCACGACCACCGCCCCCTGGGCCACCGAAAAGCCGACCGCCCTTCTGGTGCTCGCCGACGGCACGGTGATCGAGGGCCGCGGTCTCGGCGCCACCGGATCGGCCGTCGCCGAGGTGTGCTTCAACACGGCGCTGACCGGCTACGAGGAGATCCTCACCGATCCGTCCTACGCTGGCCAGATCGTCACCTTCACCTTCCCGCATATCGGCAATGTCGGCACCAATGACGAGGACATCGAGGACTTGCATCCGGCGGCCCGCGCCGGCGCTGTCGGCGCCATCTTCAAGGCCAATGTCACCGATCCGTCCAACTATCGCGCGGCCAGCCATCTCGACCAGTGGCTGAAGCGGCGCGGCATCGTCGCGCTGTCCGGCATCGACACCCGCGCGCTGACCGTGTTGATCCGCGAGAAGGGCATGCCCAATGCCGTTATCGCGCATGCGCCCGACGGTGTTTTCGACATCGAGGACCTGAAGCGGCAGGCGGCTGCCTGGTCGGGCCTGATCGGCCTCGATCTCGCCAAGGAGGTCACATCGGGCCAGTCCTCGGTCTGGCGCGAGACGCCCTGGGTGTGGAACGAAGGCTATGGCGAGCAGGACGCGCCGTCGATGCATGTCGTGGCCATCGACTACGGCGTCAAGCGCAACATCCTGCGCCTGCTTGCGGGCCTGGGCGCCAAGGTCACCGTCGTGCCGGCCAAGACCGTTGCGGAGGAGATCCTCGCAATGCAGCCGGACGGCATCTTCCTGTCCAATGGCCCCGGCGACCCGGAAGCGACCGGCGAATATGCCGTGCCGGTGATCCAGAACCTCTTGAAGACCGACATTCCGGTGTTCGGCATCTGCCTCGGCCATCAGATGCTGGCGCTGGCGCTCGGCGGCAAGACCGAGAAGATGCATCAGGGCCACCACGGCGCCAACCATCCGGTCAAGGACCACACCACCGGCAAAGTCGAGATCGTCTCGATGAACCACGGTTTCGCCGTCGACGCCGACTCGCTGCCCGAAGGCGTCGAGGAAACCCATGTCTCGCTCTTCGACGGTTCGAACTGCGGCATCGCGCTGACGGGCCGGCCGGTCTTCTCGGTCCAGCATCATCCCGAGGCCTCGCCCGGCCCGCAGGATTCGCATTACCTCTTCCGCCGCTTCGTCAACCTGATCCGCGAGCGGCGCGGCGAGGAAGCGCTGGCAGAGCGCGCCTAGCTCAACGCCGCCTAGACAGTGTTCGTCACGGCCTCCTGGGTGTGCATGCGCTCGACTTCCTTCGGCGTCGGCCTGGCCACTTTCGTCACGAAGACGATGACCGCCAGCGTCAGGAAAATCGCGCCGAGCACATAGGGCGCGCCGCCGAACACGACCGGCGCGGTCGGGCTCGTGAACCAGGAAAAGATCGCCGTGTAGAGCAACGGTGTGATGATCGAGGTGATCGAGAAGATCGAGGTCATCGCGCCCTGCAATTCGCCTTGCGCCGACGGCGGCACCTTGGCGGCGGCGAGGCTCCTCAGCGGCGGATCGGCCAGCGCCTCCAGGCAGCCGGCCACGATCACCGCATAGACCATCCAGCCTTGCGTCGCGAAGGCGTAGCCGAAGGCGCCGAGCGCAGTGATGGTCAGCCCGATCGCCGCCGTCTTCCACTCGCCGAGTTTCGGAATGATCCGCGGCAGCACCGTCGCCATGATGATCGCGCCGCACAGGCCGAAGGCGCCGAGCGAGAAGCCGATCTGCTGCTGGTTCCAGCCATAGCGGTAGTTGGAGACGAACGCCCAGACCGCCGGATACATCATATGGCCGAGCGTCATCAGGAAGAACACCAGCCCGATCCAGCCGATGCCCGGATAATTGCGCATCTGCAACAGCGTGCCGACCGGATTGGCGCGCTTCCACTCGAAGGGCCGGCGGTGTTTTTCGTCCAGCGTCTCGGGCAGAAATACCATCGCGATCAGGAAATTCACGAAGGCAAGCGCTGCCGCGAAATAGAACGGCACACGCGGCCCGAACGTGCCGAGCACCCCGCCCAGCACCGGGCCGATGACGAAGCCGACGCCGAAGGCGATGCCGAGCAGGCCGAAATTCTTAGCCCGGTTCTCATCATTCGAGATGTCGGCGATGAAGGCCGATGTCGTCGAGTAGCTGGCGCCGGAAATGCCGGCGAGCACGCGGCCGATGAACAGCATCGGATAGGACCAGGCGATGGCGCAGATCAGATTGTCGATCGAGAAGGTCAGCACCGAGGCAAGCAGGACCGGCCGTCGCCCGAAACGGTCGCTCAGGCCGCCGATGATCGGCGCGAAGAAGAACTGCATCGCCGCATAGACGAAAAACAGCCAGCCGCCCTCGATGGCGGCCTCGCTGACGCTGACGCCGCTCAGTTCCTCCAGATAGGCCGGCAGCACCGGCATGATGATGCCGAAGCCGATGATGTCGAGCAAAAGCGTCGTGAAAACGAGCGCAAGGCCCCGCTTGGCGGTTTTCGGGTCGATCATGGTGACAAGCTCCTCATCCGCCCTGGGGCACGGGCGGGACGGACCTTATAGGCGAGGTCAGCGGCCGGAACAATCCGCGAACGAACGCAAATGCCTTATGCTGACACCACTTGCCAGCGGGCGCCGATCACGGATCGTCACTCGAAAAGAGGGGGAAACGCCGCCTCAGATCGGACCGCTCATCGTGTTGCAGTCGGACAGCTTGCCGCTCTTGAAGCCCCGCGCCAGCCAGGTCTGCCGCTGCTGCGAAGTGCCATGGTTGAAGCTTTCCGGCACGACATAGCCCTGCATCTTTTTCTGCAGCGTGTCGTCGCCGATCTGCTTGGCCGCGTTCAACGCGCTTTCGATGTCGCCCTGCTCCAAAATGCCCTTCTGCTGGGTGAAATGCGCCCAGACACCGGCGAAGCAATCGGCCTGAAGCTCGATGCGCACCGACAACTGATTGGCGTCGGCCTCGCTCATGCCCTGCCGCATCTGGTTGAACTTGCCCATGATGCCGGTGAGGTTCTGCACGTGATGACCGATCTCGTGCGCCACCACATAGGCGCGCGCGAACTCGCCAGAAGCGCCGAACTGCTGGTCGAGCTGCTGGAAGAAGGTCATGTCCAGATAGACCTTGCGATCGCCAGGGCAGTAGAACGGCCCGGCCGCCGCCGAGGCGAAGCCGCAAGCCGAGCGAACCTGGCCGCTGAACAGCACCAGCCTGGGGTCCTCGTAGGTCAACCCCTGGGATTTGAAAATGCCGGTCCAGGTGTCCTCGGTATCGGCAAGCACGGTCGCGACGAACTGCTTCATCTCGTCATTGGCGGGCGCGTTGCCATTGTCCTGTGTCTCGGTGATCTGGCCGCCGCCCCCCGGCAGCAAGCCGCCGTCGCCGCCACCCAGGATCTGCGACGGGTCGAAGCCGAAATACCATCCCGCCAGCACAACCAGGATGACCAGGAGGATGCTGCCGCCACCCCCGGTGCGGCCGCCGATAGGGACACGGAACTGACCGCCGCCACCCAATCCGCCGCCACCGCCGCTGTCGCTGCGCTCGTCCTCGATGTTGTCGCTCTGACGACGGCCTCTCCAAAGCATGGCAACTCCTCGCAATGCGAATGTCCTGGAGGGGCTGGCCGGCGACCGCCCCGTGCTGACAACTATCGCAACGGCCAGCCCAAGTCACAGAATTTTTCGCGCCCAAAAAATGCGCGGGCCGGAGGAAACTCCGATCGGCCGGTTATTTCCACTCCCGATAAACCGGCTGAAAAACTCAGCTTTTCTGCTTGGCGCCGGCGCTTTTGCCGTCCGAGCTTTTCGACCGTTCCTCGAAACGCGCCGCGCCCTTCTTCAGCGGATGGCCGGTCTCTGCCTCGGTCTTGCCTTCGTCGCCGGCGGCCGCCTGCCGCAATCCCCTGGCTGCCTGCTCTCCCTTGGCGGTCGGTGCCTGTTCGATGCCCATTGCTTCCTCCCTAAGCGCGATAATCGCGCGATGTGGGAGGTAATGCGGCCGGGGTGCGTAGGTTCCGCGTCAACACGCGCGATGGGAACCGGGGAGCTAAGCCTGGCGGTGAGTCATCGCTCGGCGGAAAGCATCCAGCGTTTCGGCGCTGACATGGTGCTCGATGCCTTCGGCGTCGATGCGCGCCGTCTCAGCGCTGACGCCCAGCGAGCGCAGGAAGGCTTCCACCGTCTGGTGGCGGATGCGGCTTTCCTCCGCGACCTTGCGGCCGGTCTCGGTCAGGAACACGCCGCGATAGGGCTTTCGCGAGACCAGCCCGTCGGCGCAGAGCCTGGTCAGCATCTTGGCAACCGTCGGCTGCGCGACGCCGAGCCTTGCCGCGATATCCACCTGCCGCGCCTCGTTGCCATCCTCGATCAGATCGGCGATCAGCTCGACATAGTCTTCGACCAGCGCGCTGCGGCGCGCCTGGCGCTGCTGCCGGAATCCTTCCGAATGGATTTCGGCATCGGGAAGCGGCTCCTCGCGTCGAACTGGTTTGTTCCTAAGCGCCAATATGCGCTCCTCCTGAATCGGGATCGCATCCATAGCACGAAACCCCTGATGGCCCGGCCGTTTATTTGCATTCCCGCGCGGGCGCAACCGGCGTTTCCGCCGCCCGCCCTGGAACTTGCTCCCGCGATCACGAAAGCATGATCAATGAAATATAGCATATTGCATAATGTTGAGCTGTGGCATAGATAGGAGGCACGTTCGATAATTCTAGCGGAAATCCCATGTCCGATGCCGATGCAGTAACCGTAGCCCGACCCGCATGGCGATTCGACAGGCCGGACGACGAGCAGCCCAGCCTGCGCGAGGTGAACGCCTCGATCGCGGTGCCGCGGACCGGCGTCTGGTTCCGCCGCCTGTTCGCTTTCATGGGTCCTGGCTACATGGTTTCGGTCGGCTATATGGACCCGGGCAACTGGGCGACGGACCTCGCCGGTGGCGCCCAGTTCGGGTACACGCTGCTTTTCGTCATAATGCTGTCGAACCTGATGGCGATCCTGCTGCAGGCGCTGGCCGCGCGCCTCGGCATCGCCGCCGGCCGCGACCTCGCCCAGGCTTGCCGCGCCTATTATCCGCGCCCCGTCAATCTGATGCTCTGGATCGCCTGCGAGCTGGCGATCATCGCCTGCGACCTCGCCGAGGTCATCGGCACGGCGATCGCGCTGCAGCTTCTGTTCGGAATTCCGTTGATCGGCGGCGCCATCCTCACCGCGCTCGACGCCTTTCTGGTGCTGCTGCTGATGAACAGGGGCTTCCGCTATCTCGAGGCCTTCGTCGTCGCGCTGCTGATCATCATCTTCGGCTGCTTTGCCATCCAGATCTTCGTCGCCGCACCGCCGGCCGGCACGATCCTGCATTCGATGTTCGTGCCGTCGTCTGAGATCGTCACCAATCCGGCGATGCTCTACATCGCCATCGGCATCATCGGCGCCACGGTCATGCCACATAACCTCTATCTGCATTCCTCGATCGTGCAGACCCGCGCCTATGAGCGCACCGAGACCGGCAAGCGTGACGCCATCAAATGGGCGACGACGGATTCGACCATCGCGCTGATCCTGGCGCTGTTCGTCAACGCTTCGATCCTGATCGTCGCGGCAGTCGCCTTCCACAACACCGGGCATCAGGACGTTGCCGAGATCGGCCAGGCCTTCGAGCTGCTGTCGCCGCTGCTGGGCCTCAGCATCGCCTCGATCCTGTTCGCCGTCGCGCTGCTCGCCTCCGGCCTCAACTCGACGGTCACCGCGACACTTGCCGGCCAGATCGTGATGGAAGGTTTTCTGCGCTTGCGCATTCCGCAATGGGCGCGGCGCCTGTTGACGCGCGGCATCGCCATCGTCCCCGTCGTTGTCGTCACCGCGCTCTATGGCGAAAAGGGCACGGCCGAGTTGCTGGTCTTCAGCCAGGTGGTGCTCTCGATGCAACTGCCCTTCGCGGTCATCCCGCTGGTGCAGTTCGTGTCGGACAGGAAGAAGATGGGCAGTTTCGCCATACCGCGCGGCCTTGCGGCGCTGGCCTGGGTGGTGGCGGCCGTCATCCTCGTTCTCAACTTCAAGCTGCTCTACGATACCTTCGCCGGCTGATCGCGACATTCCAGCCGGACGCGCTATCTTGGCGCTATGGTCAAACCGGACGAAGCTCGCAGATTCTACGCCAGGCTAATGGCCGCGCAGGCCCGCTCGGCCGATCCGCGCATCGAGGAGGTGTTCGCCTCGGTGCCGCGCGAGGCCTTTCTCGGCCCGGGACCGTGGACCGTCTTTGCCGGAGAAGGCCGGTTCGAGACGCCGAGCGCCGACCCAAGCTATATCTATCAGAACGTGCTCGTCGTGCTCGATGCCGACAAGGGCATTAACAATGGCGAGCCGCTGCTGCATGCCATGTGGCTCGGCAAGGTCGAGCCGAAGCCTGGCGAGGCCGTCACCCATATCGGCGCCGGCACCGGATATTATACGGCGCTGCTGTCTAAGCTGGTCGAGCCGGGCGGCAGCGTCACCGCCTTCGAGATCGAGGCCGATCTTGCCGCGCGCGCCAACGCGAACCTTGCGGCTTACGACAATGTCGAAATCGTCCAGGCCGACGCCGTCGCCAATCCGCTGCCGCTATCCGACATCATCTATGTCAATGCCGGCGTCGTCGCCCCGCCCGCCGCATGGTTGGGAGCGCTGAAGCCTGGCGGCCGCATGATCTTCCCCTGGCGCCCGTCCGAAACCGTCGGCCTCGCGGTCCTCATAACCCGCCTGGAAAATGGCTTCGCGTGCCGGCCCTTCATGGGCTCCTGGTTCATTCCTTGCGTCGGCGCCTCCGCCGTCGAGCCAGGCGCGAAAATACCGACCCGCGAGCGCGCCGCGCGCACCCGCTCGATCTGGGTTAGGGAAGACAAGGCGCCCGACCGCACCGCCACCGCCGTTTTCGGCGATGTCTGGTTCTCGTCACGCACCATTCGCGCTGACAACGCGCGGTAGAAATTCGCGGGGCCGTGTCGGAAAGCGGCCTTGCCGTTCGTCCTTAGCTCGAAATCCCGCCGTGACGGGCGCGGACCAGCCAAAAGGAGAAAGACTATGCGCAAGATCATCGCCGCCACCTTCGTCAGCCTCGACGGTATCATGCAGGCGCCGGGCGGACCGGAAGAGGACCCGGTCGGCGGCTTCGAATTCGGCGGCTGGACGTTCCACTACTTCGACGAGGTCGCGGGCACGGCAATGGAGGAACTGTTCTCCAAACCCTTCGACCTGCTGCTCGGCCGCAGAACCTACGACATCTTCGCCGCCTACTGGCCGTATCAGAAAGATTCGATCGCGGATGTTTTCAACCCGACGACCAAATATGTGGCGACGCATCGGCCCGATTCTCTGACTTGGGAGAACACCCAGTCGCTCGGGCCCGATATCGTTGCCAGCGTTAAGGAGATCAAGCAGGAAGACGGGCCCGACCTGCTCATCCAGGGCTCCGGCGATCTGATCCAGACCTTGCTCGCCAACGGGCTGATCGACGAGATCCGGCTGATGATCTTCCCGTTGCTGCTGGGCAAGGGCAAGCGGCTGTTTGGCGACAACGCGATGCCGGCCGCCTTCAAGCTCGTCAAATCGCAGGCTACGACCACCGGCGTCATCATGGCGACCTATGAGCGCGCGGGCGAAATCCGCACAGGATCGTTTGCCCAGCAGGAGCCTTCGCAAGCCGAGCTCGAGCGGCGCAGGACCTGGAAGTAGCAATGGATGCGGGCGGGGCCGGCCTCGCCGCCGCCTCGCCCGCGACCGATGCCTTTTCCAGAGCCACGAGCCATTCGACGCCATCACAAGGGGCCTGCCGATGATACCCACCATTACCGCCTTCCAACGATCGCCCGATGGCGGCAGGGGGCTGGCGCGCGACATGCAAGTCCGCTGGGCACTCGAGGAAGTCGGACAAGCTTACGACGTTCGTCTCGTCTCATTCACCGCGATGAAGCAGCCGGCGCATCTCGCGCTCAACCCTTTCGGCAGTATCCCGACCTACGAAGAAGGCAATCTCGCTCTGTTCGAGTCAGGCGCGATCGTCCTCCACATCGCGGTGCGTCACGCGGGCCTGTTGCCCGACGACGCGAACGCCCGGGCGCGCGCGGTCGCCTGGATGTTTGCCGCGTACAGCACGGTGGAGCCGCCGATCCTCGAGCGCGCAACCGCCGTGATCCTGGAGCACGATGCGTCGTGGCACGATGAGCGCCTGCCACTGGTCGACGACCGGATCCGCAAGCGGCTGGGCGAACTCTCCCGCCATCTCGGCGATTGCGACTGGCTCGACGGCGCCTTCAGCGCCGGCGACCTTGTCATGGTGGCCGTGCTGCGCCGGCTGCAGAGATCGGGACTGCTGAACGAATTCCCGAACCTTGCCGCCTATGTCGCCCGCGGCGAGGCGCGGCCGGCCTTCAAGCGCGCATTCGACGCCCAATTGGCGGTCGCCCTGGCTGCGTCGAACAACTGAACGGCGCTCGCGTCACGCCGCCTGGCGATAGCGCGAAAGACCCTCGCGGATATGGCTGGCGAAAGCCTGCGCGGCCGGCTGGGTGGCATGTTTCGGCAGATGCAGGTTGACGGAGAAATTCGGCAGCGCCGGAAGGCCGGCATCGGACAGGATGTCGAGATCGGCCGGCACCGTCGAGGCAAGCCAAGTGGTCACGGCGAGGTCGGAGCGCACCGTCGCGGTCGTCGCATCGATGTTGCCGTTCTCGAACACGGTGCGCCAGTCGAGCCCGTGCTCGGCAAGCGCCGCCAGCACCGCCGGCCGGAAGGCGCAGGTGTCGGCGACGATGGAAACCGGCAGCGGCCGCTTCAGGCGCGCCGAGCCGCCTCTGGCGCCGACCCAGACCAGCCGGTCGACGAGCAGGCATTCGCCGGCGCTGGGGCCGACACGCTCCTCGATGACGGCAAGGTCGATCGTGCCCGCAGCCAGGGCCGCCGCGAGTTCCGGCGACGAGGCGCAGACCAGCGATATCTCCACCTGCGGATAGGCTTCGGCATAGGCTTTCAGCACCGGCGCGAGCAGCGTGCCGACGAGATCGTAAGGCACGCCGATCCGCACCTGTCCGGCAACCGCCCCGCCCCTGATTTCGGCGAGGATCTCGTCATTGAGCTGCAGCAGGCGCCTGGCCTTGTCGAGCAGCCGCTCGCCGGAACGGGTCAGCTTCAGACCGCGGCGGTCGCGCTCGAACAGGCGTTGCCCCAGCACATCTTCCAGCCGTTTGACCTGCTGGCTGACGGCGCCTTGCGTCAGGTGGAGCGCATTGGCCGCCGCCGTCATGCTGGCCTTGTCGGCCGTCATGACGAAGGTGCGGATGAGGCTCGTGTCGAGATCGCGGATCATGGCTTCCATTATATTCTATAATGCAAACCATGTCAAACATTGCATTTACTGATGCCGCCAAGCGCATAAGCATGCCGGCTCCTCGACTGGGAAGCCCGCATGTCCGAAACCATCATCCCGCTGGTCCTGTTCGCGCTGATCTCGACCTCGACGCCCGGCATCGCCACGACATTGTCGACCGCCTCCGGCGCGCAATTCGGCTTTCGCCGTTCGGTGCCGCTGATGGCCGGCAGCGCGGCGGGGCTGGCGACCGTGGCGGCCGCCGGCGCGGCCGGCCTTGCCGGCCTGCTCGCCGCGGTGCCCTCCCTGCAGCTCGCCATGAAGATAGCGGGCTCGCTCTATCTGATATGGCTGGCGATCAAGATCGGCCGCAGCGGTCCGCCCAACCTCGACATCAGCATGGCCAGGCCGAACAGCTTTTTCGGCGGCGCCGGCATCCAATGGATAAACCCGAAGGGCTGGGCGATGGGGCTGGGCGCCGCCGCGTCCTTCGCGGCCCTGGCGGATGGTCCGTTGCAACTCGCGCTGCTGCTCGGCGCCGTGTTCGGCCTGGCCGCGGCTTTGTCGCTGTCGTTGTGGTGCGTGGCAGGAACCCTGCTTGCCCGCCTGCTCAAGACGGAGCGCCAATGGCGCGCGCTGAACATCGTGCTCGGCCTGCTGCTGGCCGCCTCGATCCTGCAGATTTGGCGGCCGGTGTAGCGCCGTTCCTCGCCCCCACCAAGGTGGGGGAGAGGTGGCTCGGCGAAGCCGAGACGGAGAGGGGGACTGGCGCCGCCCTAACCAAGTATCTTGCGACAAACTCGCCCTACGAAAGCCCCCCCTCCAGCCGCCTCGCGGCCACCTCTCCCCCGCTTTGCGGGGGCGACGAAAACCAGCGCTGCCGCAATCTTCAGACGGCGTAGCGCGCCGCCGGCTTGCCGGAGAACAGGCTGCCGAAGAACTGGTCCCTGGCGCCGAGATAGGTCGTCAGCCCGGCCGCGTCGGCAAGGCCGGGCGCGGTGACGGTCTCGCCCTGGGCGAAGCCGGCAAGCGCCGCGTCGACCAGATCCTCGGCGCTCATGATCCAGTCCGGATTGATCCTGTCGAGGCTGATTCCGGAGACGTCCCACAACTCGGTGCGGATCGGCCCGGGCACCACCGACTGGACCTTCACATTGGTGCCGGCGACTTCCTTCTGCAGCGCTTCCGTGAAGTTGGCGACATAGGCCTTGGTGCCGCTGTAGATGCCGCCGACGGCGATGCCATAGGCGACGACCGACGCGATGTTGATGATCCCGCCGCGATTGCGCGCAAGCAAGCCCGGCAACACCGCGTGGGTCAGCCTGGTCAGCGCAATGACATTGACCTTGATCATGCGCTCCGCCGTGTCTGCGTCGGCGTCTGCGACCGTCTCCAGGCCGGCCACGCCGGCATTGTTGATCAACAGCGTCACGCTGTCATCCGTCGCGACCGCCTGCTCGACGCGGCGCAGATCGGCATCGACGGAGAGGTCGGCGACGATCGTATCGACCTTGCGGCCATAGGCATAGGAGAGCCTGTCCGCCACCTCCTGCAGCCGGTCGGCGCGGCGCGCCACCAGCACCAGATCGTAGCCCTGCCCTGCCAGCCGGTCCGCATAGACCGCGCCGATGCCTGAGGATGCGCCGGTGATGACCGCCGTGCCCTTGTTGTCCTTCGTGCTCATTGTCCTGTTCCTTTTGTCCGCTTCGCTGGTTCGGCGCCGATGGTCAGTTCATCCGCCGAGCCTCTGATTTCGATTAGTGGCATATGCCACTTTTGCCGAAGTAGGTATATGCCACTATCTTGTCAACGGCAGCGGCAAAAACTATTTCTGCGGCAGGCTGGCGCGTCTTTGCGCCGGCAAGGAGTGATCATGACCGAAGCTCGCAAGCCTGGATTCAGCGACTGCAACAACGCCACGCTGCGCCGCGCCGCGCGTAGCCTAGGCCGCTTCTATGATGACGCGCTGGCGCCGTCAGGCCTGAAGGGCACGCAGTTCGGCCTGCTCTTTCAGATCCACATCAGCGACGAGCCGGCGATGGGCGCCATCGCCGAGGCGCTGATCATGGACCTGTCGGCGCTCGGCCACACGCTGAAACCGCTGATCCGCGACGGTTATGTCGAGACCTTTCCCGACAAGGACGACCGCCGCGTCAAGCGCGTGCGGCTGACGCCACGGGGCCAAGCCAAGCTCGACGAGGCGCTCAAGCTCTGGTGCATCGCCCAGCGGCAATTCGAGGACAAGGTCGGCACGGAGCAGGCGGCGAAGCTGCGTGCGGCGCTGGATGCTGTGGCCGATCTCGATCTGGAAATGCCGGCGGCCGCTCCTTCGAATTGAAGAAGCGGCCGTCCGTCACGCTTTCAAGCAGCTTATTCCGCCGGCATCGCGACCGGGCGCGCAAAAACACGGCCCGCCAGCACGATACCCAGGCCCACGATCGGAAACACCGCGGCGATCAGGCCGAGATCGGCCGGCGCGCCGAAGCGCAGCACGGCGGCGCCGACCACAGCGCCCAAAGCGACGCCGAAATAGAGCGCCGAGGCATTGAGCGACAAGACAATGGGCGCGGCGTCGGGCGCGATCTTGAGGATGCGGCTCGCCTGCGCCGGCGGGAAGGCCCAGCCGACAATGCCCCAAGGCACCATCATACCCATCAGCGCCGGTCCGGCGATCGAATGCGGCAGGAAGGCCGGGATCAGCGAGAAGGTGGCGAGCGTCGCGGCCGACAGCGTCAGCGACCAGGCGACGGTGCGGGTCGCGCCGAAGCGGTCGGCGGCCTGGCCGCCGGCGATATTGCCGATGACGGCGCCGACGCCGAAGGCGAGCAGCATGCCGGGCAGCGCGATCGGCGAGAGCCCGCCACCCTGAAGGGCCAAGGGCGCGATGAAGGCGAAGACGGTGAAGGCGCCGACCAGCGCAAGCGTCGTCGTCAGCAGGATCGGCATTACGCCGGGGCGAACAGCCGCCGCCAGCCTGCGCTTCAGTGGCAGCCTGGTGCCGATGATGCCGCGCGGCAGCCGCCACCACAGGATCGCGCCGGACAGCGCGCCGAGCGCGGCGATGGCGAAGAACGTGCCGCGCCAGCCGGCGACAGCTGCGACCAGGGCGCCGAGCGGCGCGCCGACGGCGACGGCCACCGTGGTGCCACCGACGACAACGGCAATGGCGCGGGCCCGGTGATGGTCATCGACCAGCGCCACGGCCGTCCCCTGCGCTGTCGCGGCGAACAGGCCGGACGAAAGCGCCATGACGATGCGGGCGATCAAAAGCAGTTCGAAGGACGAGCTCAGCGCGGCGACGATGTTGCCGATGACGAAGAATACCAGCGTCCACAGGATGACGCGCCGCCGGTCCCATTCGCCGGTCAGCGTCGCCAGCACGGGTGCGCCGATGGCGTAGGCGAGCGCGAAGGCGGTGATCAGCGAGCCGGCGAGCGGCACGGATATGCCGGCATCGGATGCAATGTCGGGAAGAAGGCTTGAGATGACGAAGCCTTCGGTCGAGATCGCAAACGATCCGAGCGCCAGCCAGAAGATCCGCTTGTCCATGGGATTTGTCCTTAGTTCAAAAGTTATTGAACAATTGGACATAACAGGGCATAATGTCAACCGAGCCGGGAGAAAATAGCTGAACCCTGCTGACAGCCCTGTGACAGGACGCGGCCGAAAGAAGAGCCTATGTCGGTCGGCAGAAAGAGGAGCCGCGTTGAAGTTCGTGCCGTTTGTGCTTAATTCTGGGTCATGAGCCTGCCCCATCCAACCGCCGACCAGATCAGCCTGCCGATCGTGCTTGCCGTGCTCGGCGACCCGACCCGGCTTTCCATCGTGCGCTATCTGGCTCGCAAGGAAGGCGTGCCGATGAACTGCAGCAAGTTTCTCGACCTCGCCTCCAAGACCAATCTCAGCTACCACCTCGCCAAGCTGCGCGAGGCGGGTGTCACGCGCAGCGAAGCGGTCGGCACCAGCCGGCTGATCACGCTGCGCCGCGACGACCTCGACAAGCGTTTCCCCGGCCTGCTCGACAGCGTGATCGCCGCGGCTGACGGCGACAAGGATCTGCCGGCGGTCGGCACCGCCGAAGTCGAGGTTTCGGCCTGAACCGCATGCGCATCGCTGTTATCGCTGACATCATGGCAACCTCCTGGCATTGGATGCCGTGCTCGACGATCTGGACCGGCGCGGCGGCGCCGACATCATCGTCGATCTCGGCGACTGCGTCTCCGGCCCGCTCTGGCCGCGCGAGACGATGGAACGGTTGCAGGCGCTGAACCTGCCAACGGTACGCGGCAACCACGACCGCCGCGTCGCGCAGGACACGGCCGACGAAACCATGTGGCCCTCCGATCGCTATGCCCAGGAACGGCTGACTCCGGCGCAGCGCCAGGCGCTACTGGCCTTGCCGCTGACATTGGAGATCGCGCCCGGTGTCACCGCCTTCCACGCCCGGCCGGACCATGACGAGAAATATCTCGCCGACGCCATTGTCGATGGCCAGCTGGTGCGCGCCCCGCTGGCCGCGATCAGGCGCCGGCTGAACCCGCTCGATCCGGCCTGTCGCCTGGTGCTGTGTGGCCACAGCCACCGCAACGAGCTGATCCAAATTCCCGGCGGTCCGGTCATCTTCAATCCCGGCAGCGTCGGCTGCCCGGCCTATGACGACGACACGCCGCCGGCGCATGTCTCGGAGCAAGGCTCACCGCACGCCCGCTATGGTATCGTCGAGCTCGGCAAGGACGGCAGTCCCAGCCGCTTCGAGAGCATCGCCGTCGACTACGACCATGAAGCCGCCGCAAAGCAGGCCGAACAAGCGGGAAGGCCGGAATGGGCGCATGCGCTGCGGACCGGTTTTATGAAGGATTGAGCGCAGCTCGTATCCAGGATTGAGCGCCACGATTGAAGTGCATTGCTTATGGCCGAGGGATGAAGCGCAAAGTCACGCTCCGATCGTCGCTGCTGATCGCCGCTCCTTTGTGCCTGGCCGCTCTCCCGGCCTTGGCTCAGGATGCGCCAGGCACAATCATCTCGATCATCGGTGGTCTCGCGCCGGACGATCTGCTCAATATTCGCGCTACCGCTTCGTCAGGCGGAAAGATCGAAGCGCGCCTGCCCAACGGCTCGGCCGTCAAGAATTACGGCTGCAAGACCGTCAACAATTATCCTTGGTGCAAAGTCGAGGACACGCAGGACGCCCACATAACCGGCTGGGCGCCCGCACGCTATCTCAGCCCCAACAACCCGGCGTCTCCCCCTGAAGACGCCGCCGCGCCGGCCGCCGCTTCTGCCGCGCCTCAATCGCGTCCCGACGAGCCGCAGCCCGACATAGCGGCGCGCTTGGGCGGAGGCGAGCCGGCCGACCCGCCTTCCGCCGCCGAGATCGGCAGGACCGCCATGCAGGACGCCTATGGTCTTGCCTTCGCGGCAGCGACGAACGCCCCGTCCGAAGCCCCCAACGCCGGCATCCCCTGCGCTCGCCATGTCGGCCAACCGATGACCCGTTGCGAGATAGAAGTGGCGCGCACAGGCGGCGACAGCACCGTGGCGGTGACCTGGCCGGACGGCGGCACGCGCGTCATCAATTTCCATGACGGCAAGCCCGCCGGCTCCGACTCGCCGGACGAATTCCGCTTTACCCGCGAGGGCAACCTCAACATGATCCGCATCGGCCCATCCGAACGCTTCGAGATCACGGACCAGCTGGCAGCAGGGGAGTAAGGCAGTACGGCAATAAGGCAGTAGGGGAAGAAAGCACCTACTGCCCTACTGCCCTACTGCCCTACTGCCCTACTGCCCTACTGCCCTACTGCCCTTCATTTTCGGGGTTACATCCCGCAAAACTCTTCCCTATAAGGCCCTCCTAGCCTGATACCAGAATCGCAAGCACAACCGGCCGGGTCCTCCCCCGCCCGGTTTTTCGTGCAAGCCGCTCGCCGAACGGATTTTTCGACTATGCCAAGACGCACCGACATCAAGTCGATCCTGATCATCGGGGCCGGCCCCATCGTCATCGGCCAGGCCTGCGAGTTCGACTATTCCGGCACCCAGGCCTGCAAGGCGCTGAAGGAAGAGGGCTTCCGCGTCATCCTAGTCAACTCCAATCCGGCCACCATCATGACCGATCCGGAGCTGGCCGACGCCACCTATATCGAGCCGATCACGCCCGAGGTGGTGGCCAAGATCATCGCCAAGGAGCGCCCGGACGCGCTGCTGCCGACCATGGGCGGCCAGACGGCGCTCAACACGGCGCTCTCGCTACGCCGCATGGGCGTGCTGGAGCGCTATCAAGTAGAGATGATCGGCGCCGACGCCCATGCCATCGACAAGGCCGAGGACCGCGCGCTGTTCCGCCAGGCAATGAGCAAGATCGGGCTGGAGACGCCGCGCTCGATGCTGGCCAACGCCACCGACGTCAAGAACGCCGACCGCAAGACCCATGAGGCCGAGCGCGCGGCGCTCAAGGCAGAGAACCCGGAAAATCTCGACGCCGCGCTCGACGCGCTGGAAACCCGCTGGAACCTCGGCGAAGGCGACCGCAAGCAGCGCTATATCAGCCATGCCATGGCGATCGCCGCCCAGGCGCTCGACCATGTCGGCCTGCCGGCGATCATCCGGCCCTCCTTCACCATGGGCGGCACCGGCGGCGGCATCGCCTACAACCGCGCCGAATTCTACGACATCGTCCAGTCCGGCCTCGACGCCTCGCCCACCACCGAGGTGCTGATCGAGGAAAGCGTGCTCGGCTGGAAGGAGTATGAGATGGAGGTCGTCCGCGACAAGGCGGACAATTGCATCATTGTCTGCTCGATCGAGAACCTCGATCCGATGGGCGTGCACACCGGCGACTCGATCACCGTCGCCCCTGCCCTGACGCTCACGGACAAAGAATATCAGATGATGCGCAACGCCTCGATCGCGGTGCTGCGCGAGATCGGCGTCGAGACCGGCGGCTCGAACGTACAGTTCGCCGTCAACCCGGCCGACGGCCGCCTTGTCGTCATCGAGATGAACCCGCGCGTCTCGCGCTCCTCGGCCCTGGCCTCGAAGGCCACGGGCTTCCCGATCGCCAAGGTCGCCGCGAAACTCGCCGTCGGCTACACGCTGGACGAGTTGGAGAACGACATCACCGGCGGCGCGACGCCGGCCTCCTTCGAGCCGACCATCGACTACGTGGTCACCAAGATCCCGCGCTTTGCCTTCGAGAAATTCCCTGGCGCCGAGCCCGTGCTGACCACCGCCATGAAGTCGGTGGGCGAAGTGATGGCCATCGGCCGCACCTTCCAGGAATCGCTGCATAAGGCCTTGCGTGGATTGGAAACCGGCCTGACCGGATTGGACGAGATCGAGATTCCCGGCCTCGGCCATGGCAGCGCGCCCGCCAGCCACACCGACGACCGCAACGCGATCCGCGCCGCGCTCGGCACGCCGACGCCGGACCGGCTGCGCATGGTGGCGCAGGCGATCCGCATGGGCACCTCGCTTGAAGACGTGCACGCCATGTGCAAGATCGACCCGTGGTTCCTCGAGCAGATCGCCGGCATCATCGCCATGGAGGAACGCATCCGCGAACATGGCCTGCCGCAGGACGCCGTCAACCTGCGCATGCTGAAGGCGATGGGCTTTTCCGACGCCCGCCTCGCCTCGCTGACCAGGACCGATGCTGAAGTCGTCCAGAAGAACCGCGAAAAGCTCGACGTTCATCCGGTCTACAAGCGCATCGACACCTGCGCCGCCGAGTTCGCTTCGCCGACCGCCTACATGTATTCGACCTATGAAGTGCCTTTCGTCGGCGAACCCGCCAACGAGGCGCGCGTGTCAGCGCGGAAAAAAGTCGTCATCCTCGGCGGCGGCCCGAACCGCATCGGCCAGGGCATCGAGTTCGACTATTGCTGCTGCCATGCCGCCTTCGCGCTGCGCGACGCCGGCTATGAAGCGATCATGGTCAACTGCAACCCGGAGACGGTCTCGACCGACTACGACACCTCCGACCGCCTCTATTTCGATCCGCTGACGGCGGAGGACGTGCTGGAGATCCTGCGCGCCGAGCAGGCCTCGGGCGAGCTGGTCGGCGTCATCGTCCAGTTCGGCGGCCAGACGCCGTTGAAGCTGGCTGACGCGCTGGAGAAGGCCGGCATCCCGATCCTCGGCACCTCGCCCGACATGATCGACCTGGCGGAAGACCGCGACCGCTTCCAGAAGCTCTTGCACAAGCTCAACCTCACCCAGCCGAAGAACGGCATCGCCTATTCGGTCGAGCAGGCCCGCCTCGTCGCCGGCGAGCTAGGCTTCCCGCTGGTGGTGCGCCCGTCCTATGTGCTCGGCGGCCGCGCCATGCAGATCATCCATGACGAAAGCACGCTGCAGACCTACCTGCTCGACACCGTGCCCGGCCTTGTGCCGGAGGACATCAAGCAGAAATATCCCAACGACAAGACCGGCCAGATCAACACGCTGCTGGGCAAGAACCCGCTTCTGTTCGACACCTATCTCTCGGGCGCCATCGAGGTCGATGTCGACTGCCTCTGCGACGGCAAGGAGACCTTCGTCTCGGGCATCCTGGAGCATATCGAGGAGGCCGGCATCCATTCGGGAGATAGCGCCTGCTCGCTGCCGACGCATTCACTGCACCCGGACCTCGTCGACGAGCTGGAGCGCCAGACGGCAGCGCTCGCCCGCGCGCTCAACGTCGGCGGCCTGATGAATGTGCAATACGCCATCCAGGACGGCACGGTCTATGTGCTGGAGGTCAACCCGCGCGCCTCGCGCACCGTGCCCTTCGTCGCCAAGACCATCGGAAGACCTATCGCGAAAATTGCTGCCCGCATCATGGCCGGCGAGACGCTGGAAAACGCCTTCGCCCATTACGGCGCCATGCCCGACCCACGCAATCCCGGCCACATCGCGGTCAAGGAAGCCGTCTTCCCCTTCGCCCGCTTCCCCGGTGTCGACATCCTGCTCGGACCCGAAATGCGCTCGACCGGCGAGGTCATGGGCCTCGACCGCGACTTTGCGCTGGCCTTCGCCAAGAGCCAGCTCGGCGCCAATGTCGACCTGCCCCGCTCCGGCACGCTGTTCGTCTCGGTCCGCGACGAGGACAAGAAAGGCATCCTGCCGGCGGTCAAGCGTTTGGCGGAACAGGGCTTCAAGGTGCTCGCCACCTCCGGCACCGCACGCTTCCTCGCCGAGAACGGCGTGGTTGCCGAAAAGATCAACAAGGTGCTCGAAGGCCGTCCCCACATCGAGGACGCCATCCGCAACCGCCAGGTCCAGATCGTCTTCAACACCACGGACGGCCAGAAGGCGGTGTCGGACTCGAAGTCGCTGCGTCGCGCGACGCTGATGCAGAAGGTGCCCTATTACACGACGCTGTCGGGCGCCGCGGCGGTGGCGGAGGCGATCGCGGCGCTAAGGGCCGGGAACTTGGAGGTGCGGCCGTTGCAGGAGTATTTTGGCTAGGCCCAAGGCTTCTCCACACTGCGAACCAACCTACCATCGGAACGAACCGCGCTGGACTCACCTTAACGGTGACTGCCATCGTCTACATTGTTTCCGGCTGCTACAAAGCTCTTAGCTGCCTATTGAACGAGGCGCTCCCACCTTGCCTTCCGTCGGCGTTGTGACAGGATGCGAGGGCGTACGGCTAATAGATTCCCGTTGCCCAAGGTGGATAATTTCTCGGTTTTTGGCTGCATTGCACCTAGGATCAATAAGCATTCAAAATGACCCAAACGTCTGTTGTAGCATTCGTTGATTGGACTGCCCAGATTCATATTGCCGGCGGGACCGGTATTCGCAATCCTCGCACACGCGCCACCGTGACTCTCGAGAACGTTTCAAAGATAATATCATCTACTCTGAAAAAATTATCAGCAAACACCAACGTTAGATTTCGGGTAACTCTTCGGTTATATCATGGGTGGCACCGCGGACTAAACCCGACGGAAAATAGAATAGCAGTTATGGATGTAGTTAACGACCCTGATTTTGTCTTTTCGGTAAACTCTAAAGATATTCACATTGAAAACCAAATTGGATACGGGGAAACCCTTCTAAATTCGCTTCCGCATCGATTTGTGCAGCAGTCGGGGAAGTCAATGCCGAAAATAAATCTTCCAGACACGTTCAGAAGACCTCTAAACGATAATATCCCCAGAGAAAAAATGGTGGATACATCACTTGCCTGCGATATACTAACTCACGCTCGATCCGATTCCAGAGATTGGCGTTTAGTGCTGGCGGAAGATGATGATCTCGTCCCGGCACTATTTGTAGCAGAAGCATGGTCAAAAAGTCGCGGAGGCAGGACGGTGCTCGTAAGACGTCGAAAGAATAACAATTACCTTTCCTTGGACGGCCTCTTGCAGGAGATCGACTAATGGTAAATAACATAGATATCATAAAGGACGAGCTTGCAGTTTTTGCGGACATTGGCACTGGCACGCCACATCATCAGGAAGAAGAAACAGGAACAATATTTCGTTTCGTTCGACTGGGGCATGAAGTTACAGTCAAATTCCTAAAGAGCGGAAAGATAGAGTACAACAAGGAAGGACTTTCTGCCGAGACATTTATTAACTATAAATCTCTATTATCGTCAACCGACTTTGCAAATTTGAAACTTTGGGCCACGTCCCAGTCAATAGCTCTCCAGGACTTGATCAAGGAGAAGAATATAATTGAAACAGTCGGCAGACTAAGCTCGAAAGCTCGGAATATAGACGCCAAGATTGGGGCAATCGAGAAGTTTCTGGTTGAAGAAAGAGCGCCGGGTCAGTCTGTTCGCGTTTTATTAATTGACGGCCCGGCGGGTATTGGGAAGACTCATTTCGTCGAACAGATAGCATCCCTTCGAGCCAGAGACTTTGTAAAAACGCAACGCCCCTTGATACTGCATGTCAAAAGCAGGGGTAGGATATTGACCTTTATTCAAGATCTGATGGCTTTCAGCCTTCAGTCTTTAAGGCTCCAGGTAACATACGATCAGATTCCGATTCTTGTCAGGCATGGGCTGGTTCAACTTGCTATCGATGGTTTCGACGAACTGGGCGATCCCAATGGTTACGAAACCGCATGGGGACAGGTTCGAGAGCTCGTCGAAGATATCGAGGGCGAGGGAACCATAATTCTAGCGGGCAGAGAAACGTTTATCGGAAGGGAACGACTACTCAAGGCCGTCCCTAGACTTGACGAAGAACACCACGAAGTCGGCGTGTTCAGCATCCTGCCCACCACACCCAATGCAGCGAAAAGCTGGCTAAAGAATAAAGTGCCTGATGCGCGGGTCGATGAAGCCAGTGAGCTAGGCCTCTTTGACGAGGGCTCTTATGCGCTGCGACCGTTCTTCCTCTCCCAAATCGCCGAGTTGTTATCTAAGGACATCGATCTTGAGTCAGCGCCGCCTTTGGTCTCTCTTACCAAGCTTATGATCGAGCGCGAAGCAACTAAATTTCCCAATGCCCTCATTGAGCTCATGGAACTAAGTGGTCTGCGCAGGTTCGTACTCGACGTTTTAACCGAAATTGCACGCGACATGGCGGAAAACCAAGTCGATTCAATTGATGATGATACGCTATTTTGGATCGCCGAAACTGCTGCGGGAGACGACTTCGATGCAGATTCGCTTCGGTTAATAAAAAATAGGATACAGGCCATAGCTTTTCTGGAAAATGACGAACGGCGGGGGCGCCGCAGATTCGCTCATTCCGAATTTTTTAACTACTTCCTAAGCCATTCGGCAATTTCCGCAATATCACAAAATGAGACGCCAAAGTTTATCCGCAGAAACATTTTGGTCCAGATTTTCTCATAACTTTCGGTTTGTTTTCTCTGTCGGCTGATAACAACGAGCTAAAAAGTTTCGCAAAGATTGCTGCCGCCATGATATCTGTACCGTCAGAATTGGATCGATCTGATCGAAATATCGCCGCGTTGCTACTGACCTGTTTGCCATTTGCAGGCTCTGTCGGCATCACCGATATAGAAAATATACATGTCGATGATAGCGTCATCAGGGGTGTGTCGGATTTTTGTAGAATATCAAATTCCTCCTTTAATCAGATCGACCTACGCGAGTGCGACATTTCAAACGTGACGTTTGAGAATGTGGAAGTAGCTACAGTGATCGCCAATGAAATAACCCGGTTGTCGCCAACTTTTCCTGATCCAGGAATGATACAACTGGAGGTGGAAGGGCGGCAAGAGCTTTTGGCCGGAGCAGAGGCCACTCAGTGGATAAACGCACATGGTCGAGCTAGAGATAATGAGAGTTCGGAAACTCTAGTTTCGGAAGGACTAAGAGAACATGAATTATACCGACTTCTTCAGAAGTCATGCCGAGTTATGCTGAGGCAACATTGGATAAGAAGTGACGGTGACGACTATCTAATTAAGATAGTAAAAAGTGAATTCTGGCAGACCTTAGTTGATATCCTTAGGAAGAACGATCTACTTGCCGAACGGCACGGAAAACCTGCATCAGGCCCTCCGTCAATTTTCTATCACATTCCGCATGCGCGAGAAATATTACAAGAGGACCGATCGAACGAACTGGTAACGTCCCTCTTTGCTGACCTGGAGGAAAAGGTAGCCGAATTGCGCAATTGATAAACGCGTTTCCGCACGACTCGCTCTAGACCCGACCCGTTTGACATAACGCTGGGTGCCGGTCTCGTTGGCGAAATGCAGCTGCCTGTCTATAAAGCGAAGGCGCCGTGGATCAGCGTCTTTTCGAAGAGAGAGGCCCTCACGCCACCGCCACGCACTCAATCTCGATGTCGAATTCCATCGGCCACGAAGCCACCGGCACGAAACTCCGCGCCGGTGGGTTGGTGGCAAAATACCTCGCGTAGACCCGGTTGATGGCGTTGTAGAAGCCGGAATTGACGGCGTAGATGCGCACCATCACCACCTTGTTCAGCGAGGTGCCGGCCGCTTCCAGGCAGTGTTTGAGCGCCTTCAGCGACGCCTCAGCCTGGGTCTCGATGTCGCCGCGCACCATCTCGCCGGTCACCATGTCGACCGGCGGCGTCGCCGAGATGAACACGAAGCCGTTGGCCCGCACCGCCGTCGAGCACGGCAGGCCGAGCGCGCGCACCTTCGCCGACATCACCGGCACTTCGATGACTTCCTTGTCCATGGTGGTCCTCCCTGATTTGCGAGGGAGCTTATCGCGGCGGCGAGGGAACGCCAGCCTTGCCTTCCCCCCTTGTGGGCGGGCGGTTCGGCATTTGCCGGTGGAAAGTGCGCAGCGTAGCGTTCCTTCGCCCCCCTCTCTGTCCTGCCGGACATCTCCCCCTCAAGGGGGAGATTGGCAGCTTCGGCGCCTCGCCCTTCCTGCAACGTTGGAGATTGGCGAAAGCCGGCGTGACGGCTGATCTCCCCCCTTGAGGGGGTTGAGGAGCGGTCCGCGCAGCGGACGGAAAGCCAATTGCTTGGCTTTCCGAGCGACGAAAGCCCTGAGCGACAGCGAAGGGCCGGACAGTCCGGCAGGACAGAGAGGGGGGCCTCGCACCGGCGCTGGCCGATTGGCTCCACCCAAAGCCCCTCACTGATGTGCGACCGCCAGGTCCTTCACGTGCTTCTCGTGCATCTTCAGCACCGGCAGCGTCTTCTTGGCGAATTCCTTCAGCGCCGGGTCGTCGCCGGAATTGGCGTAGGTGGAAAACAGCGCCACGGCATCCTTATGCGCGTCGGTCTGCATCTTGATGTATTTGGCGTCGAAATCCTTGCCGCTCGCGCCCTTCAACTCGTCGAGCATCTGCTGCTCCTTCGGCTGCAGCGCCGGGCCGGAGGGCTTGATCGACGCGGTGGTCTGGCCCTGGCTGAGCGCGGCCTTGAAGTCCTCGCCGGCCTTGGTGTGGTCCTTGATCATATCGGCGGCGAAAGCCTTGACGTCGGCCGACGCCGACTTCTCCTCAGCCAGCCTGCTCGACTCGATCTCGAATATGTTGGCATTCGGCACGGTCGTGACGAAGGTCTGGGTGTCGACCTTGTTGTCGGTCACCATGGGTCCCACGGCATCCGTATTGGTGTCGTTCGATTGGGCGAACGCGGCGGGCGCGCCGGCAAGAAGCGCGACGGCGACCAGGGGCAGCAGCGTTTTCATCTCAAAACTCCGATCCGAACAGCCCCTCTGCCTTCTCCAACGCGGCATGGGCGCCAGGGTTGCTTGAAAGGCCGCCTCGAAAAGACACGGCGGAACCAGCCCCGCTTTGCCGCATTGCTTCGCGTCAGCTAAAACCACGCGGGAACGGGGAGCAAAAATGACCGACAGCGACGAGATCGACCTGCGCTGCCCGCAGGTCGTTGCCGACAACGCCGCCAAGGGCCTCAGGCTGCGCCAGCAGTTCGGCCGCGGCGGCACCGAGATCGGCGTCGCGCGAGCCACCGAGCTCAAGAGCCGCAGGAACCTGTCGCCCTCGACCATCAGGCGCATGGTCAGCTATTTCGCCCGCCACGAGGTCGACAAGAAGGGCAGGAACTACGGCAATGAGGACAATCCCTCCGCCGGCTATATCGCCTGGCTTCTGTGGGGCGGCGACGAAGGGTGCGCCTGGGCGCTGGAGATGAAGAAGAAGGTCGGTAACGCGCCCGACATCTGAACTAGCCCTTTACCCCGCCGGCGGTGAGCCCGGAGACGATCCTGCGCTGGAAGGTCAGCACCAGCGCCACCAGCGGCACGGTGACGATCACCGAGGCGGCCATGATGTTGCCCCAGGGGATCTCGAACTGCGAGTTGCCCGACAGCAGCGCGATCGCCACCGGCACGGTGCGCTGCGTGTTGGTGGAGGTGAAGGTCAGCGCGAACAGGAACTCGTTCCAGGCGCTGATGAAGGCGAGCAGCCCGGTGGTGGCGAGCGCCGGCCACATCAGCGGCAGGAAGATGCGCGTCAGGATGGTCCACGGTCCGGCGCCGTCGAGGATCGCCGCTTCCTCGATCTCGACCGGCAGGTCGCGCACAAAGGTGGTGAGCACCCAGACGGTGAACGGCAGCGTGAAGATCATGTAGGACAGGATGAGCGCCAGGAGCGAATTGTAGAGATGCAGCGCCCGGATGATCTCGAACAATCCGGCCAATGCCGCGACCTGCGGAAACATCGAGACCGACAAGATGGCGAGCATCAGCGCCGAGCGCCCGCGGAAACGGATGCGCGCCAGCGCATAGGCCGCGGTGACGCCGAGGAGCAGCGAGATCGCGACGACCGCGCCCGAGACGATCAGCGAATTGACGAGATTGCGCAGGAAGGGCCCTTCGGTCAGCACGTTGCGGTAGTTGGCAAGGCTGAACGATTGCGGCCAGAGGCTCGCCTGGAACAGTTCGGTCCCCGATTTCAGGCTGGTGACGATGGCGTAGTAGAACGGAAACACCGCGACGAAGACGATCGCGAGAAGCAGAAGATAGAAGGCGGCGCGCTTCAGCATTTTCACCTCAGCGCCCTCCCTCGAAAGTCAGCCGCCCTATCCGGATATAGGCGATGGTGAGCAGGCCGATGATGAGGAAAAGCAGCGTCGAGGCGGCCGAGCCATAAGCGAACTTGTCGAACTCGAACAGGTTCTCGCGCGCGAAGATCGACATCGACTTGGTCTGCACGTTGTTGGGCGTCAGCACATAGATCAGGTCGAAGATTCGCAGCGCATCGAGGGCGCGAAAAATCACCGCCACCATCACCGCCGGGCGGATCAGCGGCAGCGTCACGCGCCAGAAGATCTGCCATGGGCTGGCGCCGTCGAGCTTCGCCACTTCGAGGATCTCGCGCGGCAGCATCTGCAGCGCCGCCAGGATGAGCAGCGCCATGAACGGCGTCGACTTCCAGATATCGACGATCAGCACCGCGACCATCGCGGTGTCGGCGCTCGCTGTCCAGGCGATCTTGCTATCGATCAGGCCGAGATTGAGCAGAACGACATTGATGATGCCGAACTGGTCGTTGAGCATCCACTGCCACATCTTGGCCGAGACGATGGTCGGGATCGCCCAGGGGACGAGGATCGCCGCCCGCACGATGCCGCGTCCCGGGAAGTCTGCGTTGAGCGCCAGCGCCACGACCATGCCGAGCACCGTCTCGCAGGCCACCGAGATAATTGCAAAGCGCACCGTGTTCCACACCGCCCGCCACCAGACCGGATCGACCAGCAGCCCGTCATAGAGCACCCGGCCGCTCGGCAGGGTGAGCACCGAGAAATAATTGTCGAAGCCCACCCATTGCCGCGCGTCGAGATCGGCGAGCGAAGCATCGGTGAAGCTGTAATAGACCGTGCGCAGGAACGGCCAGCCAGCGACGACGGCGAGCACGAAAAGCATCGGCGCCAGGAAGAGCCAGGCCGTGCGAACGCGCCGGCGCGCCAGCGGCGATGGCCCGGCCGCGCTCACCAGCCCTTGCCCTTCAGCCTGGTCAGCCGCGCTTCGAGATCGGCGAGATTGTCGGCGGCAGTGCCGTTCCCGGAGATCGTGTTGTGCACCGCGGTCCAGAACTGGCTGGACGCCTCGTTGTATTTGATCCTGACGGTTGCCGAGGGCCTGGGCTGCGCGTTGAGGAATATCTCTTTCCAGCGCGGCACGATCGGCTGCTGCCTGGCAATGTCGGGGTCGTCATAGAGCGCCGCGATGGTCGGCAGGTTGGCCGTCTTGAGCGTCCGGTATTTCTGCATCTCGGGCGAGGCGATGAACTTGACCAGGTCGATCGCGGCATTTGGATGTTTCGAATATTTGGAGACGGCAAGGTTCCAGCCGCCCAATGTCGCGACCGGATGCCCGCCTTCGCCGGCCGGCAGCGGCGCCACGTCGAACTTGCCCCTGATCGGCGAATTCTCGCTGTTGCCGAGCGCATAGGCATAGGGCCAATTGCGCATGAAAACCGCATTGCCGATCTGCCAGACGCCGCGCGCTTCCTCCTCCTGATAGCCGAGCGCGCCCGGCGGCGCGATCGTGCCGATCCAGCCCTTGGCCCTGTCGAGCGCCGCGGCTGCCTTTGGATTGTTGATGGAGATTTCGCCGTCCGGCTCGATGATGCCGCCACCGCCATTCGACATCATCCATTCGAGCGCGTTGCAGGTCAGCCCCTCATAGGCATTGCCCTGGAAGACGTATCCCCAGATGTCCTTGTTGCCGGCCGCCCGCTCCCTGTCCATGACGAGCTTCGCGGTGTCCTGCAATTGCTGCCAGGTGGTCGGCACCTTGGCGCCATATTTGTCGAGCAGATCCTTGCGGTAATAGAGCGCCGGCGCGTCGGTGAAGATCGGCAGCGCGACCAGCCTGCCGTTGACCGTCTGCGATTGGATGATGGAGGGAAAATGCGCGCCCGCCAAGTCCCTCGTCGCTTCCGTCAGGTCGACCAGTTGGCTGGCCAGCTGCGGTGCCCAGATGACGTCGGTCTGGTAGACGTCGATATCGCTGCTGCCGGCGGCAAGCCACAGCCGGTACTGGCCGAACTGGTCGGTGGTCGAAGGCGGGATGACGACGATGTCGACCTTGTTGCCGCTCTTTTTCTCATAGAGGTCGAGGATCTCGCGCAGCACCTTGATGCCGTTGCCGGTGTCGCCCGACACGATCGACAGTTCCACGGCTCGCGCCTGGACAGCGCCCAGCAGTATGCCGGCGGCCAACGCCAGGTACGCGCAAACAAATTTCACGGGATTGCGGGCCTCCCTCAGCGGCCGACGGTGCCCTCTCGGCGTCGCGGCTCATCCAGGCCCCTGCGATGAATGCACAATGCCGCTTAGGGTTCCATGCGCTCATGCGCCGGTTCGGGCTGAGAGGTCGGGTGAAGCCGTCTCGGTCGGCTCGACCGCGTCGGCGTCCTGCTTTCCTTCACCCGCTTTCACGAAAGCGGACGGGCTCCGAAACCCCCGCCCCGGAGCCCGTCTGGGAGTGGCTGACGCATGCCGGCACAGCCGCCTCCGACGCCTTGCCCGCGTCGATCCGCCGATCGGCCGCCCGGCACGACGACGCATTAGCATGCCCTAACGTCAGCCTATGTGAAGGAGTTCACAATGCCGGGACGCCATTAACCTTCCCAGTCGACCGGGATCATGCCGAGCCGCTCGTAGAGCCTGAAGGCCGCGGTGTTCTTCACACTGTTGGTCTTGAGATCGACATGCGTCGCCCCGCGCTCGCGAAAAATCAGGAACACGTGCCGCATAAGCGCGTCGCCGATGCCCTGCCTTCTGGACTCCGGATGGACGGCGAGGTCCTTGACGAAACCGGATGTCCAGCAGAGCGCCGCGCCCGCAAGCAGGCCCTTGCCGTCGATGACCAGGAAACAGAGAGCGGGATCGAACTCGGCGTTGCCGGCAATGCGCGGCCACCAGTCGTCGAACGGCCCGTCGGCGCCGTCGTCGAACACCTCTTCCAGCAGCGCGTGGAGCGCGTGCGCGTCCCGGTGCTCGAACGCGCGCATAACGAAGCCCTCCGGCCAATGCGGCGCGGCGAGCGTGTCATCGAGGACCTTGCGCAGGCGGATGTCGTTGGGCGCCGGTGGACGAGGCGTCGTGTTCTCATGCATGGCGCTGTCTCGAGACGCCGCGCGGACCGTCCGCTCAGGCGTCGGGCGGCAGGCGATGCCGCTTGCGGTCGACGCCAAGTCCCGTCGCCTCGAGCAGGCCCCTGCGCTTGGCGTCGTAATAATAGCCGCTCTGGTAGAGCGTGTCGGCGCGCTTGGCGTTGCCGCCCGAGACCAGCCAGGCGCCACGCAGATATTTCACGGCATATTTGAGATTGGTCTCGGCGTCGAACAGGCCGGTCGCCGGGCCGTCATAGCCCATGCCGCGCGCCGTCGCGTGCTTGATCTGCATCAGTCCCCAATGGCCGTGATTATAGGCTTTCGGGTTGAAGGTGCTCTCGCGGTTGACGACATGGCGCACCAGCTCGACCGGCACTTCATAGAGCGCCGAATATTTCTCGATCAGCCGCTCGATCTCGCCGCGCGGGCCGCTGGCGTGCTGTTCGGGCTGGCCAGGCGCCGCCAGCAGAGCGGGGTTGTCCGGCGCCACGTAAGCAACCTGCTGGACACCGGGCATCGGGGCGATTTTTGCCGACTGGCCGGTGACCGGCATGGCGACGCCCGCGGTCGTATAGACCGCCGCCTGCTTGATGGATCCCGCCTGTTTGATGGATCCTGGGCCGGTCGGCGAGCCGCCGGCCGTCAGCACAGGCGGCGGCGGAAACTGGCCGGCCATCGGCGTTGCTCCGGCGAAGGCCGCGGGCTGCGCCAGCGCCGCGCCGGGCTGGACAGGCGGCGGCAAAAGCGCGCCCTGCGTCGCCAGCGCGCTTTGCGTCGCAAGCGCGCCAGGCGTCGCCGGCGCGCCGGGCATCGTCGACATGGCGAGGGCATCTCCGGTAAGCGCGGCGGTCTGCACCTGCGCGAGGCCGGAAGGCTCCGGCAGCACGGCCACTGTTTCAGGCAGCGCGACCGTCGGCGTGTCGTCGGCCACGACAGGCGTCGAGGCTTCCGCAAGCGCGGGCGCGGCCTTCATTTGCGAGGTCGAGGTGCAACCGCTCAGACCAGCAGCGGCAACGAGCACGCCGATCGCGGTGATTATGACTTTTGCTGGCAAGCCGTGAGGGTCCGGTTTGTCTGTTATTAAGGAGTCCTTACACCAGCGATTCACACCCGGCAATCGGGGCCACCAGGCGGTTTTCGGGTGGCGGGAACAGGGCGGAAATGCCATATTGTTCTGGATATGTACTCGTTTTTCGCTGTTTTGCCGAAGGAAAACGCCATGAAACCCACATCTGAGATCACGGCCGGCCACGCAGTGTTAGAAACAGTGATCGGCTTCATGGGCATCGCCTGGAATGAGAAGGGCCTGATCCGGCTCTGCCTGCCCGAACGCAGCCGCGGGGCGGTCGAGCGCCGGCTGTTTCGTCACGCCGGTGTTTCGAAATCGACCGACCAGCCGCAATGGGTGGTCGAGCTGATCGCCTCGATCCAGGCCTATGCGGCCGGTGAGGACGTCGATTTCTCCGACGTGCCGGTCGATCTCGACGGCGTCGATGACTTTCGCCTCGCCATCTACGATGCCGCGCGCAAGCTCGGCTTCGGCGAGACCACCACCTATGGCGAGTTGGCCAGGCGCGCCGGCCATGCCGGGCTCGCCCGCGAGACGGGTGCTGCGCTCGGCGCCAACCCGGTGCCGCTGGTCATCCCCTGCCACCGCATCCTGGCGGCCGGCGGCAAGATTGGCGGCTTCTCCGCGCCGGGCGGCTCGGCCACCAAGGAAAGGATGCTGGCCATGGAAGGCGTTCGCGTCGGCCCGCCGCCCGTCGCGCAGGCCTCGTTCGAGTTCTGAGGGGCGCTACCCGGCCCTTCACCCGCTGTCAGTCGTTGTGCAGGAACCGGCGACGGAAACGCCGATCGAAGTCCGGCCGCTTGCAGACATAGACCATGCAGGACCTGGTGTCGGCGCTCGGAACATAGGCGCGCGACCTCACCTCGCCCGCGTTGCAGAAGCGCTCGTCGCGCACGTAGCGATCATAGAGCGGAAGCCCCGGCACCCGCGTCGACTGATAGCGCAGGATGACGGCGCCCTGTCTGGCGATCGTCGCCTGCACCCGGTCGCAGCTCATGCGCGTCGGATCATAGCGCGACACCGCCTGCGCCTCGGCGGCCAGCAGCAGCAGGCAGGCCGCAAGCAGAATGGTTTTCATGGTTCTCCTCCAGGAACGGCGAGCATTTCATCTCTCCACAACGTGTGACCGGTGTCAAAACTTCCGTGCGCCGCTTCCAAACGCCTGAGGCTGCACGCCGGCAGCGCGCAAGCGAACGTCTTGTTTTCTTGCAAAAACTATCCTATATCCGGTGCATTGAATTTGGCCGATCGATCGGGCCGCGATCTTCGCGTTTGCTGACGTCTATCTCCAAAGTTTCGATACCGCCGGCCGGACGTTGGTCCGGTCAAACAAAAGCAAATGTGAAGGACTTTCTATATGGCAACTGGTACGGTCAAGTGGTTCAACGCCACCAAGGGCTACGGCTTCATCCAGCCTGACAATGGCGGCGCGGACGTTTTCGTCCACATCTCCGCTGTCGAGCGCGCTGGCATGACGAGCCTGGCTGAAGGCCAGAAAATCAACTTCGAGATCGAGCAGGACCGCCGCACCGGCAAGTCCGCAGCTGGGTCTCTGAGCAAGGCAGCCTGATTTGGCTTAAGCATTTTGCCGCGAGGCTTAACCGCCGAGCGCCGCGAAATGCGAGTAAGTAAGGCGCGCGCCGGACGAAGGTTCGGGGCGCGCGGCAAGTCACGGATGTACTGACGGTCGCGCGATAAGCGCGCCGGAGCGGAAAGACCGACAAGCTGGAACAGCAGATAGCTGCCAGCCCGGACCGGACGTTCCCGATCAGGCTACCGGCACAGGAAGGCGGGCAATGCCCGCCTTTTTTGTTGTCTGGATTTTGGAGCAGCTTTCTTCTCCCCGTTCACGGGGAGAAGTGCCCGGCAGGGCGATGAGGGGCAGCGCCGACATTTCAGAACTGCCCATTTTGACCAGCTTAGAAAAGATGGCGCCGCCCCTCATCTGGCTGCCGCCATCTTCTCCCCGTGAACGGGGAGAAGGACGCTGTCACTCACGCTTTCGCCAATCGCCGGCTTCAGTGGGGCAGCCACTCGATCGGCACATGCCCCTTGTCCGCCTCGACCCGTTTCAGCCAGGCGGCGACGGCCGGATAGGCCTCGATCTGGAACCCGCCCTTCTCGGCGGTGTGGGTATAGGCGTAGAGCGCGATATCGGCGACGCTATAGGCATTGCCGGCGAAGAATGCGTTCTGCTCAAGATGCTGGTTCATGACGCCCAGCGCCTTGTTGCCGCGCTCCAGCGTTAGCGCCAGCCGCTCCGGCGTGGCGTCCTTCGCCCGTTCCGGAAAGGTCAAAAGCGCCTTGCGCACCGCGATATAGGGCTCATGGCTGTATTGTTCGAAGAACAGCCATTGGTAAGCCAGCGCGCGTTCGTATTTGTCCGCCGGCAGGAAGCGCGTTCCCTCGGCGAGATAAAGCAGGATGGCGTTGCTCTCGGCGATGCGCCTGCCGTCGTCGAGTTCCAGCATCGGCACCATCGCGTTCGGATTCTTGGCAACGTAGTCGGGCTTGCGCGTCTCGCCGGTATGCGAGCTCACCTCGACCCGGGTAAAGGGGATGCCGAGCTTTGCCATCAACAGCCGCGGCTTGTAGCAATTGCCGCTGTCGGCCATGTCGTAAAGGATCATGCCTCGTGCCCTCTCGAATCTCCTGGAACGCTCTAACGCGCGCGGCCAGGTCGCATCCAGTGATTTGTTTTTGCGAAAAACCATCAGCGACGCTGATAGGTTTTCTTTGGCATCAGCGTTGCTGGTGGGTTTTCTTGGCATCAGCGTTGCTGATGCAGGGGCACAACCTTGTTGCCGGCGTCGAGCAGGGCATCGACGGAAAGCGGCTCTTCCTTGAAGATCGTACCTGCGAGCGCCGGGCGGGCGAGATGGAAACCCTGCAGCAGGTCGGCGCCGCCCTCGAGCGCGACGCGCAGGTGCTGGGCATTCTCGATGCCCTCGACCAGCACTTTTGCGCCCCGCTCCTGCAACATGCCCACCAAGGGCCGGAAGAAGCGCTCGGCGGCGGCGTGGCGGCAGAGCGCGCCGAACCAGGCGCCGTCGATCTTGACGATGTCGGGCGCAAGCAGCTTGATGCGCGCCTCGGTGGAATGCCCGGTGCCGAAATCGTCAATGGCGATACGGATGCCGTCGCGCCGCATTTCACGCACCAGGCTGGCAAGAACGTGATCGTCCGCCGCCTGTTCGGTGATCTCGCAAACCAGCAGGGCCGGCTCCAGCTCGAAATCGCCGAGATGCCTGGTCATCAGCCGGATTTCGGCCAGCGCCCGCCCGAGATGATCGTTGATCATCGGATTGTAGTTGAAGAACAGCGTGAGTCCCTCGAGGCCGATGTTGCGGTAATTGCCGAGATGCAGCATCCGGCACATCGTTTCGACGAACAGCCGGTCGGATGCGGGAACGCCGCCGAAGAAGATCGACGGAGCCACCGGCTCGGCGATGCGGCGCGGCTCGATCAGCCCCTCGACGGCGACCGCCCTGAGCATCCTGTCCTCCGGCGCGAAGATCGGCTGATAGGCGCTCCACAGCCGGAAATCGCCGTAAATGCCGAACTGAAGGCCGATCTCGTCGGCGAAGATCGCCTTGGCGACGTTGCGCCGCCTCTCCTGGCTTTCGTTCATGGCGCGACCTTGCGCCCGAATACCCTTGCCGGCCGCGACCGCTTCGCCGGAGCCGCAGGGCTTGCGGCAGCCGACACCGTGCTCTGTTCAGCCGGAGGCTGCGCGAAGACGCGAAAGCTGGTGGGAGCAAGTTCGGGCCGGGCAAGCACATAGCCTTGCACCATGGAAGCGCCGGCTTTCTCGGCAAGCTCCAGTTGCCAGCCTTCCTCGAGACCTTCGAAGACGGTGTGGATGCCCTGGGTTTCGAAGCCCCGAACCATCGCCGTCAGCAACGCGAAGCCGGCGCCGGACTCCATCAGATGCGTGATCCATAGGGCATCAAACTTGACGATGTCGGGCTTCAGTTCCTGGATCCGGTGGATGTCGGATTCATCGGCGCCATAGTCGTCCACCGCGATGCGGAAGCCATTGGCCCTCAGCGCCTCGACAAAATCGTAGAGCGCTTCCTGCGAGGCCGACTTCTGCTCGGTAACCTCGCAGACGATGCGGCGCGGATCGATACCGGCCTCGTGCAGCACCAGCCGCATATCGCGCAATGCCTTGTCGGCAATGCCGCGATCGGTGAAGACCGACGGGTCGAAATTGATGAAGATCGACGCCTCCTGCGGCAGGCAGGCGCCGGCGTTCAGAAGATGCAGCGTGCGCGTCAGCGACTCGATATGCAGCCGGTCGGCCGCCGGGCAGGTGCCGAAGAACGCCGCCGGCGACTGCGGCTCGCCGTCGCGGAACGGCCGGATCAGCCCTTCGAAGGCGGCGACTGAAAGCTTGCCCTCCTTGAAGGCGAAGATCGGCTGGAACGCGCTTTGCAGCGTATAGATGCCCCAGACACCGGTCGAGGTGCCGTCGTCATGACGGATGATGTGGGCAAGCCCGATGCTGCGCGACAAGGTTTCTCGCTCCGCGAATTGGCGCAATCCGATCTGCGATCCTGCCAGTCAAGGGTTTACCGGCCGTTGATGAATTTAGCGTTGCTGCGCACGCAGGCTGACTTTGGTCACGCCTCCTTGACCTCTGGCTCATCGCACAATGCTTGCGCTCCGCGCCATCATGCGACATGAGAGGCGCCGCGGCCGCTCCTGGCCGCTTCCCTAGGAGACTTTTTGTCATGGCCTTTCTCGCCGACGCCCTTTCCCGCGTTAAGCCTTCCGCGACCATCGCGGTGACGCAGAAAGCGCGCGAGCTGAAAAATGCCGGCCGTGACGTGATCGGCCTCGGTGCCGGCGAGCCGGACTTCGATACGCCCGACAACATCAAGAACGCGGCGATCGAGGCGATCCGCCGTGGCGAGACCAAATACCCGCCGGTGTCGGGCATCGTGCCGCTGCGCGAGGCAATCGCGAAAAAATTCAAGCGCGAGAACAATCTCGATTACCGGCCGGAGCAGACCATCGTCGGCACCGGCGGCAAGCAGATCCTGTTCAATGCCTTCATGGCGACGCTGAACCCCGGCGACGAGGTCATCATCCCGCGTCCCTACTGGGTGAGCTACCCCGAAATGGTGGCGATCTGCGGCGGCACGTCGGTCTTCGCCGACACCTCGATCGACAACGGCTTCAAGCTCACGGCCGAGGTGCTGGAAAAGGCAATCACGCCGAAGACCAAATGGCTGCTGATGAACTCGCCGTCCAACCCGTCGGGCGCCGCATACACGGAGGCAGAGCTCAGGGCGCTGGCCGATGTCCTGCTCAAGCATCCGCATGTCTGGACGCTGACCGACGACATGTATGAGCATCTGACCTATGGCGACTTCGTCTTCAAGACCATCGCCGAGGTCGAGCCGAATCTTTACGAGCGGACGCTGACGATGAACGGCGTGTCGAAAGCCTATGCCATGACCGGTTGGCGCATCGGCTACGCCGCCGGCCCCGTGCCGCTGATCAAGGCGATGGACATGATCCAGGGCCAGCAGACCTCGGGTGCCTGCACCATCGCGCAATGGGCCTCCGTCGAGGCGCTCAACGGCCCGCAGGATTTCATCGCGAAGAACAAGGCGATCTTCCAGGGCCGCCGCGACCTCGTCGTCTCGATGCTCAACCAGGCGCGCGGCATCTCCTGCCCCTCGCCCGAAGGCGCCTTCTACGTCTATCCGTCTTGCGCTGAGCTGATCGGCAAGAAGACGAAGTCGGGCAAGGTGATCGACACCGACGAAGCCTTCTGCTCGGAACTGCTCGACGCCGAAGGTGTGGCGGTGGTGTTCGGCTCGGCCTTCGGCCTCGGTCCGAATTTCCGCATCTCCTACGCGACCTCGGAAACCTTGCTGGAGGAAGCCTGCACGCGCATCCAGCGCTTCACCGCGTCGCTGACCTAAACGGCCGAGAAGCTCCGAACGCGAAGAACCCGGCGTCACGCCGGGTTTTTTGTCAGAGGCTTGTCTCAGCCGCCATATTGCTCCGGTGTCACCGCTTCCAGCCACTCCGCATGGACGCCGTCCATCGCCTCCTGCATGGCGATATGGGTCATGGCGGTTTTCCATCCGGCGCCATGCCAGTGCTTCTCGCCCGGCGCGAAGGAGATGACGTCCCCTGCCCTGATCGTCTGGACCGGCTCGCCCCAGGTCTGGGCAAGTCCGGCGCCGGCCGTGACATAGAGCGTCTGCCCAAGCGGATGCGTGTGCCAGTAAGTGCGCGCGCCGGGCTCGAAACTGACCAGCGTCGCCCTCAGCCGCGCCGGCGTTTCTTTCTCGATAATCGGCGTCTGCAGCACCCGCCCGGTGAAATAGGCCTCCGGCGCGATGATCGTCGGCACGCTGCCGCACGCAATGATCTTCATCGTTCAGATCCTCGAACTCGTTGGTTGAACAAGGGGCCGCGCTCGGCCTCTCGTGGAGCAGTCTCCTCCTGCGGAGAGGCCATTGCAACGGCTTTGGGATGTTGCCGGCGCGGCAGCTCCGGTTGCGCGCTCAGGCACTAGCATTTTCTATTTTAGAATGTCTCAATACCGTCATAAGTCATTGCTTTTTAACCATAAAATCGCCGCCTCGATCCAGCCGCCAGAGAACAGGTCAAGACGATCGCCGCGCTCAGCGTTTGTTAACGGCTGAGGTTCTAGCGATGGCGCGTGCTGTGGGGGCGCGGACATGAGTATCTTGGCGACAATCAAGGATCATAGCGGCCGTATCTATCGCGGCATCCAGGCTCTGCTCGTGATGAGCATCGCAGCCACCGGGCTCGCGGCTTTCGCGCTGACGGAGAACGCTTCCCGCGCCGGCGCGCTGACGATGTCGGCAGCATCGACCCTGATGGCGCTTCTGGTCTTGATGTATATGCGCTCGAGCGTCGTCCAGCGCCTGCAATCGGCGGAGGATGCCGAAGCCGAGAAGCACCGCTTTCTCACCATCGATGCCATGACCGGCGCCATGACCCGGCGCTATTTCATCGAAGCGCTGCGCGACCGGCTGGGCGGCTTGCGCAACCGTCGCCAGGCAAGCCTGCTTCTGATCGACCTCGATCATTTCAAGCAGCTCAACGACACGTTCGGCCATCAGTTCGGCGACCTGGCGCTGGCGCATCTTGTCAGCGAAACGCAGCGCATCTTCGAGGACGGCGCCATCGGCCGGCTCGGCGGCGACGAGTTCGGCGTCATGGTTCCGCATGGCGACGTCGCCGTCATCAACAAGGACGTGCGCCGGCTGCTCGATGCGATGCGGGCCGGCAAAAGACATGAAGGCAAGATCATTCCGCTGTCGATCTCGGTGGGGGTCGCGCTTGCGCCGCTGCATGCCTCGAACGGTGCTGAGTTGATGCTGCTGGCCGACCTTGCGCTCTACGAAAGCAAGGCAGGCGGCCGCGGCCGCGTCACCGTCTTCGACGAGGAGATGCTGTCGGACAAACGCTATCGCCGGCTGGTGGAACGCGAGCTGCGCGCCGCGATCTATCTCGGCGAGCTGGAACTGCACTACCAGCCGATCGTCGATCCCGACGGCTCGGTCGACGCGCTGGAGGGATTGATCCGCTGGCGCCATCCCGTGCGCGGCTTGATCTCGCCGGCGGAATTCATCCCGATCGCCGAGCGCTCGACGCTGATCGACATGATCGGCGAATGGGTCTTCAAGCGCGCCTGTACCGATATCGGGCATTTTCCCGGACGGCGCATCTCGATCAACGTCTCCGGCGAGCAGCTGAAGCGCGACGAGATCGTGACGATGTGCGATAGGATCCTGCGCGAAACCGGCCGGTCCGCCTCGCAATTCATCATCGAGATCACCGAGACGGTGGCGACGGCCGCGACGCCGGAGGTGCTGAGGCGCCTGGAGGCGCTGCGCGGCCTCGGCTTCCCATCGCGCTCGACGACTTCGGCACTGGACATTGCGGTTTTAACTATCTGAAGTCGCTGCCCATCGACAGCGTCAAGATCGACCGCTCCTATATCCGCAGCCTCGCCCATGACCAGGTGGCGCAGATCTTCGTCTCGGCGCTTGCCCAGATCGCTCGCATCCAGGAGATCGCCATCGTCGCGGAAGGCGTCGAGACCGAGCAGGAATTCAGCCTCGCCCGAACGGCCGGATGCAGCCGCTTCCAGGGCTATTTCTTCGGCAAGCCAGCGCCACGCGACAAGGCAAGCGCCTTGTGTGTCGCCGGCCGCGAGCCGCTCGCCCTCACGGCCTGACAAACCCAAGCCGGCGAAAATCCTATTTTTCTTGCCCTCCCGGCGAACCCGTGTGACGATGGCCTTGGGAAGGGGTGGATAAAACCCACCCGCGACGGCCGAACAGGCCGGCCGCCGCTCTGCACAGGGTGCGATCGGAGCAAAAACCGGTTTCCACTTTTGCTGATCGCTCTCTTGGGAAACGCCTGAGTGGAGGTCAGCCATGGGTACTCGCGCCGGAGGACGACGCACGGGACCGAAATGCATCGCCATAGTCGGTCCCTTTGCAAGCGGTAAGACGACACTTCTCGAAGCAATCCTCGCCCGCACGGGCGCGATACCCCGCCAATCACCCGTTTCATCGGGCAACACCGTCTCCGATCATTCGCCCGAAGCCCGCGCCCACGCCATGAGCGTCGAGGCCACCTTCGCCACCACCGATTTCATGGGCGAGCAGATCACCTTCGTCGATTGCCCCGGCTCCATCGAATTCGCCTTCGAGGCCGAACCCGTGCTTGCCGCTTGCGACCTTGCGGTCGTCGTCGCCGAGGCCGACGAGAAGAAGATCCCGGCACTGCAGCTGATCATGCGCAAGCTCGACGATCTCGCCATTCCGCGCATCCTGTTCCTGAACAAGGTCGACAAGGCGATTGCGGGCGTGCGCGAGACGCTGAAGATGTTGCAGCCGGCAAGTTCGGTACCGCTGCTCTTACGCCAGATTCCGGTGCGCAAGGACGGCATCGTCATCGGCTCGATCGATCTGGCGCTGGAGCGCGCCTACATCTATCGCGAATACGCCGAAAGCCAGGTCGCCGAGATCCCGAACGACGACAAGGCGCGCGAGCTGGAAGCGCGTTTCTCCATGCTGGAAACATTAGCCGATCACGACGATCACCTGATGGAGCAATTGCTGGAGGAGATCGAGCCGCCGAAGGACGCGATCTTCGACGATCTCTCGGCTGACCTGCGCGCCGGCGCGGTGACGCCGGTGCTGATCGGCACGGCCGAGAAAGGCAACGGCGTGCTGCGCCTGTTGAAAGCCATTCGCCACGACGCCCCGGATATCGAGGCGACGAGGAAGCGCCTCGGCGCGCCGGAAGGCCAGACGGTGGTGCAGGTGATGAAGACCATCCACACCGCGCATGGCGGCAAGCTTTCGGTGTCGCGCGTGCTTTCAGGCCAGTTGGCCGACGCGGCCGAGCTTTTCCTGTCCAACGGCGACACGACGAAGGTCTCCGGCCTCTACAGGATGCTCGGCAAGGACCAGATCAAGCAGACATCCGCCAAGGCAGGCGACACCGTCGCGCTCGGCAAGCTCGACAACGTCAAGACCGGCCAGACGCTGAGTTCGGCCAAGGGCGGCATCCGGCCACTGGTCACGCTCGAGCCGCCGCAGCCCGTCTTCGCCTTCGCGCTTCGCCCCAAGGAGCGCAAGGACGAGGTCAAGATGTCGGCCGCGATCCAGCGGTTGGCCGAGGAGGACCCTTCGCTCAGCCTGCGTCACAATCAGGATTCGGCCGAGACCGTGCTGTCGGGCCACGGCGAGATGCATCTGCGCGTTGTGCGCGAGCGCCTTGAGGGCAAGAACCAGATTCCGATCGAGGGCCATGCCCCGGCGGTGCCCTACCGCGAGACGATCCGCAAATCGGCGCAGCAGCGCGGCCGCCACAAGAAGCAGTCCGGCGGCCACGGCCAGTTCGGCGATGTGGTGATCGAGATCAAGCCGCTGCCGCGCGGCTCCGGCTTCCAGTTCTCCGACACCATCACCGGCGGAGTGGTGCCGAAGACATACATCCAGTCGGTCGAGACCGGCATTCGTGACTATCTGAAGACCGGCCCGCTCGGCTTTCCGGTCGTCGACGTCGCCGTCAACCTGTCGGACGGCTCTTACCATGCGGTTGACTCTTCGGACATGGCCTTCCAGATGGCGGCCAAGCTCGCGATGAAGGAAGGCATGGCCGCCTGCTCGCCCGTCCTGCTGGAGCCGGTGATGAAGGTCGAGATCGTCACGCCTTCCGACGCGACGTCGAAGATCATCGCGCTGATCCCGCAGCGGCGCGGCCAAATCCTCGGCTATGACGCGCGGCCCGACTGGCCGGGCTGGGACGTCGTCGAGGCGACCATGCCGCAGGCCGAAATCGGTGACCTGATCATCGAGCTGCGCTCGGCGACCGCTGGCGTCGCCAGCTACAGGGCCGCTTTCGACCACATGGCCGAGCTCACCGGCCGGCTCGCCGACGAGGCGATGAACGCCAACGGCAAAGCCGCCTGAACAGGTCGGAGTGCCTGACGGGCTGTCCGCTGAAGATATGAAAACGGCGTCCGGTTCGCCCGGACGCCGTTTCAATTGCGGACCGTCTTCCTGGGAGGCAACGGCTGGTCCGCCGCACCCGGACAAATGGTTCGGACGCGGTAGCTGCCTGAGCCCGGCCATTTCGAGTGATGCCCCCATCTCTCGAACCGACCAACCGCGTCCTATGCTCTAGTTAAACCATAGACTGCGTCCGCGACATGTTACCCGATGTTACATGTCACTGTTACGTGTCGGATTCGGCCGTGTTTTTGCCGGCCCGAAGGCATGCGGGCAACAAAAAAGCCGGATCAATAAAGATCCGGCTGAGTTTGATTGGAAGTGCCGATTAGGGCTAACCTCCAGAGGGGAACACTCGAGGGCGCTAATGGGAGGAGAACGCGCCCTAGAGATGCCACTATATATGTGCTCATCATGCCCAAGAAACAAGCATCTATTTTGCAACACACGCATGCAAAAAGACGCAGGCTGTGGTCCAACCCATTCCAGAAAGCCATAGGACCAGGAAAATCGCGGGTTTCAAGCTGCTTCCTGATCTAAAGTGACTGCTTAAATGCCAAATCAAGCCGATTTTGCTCCGAAATACAGGCGACTCGGCAAATGATGCCGATTTCGGCATGCCGAGATTATTTTTGCGGCAGGAGATCGATGATGCGGACTTTTTCAGCAATCGCCGGCAGCGCCCTGTTTCTGGTCGTCGCGCCGGGCGTTGTCGCCGGACTGATGCCCTGGCTGCTGACCGACCATTATCGCAAACCTCTGGCGACTGCGCCGGGCTTCGTGGCCGCGGGCTCCATTTTCGTGATCGGAGCAGCTGCGATCCTGCTGCACGCCTTCGCCCGTTTTGCCCTCGAAGGGCTGGGCACGCCCGCCCCTGTGGCGCCGACGGAGAAACTGGTCGTGGGCGGCATCTACCGCCACGTCCGCAACCCGATGTACGTGGCTGTGCTGGCGATCATCCTCGGCCAGGTTCTGATCTTTTCAAGCTGGCCGGTGCTTCTCTATGGCATGATCACCGCGGCTGCGATGATCTCGTTCGTCAATATCTATGAAGAGCCGACGCTCGCCCAGCGCTATGGCGAAGAATATGAAGTCTACCGACGCGCCGTGCCCGGCTGGCTGCCCCGCCTCACACCCTGGCGCGGGCAGTAGTCTCGGCCGGGCATTCAGTAAGACCAGCTGCGCGCCTTGGCGATAACGAAATCGCGAAAAACGTGCAGCTTCGCCTGGTTCTTCATCGCATCGGGATAGGCGAAATAGGTGTCGAAGGACGGCACCTCGGTCTCCGGCAGCAGCTGCACCAGGTTCGAGTCCTTGTTGATCACATAGTCCGGCAGCATGGCGATGCCCGCGCCGCCCTGCACCGCCCGCTTGATCGACAGGATGTCGTTGATCTGCAGCGTCGGCACCCGCTGCGCGCCTTCGAAATCGCCGACTGTCTCCAGCCAGTTCAGCTCCGACAGATGCGAAGGCACCGGCACGCCGAAGGTGACGATGCGATGGTTCCTGAGCTCAGCGATCGAGGCCGGCCTGCCGAACTTGGCGATGTAGGACGGCGCCGCGTAGAGGTGGAAATGCACCGTGAACAGCCGCCGCTGGATAAGGTCGGGCTGCTGCGGCTGGCGCAGCCGGATCGCGCAATCGGCCTGGCGCATGGTGAGGTCTAGCTCCTCATTGGCCAGGATCAGCTGCAGGCTGATCTCGGGATAGAGCTCGATGAATTCCTGCACGCGCTCGGTCAGCCAGCCGGCGCCCAGCCCCACCGTGGTCGTCACGCGGAGCACGCCCGACGGCCGGTCCTTGGTCTCGGTCAGCCGCGTCTTGATGGTTTCCAGCTTCATCAGCACGTCATGCGCCGTGCGGAACAGCATCTCGCCCTGCTCGGTCAGCACCAGGCCACGCGCATGACGGTGGAAGAGTGCGACGCCGACATCATGCTCGAGCGCGCTGACCTGCCGCGAAATGGCCGATTGCGACAGATGCAGCGTCTCGGCGGCATGGGTGAACGACCCAGCCTCCGCCGCTGCGTGAAATACGCGTAGCTTGTCCCAGTCCAGCGCCATGATTCCCCTCGCGTTGCATTTGGCGTCTGAATGAAAAATCAGGCTTTTAAACGGCTTTTTTCAGCCGATTTGTCACTCCGCCGCTTCGCGGTGAACCTCGATGCCGGCCAGATATTTTTCCGCCTCGAGTGCCGCCATGCAACCAAGCCCCGCGGCCGTCACCGCCTGGCGGTAGACATCATCGGTGACATCGCCGGCGGCGAACACGCCGGGCACGTCGGTGCGAGTCGAATCGGGTGCCGTCCACAGGTAGCCGTTCGGCTTCTGCTTCAGCTTGCCGACGAACAGCTCGACCGCCGGCGCATGGCCGATCGCGACGAACACACCGTCGACCGGCAGCTTCGATTCCTGGCCGGTCACGACATTGCGCAGCGTCAGGCCTTCGACGGAAGGCGGCAGCGGCGCCTTACCCGGACGTCCGGTGATCTCGTGCACCACCGTGTCCCAGATGACGCGGACATTGTCCTTCGCAAGCAGCCGCTCGCGCAGGATGCGCTCGGCACGGAAATCGTTGCGCCGATGGATGACGGTGACGCTTTTCGCGAGGTTCGACAGATAGAGCGCTTCCTCGACCGCGGAATTGCCGCCGCCGACCACCGCCACGTCCTTGCCGCGGTAGAAGAAGCCGTCGCAGGTGGCGCAGGCCGAAACGCCGAAGCCCATGAAGGTCTGCTCGGATGGAATGCCCAGCCACTTGGCCTGCGCGCCGGTGGCGATGATCAGCGCGTCCGCCGTGTAGACGGTGCCGGAATCGCCGGTGGCGCGGAACGGCCGCACATTGAGGTCGACCTCGGTGATGATGTCGTTGACGATATCGGTGCCGACATGCTCGGCCTGCGCCAGCATCTGGCTCATCAGCCAAGGTCCTTGGATCGGATCGGCGAAGCCCGGATAATTCTCGACGTCGGTGGTGATCATCAACTGGCCGCCCTGCTGCAGGCCGGCGACCAGCATCGGCTTCAGCATGGCGCGGGCGGCATAGATCGCCGCCGTGTAGCCGGCCGGGCCGGAACCGATAATGAGAACGGGCGCATGTTTGGTGTTCATGAAAGTCCCCTGCGGCGCAAAGCCGTGGTTTTGTCGAGGTTAATGTAAGGGTTGCAAACCATGGCAGCAAGACGAACGGACCGTCGTCCCCGGAAAGCTGCCGTCAGCCGGATATTCGCAAAATCGCAGCTTTTGTTACCTCTAAAAATCGCGTCGGTGAGGGGCTGGCGCGGACACAAAAGTCGTTTAATTACAAATTCGCGAAAGATTCTTGCGCAAGAGCCGAGACAGCCATGCCGCTCAAAGCCGACCTCGACGCCATCGACTGGAAGATCCTGCGTGAATTGCAGAGCGACGGGCGCATGACCAATGTCGAATTGTCGAGCCGGGTCGGCATCTCGGCGCCGCCCTGCCTGCGCCGCGTCAGGCGGCTGGAAGAAGCCGGCATCATCCGCGGTTACCGCGCGCTTCTCAACGCGCCGGCGCTCGGCATGGATGTCGTCGCCTTCTGCCTGATCGGCCTGCACCATCAGGCCGATGCCGAGTTGAAGACCTTCGCCGAACGCACGCGCGGCTGGCCGATCGTGCGCGACGCCTGGATGGTGTCGGGCGAATCCGATTTCCTGCTGCACTGCGTGGCAAGCGACCTTGGCACCTTCCAGACCTTCGTCATCGAGGAACTGGCTTCGGCCCCGAATGTGGACACGGTGCGCACCGCCTTGACCATCCGCCGCGTCAAGGATGAGGGGCTGGTGGCCTTTCAAACTTGATGTGCCGTTTCCGGAAATTCCGCTGCAGAACAACAGGCTTAACTTCAGGTCTTGAATCAACCTGCGATCAAAGCGATCGTATCGCAGTGAGCAGTCCACCAAGGTCCGTTGCGTCGCGCAACGGCAACACCGAAAGCCCGCCCATCATCGAGCCTTCGCCGTCGACAAGCCAGCCACACGTGAGGCCGGCGCGCTGGCCGGCTTCCATATCCGCCAGCTTGTCGCCGACGATCAGTGATCGTTTCAAGTCCAGGCCGAGCTGCCGGCCCGCCTCCAGCAGCATGCCTGGATTGGGCTTGCGCATCGGATGATCGGCCATCGCCAGTAGACCGGTGCCGGTCTCGTGGTAGGCGCAAGCCAGCACCATGTCGACAAACGCGTTCTGTTCAGCCAGCAGGTCGAGCACGCGCCCGTTGACCCGGGCGAAAGCGTCCCAGCCGAAATAGCCGCGCGCGATGCCGGACTGGTTGGTGACGACAACGACCGGAATGCCGCGCTGGTTCGCGGTCGCGATGACCGGCGCGATGCCATCGCGCAGCGCCATGGTCGCCGGATCGTCGGGATAGCCGGTATCCAGATTGATCGTGCCGTCGCGATCGAGGAACAGCGCCGGCCGGCCGGCCGGAAAGCTCCGGTCACCAACCCGCTCGACCCAAAGGCCTGGCCCGGCCAGCGGAAAGCCTTCGCTCTCAGCCATTGCTGAGACGCGCTTCGACCGCCTCGCACAGATGGTGGTAGAGGCAGAGATGCCCCTGCTGGATGATCGGCGTCGAGGTCGATGGCACATTGAGCAGGATGTCGGCCAGCGGCGCGAGCTTGCCGCCGGTATCGCCGGTAAGGCTGATCACCGTCATGCCCATCATGCGCGCCTGCTCGGCGGCGGCAAGGATGCTTGGCGAATTGCCGCTGGTCGAGATGGCAAGCAGCACCGCGCCTTCCGATCCATGCGCCTCGACCTGGCGCGAGAAGACGGTGTCGAAGCCGTAATCGTTGCCCCAGGCGGTCAGCACCGCGGCGTTGGCCGGCAGCGCGATGACATTGTAGGCCTTGCGCTCCTTCAGGAAGCGGCCGACCAACTCGCCGGCGATGTGGATGGCATCGCTGGCCGAGCCGCCATTGCCGCAGATCAGCAGCGCCTTGCCTTGCGAAAGCGCGGTCACGACCGTGCTCACGGCGCGCTCCATCTCACCGGTCAGGTCGCGCTCGACCATCGCCGAGATCGCCGCCGCGGAGCGGACCAGGTAGTCGTTCAAATCGGACATGAGACCCTCAGTTTGCGGCACGCAGCTTGCCGATCGTGTTCGTCGTGCTCTTGCCTGCGACGAGGTCGACCAGCACCACGCGCCCGCCCGCCTTCTGCACCACATCGGCGCCGACCACGGTCTCGATCGTATAGTCCGCGCCCTTGACCAGGACGTCGGGCAAGAGCGCCTCGATCAGCTTGAGCGGCGTATCCTCCTCGAAGACGACGACGGCGTCGACCGAGGCAAGCGCTGCCAGCACGCAGGCGCGGTCATGCTGGTTGTTGACCGGGCGCCCCGGCCCTTTCAGCCGGCGCACCGAGTCGTCGCTGTTGAGGCCGAGCACCAGCCGGTCGCACTGGCTGCGGGCGGCATGCAGCAGGCTGACATGGCCGGCGTGCAGGATGTCGAAACAGCCATTGGTGAAGCCGACCGTGAGGCCCTCTTCCTTCCAGGCGGCGACCATCCTGGCCGCCGCATTGGCGTCAAGAATGGCATCCGTATGAGCCGTCGGCCCATGCGAGCGGAACAGCGCGCCGGACAGTTCCTCGACATTCAGCCGAGCGGTGCCGCGTTTTCCCACCACGACGCCGCCGGCCGCATTGGCGATGACCGCGGCATGCACCCGGTCGGCGCCGGCGGCGAGCGAAAGCGCGAAGCTCGCAATGACCGTGTCGCCGGCACCGGAAACGTCGAACACTTCGCTGGCCTGGGTGGAAATGTGGCGGGCATCCTCGGCGGAGACCACGCTCATGCCCTTCTCGCTGCGCGTGGCGACGATATACTCGAAGTCATGCGCGGCGATCAGGTCGCGTGCGGCGGCCACGATCTCGTCATCGCCGAACACCTTGCGCCCGACCGCCTCGCCAAGCTCCTTGCGGTTCGGCGTCACTGCCGTGGCGCCGGCATAGCGCGCGTAATCGCGCCCCTTCGGATCGACCAGCACCGGCTTGCCGGCATCGCGGCAGATCGCGATCAGCTCGCCGGCGACGCCGTCGAGCAGAATGCCCTTGCCGTAATCGGAAAGGATCACGATGTCGGCGCGGCCAAGCGCGGCCTGGAAATGATCGATGAGCTTCGCCCGCTCGGCGGAAGTGAGCGGCTTGATCTCTTCCTCGTCGAAGCGCAGCACCTGCTGGTTGAGCGCGCTGAAGCGGCTTTTCGACGAGGTCATGCGGTCCGCCCGCTGCAGAAGCCCGTCCGTGTCGACACCGATCTCGCTCAGCATGCGCATCAGATTGTTGCCGGCCTGGTCGGCGCCGATCACCGAGACGGGTATGGCGGCCCCGCCTAGCGAAACGATGTTGGAGACGACATTGCCGGCGCCGCCCATGTTCAGCATTTCGCCCCGTCCATGCAGCACGGGGATCGGAGCCTCCGGCGAGATGCGTTCGATCACGCCGCTGACGAAACGGTCGAGAATGAAATCGCCGACCACCAGCACGGTGACCTCGCCGAACCGGGCGATGGTGCGATGCAAAGGTTCCGGAGAGGGCGGATTGTGCTTGATCATCTCACTCGACATATGCCTGAAAAAGGCAGGACTTGATTAGGTTTCAGCGCCGGAATTGTGGCGCACCTCGCTCAACGCGATGCGGATATACCGCAATTGCGGCGAGCGCAACGGCAGGCCCGATTGACTGCGGCCGAAGTCGGCTGTGCAATCAGCTTCTCTGCAGGGCCACGTGGACGCCGAGGCCGACAAGCACGGCGCCGCCTGCACGCTGCATCAGCCGCTGCGCCCGCCCTGAACGCCGCAGCCGGTCGATCATCGCGCCGGCAAGGAATACGCAAACAATATCGGCGGAGGAAAACATCAGATTGACGATGGTTCCAAGCACGACGAACTGCAGCCAGACGGGAACGCCGCCGAGGCATCGATGAATTGCGGCAGGAACGCCATGAAGAAGATCGCCGTCTTCGGATTGAGCACCTCGACGGTGATGCTTTCGAAAAAGGCGCGCCGCGCCGATTTCCGCTCGATGGCCGGCAGAGCCGTATCGCCGCCTGTCCGTTTGCGGATCATTGAGACGCCGAGCCAGATCAGATAGAGCGCGCCGCCGAGCTTGACCGCCAGATAGAGCGGCGGCACGGCGTGGAACAGGACGGACAGTCCCGCGGCGGCCGCGAAGACATGCACATAACCGCCAAGATGAATGCCGAGAGCCGCCGTCAGCCCCGACCAGCGGCCCCGCGCCATCGTCTGCGCCGCGGCTAAAGCATGGCGGGTCCGGGGATGTAGGCGAAGATCGCAGTGGTGGCGAAGAATGCGATGAGCAGTTCGGTCGACGGCATTCTTGGTCCCTTACGCTGCGCCAGCTGGCTAAGGCCGACTGGAGCGGTAGCTTTGCGGCCTCACTGTGGCAAGGAACCTGTCTGCCGGGATTTGGTCAAGACACGCGCCATGAACTTGTCATGGTCGATCACGGCGCGCTCGTGGAAACCTTCCCCGATCGGTCCGCCCTCGTCACTGCACGACACCTTGAAGCGCAGCTTTCTTCCTTCCACGGCGATAAGCTCGACATCTGCCGTGACCATCATGCCGACAGGCGTGGCGGCGACATGGGAAACATCGACATGGGTGCCGACGGTCCTCTCATGGCTTCCGAGGAACGGGCGCAATGCCTCGATGCACGCCCATTCGATGAAGCCGACCATGAAGGCGGTAGCGAATACCGGCGGCATGTCGCCGAATCCCGCAAAGGCCGGCGTCATGGCAGGCACCGTCAGGGTATCGTCCACCCGCAGGGTTTGAAGATGGCGAAGGCCAGGCTTTAGATCGGACGTCATGATTGCACCACGGGCATGTATCCGCACCGCGGCGCCCTCGCCCCGGTGCTTGCAAGCAGCTTATCCCGAAAGCCCTTCCGCCGATCCATCCCTACATTCGTCGTAGCCGCGGCCGGCGAGCTTTATCGACAGCCCAGCCCACCTCCCCTATAAGAGCCCGGATCGCAAACAGACAGAGGCCTTCATGATCATCGTCACGGGCGGCGCCGGCATGATCGGCTCCAACATCGTCGCCGCACTCAACGCCGAGGGGCATGACGACATCGTCGTGGTCGACGATCTCACCGACGGCCACAAGATCGCCAACCTCGCCGACCTTCGCGTCGCCGACTATCTCGACAAGGACGATTTTCTCGCCCAGCTCGAGAATGGCGCGCTCGGCCGCATCGAGGTCGTCTTCCATCAGGGCGCCTGCTCGACCACCACCGAGTGGAACGGCAAGTTCATGATGCACGTGAACTACACCTATTCGAAGCGGCTCCTGCATGCCTGCCTCGACCTGCGCGTGCCCTTCCTTTATGCCTCCTCCGCATCCGTCTATGGCGGGGGCAGCGAGTTCCGCGAGGAGCCCGAGTTCGAGCGCCCGCTCAATGTCTATGCCTATTCGAAGAAACTGTTCGACGACTATGTCCGCCGCAATGTCGACGCCGATCATTCGCAGGTGACGGGGCTGCGCTACTTCAACGTCTACGGACCGCGCGAGGCGCACAAGGGCGCCATGGCGTCCGTCGCCTTCCATCTGTTCAACCAGGTCGAGCGCGGCGAAAATCCGAAACTCTTCGGCGCCTATGGCGACTTCGGCCCCGGCGAGCAGAGCCGCGACTTCATCCATGTCGGCGATGTCGCCGACGTCAATCTGTGGCTTTGGAAAAAGGGCCAGAGCGGCATCTTCAACTGCGGCACCGGTCGCGCCCAGCCGTTCCGCGCCGTCGCCGAAACGGTGATCGACACGCTGGGCAAGGGCGAGATCGAGTTCATCCCCTTTCCCGACCATCTCAAGGGCAGCTACCAGAGTTTTACGCAGGCTGATATGTCCCGCTTGCGCGCGGCCGGCTACAATGGCCAATTCCGCACAGTCGAAACCGGCGTCAGGGACTATGTCGAATGGCTGAAGGCCCAACGATCCTCGTGATCGGTCCACGCTGGGTGGGCGACATGGTCATGGCGCAGTGCCTGTTTGCGGCGCTGAAGGAAAAACATCCGAACGCGGCGATCGATGTGCTGGCGCCGGCCTGGGCCGCGCCTTTGGTCAAGCGCATGCCCGAGATACGCAGCCAGATCGACTTCCCGCTGATGCCGGGCGCGCTCGAATTCCGCAGCCGCAGGCGCTTCGGCCGCCTGCTGCGCGGCCGCTACGACATGGCCTATGTGCTGCCGGGAAGCTGGAAATCGGCACTGATCCCGTTCTTTGCCCGCATCCCCCATCGTGTCGGCAATTTGCGCGAAATGCGCTATGGCCTGCTGACCGACATCGTGCCGCTGCCCGAAGCGCTGAAGCGGCGCACGGCGCGCGCCTATTTCGGCCTCGCGCGCGGCGGCACGTTTCGCGCGCCGAAGCTTACCGTCGACAAGGCCAACCAAGCCGATCTGCTGGCGCGGTTCGGGCTGACGGGAAGGAAATTTGTGGCGCTCATGCCCGGCGCCGAGTTCGGCCCGGCAAAACGCTGGCCGAGCGATCACTATGCCGGGCTTGCCCGGAACATGATGGCAAAGGGTCTGGGCGTCGTGCTGCTCGGCTCGAAGAACGATGCCGGCGTGACCGGCGAGATCGCGACGCTCGCGCCCGGCGCCATCGACCTTGCCGGCAAGACGCGGCTGGAGGACGCCATCGACCTGATCGCCGCGGCAAAGCTTGCGGTCTCGAACGACAGCGGGCTGATGCATGTCGCGGCCGCCGTAAACACGCCGATCGTGGCCGTCTATGGTTCGACGTCGCCGGAAAACACGCCGCCGCTCAGCGAGCGCTCCGAACTGATCTGGCTGCATCTGTCCTGCTCGCCCTGTCACAAGAAAGTCTGCCCGCTCGGGCATCTCAACTGCCTCAAGACCCTTGATGTCGCCCGTGTCACTGCCGCGGCCGACCGCCTGCTCAAGGTTCCGGCGGCCGCATGAAAGTGCTGATCGTCAAGACATCGTCGATGGGCGATGTCATTCACACCTTTCCGGCCGTCGAGGACGCGGTGCGCAATCGTCCGGATATCAGCTTCGACTGGTGCGTGGAGGAGCCGTTTGCCGGCATCGTGGCGCTGCATCCGGCGATTGGAGTGATCCACAAGGTGGCGGTCCGGCGCTGGCGCAAGAGGCTTTTCGACGGCGGAACGTGGCGTGAGATGGCCGGGCTGCGCCGAGCACTCCGTGCCTCCCGCTACGATCTTGTCGTCGACGCGCAAGGCTTGTTGAAGTCTGCCCTGGTCGCCATCCAGGCCGACGCGCCGATTGCCGGCTTCGACCGCGCCAGCGCCCGTGAGCCTTCGGCGACGCTGTTCTATCAGCGCAAATACGCCGTGCCGCGCGATCTGCATGCCATCGAGCGCACCAGGCGGCTGTTCGGCCTGGCGCTGGGCTACCAGCCTGACCTGTCGGCGCTCGAGTCCGGCATCGTGCCGCCAGCGGGCGCGCTACCCGGCGTTGAAGGCAAAACCGCTTTCCTGCTCCACGGCACCAGCCGCGAGGACAAGAAATGGCCGGCCGAGGACTGGATCGGAACCGCGCGCGAGCTGGCCGACCGGCAATTCACGCCAGTGGTCACATGGTCGAATGAGGCGGAAAAGAAGGTGGCGGAGGCCATCGCCGGTGCCGTGCCAAAGACGTTGCTGGTTGCGAAATCGCCGCTCGCGGACGTCGCCGCGATCCTCGGCCGCTCGACGCTCGTCATCGGCGCCGACACCGGCCTCACCCACCTCGCCAGCGCCTTCGGCCTCCCGACCGTCGCCATCTTCCTGGCGACGGAGCCCGGTCTCACCGGCCCGCGCGGAAAGTTTGCATCGACCTTGCTTGCGCCGCCCGGCGGCAAGATCACGCCGGCTGAGGTGATGGCCGAGGCTGAGCGGCTGCTGGTGCTCAGATCAAACGCGCCAGCTTAGACCGCGGCTGCTTCGTCATCCACGGGCGGAGCAAGGAGCGAAGCGACGCGGCGCAGACCCGAGGATGACGACGTCACGGAGGCTTCAGCCAATTCCGAACGTTTGCAATGGATCCGCAGCGAGCCGTGGTAGCTCAGAAATCGACGCCAGGACATGATCTCGAAAAGTGAGAACCGAAAGATCATGTTCCAACAAAGAGTTGGATCAGGATGACAATTCAATGAAACGTCATCCCAATCTGGCGAAGCGCACTAAATAAATTGCACCTGGACGATCTCATATCCCCGGGCGCCGCCGGGAGCGTTCACCTCGATGGCGTCGCCGACTTCCTTGCCGATCAGCGCACGCGCGATCGGCGAGGAGATCGAGATGCGGCCGGACTTCACGTCGGCTTCCTGGTCGCCGACGATCTGGTAGGTCTTCTTTTCCTCGGTGTCCTCGTCGACGAGCACGACGGTCGCGCCGAACTTCACCTTGTCGCCGGAAAGCTTGGAGACGTCGATGACCTCGGCGCGCGCGATCAGATCCTCGAGCTCGTTGATGCGGCCTTCATTGTGGCTCTGCGACTCCTTGGCCGCGTGATATTCGGCATTTTCGGACAGGTCGCCATGCGAGCGCGCTTCGGAGATCGCCTCGATGATACGCGGACGCTCCTCTTGCTGGCGCCAACGCAGTTCTTCCTTCAATGACGCGAACCCCTCGCCTGTCATCGGGACCTTGATCATATGCCTGACCTTTCCTGCCGCCACCCCCGCTTGTCGGGAGCAGCCTTGTCAAATGGGTACAAAAAGAAAACGGTCCGGCAGCCTCGGGCTAACGGAACCGTTTCACCACAATTTCCCTGAATATAGCGATCTTGGCGCGATTTTCACGTGCAAAAATGAAGTTCGGCGAAATGATCACCGCTTTCGCGGATGCCGGTTGATGGCGAACAACAAAAAGCCGGCTACGATTGCTCGCAGCCGGCCCGAAGAGCTTGAAGCCCTGTTCAGCTCCGCAGGAAATGATCGATCTGCTCGGACAGCATGCCGTATTCGCGCGAGCCCGTGCCGGTCCGCTTTTCGATTTCCTTGAGCTGTTCCTGAGCGCCGGCGAGATCGCCGATCTGAAGATGCGCTTCGCCGAGATATTCGCGCACAAGCGTGTAGTTCGGGTCGATGCGCAGCGCTTCCTCGTAATAGCCGAGGCCGACCGTGACGCGGCCAGAATGGCGATGCGAATAGCCGAGATAGTTGAGGATGCGCGGATCCTGCTTGTTGGCGGCGAGCGTCAGCACCGAGATCGCCTCGTCATAGCGCCCGGCCATCGCCAGATCGTGGCCGGCCTCGTAGATGCTGTCGTCATCCAGCATGCCATATTGCGGCTTCACGCACTTGTTCTTCTTCTTGTCCCAGACTTCGCCCTTCTTGCACTGGGTAGTGGTTTGGCCGCTTCCGCCACCTTCACCGGCCGCAAAAGCCGGGGCGACGAACAGCGGCAGCGCCGCAATAGCCATGACCTGAACAAGCAATCGTCTGCGCATCGATGCCTCCGTGAGCGTGACAATGGCAGACTAACGCCGGCCCGATCCGCTTTCATCCCGAAAAGCCGTCATCGGCCGAACTATTTTGGACGGCCCGAAGGAGAGCCTTGCCTCCGGGCGTGACGCGCGCTGCAAATCCGCTATCATCGGGCCACGCGCATCACGTGGAGAAGGACCGTGCAGCAGCGCCTCGAGAAAGAATGGGAGCTTTCCATCGACCCGGACACGGTGCGCCTGTTCATCCTCAAGGCCAAGGCGCTGAGCGCCGCCGTCAACGAGGACTATGACGACGGCGCCGAGCACGAGGTCGAGTTCGACGGCGACGCGCATGCCAGCCATCACCATGACGGCCTTGTCGAGGAAGCCTCGGAAGACCTCACCGAGGAAGAATTCCGCGAGCTGATCAACGATCTCAACATCGACGAAGCGGCCGAGCTGATCGCGCTCGCCTGGGTCGGGCGCGGCGACTATGACGCATCCGAATGGGCTGACGCGGTGGCAGCCGCCAGGGAGCGTCCAAGGAAGCGCACGGCCAAATACCTGCTCGGCCTGCCGATGCTTGCCGACTGGTTGGAGGAAGGCCTTGAAGCCATAGGCGCGTAACGCGCCGGTAACCGATTGTGATCGGCAAGGCCGGCGGTACAGGCAACTTCGCGACGCGATTGCCGTTTCGGGGCGATGGCAACGCTGAGCATTTCCGGATTGTGCAGATTGGCGTTGCCTTTGGCGGCGGCAGCCCTGCTGATAACGCCGGCCACGGCCGCCAAGCATCATCACCGGCACAAGAGACACCTGCCGCCAGCCAGCGAGAGCGCCGCTCCGGTACCGGAGACGCCGCAAACGACACCGGCGCCAGGGGCACGTCCTCAGGATATGGAAAACCGCGCCCAGAAGTCCGGGCAAGGCAAAAGCCGCCTCGACAGCGACGACGACTTCCTGAACCAGGAGAAGTCGCATCCGAAATGGGACGCCCATCCGCCGCGCTCGAAGGGCGCTCAGTCCGGGGCACGGGCGGAGCCCGATCCGCAAACGCCGGAGATTGTCCCCACGCCGACCGAAAAACCCGCCGAACTGGAGCCGGAGCCGCCGGAAACCGCGCCGCAACCGCCGGAAAAACCGGCCGATGCCGGCGAGGAAAAGATGCTTCCCGATCCCCGCTCGGCCGATGTGCCGGCCGACGAGATGCCGGCCGAGGAAACCGCGTGTCGCGAGCGGCTAAGGACGCTTGGCGTCGAGTTCGAGGAGCACAAGGCCGAGCACGACGCGCAAATCGGCTGCTCTATCCCCTATCCGATAGTTTTGAAGACGCTCGGCAAGTCCATCAGTGTCAGTCCCGGCACCGAGCTCAATTGCCCGATGGCCGAGGCAACGGCGCGCTTCATGGCCGATGTCGTCCAGCCCACGGCAAAGGCCGAACGCGGCGCCGATTTGAAGGCGGTCAACCAGGCCTCGGCCTTCGTCTGCCGCCCGCGCAACGGCACCCGCAAACTGTCGGAACACGCCTTTGGCAACGCGGTCGATATTGCGAGCTTCAACTTGTCGGACGGAAGCAGGATCGAGGTCGGGCCGGCGCCTCCTGAAAAAGATGCGAAGTTCCTCGACGCAGTGCGCAAGGCTGCCTGCGGACCGTTCAAGACGGTGCTTGGGCCGGGCGCCGACGCCGACCACGCGCTGCATTTCCATCTCGACCTGGAACCGCGACGTCACGGCGGCACCTTCTGCCAATAGCCACAATTCCGGAAGTTTCGGTCACGTCCCGGCAAGAACAGCGCCGCAATTCCGCCCCAGGCATGAATGCCGGCGCTGATCTTTCCTTTACTGTTGAGGGTTAACCTTGTGCCATTCGGGGACAAGGACGCCTTTCAATGGCTCGAAGACTTGGCGCTGCGCTGATGGCGGCGCAACGAAACAAGTGCGCGCGAATCGCGATCGCCGGGCTGGCCGCCGGCGCCATCGCGACGATATCGGCCTGTACCACGGGCGACGTCTTTGCGCTGCAGCCCGCCGTCGATGTCGGCAGCCAGACGGCGGCCGTGCCACAGCCCGACGCGCCGCAATATTCCGGCATGCAGCGCCTCGTTCCCTCCAACCCCTATATGACCCAGGCCGCCTATCCGCGCATGGACGAGCCGATGTCGCCTCTCGAGCAGATGCCGGCCAGCGAGATCGACTGCCGCAACGAGCTGAAGCGGATGGGCGTCGTCTATCAGGACGTCCAGCCGATCCATGAGGGACAGTGCGGCATCGATTTCCCGGTAAAAGTCTCGGCGATCGGCAGCGTCGCCATGAAGCCGGCCGCGACACTGACCTGCAGCATGGCCGCCACCTTCGCCGCCTGGACCAAGCACGAGCTGCAGCCGGCCGCCCGCTGGCGCTATTTCTCCGGCGTCAAGGCGATCCACCAGGGCTCGAGCTATTCCTGCCGCAACATCGCCGGCGAAGGTGTGTTGTCGGAGCACGGCAAGGGCAACGCCCTCGACGTCATGAGCATCGAACTCAACAATGGCGACGACATCGACGTCCGCAAGCCCGGACTGTTCGCCTTCCGCACCCGTGGCTTCCTCAACAATGTGCGCGCCGACGGCTGCGAATATTTCACCACGGTGCTTGGCCCGGGCTACAATTACGACCACCGCAACCATTTCCATTTCGACATCAAGAACCGCAAAAGCGGCTACCGCGCCTGCCGCTGAGGCGGCTCTACCCGAAAACGGCCAACACCGCATAAAATGATCGCGCAAGGATTTGGGAGCGGTTGGTCGTGGGTAAGCGAAGCCTGAGGCGGCGAGCGGCGATCTGGCTTGCGGCTATTTGCGCCTTCTATCTCGCGCTCGCCTATGTCGCCGCGCCGGAATTCTGGACTTGGCGGGAGCGCGGTTTTCGTACCCGGCCCTTCGAGATGGTGACGCATACGCCGCAGGGCATTCCCGGCGACCCAATCAATGTCGGCCTTGTCGGCACCGAGAAGGAGGTGGTCCACGCCTTCGCGGTCGCGGGTTGGGATACGGCCGATGCGGTCACGCTCAGGACCGCGATCGATATCGGTGAAAGTGTGCTGTTTTCCCGCCCCTACCCCGATGCGCCGATGAGCCGCCTGTTGTTCGAAGGCCGCGCCCAGGACCTGGCCTTCGAGAAACCGCTCGAAACGACCGAGCTTCTTGATATCGATATGGATCATCTCGCCAGGATGCTCGCGCTCGTAGCGTCGGATCGGCTCGGCCGGTTCGATATCCCGCAACCGCGACAGTCCGGCACGCTTGAGAACGGTCGGCGACAGCGCCGACCGGCGCCACCATGTCCGCTTCTGGGTGACGGACGCGGTCGGCGACGACGGCCGCCCGCTCTGGCTGGGCGCCGCGAGCTTCGATCGCGGAGTCGGCCTCAGCCACGACACGGGCGCCGTTACGCACCATATCGGTCCGGACATCGACGCCGAGCGCGACTTCCTGATCGGCGACCTGAAGGCCGCCGGTCTGCTTACCTCAACCAGCGAGATACCGGGAATCGGCGCCACCAAGACGGGACGCAATGGCGGCGGCGATCCCTATTTCACCGACGGCATGGCCGTGGTCGGCGTGTTGAAGACGCTGCAGTGATCTCGCCACGCGCCATCAGCTCGTGGCGATCACGATCTTGCCGAACGGTCCCTTTTCTAGATGCTGGAGCGCTTGGGGCACCTCGTCGAAGCCGTAGACCTTGTCGATGACCGGCCTGATGCCGAGCGCCTCTATTGCCTGGTTCATGCGCTCGAACGCGCGTCGATGGCCAATGGAAATGCCCTGGACCACGATGCGGTTGCGCATGAACGGAACGATCGGAAAGCTGATCTCCATCGCGCCGAGCACGCCGATGACGGATAGCCGGCCATCGGCGGCAAGGGCGTTGAGCGACCGGCGCGCATTGTCGCCGCCGACCATTTCCAGCACATGGTTCACGCCAAGCCCGTCCGTCATGGCGCGAGCGGCCTCGTCCCATGCCGGCTGGGTGCGGTGGTTGATCGTCTGCCACGCGCCGAGGTCCCTGGCGCGCTTCAGCTTCTCGTCGCTGCTCGACGTGACGATCGCGCGCAAGCCGAAGGCGGCGGCGAATTGCAGCGCAAACAGCGACACGCCGCCCGTGCCCTGGATAAGGATGGTCTGGCCTGGCACCGGCCTTGTCGCCTCCGCCATCGCGAACCAGGCGGTCAGCGCCGCGATCGGCAGCGTTGCGGCCTCGACATCGCTCAGCGAGACCGGCGCCGGCACCGCCGCGTCCTCGCGGAAGACGACATGCTGGGACAGCACGCCTGGAAGCGAGGAGCCCAGCGTGTGCTGGTGGAGCACGGCCGGCGCGTCGCCATCCGGCCAGTCGGCGATCACCTGTCCCAGCACCCGCTGTCCGACCTTGAAGCGGCTCACGGCGCCGCCGACCGCCACGACCTCGCCCACGGCGTCCGAGGTCGGCACGAATGGGAAGGACAGGTCGGGGATGAGCACGCCGTCCACGATCATCTTGTCCTTGTAATTCAGCGAGACGGCTTTCGTCCGCACCAGAAGCTCGTGCGGACCTGGATCGGGGATCTTGCCTTCCACCGGCCGCAGATTCGAAAGGCCGAACCCGCTCATCTGCCAGGATCTGTTGCTGTCGGTGCTCATGCGTCACGCCTTGGTTGATGGTGCGCGAGAGATTTATGCGATCCGACTATGGAAAATAGTGCTCCGATGCGGGATATTCGGCAACAAATTGAAGAGCTGAAATCTACAATAGGGAATTCGATATGGACCCGGCTGACCTCCAGGGCGTCGTCGCATTCGTCAACACCGTCGAAGCCGGCAGCTTCACCGGCGCCGGCGCGCGGCTGCATGTGACGAAGTCGACGATCGGCAAGTCGGTCGCGCAACTGGAGCAGCGGCTGGGTGTGCGCCTGCTCAACCGCACCACGCGCAGCCTCAGCCCGACCAGCGAAGGCATGAGCTACTACGAATCCTGCGCGCGGGCGCTTGCCGAGATCGAGGCCGGCCAAGCCTTGCTCGCCTCGCGCCGGCAGGTCCCGTCGGGCAAGCTTCGGGTCGATATACCGCTCGCCTTCGGCCGACGCTGCGTCGCGCCGGTGCTGTTCGACATCTCCAATCGGTTCCCGGACCTGATGATCGAGATCTCCTTCAACGACCGGCGCGTCGACCTGATCGAGGAAGGCATCGACCTGGCCGTGCGGATGGGCGACCTCGACGATTCATCGTCGCTTGCGGCGCGCCGCATCTATGCCCAGCGCTCGGCGATCTGCGCGTCCCCAGCCTATCTCGAGCGGCATGGCCGGCCGCAATCCATCGAAGACCTCGCCCGGCACAGCGTCATCGGCTATGGACGCGAAGGCGTCGTCCGACCCTTGGCCATCCGCGACAGCGCCGGCCGTCTCGCCGCCTTCGTGCCCAAGGCGCGGCTTGTGCTCGGCCACGGCGAGCCGATGCTGGACGCCGCGCTCGCCGGCTGCGGCATCGCCTTCCTGCCGACCTGGCTTGCCGGCCAGAGCCTGCGGCGCGGCGCGCTCGAAATGGTCCTGCCCGACCATTTGGTGGAGCGCATCGTCGTCCATGCCGTGTGGCCCCTCACGCGCGCGCTGACGCCGAAGGTTCGCGTGGTCATCGACGCGCTTGTCGGGCATTTCGCGGCGCCGCTTTGGGATGCCGCCTGAACATTGCGCCTGTCATCTTCCAAAAATACCGGCAGGCTATTTTCGAATGCGCTGCAGCAATGCTATTGACCGCCCATGCTTTACGTTGAAATCGCCGTCGTTGCCGTCCTCATCTTGGTGAACGGCCTTTTGTCGATGTCGGAGCTTGCCATCGTCTCGTCGCGGCCCGCCCGCCTCAAGGCGATGATCGACCGCAACATCAAGGGTGCCGGCCGCGCGCTGGCGCTGGGCTCGAACCCCGGCAAGTTCCTGTCCTCGGTGCAGATCGGCATCACCCTGGTGGGCGTTCTCTCAGGCGCGTTCTCGGGCGCGACGCTTGGTGAGCGGCTGGCGCAATATCTGGCGTCGACCGGCATCCGCGAAAACATCGCCGACCCCGTCGGTGTCGGCATCGTCGTCGCCTTGATCACCTATGCCTCGCTGATCGTCGGCGAGCTGGTGCCGAAGCAGATCGCGCTCAAGGACCCGGAACGCGTCGCGGTCAGGGCCGCGCCGGCAATGACGATCCTCGCCACCGTCTCGGCGCCGCTGGTCTTCCTGCTCGACCTCTCCGGCCGCGCCGTGCTGTGGCTGCTCGGCCAGGCCGGCGAAGCGGAAGAGAAGGTCACTGACGAGGAGATCAAGATGCTGGTCGCCGAGGCCGAGCACCATGGCACCATCGAATCCGACGAGCGCCGCATGATCGCCGGCGTGATGCGGCTCGGCGACCGCGCCGTGCGCGCCGTGATGACGCCGCGCACGGAGGTCGACTGGCTCAACCTGCAATCCGACGAGACGGTGACCCGAAAGCTTCTGATGGAAACGCAGCACTCGCGATTGCCGGTCGGCGACGGCAATGTCGACGCCACGGTCGGCGTCATCCAGACGCGCGACGTGCTGGCCGCCCTTCTCGCCGGCAGGGTGCTGGATCCGCGCCAGCACGTGCGCGCCGCACCCATCGTGCATGACCAGGCCGACGCGCTCGACGTGCTGCAGAAGCTCCGGGAATCGGATGTGCCGATGGCACTGGTGCATGATGAGTACGGCCATTTCGAAGGCATCGTCACGCCGGCCGACATCCTCGAAGCGATCACCGGCGTGTTCCGCTCCGACCTCGAGGCCGGCGAGGAGGAGAACGCCGTCAAGCGCGACGACGGCTCCTGGCTGCTCGCGGGCTACATGCAGGCCGACGAGATGGCCGAGGTGCTGGGCATCGACCTGCCGGAGAACCGCGACTACGAGACCGTCGCCGGCTATGTGCTGTCGCATCTCCACCACCTGCCGACGACCGGCGAGTGCGTCGACGCGCAAGGCTGGCGTTTCGAGGTGGTCGACCTCGACGGCCGGCGCATCGACAAGCTGATCGCCACCCGCCTGCCCGACGGGCATCGGCCCGTGGCGCGCTGAGCGGAACCTTAGCGTCGACTTGCGGTTTCGGGTCATGGGGAAAAATCCATGGCCGAGAGCAAGCACGAACGCGACGAGCGATTGAAGGCGGAGAAGGAATTCCGGGTCCGCTTTCTCATGAAGGAAACCGGCATCACCGAGGCCCAGGCCCGCGACCTCGTCGACTTGATCGGCATCGACGCCAGTTCGCTTCTTCGGGAGGCGCGGCTACTGAAGAAGAATAGGTAATGTCTCAGTTTGAAATTCGACCCAGCTCGGAACACAAGGCGACCCGGCCCGCTTATCAAGGTGACACAGGATTTGCGGGCCGGGCCGTTGGCCCCGAAGAGCCAACTAAAGCATGTCTCCCGAAAGTGGGAACCGGTTTCGGGATAAGGACATGCGTAAAATCAAAAACCTAAAGCGCATGGAGCGAATCCGAACGATCGCGACGCGCTTTAGATGCGCGCGATCCTCTCAATTCCCAAGCGAATGCGCTGCCCCTCCGCGTAGCTGAGCGCATATGCCTCGAGTTCGAAATTGGTGATTGTATCTTTGCCGTTTTCGATGACGTGGACGAACCATTCGCCACAGGCCTCGACCACTTCCACGGCGTTCTGCTTCGCTTCGTTGCACGGCACGTTATCCATCGCAGCTCTCTCCAGAGAAGCCATGGGAAACGTCAATTTTTATAAGGCTCCGAAGGCTCGTTTTTCAAGGCCAATTTTCAAGCTGGTGAGGCGCGCTTTTTGTCGGGTCCACGCTTGCCGGGCTTCGGTGCAACGCGTTCCAGGCGCGTCTTGCCGGCAATGCGCATGACGCGGACTGCGTTGCCGATCACATCGTGGGTCGCTTCTGGCCGTTAGGTCCTGTCGGCATTGCGGAGTTCGTTCTTCAATCTATCCCTGTCGGCGACGTGCATCCCCTGCATCTCCTCAAGCTGCTCCAAAAACGCAGTCGCTTCCTTAGTATCATGACCATCGCGTTCGAGTTTGGCGATTAGTTCGCGCTGGCGGATAAGGTGCTTCTCGCCTTCAGCCACATGCTGCTCCGCTTGTGCCAGGTGCCGCTTTATCATTTGAGGATCCATAGCGCTAAGCATAGGCACTTTTGGCGTGGCGTTCAAACGCGGTCGGAATTTTCCGAAATTCAAACCGAGACACTACCCAGCATGCGGTGTGGCGGATTCCGCCGGAGCTCGACGTTCTCATAAAAGTCTTGAACGACTACTGCGCAAGGCAGCACGTTGCCGACGAGGATGAACGCGAACGCATCGCGGTCAAGGTGATGGCGCTTTTCGGCCGCGGCGTCTCCGACCCTGTCCTGTTGTCGGCGGAGCTTGAACGCGGTTCCGTTTGATTGGCCTCGGCGCGTGGCCCGCAAGCGCCGCCCACCCTCCGCTCCAGTCATATTAAAGTAAAAGCTTATATTTATGCTTCTTACATTCCAAATACCTAATGTTGCCTTTAAGTAACGGTGCTCAATATATCGATAATCGACAATTCAACTTCGGGACAGGAATCAAACGCCAAGTTAACCTCTCGGCGATTTGGTCGGTGCGCCGTGCGGGCGATCCGGCGTGGCGGGCAACGGATTCAGGGGCACGGTTCAATGAGGGCGGGCGGCAGCGTTCATGGTATTCCGTCTGGCGGAAAGGCAGGCGCAGCTGCGCTTCGTGCCGGTGTTTCGCTCGCAGCACTTATCGCCGTGGCACTCGGCACGGCGCCTGCCCTGGCTGATGGCGGCAACGGCAAAAACACGACCGGGGGATTTGGCGTTGGCGGCGCCGATGGGTCGCTTGCAGGAGCGACGGGACAGGACGCGGATTCTTCCGCTACCAGCAGCGGCGGCGGCGGTGGCGGGGTGGATCTTACCACCGGCAACGGTGCGCCGGGTGGGGCGAGTGTGACCGTTGCCGGCAGACCAAGAGGCACTACCGGCATCACCGGTGCTACTGGTCAGTCTGTTACAACTATCACCACCATATCCGGCACCGTCACTGGTGGGACAGGCGGACTAGGTCAAGCGGGTGCAACCACCACACCCGGTGGGCACGGCGGCGGCGGTGTGGGCATCTCGGCCACAGCCGATGTCACCGTCGCGGGTGCCGGAATGGTAACTGGCGGCACCGGAGGAGGTCCCGGTAACACTGGGACTCCCTCAAGAAGCGGCGGCGCGGGCGGCGGCGGCGTCGGCATATTTTCAAACGCCGACGTGACCGTGGATGTCGGCGGCCATGTTACCGGCGGCGCGGGCGGTATCACCGTCATCGGCGGTGGCGGTGGCGGCGCAGCGGCAATCGTGCTGACCGTAGGCGGCACGGTTACCAACAGCGGCACCCTGACCGGCGGCGTCGGCGGTAACAGTTTTGGTACTTCCGGAGGCGCCGGCGGCGATGGCGGTGCCGGCGTGCAATTGCTTTCTGGCGGAACCGTCATCAATGAAGCGGACGGGACAATCGCCGGCGGTGCCGGGGGCACGGGGCTCTTGGCGCCGGGCGACGGAGGTGCCGGCATCAAGGGCGCGGGGATCGCGGTCATCAATGGCGGCACCATCACCGGTGGCGCAGGGGGATCAGGTGGCGGCCTCGCTGGTCAGGCAATTCAGTTTACCGGCGGGGTCAACTCGCTCGAGATCTGGTCGACCTCGAACATTGCTGGCAACGTGAAAGCTTTCAGTGCCGCCGATACGTTCAACCTCGGTGGCAGCGCTGACGGCTCATTCGACGTTTCTCAACTCGGCCCCGGCGCCAAATATGACGGGTTCGGACTCTATCAGAAGACCGGCACCGGCACTTGGACTTTGACGGGAACGACATCCGCGGTCACGCCGTGGACACTGAGCGATGGCACGCTGTCGGTCTCCGCCGACACCAATCTCGGCGCCGCTTCCGGCGGCCTGACCTTCAATGGCGGCACGCTGCAGACGACGTCCGCCTTCACCAGCAGCCGCAATGTCGCCCTGACCGACAATGGCACGGTCCAGACTGATGCCAACCTTGGCTTGACGGGTACCATCAGCGGCAGCGGCCTTCTCACCAAGACCGGCGCCGGCACGCTGACCTTATCGGGCAACAACAGCTATACCGGCGGCACGCGGATTCTGGGCGGGACCCTCGAGGCCAAGGGCGGCAACGCCATCGGCGACCAGTCTGCGGTGATTGCGCAAGCCGGTGTGTTCCGCGTCCTCGACGACGAGACCATCGGCACACTGTCTGGCGATGCCGGCACGGTGGAGCTTGTCGGCGACCTCACCACCAGCACGAATTTCGCCAACACGATCGCGCTGTTCTACGGCGGCATCAGCGGAACCGGCGGCTTCGTCAAGAACGGCGCCTACCGACAGGTTCTGGCCGGCAACAACAGCTACCAGGGCGCGACACAAATCCTGGGCGGCACGCTCTATGCGGTCGGTACGGGCATCGACTCCATTCCCGACGCCTCGGCCGTGACAGTGGCGGCCGGCGCCACGCTGTCGCTCGCGCGGCCCTCCATCTCCTCTGGCATCACGGGCATTGACAGCGATGACGAGACGATCGGGTCCTTGTCGGGCGCCGGCAATGTCGCTCTCGGCGACAGGAAACTGGCGATCGGGGGCGACGCCAGCACCGCGTTCTCCGGCTCGATCTCAGGCGCCGGCGGCTCTCTTGCCAAGCTGGGCACCGGCACGCTCACGCTCTCCGGTACGAACACCTATACCGGCGCGACGACGGTCGACGCAGGCAGGCTGCGCGTCGATGGCTCGCTTGGAAATACCGCCGTCAGCGTCGGCAGTTCCGGCACCCTGTCGGGCGTGGGAACCATCGCGGGGCCGGTGACGGTAGATGGCACCATCGCGCCGGGCGACAGCCCCGGCACGCTCACGGTCGGCTCGCTGACGCTCAACGCAAGCGCGAAACTCGACTACGAGCTCGGCACTCCCGGGACGGTCGGCAGCGGCGTCAACGACTTGATCGTGGTCAACGGTGATCTCACCCTCGACGGCACGCTGAACATCACCGATGTCGGCGGCTTCGGCCCCGGCGTCTACCGGCTCATGAATTACGGCGGTGCGTTGACGGACAACGGGCTTGAGTTCGGGACCACGCCCGTCTCCGCGAGCGATCTCTTCATCCAGACCAGCATCGCCGGTGAGGTGAACCTGATCTCCAGCGCCGGCGTGACGCTGGGCTTCTGGGATGGCGGCAATACGGGGCTGCACGACAACGGCGTGATCGACGGCGGTGACGGCGTGTGGGATGCGACGAACCGCAACTGGACGGAAGCCGACGGCGCGATCAAAGGCAAGTGGGGTCAGGATTTCGCGGTGTTCGCCGGTCAGGCCGGCACCGTCACGGTGGATGATTCCGCCGGCACGGTCGGCTTCACCGGCATGCAGTTCATGACCAACGGCTATGTGATCGACGGCGACACGCTCACCACCAACACCGCCGCCACGATGATCAGGACCGACGCCGGCGTGACGGCGACCATCGCCGCTGCGATCGCCGGAACCGGCGGCCTGGTGAAGACCGATACCGGCACGCTCGTGCTTTCCGGCACGAACACCTACAGCGGCGGCACGACGATCTCGACCGGCACGCTGATCGGCCAGGCAACGAGCTTCGGCACCGGCGATATCCTTGACAACGCGGCCCTGGTCTTCAACCAGCCGGCCGATGCGATCTTCTCCGGCGTTATCTCCGGCACCGGCACGCTGGCCAAGACGGGGAGCGGCAACCTCAACCTCACCGGCATCAACACGCTGAGCGGCGCAACCACGATCGGGGCCGGCAAGCTCTCGGTCAACGGCTCGCTTGCCAACTCCGCGGTGACCATCCTCAATGGCGGCGCTCTCGGCGGCAACGGCACGGTGGGGTCGACGACGCTGCAGACCGGCGGCGTCATCGCGCCCGGCAACTCGATCGGCCAATTGACCATCCAGGGCAATTTCGTTGGCGCCGGCGGCACAGTCGAGATCGAAGCGATCCTCGACGGCGATGCATCTTCCACCGACAAGCTCATCATCACCGGCAACACTTCCGGAACCGCCAACGTCAAGGTGATCGGCCTTGGCGGCGCCGGCGCGCAGACCGTCAACGGCATCAAGATCGTCGATGTCGGCGGCGTCTCCGCCGGCACCTTCAACCTGCAGGGCGACTACGTCTTCCAGGGCGACCAGGCGGTGGTCGCCGGCGCCTATGCCTATCGGCTCTACCATAACGGCGTCAGCACGCCGGCCGACGGCGACTGGTATCTGCGCTCGGCGCTGATCAATCCCGTCGATCCGGGCGGCCCGACCTCGCCGCTCTATTCACCCGCCGTGCCGGTCTACGAGGCCTATGCCGGCGTGCTGCAGAGCTTCACCCAGCTCGGCACGCTGCAGCAGCGCATCGGCAACCGCTCGTGGGGCGGCGAGGCGCAATCGGCGGCAGGCACCCAGCGCGGCAACCCGATCTGGGGGCGCATCGAGGCCTCGCACAGCGAATTCGAGCCGGGCACGAGCACCACCGGCACCGATTATGACGCCGATCTGTGGCGGCTGCAGGCTGGTCTCGACATGCTGCTTTCCGAGACTGCCTCCGGCATGCTGGTCGGCGGTCTCACCGTCCACTACGGCACGGTAAAATCGGACGTCTCCTCGTCCTTCGGCACCGGCTCGATCGACGCAACCGGCTACGGCTTCGGCGGCACGCTGACCTGGTACGGCAAGAACGGTTTTTATGTCGACACCCAGGCCGAGCTCACCTGGTTCGACAGCGATCTGTCCTCCGCGACGCTCGGCAGGAAGCTCGCCGACGGCAACAACGGCTTCGGCTACGGCCTCGGCATCGAGGCCGGGCAGAAGATCGCGCTTCATGGCAACTGGTCGCTGACGCCGCAGGCCCAGCTCTCCTATGCCTCGGTCGCCTTCGACAGTTTCACCGATCCTTACGGCGCGCTGGTCTCCAACGGCAGCAGCGACAGCCTGATCGGCCGCCTCGGCCTCTCCGCCGACTATGAAAGCGAGTGGAAGGGCAGCGCGGGCCAGACCAGCCGCTCACATGTCTATGGCATCGCCAATCTCTATTATGACTTCCTCGACGGCACCGATGTCGACGTCTCGGGCACCAGGCTGACCAGCAAGCCGCAGCAGCTTTGGGGCGGCCTCGGCGTCGGCGGCTCGCTGAGCTGGGCCGACGATCACTATTCCGTCCATGGCGAGCTGCTGGCGCGCACCAGCCTGGAGGATTTCGGCGACAGTCATGCCTTCGGCGGCTCGGTAGGCTTCAGCGTGAAGTGGTAGGCTGGCGGCAATAGGCCGAAAAAGGCAACCAGCGGTCGCTGGAAACTTTCCGACGCGTATAGGAATTTAATCCTTGGTGGGGCGATTCTCGCAGGAGGTCGCGGTGGTTCGTCGCAACAAGGCAAAGCAATTATCGGAGTCGGAGCTTGAGCGGTTCCTGATGGCGGCGGGAGAGCTGCATCGCAGTATTGTGGCCCCGTTGATATCGACGCAATGCGATCACTACCGCTCCATGCAAACCCTGCACGAGGCGTTGCTGAAAGCGGTGAAGGACATCACCGGCAAGGATGCTGCCTTTATCCGCTGGTTTGGGGCGGGGTCGCGGTAAACTGCGTCGCCGCGAACCGCGCACCCCTCAATGCGCATCCGGCGGCGGCGCCTTCGGCGTCACGTTGCGCAGGAACGGCACCAGCGCCGTGGCGATGACGAACGCCACCATGATGACCAGGAACGCGTCCGCATAGGCCATGGTGGAAGCCTCGCGATAAGCGAGCTGCCAGAGCTGCTTCAGCGCCGCGGCATGGCCGTCGTCGACGGCGCCGGGCAGCTGTCCATAGCGCTGCGCGACGTTGTCGACGAGGCGCATGGCCGCTTCGTTCTGCGGCGTCAGATGCGAAGCGATCGTCAGGAAATGGAAGTTGGTGCGGTTGTTGAGGATCGCGCCGCAAATCGCGATGCCGACCGCGCCACCCAGATTGCGCATGGTGTTGAACAGGCCGCTGGCATATTTCAGCCGTTCCGGTGGCAGGCTGCCGAGCCCGAGATTGACGCTGGGCGCGACGGCGAAGACCTGTGGGAAACCGCGAAAGATCTGCGGCAGGAGAAGCTCGGCCGAGCCCCACTGGCTGGTGATGGCGGAAAAACTCCACATCGAGGCGCCGAAGGAGGCCAGCCCGAACATCACCAGCCAGCGCGTGTCGAAGCGCTTGGCGAGGAAGATGTATACCGGAACGCCTACCATCGAGGCAACGCCGGTGGAGAACACCGCCAGCCCCGTCTCGAACGCGTTGTAGCCCCGCACATAACCGAGAAACAGCGGCGTAAGATAGATCGTGGCGAAGATGCCGATGCCGGTGATGAAGGACAAAAAGCAGCCGATGGCGAAATTGCGGTTGCCGAAGGCGCGGAAGTCGACCACCGGCTGCGAATAGGTCAGGCTGCGGACGACGAACAGGATGAGCGTGACCACGGCGACGACGGCGCCGTTGCGGATCGTGGCGTCGTCGAACCAGTTCCAGCGCGAGCCTTCCTCCAGCACATATTCCGCCGTGCCAAGGCTGACCGCCATCAGCGCCATGCCGATATAGTCCGCGCCCTTCAGCAACGACAGATCACCCTTGTCAATCTTGACCAGCAGCGCGACGAGCACGGTGATGACCGCCCCGGGGATGACATTGACGTAGAACAGCCAGTGCCAGTTCAACGTGTCGGTGATCCAGCCGCCGATGACTGGCCCTAGCGTCGGCGCGATCGAGGCGATGCTGCCGACGACGGCGGCGGCATAGAGGCGCCTCGGGCCCTGGAAATAGTGGAAGGACGAGGTGAACACCGTCGGGATCATCGAGGCGCCGAGCAGCCCCTGCAGCGCCCGGAACACGATCATGCTTTCGATGTTCCAGGCAAAGCCGCACAGCATGCTGGCAAGCGTGAAGCCGGCCGCTGAGATGGTGAAAAGCCAGCGCGTTGAAAACACCCGCGTCAGCCAGCCCGACAGCGGGATGACGATGATCTCCGCCACCAGATAGGAGGTCTGGACCCAGCCGATCTGGTCCTGCGCGGCCGACAGGCCGCCGCCGATATCCTGCAGCGAGGAGGCGACGATCTGGATGTCGAGCAGCGCGATGAACATCCCCACGCACATCACCATGAATGGCAGGATGCTGGCGAGGAAGGATTGCGGGGCGGCCGGCGCTGACATGGCGCCCTCAATGCGATCCGGTATCGACGGTGACGACGGTGGACAGGCCTGGCCGCAGCGCCACCTTGCCCGCCTGGTCGGCATCGATCGCGATCCTCACCGGCACCCGCTGCACGATCTTGGTGAAATTGCCGGTCGCGTTCTGCGGCGGGATGACGCTGAAGATCGCCCCCGTGGCCGGCCCCAGGCTGGTGACATGGCCCTTGAGCGGCTGGTCGGGAGCGATATCGGCATAGACGGTAGCGGCCTGCCCGTCGGCCATCGCCCGCAACTGGTCTTCCTTGAAATTGGCGTCGACCCATAGGCCCGAGGCGGGAACGATGGTCAGCAGATAGCTGCCCGGCGAGACATAGGTGCCGACCTGCGCCAGCCTGTTGCCGACGATGCCGTCGATCGGCGAGCGGATTTCCGTGAAGCCGAGGTCGAGCCGGGCGGTGTCGAGATCCGCCTTGGCCGCCGCGACTTCCGCCGTCGCTTCCGAAATCTGGGTGTTGAGGACGTCGAGTTGTTGCCTCGACGCCGCAAGCGCGGCCCGCGCGGCGGCGACGGAGGCCTGCGCCTGGCCGTCGGCCGCGGCGCTCTTCTGGGCATCCTGCTGCGAGCCGGTCCTGGCGCTGGCGAGCACCGCGTAGCGCTTGGCATCCTGCGCCGTGAAGAGAGCGGCGGCGCTCTTCGCCTCGAGATCGGCGCTGGCCTGCTCGATCAGCGAGTTCTGCAGTGAGATTTGAGCACGCAGATTGTCGAGCGCCGACTGCTTCTGCTGCACCGATGCCTGCGCGCGTTCCAGCGCCGCCTTGAACGGCCTGTCGTCGATGCGGATGACCGGCTGGCCGGCGCTGACATGCTGATTGTCCTCGACGAGCACCTGGTCGATATGGCCGGCGACGCGCGGCGCCAGCGGCGTGACATTGCCGCCCACATAGCCGTCGTCGGTCGTTACCATGAAGCGGTTGGCCTGCCACCACTCGGCGCCAAACCAACCGGCGGCAGCGATAGCGATCAGGGCTGCCCCGAGCAGCAGCGGCTTGCGCCGCTTCCTCGCCGGCTTCGGGGCTTCAACGACGGAGGCCTGCAACTCGGCCGGGGAAAGAGCCTTGTTCATCTGCTTCGCGCCTCTTCCTGGCCGCCGTTCTCGATCAGCGGGAGGCCCGGCCCTTGGCTGCTGAAGCGATAGTGCCGCCGCATGCGATCACTGGCCCTCGGCCCGGTGGCCAAGGCGAAGCCGCCGCTGTCGAGTTGCCTGCCGGTCTCCTTGTCGACCAGGACCGGATCGGCCCAGCGCCCGTCCGCCGTGTCGACCACGACAAGGCTCGGGCCCTCGGGCGCCAGGTGCCGGTTGCCCCAGGCAAGCAGCGTAAGCAGCACCGGCCGGAAATCGCGGCCCTTGGCCGTCAGCACATATTCATGGCGCAGCGGCCGCTCGCAGTAGGCGCGCTTCTCGAACAGCCCGCGCTCGACCAGGCTATTCAGCCGCCGCGTCAGCATGTTGGGCGCGATATCAAGGCTCTTCTGGAACTGGTCGAAGCGGGTAAGGCCCTGGAAGGCGTCGCGCAGCAACAGGATGCTCCACCACTCGCCGACCTCGTCGAGGCTGCGCGCGATGGGGCATGGGCGCGTTTCGAAGCTCGTCCTGGCAACCATTCTCGTGACTCACTTTCAAAATGAAAGTTAGATATAGCCAAGTCGATTGCATTATGCAAGTCAGTATGATCGGACGCGCCGGCGCTGCATATCGAGCCGGCGCGAACGAACTTGCACGAGCCGTTGCTGCAAACAAAAAGGGCGACGCAAGCGCCGCCCTTCGGGAGGATGATTTTTCGCAGGCGCTTTAAGCGGCCTGGGCTTCGCCGGCGATCGCATCGGCGGCGCGGGCCGCCTTCAGCACCTTGGCCCACCAGGCGACGTCGTTGACCAGCGCGGCGGCGGCCTGGTTCAGATGCTCGATGTCCTCGAGCTTCTTCTCGCCCTGGCGCACCGCAAGGAAATCGCCCCAGGCGATATGGACGGCCGACTTGACCGGCGCCATCTGCAGCTCGACGGCGATCAGGCGGAGCTGTTCGACCGCGCGCGCGCCGCCGACCGAGCCGTAGCCGACAAAGCCGGCCGGCTTCTTGTTCCATTCATTGGCGGCGTAGTCGATGGCGTTCTTCAAGACACCGGTCGGAGCGTGATTGTATTCGGCGGCGGTGAAGATGAAGCCGTCGAACTCGGCGACCTTCTTCTGCCAGCGCTGCGCCACTTCGTTCTGCGACGGCGCCCAGGCGGAGGATGCGACCTCGTCGAAGAAGGGCAGCGGCCAGTCGCGCAGATCGACGATCTCGACGTCGATGTCGGCATGAGCCTTGGCGATCTTGGCGATCCACTGCGTCGGCACGTCGGCGAAGCGGGCGGCGCGCGTCGAACCGACGACGATGGCGATTTTGGGCTTGGACATAAGGGGCTCTCCTTGCGGGAATTTCTGGTATCGTTTGGATACCGGCGCTATATGTGATACTGACAAACCAGCGCGCAAGGGGGCACGTTTATGTTACTGAGGCACCCGCATATCACCGAAGACTGCCGTGCCGTGTCGGAAATCCTGCAGCGGGTCGGCGATAAATGGACCGTGCTCGTGGTCGGCAAGCTGGGTGACGGCGCGATGCGCTTCAACGAATTGCGCGCCGCCGTCGGCGGCATTTCGCAAAAAATGCTGACCACCACCTTGCGCGGTCTGGAACGCGATGGGTTCGTGACGCGAAAAGTGTTTCCGACCATTCCGCCGCGTGTCGATTACGAGCTGACCGAGCTCGGTCATGAGCTGCTCGTGCCGGTCGGCGCTCTGGGCGAATGGGCGCGCAAGAACACAAATCGGGTCCGCGAAGCGAGAGCGAAATTCGACAGCCAGCAAGCCTGAACCCCTTTTTGGTTCAAAGGTTTGCGAACCATTGAACAACCCGTGTCGCTCGGCGCCGGGCCTGTCGTGCCTCCGGCTTTGATCGGATTTGCTGCGGCTCTCCAGCTAGCCTCGCAGTTGTGTCCGCGTAACCGTCTCGACAAGGATGACTGTCTTTAGGCGGCCACCGATCAGGCGCTTGCAGCGGTAGTGGTGCAGCATGGTGTCGAGCAGTTCTCGTGCTGCGCGTCCTTCTTGTCGATCGCCTTCGGGTCCCTCACGCAGGCAACGCGTGGAAGGTCTTTGCTGATCTCCACATAGGCTGTAACGCCGAGCAGGCAGACCAGAGCAATAAGGGCGGCCACGAGCCAGCCGTTCAGCATGTGTTGACGCATTGTTTTCCCCTCGCGCGACCACTAACTGGGGCGCGAAGGCAACCATTGGATGTCGCGGAGCGCATCTGCCGCGCGGGCGTCGTTACAAAACGGCAAGCCTGGGGAGAATCGGAGACCCGTCAGCTCTCGGCCGGAACCGGCTTCGGCTTGCCTTCGCCGTCGAGCGCCACCATGACGAAATCGGCATGGGTGACCTTCTCCATCAGGTCGGAAAGGTAGCGCTGCGCCCAGGCCTCGACCTTGAGCACCATCGAGGTGCGGCCGACGCGCTCGACATGGGTGTAGATGCATAGCGTGTCGCCGATCTTCATCGGCTTGGCGAAGGACATCTCCTTGACCGCGGCGGTGACCACCCGGCCCTTGGCGCGCTCGGCGGCGCGGATGCCGCAGGCAAGGTCCATCTGCGCCATCACCCAGCCGCCGAAGATGTCGCCGGCGGCATTGGCGTCGGACGGCATGGCGAGCGTGCGCAGCGTGAGATCGCCAAGAGGTTTTCCGTCCGCGTAATGCACCATAGGAAACTCCTTCAGCCGCTGCTTTCCTGAACCCGTACCAATGCGATTGCGATGTCGCAAGCTCTGCTGAAAGCGAAAACTGCGCCGCCGGAGCAGTCGCTTTTTTCACAAGCCATGCCGGAAGGTCCGGCGACGACGTGAACCGGCAATGTCTAGGCTAGGCCGCGAATTTCGGAGCGCGCCCGCCTATCATGCAGACTTATGATTTCATCATCGTCGGCTCCGGCTCAGCCGGTTCGGTCGTGGCCGACAAATTGTCGGCTTCGGGCCGCTTCTCGGTGCTGGTGCTGGAGGCCGGCGGGACCGATCAAAGGTTCTACGTCCAGATGCCGCTCGGCTACGGCAAGACCTTCTTCGACCCGGCCGTCAACTGGAACTACAAGGCCGAGCCGGATCCCGGTCTCGCCGGAAATGCCGACCACTGGCCGCGCGGCAAGCTGCTCGGCGGCTCGAGCTCGATCAACGCCATGGTCTTCATCCGCGGCGCGCGCGAGGATTTCGACGCCTGGGCGGCCGCCGGCAATCCGGGCTGGGGCTATGACGATCTGCTGCCCTCCTTCAAGGCGATGGAGGACAATGCGGCCGGCGCCGACCAATGGCGCGGCGTCGGCGGACCGCTGCATATCACCGATTGTTCGCGCGCGGTGCACCCGCTGACCAAGCGCTATCTCGCCGCCGCCGAGCAGGCCGGGCTGCCCTTCAATCCGGACTTCAACGGCGCCTTCCAGGAAGGCGTCGGCGTCTACCAGATCACGACCAGGAACGGCCGCCGCATGTCTGCCGCCCGCGCCTTCCTGCGCCCGGCGATGACACGCTCCAACGTTCGCGTCGAGACCAACGCACTGGCGACAAGAATCCTGTTCGAGGGCAAGCGCGCCGTCGGCGTCGAATATGAACAGAACGGCACGAAGAAAACCGCGAGCGCCGGCCGCGAGGTGATCCTCTCGGGCGGCTCGATCAACTCGCCGCAGTTGCTGCAGCTGTCCGGCGTCGGCCCCGAGGCGCTGCTTGGCAATCTGGGGATCCCGGTTGTCCACGCCAACGACAATGTCGGCGCCAACCTGCAGGACCATGTCGGCATCAACTACACGTTCAAAGGCAAGCTGCCGACGCTGAACCAGATCCTGCGGCCCTGGTGGGGCAAGCTGCTCGTCGGCATGCAATACATCCTCTTGCGCTCCGGTCCGCTGTCGCTGTCGATGAACAATGCCGGCGGCTTCTTCCGCACCGATCCGTCGATGGCGCGGCCGAACATGCAGCTTTATTTCCAGGCCTTCTCGACCGTCATCCCGAAGAGCGGCGAACGTCCGATCCTGACGCCCGACCCCTGGCCGGGTTTCTCGATCGGCCTGTCCAACTGCCGCCCGTCGAGCCGCGGCGAGATCATGATCCGCTCAAACAATCCGCGCGACTATCCGAGGATCACGGCCAACGCCTATTCGACCAATGCCGATGTCGACGAGATGCTGGCCGCGGTGAAGTTCGTGCGCAGGATCGCCGCGATGCCGGCCATGGCCGAGATCATCGAGGAAGAGGTGCTGCCTGGTCCCTCGATCCAATCGGACGCCGACCTCATCCAGGATTTCAGGAAGCGCTCGGGCACGGTCTACCACCCGGTCTCGACCTGCAGCATGGGGCCGGACGCCGCGCGCGCCGTCGTCGATCCACGGCTTCGGGTGCACGGGCTCGAGGGCCTGCGCGTCATCGACGCTTCGATTTTCCCCGACAACATCACGGGCAACACCAACGCCGCCTCGATCCTGACCGGATGGAAAGGCGCCGAGCTGGTTCTGGAGGATCAGAAATGAAAATCACCGACGTCAAGACCTGGGTTGTCGGCAACCCGCCGCCCGGCATCGGCGGCAAGTATTTCATCTTCGTCAAGCTCACCACCGATGGCGGCGTCGTCGGCTATGGCGAAGCCTACAACGCCACCTTCTCGGCGCATGTCACCGCCAGGATGATCGAGGACATGGCCGAACGCTACCTCGTCGGCCGCGACCCGCACGATCTCGAAAACCTGTTCCGCCGCGTCTACTCGTCCGGCTTCACCCAGCGCCCGGACGTCTCTGGCATGGGCTGCTTCTCGGCGCTCGAAATGGCCTGCTGGGATATCATCGGCAAGGAGGCGGACAAGCCGGTCTACAAGCTGCTTGGCGGCCAGGTGCATGAGACGCTGCGCTCCTACACCTATCTCTATCCGCACACCGGCAGCGTCCATTCGGAAGATGCGCGGGGCAAGAACGTCTATAACGACCCAGACATGGCCGCCGCCTGCGCGCTCGAATATGTCGAGCAGGGCTTCAACGCCGTGAAGCTCGACCCGGCCGGCCCCTACACTGCCTATGACGGCCACCAGCCGCGCTTGATCGACATCGACCTGTCGGCGCGCATGATCAAGGCGATCCGTGAGGCCGTCGGTAACAGGGCGGACATCCTGTTCGGCACGCATGGCCAGTTCACCGCTTCGGGCGCGCTGCGCCTGGCGCGCGCCATCGAGCCTTACGATCCGCTCTGGTTCGAGGAGCCGGTGCCGCCGGATATGCCCGAGGTGATGGCGCAGGTAGCCCGCGGCACCTCGATTCCGATCGCCACGGGCGAGCGGCTGACGACGAAATTCGAGTTCGCCCGCGTCATCGAAAACCGCGCCGCGACCATCCTGCAGCCCGACCTCGGCCGCTCCGGCGGCATCCTCGAAACCAAGAAGATCGCCGCCATGGCCGAGGCCTACCACATCCAGGTGGCGCCGCACTGCTATTGCGGCCCGATCGTCGGCGCCGCCAACATCCAGCTCGCGGTGACGCTGCCCAATTTCCTCATCCTGGAATCGCTGAAACAGTGGGACGGTTTTCACGCCACCCTGCTCAAGAAGAAGATCGGATGGCAGGACGGCAACGTCATCCCGTCGAAGGAGCCGGGCCTCGGCGTCGAGCTAGACGAGGCGGTCTGCGACGCGCACCCCTATAGCGGCTTGGACCTGCATCTGCAGATGATGCAGACGCCGCTGATGCCGTGACCCTCGCTTACGCCTTCATCGGTCTGGGCCATCTCGGCGGCAACCTTGCCGCCAGCCTGCTGCGCAAAGGCTTCGCCGTCACGGTCTTCGATCGCGACCCGGCGGCGGTCGAGTGCCTCGTCGCGCTCGGCGCCATTGCGGCGGCGGGCCCGGCCGAGGCCGCTGCCCGCGCCGGCAACGCGATCACCTGCCTGCCCTCGCCCAGGGTCAGCGAAGCAGTGCTCGCCGGCCCGGACGGATTGCTCCAGGGCCTACCTAAGGGTGGCACCTGGATCGAGATGTCGACCAACGGCCGTGACGAGATTTTGCGGCTCGCCGCGCTTGCTTCGGCAAAGGGCATCGAGACGCTGGAATGTCCGGTCACCGGCGGCGTGCATCTGGCCGCAGTGGGCAGGATCACGGCGCTCGTCGGCGGCGACGCCGCGCTCTACGAACGCCATCGCCCGGCCATCGAGGCGATGTGCGCAAGATCCTTCCTGATGCACCAGTCGGCTCGGCGGCGGTGATCAAGGTGATCACAAACATGCTGGCCTTCATCCATCTCGTCGCCGCGGGCGAGGCGCTGATGCTGGCCAAGCAAGGCCGTCTCGACCTCGCCCAGGCCTATCACGCGATCGCGGCCTCTTCCGGCAACAGCTTCGTCCACGAGACCGAAAGCCAGCTCGTGCTCAACGGCTCCTACGACATCGGTTTCACCATGGACCTGGCGCTGAAGGATCTCGGCTTCGCGCTCGCCATGGGCAGGGATTTCGGCGCGCCGCTCGATCTGGCGACACGCGTCAACGCGATCTTCGAGCAAGGCAAGCGCGCCTATGGCGGCGACGCCTGGTCGACGCAGATCGTCAAGCTGCTCGAGGATGCGGTCGGCGTTGAGCTGCGCGCGCCGGGCTTCCCGGCCAAGCTTGGACTGTAGTCTGGTAGAAATTTAGCTAGTTATTTCAATGGGCTGGCCTTACCTGCTGAATCAAGCCCTCAGCCAGTTGATTCAACCTCTTAAGGTCAGGGCGCCGGGCAGGATCTCGAACGTCGCCGGAATCCGGCCCGGCGACTCGCCGTCTATATCGACCAGCGCGCCATTTTTCTCGGCATCGCCCAACGGCTCGACCAGCACCTTGCGGCCGCGCAGGATGGTGATCGCCGGATGGTTGCGGTGCCGCCCGCCATAGAGCAGGCGGATGTCCCTTATCAGCCCGAGCTTGCCGGCAGCGCGCAGGATGACGATGTCGAACTGGCCGTCGGCGAGCTCGGCGTCCGGCGCGATCATCATGCCGCCGCCGAAGAATTTGCCGTTGGCCACCGCCACCAGCGCCATTCGCGCCTCGACCGGCTCGCCGTCGTCGATGGTGATCCGGACGTCCTGGAAGCGGTAGCGGACGAACTCCAGCACCGTGCGCCAGAAGAACAGCGCCTTGGACGAGACCCTGCCCTTGCGCTTGTCGGCATTGATGGCGCGATCCGTCGCGCCGGACAGGCCGAGGCTGGCGATGTTGATGAAGTGGCGGCTGGCCAGCTTGCCATGATCGTCGATGTAGCAGACCCGCCCGGCGTCGACTTTTCGCGCCTTGGTATCAGCGATCCGTTTCAGCGTGGCATCGATGCCGCGCGGCATGCCGAGCCCACGCGCGAAGTCGATGCCGGTACCGCAGGGCAAAAGCCCGAGCTCGCTCGTCCTTCCGATCTCGTCCTGCGCCTGCAGCAGCCCGTCGGCCACTTCGCTGGCGGTGCCGTCGCCGCCGGCCGCGATCACCAGGTCGCATCCGCCGGCGGCGAGGTCGATCGCCAGCCGCTCGGCGTCGCCGGCGGCTTGCGTCTCGCGCAGGTCGAAATCGCCGAAATTTGTCTTGAGCGATGCCGCCACCTCCGCCCAGTGCCGCTTGAGCCTGCCGCCTCCAGCAATCGGATTGAGAACCACCCCGACCTTCAATCCGACCTCCCCCGAGGCACATCGCGCGAAATGCGCGGCGGAGTCCGCGCTGGCGCCCGAAGTCTTTTGCCGACCCAAACTCTTTTGCCGACATTCAAACGCGGACCGGGCGGCGCGACAAGGCTCCAATATCGAAGGTCGCTAAAAAAGCGGGGCAGGGTTCGGCCGCCGAATTCCGAGGCTTTTGCCCTCGGTCCCCGATAATCCCGCTATCCACAGGCGAGTGGGCATTCCGCAATCCGCTTACCCGGCGTACATTCAACCCATCTCAGGCGGCCACTGAACGCCCCAGCCGAAAGGCAAAAGCGCAAGGCGGATTTCCTGAGGCCCGTACGGCCCAGAACGAGAGCAGGTTCGCCTGTTGGAGGGACGGATGCCGAGACCTACGGGTGCCGCGGAAAGCGTGCCAACGCCGACGGCGGACCGATGCTGCCATGAAGGCCGGGAAAAACCTTCGATGGCACGCTGGGCGAAGCCCGTAAGGGTGGAGATCGGCGTGGTCTGGAACGGGCGCTGCCTTCGGGCGGCGACTGGCAGGACCGTCAAAATCAAGGCCGGCCTGGCGCGACGACTTTACGGAAGTTGCTGCCTCAACCGGTTCCTGATCTGACAGGGAGGCGCTGGGAGAAATCCCAGCGCCGACTGTCTTTTTGGGCTAGCCAAGCCTGCCTGAGGCATTTTGGTCACAGTCGCCACCTGAGCAATCTTCCGAAACCTCCCGTCATCCACATTTTCACAATCGCGGCCAAATCCCGCCTTGTTCGGCATGGATTGATGCAAGTGGGGAATGGGAGCGATTTCGAAGGGACAAGACCGTGATCAAGACCGCCCTTGTCGCAATGACCATTGTCGGCTGCGACTGCGACGCGAAGCTCTGCGAATATATCGGCGAGACGCCGGCCAAATGGGCGACGATCGCCGACTGCGAAGCGGCGATGAAGAGCCAGATGCTGCACCAGCGCAATTTCAACTATCCGCTGGTTTCAGGCATCTGCCGCGTCAAGGGCTCGGCCTCTTCCTCCGAGCTTGCCGCGAAAGCCTCCAGGCCGGATCTGAAGCCCAGGAACCGCGTGGTCGAAACCATCGCCCCGCTGCCGCCCGAGCTCGACCATCGCCCAAGCGTTCCAGTGGGCGGAACCGTGACGGCCAGCGAAACGGAAGCCGCGAAGCCTGTCGCCTTCGATGGGTCGGTCGATGGCGGCCGCGCCGTGCTTTACCGCACCAAGGCAGGCTATGCCGTGGTCAAGACCGATCTCAGCCGCGCCGCCGGCGCGACGGTGGACGCGGCGAAGCGCTCGGCAAGCTGGTTGGCCGGATTGACTGGGCTGTAAGCCCATCCAATTCAGGTCAAGCCGCCTCACCTGAATATCGGCACGCCTTACAGCTTGACCTTGAGAGTCTCCCAGAATTTGTCGATCAGCGGCTGTTCGGTTTCGCCGATGCGCGTGATGAAGAGCAGCCCCTGATCGGCTATGCCGAAGCCGACGATCTCGAAATCCGCCCTGTCGGTGCGCGTCTTCACAGTGGCCTTGAGGCCTGTCAGCTCCTTGCCGTCGGCGAGTTTGCGGGTCGTCGGCTGCTGTGTCAGCTGCCCGCCTGCCTGGACCGTCTCCCTGGTCATCTCCTGCAGCATCAGCTGGTTGAGGGAGACCGGGTTCATCTTGTCATACTTCTGCACCACGACGAGGGTGCCGAGTGCCGAAGCCATGAGGTACTGGGCGATGCCGTCGCCGAGATCGGTCTTGGTGACCGAATAATTGCTGGGATGCACGAAGGAGAATGTGCCGCCGGAGAAGGTGGCGAAGTCATTGTGCTCGAGCCTCACCTTGCTGGTCTTGCCGTTGCCGAGCTTCACATCGATATCCTCGCCAGGATCGATGTCGACGGTCACGCCGTCGATGGTTAGCTTGAAGGCCTTCGGGTCCTCGGCACGGGCAGCCCCGGCGCAAAGCATGATCGCGCCGAACGCCCCAGCCGCCAGTCTCAGTCGCATGTCGTGTCCTCTCCGCGCGGTTCCGACGTAGCGCTTATCATTTTTTGATGACGGTTGGCGTGGGTCACTTTGCAACACCCGGTTGATCACATCCCCGCGATGCGGAAAGATAGCGGCCTTTCGAAAATGGGGGGCCCTTCGATGACCTTGGTTGTTCGCGCCGCGTTGTGTCTTGTCTGTCTATTGGCGCCGGCGACGGCCGACGCGCAGGCTACCGATCCGAATGACGACCGCGTGACTATATTCGCTCCGGGCGATCCGGAAATGGCAGCCGCGACAAAGCAGGCGCTTTCCAGCCTCGACGAGTTCCTCGCGCTCGCCGATAGCCCTCCGGCCGGCACGTCGCGCTTCAAGCTGAAGGTGAAGGTAAAGGACGGCAATATCACCGAGCATTTCTGGGTCGTGCCCTTTCGCCGCACCGAAGCCGGATTTGTCGGAATCCTGTCGAACCAGCCCGCCGAGGTGCATAACGTCGTGCTCGGCCAGAACATCGAATTCACCAGGGACGATATTTCCGACTGGGGCTACACCAGGAACGGCCATCAGGTCGGCAGCTTCACCGCCTGCGTGATGTTCAAAAGGATGTCGAAGGAAGAAGCCGACGACATGCGCACCAGGTTCGGCTTCGACTGCTGAGCTTAATCCAGCGCTTCGTCTCTCGCGCCGATCTTGCGCACCAGCGCAGCGGTGGCCAGCATGGCGCCGAGATCGGCGATCATCGGCGCGATATGAATGTTGTAGTCGATCGGCTGTGCAATATCCGGCAGCTCGAAGAAGTTCTTCGATCGCGGCATCAGCAGAAAGCCGTCGCTGTCGCTGAGCGCCACCCGTGCCTGGTCGTAGGGCCATGTCTCGCGCAGCCAGGTCAGCGCCTGCGCCATCCGGCCGGTCACCAGAGGCCGCGCCGCCTCGACATTGTCGGTGCGGAATTCATAGGTGTCATCGAGGTCTTCGACGCCGGATGACAGCTCCTGCATCTTGGAGGCGAACATGCCGCGGAAGAAATGCGCCACCTTGCCGGCCTTGCGCGCCGCGACCAGCGTTCCCGGGAACGGCTCGATGGTCTCAAAGGCGACAATGACGCCCTTGAAGGCGGTCGTCTCGCTTTTGGCGGAGCCTTCCCAGAGCTTCGCCTCGTAGAGCTCGAAGGGAAAATCCTCATAACGCCCGGAAATGACGTCGTCGAAGCTCTGCCGGTTGAAAGCGGCGACGGTTTCGCGCGGCATCCTGTCGAAGGAGTTCGGCCGCACGCCATGCTGATAGCGCACATCACGCACGAAGCCGAAGATCATCGGCAGCAGCGTATCGCGGAAGGACTGCTGCAGCCGGGTCGCCGGCCTCAGCGCCTGGAAATAGAGCAGCACCGCGACGATCATGCCGCCGAGATAGAGAAAGACATGCGGCGTCGAGAGCCATTGCTCGTGCGGATCGGCGGCGGCGTTGAACAGCCAGGCTATCAGCGCGACGAAGACGGCGACCAGGCCGACGAACACCGGTACCCGCCAGCGGACCTGTCTCTGGGCCGACGCCCGTTTCGCCTCATACTCCTCGATGCCGCGCCTGATGCCCGCGATCACCGCCTCGTTCGGCATGAAATCCGCTGCTTCCATGGCCATCCCCGGTCGGCGCTAAGATCGGCTTATGATAGCGGCTTTTGCGCGAAAGTCGCCTGTGCCCGCGGTGATCGGCGACTAGTCCCCGGGAGCAGGAAAAATCGCCTGCAGCCGGGCCGCAACCCGCCGCTTGAGCGCGCCGCCCAGAGCCTCCACCGGCACCAGCCGCTCGTGGTTGCCTGCTCGCAGTCGCATGAAGAAATGCTGCCGGTAGGCGGCGATCCTACCGTGCGTGGCCGGATCGGCGCTGACGTCGACCACGAATATCGAGCCGATGCGTGCGGGCCATGGCGTGCTGGCCAAGGCAGTGCCGAGGAAATCGCCGAGCCCATAAGCGGTGACCCCGCGACCGATGCGCTCGATTGGCTGCACGACATGGGCATGATGGCCGACGATCAGCCCGGCGCCCTTATCCGCCAGCAGCCTCGCCAGCGCCCGCGTCGCCTTGCGCGGAAAATGCCGGAACTCCCAGTCCCAGTGCGGCACCGCGCAGGTAAGGTCGACGCCGGACATGGCGTCGCGGGGCCATTCGGCGGTCTGCATCGAAATCCGTTCCTCAAACGGCGCGGTGTCGGTGTTGCGCCAGAGCGTAAAGGCCGCGAAGCCGATGGTCAGCGATCCGGCGGCATGACTCTGGACAGGTCCGCCGGCAACCGTGCCGATCGTCCGGATCCCGAGCCGGTCGAGCGCCGCAAGCGTTTCCACGAAACCGGCTATGCCCTGATCGAGCACGTGGTTGTTGGCCAGGGACAGAACGAGCCTGTCGCGCGCGATGCCGGCAGCTGCGAGCGCGTCCGCGAGAAAGCGCTCGCTCATCGCGTGATGCGTGCCGAGCCATGTGCCCATCGCCGCGCGTGACCGTTCGACGATCGGGCTTTCGCAATTGCCGACCACGAGGTCGGCGGATGAAAGCAGCCCAGCAATCGTCGGATCGCATTCCGGCGCATTACGGTTGGCGACCGCCGAGATGTCGCCGACAAACGCCAGCCGCACCGTCCGCATGGGCGGCGGATCGATCAACCTCGCCGCCGGCGCCACAAAACCGCTTCGGTCGCCACCGAGAGACGGTCTCAGCAGGCGTGGCAGCCAGGACAGCTTGTAGGAAAGCGGATAATTCGACACGGGCAGGTCCAGTTTTGCTTTCTCTAGACTGTCTGCCCGGCCGATTGAAGCCGGCCGCCAATCGGCGTGGGCTAGGCGACGCCACGAGCCAAATGCGTGTATGCTTGCGACGTGACGCATATGGAGGGCGATGACGATGCGTATAATGGTCCTTGCAGCAGCCTTGTTAGCATTCCTGCCGGCGTCCTTCGCCTGGGCGGAGATGCCGGACGCAGCCAAGTCCCTGTTCGAGGCGAAGAGCGTGGCAGAGCGGAACACGGCGCTGTCGACGCTGGAGGCGTCAGCGGCGAAGGACCCGGCAGCGGCCTATGCGGCCGGCGCCAGCGAGTTCTTCACCGCGCTCGAGCTCCTCGCCGGCGGCCTGCATCGCCACGGCTTCGATAGCCCGAAATCCTTCATGCTGCCGCTGATGCAGCTGCCCGTGCCCGACAATCCCAACCCGCAGCCGCTGACCTACGAAGAATTCCGCGCCATCCTGGTCTCCTTCCGCGACCGGCTGGAAAAATCCGCCGCAACGCTGGGTTCCGTCCCGGCCAACGCCGACGTCGGCATGGTCGTCGACCTCACCCGCGCTGGTATCGATCTCAACGAAGACGGCGCCATCGCGCCCGACGAAAGCTTCGCCGCGATCATGGCTTCGCTCGCGCATGGCAGCATCGACACGAGCGCTGCCGCGCCTTCGCTCACCTTCCGCTTTGATCGCGCCGACGGTTTCTGGCTGCAGGGCTATGCCGAATTCCTGATGGCGCAGGCCGATTTCTGGCTGGCCCATGATTTCAGAGCCATGTTCGACGGCTCATTCCACATGCTGTTCCCGCGGGCCAAACTGCCGCTGCAGGACGCGCTGGTGCCGCTGGACGGCGGCATGAGCGGCAACATGTTCGCCTCGGAATGGCGCTTCGCCGACTTCATCTCGCTGGTGCATCTCGTCAACTGGCCGGTGATCGAGCCGGAACGCCGGCAGGCCTCGCGGCGCCATCTGCTGGAGATGATCCGGCTGTCGCGCGAGGACTGGAAATCGATCCTGGCCGAGACCGACAATGACCGCGAATGGCTGCCCGGGCCGCAGCAGAAAGGCGCCAATCCCCTCACCGGCCTCGACGTCGGCCAGGAGCAGGTAACCGCTTGGCTCGCCACGCTCACGATGGCCGAGGATCTTCTCGAAGGCCGCGTGCTGCTGCCGCATTTCCGCATCGCCGGCAAGGGCATCAACATGAAGCGCTTCTTCGACGAGCCGAAACCCTTCGACCTCGTTCTGTCGATCACCGGCCCCGGCATCGCGCCCTATCTCGAAAGCGGCAAGATCCTCACCAGCGACGATTTCGACCAGATCCAGCGCGAGTTCGCCGGCGCCGGCTTTTTAACGTTTGCGCTGTGGTTCAATTAAGTCTTGGGTTCCTCGCGTGGCTAGGGGATGCACACATTTCCAAGCGGCTGGCCTTTGGCGATAGCGTACATGGCAGCTGGCGGATGCATTGTCTTATGGTGCGCCGGTCGACCCCCACTCCGTCTCGGCTTCGCCGAGCCACCTCTCCCCCGATCGACGGGGTAGAGGAAGGCGCCAAGCTTTTTGCCGTCAACGCTTGTCCAGCAGCGCTCCCTTCCTTTCCCTCCGGAGGGGGAAAGGTGGCGCTGCGAAGCAGCGACGGATTGGGGGAACCACGTGGCAATCAAGCCTCGGCCTTATCAGTCACGCCAGCCACGAAAGATGTGTGCATGGCGTAGCCGGACGTGGGGGAGAGGTGGCTCGGCGAAGCCGGGACGGAGAGGGCAGCGCCGGTTCGGGTGGCGAAAGCGCCTCGAAGAGAAGGGCTTCCGCCTTACGAAGCCCCCTCTCCGTCCGTTTCGCGGACACCTCTCCCCGCCTCTGGCGGAGGCGAGCACCCTGAGTCGGCGTTAGCCTGCCCCATCGGATCATGACGCCTCTCCTGACAGCCTTCTGTCAGCAGCGTCCGCGCCTGACCGGCGCCGTTTCACTCGCCTCTTTCCATTTCGGCCGAGTCCACCCATATTCGGCCCATGGCCAGACATCCTGACAAGAAGACGCCTTCGCAAGACGGCGCGCCGAAGCGGCGCAGCCCGCTGACCGACTTCCTCGACGCCGCCGAGCCGCTGAAACCCGGCGGCTTCGCCGAGGCGCCGCAGGCCGACTTCACCGGCGCGCCGCTGACCGGCTCGATCTCCGATTGGGCCGGGCAGATCGAGCGCGAGGCGGAAAAGCAGCCGAAGGCGAAAGCCCCGAAGAAGATCCCCGAACGCTCCTCGGCGCCCGGGCGGACGGCGCGCGGCACCTCGATGGGCGGAGCGGCCTCGGCCAAGGAGCGCGCCGCCGCCGGCCTCAACCCGGTGGCCGGACTCGACATCAGCCTGGAGGATGCAGAGCAGGTTTCGTCCAGCGGGGTTACCGCGACCGTAGCCGCGCTGTCGGCGCTGATCGAATCCGGCAATCCGCTGCACAAGGACGGCCAGCTCTGGACGCCGCACCGTCCCGCCCGGCCGGAAAAGTCGGAAGGCGGCATCGCCATCAAGATGGTGTCGGATTTCGAGCCCGCCGGCGACCAGCCGACCGCGATCAAGGATCTCGTCGAAGGCGTCGACCGGAACGACCGCACCCAGGTGCTGCTCGGCGTCACCGGCTCGGGCAAGACCTTCACCATGGCCAAGGTGATCGAGGAGACGCAGCGTCCTGCCCTGATCCTGGCGCCCAACAAGACACTGGCCGCGCAGCTCTATGCCGAGTTCAAGAAGTTCTTCCCCGAGAACGCGGTCGAGTATTTCGTCTCCTACTACGACTATTACCAGCCGGAAGCGTATGTGCCCCGGACCGACACCTATATCGAGAAGGAATCTTCGATCAACGAGCAGATCGACCGAATGCGCCACTCGGCGACGCGCTCGCTGCTGGAGCGCGACGACGTCATCATCGTCGCTTCGGTGTCCTGCATCTACGGTATCGGCTCGGTCGAGACCTACACGGCGATGACCTTCCAGATGCAGGTCGGCAACCGGCTCGACCAGCGCTCGCTTCTCGCCGACCTCGTCGCCCAGCAATACAAGCGCCAAGACATCAACTTCGTGCGCGGCTCGTTCCGCGTGCGCGGCGACACGATCGAGATCTTTCCCGCCCACCTGGAAGACCGCGCCTGGCGCATCTCGATGTTCGGCGATGAGATCGAGTCCATCACGGAATTCGATCCGCTGACCGGGCAGAAGACCGGCGAGCTGAAGAGCGTCAAGATCTACGCCAACTCGCACTATGTGACGCCGCGCCCGACCTTGAATCAAGCCATCAAGTCGATCAAGGAAGAGCTCAAGTACCGCCTGCAAGAGCTTGAAAAGGCTGGGCGTCTCTTGGAGGCGCAGCGGCTGGAACAGCGCACGCGCTTCGACCTGGAGATGCTGGAGGCGACCGGCTCCTGCGCTGGTATCGAGAACTATTCGCGCTACCTCACCGGCCGCGCCCCGGGCGAGCCGCCGCCGACTTTGTTCGAATATGTGCCCGACAATGCGTTGATCTTCATCGATGAGAGCCATGTCACCGTGCCGCAGATCGGCGGCATGTATCGCGGCGACTTCCGCCGCAAGGCGACGCTGGCGGAGTACGGCTTCCGCCTGCCCTCCTGCATGGACAACCGGCCGCTGCGTTTCGAGGAATGGGACGCCATGCGTCCGCTGTCGGTGGCGGTTTCGGCGACGCCCGGCGGTTGGGAGCTCGAGCAGTCCGGCGGCGTCTTCGCCGAGCAGGTCATCCGCCCGACCGGGCTGATCGATCCGCCGGTCGAGGTGCGCCCGGCCAAGAGCCAGGTCGACGATGTCGTCGGCGAGATCCGCGAGACGACAAGGCTCGGCTACCGCACGCTGGTGACCGTGCTGACCAAGCGCATGGCCGAGGACCTCACCGAATATCTGCATGAGAACGGCATTCGCGTCCGCTACATGCATTCCGACATCGACACGCTGGAACGCATCGAGATCCTGCGCGATCTCCGCCTCGGCGCCTTTGACGTGCTGGTCGGCATCAACCTCCTGCGCGAAGGCCTCGACATTCCGGAGTGCGGCTTCGTCGCCATCCTCGATGCCGACAAGGAAGGTTTCCTGCGTTCGGAAACCTCGCTGATCCAGACCATCGGCCGCGCTGCCCGTAACGTCGACGGCAAAGTCATCCTCTATGCCGACCAGATCACCGGCTCGATGGAGCGGGCGATGGCGGAGACCAACCGCCGCCGCGAGAAGCAGATGGAGTGGAACGCCGCCAACGGCATCACGCCGGAATCCGTCAAGTCGCGCATCGCCGACATCCTCGACTCGGTCTACGAGAAGGACCACGTCCGCGCAGACATCTCGCAGTTCACCGACGACGCCGGCGCGATGATCGGCAACAATTTGAAGACCCATCTCGAGGCGCTGGACAAGCAGATGCGCGATGCCGCCGCCAATCTCGATTTCGAGAAGGCGGCGCGCGTCCGCGACGAGATCAAGCGACTGCGCGAGATGGAGCTCGCCATCTCCGACGATCCGCTGGCGCGCGAGGTGGAAAGCCAAAGTCCTGCCTCGGGCCGCGAGAAGGGCAAGCACAACAAGGGCGTCGCCAGGCATCGCACGGCCGAGGAGCAGGAGCGTTTCCGCAGGCTCGACGAAGCCCGCGCCGCCGAAGAGGCGGCAAAGGCTGCCCGACCCAATATGTTCCGCAAGCCGCATCTCGACGAGATGGGCGCCGACGGCGCCGTGCCGTTGAAGAAGCCGCTCTTCGCCAAGCCCTGGCTCGACGACATGGGCCCCGGCACGGATATGACGACGCCGGCCGGTGCCGTATCGCGCTCGCTGTTCAAGAAGCAGACGGCGCAGGAAGCGCACGGCTCCGACTTCGGCATTCCCGGCGACCGCACCAAGCCGTTGTTCCGCAAGAACTCACTCGACGAGATGACGGTGCGGCGGACGGAAAAGCCCGTCGAGGGAAAAGTGCCGGCGAAGCCAAAGCCGATCTCCCCCCTTGTGGGGGAGATGTCCGGCAGGACAGAAGGGGGCGCGAAGGAACGCGACGATCCCAGCAAACCCATCGTCCGCCAGCGTTCGGGCATCGGCTCCTACGAGGACCCGGCCGACGAGCGCCGCCAGAAGCGTCGCCCGGGCAAGACGGGACGGCCAGGGCATTGATTTCCGAAGGTCGGTTCAAGACACGTTGAGATGCTGGCGGGACAGCGCCCCTCTCTGTCCTGCCGGACATCTCCCCCACGAGGGGGGAGATTGGCGGCTGAAGCGCCGGCTTCCATCTTGCAACGCTGGCGATTGGCGAGGCGCCTATGACAGCTAATCTCCCCCCTTGTGGGGGAGATGGCCGGCAGGCCAGAGGGGGGCGCGAAGGAACGCGGCGACTCCGTTGCAGCTGTGAACTTCGCCGCCCCTTGCCATTCGCCCCCTCCCCGGTGTACCCAACCCCAACTCGAACTCTGGAAAGGAGGGCTGCGTGTCTATCGATCACCATCGTCAGCGTGGCCCGATTTGCGCCCTGCGAGCTTGCTTGCAGGGCTGACCGGACGGTCCGGGTTTTTCCCGTTTCGATTTTTGGTCTGCCCTTCGTGGTGCCGCTAAGCTGATCCGTTGATCAGCCGGCGCACCGTCAAAGTGCATCAGCCGGACTTTCCGGCAAGACCAGAGAAATCGAATGGCCCTGATCAGCCTCAAATCTGTCGGCGTCACCATGAGTGCGCCGCTCTTCTCCAACCTCGACCTCACCATCGGCGCCGGCGACCGGCTGGGCATCGTCGCAGCCAATGGCCGTGGGAAGTCCACCTTGCTCAAATGCCTGGCCGGTGAATTCGAACCCACCTCCGGCGACATCACCCGGTCACGCGGCCTGCGCGTCGGCCATGTCGAGCAATCCGTTCCCGGCGCATTGCTCAACCGCAGCTTCCATGACGTCGTCGCCGACGCCTTGCCGGTCGAGCAGCGCGACAGCGAGTTGTGGCGCGTCGACGTGGTTCTCGACTCGCTCGACGTGCCGGAAGACATGCGCGGCCGGCCGATGCGCGCGCTGAGCGGCGGCTGGCAGCGGCTGGCGCTGATCGCGCGTGTCTGGGTCACCGATCCCGACGTGCTTCTGCTCGACGAGCCGACCAATCATCTCGACCTCGCCAGGATCGGCCAGCTGGAGGACTGGCTGAATGCGCTGCCGCCCGACGTGCCTGTGATCGTCGCCAGCCATGACCGCGCTTTCCTCGACGCTGTCACCAACCGCACGCTGTTCCTGCGTCCCGAAGAGTCGCCGGTGTTCGCTCTGCCCTATTCACGCGCCAGGCATGCGCTCGACGAGCTCGACGCCTCGATGGCGCGCAAGTTCGAGCGCGACATGAAGATCGCCCAGCAGCTGCGCAAGCCAAGCCGCCAAGCTGAACAACATCGGCATCAATTCAGGCAGCGACCTTTTGACGGTGAAGACCAAGCAGTTGAAGGAGCGGGCAGAGAAGCTGGAGGATGCCGCCGTACAAGCGCATCGCGAGCGCTCGGCCGGCGCGATCAGGCTGGCGAACCGCGGCACCCACGCCAAGGTGCTGATCACGCTGGAGGACGCGGCGGTCGAAACGCCTGATGGCACACTGCTATTCAGGACCGGGAAGCGCCATATCTGCCAGGACGATCGCATCGTGCTGCTCGGCCGCAACGGCGTCGGCAAGACGCGCTTCATCGCCATGATCCGCAACGCCATTGCCGAACCCGGCTCGATTGCGAACATCAAGGTGACGCCGTCGACCGTGCTCGGCTACAGCGACCAGGCGCTGTCGGGCATCAATGGCGAAGACACGCCGCTGGCAATGGTCTCGCGCCGGTTCGAGATCGGCGAGCAGCGGGCGCGTTCGCTCCTTGCCGGCGCCGGCGTCGTCATCGAGATGCAGGACAAAAAGATCGGCGCCTTGTCGGGCGGGCAGCGGTCGAGACTGATGATGCTGGTATTGCGGCTGACCAACCCCAATTTCTATCTGCTCGACGAGCCGACCAACCATCTCGACATCGATGGCCAGGAAGCATTGGAGGACGAGTTGCTGAAGCATCAGGCAAGCTGTCTGCTTGCCTCGCACGACCGCTCCTTCATCCGCGCCGTCGGCAACCGCTTCTGGCTGATCGAGAAGCGGCGGCTGACCGAGGTCGACGACCCGGAAGCGTTCTTCCGCTCCGTCGCCGAAACGCCGAACTGAGAGACGATACACCCGCCGGGCCGTCGCCGCCGGCCCGGCAATACTTTTCCATCTGCTAAAAAAAGCGCATGCTGAATTGCTCAACCATGGAGGGGACGGGCCATGCGTGCAGTGGAAATCGTCAGCAATCTCTACAAAGCCTATGCGGACCGCGACATCGAGGGTGCCCTGGCGCGGTGCGCGGAGGATGTCGTGTTCCGCTGGATTGCCGATCCCCGGCAATCGCGTCATGCCGGCACCGCGCACGGCAAACAGGAATTCCTCTCCAGGCTCCTGGCGCTCGACGATGACTTCGAATACCGCCACTTCGTCCCGGTCGAGATTATCGACGGCGGCGACAAGGTTGCCGCGCAGGTCGAGATCCATATGACGCGCCGTACCACCGGCGAGGAGCTCATCATGCGCACCGCCAATTTCTGGACGGTCCGCGACGGCGAGATCATCGAGATGGTGGAGTATTACGACACCGCGCTGGCGGCATCGGTGTTCTGAAAAAGATTTGGAGCGATCTGTCGGATCGCCTGTTGCCGCCTCGTCCTTGGGATGCCGACACGATGATGCCGGCATCAACCAGGGAGAATTGTCATGTCGGTACTGTCGTCCATCGGCCGCCTCGCCAACCGGTATGCCGAGGCGCGTGCCCGTCACCGCAGCGAGCGCATCCTGCTGTCGCTGCCCGCAGAGCTGCGCAAGGACATCGGCTTTCCGGAGATTTTCGAAACGCGCGAAAGCCGCCGCGCCAGCACCTTCTCGGCGAAGGTCATATAAAATGATGCTTTCAATGCGATTGTCCCGCGGCCGCGCGCCTTCAAGGCAAGGCGCTTAAGAAGAATTTCTGGAGGCATGTAGGATCGCCGCCGCTTCGTCCGTCCTTGGGCCGCAAGCCACGTCAAACCCGTGAAGAGGAACACGAATATGAACGACCAGACCCCGCCCCGCGCCAAGGTCCTTGGCGGACTGACCCCCTACCTGCAGGTCGACGGCGCCATCAAGGCCGCCGAATTCTACAAGAAGGCTTTTGGCGCGGAGGAAGTGTTCGCCTATCCGCCGGACGACAAGGGCCGCACCATGCATATCCATCTCTACGTCAACGGCTCGACGCTGATGCTGGGCGACGCCTATCCGGAACACGGCCATCCGCACCAGGCGGCGCAGGGCTATACGCTGCAGCTCCATCTCGGCAGCGACGACATCGACGCCTGGTGGAAGCGGGCGGTCGATGCCGGCTGCGAGGTCGTCACCCCGCTGCAGGTGATGTTCTGGGGCGACCGCTGGGGCCAGGTGAAAGACCCCTTCGGCATCGCCTGGGCGATGAACGCGCCGGTGAAGTGAGCCGTCCACCTCTCCTCCTGTCTGTGGGAGAGGTCGGATTGCCCCGATTTGCCCTTCGCAAATCGGCTGGCAATCCGGGTGAGGGGTAGCTTGGCGCCAGGCTGAAGCACCCTTCATCCAAGTCGGCGTTGCGCGCCGATCCACCTTCTCCCGCAAAGGGAGGAGGGAAAGCCGGGCCCAACCAAGGAGTTTCACCATGTCCTATGTCGACGGTTTCGTGATTGCCGTGCCGAAGGCAAATCTCGACGACTACAAGAAGCTGGCCAACACCGCGGGCCCGATTTGGATGGAGCACGGCGCGCTCTCCTATGTCGAATGCATCGGTGACGACGTGCCCTATGGCGAGCTGACCTCGTTTCCGCGTGCCGTACAGGCGAAGGACGACGAGATCGTCATCTTCGCCTGGGTCGTCTACGAATCCAGACGGAGCCGCGACGCGGTCATGGCCAAGGTGATGGCCGATGAACGTCTCAAGATGGACTGGTCCGCCATGCCCTTCGATGGCAAGCGCATGATCTTCGGCGGCTTCCAGCCGTTCATCGAGCTTTGATCACAGCCTATCGGTCGTCATCCACGGGCGGAGCAGGAGCGGAGCTCCTGCGCAGACCCGAGGATCCATGCCGTGACTTGGAAGCGCCGCGGCGGTCCAGAATTCTGCACCGTTGCACGTTTCGATCGAGGTAACGGCATGGATTCCAGGGTCTGCGCGCGTCGCTTCGCTCCTTGCTCCGCCCTGGAATGACGAGGTCGCGAGGTAGCGGCTAATCGCGGACCCCTGCGATGACTCAGAGCAAGCGGCCTGCCGGTTCAATGCTTGCTCTATCCGTTCTGCAGCTTGTCCAGCAGCGGCTTCAGTCGATCCCCATACCGCTTCCACAGATCGACCGAGCCCTGATACATCGGCTGGCGCACCTGCGCGGCGGAAGCGGTGCGCACCGGCCGGTCCGTCTCGTGGAAGGACAGAACCTTGTCGTCCCAGGGCAGGCCGAGATGCGCCATCAGCGCCCGCGTCTGCCCTTCCTGGTCGGCGACGAAATCCTCATAGCGCACATCGTGCACGACGCCTGGCAGCACCTTGTGCCAATGCGCCATGATGTCGGTGTAGAGGTTATGGAAATCCGCGAGCTCGCCTAGGTCGTAGCCGTAACGATGGCTGTCGCCGCGGAAATGCACCTTGAAGATCGACAGGCACGTCGCCGCCGCGTCGCGCGCGCAATGGACGATCTTGGCCTTCGGCAGCATCATGTGCAGGAAGCCGACCAGCATGAAGTTCCCCGGCATCTTGTCGGTGACATGGCGGTAGCCCGGATAGCGGCTATGCAGCATGTCGAGATAGGCCTGACCCGCCTCGGCGAAGGCCTTGTCGGGCGTGTCGGCGATCCCGGCGGGGAATCCACCCGGCATGCTCATCGGAAACTGCTTTCCGACGGCCGTCTTCAAGATGTTCAACTCGCCGGCGCCATAGACCTGCGGATGGCTGGCGATGATCTGCTCGACCAGCGTGGTGCCGGAACGCGGCATGCCGACAACGAAGATCGGCGTGTCGGCTGAAATATCGCTTGTCCGGTGCTTCTCGAAGAAGGTCTTGTCGAAGGCCGCTTTCATCGCCTCGAATTCGCCGCGCGTGCGGACCGGATCGTAGTCGATGCCCTGGCGGCGGATGGCATTGCCCTCGGCGAAATAGTCGAAAGCGCGGCCATAGTCCTTGAGGTCGTCATTGACCTTGCCGAGACCGAAGGAAAGCTGCATGCGCGCCAGGCTGCCCTGTGGCGCCTTGGCATGCTCGGCCTCCATGCCGGCAAGCTCCTTGTCGCGTTCGGTCTGACGCTTGACCTGGGTCAAAAGCAGCCAGGCCTTGGCCATGCCCGGAACAACGGCCACCGCCTGTCGGGCAAGATCGGCGGCTTCGTCGAGCTTGCCCTTCTCCATCATGGCCACGCCCAGGCCGTAGAGCAGCTCGGCGTCCTTCGGCCGGATCGACAAGGACTCGCGGAACAGCTTGATCGCCTCATCCAGCCGCCCGGCCTCCTGCAGCGTTTCCGCAAGCCCGATGCGGGCGCGGACATGGAACGGGTTGCGGCCGATCGTGCCGCGAAAGATCTCCTCGGCGGCGTCGAACTGGCCGAGCTGCTTCAGCGACGAGCCGAGATTGTCGCGCGCGGCCAGTTGGTCCGGCTTGATATCCACCGCGCCGCGAAAGAAATCGACCGCGGCGGCGACCCGGCCGAGGTCGCGCATGACGGTGCCCATATTGTTGAGGAAGTCGGCATTCCTGGGCTGCAGCGTCACCGACTGCTCGATGAGCTCGAGCCCCTCCTCGCTGCGGCCGGTCTGGTGCAGCAGCAGTCCGAGGAATTGCAAGGCGGCGGCATGGTTCGGCTGCTGCCCCAGAACCTGCCGATAGAGCGCCTCGGCTTCCTGACGGCGCCCGGCCTGGTGCAGCTGCAGCGCCCGCTGCACATAGGGATCGAGCGGGCTGGCCGTTCCCGGCTTGCCGCCCGCATTCGCCGCTCTTCTTTGATCTCTGTTAATGGGAAACCTGCCGTGTTTGTTGGTCCGCCGGACCTAAGCCATGCGGGCAAGAGATTCAAGGCTAAGCAACACCACGCGCATTGCGGTGTCCATACCCGCCTGTTGAGCCGGACACCGCGTTGCTTTTCAGCACGGCCCGTCGCCGACGACGCGGTAATCCGCCGCGCGGGCCTCGCATGCGTTCGGGAAAGTGCGCACTTGCCCATGGCGCCTGGCGCAGACCGGGGCGTATTCGCGTGTGCAGAATGTCGGCTCGCCGCCACCACCGCCGTCGCGGCAAGGACCGTCGCGCAGGATGCGATACCCTTCCCGTTCGGCCAGGCAGGCATTGGCGAAGGTCTGGCGGTCGCCGCCGCGCCGGGCGCAGACCGGTTGGTATTGCATGGTGCAGAGCTGCGGATGCGGCCTGGGCGGGCGCGGCCGGGGCCCATCGTCGACGACCACCGTACAGGCCGCCAGCAGCGCGGACAGGATGAAAATGACAGCGGCCTGACGCGAGATCGCAAGAAACCGCATCTGTCCCTCCTTCATCCCGACCCGGTGATGCCAACTCGCGACATCCTCGCATTCCCCGCGGCAAACGCAACCACCGTTTGTGGCGCCCCCAGGCCCTTGGCCGACAGCCCCGCTCTGGCCCATGCTTGGCCCCTCTCTGGCCGATGACCCGTGCCGGCACGGGGTCTACTCGAAGCCCAGCGTTGGACGCGCCGCGGGCCGCCCGCGACCGTCGTCTTGCAACCATCACGTTTCCGTGTAATAAATTTCCCCGTTCGGGCATTTGCGACCCGGAGAGCGGAACGTTTTGGACGACCTTTCCCCGATAAGTGTGAATCTCTGACAACCCCGTTTTTCGGCGGGGGGTTTGACCATGCGCGAATGCATGACCGCCGAAGCAACCACAGGGATTTGCCCAAGGCGCGAGGCAGCGGGCAAACCACAAGACTGACACGGGTGAAGGAGTTTCCCCAATGGCCCAGACCGGTACCGTAAAGTTCTTCAACGCCACCAAAGGCTTCGGCTTCATCACGCCGGATGGCGGCGCCAAGGACGTGTTCGTCCATATTTCCGCGATCGAGGCATCCGGCCTGCGCACGCTGGTCGACGGCCAGAAGGTCACCTTCGACGTCGAGCCGGACCGCATGGGCAAAGGCCCGAAGGCGGTCAACCTGCGCGCCGCCTGATCGGCGCAATCGCCTGTCCTTTGCGGATGCAATGATGCGGCAGGATCCTGAACGGGCTTTTGGACAGGCTCGAAATTGCGAAGGCGCGACGGAACCGTCGCGCCTTTTTCGCGCGCAAATGCTTGGATCGGCAGGCGAAAACTTTCTCTTGCCGATGACGCTAAAATAAAGGACAAATTTCCTCTCGGGCAATTTGCCGGCCCGAGACTTGACTTGATGGGATCAAAGGAGTTTCCCATGCCGCAGACCGGCACCGTCAAATTCTTCAACCATGCCAAGGGCTTCGGCTTCATCACGCCCGACGATGGCGCAAAGGATGTCTTCGTCCACATCTCGGCCGTGCAGGCGTCGGGCCTTCCCGGTCTTGAGGATGGGCAGAAAGTGACATTCGACACCGAGCCGGACAAGCGCGGTAAGGGTCCGAAGGCCGTCAATCTGTCGATCGGCTGAGCCGGCTCACGACGGATCCGACGGAGGCTATGTCAGGCGGGGCGCTCCCGCCCGGTATCGGGCTGTGCCCAAGCCTCGAAAAACCGCTAGGCCACGAAAAATCGTTTACGCCGATTTCCGTTCAGCCTCCGTTCAGCCACGGTCTTCTATTAACCTTTTCTAAAGCCGGTCCGTATCCCCAAAAAAATGCGCGGGCCGGCGCGAAGGAGACCGAAGATGAACCGTTTTCTCAAGACCGCCATCCTGAGCGTTGGCATTGCCGCGACCACCCTGGCCACCTTCTCGGCGGCCAATGCTGACGACTGGCGCTGGCACCATCATCGCCATCATAACGGCGACGCTCTTGCCGCTGGCGTTGTCGGCCTCGCGGCCGGCGCCCTGATCGGCAGCGTGCTCAGCAACCCCGGACCACGCTATTACGAACCGGCCTATGGTGACGACTACTATGTCGATCGGACGGTGCGCCGCTACTACGTGCAGCAGCCGCGTGTCGTCTATGCCGACCGCTATGCCGAGCCGTGGACCCGCGGCTGGTATGAGTATTGCTCGGACCGCTACCGCACCTTCAACTCGCGTACCGGCACGTTCACCGGCAATGATGGCGAGCAGCATTTCTGCGTCGCCAACTAGGCGGAGCTTTTGAGCACCGCCTGGGTTCCCTGCCCAGAAAAGCGCCGCCTCCAGCGGCGCTTTTTCTTTGCATGCGGGTCAGGTGAGAAAGGGATTGGTCCGCCGTTCGTCGCCGAAACGGCTGCCCGGTCCATGGCCGCAGATGAAGCCGATATCGTCGCCAAGCGGCAGAAGCTTGTCCTTGATCGAGGCGATCAGCGCGGCCTGGTCGCCGCCAGGCAGATCGGTGCGGCCGATCGAGCCGCGGAACAGCACGTCACCGACATGCGCGAACTTGGCCGCGCGGTTGTAGTAGACGACATGGCCCGGCGCGTGCCCCGGGCAATGCAGCACTTCGAACACGTGATCGCCGAAGGACACCGTCTCGCCTTCGGTGAGGAAGCGGTCCGGCACGCAGTTACGCACCGGATCGGTCAGGCCGAAGCGCTTGGCCTGGTTCTCGAGATTGGCAAGCAGCGGCTTGTCGGCTTCGTGCGGGCCGATAATGTCGATGCCCAGCGCATCCTTCAACTCCATCGCGCCGCCGGCATGGTCGATATGGCCATGCGTGATCCAGATCGCGCCGGCCTTGATGGCATTGTCCTTCAGCACCTTGAGCACCTGGTCAATATCGCCGCCGGGATCGACGACGACGCCGTTCTTGTCGTCCATGTCGAACAGGATGGTGCAGTTCTGCTGGAACGGCGTGACCGGCACGATGCCGGCATTGAGCTGACCCATGGCTTTCCTTTCTCGAGCAATTCCAGGAAAAGTCCGAACCGCTCCGGTTGTCGCCCTGATGTAGACAGGCCGGCAAACGCCGTCCACTGCCGGCCGGCATAAATATCCCGGCAACGAAAATGGGCGGCCGAAGCCGCCCATTTGGAAGCCTGAAGCGGCAGGCCTTACTTCTTCATCGCACCCATGACCGCGCCGATGATGGCGGTCAGGATCGCGCCGCCGCCGGCGCCGCCGACGATGTTCTGCACGTTGAGCGCGCTGCCAAGTCCGCCTGCCGCTGCCGCGGCCGCCGCCGGATCGACCGTGCCGCCGCCGAGAAGGCTGCCGAGAATGGCCGCGCCGCCGACGCCGCCGATGGCACCGCCGAGGATTTTGGGAAGCTGACCCAACGCCGCCTGCTTGAGCGCCGCGCCGACCGCTTGGCCACCGATGATACCCGTAATCACCTGTATAACGATCGCAACGAGCGTGTTCGTATCCATGTAACTAGTCCCTCCATAGCCGCCTGCCTCCAAGGGCCGACACCATCATGAGACGCCGAACCGTCCGAAAGTCAAATGCATGAAAGCTTAAATAAAAAGGGCGGCCCGAAAACCGCCCCTATTGCACAAAAAAACTGTGACTTTCGCTATTCTGCGGCGATCGCGTGCTTTGGTTGCACCGCAGCAGAATAGTCGTTCATCAAGGTCTTGGCGATCTCGCCAACCTCGAATCGGTATGGACCGATCTCCGAAACCGGTGTTACCTCGGCCGCGGTACCGGTCAGGAAGCATTGCTCGAAACCTTCGAGTTCTTCCGGCATGATGGCGCGCTCGATCACTTCGAAACCACGGTCCTTGGCCAGGCCGATCACCGTGCGGCGGGTGATGCCGTCGAGGAAGCAGTCCGGCGTCGGCGTATGGATCTTGCCGTCCTTGACGAAGAAGATATTGGCGCCGGTGGCTTCCGCCACCTGGCCGCGCCAGTCGAGCATCATGGCGTCGGCATAGCCCTTGGCCTCGGCAGCATGTTTGGACAGCGTGCAGATCATGTAGAGGCCGGCGGCCTTGGACTTGGACGGCGCGGTGCGCGGGTCGGGCCGTCGCCATTCGGCGACATCGAGGCGGATGCCCTTGAGCTTCTGCGCGGGATCGAAATAGCTCGGCCATTGCCAGATGGCGATGGCGCAATTGATGCGGTTGTTCTGCGCCGAGACGCCCATCTGCTCGCTGCCGCGCCAGGCGATCGGGCGCACATAGGCGTCCTGAAAACCCTGCTTCTTCAAAAGCGTCCGGCAGGCCTCGTCGATCTCGGCGACCGGATAGGGAATCTTGAAGCCCAAGAGGCGTGCCGATTCATGCAGACGCTCATTGTGCTCGGTCAGCTTGAAGATCTGGCCGCCGTAGGCGCGCTCGCCCTCGAAGATGGCGCTGGCATAGTGCAGGCCATGGGTCAGCACATGGATCTTGGCGTCGGCCCATTTGACGAACTCGCCGTTCATCCAGATGAAGCCGTCCAGTTGATCGAAGGGAACGGATGCCATGGAAACCTCCCGCGGGCGGGTGCCCGCAAATCGTTATGTTTTTTATAGCCTTCGTGCCGGCCCCATCACAGGATCCGAACAGGATCCGAAACGCTGGCCAGTGCTTGGAAGCGTAGGCGGATATTCAATTCGTGGCAAACTCAGGAAGTTCCGGAAAAACGGCTTCCGCTTGCCTTTTCGTTCGCAATCCGCCGAAAAGCTTGTCAAAAATTATCATTGCCGGGGAATTACGTCAATAGTACTGACATAATTCCCGCCTCGCATGGAGAAATGATGACGAGCCCCGCAGCCGGAAAACCGATCAGGACGGCGATCGCCGATGAGGACGGCATCGACTTCGCCATCATCGAACTGTTCTTTTTCGCCTATCGCGATTTCACCTCCGACCCGGACCAGATCCTCGCGGACTATGGCTTCGGCCGCGCCCATCACCGTGTGCTGCACTTCGTCAACCGCAGGCCGGGCCTCACCGTCGCCGAGCTGCTCGATGTGCTGAAGATCACCAAGCAGAGCCTTGCGCGGGTTTTGAAGCAGCTGATCGACACCGATCATATCGTCCAGGTGCAGGGCCCGCGCGACCGCCGGCAGCGCGAGCTCTACCCGACCGCCAAGGGCCGCGCGCTGGCCTTGGCGCTGGCGCGGCCACAGTCGCGCCGCATCCGTGCGGCATTGGAGGATTCCGGAGCCACCGAACGCGCCACGATCGAGCGATTCCTGGAAGCGATGGTCAATCCGGAACTAAGAGCGCAGATCGACATTGTGCCTGCGCAAACATCGGGGAAGAACCATGGAGACCATTGAGAAGGTCGATCATCCGGCCGCGCCCGACGATGACGCGCCGCATCTTCTGGTCGTTGACGACGACACGCGTATCCGCAACCTGCTTAAGCAGTATCTGTCCGAGAATGGCTTTCGCGTCACTGTCGCCGGCAATTCCGGCGAAGCCAGGCGCAAGCTCGCCGGCCTCGACTTCGACCTTCTGGTGCTCGATGTCATGATGCCGGGCGAAACCGGCGTCGATCTCACCAAGGCGCTGCGGGCCGAGAAGAACGTACCGATCCTGATGCTGACGGCGCTGTCCGAGACCGACAGCCGCATCAGCGGGCTGGAAGCCGGCGCCGATGATTACCTGCCGAAACCGTTCGATCCGCGCGAGCTGATCCTGCGCATCAATAACATCCTGCGCCGTGGCGGCCCGGCCGCAACGCCGAAGGTGGAACAGCTGGTGTTCGGGCCCTACACGTTCCAGATCGCCAAGCGCGAATTGAAGCGCGGCGGCGAGGCGCTTAAGCTGACCGACCGCGAGCAGGAGATCCTCGCGATCTTCGCCGCGCGGGCGGGCGAGACCATACCGCGCCATGAGCTGGTGGGCGATGAATCGGATGTCGGCGAGCGCACCATCGACGTGCAGATCAACCGGCTGCGCCGCAAGATCGAGCGCGATCCGTCCAATCCGGTGTGGCTGCAGACGGTGCGCGGTATTGGGTATCGGCTCAGCGTCGAATAGACTACCGTCGAAGGCCCTTTGCTGAACAGGCCATCGACGAGCGGAAGGCGAATGGCGACCACGCAACTGGAACAGCCGAAAGGGAGCGGCCCCGGCGACCTCGCGCTGCGGACGCTGAGGGCGATGCCGCGCGCCTGGAACCGGTTCTGGCGCTTGATCGCGCTCTACATGCCGAAGCGGCTCTACGCCCGCTCGCTGATCATCGTCATCGCGCCGATGATCCTGCTGCAGTCGGTGATCGCCTTCGTCTTCATGGAACGCCACTGGCAGACGGTCACCCAGCGCCTGTCGCAGGCGACGATCTCGGACATTGCTGCCGTCATCGACATGATGGAGACCTATCCGCACGACGCTGACTACGCCAACATCATCCGCATCGCCCAGGACCGCATGCAGTTGAAAGTGGATCTGCTGCCGCCAGATCCGTTGCCGCCGCCCGGCCCGAAGCCGTTCTTCTCGATCCTCGACGAGGCGCTGTCGTCGGAGATCACGAGACAGATCAACCGTCCGTTCTGGATCGACACGGTCGGCAACTCGAACGTCGTCGAGGTCCGCGTCCAGCTCGAAGGCAAAGTGCTGCGCGTCTTCGTGCGGCGCAGCCAGGCTTATGCCTCGAATACGCATATCTTCCTGATCTGGATGGTCGGCACCTCGCTGGTTCTGCTGATGATCGCCATTCCCTTCCTGCGCAATCAGATCAGGCCGATCCTGACGCTCGCCGAGGCCGCCGAGAGTTTCGGCAAGGGCCGGCCGATGCCGCGCGATTTCCGCCCGCGCGGCGCCGAGGAGGTTCGCCGCGCCGGCTTCGCCTTCATCCAGATGCGTGAGCGTATCGAGCGCCAGATCGAGCAGCGCACCGCCATGCTGACCGGCGTCAGCCACGACCTCAGGACCATCCTCACCCGCTTCAAGCTGCAGCTGGCCCTGGCCGGCGGCAAAGCGGAGACCAAGGCCGCGCTGAACCAGGACATCGACGACATGCAGTCGATGCTGGAAGGCTATCTCGCCTTTGCCCGTGGCGAGTCCGCGGAGGACACCGGACGCTTCGACCTCAACGCCTATTTCCAGAAGCTCGGCGAGGAAGCGCAATTGCGTCGCTGCAAGCTCACGACGACGCTGGCCGGCGATCCGGCCGTGCATGTGCGGCCGAACGCCTTTGCCCGTTTGCTTTCGAACGTCATCGGCAATGCGTTCCGCTATGCCAAGGCCGTCGAGGTCCACGCCAACCACAGCCATGGCTCGCTCACCGTCACCATCGACGACAATGGGCCGGGCATCGCGCCCGACAAGCGTGAAGAGGTGTTCAAGCCATTCCTGCGACTGGACGAGGCGCGCAACCTGGACGCCAGCGGCACCGGACTTGGCCTGTCGATCGCCCGCGACATCGCCCGCAGCCACGGCGGCGACATCAGCCTCGAGGACAGTCCGCTCGGCGGCCTGCGCGCCGTCATCAAGGTGCCTGCGTAAGCAGAGCCAAGACAGGCTTCATCCGCCCGTCATGAAATCATGGTGAAGAGCGCGCATGAAGCGCGCGACCCTTGTTGATTCGGCTCTGCCGCCCCGCTTCGATCCCGCCCCTGCCCGGGTGCGCTGGAGCGAGGCGCGAGCTGCCGCGTGGCTGCCGTTGCGGCACCGCGCCGGCGCGTCCGGGAGTTATCGCGGCGATGGACCGTCATACGTAGCGGGATCTCCATGCGCATCCTGATGGTCACCGACGCTTGGCAGCCGCAGGTCAATGGCGTGGTGCACACGCTCGAACGCCTCACCGAGGCGCTGAAGCCCTTCGACGTCGAGCTCGATTTCCTGACGCCGAACCTCTTTCGCACCTTGCCGATGCCGACCTATCCCGACATCCGGCTCGCGCTGACGACGCCGGGCCATGTGGCGCGCCGGATCGATGCCGCCAAGGCCGACCACATCCACATCGTCACCGAGGGTCCGCTCGGCATCATGGCGCGCCGCTACTGCCGCAAGGCCAGCCGCCCCTTCACCACCAGCTACCACACGCGCTTTCCCGAATATCTCAGCGCCCGCCTGCCGGTGCCGGAAAGCTGGGCCTACAACTGGCTGCGTGACTTCCACAATTCCGGACAGGGCACGCTTGTCGCCACGCAATCGCTGGCGGACGATCTCGCGGCGCGTGGCTTCAACAAGCTGAGGCCCTGGACGCGCGGCGTCGACACCGACCATTTCCGGCCCGACAAGCGCAAGGAAACCGGATTTCCGCGCCCGGTCTTCCTGTGCGTCGGCCGCGTCGCGATCGAAAAGAACCTGACCGCCTTCCTCGATCTCGACCTGCCCGGCAGCAAGGTGATCGTCGGCGAAGGACCGGAACTGGCAAAACTCAAGGCGCGCTATCCCAACGCGCATTTCCTCGGCCATCGCCCGAACGACGAGCTGGCCGAGATCTACGCCTCGGCCGATGTGTTCGTGTTTCCGAGCCGCACCGACACCTTCGGCAACGTCATCATCGAAGCGCTGGCCAGCGGAACGCCGGTGGCCGCCTATCCGGTGACCGGACCGATCGACATTGTCGGCGACGGTGTCGGCGGAGCCGTGTCGAACGACCTGGGCGAGGCGGCGATGAAGGCGCTCAACGTCGATCGCGCCGAAGCGCGTCAGCGCGCCATGCGCTACAGCTGGACGGCCTGCGCCGAGATGTTCCTCGACGCGGTCGACGAAGCGCTGGGGATGCCAAGTAAGCGCGCCGATCAGGACAGGGTGGCTCCGGGTCGCCCTAGGCTCGTCCTAGAATAGGCGCCCGCCGTCCGGCACCCTACGCTCGATGGCGCCGAGCACCACCGCGCCCTCTTCATCGGGAAAGCCGAGCGTCAGGACCTCCGACATGAAGGGACCGATCTGGCGCGGCGGGAAATTGACCACCGCGAAGACCTGCCGGCCGACCAACGTTTCCGGCGCGTAGTATTTGGTGATCTGCGCTGACGACTTCTTCACACCGATCGCCGGGCCGAAATCGATCTTCAGCTTGATTGCCGGTTTGCGCGCTTCCGGAAACGGCTCGGCCTCGACGATCGTGCCGGCACGGATATCGACACGGTCGAAATCGGCAAAGCTGATCTCGGGCTTGCGCTCGCTGCTGGAACTCATCGGCGATATCGGTTTGGTTCAGGCGTTTCCGTGGGTCTCGAAGAGCACGCTGGAGAGCGCGTCCTTGGCCGATGTACCCGACCAGACGACGAACTGGAAGGCCTGGAAATAGCATTCGCAGGCCTCGAGCGCCGACGATAGAAGCACCTCGACCTGTTGGCTCGACGGCTCGACCCCGCCGGCAAGCAACAGCGATTGGCGGAACATGATCGCGCCTTCCTGCTCCCACAGGTCGAAATGCCCGAACAGCATCTGCTCGTTGATCAGCGACAACAGTCGCATCACTTCCAGCGCGCGCGTCTCCGGCACCTTGATGTCGAAAGCGCAGGCCAGATGCAGCGCCTCGAAATCCTCCATCCAGGAAAAGGAGACGTGATAGTCGGTCCAGCTGCCGGCCACCGAAATCGAAATCTCGTCGTCGCCGGCGCGCTCGAAGGACCAGTCATTGTTGTGGGCCACCTGCTCGATGACGTCCACCGGGTGGATTTCGCGGGAGAATTCGAGTTCGAGGAGTTCCATGAATGCTTCCTGTGTTCAGGGGAGCGCCACACGCTCCGCGGGGCACACACAACGAACAATCTTGTCTAGAACTCGGACGGTCAGGACTTTCCAACGCAAAGACCCAACCGGACCCCACCGCCCGGCGCATGACCCTGCTTCGAATCATGCAACAAATTCAGTCTATTGATCGGGAGTCGCGTGAACAGCCCAATTTTTCGCGCCGCGTCATCCGCATGTGGAAAGGTGGCTGTCACAAAGATTCATGCAATGCCGGTAAGCGATTCACGGCAAAGCGATTTTTCGGATCGCGCTATGTGGAAAAGTTTAACGATTATTTTTTTGCGCGGGGCTTCGCGGCACCCGCAGGTGCGGCCTGTCCGGTCAATTCGGCGAGCTTGGCCTCGAGCGCCTCGACGCGCGTCGCCAGTTGGATGTTGTCTTCCCGCGCCTTGACCGCCATCTCGCGCACCGCCTCGAATTCTTCGCGCTGCACCACATCCATGGAATTCAGCATGCGCTCGGCCTGCGCCCGGAACGCCGTCTCCACCTCGCGACGAACGCCCTGCGCGGCACCCGCGGCGTCGGTCATGATCTTTGCGAATTCGTCGAGAATGCGGTTCGGTCCGGTCGCCATGGCAGATCCTCGCTTTGTCGTTTTGACGTAGTGGCGCGCGGCGCGGAATGCAAGCGCATTGCGGCGTGCTCACGTGGTTACGATTTGATCTCACCGTGTCCGTCGTTGTCGTTATTATCTGATAGGATGTTTCGAACGGGAGCGTGGGATGCCCAACACTGGGGGTTCGGAAAAGCGCATTGCCGCACTAGACGCAGCGCTCGCCAAGGGCATCAGCGACGTCGAAGCAAAGCGGACAATGCATGCCGAAGAGGTGTTTGACCGCTTGGAAGCCAAATACAGGGAATTGGCCCAAGGCCAAAAGCCAAAGCCGCCACGTAACGGCGATTAGCTGCGTCCCAAATTCAGATTTGCCGCGCTGCCGTTGCCTTGACCCCGCCAAAACCCTGCCGCATGGTCCGCGCCCGAACATGACCGCGCCCTGGAGACCCTGTTGAGCGAATATTTCCTGCTGCCGCTGGCCTCCCTGCCCTTCCCCAACATCGATCCGGTCATCGTCAATATCGGGCCGCTGGCTGTGCACTGGTACGGCGTCGGCTACATCGTCGGCATCCTCTTTGCCTGGTGGTATGCCAAGCGGCTGGTCACCAACGCACGCCTCTGGCCCGACGGCCACCTGCCGATGAAGCCCGAGGACCTAGACGACTTCATCGTCTGGGCGGCGATCGGCGTCGTGCTCGGCGGGCGCACCGGCTACGTGCTGTTCTACGACTTGAAGCGCTACATTGCGCACCCGCTCGACATTTTCGCCGTCTGGCAGGGCGGCATGTCATTCCATGGCGGCCTGCTCGGTGTCATCCTCGCCATGACGCTTTTTTCGCTCAAGCGTGGCATCTACACCTGGACATTGTTCGACGTGGTGTCAGCCGGCGTGCCGGTCGGCCTTGGGCTGGTGCGCGTCTGCAACTTCATCAATGCCGAGCTTTGGGGCAGGCCAACCGACATGCCCTGGGGCGTCGTCTTCTGCAACGATCGCCTCCAGCAGGCGCTGGGGCAATGTCCCGCCGGCCTCGACCCTCGCCATCCGAGCCAGCTTTACGAGGCGCTGCTCGAAGGCCTGGTGCTGTTCCTGGTGCTGCGCTTCCTCACTCATTCGCGGCTCAAACTGAAGACGCCTCGCTTCGTCGGCGGCGCCTTCATCTGCGGCTACGGCCTGTCGCGCATCTTCATCGAGTTCTTCCGCGAGCCCGACCACCAGCTCGGGTATTTGCTCTATACCAACTGGCTGACCATGGGCATGATCCTGTCCACGCCGATGGTGCTCGCCGGCATCTGGGCCATGGCCACGGCAAAGCCGACGCCACAGCCGCAGGCGGCATGAGCACACTGAAGCAGCGCATCATTGGCCTGATCGGCGCGGCGGGGCCGATCCCGGTCAGTGAATATATGGCGCTCTGCCTGTTCGATCCCGAGGAGGGTTATTACACGACGCGCGAGCCCTTCGGCGCCGCCGGCGACTTCATCACCGCGCCCGAGATCAGCCAGATGTTCGGCGAGCTCGTCGCCGTCTGGCTCTATCAGGCCTGGCAGGGCGCCGGCCGGCCCCTGCCCCCGACCTTCGCCGAGATCGGTCCCGGCCGCGGCACGCTGATGAAGGACATGCTGCGCACCTGGTCACGGCTCGACCCGGCGCTGGTGGCCGGCGCCTCCTTTGCCATGGTCGAGACCAGCACGCGCCTGGCCGAGATACAGAAGCAGACGCTTGCGGGGCAGAACGTTGCGCTTGGCTGGCACCAGAGCCTCGACACGCTGCCGCCGCAGCCGCTCTTCATCGTCGGCAACGAATTGTTCGACGCGGTGCCGATCCGGCAGTTCGTCTATGTCGGCGCGGGCTGGCGCGAGCGCGTGGTCGGCCTCGACGGCGCCGATGAGCTGCACTTCTTCGCCGGCGCGGGATCCGTCGACCCGGCGCTGCTGCCCCCTGGCGCCGCCGATGCGCCGCAAGGCGCCATCGTCGAAGTGGCGCCTGCCCGTTCGGCGCTGATGGCGCAGATCGCCGAACGCATAGCCGGCCAGGGCGGCGCCGGCCTCTTCATCGACTACGGCCATCTGCAGCCGGGGATCGGCGACACATTCCAGGCGCTGCGCCGGCACGAGCGCGAGGACGTTCTGGCCAATCCAGGCGAAGCCGACCTCACCGCCCATGTCGATTTCGCCGCTCTCGCCGACATCGCGCGGGCGCACGGTCACGATGTTCAATTGTCGACCCAGGGCGAATTCCTGCTCGGCATGGGCCTGCTCGAACGTGCCGGAACGCTCGGCGCCGATGCCGATGCCGAAACACGTCAGGTCATATCGGACGCGGTCGAACGCCTGGCCGGCCCCGACGCCATGGGCGAGTTGTTCAAGGTGATGAAGGTCCTGCCGAAGGCGAAAGGCGGCTGAGATCGGCGCGCGGCCTCGGTGGCTGGCCCGCTCGTCTCCGAACTTCGCCTTGACGAACCCGCCTTGCACGGACGACAAACCCAACCATGCTGAATCAGACCAGACCCGATCCAGTACGCTCGCCGCTGCTTGAAAAGGCGCAAGGCATGCGCCACGGCTACTTCACCCGCATCGGCGGCGTCTCCGACGGCATCTATCGGGGCCTCAACATCGGCACGGGCTCCAGCGACGACCAGACATTGGTCGCCGAGAACCGGCGGCGCGTCGCCGATTGGATGGGTGTGCCCGCGGACCATCTGCTGACCGCGCACCAGATCCACTCGCCGGATGTCGTTGTCGCCAGGGAACCCTTCGCCGCCCCTCGCCCGAAAGCCGACGCCATCGTCACCGATCGTCCGGGCATCGCCATCGGCGCATCGACCGCCGATTGCGGGCCGGTGTTGTTTGCCGATGACGAGGCGCGCGTCATCGGCGCCGCCCATGCCGGCTGGAAGGGCGCCTTCACCGGCGTGCTCGAGAACACCGTCGCGGCGATGGAGGGCCTCGGCGCCCGCCGCGACCGCATCGTCGCCGTGCTTGGCCCCTCGATCGGGCCCGACAATTACGAGGTCGGGCCGGAATTTGTCGCCCGCTTCGTCGAGGCCGACGCCGGCAATGAACGCTATTTCAGCCCATCCAGGACTGTCGGCCACTCGATGTTCGACCTCAACCAATATACGGTCGACCGGCTGCGCAAGGCCGGCGTGACCGCCGAGGGGCTTGGCCGCTGCACCTACGCGGAAGAAGACCTTTTCTATTCCTACCGGCGCACCACACACCGCAAGGAAGCGGATTACGGGCGCCAGGTTTCGGCAATCGTTCTGGAGAAAGAGTAATGGCGCTGCATTTCGAACGTTCGGAATTCGACGCGCGGCGTGACCGGCTGCTGATCGAGATGGCCGAAAAGAAGCTCGACGCCGTGCTCCTGTTCGCGCAGGAGAGCATGTACTGGCTGACCGGCTACGACACGTTCGGCTTCTGCTTCTTCCAGTGCCTGGTGGTGAAGGCCGACGGCTCGATGGTGCTGCTCACCCGCTCGGCTGATCTGAGGCAAGCGCGCCATACCTCGACCATCGAGAACATCGTGCTGTGGACCGATCGTCAGGGCGCCAACCCGGCAATCGACCTGCGCAACCTGCTCAACGACCTCGATCTGCTCGGCGCCCGCATCGGCGTCGAATACGACACCCATGGCCTGACCGCCTATAACGGCCGCCGCCTAGACGAGCAGTTGCAGACCTTCGGCCAGATCGCCGATGCCTCCGGCATCGTCGGCCGGCTGCGCCTGTTCAAGAGCCCGGCCGAGATCGCCAAGGCGGAAAAGGCCGCCAATCTTTCCGACGACGCGCTCGATGCCGCCCTGCCGCTGATCAAGCAGGGTGGTGACGAAGGGCTGATCCTCGCCGCCATGCAGGGCGCTGTCTTTGCCGGCGGCGGCGACTATCCGGCCAACGAATACATCATCGGCTCAGGCGCCGATGCCCTGCTCTGCCGCTACAAGGCCGGCCGCCGCAAGCTTACCAAGAACGACCAGCTGACGCTTGAATGGGCCGGCGTGTTCCACCACTATCATGCCCCAATGATGCGCACCATTTTGACGGGCAAGGTGTCGAAGCGCCATCAGGAATTGTTCGACGCTTCCCGAGCCGCGCTGCTCGCGGTCGAAAAGGCGCTGACGCCGGGCAACACCTTCGGCGATGTCTTCGACGCGCATGCCCGCACGCTCGAAGCGCACAATCTGACCAAGCACCGGCTGAACGCCTGCGGCTACTCGGTCGGCGCCCGCTTCACGCCATCCTGGATGGACATGCCGATGTTCTACCAAGGCAATCCGGAGCCGATCGCGCCCAATATGACGCTATTCGCGCATATGATCATCATGGACTCCGAGACCGAGACGGCCATGACGCTCGGCCGCACCTACCTCACCACGGAATCGGCGCCGAAGCCGCTGTCGCGCCATGATCTCGACTTGATCGTGCAGTGAATCCATAATGGTTGGTTCACGCGGGGGCGTTCGCCACTAGGGAGTTTTCAAGCAAATGAGACGATCGCGGATGACGACCGTGTCATTGCTTGCAGCGCTGGCGCTCGGCGCCTGCACCAACGCCAAGGACGTGCTCGAACCTTCGGCCATCACTCCGCCGGCGAGCTCGGCCCAGTCCTCGGCCGCCCCGCAGGGCACATCGACGACGGCCACAACCCCGACCACGACCGCGCCTGCCCCTTCTCCCGCGCCTTCCATCACAGCGTCACCCAGGACATCGGCCCAGACCGCTGCCCTGGCCAAGACACGGTTGCAGGTGGCGCCGATCGTCGGCGCATCGGTGGACGCGGCGGCACCGTTGACGGCGGAACTGCAGACCCGCGCCAAGCAACGCGGCTTGACGCTTGTCGGCAGCACCGACCAGACGGCGACGCATGTGCTGAAAGGCTATTTCTCGACGATGTCCGAGGGCAAGGACACCACCGTCATCTATGTCTGGGACATTTACGACCCCTCGGGGAACCGCCTGCATCGCATCAACGGCCAGCAGAAAGCGCCCACGGTCGGCAGCGGCGAGGGCTGGCCCGCGGTGGCACCCGCGACCATGCACGCCATCGCCGACCAGACGATCGACCAGTTCGCCGCGTGGCTCGGCAGCGGCGGCGCCGGTTGACCGTACGGTAGCCGGCCGAACTGTTGCCGGCCAAACTGTTGCCGGCTTGCGATGTTTTGCTTGTTTGTTGCAGTCGCCGAAGGGATTCCCGATAACGAGGCTTGCAATACCGGCGCGGGCCGCTAAAAGCCCGCTTAAAAGGCTCGTTGAGAGTCTCTCGGGTCTCTCCATCCTTCACCAGGAACGGTGCATGAAGCTTTTCGCGGGCAATTCCAACCGGGTGCTGGCCGAAGCGGTCGCTCGCTATCTCAACGTCCCGCTAGGGAAGGCCAGCGTCAGGCGCTTCGCCGACCAGGAAATCTTCGTCGAGATCCAGGAAAACGTGCGCGGCGAGGATGTCTTCATCCTGCAGTCCACCTCTTATCCGACCAACGACCATCTGATGGAACTGCTCATCATGATGGACGCCTTCATGCGGTCCTCGGCGCGACGCATCACGGCGGTCATCCCCTATTTCGGCTATGCAAGGCAGGACCGACGCGCCTCCGGCCGCACGCCGATCTCGGCCAAGCTGGTCGCCAACATGATCACCCGCGCCGGCGCCGACCGCGTGCTGACGCTCGATCTGCATGCCGGCCAGATCCAGGGTTTCTTCGACATCCCGACCGACAATCTGTTCTCGGTGCCGGTGATGGCCCGCGACGTGAAGGCCAAGTACAAGCAGCTCGGCAATGTCGTGGTCGTGTCGCCCGACATCGGCGGCGTGGTGCGGGCGCGCGCGCTGGCCAAGCGTTTCGACGCGCAGCTGGCCATCGTCGACAAGCGCCGCGAGCGCCCCGGTGAATCGGAAGTCATGAACATCATCGGCGCGGTCGCCGGCAAGGATTGCCTGCTGATCGACGATATCGTCGATTCCGGCGGCACGCTTTGCAACGCGGCCGACGCGCTGCTCGCCAACGGCGCGACGTCCGTCACCGCCTACATCACCCATGGCGTGCTGTCGGGCGGCGCCGTCGCCCGCATCGCCGGCTCGAAGCTGCAGGAGCTGGTGATCACCGATTCCATCCAGCCGACGCAGGGCGTGCTCGACGCACCGAACATCCGCGTCATCTCGATCGCTGACCTGATGGGCGAGGCGATCTCACGCACGGCGACGGAAGAGTCGGTCTCGAGCCTGTTCGACTAGAGCGTTTCACCGTTTTACGGAAACGGCGAACCGCTCTATCTCTTTGTTTTTGCGCAATTCCGGACGGAAAACCGCTCACACTTTTCCTGGAATTGCTCTAGTCGATTGCGATGGGCGCGTAACGCAGCAGCGTCACGCCTTGTGCAAGGCGCTCCGTGCCGAGCGGCTTCAACGCCAGCGACAGGCCGGACTGGAAATACGGCTTGCCGCCGCCGAGCACGACTGGATGCATATAGAGCCGGTATTCGTCGATCAGCCCCGCGCGCGCAAGGTGCCCGGCAAGCTCGGCGCCGGAAACGGAAATCTCGCCGTCCATGTCCGCCTTGAGCGACCTTGCCACCGCCTCGGCATGCTCCTTCACCAGACGGGCATTTGGCCCGACTTCCTGAAGCGTGGTCGAAAACACGATCTTCGGCGTTTCACGCCAGGCGTGGGCAAAATCCCGCTCGACCTCCTCGGCGGCGATCTCACGCTCCGGGCTGTCCCAGAAGCGCATGGTCTCATACATCCGGCGTCCGCAGAGCGCGATCGACGTCCGCCGCATCTCGTCGTTGAAATGCTGATGAAGTTCCTCTTCGGGGACCGGCAGGTCGATGTCTCCGCTCGAGCCGGCGATGTAACCATCGAGCGATGTCAGCATGGCATAGACGATCGTCGCCATAGCGTTCCTCCGATTTCGCGCCCCCGCAAAGAATCATATCTGATTGCAACTTGCAACCAGAAGTCTGGGTGGAACCACCAAGAGATGCGATGCCTCGAGCCGATGCCGCGGCTCGGTTTCACGCAGCAAGCGGGCCGCCTGCGCGGCGCGGGTTTTCACCGGCATCGCGCGCGCCGCGCATATAGCCGCGCGGCGAAGCGCCGAGCATGCGCTTGAACATGGTGGTGAAGGCCGGCACGCTGTCATAGCCGAGATCGAGCGCCACCCTGGTGATCGGCTCGCCATCGGCGAGCCTTGGCAGCGCGGCGAACAGGCAGGCCTGCTGGCGCCAGGTCGAAAGCGACAGCCCGGTCTGGCGCTGGAAAGCGCGGGTGAAAGTGCGCCGGCTCATGCCTGCGGCATCCGCCCACTCGTCGATCGTAGCGTGCGGCGAAGGAGCCGCCACGAAGCGCCTGCAAAGCGCCGCGAGCTTCGGATCGGACGGGAAAGGCAACCCAAGCGGGCGTTCTGGCAGGTTCGGGATTTCGTGCAGCAGCAGTCCCATGACCAGCGCTGCCCGCCCTTCGATCTCGCCGCCTTGCGGCAGTTTCTCCGATTCAACGATCAGGCTGTGCATCAGCTCGGTGATGCCGACGACGCGCAATCCCTCCGGCAGACCGGCAATGGCATCAGGCATCACATAGACCGAGCGCATCGAGACGTCGCCCAGCATCTCGACCGAATGCTCGGTGCCGGCCGGTATCCACATCGCATGGTCGGGCGGCACCATCCAGCGCCCGTGCTTCGTCGTCACCAACACCACCCCCACCAGAGCATGCAAAAGCTGGCTGCGGCTGTGGCGGTGTTGCGGCACGTGATAGCCGTCTGGATATTCGGTCGGCAGCGCCACCGCCGGCCCGACGGCCTCCTCCAGCCACTGCCAGCGGCTTTCATGCAGCCGGCCCAGCTCGGTGGCGTCGCCCCTGAAGATTTCCCGGCCATGCGGCATCGGATGTGGCCCACTTGCGAAACTATTGGACCAAACCACGAAAGAAGTCGCCATTCAAGCCGATTATAAGGCAAGCGTCCTATCCCATGAGACTGCTGCGGTTCGCCGCCAAAAAGACTACGGAGCATTGCCTTGACTGATACGACCGCCACATCCGTCGCCACGCCGGCGACGGCAAGCAGCGCCTCGGCGCAAGCGACGGTCTTTGCCGTCATCCTTTCGGTGAGCTTCTGCCACGGCATCAATGACATCATGCAGTCACTGCTGCCGGCGATCTATCCGCTTCTTAAAGAGAACTACGGTCTCGATTTCTGGCAGATCGGCCTTCTGACCTTCACCTTCCAGGTCACGGCCTCGCTGCTGCAACCGGTGATCGGCATGATCACCGACAAGCGGCCAATGCCCTATTCCTTGCCTTGGGGCATGGCTTCGTCGCTGGTCGGCCTGATCGTGCTGGCCTATGCCGGCCACTATGTGCTGCTTCTGGTCGGCGCCTCGCTGATCGGCATCGGCTCGGCGATCTTCCATCCGGAATCCTCGCGCATCGCCCGCTTCGCCTCGGGCGGCCGCTTCGGCCTTGCGCAGTCGCTGTTCCAGGTCGGCGGCAATTTCGGCCAGTCGATGGGTCCGCTGCTTGCCGCCTTCATCGTCGTGCCCTTCGGCCAGACCAGCATCTCCTGGTTCGCCATCGGCTCGCTGATCGGCATCTTCGTGCTGTGGCAGGTCGGCGGCTGGTACAGCCGCATGCGCGCCTCGCAGGCCACCCGCAAGCAAGTCGCCCAGGTGTCGCCCTTTCCGCGCAAGAATGTGATGGGCGCGCTCGCCGTGCTGACGCTGCTGGTGCTGACCAAGAACGCCTATATCGCCTCGCTGTCCAGCTACTACACCTTCTATTCCATCCACAAGTTCGGCGTCTCGGTGCAGACGAGTCAGATCATGCTTTTCCTGTTCCTCGGCGCATCGGCGCTGGGCATCCTGCTTGGCGGTCCGTTCGGCGACCGTTATGGCCAGAAGGCGATGATCTGGTTCTCGATCGTCGGCGTGCTGCCCTTCACGCTGGCGCTGCCCTACGCCAATCTGGAATGGACGATGGTGCTCACCGTGCTGATCGGCCTGATCCTGTCGTCGGCCTTCTCCAACATCGTGGTGTTCGCGCAGGAGCTGGTTCCGGGCCGCGTCGGCACGATCGCCGGCATCTTCTTCGGCTTCGCCTTCGGCATAGGCGGCATCGCCGCCGCGGTGCTCGGCGTCATCGCCGACGTGAAGGGCATCGATTTCGTCTTCCAGGTCTGCTCGTATCTGCCCTTCCTCGGTCTGCTGACGGTGTTCCTGCCCAATATGAAGGAAGCGCGAAGGGCCTGATTGCCCGGGTACTCCGAACGGCCTCCGAAGATCGAAGCACCCGCCGCCTGGCGGGTGCTTCGTGTTTGGCAACCTGCTTCAAGCCTTGAAGAAGGCCAGCAGGTCGGCGTTGATGACATCCGCATGGGTCGTCGCCATGCCGTGCGGGAAGCCCTTGTAGACCTTGAGCTCGCCCTTCTTGAGCAGCTTGACCGAAAGCAGAGCGGAGTCCGCGATCGGGACGATCTGATCGTCGTCGCCATGCATGACCAGCACTGGCACGTCGATCTTCTTCAAATCCTCGGTGAAGTCGGTTTCCGAGAAGGCCTTGATGCAATCGTAATGCGCCTTGGTACCGCCCATCATGCCCTGGCGCCACCAATTGTCGACAACGCCTTGCGAGACCACCGCGCCCGGACGGTTGAAGCCATAGAACGGCCCGGCCGGCACATCGCGGAAGAACTGGGCGCGGTTGGCTGCCTGGGCGGAACGGAAGCCATCGAACACCTCGATCGGCAGGCCGCCTGGATTGGCGTCGCTCTTCAGCATGATCGGCGGCACCGCCCCAATCAGCACGGCCTTGGCGACACGACCACCGCCGCCATATTGGGCGACGTAGCGCGCCACCTCGCCGCCGCCGGTCGAATGACCGACATGGATCGCGTTCTTAAGATCGAGATGCGCCACGAGCGCCGCTACATCGGCGGCATAGGTGTCCATCTCGTTGCCGGTGTCCGTCTGGGTCGAACGGCCGTGTCCACGCCGGTCATGCGCGATGACGCGGTAGCCCTTCGACAGGAAGAACAGCATTTGGGCGTCCCAGTCATCGCTGCTCAATGGCCAGCCATGGTGGAAGACGATCGGTTGGCCGGTCCCCCAGTCCTTGTAGAAGATCTGCGTGCCGTCCTTGGTGGTGATCGTGCCACTGCCGATCTTGGTCTGCGAAGCTTCAGTCATCTCTATCTCCTTTGTAATTTTCGCAATAAATAATATCACGATAACGATATGGGTACCGCCATCGAGCCGGCTTGTCCATAGAAATATGTATCACGATAACATTTTCCGTGGTACATAATCGTTGCTCAGTCGGCAAAAGGATCGTGCCGTGCCTCTTCCCTTGGACAATCAGCTCTGTTTCACGCTTTACGCGACCAGCATGACAATCAATCGTACCTACAAACCGATGCTGGACGAAATGGGCATCACCTATCCGCAATATCTCGTGCTCAATGCGCTGGGCGAGGCTGACGGCATGTCGGTGGGCGGCATCGCACACCGGCTCGCTTTGGAATCGAGCACCATCACGCCTCTGGTGAAGCGAATGGAACAGGCCGGCCTCGTCACTCGCCAGCGCAGCCAGGCCGACGAGCGCCAGGTGCAGGTCGACCTGACGCCTAGCGGACGAGCCCTGCTCGTCCAGTGCAATTGCCTGAACGAGACCCTGATCGAGCGCTCGGGCATGACGTTGGCCGAGCTCGATGCCTTGAACCGGCAAATCCAGGCGCTGCGCGACGCGCTGAATGGCGGCCAGGCAGACGACGCCTAGCGTCCGGAATCGCGCAAAAGCTGGGTCACGCCTCGATCTTCACCGGCGCCAGCGGCGGTGCCTCCAACCCCTGGAACGGGTCGCGCCAGGCGTCGATCGCCTCCAGCCGGCCGTACCAGCGGCGTGTCGCCGGATAGTCGTCGAGCGGCAATCGGGCGGCGTCGTTGAAGGGCAGGAATGTCGCCATGCGGAAATCGGCATAGGAGATGGAATTGCCGACCAGCCAGTCGCGTCCGGAAAGCTCGGGCTCCAGGATCGCCGCGGCGCTATGGAATTGCCTCAACCCCTCCTCGACCAGCGCCTGATCGATGGGACCGATCCCATAGCGCTGCTTGGTCCCGCGCTCGAAATGCACCATGTCGCACGCGAAGGCGAACCGTTCCTTGCCCCAGCTTAGCCAGCGGATCATGTCCGGCTCGTCGTTCCCGCTACGCCAGAAATCGGAGCGAACGTCGCGGGACAGCCGGCAGGCGATGGCATCGGCCTCCCAAAGGCTCCAGCCCGGACCGACCAGGATCGGCAAGGTCAGATTAGGGTTGAGCGCCCGGTAGTGCTCGGCCTGCCCCGGCGCCGTGGGCGATGCGTATTCGAACGCGATCTCTGCCTTGAGATGGCGCGCCGTGGCGACAGCGAGGCGAGGATTTGGATTGCGGCTGAACAGGAGTTTCATTTGCGTCCCCACGCGTTTTCGGGTGTCTGCCCCAGGACGATTGAAACCCGCCCGATCCTACATTCACACATCTCATGTCGCCGAGACCGATCTCGCCCGCTGGATGAAAAATTCCCGTCGCGGGCGCTTGCGGCACGACAAAAGGTCTGCTTCGTTCAATCGACGTCAGATTTTAGCAATTCGGCCAGTTCCGGGAGATTGGCATGTACAGGATGGTCGTGGCCGCGTTGGGCCTGCTCCTTTCCGCTTTGCCGGTTTCGGCGAAGATTGTCCCGTTCCCTCACGGCTTCAAGACACAGACGATCGAGACCAACCGCACCAGCCTTCATGTCCGCGTCGGCGGACAAGGCCCGGCCGTCATCATGCTGCACGGCTTTGGCGACAGCGGCGACATGTGGGCGCCTGTCGCGGCGAAGCTGATGAAAGATCACACCGTGATCGTGCCCGATCTGCGCGGCATGGGGCTGTCGGCGCATCCCGACACCGGTTACACCAAGAAGAACCAGGCCCTCGATATCGCCGGCATCCTCGACCATCTGAAGATCGACAAGGCGGATCTCGTCACACACGACATCGGTAACATGGTGGGTTACGCCCTCGTCGCACAGTATCGCGACCGCATCACCCGCTGGGTCGTCATCGACGCGCCGCTGCCCGGCATCGGCGACTGGGACAACATCATCCGCCTGCCGCTGTTGTGGCACTTCAATTTCCGCGGTCCCGACATGGAGCGTCTGGTCGCCGGGCGCGAACGCATCTATCTCGACCGCTTCTGGAACGAGTTGTCCGGCGATCCCAAGAAGATCGACGAGGCCACCCGCGCGCATTATGCCGCGCTTTATGCGCGTCCCCACGCCATGCACGATGCGTTCGAGCAGTTCGCCGCCTTCAGCCAGGATGCCACGGACAACAAGGAATTCCTCGCCAAGGGCGGCAAGGTCGCCATGCCGGTTCTGGCCGTCGGTGCGGAGAAGTCTTTCGGCGCGGCGCAGGCCGACGATCTGCGTTTCGTCGCCAGCAATGTGACGGCCGGCATCGTGCCCGGCTCCGGCCACTGGATCATGGAGGAAAATCCCGACGCGACCGTCAAGCTGATCCTGGACTTCCTCGCCAAATAGCGCTGATGCCGACAGGCCTTTGGGCACGGCTGGGGAAATCGCCAATACGGCGTCCTTCTCCAATTCTACGAATGTCCTTCATGGTCGCCTCGGTAAAGCCGGCCCATGCCGGCACGAGCATCGTTTGAAGCCCTGGCGGGCAGCGCCGAGGCCTACCGCCGTTGATCTTGCGCCCTTGCCCGCCTTCCGCTATAGAGCCGCCACCCGCGTAGACACCCTTGGAGGCAACGCGGAGGAAGGCCGGCCAGGCCTCGCATGATTCCAACGCATTTGGATTGCCAAACGCATCGGACGGATCGTGCAAGGCCGCGACGGCTTTCGACGTTTACGGTCGGGCTTACGCCGACCGCGAGCGCTCCACAACACGCGAAAGGAAATGCCATGAGCCACGATGCTTATGAGCTCAAAGCCGAAGCGCGCGAACAGGTCGGTAAGGGGTCCGCCCGTGCAGTTCGCCGCAACGGTAAAGTGCCTGCAGTTATCTACGGCGACAAGCAGCCTCCCCTGGCGATTGCGCTGAACTACAAGGACATCTTCTACAAGATCCATGGCGGCGGGTTCCTGACCACGGTCGCCACGATCGATGTCGACGGCAAGAAGATTCAGGTCCTGCCGAAGGACTTCCAGCTCGACCCGGTCAAGGATTTCCCTGTCCATGTCGACTTCCTGCGCATCGGCAAGGACACCGAGGTCAATGTCGACGTGCCCGTCCACTTCATCAATGAGGACAAGTCGCCCGGCATCAAACGCGGCGGCGTGCTCAACATCGTTCGCCACGAAGTCGAGTTCCACTGCCCGGCCAACGCGATCCCGGAATTCATCACCGTCGATCTCGCCGGCACCGACATCGGCGACTCGATCCACATCTCGGCGGTCAAGCTGCCGGCCGGCGTCAAGCCGGTCATCTCCGATCGCGACTTCACCATCGCGACCATTGCCGGCTCGTCGGCCATGAAGCCGGAGACGGAAGCCACCACCGAAGTGGCGGCGACCGAGACGGCGGCCCCGGCGGCCGAAGAGAAGTAACCTATTTCTGCATCCGGAGGCGGCGATGCTTGTCTTTGCAGGCCTCGGCAATCCGGGCGCGAAATACGAAAACAACCGGCACAATGTCGGCTTCATGGCGGCGGACGCGATTGCCCGCCGCCATTCCTTTTCGCCCTGGTCGCGAAAATTCCAGGGCCTGATTTCGGAAGGCACGCTCGGCGGCGAGAAGGTGCTGCTGATCAAGCCGCAGACCTTCATGAACCTTTCCGGACAGTCGGTGGGCGAAGCGCTGCGCTTCTACAAGCTCGAGCCGTCCGCGCTCACCGTCTTCTACGACGAGATCGACCTTGCCGCCGGCAAGCTCAGGGTCAAGGTGGGCGGCGGCTCCGGCGGCCATAACGGCATCCGCTCGCTCGATCAGCATGTCGGCAATGCCTATCGCCGGGTGCGCATCGGCGTCGGCCACCCCGGCGTCAAGGAGATGGTGCACGGCCATGTGCTCGGCGATTTCGCCAAGGCCGATCGCGAATGGCTGGATGTCCTGCTGGACGCAATCGCCGACGATGCCGCTCTGCTCGCCAAGGGCGACGACAATTCCTTCATGAACCGCGTCACGCTCGCCTTGCGTGAAAAACTCGTGCCGACCGGCGATGAGGACCGCCCGCCGCCCAAACCGCCGAAGCAGCAAAGCCATGTTCGCCAGGCGCGCCCGCAGCAGCCGGCGGCAAAGCTTCCCGAGAGCGGCCCGATGGCCGCCATGCTGAAGAAGCTGTTCAGCAAGGAGTGAGCGCCGAACGAACGGGCGCCTGGGGCTTGACGTTCGTCACCGCTATCGCCCATAGCCCTCAGCAAAATCGAATTCCGACGGGACTGGACGAACATGGGTTTCAAATGTGGCATCGTTGGCTTGCCCAACGTCGGCAAGTCGACGCTGTTCAATGCGTTGACCAGGACGGCCGCCGCGCAGGCCGCCAACTATCCTTTCTGCACCATCGAGCCGAACACCGGCGAGGTGGCGGTGCCGGATCCGCGCCTGCAGAAGATCGCGGCGATCGGCAAGTCGAAGGAGATCATCCCGACCCGCATCTCCTTCGTCGACATCGCTGGTCTGGTGCGCGGCGCCTCCAAGGGCGAAGGGCTGGGCAACCAGTTCCTTGCCAATATCCGCGAGGTCGACGCGATCGTGCATGTGCTGCGCTGCTTCGAGGATGACGACATCACCCATGTCGAGGGTCGCATCGATCCGGTCGCCGACGCCGAGACGGTCGAGACCGAGCTGATGCTTGCCGACCTCGAAAGCCTCGAGCGCCGCATCGCCCAGGTCCGCAAGCGCGCCGCCGGCAAGGACAAGGAAGCCATGGCCGTCCTGCCGATGATGGAGGCGTCGCTCGAACTGCTGCAGGCCGGCAAGCCGACGCGCTTCCTGCTCAACGGCATCGCGGCGGAGGATCTGCGCATCCTGCAGGGGCTGAACCTGCTCACCTCGCATCCCGTTCTCTATGTCTGCAACGTCGCCGAGGCGGACGCCGCCACGGGCAACGAGCACACCAGGGCGGTGGAGAAGATGGCGGCAGCCCAGGGTGCCGGCACGGTGGTGATCTCGGCGGCGATCGAGGCGGAGGTCGCCCAGCTTTCCGACGAGGAGGAAATGGAGTTCCTAGCCTCGATCGGCCTCGACGAGCCCGGCCTCAACAAGGTGATCCGCGCCGGCTACGAACTCTTGCATCTGATCACCTACTTCACCGTCGGACCGAAGGAGACGCGCGCCTGGACGATCCACAAGGGCGATAAGGCGCCGCAGGCGGCCGGCGTCATCCATACCGACTTCGAGCGCGGCTTCATCCGCGCCCAGACCATCTCCTACAACGACTTCGTCACGCTGGGCGGTGAAGTGGCCGCCAAGGAAGCCGGCAAGGCGCGCGACGAAGGCAAGGAGTATGTCGTCCAGGACGGCGACATCATGCTGTTCAAGTTCAACACCTGATCCTTCAGGAGACCCGGCGATGATAAAGGCCTTCGTCGTGGACAATGACCGCCTGCGTCTCACCGAGGATCTCGCGGCGGATGGCGACAGGGTCGTCTGGGCTGACCTCTTCAACCCGACCAAGGAGGAAGAGGCGCGCATCGAGAGCTGGCTGGGCATAGCCATCCCGACCCGTGAGGAGATGGAGGAGATCGAGATATCGAGCCGCCTCTATGTCGAGGACGGCGGCTACTTCATGACCGCCGTGCTGCCGGCACAGACCGAGGCCGACGATCCTTTGATGTCGCCGGTGACCTTCGCGCTTGCCGGCAATCGGCTGATCACCATCCGCTACCACGAACCCAAGGCCTTCAAGACCTTCCCGCTGCGCGCCGAAAAGGTGGCGACCGGCTGCACCAGCGGCGACACCATCCTGATCGGCCTTCTCGAGGCGATCGTCGATCGCCTGGCCGACATCCTCGAGCGCGCCGGCCGGGAGGTCGAGGCGATTTCGCGCGACATTTTCCAGGCGCGCTCGACCAAGGCTTCGAAGCGCAACCGCGATTTCCAGGAGCTCCTGAAAGGCATCGGCCGCAAGGAGGACCTCGCCTCCTCGGTCCGCGACAGCCTGATCTCGCTGCAGCGCCTCGCCGGCTTTCTTGCCCATGTCGCGGGCCAGACCAAGATGAGCAAGGATGTGCGCGCCCGTATCAAGACGCTGTCGCGCGACGTGCTGTCGCTCGCCGACCATGCCACCTTCCTGTCGCAGAAGATCTCCTTCCTGCTCGACGCCACGCTCGGCATGATCTCGATCGAGCAGAACGCCATCATCAAGATCTTCTCGGTCGCCGCGGTCATCTTCCTGCCGCCGACGCTGGTCGCCTCGATCTACGGCATGAATTTCGACATCATCCCCGAGCTCAAATGGGAGTTCGGCTATCCCTTCGCCATCGGCCTGATGGTGGTCTCGGCCATCCTGCCCTTCTGGTATTTCCGCCGCCGCGGCTGGCTCTGACAGTGTCGGCCAGCGACGGCTGGCTTACCAGAAATCACTTGACCAAATTGCCTTGGACCTTCATCCGGGAATGCCGATTTGGGGATCACGCATTCGTCAACCGGATTGCCAGCATGACCGGAAAGACCTGGGCCTATGAGGATTTCGTCGAGGGCTCCTCGCTCGACCTCGGCAGCAAGACTGTAAGCGCTGCCGAGATCATCGAATTCGCCTCGGAATTCGATGCCCAGCCGATGCATCTCGCCGAGGAAGCCGGCAAGGCGAGCATCCTCGGCGGCCTTTCGGCTTCGGGCTGGCACACCTGCGCGATGTTCATGCGCATGCTGTGCGACGCCTTCCTGCTCGATTCGACCTCTCAAGGGTCGCCCGGCATCGAGCATGTGAAATGGAAGAAGCCGGTTCTGGCCGGCGATACCTTGCGCGGCACGGTCACGATCCTGTCCAAGCGCCAGTCCAAATCGCGGCCTCAGCTCGGCTTGATCACCATGCGCAGCGAACTGGTCAACCAGCGCGGCGAGAGTGTCTTCGAGCTGGAGAACACCGGCATGTTCCTCGCGCGTGATGCCGCACGAGGCCTATCATGACTTTGGACGAATACTTCCTGATCGGCCAGACCGTCACGCTCGGCTCGCACAAGTTCGAGGCCGACGAGATCAAGGCGTTCGCCAGGAAATACGATCCGCAGGTCTTCCATGTCGATGAGGAGGCGGCGAAGAAGAGCGTGCTCGGCGGGCTCTGCGCCTCGGGCTGGCACACCGCCGCCACCTGGATGAAATACAATCTCGAAAAGCGCATGGAGACCGAGGGCGTGCGCTGGACCGGCCCCGGCCCGCAGCCCGAATTCGGTCCCTCGCCCGGCTTCCGTAATCTGAAATGGCTGAAGCCGGTCTATGCGGGCGAGACCGTGACCTTCACGCGCACCGCGCTGGCGCACCGCCCGCTCGCCCGACGCCCCGGCTGGAACCTGCTCACGTTGCGCTCGGAAGGGTTCGATTCGACCGGCGACAAGGTCATCGAATTCGACAGCGCCGTGCTGGTGAAGGTGGAGTAGCGCCTCTTCCTTCTCCCCTTGTGGGATAAGGTGGATCGGCGCGTAGCGCCGAGACGGATGAGGGGTGTTCCAGCGGAGTGAGACGTTGGCTTTCCCTGGAGCACCCCTCATCCGTCGCCTTCGGCGACACCTTCTCCCACAAGGGGAAAAGGAAGAGGCGCCTCAATGCCCCTCGAACCCGATCAGCGTCCTCACCGGCACGCCGAGCGCTTCCAGCTTCTTGCGACCGCCAAGGTCCGGCAGGTCGATGACGAAACAGGCCGCGACGATGTCGGCGCCGATCTGCCTGAGCAGCCTGACCGCTGCTTCCGCGGTGCCCCCGGTGGCGATCAGGTCGTCGACCACGATCACCTTCTCGCCGGGCGACACGCCGTCCTTATGCATCTCCATCTCGTCCAGGCCGTATTCGAGGCTGTAGGCGACGCGCACCGTCTCGTAAGGCAGCTTGCCCTTCTTGCGGATCGGCACGAAGCCGGCGGAAAGCTGGTGCGCCACGGCGCCGCCCAGGATAAAGCCGCGCGCCTCGATGCCGGCGATCTTGTCGATCTTCAGCCCGGCATAGGGATGCACCAGTTCGTCGATGGCGCGGCGGAAGGCGCGGGCATCGCCAAGCAGCGTGGTGATGTCGCGAAACAAGATGCCAGGCTTGGGGTAATCCGGAATGGTGCGGATGGCCGCAAGCAGCGTGTCTTCGAGGGAGGATTTCATAAGCGGTTGATCCGTTGCCGCACAGTTTTGCCGGCAAGCGGCCGAAAAGAAAAGGGCGCCTTTCGGCGCCCGAGCATTTTTCTGGAAGCCGGCCGGCTCAGTGCGCGACGTCTGCCCACACCCTGCGCTTGGTCATGTAGACCAGCGCGCCGAAGAGCAGCAGGAAGACCATGACGCGGAAGCCGGTCTTCTTGCGGTCCTCGAGATGCGGCTCGGCGGCAAACATCAGGAACGCCGAGACGTCACGGGCATACTGGTCGACAGTCTGCGGCGAGCCGTCGTCATAGGTCACCTGGCCGTCCGAGAGCGGCTTCGGCATCTTCAGGGACACGCCGGACAGGAAGTACGGGTTGTAATGCGTGCCTTCCGGGATCACCATGCCGGCCGGCGGCGTCTGGTCGTAGCCTGTGAGCAGCGAGTGGATGTAATCCGGGCCGCCCTGCGCATACTGGGTGAAGATGTCGAAGATGAAGCGCGGGAAGCCGCGCTCGACGCCGCGCGCCTTGGCGAGCAGCGACATGTCCGGCGGGGCGGCGCCGCCATTGGCGGAAGCCGCAGCCTGCTCGTTCGGGAACGGCGCCGGGAAGTGGTCCGACGGCTTGCCGGGACGGTCGAACATGTCGCCGGCATCGTTCGGGCCGTCATGGATGGTGTATCCGGCGGCCAGCGTCTTGATCTGCGCTTCCGAATAGCCGAGCCCCTCCAGCGTGCGGAAGGCCACCAGGTTCATCGAATGGCAGGCCGAGCAGACTTCCTTGTAGACCTTGAGGCCGCGCTGCAGCTGCGCCTTGTCGTAGGTGCCGAACGGGCCGGCGAAGCTCCAGCTCATTTCCTTCGGCTCGTTGATCGGGAAATGCGTCGGAGCGGCCGCGTTGTGTTCCTCTTCCGCGGCGATGGCCCCAGCACTTGACATCCAGGTGCCCGCGACCACCAGGCCGAGCAGCGCCAGCGAGGTGAGAATCTTCTTCATACCCAAAATCCCCTCAGATCCTCAGCCTTTGGTTTCCGGCGCGGCGGTCGCGCCTGCCGGATGTCCGCTGCCGCCCTTGTTCTTTTCCAGCACCGCTTCGGTGATCGAGTTCGGCAGCCTGCGCGGCGTCTCGATCAGGCCAAGCACCGGCATGACGATCAGGAAGAAGGCGAAATAGAACAGCGTCGCCATCTGCGCCATGAACACGTAAGCGCCTTCCGCCGGCTGCGAGCCCAGCCATCCAAGCAGGATGGCGTCGGCGACGAACAGCCAGAAGAACAGCTTGTACCACGGACGGTAGACCGCCGAGCGCACCTTGGAGGTGTCGAGCCATGGAACCAGGAACAGCATGGCGATGGCGCCGAACATGCACAGCACGCCGCCGAGCTTGGAGTTGATCGGGCCGATGTTGAAGGTGATGGCGCGCAGGATCGCGTAGAACGGCAGGAAGTACCATTCCGGAACGATATGGGCCGGCGTCTTCAGCGGGTTGGCGACCGTGTAGTTGTCCGGGTGGCCGAGAAAATTCGGCAGGTAGAAGACGAAATAGGCGAAGAAGAACAGGAACACGATCATGCCGAACGCGTCCTTGATGGTCGCGTAGGGCGTGAAGGCGACGGTGTCGGTCTTCGACTTGACTTCGATGCCGGTCGGGTTCGACTGGCCAACGACATGCAGCGCCCAGATATGCAGCACGACGACGCCGGCGATCATGAACGGCAACAGGTAATGCAGCGCGAAGAAGCGGTTCAGCGTCGGATCGTCGACCGCGAAGCCGCCGAGCAGCAACTGCTGGATCCAGTTGCCGACCAGCGGAATGGCGCTGAAGAAGCCGGTGATGACGGTGGCGCCCCAGAAGCTCATCTGCCCCCAGGGCAGCACATAGCCCATGAAGCCGGTGGCCATCATCAGAAGGTAGATGATGCAGCCGAGAATCCACAGCAGCTCGCGCGGCGCCTTGTAGGAGCCGTAGAACAGGCCGCGGAAGATGTGGATGTAGACGGCGACGAAGAAGAACGAGGCGCCATTGGAATGGAGATAGCGCAGGAGCCACCCCGAATTCACGTCGCGCATGATCTTCTCGACCGAATCGAAGGCGAGATTGGTGTCGGACGTGTAGTGCATCGCCAGCACGATGCCGGTCAGGATCTGCGAGACCAGCATGATCGACAGGATGCCGCCGAACGTCCACATGTAGTTGAGGTTGCGCGGCACCGGATAGGCGACGAAGCTGTCATAAATCAGCCGCGGCAGCGGCATGCGCGCATCGAACCAGCGCTCGACACCGGTCTTGGGCGTATAGGTCGAGTGTCCCTCGCTCATCGAAATGTCCCCTGCCTCAACCGATAAGGATCTTGGTATCGGAAATGAACTTGAATACCGGGATCGCCATGTTCTCCGGCGCCGGGCCTTTGCGGATGCGGCCGGCGGTGTCGTATTGCGAACCATGGCACGGGCAGAACCAGCCGCCGAAATCGCCTTCCTGGCCGAGCGGGATGCAGCCGAGATGGGTGCAGACCTGCACCATCACCATCCAGGCTTCCTTGCCGGGCGTCGTGCGGTTGGCGTCGGTCGCCGGCGCGTCGGAAGGCAGGTTGGCATTGCGCGCGATCGGATCCTTGAGATCGGCAAGATTGACGGCCTCGCCGTCCTTCATTTCCTTTTCGGTGCGGTTGCGCACCACCACCGGCTTGCCGCGCCACTTGACGATCAGCGAGCTGCCAGGCTGCAGCGAGGAGACGTCGACCTCGACCGAGGCCAGCGCCAGCGTCGAGGCGTCGGGGCGCATCTGGTCGATGAACGGCCACGCGACGGCTCCCGCGCCGACAACGGCGGCCATGCCGGTGGCTACGTAGAGAAAATCGCGACGGTTGGGATCGTGGATGTCGGTTGCGCTCACGGGTGCCTGATCCTTTCGCCTCTTCCTAACCGGAGGCCGAGCCTTGTCCCCGCTCAATCGCACCTGCCCGACAGCGCATGGCGAACAGGCTAGCGAATTCCTCCGGCATTTGGATTTTCGGTTTATGCGTGCGGCCCGTTTTTGTCCAGCGGGGTGAGGCCACAAGGGCAGATTGTCGCGGGGATGCGCGGCAGCCGTGACCGGCACGTTCCCGCCAGGCCGCCGGACGGCTTCAAACAGCGGGAAATCTGGGATGAAATCGGGGCGGTGTTCGCCTCGACATCAGCTCCTGGCCCGGTCTATTCTGTCGCCATGGCGCATGTCATTGAACGCGACAGCTGGGCCGCATCCCCCGACCGCTGGAAGGGCGAGCTGCAATGCGGCCAGTTCGGCGCCAACTCCTGCCTGATCTTCAACTATCAGGAAAGGATCGGCGGCGGCCCGCGCCTGCACAAGCACCCCTATGCGGAGATCTTCGTCATCCGTTCCGGCACCGGCCTTTTCACCATCGGCGACCAGGAAATCAAGGCCACCGCCGGCCAGATCCTGATCGTGCCCCCCGACACGCCGCACAAATTCACCAATCTCGGCCCCGGTCCGCTCGAAAGCACCGACATCCACGAGAACGGCCACTTCATCACGGAATGGCTGGAATAGACCATAATACCGAACCGCAGGTCAGCGCAGCAAAAAGTGGGAACCGGTTTTCGGGAAAGATTGTGGTCAAACCAAAGAGCGCCTAGCTGGCGCCGAGCCTGACCAAAACCGCCCGTGGGATGTCGTATTCGCGGATCACTGCATCGTGCTTGCGCAGACCGCAAAGCTCGCGCTGGATGAAATAGGCGTGCACGGCCGCGGCCGCTTCCTTGAGCAGCCGGTTGCGGTGCTCGCCCTCCCCACTCTGGCGCAATCTGGCAAGGATTTCCTCCACGCGCTGGCCGGCGCGGCCGAGCGCTGCGGCCTTTTCGGCGAGGATTTCGTGGCCGAGCAGGTCGAGCGCGCTTTCCTGCGCGCCTGACCGTCCAAAGTTTGTGGGCATGCGTACCGGCATGACGCCGTTCTACTCCGCCGGCCGCGTCTCTGCCAGCGCGCTTTCCTCGTTGAACAGGAAGCCGCCGGACTGCCGTTTCCACAGCCGCGCATAGAGCCCGTCGAGCGCCACCAGCTCGTCATGCGTGCCCTGTTCGACGATGCGGCCGCCGTCGAGCACCACCAGCCGGTCGAGCGCCGCGATGGTGGAGAGCCGGTGCGCGATGGCGATCACGGTCTTGTTTTCCATTAACCGAGTCAGGTTTTCCTGGATCGCCGCCTCGATGTCCGAATCGAGCGCCGAGGTCGCCTCGTCGAGGATGAGGATCGGCGCGTCCTTGAGGAAAACGCGCGCGATCGCCACGCGCTGCCGCTGCCCGCCGGAGAGCTTCACGCCGCGCTCGCCGACATAGGCCTCGTAGCCGGCGCGGCCGCGGTTGTCGCGCAGTCCCAGGATGAAGTCATCCGCCTCGGCCTTTTGGGCCGCGGCAATCACCTGCGCGTCGGTAGCGTCCGGCGTGCCGAGCTTGATGTTGTCGCGCAGCGAGCGGTGGAACAGCGCGGTGTCCTGGCTGACCACGCCGATATTGCCGCGCAGCGAGTTCTGCGTCACATGCGCAATGTCCTGGCCGTCGATCAGGATCCGGCCGCCTTCCAGGTCGTAGAGGCGCAGGATCAGATTGGTCAAGGTCGTCTTGCCGGCGCCGGACGGACCGACAAGGCCGACCTTCTCGCCCGGACGCACGACAAGGTCGATGCCGTCGAGCACTCCTGCCCCCTTGCCGTAATGGAAGGTGACGTTGCTGACGTCGATGCGGCCGCCGGTGACGATCAGTTCCTTTGCATCCGGGGCGTCGGTGAGGCCGAGCGGCTGCGAGATCATCGCCTTGGAATTCTCCAGCACACCGAGATTTCGCAAAATGCCGTTGAGCTGCATCATCACTCTTCCAAGCAGCATGTTGAGCCTGAGGACGAGAGAAAGCGTGAAGGCGACAGCGCCGACCGTGATCGAGCCTTCGACCCAGAGATAGATGGCGAAGCCGGCGATCACGGTGATCATGACGCCCGACAACGTCGTCAGCGCCATGCGCACGCCGGTCAGACGGCGCGTGAACGGACGAAGCGCGTCGAGATAGATGTCGAAACCGTTCCTGATGTAGCGGTCGTCGCCATCCGCCGAGAACAGCTTCAGCGTCTGCACGTTGGAGTAGGAATCGACGATCCGGCCGGTGATCATCGACCCGGCCTCGGCCGTCGCCTCGGCGTTCTTGCGGATCTGCGGCAGATAGAGTTTGGCCAGCCAGCCGAACACGGCGATCCAGACCACCACCAGAACCGCCAGCCTGAGGTCCAGGCCGGCGACCAGCGCCAGCGTCGTCACAGTATAGATGATCATGAACCAGATGACCTCGATGAAACTTTCCATCAGGTCGCCCGTTGCCTGCCCCGCCTGCCAGACTTTTGTCGCGATGCGGCCGGCGAAATCGTTCTGGAAGAAGGCATAGGACTGGCGCGAGACATGCCGGTGCGCCTGCCAGCGCACCAGATTGTAGAAGCCGGGCGTGATCGTCTGTTCGTCGACCAGCGCCGACAGGCCGACCACGGCGGTGCGGATGACGAGCACCACTGCGCCCATGAACAAGAGCTCAGGTCCGGCCGCGGCCCACAGCGCATGCCAGCTGCGCTCGCCGGGCAGCTGATCGAGGATGTCGACCAGCCTGCCGACGAAATAGAACAGGCCGGCCTCGACCAGCGGCGCGATGCCGCCGATGATCAGCATGGCGAAGAAGGCAAGCTTCGCCTGTCCGACATAGTGGCAGAGGAAGCCGCCGACGCCGGCGGGCGGCCGCAGATTCGCGGGCTCGCGGAACGGGTAGACCCAGTGCTCGAACCAGCGATAGATGGCCTGCATCATTCGGCGGCTTCACCTTTCGTCGGCGGGGCGTCGGCGACCGGCTTTTCCTCCAGCAGGAAGCCGCCAGACTGGCGGCGCCAGAGCTGCGCATAGAGCCCGCCCTTGGCGATCAGCGCCTCATGCGAGCCGTCCTCGACGATGCGGCCCTTGTCCATGACGACGAGCCGGTCCATCGCCGCGATCGTCGACAGCCGGTGCGCGATGGCGATGACGGTCTTGCCCTGCATGAGCTTGTAGAGGTTCTCCTGGATGGCGGCCTCCACCTCCGAATCGAGCGCGGAGGTCGCCTCGTCGAGGATGAGGATCGGCGCGTCCTTCAGCATAACGCGGGCAATGGCGATGCGTTGCCGCTGGCCGCCGGACAGTTTCACGCCGCGCTCGCCGACAAGCGCCTCATAGCCGCTCTGCCCATGCGGATCGGTCAGCCCCGCGATCACCTCGTCGATCTGGGCGGCTTTCGCGGCGTTGAGCATCGCCTCGTCGCTGGCCGACTGGCGCCCATATTTGAGGTTCTCGCGAACAGATCGATGCAAGAGCGAGGTGTCCTGGTTGACGAAGCCGATCGCCCCACGAACGCTCTCCTGCGAGACGTTGCGGATGTCCTGCCCGTCGATCAGCACCTTGCCGTCCTGCACGTCGAACAGCCGCAGCACGAGATTGACCAGCGTCGATTTGCCGGCCCCGGAACGGCCGATCAGGCCGACCCGCTCGCCCGGCGCGATCTTCAGCGACAGGTTGTCGATGACGCCGCCTTTGCCGTCCTTGCGCCAAAAGTTGAAGTTCACCCGGTCGAACTCGATGCCGCCGGCGGTTACGACGAGGGCCGGTGCGTCCGGCTGGTCCTGCATGACGATCGGCCGCGCGATCGTCGTCATCGAGTTGCTGGCGACGCCGATCTGCCGGAAGACATTGGCGCCGACATCGAGGATCCTGCCGGAGATGTTGGCGATCTGCAGCGCGAAAGGTATCGCGGTCGCCACGGCGGCGGTGGTCATCGTCCCGGCGTTCCAGCCGGCGAGCGCCACCCAGCTCACGGCGATAAGCAGCGCCGCGTTGAGGACGAATAAGGCCGACCACATCAGCGTGAAAACGCGCATCAGCTGGTAGAATGTGTCGGCGTGCTCGACCACCGCCTGCGAGACATATTTGTCCTCGTGCTCGCCGGTCGAGAATGTCTTGAGCGTCAGGATGTTGGTGTAGCTGTCGACCATGCGGCCGCTCACCTGCGACCACCGCTCCGACAATTGGGACGAGCGTTGCGTGATCCTGGGCATCGCGGACCAGAAGATCAGGCAATAGAACACCAGCCAGACCGCCACGACCGCCAGCAGAAGCGGGTCGAGCCGCGCCAGCACCACGATGGCGACCGCGACGAAGACCAGCGCATACCAGACGGCATCGACGGTGAGATTGACGCTCATCTCCACCGAATCGCCGCTCTGCATGACCTTGGTCCCGATGCGGCCGGCAAAGTCGTTCTGGAAGAACGACCAGTCCTGGCGCACGACATGCCAGTGGCTCTGCCAGCGGATGAGGTCGATGAGGTTCGGCGCAATGGCATGGTTGCGGATCAGCGCATCGACGACCATCGACAGCGGACGCAAAAGCACGACGAAGGCCATCAGGACGAGCAGCGGCCCATGCGCGGCGAAGAAATCGCCGGGCCTGGTGCTGGCGAGCAGGCCGACGATCAGGCCGACGAAAATCGGCAGCATCGCGTCGATGATCGCCGCCACGGCAACGATGATCATGCGCAGCCGATAGGCGGCGCGAAACTGCCTTATGAAATACCAGTAGAACCGCCAAAGCCCCATTGGCGGCTGCCCGTCGTCGGCCAGCGCCACCGGCGAATAACGGCTTTCGAAGCAGGTGAAGATGCGGTCGAACATTTTTCTCTCGTGGAGGCCACAAACCCGCCGGCGTCCGATCTGGTCGCCGGCGGGGCTCTACGCAGGTAACCACGGCAGGACCTCTGGCCGTGCCGTGGTTACGCCCGGGATCGATTCCCGGCAATCGCCGTAACCTTGATCCCAATCGCGATCGCGTTACTCCGCCGCCATTTCCGTCGCCTTGGCGTCGGACTCGGCCGGTCCGTCATCGAGCAGGAAGCCGCCCGACTGACGCTGCCAGAGCTGGGCGTAGAGCCCGCCCTTGGCGACGAGCTCCTCATGCGAGCCCTCCTCGATGATGCGGCCCTTGTCCATGACGACGAGCCTGTCCATTGCCGCGATCGTCGACAGCCGGTGCGCGATGGCAATGACGGTCTTGCCCTGCATCAGCTTGTAGAGGTTCTCCTGGATCGCCGCCTCGGCCTCCGAATCGAGCGCCGAGGTCGCCTCGTCGAGGATCAGGATCGGCGCGTCCTTCAGCATGACGCGGGCGATCGCGATGCGCTGCCGCTGGCCGCCGGACAGTTTGACGCCGCGGTCGCCGACATGGGCATCGAACCCTTTGCGCCCATTGTGGTCGGAAAGCCCGGCGATGAAATCGAGCGCCTCCGCCCGCCGCGCCGCTTCGATAAGCATCTCCTCGGTCGCGTCCGGCCGGCCGTAGAGGATGTTCTCCTTCACCGACCGGTGCAGCAGCGAGGTGTCCTGCGTCACCATGCCGATCTGCGCGCGCAGCGAATCCTGCGTCACCGCCGCGATCTCCTGGCCGTCGACGAGGATCCTGCCGCTTTCCAGGTCGTAGAAACGCAGCAGCAGGTTGACCAGCGTCGACTTGCCGGCGCCGGAACGGCCGACGATGCCGACCTTCTCGCCGGATTTCACGGTGAGCGACAGGTTCTCGATGACGCCCTTCTGCTTGCCGTAATGGAAGCGGATGTCCTCGAAGCGGATCTCGCCCTGGCTGACGGCGATGTCCCTGGCGCCCTGCCTGTCTTCGACCAGGCGCGGCAGCGAGATCGACTGGATGCCGTCCTGCACCGTGCCGATATTCTCGAACAGCCCGGACATCTCCCACATGATCCACTGCGACATGCCCCACATGCGCAGCACCAGGCCGATGACCACCGCGACCGCGCCGATCGTTACCGCCTGGCCGAGCCACAGCCACAGCGAGATTGCCGTCACCGAGAACAGAAGCAGCGAGTTCAGGATGTAGAGCAGGCCGTAGAGCACCGTGACCAGCCGCATCGAACGGTAGACGGTGTCAAGGAAGCTCGCCATGCCTTCCCTGGCGAAGGTCGCCTCGCGGCGCGCGTGGCTGAACAGCTTCACCGTCTGGATGTTGGTGTAGCTGTCGACGACGCGGCCGGTCATGGTCGAGCGGGCATTGGCCTGCTCCTCGCCGACCTTGCCCAGTCTCGGGATGAAAAAGCGCAGCAGCCCGATATAGCCGACCAGCCAGACGGCGAGCGGTGCCGCCAGCCGCCAGTCGGCCGAGCCGACGATGAACAGCATGCCGAGGAAATAGACGATGACGTAGTTCAAGACGTCGATCAGCTTGATCACGCATTCGCGCACGGCGAGCGCCGTCTGCATCAGCTTGGTGGCGATGCGGCCGGCGAATTCGTCCTGGTAGAACGCCATCGATTGCTTGAGCAGGTAGCGGTGCACCTGCCAGCGGATGCGCATGGGATAATTGCCCATCAGCGTCTGCTGGTTGAGCAGCGAATGCAGCCAGACCGTGCCCGGCAGCGCGAACAGCACGACGAAGGCCATGCCGGCGAGCTTCCAGCTCTCGGTCTGCAGGAAGGTTTCGCGGTTCTGCCCCGACAGCCAGTCGACGATGCGGCCCATGAAGCCGAACATCCACACTTCGGCGATGGAGATCGCCGTCACCAGCACCGCATCGAGGAGGATGTAGGGCCAGGCGCCGCGCGTATAATGCACGCAAAACGCGACCAGCGTCTTCGGCGGCTCGACCGGCTCCGCGGCGGGAAATGGATCGAGCCTCTGTTCAAACCAGCGGAACATTCCAGGCACTCACGATGCTATGCGCGCTCACGCGGCGCGGGATTGATGGGCTAGGCTTTGCGGCCGCGCGGCATTGCGGGCCGGCGATACGGAATCATCCGCATCGCCGGCCTTGCTGCTCGCAATATAGGGTTTCGCCGGCATTTCGCCGACAGGCTCGTTCGACGATCCTGACGGCGCCGGGCTTCCCGACGAAAAGCCGGAGCCTGCCCGGTTTCGGTCGCCCGGCCGGAACAGACGGATGATCCGGCGCACCAGCGTCGGCCGGCTGTGGTCGGGCACCGCGCGCGAGAAATCGACGTCCGGCAGCATGCCGCGATGCGGCCTGCGCCGCTCCTCGGCATGCACCGCCGACGAATAGGTCTCGCCGATCAGCAGCGCCCAGGTCGCCGCCTTGCGCTCATGCAGGCTTCTTGACCCCGGTATCTTGTAGGGATCGAACATTGGTCCGTCCTCCATATGCAAATGCGTTAAAAAGGGTGATATGGCCTCGATCCTCGGCATTCGACCGAAGGCGCGGATCGAATCGGTCGTAACGGCGCGGCAAGCGTCGGTCTCGACACGTTCAGCTGGGGCGCGGCGCCCCTTTGGCAGTTTGAAAAACATCGCAAGATTCCTTCGAAGGCCGAAAATTGGGTTCGGCGGGAATCGGTGCGATGAAGACTTAAAGTGTCAGTAGAATCGTCGTACCGAAACCGCCATTGGGCATAGGAGAGCCCAGGAGAGGCGCTGGATGTGCATGGTCATCATGTGTTCCCCTCCATTCGGTTCGGGTTGACGATGATGGTCCTATACTCGACTTCGCAGAAATTGGCCACCCGACAGGCCAGAAATCGCCGAAAGCGGGAGATGCCTGTGGCCGATCTGCCACTTATTAGCAGGATGCGAAAATGAACGACCGTCTCCGCATCGCGCTCTACCAGCCGGATATCGCCGGCAACACCGGGACCATCCTGCGCTTCGCCGCCTGCCTCGACATCGCCGTCGATATCATCGAGCCTGCCGGCTTCCCGCTCTCCGACCGGGCGCTGGAACGGGCCGGCATGGACTACCTCGAAATGGCGACGCTCACCCGCCACGCCGACTGGCACGCCTTCGAGGAATGGCGAAACGCGCATGCGCGCCGCCTTGTGCTGCTCACCACCAAGGCCACGGCCGCTTATACCGGCTTTGCTTTCGCCGCCGGCGACATCCTTCTGTTCGGTCGCGAATCCGCCGGCGTGACGGAACAAGTCCACCAGGCGGCGGATGCCCGACTGACCATTCCGATGCGGCCGGGCGCACGCAGCATCAATGTCGCGCTGTCGGTCGCCATGGTCGCCGGCGAAGCGCTCCGCCAGATCGGCTAAAGCAATTCCAGGAAAAGTGTGAAACGGTTTTCTGCCCGGAATTGCGTCGAAACAATGAGCCAGCTTTCGCGCCTCCGCGCTATCCCGAACCGCCATCCCTTCCGCCGTCATTCCTGCCCAGGCGCACATCGCCTTCTCCTGCAATTGCCCTAGCGATATTTCCTGGCTACAAGCTCAACTTAACTTGAGGTCAAGCAGGAATTTGAGAATGGCTCCGGTAAGGGAATTGACGGTCGGCCAAGTGGCGATGCGCAGCGGCGTCGCGGTATCGGCGCTGCATTTCTACGAGGCGCGCGGGCTGATCCGCAGCCATCGGACGGCTGGCAACCAGCGGCGCTACGGCCGCGATGTGCTCAGGCGCGTTGCGATCATCCGCGTTGCCCAGGAGGTCGGCATCTCGCTTGCCGACATTGCACGGGCGTTCCAGTCCCTGCCCGAAGAGCGCACGCCGACGCGCGAGGACTGGAACCTGCTTTCGACGGCCTGGCGCGACGAGCTCGATCAGAAGATCGCCCAGCTCAAGAAATTGCGCGACGGCCTGACCGACTGCATCGGCTGCGGCTGCATGTCGATCGACAAATGCCCGCTGAGGAACAAGGAAGATCGGCTGGCCCGGGAGGGCACGGGCGCGAGAAGGCTGGCGGTGCGCTGACGGGTTGGCCGCCAAAGATGTCTCAGTCGGCCGCCGGCAGCCGGCGCATGGTGAATTCGATCACATCGCCTGGGCGTTCGAACCAGCTTTCGATCTCGGTCCAGTAGGCCTGCTTCGGAAAGCGCTCGAACCACTCCTTGGCCTTGAGGCGGGCGGCGGGCCTCGGCAGCACGAAGGTCTCGCGCAGGAAACCGTCGCGCGGCAGGTTTGCGCGCTCGGCGCGCGAGCGCTCCAGCCTCTTCTTCAAGCCATCCAGCGGCGGTCTTGCCGGGGTGCGCACGAAGGAACTCCTTTGCACCTGGATCAGACAGGACTTGACCCTTGTCTTTAACAGATTAGGGATCGCGCGCAGAAAAAACGAGTCATTTGTCGGCCGCGACTGGAGACAGCTTTTGGAACGACCCGAAATACCGGTGGGGTTGCCGGCCGACATCGAGCAGAAGAAGATGAAGGCCCGCCTCTGGTTCGAAGCGCTGCGCGAACGTATCTGCGCCACCTTCGAGCAGCTCGAGCAGGAGCTTCAGGGACCGCTGTCCTCATGGTCGCCCGGCCGTTTCGAGAAGACGCCCTGGGAGCGCGACGAAGGCCGCGGTGGCGGCGGCACCATGTCGATGATGCGCGGCCGCGTCTTCGAGAAGGTCGGGGTGCACACTTCGACCGTCCATGGCGAATTCTCGCCGGAATTCAGGAAGCAGATACCCGGCGCCGAGGAGGATCCGCGCTTCTGGGCAAGCGGCATCTCGCTGATTGCGCATCCCTGGAACCCCAACGTGCCTGCCGTGCACATGAACACGCGCATGGTCGTCACCACGCGCCAATGGTTTGGCGGCGGCGCCGATCTGACGCCGGTGCTCGACCGTCGCCGTACCCAGGACGACCCCGACACGATCGCCTTCCATCGCGCTATGCAGTTCGCCTGCGAGAAGAACGCCGCGGTCGCCGACTATCCCAAATTCAAGGCCTGGTGCGACGAATATTTCTTCCTGCCACATCGCAACGAGCCGCGCGGCATCGGCGGCATCTTCTTCGACTGGCTGCATTCGGGCGAGGACAAGGGCGGCTGGAACGCCGATCTCAATTTCGTACAGGATGTCGGCCGCTCCTTCCTAGTCGTCTATGCCCATCTGGTTCGTGGCAACTTCAACCAGAACTGGACCGATGGCGAGCGCGACGAACAGCTGATCCGGCGCGGCCGCTACGTCGAATTCAACTTGCTTCACGATCGCGGCACCATCTTCGGCCTGAAGACCGGCGGCAATGTAGCCTCGATCCTGTCCAGCCTGCCCCCCGAGGTGAAATGGCCGTAACGATCAGGTGAGCGCGGCTGTGGCCGCATTGCTGTCCCATTCGTCGAATCTTGGCAGGCAATGTGGCGGGCCGGATTTCTTTTACGTCTAATATCCTTTTGAAAAAATTGAGCTATTTAAGGTTGCCGGGCCGGGAAGCGGCGGCGGCAGAGGTGGCGATCATCGCGTCCCACGACCGCGACTCGACGCGACTTGACGGCCCTGATCTAAGAGAGGTGCCTGATCCAACGGGCGCCTGCATTTCCAGGAGAGCATGCCATGCGCAAGCTTATCGTGACGGCGGCAACCGTCGCCTTCCTCGCCTCCGGTGGCGCCGCGTTCGCGGCTGCCAAGCACACCACGGGAACCGTGAAGAGCTTTGATGGAACGGCCATGAGCCTGGTTCTCGACGATGGGTCGACCTTCACTCTGTCCAAGGCCTTCAAGGATCCCGGCATTCAGGCCGGTGAGAAGGTTCGCGTGTCCTGGGACATGAGCGGCAAGAAAAAAATCGCCGAAGCCGTCAAGATCATGAAGTAACGGCTGGAGCAATTCCAGGAAAACCGCACCCGGCGAGGCATAGCAGGCTCAGGCGGCGCGAAGGGCGGAGCACCAGTGCTTCGCCCTTCGTTTCATGCTTTTACCGCGCCGACCGCCCTCGGCCACTCCTTCGTGCAACCGAAAGCGGCGGCATGTGTTATTGATATCCATCCGGGCAATCCTGCGAAAACGCGCATCGGCTTTGGGCGGGATTGCATAAAGACAAATGGCTGGAGCGCTCTGGCTGAGCAGCCCCGTCGCGAGGAAAGGAAAATCCCCATGAAGGAATTTCAATGCGGATCGCTGGTTCCCGGCTGTGACTGGCATACGCGCGCCGAGGAAGAAGCGGAGGTCATGCGCCGCGCCGTCGAGCATATGCGTGAAACGCATGGCGAGACCATCATCCGCGAGACGATGATCGAGGCGATCCGCTCGCGCGTCCAGAAGGTCCGCGACGCCGCCTGATCGGGCCGGATCGGACTTCCAGACGTCACCGGCCGGCAAGGCTGGCGGGAAACTGCTTGCCTCGCATCCCGCCCTCTTCGTCGGCGATCCTCGATCGCCGGCCTAAAGCGCGTCGCGATCTTTCAGATTCGCTCCATGCGCTTTAGGTTTTTAGTTTTACGCGACATGCATAGGCGCTGTGTATCCATAATTCGGGGGAATTCTTATATTCGTAACAGCTTAGATAACCTGGCGGTAACGGTCTGCGTGCGATTCTCCCGTGCATGATCCGGCCAGAGGCGGCTGCCCGAGAAGCCCTTCGCCATCAAGGCGCTGTCCGGAATGGTGGGGCGAGGTGCTTCGCGCATGCGCGAGCGGTCCAACATCCGAGGCGGTTTCTGCACGGCGGTGCTTTTGGCGTGCGCCTTCCTCTTCGCGTCCGGCGCGGCCGCGCAGGAATGGACCACCTCGCTCGTCGATGTCCATCAGGGTTCTCCGCTCAGCGACAAGGCCAGGGGCCTCGGCACTGGCGGCTATGAATTGCAGAGCGGAAGCTGGATCTCCTTCAGCCGTTGGTATCACGCGAGTTGGATCGACATGCATGTCGACTTCCTCACCCAGATCACGCCCGATACGGGCTTTCTCTGGGGGTTCGGCACCGGCGAGCAAGCCGAGAAATATCGTATCGAGCCGAGCCTCAAGCTCGGATTTCTCACCCAGACCCATCCGAATCCCAACAGCACCCTGTCCCTGTCGGTCACCACCACCATCGGCGGCAATCTGACGGAAAAGCCCTGCGAGGCCGACTACGGCGAGTTCGGAACCTACAGCGTCAATTGCCGGCTGGCGGCGGGGGAGACCGCGCCTGAGGAAACGCTGAAGTATCTGGTCAGCGCCAGGCCGGAGACCATGCATCTCTGGCTGAACTACCGTCTCACTTTCTGATCGGAGGGCAGGCAAATGAAATCATCTTGTCCCGAAACTCACGATCGCCCGTCCTGGTTCTGTCTGACTGGAGAATGAACATGTCGGTTAAGTCCTTGAAGTTCGGCCTCGCCGCCGCCTTGGCCATTCTTTCGGCGCCGATGGCATCAGCGCAGGAAGCGCTCAGCCCGGACGAAATGGCCGCGCTCTGCCATGGCGGCGGGTCCATCTGCGTAAGCGCCACGATCCCGGTCGCGCGCACGACGCAGACCCTACAGAACTGGATGAGCCCCGACGTCGGCGCCGCATGGTCCGCCGGTTACAAGGGCAAGGGCGTCACCATCACCATGGTCGACGATTTCAGCAGCACGTCGCGCTTCTCCGGCAATTTCGGAATCGGCGTGCAGACGCAGCGGCACGGTGAATGGACGCGCGAGGAGGCGAGCATGATCGCTCCCGCGGCGACCATCCGCTCCAAGGATTTCTCGACCGGAACGACCGTTTCGCTGGCACGCGGTCTTAATGTGCTCAACCTGAGCTACGGCATGTACACCAACGCGGGCTACAGCGTGAATCAGATCTGGTGGGCCCCGGAAGAAGCCTCGATCATAAACTATGCGACCAGGGGAACGGCCGTCGTCTCCAAGGCGGCCGGCAACGACGCCGTCGCCGTTGGCGCGGCCATCAACGGCCAGCAGGACTATCTCGATCTCGCTTTGATCGGCAAATCGACGGCGATCTTCGTCGGCGCGCTGTCGACGAACGGCACGACGGCCAACAAGGCTCAGCTTGCATGGTATTCCGACTACGCCGGTACCAATACGCAGGTGCAGAGCCAATTTCCTGGTTGGTCGGCGTCGAAGGCGACAAGACGGGTCTCTATGGAACGTCTTTCGCCGCGCCGATCATCTCGGGCTACGCCGCGATCATCGGCAGCAAGTTCACCAAGGCGACGCCGGTGCAGATCACCAATGACCTGCTCAACACGGCCCGCACGGACACGCTGGCCAACTACGACCCGTCAATCTACGGCAAGGGCGAGGCAAGTCTCTCGCGGGCGCTGGCTCCCGTGGCGATACACTGACAGGCGCGGGTCCCCCCGGCCGACAGGAGCAATTCCAGGAAAGTGTGAGCGGTCAGGCTCAGGTCTTCGCCGTAGCCTTCCGTCCGGAATTGCATAAAACAAAGAGATAGAGCGGTTCGCCGTTTCCATGAAATGGTGAAACGACCTAAGGCTCCAAGGCCTGCGCGGCGCGCTCCATGAGCGCGCCGCGTTCCAGGGTGAAGCTCGACCCGACCCATTCCCTTTCGAGGTTCTTCAGCGTCGCGCCGAGCTTCGGCCCTGGTGACGCGCCAAGGCCAGTCAGGTCGGCGCCCTTGATCGGAAACACCGGTTTTGTCCATTTCAGCGTGAAGTTGAGCAGGCGTGAAAGGCCGCCAGCCTCCATCATTGCCTGGTTGTCTTCCACGGCACGCGTCCGCGCGGCGGCAAGCGCCAGCCGGATGCGGTCGAGATAGCCGTCGCGATCGCCGTAGTAGAGCTTCTTGGCCAGTTCGGTCTCGGTCATCTTCGCGTCCGGGGCGATGGTCAGCGCCCAGTGCCGCAGGCGAGCGGCCTCGTCATTCGAAAGCCGCAGCCGCTCGCCAAGCGTCTTCATGCGCACGGCATCGGGCGGGACGATTGCCTCGAGCCGCAGCATCGGATCGGCGATCCAGCCGAGATCCTTCCCGGTCCTGGCCAGCCCGTGGATGGCATCGATGCCCCATTTCTCGCTTTCCGGCAGCACGGCGGTCAGCACGCCGGCCTGGCGCATCCAGAGCAGGGCGCGCGAAGGGTCTGGAGCCGACAGCAGCTTCTTCAGTTCGGACCAGACGCGTTCGGCCGAAAGCTGGGCAAGCCCCTCCTTCAGCCTGGCGCAGGCCTTCAGGCCTTCGGCATCGGGGCGGCCGTCGCCATACCAGGCGAAGAAGCGGAAAAACCGCAGGATGCGCAGATAATCCTCGCGGATGCGCGCCCCCGCGTCGCCGATGAAACGCAGCCGCCGCGCCTCGATATCGGCAATGCCGCCGACAAGATCGACGACCGTGCCGTCGGCTTCGGCATAGAGCGCGTTGATGGTGAAGTCGCGCCGCTCGGCATCAAGCTTCCAGTCGCGCCCGAAAGTCACTTTCGCCCGGCGGCCGTCGGTCTCGACATCAGCGCGCAGCGTGGTGACTTCATAGGGCTTGCCACCCGCAATCACGGTGATGGTGCCGTGTTCGATCCCTGTCGGCGCCGTCTTGAAGCCGGCCGCCTCCGCGCGCCGGATGGTCTCTTCGGGCAGTGTCGTCGCGGCGATGTCGATATCGGCCACCGGTTGGCCAAGCAGCGCATTGCGCACCGCGCCGCCGGCGACACGCGCTTCCTCGCCGCCCTGCTTCAGCGCAGCCAGCAATTGCTGCAGGGCCTTGTCGCCAAGCCAACCGGCCTGGCTCGAGAGGGACAGCTCGACGCTCACGCATAAAGCCTTTCATACAGCGTGCGGATGATGCCGGCGGTGACGCCCCAGATTCGCTGGTCGCCATAGGGCATATCGTAAAAGAACCATTCGAGATCGTTCCACATGCGGCTGTCGCGCGCGTGGTTGGCCGGGTCCATCAGGAAACTCAAGGGAACCTCGAAGGCGGCGTCGACTTCGTCGGCATTGAGCGTCAGCGAAAAGCCGGGGCGCACCACCGAAAGCACCGGCACGATGCGGTAGCCGCTGCCCGATACATAATCCGGCATGCGGCCGATGATCTCGATATGGCCGCGATCGAGGCCGATCTCCTCGAAAGTCTCCCGCAGCGCGGTCGCCTCCGGACTGGGGTCGGTCGCATCGATCGTGCCGCCCGGAAAGGCCACCTGGCCGGAATGGCTGCGCAGCTTCTCGGCGCGCTTGGTGAGCAGCACCATGGCGCCCTCGGCGCGGTCGACGACCGGGATGAGCACGGCCGCGTCCCGCAGCGGCTTGACGTGCTGGAGCCTGGGGTGATCGGGGTTGAAGCGATGATCGCCGAAATCCTCGCCAGGGGTAATCGCGGCCTGCGCGGCGGCCCGGGCCCGGAAATCCGCGATCGAAAACGGCGCCCGCGTCACCTGGTCCATCACGCGCTCAGCCGTTTCAGTTTTTCGGCCGGCATGATCGGATAGACCTCGCCGCCCGAGCGGACGGCGAACATCGCCTTGCCGTCGATGTCGATCTCCTCGCCATGCGCGACCAGCTCATACATCACAGCCCGCGCCACCAGCGCCTCCAGCCGTCCGCGCACCAGCACATAAGGCTTCAGCCCACCGGTTTCGTCCTCGTCGACGAAACGCAGCGGATGGCCGGGCCCGGCGGCGACAACGTCGCCGACATTGGTGCGGAAGGTGATGACTTGCTCGTCGCCGCTCCCGGACGCATTCATTTCAACGGCGATGAAAGGCGCGTCGACGACCCGGATTCCGACCCGCTCGACCGGAGTCACGAGATAGGTCTTTCCGTCGGCATCTTTGCGCAGCACGCTGGAAAAGAGCTGCACCAGCGGCATCCGGCCGATCGGCGTGCCAAGATAGAACCAGGTGCCGTCCGCCTTGATCTCCATGTCGAGGTCGCCGCAGAAATCCGGATTCCAGCGCTCGACCGGCGCCGGCCCCTTGCCCGCCCGGGCCGCGCGCGAGATCAGCGCCTCGAGGCCGCGCGCCTCGGTAGCGCTCGTCAAGCTCTGCCCACCCGGGCTTTGTTCACGATGTTCGCTGCGTTCGGCCATGGTCACGAAATAGTCACTGTTGTCCCGATTGTCAGCCTTGTCCGCCCAAGTCTGTGATTTAAGTTCGAATGCAGGCGCCAGGCGGGGCCGAATCGCGGCATTCTGCGACGTTGAGAATGCAGGCCGGTATTTCCAACCACAAGGGATCGAAACGGCATGAGCGTGATGATCAAGGAAAGCCCGATCAGCGAAAAAGCGATGATCGAGGAAGCTGAAAAAGCGCTGGCCGACATCTCCAAGGTCCGCGACGCGGTCGGCCGGGTGATCTTCGGCCAGGAAGCGGTCGTCGAGCGCACGCTGGTGGCGCTGCTGGCGGGCGGCCACGCGCTGCTGGTCGGCGTGCCGGGCCTCGCCAAGACCAAGCTGGTCGAGACGCTGGGGATCGTGCTCGGCCTCGATTCGCGCCGCGTCCAGTTCACGCCCGACCTGATGCCGTCGGACATCCTCGGCTCCGAGGTGATGGAGCAGGACGAGTTCGGCAAGCGCTCCTTCCGCTTCATCTCCGGTCCGATCTTCACGCAATTGCTGATGGCCGACGAGATCAACCGCGCCTCGCCGCGCACGCAGTCGGCGCTGCTGCAGGCGATGCAGGAATATCACGTCACAATCGCTGGCGCCCGCCACGACCTGCCCTCGCCCTTCCACGTGCTGGCGACACAGAACCCGCTGGAACAGGAAGGCACCTACCCGCTGCCCGAAGCCCAGCTCGACCGCTTCCTGATGCAGGTCGACATCCTTTATCCGGAGATCGATGCGGAGCGCCGCATCCTGCTCGAAACGACCGGCATCGACGAAGCCAAGGCCGACAAGGTGCTGCAGCCGGCGAGACTGAAGGAGATCCAGACGCTGATCCGTCGAATGCCGGTGCCGGAAAGCGTCGTCGAGGCGATCCTCAAGCTGGTGCGTTCGGCCCGGCCCGGCCAGGGCAATGCCGAGACGGACAAGCATGTCGCCTGGGGGCCGGGCCCCCGCGCCAGCCAGGCGCTGAACCTGTGCACCCGCGCCCGCGCCCTATATGATGGAAGGTTGGCGCCGTCGGTGGACGACGTCCGCGCCTTGGCCGAACCGGTGCTGCAGCACCGCATGGCGCTGACGTTCGCCGCCCGCGCCGAAGGCACTTCGGTGCGCGACGTGGTGGCGAAGCTGGCAAAAGGCATCTGATGGGTCGAATAGGCGAGGTCCAGGCACCGGTTGCGACGCGCGACGCGCTCGCCCGCGGCCGGTTGCGGGCTTCACTGGTGCCGGACCTGCTGGTCGAGGCGCGGCGCATCGTCAATACGGTGATCGCCGGTTGGCACGGCCGTCGCAAGCGCGGCATCGGCGAGAATTTCTGGCAGTTCCGGCCTTATGTCGAAGGCGATTCCTCGCGCATCGACTGGCGCCGCTCGGCCAGAGACGACCATACCTATGTGCGCGACCGCGAATGGGAAGCCGCGCACACCGTCTGGCTCTGGGCCGACCCCTCGCCTTCCATGCTCTACAAATCGGCCGGCGCTGGCGTTTCCAAGGAATCGCGCGCGCTGGTGCTGGCGCTCGCCTTGGCCGAGCTTTTGTCGCGCAGCGGCGAGCGCATCGCCTGGCCGGGCCTGACCGACCCGTTCACCGCCCGCAACGGCGCCGAGCGCATCGCCGCCCAGCTGAGCCACGCCGCCGCGCTGCCGGCCAAACCTGACCTGTCGGCCATCCGCCGCTTCTGCGACATCGTGCTCGTCAGCGATTTCCTCGACCCGGTCGAGGAAACCATGGCCTGGCTCGAGGTGCTTGCCCGCCATGGCGTGCGCGCGCACCTTATCGAGGTCGCCGACCCGGCCGAGGAAACCTTCCCCTATGCCGGCCGCACCGAGTTCACCGATCCCGAGACCGGCGACAAGCTGACCGCCGGTCGCGCCGAGATGCTGGCCGAGGAATACCGCCTGCTTTACCGGGCCCGCCGCGATGAGCTGGCCGCATGGTGCAAGCGCCTCGGCTGGAGCTTTACCGTCAATCACACGGACCGGCTCGCCTCCGAAGCGCTGGTGCGCGTCCACATGGCAATGACCGCCGACGGCAGTCATGCAGGGCTGGCCGACAAAGGTCATGCAGGGCTGGCCGATAGAGGTCACCCCCCGCAGGCCACTGGAAAGGCGGTCGCATGAGCTGGCTGCCGCTTTCCTTCGGGGCGCCCATGGTGCTGTGGGGCCTTGTGGCGCTGCCGGTGATCTGGTGGCTGCTCAGGCTCACCCCGCCCAAGCCGCAGACGGAAGTTTTCCCGCCGCTGAAAATCCTGGCCCGGGTCCTCCGACGCGAGGAAACCCCGCAGCAAAGCCCGTGGTGGCTGACGCTGCTTCGGCTGCTCATGGCGGCGCTTGTCGTGATGGCGCTGGCCGAGCCGGTCTTCAATCCGCGCGAAAAGCTGCCGGCGGAAGGTTCCGCCCTGGCGCTTGTCATCGACAACAGCTGGGCAAGCGCCGCTGACTGGGGCAAGCGCGTCGCCACCGCCGAGCGGCTGATCGCCGACGCCGGATCGAACGGCGTGCCGATCGTCATCGCCTTCACTGCCGAGAAGCCCAACGCCGAGATCGGCCCCTTCGATGCCTCAGCCGCGCTCGACCATCTGCGCGCCGCCAAGCCGCGGCCGATCCCCACCGACAGGCCCGCCGTCTATGCCCGCGTCGCCGCCGCGTTGGAGCGCCTGCCGGGCGCCAGCGTCGCGGTGCTCGCCGATGGCCTTGCCGCCAAAGGCGACGAAGCCGCTTTCAAGACGCTGCTCGAAAAGAACGCGAAGCGGCTGGTCTGGGCCACGTCCGACCGGCCCTCGGTGACCGGCCTGACTAGCGCCGACAACCAGGTCGACGGTTTCGCTTTGACCGCTATCCGCGCGCCGGGCAATCCGGCGCCGGCGCAGGTCACCGCCGGCGCCTTCGACGACAAGGGCCGCCGCATCGCCGACGCGACGCTGACCTTCGCGCCGGGCGAAGCCGCCGCCACGGCGACGATGGCGGTTCCCTTCGAGCTGCGCAACGATTTCGCCTCGATCGCGCTCGACGGCGAGCACCAGGCGGGCGCGGTACGGGTGCTGGACGAAAGCTCGAAACGACGCCGTGTCGGCCTGCTGTCTCAGGCCGAGGCCGACCAGGCGCAGCCGCTTCTGTCGCCGCTCTACTATATCCGCCGCGCCCTGCAGCCCTTCGCGGACCTGGTCGAGCCGTCGAGCGCCGACCTCACCGACGCCATTCCGCAGCTTCTCGACCAGAAACCGGCGATGATCATCATGGCCGATGTCGGCACCATCCCGGAGCAGGTCAGGCAGCGTCTGGTCGACTGGGTCGACAAGGGCGGCACGCTGGTCCGCTTTGCCGGCCCGCGTCTTGCCGCGGCCGGCAATGACGACGACCTTTTGCCGGTCCGGCTGCGCAGCGGCGAGCGCGCGCTCGGCGGTGCGCTATCCTGGACGACACCGCAGGCGGTCACCGAATTCCCGAAGAACGGTCCCTTCGCCGATCTTTCCCCGCCCTCCGAGGTGACGGTCAGCCGGCAGGTTCTGGCCGAGCCGACGCCCGACATCGTCGAGCGCACCTGGGCCACGCTTGCCGACGGCACGCCGCTGGTGACAGGCATGAAGAAGGACAAGGGCACGCTGGTGCTCTTCCATGTCACGCCCGAGGCGACCTGGTCGAACCTGCCGATCTCCGGCACGTTCGTCGAGATGCTGCGGCGCGTCGTGCAGCTGTCGCGCAACCAGGGCGCGGCGATCGCCAATGCCGAAGCCACCGCCGCGTCGCTGGCACCCTACCGCATGATCGGCGCCGACGGCATGCTGACGCCGCCCCCGCCAGATGCCCGGCCGCTGGTGCCCGGCGCCGGCCCGCTGCCGGTGACCCTGGAGAACCCGCCCGGCCTTTACGGCTCCGAGACGGGCGTCTTCGCGCACAATCTACTCGAGGCATCGAGCACCTTCGCGCCGCTGGTGCGCCCGCAGATTTCGCTGCCGGTGACCGCCATCCCCTATGCCTTCGACGAGTCGGAAAACCTCAAGGGGCCGCTGGTCGCCGTCGCGCTCCTGCTGATGGCGCTCGACACCTTGGCCGTATTCTGGATGGGCGGCCTGCTGGCGCGCCGGCCGCGCCGCGCGGCCGTGGCGACCACAGCCGCCGTCCTGGTCGTGCTCAGCGGCCTCTTCGGCCACGCCGATCTCGCCCGCGCCGACGATTCGAAGCCAGGCGACGCCCAGGCGGTCGACGACATTTCGAAGACCCGCATCGCCTATGTCATCACCGGCGAACCCGGCGTCGATTCGATCAGCCGTGCCGGCCTTGAAGGCCTGACCCGTTTCCTGATCGAGAAGACCGCGCTCGAGCCCGGCCCGCCGGCCGGCGTCGACATCGCCAAGGACGAACTGTCCTTCTTTCCTCTGATCTACTGGCCGATCGATGCATCGGCGCCGATGCCCAGCCAGGCGGCGATCGCCCGCATCGATGCCTATATGCAGCAGGGCGGCACGGTCCTGTTCGACACGCGCGACCAGTTTTCCAATGGCATCGGCGCCGGCTCGGCAAGTCCGGCGACCGAGCGGTTGCGCGACATCCTCGCCAATCTCAACGTGCCGCCGCTGGAACCGGTGCCTTCGGACCACGTGCTGACCAAATCCTTCTTCATCCTGCCGGAATTCCCCGGCCGCTTCAGCGGCAGCCCGTTGTGGGTCGAGGCCTCGCTCGACGCCAGCAACACCGAGAACCGCCCCGTGCGCACCGGCGACGGCGTCTCGCCGATCATGATCACCGCCAATGATTTCGCCGGCGCCTGGGCGGTCGACGAGAACGGCGATCCGATGCTGCCGACCGTGCCGCCGGACCCGATGCAGCGCGTCTATGCGCTGCGCGCCGGCGTCAACATCATGATGTACATGCTGACCGGCAACTACAAATCCGACCAGGTGCATGTGCCCGTGCTGCTCGAACGGCTGGGGCAGTAGATCGTGAACTGGTCGATTTCCTTCGAACCGCTCGTCTCCTGGCCGCTCTTCGGCCTGCTCTTCGTGCCATTGCTTCTGCTGGCGCTGGTCGGCCTGTGGTTCCGCCAGCGCGGATCGGCATTGCGCTTCATCGCGCTGCTCGCGCTTGCCGCGGCTTTGCTCAACCCGGTGTTCCTCGCCGAGGAGCGCGAGGCTCTGAAGAGCGTCGTCGCGCTGATCGTCGATCGCAGCCAGAGCCAGGATATCGGCGACCGCGCCAGGCAAACCGACGAGGCGCTGGCCGGGATGCAGGAGCGTCTCGGCCGCTTCAAGCAATTCGATGTCCGCGTCGTCGAGGCCGGCAAGTCCGAAGCCGCTGACGAACGCACCGAAACCAGGCTGTTCAGCGCGTTGGAGGGCGCCTTCCGCGACGTGCCGCCGTCACGCATCGGCGGCGCGATCATGATCACCGACGGCGAGGTGCATGACGCACCCGGCGGAACGCCGGATTTCAACGCGCCGCTGCATGCGCTGATCACCGGCAGCGAGCACGAGAAGGACCGCCGCATCCGCTTCGAGAACGCGCCGCGCTTCGGCCTCGTCGGCAAGCCGCTCGACATGACCTACCGCGTCATTTCGACGGAGGGCAATGGCGCCCCGGTGGATGTGCGGGTCTCGGTCAATGGCGAGCAGGTCTCGGTCGAGCACGCGACAGTCGGCCAGCCGATGAAGCTCTCGGTCACCATTCCCAATGCCGGCCGCAACATCGTCCAGCTCGGCATCGACCGCGAGCCCGGCGAGCTGACGGACGCCAACAACCGGGCGATCGCCCTGGTCGACGGCATCCGCGAGAACCTGCGCGTGCTCTTGGTCTCCGGCGAGCCGCATGCCGGCGAGCGCACCTGGCGCAACCTTTTGAAGTCGGACGCGTCGGTCGATCTCGTCCACTTCACCATCCTGCGCCCGCCGGAAAAGCAGGACGGCACGCCGATCAACGAGCTGTCACTGATCGCTTTCCCGACGCGCGAGCTGTTCGTCGAGAAGATCAAGGATTTCGACCTGATCATCTTCGACCGCTACCAGCACCGCGACGTGCTGCCGATCCTCTATTACGACTACATCTCCGAATATGTCGAAAAGGGCGGCGCGCTGCTGATTGCGGCCGGGCCCGAATATGCGGGCGAGAACTCCATCGCCCGCACCCCGCTTAATGCCGCGCTGCCGGCCATGCCGACGGGCGAAGTGGTGGACAAGGCCTTCTATCCGCGCCTGACCGATCTGGGCCAGCGCCACCCGGTGACGCGCGGGCTCGACGGCTCGGCAAGCGAGCCGCCGCATTGGAGCCGCTGGTTCCGCACCATCGGCGTCAAGAATCCGGAAGGCGAAGTGGTGATGAAGGGCGCCGACGACCGGCCCCTGCTCCTGCTCGACCGCAAGGGCGAAGGCCGGGTGGGCATGCTCTTGTCGGACCAAGGCTGGCTGTGGGCGCGTGGCTTCGAGGGCGGCGGCCCGCATGTGCAGCTTTATCGCCGTATCGCCCACTGGCTGATGAAGGAGCCGGAGCTGGAAGAGGAACGGCTGACGGCCGACGGCCACGGCATGATGCTGGAGATCCGCCGCCAGTCGATGATCGACGATCCGGGCCCCGCCCAGGTGATCACGCCCTCCGGCAAGACGATGACGGTGAAGCTCGAGAAAGCCGAGCCCGGCATCTTCACCGGCAGCCTGCGAACCAGCGAGATCGGACTCTACCAGATCGGCAATGGCGATCTCACCGCGCTCGCCCATGTCGGTCCGGTCAACGCGCCGGAATTCCAGGACGTGGTCTCGACAGAGGACAGGCTCAAGGCGCCGGCCGAAGCGACGGGCGGCAGCGTGCGGCGGCTGGCGCCGTCATCCACGCTCGCCAATCTCGCCGGCGGCGTGGCCCTGCCGTCGATCGTGCCGATCCGCTCTTCGGCGGCGGCTTCGGGTGACGATTGGATAGGCCTGCGCACCACCGACGACAGCACGCTCAAGGCCGTATCACGCGTGCCGCTGTTCGGCGGCTTTCTCGGCCTCGGCCTCTTGCTGCTCGCCATCGGCTCGATGTGGTATCGCGAAGGGCGGTAGCTCTTCCTTCGCCCCGTTCACGGGGAGAAGGTGCCCGAAGGGCGGATGAGGGGCGGCGCCAACGTTTGCAATTAGAGATCGGCGCTTGCCTTACCCCTCACCCTGCGCGGCCGGCAAGCCGGCCTCGCTGTCCCTCTCCCCGTAAACGGCAGGGCTGTCCGGGGAAAGGTTCGGGTGAATCGAAATGCCGCATGTGCATGCCCCGTAAGACGGGGATTTTCCGTCTACCTTCTGGTTGTCGAGACTCAGAAAGGGAACGGGGCATGCGCTTTACGCCTAGCATTCTTGGCAAGCTGGTTGAACCGATCAATCGTCGCCGCTTCCAGACGATTGTGGATAGCCATGACGGGGATGCGTATGACAAGTCGTTCAAGAGCTGGGACCATCTCGTGGTGTTGATCTATGCTCAGCTCAGCGGCGCGACGAGCCTTCGCAGCCTGCAAGCCGGCTGGAACGCCAACTGCCAGCACCATTACCACCTCGGCAGCGACCTGTTGCGGCGCTCGACCTTGTCGGACGCCAACCGGCGCCGCCCTGTAGCCGTCTTCGCCGAGACGTTCGCCCTGCTTGCAGGCCAACTCGACCGGCAGATGCGTCGCGAAGGCAGTGCCATGCTGCGGCTGATCGATTCCACGCCCATCCCGCTCGGCAAGCTTTGCGACTGGGCCAAGTCGAACGGCCGCATCCGCGGCATGAAGCTGCATATCGTCTATGATCCAGACAGCGACTGTCCGCGCGTCCTCGACATCACCGATGCCAACGTCAACGACGCCCAGATCGGCCGCACCATCTCTATCGAAGACGGTGCGACCTACGTGTTCGACAAGGGTTACTGCCACTACGGCTGGTGGACGGCGATCGCGGCGGCGCAAGCCTTCTTCGTCACCCGGCCCAAAACCAACATGGGGCTCAAGCTGGTGTGCGATCGTCCCCTCGCAGCCATGCACGGCGATGGCTTCACCGTGCTTGAGGATGCCGAGGTGAGCTTTGCCAGCAAAGGCGATTCCAAACTGCCGATCCGCTTGCGTCGCATCATCGTGAAGCGAGACGAAGGCGACACCATCACGCTGCTGACCAACGATCTCGAGCGCTCGGCCGCCGACATAGCAGCCCTCTACAAGGGGCGCTGGCAGATTGAGCTCCTGTTCCGCTGGATCAAGCAGCACCTCAAGATCCGTAAGTTCCTCGGCAACAATGACAACGCCATCCGCCTGCAGCTCTTCGCCGCCATGATCGCCTATGCGCTGTTGCGCATTGCAGCGCGCGCATATCGCGTTGCACTGCCGATCCTGCGCTTCACCGACCTGGTGACACGATGCCTGTTCGAGCGGCGCCACATCGCCGCCATCGACAAACCGCCGCCCGTCAATCCAAGTCGAAGGTACCCCCGCTGCTCTCCCGATCAGATGAGCCTCGACTATGTCTAACTTTCCCCGGACAGCCCTGCGTAAACGGGGCGAGGGAAAAGACCCTACTCTTCCGGCTCGACGGTGAACAGCAGCGGATAGCCCTTGGCCTTGCCGGCATCGGTCGCCCGCGTCGCCTTGGTTTCCGCGACATCCTTGGTGAACACTGCAACGACGCAGACGCCGCGCGTGTGCGCCGTGATCATGACACGATGCGCCTGGTCTTCGCTGAGCTTGAACTCGCCTTTGAGCACAGTGACGACGAATTCGCGCGGCGTGAAATCGTCGTTGATCAGGATGACTTTGTAAAGCTTCGGCCGCTCGGTCTTCGGCTGCGCCTTGACACGGGGTTTGATGACGGTTTCGGGCATCGGAATCCACCAGCGAGGAACTGGGTTTCACATCACTTTGTCACGCAGAAACGCGCTCGTCCATTTGACTGCGCAACGGCGACAAGGCCAGGGCGATCAACTCTATGTGGGGAAGCGCTGGCTGCCGGTCAACGGCCCTGCCGCCCGGCCGTGCGCGACCTGTCGGGGCCGCCCGATCCGCGCTCCAGCAGCGCAAAGAGCATCCAGGCGGCAAAGCCGATCATCGTCGAGCCGGTCAGCACGAGAAGAATCCAGGACTGCGCCGGCGTGATGTAGTCGAAGCTTGAAGAGCTCAGCGGAGCGAACAGCTCTGGCTCGGTCCTGCCGCTGGCGGGATCCGGCACGGGACTTGCGGTAAAGATGATCAACGATCGCGCGGCCGCGGTGGCGATCAGGCCGCCGAGTGTCAGCGAACGCATCAGGGACGAAAACCGCTTCTTCATGCGGATTGTCCTACAGCACCGGCATTGCAATCAGGTTAAGGCTGCGCGGCGGAAACTTGCCGATCGAGAAGGCTTCCGTCGCGCGTAAGCCGCCCCGGCCTGAACCGGAGCGGCTTTGCAGGATGATGTCGAAGCCCGGGTCAGGTCTTCGGGGCGTCCTTCTTCTCGGTCTTCTTGACGACCTTCTTCGTGTCGGCCTTCTTGTGCTTCTTGACGGTCTTCTTGGCCGAAACTTTCTTCACCGGCTTGGCCGTGGCGTCGGCCGGAGCGGTCGTGGTCGTCGAGGCAGCCGGAGCAGCGGTCGTCGTGGCGGCGGCGTTGCCGAGAGCCGGCATGGCGAAAGCGAGGGCAACACCGAGGCCGAGGGCGGAGAGGATGGACTTCTTCATGGCTTCATTTCCTTTTTCTTGCAGATCTGGATGAGCGTCACTGAACGGGATCGATCGGTGTCACTCCAAGCAGCTTCAAAGCGTTTGCGAGCATCCGGATTCCCTGTGCCTGTTTCTTGTTGGCGCAGAACCGGTCTCCCTTTCTTTGCAGTGCTTTCGCCGCGGTGACCTGCGTTGCCGCGGCATGGGTTTCGAGGGCTTCGTCAACCTGACGGCTCAGATTGGTGCAACGCTCGGTCCGGGTGAGCGGCGGCGCGACCTTTGGGGTTGAGGCGCCGGCCGCTGCTGTGATGAGCGATATGCTGAGCAAAGCACCCATCACGCTGATCCAGAACCTCTGCATTGGTGTCGTCCGTTACTCCGGAAACTTGCGTCGCAGCCGATGACCTGACCGCCACGGCACCGGTTATGCCCTTGAAATTTTTCACCAGTTTTTCTCGACTGTAGAATTTTGTTTCTGGATTGTTTCTGGGGAACCCGACCGGCGCGGCGATCGCGGCCACTGGCCAAGATGTGGCCCGAATTCTATCGTGTGAGAGATCGCCGAAGGGACGCCCGGCTAACAGAATCATAGGTTTCGAGTGAAATCGGACGCACACATACTGATCGTCGACGACGACAAGGGCATACGCGACCTGCTGCAAGAGTTTTTCCAGAAGCGCGGGCTGCACACGACGGTAGCCGGTGACGGCACCGAGATGGAGGCGGTCCTGCGCCGCACGCCGGTGGACCTGATCGTTCTCGACGTGATGCTGCCCGGAAGGAGCGGACTCGAGCTTTGCCGCGAGATCCGCGCTAACTACACCACGCCGATCATCATGCTGACCGCGGTCACCGAGACGACCGACCGTGTTGTGGGTCTCGAAATGGGCGCCGACGACTATGTGCCCAAGCCCTTCGATCCGCGCGAGCTTCTGGCCCGCATCCGCGCCGTGCTGAGGCGCAACGGCAGCGCCGAGCCGCGCCGCCCCGTCGCCAAGCAGATATACCGCTTCGCCGGCTGGACGATGGACTGCGCCCGCCGCCGCCTGACGGCCCCCGACGATGTGCGGGTAGAGCTGACTATGGCCGAGTTCAACCTGTTGCAGACCCTCGTGAAGAGCGCGGGACGCGTGCTGACCCGCGAGCAGCTGATCGAGCTCTCCGGCGGCGACACCGGCTACAGCTTCGACCGCAGCGTCGACATTCTGGTGAGCCGCCTGCGCCGCAAGATGGAAGACGATCCGAAAACGCCGAAACTGATCCTGACGGTGCGCAGCGGCGGCTATCAGTTCCTGCCCGAGACAACGTCCGAATGAGACGCTTCCTGCCGCAGACCCTGCCTGCCTGGGTGCTGCTCATCGTCATTGCCGGCCTCATGCTCAGCCAGGTGGCGACGCTCTACATCGTGGCGCGCGACCGCGCCGCCGCCAACGGTGTCGTCGATCTCTACCGGTTGAACGACCGTGCCTATTCGCTCGTGCAGTTGATGCACGACGCCACGCCCGAAGAGCGCAAGGCGACCGCATCCGGCCTGTTCAACTCGACCTATGCGCTGACGGTTTCGGACACGCCCGCCGTCACCTCCTCGATCGCCGGCGATGATGAACTGGCCGAGCTGGAGGACATCCTGGTCGGCCGCCTTTCGAAATTCGGCGTCACCGACGCGCGCGTGCGGCGCGATCCGGCCACCCAGGAGGCCGACGTCCCGGACGGTCAGGCGGTGAACAGGGATGTCGGCCAGGTCGAACGCGACCTTCTGGTGCTCGCCGCGGATTTCGCGCAGAGCGACAAGCTGACGGCGTCATTGCGTTTTTCCGACGGGCAGTGGTTGAATTTCACGGAACCGATCACGCCGGCGGGGCCGATTCTGAGCCTCGACAGCCTGCCGCTCTATTCGCTGATCGCCGGTCTGATCGTCATCATGTCGATCTGGTCGCTGCGCCGGCTGACCGCGCCTTACCGGATGATGGAGACGGCGGTGACGCGGATCGGCAACGATCTGAAAAGCCCGCCGATCTCCGAGAGCGGCAGCCGCGAGATCCGCGCCGCGGCGAAGGCGATCAACGCCATGCAGATGCGGCTTCGCGATTATGTCGAGGACCGCGAGCACCTCGCGGCGGCGCTGGCGCATGACCTGCGCACGCCGCTGACCCGCATGCGGCTCCGCCTCGAACTGTTGCGCAGGTCGCCCGCACGCGAAGCGCTGGCGCACGACCTCGCCGACATCGAAAGCATCGCGAGTTCCGTCATCGACTTCGCCAAATTCGAGGTGACCGAGGAAAAGGCCGAGCGGATCGATTTCTGGTCGCTGGTGGAATCGGTGGCGGACTCTTTCGAAGATGCATCCTTCGACGAGGATGCGACGCCTTCGCGCGGCCTGATCTGCATCGCGCGGCCGGTGGCGCTGCGCCGCTGCATCACCAATCTCATCCAGAACGCGGTGACCTACGGCAAGAAAGCGCATCTCGGCGTGCGGCGAACGGGCGACACGATCACGCTCTCGATCCGCGACGAGGGCCCCGGCATCCCGCAAGCGAAGCTGGACGCGGTGTTCGGCTCCTTCGTGCGGCTGGAGGAATCGCGCAACCGCACCACCGGCGGCCTCGGCCTCGGCCTGACCATCGCCCGCAACATCGCCCGCGGCGCCGGCGGCGAGGTCATTCTTTCCAACTATCCGGGCGGCGGCCTGCTGACGGAGCTGCGGCTGCCGGTGGCAGCTTGAGTCAGCAGGCGGTTGCCGGTTCCACGCCGGTACTGGATCGATAACCTCTTCCTTGTGATAGTGCGCCCGTTTCTGCACGAGGAATCCACCCCCATGTTTTACGCCATCCTGGCCTACCACGTCGAAGACACCGTCCAGTCCTGGACGCCCGACGAGGATGCGGCGCTGATGAAGGATCTGCTCGATGTCAACGACAGGCTCACACGCGAGGGCAAGCTCGGCCCGGCAGCGAGGCTCGACGCGACGGTCAAGGCCGTGACGCTGCGCGGTCCCGGCGACGGCATGGTGATCGACGGTCCCTTTGCCGAGACCAAGGAACAGTTGCTCGGCCTCTATGTCCTCGACTGCGCCGACCAGGACGAAGCTATCGCCGCCGCGCGCGATCTCAAGCGCGTCAACCCTTCCGCCGTCTACGAGATCCGGCCGATCATGCTCTATCTGCCGGGCGCCGCGCTGGCGGCTGGTTGAGATCTATTCCCGCTGCCGCCTACTCGCCAGCGGTTCACTGGTGCGCGCGACGCCTGACAATGCGGTCGCGCGCCGCGATATCGGCGGGAGCCTCATCGACTGGATAGCCGAAATCCTTCAGTTCTGACATCGACAGCCCGGCCAAAGCCCGACGCCGCCTTGCAACCTGATATCGGCGCTGGAGCCCAGCGAAGACCATCGCGATATTGGTGGCAAGCGTGCCGGCAAGCCAAGTGGTGGGGTGGAAGGTTCTGATGCTGATATACGCCATTCCCATTCTCCCTCGTTCGAATTCACGAAGGCAATGTTCCACCGGCGCGCTTGGCCGATGTTCATTCAGGCGTGAAAGCGCGGGAAAAACCGCGCTAAATCGTCGTTAAGTCGAATGCAGGACGTGATATTCTGCCCAGGGCTTTTTCAAGGGGGCCGGGGTGCATATCCGATTGCTTGGCGGCATCGAGGTTGTCTCCGCAGGCGGGCAACCTCTGCATTTCGCGACGCGCAAGACGTCGCTGCTCTTTGCCGCGCTCGTCCTGGCCGGTCCCAAGGGCCTTCGCCGCGAGAGGGTGGCGGCGATGCTGTGGGCAGGTAGCGGCGAGCAACAAGCGCGAAACAGCCTGCGCCAGGCCCTGGTCGACATCAGGCGGCTGTTTCCGTCAACCGGCGACGCCGCCATTCGCGTCGAAGGCAACGCCGACACCATCTGGCTGGCGGCGGATGCCGATGAGGCTGACATCTGGGTTTTCGACCGCGCGTGGCAGGCCGAAGACGGCACTAACCTTGCGGCTGCTGCCGACCTCTACCGGGGGGATCTGCTCGACGGGTTGTCTTTCGCGGGCGAGGTCGACGAATGGCTTGCGCCGCTTCGGGCGAACTACACGCGCAAGGCGCTGGATTTGGCCGAGCGGCTTAGCCTTTTGCCGGGATGGGACGCACGCGAGGAACAGGCCTGCGAAGCATTGGCCGAAAGATTAGTAGCGCTCGACCCATGCGCCGAGCAGGCCCACCGCGCCCTGATCCGCATCTTCCACCACCGCGGTAAGACCAACGACGCCTTCCGCCAGTTCCTGGCCTGCAGGGAAGCCCTGAAGCGCGAGCTCGGCGTCGAACCCGAAGAGGCGACGCGGGCGCTGGTCGAACGGATCGAAGCGCCCGACAAGGCGCCGAAGGAGCCAGTAGCTGACAGCGGCACGTCCGAGGAAGTGAAGGCGCCGCGCCCTGCCGTTTCGGTGCCGGAAAAGCCGTCGATCGCAGTCCTGCCGTTCCAGAACATGAGCGGCGACGTCGAGCAGGACTATTTCACCGACGGCGTCGTCGAGGAGATCACGACGGCGCTGTCGCATGTCAGCTGGCTGTTCGTGATCGCACGCAATTCCGCCTTTGCCTACAAGGGCCGGGCGGTCGACGTCACCCGCGTGGGCCGCGAACTTGGGGTCCGCTACGTGCTGGAAGGCAGCGTCCGCAAGGCCGGCAGCCGGCTGCGCGTGGCCGGCCAGCTCGTCGAGGCGGCGGCGGGGACAAGTCTCTGGGCCGATCGCTTCGAGGGCGACGTGTCGGAGGTATTCGAACTGCAGGACCTCGTCGCCTCCCGCGTCATCGGCGCGATTTCGCCCCGGCTCGAGCAGGCCGAGATGGCCCGCGCCAAGCGCAAGCCTACCGAAAGTCTCGACGCCTATGACCACTATCTGCGCGGCATGACGAGCCTTTACCGCTGGACGAGGGAGGGGTTGGATGAGGCGCTGCCACAGTTCTACAAGGCCATCGAGCTCGACCCCGACTTTGCCGCGACACAGGGCGCTGCCGCCTGGTGCTATTTCTGGCGGATGGCAAATGGCTGGATGACCAACCGGCATCAGGAGACCGCCGAAGTCGCCCGCCTGGTCGGCAACGTCGTCATTCACGGTCAAGACGATGCGGTGGCGCTGGCCTTCAGCAGTGTGGCGCTTGGCTACGTCGTCGGCGACTACGAGGCCGGCTCGGCGCTGGTCGATCGGGCGCTCGTGCTCAACCCGAACTGCGCCACCGCCTGGAGCGCCAGCGGCTACCTCAAGGCCTGCTACGGCGATCCGGACATCGCCATCGAGCACCTGTCGCGGGCAAGACGGCTGAGCCCGCTCGATCCGCTGACCTTCTTCATGCAGACCTTCACCGCATTCGCCCATTTCGTGGCCGGCCGCTACGATACCGCCTGGCCGCTGGCGGAAGCGGCTTCACGGGCGCAGCCATATTATCTTACTGGTCTGCGTGTAGCCGCCGCCAGCAATGCCATGGCCGGCAGGCGGGATGCCGCGAGCAAGTATATCGCGCGTTCGCGGCAGCTCGACCCAGAACTGACGCTTTCCAACCTCAAGCACCGGGTTGGGCCAATCAGGCCGGCCTATTTCGCCAAATATTTTGAGGCCCTGCGGCTGGCCGGCCTGCCCGAATGACACGTCCTAGGCGCACTTGTCTTCAATCCGGCAGCGTCGCAGCGGCAGCTCGACCCAGAACTGACGCTTTCCAACCTCAAGCACCGGGTTGGGCCAATCAGGCCGGCCTATTTCGCCAAATATTTTGAGGCCCTGCGGCTGGCCGGCCTGCCCGAATGACACGTCCTAGGCGCACTTGTCTTCAATCCGGCAGCGTCGCAGCCTCGATTTCCCGTCCCAGCCGAAGCGTTTCGCGCACCAGCAGGTCGAGATCGTCGCGGCGCGTGCGGTGATTGGCGATCGCCACTCTCAGGCAATGCCGGCCGTGCACGGTCGTGTCGGACAGAGCCGCGATGCCCTCTTCCTGCAGTCTCAACATGATCTCGGTGTTGAACGCCTTGAGCCGCTCTTCGGACCCGTCATCAAGCCGGTGTCGAAAACTGACGATGTTGATGGTGGTCGGCGCCATCAGTTCGAGCGCCGGCTCCGCCTCGATCAGTCCGGCGAGGTAACGAGCCTGGGCGATGTTCTGGTCGATCAGCCGGCCGAACTTTTCGACGCCATGCTCCTTCAGCGCCATCCAGATTTTCAGCGCGCGAAAACCGCGCGACGTTTGAAGCCCGTAGTCGTTCAGCCACGCTCCGGAGGCAAGGCCGCGCGGCGTCGATTCCAGATATTCCGGCGTGACGGCAAATGTGTTGCGGTGGGCCGACGCGTCCCGCACCAGCGCGCAGCCGGCCTCGAAAGGCGCATGCAGCCATTTGTGCGGGTCGAGCGCGATCGAATCGGCTTGTTCGATACCGGCGACGAGCGATCGGTTCTCGGGCGCGATCGCGATCAGCGCGCCGATGCAGCCGTCGACATGGAACCAGAGGTCTTCTTCGGCCGCCACTTTCGCCAGCACCTGCAGATCGTCGACCGCGCCGGTGTTGACCGTGCCGGCGGTGCCGATCACGCAGGCCGGCTTGAAACCCGCCTCGCGATCCTCCGCGATGGCCGCTTTGAGCGCGCCGATGTCGATGCGCAACCCTGCGTCGGTCGGGATTCGCCGCAGCGCCCGGTTGCCGAGGCCAAGCGCTTCCATGGCCTTGCGGTGGCAGGAATGGACCTGGTCCGAAGCGTAGTAGCGCAACGGCTTCGGCATAGCGGCGACACCCCGCTCGCGCACGTCGACGCCGGCCTTGGCGTTGCGCGCCACGGTCAAGCCGATGATGTTGGCCATCGAACCGCCGCTGACCAGCGTGCCGCTGGACGAGGCCGGGAAGCCCATCATCTCCTTCATCCAGTTGACCACCTGGCTGTCCAGCAAGCCGGCGGCATGGTTGCCGCCGCCGAGATTGGACCCCTGGATCGCGGCCAGGAAATCGCCGATCGCGCCGGTGAAGTTGCTGGCCCCCATATACCAGGACCAGAAACGCGGATGGATGTTGCCCATCGGATAAGGCATGACGTTGCGGGCGACATCGTCATAGACCTCGGCCACCGGCGCCGGCGATCGCGGCAGGGGTGTCTTGAAGAACGATCGCACCTCGGCCGGCATCTCGCGCCACACCGGACGCTCACGCACATCCCTGAGATAGGTGATGGCGTCATCGAGTATCCGGTGCGAGAGCGCTTCCGCATCGGCCCAGTCCGCCGGATCGAGCGTTTCGTCAGCGGCCGTTAATTCCCGCAAGCTATCCATGCGATTTCTCCCGCAGCCCTTTCCAGATCGGCCAATGTGCAGCCAATCACCGCGGCGTCGCCACTCGAAAATGGACGACGCCGCGGATCGTCGTCAGGCCTCGAACTGGCAACTGGGCGTCGAGCGCGACAGCGCCGTCTCCTCGGCGTCCATCTCGGCCTCGATGCCGTCGAAGAGCGGCGTCGACATGTAGCGTTCGCCAGTGTCGGGCAGCATGCACAGGATCACCGAGCCCGCCGGGGCCTTACCGGCGATCTGGCGCGCCACGGCGAAGGTGGCGCCGCCGGAGATGCCGGTGAAGATACCTTCCTGCTGCGCCAGCGCCTTCGCCCACTTGATGCCTTCGGGACCAGGGATCGGCACCACCTCGTCATAGTAGCGCTGGTCGATCGCCTCCTGCAGCACATTGGGGATGAAGTCAGGAGTCCAGCCCTGGATCGGATGTGGCTCGAAAGCCGGATGGCTGGCGGCCGGCGCGCCGCCGGCGCCGCGCTCCTGGGCCTTGCCGCTGCCGATCAGCTGCGCGTTCGCCGGCTCGGCGAGCACGATCCTGACTTCCGGCCGTTCCTGGCGCAGCACGCGGCCAACGCCGGTCACCGTGCCGCCCGTGCCGTAGCCGGTAACCAGATAGTCCAGCCTTGAGCCCGCGAAATCGTTGATGATCTCGCGGCCCGTGGTCGCCTCATGGATGGCGGCATTGGCTTCCGTCTCGAATTGGCGCGCCAGGAACCAGCCATTGGCCTCGGCGAGCTCCACCGCCTTCTTGTACATGCCGAAACCCTTCTGGGCGCGCGGCGTTAGCACCACCTTGGCGCCCAGCATGCGCATCAGCTTGCGGCGCTCGATGGAGAAGCTGTCGGCCATCGTCACCACCAGCGGATAGCCTTTCTGCGCGCAGACCATGGCAAGGCCGATGCCGGTGTTGCCGCTCGTTGCCTCCACGACCGTCTGGCCGGCCTTGAGCTTGCCGCTGCGCTCGCCTTCCTCGATGATGTTGAGCGCCAGCCGGTCCTTCACCGAGGCCGCCGGATTGAAGAACTCGGCCTTCACATAGATCGTCGCGTGACCCGGCCCGAGATTGTTGATGCGGATGACCGGCGTGTCGCCGACCGTGTCGAGAATGCTGTCGAACAGCCGGCCGCGCCCGGCCGTGGTCCTGATTTTCAACTGATGCAACATGGATCTCTCTCCTCGAAATCTCACATGCCGGTTACAGACCGGCGGACTGGGCGGCGCGGTTTCGACACCTTGCCGCGTTAGGTTGCTTGCCGACATTCGGCAAAGGCCGCATCCGGCTCGAGAACTCGTCGCCAGATGCGCCCTGTTGTGTTTGGTGATAGAACATGGACCAACCAGTCAGCGTGGGAGCGAGCGTGGAAACGGACGTGGAATCCGTTTGGTCGGCCCAGAAAAGCAAGGCAGCCCGCCTGTCGATCCGACTGCTCGGCCCGCTCGCGATCATGCGCGACGATGTTCCCGTCGCGCTGCCTTCGTCACGCAAGCTGCGCGCGCTGCTTGCCTATCTGGCGCTGGCGCCGCGCCCCGTCAGCCGCAGCCGTCTTTGCGAGCTTCTCTGGGACGTGCCCAACGATCCGCGCGGCGAGCTGCGCTGGTGCCTGAGCAAACTGCGCGCAGCGCTCGACGAACCCGGCCTGCGCCGGATTGAGACGGAAGGCGACACCGCGGCGCTTCGCCTCGGCGATATGAGCGTCGATGCCGTCGTGGCCGCTGCCGCGGTGGCGGAAGGGATCGAGACGCTTAGCCTCGACCGTCTGCGGGCGCTTGCGCAACTGTTCGCGGGCGACTTCCTCGACGGGCTGGAAGTCGATCGCAGCCCGCATTTCGGCAGCTGGCTGACGGCGCAGCGCCGCCGTTTCAGCGCATCCCATGTCGCGGTTCTGGAGCACATCATCGACCTTCTTCCGCGGGGAGCCGACGAGGCCGGCGCCTATATCGACAAATGGCTGGAGCTTGCGCCCTTCGACGGCCGCGCGCATGTGGCGCTGCTGGAGAACCTGGCACGGCGCGGGCAGTTCGGCGCCGGCGAAGAGCACCTAGTGACGGCGGCGGAGCTGTTCCACTCGGAAGAGCTGGATTTCACGCCGTTGCGCGAGGCCTGGCAGGAGATAAGAGCCCGCAACGCCGGCGCAACGCCATGCGCCCGATCCGGGCCGCCCTTCCCGGCCCCGGACCTGCCGGCTGGAGCGATCGAATCCGAGCCCGCGGCGACGCGCCGGGCTTCGCTCGCGGTTATGCCGTTTGCGGAGAGCGCCGGCGCTGGCGGCTTCCGTGGCGGTCTTGCCGACGGCCTCACGCATGACATCATCACGCGGCTTGCCAAGCTTCGCGATTTCTTCGTCATCGCCCGCGGCTCGGTCTTCGCGCTCGCCGAAAAGAACATTGCGCCGGAAGACGCCGGACGTCGGCTGAATGTCGACTATGTCGCGACGGGCTCGGTGCGAGCTCTGCCGGGCCGATTCATCGTGTCGGTCGAGCTTGTCGAGGTCCGCACGGCAAGGATCGTCTGGGCCGAGACCTTCGAGCACAAGCCCGACGACATCTTCATCGTCATCGAGGATATCGGCAACAGCATCGTCTCTTCCATTGCCGCCGAGATCGCGACGGTGGAGCGCAACCGCGCGTTGCTGAAGGCGCCCAATTCGCTCAATGCCTGGGAAGCCTACCATCGCGGCCTCTGGCACATGTATCGCTTCACCCGACAGGAAAACGAGCTCGCGCAGCATTTCTTCGGCGAAGCGTTGAAGCTGGACCCCACTTTCGCGCGCGCCTATGCCGGCATGTCCTTCACCCATTGGCAGAACGCTTTCCAGCGCTGGGGCGACCGCGATCGCGAGACCGCGCTTGCCTTCGAAAGCGCCGGCCAGAGCCTGCTGGTCGACGACCGCAACCCCGCCGCCCACTGGGCGATGGGCCGCGCGCTATGGCTGCGCGGCGAGCAGGACGGCGCGCTGCTGGAACTGGCGAGTGCCGTCGACCTCAGCCCCAATTTCGCGCTCGGCCATTACGCGCTGTCTTTCGTTCATTCTCAGTCGGGCGACCCGCAATCGGCGATCGGCTCGTCCGACCATTCGCGTCACCTCAGCCCCTTCGATCCGCTGCTGTTCGGCATGATGGGCGCGCGCGCCATGGCCCATGCAAGGCTGGGCGAATTCGAAGCGGCGGCCGAATGGGCGCTGAAGGCGGCCGCGAGGCCAAACGCCCATGTCATCATCCTGGCGATCGCCGCCCATTGCCTGGCGCTGGCCGGCCGGCATGACGAGGCGCGGACCTTCGCCGCCACGATCCGCAGCACCTTGCCGAACTATCGTGCCGACGATTTCATCGCCACCTTCCGCTTCGACCGGGATGGGGAGGCTCTGTTCCGCAACGGCGCCAAGCTGATCGGACTGAATTGAATCCAGTCGGTTGCTAGAGCAATTCCAGGAAAAGTGTGAGCGGTTTTCCGTCCGGAATTGCGTAAAAACAAAGGGATAGAGCGGATCGCCGTTTCCGTGAAACGGTGAAACGCTCTAGTGGGATAGCGGCCCGCTTGCCTTCCGCCAGGCGTCGATGCCGCCTTGGATGTGGCGAGCGTTGGAAATCCCGACATCCTGCGCCGCTTGCACCGCCATCGCAGAACGCTCGCCGAAGGCGCAGTAGAACAGCAGCTGCTTGGCTGTTGATTTGGCCAGCTCATGCAGCATGCCGCCGGCCATGATGTTCTCCTGGAGCCGCGCATAGGGCAGATGGATCGCGCCAGGGATGACGCCGTGGCGCTCGCGTTCGGACTGCTCGCGCAGGTCGATCAGCGCCACGTCGGGCCGCCCGACAAGCGCCAACGCCTGCTCGGCGCTCACCGCCCAGCCGCGGGCGGCGATGTCGTCCTGATGCAGCCCGACCCGCATGTTGGCGGGCACGGCCACATCCATCATCTTCGGGTTGGCCAGGTTCAGATTGTTCATGATGTTCACATATTCGTCGACCGACTTCACCTGCAGGCGCGGGTTGAAGGCCTTCTCCTCGCCGATCGTCGACACGGTCTCGCCCTTATAGTCATGCGCCGGGAAGATCAGCGTTTCGTCGGGCAGCTTGAGTAGGCGACCGAAGATCGATTCATACTGCTGGCGCGGATCGCCGTTCTGGAAGTCGGTGCGGCCGGTGCCGCGGATGAGCAGCGTGTCGCCGGTGAAGACCCGGTCGGGCAGGACGAAGCTGTAGGAATCGTCGGTGTGGCCGGGTGTGTAGATGACGTCGAGCGCCAGCCCCTCAATGCCGAGCTTATCGCCGTCGGCAAGCCGCATCGACACCACGTCGGCCTTGGTCTGCTCGCCCATGACGGTCACGCAATGCGTCCTGTCGCGCAACGCGCCGAGGCCGGTGATATGGTCGGCGTGAAGATGGGTATCCACCGCCTTTACCAGCCTCAAATCCAGTTCGTTGACCAATTGCAGGTAACGCTCGACCTTCTCCAGCACCGGATCGATGATCAGCGCCTCGCCGCCCTTGCGACTGGCGAGCAGATAGGAATATGTGCCCGAGACGGAATCAAAGAGCTGGCGGAAAATCATCGTCGCGTACCCCGCTGCATTTTCACCGCCGGGCATCGCCCTCGCGGCCGTAGCAATATTCTACTGCATAGGCTTCTGAAATCAGAATGGATTTCGAAAAATATATAATTCGGTAGACGGCCTTCCCATGGCGATGGAATGCCACCTTCAAACGCGGCGCCGGCCGGCGGTCAGCTGTCTCAAAAAGCCTTGCTGAGACGAGCTACCCCCCAGACAGTGAAGGCATTGTCGCTGCCGTAACCCACCTCTAAGCCGGCATTGAGCGTCATGCCGGCGCTCACCTCCGCCGCGACGTCCGCGCCGGCAAAGCCGCGCAACACGAATTTTCTGCCGCCCGCGGGAAAAGAGATGTCCTGGCCGAGCAGCGTTGCCGAAACGTCGTCGCTGTTTTGCGCGATCGCGTCGACCCCCGCGCGAAGCGTGGTTTGCCAGGCCTGGCTTGGCGTGCTGACGGGAGCGAGCGCCAGCCCGAGCTGGCCGCGGGCCTCGAAGACGTTGACGTCACGCCGCGAGACCGCAAGATCGCCGTCCGAGCCGGTCTCCGTGTAGTCGTCGAAGAAGAGCCCAGCGTAGCGCAGCCGCACGCTGGGTATCAGCGTTCCGGCCGTCACCGGCAGCCGCATGCCGAGCGTGACCGAGGGGCTCAGGAAAACGCCGTTGAAATCGGCCCGCGCCGTTTCGATGCCGCCGAGCACCAGATTGTTCGCGACATGGCGGCGGCTGCGCTCCTGTAGCACGCCGGCGACGAACGCCGCCTCGGCGAAATGCGCACCTGCGTCATAGCCGAGATAGCCGCCCGCAAACGCGCCGCGATGGACGATCTCCTGCGCGTCGTCGTCGACCTCGGTAGACCCGGCGGCGCCGCCGAGGAACAAGCCGCCGAGGAAGCCGTCGCCCGAGCGCCTTTCAGCGCCGGCGACCACACCGCCCAGCGCCTCGCTGAACCCGGCCGATGCGCCGGAACCACCCTGGGAGCGTATCCCGCCGAAAGTGGAGATCCAGGCGTCCGGACCTTTCCGTAGCGCAGGCAAGCCGTCGTCTGGGGCAGCCATACGGGCCTCGGCGACACCGGCTATGCCGTCGACAAGGTCCTCGATCAGCGGCCCGCTGCTCGCAAACCCGGTGATGTCGACCACCGCCACGCTGTCGCCGCTGGTCACGAACGGCCTGCCGCCGGTGAGGATGGTTTGCGGCGGGCCGCTTCCTGAAAAACTCATGACGGCGTTAAGCCCAGGGCCGAAACTGACGGTGTTGCCGCCACCGGAAAAGACGATCGGCCCCTGGATGGCCGTCCCGCCCAACAGGTTCAGCGTGGCGCCAGACGCGCCGAAATAGATCGCCACGCTCTGGTCACTGAAGACGTGACCGGAATTGGTGATGACGGAACTGCCGCCCTGGGCCGCAATGCCGACACCGCCCAGACCCTCTACGATCACCGAACCGGAATTGGTGATCGTGGCGTTGCCGAACAGCGCACTGATACCCGTCGAAGCCGTCCCGAAGACATCGACCGTGCCGCTGTTGGTGATGGTGATGTCATTGCCGCTCGCGCCGATGCCGACCGAAGCCAGGCCCGACACAACGATCGACCCGGAATTATCGAGTCGCAGCCCGTTGCTCTGCCACAGAATCCCTCCGGCCGCGGTCCCATAGGCCTCGATGGATCCGCTGTTGTCCACCGTCAGGTCCGGCCCGTCGCCGATTATGCCCGCGGCAGCCGTGCCGGAAACGCCAATAAAGCCATGGTTATCCACATGCCCGGCCGGAGCATCGCTGATGATCCCGTATGTGGCGACGCCAAGCGCTTCGATCGTGCCGTTGTTCACGATCTGCGTATCGCCGCCTTCCGACAAAATGCCGATCGAGCCATCGCCGATCGCCAGGATGGCACCGTTGTTGAGGATGGTCGCGTCGGGCCCTTGCGAATGCACATTGGCGGCGCCGCCGCCCAATCTTGCGATCAGCCCGTAATTGGTCAGCCGTTGACCCGAATTGAACATCTGCACGGCATCGACGCCGGCGCCGAATGTTTCGATCGCTCCGTTTGCCTGCACGAGGCCGGTATCACCGGCATTGCTCATCGTCTGCTGGCCGGCAATGACGCCATTGCCGATGACAAAATCTTGGGCGAGCGCCGCGCCGCTTCCAAGCGAGACTCCGGCGACAATCGACAGCGCTATCGCGCCTGGAACCCCTGTGCGCGACGTCGGCATCACCCCTCTGGCGCATGGCCACGCAACAGGTGGATTCTGCGCCCGAAGGAAGCGAAAGACAAGCCGCAGGCAAAACGCCCAGCCAGGGCGCTATACGCCTGCGAAGAAGCCTATCGCCGCAGTACCGCGCTCAGCACGTCGCGGATGCCGATCGCGCCGACGAAGCGCGAGCCTTCGTCGAACAGCGCCACCGGCGCCGTCTGCGAGCGGTGCATGGCGAGCATCACCGTTTTCAGCGGCGTGCCGGGATTGGCCCAGAACACCTGGGCGCCCTCTTCCGGCTGGCGCTCGACATCGGCGCAGGAGACCCACACCGCCGGCTTGCCGTCGCGCTCGGCCGCGGCCACCAGGCCATGCTCGTCGATCTTGAAGCGCGTCGTCTTGCGCCTGTCGAGCCACACCCAGCCATCCTCGCCCTGCTCCAGGTCGCGGCGGTCGCGCATCACGTTCCACGCCGTCAGCACCGACAACGGGTTCACATTGGCGATGAAGTCGCGGACATAGTCGTTGGCGGGCCTGAGCACGATGTCTTCCGGCGCGCCGGTCTGGACGATGCGGCCGCCTTCCATGATCGTGATGTGGCTGCCGATCTTCAGCGCCTCCTCGAGGTCATGGCTGACGAAGATGATGGTCTTCTTCAGTTCCGCCTGAAGCTGCAGCAATTCGTCCTGCAGCTTGGTGCGGATCAGCGGGTCGAGCGCCGAGAACGGCTCGTCCATCAGAAGGATCGGCGCCTCGGTGGCGAAGGCCCGCGCCAGGCCGACGCGCTGCTGCATGCCGCCCGAAAGTTCATGGGCGTATTTCTTCGACCACTGGTCGAGATGGACGAGCTGCAGCTGCTTCTGCACGCGCGCCTTGCGTTCGGCTTCCGGCACGCCGGCGAGCTCGAGGCCGAAGCCGACATTTTCCTCGACGGTGCGCCAGGGCAGCAGGCCGAACTGCTGGAACACCATGGCCACCTGCTTCTGCCGCAGCCGCCTCAAGGTCGCCTCGTCGCAGGTGACGACATCGACGATGCGGTCGCCGTCCTTGACCAGCACCTGGCCGCGCGACACCACGTTCAACCGGTTAACGGCCCTCAGCAGCGTAGACTTGCCGGAGCCGGACAGGCCCATCAGCACCGAGATCTCGCCTTCGTGCACGGTGAGGCTGGCGCCGGCGCAGCCCAGCACATTGCCGGTCTTTTCCAGGATCTCGGCGCGCGTGGCGCCCTGGTCGATCAGCGCCAGCGAACCTGCCTGGTCGGCCCCGAAGACGATGTCCACATTCTTGAAATCAACCGCGACGGTCATTTCTTGCCTCCAACGCCGATGCGGGTCATGCGGTCGAGCACGATCGCGAGCACAACGATCGCGAGGCCCGCCTCAAGCCCGAGATCGATGCGGCGCGAGCCGAGCGCGCGGTTGATTTCCGTGCCGAGGCCGCCGGCGCCGATCAGGGCGGCGAACACCACCATCGACAGCGACAGCATGATCGATTGCGTCAGACCCGCCATGATGGTCGGCAGCGCCGATGGCAGCTCCACCTTCCACAGGAGCTGGCGCTTGGTGGCGCCGAAGGCCTCGCCCGCCTCGATGATCGCCTTGGGCACCGAGACCACGCCGAGATGGGTGAGCCTGACTGCCGTCGGGATGACGAAGATGATGGTGACGATGAGACCGGGCGCGTTGCCGAGGCCGAACAGCGTGAGCACCGGGATCAGGTAGACGAAGGTCGGCAGCGTCTGCATCAGGTCGAGCACCGGCAGCATGACGCGGTAGACCTTCGGCTTGTGCGCGGCCCAGATGCCGAGCGGCACGCCGATCGCCATCGCCATGGCGGCGGCGGCAACGACCAGCACCAGCGTTTGCACCGTCTGTTTCCACAGGTTCTGGTTGATGATGAAGATCAGGCCGAGGAAGACGCCGATAGCGAGCGGCCGCGAACGCTGCAGAAGCCAGGCGACGATCGCGATGACCAGCGCCAGAAGCACCGGCGGCACCATCAGCAGGATGCTCACCGCCCCGTCGAGGATGAAATTCAGCCCGTTTGAAAAAGCCCGGAAGATGGTGTCGAAATTGTCGGTCAGGAAGCCGAAGAACGCCTTGCCCCACGGCCCGATGGGGATTCTGTAGTCGGTCAGGAATTTCGAAATCGGATCCATCTTTCCCCTCTCGGCTTCGCCGCGCTTGCCGCGCGGTCACCCTCTCACGTCTCCAGGCATATGAAAAAGGGCAGCCTCTTCAAGGGCTGCCCTTTTCCGGAAATCATGCCGGTCCCAAGCGGCTCAGCTCCCGAGCGCGGTCTTGACGGCGGCAGCCGCGTCGCCGCCATCAAAGGTGGTGACGCCGGCAATCCACGGCGCAATGGCGTCGGGATGCTTCTTCAGCCAGTCTTTCGCCACCGTCTGGGCATCGCCGCCCTTCAGGATCGCGTCCATCATCTCGCCTTCCATGTCGAGATTGAACTTAAGGTTGGCGATGAACTTGGCGGCGTTCGGGCATTCGGTGGTGTAGCCCTTGCGCACGTTGGTGTAGACGGTGGCGGCGCCGAAGCCGCTGTCGCCCATGCCGTCGAGATAGGTGATCTTCATGGCGCCCATCACCGGGTGCGGCGTCCAGCCGAGGAAGGCGATCCACTCATTGTTCTTCATCGACTGCTCGGCCTGCGTCAGCATGCCGGCTTCCGACGACTCGACCAGCTCAAAGCCCTCGAGATTGTCCTTCGGGTTCTTGATCATATCGAGGATGATGCGGTTGCCGTCGTTGCCGGCCTCGATGCCGTAGATCTTGCCGTTGAATTTGTCCTTGAACTTGCCGAGATCGGTCAGCGTCTTGACGCCGGCATCCGCGACATAGGTCGGCACGACGATGCCATAGCCGGCGCCGGTCAGGTTGGTGCTGATCGTCTCGACCGAGCCGTCGGCGGTATAGTCCTTGATGTCGTTGGTCATCGACGGCATCCAGTTGCCGAGGAAGACGTCGAGGTCCTTGTTCTTCAGCGACGCATAGGTCACCGGCACCGAAAGCTGGATCGTCTGCGGCTCGTAGCCGAGCGCGGTGAGCAGCACCGAGGCCAGCCCCGTCGTGGCCTGGATGTCGGTCCAGCCGACATCGGAAAGGCGAACGGCCTTGCAGCTCGCCGGATCGCCGGCATAAGCGGCGGTCGTGGTCAGAAGCGCCGCAAGGCCGATGCCCGCGGCGATAGATTTCATACGCGACATGAACTTTCTCCCATTGCAATTACCAGGCGGTGCGAAGTCACGGTTCTTGCGCCCGCCTTGTTTCGTCAGCCAAACACCATTTTGAAGCCGTTTCAAGCGCTTCAACCTCACGACGAACGGCGCGCGCTGGCCTTTACGCGACATGACAGGCTTTTGAACGACATCGGATTTTAGACGGCAGGGAGTTTTTGGTGGACGGAGCCTCCGCCCCCCTCCCCCGGTGCCGACATGTGAGCTTAGAAGGACGCATGGCCAAGCTTTACTTCCACTACGCGACGATGAACGCCGGCAAGACGACGATGCTCTTGCAGGCGTCCTACAACTATCGCGAACGCGGCATGTCGACGATGCTGTTCGTCGCCGGACATTATCGCAAGGGCGACAGCGGCTTGATCTCGTCGCGCATCGGCCTCGAATCCGAGGCCGAGATGTTCCGCGACGGCGACGATCTCTTCGCCAGGGTCGCCGAGCATCACGAACATACGACCGTGCATTGCGTATTCGTCGACGAGGCTCAGTTCCTCGAGGAGGAGCAGGTCTGGCAGCTCGCGCGCATCGCCGATAGGCTGAACATCCCGGTCATGTGCTACGGCCTGCGCACCGATTTCCAGGGCAAGCTGTTCTCCGGCTCGCGCGCTTTGCTCGCCATCGCCGACGACCTGCGCGAGGTGCGCACCATCTGCCGCTGCGGCCGCAAGGCCACGATGGTGGTCAGGCTCGGCTCCGACGGCAAGGTGGCGAAGCAGGGCCAGCAGGTCGCCATCGGCAAGGACGTCTATGTCTCGCTCTGCCGCCGCCATTGGGAAGAGGAAATGGGCAGGTCTGCTCCCGACGATTTCATTGGTTTTGTCAGCCCCTGAGGTTTAGGCGGCCGAGACACGCCGCATCGGAAACCGCCAGCCAAGCCGCACGCCGAGCGTTGCCAGGGCAATCAGCGCCATGCCGGCAGCCTGCGCCGGTCCGAGCGGGTGGCCGTACATGGCCCAGTCGATGATGATGGCCACGACCGGATAGATGAAAGTGAGGATGCCGATGACCGGCGTCGTCAGGCGCGGAAAGGCGGAGTTCATCAGCACATAGGCGATGCCGGTATGCAGGACTCCGATCCCGGCCAGCCAGCCCCACGACGCAGGCGGGATGGGATGGCCGATGTCAGCGAACGGGGCGAGCAACACGACCCCGACCAGCGTCTGGCAAAGCACGGTGATCTCCGCGCGCTGTTGTCCGAGGCCCTTGGCAAGGATCGTCGCCACCGCATAAAGCAGGGCAGCGCCCAGCGTCAGCGCGATGCCCAACGCCCATTTGGCGTCGGCATGGCCGTGTGTGACGACCAGACCGCTGGCCAGCACCACGCCGAGGAACGCGCCAAGCATCCATAGGATCTGGTCGGGCGAGACGCGTTCCTTGAGGAAGACAACGCCGATCAGCACCACGAAGAATGGCTGTACATGGTAGACGATTGTCGTCGTCGCGATCGATGTCATGCTGAAGCCGGCGAAGAAGGCCGTCCAGCTCAGCACCATGCAAACGCCGCCGAGCGCGGCGAGCGCAAGCCGGGATGGGGACAGCGTCCGGTCCGGCAGGTAGCCGCGCAACAGGCACCACGCGGCTAGGAACAGCGCGCCGAACACGCATCGCCAGAAGACGACGGTGACGGGATGTTGTCCCGACTCCGTGACGAAGGCGCCAACCGTGCCGGCAATCACCATCGCCAGAGCGAGGCTCGCGGCGGGGAAGCGGGCGATCGATATGTCCCTCATCATCGGCTCTCCAACGGATCGAAGCTCATGTGGCCAGCCGAAACGATTTCAATCAAGCGAATAGATTTGTAAGTACCTATTCGATATGCTGATAGCGCCATGGCCGCTCCACTCGACCTCAACCTGCTGAAGACCTTCGTTGCCGTCGTCGAAAGCGGCAGCCTGTCCAATGCGGCGCCGCGAGTCGGCCGCAGCCAGTCGGCGGTCAGCATGCAGATGCAAAGGCTGGAGGACATGGTGGGCAACCAGCTTCTGGTGCGGGGCCCTAGAACGGTCACCCCCAATGCTGCCGGCGAGGATTTCCTCATCTATGCGCGCCGGCTGCTGAAACTGTCCGACGAGGCATGGGCGAGCGTCACCCGGCCGAAGGAAACAGGCAGCGTGCGCCTCGGCGTGCCGGACGACTACGCCGCCTTCCTGCTGCCGCCCGTGCTGTCACGCTTTGCCGAGGATCACCCGCTGGTCACCGTCGAACTCGTCTGCGAGCAGTCGACCGCGCTGGTGAAGACCTTAGCGGAGGGAAGGCTCGACCTGGCGATCGTCACCCGCCTCCCGGATCAGCCGCTCGAGGTGATCAGGCTGGAGCGCTTTGTCTGGGTCGCCTCCCCCAATCACGTCGCCTGGCAGACCGATCCGCTGCCTGTCGCCTTGTTCGAACCTGGCTGCGCGGCAAGGATGAATGTGCTGCAGGCACTGGGCGGTGCCGACCGATCCTATCGCTGCACCTATTCCAGCGCCTCCCTGCTCGGACTGGTCGCGGTCGTCCAAGCCGGGCTGGCGGTCGCCGGCCTTGCCCAACGAAGCGTGCCGCCGTCGCTGCGCATCATCGGCGCCAATGAGGGGCTGCCGGCGTTGCCGGACCTCGAGATCGGCATACTGCGCAACCCGCTGTCGACGACGCCGGCAGTCGATCGTCTGCATGATTTCTGCGCCGCGACCTGGCGCAGCAGGCCTGAGCCGCGGAGACTGCCCGCAGCCCGGGTGTGGCCTTTATCAAGGCTTCGCCCTATAAGGCCGACAGCCAGAACTCTCCGGGGTCAGCCATGCTTCGAGCCATTTCGCCCGCCACGCTTTTCCTGCTTGCCAGCGGCCTTGCCGCGCATGCCGGTGGCGATGCAGCGCTGGGCAAGAAGGTCTTCAACCGCTGCATGGCCTGCCATGAGGCGGCAAGCGACCGCGACAAGGTCGGCCCGCATCTGCTGGGCGTCGTCGGCCGCAAGGCCGGCTCGGCGGAGAGCTTTGCCGGCCATTATTCGCAAGCCATGAAGGATGCCGGCGCCGCCGGCCTGGTCTGGGACGAAGCCAACCTCGCCGAATATCTCAAGGCGCCCAGGCAGAAGGTTCCCGGCAACAGAATGGCCTTTGCCGGCCTGACCAGCGACGACGACATCGCCAACGTGATCGCCTATCTCAAGGCCGACCCAAAACCCTGATCGGAATTGGAAAGAAACTGGTCTTACCGCCGGCGCACGAGATTTGCCGGCGCTGTGTCATCGCCTTGGCCGTCCGTAAAAACAATAGCTTAAGGCATAAAAGCTGAAGCTGTTAGACGGCGTCGCTCATTACTGGCCGCCATGCACATGCTTGCCTTGTCTTTCAAGGACCTGACCAGTTCTTTTGTTTTGACGTCTCGCCTTGTCTTCCTTCTTTCAATCCCTTGAAGCCCCACATATATTCGCCGCCACGACATGGAAACGGATGCCGAAGCGGGAGGCCCCAATGGCGACATTGCAGAATTTCGATGCCGAAATTGCCAAGACCAAGCAGGTCGTGCAGGACATGCGCACCAAGATCGAGCAGTCCGGGACGGTGCTCGACACGCTTGCCCAGGCCGACAAGAAGATCGGCGACGCCAATTTCGACATCGAGAACGCCCGCATCGAGGACGTGCTCAAGCAGCAGAAGGTCATGGAAGGCAATATCGCCGACCTGATCATCGGGCTCGAGGACGCCACCAACGTTTTCGGCGCCGAGTTCGAGAGCATGAAGAGCTACACCGGCTGGGAAAACTTCGTCGGTGTCTTCTCCGAGCAGCGCAAGCAGCGCATGCGCACCGACCGCGTCCGCAACATGTCGCTGGCCGGCAATCTGCAGGAGCTTTTGGCGAAGTCGGATACCATCGTCGGCATCCTGAAGGCGCAGAAACAGATCCTCGACCAGCGCTACAAGACTTCCGAGACCAGCCTGTCCCAGGTGATCGAGCGCCGCAAAACGACCATGTCCAACCTCGAGGCCGTGCAGAAGCGCATCGAGGAATTGAACCCCCTGCTGCTCGACATCGAGAACAAGATCGCCGCCTCGACGACCCAGAAGGAGCGGACCGAGCTCGAGGGCGAGCGCTCCAAAATGGCGACCGAGTACAACGAAAAGCAGGCCAAGGAGCAGGAGCTGCTCGCCGAAAGCCAGACGCTGGAGCGCTATACCTCGATGTTCCAGACCTTCGTCGATTCGCTCAACAACCAGATCGCCGCGCAGTCGACGCTGATCAACAAGCTGACCATCGACACCGAACAGCGCATCGTGCTGTACAAGGCGCTGGAGGATTCGCTGAAGACCGCCGCCCAGCAGGACGTCGCCCACAAGATCAACACGCTGGGCAGCCAGGTCGACAACACGGCCGAGGAGACGATGGCCGGCATCGGCGCCGCCTCGCAGAAGCATATCGGCGACCTGCTCGAGATGCATGAGAAGAACATGGTGGCTTCAGCCGACATCCAGCGCCGCAAGAAGCTCGCCGACGACGCCTTCGCCCGCCGCTTCGACGATGTGATGAAAAAGCACAATTCCGCCAACTACGTGCAGTCCTAAGCAGGTTCCGCAAAAGTGTCCCACGGTTTTGCGGTCAGAACCTGCGAAAAACAAAGGCATCCAAGCAGATATTCGTGGGGCACCCTACGAATATCTGCTTGGGCGGCGCCGCTGATATCGTCTCCACGGCAGTCCCATGACACCTGAGAACGACGCGGCGGCCCGCTATTTTTCCGCCATCACGGCGGCGCTGGGCGGACTGGAAGTGTTCATGCGCGACGACCGCTCGCCGCTTTACCGGCACGGCATCGTCGCCAGGATCGTCGCGGAATATATCGCGCGGCTGGACAAGTCCTTTGCCTGCTGGCGCAACCGGCTGGGCTTCATGGACACCTTCCGCATATCGCGCGCCGACAGCGGCTACCCCGTGTTCCAGAACCTGCTCGAATTGGAAAACGACCGCCAGCAGGCCGACGCCCGCCTGGCCAACATCCCGCAAGCCGGCGAGCTGCGCGAGGAGATGGCCGACTTCATCCTGCGCCACAAGGAGTTTCCCGAGGCGCTGCAGAAGTCGATGGCCGAGCGGCTCTATCTGGAGGACGTCAAGAGCGAGGCGACCTTCGGCCCCTTCACGCTTGCGCAGACGGCCAAGGTCTCGGTCAACCCGAAGACCATGCGGCCCTATTATCTCGTCCACTGGGCGACATTCGACGGCAGCGCCAACCTGCCGCTGATCTACATGGTGACGGTCGAAGACTCCTCCGAAAGCATGGTGCGCCAGCTTGTCGACGACAGCACCGGCAAGCTCAACGAGCGCGTCGACATTCCGCTTCCCGTCGATGGCCTGCTCAATCCCGAGCTTGCGCACCGCTTCGACGATTTCACCGAGAAGAATTCGGCCTACACGCTCTCGCCGGCAACGATCGCCGTCAATCTCGACAAGGATTTCGAGCCGCTGCATCCCAAGCAGCTGCGGCGCGTGGTGCTCGGACCCTTCTACTCGGCCGGCATTACCGACAACAATTCGACCGTGGCCGAGGTGCTCTCCAAAGTGCGCAAGCCCGAGAATGCCTGGCTGCTCACCTGGACAATCCAGGAGGTCTTTTCCAAGAGCGAGAAGCCCGGCCGCAGGGGTCTTTTCTCCAGCGAGAAGACGACGCAGGAATTCTTCATCAACACCGACGATCTCGAAGCCGCGCGCCAGGGCGTCTCGAGCTACGAGAACCACGCGCTGATCCCGCACGAGGCCTACCAGGCGCTCTATGCCGCGGGTGAAGCGCAGAAGATCTTTTCCGGCTACAAGGTCCACATCCTGTCCAACGGACAGGTCATCAGCGATGTATGATCGTCAAACCGCGGAGCATCCTTCATGGACACCGGCCTGACCACGATCTCGGAAGCCGCAATCGAGAAGCACCGCACTGTCGCGCAGAGTTTCATCACCCGCATCGTGGTGCTGGAGGACCCGTCGCGCGAATCCGGCACCGCGCTCGCCGGCACCAACCGCCGCTTCGTCTCGACCGTGTCGGTCGGCTCGGTGCGCCGCACGCGCGAGGTCGAGCTCACCAAGACGGTCGCAGCGATCCATCCCGACGACCAGTTGATGAGCATCCCGCAGCACACGCTGCTCTACCGCGCCCGCCGTGGCCTCGCTATCGCGCTCGCCATTTCGGATGTCTTCGCCGAAGGCTCGGACCTGGAAAGCCTGCAGGCCAAGAATGCCCGTGCGCCGCTGGAGGGCGACGAGGCGTCGACCTTCAAGAAGCTTCTCTCGGCTTCGGCTTACGTCTCCGCTTTCAGCTTTGCCTCCTATCTGTTCCAGCTGATCGACAGCGACGGCGAGGCGCCGAACGATACCGCCGAGCCCGACTTCCTGTTCGACACGCCGCAGGACGCGGTGAAATCGATCGTGGCCGGCCTCGACAAGGCGATCGCCGGCTCGAAGGACGATGCGGACCTGATGACGCGTGCTCGCGCCTTCGCCCGGGTCGCCATCGACGGGCTCTTGGCGCGCAAAGGCCGCTTCGACGGCATAGGCCCGTTCGAGAACGCGCATATCCGCATCGACGTCGACGATTTCACCCTCGACGGCTTCGACGTCGCGCCCGGCAAGCGCTCCAAGCCGCTGGTGATGACCTTCAAGAAGCCGGAAGAGGTTGTCGGCAACCACATCGCCAAATTCCAGTCGGTCAGGCTGGCCAAGATGCTGATGGCCTATGATTTCGAGCGCGAGCTGAACCCGTTCGTCGAGCTTGGCGGCTTCCTGTTCACCTTCATCGGCGACGGCGCGCCGGGCACCGGCAAGACGACGCTGATCCAGATGATCGCCGGGCTCGTCAACGGCTATTGCCAGGTGGCCGGCTATCCCTTCGCCTATGAGAATTTCGGCGTCGACCAGATCTCGTCCTATCAGGGTAAGTCCGGCCAGAACTGCCGGCAATTCATCAACAACGTGCTCAATCCGCGCGTCATCGGCTTCGGCACCATCGACGATATCGACCAGGTGGCGGCGCGCCGCTCCGACGACCGTGCCTCCGCCGGTCAGCAGGAGATCACCGGTGTTTTGATGGACGCCTTCGCCGGCGCCTCGACGGTCGTGCGCGGCAACTGCTCTTTCGGCATGTTCTCCAACTATCCCGAAAATGTCGACGACGCGCTGCGCCAGCGCGCCGGCGCGCGCTGGCTGGTCGACGGCCCGCAGACCCGCGACGACTATATCGACATCTTCGTGCTGCTTGCCGGCAAGAACCATAAGATCCCGCTTGGGGACCACGAGCTCTATGCCGCGCAGGAGATCCAGCGCGCCGTGGCCGAAGCCTATGAAGTGCATGAGAAGCCGCAGGAAGACGGGCTGATGAAGGTCTATGAGCGCTACATGAAGGAGAATGGCGCGCCCAAGACCATGGCCGATATCGGCACCTACCTGCACATGATCAAGGACGCCGAACCGCGCTTCACCGGCCGCGCCGTCAAGAACGTCACCGACGCGATCAAGATGCGCGCCATGGATATCGAGCTGCCGGACGACTGGTTCGAGAAGCCCGAAGCCTTCATGCACAAGAGCTACGACGACAAGAAGGCGATGATCGAGGAACTGCGCGGACCGTTCTCGATGGACATGGTCATGCAGGAGATCAACCGCTACGCCGATTCCGAATTCCGCTATTCCGACAAGTCGGATGATGCCGCGGTGGAGAAGCTCCTGCGCGACGCAAGGCTGCGCGAGCGCGCGGCGCGCGAGATGGAGGAGTTGAAGAAGAAGGGGGCGTGGTGATCTTTTCCTTCTCCCCGTGGAACGCAGGGCTGTCCGGGGAAAGTTAGACATAGTCGAGGCTCATCTGATCGGGAGAGCAGCGGGGGTACCTTCGACTTGGATTGACGGGCGGCGGTTTGTCGATGGCGGCGATGTGGCGCCGCTCGAACAGGCATCGTGTCACCAGGTCGGTGAAGCGCAGGATCGGCAGTGCAACGCGATATGCGCGCGCTGCAATGCGCAACAGCGCATAGGCGATCATGGCGGCGAAGAGCTGCAGGCGGATGGCGTTGTCATTGTTGCCGAGGAACTTACGGATCTTGAGGTGCTGCTTGATCCAGCGGAACAGGAGCTCAATCTGCCAGCGCCCCTTGTAGAGGGCTGCTATGTCGGCGGCCGAGCGCTCGAGATCGTTGGTCAGCAGCGTGATGGTGTCGCCTTCGTCTCGCTTCACGATGATGCGACGCAAGCGGATCGGCAGTTTGGAATCGCCTTTGCTGGCAAAGCTCACCTCGGCATCCTCAAGCACGGTGAAGCCATCGCCGTGCATGGCTGCGAGGGGACGATCGCACACCAGCTTGAGCCCCATGTTGGTTTTGGGCCGGGTGACGAAGAAGGCTTGCGCCGCCGCGATCGCCGTCCACCAGCCGTAGTGGCAGTAACCCTTGTCGAACACGTAGGTCGCACCGTCTTCGATAGAGATGGTGCGGCCGATCTGGGCGTCGTTGACGTTGGCATCGGTGATGTCGAGGACGCGCGGACAGTCGCTGTCTGGATCATAGACGATATGCAGCTTCATGCCGCGGATGCGGCCGTTCGACTTGGCCCAGTCGCAAAGCTTGCCGAGCGGGATGGGCGTGGAATCGATCAGCCGCAGCATGGCACTGCCTTCGCGACGCATCTGCCGGTCGAGTTGGCCTGCAAGCAGGGCGAACGTCTCGGCGAAGACGGCTACAGGGCGGCGCCGGTTGGCGTCCGACAAGGTCGAGCGCCGCAACAGGTCGCTGCCGAGGTGGTAATGGTGCTGGCAGTTGGCGTTCCAGCCGGCTTGCAGGCTGCGAAGGCTCGTCGCGCCGCTGAGCTGAGCATAGATCAACACCACGAGATGGTCCCAGCTCTTGAACGACTTGTCATACGCATCCCCGTCATGGCTATCCACAATCGTCTGGAAGCGGCGACGATTGATCGGTTCAACCAGCTTGCCAAGAATGCTAGGCGTAAAGCGCATGCCCCGTTCCCTTTCTGAGTCTCGACAACCAGAAGGTAGACGGAAAATCCCCGTCTTACGGGGCATGCACATGCGGCATTTCGATTCACCCGAACCTTTCCCCGGACAGCCCTGCGTTCACGGGGAGAAGGTGCCCGAAGGGCGGATGAGGGGCAGCGCCATGCGTGGCAGAAATGAGCCAAAGGTTAAGAGAGCCCGCGAGCTGCGGCAGGTCGAAAACGATGCGGAGGAACGGCTGTGGCATGAACTGCGGGGGCGGCGATTGAACGGCCACAAGTTTGTTCGCCAACTGCCGATCGGCCCTTACTTCGCGGACTTCGCTTGCCGCGGAGCCAATCTGGTTGTCGAGGTTGACGGCAGCCAACATGCCCGGTCGATACAGGGACGAGACGATGAACGGAAACGGTTGGTCCGTATTGAGGGTTTGGCACGCAGATGTTTTGACCAACTGCGCGAGCGTGCTGGATACGATTGTTGCGGCGCTGGATGGTCGGTTGGATCGAAAGATGATTGGGGTCGATGCGAAATTTCTGCCGGCCGCAAGATCGGAGCAAGGATGATGAGCATTGGCGCCGCCCCTCATCCGCCCTTCGGGCACCTTCTCCCCGTGAACGGGGAGAAGGAAAGATGAAGCCCACCGCCAAGAAACCCGACCTCCTGCGCGATAACGAGCTGATCTACGGCAGGCTGCTCGCCGTCGACGAGCCGCATCTCATCCAGCGCTACAACAAGGCGCTTGTCGCCTTCGGCCTCGAGCCGACCAGGTTGAAGAGCTTCCAGATCGACCGCACCGGCTTCTCGCCCGAGATCGCCGAGGAGTGCGGCGACTTCGACTATCTCGATCCCAACGAGGTCAACCGCCGCTTCATTATCCTGACGCCGTCGCAGATCGATCTGCCCGTGGTGCACACCGCCTTCTCCAACACCTCGCAGCTGATGTTCGAGTTCATGTCGAAGAACAGGCGCGCCATCGACGCGCTGACCATCAAGGACGTGATCTACGGCGAGATCGAGGACTCGGTCCCCAAGGTCAACGACATCGAGGACCTGCTTTCGATCAACCAGGTCGAGTTCAAGGTGCTGTCGGCCGAGGATGTGCTGGGAAAGGCGGCCGAGCTCGGCAAGCTGGTCGACCGGCTGAAGCAGGAGCCAGACGCCTGGCGCGACAATGCCATGCTGCAGCGCATGGTCGATCTGGCCAAAATCTGCGGCGACATCCGCGAGAACGCGCTGGTCCCCGACCAGGTGATCTTCCGCCACAATGCCTACTGGACCAGCCATTTCGGCGGCCTCTATGTCTTCGTCGATCCCGACATGACAACGGTGATCTGCGATCCGGCCGCTCCCGGCTTCCGCCGCTCACGCCCCTGGCAGGTCAGCTACCTGTCGATCAACGATGCCGACAAGGTTTTCCGCTTCCTTGCCGCCACCGGCCGCCTCGACCTGCCGCGCGCCTCGTGGATCGAGGCCTCCGGCTATCTCGAGCACCGCGCCGAGATGGTCGTGCGCGCGCTGATCCGCGATGCCGAGCCCAACCGCAACCTAACCGATGTTGACAAGGTCTGGCTGCAGACCTGGATCCACGGCCATGCCGACCTGATCGCCCAGGACGGGAACTTTCCCTTCCTCAACGCCGCCAAGCGCGAGATCGCCCAACTCGGCCATCTCAAGATCGAGGACGTGCCGCCGCGCCAGCGCTTCCTGGTCGTGCGCGCCAAGCCCGAACATCCCGATGCCTGGCTGACCAACCAGCTGATCTCGGATTTCGTGCCGCAGGACTTCGTCTCGCGCTACGTCTTCAACAAGCCCGGCTTCTACAAGGACTATGAGAGCTACAGCGACGCCTGGCGAAGCCATGTTGTGGACGTTCTGAAAACCACATATTTGAAGGACAAGGCGGCGTTCCGCGCGCGCCTTTACGGCCTGACTGACTAGAAGAGTCTGGGCGGTTTTCCGCCCGGAATTGCGCCAAAACAAAGGGTTAAGGCAGATCGCCGTTTCCCTTGAAACGGTGAAATGCTCTAAGGGGGTGCCACAGCCATGCTCGACCCAATCGTGAACTTCTTCACCCAGATCTTCCAGTGGATCGGCCGCGGCATCGGCTTCGTCATCGGCGTCATTCTGTGGCCGTTCATGTGGGTCGGCCGCTGGTACGGACAGCGCGGCTGGATCCTGAAGGCGGTGGTCGGTCTCGCCCTCCTGGTGCTGATCGGCCTCTACGCCAATTTCTTCTACGCCACGCAGTGGTGGAACAATTTCAACCCGAACTATCCCGACACCTACACATTCGAGAAGCGCAACGTGTCGGCCGGCGAGCAGGTCTCCGCCGGCGCTGGCACCGACACGGCCAAGACCTGCGGCAACTCGGCGATCGCCCAGGTCGCCGCCGACCTGACGGACTTCAACGTCAACCAGAATGCCTGGATCTCGTCGATGATCCTCTACAAGCTCGGCCTGTTCGGCATCGACTGGGACAACACGCCCTGGATGGACAACAAGGCGTCCTTCCAGCGCGGCATCAACCAGGCGGTGCGCCGCACCGCGACCGAGCTTGCCGACAATCTCGGCCGCGTGCGCACGACTTCGCAGATCGATGCCGACCTGCAGGACGCACGCGGCAATCTGCAGTTCGACGAGTACACCTGGTATTTCGGCCTGAACCCCTTCGGCCCCAAGACGCCGACGCCGAGCTACTATCGCGACGCGGTGCGCAAGCTGCGTTCCTTCAACGCCCGGCTCGCCACCTGCCAGGCGACGTTCGACGCGCGCGCCGACAATCTCAAGCAATATATCGACCGCATCGCTTCGGATATCGGCTCGACTTCGGCGATCCTCAAGGAGCGCGCCGAAAACCACAACAACGGATGGTTCGATACCCGCGCCGACGACCGCTTCTGGTTCGCCTATGGCCAGCTCTATGCCTATTACGGCCTCATGAAGGGCGCCCAGGCCGACTTCGAGGACGTGCTCAAGGAAAAGCACCTGCAGAGCCTGTGGGACACGATGGATTCGCAGTTCGTCTCGGCGCTACGCATCCAGCCCTTCATCATCGCCAATGGCCGCGAGGATGGCTGGCTGTTGCCGACGCATCTGACGACGATGGGCTTCTACATCCTGCGCGTGCGCTCCAACATGGTCGAGATCAGCAACGTTCTGACCCAATAGCACCGTCTCGGGCCGACAGGGCGATGGCGGATTTGCGCCGTGGCCCCTGTCGCTTTTCGCGCATTAGGCGGCTGTTTTGAGACGGCGAAACCGCCCCCGCTCTGGCTTCTATACGGCGCAACGACCGGGCCCGAGACGGCTGCCTTGGAAGAGGCCCGGCGACAGGAACACTCTTTCTTAACAGGAAACATAGTTGCATGGAAGTTGACGCCGCGCCAGCGACAAGGTTAGAACATGACCTTGCGTCCGGGCGGCGTTTCGACCATGCACGAATGATCGAACCCCTCCCCTCCACCGCCTACTCCAGAGGAAAGCCGTCATGGCCGAAGTGAAGTCCGACATCGAGATCGCGCGCGCCGCCAAGAAGAAACCGATCCAGGAGATCGGCGCCAGAATCGGCATCCCGACCGAGCATCTGCTGCCCTATGGCCACGACAAGGCCAAAGTCTCGGCCGAGTTCATCAGGTCGGTGAAGGGCAACAAGGATGGCAAGCTGATCCTGGTCACCGCCATCAACCCGACGCCCGCCGGCGAAGGCAAGACGACCACCACGGTCGGCCTCGGCGACGGCCTCAACCGCATCGGCAAGAAGGCGATCATCTGCATCCGCGAGGCCTCGCTCGGTCCGAATTTCGGCGTCAAGGGCGGTGCCGCCGGCGGCGGCCTTGCGCAGGTGGTGCCGATGGAGGACATGAACCTCCACTTCACCGGCGATTTCCACGCCATCACCACCGCGCATAATCTGCTGTCGGCGCTGATCGACAACCACATCTACTGGGGCAACGAGCTCGGCATCGACACCCGCCGCGTCGCCTGGCGCCGCGTCATGGACATGAACGACCGGGCGCTGCGCGAGATCATCTGTTCGCTGGGCGGCGTCGCCAACGGCTATCCGCGTGAAGCCGGCTTCGACATCACCGTCGCCTCGGAAGTGATGGCGATCCTGTGCCTTGCCACCGACCTCAAGGACCTCGAGAAGCGTCTCGGCGACATCATCGTCGCCTATCGCCGCGACAAGTCGCCGGTCTATGCCCGCGACCTCAAGGCCGACGGCGCCATGGCGGTTTTGCTCAAGGATGCCATGCAGCCCAACCTGGTGCAGACGCTGGAGAACAACCCGGCCTTCGTGCATGGCGGCCCGTTCGCCAATATCGCGCACGGCTGCAACTCGGTCGTCGCCACCACGACCGCGCTGAAGCTCGCCGACTATGTCGTTACCGAAGCCGGCTTCGGCGCCGACCTCGGCGCGGAGAAGTTCTTCGACATCAAGTGCCGCAAGGCCGGCTTGAAGCCGTCGGCGGCTGTCATTGTCGCCACCGTGCGCGCCATGAAGATGAATGGCGGCATCAAGAAGGAAGACCTCGGCAAGGAGAACATCGAGGCGGTCAAGAAGGGTTGCCTCAATCTCGGCCGTCACATCGAGAACGTGAAGCAGTTCGGCGTGCCGGCGGTGGTGGCGATCAACCACTTCACCACCGACACCGAAGCCGAGATCCAGGCGATGAAGGACTTCGTCAAGGCGCAGGGCGCCGAGGCGATCCTGTGCAAGCACTGGGCGCAAGGCTCGGCCGGCATCGAGGACCTCGCCCGCAAGGTGGTCGAAATAGCCGAGTCCGGCGCCTCCCAGTTCTCGCCGCTCTATCCCGACGAGATGCCGCTGTTCGAAAAGGTCAACACCATCGTCAAGCGCATCTATCGCGGCGACGAGGCGATCGCCGACAAGTCGATCCGCGACCAGCTGCATGCCTGGGAACAGGCCGGCTACGGCAATTTGCCGGTCTGCATGGCCAAGACCCAGTACTCCTTCTCGACCGACCCGAACCTGCGCGGCGCGCCCACCGGCCACACCGTGCCGGTGCGCGAGGTCAGGCTCTCGGCCGGCGCCGGCTTCGTCGTCATCATCTGCGGCGAGGTCATGACCATGCCCGGCCTGCCCAAGGCGCCGTCCTCGGAAAAGATCTTCCTCAACGAGCAGGGTCAGATCGAAGGCCTGTTCTAAACATTCTTTGAGCTGAAAACGATCAAGGGCGCCGTGCTGCCCGCGGCGCCCTTTGCTTGCCGGACTAGGCAGCGTTCCGCTTCAGGGCCCGCTGGTTCGATGCATAAATCGTGTCGCGTCCGGGCAGCTTCCCGGTCTTCAGACAGTCGATCCATTCGGCGGTCTTCAGCACCGCGGCGAAGCGCGACTGCAGAATGATCGTCACCACCCGGTGGATGTCCTCTGCCGACGCATAGCCGGCGCTGTTGGCATAGGGCACCGAGCCGCTGGAATCCGAAAGGAACTCGACGGCAAAGCCCATATGCACCGCGTGGATGATGGTCGACAGATCGCAATTGTGGGTCATGTAGCCGACGACCGCGATCGTATCGATGGCATTGGCGCGCAGCCAGGCTTCGAGATCCGTGCCGGTGAAGACCGACGGAAGCGTCTTCTCGACATAATGGTCGCGGCTGCGCCTGGCGATCTCTGGATGCAACTCGCCCCCGTGACTCCCTTTGGCGAAGATCGGCGAGGTCTCGGGCGCCATCTGCTTGACAACGACGACCTTGATGCCGGCCGCCGCGGCCGCGTCCATGGCGCGCGCCACATTGGCGACCGTCTCGGCGAAGGGCGGATGCTGGATGGCGAGGTTGCCGCCATCATAGTCGTTCTGGACATCGACGACGACAAGCGCGCGGCGCGGCTGGGTGGCTGGTGCTGACATGGTGGTTTTCCTTTCGACCGGGTTGGGGCGCAAAGCTAGGCGGATGTCCCGGTGGCCGAAAGTGGCCGATTGACATCATTCGAAAGAATTGGGACATTCGCCAATCCACGCAAACGATGTCAGCCATGAAGAATCCGATCATCGCCGCTGTCGCCTTCGACGGCATCAGCCCGTTCCACCTCTCCGTGCCTTGTCTGGTGTTCGGCGCCGATCGAACCAGGCTTGGACTGCCACGCTTCGACTTCCGCGTCTGCGCGATGGAGGAGGGACCCATTCACACCGATGCGGGGCTGAGCATCGTTGTGCCGCACGATCTTTCGGCGCTCAACGAGGCCGATATCGTCATCATTCCAAGCTGGAAGGACCTCGATGCCCCTCTGGCTGCGCCGTTCAAGGAGGCGCTGCAAGGCGCGCATAAGCGCGGCGCGCTGATCGTGGGTCTGTGCCTCGGCACCTTCGCCATTGCCGGCGCCGGATTGCTGGCCGGGCGTAAGGCAACGACTCACTGGGCCTATGCCGATCAACTCCAGGCGCTTCATCCAGACATCGCGATCGACGCCGACGTGCTCTATGTCGACGATGGCGACGTCATCACTTCCGCCGGCGTCGCCGCCGGGCTCGACTGCTGCCTGCACATCGTGCGCGCCCGCTATGGCGCGGAGGCGGCGCTGCGGCTCGCTCGTCACGTAGTGCTCTCACCGCACCGGCAGGGCGGCCAGGCACAGTTCATCGAGCGCCCGCTTGCGCCAACGCCAAACGCCGACCGGTTCGCCAAGGCCCTCGATGACGTGCGGGCATCGCTCGGCGAAGCGCACAGTCTCGACAGCGTCGCCGAAGCAGCGGGTCTCACCCGCCGCACCTTCACGCGCCGTTTCCAGAAAACCACCGGCACCAGTTTCGGCGACTGGCTTGCCGACCAGCGCGTCGCGCTGGCGCAGCGGCTTTTGGAGCAGACGGACAAGTCGATGGACCTGGTGGCCTTCGAAGCCGGCTTCGGCAGCGCCACCTCGCTGCGCCAGCATTTCGCCGCGCGGCTGAAAACCTCGCCGATGCAATATCGGCGGGAGTTTTCCAAGACCGCGGGGACGCTCAGCGCGGCGTGACAACCCGCGCCGGGTTGCCGACCACGGTCGTGTTGGCCGCCACGTCGCGAGTCACCACCGCGCCGGCGCCGACGATGGCGCCCTCGCCTATGCTGACGCCGGCGAGGATCACCGCGCTGCCGCCGACCCAGGCGTTGTCGCCGATCGTCACCGGTTTTGCGATCTCCAGCCCGGCCAGCCGTCCAGTGGCCTCGCGATGATGCTCGGCGCAGTAGATCTGCACATTTGGGCCGAGCAGCGTGCCCTTGCCGATGCGCACCGGCGCGGTGTCGAGGATGATGCAGCCGGAATTGAGGAAGACGCCGTCGCAGAGAAACACATTGAAGCCATAGGCGCAATGGAACGGCGCCTCGATGCGAGCCCCTTCGCCCGCGCCACCAAGCAGCGCCCGCAAAGCAGGCCCTATATTGCCACGATGCCGGGGCGGCAGGCTATTGTGCTCGAACACCGCATCGCGCGCGGCGAAGCGCTGCGCCTCGAGCTCATCGTCTATGCAGGTGTACCATTCGCCCGCCGCCATCTTCATGCGCTCGCTTGCCGACATGGCGACATCTCCCGATTTCGTTTGCACAACCGATTGTCGGACAAAAGCCCGTGGCCAAACGCCCAGCCTATGCTAGCCTGCCTTCATGGAACCGTGCGAGGTTCCGATTTTGAGGGGGTCGATCATGCTTTACCTGCTTGCACTGCTGATAGGTGTCGTTGCCGGCCTGCGCGCCATGACAGCGCCGGCCGCCGTCGCCTGGGGTTCTTATCTCGGCTGGCTGCCGGTCGCCGGCACCTGGGCGAGTTTCATGGGCCACTGGATTGCCGTCGGCATCTTCACCATCCTGGCGATCGTCGAATTGGTCACCGACCAGTTGCCGTCGACGCCGAGCCGGAAGGTGCCGCAGCAATTCGGCGCCCGTATCGTCCTGGGCGCCTTCACCGGCGCAGTGCTCGGCGCGACCGGCGGCGCCACCATCGGCGGTCTTATCGCCGGCGCCATCGGCGCGGTGATCGGCACGCTGGGCGGAGCCGAGGTGCGTGGCCGGTTGGCCGCCGCCTTCGGCAAGGATCCGCCCGCAGCCTTCATCGAGGACGCCATTGCGATCGTCGGCGGGCTGCTGATCGTGGCTGCCGTCGCATGAGCGCCAAAGCCTTCGACGCCATCGTCATCGGCGCCGGCCAGGCCGGCACGCCGCTCGCCGGCCGGCTCAACGCGGCCGGCATGAGCGTGGCGCTGATCGAGCGCAAGCTCATCGGCGGCACCTGCGTCAACACTGGCTGCATCCCGACCAAGACGATGGTGGCGAGCGCCTATGCCGCGCACCTCGCCCGCCGCGCCGCCGATTATGGCGTGACGGTTTCCGGTCCCGTCGCCGTCGACTACAAGGCCATCAAGGCGCGCAAGGACAAGGTTTCGGGCGCGTCCCGCACGGGGCTCGAGACCTGGATCGCGGGCATGGAGAAGTGCACGCTCTATCGCGGCCACGCGCGCTTTGAATCCGCCGACACCGTGCGTGTCGGCGACGAGCTGCTGACCGCGCCAAAGATCTTCCTCAACACCGGCGGCCGCGCCTCCGTGCCCGACCTGCCCGGCGTCCACGACATCCCCTATCTCACCAATTCCTCGATGATGGATCTCGATGTCCTGCCCAGCCATCTGATCGTCGTCGGCGGCAGCTATATCTCGCTCGAATTCGCGCAGATGTTCCGCCGCTTCGGCTCCGAGGTCACGGTGATCGAGAAGGCGCCGAGGCTGACCGGCCGCGAGGACGAGGACACGTCCGCCGCCATCCAGGCCATTCTCGAAAATGAAGGCATCACCGTCCATGTTGGCGCCGGCGACATCGCGTTCGCCAGGAAAGGCAACGAGGTCGCCGTGACTTTCTCCGCCGGCCAGCCGCCGGCGGTCGGCTCGCATGTGCTGCTGGCGCTCGGCCGCGTCCCCAACACCGACGATCTTGGCCTCGAAAAAGCCGGCGTCGAGGTCGACCAGCGCGGCTTCATCGTCGTCGACGACCTGTTGCGCACCAGCGTGCCCGGCATCTGGGCGATGGGCGACTGCAACGGCAAGGGCGCCTTCACCCACACCTCCTACAACGACTTCGAGATCGTCGCGGCCAACCTGCTCGACAACGATCCGCGCAAGGTCACCGACCGCATCGAGGCCTATGCGCTTTACATTGATCCGCCGCTTGGGCGCTGCGGCATGACGGAAGCCGCGGTGAAGAAATCCGGCCGCCGCGCGCTGGTCGGCCAGCGGCCGATGACGCGTGTCGGCCGCGCGGTCGAGAAGGGCGAGACGCAAGGCTTCATGAAGATCCTCGCCGATGCCGACACCGGCGAGATCCTCGGCTGCACCGTGCTCGGGCCAGGCGGCGACGAGGCGATCCATTGCGTGCTCGACCTCATGTACGCCAAGGCCCCGATCTCGACGCTGGCGCGCGCCATGCACATCCACCCCAACGTCTCGGAACTGCTGCCGACGATCGCCCAGGAGCTTAAACCGCTCACCTAGGTTGTTCGTCGCGACCTCGCTCTCCTCTTTCTGCATTGCTGCGTTGCAACAATGACGCTTGTGCGCCGGCCAGGTTCAAAGTCAGTCTCGATCTTGAACCGATTCAGACCGGACACCCCATGCCGCTGCCGATCCTGGCGCTTGCCATTGCCTCCTTCTGCATCGGCACCACCGAATTCGTCATCATGGGCCTGTTGCCGGAGGTCGCGGCCGACCTTGGCGTCTCGATCCCTTCGGCTGGCCTTCTGGTCACCGGCTATGCGCTCGGCGTCGTCTTCGGTGCGCCGATCGTGGCCATGGCAACGGCGCGCCTGCCGCGCAAGCCCGTGCTTGTCGGCCTCGCTGCCCTCTTCGTCATCGGCAATCTCTTCTGCGCCATCGCCCCGAACTACTGGCTGTTGATGGCCGCGAGGGTCTTCACCGCCTTCGGCCACGGCGCCTTTTTCGGCATCGGCTCCGTCGTTGCGGCGAGCCTCGTGCCGCGCAACAAGCGGGCGAGCGCCATCGCGCTGATGTTTGCCGGCCTGACGCTGTCGAATATCCTGGGCGTTCCCGCCGGCACGGCGCTGGGTGAAGCCTTCGGCTGGCGCGCCACTTTCCTCGCCGTTGTCGGCATCGGCCTCGTCTCGGTCGCGGCCATCGCCTGGCTGGTGCCGTCCAACGTCGCCGAACCCAGCGGCGGCGGGCTGGTCGGCGAATTGCGCGTGCTCGGAAAGCTGCAGGTCTGGCTGGCGATGCTGATCGCCTCGCTCGCCTCCGCCAGCCTGTTCGCCGTCTTCACCTACATCAAGCCGTATCTGACCGACGTCTCCGGCCTGTCGACGGCGACCGTGACCTGGGTGCTGCTGCTCTTCGGCGCCGGCATGACCATCGGCAACGTCATCGGCGGCAGGCTGGCCGACTGGAAGCTGATGCCGACCGTGATCGGCACGCTGCTCGCCATGGCCCTGCTGTTCGTCGTCTTCGCCAAGCTCGGCGCGATTGCCGGGGTCGCCGTCGCCATTGTCTTCCTGTGGGGCATGCTGATCTTCATCGTCGTGCCGCCGCTGCAAATCCGTGTCGTCGAGGCGGCCGCCGAAGGACCGAACCTTGCGGCCACGCTGAACCAGGGCGCCTTCAATGTCGGCAATGCCGGCGGCGCCTGGATCGGCGGCCTCGCCATCTCCTGGGGTGTCTCCTACGCCAACCTGCCGCTGGTGGGCGCCGCACTCGCGCTTCTGGCCGTCGCGGTGGCCGTGCTGTCGCAATCGCTCGACCGCCGCGCGATCCTGGAGCCGCAGCCCGCAGAATAAAGCTCCCTGCGCGGCAGCCGATTCACCTCGTCCGACGATTTCCTTGATTCCGCTTGCCGATCCAAGCATTCGCCGCTATGGGAGTCGGCATGAACATGCGTTCGAACAAGACCGTTTGGTGGTGGGCTCGCTGACAGCGGCCGGTTCGTGCGTGTGCGCGTGAAAATGAGGGTGGCCGCAGCGGAATGTCCGGGCGGCCATTTGTTTTTTAGAGCCATTCCCGGGTCCGTTGCCCAAAACGCTGATGGAGACGGCAATGACGACTAAAGTTCTGGACAACGGGGCGGAGCGCTTCGTCACCGCGGGCGGCGTGACCATCACCCGCGAACGGCACGACAGGCCCTATGAAGGCGCGATCGACGCCTATGTAGACGGCCTGAATTCACGCCGCGGCGCGGTGTTTTCCTCGAACTACGAGTATCCGGGCCGCTACACGCGCTGGGACACCGCCATTATCGATCCGCCGCTGGTGATCTCCGCGCGCGGCCGCGCCATGCGCATCGAAGCGCTGAACAAGCGCGGCGAAGTGCTCCTGCCTGTGATCGGAAAGGCGCTTGGCGCGCCGAGCGAAGTGACGATCGCGGAGACCTCGAAGACGCTTATCCGCGTCGATGTGGCAAAACCCGGCCGCGTCTTCACCGAGGAGGAGCGCAGCCGCGTTCCGTCCGTCTTCACCGTGCTGCGCGCCATCACCGCTTTGTTCAAGACCGCCGAGGACGCCAATCTCGGCCTTTATGGCGCCTTCGGCTACGACCTCGCCTTCCAGTTCGATCCGGTGGACTACAAGCTCGAGCGCAAGGAAAGCCAGCGCGACCTGGTGCTGTTCCTGCCCGACGAGATTCTCGTGGTCGACCATTATTCGACCAAGGCCTGGACCGACCGCTACGACTATTCCGGCGAGGGCTTTTCGACCGAAGGCCTGGCGCGCGATGCCCATGTCGAGCCGTTCAAGACCGCCGACCGCATCCCGCCGCGCGGCGACCACGAACCGGGCGAATACGCCAACCTGGTGCGGCGCGCCATGGAAAGCTTCAAGCGCGGCGACCTGTTCGAGGTTGTGCCTGGACAGATGTTCTACGAGCGCTGCGAGACCCAGCCCTCCGACATCTCGCGCAAGCTGAAATCGATCAACCCCTCGCCCTATTCCTTCTTCATCAATCTCGGCGAGAACGAATATCTAATCGGCGCTTCGCCGGAGATGTTCGTGCGCGTCAACGGCCGCCGCGTCGAGACCTGCCCGATCTCGGGCACCATCAAGCGCGGCGACGACGCCATTTCCGATAGCGAGCAGATCCTGAAGCTGCTCAACTCCAAGAAGGACGAGTCCGAGCTCACCATGTGCTCGGATGTCGACCGCAACGACAAGTCGCGCGTCTGCGAGCCAGGCTCGGTGCGCGTCATCGGCCGCCGCCAGATCGAGATGTATTCGCGCCTGATCCACACCGTCGACCACATCGAAGGCCGGCTGCGCGAAGGCATGGACGCCTTCGACGCCTTCCTGTCGCACGCCTGGGCGGTCACCGTCACCGGCGCGCCGAAGCTCTGGGCCATGCGCTTCATCGAGCAGAACGAGAAGAGCCCGCGCGCCTGGTATGGTGGCGCCATCGGCATGGTCAATTTCAACGGCGACATGAACACTGGGCTGACGCTGCGCACCATCCGCATCAAGGACGGCATCGCCGAGGTGCGCGCCGGCGCCACACTGCTCTTCGACAGCGTGCCCGAGGAAGAAGAAGCCGAAACCGAACTGAAGGCATCCGCCATGCTCTCCGCCATCCGCGACGCCAAGACCGGCAACGCCACCGGAACCGAGCGCACCACCGCGCGCGTCGGCGACGGCGTCAACATCCTGCTCGTCGACCACGAGGACTCCTTCGTCCACACGCTGGCCAACTACTTCCGCCAGACCGGCGCCAATGTCTCCACCGTGCGCACGCCGGTGCCGGAGGAAGTCTTCGAGCGGCTGAAGCCCGATCTCGTCGTGCTGTCGCCTGGCCCCGGCACGCCGACAGATTTCGACTGCGCCGCCACCATTAAGAAAGCGCGCGCCCGCGACCTGCCGATCTTCGGCGTCTGCCTCGGCTTGCAGGCGCTGGCCGAAGCTTATGGCGGCGAATTGAGGCAGTTGCACATCCCCATGCATGGCAAGCCCTCGCGCATCCGCGTCTCGAAACCCGGCATCATCTTTTCTGGCCTGCCAAAGGAAGTGACCGTCGGCCGCTACCACTCGATCTTCGCCGATCCGGTGCGCCTGCCTGATGGCTTCGTGGTCACAGCCGAGACAGAGGACGGCATCATCATGGCCTTCGAGCACCCCAAAGAGCCGATCGCCGCGGTGCAGTTCCATCCGGAATCGATCATGACGCTCGGTCACAATGCTGGCATGCGCATCATTGAGAACATCGTCGCGCATCTGCCGCGCAAGGCCAAGGAAAAGGCCGCGTAGGGACGATGACCCAGGCGCGGGACACGACGACGGCCGCGGCGAAAGCCGCGACCAGGCAGAAGGTCGCCAGGCTCGCCTTCTGGTCGATCGTCGTCGCCTTCGCCGTGCTCGCCCTCAAGGTGGCCGCCTGGTACATCACGGGCTCCGTCGCGCTTTATTCGGACGCGGCGGAATCGATCGTCAACGTCATCGCGTCGGCAGCCGCCTTCTGGGCAATCCAGGTCAGCTACAAGCCCGCCGACCAGGACCATCCCTTTGGCCACCACAAGGCCGAATATTTCTCGGCCGTGCTCGAGGGGGTGCTGATCGTCGTCGCGGCGCTGCTGATCCTCAACGAGGTCTGGCAGTCCTGGCAGCATCCGGCCCCGCTCGAGCAGCCCTGGAAGGGTCTCGCCGTCAACAGCTTGGCGACCATCGTCAACGCGATCTGGGCCTGGACTCTGATCCAGACCGGCCGCAACGCGAAATCGCCGGCGTTAGTCGCCGACGGCCAGCACATCATGACCGACGTTGTGACGTCCGTTGGCGTGCTCGGCGGCCTTGTCGGCGCGGTGCTCACCGGTTGGCAGATCCTCGATCCGGCATTGGCCGTGATCGTCGCGCTCAACATCCTGTGGCAGGGCTGGCATGTGATCGGCTCGTCGATGAACGGCCTGATGGACCGCGCCGTCGATAGCCATGAGAACATGCAGATCCGCGACATCATCTCGGCCAATTCGAAAGGCGCGCTCGAGGTGCATGACCTGAAGACGCGCATTGCCGGACGCGCCACCTTCATCGAGTTCCACCTTGTCGTCGACGCCGACATGACCGTCGGCGCCAGCCATGTCATCTGCGATCGCATCGAGGACGCGTTGAAGGCCGAGATCCCCTCGGTGCGCGTCACCATCCATGTCGAGCCGGACGACGAGGCCAAACTGCCGAAAGGCACGACCGCGGTGCCTTTCGCTTAGCAGAGCGCGAAGGTCTGTCGAGATTCAGGTCAGGCCGAGTCGGAGTCGAAGACGGGCGCGAAGCGACCAGACAAGATGGCTTCCGAGAGCCGGAGCGGAGCGTACTTGAAAGTACGTGAGCACCGGAAGGGCAGGAAGCCGTCGTTCGCAGGCCGGCCTCACCTGAATATCGGCAGACCTTACGGAGCACACGCCGACTGCGGCATCGGCTGCAGCCGATAAACCTTGTCGTCGGACTTGGTCTTGCCGTCCGCCGCCTTCGAACAGAGATCGACAACCGCCACCGCATTGTTGGGGTTCGCGACCATCATCGTGCCGTTGGGCCCGCGCTTGAGGAAGATCTCCTTCTGCGAGATGTCGCAGGAAAAATCGCTCATCTTGGAGCTTGCCGAGCAGCGCCACTGGTCGGCCTCGCCCTGGCAGGAATAGGTCTGCGTGACCTTTTTCCCCTTCTGCCTGGTCGTCACTGAAACGGCAATGTCCGCCCCGTCGGGCCAGGTCGCGGCATCGCCGCCGGCCGCGAAGGAAGCGAGCTCGACCGGCCCGCGGAAGACGCGGATCGATTGCGTCAGCTGGTTGGGATGTGTTTTGAGATGCGCATCGTCATAGTCGCGCCCGAAGCAGAACGGCTGATCCGGCTTCAGGCGCACGCGCAGCGGATCACCCAGCGCCGGGTCGATGGGGTCGATGCGTGTGAACTCCGCCTTGCAGGTCTCGGCCGGCATCGGATCCAGCTTGAAATTGTCGTCCTCGCTGCCCAGCGCCTGCCTGTTGTACTCGGCTTTGCCGAGGTCCTCCTCCGCGCCAGCGTCGAGATACACATCAGGCTGTACGTTGGAGAGCATCAGCCGGCCCTTGTCGTCGACTTTCAGCGAGGCGAGCGTGCGGTCGCAATCCATGCCGCAGCGGATGCCACTCGCCTTGTCGCTCGGATCTTCCTTGTTGCACCAGCCGGCCGCCCAGTCGGGCTTCTTGGCGCCGCGCACGGTGGTGGTGAGGAAGCCGTTATAGGAAGTATCCTGGTTGGCGGGGGGTTCTTCGTTCGGCCGGCTGACCGGATCGTCGCCATAGAAAAAGAAGATGCGCGCCACTTTCTGGTGCGGATGCGCCTTGAGATGGGCGGCATCGTAGATACGGCCGAAGCAGACATCGGCACCGGTCGGGCTGAGCTCGGGAAGTTTGGGCGGCTGTTCGGCGCGCGCCGCGCCGGCAAAAGCGGCAAAGGCGGCGCAAAGCGCAACGCCCGCCATGGTCCTCCCCACAACGGCCTTCGATGCCATGCGATCCTCCTCCCACCGACAGGACTGCTTTATGGTAGTCTAGGAGACCCGCCTGGACCATGCAAAATCGCGCGAGCAGGCCGGCAAACGGAGGACACGATGCTGCGCCGTGACATTTTTCGTGCCGGCCTCGCCGGCGCCGCGGGCCTTTTCGGCCTGAGCCGGGCCAACGCGGCAACGGCTGAGGAGAAGCTGAAGGTCGCTTATCACCTCAGCGACGCCGACAAGGTCAACTTCGTCCTCGGCAACATCAAGAACCACTATGAGGGCACCGGCGGCAATGTCGATATTGTCCTTGTGGTGCATGGTCCGGCACTGGCGGCCTTCAAAGCCCAGGGCGCTTCCGGCGCTGTTTCCAGCCGCTTTGCCGGCCTCGTCCAGCAGCGGCTCGTCCCGCAGGCCTGCGGCAACACCCTGCGCGGCATGGACATCACGCTTGCCGACCTGCTGTCGGGCTTCCAGGTCGCGGAGAAAGGCGGCGTTGTTAAACTCGCCGAACTGCAGCATCAGGGCTATGTCTATCTCAGGCCCTGACGCGGCCACGCTTGAACGCCAACGCTTGAACGGAAGGCCGGTAATAGCCTACGAAATGTGCCAACCTGGAGGCCGACCGACATGACGACACTTGCCATCCCCGATCTTGCCGGCAAGGCGGTGCTGGTCACCGGCGCCTCGACCGGCATCGGTGCCGCCCTTGCCCGTGCTTACGCGGCGCAGAAATGCCGCGTCGCGCTGCATTACAATGCGAGCCGCGCACCCGCCGAAGCCGTGGCCGAAGCCATCCGCGATGACGGCGGCGAGGTGTTTCTGGTCCAGGGCGATTTTTCGATACCCGCCGACGTCGAGCGTGTGGTCGAGGAAAGCGCCCAGCATTTCGGCCGGCTCGACGGCCTGGTCAACAATGCCGGCGGCATGCTCGGCCGCATCGCCTATGCCGATCAGGACGAAGCGCATTACGACGCCGTGATGGACCTCAACGCCCGTTCTGTCCTGACCGCCTCGCGCAAGGCGATACCGTGGCTGAAGCGCCAGGGCGGCTTCATCATCAACACCACCTCGATCGCCGCGCGCAACGGCGCCGGCGGCGGCGCCGGCCTTTATGGTTCGTCGAAAGCCTTCGTTTCCAACGTGACGCGCGGCATGGCGAAGGAACTCATCGGCTTCGGCATCCGCGTCAACGCCGTGGCGCCAGGCACGATCCTGACGCCGTTCCACGAACGCTATTCGAGCGCTGAGCAGATCAAGGCGATGGTCGCGACCATTCCGCAGGGACGCGCCGGAACGGCCGAAGATTGCGTCGGCGCCTACCTGTTCCTGTCGTCCGATCTGTTGAGCGGCTACATCATCGGCCAGGTGATCGAGGTGAATGGCGGACAGTTGATGCCGTGAGCCGGCGATTGCATACTGATGCAGCGTGCAACCTGGAGGGAGATCAAGGCATGTACGGATTGATCGGTAAGATGCGGGCGGCGCGCGGCCAGCGCGATGCGGTCATGGACGTGCTGCGCGAAAGCACTGCCGCGCTCCCCGGCTGCCTGAGCTACATCATCGCCACCGATCCGGCCGACGCCGATGCCATCTGGGTCACCGAGGTGTGGACCGACCAGGCGAGCCACAAGGCCTCGCTGCAATTGCCGGAAGTCCAGGCCGCGATCGCCAGGGCGCGTCCCTTCATCGCCGGCTTCGAATTCCAGATCGAGACCCATCCGGTCGGCGGCTTTGGACTCCCTGCGCCGGAAAAGGCCGGCTGACCGCCTCGACACGGATTGTCCGCGAAAAGCGGGTTCGCATTTGTCTCCGTCAGGTCTAAGAGCCGGATATGGACTCCTCGCCAGAGCAACCATCCCAGGACCACGCACCCATCGACCGCATGGCGCGCCTGCGCCCGCCACGGCAATGGCTGGTGCTTTTGGTGTTCTCGCTGCCCTTCGCCGGCGCGTTGGAACTCGCCGCCCTGCCGGCGGCGCTGCTGATCGGCCCTATGCTTGCCGCCATCCTCGCCGGCACCAACGGCGCCACGGTGCGCGTGCCCCGTCCGCTTTTCGCCTCGGCCCAGGCGATCGTCGGCTGCCTGGTGGCGAATTCGATCGCCGCCGACATCTTTCCTGCCTTCTACAAGGAATGGCCGCTCTTCCTCGGCGTGGTGGTCGCGACCGTCGCCGCCTCCAGCCTGCTCGGCTGGCTGATCAGCCGCTGGCGCATCCTGCCCGGCACCACGGCGGTCTGGGGCTCCTCGCCCGGCGCCGCCACGGCCATGGTGCTGATGGCTGGCGCCTTTGGCGCCGACCAGCGTCTCGTCGCCTTCATGCAATATCTGCGCGTCATCTTCGTCTCGATGACGGCCGCGCTCGTTGCCAGGATGTGGGTCGACACATCCGGCGTCGAGGTGCCGCCCATCGTCTGGTTTCCGCCGATCGATGCCTTGGCCTTCGCCGCCACCATCGGCATCGCGATCGTGGGCGGCTTGGCCGGAAAGCTGGTCAGGCTGCCCTCGCCGTTCTTTCTCGGCACCTTCATTTTCGGCGCGGTGATCCATCTCGGCCTCGGCGTGCCGATGCAGTTGCCGCCTTGGCTGCTGGCGATCAGCTATGCCATGGTCGGCTGGTCGATCGGGCTGAATTTCACCCGGCCGATCCTGCGCCACGCGGCTCGCGCCCTGCCGCAGATCATCGGCTCGATCGTCGCGCTGATCGCCTTTTGTGGCGGCATGGCCTTCGTCATCAGCCGCCTGCTCGGCATCGATCCGCTGACCGCCTATCTGGCGACCAGCCCCGGCGGCATGGACAGCGTCGCCATCATCGCCGCCGCGGCGCGCAACGTCGATATCTCCTTCGTCATGGCCTTGCAGTCGGCACGCTTCCTGGTCGTGCTGCTCATTGGGCCAAGCGTAGCCAGGCTGGTGGCGCGAAACGTCAGGTCCTGATCCGCGCTATTGCAAGGTGGGAGCGAGGAAAATGCCCATGAACCGTCGTGTGAATGCTGTCGATCTTTCCGGCCGCGTCGCCGTGGTGACCGGCGGCGCGCAAGGCATCGGCCTTGCGGTCGCGCGACGCTTGCTGTCGTCGGGCGCCGGCGTGGCCATCTGGGACATCGACCAGGTCGCAATGGCCACGGCCGTAGCCGAACTCGCCTCCCTTGGCCGGGTCAAGGCCATCCTTTGCGACCAGTCGCAGATCGAAGCCGTCGATCGCGCGGCCGCCGAGACCGAGCGGATGCTTGGCCCCGTCGATCTTCTCGTCAACAATGCCGGCATTGCCGGGCCGGCGGCCACCGTGGTCGACTACGATCCCGCCGCCTGGCGCCAAATCGTCGATATCGACCTCAACGGTGTCTTCTATTGCTGCAAGCGCCTGGTGCCCGGCATGGTCGCGCGCAACTACGGCCGCATCGTCAACATCTCCTCGGTGGCCGGCAAGGAGGGCAATCCCAACGCCGCCGCCTATTCGGCCGCCAAGGCCGGCGTGCTGGCGCTGACCAAATCGCTCGGCAAGGAGCTCGCCGGATACGACATAGCCGTCAACGCGCTGACGCCCTCGCCCGCCCGCACGCGCATTCTGGAGCAGCTCACCGAGGCCCAGGTCGCCTACATGCTCGGCAAGGTGCCGCGCGGCCGTTTCGTCGAGGTCGAGGAGGCGGCCGCCATGATCGCCTTCATGCTGTCGGACGAGAACACCTTCACCACCGGCGCCACCTTCGACCTCTCGGGCGGTCGCACCACCTACTGACCACCCCTGGGGGGAGCTATCTCCCGACAGCAAGCCGCTCGGGCAGGAAATCGACGAAGACGCGGACCTTCGGCGAAAGGTGGCGATTGGATGGCCACAGCATGCGGAACTGGCCGCGGCCGTCGACATGTTCGTCGAGCACGGTCCGCAGCCTTCCGTCATGCAGCGCCTCCCGCACCAGGAAATCGGGCATGCAGGCGATGCCGAGACCGGCAAGCGTCGCGCCCTTCAATGCCTCCATGTTGTTGCAGGTCAGCATCGAGCGTATCTGCGGCGCGGCGCTTCCGGTGATGAACGGCCATTGCAGCAGCCTGCCGCTGTTGAGGAAACGGAAATGGATGCCGAAATGCGCTGCCAGATCCGCCGGCGTGCCAGGCGTACCATGCCGATCGAGATAGGACGAGGCCGCGCACAGGATCATGCGAAAGGGCGCGACCGGCCTCGACACCAACCGTGAATCGGGCAGCTCGCCGCTGCGGATCGCGACGTCGATGCCCTCTTCGATGACGTCGACGATGCGATCGTTGAAATCGATATCGAGCTCGATTTCCGGGTATCGCGCCATGAATTCCGACAGCACCGGCAACAGCAGGTGATAGGTGACGATCGGGGTGGAGATACGCAGCCGCCCGTGCGGCGTCTCGCGTGTCCGTGACAGCATCGCCTCGGCGTCGTCGATGTCGTCGAGGATGCGGCGCACCCGCTCATTGAACAGCTTGCCCTCCTCGGTCAGGCCGATGCGCCGGGTGCTGCGCTGCAGGAGCCGCACGCCGAGCTCCTGCTCGAGCCGGGCGACGCTCTTGCCGACGGCGGAAGCGGAGATGCCGAGCGCTCGCCCCGCGCTTACGAAACTGCCGAATTCGGCGGTGCGGGCAAAGGCAAGAAGGCCGTTGAGACGATCCATCGCTTGAATCCATTCGAGCGTTTCATTCCGGTATGAATGGAGATTTAATACTATTTTGCCGGAAATGTTCCTGCCCTATCTTTGGCTGCGATCGGCGACGCGAGTCAGCGCGAGCCGGCAATTCCTCCTCGGATAGGAAAATCCATGACTTTGATGACCAGAACCGGCCCCGCCGGCAGATGGCTTGTGCTGCTGTCGGTCTGCCTTGCCGCCATGACGATGCCGTTGAGCTTTACCGGCCCCGCCGTGGCGCTTTCTCGCATTGCCGCCGATCTCGGCGGCAGTCCGCTCGCGCTCAATTGGGTGACCAATGCCTTCATGCTGACCTTCGGCGCCGGCCTGATGGCGGCCGGGGCATTGGCCGACAACCATGGCCGCAAGCGGATTTTTCTCGCCGGCCTCGCTGTCTACCTCCTTGCCGCGCTGGGCTGCATGCTGGCGCCGGATATCGTCTGGTTCGATATGTTCCGCGCCTTGCAAGGCATAGGCGGTGCCGCCGCCTTCGCCGGCGGTGCCTCAGCACTTGCCCAGGAATTCGACGGGCAATCGCGGCTGCGCGCCTTCAGTTTTCTCGGCACCAGCTTCGGCATCGGGCTAGCCTTCGGCCCTGTCGCCTCCGGCCTGCTCATCGATACATTCGGCTGGCGCGCGATCTTCCTTCTGGTGGCGGCGCTTGGCGTTGCCGCGGCCGCGCTGGGCCTGCGCACCGTCACCGAATCACGCGATCCTGACGCAACCGGGCTCGACTGGGCCGGCGCCGGCACCTTCACCATCGCGCTTGCCGCGCTGACTTATGGCGTGCTGCAGGCGCCTCAAAGCGGCTTGGCCGATCCCTTCGTTCTCGCACTCCTTGGCGTGGCTGCCGTCGGCTTTGCCGCCTTCGTCATTGTCGAGCGGCGCGTGCGCCGGCCGATGCTGGACCTGACGCTGTTCCGCTTCCCGCGTTTCGTCGGCGTCCAGTTCCTGGCCGCGGCACCCGCCTATGCCTTCGTCGTCCTGCTCGTGCTCCTGCCGATCCGCTTCATCGGCATCGAGGGGATGAGCGAGATCAAGGCGGGGCAGTTGATGATCTGCCTCTCCGGCCCGCTGCTGATCCTGCCGTTGCTCGCCGGCCAGGCGGCGCGCTGGATCGCGCCCGCCACGATCTGCGGCGTTGGCCTCCTCGTCGCCGCGGCCGGCCTTGTCTGGCTCAGCCGCGTGCCCGCGGCGGACGGCGCGCTGGTGGCCCCACTGGTCCTGATCGGCATCGGCATCGCCCTGCCCTGGGGGCTCATGGACGGACTGGCGGTCAGCGTCGTGCCGAAGGAGCGCGCCGGCATGGCGGTCGGCATCTTCAACACCACCCGCGTCGCCAGCGAGGGCGTGGCCCTGGCGATCGTGATGGCAGTCTTGTCGGGTTTCACGGCCACGCAGCTCGGCGCTCAAGGACTGGCCTCGCCTGCCGAAGCGGTCGCAGCGGCGCAGTTGCTGGCAACCGGCAATATCAGCGAACCGGTGCAACGTCTGCACTTGGCCGACGCCAGCGCCCTGGTCCAAGCTTACGAGACGGCCTTCGACCGGCTGCTCATCGTGCTGGCGACGATCACCATGCTTACCGCCATCGTCGTCTTCCTCGGCCTGCGTCGCGGATCGGCGCCGGAGCAAGACATCGCTCCTCTCCCGGCCTGCCAGGAAGGCTGACGTGGCGTGACGCCATCAAGTTCGAGGAGGCGTCAAAAAATACTTGACTCACAAACTCATATTTGAGAGCGCGGAGGCGTGATCAAATATGAGTATTGGAGACAGAAATGCCGAAGCGGTCGAGGACGTGGCGCCGGGGATTATCATTGCTGGCGGGCAGCGCCATCCTCGGCCATGTCTGGCCGGCACTTGCCCAGGACGGCGGCGACGCCACCGTTCTCGACAGGATCGAGGTGACCGCCGAGAGCAACGAGATCCTGAAGCAGGACGGCTATGTCGCCAAGAAGGACCGCATCGGCACCAAGACCGACACGCCGATCGCCAGAATCCCGCAGGCGGTCTCGGTCGTGACGCAAAAGCAGATCGAGGACCAGAAGCCGCGTACGCTGAACGACGCGCTGGGCTATACGGCCAGCGCCAATCCGAACAGCTTCGGTTTCGACACGCGCTATGACGCCTTCTTCCTGCGCGGTTTCCAGGCCTTCTACAACGGCATGTTCCGCGACGGGCTGCGCCAGTACAACGGCCCTTCCGCCTGGTTCAAGACAGAACCTTACGGCATCGAGGGCGTCACCATCCTGAAGGGACCGGCCTCCTCGCTTTACGGCGTCAGCGGTCCGGGCGGCATCGTCAACGTCGTCACCAAACGGCCCAAGGACGAGCCATTCCATGAAATCGAGCTGCTGGCCGGCGAACACAACCGCTTCCAGGCCGCGCTCGATGCTTCCGGGCCGGTCAATGACGACGGCAGCATCCTCTACCGCTTCACCAGCCTCGGCCGCCTGAGCGAGACCGGGCTGCCCGATTATCCCGACGACAAGCTCTATCTGGCGCCGGCCGTCACCTTCAAGCCGGACGAGGACACCAGGCTCACCATCCTCGGCGAATATTCGAAGTCCGTCACCGGCGGCACCGCGGCTTTCTACAACTCCGCCTATGGCGCGCTGTCGAATATCTATGAAGGCGATCCGGCCTGGAACGATTTCACCCAGGACCAGGGGCGCATCGGCTATGAGTTCGAGCACCGCTTCAACGACTGGCTGACTGTGCGCCAGAACCTGCGCTACAACGCCGTCGATTCAGACATCGAATATAGCGGCCACTATTCGGTCGGCGCCGACCAGCCGCTTGAGCGCTACTGGGGCCATTACACGGAAGCGATGAAGAACTTCGTCGTCGACAACATGGCCCAGCTTGAATTCGACACCGGTCCGGTCAAGCACACCGCGATTGCCGGCATCGACTACGCCTGGTCGGACTATGACGCCGGCAGCGGGCTCTCCTACGTCTCGGTCGAGGACATCAAGGCCGCCCCCGTCCCGCATTCCGGCGGGCAGGAGATGAACCAGCTCGGCGTCTACCTGCACGACCAAATGGAGTGGAACGATTTCACCCTGTTCACCAGCGGCCGCTACGACTGGATCGACACCACCTCCACCGCGGCGGATTTCAGCCAGTCGAAGCAGAAGGACAGCGCCTTCTCCGGCCGCGTCGGCCTGTCCTACCGGACCGAATGGGGCATCGTTCCCTACGTCAACTATTCGACCTCATTCTCGCCCAACATCGGCTTCGTCTATGACGACATTACGAGTTCCGTCGGCCGCGTCGCCCGCCCCACCATCGCCACGCAGAAGGAGATCGGCGTCAAATACGAGATCCCCGACCGCAACGCGACCGTCAGCGCCGCGCTGTTCGACATCGACCAGAAGGACGGCGTCGTCTTCGACGCCTCGACCGGCATCAACAAGCAGCGCCAGCTCGACCTAAACTCGCGCGGCGTCGAGCTGGAGGCCAATGCCTCGCTTGACAATGGCTTCAGCATCATCGCCTCCTACACCTATCTGCGCGTGAAGATCGAACGCGGCGCCGAAGGTACCGACGGCAAGGAACTGTCGGCGACGCCGAATCACATCCTGTCGCTCTGGGGCCATTATCAATTCGAGAACGGCACGCTGGATGGGCTCGGACTCGGCGCCGGTGTGCGCTTCGCCGGCGCCAGCTACGGCGACGACACCAACACTTTCAAGAACGACGCGCGCGCCTTCGTCGATGCCTCGCTGTCCTACGATTTCGGCTACCGCAATCCGAAGCTCGAAGGCGTGAAGCTGCAGATCAACGCCAAGAACCTGTTCGACAACCAGCAGACGATCTGCTCGGCCGGCTATTGCTACCGCGACGAGGGCCGCTCGCTGTTCGGCAGCCTGCGCTATCGTTTCTGATGTCAGTCTCCGCCTCGAACCCGGCCGCCTCGTCGCCGGCCGCCATCGTTGCGGCGATCGGCGGCCTCTATGTGGCCCAGAGCGTGATCGGTGGCATCACCTGGACGGGTCTCCCGGCCGTGATGCGCGACCAGGGCCTGCCGCTCGACCGTATCGGCCTGCTTACCCTGATCGCCCTGCCGTGGGCGCTGAAATTCATGTGGTCGCCGGCAGTGGAGCGCTACCGGCTTCCGCTGTCGGGACGAGACCGAACCGGCGCGATTGTCCTCATCGGTGGCCTGGTCTCCATCGCCGGACTGCTGGCTGTCGCACAACTCGGCCCGGCCGCTTTCTGGCCCGTGGTCGCCTGCCTGACGGTGGTTGCCTTTGCAGCTGCGACCGTCGACATCGCCTGCGACGGTTTTGCGGTGCAGAACCTTGCCGGCAAGAATCTCGGCTGGGGTAATGCGGCCCAGGTCGGCGGCGCCTATCTCGGCTCGGCGATCGGCGGCGGCCTGTTCCTCTTCCTTGTCGACGTCCAGGGCTGGCGTCCGGCGGTGTCGGCCATGGCCTCGCTGCTGGTGCTGCTCGGCCTGCCCTTCCTGCTCGGCGTCGCTGGCCGGTCGCACGAGGAAGTTCGCGACCACGTGCCCTCGCTCGGCATGGCGTTGCGGCGTCCGCAGATACAACGCGGCCTGGTGGCGTCGGCGATCTACGTTCTGGCGCAGAAGGCGGCGCTAGCGATGCTCGGCCCGTTTCTCGTCGATGCCGGGCTCAGCCTTTCCACCATCGGCCTGGTCAACGGCGCCGGCAGCATGATCCTCGGCGTCGCGGCCGCCCTTGCCGGCGGCGCGCTCGTCCGGTGGTTGGGCACGCGCAGCGTGCTTGTGCTCGCGCTCGTCTTGCAGGCTGGATCGCTGTTCGTCCTCGCCGCCTTCGCGCTTTCGGGCGTTTTCCCGGCAGGCCCGCTGGCAGCTGTCGCAATGCTGAGTTCCTCCGGCATCATGGCGCTCGGCTTCGTCGCGCTTTATGCGCAGTTCATGCGCTGGTCGGACCCGAGGCAAGCGGGCGTCGATTTCACGCTTTTCCAGTGCATGGACGCATTGGTCAGCATGGCGGGCGGCATCCTGGCCGGCTATGCGGCGCAGCATCTCGGCTATGGTGCGCTGTTTGCCGGAGCGGGCGTGGTCGCGCTGCTGGCAGCGCCGGCGATCGCCATGGTCAGCGACCGCGACTGAGACGAGACGGCGCTATTCCTCGCCGGCTCCGTCCTCGCCTTGCGCGCCGCGGCGCCAATAGGCGGTGACCAGATGCCGGTCGCGCGGCAAGCCCCATTCCTTGCGTGCTATCCGGCGGATCTCGCGGAAGTCGGCGAACTCGCATCCCGCCCAGACATAGAGATCGTCAGGGCATGGCAGCCGGGCGCATTCGCGCAATGCCTCCGGAAGCAGGCCGGCGCGGCCTGCTTCGCGGCCATGCCGGTAGAGCCAACGGACGGCGATGTTCTCGCCTGCCGCCAACGTCACTCGGTCTCGCGGACCATCGACCTCGATGAAGGCCTCGGCGCGGGCGGACGGCGCCAGCTCTTCCAGCATCCGGCCGATCGCCGGAAGCGCGGTATCGTCGCCCAGAAGAAGCAGGTTGGACGCCTCGGGCAAACCGCCACCGCCGGGACCGATCATGCCGATGATGTCGCCGACCCGCGCATTCTGCGCGAAAGTCGCTGCCGGCGTCTCGGTGCCCGGATGCAGCACGAAGTCGATGTCGAGCCAGCCCTCGGCCACATCCAGCGCGCGGATCGTATAGACCCGGATGGTCAGCGCATCCTCGCCCGACGGCCAGACGATAAGGCCGTCGGCGCCCATGGTCGGCCAGACCGCCTGCCGCCCGGCCGGCGGCAGCAGAAGGCGGACATGAAATCCGCCATGAGCGAAGCGGCCGAGGTCGCGGCCGGAGAAGCGCAGGCGCTGCATATGCGGCGACAATTTCGTCGAGGACAGCACCGTTATTTCGCGGAAGAACACCGGCGTTCCAGCGTCCGTGCCGTCGCCATGCCAGCGCAATCCTTCGGTCGTGCTGAGATGCGCGGCGATATGGCCGGCAAAGATCATCTTCATATAGGAGAGGCAGGTCTCGTCCTCCGCCGCGATACGGACCAGCACGCCGTGATCGTCGAACGATGCGTTCAACGAGCCGTAATGCATACGGAATTCCCATCGGCCGGCATCGCCGGTGTCGATCTCATGGTCGCTATGCTCGGCGCGCAGCCTGTCCATCACCGCGCGAATGTCATCGTTTTGGATACGAGTTTGGGCGCTCAAGAGCTTCATCGCCGGGCCTTTCGATGTCGTCATGGGCACCGGCATGCCACAGCGTCGGCGGCTTTGCCACTAAAACATGATCATTAAAGTCAAATTTTGTGTCGACTTGCGGAAAGACCCAGCCTGCTGTCCGGTTTCAGCTGATGACCAGGCTTGCGATCCGGTCGCCGTCCAGCGTGAAGGCCATGTCGCCCTCGCCGTTGAAGCCATTGCCCGTCACGGCGACACGAGCATGGTAGGCGCCGTCACGCTGCGCGATGCGGACGATGCGAAGATTGGACTGCACGCCGATATTGTCTGATCGGTTCCACCGCGCGACCCCGTCGCGGCCATGGAAATCGCGACCCCAGTCGCTCAGGAAAGCGTCGTCAGTGAATGTACCGAGAAAGGCCTCGCTATCGCCGGCGTTGGTGGCTTCGACAAAGCGGCGGATCGGGTCGGGGGTGGTCATCAATCCAGCCTGTGCATCAGATCGTCATCCAGCCAGCGGCCGAAGAAATAGACCAGTTGCTTGTGCCACCATGGCCAGTCGTGACTGACGTCGCCGCCCCAATAGTCGACCCAGGCGGGAATGGATTTGTCGCGCAGCACCTGCTCCAGCTCGCGCGTCTCGACCAGCATGCGCTCTTCCCAGGCGCCCTGCCCGCAGCAGAAAATCAGCCTCAGCGCCCTGAGCCGCCCGAGCAGCTTCTGGTCGACGATGCCCGGCAGATAGTCGAGCGGCGAATTGAAATAGATGTTGCCTTCCAGCTGCCGGCCGAAAAAGTCGCGGGCCGAATAGACGCCGGACAGCGAGATCACGCCGCTTGCCAGTTCCGGGAACCGGAACACGAAATTCGACGAATGATAGCCGCCCATCGAGCAGCCGCAGAACAATGGCTTCAAGGGGCGGCCGCCATTGGATTTGGCGGCGACCGCCTGCAGCTCCGGCAGCGCCTCTTCCCGCACATAGCGGAAATAGGCCTCGTGCCGCGCGATGCGATGCGCCGCATCGGCATGCTTGTTGAAGAAGGATTCCGAATCGATGCCGTCCAGCGTGAAGAGCTGGATGCGGCCGGTGTCGATGAACTCGGCAAGCGCGCCAACCCCGCCCGAATCCTCAAACTGGTAGAACCGTCCTTGCGAGGTCGGGAACACCACCACCGGGCGCCCGGCATGACCGTAGCGCTTGTATTCCATGTCGCGGCCGAGACTACGGGCATGGCCCTTGTGATAGGAGACGTCCATTGGCTCAGGCCTTTTCCGCGTGGATATAGTCGACCGCCTGGCGCAGTGCCTTCTGATCCTTCGAACGCATCTGGTAGGCGTAATTGCCCATGGCGCGGCTGAAAACCTCTTCGATGGCCTGATGATGGACGATCTTGTCGCCATGGGCGGCTAGCACGTCCGCATGGCTGTGCAAATAGTCGATATGGCGTTTGCGGCTGGCATAGGCGGTGAAATACTTCCCCTTGTAGGGGCCTCCGGCGGCATCCTTGACCACCATCTCGGCCCAGGCAGCATAGACGTCGATGTCGAATGTGTAGTTGATGGCGTCTGTCATCCAGGCGCCGGGCGGGCGCATGTTGACCTCGAGCGCGATGACGCGCTTGTCCTTGGTCTCGAACAGCTCGATGTGGAAGAAGCGCTCGCGCACGTCGAACGCTTTGAGGATCTTGCGCCCCGCCTCCTCCACCGCAGGCGTGATTTCGGGGAAGCAGGTGTAGCTCATGTGGCGGTCCTTGTTGACCGCGTCCATGATGCTCTGGTCGTAGCGGTGGCTGGCCGCCAGCACAACCTCGCCGTCGCGGTTGACCAGCCCATCGAAGGTCACCACCAGCCCCTCGATGAACTGTTCCATGACGAAGGTGACGTCCTCCGGCTTATCCCTGAAGAACTGGTCGAGCTCCCTGGCATTGGAGATCTTGAACGTATTGGAGGCGCCCGAGCCGGAATCCGGCTTGACCACCACCGGATAGCCGACGCGGCGGATGAAGGTCATGGCGCCGGCACGGTCGGAGCATTTGCGCTGCGGGATGGTCTCGACGCCGCTCTTGCGGAAGAAGGCGCGCATGCGGCTCTTCCGCTTCAGATTCTTCACGAAGTCGAGCTTGGTGCCGTAGATGTTGAAGTCGGTGCGGATATTGGCCTCGAGCTCCAGCCAATGCTCGTTGAGCGACTCGAAGCGGTCGATGCGGCCCCATTTGTGGATGAAGTGCCCCATCGCGCGGAACACGGCATCGTAATCTTCCATGTCCGCGATGCGGTAATATTCCGAAAGCGCGGCCTTCAGCTTGCCGTTCAGGGTCTCGTAAGGCGCGTCACCAATGCCGAGCACGGTGGCGCCGGCCTTTTTCAGCCGGTCGCAGAACTCGGCGCCGTTGGCCGGGAAATGCGGCGAGAAGAACACGAAATTCATGGGCGACCCCTCCCGGAGCTTCGCTTGGCAGCCAAGCCTTCGGAACCAAGTCTGGCCCATTTACAAGGCGCGGGGAAGACATCACCGCCCGCGACGAGACCAGGCTCGGCGCATTCGCCCCTGCGCACGCTTGCCTCCGGCGGGCCGCTCCTGTAAGAGAGCCGCCATGACCACGCGCGTCCGCTCCGTCGCTTCTTCTCGCCCCGGCTTTGCCGGCGGGACCGCGCGCGCGCTCGCTTCCACCCTGCTTCTTCTCGGCCTTATCGGCGATCGCCGGGTTCGCTGAAGGAGCGCCCGGCGGTCGATACCCGCCGCCTCAGGCGCATGCTCCTTGGCAAAGTCATAATCAAGCGAATGCAATTCTGGTAGAGGCGACGCTCGCCATCAATCCGCCCAAGGCGAACATGCGAGCCGCCCGGAGAAGAGACGATGAACGCACGAGAAGAAATCCGCGCCGACGAGGCTGAAGCCGGGAAGCGCGCGGCCGGCCACATGCCGGATGCAGCCCGCAAGTACCAGTCTTACCCCACTGTCGGCCTGACCGATCGCACCTGGCCGAACAAGGTGATCGACAAGGCGCCGATCTGGTGCTCGGTCGACCTGCGCGACGGCAACCAGGCGCTGATCGACCCGATGGGTCATGAGCGCAAGGCGCGCATGTTCGCGCTGCTCCTCGACATGGGCTTCAAGGAAATCGAGATCGGCTTCCCCTCGGCCTCGCAGACCGATTTCGACTTCGCGCGCTGGTGCATCGAGGAAGGCGGCGTGCCGCGCGATGTATCGCTCCAGGTGCTGGTGCAGTGCCGGCCAGAACTGATCACACGGACCTTCGAGGCGCTCAAGGGCGCGCACCGCCCGATCGTGCATTTCTACAATTCGACCAGCGAATTGCAGCGCCGCGTCGTCTTCGAAAAGGACGTCGCCGGCATCAAGCGCATCGCCACCGACGCCGCCAAGATGATCACCGACATGGCGGCCAAGGCCGGCGGCGGCTACCGCTTCGAATATTCGCCGGAAAGCTTCACCGGCACCGAGCTCGACGTCGCGCTGGAGATCTGCAACGCCGTCACGGAGATCGTGAAGCCGACGGCCGACAACAAGCTGATCATCAACCTGCCCTCGACGGTCGAGATGTCGACGCCCAACGTCTATGCCGACCGCATCGAATGGATGTGCCGCAATCTCGACAACCGCGAGAACCTGATCATCTCGCTGCATCCGCACAACGACCGCGGCACAGGCGTCGCCACCACCGAGCTTGGCCTGATGGCCGGGGCCGACCGCGTCGAAGGCACGCTGTTCGGCAATGGCGAGCGCACCGGCAATGTCGATATCGTGACGCTGGCGCTCAACATGTTCACCCAGGGCGTCGATCCGGAGCTCGACTGCTCCGATATCAACCGGATGAAGGATGTCTACGAATATTCGAACCAGCTGAAGATCCCGGAGCGCCATCCTTATGTCGGCGAGCTGGTCTACACGGCTTTCTCGGGCTCGCATCAGGACGCTATCAACAAGGGCATGAAGGCGCTGAAGAAGGCCAACACTCCGATCTGGGAAGTGCCTTACCTGCCGATCGATCCGGCCGATGTCGGCCGCACCTATGAGGCGATCATCCGCATCAACTCGCAATCGGGCAAGGGCGGCATCGCCTATGTGCTGCAGGCGGATTACGGCCTCAATCTGCCGCGCAATCTGCAGATCGAGTTCAGCCAGGCGATTCAGGCGATCACTGACGCGGAAGGCAAGGAAGTGCCGGCCAAGCGCATCCACGAACGCTTCCTCGAAACCTATATCGACCAGCCCGGCGCGCGGCTGAAGTTCCTCGACCACCGCACCTTCCCCGATACCGAGGTGAAGGGCCGACGCATCGTGGAGGCGGATATAATCGACAATGGCAGGGAAGTGACGATCACCGGCTCGGGCACCGGCCCGATCGACGGCTTTGTCGATGCGCTCTCGCGCCATGTCGGCGTCGACATGTCGGTGCTCGACTATTCCGAGCATTCCTTGCAGCGCGGCTCCAACGCCTCGGCCATCTCCTATGTCGAGATGGAATATCCGGGCGGCAAGCTGTTCGGCGCCGGCATCAACACCAACATCGTCGCCGCCTCGCTGGAGGCCGTCGTTTCGGCCGCCAATCGCATCATCGGTGGTAAGGCCGGCTGACCAGTCAGGCTCCCGAACACGACGCGCCTTGCGGACGCGCCGTGTTGAAAGCAGACGCAACTTCCTTGTCGTTCGTTAACCGGCGGGGGAATTTCCGGTGGCTTACGCGATCACATAACAGAAGCATCCTTGTGCGCCGGCGCGAGCGCTATATTATCGCGCCCTAACCTGTGCCGAGTTCGGAAGGATCGACACTTGGAGCATGCCCCGCCTGCCGCCCCCGCAGTGCGCGAGACATTGGAGCGACTGCTTGCCAGCGAGACGTTCGGACGATCCGAGCGTGCCCGCAGGCTTTTACGCTACCTGGTAGAGCGCGAGCAGGCTGGCGAGGCGGACAGGCTGAAGGGCGTTTCCATCGCCATGGACGTCTTCGGCAAGGACGGCGATTTCGACGCCTCCACCGACGCCGTGGTCAGGGTTCAGGCCGGTCGCCTACGCGAGCTCCTGGATCAGTACTTTGCCAATGAAGGCATCGCCGAACCGGTGCGTATCGCGATCCCGCGCGGCGGCTATATCCCCTCCTATGAGCTGAACGCAATCCGCCTGCCCGGTGACGCAAGGTCCGCCACCGGCAACATCGCGCGCCAACCCCAGGCATCGGCCGAAGCCGCTCCGGCGGCCGACTATCTCGACAGCCCGACATCGGACGAACCCGTGCCGTTTATGGCGCCGGCCGCGCCTGCACAATCACTGACGCGGCAACTGCGATTCTTCTGGGCTGCCATGGTTCTGGTCATTGCCATGCTCGGCGTGCTCATCTTTCGCCAAGGCGATGCCTTGCTCGGCGGCGGCGACACGGCGGTCGAAACGGCGGGCATCGCCGGAACCACGGCCCAGTCAGTATTCGACTCCTTGCCGCTCATCTACATTGCCATGAACGCCGATGGAGCAGAGGCAGCTCGCGTCGCATCGTCGTTGCGCGCCGGTCTTGCCGGTTTCGACACCATCGACTTCATCGGGCGCGCTCCGGATTCAACGCGCGATCAATCGGCCGACCCGATCAGTTTCGTCTTCGATATTGTTCCCGGCCCCGCCGCCGGCGACGTCACGGTCGAGCTGCAAAGCGTCGCGACCGGTCGGGTTCTGCTGTCGCGCAACCTGACATCGGCCGAAACCGCGCCCGGCGCGGTTGAAAGCAACATCGCCAGCCTTCTGACATCGACCATTCCCGCTTCCGGCGCGATCTACAGCTACATCGACCAGAGCGACATCAGGACCAGCCAGATCGGGTGCCTGGTGCTCGACGACCGCTACTTTCTCGACATGAACGCCCAGTCGCACGAGGTTGCGTATCGCTGCCTGGAGAAGCTTGCCGCCGACGGCACCAAATCGTCGCTCGTCTATGCGGAACTGGCCGCGCTTCATGGAGAGGCCGTCACCGCCCACTATCCCTATCCGCCAGATGCGACGCTCGAAAAGGCCATGTCGCTTGCGCACCGCGCCGTTCAGATGGGGCCTATGAACCCGCACGCGCATCGTGCCCTCGGCTACCTCAACTCGCGCCTCGGCAACGCGGACGAAGCGATCCGCTTGACGCGCAAGGCCTACGAACTCAACCCATATGATCTCGGCATGGCCGCCGCCTATGGCTATGGGCTGATCTTCGCCGGCAAGTATGATGAGGGAACGCCGATCCTGGGCCACGCGGTCGAGGCCTTCAGCGGCCATCCGACCTGGTGGGATTATGGCCTGTTCGTCGGCGCCTTCATGCAGGGCGATATGAAGAAGGCCGCCATCGCCAGCGAGTCGCTGCGCACGACGGCATCCAAGTCGCATTATCTGGCCGCGCGCCTGATCGGCGCCAGGCTTTCGGGCCGCGACAAGCTGGCGGGCGAGCTTGCCAACGAGCTCATCGCCGAATTCCCGAAATTCGCCGCCGACCCGCGCGCGACGTTCGTCGACCGCAAATATCCCGCGGATCTCACCGATCGGCTAGTGCAATCCTTGCGTGCCGCCGGGATCGGCAATCCGACCTAGTTAATGTGAAGCGGTTTTCCGTCTGAAATTGCGGAATCGCATCAAGACTAGGACATAGGCACACCTTACGCCCGTGTTTGGGCCACCTGATCGCAGCAGCGGAAGTATCACGCTGTGATCCGACACCTATTAGGACGGGCTTCCACGTCGAGCGCCTGACGGAGCGCTTCGGTCGCGAAAATTTTACTAGCCACAGGTCTGGATCAGGAGCAATTCAGCCACAATTTCTGATTGCTGCCTGCTCACCGCTCCTTTTTTCATGCTTCCACTCCCTTATGCCGTCGAGGCCGGCGCTGATCCGAAGACGATCGTCTTTCTGCATGGCTTTGGAGCCTGCCGTGAGATCTGGCGTGACGTCATGGCACCGCTGGCGGCCGAAGCGAGAATATTGGCCTACGATCTGCCGGGCCATGGTCATTCGCTGCAATGCGAGGGCATGGGCGGGGCCAAGCCGGCCGCGCGGGCCATCCTCGCCGATCTTGCCGCCCGTCAGCTGGCCAAGGTCCATCTCGTCGGTCATTCCATGGGCGGCGCGATCGCGACATTGATGGCGCTAGCCGATCCTGGCCGGGTGGCTTCGCTCACGCTGTTGGCGCCCGGCGGCTTCGGCCCGGAGATCAACGCAGCCCTGCTGCGCCGCTATGCGGCGGCTTCCGGCAGGAAGCAGATCCGCGCCAGCCTTGCGGCCATGTCGGCCCCGCGCAGCGTGCCGCCTGACCACGTGGTGGATGCGCTTTGCCTCATGCGCGAACAGCCCGGCCAGTTGCAGACCTTGATCGATATGGCGGCCGCGATAACCAAGGATGAGCGGCAAGGTGTCATCCCTCGAGCGCAGCTCGATGCGCTCGACATGCCGGTGATGGTTGTTTGGGGAGCGGAGGATCCGCTCCTGCCTGTCGGGCAGGCCGAGGCCTTGCCGTCGCATTTCCATCTGCACCATGTCCTTGACGCGGGTCACATGCTGGTCGAGGAGGCTCCGGACCTGATTGCCGAGATCGTGCGTCGCAACACGCGACGGCGGGCCAGGCGACAACGACCGGTGTACGGGGCGGCAGCAAGCTGACCGGCGCTATCATTCAGTGCATTTTGCCGGCGATTGTGTTAACTCGCTGTTAACCAACAGCGAGACAGCCGCCATGAAGGATGCAGGCGACATAATCACCCCGATCGAGCCATCGCGAAAGCTTTCGGATGCCATACGCGACGTCAAGAACGCCTTCGCCGACCGCGATGACGTGGTTGTCGACATGCGCGAGGCGCACCGCATGCGGCTCGATCTGCTGGCAGCCGAGCTTGCCTCCGTCTTTGCCGATGTCCCGGCTGACATGGACAGCTTCGACTTCGCCGTCTCGTCGGGCCTGCAGCCGCGGCTATGGATCGATGCGGTGAGCCACGTCGCCATGGGACGCGACCGCCGAACCTACCGCTTCCTCAAGGACACGCGCGTCGGCCGCGTGGTGCTGGCTGAATCGACCGAGATGAAAGCCGTCGCCGATGCTGTCACGCGCTACGTGGCCGAACGTGTCGTCGAGCGGCAGCACATGATGGAGGGCGGCATGGAAAGCGCCGTTCCCGGCCTGCATCGTCACGTGGTCCAGGAAGCGGAGCCGCCCATCCGATCCGAAACCGGCCGCAACGGCTGGACGACCTTCTTCGCCGGCCTCGGCCTGATCGCCGCCGGCGCCCTTGTCGGCCTGGCGGTTTCGCTGGTCTTGTTCTGGGACCGCATCATGCAGATGAAGATCAGCTTCTGACGAGTTGGCGCCCGTCTGCCGGCACGTCAAGGTCCATGCTTTGGAGGTCCGACGGCGGCATGGCCGGTCCGGTCAGCCCGCGCCGGGTCAGGCGCAGGCGCCAGTTGCCCCTTTCACCACTAATTTCGAACATGTTGTACTGCGCCGCCGGATGTTTGCCACCCGGCGCCTGGCCGGCGGCGGCGACCCCTACCACCGGCACCTTGGCCCCGCGTGCACCGATGGCGAACAAGGACGGCAGGTGCGAGTGACCGTGCAGGACGAGTTCCGCGCCATGCCGGCGGACGACCTTGTGGAACCGGGCAATGCCGAACAGCCGCTTGTGCTGCGGTACTGCGCCGCGCACCGGCGGGTGGTGGATCATGATGATCCGGAAGAGTCCCTGTTTGACCGTATCATCGAGGACCTTGCCGAGCCGTTCGGCCTGCCCTTCCATGAAGAAGCCGTTGGCCATGAAGGGTGCGGTGGCGCGCGCCGTGGTGACGCCGATCAGCGCGACATTGCCGCGCACGCGCAGATACGGAAAGGAATTGCGGTCGACCGGACTGTTGACGCCGTCGCCCGTCATCCAGGGAGCCCAGGCCCGGCAGACCTTGTCGAAAGCGCCCGGCACATAGGCATCGTGATTGCCGGGGACCACGGAAACGTCGTGCGGCGATCCGAGCGTCTCCAGCCAGTGCTTGGCCATCTCGATCTCGCCGTCGAGCGCCAGGTTGACGAGGTCTCCGGTGACGGCGAGATGGTCCGGCGCGTTCGCCTTGATGTCGGCGACGATCGTGTCGATGACGGCATCATGCATATGCCGGCGTCGGTTGCGCTGCCAGTTGACATAGCCCAGCACGCGCTTGGACGCGAGGTCGCGATAGGTTACATCGGGCAGCGGTCCCAGATGAGCATCGGAAATATGCGCGAGCCTGAACATGACCCCTTCTTAAGCGACGCCGGCGAGGCTTTCCACTCACCCTTTGCTGTTCGCCCAGGGATCGTTCGATGACCGGCACAGGCGATCCGGAAGAGGCGTTCCGCCAGACCGGCTGGCCGGGCCTGCGGGCCAGGTTCTTCCATTTTTACTTTCTGTTGCGCCGCCCGATGACGCTCGGCGTGCGCGGCCTGGTCTACGAACGTGCCTCCAACGCCGTCTTCCTGATCCGCCACACCTATGTTCCCGGCTGGCAGTTGCCCGGCGGCGGCGTCGAGTCCGGCGAGACGCTCGAGGAAGCGTTGACGCGCGAGCTGGCCGAGGAAGGCAACATCGCGCTTACCGCGCCGCCGGTGCTGAGGTCGATGCATTTCAACCGCCGCTCCAGCAAGCGCGACCATGTCGGCCTTTATCTGATCGAAGCTTTCAGCCAGACCGCGCCGAAACTGCCCGACCATGAAATCGCCGAGGCAGGCTTCTTCCCGCTCGACAGCTTGCCAGAGGGCACGACCCCGGCGACGCTCCGAAGGATGGCCGAGATATTTGGCGGGGAGCGCATCTCACCCTACTGGTAATCACGCCGCTTTCCTGAACCTGCCCCGGTCATGGGCGGCCGCATAATCGAGCTCCGGTCCCACCGGGACAACTCCCGTCGGATTGATCGACCTGTGGCTGCCGTAATAATGCGCCTTGATGTGGTGAAGGTTGACCGTGCCCGACACGCCGGGCACCTGATAGAGATCGCGCAGATAATTCGACAGGTTCGGGTAGTCGGCGATGCGGCGCAGATTGCATTTGAAGTGGCCGACATAGACCGGATCGAAACGAACCAGCGTCGTGAACAGCCGCCAATCGGCCTCGGTGATGTGTTCGCCGGCCAGATAGCGCTGTCGCGACAGCCTCTCCTCGATTGTGTCGAGCGCCTGGAACAATTCGCCGAAAGCTTCCTCATAGGCTTCCTGCGTGGTGGCGAAACCGGCGCGATAAACGCCGTTGTTGATTGCCGGGTAGACCTGCGCATTGATCCTGTCGATCTCCGCGCGCAGCGCCGCAGGATAGAAGTCGAGACCCGCATCGCCCCATTCGTCGAAGGCCGAATTGAGCATGCGAATGATCTCGGAGGACTCGTTGTTGACGATGGTCTCTTGCCTCTTGTCCCACAGCACCGGCACCGTCACGCGGCCTGAATAGGTCGGATCGGCCTTGGCGTAGATCTGGTGCAGGAAATCGAGGCCGTAGAGCGTGTCCCCGGTGGCGCCGTCCTCGGCTTTAAAGGTCCAGCCGTTTTCGCCCATGAAGTGGTGCACCACGGAGACGGAGATGATGCCGTCGAGCTTCTTCAGGGCACGGAAGATCAAAGTGCGGTGCGCCCAAGGGCAGGCGAGCGAGACATAGAGGTGATAACGGCCGGGTTCCGCCTTGAAGCCCCGCCTTCGGCCCTGCGCCGGACTGCCGTCACGCGTGATCCAGTCGCGCCATTGCGACTCTCTGCGTATGAACCGTCCGCCGCTGTCAGTCTCGAACGGGCGGTCCTGCCATTTGCCTTCGATCAGCATTCCCATGCGGCAATCTCCCTGGGGTTCGCAACAATCTAGGCCGATAGCCGGGTTGGCGAAGCCCTTCGGCGCTGAACAGTTCGTCAAATGACACAAAGAAAGACAAAAAGCGCCGATTGCAGCGGCACAAAATTGGTGCTAGCGGAGGCGCCCATGTTCGACTTTGCCGCGATCCGGTTCGACCGACGACGAAAGGGCGCCCGCGCTTAACAAGCGCTGACTGGCGAACGCTGCCGCTTTGCAGCAAACCTTCCTCGCATACCGGAACGCAAAGACCATGAGCCTTGCCGACGTGAAATACCTGCCGGAAACCCCGGCCCATGATGCTGAAATCGAAGCCATCAACGACGAGGCCTTCGGCCCGGGCCGCTTCGTGCTTGCCGCCTACAAGATCCGCGAGTCGGGCGGGCATGACCGCTCGATGTCCTATGTCGCCGTCAAGGACGATACGGTCATCGCCTCGGTGCGCATGACGCGCGTGGCCGCGGGCGCGGGACGCGCCATGATGCTCGGCCCGCTTGCGGTGCGCCCCGCCTTCAAGAATCTCGGCATCGGCCGCAAGCTGGTCACGATCGCGCTGGAAGCGGCCAGGAAGGCCGGTGCGCCTGCCGTCATCCTGGTCGGCGACGAGCCGTATTATGGACCGCTGGGCTTCAAGCGCTTCCCGCGCGGGCAGATCACCATGCCACGCCCGGTCGACCTCGACCGGCTGCTGCATCACGAGATCAAGCCGGGCGCCGTCGCCCGCTTCGCCGGCGAAGTCGGCCACGCCAGCATGGCAAGGGTCGCGGAGTTAGCGCCGGCATTGGCGCGCCCGGCAGCAAGCGCGTCGCTCTCGATCGACCCGGCTATTGCGGTTGCGCCGCCTTTGCGGGCTTCGTAGCATAATCCGGAATCCTGGGAGGCTTGCATGAACCCGAACGGCCAGATTGCGATCGTCACCGGCGGCGGATCGGGTCTTGGCGAGGCAACGGCGCGCACGCTTGCCGACAAGGGTGCTCGCGTCGCCATCCTCGATGTCGGCATCGAGCGCGCGGCGAAGGTCGCGGCCGACATCGGCGGCATCGCGGTCCAATGCGACGTCTCTAGCGGCGACAGCGCCACGGCCGCGATCGCCGAAGTGGCTGCAAAGCTCGGTGAACCGCGCATCCTGGTCAATTGCGCAGGCATCGCCATCGGCGTGAAGACGATCGGCAAGGACGGACCGCATCCGCTCGACCAGTACCGCAAGGTTATCGAGATCAACCTGATCGGCACGTTCAACATGATCCGCCTCGTTGCCGATCGGGCGGCGAAGCTCGATCCGCTTGTTGGGGGCGAGCGCGGCGTCATCGTCAACACCGCCTCCGTTGCCGCCTATGACGGCCAGATCGGGCAAGCCGCCTATGCCGCTTCCAAGGGCGGCGTCGTCGGCATGACGCTGCCGGTGGCGCGCGATCTGGCGCGCTCCGGCATTCGCGTCTGCACCATCGCGCCCGGCATCTTCAAGACGCCGATGATGGCCGGCATGCCGCAGGACGTGCAGGATTCGCTCGGCGCCGCCGTGCCCTTCCCGCCGCGGCTCGGCGAGCCGGCGGAATATGCCTCCCTTGCCCTCCACATCATCGAGAACCAGATGCTGAACGGCGAGACCATCCGCCTCGACGGCGCCATCCGCATGGCGCCGAAATAGCGGGATGACCGGATCGCCGACAGGTGCCGGTGTTTCCACCGAAAGGACAGGCCCGCTCGCCGGCCTGAAAGTCATCGAGATGGCCGGGCTTGGTCCGGTGCCGCTTGCCGCCCTGATGCTGGCCGAGATGGGTACCGATGTGTTGCGGATCGAACGCGCCGATGCCGGCCAGCCGCTTCTGAACCCGCCTGAAGAATACAACCTCGACCGGCACGGCCGTTCCATCCTCAAGCTCGACCTCAAGCGTCCGGCGGGCACGGAGCTGTTGCTGCGGCTCGCGGCACGGGCCGACTTGCTTGTCGAAGGCTTCCGCCCCGGTGTGATGGAGCGCCTCGGCCTCGGGCCCGATATTCTGCTCCAACACAATCCGGCGCTGATCTATGGCCGACTGACCGGGTTCGGCCAGGACGGACCGCTGTCCGGGCGAGCCGGGCACGACATCACCTATCTCGCTTATGCGGGCCTGCTGCACGCGATCGGCAGGAAGGACACGCCGCCGGTGCCGCCGCTCAATCTCGTCGCGGATCAAGGCGGCGGCGCGATGATGCTGATTGCCGGCATGCTCGCCGCCCTTTTCCAGCGTTCGCTGACCGGAAAGGGCCAGGTGGTCGATGCCTCGATGATCGAGGGGGCCTCAATGCTCGCCGCACCCATCCACGCTTACATGGCCGCTGGTCTGTGGAGCGACAGGCGCGGCGAGAACCTGCTCGATTCCGGCGCGCCGTTTTACGACACCTATGAGACGGCGGACGCGAGGCACATTGCCGTTGGCTGCCTCGAACCGCGCTTCTTCGGCGAATTCGCCAGGCTGCTGCCGCTCGCCGGGCATTTTGTCGGCAGCCAATATGACAGATCGTCGTGGCCCGCGATGCGCGCCGCCATTGCCGAGCGGGTCAGGGAGAAAACGCGCGACGAGTGGGCCGAGCTTTTCGCCACGTCCGATGCCTGTGTCGCGCCCGTGCTGTCGCTGGTCGAAGCCAGGAACCACCCGCACAATCGCGCCAGGCAAAGCTTTGTGACGTCTGGCGGGTTCGAACGCCCGGCGCCGGCGCCGCGTTTCTCGCAAGCCCCGGCAGCGGCTGCGGCAGCACCGGCCGCCGCTGATCGCGAGACCGCAAGCATATTGGCCCGTTTTGGCTTCAGCCAGGAGGAAATCGCGGCCCTTGCAAAGGCGGGTGTACTCGGCCGATAACCGGAGAGCAGAAATCAACTTATCTCGGGTGAGCTTGTGACCGAATCGAAAAAAGATGTCATTCGCCAGACCGACGCCGAAGCGATCAGGTTGGCGAAAACCTTGATCCGCGCAGCGCGTTTCGGCGCGCTCGCGGTTATCGAGCCCGGCACCGGCGCGCCGCTGGCGAGCAGGGTCGGCGTCGCCACCGACATCGACGGCGCGCCGCTGATCCTGATCTCGATGCTGTCCGCGCACACCAGTGCGCTTGTCGCCGATCCGCGCTGCTCGCTGCTGCTTGGCGAACCCGGCAAGGGCGATCCGCTGGCGTATCCGCGCATCAGCCTGGCATGCCGGGCCGTGCGGCTGGAGCGGGGATCGGCCGACCAGGTCCGAGCCGAACGCCGCTACCTCAATCGCAATCCGAAGGCCAAGCTTTATGCCGAACTCGGCGATTTCTCGTTCTTCCGGCTCGAGCCTGGGCGCGCCAGCCTGAATGGCGGCTTCGGCAAGGCCTATCTTCTCGAGCGCGATGATTTCATCATCGGCGGCGCCCTTGTCGAGGAACTGGCCGGCAGCGAGCAGGCAGCACTCGATCACATGAATGCCGACCATCGCGACGCGATTGCCCTTTATGCCCGTCACTTCGGCCGCGCCGCGGGCGACGGCTGGACCGTCACCGGCTTCGATGCCGACGGCATGGATCTCGCCGCACCGGACGCGACCTGCAGGATCTTCTTTCCCCAGCCTTTGCAAGCCGCGCGCGAATTGCGTTCGGTGCTCGTCCAGATGGCGAAAACGGGACGCGCGGCAGAGCAAGAGCGATAGTTGATCGCGCGCCGGCGAAAGCAACGCTTGATAGTTAAACGAAATGATCTACCTTTGTTATGGCGCTGATTCAGCAGCGCCTGTCGACATCTGAACATTGTGGAATCAGGCGCCATTGCCCCCTGGCGCCAGGATGAGCCAGGACCCTTGGGGGATCTATGATCTCAAACAGACTAATGGCCAATGCGGAATCGGCCGCCGCCTTTCTCACTCTCATGGGTAACGAAAAGCGTTTGCTGATCGTGGCCCATCTGATCGACGAAGAAATGTCGGTCGGCGCCATCGCCGAAAAGGTGCAACTCAGCCAGTCCGCGCTGTCGCAGCATCTCGCCAAGCTGAGGGCGCTCGATCTTGTCGAGACCCGGCGCGACCGCCAGATGATCTACTATTCCTGCAAATCCGAAGCGGTGCGCGAATTGCTGCGCATGCTGGAAGGCATTTTCGGCGACGGCGATCTCTCTCAGATGGCCTATCGGTTGCGTCGCGCCGGGGCTTGACCCGCGGCGCCAGTGGCTCATTACCTCGCTGACCATTCTCGGCGAGGCCTGTATGAACATCATCCCTATCGACGATCCCCAGGACCCGCGCGTCGCCGCCTATCTTCCACATCCGCGAGCGTGACCTCGTCGGCCGCCACGGCCGCTTCGTCGCCGAAGGCAAGGTGGTGCTGGACCTCTTGCTGTCGACAGGGCGCTTCGCTGCCGAGTCGGCTCTTATCCTCGAAAATCGGCTGGCGGGCCTGCAGGAAATCCTGCGCAAGGCGCCTTCGGATTTCCCGATCTATGTCGCGGCCGGCGAGGTCATGGACCGGATCGCCGGCTTCCACATGCATCGCGGCGTCCTGGCGATCGGCATGCGCGGCGATCCGGCGCCCGCCGAGCTTCTGGTGCAAGACTTGCCTCGGCAAGCCTTGGCCGTCGTCCTGGTCGGCATCTCCAATCACGACAATATGGGGGCGATCTTCCGCAATGCCGCGGCCTTCGGCGCGGACGCGGTACTGCTCGACCGGACCTGCTGCGATCCGCTTTACCGCAAGGCGATCCGCGTTTCGGTCGGCGCGGCGCTGAAGGTTCCCTTCGCGTCCTTCGACGATACCGCAGCCTTCACCGCGACGCTCGATCGGCTTGGCTTCAGCCAGTTCGCGCTCTCGCCGCGTGGCGCAACCAACATCCGCGATGCGGAGCGGCCAGCACGCCTGGCGCTCTATCTCGGCACTGAAGGCGAAGGCCTGCCACAAGAGCTGCTTGCCAGACTGCACACGGTACGGATCGCCATGGCGAAAGGCTTCGACAGCCTGAACGTCGCGGCAGCTTCGGCCGTCGCTTTGCATCACTTTTCAAACCGGTAGTGGCCCGCGGAACAGTCCGGGGGCGCCTCGCGATCGTCTCCTCAGTTGGACGAGCCGGCCTTCTGCAACGCCCTCACGCGGTCGGCAAGGCTGATGCCGCGCCCATTCTGCTGCCCCTCACTCGCCAGCGCCTTGGCGATAGTGGAATCCGGCCCTTCGAGCTTCATCGTCAGATTGACCACCTCGGCCGCCAGTTCGTTCATCTGTTCGCGAAGGCCGGCGCCGGAGCGTGCATCGCCCGCCGATTCCGGCATTACTGTCCCCGAGTCGGCAAGATCGGTTTTCAGCCGCTTGTTCTCACGCGCCAGGGCCGTCAGCCTTGCCTCCAGCCGTTCCCGGTCGGCCTCGAGCTTGGCGATCGCCTTGTCGACATCGTCGCTTTTCGCATCCGGGCCGGCAGTCAGCCGCGCGACGCCGTTTGCCACGGCGGTCTCCTTCGAACGTTCGCGCATTCGAGCAAGGTCCTTCTCGCGCCGGTCGAGCTTCTCCTCACGGTCGGCGAGCGTGGCGAGCAGCCGCTCCACCTTCTTCTCGAGCTCGGCCGTTTTCTTCTTCTCGACCTTCAACGCTTCGCGCGCAGCCTTGCTTTCCGAGGCGATTTCCTGGCTGTGGCGGTCCGCCTCCTTGCGCTGGCCCTTGAGCAACGCGATGTCGCTGGCGAGCTTTTCCAGCTCGGACTCGCGCGCAACCAGCTCGATCTGGCGGTTCGACGACGAGAAACTGGCGTCATCATACATCTGCTCGAGCTTCTGCAGCTCCAGCGCACGCTTCTCCAACGCCCGCTCGGCCTGCGCGTGCTTTTCCGAGAGGCGGTGCAAATCCTCCTCGCGTTGCCTGAGCTCCGCATTTTTGGCCTGCAAATCGGAGAGCGCCTGGTTCTTGTCCTTCTTTTCGACCGCGAGCCCCTTCAGGGCCTCGTGCCCGCGAGCGATCTCCACCAGCTGCTCGGCCACCTTCTCCTGCAAGTTCTTGACGGTTATCTCCAGCCGGCGCGTCGTCATTGCATATTCCGCCCGGACCCGGTCCTTGTCCGCCTGGATCTCGGCTTGTGTCAGCGGCAGCGACGCCTCCAGGCGTCTGCGCGTCAGCACGACGGCCCGCCGCCAGACCGCCGGCGCGATCAGCGACACCAGGAAAACGGCGCACAGGAAACCGAGTGCGAAGAACAGAACCGACTGGACCAAGGCGAGCTATCCACTTTACGGAGCGGCAATCGCTGGATTGTGCCATCTTGGCATGGCGGAAATTCAACGCTGCGGCAAGAGCTTGCCGCGGCGTGATCAGCACGGTCCGAGCGATTGTAACGGGCAGAACCCGATCAGAACGGGTTCCAGGTCGGCCTTTCGGTGAGCTTCAGATAGCCGAGATTGACCCCGAGGCGGGCGCCGACGCCGGTGCGGATCGGCACCAGCAGCACGCGATTGCTCTGCAGCACGTTGAAGCCCACGCCGGCAATGACATAGGCGGAGCCCGCAACGCCGCCGAAGCGGTTGTAGAGGCTGCTGATGTCGTCGAGGTTGTAGACCAGCATCATCACCCGGGAGCCCTCGCCGCCGAAATCCCAGCCGAGCGACGGCCCTTGCCAGAATACCTTATGGTCGCCGGCGTTCTTGGTGTAGAGCGTCCCCTCGCCATAGGTCAGGCCGCCGATGAGGGCCCCGGACCCCTCCTCGCCCAGCAGGTAGCCGTTCGGCAGGCCGTAGGACGCGAATATCTTCTCGACGACTGTGGCCAGGCCACCGGATGTCTCGCCGAAGAATTTATGACCGGAATCGATGATTTCCTGAGCTGTGTACTGTTGAGCCCGCGATGCCGCGGTCGAAAGGATCAAAGCCCCTAGGAGTGTGATGGTCACGGTAAGGACACGGACGAATGTCCGGTCGTAGTATCGGGAAAACATGCTTCCAATCTCCGTCAGGGAGCACTTTCGCCGACGCCTCGCACCCTTGCGGCTCTTGGCGGCCGTTCAGGGTGGCTATCACGGGCAAACTATGCCGTAATCCTTTTTCAACCATTAAGCTCCCACACGAAGATGGCGGTTCGAAGGCTGGGCTTTAGCCCCGACCACCGGTTTTCCCCCCGTGAACGCACCATTTTCAGGCTCGGCAATTTGGATTTGTTGCTGCGCGCTCAGGCGCTGTGTATTCAGAAAGCCTTGGGGAGGCACGTGATTCGTGTGGGCGGGCGCGAAAACGGTCGCTCAGCCGTGAACAAGTGACTTAAGCAGGGATTTCACCGATGGCCGAGCTCTTCACTCTTTCCGCGCCCGATCTCGCAGCGCTGCTTTGCAGCCGCGTCTGCCACGACATCATTTCGCCGGTCGGCGCAATCAACAACGGCCTGGAACTGCTCGACGAAGGCGGCGCCGACGAAGACGCCATGAAGCTCATTCGCCAGAGCGCCAAAAACGCCTCGGCGCGGCTGCAGTTTGCCCGCATAGCCTTCGGCGCCGCGGGTTCCGCCGGGATGATGATCGACACCGGTGATGCCGAAGCCGTGGCCATCGCCTTCTTGAAGAACGAAAAACCGGAACTTGTATGGAACGGCTCGCGCGCGCTGCTGCCCAAGAACAAGGTCAAGCTGCTGCTCAACCTCATTCTTGTCGCCCATGCGGCGATCCCGCGCGGCGGCAAGCTGGTGATCACGCTGGAAAACCTCGAAACCGAACCGCGCTTTTCGCTGTCGGCCAGTGGACCGATGCTGCGCGTGCCGCCGAAATTCCTCGAACTGCATTCCGGGCATAAGCCGGAGGAGCCGATCGACGCCCATTCGGTCCAGCCTTACTACACGCTGCTCCTGGCGCGCGAGGCCAACATGACGATCTCGATCCACGCGACTCCCGAAGAGATCGTGCTGACGGCCGCCTAAGAAAATAGAAGTATCTCTTATTGCTAATATTTGCGGCGGCTGTGCAGATCGAGCAATGCCGGCCGTGATCCATGTAACAGCGTCGTGACCAAAAACCGCGCGATGCCCTGTTTGGAAAAACTTTACCTAACGGCTTTTCAGCTTCTTTACCAGATTGGCCTATGATCATCGCCGGTTACCCGGAGGCTGCCGGTTCGGCAGATGGCAAAGAGGATCCGGACATGAAGCGTTGCCTTTTCGTCGATGATTCGAGCGTCATCAGGAAGGTCGCTAAACGTATTCTTGGCGGCTCGGACATCATTGTCGTCGAGGCGTCGACCGGGGTCGAGGCTACCGAAATCTGCGCCGACGGCATGCCGGACGTCATCGTCATCGACGGCGGGCTGGCCGACGTCCAGGCGGTGGACCTTATTCGCCGCATCCGCGCTATGGAAGCTCCCATCAAGCCCCAGATCCTGGTCTCGCTGGTCGAGGTCGATGTGGCCGCGATCATGCGCGCCAAGCGCGCCGGCGCACAGGGCTATCTGCTGAAGCCCTTCAACCGCGCGCAGTTGCTCGAAAGCTTCCGTTTCCTCAAGATCGCCGCCTAATTCGCAGGGAGCGGTCCAACAAAAAACCCGGCCTGAGCCGGGTTTTTGCTTGAAACCGTTTGGATCGCTTACGCGCTGACGCGGATATCTTCCGGTTCGCGCAGCACATAGCCGCGGCCCCACACCGTCTCGATGTAGTTCTGGCCACCGGATGCCGCGTCGAGCTTCTTGCGCAGCTTGCAGATGAAGACGTCGATGATCTTCAGCTCCGGCTCGTCCATGCCGCCATAGAGATGGTTGAGGAACATTTCCTTGGTGAGCGTGGTGCCCTTGCGCAGCGAGAGCAGCTCCAGCATCTGATATTCCTTGCCGGTCAGGTGCACGCGCTGACCGCCGACCTCGACGGTCTTGGCGTCGAGATTGACCACCAGGTCGCCCGTGGTGATGACCGACTGGGCGTGGCCCTTGGAGCGGCGCACGATGGCGTGGATGCGCGCCACCAGTTCGTCCTTGTGGAACGGCTTGGTCATATAATCGTCGGCGCCGAAGCCGAGGCCGCGCACTTTGTCCTCGATACCGGCCATGCCGGACAGGATCAGGATCGGCGTCTTGACCTTGGAGAGGCGCAGCGTGCGCAGGACTTCATAACCCGACATGTCGGGGAGATTGAGATCCAGAAGGATGATGTCGTAATCGTAGAGCTTGCCGAGGTCGACACCTTCTTCGCCGAGATCGGTCGTATAGACGTTGAAGCTCTCCGATTTCAGCATCAATTCGATGCTCTGTGCGGTTGCACTGTCATCTTCAATCAGCAGAACACGCATTTCATTCCCCTTTTCTGCTGCCGGGCCGTGTCACGACCCGTCCGGGACCCGGAGCAGTGATTGCCTGAACAGAAGGTGCCACCGACTGGTTAACAAATCCTAATTTCGTGTCATACACGATACCAGATTTTTTAACCCCTTTCTACACCCACTTGAATCTAATAACGAATCACATACGCAAACCGCTAATGCACCACATCAAAAAGTCAGCCTAAGTGACTCCAGAGACTCGCTGGCCTGGGCTTCCGCCGAGAGCCGGAAATTTTTACCCGGCCTTAAGTCCTCGCCCGTATGATTAACAATGCCCGTAAACGAATGGTTACCGCCGGCGAAAATCTTTAGGGCTTTGTTTCCTATAGCCCAGGGAAAGCCGGGGGAAACGGGCGGCGCTTGGGTCGTTCCGGGCGGACTGGACGGTATTGCAGGTGTGCGTTTGCGGAGTATCGAATCATGAAGTCACGTGAAAACCTCGTTCGGCTGAAGCAATTTCAGGTGAATGAGAAGCGGCGGCAGCTCTTGCAGCTGGACATGATGATCGCCGAGTTCGAACGCATGGCCGTTGAGCTGGAAGCGCAGATCATCGCCGAAGAGAAAAAAGCCGGCATCACCGACATCAACCATTTCGCCTATCCGACCTTCGCCAAAGCGGCCCGCCTTCGCCGCGACAACCTTAGAAATTCGCAAAGCGACCTCGCCCAGCAGCGAAGCACTGCCGAATCATTACTCGGCGAAGCTGAAGCGGAGCTTTCCAAGGCGGAGATGCTGGAATCGCGCGACACCAAGATCCGCGACGCCGAAATAGGCGGCCGCAGCGCCATGATCGGCTGATTGCCGGCATATTGCAGTCATTGCGGCAGACATATCGAGCCGGAGGCATTCCGCCGGCAGCTTCAGCACCGCCAGCCGGTCGAATCAGCCTCGTCGCCTGCTTCAGGACACGGCCATCTCGTCATGATCAGCCGATGCCCGGGCTCGGGCTTCCTTGATTTCCGGCGCATGCTCTTCGGCCCATGAGCGTATCTGGCTGAGCAGCCCCGCCAGGTTCTGGCCAAGCTCCGTGAGTTCATACTCCACGCGCGGCGGAATGACGGGAAACATCTCGCGCCGCACAAGACCGTCGCGCTCCAGCACACGCAGCGTCTGGGTCAGCATCTTGGGCGTGATGCCTTCCATCTTGCGCGCCAGCTCGCCATTGCGCAACCGGCCGCGCCGCAGCGCGCAGACGGTAAGATAAACCCATTTGCTGGCCAGCATCTCGAGCACGGTGTGCGACGGGCAGGTGCGCCGGAACGCGTCGTAACCGAGCGGTGAAACATCTTCACTATCCATAGGGTGCCTATATATCAAAAAGGTGCATACTCGACAATCAGCTATTACTATCCAAAAGATAGCGGCACATCCACTTGAACAGGAGGCGTTCATGCGTGCCGTTGTCCAGACTTCCGTCGGCGGACCCGAGGTCCTTTTCGTCGCCGAGCAGCCTGACCCCGCGCCCAAGCCCGGCGAGGTGCTCGTGCGCGTCAAGGCGGCGGGCATCAACCCAGTCGACGGCGCCGTGCGCGGCGGTTCCCACCCACTGCTCGGCGAGCCGCCCTTCATTCTCGGCTGGGATATTTCAGGAATCGTCGCCGCGCTCGGCGCCGGCGTGACCGCCTTCAAGGTCGGCGACGCGGTATTCGGCATGCCGCGCTTTCCCAAGCAGGCTGGAGCCTATGCCGAGCTTGCCGCGGCGCCGGTGGACGAGATAGCCGCGAAGCCCGCGGCCATCGACCACGCGCATGCCGCGGCCTTGCCGCTCGCCGGCCTGACGGCCTGGCAGGGCCTCGTCCGCCACGGCCGCCTGCAGGCGGGCCAACGCGCGCTGATCCATGCCGGTGCCGGCGGCGTCGGCCACCTGGCGGTGCAGATCGCCAAGGCGCTTGGCGCCTACGTCATTGCCACGGCCAGTCCAGGCAAAACGGATTTCGTCCGCGCGCTCGGCGCCGACGAGGTGATCGACTACGCCAAGGACGATTTCACGGGGAAAGTCGGCAATGTCGATCTGGTTCTGGATCCGATCGGCGGCGACCATGCCGACCAGTCGCTGGCAGTCCTGCGTGACGGCGGCGTTCTGGTTTCGCTGCTCAACGTTCACGATGCCACCAGGGCGAAGGCCAGCGCGCGCGGTATCCACGTCGAGCGCATGTCCGTGGTGCCCGACCGCGATGGTCTGGTCGAGCTTGCCAAGCTGGTGGATGCAGGCAAGCTCTCGCCACATGTGGCGAAGACCTTCCCGCTCGACCAGGCGGGAGCAGCCCATGCATTTTTGACCACCCGACCAATTGGCAAGGTCGTGCTGACGGTCTGAGGTTTTACAAAAGCGAAAAGGGCGCGGAACGTCGCGCCCTTTTCGTTAATGTCTGTCCAGCCTAGTGCCGGTATTGCTGGATCCGCGTGGTGCGCAGCCCGGCAAGGCCGTATTCGTCGATCGATGCCTGCCAGGATAGAAATTCTTCGGTGGTGAGCTTGTAGCGCTGGCAGGCTTCCTCAAGGCTGAGCAGGCCGCCGCGCACCGCTGCGACAACTTCCGCCTTGCGCCGGATAACCCAGCGCCGCGTGTTCGTCGGCGGCAGATCGGCGATGGTAAGAGGGCTGCCGTCGGGCCCAATAACATACTTGACTCTAGGTCTAACCAGATCGGTCATCGTACTCTCTACTAAAAACTCAAAGACCCAATCCCCGCCACAGTACCGCCACAGCTTTAAAAATTGCCTAAGCGAACCCTAATCACTAGGTAAGGATCGTGAACGCCCGGTTAGGATATCGTTTAGAATTTGAAACACCGGCCTCCAGGCCCTGAAATTGCCGGTAATTTCGTCCTGGGCCGCAAGCTGGCGCAGGCGGGGCGCTTGACCTATATTCCGGCCATTGGCATTGAGCGCCGCACAGTGAAAGCACCATGAACAGCCTCAACCTCCCTCGCCGCCCAGAAGAAACCCGCGTCGTCGTCGCGATGTCGGGCGGTGTCGATTCGTCCGTGGTCGCGGGCATCCTGAAGCGTGAAGGCTATGACGTCGTCGGCGTGACGCTGCAGCTCTACGATCACGGCGCCGCCACCCATCGCGCCGGTTCGTGCTGCGCCGGCCAGGACATAGACGACGCCCGCCGCGTTTCCGAAACGCTCGGCATTCCGCATTATGTGCTCGACTATGAGGAGCGTTTCCGCAAGGCGGTCATCGATCCCTTTGCCGAGAGCTACGTCGCCGGCGAGACGCCGATCCCTTGCGTATCGTGCAATCAGACGGTGAAGTTCGCCGACCTTCTGGCCACCGCGCAGGATCTCGGCGCCGACGCCTTGGCCACCGGCCACTACATCCGCTCGCGCGCCAACGGCGCGCATCGCGCCCTCTACCGGCCGGTCGACGCCGACCGCGACCAGAGCTATTTCCTGTTCGCCACCACGCAGGCGCAGATCGATTATCTGCGATTTCCCCTCGGCGGCCTGTCCAAGCCGCAGGTCCGCGCCATTGCCGAGGAGATGGGGCTGACCGTCGCCGCCAAGCAGGACAGCCAGGACATCTGCTTCGTCCCGCAGGGCAGATATTCCGACATCATCGCCAAGCTGAAGCCCGCGGCCGCCAACCCAGGCGACATCGTCCATATCGATGGCCGCGTGCTCGGCCGCCACGAAGGCATCCTGCGCTACACCATCGGCCAGCGCCGCGGCATCGGCATCGCCTCCGGCGAGCCGCTCTATGTCGTCCATCTCGACGCCGACCGGGCGCGCGTCATCGTCGGCCCACGCGAGGCGCTGGAGACGCACAAGATCTATCTGCGCGCCATGAACTGGCTTGGCGACGGGCCGCTGTCGGACGTTCCGGCCGGCGGCATCGAGCTCTTCGCAAAAGTCCGCTCGACCAGGCCGCCGCGCCCGGCCGTGCTGCATCACCGCAACGGCGTGACGTCGGTCGAGCTGGCCGACGGCGAGTCCGGCATCGCGCCCGGACAGGCCTGCGTGCTCTATTCCGACGACGGCAACGAGGCGCGGGTGTTCGGCGGCGGTTTCATCGAGCGTTCCGAGCGTGGCGCCGAGGCCGAGGCCATGCTGTCCAGGCTTGCGGCGAGGCCGGCGCAGATTCCCGCCGAGTGAGTTCTTAGTCTTATCGTCGCTGCTTCAGGACGGCTCAGACCGACGAGCCGGTGTGTATGACCGTGCCGGCGGTCAGGATGCGCAGCACCCGGATCGCTTCCTCGCCATCGGTGCGCGGCTCGGCGCGCGTCTCGATGCATTGCATGAAATGGGCAAGCTCGCGCGTCAGCGGCATGCCCTCGCCGACCGGCACGTAGGAGGGCTCGTTGGCCGTGAACGCCCATTGGCCGCTGTCCTGCCAGACCGCGTGGCGGTAGACAGCAAGCTTGCGCTCCCAGGGCTCGACGTCGTCGAACACGGCCATCGCCTTGGTGCCGACGACCGTCAGCCGCCGCTCCCGATAGGGATTGAGGCGCGAGGCGAAGAGATGGCTGCGCAGGCCGTTCGGGAAGCGCATATGCAGATGCGCGAAGTCGCTGAGATTGTCGAGCAGCGCCGCGCCCTCGCCCCTCACCTCGATCGGCTCGGTGCCGGTGATGGCCAGGATCATCGACAAGTCGTGCGGCGCAAGGTCCCAGAGCGCGTCGTTCTCGGTGTGAAACTTGCCGAGACCGAGCCGGTGCGAATGGATGTAGCGAACCTCGCCGAGCTCGCCATTGTCGATCAGCCCTTTCAGCGTCTCGAAGGCCGGATGGAAGCGCAGCACATGGCCGACCATGAAGACACGGCCATTGTCCTTGGCCGCCTTCACCGCGCGCTCGGCGTCCGCGACGGTCAGCGCGATCGGCTTCTCCACCAGCACGTCCTTGCCGCTTTCGACGGCCCGCACGGCGGTGTCGGCATGGAATTGCGGCGGCAGCGCCATGACGATGGCGTCGATATCGTTTCTCTCGAACAGCCTGTCCGGCTCGATCGCCAGGCAGTCCTGCTCGCTGGCGAAACCTTCGGCGCGGGCGCGGTTGACGTCGGAAACGGCATAGAGCGCGCCAAGCGCCTTGAGGGTGCGGATATGGTTGCTGCCCCAGTATCCGCAACCGAGGACGGCGATGCGCGGCTTCATTCGTTCAAACTCTAGAATTTCATGGCCGAGACATAGCGACGTGCCCCGCCGAACTCAACCCCGGGAGATGTCCTGAGTGTCTGTCCGGCAAAGCTTTTCTGGGATGAGATTGGGCCGGCCGGATTATGCCCACATGTCGGCCTCATCCAAGCTTGACAGGCTCACCCTCCCAACCTTATATCCGCGCGACCTTGGCGAACGCCTCGCGACGCCCGTTCCTTCTGGACGGTTTTCCGGGCCATTTGCCACCCTGGCGGGGTAGCTCAGTTGGTTAGAGCACGGGAATCATAATCCTGGGGTCGGGGGTTCAAGTCCCTCTCCCGCTACCATCTTCCCCCTACTCCTTGGACGCTGTGGGGAAGGCGTTGTTGCCAAGAGTGCCGTCATCCGACCAGCGATTTCGACTTCAACGCGCCGGTTTTCGAGGATCTCGAAACACCGTAACGGTTTCGATCAGGCCACGCATTGCCCCTGCACATCCGGAATCGCCAGGAAGCAATGCCCTTGGCACGCCCCGTCCGAAGTTGGTTCAGTTGCCCCTCGTAGCGGGCGAGCACCGCAGGGTGCAGCACGATCGGTCGCAGCGGGTACCCGATGCAACCCTGCCAAAATGCTCTTGGGCTCTTCGTTCAGCGTTGTTGATTGCGGTCCCAGCACGGTTGGGTCGCCATGGCCCTTCGCAATGGCGTTGACCAGCCGCTCCCATCTCCTGAGACAACTCCCCCTCTACGGCTCGTCCCTCTCATCGCGCAAATTAGACACAACGCGGCGGTTCTGCGACCTGCAGGCGGCGTCAGGGCAGTCGCGGACGAGCCTGTCCTTGCCGTAACCCTTGGCCCACATGCGACTACGGTCTATGCCGCCGGCGGCGAGGTAGTCCATCACTGCATCGGCGCGCTGCTGCGACAGCGCCGTTTCGTTTGCGCCGGGATCGTCGGCGAAACCCTGCAGCTTGAGCAGCCAGCGCGGATACTTTGCTAACCAGGCGATCTGGGTGTCGAGGGTGGTCTTGGCGACAGAATCGAGCGCGGCCGAACCTTTCGTGAAATAGGTGCGGCGGCCGACATTAAGGATAAAATCCTCCTCACTGCCCGGCTGCACGTTCTGGAAGGCGGCAATCTCGGCGTTGGTGACGTCGGGCGTGGAAGGGGCCAGCGTGTTGCTGGTCGAGCAGGATGCGGTCAGCACCAGTAGGCTGGCGGCGAGCAGCCGGCGGGTGTTTTCAATCATGCGGTCCATGAGGCGCCATCATTCGACAGAGGTGGAAGCGGGCGCCTGGTCGGCGATGTGCGGCAGGACTTCCACCGCGGTGCCGATCGGGCACCGCTGGTAAAGGTCGATTATGTCTTCCGGGAACATGCGGATGCAGCCGCTGGAAGCGTCGGTGCCGATGCTCCATGGCTCCAGCGTACCGTGCAGGCGGTAGCCGATGTCGGCGCCGTCGCGGTACAGATAGAGCGCGCGTGGCCCGAGCGGATTGTTGGACGCGCCGCCTGCGATCATGTCCGGCAGTTCCGGCCTGCGCTTACGCATTTCGGGCGGCGGGACCCATTGCGGCCATAGCGCGCGGCGCTCGATCGTCGCGCGACCGTACCATTTGAAGCCTTCCTTGCCGACGCCGACGCCGTAGCGGATGGCGGTCTTGTTTTCCATGATGAGGTAGAGGAAGTGGTGGCGGGTATCGACCACGACGGTGCCGACCGGCTCGCTGCTGAAATACTTGACGATCTGGCGATGCCATCTCTTGTCTATCTTGGCGAAGTTGGTCTTTCGATAGACGAAATTGTTGTCGATGGCGGTGCCGGCGAAAAAGGATTTCGCGGTCGCGGCTTGAACAATATTGCCGGTTGCACCGACCGCGACCAGCGCCAGGCCGCCGATCACGACACCCCTGCGTGATAGAACCATCGGCAATCCCCCATGCCTTAAGCCTAGCAAGACCATAGTTGAGAACTATTTCGCCTCAAAGTGGAAAATGCTGCAGTTTGCCGTGGAGCACGACTGCCTCCAGTGGTGGCAGGCACCAGCTTCTCCAATGCCCGTGGTAATTGGCCTGGTTGTGCTGATGGGCGTGGTAACCAAGACCTCCATTCTCTTGGTGGAATTACGCGCTCCTGCTGCGGCGCCCGGCCTTTCGGGTTTTGAGGCCCTGCTCGACGCAACCCATAAGCGGGCGCGCTCCATCGTCCCAATGCATTTCCGGAGCCCAAGATCGAGCTTAATTGAATTCGCCTTGGCGGCGGCCTATACGTCGGCCGATGGAAACCATAGCCAGCGCCCAGAGAGAAATCACTCCCCTGTCGGTCCGCGGCTCTCCCGCCCGGGAGGCTGCGCCGTTCCTGCCGATGAGCCGCGCCGAGATGGCGGCGCTCGGCTGGGATGAATGCGACATCGTGCTGGTCACGGGCGATGCCTATGTCGATCATCCGAGCTTCGGCATGGCGATCATCGGCCGTCTGCTCGAATCCCAGGGGTTTCGGGTCGGCATCATCTCGCAGCCCGACTGGCAGTCGGCCGAGCCGTTCAAGGCGCTGGGCAGGCCAAGGCTGTTCTTCGGCGTCACCGGCGGCAACCTCGATTCCATGGTCAACCGCTATACGTCGGATCGCAAGCTGCGCCATGATGACGCCTATACGGCGGGCGGCGAGGGCGGCAAGCGGCCGGACCGCTGCACGATCGTCTATACGCAGCGCTGCCGCGAGGCCTTCAAGGACGTGCCTATCGTGCTGGGCGGCATCGAAGCCTCGCTGCGCCGCATCGCCCACTACGACTACTGGTCCGACAAGGTGCGCCGCTCGATCCTGGCCGATGCCAAGGCCGACCTCTTGATCTACGGTAATGCCGAGCGCGCCGTCGTCGAGGTGGCGAACCGGCTCGCCGCCGGCGACACGCCACGCCAGCTCGACGCCATCAGGGGCGTCGCCCTGTTTCGCCGCGTGCCCGAGCATTTTACGGAACTCCATGCCGACGATCTCGATTCCGCCGACGAAGGCGCCAGCCGCAAGCCCGGCGATATCGCGATCCGGCTGCCATCGTTCGAGCAGGTCGAGGGCGATCGCGATGCCTATGCCCGCGCCTCGCGCGTGCTGCACCGCGAGGCCAATCCCGGCAATGCCCGCCCGCTCGTCCAGCGCCATGGCGACCGCGACCTGTGGCTCAATCCGCCGCCCATCCCGCTGACCTCCGAGGAGATGGACGCCGTCTACGACCTGCCCTATGCACGCGCGCCGCACCCGTCCTATGGCGACGCCAAGATCCCCGCCTGGGACATGATCAAGTTCTCGGTGACGGTGATGCGCGGCTGCTTCGGTGGCTGCACGTTCTGCTCGATCACCGAGCATGAAGGCCGCATCATCCAGAACCGCTCCGAGGGCTCGATCCTGCGCGAGATCGAGAAGATCCGCGACAAGACCCCGGGCTTCACCGGCGTGATCTCCGATATCGGCGGGCCGACCGCCAACATGTACCGGATGGCCTGCAAGGACCCCAAGATCGAGGCGGCCTGCCGCCTGCCGTCCTGCGTGTTTCCCGATATCTGCCCCAACCTCAACACCTCGCATGACGACCTGATCCGGCTCTACCGCAAGGTCCGCGAGGTCAAGGGCGTCAAGAAGGTGATGGTCGCCTCCGGCGTGCGTTATGACCTGGCCGTCAAGAGCCCGGAATATGTCAAGGAACTGGTGACCCACCACGTCGGCGGCTACCTCAAGATCGCGCCCGAGCACACCGAGCGCGGGCCGCTCGACAAGATGATGAAGCCGGGCATCGGCACCTATGACCGCTTCAAGGAGATGTTCGACGCAGCCGCCAAGGAAGCCGGCAAGAAATACTACCTCATTCCATATTTCATCGCCGCCCATCCCGGCACGACCGACGAGGACATGCTGCAGCTGGCGCTCTGGCTGAAGAAGAACCGCTACCGCGCCGACCAGGTGCAGACCTTCCTGCCTTCGCCCATGGCGACCGCGACGGCCATGTACCACACCGGCGTCAACACGCTGAAGGGCGTGCGGCGCGGCGCGACCGACAAGGTCGAGACCGTTCGCGGCGGGCGGCAGCGCCGGCTGCACAAAGCATTCCTGCGTTACCACGACCCCGACAATTGGCCACTGCTGCGCGATGCCCTGAAGGAGATGGGCCGCGCCGACCTGATCGGTCCCCGCCCCGACCAGCTCGTGCCTGCCCACCAGCCCCCCGGAACCGGCAAGGCCGCTGCCACCAAGCGCCCCGTGCGCCCGATCGGCAGAGGACAGAGATTCACCACCAAGGGCGTGCCGTTTCCAAAGAGGTGAGCCGTGACGCTCCGTCAGCATAGCTGATCTGCCGGGCGGCGATCCGAGCACAAGCAGATCCGATTTCGCCGGCAGCTTGGCGCCTTATGTCGGACGTTTAAGCTACGTTGAGCAGCTTTCAAAAGCGGACTTCGCCAGCGCCCGCACCGGTACTTCGCAGCTGAGGACCCACTGGACAGTCTCTGCGAGCTTCGGCCACCGCTTAACGGCGGTTGAAGCGGAAGTCATTGGCAGACGACCGGGAAGGCGTGATCGGGTCCATTCTTTTGGGCCGACAAATCACACCCGCTAACACCAGAATGAGATCGGCTCTTGCGAGGCTGGACTATCAAACACGAATACCTGAAAGACATTAAGCCCAAACCCGCCTCTTGAAGGAGGAGAAAAAATGAAACGCATCGAGATGGAGATGAGCGGCGGCTGCCAGTGCGGTGCCGTGCGCTACCACGCAAGCGCTATGCTCGACAACTCGCATCTCTGCCATTGCCGCATGTGCCAGAAAGCCTCGGGCAACATCTTTGCCGCGCTCGTCGCCGCGCCCGATGAGGCGCTCACCTGGACACGCGGCAAGCCGAGCGTCTGGAAGAGCTCGGAGCTTGTCGAGCGCGGCTTCTGCGCCAATTGCGGCACGCCATTGTTCTTCCACCACCTCGAAAACGGTCGCACCAACCTGATGATTGGTTCGCTTGACGATCCGCACGCCTTCCCGCCGCTTGCCAGTACCTGCACCGAGAACATGGTGGCGTGGTTCGATACGATCACGGGCATAGAAAACACCGGTGCTACCGAAAATAACGGAGCCGACTGGGCCGCGGCGATCAAGGAGAGCAACAACCAGCACCCTGATCACGATACCACCTCGTGGGTGGTGAGGAGGCGTGATGGCTGAGTACTATTCCGGCGGTTGCCAGCGCGGCGCTGTCCATTGCCGCTAATTCGTGCCTCGAAGCAGCCGTCAGCTTCCGGCCCATTCGGGTCATTCAAAAAAGTGGTTCGCGAATGGCTATGGTGGCCCGGCCCGTGAGCGCGCCTTCTCGCTGCATGACGGCGGCAAAGAAGCCGTATCGTTGCGCGCGGGCGTCAGCGACAGATAGTCCGGATGAGATGAGTTCGCCAGCTGCGGCGCGGCCTCATTAAGCGGCACAACACGAAAGACTGGACACGCCGCCAGGAAAGCGGCCACCTGGTCCTCATTTTCCTCGGGCAGCATGGAGCATGTAGCGTAGACCACCCGTCCACCGGGCTTCACCAGGCGTGCCGCGCTCGCCAGGATCCGGGCCTGCAACGACACAAGCTTGTCCAGACCCTGTTCCTCCCGTGCGCGCCAGCGCGCGTCGGGATTGCGTCGCCAGGTGACGGTGCCGCTGCATGGCGCGTCGACCAGCACGCGATCGAAACCACCCTTGTGGCGCTTGATTCAGCCGTCTCGCCGGCCAGGAGCCTCGTCTCGATATTGTGCAATCCGGCCTGGGCCGCGCCGACCTGATCGGTCCCCGCCCCGATCAGCTCGTGCCCGCTCACCAGCCGCCCGGCACCGGCAAGGCCGCCGCCACGAAGCGCCCGGTGCGCCCGATCGGCAGAGGACAGAGATTCACCACCAAGGGCGTGCCCTTTCCAAAGAAGTGTCCCAGAACGCTCCATCTGCATAGCTGATCTGCCGAGTGGCGATCCGACCCACAAGCAGATCCGATTTCGCCGGCAGCGTGGCGCCCGCATGTCGGCCATAGAGACGGCTGTTTCTGCTTCCTGAAAGCGGACGACGCGGTGAGGAATGGACAAATCGAAGTTGCGCCATTTGTGGAAATTCGAGGCGAGGTCGGCCAACGTCTGCAATCGAAGGCAGGGCCGGACATCCCCCTCATTCGGGAGGCCCGTCCTGAGCAAGCGTTGGCGAAATGCTCTGCATCGGCCGTGCCCCTAGGCCTCATCCGCGATCCATGCGAGCGAAGCTCCATGCGGGTCGGTCCAGGCGACAGGAGTGCGGTTCACAGAGAGGAGGAAGCGCCCGGGTGGCCAGCTTGTTCCTGCGCGCGTGGCGATGGACGGGAATGCGCGGGGGAACTCGTTCGATACCCAATATGGAGCGTGACGCATCGCCTGCCCGGCGAAAGCCTCCCTGTCTGCGGGCTCGGAGATGTAGTCGAGGACGGCCGTGTGAAAGACGACAAGGGTGGCGTCCTTTGGGGCTTCGCTGCAGAGCCGAGCGAACTCGCTCCCGCGCAAGTCGCCCTTCACGATCCGTGGCTTGACCGTGGCAGCGATCTTCACTGCCGCCTGCAGAATGGCAAGCCGCTCCGTCTGCTCCGGCCAGACCAGTGTCTCAAGCTATGCGACTTGCGCAGGATCTGAAGCATCGATTGGACTGAGGTCCAGCCCCGCTCGCCAGACGACGTGCGGCGCGGCCGTCGGCAATGGGGTCGTCTCGCTGACGGAGCAACGCAAGATAGGCGGCTCCGAGGCCATCGAGGGTGGGCGGATCGCCTTGCGGCCGTAGTCGTAGCCATAGAGGTCGGGCATGAGGCAGAGCCCGGCGGAGGTTCCGACCTCGAGGAGCGCCAGCGGCTGCGGCAATCGCGCTAGGACGGGGAGCAGCGAGGCGCACCTTCCTGGTTCGTTGGTTTGTGTCGAACGCTCGAGCATCAGCGAACGGACAGCGTCGGGGTGGGCCAGGAGCACCTGACGAAACTCGGTCCAGCCCTTCGGTGTGCCGAACAGGTGACGCACCGCCGCAAGCAGAAGGTTCGGTTGCCTTTTCGTGTCCGGGAGGGTCGATAGGAAGCCGAGTGTCTCCCGGTCTCCATCAACCGCAGGAGCCAACGCCTCGTAGAGCGGCGAACGGCCGTGGGCTTCCGTATCGGCGAAGTGAACATACCGGGCTGAGATCTCAGCCAAGCCCTCCTCATCCATGTCCGGTGATCCCTCGACTACGACTTCTGGTCACAGTACACGATCTTCGGGTGTGATGGCAGTCAAACAAGCGATGCCTCGGAGCACCGGCCGACGGAGGGCCAGTGTGATTCCAGGGGCTGCCGCTATGTCGTGTTTTCCTGAGAAGTGTTAATAAGCTTCCGCTGGATTGCCCGGCGTGACGGCGATACGCGCGACCTGAATGGCCATGTTAATGTCCATTCTTGATCAAGGGAGGATGGCGCCATGGAAACCGCAGAACTACGATATAATTGGGCCGATCCCGACGTCTACGAGACATTCATAGGGCGCTGGAGCGAACATCTGGCAAGCCCATTTCTTACCCGTGCCAATGTTGCTCCGGGCAGTCGCGTGCTCGATGTAGCATGTGGGACGGGTGTGTTGTCGAAAGCACTGGCCGAGGCGGGAGCGCATGTGATCGGTGTTGACGCATCGGAGGGATACCTGGACGGAGCCCGCCGTCGACGATCCCACCCCAATATCGCATATGAACACGGCGATGTCCGGCAACTGCGGTTCGACGCCAATTCTTTCGATGCGGCAGTTTCCACCCTGGCCCTGGACGTTATCCCGGAAATTGAACAGGTAGTTGCCGAGATGAAGCGCGTGACCCGTCCAGGCGGCGTGGTCGCGTCCGCCGTTACTCAGTTCTTTGGTGGCATGCCCGCATTCGATCTCGTCATTAACACCGGCGCCGTGCTTGAGGCCGACTTCGCAAGGCTGAGATCCATGCGGGCGGGGCGTCAGCTCTTCTGGCCTGATGGTCAGGCAACGCTGTGGCGGAAGATCGGCCTCGTCGACGTGACCGAGATTCCCATTGTCGTGGATTGCGAGTATGCGTCCTTCGCCGATTATTGGGCCACGTTCACCGACGGCCCAGGCAGCACCACACCCACATTGATGGCTCTTTCTGGCGACGCCCGCGGTTCGATCGAACAGCATGTTCGTGCTGGGTATCTGGTTGGCTTGCCCGATGGACCCCGGTCATTTCCTATGATGTTCCGTATGGTGCGTGGCTTGGTCCCAGCGTAACACTGGAGAGCATGCATTGGGGCCTCCGCCGGCCGCGTGTACGCAGTTCTAAGACCTACCCGAGGGTTGATCATCAGCTATCGTTCCTCGGCAGCCAAAAGTGCCAGGCCGCTTCCGGCCCCATTCAGGTCATTCAAAAAAATGGATCGCGAATGGCTATGGGCCCACCTGGGAGCGCACCTTCTCGCTGCATGACGGCGGCGAAGAAGCCATCGGTATCGTTGCGCGCGGGCGTCAGCGACAGGTAGTCCGGATGAGATGAGTTCGCCAGTTGCGGCGCGGCCTCGTTCAGCGGCACCACACGAAAAGCGGGATGTGCCGCAAGGAACGCTGCCACCTGGTCCTCATTCTCCTCGGACAGCATAGAGCATGTCGCGTAGGCCAGCCGTCCACCGGGTTTCACCAGGCGCGCCGCGCTCGCCAGGATCCGGGCCTGCAACGACACGAGCTTGTCCAGACCCTGTTCCTCCGGCGCGCGCCAGCGCGCATCGGGATTGCGTCGCCATGTGCCGGTGCCGCTGCATGGCGCGTCCACCAGCACGCGATCGAAACCACCTTTGTGGCGCTTGATCCACCGATCCGTTTCGCCGGCCAGGAGCCGCGTCTCGATATTGTGCAATCCGGCCTGGGCCGCGCCGACCTGATCGGTCCCCGCCCCGACCAGCTCGTGCCTGCCCACCAGCCGCCCGGCACCGGCAAGGCCGCCGCCACGAAGCGCCCCGTGCGCTCGATCGGCAGAGGACAGCGATTCACCACCAAGGGCGTGCCCTTTCCAAAGAAGTGAGCCGTAACGCTCATCAGCATAGCTGATTTGCCGGGTGGCGATCCGAGCCACAAGCAGATCCGATTTCGCAGGCAGCTTGGCGCCCCAACGCAGTCGTTTGAGAACGACTCGGCGAATGACCGTTATGGGGGTTCAAGCGTCTAGTCGTAACGGCAGCGACACCAGCCGTCGAGGTTGGGCCGACATTAGTTCGGACAATCGCCAACCTCGCCTTCGACAGGAAGGAAGAAACGTCGCCGTTCGCGCGGTCGCGGCGAATTCGTAACCCTACTCGGCGGGCGTCTCCGATGGCGTCTCTGCCGGCCCCGAAGGCTCGGCTTCGGCACGGGGCTTGCGCCCTGAAAACAGCGACCTGAGCGTGACGTAGAACACCGGCGTCAGGAACAGGCCGACGAAGGTGACGCCGAGCATGCCGGAGAACACCGCGGTGCCGAGCGATTGGCGCATTTCTGCGCCCGGGCCCGTTGCGATCATCAGCGGCACGACGCCGAGGATGAACGCGAAGGCGGTCATCAGGATCGGCCGCAGCCTGAGCCGGCAGGCTTCGACGGCAGCCTCTGCGACCGACAGGCCCCGTTCCTGCGCCTGCCGCGCGAATTCGACGATCAGGATCGCGTTCTTGGCGGCAAGCCCGATCAACACGATGAGGCCGATCTGCACGAGGATGTTGTTGTCCAGCCCTCGGAAAGTCCCGCCGAGCAACGCCGCGAGCACGCCGAGCGGCACCACCAGCACTATGGCAAACGGCAGCACCCAGCTTTCATATTGCGCCGCCAGCGCCAGGAAGACGAACAGCACCGACAGTCCGAAGATATAGACTGCGGCATTGCCGGTGTTGCGTTCCTGATAGGCGAGCTCGGTCCATTCGTAGGAGGTACCGGCCGGCAACGTCTTTGCCGTGATCCCTTCCATCAATGCCAGCGCGTCGCCCGTGGAAACGCCGGGCGCGGCGTTGCCCTGCAGCGGCACCGAGACGTACATGTTGTAGCGCTGGACCAGCGCCGGGCCGGTGACGTCGCGGATCTCGAGCAACGTGCCGAGCGGAACCAGCGCGCCGGACGCCGAGCGAACCTTCAGTTTCAAGATGTCGGCGCGATCGAGGCGGAAGGCCTGGTCGGCCTGCGCCCGCACCTGGTAGACGCGCCCGAAAGCGTTGAAGTCGTTGACATAAGCAGTGCCCAGATTGATCGACAGAGTCTCGAAGATGTTGGGGATCGGCACGTTCAGGATGCGCGCCTTGTCGCGATCGATCGCAAGGAAGAATTGCGGGCTCGACGCGGAGAAGGTGGTGAACACGCCCATCAGCCCCGGCGTCTTGTTGGCCTTGCCGGCGATTTCGTAGGCAAGCGCCAGGATCTGCCGCATGTCGGCGCTGTTGCGCTCCTGGATCTGCAGCTTGAAGCCGCCGGCATTGCCGACGCCGCGAATAGGCGGCGGCGGCAGTGCTATTATGAAGGCTTCCTTGATGCTTTGCAGGCTGCCGAACAGATTGCCGATGACCCTGGTCGCCGACTGGCCGGCTTTCAGCCTCTCATCAAACGGCTTGAACCTGGCGAAGATGACGCCCTGGTTGCTGGCGTTGGTGAAGGTCGCGCCGGAGAAGCCGGCGAACGCGACTGCGTAGTCGACGCCTGGGGTTTTCTGGATGATTTGCGACGCCTGCTGGATGACCGCATCGGTCCTCGACAGCGAGGCGCCGTCGGGCAACTGGACGACGACGATCGCATAGCCCTGGTCGAGCGACGGAATGAAACCGCGCGGCACCGTCTGCACCATGTAGACCGTGGCGTAGATCAGGGCCGCGAAAACGGCCAGCATGGCGGTGATCGCTATCCGCGAGCCGACCAGCACGCGAATGATGCTGGAATACCAATGGGCGACCCTGTCGAAGCCGCGATTGAAGCCGTCGGCGAGCGCCCGTCCGAACCGCGCCAGGAAAAAGCGCGGCGCCGCCGCCGCGGCATGGTGCGGCTTGAACAGCAGTGCGGCCAGAGCTGGCGAAAGCGTCAGCGAATTGAATGCCGATATCGCCGTCGAGACCGCGATGGTAATCGCAAACTGCAGGTAGAACTGCCCGGAAATGCCGGGGATGAAGGCTGTCGGCACGAACACGGCTATCAGCACCAGCGAGATCGCGATGATGGCCGTTCCGACTTCGTTCATTGTCAGGTGCGACGCCGGATTGGGCGCCAGCCCACTGGCAATATTGCGCTCGACGTTCTCGACCACGACGATCGCATCATCGACGACGATGCCGATCGCCAGAACGAGGCCGAACAGCGTCAGCATGTTGAGCGAGAAGCCGGCGGCGTAAAGCACCGCCAGGGTGCCGATCAGCGACACGGGGATCGCCACGATCGGCACGATCGCCATGCGCCACGACTGCAGGAAGACGATGATGACGATGATGACGAGCAGCATCGCCTCGAGGATCGTCTTGTAGACCTCCTGGATCGACTCGGCGACGAACTCGGTCGGATTGTAGACGATGTCGTAGTTCAACCCCTTCGGAAAGTCGCGGGAAAGCTCCTTCATCTTGTCCTGGATCTCCGCGGCCGCGGCGAGCGCATTGGTGCCCGGCCGCTGGAAGATGGCGAGCGCGACCGCCGGTTTGCCGTTGAGATAGGAGTTGGTGACGTAATCCTTGGCTCCGAGTTCGATGCGCGCCACGTCCTGCAGCGCGATCAGGCGCCCGTCGTCGGTCGATTTGACGATCACGTATCGGAAGTCGCGGGCGTCGTTGAAGCGGCCTTGCGTGGTGACCGTGTACTGGAACGCCGTGCCGGTGCCCGTCGGCGGCGCGCCGATCGAGCCACCCGACACTTGGACGTTCTGATCGCGCAGCGCCTGCACCACATCGCCCGAGGTCATTCCCAGGGCGGACAGTTTTTCCGGATCAAGCCAGATGCGCAGCGAATATTCGCGTTCGCCGAAGATGATAAGGTCGCCGACGCCGTCTAACCTGAGCAGTATGTCGCGCACCCGCGAGCGGGCGTAGTTCGAGACGTAGAGCTGGTCGTAGGTATTGTCGGGCGACAGCATGTGCACGACCATCATCAGGTCGGGCGAGCTCTTGGTGGTGGTGATGCCGAGGCGGCGGACCTCTTCGGGCAGGCGCGGCTCGGCGACCGACACGCGGTTCTGCACAAGCACCTGCGCCTTGTCGAGATCGGTGCCCAGCTTGAAGGTGATGGTCAGCGCCATCGACCCGTCGCCCGACGAATAGGATGACATGTAGAGCATGCCCTCGACGCCATTGATCTCCTGCTCGATCGGCGTTGCCACCGTCGCTGCGACCGTCTGGGCGTCGGCGCCCGGATACTGCGCGCGAACGACGATGGTCGGCGGCGCGATCTCGGGATATTGCGCGACCGGCAGCTGGGTATAAGCAATCCCGCCGAGGATCAGCAGGACGATCGAAACGACCGATGCGAAGATTGGACGGTCGACGAAGAAATGCGCGAACCTCATTGCTGCAACCCGGCGGTTTCGACCTTGGGCGGCAACGTCACCATCTCGACCTTCACCTTGGTGCCGGGCCTTGCGTGCATCAGCCCGTTGACGATGATCGTCTCGGCGCCGGTCAGGCCCGAGCGGATCACCCGGTAGCCGTCGAGAAGCGGTCCGGTGCGCACGGGCTTCGCCGACACCATTCCGGCCTCGTCCACCAGCAACACGATGCGACGATCCTGATCGGCGCCGATCGCCTCGTCAGGCACCAGCACGCCGCTATGCGGCAGCGACCCCGGCACGTTGATGCGCCCGAACATGCCTGGCTGGAGAACGCCGTCGGGGTTGGGAAACGTCGCACGAACCCGCATTGTGCCGGTCGCGTTGTCGATCCGGTTCTCGGCAAAATCGAGCTTGCCCTTGACCACCGCCTCCGCGCGGTCGGCGACCTGAACCTGCACATCGAGCCCGCCGGCGCCTTCCTGCATGCTGCCGCCACGCGCCATCGCGTCGCGGGCGTAGCTGAAATACAGACGCTCATCGACGTCGAAATAGAAGTCGATCGGGTCGCGCGTGACGATGGTCGTCAGCAAGGTGGAATCCGGCTGCACGAGGTTGCCGACCGATACCAGCCGGCGGTCGATGCGGCCGGACAACGGCGCCTTGATCTCAGTGAATTCCATGTTCAGGCTGGCCGTCGTCAGCGCAGCCGTCGCGCCCTGCATCTGCGCCTGCGCCGCAAGGTATTCCCGCCGGCGGTCGTCGACCGTGGCGGGCGAGATGTTGCCGGTCTTGGCAAGTTCGTTGGCGCGATCCAGTTGCATCTTGGTGAATTCGAGCAGGCTCTTGGCGACATCCACTTGCGATTTGGCGGCATCATAAGCGGCCTGGTACGGACGCTGGTCGATGGTGAAGAGCAGGTCGCCCTTGTTGACCAGTGCGCCGTCCTGGAAGCTGACCTTGTCCAGATAGCCGCTGACGCGCGAACGGATGGCAACCTGGTCGACGGCTTCGAAACGCCCGACGAACTCGTCGTCCTCGATGATGTCACGCACCACCGGCTTGGCCGCCGTCACCACGGGCAGCTGCTGGTCCTGCGCAAACGCAGTGCTGCTGAAAGCCATGCCGAGCAGGAATGCCGCCGACGCGGTGGCGCAGGCAAGCCAGCCGGCCGATCGACGGGGTCGCTCGCCCACGTCGCAACGCCATTGCCCATTGCCTGTGGTATCCATTTGCGTCCCCCTCGCTGGACCCGGAGGTCGGTTGATCCGCTTCTACGCTCAGGCTTTTTCGTCGAGACCCGAGCACTGCAATATTGTGCACGGCACATGATCATTTTCCATATGGGCTGAAATGTCCATCCTGTGGCTGCCTCCCCACCGGGTAGGCCTAGTCGCAATCTAAAGGAATCAGGATTCCTTTGACACACACCGTCAAGCCAAATTCGCCACGCTCGTCACCCGCCTTCAGCCACACACCCCTGATGACCGATTGGTAGGAGCGTATCACGGCTGAAAGCGTCAAGAGGCAGGTGCTGGCGCAAGGCGGCCGACGCGGCGCCGCGGTTGTTTTTCCGGCAACGGCAAGCGACGTCGTTGCGGCCAAGATGGGGGCACCAGCGGAATGGCATCTTTCTCGCTAGGTCGTCCCAGAACCGGACCGTCCGCTTCCGGCCCCAAAGACGCCATGGCAGCTTTGCGCTCATCTCGGCCGCTGGAGGGAATTTTGCCGCCGCCTGGAAGCAGACATGGAAGCCGAGCCGCGGAGCTTGTCCCAAGGCCACGCCTCGCCGGTCTGTCAATCGGGCGCCTGTCGTGCAACACTACTTACTAATATACGGGTGGGAAGCATTCCGCTGAAGCCGGCGGAAGGCCCTTTGGGGAGAAGCCAATATGCAGGGCTCGGTGGGAAGCGATCTTGCAAGTCGCCTGGCATCCGCAGATCGCCGTATTGCCGAACTGGAAAATAATTATGCTGACGCGGCAATCGAGCTTGATCGACTTTCCGCCGAAAACAAGCGCCTGATTCAACTCGCCGAGGAGCGCGCGAAGGAATTGGCCATCCTCAACAGCGTCGGTGAAGCGATGGCAAAGACGCTGAATGTCAAGACGGTGACCCGCATCGTGGGCGATCAGGTACGTGAAATATTTGGGGCGGATATAACCGAAATTTTGTTGCACGACGAGGCCTCTGATCTCATCACCGTCCCGTATTCATTTTACCGCGAGTACCAGGACGTCGAGCCTTTCACTTTGGGCGCGGGGCTGACCTCCAAGGTCATCCTCTCTGGAAAACCACTGGTTCTCGGGACGTCTGAACAGTCCATTGAGTTCGGTGCGATCTTCCTCAGCGAAGCGGAGCGGTCAGAATCGTATATCGGCGTACCAATCATCGCCGGTGGCAGAACCCTGGGCGTTGTCAGTGTTCAAAGCTACGAAAAGAATGCCTTTGGCGAAGATCATTTGCGCCTGCTGCAAGGCTTGTCATCAAGCATGGGCGTTGCGATTGCCAATGCACGCCTTTTCGACGAAACGCAGCGGCTGCTGAAAGTATCTGAGGACCGCGCAAAGGAACTGGCCATTCTCAACAGCGTCGGCGAAGCAATGGCGAAGACGCTGAACGTCAAGACCGTCACACGCATCGTCGGTGATAAGGTGCGCGAAATATTCGGAACGGACGTCACCGAAATCCTCCTGCGTGATGAGAAGTCTGACCTAATCACCGTACCCTATGCATTTTACAAGGGCTATCAGGACCCCGAACCATTTGCGATGGGCGAAGGGCTGACCTCAAAGGTCATACTGTCAGGCAAACCATTGGTATTGGGTACGACTGAGCAACACGTTGCTCCGGGTGCACTTATACCTACAGAGGAAGACAGGACCGAATCCTACCTAGGTGTGCCAATCATCGCTGGCGACAGGACTTTGGGTGTCGTCAGCGTCCAGAGCTACGAGAAGAATGTCTTCAATGAAGATCATGTGCGTCTGTTGCAGGGGCTTTCATCCAGCATGGGCGTCGCTATCTCTAACGCCCACCTGTTCGACGAGACCCAGCGCCTATTGAAAATGATGGAGGCTCGTAATGCTGAACTGGCCTTCGTGAATGGCGTTCAGGAAGTGCTCGTCTCCAATTTGGAAATGCAGGAGATATATGACCAGATCGGCGACCAGATTCATGAGATTTTCGATGCCCAGGTGGTGGATATCGGACTGTTCGATCCCGACGACAACCTTCTGCATTTTCCTTATACGATTGAGCGGAACGTTCGCTTCCCCGATTTACCGATGCCGCTCATTGGTTTTCGGAAACATGTCATGGATACGGGGCAGCCATTGCTGCTCAATGATGCTATCACTGCGTCCGAGAAATACGGCAACCCCGTGCTGCAGGGTGAGGCAGCTAAGTCGGGGCTGTTCGTACCGTTGATCATCGGAGGACAGGCAAAGGGCGTCATTTCCCTGCAAAACCTCGATCACGAGCACGCCTTCAATGAATCGGACGTGAATCTGCTCACCACGATTGGTAATGCGACGTCTATTGCAGTTGAAAAGGCGAGGCTGTTCACCGAGACCAGGCGCTTGCTGAAGGTAACCGAGGACCGCGCGGCAGAACTCGCTATTCTCAATAGCGTTGGCGAGGCTATGACACAGTCACTAGACCTGGATACAGTAATTCGTCTTGTAGGCGATAAGGTGCGGGAGGCCTTCGGGACCGAGGTCAGTGAAATTCTGCTGCATGACAGGGAATCCGGTCTGATCCATGTGCCTTATGCATACTTCAGGCAATATAGAGTTATTGATCCATTTCCGTTTGGCGTGGGTGTAGCGTCCAAAATCATAGATACAGGGCGCCCGTTAGTCTTCACGACTCTCGAGGGAGGAAAAGAGCTTGGTGCATTCTTTCCAGACGAAAAGGACAGGACCGCATCTTACATAGGTGTTCCCATCAAGTCTGGTGAAAGAACGCTGGGGGTTATCAGTGTACAAAGCTACCGGGAGAATGCGTTTGACGAAAATCACGTACGCCTCCTGCAGACGGTTGCCTCCAACATGGTCGTCGCCATAGCCAATGCCCGCCTGTTTAACGAAACGCAGCGTCTGCTGAGAGTGACAGAAGCTCGCGCTGCCGAGCTCGGCGCCATCAGTATGGTCAGCCAGGCGCTGATAGCGGAATCCGAACTCGAAAGCACGATCCAGCTGATCGGCAATCAGATGCAGGAAATCTTCGATGCCGATATCGTCTACGTCGCTCTGCTCGATCCGGAAACTAAGCTAATCCATTTCCCCTATCAGTTTGGCGAGGCCTTCACCACGCTCACGCTCGGCGAGGGACTGACGAGCAAGATCATACAGACCGGCGAGCCGCTGCTCATCAATCAGGATGTGGCGAAAAGGGGGGCTCAGATCGGGGCCACCCCCGTCGGCAAGAATGCCTTGTCCTACCTCGGCGTTCCGATCAAAACGGCCCAAGGAACGCTTGGCGTTATCAGTGTTCAGAGCACTACGCGGGAGGGCATTTTTACCGATGACTCGCTCCGCTTGCTTTCCACCATTGCCGCCAATGCGGGCTCTGCCCTGCACAACGCGCAACTATTCACTGAGCTCAAACAGTTGTCCCTGGCTCTCCAGCAGGCAAAGGAGGCGGCCGAGGCGGCAAATGAGGCGAAGAGTTCGTTTCTGGCGACGATGAGCCACGAGATTCGTACGCCAATGAACGGCGTGATCGGAATGAGCAACTTGCTCCTGGCGACAAAACTAGATGACGAGCAGCGGGAAATTGGAGAGACAATTAACAACAGCGCCGAGGCCCTGCTCACCATCATCAATGACATACTCGATTTCTCCAAGGTCGAGGCGGGCAAGATCGATCTCGATCCCCGGCAGTTCGAATTGCGCGATTGCCTGGAAAGTGCGATCGATCTAATAGCTCCGAGAACGGCCGAAAAAGGGCTCGATCTGAGCTATTTGATCGAGCCCGGTACGCCGGAGGCGGTAATTGCCGACAGTAGTCGGCTTCGCCAAGTGCTGATCAACCTCCTTAATAACGCGGTCAAATTCACTGAGCGGGGAGAGATCGTCCTTTCGGTGATGACGATCGCGCCCGCAGCCACAAGCCATGGTTCAAACGAGGACGGCGAGGGGAAGATTTGCACGCTCCAATTTTCGGTTCGCGACACCGGCATCGGTATCCCCGGCGACCGGATGGACCGGCTCTTCAAATCCTTCAGCCAGGTCGACGCTTCTACGACCAGGCGCTATGGCGGAACCGGACTTGGCTTGGCCATCAGCAGGCGTCTGGTAGAGTTGATGGGCGGCGAGATCTGGGTCGACAGCGCGGAAGGAAAAGGCACCACTTTCTTCTTCACGATTCGCGCGCCCGTGGCATCGCGCCAATTAGCAAACGCCCCGACGGCTACCGTCGGACTGGCAGGCAAGCGGTTGCTGGTCGTGGACGACAACGCAACCAACCGCCGCATCATGGCCCTGCAGGCGCAGTCATGGAATATGGTCGCGTCGGCGAGCGAACACCCGCGCGACGCACTGCGAAGGCTTGAAGCAGGGGAAGTCTTCGATGTCATCGTTCTCGACATGAACATGCCTGACATGGATGGCATCGAACTCGCTAGAAAAATCCGCGCGCTCGAAAGCATGGAAGGCGTTCCGCTGGTGCTACTTAGTTCCATGGTGCCAATGTCGGAGGACAGGAAAAAGGAAATTGAAAGTCTGCGGTTTGCGGCCGCGCTATCCAAGCCGATCAAGCCTTCTCCATTGCTCAATACGTTGCTGTCGATCTTCGTTGGAACGCCGGCTCGCTCCACCCGAGCCGATCAACCGAAGGCTCCCGCTTTTGACGGTTCGATGGCGAACACGTTTCCACTGCAGATTCTTTTGGTCGACGACAATGCCACCAACCGCAAGCTTGGCTCTAAGGTGCTCGAGCGCTTGGGATATAAGCCGGACCTGGCAATCGACGGCCAGTCGGCGATCGCTGCCTACAGCCAGGGCAGCCATGACGTTATCCTAATGGATATCGAAATGCCTGACATGGATGGGCTCGAAGCGACAAGATTGATCCGCCGTATCAATGCCGAACCCGTGCATCGACCATTCATCATTGCCCTGACCGCCAACGCGATGGCGGGTGATCGCGAGAGATACCTGAATGCTGGAATGGACGATTATCTGAGCAAACCGTTGCGTGTCGAAGATCTTATAGCCTCCCTGAACAAGGCCGTCGTGAATTTGGGTGAAGGTTCGCGGGGTGCAGCGGGTGAATTTGAAGATGCCAGCGCGCCCGGTCGTCCCTAGGTGGAACAGCGGCGTCGGAGTAATCGAGATTAGCGTCGCGGCAGCATCGCCGGGAATAGGGATCTCGCTAATTTAGCATTGGTGCGATAATCTGTCTTTTCAACGCGATGGAACTCTGAAAGAAGGGGAGCAGAGAGTTCGACTTCGCTCGTTTTTGCCAGCGCCGGCAGATGTTTTGTCGCTGGTTTTGGTTCGAAGAAGCATACATCGGGGGATGTTGTGGCGATCGACAGAGGGGCGCTGGACAAGCTGCGTGAGCTTGTCGGTGGCGAGGAAGCCGACCTTCTGGAGCTTGTGGAGTCCTTCTTGGAGGAAGGGCCATCCATCATGCAGGGCATGTGGTCGTCATGTCAGGCCTCCGACCACGCTGCCGTCCGACGGGCTGCCCACTCCCTGAAATCGAATGCGCGGGATATGGGTGCGACTGATCTCAGCCAGATCTGCGCCGGGGTGGAGGCGCGGTGCGCAAGCGGCGAACCCGCAAGTCTTGCCGAGATCGGCGATGCACAGCGTGCCTTCGACGTCGCCAGCAGCGAGCTTCGAGCAATCTTCAACCTGGGGAATTAGCGTGAGCAACCCTGGCCGAATTCTCATCGTCGACGACTCTCGGACCATAAGGATCAAGCTCAAAAAATCGGTGGAGGCTCTCGGCCATGAAGCCGAGGCTGTAGAGAACGGGCGAGCGGCTCTCGATCTGCTCGCAGTTGAAAATTTCGATCTTGTTCTTCTCGATATCATGATGCCGGTGATGGACGGCTTCGAGGTGCTGACGAGCCTCAAGAGCTCGCCCCGGACCCGGGATGTGCCGGTGATTGTGATTTCCGGGCTCGACGATGAGATGAGCAGCGTCGTGAAGGCGATTGAATTGGGCGCCGAGGATTTCTTGCCCAAGGATTTCGAGCTGGCGCTTCTCAAGGCGCGGATTTCCACGTGCATCGAGAAAAAGCGACTGCGCGACGTAGAGAAGGAATATCTGCGTCAGGTAGCCAAGTTGACGAAAGCGGCCGCGACCCTGGAAAGTGGGAGGTTCAACCCTTCGAAGCTGGGCATCCGCGATGTGGCAGCCCGAACCGATGGTCTGGGCAAGCTCGCCAGTGTGTTCGCAACGATGGCCCAAAAGGTTTACGAGCGCGAACGCAAAATGCGGCAAAATATCCGCACATTCCGCGGAGCCTTGCTGCTGTTGGCCTGCGGAGGACTGTGGGGCCTTGTCGTCCCGCTGTCGAAAATGGCTTCGCTCGTTGAAGCTCACCCGATTGGACTAGCGATCCTTATTGACCTCATCGGAGCTGCGTTCTGCCTCGGGATTAGCCTCAAGCGCAGGACCATGCCGAGGCTGTCTGCTCTCACGCGCTCGGATTGGCGGTTCGTTATCATCCTCGCGTTCATCAGCTCGGTGGTCAATCAGGTGCTGGTCTATTGGCTGGCAAGCAAGCTTCCGGCCTTTATCGTCTCCATCGTCATCGTACTTGAAGGGTTCGCCGTATTCCTGTTCGCGGCCTTGATGCGGACCGAAGCGCCGAGCATGAAACGGTTCTTGGGGCTTGGACTGGGTCTCGTCGGCATCGTCATCATCCTTTTCTTTGGCGAGCCGGGGGAAATGAACACGAATTGGTTGTGGCTTGCCATCGCGCTTGTGATCCCGGTCACTTATGCCACTGAGGATATCTATCTTTCGGAGTTCAAACCCGCTGCCGTCGACAGCGTCGCCATGTTCGGCATGGTCCTGGTTGCTTCGCTTTTGATGCTGATTCCGCTCGCGGCCTTTTATGGGGATTTCATACCGGTTGGTTTGTTGACCGGAAGGCTTGGCATCATTGTCATTTTGATGGCAGTTGCCGGCAATCTGGCCATGCTGCTCTTCATTGCGCTGATCTCCAGCACAGGTGCTGTGTTCGCAAGCCAGAACGCCTACGCCGTAACCGCGGCCGGTATAGGGTGGAGCATGTTGCTGCTGGGCGAAGCGATACCGGCGCTCACCTGGGTTTCGTTAGCGCTGATCGTGGTAGGCCTGCTGATGGTCGAACCGAAGCAGGAAGCTGAAGAAGAACCGCCACCGCTTGACGATGCGACAGAGGAAATCGTGCCGAAGCTCGACCTTGTGCCACTGCCAACGGAGTGAACAGAGCCCGAGGCAGGTCTGCCTACCTTAAGCCAAGCAGAGCATGGCTCCGATGCTGACGGCGTGGTGCGCCGAATGGAACGTCGGTTTCCCGGCTCGCCAGTCCGAACGCTGCCGGACTGCTCTCGGCCCCATTCGGGTCATTCAAAAAAATGGATCGCGCGAATGGCTATGGGCGCCCACCTGGGAGCGCACCTTCTCGCTGCATGACTGCGGCAAAGAAGCCGTCGGTATCGTTGCGCGCGGGCGTCAGCGACAGATAGTCCGGATGAGATGAGTTCGTCAGTTGCGGCGCGGCCTCGTGAAGCGGCACCACACGAAAACCGGGATGTGCCGCCAGGAACGCTACCACCTGTTCCTCATTCTCCTCGGACAGCATGGAGCATGTCGCGTAGACCAGCCGTCCACCGGGCTTCACCAGACGCGCCGCGCTCGCCAGAATCCGGGCCTGCAGCGACACGAGATTGTCCAGACCCTGTTCCTCCTGCGCGCGCCAGCGTGCATCGGGGTTGCGTCGCCAGGTACCGGTGCCGCTGCATGGCGCGTCCACCAGCACGCGATCGAAACCGCCCTTGTGGCGCTTGATCCACCGATCCGTTTCGCCGGCCAGGAGCCGTGTCTCGATATTGTGCAATCCTGCCTGCCGGAAGCGCTCGGCGCCGCGCTTCAAACGGCCTTCCAGGACGTCGCAGGCGACAACATGGCCCTTGTTGTTCATCTGCACGGCGACCGCCAGCGTCTTGCCGCCGGCTCCGGCGCAGAAATCGACCACGCGCTCGCCCGGCCGGGCATCGACCAGCATGGCGACAAGCTGCGAGCCCTCATCCTGGATCTCGACCTCACCGGTCCTGAGCATCAGCAGGCTCGCCAGCGAGGGGCGTTCATGCACACGAATGCCGTAAGGAGCGATGGCAGATGGCTGCGCCCGCAAGCCGAGATCCTTCAGCGCGTTGAGCATGGCCTCGCGCGTCGACTTGATCGGGTTGACGCGCAGATCAAGGGGCGGCGGCGCCAGAAGCGCGGACATCTCCTGGCCGAACGCTTCCCCGAAACGGCGCCGCAGGGGATCGGCCGCCCAGGACGGGCATTCAAGGCGCACCTCTTCCGGCATGCCGGGATGGTCGATCGTGCCTCCCCGCAATTTGACCAGCAGCGCGTGCTCGTGATCCGTCAGGATGGCAGGCGCGAATTTCGCCCCGTTGAACAGGCGCTTGATCTGATCGGCCGTCTCGCCTTCCTTCAGCGTGAGCCACGCGAGCAGGCGGTTGCGGGGCCTATCCTCGCGCCCATGCCTGGCCAGCCACCAACCAAGCCGTGCATGGTGTCGCAGAAGCGCATAAAGCAACTCCAAAATCTGGCCACGGTCCCTGTCGCCGATATAGCGCCGAGCCCGAAACCACGCCGAGACGACAGCATCCGCGGGACGCGCGACGCTATCGACTTCATCCATAAGTTCGATTGTGGCTTGCAGGCGGGCGGCAGGGGTCACGGAACGGCGATCAGGCTGAAAAAAGCGCCTATATAGGCGACAGTGCCGCTCCTGACCATCGTTCGCGCATCCCAGCGCTCATCCCTTGCGTTCCTGCAGGATGTTGCCGCCGTCGACGACGAGAACGGCGCCGTTGACATAGCTGGCTCCGTCCGACGCCAGGAACAGCACGGCGGCGGCGACTTCCTCGGGACTGCCCGCGCGCCCGAGCGGCGTGTTGCGGGCAGCGGCGAGTTCCTCCGGCGTCGATGCGCCGGTCGTGATCCAGCCCGGCGCCACGGCGTTGACCGTGACACCGCTGCGGCCAACCTCCAGGGCGAGCGCGTGCGTCAGCCCGACCATGCCGGCCTTCGCCGCCGAATAGGCGGCCTCGCCTTCATTGGAGACGTAAGGTCCGGTCACCGAAGCCATGTTGACCACGCGCCCATGGCAGCGCTGCACCATGCCGGCCAGGAATCCGCGCGTGCTCAGGAACGCGGTTTTGAGGCTGACGTCGATGCCGCGGTCCCAATCGCTTTCGCTGAGGTCGAGAAACCGCCGCTGCAACGCCGGCTGCGCGACCGTGCCCATCCCGGCATTGTTGACGAGGACGTCGATTTCGCCGGCCTGCGAGCACAAGCGCTCGACATCGCCCGAAACCGTCAGGTCGGCCACAACGGCGCTTATATCGAGCCCCTCCGCCCGCAGTTCCCCGGCCCGCTGTTCGACGCGCGCGGACGAAGCGGTGATGACGACCGAAAGGCCGGCCTCGCCCAGCGCACGCGCGACCGCTACGCCGATGCCGTCGGCGGCGCCCGCGCCGGTCACCAGCGCCCTGCGGGATTTGCGGAACACGATCATTTCCTCTCCACGATTGGAATGCCGGCATGTCGACGCGGGCAATCATGCCCGCGATGAAACTGCCCAGGCTTTTTCAATAGCCGGCGCTGACGCCGAAATCGATCGACAGCGCGGCCCCGGTGATCGGCGCCGAGCCCGGCTGGCAGAGGTAGTGGATGAAGGATGCGATCTCTTCCACCTGAATGAACCTTGCTTTGCCCCCTTGCGGATAGTGCCCGAGAAGCCGGCGCTTGTAGCCGTCGGGATCGTCCCCGCCATAGGTCCTGGCCTGATATTCGATCATCGGCGTTGCCGTATCGCCGGGGCAAACGGCGTTGACCCTGATGCCTTGCGGGGCGAGTTCCAGCGCGAGTGCCTTGGTCAGCAGAACCAGCCCGCCCTTCGAGGCGCAATAGACGGCCGCCCCATTGTTGCCGACGAGCCCGGCGTCGGACGCAATGTTGACGATCACGCCTTGCGCCGCCGCCAGATGCGGGACAGCCGCCGAGATCAGGAAGAACGCTCCCTTGAGATTGACGTCCAGCACAAGGTCCCACTGATCTTCCTCGACCCCGCTCGCCGGCCCCTCGAGCCAGACGCCGGCGGCGTTGACCAGGATGTCCATGCCGCCGCCCCAGTTCCTGGCCTTGGCCACCACGTCGCGGCAGGCAGCGACGGAGCGGATGTCGAGCGGCAAACCCACCGCATCCGCCCCGGTCGCGACAATCTTGGCCACGGCTGCGTCGAGCTTGGGACCGGGAAGGTCGGCGAGCGCGATCCGCTCACCGTCGGCCGCGAGGCGCAGTCCGGTCGCAAGCCCCATGCCCCCGGCGCCACCGGCGATCAGAACCGTCCTGCCAGCCATTTGACAACCTCCACGCCACGCAGCGCCCGGCAAGGCACACAATGTCCCTAGATCATGTCATGGGGCCCTGTCGCATGGACAGCGAGGCAAAACAATGACCTCAGCGGCTTCGCCGGCCCCCGATCATCCCAGCTCGAGCGTCGTGATGCCGAAAACTGTAGAGGGGGCGTTACCGGGTTTGCCGCCCTTGTACATGCGTGTCGTCGCAAAGCCCGGGACCAAGCCGGCGGCCTGAAGCATGGCGGTGAATTGAACCTGGCTGGCCGGCACGTCAATATGCAATGTATCGTTGCCGATCCTGCCCACAAGGTCCGCCAGCAATGCCAGGGCAAGGTCCGTCCTGTCGGCAAACAGGGGTCCGACCTTGAAGCCTTCCCGGCATCGGCGGGCCACGCCGTAGCCGGCAATGCCGGCCGATCCGCCACAGAGCAGCGCAATCCGGGGCTGCCGCAGCCACTCCCGGAGGAAGGCTTCCCGCGGCGCCGGGAAACGCTTGCGATCATAGGCGAGTATCCCGGCCATGTCGCCGGCCATCACTGGCCGTATGTCGCTTCCCCCCGGCAATCCGGCGGGGCGACCGCTGTAGCGCACGGTCTCGTAGACGGGCACGAAGCCCATGCGCTGGTAGTTGGCCCGTTGCTCGGCCACCCCGTCGAGACCGATGATGCGGTCGCCGAGGCGTGCCATGCCGGCATCCCAGACCGCCTTGCCATGGCCTTCGCCGCGCCGGTCGGGCCGGCAGATATAGAGGCCGATGAAGCCGAAGCCCGTGCCGTATGCGACGGCCGAAATGCCGGCCACCATCTCTCCATCGACGAAAGCGCCGATGAAACAGTCGGGATCGGCTGTCCGGAACGCCGCGGCGTCGCCGATGCCCGGGTTCCAGCCCTCTCCAGCCGCCCAGTCGACGAGCGTTTCCACTTCGCTGGCGGTCAGTGTCCGGATTGTTCTCGGCATCATTTCACCCGGGCGGCCTCGGCAAATGGCGTCAAGGCATCACGATAGGTAGCCGCTTCCTCGCTGCAAAGTCCACACGAGAACTTCAGTTGCCACCGCGCATCGGGCGCCAGACCCTGTCCTTGTTCATTTTTTCCCGGGAAAGCGCTCCCCGCAGCCCCGATGGCGCGGAACCTATGCCTGCTTGACCGGACTCGCCTATTCAACGCAGGGATGCGGGCCGGACTATTATTGGGACGGGTTTCCCGAACCGATGCAACGAGTTAGCAACAAACGCGCCGCTTGATCGTTCGTTGTTCCAATAGGCAACTGGACACAACCGGTGAACACTGGGAATCTTCATTTGCCGTTCTTCGAAAATCGCCTGGAGTGCCGCAGGAAATGCCGCTGAGTGCCGCAGAGATAGCCCGTCATCCGGCAGCGCTTCGCTGCATCCAGGAGCAGGCGCGCGCGCTCATCCACATATACGAAACAAGCCCGCGGCTGGCTGCCGTGTTCGCCACCCAGCAGCGCTGGCTGCTCGGTCACGCCGGTCTGGCCTTGCATTTCCGGCGCGATCCCAATGACCGCCGCTCCGACATGACGATGGCGCGGTTCATCGAGGTCGTACGCCGCTATTCCCTTGCCAGCCGCAACACGGCCGAGGCCTTCGTCAAGGAGATGCTTCGCTACAACATCGTCGAGTATATTTCGGCCAGCGGTGACGGCCGCGCCCACCCCATGCGGGTCACCGAAGGCACCATCGAAACCTTCACCGGCTGGATCCACGCACATCTGAGGACGCTCGACCGCATAGATGGCGGAAACCGGCTGACAACTTTCCTCGATCGACCCGGGATGCTGTCCAGGCTGCAGCCGCTCATCGCCGATGGATTGCTGGCCAGCCAGGGCGTGCGGGAGCCTGGGCGGACTTTCTCGTTGTTTATCTGGCTAAACAATGGCGGCATCGTCATGGACTGGCTGATGTCCGGTATCGATCCGGAGGACGTTCATCTCGACAGGATACCGACCAGCGTCATCTCGGTCAGCGAATTCGCGCACTGGCTGAAGCTGTCACGCACCCACCTGGCGCGGAAACTCAATGATGCCGAGGCGCTTGGCAGCATCGGCTGGGTCGGCCAGCGCGGTCATTCCGTCATGTGGGTTTCACGCCAGTTCTTCGACGAATACATGGTCATGCAGACGTCCAAGCTCGCCCTAGTCGACCTGGCTTTCGACGACAGTTTGTCCCAGGCGGACGAGAGCTGACTGGCGCAACGGTCGCTTCTCGGACCCAGCCGACAAATACCGCTGGTTGCGCTGGCAGGCGCCGGCCAAAACTGCTATCCGCATCCGCACACTGCGATATTTGGCGGAGTCTGGGGGGATGGCGCTGAACTGCGAAGACATTGTCGGTCATCCGGCGCTGAATGCCGCCGTCCAGGCACAGGCCCGGGCGATGCAGCAGGCCTATGAAGGAAACCCGCGCGCGTCCTCGGTCTTTGCCACCCAGCAGCGCTGGCTGATGGCGCATATCGGTCTTGCCCTGCATTTCCGCAGGGATCCCAGCGACTACCGGAAGGAACTGACGGCGGCGCGTTTTGTCGACGTCACCGTTCAGCATGCAGTTGCAAGCCGAAACACTGCCCATGCCTTCATCAAGGAAATGCAGCACTATAATTTCATCGAAGTCGGTCCAATGGCCGACGACGGCCGCATTCGCCCCTTGCACCTGCCCGCCATAACCCTGGAGCCGTTGATCGGCTGGATTCATATGCATCTGAGCACGCTTGATGCTCTTGACGGCGGGAGCCGGCTGCAAATGTTCCAGGCACGGCCGCAAATGTTGGTGCGGTTGCAGCCGCTGATCGCGGATGGGCTGATCTCCTCGGTGCCGGTGCGGGAGCCGCAACAGACTTTTTCGCTGTTCACATGGCTCAACAATGGCGGCGTCGTCATGGATTGGCTGATCGCCGGCGTCGACCCACAGGATGCCGGCCAGGAGCGCATTCCGACTGGCGTGCTGTCGATCGGCGACTTCTCCAGGTGGCTGAAGCTGTCGCGTACCCACCTTGCGCGCAAGCTGCGCGACGCCGAGGCGCTCGGCAGCGTCGGCTGGCTTGGGCGGCGCGGCCATTCCGTCATGTGGATTTCGAACGAATTCTACAGCGAGTACCTCACCGCGCAGGCGGTCAAGCTCGCCATCATCGACGCGGCTTTCGCCGCCAGCGTGACGACCAGCTGAGCCGCCTTCCGCTTTCTATCCGGCCTTCAGGATGGCGGAAAAGCGCGGATCGAAGGCCCGGCTGATCGGTTCGGCCGCGGCGCCCACCGCGATCGCCCAGGGATCGGTGGTGCCCAGTTGCAGCCGCGGCAGGCGGCGGGCGGGCTGATCCGCGATCGACGGCAGAAGCGGATGCATGGCCTGGTGCAGAAGCCGGGCCAGCGCCTCGGGCGCGGTGCTGGTGAGGATGACGGTTTGCGGATCGAAGATCGTTTCGATCAGATGCACGCTCCAGCGCAGGTCGGACGCGGCTCTTTCGACCCAGCTCATGACCCTTGCGTCCTGCGCGAGCGCCAGCGCGCCGAGCTTCTCGTAAAGCCCCCTTTCGGCGGGATCGAGGCCGAGATGCTGGTAGAGCGAGGCGAGCGAGGCGCGGTGCTCCAACGGCGTCGAGCCTGGACCGGCCGGCGACAGCAGCGCCCTGCCGATCTCGCCGGCATTGCCGCTGCCGCCATTGTAGAGCTCGCCATTGAGGATCAGCCCGGCGGCTATGCCGTAGCCGACATACAGGCAGACCGCGTGATCGACGCCATGCGCGGCGCCGACGATGCGCTCCGCCGTTGCACAGGCCGCCGCATCGTTCTGCAGCCCGACATTCAGTCCGGTGCCGGCGGCAAGCGTCTCGAGCAGCGGGAATTGCTGCCAGGCAGGCATCATCCATGTGTCGTCGGATTCCCTTACGCCGAACGGCCCCGGCATGGCGACGCCAAGGCCGACCAGCCGCCGCTCGGGCTGGGCGAACAAGGAAGCCAGCTCGCGCCTGACGCGGTCGACCAGGCCGAGGATGGTCTTGACGCCGGCTGATGGCTCGTCGAGCGGCAGACCTGCCTCGGCGCGCGCGATGACCTTGCCGACGAGGTCGACCACCACCACGCGCGTCAAATGTCGGTCGATCTGCAGCCCGATGGCGAAGGCGCCCTCGGGCACCAGCCGGTATGGTGTGAAGGGCTGCCCCCTGCCCTTGCGCACCGCTTCCAGCGCGACAACCAGCCCATCGCGCTCGAGATCCTCGATGATGTTGGAAACCGCCTGCTTGGTAAGCTGCGTCGCCCGCGCCAGGTCGGCACGCGACAGCGCGCCGTTGAGCCGCAGCGCCTCGATCATGACACGGCGGTTGTGCGCGCTGGTGCCTTCCTGGTTGGTGCCGCTCTTGGCGCGGATCGGGCTGATATCGTGCACCGTCTTTTCCCCTCTTGACTCGATTAAAGGATTGATCGACTAATTAAGTCAAGCGAATTGACTTAATAGGTGAAACCCGGGCGGCTCCACAAGAAGACGGCAAAGCCTCAAGCTCCCGCCGCGCGCCGTTCAGGACAGATCCGGTCACACGCGATGCAATTCGAGAAAGCGGCGGCATAAGCTTCGCCGCCCACTTGCAGCTGTCGAAATGGGAGAAAGACAAATGCTGAAATCGATCGGTAAGACACTTCTGGGCGCGGTGTTCGTCGGCGGGCTGTTCGTCCCCCACGCCTTCGCCGAGACCACCTTGAACGCCCTCTTCATGGCGCAGGCCGCCTATAGCGAGGCCGACGTGCGCTCGATGACGGAGGCCTTCACCAAGGCCAACCCCGACATCAAGGTGAACCTCGAATTCGTTCCCTATGAAGGCCTGCACGACAAGACCGTGCTCGCCCAAGGCTCGGGCGGTGGCTATGACGTGGTGCTGTTCGACGTGATCTGGCCGGCCGAATACGCGACCAACAAGGTGCTGGTCGACGTATCCTCGAAGATCACCGACGACATGAAGAAGGGCGTGCTGCCCGGCGCCTGGACCACCGTGCAATATGACGGGAAGTACTATGGCATGCCGTGGATCCTCGACACCAAATACCTGTTCTACAACAAGGAAATCCTGGAAAAGGCCGGCATCAAGGCGCCGCCGAAGACCTGGGAAGAACTCGGCCAGCAGGCCAAGATCATCCAGGACAAGGGGCTGCTGAAGACGCCGATCGCCTGGAGCTGGTCACAGGCTGAAGCCGCTGTCTGCGACTACACCACGCTGGTCAGCGCCTATGGCGGCGACTTCCTAAAGGACGGCAAGCCCGACTTCCAGAATGGCGGTGGCTTATCGGCGCTGAAATACATGGTCGACAGCTACAAATCGGGCCTCACCAATCCGAACTCCAAGGAATTCCTTGAAGAGGACGTCCGCAAGGTGTTCGAGAACGGCGACGCGGCCTTCGCGCTGAACTGGACCTACATGTACAACATGGCCAACGATCCGAAGGACTCCAAGGTCGCCGGCAAGGTCGGCGTCGTGCCGGCGCCCGGCGTCGCCGGCACCAGCGAGGTCTCGGCCGTCAACGGCTCGATGGGTCTTGGCATCACGGCGGTGTCGAAGCACCCGGACGAAGCCTGGAAATACATCGAGTTCATGACCTCGCAGGCGACGCAGAACCAGTATGCCAAGCTCTCTCTGCCGATCTGGGCCTCGTCCTATGACGATCCGGCCGTCACCAAGGGCCAGGAAGAGCTGATCGCCGCCGCCAAGCTCGGTCTCGCCGCCATGTATCCGCGCCCGACCACGCCGAAATACCAGCAGCTGTCGACGGCCCTGCAGCAGGCGATCCAGGAATCGCTGCTTGGCCAGACGACGCCGGAAGACGCGCTCAAGACCGCCGCCGAAAACAGCGGCCTCTGATCTGGCGTTCCTCGACGCGGGCGGCCTCATCCACGAGCGCCGCCCGTGCTATTTCTGACCGGATGAAGGAAAAGAGGCGCCTCTGATGTCAGGCACCTGGATGACGACTCGCGCGTGGCTGTTGATGCTGCCGCTGCTGGTGATCATGGTCGCCGTCATCGGCTGGCCATTGGTTGATACGGTCAGGCTTTCCTTCACCGACGCCCAGCTGGTCGGCACGGCAGGCAATTACGTCGGCTTCGACAACTACACCAAAATGCTGACGAGTTCGAACTTCACGCGCACGCTCTCGACCACCACCTGGTTCGCGGTCGTCTCGGTCGCCGCCGAGATGGTGCTTGGCGTGCTGGCGGCCCTTCTGCTCAACCAAGAATTCCGTGGCCGCGCCGTGCTGCGCGGGCTGATGATCCTGCCCTGGGCGCTGCCCACCGTCGTCAACGCCACGCTCTGGCGGCTGATCTACAATCCGGAATATGGCGCGCTGAATGCGGCGCTGACGCAGCTCCACCTGATCGACGACTATCGCTCCTGGCTGGGCGAACCGGGCACGGCGCTTGCGGCGCTGATCGTCGCCGACTGCTGGAAGAATTTTCCGCTTGTGGCGCTGATTGCGCTCGCCGCCCTGCAGGCCGTGCCGCGCGACATCACCGCCGCAGCGCTTGTCGACGGCGCCGGGCCGTTCAACCGCTTCCGCTTCGTCATCCTGCCCTATCTCGCCGGCCCGCTGATGGTGGCGCTGGTGCTGCGCACCATCGAGGCCTTCAAGGTCTTCGACATCATCTGGGTCATGACCCGCGGCGGTCCGGCCAACAGCACGCGCTCGCTATCGATCCTCGTCTATCAGGAGGCCTTCTCCTTCCAGCGCGCCGGCTCCGGCGCATCGCTGGCGCTGATCGTCACCTTGCTCGTCACCGTTCTCGCCGTTGCCTATGCGGCGCTGGTGAGGAAGACCGCGGGGAGCGCTACCTGATGGAACGCAAGAACCCGGTTTTCACCGCCTTCGTCTACGTTTGCGCCCTCCTGCTTGCCGCCGTGATCCTGGCCCCGCTCGCCTGGCTCTTCGTCATGAGCATATCGCCGGCGGCCGACCTCGCCGCCAAGCCGCTACGCTGGTGGCCGCAGGCGGCCGACTTCTCGCGCTACGCGCAACTCCTGTCGACGGCCGAAAACAGCGCCGGCGCGGCCTTCACGTCGTCGTTGCGCAACAGCCTGGAAGTCGCCGGCATGGCGACCCTGGCTGCGATCGTCCTTGCCGTGCCGGCCGGCTGGGCCGTCTCGCGCACGCCTTCGGTCGGCTGGTCGCTGTCGATGGTGATCGCCACCTATATGCTGCCGCCGGTGGCGCTCTCCGTGCCGCTCTATATAGGCCTGTCCTGGCTCGGCCTGCTCAACAACGTCTTCGGCCTGGCGCTGATCTATCTGACCATCCTGGCGCCCTTCACCACCTGGCTGATGAAATCGGGTTTCGATTCCATCCCGCGCGAGATCGAGGCCGCGGCGATGATCGACGGAGCGGGGCTGCTCCAGACCTGGCGCATCATAACCTTGCCGCTGGCGGCGCCTGTGGTCGCGACATCGGCGCTGTTTGCCGTGCTGCTCGCCTGGGACGAGTTCTTCTATGCCCTGCTCTTCACCTCCGATCAGCGGGCAAAGACACTGACCGTCGCCATCGCCGATCTCGCCGGCGGCCGTGTCTCCGATTACGGACTGATCGCCACCGCCGGCGTGCTTGCGGCCTTGCCGCCCGTGCTGATCGGCCTCGTCATGCAGCGCGCGCTGATCTCGGGCCTCACCAGCGGCGGCGTGAAAGGATAATGATGACTGCTCAAAGACCACGTCCATCCGGCCTGCTTGCGATCGACCGCGAGATGGCGCGCCAGCATGAGGATGCGCTCGCCTCGTTCGAGAGCAATCGGGAGGCAGCCGCCAAGGTCGCCGCTTCGATCAGGAACACCGGCCGCCTCGTCCTGCTCGGCATGGGCGCCTCGCATGCCGTCGCTCGCGCCATCGAGCCGCTCTATCGCGCGCATGGCATCGACGCCATCGCGCTGCCGCTGTCGGAGCAGCTCGGGCAGCCATTGCCGCTTGCCGGCAAGTCGGTGATCGTGACCTCGCAGTCCGGCGAAAGCGCCGAGGTGCTGCGCTGGTTCTCCGAAGCGGTTTCGCAGGCCGACACCTTCGGGCTGACGCTGGAGGCCGGCTCGTTCCTTGGCCGCACGGTCCCTTGTCTCGTTGGCGCCGGCGGCACCGAGCTCGCCTTTGCCGCGACCCGCAGCCTGACAGTGACCTTCGCGCTACATCTGGCGATCCTCGCAGCGCTTGGCGAAGACCCCGCCGCCGCGCTCGCAGCGCTCAAGGCGCCTGAAACGGTCGAGATCGATGCAGCCTTGGCGGCGCTGAGCAAGGTCGCGACCATCGTCACCTCCGGCCGCAAGCTGCAAGGCGTGGCTGAAGCGCTTGCGCTCGGCTTCACCGAACTGTCGCGCCTGCCCTGCTTTTCCCTCGAGGGCGGCCAGCTTCGCCACGGGCCGATGGAAATGCTCGGGCCGAAGATCGGTGTCGTCCTTTTCCGAGGCAACGATCCGACCGCCGACCTCGTCACCGCGATGGCCCTGTCCGTCGTCGAGACCGGCGCGCCGCTGATCGTGTTCGAGGCTTCGGGCAAGCCGCCGGTCGCGGGCGCCGTGACCCTGGTCTTCAAACCCGCCTCCGGACTGGCGGCGATCTTCGCCATGCTGCCGGTTGCGCAGCGCCTGATGATCGCCTTCGCCGACAGCCGCGTCGAGAATGCCGGAACGCCGGTGCGCACCACCAAGATCACCCGGAGCGAATGATGCGGCCGCTCGCGGTGATCGGCAACGTCAATGTCGACCTGATCGTCGGCCCGGTCGCGCCGTGGCCGAAGGCCGGCACCGAGACCGTCGTCGATCATGACGATTTGCGCGTCGGCGGCCAGGCCGGCAACACCGCGCTTGCCTGGCAGGCGCTGGGCATCGACTTCGAGATCGCCGCCAATCTCGGCGACGACCAGTTCGGCCGCTGGCTGCGCGAGGCGTTCGGGCACCGCGCGAAGAAATGGCCGGTTCGTCCCGAAGGCACCACATTGTCGGTCGGCATGACCCATCCTGATGGCGAGCGCACCTTCTTCACCACGCGCGGCCACCTGCCCCGTTTCAGCCTGGACGATGTGCTTTCGGTGCTCGACGGCAACCGCCTCGCCGGCGGCTATGCGCTGCTCAGCGGTTCCTTTCTCACCGACGATCTTACGCGCGACTATGGCGCGCTCTTCGACTGGGCCGAAGCGAACCGCATCGCCGTCGCGCTCGACACGGGATGGCCGATCGACGGCTGGACCGAGGCGAATTGCGCGGCGGCGCGCGGCTGGCTGTCGCGCTGCGAACTGGCGCTCTTCAACGAGGTCGAGACGACGACATTGGCCGGCCTGGCAAACCCGGCGGAAGCGGCCCGCAAGATCCGCGACGGCATGAAGGCAGGGGCGACCGTCGTGGTCAAACGCGGACCGGACGGCGCGATCGCCATCGGCCCCGACGGCGAGGTCATCGAAGTGCCGGCACCGCGCGTCGCTGTCGTCGACACGATCGGCGCCGGCGACGTCTTCAACGCCGCCTTCCTGGCCGCCCTGGCACAGGGACGCTCCCTTGAAAAGTGCCTGTCCGCCGCCATCCGGGTGGCTTCGCGCGCCATCTCAACCTTGCCCCGCGACTATGGCGGGCCGACCCAATTCGAGGATGCCGTCCATGAGCGCGCTTGAGATCAGCGACGTCCGCAAGAGTTACGGCAGCGTCGAGACGCTGAAAGGCATCGACATCGCGCTCGAAAACGGCGAGTTCTTGGTGTTGCTCGGGTCGTCCGGCTGCGGCAAGTCCACTTTGCTCAACATCATCGCCGGTCTTGCCGAAGCAACCAGCGGCGACGTGCTGATCGGCGGCCGTTCAGTGCTTGGCGTGCATCCGAAGAACCGCGACATCGCCATGGTCTTCCAGTCCTACGCGCTCTATCCGAACCTGACGGTGAGCCGCAACATCGGCTTCGGCCTGGAGATGCGCAAGGTTCCCGCCACCGAGCGCGACAAGGCGGTGCGCGAAACCGCGAAGCTCCTGCAGATCGAGACCCTGCTCGACCGCAAGCCCGGCCAGTTGTCCGGCGGGCAGCGCCAGCGCGTCGCCATCGGCAGGGCGCTGGTGCGCAAGCCGCAGGTCTTCCTGTTCGACGAGCCGCTCTCCAATCTGGACGCCAAGCTGCGCCTGGAAATGCGCACCGAGCTGAAGCGTCTGCATGAGATGCTCAAGACCACCGTCGTGTACGTCACCCATGACCAGATCGAGGCGATGACGCTGGCGACGCGGATTGCGGTCATGCGCGACGGCCGCATCGAACAGCTGGGCCCCCCGGAAGAAATCTACAACGAGCCGGCGACGGTCTATGTCGCCGGCTTCGTCGGCGCGCCGGCGATGAACATGCTGGAAGCGACGCTCGAGGACGGCAAGCTCGTCATCGTCGGCACGGATGCGCGGCTGGCGCTGCCGGCACGCTATGCGGGAGCGGTCCGCAACGGTGCTTCGGTTGTCGTCGGCATCAGGCCCGAAGCGCTCGGCCTCGGGCCAGGCAGCAGCGCCGACTTGTCGCTTCCGGTCGAGATCGAGGTCGTCGAACTGACCGGGCCTGAGCAAGTCACCACCGCCGGGGTCGGGTCGCAGAAATTGACGGCAACCCTGCCGCCGCAAGCTCGCCTTGCCAAAGGTCAGCCATGCGCTTTTGTGTTCGACCCGGACGCGCTGCGCCTGTTCGACCCGGCGACGGGACAGGCGTTCTGAGGGGCGGCGTTTCCGCGCGGGAGACAACCATCTTGACGCTACGGGCGTGGAGACGTCGTCATGCTGTGCATATTGGGCAATGGGGGATTACATGAAAAAAACCTATGAGAAGCCGACACTGCGCAAGCGTCAGAGACTGTCTGGCGTCACGGCAGCGTGCACGCCTTCTACTTGCGTGGACTGACCGCTTAAAGCGCGTCGCGATCCTTTGGATTCGCTCCATGCGCTTTAGGCCTTTTGGTTTTACGCATGTCTTTATCCCGAAACCGGTTCCCACTTTCGGGAGACATGCTTTAAGCGAAAGGTGCGAGCTGATACGAGCAGTGGAGCGGTTCGCCGTTTTCGTAAAACGGTGAACCGCTGAGCCGCTAAGGACCGCGCCTTCAATCGATGTCGAACGAGACGCCCTGCGCGAGCGGCAGCGCCTTGGAAAAATTCACCGTGTTGGTGGCGCGACGCATATAGGCCTTCCAGGCGTCCGAGCCGCTCTCGCGGCCGCCGCCGGTCTCCTTCTCGCCGCCGAAAGCCCCGCCGATCTCGGCGCCCGAGGTGCCGATATTGACGTTGGCGATGCCGCAGTCCGAGCCGTCGACGCCGAGGAAGCGCTCCGATTCCTGCAGGTCGCGGGTGAAGATCGACGACGACAGGCCGGCGCCCACGGCATTGTGCAATTCGAGCGCTTCGTCGAAATCGGAATATTTCATCACGTAGAGGATCGGGGCGAAGGTCTCTTCCGTCACCGGCGAGACTTGGCTGGGCATCTCGACCAGCGCCGGATGCACGTAATAGGCGTCCGGATGACCGTTTTCGACGCGCGCGCCGCCCGTCACCTTGCCGCCATGCGCCTCGGCCTCCTTGAGCGCCTTCTGCATGTTGTCGAAGGCCGCTTTGTCGATCAGCGGACCGACCAGCGCCTTGCCTTCCAGCGGATTGCCGACCGAGACGCTCTGATAGGCCTTCTTCAGCCGCGGCAGCAGCGCGTCATAGACGCTGTCATGCACGAACAGGCGTCTCAGTGTCGTGCAGCGCTGGCCAGCGGTGCCCATGGCGCCGAAGGCGATCGCGCGCAGCGCCATGTCGAGATCGGCGGTGGGCGTCACGATGCCTGCATTGTTGCCGCCAAGCTCGAGCACCGCGCGGGCAAAGCGCTTGGCGAGCCGAGGACCGACCTCGCGGCCCATGCGGGTCGAGCCGGTGGCCGAAACCAACGGCACCTTCGGATGGTCGACCAGCACCTCGCCGGCGACGCGGTCGCCGATCAGCACCTGCAGCAGGCCTGCCGGCGCATCGGCCCCGAAACGCTTTGCGGCGCGCTTGAAGATCGCCTCGCAGGCAAGCGCGGTGAGCGGCGTCTTTTCCGACGGCTTCCACGCCACCGCATCGCCGCAGACGAAGGCGAGCGCTGCATTCCACGACCACACCGCGACCGGGAAATTGAAGGCCGAGATCACGCCGACCACACCCAGCGGATGCCAGGTCTCCATCATGCGATGTCCGGGGCGTTCGGTGGCGATGGTGAGGCCATAGAGCTGGCGGGAAAGACCGACGGCGAAATCGCAGATGTCGATCATTTCCTGGACTTCGCCGAGACCCTCGGATGGGATCTTGCCGACCTCGATCGACACCAGCCGGCCGAGCTCGTCCTTGTGCGCGCGCAGTTCTTCGCCAAGCAGGCGCACCAGTTCGCCGCGCTTCGGACCCGGCACCAGCCGCCAGGCCTGGAAAGCCTTGTGCGCGGCATCGATGGCCTTGCCGGCGTCCGCCGCCGAAATCTGCTTCAGCGCCGCGATCTGCTCGCCCGTCACCGGGCTGCGCACGACGAGGTCGCCGCCGGAAAGCGCGTCCTTGGTGACGCCGAGTTTCTCAAGAAGTGAAGCCGTTTCCTTCGCCAATGTCATTTTTGTCCCTTTCAGGTTCCACCTCGAAGGGTGGGAATGGAGCCATGCGCCATGTCCTTGACGTGCCGATAGGAACGCCCGGGCGCTTTGATGGCGTGGCATTACTCGTTTCGGTGAAAAACCGCCACCCCGGCATGGTCCAAGGCCCGATCGCGAGATTGGGCCAGAGGGTGAAGCCGGAGGATCAATGCGCTTTTTTGGCGGGAGTCCGCTCGCTGCTTTCCTTGATCAGCCGGTCGATATGCATGCGGATATGCGCCGCCTCTGCCGCCGTGTTGGCCAAGGCGATGGCGCGATCGAAGGCGATGCGCGCCTCTTCGTTGCGGTCAAGCTGCATCAGCAGCCCGCCCCGCAGCCCGAAGAAGTGGAAATAGCCCGACAACCGGTCTTCCAGTGGCTCGATCATGGCAAGCGCGGCTTCCGGGCCGCGTACCTTGCTGACCGCGACGGCGCGGTTCAGCGTCACCACCGGCGACGGCTGCATCTGCTCCAGCAGGCCGTAGAGCAGGTCGATCTCGGTCCAGTCGGTATCCTCGGCCGTCGCCGCCCGCGCATGCAGCGCCGCGATCGCCGCTTGCACTTGGTAGGGGCCGGGCTTGCGATGGCGCAGCGCCTTGTCGACCAGCGCCAGGCCCTCGTCGATCATCTTGCGGCTCCACAGCGAGCGGTCCTGATCCTCGAGCAGGACGATCTCGCCATGCTCATCGAACCGCGCCGGCGCCCTTGCGTGCTGCAGCAAAAGCAGCGCGGTCAGCCCCATGATCTCCGGTTCGGCCTGGAACAGCCTGAGCAGCAGGCGCGCAAGCCGGATCGCCTCTTCGCAGAGCGGCGCGCGGGCCGGCGCCTCGCCGCCATTGCTCGAATAGCCTTCGTTGAAGATCAGATAGACCATCGCCGCGACTGCGGCGAGCCGTTCCGAGCGTTCGACGGCCCCCGGCGTCTCGAACGGCACGCCGGCGTCCGCGATGCGCGCCTTGGCGCGGGTGATGCGCTGTTCCATGGCGCTCTCGCCGACCAGGAAGGCGCGCGCGATCTGCTTGACCGTGAGGCCGGAGACGATGCGCAGCGCCACCGCGATCTGCTGCGTCGCCGGCAGATCCGGATGGCAGCAGATGAACAGAAGCCGCAGGATGTCGTCGCGGTAATGCGCGCCGTCCAGCCGCTCGGCCATGTCGCCCTCGGCGTCCTCCAAATCGGTGATCTGGTCCTCTTCCGGCATCGGCGCCTGCTTGGCGCGCTTGCGCACCGCGTCGATGCCGCTGTTGCGGCCGACGAAGATCAGCCAGGCGGCGGGATCGCGCGGCGGCCCGTTCTTCGGCCAGTTCTTGAGCGCCCTCAGGCAGGCGTCCTGGAAAGCCTCTTCCGCGGCGTCGAGATCGCGGAAGTAGCGCAGCAGCGCGCCCATCGCCTGCGGACGGGCGTTGCTGATCGCCGTGCTTATCCAGGCAAGGTCCGTCATACCGCGACCTTTGTCGGATTGAAGACCGAAACCGGCCGGATCTCGTAGGAGCCTCCGCTCGGATTGACCTCGGAAAGCTCGCGCGCGAATTCGACCGCCTCGTCGAGGTCGCGGCATTCAAGCGTGTAAAAGCCAAGGAACTGTTCCTTGGTCTCGGCAAACGGGCCATCAAGCACGACCGCCTCGCCCTTGACCTTTCTGAGCGTCGTCGCGGCCGTTGTCGGCAAAAGGCGCGCCACGGGCCCGAGCCGGCCGGCCTTGGCGTATTTGTCCTGCACGTCGAGGATCTTCGCCATGACCTCGTCGTCCTGTTCCTTGCTCCAGGAGCAGACGACGTCTTCGGAGGCGTAGCAGAGGATGGCGTATAGCATGGCAGGTCCTTTCCGTATCAAAGGACGCGACACTAGGACCCTTCCCGACACAAGGTCGATAAAAAATTCGGCTGGTAATCACGGACTTGGCTGTCCCTCGCGCCTGACCGTCAGGCGCCATGCGCCTGCAGCCATCTGAGCACCAGCGTTTCTTCCTCGTCGAGGCCTTGTATCAGGCGCTTGCGCTTGTTGGCTTCGGCCATCTCGTCAAGCAGGCGTCCCTCGGTCCATGCCTCGAACACCAGCGGATGGATGTAGCATTTGCGGCAGACGGCACGAGTATTGCCCAATCGCTCGGCGACCTTGTCGACGACGCTGTTGATCACCCGGTTTTGTTGCGTCTTGCTTTCCGGCAGCTCGGTCCCGGCAAACAGCGACGCAGCATGGATGGTGCCGCCCCAGGTGCGAAAATGCTTTGAGCTGAATTCGGCGCCGGAAGCCTCGCGGATGTACCGGTTGACGTCCTCCGAGCGCACCGGCCGCAGGTCGCCATCCTCACCCAGATACTGGAACAGCTTCTGCCCAGGCAGATCCTGGGCGCCGCGCACGACCTTGGCGATGCGGCGATCGACCAGCTTCAGCTTCCATTCCTTGCCCGACTTGCCCTTGAAGGCGAAGCGCAGGCTGGAGCCGTTGATCTCGACATGGCGGTCGCGCAGCGTGGTCAGCCCGAAGCTCTTATTGTCCCGCGCATAGGCCGCGTTGCCGATGCGGATCATGGTGTTGTCGAGCAGCCAGACCACCGAGGCGACGACCCGCTCCAGGGGCAGTCCCCGCCGGCGCAGATCGGCATCGATCTGGCGCCTCAGGGCGGGCAGGCTTTCCGCGAAGGCGACGAGGCTGGAATATTTGACGCCGTCGCGTTCCTCGGTCCATTGCGAATGGTAACGGTACTGCTTGCGACCGCGCTGATCCCTGCCCGTCGCCTGGATATGGCCGTCCGGATCGGGCGAGATCCACACATCCGTCCAGGCCGGCGGAATGACGATCGCCTTGATGCGGGCAAGCGTCGTTTCGTCGACGGCTCTGCCATCGGGTCCTAGATAGGAGAATCCCGCGCCTTTCCTCAATCTGCGGATGCCGGGATCGGCATCGGTTACATAGTTGAGCGACGTGCTCCCGGCCAAGCTGCTGGCGCCGCTTCTCTGGGTTTCCTCGGCCCGCGCCGAACGGTCCGATGACGCTTGTAAATGCTGTACCATGCCGGCTCCGCGAAATGACCCGTAGATAAAGCCGCGCGCCGGTGACTTGTTCCAGAAGGCGTCAGCCCTGCCGGCTGACCGATACGTCCGCTATCCAACAGCCTTCCATCACCAACATGGGTGGGAGCTATTACCGGCCGGCATGGGCTTGAGGATCCATTGCCGGCTGCCAGATAGTCGTGAGGTCCGGCCTCGACGCCATCAGGCGCGTTGCGGTTGGGCGGCCGAAGCCGAGAACCGGCGCCGTAGAGTGACCTTCAATCGATAGCGCATGCAACGCCAGGCGTTCGCGCCCGCCCGTGGCGCGGCCTCGGCCACGTTGAGGAATCTTGCCGCCTTGTCGAAAATCGCCGCGCGCGTAATGAACGCGCGCGATCTTCAAGGCAACGAGGCCTTCCCTGACCTTCAGCGACCGCTCCGCGATGCCGCAGGACCGGAGCCGGCGCAGCGCCAGGCGCCATTCCAAAAAGCGCCCGGCAGATCTGACCGTGAAACGATCGTCGGAGCGCTCCGCAGACACGAAATAGGTGAAGATCGGTTGTCTCACGACGGCAACCGATGCCTTGGCGATGACGCGCGCCCAAAACAGCGTGTCCTCGTCATAGGCAAGCCCAACCGGGAATCTCGTTTCGCCAATGACCCGCCGCGACACCAGCGCGCTGCCGACTGCAATCGACCGTATCCGCCCATCGAGATAGGCGCAGGCATTGGCAAGCCCGCTGGCTGTGTAGACGCCCGGCATCTTGGTCGACCGCTCCTCGCCGTCGGCCCGCCGACGGAAGGCGCCGACCGCCATGTCGGCCGTGGGTTGGGCCTTGGTGGCCGTGGCCAGCAATGTACGCAGGCCGCCTTCCAGATGAGGTCGTCGGCGTCGATCATGTAGACCCAGGGACAACGGGCCTGCTCCAGAGCCAGATTCCTGGAGCCCCCGGCGTCGCGGCAGCTCGATTTGATGACGCGCATCGGCAAGGCAAACCGCAACGCCGTCTCCGTGGCGACGGCAGCGGTGGCGTCGGAGGAACAATCGTCGACCACCAGCACTTCACCGATGACCTCCTTTTCCGAGACCAGCGAAGCGAGCGTCCGAGCAATTGTCTGAGCGGCATTGTGCGCCGCAATGATGACGCTGACCTCTTCCAAACCCTGTCGCCGCACACCACACCCACGCAGGCGCGCCCCCCGTCAATCCCATACCCAGGATACCGACGGCAGGCGCAGTTGAGAAGCGACTATAGGGCAATCGGGATTGCCGTCACACCTTTTCCATGGCAACCGGAATGACGTCGACCGCCTGCTCGCCGACCTGGCCGCCTGTCGTCTTCAGCACGCCGACGATCGGCGCCACATCGGAATAGTCGCGGCCATAGCCGACGGTGATATGGTCGTTGCTCGCCCGCATGCCGTTGGTCGGGTCGAATTCCTGCCAGCCGGCATCGCGGCCGCACCAAACCTTGACCCAGGCATGCATGGCATCGGCGCCCTCGAGCCTCGGCTTTCCCTTGGGCGGGATCGTGCGCAGGAAGCCGCTGACATAGCCGGCGGGGATGCCCAGCCCGCGCAAGCCGGCGATCATGATATGCGAAAAATCCTGGCACACGCCGCGCTTCAGCGCGAAGGCGTCGCCCGCCCGCGTCTGCACCGTCGTCGCCTTGCCGTCATAGGTGAAATCGCGATGGATGCGATTGCACAGATCGGCCGCCGTAGCCACCGTTGAGCCGGCCAGGCTTTCCCGCGCATAGGCCGTGATCGCGGCATCGACGCCGACATGATCGCTGGCGGCGAGGAAATGATGCGGCGCGGATGGCGACAGGGAGCGGACCGAGCCGAGTTCCTCTTTGAGCTGCTGCAGATCCGGCGAGACGTCAAGGCCGGGTTCCGGACGCGACACCGACACACGCGCGCTCATCTTGATGTCGAGGCCGTCATGGACATCGCGAAAGGCTATCGCGGTGACGTTGTTGCCGAAGAAATCGAAAAAATCCGTGCGCTCGGATGGGTTTGGCACGAAAGACAGCGAGGCGACCACGACGCGCTGCACGCCCGCGATCGTAGGCGGCAGCACCCGCACCTGATGCCGGCTGCCACCGGCCGCGGCGTCATAGTCGTAGCTGAGGTGAAGCCTGATATCGTACAGCATGCTAACCAAAATAGGCTTTGGCTAGGCTGTTATAGAGATTGCCGATCTCGGTCGCGAGATCATCAAGCACATCCGCCGTCATGTCCGATGGTTCCCTCACTGCGATTGCAGTGTTGAGCTGCAGGATTTCCTTCGCGGCCGTCGACATATGCCCCTCGCCGCCGACCGAAGGCAGCATGCCGATCTCGGTTTTCAGCCGCTCGAGTTGGAAAAGGACCGAGCGCGGATTGAGCGGGTCGAGCGCCAGCAGGTCGATGACCGTGCGCCGCCCGGCCTGCACCGGATATTGCCGGCGATGGGTCATGACGCTGTCGCCGATCTCCAGCATCATGTCGAGCGCGCCCTCCGGCGCCCCTTTCCTGGTCAGCCGGCTGAGCGTGCGGGCGATCTGGATACCCCGTTCCAGCCTGCGGCCGATCTCCAGGAAACGCCAGCCTGTGAAGCGGTACATGTTCTCATGCAGCAGGCCGGAAAAGCCGGCGAGCTTGCGCAGCATGACCGTCATCGCCCGCGTCGCGTCGTCTCCGGGCGCTACCGTCTCCGCGAACTTGTGAACAGTCTTCGACAGATCCTTAAGCGCCAGCCAGCCATCGGGCGAGAAGCGGTCACGAATCTGGCCAGCACTGTAGACCGCGCTGTCCAAGGTCCCGATCAACCCCGGCGGTATCGCCGTTCCGACGTCGATGCCGTACGGCTCGAGATAGTCCCTGATATCGGCCAGCAGCGGCATGTCCGGATCGGACGTCTCGGCAAGCCGCACGTGATAGGCGCGCAACACGCGCAACGTGTCTTCCGAGCGCTCGATATAGCGTCCTAGCCAGGTCAGGTTCTCCGCCGCGCGGCTGGGGAGGCTGCCCGGCATGCTGCGGGTGAAGCTCTCATGTTCCTGCGGCAGCAGCGTCTCGCGCTCGACCGGCCTGTCGCTGACCACCCAGACATCCGCGGCCTGGCCGCCGCGCTGCATGGCGATCGCCGTCGGGTCGAGCGAGAAGCCGACGCGGGCGAAGCCACCGGGCATCACGGTCCAGCCTTCCGGCGTGCGCGCCAGATAGACGCGCAGGCTGGCGGGTCGTGGTTCCAGCAAACCGCCGACAAACACCGGTGTGGTCGACAGCGTCACCGCTTCCTGGCCGACGAAACCGGCGCCATCCGCTTCGATCCGCGCGACGAGCTCGGCCCGCTCGCCGGCCGACAGGGATGATCCGAGCCGGGTCGCGCCGTCGTCCTCGAAGGCGAGCCGGGTCGACAGCGCCGGGCCGACCACCATGCGGTCGATATTGGCAAGCACATGGGCGCGCTCGCTCTCCTGCCCGCACCACCAGGTGGCGATGTTCGGCAGCTTGAGGTCGTCAGCCTGCAGTTCCCGCGCGATCCTGGGCAGGAAGGACAGCAGCGCCCGCGTCTCCATCAGGCCTGAGCCCAGCGCATTGACGGCCGACACCGTGCCGCGCCGGATCGCCTCGACCAGCCCCGGCGTGCCGATCTGCGAGTCCGGCTTGAGTTCCAGCGGGTCGGCAAAGGCCGCATCGAGCCGCCGCCACAAGACGCCGATCGGCATCAGGCCGGAAACGGTGCGCACCATCAGCCTGCCGCCGGAGACGGTCAGGTCCTCGCCCTCGAGCAGCATGATGCCGAGATAGCGGGCGATATAGGCATGCTCGTAATAGGTTTCGTTGAGCGGCCCCGGCGTCAGGATGGCGACACGACCGCTGGAATCCTTGGCCATACCGTTCAGCGCGTCGCGGAAGCGGCGGAAGAAGCCGGCAAGGCGGTGCACATGCATCTCGCCATAGATGTCCGACAGCGCCCGCGTCGTGGCGACACGGTTCTCCAGCGCGAAACCGGCGCCCGACGGCGCCTGGGTGCGGTCGCCCAGCACCCACCAGCGGCCGTCCGGGCCACGGCCGAGCTCGAAGGCGACCATGTGCAGGAAATGCCCGCTGGCCGGCCTCACGCTGGCGATGGGGCGCAGATATTCCGGGCTCGCCGCGATCAGCCCGGCCGGCAGGATGCCCTTCTCGATCAGCCGGTTCGGCCCATATATGTCGGCCAGGATCGCCTCGAACAGGTCGGCGCGCTGGACCAGTCCGGCGCTGATCTCGGCCCATTCCTGCTCGTCGATCAGCAGCGGAACATAGGCGAGCGGCCATTCCCGCTCATTGGCGCCTGCCTTGTCATAGACGCGGTAATAGACGCCTGCATCGCGCAGATACTGGTCGGCCCGGGCAAAACGCTGCCCAAGCCGCTCCGCCCCCAAAACGTCGAGTGCGTCGATGAAGGAGCGCCAGGCCGGACGCGGGCTGCCCGACGCGTCGACCATCTCGTCGACGACGCCTTCGATCGGCCGGTAGCGTTCCAGCAGGCTCTGCGCCCGCGGCCTGCCGCCCGCCCGTTTCTGATTCCCCTTGGCCATGGTCGATCAGAGTCTCGCCGGCCGCCTTAGGTCAAGGGTCATCGGGAATTCTTCAGAGGCTTCTTCGTCGCGCAGCACATAGCCGCCCGGCGTATGGCCGCGTGGCTCGAAGCGGGCAAGTCGCCGGGCCTCGGCCTCGTTGCCGTTGACCGGGAAGGTGTCGTAGTTGCGGCCGCCCGGATGCGCGACATGGTAGACGCAGCCGCCGACCGAGCGGCCCGACCAGCGGTCGTAGATGTCGAAGACCAGCGGCGTGTTGACCGGCAGGGCTGGATGCAGGCCGGAGGCCGGCTGCCAGGCCTTGAAGCGCACGCCGGCCACCGCGACCTCTCTGGTGTCGGTAACCTTCATCGGCACGATGCGGCCGTTGCAGACGATGGCGTGACGCTCCGGATTGAGGCCTTCCGTCCGCACCTGCAGCCGCTCGACCGAGGAATCGACGAAGCGTACCGTGCCGCCGATCGCACCCTGCTCGCCCATCACATGCCAGGGCTCCAGCGCCTGCCTGAGCTCCAGCTTCACGCCGGCATGCTGAACCTCGCCGCAGAAGGGGAAGCGGAACTCGAGCTGGGCCGCGAACCATTCGGGGCGGAAGTCGAAGCCGTTGAGCTTCAGATCCTCCAACACGTCGAGAAAATCCGCCCAGACGTAATGCGGCAGCATGAAGCGGTCGTGCAGCGACGTGCCCCAGCGCACGAAGCGTCCGTCGAGCGGGTTCTTCCAGGCGCGGGCGATGATCGCACGGACCAGCAACTGCTGGGCGAGGCTCATGCGCGCATTGGGCGGCATCTCGAAACCGCGGAATTCGACCAGTCCCAGCCGGCCGGTCGGGCCGTCCGGCGAGAACAATTTGTCGATGCAGATTTCCGAACGGTGCGTATTGCCGGTCACGTCGGTCAGGAGGTTGCGGAATAGCCGGTCGACCAGCCATGGCAACGGTGCATTGCCCTTGTCCGGATGAGGCACCTGCGCCAGCGCGATCTCCAGCTCGTAAAGTGAATCGTGCCGCGCCTCGTCGAAGCGCGGCGCCTGGCTGGTCGGACCGATGAACAGGCCGGAAAACATATAGGACAGCGACGGATGCCGCTGCCATTGCAGCACCAGGCTCTTCAACAGGTCGGGCCGGCGCAGGAACGGGCTGTCATTCGGCGTCGCGCCGCCGACCACGACATGGTTGCCGCCGCCGGTTCCGGTATGGCGGCCATCGATCATGAACTTGTCGGTGCCGAGCCGCGACTGCCGTGCTTCTTCGTAGATCGCTGTGGTGGTGGCAACGCATTCGGTCCAGTTGGCGGCCGGGTGGATGTTCACCTCGATGACGCCCGGATCCGGCGCCACGCGGATGACGTTGAGGCGCGGATCGTGCGGCGGGGCATAGCCTTCAATATGCACCGGCAGGCCGATGGCCTTCGCCGCGTTCTCCGCCGCCGCCACCAGTTCGAGATAATCCTCCAACGCCTCGACCGGCGGCATGAACACGCAGAGCCGGCCGTCGCGCGGCTCGACGGTGAGCGCGGTGCGCACCGCGCCGCCGATCTCCGTCAGTTGCTGCTCGACGCGGTCCTGCTGCGCGCTCGCAGCGGTGAAAGACACGGTCTGCTGGCGGCGTGCCATTTCGTCCGCGCCTTCCAGTTCAGCTGGCGACGGCTGGGGCAAGATAGCCTCGCGCGACGGCAGCGCGCCGCGCGGCACGGAGGGATCGACCGGCACGATATACGGGAATTGCGCCGGCGGAACATAAGGCAGTGTGCCCAGCGGCAGGCGATAGCCGACCGGGGAGTCGCCCGGCACCAGGAACAGGCGGCCCCGCCTCGTCTTCCATTTCTCCGAGCGCCAGCGCTGGCCAGCGGCCTGGCTGTTCCATCGCTGCACCGGCAGCACATAACCCGACGGCTTGGTCAGCCCGCGCTCGAAAACACGCGCCATGCGGCTGCGCTCTTCCGGGTCTTCCAGCTTCGAATTGGACGGATCGACATTGTCCGGCAGCTTGCCTTCCTTGAGCAGCCATTCGGCCGGATCTTCATAGGCCTCGCTCACCATCGCCTTGTCGATGCCGAGCTCGCCGGCGATCGCCGTGAGCAGGCTTTCGGCCTGTTCGGGACCGATCGCAGCATTGCCATTCTCGCGCGCGATCAGCGACGGGTCGCGCCACACCGGCTCGCCGTCGGTGCGCCAGTAGAGCGAGAAGGTCCAGCGCGGCAGGCTCTCGCCCGGATACCACTTGCCCTGGCCATAATGCAGGAAACCGCCCGGCGCGAAGCGCTCGCGCAGCCGGCGGATGAGCTGGTCCGCCTTGTCACGCTTGGTCGGGCCGACGGCGGCGGTGTTCCATTCGGCGGATTCGAAATCGTCGATCGACACGAAGGTCGGCTCGCCGCCCATGGTGAGCCGCACGTCCTGCTCGCGCAGAACGGCATCGACCTTGTTGCCGAGAGCATCGAGCGCTTCCCAGCTCTCATCCGAGAACGGCTTGGTGATGCGCGGATGCTCGGCGATGCGGTCGACCCGCATGTCAAAGCCAAAATCGACATTGGCGAAGCTCGCCATGCCGGAGATGGGTGCTGCATTGCGATAATGCGGCGTCGCTGCCAGCGGCACATGGCTCTCGCCGGTGAGCAGGCCGGAAGTCGGATCGAAACCGATCCAGCCGGCGCCTGGAATATAGACCTCGCACCAGGCGTGCAGGTCGGTGAAATCGACCGACGTTCCGGACGGCCCATCGAGCGACACCAGATCGGGCTTGAGCTGGATCAGATAGCCGGAGACGAAGCGTGCGGCGATGCCGAGATTGCGCAGGATCTGCACCAGCAGCCAGCTCGAATCCCGGCACGAGCCCTTGGCAGCGGCAAGCGTCTCCTCCGGCGAGAACACGCCTGTCTCCATGCGCACGATATAGGCGATCTCGCGCTGCAGCCTAGCATTGAGATCGACCAGGAAATTGACGGTGTTTGTCGGGCTGCGGTCGATGCTTTCCAGGAATTTCGACAGCAAGGGTCCCGCCGGCTCTGGCGTCCGGTAGATGGCGAGGTCTTCCCTGATTTCTTCCGGATAGTCGAACGGAAAGGTCTCGGCGCTCTCCTCAACGAAGAAATCGAACGGATTGTAGACCGTCATGTCGGCGACTAGGTCGACTTCGATCTTGAGTTCGGTCACCGGCTCAGGGAAGACGAAGCGGGCGAGGAAATTGCCGTAGGGATCCTGCTGCAGGTTGACGAAGTGGTTCTTCGGCTCGACCTTCAGCGAATGGCTGAGCACCTTGGTGCGCGAATGCGGCGCCGGCTGCAGCCTGATCACCTGGGGACCGAGCACCACCGGCCGGTCATATTTGTAGTGGGTCAGGTGATGAACGGCTGCCAGAATTGCCATGGTACCCCGGAGTTCGGCGTTTCAGTCGCCGAACCCTGACATAGATGCTGGCCATTCTCCAAGCAGAGATGTTGCGCTGCACCTAATTTAAGCAGCCTTGCCGGCTTAGAAAAACGCCTGGATGCCCGTTTGCGCCCTTCCGAGGATCAGCGCATGCACGTCATGCGTGCCTTCATAGGTGTTCACCGTCTCCAGGTTCTGCGCGTGGCGCATGACGTGGTAGCCGATCTGGATGCCGTTGCCGCCATGCATGTCGCGGGCCTGGCGGGCGATGTCGAGCGCCTTGCCGCAATTGTTGCGCTTGACGATCGAGATCATCTCCGGCGCCATCTTGCCCTCGTCCATCAGCCGGCCGACGCGCAATGAGCCCTGCAGTCCAAGCGCGATCTCCGTCTGCATGTCGGCGAGCTTCTTCTGGAAGAGCTGCGTGCCGGCGAGCGGCTTGCCGAACTGCTTGCGGTCGAGGCCGTATTGCCGCGCCCGTTGCCAGCAATCTTCCGCCGCGCCCATTGCGCCCCAGGAAATACCGTAGCGCGCCCGGTTAAGGCAGCCGAACGGGCCGCCAAGACCCCTGGCGTTGGGCAGCAGCGCTTCCTCGCCGACCTCGACACCTTCCAGCACCACCTCGCCGGTGATCGACGCGCGCAGCGACAGCTTGCCGCCGATCTTCGGCGCCGAAAGCCCCTTCATGCCCTTTTCCAGCACGAAGCCGCGGATTTCGTCCTTGCCGTTCTCACCCTTCAGCTTCGCCCAGACGACGAACACATCGGCGATCGGCGCGTTGGAGATCCACATCTTGGACCCGGAAAGTCTGTAGCCATTGGCCGTCTTCTCGGCGCGCGTCTTCATGCCGCCCGGGTCGGAGCCGGCATCCGGCTCGGTCAGGCCGAAGCAGCCGATCCATTCGCCTGAGGCGAGCTTCGGCAGGTATTTCTTGCGCTGCGCTTCCGAGCCATAGGCATGGATCGGATACATGACCAGTGACGACTGCACGCTCATCATCGAGCGGTAGCCGGAATCGATGCGCTCGACCTCGCGCGCCACCAGCCCGTAGGTCACGTATCCGGCGCCGAGCCCGCCATATTCTTCGGGAATGGTGATGCCGAGCAGGCCCGCCTCGCCCATCTCGCGGAAGATCGAGGGGTCGGTCTTCTCGTCGGCATAGGCTTCCTCGATACGGGGCGCCAGCTTGTCGGCGGCGAAGGCCGCCGCGCCGTCGCGCACCATGCGCTCATCCTCGGAAAGCTGGTCCTCGATCAGGAAAGGATCATTCCACACGAAAGCGTTCTTATCGGCGGCCATGGCCTCGGGCTCCCAGTACTTTTGACGTGCCCGGCTTATCCGCCTGCGCACGCGAAAAATCAAACGAAATTGCATCACGGATCAATGAGCGTTAGTAATGGATCATGAACGTTCAGCGCCGCCTCTTGCCGAACACCGCCGCGCTTGCCGCCTTCGAGGCGGTGGCGCGGCTTGGCTCCTTCACCGCCGCCGCGCGCGAGCTCGATTTGACTCAGGGCGCCGTCAGCCGCCAGATCAACCTGTTGGAAGAACAGTTCGGTCGCCGGCTGTTCGAGCGCGACAGCCGCAATGTCCGGCTGTCGGCGGCCGGCGAGACCTACGCCGAGGCGGTGCGCTCCGCACTTGGCCAGTTGCGCGACGCAACACTCGGATTGATGAGCAATCGGCATAGCGGAGCCTTGAACCTTGCCATCCTGCCGACCTTCGGCACGCGCTGGCTGATGCCCCTGATCCCGGATTTCGTAACGCGCCATCCCGATATCACCATCAACTTCGCCACCCGCATCGGACGGTTCGACTTCGCCCGCGAACGGCTCGACGCCGCCATTCATCACGGCATGCCCGATTGGCCGGACGCCGACTGCACGCTTCTGATGCGTGAGACCGTGATGCCGGTGGTTTCGCCGGAATTCCTGGCCAGCCGTGAGATCGCCACGCCGGCCGACATCAGCCGCCTGCCGCTGCTGCATATGGCGACCCGCCCCGGCGCGTGGAGCGAATGGTTCGAACACCAGGGGCTCGAGGCGCCGACCGGGCCCGGCATGCAATTCGAGCAGTTCGGAACGGTCGCCCAGGCCTGCATGGCGGGGCTCGGCGTGGCGCTCCTGCCGGAAATCCTGATCTCAGGAGAATTGCAGCGCGGCCAGTTGGTGCCGACGCCCGGCCGGCCGATGCAGAGCCGCAGCGCCTATTATCTCGTCGTGCCGAATGACAAGCGAGGCCATCCCCCGGTCGCCAGCTTTCGCGACTGGCTGCTGGGCCAGATCGGCAAGGAGCCGGCTGTCCTCGCCTGGTAGCTACTTCCGCTTCATCGCCTCGGCGAGCGCCGCGCCGAACGCGCCCTGCGAAGGCTTTTCCGACTGGCGCTGCGGCGCCGGCGAGCGCGGGGCGGGCTTGCCGCCGCCGTGATCGCGCTGGCTGCCACGCGGCGCGCCACCTTCGCCGCCGTCCTTGCGCATCGACAGGCCGATGCGCTTGCGCTTGATGTCGACATCGACGACCCGCACCTTCACCACGTCGCCGGCCTTCACCACCTCATGCGCATCCTTGATGAAGCGGTCGGCGAGTTGCGAGACATGCACCAGCCCGTCCTGGTGCACGCCGATGTCGACGAAGGCGCCGAAGGCCGCGACATTGGTGACGGTGCCTTCGAGCAGCATGCCTGGCTTCAAATCCTTGATGTCGTCGACGCCCTCGGCAAAAGTCGCGGTCTTGAAACCGGGGCGCGGATCGCGGCCGGGCTTTTCCAATTCGGCGATGATGTCGCGCACCGTCGGCAGGCCGAAGCGCTCATCGACGAAGACGCGTGGATCCAGCGCCTTGAGCGCGGCGCTGTCACCCAGCAAAGCGCGCACGTCGCGGCCGCAAGCGGCGACGATCTTCTTCGCCACGCCATAGGCTTCCGGGTGCACCGAGGACGCATCGAGCGGCTCCGCGCCATTCGGGATGCGGAGGAAGCCGGCGCTTTGCTCGAAGGCGCGCGGCCCGAGCCGCGCCACCTTGAGCAGGTCCTTGCGGCTGGCAAACGGCCCCGCCGCATCGCGATGCGCAACGATCGCTTCGGCGAGCGAGGGCCCAAGTCCCGACACGCGCGCCAAGAGCGGCGCCGAGGCCGTGTTGAGGTCGACGCCGACGGCGTTCACCGCATCCTCGACCACCGCTTCGAGCGAGCGGCCGAGCCGGTACTGGTCGACATCGTGCTGGTACTGGCCGACGCCGATCGACTTCGGCTCGATCTTGACCAGCTCGGCCAGCGGGTCCTGCAGGCGCCTGGCGATCGACACCGCGCCTCGCAGCGAGACATCGAGGCCCGGGAACTCCGCTGCTGCCGTGGCCGACGCGGAATAGACGGAAGCACCCGCTTCGCTGACGATAACCTTGAGCGGCTTCGGCCCGGCGCCAGCCGGCAGGTCCGACAGCATGTCGGCAACAAGCTTCTCTGTCTCACGGCTGCCAGTGCCGTTGCCGATCGAGATCAGCTCGACCTTGTGCTGGCGGATGAGCGCCGCAAGCTCGGCCTGCGTGCCGCGAATGTCGTTCCTCGGCGGGAAGGGATAGACCGTCGTGGTCGCCACAAGCTTGCCGGTGCCGTCGACCACCGCCACCTTGACGCCGGTGCGGATGCCGGGGTCGAGACCCATCGTAGGCCGCGAGCCGGCGGGAGCGGCGAGCAGCAGGTCCTTGAGATTGCGGGCGAAGACGTGGATCGCCTCTTCCTCGGCCCGTTCACGCAAGTCGCGCATCAGGTCGAGCGTCAGATGCAGCGACAGTTTTATCCGCCACGTCCAGCCGGCGACCTCCATCAGCCATTTGTCACCGGGCAGCGTGCCGCCGATGGCATAGGCATTGGCGATCATGCGCTCGACCGGTTTCACCGGCGAGGCGTCGTCGGCATCGACCTCGATGTCGAGCGACAGCACCTCGTCGTTGCGGCCACGCAGCATGGCGAGCGCACGGTGGCTGGGCACGCCCGACCAGCGCTCGACATGGTCGAAATAGTCGGAAAATTTCGCGCCGGCCTCCTGCTTTCCGTCGACGACTTTTGCGCGCAGGAAGGCGCGTTCCTTCATATAGGCGCGCAGCTTGCCGACCAGATCGGCATTCTCGGCGAACTGCTCGGACAGGATGTCGCGCGCGCCTTCAAGCGCCGCCTTGGCGTCGGCCACCTCTTCCGTGACATAGGCGAGCGCAAGCTCGGCCGGAATTTTGGAGCGGTCGGCGAGGATGGCTTCGGCGAGCGGCCCGAGCCCGCGTTCCCTGGCGATCTCGGCCTTGGTGCGCCGCTTCGGCTTGTAGGGCAGGTAGATATCCTCAAGCTCGGCCTTGGTGGCGGCCGCTGCGATCTTGGCCTCCAACTCCTCGGTCAGCTTGCCCTGCTCGCGGATGGAGCTGACGATCGTCTCGCGCCGCGCGTCGAGCTCGCGCAGATAGGCGAGCCGCTCGGAAAGATCGCGCAACTGCGTGTCGTCGAGCCCGCCGGTGACTTCCTTGCGGTAACGCGCCACGAAAGGCACCGTGGCGCCCTCGTCGAGCAGCCCGATCGCCGCCGCGGCCTGTTCCGGCCGTGCGCCGATCTCGGCCGCGATGATTGCTGCGATGCGCTTGATGTCCGATGCCATGCTCGTTCCTGTCGAAAAGAGCGGCGACCATAGGCCGGGATGCCGGCCGCGCCAACCACGCCGTTTTCAACTACCCCTGGAGGTCCACAGGAAACAGCTATGAATGCGACCCGCCGAACGGTTCAGACCATCGTGCTCAGCGCCTCGAAGAAGCTGACGAGGTCGAGGTCGAGCCGATCATCGACAGGTTCCGGCTGCGACGACATCTTGGCGATGACCACTTCCGTCTTCGGATTGACGTAAAGCCACTGGCCGTGGATACCGATGCCGCAGAAGGCGCCGCTGTCATGGCCGGTCTGGTACCATTTGTTGCGGTAGCGCCCCTTTGGGAACAGGAACGCCATCGTGCCGCGCTGCCAGGCCTCAAAGCTGCCGCCGGTGGCGACCGTGTCGCGCACCCAGGCTTCCGGGACGATGCGGCGGCCGTTGGCCGTGCCGCCCTGCCGCATCATCTCGCCGATACGGGCAAGATCGCGTGGCGTCATCGACATGCCGCCGGCGGTGCGCGCCGTGCCTTCCATGTCGACCGTCACCGAAATTTCGCTTGCGGCGCCCAGCGGCAGCCAAAGCTTTTCGCTGAGCAATTGGCTGACACGCTTGCCCGATGCCCGCTCCACCAGGATGCCCAGCATGTCCGAATTGGGCGAGCGGTAGCGATAAGTCTGCCCGTGCGGCTCGGCGAGACGCTGCAGCGTCAGCAGGAATGCCGCGAGGCTTTCCGACCCGCCGCCCGGATTCCACAAGGTCGAACGGCGATAACGGGCAAACGCGCTTTGCGGATCGAGATAGGCTTCCTCGAAATCGAGGCTGACCGTCATGTCGAGCACGTTGCGCACGCTCGCATCGCTATAGGCCGAGCTCTTGGCCTCCGGGATGTAGTGCGTCACGGGTGCATTGGGATCGAACAGCCCCTCGCCTTGTAATATGCCGGCAAGAATGGCGGTCACCGACTTGCTGATCGAAAAGATGATGTGGCGCGCTCCGAACGGCATATGCGGCGCCGACCAGTCGCCGACCAGCTTGCCGCCCTTCAGGATCGTCAGCCCGTCCGTATCGGAGCGCTTCAGGAAGCTCCCGACGGTTTCGCTGCCGCCGGCGAACGAAACCTTCTCTTCGAGCAACGTGCCGACCGATTTTGCCTGCCCCTCGCCGCCGGGCGCCGCCGCGACATGCACACTCGGCACCAGTTCGCCGACATTCTGGAACGACCATCGGTTGAACGGCGAAAGCCGCCAGGTCTCAAGCCGCACATCCTTGCGGGCAAAGCCATACTGGGTCTCGAACGCGGTTTTGCCGGTCATGATGCTCTCGCGGTTGCTATGTTTGGGGGTGTTCAGGCCAGCGCCGCGGCTATGGCATGGACGGCCTTCAGCGTCGCCACGGAATAGGCTTTGTTGGTGAAATCCGGATAAGTCGAAAGCTTCACCACGACCATTCTGTTGTCCCATTCGATATGGATCAGCTGGCCGAACACGCCCCGGCACATCAGCGCGCGCGAGTGTGAATCCTCGATCCAGAACTGGTTTCGGTAGCTGCCGTCCGGAAGGCTCGGGCTGAAATTCGGCCCATGCCTGCCGCCGCGCGTCGCCTCGATCCAGTCGGCCGGGATCACGCCGCCGCCATTGTCGAGGATCAATTGCCCGAATCGGCCATAGTCGCGCAGCGTCGCGTTGAAGCCGCCATCGGCCAGCGCATAGCCGGCGCTGTCGACGGTGAAGCAGGCGCTCTCGTCGGCGCCGAGCTTTTGCCAGAGCTCCTCCGAGACGAGCTGCGCCAGGCGCTTGCCGCTCACCCGCTCCATGATGAAGGCGAGCACGTCGGTCTCGATCGAGCGGTACTCGAACGCCTCGCCATGCGGGCGCACTCGGTCCTTCAGCCGCAGGATCAGCTCGTACATGTGCGAGGGCCACGAAAAGTCCGGATCGCTGCCCGGTGGGATCGGCTTCCAGCCGGTTGCGACATCGACCTGGCCGATCTCGGAATAGCGATCGGTATATTCCTCGGAAAAGCGTACGCCCGTCGTCATGTCGAGCACATGCTGCACGGTGGCGCCGGCCCAGCCGGTCTCACCGAGTTCCGGAAGATAGTCGGTGACGAGCTTTGCCGGATCGATCAAACCGCGCCCGACGAGGATACCGCACACCGACCCGGTGACCGACTTCGCCATCGACTGCGACAGGTGCAGCGTGCGCTCGTCCATGCCGTTGAAATAGCGCTCATAGGCGACCTTGCCGTCCTTCAGCACCAGGAAGCCGTCGGCATAGGTCTCGTCGAGCAGGCCGGCGAGCGTCGTCGGCGCTCCGTTGCTATCGACCACCGGCAATTCGTCGAGGTCCACCTCCGCGCGCTCCAGGCGACGGCGGTGGCCGCTGCCGCGCCACACCTCGACCGTCGGCAGAAATTCGCGGATGTGCTGGAAGGCCCAGCGGTTCCATGGCGGCCTGTCCCAGTCGAGCTTCGGCGGCACCAGCCTGGGCGGCGAGCCCTGCATGATCGGCGGCCGCGGATCGGAGTTGCGGTAAGACGACAAGATTTCCTCCTCGATGCATGTCACCCAAAGTGCGTGCGCCGGTTTGGGCGAACGACATGCACAGTCACAAGAAAGGGAGGCCGGAGCCTCCCCTCCTTTCATGCCCACCTGCAAAATTACTTGCGCAGGTTGGTCCAGATCTTGTTGTAGATCTCCACCACTTCCGGCGGGCATGGCGGCACGAATTCCGGCGTCGGGGCGCCGGCCGGCGGATTAAGTTCCGGTGAGTTGGCGAACTCCGGCGGCAGGAATTTGTGGCTGCCGGCAATGCCGTTGTCGTAGCCGGCGAAGTCCGAGATCAGCGCCGCGTTCTCAGGCGCCATGACGAAGTCCTGGAATAGCTTGGCGTTCTCCAGGTTCTTGGCGCCCTTCAGCACCGCGACATTGTCCATCCAGCCTTCGATGCCTTCCTTCGGATAGGCATATTTGATTGCCGGGATCTTCTGGCGCGAACGATAGGCCGCGCCATTCCATTGCTCGGTGACGATCACGTCGCCCGAGGTGATCTTGGTGATGGTGTCGTAGCTGAACGTCTTCCACGACGGCTTGGCAGCCACCAGGATGTCGTTGACCTTCTTCAGATTGGCCTTGTCGGCGCCGCAGCGGGGCACGCCGGCATAACGCTCCGCCGCATGCATGACGGTGTTGACGTCGTCGAGGACGTTGATCTGGCCCTTGAGCTCATCCGGCGGGTTGAACAGGATGGCCAACGTGTCGATGTCGCCCTTGAACTTGTCGGTATTGACCGAGAACGTTGTCGTGCCGAACTGCCACGGCGCGGTGTAGTGGCGCCCCTTGTCCCAGTAGATGTCGACAAAGCGCGGGTCGAGGTTCTTGCCGTTCGGCATCGCGTTGGGCTCGGTCTTTTCGAGCAGGCCCTCTTCGATCATGATCTTCACGGTGTAGTCCGATGGCACCACGATGTCGTAGCCGGAATTGCCGGCGCGCACCTTGGACAGCATGGTTTCGTTGGAGTCGTAATCGTCCAGCGTCACCTTGATGTTGTACTGCTTCTCGAACTTCTCGATCAGCTTCGGATTGGTGTAGTCACCCCAATTGTAGATGTGCAGTTCGCCGTCGGCGAGCGCCGGCACTGCCCATAAAAGCACTGCCGCGGAAACGGCCGCCATCAGTTTTCCAGACATTTTATGTTCACCTTGCCTTCCCATTGTTGTGTGTTGGAGCTCATTTGGCGCGTCGGCGCGCAATCAGGAAAGAGACCGAGACGAACAGGATCGACACCATAAGCAGGATGGTGGAGATGGCGTTGATCTCGGGCGTCATCGGCCGCCGGATCTGGTTCCAGATATAGAGGGGCAGTGTCGTCTGGCCGGGACCTGCGACGAGCTGCGTGATGGTAAAATCGTCGAAGGAGACGATGAAGGCGAGCGCAGCGCCCGACATAACGCCGGGAACCAAGAGCGGCAGCGTAATGCGCCTGAAGGCGTTCCAAGGCGTCGCGTAAAGATCGGCTGCGGCATATTCCAGCGTCAGGTCCATGTCCTCCAGCCGCGCCCGGATCGGCATATAGGCGAAGGGGATGCAGAACACGGTGTGGGCGAGGATCAGATTGCCGATGCCGAAATTCAGCCCGAACGCACCGGCGATCAGCGCGAAGAAGGAGAGCGTCGCAACCGCCGTGATGATCTCGGGCACCATCAGCGGCAGGTTGATAACCATGAATGCCGCCGCCAGCCCACGCCACGGCTTCACCCGGGTCATTCCGATCGCCGCCAGCGTCGCGCAGATCGTCGAGACGATCGTCGCGGTCACCGAGATGATCAGCGTGTTCTTGGCCGCGGCATGGAATTCCTCGTTGAGGAGGGCGCTGCCGTACCAGCCGAGCGTGACGCCTTCCCAATGCGTGACCAGTGAGCCGCTGTTCAGCGAGAAGATCATCAGGATAAGCACCGGCACATAGAGCACCAGCAGGCAGATGATGGCGATCGATCGGAACCCCGGCTGGTCCTTGATATCCATGACGCGGGGCTCAGCCATGCTGCACCTTGCCCGACGTGTTGCGGACATAGAAGTAAAGCGCAACCAGCACGGCGGCCATCAGGATCAGCGCCTGCGCGCAGCCGAGCGGCCAGTTGCGCCCCGAGCCGAATTGCTGGGCGATCAGGTCGCCGATCATCAGGTGGATGCCGCCGCCGAGGATGAGTGGCGTCACATAGGCGCCGAGGGCCGGGATGAAGACGAGCAGGCATCCGGCGATGATGCCGGGCTTGGACAGCGGAATGATCACCCGCCACAGCACTTGCCGGCGCGTCGCATAAAGATCGTAGGCCGCTTCGATAAGTCGGAAGTCGAGCTTCTCGAGGCTCGAATAGAGCGGCAGCACCATGAACGGCAGGAACGCGTAGAGCAGGCCGAGCTGGATGGCGAAGTTGGTGTAGAGCATGGTGATCGGCTTATCGATCACCCCCAGCCCGATCAGCGCGTTGTTGATCAGGCCCTCGTCACGGATGATGAACATGATCGCCAGCGTGCGGACCAGAAGGTTCGACCAGAATGGGATGGTGATCAGAAGCACCCACCAATTGCGCTGCGCCGGCGGCCGCGTCGCCATGAAATAGGCGGTCGGAAAACCGAGCAGCAGGCAGATGACAGTCGTCACCGCCGCGAACAGGAACGAACGCAGATAGATGATCAGGAAGTCCGGCGTGAATTGCAGCGTGTCGTCGAAAATGTCGCGCTGGAACAGGAAGTTCAGATAGGCGTCGGTCGAGAACTGCCACTGCACGCCGCCATAAGGCGCGGCGACGAGGAACGAATAGACGCAGATGATGATCAGCGGCAGCACGCCGAAAATGCCGATGATGATCAGCGCCGGCAGCGACAGGAGTCGGTTGCGTCGCGCGCTGGTCTTCACCGCCTTGGCTTCGAACAACGCGGCCTTGGAGGGCGGGGCTGAGGAGAGAGCAGCTGTCGTCATCAGTCTTTCAGGACGCGGGCGGCGTCCTCCTCGAACTGGATGCCGACCTTGACGCCGGTCTCGTAGGTCACCGCGCTCGAACGGCTGTTCTGGTGGCGCACGATGAAATTCTCGCCGCCGCCATCGAGCTTGACGTGGTAGTGCGTGTCGGTGCCGAAATAGACGATGTTGGAGAGCGTGCCGGCGATCGTGCCCTTGGCCGGATCGGGGACCAGATCGGCATGCTCGGGACGAACCACCAGCGTCACCTCGCCGGTCGGATTGAAGCCTTCCGGATAGCCGGCGCTGATCGTCGCGTTGCTGGCGAACTTGACTGTCGCCACGCCGGCCTGCTTCGATACCACCGTGCCCGGCAGGAAATTGGTCTCGCCGATGAAGTCGGCGACGAAACGTTCGGCCGGCCGGTCATAGATGTCGCGCGGCGCGCCGACCTGCAGGATCTTGCCGGCCGACATCACCGCGATGCGGTCGGACATGGTCAGCGCTTCTTCCTGGTCATGGGTCACGAAGATGAAGGTGATGCCGGTCTCGTGCTGCAGCCGCTTCAGCTCGATTTGCATTTCCTTGCGCAGCTTGTAGTCCAGCGCCGACAAAGGCTCGTCGAGCAGCAGCACCTTCGGCTGCGGCGCCAGCGCCCGGGCCAGCGCCACGCGCTGCTGCTGGCCGCCGGAGATCTGGCTGGTGCGGCGCGCCTTCAGCGCCTCCATCTTGACCAGCTTCAGCATCTGGGCGACGCGGGCCTCGATCTCCGCTTTCGGCTTGCCGAGCATCTCCAGCCCGAAGCCGATATTCTGCGCCACCGTCATGTGCGGGAACAGCGCATAGCTTTGGAAGACGGTGTTGACCGGACGTTTGAACGGTGGCAGCGGCGCGATGTCCTGGCCGTGCAGCAGGATCTCGCCGGCGCTCGGGAAATCGAAGCCGGCAATCAATCTCAGCAGCGTCGTCTTTCCGCATCCAGACGGACCGAGCAGCGTGAAAAACTCATTTTCGCGGATCGACACCGAAACCGTGTCGAGGGCGGCTACCTGGTTTTCGCCGGTTCCGAAAACCTTGCGAACACCGCGAACTTCGATCGCGTTCTTACCCGGTTGTTCCGGCACGATTACCCCATTGAGAGAGCCTGCTCTTTCCGGCAGGTGTGTTCCTGTTTGATTGTGACCATAAGCCGTGGGGCTTGGCAACTGCGGAGCTGCTACCTGATTTTCAAATGCAATTCCCATGCCGCACCTCAGGCCTGATAGGTGACCCTGCCGCCACAGATGGTGGTGACCGGGCGCACCGTGTGCAGCGCTTCCGGCGCGGTCGCCTCGATATCGGCCGACAAGACGACGATGTCGGCGAGATAGCCGGTCTTCAGGCGACCTTTGCGATCTTCCATGAACTCCGCATAGGCGCCCTCGACGGTGTAACCCTGGATCGCTTCTCGCAACGAGAAGCTCTGGTCGGGCATGCCTTCCGCCCAAGGCTTGCGCATGACTGCCGCCTGGATGGACAGGATCGGATCGACCGGAGAAACTGGCCAGTCGGACGCGAACACCACGCGCGCGCCGGCGTTTTTCAGCGTGCGCCAGGCATAGCTCAACGGCCACTTGTCGCGGCCGATGCGCGAGATCGTCGGCTCCAGCGGGAAGTTCATCGCCCCCGGCGGATGCGCCGGCTGCATCGAAGCCAGAACGCCAAGTTCGGCGAAGCGCGGCACGTCGGGCGCCGTGATCACCTCGATATGCTCGACGCGGTGGCGGCTGTCGCGCCTGCCGTTCTTCTTCGCCGCCGCCTGATAGCCGTCGAGCACCGCGCGAACCGCGCCATCGCCGATCGAATGCACGGCGATCTGCAACCCGCGCCTATCGGCCTCGACCGCGACCTCGGCGAAATGCTGCGGCGAAAACAGCGGCTCGCCGCGCCAACCGGGACGGTCGGCATAGTCGTCGACCATCACCGCGGTCCAGGAATCCAGCACGCCGTCATAGAAGACCTTGACCATGCCGGAGGACAGCCACTCGGACTTGTAGGTTGCGGCCATCCGCGAGGCTTTTTCCAGCATGTCCAGCTTCATGAAGTTCTTGAAGTGGAACGGGATTTTGGTGCGGCAAAGCAACCGTCCCTCTTTTTCCAGATCGGCCAGCAGCTCGAGCTGGTAGAAGTTGCCGTCCATGTTCTGGATCGATGTGATGCCTTGCTTGGCGCACCATTCAAGCCCGCGATGCATCAGATCGCGATCGGCCGCCAGCTCGCTTGGCGAAGGATGAGGATCCGGCTCGACTCCCTCCAGGCCAAGCCGCGCGCGATTTGCCCCGTAGTGGTCGAGGACCGGCCCGAACGCCTCGCTCTCGCGCAGCTCGCCTGCGGCAAGCCCGTCCGCGCCCATGACGATCTCGTTGCCTTGGCCGACCTCCTTGCCATGCAGCAGGCCGGCCTCTTCCAGCGCCTTGGTGTTCGCCCACATCGTATGGTGGTCGGATGCCGACATGACGAAGGGCCGGTCAGGAATGATGCGGTCGAGATCGTGGCGCGTCACCGGCTCGGGCAGAATCGCGTAGTCGACGCCGGCGCCGATCAGCAGCTTGGCGTCCGGGCGCTTCGCGGCGAAATCCTGGATCGCGTCGCGCAGCGCGTCGAAGCCATGCACGCCCGCCAGATGCAGATTGTCGAGCTCGGCCGCGCCGCCGAACAGATGCATATGCGCCTCGATGAAACCCGGCAGCACCGAGCCGCCCTGGGCGTCGACAATTTTTGTCGCCGGTCCTTTGAGTTCTTCGATGGAAGCGCGGCTGCCGATGGCGATGATGACGCCGTCCTTGACGGCGATAGCCTCGGCGGCAGGATTGTCATCGTCCATGGTCAGCACTCGACCGTTGACGACCACCAGATCCGCACCACCAACCGACATCGCGACTCCACATTTGCTGAGGGACCGACAGCGCGAAGTCCTGCGAGCCGCCGCTCCACCGGGGCGGCGCCGTGGGACAAAGTCGATGCCGATGCGCCGTCTTCGAAATTCCCCTTGTTATCGTTGAAGACAGCGTGGATAAAGAATGCGACTGTTTATTCGCGTTTGTCAACAGCCGGAATTTGGCATGTATAGTGGACTGCACCGCGTGAGGCCGAGCGGGGAATGGGGGCAACGAGCAGTGAAGCGCAGTCTCGACCGCAAGACCAAAATAGCGCTCGAGCCGCGCAAGCAGCCACGGCAGCAACGGTCGAGCAAGGTGGTCGACAGGATTCTCGACGCAGCGCTGATCCTGACCCGCGAGCAAGGAACCAAGACCCCGACGACGCTCGCCATCGCGCAGCGCGCCGGCCTATCAGTCGGTTCGGTCTACCAATATTTCCCCAACAAGGAAGCCATCCTTCTCGAACTCGGCAGGCGCTGGCTGTCTTCCTTTCCCGAGGTGATTGCCAAGCGTATCAAAGTTGCCCAGCCCACCAACCGCGACGAGTTTCAGCGCGAAGTGCGCAAGCTCTTCATCGACACATCCAGGCTCTATCTCGACAACGTCACGCTGATGCCGGTGATCGAGGCGATATCCGGCAATGCCGACCTGAGGCCGATCCAGGATGGATACGACAAGGAGATCATCGCCCTCTACGCAGCCTGGCTGCAGCATGTGAACCCGGCGCTCGAGGAAAAGACCGCCAAGCGGCTGGGCCTGGTGATGATGGAGGTCGGGCACGCCTGCAGGCTTGTCGGACTGAAGCGGGATCGCAAGACATTCGACCTCATAGAGGACGATGTGGAAGCCATGTGGCTGGCTCTCGTGACCCCCTATCTCAACCTCGACTGATTTCGCACCTCCAACTGTTTTCGTACTTCCAGGGGAATTCCATGAAGACTGTCTTTTCGCCGCTTCACGCCGGTCATTCAGGCCAGATGGAACTGGTCACATCGGCCATCGTGCCCGGCTTCGAGAAACCGTCGCGAGCCGAATTCATCAAGGCGCGGGTGGAGAGCGAGAAGCTCGGGCCGATCATCGGACCGGTCGAGCACGACCTCGCCGCCGCCAAGCGCGTGCATGATGCCCACTACATCGATTTCCTGCCGACGGTCTGGCCGGAATGGGTCGCCGCCGGTTTCACGGGCTCGGCCATGGGCTTCACCTGGCCGACGCGCGGCCTGCGCGGCGACGTTCCGCCGAAGCGCGTCGACGCCCTGCTCGGCTATTATTCCTTCGATGCCGGCGCCACCTTCGTCGAAGGCACCTGGGCGGCGATCAAGTCATCCTATGATGTCGCGCTGACCGCCGCCGCCCTCGTCAAGGGCGGCGAGCGCACCGCCTTCGCGCTTTGCCGCCCGCCCGGCCATCATGCGGGTGCCGCCTTCATGGGGGCTATTGCTTCATCAACAACGCCGCCGTCGTCGCGCAATGGTTCCGCGACCAGGGCGCCAGGCGCGTGTCGATCCTCGATGTCGACTACCACCACGGCAACGGCACGCAGGAGATCTTCTATCGCCGCGGCGATATCCAGGTACTCAACCTGCATGGCGACCCGATGGTCGAGTATCCCTTCTTTCTCGGCCACGCCGATGAGCGCGGCGAAGGCGAAGGCGAAGGTTTCAACGTCAACTACCCGATGCCCTTCGGCACCGACTGGGACGGCTGGAGCGCATCGCTGGAGGATGCCTGCGGCAAGCTCACCGCCTACGCCCCCGATGTCGTCATCGTCTCGCTCGGCGTCGACACCTTCGAGAAGGACCCGATCAGCCAGTTCAAGCTGAAGAGCGTCGACTACCCCAAGATCGGCCGCCGCATCGCCAGGCTCGGCCTGCCGACGCTGTTCGTCATGGAAGGCGGCTACGCCGTGGAAGAGATCGGCATCAATGCCGTCGGCGTGCTGACCGGCTTCGAGGATCGCTGATCCCCACCCGAATGGGCCTACGCCCCCGGATGCAACCGGGGGCGTATTTGTTGCAGCCGCGCGGCGAAAGGCTCAATTCAGCTTTGAAATCACCGCCAAGCAACGCGAAAACCGGCCGCTGAGTCGCAACGCGAGTCCACCGGATTCGATTTTGTCAAATCGCATTTGATGTCGGATTCATCTGCGGGTAGATTAGACCCGAATCAGCCGGTCCACGGGGGGCGCGGCGACCACCCAAAGTCTCAAGTTCCGGCGCCAGGCCGGCACCAGACGCGGACGGTTTCGCGTTCCCTGGAGGGATTCGGCGCGGTTGGGGCGCCGTTCGCGTCCGTGAGTGTGTCTTCGTAAACGTGATGTGTTTCGGGTCCGGCCGCCGGCTTCGCCAGCACCGGGCACAAGGATCGATTCCGGCAAGAATCCAAGAATTGGAAATGAGCAGTCCCGCCGCGCTTCTCCAACCCGATGCTTCAGGCCCGCACCTGACGTCCCGCGGCGATCTCACCGGTTTTTTCATGCAGCTTGCAGCCGACATCGGCGCAGACAGCTACATGCTGGTCGCCATTGTGCATGACCAGGACCGCAACGACGCGCGCATCGTCTCCTCGAACTGGATCTTCGATGCCATCGAGCTGATCGGCAAAAGGCTGATCGCCAACCTGGCGCTCGGACCTCTGACCGTGGCGCCGGGGGTGCGTCCGAAGCCGTTGGTGGCGGCGCACGCGCCCGACGCCGGCGCATTGCTGACCGGCGAAGAGGCCCGCCTGCTCGACGTGCTCGGCCATGCCGAAATCTACTCGTTGCGGCTCAATGTCGGCCGCCAGCGCCTGTTCGTGCTGTTCTCGGCCGCCGAGGCAGGCAAGATCGACCTGACGGCCCTGATGAAGGCGCAGCTCAAATGCTGCTATGCGCTTTCCAGCATTCCGCAGTTGATCGCGGCGGCATCCATGCAGGACCCGTTGTCGGACCGCGAGCGCGAATGCCTGTTCTGGGTTTCGGAAGGCAAGACCACCGACGAGGTGGCCGTCATCCTCGGCGTCTCGTCCAACACCGTCAACAGCTACATCACGCACGCCATCCAGAAGTTCGCGGCCTCGAACCGCGCGATGGCGATCGCGACGGCGATCAGGAGCGGCATCATTTGAAGCACGCACAGGTCAAAGAGGCGGCCGCCGCCCTTTTCAACGATCAGCGCAATCCCTTCGGCGCCTTCTCGCTGGGCTCGGAGACGCATCATGCGGCCACCATTCCGGATGCCGTGCGCCGCTGCCGCTGGATCGCGGTCGACATCAACGCCTCAGCCTTCGGCCTCTATTTCGTCAGCCCCTCGCCTGAGCGCGCGCGTCTCGTAGCGTGCTTCGATTCCGACTATCCGAGCACCGCGGTCGCGACCAAATTCATCTCCGGCGCCAATGGCGAGGATGTGGTGCGCCACAGCCGCATCTCGACCACGCCGCGCTGGTGGGCCGACGACGGCATCGCCGGATCGCGGCAGATCTTCCAGTCGCTCGCCTGGGCCGAGCCGACCGCGCCGCTGGCGCCCGGCACCAATGGTATCGCGCTTCCCGTGCATGCCGAGCGCGGTCAATGCGGTCTGGTCGTCTTCCTGGGCTCTGAGATGGCGTTATCCGACGACATGCTGTGCGAGATCCACGCTCGCTCCTTCGCGCTTTTCGCGGCCGTCGCCCGCATCCGCCCCAGCGACAGCGGCCGGATGCGTTCGATCTCCAAGCGCGAGCTCGAATGCCTGAAGCTGACCGCCAACGGCAACACCAGCGAAGAGATCGCCAAGCTTCTCAAGCTCTCGGTGCACACCGCCAACCAGTACCTCACCCAGTCGACGCAGAAGCTCAACGCGGTCAACCGCAACCAGGCGGTCGCCAAGGCGCTGCGGCTCGGCCTGATCGAGTAGCAACACCGAGCCTGCGGCGTTGTAAACGTGCCGCAGCGAAATTGGCTCGGCTGCAATCAGATCGTTACGGAAAAGCCAGCGGCTCGGTCCTGCGGATGCGCGCCTCCTCCACGGCATCCTCGAGCAAGGCAGTGTTGTGCTCAGGCGTCTCGCCGGGCTTCTCGAACGACACGTAGTTGACCACCACGGAAGGCCCGCGCTCGGTCAGCGTCAATTGGAAATAGACCGTCACGCCGCGCGGCCGCAGCTCGAGATCAAGCACGATGCGCGGACTGCCGCTCCAGTCGACATGCGCCTCGCCGCCATGGCCGAGCCGCAATGTGCCCGGCCGGAAGTAAAGCTCGGCCGCCGAATCCACCAGGTCCGACAGGCAGGCGAAATGCTCGAGCCGGATGAAGGCGATATAGTCGGCAACGTCGATCAGCCTCAACTCGCCCACAACAGGCTCGATGGCGCTGGCGACGATCAGCTCGCGGGAATTGGCGTGTGGTTGCCGGTCCATGGATTAGCGGCGTCCGTTCATTGGGTTGCTTTGCGCGAGGCCTTCTTCGAGTAGACGATCCGCACCAATTCGGCGACCGCCTGGTAGAATTGCGACGGGATCACGCTATCAACCGAAACTTGCTTGTACATGGAGCGCGCAAGCGTCACGTCCTCGAAGATCGGGATGTTGTTCTCCCTGGCGATCTCGCGGATCTTGAGCGCCACCAGATCCTGCCCCTTGGCGAGCACGATGGGAGCGGAATCCTCCCCGCGCACATATTTCAGCGCGATCGAATAGTGCGTCGGGTTGGCGATCACCAGCGTCGCGCGCGGGACCGCCGTCATCATGCGCTTGCGCGCCCGGTCGCGCGCCAGCGAGCGCAACCGCGACTTGACGATCGGATCGCCTTCCGACTGCTTCAGCTCGTCCTTCACTTCCTGCTTGGTCATGCGCAGGTCGCGCCGCCAGTGGAAACGCGACCATACGATGTCGACCACCGCGATCAGGCCCATGACGAAAACGATCGCCACCAAAATGTCGACGAAGATGCCGCGTATCACCAGGCCGAACGAGACCGGGTTGGTGATCATGCCGGCGAGCAGCTTGCGATGATCTTGCGAGAGCGTGAAGCTCAGCACCGCGATCGCGAAGCCAAGCTTTGCCAGCGATTTCAGGAATTCGACCCAGCCCTGCACGCCGAACATCCGGCTCCAGCCCTTGGCGATCGAGATGCGCGACAGCTGCGGCCTGATCCGTTCACCGACGATCTGCGGCAGGTTCTGGAAAACCGAAGCGCCGATGCCGGCAACCGTCAGGAGCACGAGCAGGCTGACGACGGCGCGGCCGATCTCGCTCATCACCTGCCTGTAGAGCGAGATGACGTCGGTCTCGGTGTCCATCGGCCAAGCTTCCGGCTTTTCCAGGAAGGTCGACAGGAACATGCCGAGGTCGACGATCGCATCCTTGGCGTAGAAGACCGCGAAAACCAGGATGGCGAGGAAGGACGCAAAGATCGCGGTCTCGCGCGAATGGGGCAGCTTGCCCTGTTCGATCGTGTCGCGGATCTTCTTTTCTGTGGCTTCCTCGGTTTTGGAATCCTTGTCGACCGCTTCCGCCATGACGCTCTGACCGTGTGGCTGTCGTCAGGCGGCTTCGGCGGTGGCTGCCTGCATCGAAGGCAGCTCGAAGGCGCCTTCGCGCGACAGCCGGATGGCGGCGCTCGATATGCTCTTGCGGGCCGCCATGATGTCGGCAAGCGCAATGCCTTCCGATCCCTGTCCAAGCTCGGATTCGATCATGCGGCGAGAGCGCGCGCCGATCGCCGACAGTGCCGATTCGGCCAGCTCCGGCGACGCGCCGCGAAGCGCCAGCGTGACGAGTTCGGTCGACAGCCCGTCGAAGAGCAGAACCCGGGCTTTCTGCGGCAGCAGCGGCAGATCGTCGAAGGCGAACAGCCGCGACTTGACGCCAGCGAGATCGGGCGTGCCGGCTTCCTCCAGGTCCTGCATCAGGTCGTCCAGTTCCGGCTTCGCCATCTCGTTGAGCATGCTGGCGACGCGTTCCTGCCCGGCCGTGGTGTCCCTGCTGGCCTTCTGCGACAGCACGCTCACGCGCAGCTGGTTCTCGACGATCCTGGATGCCGCGTCCGGGATGTTGGCCATCGTCACCATGCGCTTGATGATCTGGCTGCGCATCGGCTTTTCCATGGTGAGCAGAACATTGGCGGCGGCCTGCGGCGCCAGCTTCGAAAGCACCATCGCGGACGTCTGCGGATGCTCGCCCGCAAGGAAGGCGCCGAGCCTTGCCGGTTCGAGCTTCTCGACGTCCGGCCAGATCGGCGCGGGCCCTTCCGCGACCGGCTCGAACTTCTTCTCGCCCATGATGGCGCTCATCTCTTCGGGCGACAGCGATTCGTTGAGGATCGTGTCCATCCGGTCGGCCGAATCGAGCAGGCCCGCACCCTCGGTGAACTCGGCCTCGAACTCGGCGACGATGCGCTCCAGATCGGCCTGCGGGATGGTGCGCAAGAGACGCGCGCCCTCGATCAGCGCCTTCAGCTCATCCTGCTTGAAGAATTTGAGCAGCCGGCTGGCCGCAGGCTTGCCCATGGCCACCAGTATGGCTGCCGCTTTTTGCGGACGTGTCAGCGCCAATGCCGTCGTCATGCGTGTTGCCCTCGCTGCCGATTGGTCCGCCCGCCGACCATTCTCAGGCGCTCTTCGTCGCGGCGATGATCTCGGTGAGCCTGATGCCGAAGCGCGTCGGATCGCTTTCCAGCACCGTGATCTCGCCGCGCGCTATTCTGCGGCCGTTGACGACCACGTCGACCGGCTCGCCGATACGGCGGTTGAGCGCGACCGTGGAGCCCTTCTGCAGCGCCATCAGCTCCGAGACCGGCATTTCCGTGCTGCCGAGGATGATCTGCACGTCGACCGGAATGGTCATGATGATCGAGGAATTGGCGCCCGACTGAAAGGCGTCGTCCGGGCGCTTTTCCTCCTCCCGCAGCACGCCGCGCAGTTCCTCGATGGCGCGGTCGAGCTGTTCGTCGGGCTGGTCGGGTTCGGCTTCCACCTTGGTTTGTGCCATCTGTCGTCTCCATAAAAACCGGGCCTGGCGTCAGCCCGGCATCAGTCCGTCGATGAAATCCTGCCCGGCATCGTGCGGATGGCTGATGCGGACGGTGTAGTTCTGTCCGAGCTTGCCGAACTCGCAGACAAACAATGTCTTGTCGCGGGCGCTGAGTCTGGCGTTGAGCTGCGCATTCTCCTCGAATTCTATCACCTGGCCGGGCTCGAACGCGGCGAGGTCGCCGAGCGTCAGCCGGGCGAGCGGCATCGTCGCTTCGAGCCGGACGGTCGAGCGCATCACCTCTTCCGAGAAACGGGCACGCCAGTCGAATTCGCTGCTCTCGCCTTCCTCGACTTTGGCGTTTGCGCCACGCGTCGAGAGAAGGATGCGCTGTGGGATCATGACCGTGATCATGCCGGTATCGGTCTGCGTGGAGATGCCAAACACGATGCGGACTGCGGCGCCGTCGCGCAGGATGCGCCGCCTCGCTTCGCCGCCAGACGTTGCGCGAGGCACCGGCAGACGCAAATCCAATGAGCGCCGGCCCGATCCGTTGAGCGCCGTCGCGACCTCCTGGAACACGGTGGTCGCGACATCGGCCTCGATCTGCGACAGGTCGCGCTCGATCGGCGCCACCGGCTGGTCGGGATCGCCGCCGAACAGCGCGCTCACCATGACGGCGACCGCATGCGCATCCATCACCAGCGTCATGGCGTCGGCCGAGGTCGGCGACGAAACGATGGTCAGCGCAAAGGCATCGCCGGCGCGCGAACGCGCCTCGGGAACGCGGCCGACCTCCACCGCCTGCAGGTCGACGGTCACCGGCGCGCCGAGCTCGCTTGCAAGCGCCTTTTGCAGCACCGGGACCGCCCGTTCGGCCATGCCGCGGCCGACGCCGATCACCTGCGCCGCCTCGCCACTGTCGCCGACGAGACGCTCGATGATCAAGGCCCGCGTTTCTGACGGACTGGCCGGACTGGTCATGGCGGCAGGCGGCCCTGTCTCGGATCGAGCATGCTCAGGCCGCCTTCTTCTCGGCGGAGCCGGCGTTCATGGTGCTCTGCTCGACGGCATCGATCGTCGGACGCTCATAGGAGGAGATGGTCTTGCGACCGAATTCGATCGCCACCTGCGGCAAGGCGCCGTTCATATACGCAAGCAGCGTCTGCTTGACGATGATGTAGAGGCGGTTCTTCTTCTCGCGCACCGTCTTGATCTTGGTGGCGACCGGACCGACCACCGCATAGGACAGGAAGATGCCGAGGAAGGTTCCGACGAGCGCGGCGCCGATCAGGCCGCCGAGGATCTCGGGCGACTGGTCCAGCGCTCCCATCGCCTTCACCACGCCGAGCACGGCAGCCACGATGCCCAGCGCCGGCAGGCCGTCGCCGACCGCCACCATCGCGTGATAGGCCTTCAGCTTGTCGCTGCGGATCGTCTGGATCTCTTCATCCATCAGCGCCTCGATCTCGTGCGAGCGGGCATTGCCGATGATGATGATGCGGCAATAGTCGCAGATGAAATTCGTCAGGTCATGGTTCTTGAGCACGGTCGGGAAAGCCTGGAAGATGGCCGACTCCTCCGGATTGTCGATATGCGCCTCGACCTCGCTGCGCGATTTCGAGCGCAGTTCGCGCATCAGGCTGTGCAGGACGCCCAGCGTCTCGAGGTAGTCGCGCTCCTTCGGCACCGCCTGCTTGAAGGCCTCGAGAATGCCCTTGCCGGTGTCCTTGACCGTCTTCATCGGATTGGCGACCAGGAAGGTGCCGAGGGCCGCGCCACAGATGACCACCGCTTCCCAGGGCTGCAGCAGCACGTGCAGATGGCCGCCCATGGCCATGAAGCCGCCGAGAACGCAGCCGAGCGTCACCACAAGTCCGATCAGAATGCCCACGGCAGGTCCTTCCGCATGTCACGTCGTGGATCAGGGATAGTCCCCGTGCCTTGTGTGAGGCTTGAATCGAGGGCACCGGACACGATTCAGCTTCGCGCAAGGAAGTGACGTTATTGTTCCGGGATAGCTTCGGCCGGAGGCATGCCCTTGCTCAGTACCTATATCAGCTACCAGTTGATCGCCAAAGACATCCCCAAGTCTATCGCCCGCATCGAGCAGCAGCCGACGGTCGATCGCGACACCCAATACTATCTGGCCAACATCACCAAGGTGAAATCGATCGACGATTTCGTCAACAATGATCGCTTGTTCAAATACGCCATGAAGGCCTACGGGCTGGAGAACATGGACTACGCCAAGGCCTTCATGGTCAAGGCGCTGAAGGAAGGCGTTTCCGATCCCGACAGCTTCGCCAACAAGCTGACCGACAAGCGCTATGCCCAGTTCGTCAAAGCTTTCAATTTCGCGGCGGACGGCGCCAATGCGACCGCCTACAACCCGGCGCAGCAGCTGGTGACGAAAAACTACGCCATCCAGGCCCAGATCGCCGGCCTTGACCCGAATTCGGACTATGTGAAGGGCGAGACGACCTACTATCTCGCCAACATCACCAAGGTGAAATCTGTCGACGATCTGATGTCGAACAACCGGCTCTATACTTATGCACTGGCGGCCTACGGCCTGGATTCAGCAACCGAGGACAAGGACCTGATCAAGTCGGTCCTGCAAGGCGGCGTGCGTGATCCCGACAGCGTCGCCAACCAGCAGACCAACAAGGCCTATGCCGGGCTGGCCTCTGCCTTCAACTTCGAGCAATACGGCGCAAACACCACCACCTATGTTCAGGCGCAGCAGCCGACCGTCGACATTTACATGCGCCAGACGCTGGAGGAGGATGCCGGCAAGACCAACGAGGGCGTGCGGCTGGCGCTTTATTTCCAGCGCAAGGCGCCCGACATCACCAGCTGGTACGACGTGCTGGCAGACACCGCTTTGGCCAGCGTGGTGCGCACCGCGCTCGGCCTGCCTGATTCCTTCGCCACCGCCGACATCGACAAGCAGGCGCAGCTCTTCGGGCAGAAGCTCGACATCAAGGACTTCACCGACCCCGAGAAGCTCAGCAAGTTCCTGACCCGCTTCACCAGCATGTACGAGGTCGCCCACCCGACCTCGACGGCGGTGACGTCGGTCAGCGTGCTCTTCGCGCAGCCCACCAGTGTCGGCATCTCCACGGATCTGATGCTGGCCATGCAGCAATTGAAGTTCTGAGATCATGCAGGACAGTCTTTACGTCGCCCTTTCCTCTCAGATCGCGCTCGAGCGCCGTCTAGACACCATCGCCGACAACGTCGCCAATGCCTCGACCATCGGCTTTCGCGCCACCGGCGTGAAGTTCGAGGACGTGGTCTCGGGCACCGGGCCGAAGTCGGTCTCCTTCGCCTCCTCCGGCAATACCTATCTTTCCGGCGCGCATGGCGCACTGACCGAAACCGGCAACCCCTTCGACTTCGCCATCCAGGGCGACGCCTGGTTCGCCATCGATACGCCCGCCGGCACGGTGATGACGCGCGACGGCCGCTTCTCCATGAACGAGAACGGCGAGCTGATGTCGATCGAAGGCTATCCGGTGCTGGACAGCGGCGGCGCTCCCATCCAGCTCGATCCGCGCAACGGGCCGCCCAAGGCAGGCGCCGACGGCTCGCTCAGGCAGAACGACCAGCTGGTCGGAGCGATCGGTCTCTACAATTTCGACCCCGGCGAGAATTTCGTCCGCTACGGCAATTCGGGCATCGTTCCGGCGCGCACGCCCGAACCGGTCACCGATCGTTCGGACCTCGGTGTCGCACAAGGGTTTCTGGAAGAGTCGAACGTAAACCCGGTGCTGGAAATGACCCGGCTGATCCAAGTGCAGCGCGCTTTCGAGAACACGGCGGCGCTGATGCGGCAGACCGATTCCTCCACCGACGACGCCATCAAGACGCTCGGCTCGAAGTGACGGCATGACGACCGGCTCGTCCCTGTTGCGCGCTTCCGAGAGCCCGGCCAATTCCGGAAGGACGGACCGGCTGGCCGCGCTCGAACGCATCTGGCGCCGGTTCGACGATCCGCAGGCGTTGCTTGCGCGCGGCGGCCGCATCGCCGAGATATCGCCGACGCATTACAAGGTCCGCGGCCTGTCCGGGATTGCCAGGCTCGGCGACATCGTCGAGCAGCGCGGCAAGGCCGGCGCGCGACGCGGCGAGATCGTCAAGATCGGCAGCGACGAGGTGGTGATAGCTCCCTTCGAGCGCAGCGCCGATGCCGGTATCGGCGGCGCCGTCTTTCGTCGCGGCCCGCTCACCGTTACGCCGCATGTCTCCTGGCGCGGGCGTGCCATCGACGCCTTGACCCGCCCCATTGACGGCGGTCCCGCGCTGATCCGGCCGAATGCCGCCGATGTCACGCATGGCGCGACTCCGGGCGCCTTGTCGCGCCAGCGCGTCGGCACCGGCTTCCTCACCGGGGTGCGGGTGATCGACATCTTCACCCCGCTCTGCTTCGGCCAGCGGCTTGGCATCTTCGCCGGTTCCGGCGTCGGCAAGTCGACGCTGCTTGCCATGCTCGCCGGCGCCGAGGCCTTCGATACCGTGGTCGTGGCCCTGATCGGCGAGCGCGGCCGCGAGGTGCGCGAGTTCCTCGAGGATACGATCGGCGCCGAGAGCATGGCCAAGACCGTCGCCGTGGTCGCCACCAGCGACGAAAGCGCCATGATGCGCCGGCGTGCGCCCGACACCGCCATGTGCGTGGCCGAGCATTTCCGCGACCAGGGCCATCGCGTGCTCCTGGTGCTGGATTCCATCACCCGCTTCGCGCATGCGCTACGCGAGGTGGCGACCGGAACGGGCGAGCCGCCGGTCGCACGCGGCTATCCGGCCTCGGTCTTCACCGACCTGCCGAAGCTGCTCGAACGCGCCGGCCCGGGCGCCGAGGGAAAAGGCTCGATCACCGCCATTATTTCCGTGCTGGTCGACGGCGACGACCACAACGACCCGGTCGCCGATTCGGTGCGCGGCATCCTCGACGGCCATGTCGTGCTCGACCGCGCCCTTGCCGAGCAGGGCCGCTATCCGCCGGTCAATCCGCTGTCGTCCATCTCGCGCCTTGCCGACAAGGCCTGGAGCCCGGAACAGCGCGTGCTGGTGACCAGGCTGAAATCGATGATCGCGCGCTTCGAGGATACGCGCGACATCCGTCTTTTGGGTGCCTACCAAAGCGGCGCCGATGCCGAGCTCGACAACGCCGTGCGCCAGGTGCCGCTGATCTATGAGGCGCTTACGCAATCGCCGAGGGACCGCGCGTCGGCGGATCCGTTCGCCGACCTCGCCCGCCATCTCAAGGGGAAGCTGAATGGCGATCAAGGAGACTGAGCTCCAATATACCGAGCGCATGTTGCGCGACATGCTTGCCGAGGCCGAGGCGGCGGAAAGGGCCGAGGCCGACGCGGCAAGATCCGCCAATGACAAGGTCGCGAATGCCAAGACACAGAAGACAGCGGCTCTGCTGAACAGAGCCGACAGGCAGCATCCGCCGCGGAAATCCGCCGCCGGGAGCGCCGATGTCGCGCAGGCCAGCCGCGATTCCGTGCTCGACGGGCTTTTTCCCCGCACCGAGTGGCCGGAGCCACCGAAAGCCCAGTTCCCGCGCCTGGCCGACAGGAGCGCCGACCGCCGCAGCGATTTCGTCATCGCCGCGCTCGGCATCACGCTCGGCCTCATCTGTGCGTTGTTCCCCTGGTACATCTTCTTCAACCAGGAGCAGTTCGGCGTCCAGACCATCAAGTTCGGCGGCAGCGGCAGCAATTCCGGACGTGAGGGCGGTGGCGTTGTGGCTCAACGCAGCGGACCGCTGACGGCCAAGGACGTTCCCAATCCCGATATCGACCTGTTTGCGACCGGCACGGTGCAGGATGATCCCGCCCCGCCGCCCGCCGACCAGCCCTTCCCGGCCGCCGCTTCCGAATTCAAGATGGTGCATGTCGCCAACGGCCGCGCCATGATCGAGGACGATACGGGTCTGTGGGTCGTTCAGCGCGGCTCCGTCCTGCCGGATTCGAGCCGCGTCGCCTCGATCGAGCAGCGCGGCGGCAAGTGGGTGATCGTCACCAGCACAGACAAGGTGATCCAGCTCTCGAAGTAACGGAGCCGGGCCGTACAGCCCCGCCCGCGCAAGGTCCGCGCAAGACTGGCCGCCTAGTCTTGTGCGTACTTGTCCGGGAGATTCCCATGGAACCCGTAAATCTTTTCGACCTTGCCACGCGGCAGTCGCAATGGCTGACCGTGCGCCAGTCGGCGATTGCCTCCAACATCGCCAATGCCAACACGCCGGGCTATACGGCCAATGATGTCGAGCCGTTCGAAAAGGTCCTCGACCGCACCGCGGTGACGCTGGCTGCCACGCAGACGGGCCATCTCGGCGCCGAAACCACCAATGCCGGCTTCAACGTCAAGCCGGAGGATCCAGACGGCGCGATCATGCCGTCGAAGAACACCGTCGTTCTCGAGCAGGAGCTGATGAAAGCCGGCGAGGTTCGCCGCTCCTTCGAGCTCAACACGGCGATCGTCAAGGCCTTCCATTCGATGATGACGATGGTGGTGAAGAGCTGACCATGGACGCCCTCACCGCAGCCCTCAAAGTCGCGGCCTCCGGCCTTGGTGCCCAGTCTGAGCGCCTGCGCGTGGTCTCGGAAAACCTCGCCAACGCCCAGTCGACCGGCAGCACGCCCGGCGCCGATCCCTATCGCCGCAAGACGATCACCTTTCAATCCGAGGTCGACCGCGCAACCGGCGGCTCGCTGGTGGAAGTGAGCGGCATCAATCGCGATCCTTCGGATTTCCCGATCGAATTCCAGCCCGGCAACGAAGCCGCCGACGCCAAAGGGTACGTCAAGATGCCCAACGTCAACACATTGGTCGAAATGGCCGACATGAGCGAGGCGAACCGCTCTTATGAAGCCAACCTGCAAGTCATCAAGCAGGCTCGCGATCTGATTTCCATGACCATCGACCTGATGAGGAACCAGTAATGATTGGCGGTATTGGGGCACTACAGTTCAAACCGGCAATCGACGGCACCGACTCGGCCGCGCCGGGCCTGCTTCAAGGCGGTGTCGGGACGCAGGCCAGCGAAAGCATCGGCAGCAGCTTCGCCGACGTCCTCAGCCAGGCCGCGACGAAGACCGTCAACACGCTGCAGGGTGCCGAGCAGATGTCGATACAGGCGCTCAAGGGCGACGCCGACACCCGTCAGGTTGTCGATGCGGTGTTGAGCGCCCAGCAGGCGCTGCAGACGACCATCGCCATCCGCGACAAGGTCGTCTCGGCTTACCTCGAGATCAGTCGCATGAGTATCTAGGAACCGCGTCATGAAAGCACTCGCCATCGCCGCCACCGGCATGAACGCCCAGCAGACCAACCTGGAAGTCATCGCCAACAACATCGCCAACATCAACACCACCGGCTACAAGCGGGCGCGGGCCGAATTCTCCGACCTGCTCTACCAGGTCGACCGCACGCAAGGCGTGCCCAACCGTTCCAACACCTCGCTGGTGCCGGAAGGCGTTTCGATCGGTCTTGGCGTCAAGACGACCGCCGTGCGCAACGTCCACACGCAGGGCGAACTGGCCAGCACCGGCAACAGCTTCGACCTGGCGTTGACCGGCAGGGGCTGGTTCCAGATCGAGGGCGCCGACGGCGGCACGCTCTACAGCCGCGCCGGCGCCTTCAACACCAACGCCACCGGCCAGCTCGTGACGGTGGACGGCGCCAACGTCATCCCGGCCATCACCGTGCCGACCGACGCCATCGAGGTTATCGTCAACAAGACCGGCCAGGTCTTTGCCCGCCTGGACGGTCAGACTGACCTCCAGCTTCTCGGACAGCTCCAGATCGCCAATTTCGCCAACGAGGCGGGCCTGGCCCCGCTCGGCGACAACCTCTTCCAGGAAACGGCTGCCTCGGGCCCGGCCAATGTCGGCGTCCCTGGAGACCCCGGCTTCGCCACGATCCAGCAGGGTTATCTGGAATCATCCAACGTCGACCCGGTCAAGGAAATCACCGAGCTGATCTCGGCGCAGCGCGCCTATGAAATGAACTCCAAGGTCATCCAGGCCGCCGACGACATGGCCTCGGTTGTCTCCAAGAACATCAGGTAACGGATGATGGCCGGGCCGATCTCCTCCGCACTCCGCCGCGCCGTGCTGGCCACCGTCCTGGTGGCCGCCGGCACGCCGGCTATCGCGCAGGACACCACCGGCCAGTCGGCGAACCAGATCGTCGCTGGCCAGGCGGTCGGCGAGGCCGTGCTGATCCCCAACCGGGTCATCTATCCCGGTGAGACAATCGAATCCGCCTCGCTCAAGCAGGTGACGCTCATACCCGGCAAGCATAAGCCGGACGGCATGGCGACGCGCTCCGAGGAGCTTCAGGGCAAGGTCGCCAAGCGCACGCTACTGCCCGGCCGCTACATCCCGGTCACCGCTATCCGCGACGCCTGGCTGGTCGAACAGGGCGCTTCCGTGCAGGTCTATTTCACCGCCGGCGCGCTCACCATTTCGGCGGCCTGCGTCACGCTGCAGCCAGGCGCTGCCGGCGACCAGATCAAGATCCGCAACATCGACAGCGGCAAGATCATCTCCGGCACGGTGATGGCCGACGGCACCATCAAGGTCGGCGCTTCGTGATGCGCGCCCTTGTCCTTCTGCTCGCGGCGGCCATCGGCATTCAGCCGGCTTTGGCGGATGGGCTGACGCCCAAGGCCAAACGCGAGCTCGCGCAGAAGAACGGCGGCGTCTACGACGATCCGGAATATGATCCGGCGACGACCCAGCGCATGTTCCGCGTTTCCACCGGACCAAGCACGCTGCCGCCCGGCCAGGTGGCCGCGCGCATCAAGGACATTGCTCAGTTGCAGAGCGCGCGCGACAACCAGCTCGTCGGCTACGGCCTGGTCATCGGCCTTGCCGGCACCGGCGACAGCCTGCGCAACTCGCCCTTCACCGAGCAGTCGATCCGCGCCATGCTGGAGAATCTCGGCATCGCCACCGAAGGCGGCAGCGCGCGCGCCAAGAACGTGGCCGCCGTCATCGTCACCGCCAACATGCCGCCCTTCGTCCAGTCCGGCGCCCGCATCGACATCGACGTCTCGTCGATGGGCGACGCCACCTCGCTCGCCGGTGGCACGCTGGTGATGACGCCGCTGAAGGCGGCCGATGGCGAGATCTATGCCGTCGGGCAAGGCTCGGTGATTGTCGGCGGCTTCACCGCCAAGGGTCAGGCCGAGGAACTCACGCAAGGCGTGCCGACCGCCGGCCGCGTGCCCAACGGCGCGATCGTAGAGCGCGCCGTTCCGGCCGAGTTCGACGACCAGGGCGTGTTGACATTGCAATTGCGCAATCCCGATTTCTCGACCGCCATCCGCATCGCCGACGCCGTCAACGACTACACCTCGCAGCGCTTCGGCATGCGGGTCGCCGCCGAGCGCGATGCCCGCACCGTGCAGATCAGGCGGCCGAAGAATGTCTCCGCCGCGCGCTTCTATGCCGAGATCGAAAACCTCGTCGTCGAGTCGGATTCCCCTGCCCGCGTCGTCATCGACGAGCGCACCGGAACCATCGTCATCGGCAACAATGTCAGGATCTCGCGCGTGGCGATCAGCCACGGCACGCTTACCGTACGCATCACCGAAGCGCCTCGGATCGTTCAGCCTGAACCCTTCTCCAGAGGTGAGACCGCGGTGGAACCGTCCACGGCCATCGATGCGAGCCGGCCCAACGCCCGCGTCGCCGTGCTCGATGGCCCCGATCTCGAAACGCTTGTCTCCGGCCTCAATCGCCTCGGCGTGAAGCCGGACGGCATCATCGCCATCCTGCAAGGCATCAAATCTGCCGGCGCCCTGCAGGCCGACCTGGTCCTCCAATAGGCACGCCGATGATCGCGCTCCTCTCCTCGACACTGCATCGCCGCCCAAGACTTCACCCCGTGACCGGACTCCTCGCCATTAGCGCGATCGTCGCGTTGGCGGGCGGCGCGGTCCGTGCGGATGAAGTGCGCCAGGTATTGCCCGGCGGTCAGGCGCCGGCTCAGCCGGCCCAACTCACGCGCGAGACGGCATCGGCCCAGCCGGTTGGACTTGCGGTCGGGAAAGCGCCTGACGAAAGCGAGGTCCAGCGCTTCTGCTCAAACATCGCGGATGCCGCGCGCGACCGCCGCTACGCCCTGCAGGCGGAAGAGCTGAAGCAGCTGCAGGCCGGCATCGACGAGCGCATGAAAGCGCTGGAGGCGAAGAAAGCCGAATATGAAGAGTGGCTGAAGCGCCGCGAAGTGTTCCTGGCGCGCGCCGAGGACGGCGTCGTCAAGATCTATGCCGGCATGAAGCCGGACGCCGCCGCCGAGCGGCTGGCGATGGTCAATGCCGAGCTCGCGGCGGCCATCCTGATGAAGCTCGATTCGCGCAAGGCCGGCGTCATCCTGAATGAAATGGACCAGAAGGCGGCGGCGACGCTCACCGGCATCATGGCCAGCGCGGCGCGAAGGGTTGATCCGTCATGAAGTTGAAGTTCTTTGTCCTCGTCGCGGTTGCGGGGTTGTCCGGCTGCGGCACCAATTTCAAGGAGATCGGCCGGGAGCCTGCTATGTCACCCGTCGGTTCCGGCATCGGTGCCTCCGGCCCTTACACCTATCCCGAGCCGCCTGCCTCGCGGCCGAAGAAATTTTCACTGTGGGACGACCGCCAGAGCCGGCTCTTCACCGATCCGCGCGCCTTGCGCGCCGGCGACATCCTGACCGTCAACATCAAGCTCAACGACAGGGCTAATTTCAAGAACCAGAACGATCGCAGCCGCACCGCCGCGCGCAAGCTCGGCTATGACGTCACGCTCGGATGGGACGGCAAGAGCACCAGCGGCAAGGGCGACGCTGGCTTGAGCTCCAGCACGGAGACCAATGCCGACGGCGAGATCAAGCGCTCGGAAGACATCGAGCTCAACGTCGCCGCCGTCGTGACGGAGGTGCTGCCCAACGGCAATCTGATGATCAGGGGCTCACAGGAGGTCCGCGTCAACTACGAACTGCGGGTCCTCACCATCGCCGGCATGGTTCGTCCATCCGACATCGGCGCGGAGAACACCATCCCCTACGAGCGCATCGCGGAAGCGCGCATCTCCTATGGCGGCCGCGGCCGTGCAAGCGAGGTCCAGCAGCCGGCCTATGGCCAGCAGGTCCTCGACCAGGTTCTTCCTTTCTAGGGCCGGGAGAACGCTGCGATGGCCAATGTTGAGCAGGTCCAGCCCAAGAAGGGACCTTCCCTGGTGATCCAGCTCGCCATCCTGCTGGTCATGACGGGCGCGGCCATCGGCATGGGCTGGGTTTCCGGCGGCTATCTCAAGCAGGGCGAGACGCCGGCGCCAGTGCCCGCGGCGCCGGAGAATACCGGCAAGGCGGAGAAGACCGGCGAAGCCGGCAAGGCCGCTGCCGGGCCGACGCTGGCTCAGTTGGCGCCGATCACCACCAATCTCGCCTCGCCGTCGGACGTCTGGATCCGGCTGGAGGCATCGGTTCTCTATGACGCACCGCAGCCGCCGGAAGTGACCGAGCAGATCCACCAGGATCTGCTCGCCTTCGTGCGCACGATCAAGCTGCATCAGATCGAAGGCGCCAGCGGCTACCAGCATCTCAAGGCCGATCTCGATGAGCGCGCGGCGCTGCGCAGCGGCGGCCACGTCAAACAGGTTCTCGTCAGGACGATGCTGCTCGAATGAGAAAGTTCCTCATAGCCACGGCGCTCATCGTCGTCACCACCTCCGTCGCCGCGGCCCAGCAGCTCGATCTCGGCGGCATCGGCAAGGCCGACGGCACGACCGTCGGCTACCTGATCCAGATGTTCGGCCTGCTGACCGTGCTTTCGGTGGCGCCGGGCCTGCTCATCATGGTGACGAGCTTCACCCGCTTCGTCATCGCCTTCTCGATCCTGCGCGCCGGCATCGGCCTACAGTCGACGCCGGCAAACCTGATTCTGATCTCGCTGTCGCTGTTTATGACCTTCTATGTCATGGCGCCGACCTTCGACCAGGCCTGGAACACCGGCGTGAAGCCGCTGATGGACAACCAGATCACGCAAGGCGAGGCGTTCGAGAAGATTTCCGGTCCGTTCCGCGACTTCATGCTGCACAATGTGCGCGACAAGGACTTCGACCTTTTCGCCGACCTCGCCCGCGAGCGTGGCCAGACTGTCTCGCGCGAGACCGTCGATCTGCGCATCCTGGTGCCGGCCTTCATGATCTCGGAAATCCGCCGCGGCTTCGAGATCGGCTTTCTCATTGTTCTGCCCTTCCTCGTCATCGACCTCATCGTCGCCACCGTGACCATGGCCATGGGCATGATGATGCTGCCGCCGACGGTGGTGTCGCTGCCGTTCAAGATCCTGTTCTTCGTGCTGATCGACGGCTGGAACCTTCTCGTCGGCAGCCTGGTGCGATCCTTCACTTGAAGCCGCAGAGGCCGGCGCCGGATACGCGCTCGATTTTTGCGCAATATATTTTCGATTAACCCTGCGATTTAGCGCTTTGGTAGGGACTGGCCCGCATATTGCTCGCAGATGGCGGGTGATCGGGTTTTACAGATCATTGGCATGATGCCGCACCGTCATACCGGACATGCCGGTATGTCAAAAAATCCGTGTAAAAATAGGGTACGAGTACCATGGCCAGTATCATGACCAACGCCTCGGCGTTGACCGCTCTGCAGAGCTTGAACGCCACCCAGAAGAACCTCGACACCACCCAGGCCCGCATCTCGACGGGCTATCGCGTTTCTCAGGCTTCCGACAACGCCGCCTACTGGTCGATCGCCACCACGATGCGCTCCGACAACCAGGCCATGTCCACCGTTTCGGACGCTCTCGGCCTCGGCGCCTCGAAGGTCGACACGGCCTACACCGGCATGAGCAGTGCGATCGACACGATCAACAAGATCCAGCAGAAGCTGACTGCTTCGTTCGGCCAGACAGACGCTTCGAAAGAGAAGACCCAGACCGAAATCAAAGCGCTTCAGGACCAGTTGAAGGCCTATGCCGATGGCGCCACCTTCTCCGGCACCAACATGCTGTCCGTGAACAGCGGCACCGCCACCGCCGCTGCCGACGTCAAGATCGTCTCGGCTTTCAACCGCAGCGCCACCGGTTCGGTTTCGATCTCGACCATCGACGTCAACGTGGAAAGCATCAAGCTTTATGAAGCCGGCACCACGGCGGGAACGCAGAAGGGTATCCTCGACGCCAACTACGTCGGCGCGACCGGCGCCATCGTCGGCACGGCACAGAACCCGACCTTGGGTGCGGCTGCGGCGGCCGGCGACACCTACTCGGTAGCCGGCCTGAAGATCTTCGACTCGGCAACGGGCAAGGGCGCCAGCGACAGCCAGATTCAGGAGATGATGAACGTCGTCGATATCGCGCTCAAGGCCATGACGACCGCCGCTACCAAGCTCGGCGCCGCCAAGAGCTCGATCGACCTGCAGAAGACCTTCACCTCGAGCCTGATGGACTCCATCGATCGCGGCGTCGGCCAGCTCGTAGATGCCGACATGAACAAGGAATCGACCCGCCTCCAGGCGCTGCAGGTTCAGCAGCAGCTCGGCGTCCAGGCGCTGTCGATCGCCAACGGCTCGTCGCAGTCGATCCTGTCGCTCTTCCGCGGCTGATCGTTCTATACTGACCACGTCAAAGCATCGGGCCGCGCCAAAAGCGTGGCCCGATTTGCGTTTGCTCAAGGCCCGCGCAACCTTCGCTTCTTAACGTCTCCAAAGCCTACTTTTAACAGGCCATTAACCATATCGCGCTAGGTATGGTTAACCAATTGATACAGGTTGTCGACTCGGCCAGACCGGCACGATCGCAACCGATGGGCAGGTCGAGGCCTGCGTGGCATGCCGGCTTTTGAGAAGGAGCGAGTTTCTTGGCGAGCATCATGACGAACGCCGCGGCGTTGACTGCACTTCAAAGCCTCAACGCCACCAACAAGTCGCTCGAGCAGACGCAGGCGCGGATCTCGACGGGCTACCGGGTCTCCGAGGCCTCCGACAACGCCGCCTACTGGTCGATCGCCACCACGATGCGCTCCGACAATTCGGCGCTGTCGACCGTGCAGGACGCGCTCGGCCTCGGCGCCTCGAAGGTCGACACCGCCTATACCGGCATGAACAACGTGCTGGATACCATCGGCAAGATCAAGACGAAGCTTCTGTCGGCTGTCGGCCAGTCGGATGCCAACAAGGCCAAGACGCAGACCGAAATCACCGCGCTGCAGGCGCAAATGAAATCCTTCGCCGACGCCGCCACTTTCTCCGGCTCAAATTATCTTTCGGTGACGTCCACGCAGGTGGCGGCTCCCAATGACGGCGTCCAGCCGGATGCCAAGATCGTCTCTTCCTTCAACCGCTCGTCGTCCGGCGCGATCTCGCTCGGCACCATCGACATCGACGTCGAGAGCACCAAGCTGTTCGATTCCGGCCTCTCCACCGCCGTCAAGAACCAGGGCATCCTCGATCGCAAGACCTCGATCTATTCCACGGCCGCGGACCAGTCGGCGTATGACGCCGCCTATGCCACCGCGATCGCCGGCGGCGCTACCGACATCGCCGCCAACACCACCGCCCAAGCCGCGGTGACGGGCACGCCCGTCAAGATCGACAACGTCTCCGCCTTCAATCTCGACATCACGGCAACGGGCGTGACCGACGACATCATCACGCAGATGGTCACCAAGATCGACAACGTCATGAGTCAGCTTACTGACGCCGCCACCGTGCTCGGCGCCGCCAAGAGCTCGATCGACCTGCAGAAAACCTTCACGCAGAGCCTGATGGATTCCATCGATCGCGGCGTCGGCCAGCTCGTCGATGCCGACATGAACAAGGAATCGACCCGCCTCCAGGCGCTCCAGGTCCAGCAGCAGCTCGGCATCCAGTCGCTGTCGATCGCCAACAGCTCCTCGCAGTCGATCCTGCAGCTGTTCAAGAACGGCTAAGTCGCCTGCTCACCTTCGACCGACGAAAAGGCCGTGTCTGAAACGCGGCCTTTTTCGTTTCTCGAAGGAAGTTGCGCGTTCGGCATCTTGCTGGCTCTTTGCCGGCGCGCCCTATCATCCTCGCACAAGCTTCGCGGTCTAGTCTTGCGGCGGACAGTCGTGCTGGGAGCCGTTGAATCGTGCCGGAACAGATCCAGAGCATCATCGCGAATTTCAAGAGCTTCGGCGTGCGGCGTCTGGCGCTCATGGGCGGCATCGCGGCCCTGGTCATGGCCGTCATCGGCATCGCTTCCGTCTATCTCAATCGCCCGGCCTATGAGACGCTCTATGTCGGCCTCGAGCGTTCCGACGTGAACCAGATCGGCCTTGTGCTGGCCGATGCCGGCATCGGCTTTGATGTCGGCTCCGACGGCACTTCCGTGCTGGTGCCTGCCGGCACCACCGCGCAGGCGCGCATGCTGCTCGCCGAGAAAGGCCTGCCGACCAGCGCCAATGCCGGCTACGAGCTGTTCGACAATGTCGGCTCGCTCGGCCTCACCTCCTTCATGCAGCAGATCACCCGTGTGCGCGCGCTGGAAGGCGAGATCGCGCGCACGATCCAGTCGATCTCCGGCGTCAAGGCGGCGCGCGTCCATATCGTCATGTCCGAGCGCGCCAATTTCCGCCGCGACGAGCAACAGCCCTCCGCCTCGGTGGTCATCCGCTATACCGGCAACGATGCCGAGAAAAGCGCCATGTCGATCCGTCATCTGGTTGCGGCGGCGGTTCCCGGCCTCTCGGCCGACAAGGTCACCGTGCTCGATTCCAACGGCAATCTGCTGGCCGCCGGCGACGATCCTTCCAACACGAGCGCCGCGCGCACGCTGGGCGTCGAGCAGACGGTCGAGGCGCAGATCGGCGACAACATCCGCCGCGCGCTCACCCCCTATCTCGGCCCCGACAATTTCCGCGCCAGCGTCAAGGCTGACGTCAACACCGACAGCCGCCAGACCGAGGAGACGATCTTCGATCCGAACTCGCGCGTCGAGCGTTCGGTGCAATCGGTCAAGACCAACGAGGCCAGCAACCAGAAGCAGGCCTCGACCCCAACCAGCGTCGAGCAGAACCTGCCCGAGACGCAAACGACCAGCACCGAGGGGCCTCAGTCCTCCTCGCAGAACGACCGCAAGGAAGAGATCACCAACTACGAGATCAACTCCAAGAAGATCGCGACCGTTTCGAACGGCTACACGGTCAACAAGATGTCGATCGCGGTCGTCGTCAACCAGGATCGGCTGAAGACCATCCTCGGCAAGGATGCCACGCCGGAGCAGATCGCCAAGCGCGTCGCCGATATCCAGAAGATGGTGGCCTCGGCGACCGGCTTCGACGACAAGCGCGGCGACGTCATCGACGTGTCGGCGGTCGAGTTCATCAACGGCCTCGACGGTGAGCCGATCGAACAGCCGGGCATCCTCGCCTCGATCGGTACCTATACCGGCACGCTCATCAATGCCGGCGCCTTCATTGTCGTTGTTTTCCTGGTTGCCTTCTTCGGCCTGAAGCCGATGGCCACCGCGCTGACGGCGTCGGCAAAGCCCGCGGCCATTGCCGGCCCAAGCTTCGATGATGTGCAACGCTCGCTGCCGACGCCCGACGCGCCGGTCGCCGCGATCACCGCCGAGACACCGCCGCTACCCGGCGCGCGCGCCGGCGCAACCCCGCTCGATGATCTGCGCCAGAAGATCCGGCCGGCGCCGCAGGAGCGGCTTGCCCGCATGGTCGACCTCAATGAGGAGCGCACCGCCCAGATTCTGCGCAAATGGGCTGCCGCGCCGGAAGCCGTGGGTTAGGCCATGGTCTCGGCGGCCCTCTTCGATCTCCTGCCCGATTTCGGCTCGCGGACCCCGCACGCCAGCCAGGCGGCGACCCCGCGCGAAGCCGCGCATATGCCGGCCGCGCCGGCGCCGCACGCGCCACAGGCCGACATCGGCGCGCTGATCGCCGAGGCGGTGGCCGATGCGGAGGCCACGCTCGAGGCACGGCTTGCGCTCGCCCATCAGGCCGCGCTCGACGCCGAGCGCCAGGCCAGCGACGATGCCGCGAGAGCCTTTCTTGAAAGCTTCGGCGGCGACCTCGGCGCCGCTGTCGCCACGCGCATCGACGCCATGGAGCAGCGCGTTGCCGAGCTTGCCGGCGCGACTGTTGCCCGCATCATCGGCGGCCTTCTCAGCGACGACCTGCAGGAACGTTCGCTGCAGGCTCTTTCACGCGCCATCGCCGCCGCGGTCGCCGACAACGAGGCCGTCCGCATCGGTATTCGGGGACCCCTCTCGCTGTTCGAGCCCCTGAAGGCGGCGCTTGGGTCCCGCGCGGCCAATCTCGACTTCACCGAGGCGCCGGGCTTCGACCTGACCGTCAGCATCGACGAAACGGTGTTCGAGACGCGTATCGCCGAGTGGTCCGCGTCCTTGTCCGAGGTTCTGTCATGAGCGCCATCGACCATGCCGAGCCCCGGCACGAGATCATCATCGTCAAGCGCAATCACGACGGTCATGACGATGATCACCATGGTGGCGTGTGGAAGATCGCCTTCGCCGACTTCATGACGGCGATGATGTGCTTCTTCCTCGTCATGTGGCTGATCAACGCCGCCAACGAGCAGACCAAGGCAGCCGTCGCCAGCTATTTCAATCCGGTCGAGCTGATCGACCGCAATTCCAGCCGCAAGGGCCTCGAGGATCTCGGCGACGGCCCGAGCAAGGTCGGTTTGACCGCGGACAATCCGCAGCAGGGCGCGACCAAGGCGGGCGAGGACGGCAAAGGCGGCGCCGGCTCGTCCGAACGCCGGCAGACCAAGGACGGCGCGCAGGATGCCCAGCTGTCCGATGAAAAGCTGTTTGCCGATCCCTATGCGGTGCTGGCGGAGATCGCCGCTGATACGGGGGTGCTACAGAATGTCAGCGCCAAGGGCGAAGGCGGCGCCCAGACGGCCGGCCCGGCGACCGGCGCTTCCGGCGGCGAATCCTATCGCGACCCCTTCGCGCCTGATTTCTGGTCGCAGCAGGTGGCGGCGCCTGGCGCCGAGGCCACCGCCGAACGCGCCAAGATCGATGGCGATCCCGCCAAGCCTGGCGAGAAGGTCGCAACGGTCGCGGTGCCGAAGGCAAAGGCCGCTCCGGCGGCTCCCCCGATGACGGCCGCGCCGCTGGAGCCGCTGGCAACTTCGGAAAAGACCGAGGCCAAGAGCGGTCAGAAGGCCGCGCAGGGCGAGGCCGAAAAGCCGTCGGGTGAAGGTAACAAGACTGACAAGGCACAGGGCGGGAAACTCGAAGCCGACAAGCGCGAGGCCGCGGCCGGCGACACCAAAGCCGAAGCGGCGAAGGCGGAAAAGGCCGAACAAGAGCAAGGCGCCGACAAGGGCGACAAGGCGCCGAGCAAAGCCGCCCTCCAGCAGGCCGCGGACATCAAGAAGGAACTCGCCAAGGCATTCCTGCCGGGCGAAAAGCTCGCCGACGGCGTCTCGGTCGAGGCCACCGACAAGGGGGTGGTCATTTCGATCACCGATCAGCTCGATTTCGGCATGTTTGAGATCGGCTCGGCCATGCCGCGCCGCGAGCTGGTGCTGGCGATGGAAAAGATCGGCCACATCATCAACGAGAAGAAGGGCACCATCACCATCAGCGGCCACACGGACGCGCGGCCGTTCCGCAGCGACACCTACGACAACTGGCGGCTGTCCACCGCGCGTGCCCATGCGGCCTACTACATGCTGGTGCGCGGCGGCGTAGACGAAAGCCGCATCACCGAGGTCTCGGGCTTCGCCGACCGGCAGCCCAAGATCGCGTCCGATCCGATGGCGGCCACGAACCGGCGAATCGAAATCCTGATGACGGCCGGCGGATGAAGGCCAGAAGCATCATCGGCGGCGCGATCGCGCTGCTATTGCTTGCGGCGGGGTCGCCATCGGCGGCCTTCGCGCAGGACGTGCTACAGCCTTATCAGCTGGTGCGTTCGCTGCAGCTGATCCAGGACCGCATTGCCGGCGGTGATCATGCCGCGCTGCCGATGCAGGCGAAGCTCCTCGAAATGATCGACGCCCGGATGCGCGATGCCAATGCCGAGGACTTCAAGGAGCCGAAGAATTTCCGCGCCTTGCTGGTCTACGGCATGAGCGGCGGCAATCCGGTGACGGTCGCGGCGGCGGCTTCGCGCGCGATGACCGACCCGCAAAGCCTCGCCATCGCCAAAGGCGTCGTCGCCTATCTGAATGGGCGGCCGGCCAATGCGATCGAAATGCTGAAGCCGATCGATCCGATGAGCGTGCCTCCGGACATCGGCGCCTTTCTGGCGCTGGTCAAGGGTTCGCTGCTTGCGGCCGATGACCCTGCCCAGGCGCTCGCCCTGCTGGACGAGGCGCGCCTGCTCAGCCCCGGCACGCTGGTCGAGGAAGCGGCGCTTCGCCGCTCCGTGGGCATCGCGGCCGCGCAAGGCGACGCCGCCCGTTTCGCGCTGGCGTCGACGCAATATGTCGCGTCCTATCTCTACTCGCCCTACGCCAGCCAGTTCGCCGATGCCTTCGTTTCCGGCGTCATCACGCTGCATATGGCGATCAGCCAGGACAAGATCGCCGACATCACCTCGATGATGGATCCCGAGCGCGAGAAGGTGATCTACCTGCGCATCGCGCGCCACGCCGCCATCGACGGGATGACGGAGCTCTCGGCTTTTGCCGCGGCCAAGGCGGAACTGGGCCGCAACGGCGGCGGCAGCCAGGACGACCCGCGCAGCCAACTCTATTCGAGCCTTTCCACCATGACATCGGCCAGCGTCGATGAAGTGCGTGCCAAGCTCGGCAAGATCGACCGCGGCAAGCTTTCGCAAAACGACCGGGACCTGCTTGATGCCGCGCAGGCCGTGGCGGGCGAAGTGGTGGCGCCGGTAAAGACCCCCGCCAAGGTGGAAGCCGCGCCGGCCGCAGCAAAGGGAGACGAGGCGAAGGCGGCGGCCGAGGCCTCGACCAATCCGGCCAATGCGGACCTGCCGCCGGTGGAAGGAGCGATGCCCGACCAGCCAGCGGTCGCGTCAAGCGATCCGCCGGTCGCGTCGGGCGATCCGGCGAAGGACACTCGGCCCGCGGCTTCGCCGCCGTCTGCCGAGCCACTGGCGCGAACAGCGGATGAAACGCCGGCCGCCGCTCCCATGCAAGCTGACGCCGCGCCAGTGGTCCAGGCCTCCGCACCGACGGCCTCGAAGGCGGAAGACCCCATCGACGCCGCGGTGGCCAGCACGCGCCGGCAGCTCGACCAGATCGACCAACTCCTCGGAGCAGCCCCCAAATGACCAGCGTCAACCAGACCCTGCCGGGCTTCGCTTCGGCCCAGCCCCGGCAGCACGCCGCCGGCGACAAGGACAAGGATCAGAGTTTCGGCGAGATGGTGCGCGAGACGGAAAAGCCCGATCGGCCGCAGGACAAGCACGCGACCGTATTGCCGGGCGCTCATCTGGCAAAGCGCTCGGCGGCCGACAACGGCAAGCAGGAGCCTGACCAGGATCCGCAAGGGAAAACCGGCTCGCAGAAAGCCGCGGGAAAGTCCACGAGGGCCGCGGCCGCCCGGGCCGATGAGGCGAAGCCGACGACCGACAAGGATGCCACGGCCCAAGCCAACGATTCCGTGCCGCTGCAGGACCGCTTGCCGTTGCTGATGGCGTTGAGCGACATGAAGCACTTCGCGCAATCGTCGGGCGCGGGCGGGAACGGTTCGGCTGCCGATGGAGAGGGCGCCGGCGAGCACGAGGCACTGAAGCTGCAACTGCGCATTGGCAAGCGCGCGCCGGTCGGCAGTTCCGCCGAGCCGCAGTCGCGATCCGCCCGTTCGACGGCCGCTGAAGCATCCGGGCCCGACTTCGGGCAGAAGCCGGTGACGGCGGATATGGCTCTCGACATGCCCGGCCGCAGCGAAACCGGAATCTTGCCGACGCAAGGGAGTGAGCCGCAGGCCGACAGCCCTGTGCCGCCGCAGGGCTGGCGACCGGCTTCCGCCTCCAAGGCATCACAACAATCGCAGCCGGCCGCGCCGCAGACACCGATCAAGCCGCCTTCTTCCGCCACACGCATGGAAGTCGTCAGCCAGCAGAGCTTCCCGGCGCCGGCGCAAAACCCGATCGGCCAGACGGCGTCGGCGCTGGTTGAGGTGCTTGCCTCGGACAACGGCGTTCAGCAGGCTTTCGCAAGCGCCTCGGCAGGCTCCCAGACGACCAATTCTGTTGCCGTTCCGACACACGTGCTCAAGATCGAGCTCCACCCTGCGGAGCTCGGGGTGGTCACCGCCAGCCTGCGGCTATCGGGCGAGCAACTTTCGATTGAGATGAAGCCGGAGACGCACGAGGCATATCGCCGTCTCACCACCGACAGCGATGCCATCGTCAAGTCGATGCGCAGCCTCGGCTTCGACGTCGACAAGGTCACCATCCTGCAACCTTCGATAGCAGCGCATGCGGCGAGCCGCACGGACGCCAACAGCGCCATGCCGATGTCGACAGGTCGCGACCAGCCTTCGTTCCAGCCCGGGAACTCGGGTGGCAACGGCGCGGGCGGCGGCCGGCAACCGGGAAGGAACGACAGCAATGGCGCACAGGAATTTGCTCGCCCGGCTTCGCCTCTTCGCGAGGGCGCTGGCGACGATATGTATATCTAGCCTGGCGGCCGGTGGCGCGAGCGCCGCCACAAATCCCTGCGAGCCGGAGATCCTGCGCGCCGCGGATCGCTATGGCGTGCCGGCCGGCATTCTCTATGCGGTCGGCCTGACAGAGACCGGAAAGAAAGGCAGCCTTCAACCTAATGCCTTGAATATAGAGGGAAAAGCTGTGTTCCCGCGCAGCCGTGATGAAGCTCTCGTCACCTTCGAGAATGCCCGCCGCGAAGGCAAGACATTGATCGACCTCGGCTGCATGCAGATCAACCAGCACTATCACGGCGACCATTTCCGCAGCGTCGAGGACATGCTCGACCCGCATCAGAACGTCGACTATGCCGCACGCTTCCTGGCCGCCCTGCACGCACGGCACATGACCTGGTCGCTGGCCGTCGCCCGCTACCATGCCGGCCCCGACAACGACCCGGCTCAGAAGGTCTATGTCTGCCGCGTCATCGCCAACATGGTCGCCACCGGCTTCGGCAAATGGACGCCGAATGCCAGCACATTTTGCAATCAATAGTTGCATATCCCTGAATGCCGGTCGGCCGTCGCCAGCATGTCCGCCAGCGCCAATATTCATCCCGCAACAGCCGGCGCGAATACACTTGCACAATCGCTTTTATTACGGCTCCCAAAAAAACTCCCAAGAAAATAGCTACAAGAAATGATGGTTTTTCAGGATTCGCCGACCCGGCTACCCCTTTCCCCACGGGGCAAATGAATTGATTCGGAGGGCGGGCCGATGATCGTGATCGTTGACGAGCGGGAGCTCGTGACAGAGGGCTACTCTTCACTTTTCGATCGCGAGGGCGTGGCCACGGCCGGTTTCGCGCCAGGCGAATTCGGCGAATGGGTGAACTCCGCCGCCGACACCGATCTCAGATCCGTCAGGGCCTTTCTCATCGGCGACTGCCGCGAGGGCGCAATATCGGCGCGCCAGATCCGCGACCGGACCGGCGCACCGGTGATCGCGCTCAGCGAACATCACTCGCTCGAACATACGCTGCGCCTGTTCGAGAGCGGCGTCGACGATGTCGTCCGCAAGCCTGTCCATATCCGCGAGATTCTCGCCCGCATCACCGCCATTCGCCGCCGCGGCTCCGAAGAGGCCGCCTACACCGAAGTCGGCTCGATGCGCATCTTCATGGACGGCCGCGATCCGGAGATCGACGGCGAGCCGCTGCCGCTGCCGCGGCGCGAGCGGCGCATCCTGGAATATCTGGCCAGCAACCGCGGCCGGCGCGTGACCAAGACGCAGGTCTTCAACGCCATCTACGGCATCTTCGACGAAGAGGTCGAGGAGAATGTGGTGGAGAGCCACATCTCGAAGCTACGCAAGAAGCTGCGTGAGAAGCTCGGCCACGACCCGATCGATTCCAAGCGGTTCCTCGGCTACCGGCTGGTGTTTTGATGGCCGTCCTAGAGCATGATCCCGAACCGAAGGTCAGCGAAAGCAAAAAGTGGGAAGCGGTTTTCGGACCAAGATCATGCTCCAACAAAGAGTTTGGGCGTGATGGCGATTCAACGAAACGCCATCACGTCCAAGGCACATCCCGCGCCAGCCTCGCGCAAGACACGAGGCATAGTTTTGTGGCCTCCTACCCAGGCACTGCGGAGATCCATCGATGAGCCTCTACGGAATGATGCGGACCGGCGTTTCCGGTATGAACGCGCAGGCCAACCGCTTGTCCACGGTGGCCGACAACATCGCCAACTCCGACACCACCGGCTACAAGCGCTCTTCGGCCGAATTCTCGTCCCTGATCATGCCCGGCACCGGCGGCGCCTATAATTCCGGCGGCGTGACGACGACGATCCGCTCCGCCGTCAGCACCCAGGGCGTCATGACCTACACCACTTCGGTGTCGGATCTTGCCGTCAACGGCGACGGCTTCTTCGTCGTGCAGGACGCCGGCGGCACGCCCTACCTCACCCGCGCCGGCTCCTTCGTTCCGGATGCGCAAGGCCGGCTGGTCAATGCCGCGGGCTACCAGCTCATGGCCTACGATTACGCCAATGGCGATCCGGCGGCGACCGCCAACGGTTTCGAGGGCCTGGTGCCGGTGCAGATCTCCGACCAGGAAATGACGGCGACGCCGAGCACGAGCGGAATATTCAGCGGCAATCTGCCGGCAGGCGCCACTCCGGTCGCGGCCGGCAGTCTGCCCTCCACCAACAGCGCGACCGCCCAGTACACGTCGAAAACCTCGCTGGTCGCCTACGACAATCTCGGCAACAAGAAGCTGCTCGACGTCTATTTCACCAACACCGGCGCCGGCACCTGGCAGGTCGCGGTCTTCGACCAGTCGAAGGCGACCCCGGGCACCTCGTTCCCCTATACGGGGGGCATGCTGGGATCGGCCAACCTCACCTTCGACACCACCACCGGCAAGCTCACCGGCGCGACCACGGGCGTCTCCTTCACCGTTCCGGGCGGCCAGACCCTCAACCTCGATCTCTCCAAGCTGACCCAGCTCGGCACCGGCTTCACCGTCGCCGACGCCAAGGTCAACGGCAACGCGCCGAGCTCTATCCAGAAGGTGCAGATCGGCCAGGACGGCGTCATCTACGCGCAGTTCGCGGACGGCTCGACCAAGGCGCTTTACAAGATCCCGCTTGCCGATGTTCAGAGTCCCGACAACCTCACCGCCATGCCCGGCAACGTCTATGTGCAGAGCACCGATTCCGGCGCGGTCCATATCGGCTTTGCCAATGAGGGCAAGCTCGGCTCCATCGTCTCCGGAGCGCTTGAAAATTCCAACGTCGATATCGCCGAGGAATTGACCAACATGATCGCGGCGCAGCGCAGCTACACCGCCAATTCCAAGGTCTTCCAGACCGGTTCGGACCTGATGGACGTCCTCGTCAACCTGAAGAGATAACCGACGGGCGCCGCCCGTGAAAGATCAGCATGTCGCTTTCCTCCGCACTAAGCATTGCCCAGTCGGCGCTTCTGGCCACCTCCAAGCAGACCAGCGTCGTATCGCGCAATGTGGCCGATGCCTCGAACCCGGACTATACCCGCCGCATCGCCGTGGTGACCAGCACGGCGCCCGGCGCCAGAATGGTGGAAATCCAGCGTACCGCCAATGATCTGCTGTTTCGGCAGAACCTCCAGGCGCTGTCGGCATGGAGCGGCCAAAGCGCGCTTTACGACGGCATGGATCAGCTCGATCTGTCGGTCAACGGGGTCGACAACGCGTCATCGCCCTCGACGGCGATCGCCAACCTGCAGAAAGCCCTGCAGCTCTACGCCACAACGCCGTCGAACCAGAACCTTGGCACCAGCGTCGTCGACGCCGCCAAGCAGGTGGTGAATTCGCTGAACAGCGGCACCAAGGCGATCCAGGATTTTCGCACCCAGGCGGACAGCCAGATCGCCACCGCCGTTAACGATCTCAACTCGCTGCTCAGCCAGTTCCAGGACGCCAACAGGGCCGTCATCTCGGGCACACGCTCGGGCACGGACGTATCCGACGCGCTCGACCAGCGCGACGCGCTTTTGAAGAAGATATCGGAATATGTCCCGGTCTCGACCTTCACGCGCGGCGACAACGACATGGTCATCACCACCAAGGACGGCACGACGCTGTTCGAGACCGTGCCGCGCTCGGTGACCTTCACGCCGTCGTCCGGCTATTCGGCCGGCACGCCCGGCAACACGATCTATATCGACAACGTGCCGGTTTCCGCGGGCACCGGCGACAACACCACCGCCGATGGCAAGCTTGCGGGCCTGTTGAAGCTGCGCGACGGCGTCGCCTCGACCATGCAGAGCCAGCTCGACGAAATCGCGCGCGGCCTGATCACGGCATTTGCCGAGACCGCGCCGTCGCAGCCCAACGCGACCGGCCTGTTCACATGGCCCGGCGCGCCGGCAATTCCGCCCGCCGGCACCCTGGTCGACGGCCTCGCCGGGTCGATCAGCGTCAACGCCGCCTTTGATCCGAGCGCCGGCGGCAATCCCGCGCTGCTGCGCGACGGCGGCGCCAACGGCGTGGCCTATGTCGCCAACACCGGCGGCGGCGCATCCTATGCGGACCTGCTGATCGGTTACGGCAACAAGCTGGATCAGCCGATGGCCTTCGATACGTCCACCGGCATTGCCGTCAGCTCCGGCGTCTCCGACTATGCGGCCAACGCCATCGGCTGGTTCGAAGGCGTGCGCCAGCAGGCTTCGACCAATGCCGACAACAAGCAGGCGCTGGCCGCACGCACGGCCGAGGCGCTGTCCAACGACACCGGGGTCAATATCGATCAGGAGATGTCCCTGCTTCTCGACCTCGAGCACACCTATCAGGCATCGGCGCATATGATGAAGACGGTAGGCGACATGCTGGATTCCCTGTTGGCGGCGGTGGGATAATTCATGAAAGCGACAGGCGTTTCCTCGGCTGCCATATCCAACGCGCTGCGCTACCAGCAGGCGAAGATGCAGGCGGAGCTCATCAAGGCGACCAAGGAATCACAGACCGGCACGGTCGCCGATATCGGCCTGGCGCTCGGCAGCCGCACCACCCAGGCCGTCACCTTCCAGCGCGACCTCGACCGATTGAACGGCATTGTCGATTCCAACGCGCTCGTCACCGCGCGCCTGAAATCGACCCAGGATTCGCTCGGCCAGATCGCCAACAGCGCGCAGAGCTTTCTGTCCGCGCTGACCAGCGGCGTGTCGGGTGACTCCTCGACCAGCATCCTGCGGACCGCGGGCGCCTCGGCGCTGCAGCAGATGACGGGCATCCTCAACACCAGCGTCAACGGCGAATATCTGTTTGCCGGCACCAACACCGACGTCAAGCCGATCGACGATTTCAACGCCGCCGGCTCGCCGGCCAAGGCGGCGTTCGACGCCGCTTTCACCAGCTATTTCGGCTTTGCCCAGACCGACCCGGCTGCGGCCAACATCACTGCCGCGCAGATGGATAACTTCATCACTACGCAGGTCGAGCCGCAATTCCTGGGCTCCGGCTGGCAGGCCAACTGGTCGAGCGCCACCGACGAGCAGATCACCAGCCGCATTTCGCTCAACGAGACCACCCAGACCTCGGTCAGCGCCAACGACCAAGGCATCCGCAAGCTCGCCATGGCGGCCGCCATGGTCAGCGGCCTGATGACGGGCAGCATCAGCGAGGCCGCGCAGAACGCGGTCGTCAGCCGCGCCCAGGCACTGGTCGGTGAAGCCATCGGCGGCATCACCCAGATACGAGCCGAGACAGGTATTGCCCAGCAGCGGGTGTCCGACGCCAGCGACCGCATGAAGACCCAGGTCGACCTCTTCGAGAAGCACATTGTCGACCTCGAAGGCGTCGATCCGGCGGAAGCAGCAACCCGCGTCGCCGACCTGACACAGCATATCGAGACATCCTTTGCCTTGACCGCGCGTTTGCAGCAGCTCAGCCTGCTCAACTATCTGACTTGAACACGTAAACCGGAACGCCAGAGCGCCGACGATGTATCAATTCTCCTACGCCGACATCCAGACCGACTCCGTCGCCGACGCCAAGGACCGGGAGCGGCAGCTGCTCACCCGCTCGATCGACATGCTGGCGGCGGCGGCCGCGGTCGGCACCGACTCCATGGAGGCGGTCGAGGCGCTGCATTTCACCAACCGCATCTGGACCACTTTCGTCGAGGATCTCGGTTCCAGCGACAACGCGCTCCCCAAGGAGCTGCGCGCCAACCTGATCTCCATCGGCCTGTGGCTGCTGCGCGAGACCGAGGACATCCGCCAGGGCCGCACCAACAATTTCGAAGGATTGATCGAGGTCTCTCAGATCATCCGAGACGGCATCCAATGACCAACACGCTGAAGATCTCGCTGAAGCCTAACGAGAAGATCTACATCAACGGCGCTGTCATCCGCGTCGACCGCAAGGTCACTATCGAGCTGATGAACGATGTGCAGTTCCTGCTCGAAAGCCATGTGATCCAGGCCGACCAGGCCTCGACGCCGCTCAGGCAGCTCTATTTCATCGTGCAGATCATGCTGATCAACCCGGCGGGCGCCGCGGAGGCGCGCGACATGTTCCGCCGCTCGCTGCCGATGCTGATCGCGAGCTTCGAAAACCAGGACATCTGCAACCGCCTGAAGCAGATCGACCGCATGGTCGGCGAGAACGAGATCTACGAGGCGCTGAAGGCGATCCGCGCGCTCTATCCGCTCGAGCGCAAGGCGCTCGAAGGCACTGACGAGATTCCCGAAGCGCCCCGCGCACTGGCTGTAGGAGCATAAGATGGCTGTCGACATGACGACAACGATCCCGGTTGGCGCCAACCAGGCCAGCCAGCAGACCTCGAAGACGGCGGTGGACTACCAGTCGTTCCTGAAGCTCTTGATCGCCGAGATGAAGAACCAGGATCCGACCAAGCCGATGGATTCGACGCAATATGTCGCGCAGCTCGCCACCTTCTCCCAGGTCGAGCAGTCGGTGCAGACCAACACCAAGCTCGACCAGATCATGCAGTCATCGGCGCTCTCGCAGGCCGACGCGCTGATCGGCCGCTCGATCACCTCGGCCGACGGCAAGACCACCGGCACGGTGGCTTCGGTGACGCTCTCCAGCAACGGTCTGATCGCCGTGCTGCAGGATGGCACCAAGGTCCCGGTCGGCGCCGGCGTCTCGATCAAGCCGGCCAGCTAAAGCATGTCTCCCTAAAGTGGGAACCGGTTTCGGGATAAAGACGTGCGTAAAACCAAAGACCTAAAGCGCATGGAGCGAATCCGAAGGATCGCGGCGCGCTTTAGTCTGACCGCTGGGGATGTACCCGCATGAATGAGGCCGATGCCCTCGATATCGTCCAGTACGCGGTGTGGACGGTTCTCACCGCTTCCGCCCCCGTGGTGCTGGTGGCGATGGTGGTCGGCATCGGCATCGCCCTCATCCAGGCGCTGACCCAGATCCAGGAAATCACGCTGACCTTCGTGCCGAAGATCGTCGCCATCATGCTCGTGGTGGCGCTGACCGGCCCATTCATCGGCAGCCAGATATCGGCCTTCACCAACGTTATCTTCGAGCGCATCGAACACGGGTTCTGACGCAAAGCCGCGACAGGCGTATAGTGGCCTGTTCGCAAGGCGCGAGATCGCTTGCGGCGACGTTTGTTGCGGCTAGATTGTAGCCGTGCCGGCATCGGCCGGCCTCTTTGTCGCAAACGGCGATTCAAGAAGCGATGCATCAGGCAAGAACGGCCGGCGGGCCATGTGCGGAATAGCCGGCGTCTGGCGAAAGCGCGATCCGATCGGGAGCGGCGATCTTTCCGATGTCGCGCGCATGATGCGGGCATTGGCGCATCGCGGTCCCGACGACCACGGCAACTGGAACAACGCCCGCTTGGCGCTCGGGCATCGCCGGCTGACCATCATCGACCCCTCACCCGCCGCGCGCGAGCCGATGCTGACCGCATCCGGCAACGGCGTGCTGTGCTACAATGGCGAGGTCTATAATTTTCGCGCGCTACGCAAGACGCTGGAGGCGGAAGGCCTGACCTTCCGCACGGTGTCCGACACCGAAGTGGTGCTTCAGGCCCTGCATCACTGGGGCCCGCAGAAAGCGGTGCCGCTGTTCGACGGCATGTTCTCCTTCGCCTATTTCGATGCCCGCGACGGGGCCTTGTGGCTTGCCCGCGACAGGCTCGGCATCAAGCCATTGTCGGTCGCCGACACCGGCGAGTGCTTGCTGTTTGCCTCCGAGGACAAGGCGATTCTCGCCTGCCATGACTTTGCGCGCCGGATCGACACGCGCGAGCTGACATTGCGGCTGGCCTGGCAGAGCCGTGATTCCAGCTACAGCGTCTTCGACGGCATAGAGCGGCTGCCGCCCGCCGGTCTCTGGAAGATTACCGGCGATGGCATCGAGAAGCGCCGCTTCTGGCATGTCCTCGATGTGATCGAGACGGCGCGCATCGCCAAAGACAAGGTGTCCGACGCCGAGCACATGGCGACGCTCGAGAGGCTGCTGGAGGAGAGTGTCGAGCTGCATTGCATCGCCGATGCCAGCCTGGCCACCGCCTGCAGCGGCGGCGTCGATTCCGGCCTGATCACCGCGCTCGCCAAGCGCTTCAGGCCGGAGCTGCACGGCTATGTCATCGACCAGAAGCTCGGCCGCAGCGAGGCGTCCGATGCCGAGCGAACCGGCCGCCATGTCGGTGTCGGCCTGCGCCGGGTGCCTTTCGACAGGAACCGATTCCTTGAGCTCTGGCCGCGTGCGGTCTGGCATCTCGAGACCGACGGCTGGCATGCCAGCCACGCGGCGCTGCTGGCGCTTGCCGAGCAGTGCCGCGCCGACGGCGTCAAAGTGCTGCTCACCGGCGAGGGCTCCGACGAGCTTTTCGGCGGCTACAAATGGCAGGCATCGACAATGCGGCTCTGGCGCCGCTCCTGGCTGCAGCGCCTGTTCCGCTCGAAGGCCAGACGCGACCGCAAATTCGCCGAACTACGCCGCGCGCCGTTCCGCAACTCGATCGGCCGCGGCTCGCCCTCCGAGCGCAGCATGGCGCTCAGAGCCCTGTCGCCCGAGCTGAATTTCCTGCAGATGAAGCTGTTCGACAGGCTGGACGGGGTCACGCCGCTCGACGACCGCGCCTTCCTGGCAAGCTGCTTCTACGACCTCTACTCGCATCTGCAGGACCTGCTGCACAGGCATGACCGGCTGAGCATGGCGGCGTCCGTCGAGCTCAGGGTGCCGTTCATCGAGAACCGGCTGATCGACTTCGCCCTCCATCTGCCGCGCAGGCAAAAATACCGCGACGGCACCGGCAAATGGCTGCTCAAGAAGGTCGCCGAACGCCATCTGCCGCATGAAAACATTCGTGCGGCAAAGATCGGTTTCGACATGGCCGATGCATTTTCGGCCGGTACGCAAGGGCTGCTGCGCGGCGGTCTGCTGCGCGACGCGATGAAATGGTCGTCCTCCGAGTTGGACGACCTGATCGACATGGCAAGGGGCCAGGAAACGTCACGCCTGCGGCTCGTCGGCATGGAAATGCTGCTCAGGCTCTACATGCGCGGCGACACCACAGGCGACCTGACCGAGGCCTTGCACGCCGAGACGAGTGGCGAAAAATAGCCCGGGGTTGGTCCAGACCAGCGAGATGCTTGGTTTAAAGCTTCGCCGACGCATTTTCGCCTTTGCCATCCTGTTGTTGGGTCTCACTCTTTGGCGAGTCGCCGGCCTCTTCGGCGTGGCGTGCCTCAATAGTGGACGAAGGCCCAACGATGATCGACCACGAGCCGGAAAGCGAACGCGTCTCCGCGCTGGCGCCGTTCCGGCACGGCATATTCCGAGCCGTATGGGCGGCCAGCCTCGTGTCGAATTTCGGCGGCCTGATCCAGGGCGTCGGCGCCGCCTGGCTGATGACCACGATCGCCACCTCGTCCTACCAGGTGGCGCTGGTCCAGGCCTCGACCACCTTGCCGATCATGCTGTTCGCGCTGGTCGCCGGCGCCATCGCCGACAGCTTCAACCGCCGCAAAGTGATGCTGGTGGCACAGGCCTTCATGCTGGTCGTCTCGGCGCTGCTGACCTTGTCCACTTGGCAAGGCTGGATGACGCCGTGGACGCTGCTGGCCTTCACCTTCCTGATCGACAGCGGCACGGCGCTGAACAGCCCGTCATGGCAGGCTTCGGTCGGCGACATGGTGCCGCGCGCCAAGGTGCCGGCGGCGGTCGCGCTCAACTCGCTGGGCTTCAACATCACCCGAAGCGTTGGCCCGGCCATCGGCGGCGTCATCGTCGCCGCCGCGGGTGCCGCGGCCGCCTTCGCCGCCAACGCCATCAGCTATATCGGCCTGATCGTCGTGCTCGCCCGCTGGAAGCCGGCGCTGCCCGAGCAGACCCTGCCGCGCGAGTCACTGGGCGCGGCGATGGGAGCGGGCCTGCGCTATGTCGCCATGTCGCCCAACATCGCCAAGGTGCTGGTCCGAGGTTCGGCTTTCGGGTTCAGCGCCGGCGCGGTGCTGGCGCTGCTGCCGCTGGTGGCGCGCGACGTCCTCAAGGGCGATGCGCTGACCTACGGCATCATGCTCGGCGCCTTCGGCATCGGCGCGGTCGGCGGCGCGCTGATCAGTGTGCGATTGCGGCAGCTGCTTTCCAGCGAGGGGATGGTGCGCATGGCCTTTGCCGGCTTCGCGCTCTGCGCCCTCAACGCCGCGGTCAGCCACAATGGCTGGCAGACATCAGCGGGCCTGCTCATCGGCGGCGCCTGCTGGGTGATCGCGCTCTCGCATTTCAACGTCACCGTGCAGATGTCGACGCCGCGCTGGGTGGTCGGCCGCGTGCTGTCGATCTACCAGACGGCGACCTTCGGCGGCATCGCGCTGGGCAGCTGGATCTGGGGCGTCGTCGCCGACGCGCATGGGGCGGAGACCGCGCTGATCGCGGCGGCGATCGCCATGCTTGCCGGCGGTGCCATCGGCTTCGTCCTGCCGTTGCCGAAGCAGACGGTTCTCAACCTCGATCCGCTCAACCGCTTCAAGGAGCCGACGCTGTCGCTCGATCTCAAGCCGCGCAGCGGCCCGATCGCCGTCATGATCGAGTACATCATCCGCGAGGACGACGTGCCGGAATTCCTAACGACCATGGCAGAGCGCGGCCGCATCCGCCGCCGCGACGGCGCCCGCAACTGGACGCTCGCGCGGGATCTCGAAGATCCGTCGGTCTGGATCGAGCACTACCACACGCCGACCTGGGTCGAGTACATCCGCCACAACCGCCGCGCCACCCATGCCGACGCTGTGGTCGGCGAACGCATCCGCGCGCTGCACAGCGGCGAGAACCCGCCGCGCGTACGCCGCATGATCGAGCGCCCGACCACCGCTGGCACAGCGCTTGTCTCGCCTAAGGGGCCGATCGATCACTGATCTTCTGGCCGATCAATGGCCTGTGATGCTGTCGGCGAGGGCGGCCAGCCTTGACGTGTGGCCGAGCCCCGCCGCCTCGCGCTGGTCGGCGATGCGGTAGAGCTGATACATCGAATGCACGCCCAGCCAGCGGAACGGCTCCGGCTCCCAGGGCCGCACCTTGCGGTTGACCCAGGGCAGCCGCGTGAGTTCGGTATCCTGGCCAAGCACCAGATCGGTCAGCGTGCGCCCGGAGAGGTTTGAGCTCGACACGCCGAGCCCGACATAGCCGCCGGCCCAGCCGATGCGCGTCGCCGGGTCGAGCCCCACCGTCGTGCACCAGTCACGCGGCACGCCGAGCACGCCGCACCAGGCGTGATCGATGCGGCACCCCGCGGTCTGCGGCAACAGCGTGGTCAAGATCGTGTGCAGCTGGTCAATCGTTACCTGCTGTGTCTGGCCGTTGATGTCGGTGCGCGAGCCGTAGCGATAAGGCACGCCGCGCCCGCCCATGGTGATACGTCCTTCGCGTGTGCGCTGGGCATAGCAATAGGCATGCGCGGCATTGCCGAGCAGCTCGTGCCCCTGCCAACCGATCTTGTGCCAGAGCTCTTCCGGCAGCGGCTCGGTGACGATCTGCGCGCTGTTGAGCGCCAGCCAGGTCCGTTCTTCCCCTGGGATGCCGGCCGTGAACCCTTCGGTGGCGCGGATGATGATTTCGGCCCGCACCGTGCCGCGGTCCGTGGCCACGATGCCCTTGGCAATGGCGGTGACCGTTGTCTTCTCATAGATGGAAACGCCGAGACGCTCGACCGCCGCCGCGAGCCCGCGCACCAGCTTGGCCGGCTGCACGCGCGCCTGGCCGCGGATGACGAAGCCACCCATGACATTGCGGATGTTGATGCGCGCCCGTGTCGCCTCGGCGTCAAGCAGCTCGATCCGTTCGGGATCGGCATCCCAGGAGCGGGTCGTCTCGCATTCCTCGCGCACGCGCTCCAGCTGCGCCGGATTGGTGGCGACCGTCAGATTGTCGACGCGGCGGATATCGGCATCGATGCCCTCTTCCGTCGCCACCCGGATGACCTCGTCGACGCAGCCGGCCATCGCCTGCTGCATGGCGGTGACGCCCGGGCGTGTCGAGGTCTTCAGATATTTCTCGCGCGACCAGCCGAAACCGCCCGACAGCCAGCCGCCATTGCGCCCCGAGGCGCCGAAGCCGGCGAACTCCCGTTCGACGAGCACGATGCGCAGCGATGGCTTCGCCTTCTTCAGATAGTAGGCCGTCCAAAGCCCGGTATAGCCCGCGCCGACGATCGCGACATCCGCCTCGATGTCGCCTGGCAAAGGCGGACGCGGCGCGGGGATGGCGCCCAGATCCGCGTACCAGAACGAGATGTCGCCGTTGCGCTTGACTTGCATGATGGCTTCCAGGAGTGACGTCTTAGAGACCGTTTCGAAATTCGCTCCGGCGAGTCATATGGTGGTGGTTTCGAGAACCGGAGCGGAGCGGACATTCAGGTCCGTGAGCACCGGAAGCGCAGAAAACGCCATCAGATGGCCGGCGGAGTGGATTTTCCAAATGGCCTCTTATTGGCCGGGCTGTCGTTCGGGTCAACCTTCGCCCGACAGGTCGCGCCGCGCCTTGTCGAGTTCCTCGGCGTAGCGGCGCATCAGATGGCTTTCGGTGAGCAGGCCGAGAACGATGCGCTCGTCGAAATCCTCGACCACCGCCAGCTCTTCGGCGCCGGTGCGTTGGAAGGTCTCGGCCGCGGTCTGGACATTCATCGAGGGCACCAGCACCGCGTCCTTGAACTGGGCCAGCGCGCTCACCGGCGTCTCGCCGTCGGAGCGGTCGCTGTGCAGTTCCGGCACCAGCAGCATGCCGACATACTGGTCGGCATGCTCGACGGCGATGACGCGCTGCGCCGAGCCGAGCGGGACCTCCTTGCGGAATTCCGAGAGCGTGGTCGAGGCGGGAATGGTGCGGACGTCCTTGCGCATCATGGAGCCGACCGTGAGGCTGCGCATCCAGCCGACGTCATGGGCGCTGCGGATCGTCTCGCCGCGCAGATGGAAGCGCCAGGTCGAGAAGGAGTAGCCGAAGGTCTCGCGCACCAGGATCGCCGACATGATCGAGGCCGCCAGCACCACGCCGGTGAGCGTCAGGTCGCGGGTCGATTCCAGCGCCAGGAACGTCATGGTCAGCGGACCGCCGACGACGCCGACCGCCAGCGAGGTCATGCCGACGACGGCGGCTACCGCCGGGTCGATGCCCACCGACGGCGCGGTCATCGCCATGACGCCCGCGAAGACCTTGCCGAGCAGCGCGCCCAGGAACAGCGAGGCGAAGAACAGGCCGCCGCGGAAGCCCGAGCCGAGCGAGATGGCCGAAGCCGCCAGCTTCATCACGAAGACGCTCGCCACGACCGGAAGCGCGTAATTCATGGCGAACTCGCGGTGCAACGCGCCATGGCCGCTCGAAAGCACCTGCGGCGTGACCAGCCCGAGCAGACCGACGAAGATGCCGCCGATGAACGGCCTGACCGACGCGTCGATCGACAACCGCACGAAGACGCGCTCGACGATGCTGACCAGATGCATGATGGCGATCGAAGCCGCGCCGCCAAGCAGGCCCAGCAACAGGAACGGCACATACTCGCTGGCGGTCAAATTCGGCAAACCCGACAGTTCCAGCGGAAACGGCACGCCGCCGAACATTTCCGCCGTCAGCGAGGCGCAGATCGCCGCCGCCATCACCGGCGCCACATTGGCGACGGAGTAGATGCCGATGACCAGCTCGAAACCGTAGAAGGCACCGGTCAGCGGTGCGTCGAAAGCGGCGGCGATCGCACCGGCGGCGCCACAGCCGACCAGGATGCGCACGTCGTTGCGGCGCAGCCGGAAGGCGCGGGCAAGCCGGGAAGCGATGCCGGAACCGATCTGCGTGTAGCCGGCTTCCAATCCGACCGAAGCCCCGAAGCCGGAGGAAATCATCGTCTGCGCCACGATGATGAACGTGTCGGTGAGCGACATGCGCCCGCCATAGAGCGCGTTGGCTTCGATAGGGTCGACCGGGGTACGGAATTTGAACCGCCTGAGCCAGATCACCGAAAGCCCGAGCAGCAGGCCGCCGATGGCGGGGAACATCGCCTGCACCGGATCGGCGAGCGAGAACATTGCCGAAAGCCGGCCGCCCGGCTGCACGTCGAACAGCAAATAGTGCATGCCTTGCACCAGCGCGCTCATGCCGGTGACCAGCGCGCCCGCGATCGCGCCGACCATGCCGGCCATCAGCACGATGACGATGCCGCGCGCCTCGAGCACGGGGATCGAGCTGATCAGCACCGCGCGAAGCCGGCGGGCGTAGACTCGTGGATCGTTTCTGGCAGGCAAGTGAACGGCTCGCCGGTATGCGGAAAGAAAACAGCTGCCATGGGTGATACGCGCGGTAACTATGCCGTGGCAACCGCAATGCCGACCGCTTGTGGCGCCAATTTGACGGTGCGTGAACCACGCGCCGGGCGCCTCGAACCAGGTCTGGCCCTGGCTGTAGGTAAGCGGGCGGGCAGGGTTCCTACCCACCTCCAGCCTGAAAGCCGCCCGCTTTCAGGTCGGCGCGCCGCCATCCGTCTCGAAAAGCGTAAGCTTGCGATCGCCGATGCCGAGCTCAGCCCAGCTCGCGCGCCACTCGGCGATATGCGCCGATTTGAAATGCGCTTCGAGCGCGGCGCGATCGCTCCAGGCTTCCGAAACATGGATGAGCCCGGCGTCCAGCACATCCTGCGCGTAGGAATAGTGAAGGCAGCCCGGCTCGGCGCGGCTTGCCAGGATCATGCGTCGCATTGCTGGCCTTGCCTGCTCAAGCCTGTCTGGTGGCAGCCGAACCGTGCCGATGATCAGCAGCATGCGATTTTCCTTCCGCCGACGGGATCGAGGCGGCGTAGCCGCTCTCCCACCTTCGCGCAAGCTTGGAGGATTACGGTCAAGGGCCTGACCTGTGCGTGGCGGGTCTTGATTTGGGGACGACATGGCAATCAGCGAAACACTACCGTCCGGCGTGGTGGCGAAGAACGGCCGCGATGTGTTCTTCGCGCTGGGCATCGTCGTCATCCTGGCCGTGTTGTTCCTGCCGATCCCCGCCTTCCTCATCGATATCGGGCTCGCCTTCTCGATCGCGCTCTCGGTGCTGATCCTGATGGTGGCGCTGTGGATCCAGCGGCCGCTCGACTTCTCGTCCTTCCCGACCGTGCTGCTGATCGCCACGATGCTGCGCCTGTCGCTCAACATTGCCACCACCCGCATGATCCTGTCGCACGGCAATGAGGGCACGCATGCCGCCGGCTATGTCATCTCGGGCTTCTCCAAGCTGGTGATGTCGAGCGATTTCGTCATCGGCCTCATCGTCTTCATGATCCTGATCGTGGTGAACTTCATCGTCATCACCAAGGGCGCCACCCGTATCGCCGAAGTCGGTGCGCGCTTCACCCTCGACGCCATCCCCGGCAAGCAGATGTCGATCGACGCCGATCTCTCCGCCGGCATGATCGACGAGAAGACGGCGCAGCTGCGCCGCCGCGAGCTGGAGGAAGAATCCTCCTTCTTCGGCTCGATGGACGGTGCCTCGAAATTCGTGCGCGGCGACGCCATCGCCGGCCTGATCATCACCGCCATCAACATCGTCGGCGGCATCGCCATTGGCTATCTGCGCCACGGCATGGGCCTCGGCCAGGCCGCCGATGTCTTCATCAAGCTGTCGGTCGGCGACGGCCTCGTCACCCAGATCCCGGCGCTCATCGTCTCGCTCGCCGCCGGCATGCTCGTCTCCAAGGGCGGCACGCGCGGCTCGGCCAACCAGGCGGTGTTCGGCCAGCTCGGCGCGCATCCGCGCGCGCTCTATGTCGCGGCCTCGCTGCTGGTCATCCTTGGCCTGATGCCCGGCCTGCCGCTGTTCCCCTTCTTCGCGCTCGCCGGCGGCATGGCCGGCCTCGGCTATATCATCCCGCTGCGCCACAACCGCGCGCTTGCCGCCGCCGAAGCCTTGAAGACGCAGGAGAAGGCGAACAAGGTCGAGGAGGAGAAGAACTCGGTGAAGGCTTCGCTGGTCACCGCCGAGATCGAGCTGCTGATCGGCAAGCAGCTGTCGACCCGGCTGATGGTGGCGCACCAGGAACTGGTCTTCCGCATGTCGAAGATGCGCAAGAAATTCGCCCAGCAATATGGCTTCGTCGTGCCGGAAGTGCGCGTCGCCGACGACTTCGCCATTCCGCCGAAGAGCTACCAGATCAAGGTGCATGGCACGGTGGTCGCCGAATACCAGATGCGCGTCGGCGAGATCATGGTGCTGCTTGGCACGCGCGGCGTGCCGGACATCCCCGGCGAGGAAATCCGCGAGCCGGCCTTCGGCATGCGCGCCTATTCGGTGCTCGAAACCTTCGCCGAGGATCTGAAGCGCGAGAACTTCACCTTCGCCGACAACATGTCGGTGCTGCTCACGCATCTCTCCGAGGTGATCCGCAACAACCTGCCCCAGCTTCTCTCCTACAAGGACATGAAGGCGCTGCTGGAGCGGCTCGACCCCGAATACCGCAAGCTCGCCGACGAGATCTGCACCTCGCACATCTCCTACCCCGGCCTGCAGGCGGTGCTGAAGCTGCTGCTCGCCGAGCGCGTCTCGATCCGCAACCTGCACCTGATCATCGAGGCGATCGCCGAGATCGCGCCGCATGTGCGCCGCACCGAGCAGATCGTCGAGCATGTGCGCATCCGCATGGCGCAGCAGATCTGCGGCGACCTCTCCGAAGGCGGCACGCTCAAGGTGCTGCGCCTCGGCAACCGCTGGGACCTCGCCTTCCATCAAAGCCTCAAGCGTGACGCCAAGGGCGAGGTACGCGAGTTCGACATCGATCCGCGCCAGCTCGAGGAGTTCGGCCAGGACGCGACCAAGGCGATCCGCAAGCATCTCGAGGCCGGCGAGCGCTTCGTGCTGGTCACCGCGCCCGACGCGCGGCCCTATGTGCGCATGATCATCGAGCGGCTGTTCACCACGCTTCCCGTTCTCAGCCATGTCGAGATCGCCAAGGGCGTCGAGATCAAGGTGCTCGGAACGATCTCGTGAACGCGCTCTCGCAAGGCGTCGTCATCGCCGCGTTCCTCGCCTTCTGCCGCATCGGCGCCTGCTTCATGCTGATGCCCGGCCTGTCCAGCGCGCGCGTGCCGCTGCAGATCAGACTGTTCGTCTCGGTTGCCGCGACCGGCGGCCTGCTCGCCTTCCTGTGGGACCGCATCTACCCGTTCGTCGATCCGCGCCCGCAGGTGCTCGCGCCGATGATCGTCTCCGAGTTGCTGGTCGGCGGGCTGATCGGCGCCATGACCAGGCTTCATATGGAAGCGCTGCGTTTCATGGGCTCGGCCATCGCCACGCTGATCGGCTATGGCGGCTCGGGCGGGCCGGCGATCGAGGAGCCGGAGCCGCAGGCAGCCCTTGCCGCCATCATCTCGTTCTCGGCCCTGCTTCTGCTCTTTGTCTTTGACTTCGACCACGAGATCGTCAAGGCGCTGGTCGCCTCCTACCAGGTCGCGCCGGTCAACGTGTTCTTCAATCCGCAGGCGGCGCTGGTCGACGTCACCGACACCGTGTCGGACGCCTTCTTCCTGGTCATCCGGCTCGGCAGCCCCTTCGTCGCCTATGCCATCCTGGTCAATCTGACGATCGGCTTCGTCAACAAGCTGACGCCGCAGATCCCGGTCTATTTCATCTCCCTGCCCTTCGTCATCGCCGGCGGTATGATCATCTTCTATTTCGCCGTCGGCACGCTGCTGTCACTCTTCGTCGACGGCTTCGTCGACCTCACGCTGGCGAGATAGCCATGACCACGCGCAAGGATCGTCTGAAGAAATTGGTCAAGGTGCAGGAGCAATTGAAGGCGCTGCACGAGACCCGCCATGCCGGCTTCCTCGCCGCCGCCGTCAAGGCGGAAGCGGAGGTCAAGGAACTGATCGAGCATTTCGACACCGACAAATCGCTCGCCGGCCTCTTTCCCGCGCTCTACCACAAGCGCATTACCGACGCGCTCGGCCGCCAGAAACAGAACCTGGAAGATGCCAAGCACGAAGCCGCGCTGATCGCCACCGCGACGGCGCGCACCAACATGGTCGAGCGCGCCTACAAGGATGTGCGCCGCCGCGACGAACGCGAACGCTCCGACCGCGAGCGGCTCGATCTCATCACGCAGAAGCGGGCCGAGGAGTAGCTCGGTAACAACCCGAAGGTGATTTACGGGCGATACCACAACCGCTTTGCGCCTATCTCGGCCATAGAGGTCGGCTTCGCAGCTTCCTCAAAGTGGACGTTGCCGAGCGACTAGGAGGTGGTGGTAGCGACGAAAACGGACGATCAGCCGTTGTCTTGCGAAGCAGCCGTTGCCTACGTCCTAAGGATCGCCGACTGGCTCGATTTCGAGCAGGTGGCGCCCCAATCGCCGGCACAGGCGACGAGTTGGGATCAGGACCTCTCACCCCTCACATGACGCGGATCGCTTTGTACGGCGTCCTGCGGCGACTTGTGCCGGGCCAACGCAACCCACGGGGCTGTCTTTCGCGATCCCGGTGCGTTCCCCACTCGCTGTCATGCGCCAGCCCGACAGCGCTATTCCGGCAGGCCCGCCTTTCGCAAGCCTTCTACAAGCAGAGCCAAATCGGCCGGACGGCAGGTCGGCATGACATCAGCCAGATTGGAAATTCGCTGGCCGGGATCGAGCCCGAGAATTCGGCTCACGACCTTTTGCGCCTCCTCTGTTCGGCCGGCGTGAGCATAGCTTGCAGCCGCAAAGCGCAACGAGGGCAAAAAGTCCGGTTTTTCCCGCAACGATCTTTCAGCCCAAGTTGATGCCTCCTCAAATCGACCAGCGAAGAGATGAGCCACTGCAACCGCATTCTGCATGTCGAACATCAGCGGGTCGACTGGGCTCATGCGCATCGCCGTCGCGAGGTGCCGAAGTGAGGTTTCCGTATCGCCGAGGTCGGCTCTGACCCAGCCGCTGAATAGCCACGCAGTAGCCAGGTTCGGATTGAGCGCAAGCGCGCGGTCAATGAACGCTGCCCCGCTATTGTTGTCGCCCACGACGTAGGCGAGCGCGATCCCGCCGCGGGAAAGAGCGATCGCGTCATCCCTGCCCAAATCCATGGCCTTCAAAGCTAGGCGCTCGGTTTCGGCGGTTTCCAGCTTGCGATCCGTCATCCAACCGTTCGCCTTGCGTATGACGGCACACCACGCGGCCATGCCGTATGCGGAGGCAAATTCAGGGTCGAGTTCGATGGCTCTGTAAAACAACTGAAGAGCGTTCGCGGTGGATTCCCTGGTCAACTGGTGGAGGCTTGCTATCCCGCGCAGATAGTAGTCGTAAGCGTCAAGGTGTTCGGTCGGCTTGCGCTTGGCCCGCTCGATCTCTGCCTGTTCCAGCTTCGGAGCGATCGCTCCGACGACGCTCCGGGTCACTTCCTCCTGCAGATCAAAAACATCCTCCAGCCCGCCGTCGAAACGGTCGGCCCATAGATGTGCTCCCGTTGTCGCGTCGATAAGCTGACCGGTGATGCGAACCCTGCTCGCCGCCTTGCGGACGCTCCCTTCAAGCACGTAGCGCACACCAAGCTCGCGTCCGACCTGCTTGATGTCCACGGCCCGGCCCTTGTAGGTAAAGCTCGAGTTGCGCGCGATGACGAACAGCCAGCGCGTGCGGGAAAGCGCGGTGATGATCTCCTCGACCATGCCATCAGCGAAGTAGCCCTGCTCGGGGTCGCCACTCATGTTGTCGAATGGCAAGACCGCGATGGACGGTTTTTCGGGAAGCGCTAGCATATCCTTTGTGGAGAATACCGAAGTGGGTTTCGCTCGACTGACCCGATAGGCGCGCACCGCTTCCACGATGTTGTGGACCTGATGGCTACCGAGATCGGTGTAGCTGTAGTCTAGTTTGCCTTTGACCTGCTCGTAGACGTTGCGCGCGACGCAGATGCCGCCCGGTTCTGCAAGCTTCTCGAGCCGCGCGGCGATGTTCACGCCATCACCGTAGATCGTATCGTCCTGCGCGATCACGTCGCCCAAATTCACACCCATGCGGAAAGCCATGCGCTTGTCTTCGGGCAAACTTGCATTGTGAGCGGCCAATCCCTCCTGGGCTTCGACCGCACACTGCACCGCGTGGACCGCGCTGGCGAATTCGACAAGAAGGCTGTCACCAGCCGAACCGACGATGCGTCCGCGCGACTCTTTGATCTTGGGCTCGATAACTTCGGCGCGAAGCCTCTTCAGATGCGCAAGCGTGCCAGCCTCGTCGGCTCCCATGAGACGGCTGTAGCCGACGACGTCGGCTGCAAGGATTGCGGCAAGGCGTCGCTCCATGCTTGTGTCCCGGCTCTCCCATAGATCGCTCCGACTGGCGAGCGTAGTCTAGTCCTACCTCCAATGCGAGCGTGCAGTGCCGGCGCCAATAACCGGCGACCTCGCTAGAGGTCGCGTTTAGCCAGAGAGCCGCCGTTACGTATAGACGATCGGCATACTTGTCACTCAGGCAGCCCGGCCTTGCCCTCCTGGAAGGACACATCGCCGTTTGTGTCGCAGTTCAGACCCGAAGCGGCCCCAGGCGGAACGGATCTAAATGCAGCGGCCCTCCTGAGTCTGTGCTATGTCGGATAGGGAAGGAGGGGCAAATGAGCGAGACCCGCAAGCTTGCGGCAATCCTGGCCGCCGATGTCGTGGGATACAGCCGACTGGCTGGCGTGGACGAAGATCGGACTCTCGCGCGCCTGCGGGCGCTCCGCAGCGATCTGGTTGATCCTACCATCGCGGTACACATCGGACGCGTGGTGAAACGCACCGGTGACGGAGCCCTTGTCGAGTTCCGTAGCGTGGTCGATGCCGTCCGATGCGCTATCGAAGTGCAGAATGCCATGCTTGAACGAAATGCCGGAGTGCCGCCTGATCGACGTATCGAGTTCCGGATCGGCATCCATATCGGCGACATAGTCGAGGAGAGCGACGGTGACCTAATGGGCGACGGTGTTAACATTGCTGCTCGCCTGGAAAGCATTGCGGAACCAAGTGAGATTTACCTGTCAGGTGCGGCATATGAGCAGGTGCGCGACAAGCTGAAGGAAGAATTCGAGGATCTCGGCGACAAAGAACTCAAAAACATTGCACGGCCGGTGCGAGTCTATCGCGTGGCCTTCGACCGTCACATCGCAAGCGTGTCGACAGTGCCCGATCTGTCCGGCGGAAGACTGGCGCCGCCCGACAAGCCGTCGATCGCCGTCCTGCCCTTCCAGAACATGAGCGGCGACCCCGAACAGGAATACTTCGGCGACGGGATCGCGGAGGACATCATTACCGCCTTATCCAAGCTGCGGGGCTTCTTCGTTATCGCGCGCAATTCGTCCTTCGCGTACAAAGGCAAGGCGCCAGATATCCGTCAGGTCACGCGCGAGCTTGGTGTTCGCTATGTACTGGAAGGCAGCGTTCGCAAGGCGGGTGAGCGACTGCGGGTAACTGGCCAGCTTATTGACGCGGCCAGCGGCAATCACATCTGGGCAGAGCGCTACGACCGCCCCGCCTCTGATATTTTCGCAGTGCAGGATGAGATCACTCACAGCGTTGTCGCAGCGATAGAGCCGCAGATTTACGCAGCTGAACGCCTTCGCCTTCAAAGTAAGGCGCCTGAGAGTCTCGATGCGTGGGGCTGCGTCGTACGAGCAATGCCTTATATCTGGACATGGGTTATTCAAGACGAGGACACTGGCATCAACCTCCTGAAGCGAGCTATTGAGCTTGATCCCCACTACGCTCGCGCCCGCAGCCTGCTCGCGTGGGCCTTCGCCACCCGTGTAATTTCCGGCAATTTGGAGTTTGAGCAAGGCATATCAAGTGCCCTCGCGCTTGCCCAGGGTGCGATAGACCTCGATCCCGACGACGCATGGGCCCATTTCGCGGCAGGTTACATATCAGCGTTTTCGAGACGATTTGGGCCGGCGGTGGAGGAACTGAACGAGGCACTGCAGCGTAACCCGAACTTTGCATTCGTCCACATAATCTTGGGGGTAGCCTACGGCTATGCGGGGCTTGCTGAAGATGGCCTCCGCCAGCTCGAAATCGCACGACGACTGAGTCCCCTTGATCAAACCCAAGCAGCGAATCTTTCGGTGGAGGGTCTTTGCCATCTGGTCGCCGGCCGTTACGCCGAAGCGGTAAGAGCTGAACGTCGGGCTGTACTGATGAGACCAAACTTTGGAACCGCTTGGCGCACACTCACAGCAGCCGCAGGACTGGCCGGTGATCTGGAAATCGCACGTCAAGGACTCGTCGAATGCAAACGGCTACAGCCGAATCTCAGCATCGATTGGGTCGAAAAATACCACCCACTGATACGGTCACAGGACCGTGCCAGATATATCGAAGGCCTACGACGCGCAGGCCTGGAATAATGACCTGTGAACTGGTTCGTCACTGAAGAAGCTGCTAATATTCGTTCGGCTCACCAATTGGTCCGCAACGCTTGGCGGGTTGATGGCGACAGCTGACGTCGAGGGGACGGCATGCGGATCGCAATGATGGGAGCGGGCGGCATTGGCGGATATATCGGCGCCAGGCTAGCCCAGGCAGGGGGCGACGTGAGCTTCATTGCTCGCGGAGCGCACCTTGCGGCAATGCTCCAGACTGGTCTGAGTATCCAGAGCGACCTCGGCAGCTTTGTTCATGCGCCTGTATCCGCGAGCGGAGCGGCGGTTGATATCGCGCCTGTGGATCTGGTGATTTTCGCTGTCAAGCTCTACGACAGCGAGGGGGCGGCTGCATCTATCGCACCCCTCGTGGGGGTCAACACGCGCGTCGTTACGCTGCAAAACGGCATCGACAGCGTCGAAATCCTTGGTCGTCATCTGCAGCGTGACCGCGTGATAGGCGGCGCCACCTATCTTTCCGGCTTCATCAGCAAGCCGGGCGAGGTCGTTCATTCCGGCGGGCTGCCTCATATCCTGGTCGGCGGCCAACATGATCCTGTCATCGAGCAACTGAAGGGGCTGTGTGATCGCGCCATCGGGCTTGAGCTCAAACCAGTCGCAGACATCGACGAAGTGCTTTGGGAGAAGTTTGTAACGCTTTGCGCCTTCTCGGGAGGAACATCGCTGATGCGCTCTGGCATCGGCCCGATCCTGGCCGATCCGGAAGCACGCATCTTCATTGAACAGTTGAGGGATGAGGGGATGGCGGTAGCCGCAGCGGCCGGCCACCCAATGGCCGACGGGTTCCCGGGCCGCGTCGAGACCAGGTGGTCCGCGTTTCCTCCGCATGTGAAATCCTCGATGGCAAATGACCTCGAACGTGGGAGACCCATCGAGGTCGCGTGGCTTTCCGGGCGCATGCATCAACTGGGAATTGAGTTGGGTGTCGCCACGCCAGGCCACACGGCGGTTTTTCGGGCGCTGCATCTGCATGCACTGGGGACGCAGCGCCAGAATTCCAATCTCTGATCACGCTCATAGCCGAATCTATTTGGAGGACGTCATGGCAGGTTCCTCGAACGAAACAACGTTAGTCAGGGCAGGCGACGACGCTGTCGGCTCCCAGGACATGTTCAACAAGGAACTGCAAACCTATCGCAAGATCGTTGGCGCGAATCTCATGTTCCATCGGGAGGTCTACGGCGTCCTTCGCGATCTGCTTGTCGAGCATGCGCCGGCGTCATTCCGGTTTCTCGACATTGCCTGTGGAGATGCCAGCGCCTCCGCCGCAATGCTGAAGACGATGGCGATGGAAATTACGTCGGCATCGACTTGTCTGAGGCATCTCTGCGACTGGCGGCACGAGAGCTCGACGGTATGCCATGTCCGGTCGAGTTGCAGTGCAATGATTTCGCCCAGGCCATGGCGAAGTGGTCTGAGCCTGTCGATGTAATCTGGATTGGGATGTCGCTGCATCACCTGCCTGCCACGGGCAAGGCACAGCTGATGCACGACGCCCACCGCTCTCTGGGCGGGAAGGGCATGTTTATAATTTGGGAGCCGGCGCTGTTCGAAGGAGAGGAGCGCTTATCCTGGCTGGCACGATTTTCTTTGCTGCGCGACGAATGGTCGGCAGTTTCAGATGAGGAATTCGCTTCGATGGAAAGGCACATGCGACTTGCCGATTTCCCGGAGACGGTCGGCACATGGCTCGGCATGGGCACGGACGCCGGCTTCTCCCAGGCGGAGGAGATTTTCATGATGCCTAACGAAATGGGTAGGGTGTTTCGATTCTCAAATTGAGTCTGAGCCGAGAATAGCCGCCGTCATCTTCGGCACGACCACACAGAGCTAGGCGACTATTTTGGACGAGATGCGCCGAGCTACCGATCAAAACCTCGAACTCGTCTTGTAAACAGACCGTCGGCTTGCGGCCCCAGCGACATCAGCAGAACATCGCGTGGGGAATGCCACTCGAAGCGCGAGCAGACAACCGATCCAACATCGGCATGCGTCGCACTTTTTCCCGCAAGCCTGCCACAAGCTTGTTCAGTCATGTTGCGGATAACAAAACCGGCAAAGGGCGGACTTTCTTGGCCATTTCCCCACCCAGCGACATCGTCATGGACGTTGCCCGCGCAGCGGAGCCGGCCGATGTCGAAGCCGCGCGCGCGGCGCTCGCAAGAAGGGCGAATGGCACTTCGGCACCGTTCTCTGTCGATCCGTCCGCCACGGTCGATGCCGGCTCCGTGCTCTCGCGCGCCACTGCCGACAAGGTGGAAGCCGCCAATCCCGCGAAGAAGTTCCAGCGCTTCGAGGCGATGGTGCTGACGACCTTCATCCAGAACATGATGCCCAAGGACGCGGAGGGCGTTTACGGCAAGGGCCTTGCCGGCGACATGTGGAAGTCGCAGCTCGCCGAGAAGGTAGCCGATGTCATGGCCGCGCATGGGGGCATCGGCATCGCCCGATCCATGCTTGCCGACCATTATCTGGATGGCAAGCGCAAGGTGCCGGTCGGCCCCGTTGCCGGCGGACCGCAGAAAACCGAGATAGACCAGCAAACCAGGCTTTCGACCTCGATGGTCGAGGAGCTTGAGCGCAAGGCCGCACGGTCGATGACCGGCGACGACACAACCATAAAAATGGACATCAATATCTAGGGACCTACATGGCCGACCAGACGGACCTTTACAACCTTCCCGCTCGCGCCAATGCATCGGACGCGCCTGCCGCCGCACGACCCGGCAACCTCGCCGCCATCATCGGCCGCATCGAGGAAGTCGTGGACGAGGAGACAGCCGGCATCCGCAGTGGAACGGCCTATGACCTCAAGGCCTCGAACGCGCGCAAGAGCCGGTATCTTTACGAGCTCAACCGGGCGCTCAAGGGCGCCAACGAGATCGAGTTCCTCGAGCAGCATCGCGAGGGCCTTTTGCGGCTGCGCCAGAAGCTGGCCAAGAACGAAGCGGCGATCCTTGCCCATCTCAACGCCGTCAACGAGGTCGCCACGCTTCTGAGGAACGCCATCCAGCGCGCCGATACGGACGGCACCTATTCGGCCGCCGAGTTCGGCATGGCCCGAGCCTGATGGAGATGATCTGGGCGCAAGGAAAGACCCGGTGATAAAGTTTGTCGCCGCCGCGCTGTGGATTTGCGCCGTGACGCTGGGCGCGGTCTTCTATTCCTTCCAGGCGGCCAGCCAACGCGGCGCGGCCGAACCGCCGAAGCCGATGCTGGGCGGCCTCGACTACGTCAAGACCGACATGATCTCGGTGCCGCTGCTGCGCGATGGCACGATCGACGGCTATTTCCTCACCAAGCTCGTCTACACGATCGAGCCGGAGCAGATGAAGAAGCTGTCGGTGCCGGCGCAGGCGTTGATGACCGACCAAGTCTATTCCTATCTCTATTCCAATCCGCAGATCGATTTCACGAAGAAGGAATCGATCGATCTCGACGCCTTCCGCAAGTCGATCCGCGATACCATCAACACCCGCATTGGCGTCGAGCTGGTGCACGACGTGCTGATCGACCAGGTCAACTTCCTCTCCAAGGACGATATCCGGGACAACGCGCTGCGCCGTCGCAGGGGCGCCGGGGAAACCGCGGCGGCAATGACCAAGGCGTTCAAGGCCGCGCCGGAACATTGATCGCCCGGCACGGATGCCTAGCCGCGCTTACCCCTGTTGCGACATGACGCATGGTGACCGCGTTGACGTTTACGTCAACTCGAAGCTATATGCGCGGTGACAGGCGACCGCGCAGGCGCGGCGCATCTACCTCGCCCAGCGGCCAAGCGCCGGTGCGCGTCAACGCAACCAACGAGGAGAACAGCCATGGGCGTTCAGGAGATTGCCGACAAGATCAGGTCGCGCGTGGCAAGCGCGGGCTTCGAGCATTCGGTCAAGTTCGACACCGGCGGCGACGGCGTCATCGTCATCGACGGTGCGACCGTCTCGACCACCGATGCGCCGACCGACTGCACCGTGAAGCTGTCGCTCGACGATCTGGATTCGCTGATCGCCGGCGACCTCAACCCGACCATGGCCTTCATGGCCGGCAAGCTAAAGGTCGAAGGCGACATGACGGTCGCCATGGCGCTCAGCCAGCTGCTCGGCTGATCGTTCGCAAGAAACAAGGCCGCCCATCGGGCGGCCTTGTTTCTGTCGAATAGTAGGCGTCAGGCGACAAAGCCCGGCGCCTGCCCCTTGATCTTGCGGCCGGCGGCCTTGATCGTGCCCTTGACGCCATCCAGCGTGCCGTCCTTCAGCTCCAATGCCAGAAGCCGGTGCCGCTCGTAGGGGCCAGGCATGGCAAGCGTTCCGGTGCGGTCGGCCGAGAAGCCGAACCGTCCGTAATAGGGCGCATCGCCGACGAGCAGGATCGCGCCATGGCCGAGCCGCGCGGCCTCGGCGATCGCATGCCGCATCAGCGCCGAGCCGATGCCGCCGCTCTTCAAGCCAGGCTCGACCGCCAGCGGGCCAAGCAGAAGCGCTGCCGGACCGCCCTCGCCCAGCCTCACATCCCAAAGCCGCACCGTGCCGACGACCACGCCCGACGCATCGCGGGCGACGAAGGCCAGTCCCTCCGAGGGCCGGCGGCCGCGCCGCAGCTTTTCGGACGACTTCTTCTTGCGCTTCGGCCCCATGGCGCGGTCGAGCAGCGCTTCGCGCGCCGTGGTGTCGGCCGCGCTTTCGCCGACGATGACGAAGGCAGGCGCCTCGACGGCCCCCTCGTCCGGCGCGCCGCGCGAGCCAGCCTGTGCCCGCAGGGCAAGGGAGGGCGCCAGCGCATTTTCAGGCGAAGTGGAAACCGGTTCGCCGTAAGAAAATGCGCCACGAAGCACTGCCGCAATCGGGCTCTTCTCCCCCGCGGAGAAAAGCTCATCCGACGGTCCGGACGAGGGGGCAATTTCGGTGGCCGCGATGGCCGATTTGATCAGGTATTCCATATCCGCGATCCTTCACGAGCGGAGATCTGTTCCACAAGCGAGCCTGGGCGGGCGACAGGCGCCCGCGCCGGTCGATCTGAGCGGTTCTTGCGAACGGCTCAGATCACGTAGGATCGGAGAGGCTCGAAGCCGTTGAAGGCGACCGCCGAGTAGGTGGTCGTGTAGGCCCCGGTGCCTTCGATCAGCACCTCGTCGCCGATGGTCAGCGACAAGGGCAGCGGATAAGGCGTCTTCTCATACATCACGTCGGCCGAATCGCAGGTCGGGCCGGCGAGCACGCAAGGCGCGGTCTCCGAGCCGTCATGGCGGGTGACCAGCGGATAGCGGATCGCCTCGTCCATCGTCTCGGCGAGACCGCCGAACTTGCCGATGTCGAGGAACACCCAGCGCACATTGTCATTGTCGGCCTTCTTGGAGATCAGCACGACTTCCGACTTGATGACGCCGGCATTGCCGACCATGCCGCGGCCCGGCTCGATGATCGTCTCGGGCAGCGCATTGCCGAAATGCTTGCGCAGCGCCGAGAAGATCGCCTGGCCGTAGGCCTGGGCCACTGGTACGTCCTTCAAGTAACGGGTCGGGAAGCCGCCGCCCATATTGACCATCTTGAGCACGATGCCTTCCTCGGCGAGCGTCGCGAACACCTTCTTGGCGTCGCCCAGCGCGCGGTCCCAGGCCGACAGGTCGGTCTGCTGCGAGCCGACATGGAACGACACGCCATAGGCGTCGAGGCCGAGGCCCTTGGCATGGCGCAGCACGTCGACGGCCATCGCGGGCACGCAGCCGAACTTGCGCGACAGCGGCCACTCGGCGCCCTCGCCGTCGGTCAGCACGCGACAGAACACGCGCGAGCCGGGGGCGACGCGGGCGATCTTCTCCACCTCCTCCACGCAGTCCACGGCGTAGAGGCGAATGCCGAGCTGGTAGGCGCGTGCGATGTCACGCTCCTTCTTGATGGTGTTGCCGAAGGAAATGCGATCGGCCGGCGCGCCGGCATCCATCGCCATCTCGACCTCGGCAACCGATGCGGTGTCGAAGGACGAGCCCATCGCAGCAAGGAGGCGCAGTATCTCCGGCGCCGGGTTTGCTTTCACCGCATAATAGATCTTGGAATCGGGCAGCGCCTTCTCGAAGGCGCGGAAATTGTCGCGCACGACATCGAGGTCGACGACGAGGCAGGGACCGTTCGGACGTCGGGTGGCGAGGAAGTCAAGGATGCGCTGGGTGGCCATCGGGGTCTCTCCATAACGCCTTTCGGCGCGCACAAAGGCTGCGGAACGCGGGCGCTCAGCCTCGCGAACTCGCGGTCAAACAAAGGCGGGACGTCAAATCCATGGAACCAGCCGGTGGAGACCCCGGAACCATGAAATGCCGTCTCGCGGCGATGAACCTTGGCCTTGCCCGGCCTCGGTTCGCTTTGTCTGCCTTGGCTTGGATGGGAGAGCCCCGTCCGCACTGCCGGCAATGAAGGTGTGCCTCTTTAGTAACCCCGGTCTTTGGACAACCGGAAGAGAACCAGAAAGGCCCGCACCGTCGTTGCTTCAAGGTGTCCTCGGTCTTGTGGTTGGCCACTGACCGACTGGAGGGGTTGGCTCCAGTTACCTTACCGATTGCCCTCACCATTCGAGGATCGGCGGACACCCACAGGCACGTGCGACTTTGGGCAAGCGCGATATAGGAGCGAAGGGTTTCACAATCAACAAAAATCGTAAGCCCAGGTTGTAAAATTTCTGGCATCGAACAATGTTGGTCCGACTGTATCCGGAAATCGAACGATGCCAGGAACTCAAGGACCGCTGAACGCCTTCCTCAATCTGCGCCAAATGCCTGTGGAGGATGCGGAATTGGGCCCGCTCGCCGGCCTGCGCCTGGCCGTCAAGGACATCTATGACGTCGCCGGCTACCGCACCGGCTGCGGCAACCCGCAAAAATACGAGGAGGCGCATGCCGCCTCGCGCACGGCGCAAGCGGTGCAGGCCATCCTCGACGCCGGCGCGCGATTCGTCGGCAAGACCCAGACCGACGAGCTGGCCTTCTCGCTGTTCGGCCAGAACGCGCATTTCCCATACCCGGTCAATCCCGCCGCGCCCGATCGCGTCACCGGCGGCTCCTCTTCCGGCTCGGCGGCCGCGGTTGCCGGCGGGCTGGCGAACATCGCCACCGGCTCCGACACCGGCGGCTCGATCCGCGCGCCGGCGAGCTTCTGCGGCCTGATCGGGCTACGCACCACCCATGGCCGCATTTCGCTCGACGGGGCGATGAAGCTGGCATCGAGCTTCGACACGTTCGGCTGGTTCGCCGACGACATCGAGACCTATGAGACGGTCGGCAAGCTGCTGCTCGGCCGCGACCTGCATCAGCACCCGCTCAACCGCCCGCTCTCGATCCGCTGGCTGGACGCCTTCGTCATGGGTCCGGCGGAGGCCGCGCAATATGCGCGCATGAAGGCGCTGGCCGCCGCTGTCATAGGCCAGCCCGTGGAAACCGAATACGCCTTCGCTTCATTCCCCGACGAGCTTTACTGGTGCTTTCGCCGCCTGCAGGCCTTCGAGGCCTGGCGCGAGCATGGCCCGTGGATCTCGGCCGGCGGTCGCCTCAGCCCGGGCGTCGAGGAGCGTTTTGCCTTCGGCCGCACCATAGATGCCAAAACTGCCGCCGCCGAAGCGGCGCGGCGGCTGGCTTTCCGGGCCGAGCTCGGCGCCCTGCTTGGCAATGACGGCTTTCTCGTCCTGCCCACCGTTCCCGGCGCGGCGCCGCTCGCCGCCAGCACCCCGGAACAGTTCCAGGCCTACCGCGAAAGGGCGCTGCATCTCTTATGCCTTTCGGGTCTTTCGGGCTTTCCGCAGATCACCTTGCCGATCGGCTCCGTCGACGGCGCGCCCTTCGGCCTGTCGCTGCTTGGGCCTTCCGGCAGCGACGTTGCCCTGATACGGCTCGGCCGCAAGATTCTCGACGCGGCACGAAAGGTCTGACCATGGATACATTGACCCGCATGCGCGCCTTCATCGACGTGGTCGAGGCGGAGGGCTTTTCGGCCGCGGCGCGCAAGATCGGCCGCTCCAAGGCGCTGTTGTCGAAATATGTGCGCGAGCTGGAGGACGAGCTCGGCGCGCTGCTCTTGAACCGCACCACGCGCCAGTTCTCGCTGACCGAGGCCGGCCACACCTATTATCAGCGCGCCTCGGAGATCGTGCGCGAGGTTGACAGCCTTGCCGAGGCGGTGCGCCAGTCTTCCGGCGACGTCCGCGGCAGGATCAAGCTGTCGGCCGCCCGCACCTTCGCCGACGCGCCGATCGGTCAGTCGCTGGTCGACTTCGCCAGGCAGCATCCCGACATCGTGCTCGACATCCATCTCGACGACCGCTTCGTCGACCTTGTCGAGGAAGGCTTTGACCTTGCCGTGCGCATCTCGCGGCTGGAGAACTCCTCGCTGATCGCCAGGCGGCTGGCGCCGTTCTCGGTCAGGCTGTGCGCGTCGCCGGAGCTGATCGCCAAGCATGGCGCGCCGACGCGCCCGCAGGATCTCGCAAACCTGCCCTGCATCGTCGACACCAACGGCCGCTCGCTGGCCAACTGGCGCTTCAAGGGCGAAGGCGAGGAATCCATCAGCGTCGCCGTTTCCGGGCCTATCGAGGTCAACAGCCCGATCGTGGCGAGAGCCGCCGCGCTCTCCGGCCTGGGCTTTGCCATGCTGCCCGATTTCATCGCCGCCCCCGACCTCGCGTCCGGCAAGCTGGTCACCGCGCTCGACGATCGCATCCTGGCCGGCACCGGCATCTTCGCCGTCTACCCGCACCGCCGCTATTTGCCGGCCAAGGTGAGGGTCTTCGTCGACTTCCTGGTGCACTGGTTCAGGACGCGCGACACGGGCGCCTGAGCGAGCGTCCCAATTTCGCCCCCTTTCTGCTAACTCTGGGCTCGCTCCCGAGAGCAATTCCAGGAAAAGTGCGTAGCGGTTTTCCGTCCGGAATTGCGCAAAACAAATTATTAGAGCGGGTCAGCGTGGAACGCAGAACCGCTCTAAGTCAATGGAATCGCGGCACGGAATGCATCTGAAACGGCAAGCAACCATGCTGGCTTCGGCCCTTGCGGCCATATTGGCCTCGGTAGAGCAGGCTGAAGTCCATCCGCATGTCTTCGCCGAAGCCCGGCTCGACGTCATCCTCAGCCAGGATCACCAAAGTGTGACGGCGCTGCGCCACCTTTGGCGCTTCGACGACCTGTTTTCGAGTACAGTGATGATGGAGTTCGACAAGAACTCCGATCTGAAGCTTGACGACAAAGAGCTCAAGGAAGTGGCCGACACCGTCCATTCCTCGCTGGCCGAGTTCAACTACTTCCAGCTCGTCACCCAGGACGGCAAGGACGTGCCCATGGTGCCGCCGCCGCATCTGATGGCGAATTTCGACAACGATCAGTTGATCATCCTGTTCGAGTCGCAGCCGAAGACGCCGATCAAGCTTGCCGGCAAGGTCGACATCGGTGTCTACGATCCGACCTTCTACACCGCGATCGACTTCACCGACGACGCCAACATGACCGTCGAAGGCCTGCCCTCGACCTGCACCAAGAAGGTCATCCGTCCGGATCCGGACGAGGCGATCAAGGAAAACCAGAAGACCCTGACGGACGCGTTCTTCAACGATCCGACAGGCACGGACATGAGCAAGATCTTCGCCACCAAGCTCGAATTGGACTGCCCGCCGGAAGGATGATTTGGTGATGAAACCGTCGTTACGCGCAAGCAGGTTCCGCAAAAGTGTCGCACGGTTTTGCGATCGGAACCTGCGGCAGACAAGGGAATCCAAGCGGATATTCGTGGGGCATCCCACGAATATCCGCTTGGCGCTTGGCCTGCTGGCCGCCACATTGGTGATCGCCCACCTGCCCGGCGCCGCGCATGCGCAAAGCTCGCTCGGCATCGGCACCAATGACGGCATGGCGCCGACCACCACAGGTCCGTTCGCCCATATCCTGATGTGGATCAATCTCAGGCAGCAGGAATTCTATCACTCGCTGGCGGCGGCCATGAAGGCGATGCGTCAGGACGGCAGCAAGCTCTGGCTGCTGATCGGCCTGTCCTTCGCCTATGGCATCTTCCATGCCGCCGGCCCCGGCCACGGCAAGGCGGTGATCTCTTCCTACATGGTCGCAAACGAAGTGGCGCTGAGGCGCGGCATCCTGCTTTCCTTCGTTTCGGCGCTGCTGCAGGGCCTGACGGCGGTGGTCGTCATGGTGCTTGCCTATTTCGTGCTGCGCGGCACCGCCATCTCGATGACCGACGCCGCCTGGTTCCTCGAAATCTCCAGCTTCGTGCTGGTCACCTTGTTCGGCGCCTGGCTGCTTTGGCGCAAGCTCGGTCCATCGGCGCTGCGCCTGTTCGGCAGAGCGCCCGCCTACAGCCTGTCGGCCGCCCATGCCGGCCATTCGCATGGCGGGCACTCCCGCGCGCACGCTCACGCGCATTCCCACGCTCACGCGCATTCCCATGCCGGCCATGCTCATGCGCACGCGCACGCCGCGCATTCCCATGCCCTCCACGTGCATGACGATCATGATCATGACCATACACATAGCCATGATCACGGCGCGCACGATCTCCATCATCACGACCATGCCGCGCACAGTCACAGTCATGAACATCAGCATCACGACCATGGCCCGGGCGAAGTCTGCGAGACCTGCGGCCATTCGCATGCGCCGGATCCGGCGATGCTGTCAGGCGACCGCTTCGACTGGAAGACCGCCTGGTCGGCGGTGGCCGCCGTGGGCATCCGCCCCTGCTCCGGCGCGCTGATCGTGCTGAGCTTCGCGCTGCTCAACGGACTGTGGCTGGGCGGGCTGCTGTCGGTGCTGGCGATGTCGATCGGCACCGCGATCACCGTCTCGGCACTGGCGACGATCGCCGTGCTGGCGAAGAACTGGGCCGTCTACTTCGCCGGCGACGGCCGCATCGGCAACCATATCCATTCCATCGTCGAGATCGGCGGCGCCGCCTTCATTTTCATCGTCGGCTTGCTGCTTCTGTCGGCCAGCCTGTCGGGCGGCGTCTGAAGTGCCGACGATGGAGGAAGGACGCGCGCGGCCGTCAATGTCAGGCTGGCCGATCCCGAAGCGGTCGCCGGACTGGCGGTAATCGCGTCTATGGCCTGAACAGCTTCGATGTCATCCGGTTGCGCGAGCGGAACAGCTGTCGGTATGCAACGCAATAATGGAGGGGGCGCCTTCGCGCGGCGTCCGGTCCAACTCAGAGCCAGCCCATGCGCACGGCGGCGGCAATTCTTTCATTATCGCCATTGGCCAGAAGGTCGATCAGCAGGCCGCGTATCGTTGCGAGTATACGGGTAGCCCGCGCCTCGGCCTCGGCTCGCGGGAGCTGCGTCTGGGTGTCGATCAGCAGGTCCAGCCAGTCCTGGGCCGCTTCCGCCGCGAATCCCGCCCACGGACCGGGCTTATGGCTGAAAGAAAGCAGGAACGCCTCATAGGTGAGCCTGACCATCGGACGTTGCTCGGGCGCGGACATCCATGCCCACAATCGCCCGGCCGTTTCTTCGAGGCCATGGCTTCGGCCCTCGGCCGCGAGCGCGACAGTCAGTTGCGCGATCTGTTCGGTGCGCGCCCGGACCAGCAGTTCGCGCAGCAGCTTCTCCTTACTGCCGAACAGATAGAGCAGCACACGGGGACTGGAGCCAATGGCGGCCGCCAGCGGGCGCAACGACAATCCATTGAGACCATGGTCGAGCACATAGGCATAGCTGGCATCGAGCAGTTCCGCCCGGCGGAGGGAGGGTTCGGCAGTCACTGCTTCATGCCCGGCCATCTTGCGCTCCTTTCATGCCCGCTGTAATACCTAACTGAAACGGTCGTTTCAGTCGAGGTATTCGATGGCGTGCAGCATGAGCTTCTCGCTTGCCGGCCGAACCGCCCTGGTGACAGGATCGGTGCGTGGGCTCGGGCTCGAGATGGCGCGCGGCCTGGCCGAAGCCGGCGCCCGCGTGATCCTGAACGGGCGCGAGCCCGCCACGCTCGAGGCAGCCATCGCCGGAATGCGGGACCAGGGCCTGGATGCGCATGGCGCGCCGTTCGACGTCACTCGGCGCGACGCCGCGCAGCAGGCGCTTGCCGGGCTGGGCGACATCGACATCCTCGTCAACAATGTCGGCCGTCGCGATCGCCGCGGCTTCGACGCCATGTCGCCGGAGGAATTCGGCGCCATGCTCGACGGCCACCTGGTTTCCGCCTATGCGATGAGCCAAACGGTCGCCCGTGCCTTGATCCGCCGCGGCGCGCCGGGCCGGATCATCAATGTTTCCTCCGTCATCGCGCAACTCGGCCGGGCCGGAGACGTCGCCTATCCCGCGGCCAAGGCCGGTATCGACGGCCTGACCCGGGCGCTCGCCGTCGAACTCGGCGGCCACGGGATCACCGTGAACGCCGTCGCCCCCGGAACCTTCGCGACCGAGGTGAATGCCGGCCTCGCCGAGGATCCGGATTGGGCGCGCTGGCTGAAGACACGCACGGCACTCGGCCGCTGGGGAAAGCCGGAGGAGATCGCCGGCATCGTGGTTTTTCTCGCCAGCGACGCGGCTTCCTTCGTCACTGGCCAGACAATCGCCGTGGACGGTGGCATCACCACGACATTTTGACAACGCAGGTGACTGGGCGTTCCTTCGCCTTCACTCCCTACGATCGAATTAATTGCAGAGAGGCGGGTAAAGGTTATCTCGGGAAAGCTGTGACCCCTTAGAGTTCACCTAAGCGACCGTTTTGCCGAGCTCATCTTCGATATGAGCTTGGATGATCTCGTCGAAGTTCTTCTCGGCGGCAAAGCCGAGCTCCCGCGCCCGCCTTGCCTCGAACCGTGTCGGCCAGCCTTTGACGATTGCCCAGATGGTCTCGTCGGGTTGCTCGCGGATCCGCTTCGCGACTTCGGCGCCGGCAATGCGCTCCAGCGCCTCGATCTGCTCGCCGACGGTGACGGCGACTCCGGGCATGGTGAGGTTGCGACGCGGTCCGACCTTGTCGCCGTCGATTTCGGCCGCATGGATCAGGAAATTGACCGCCGAGCGCGGGCTGGCATGGGTGTGCAGCACTGAGCGCGGCACCGGCAGGATCGCCTCCTGCCCGGCGAGCGGCTCGCGGATGATGCCTGAGAAAAAGCTGGAGGCTGCCTTGTTCGGCTTGCCGGGGCGCACGCAGATCGTCGGCAGCCGGATGCCGATGCCGTCGAAAAAGCCGCGCCGCGTGTAGTCGGCGAGCAGCGCTTCGCTCATCTGCTTCTGCGTGCCGTATGAGGTGAGCGGCGTCGGATGGAACTCGTCCGGAATGACATCCGGAAAGGGCGCGCCGAAGACCGCGATCGACGAGGTGAACACGAGGCGCGGCGCGAAGGCCGCCAGCCGCACCGCGTCGAACAGCGCGCGCGTGCCGTCGAGATTGACCCGGTAGCCGAGATCGAAATTGGCTTCCGCTTCGCCCGAGACGATGCCCGCCAGGTGGAAGATCACGTCCGGGCGCGGAGCCACGAGGGCCGCCATGGCGCCGGGCGCGGATAGATCGCCGGTGTGGATCGAGACATCGACGCCTGTGAGCGCCGGCGGCTGCGGCGCCACGATGTCATGCAGGTCGAGCGCCGTGATCTTGCGCCCGCGCAAGGCGCTGTCCTTGGCCAGCCGCGCTATAAGCTTGCGGCCCACCATGCCGGCCGCGCCCGTGATCAGAATTCTCATCTTCAGAGACCTTTCTTGCGTTGGCTGCGTCCGCGCAGCCATAGGACGACGAACAGCCCGACCATGAAGACCACCGCGATGACGGCCGCCAGCACCGTCGACACCTTGCCCGCGGCCAGCATGATGGCCGGCAGGAAATAGGCGGCGAGACCGAACACGAGCAGTATCACAGCCGCGGCAATCGCCGCGTTGCGTGTGTCACGATCCATCAGCAGACTTTCCTGGCTTCGAGGCTGTTAGGCATAATCCTGATCAGTGATAGTGCCGGCGATCGGCAGGCGCGCCATGCGTATGATCGCGATCATGGTGATGGCCATGCTCGTCATGACTGTCGGCGCATTGCCCGAATTCCGGTTCGACGGTGGCATGATCGATGCCGTGCTTGGCGGCAAGCCGTTTCTTGATGGCGCTCACCGCCACATGCGGATCGACGCCGTCATTCAGGCAGGCATGCAGCGTCGCCATGTTGGAGGTGCCGTCGAGCGACCAGACATGCATATGATGCACCTCGCGCACGCCCTTGACCGCGCCTTCGATGTCCTTGGCGATCATATCGCGATCGAGGCTTGCCGGCACGCCTTCGAGCAGGACATGCGCCGCCTCGCGCATCAGCGACCATGCCGTCGACAGGATGAGCAGCGACACTAGGACGGAGAGGACAGGATCGATCGGCGTCCAGCCGGTTGCCAGGATGATGAGGGCTGCCGCGATTGCCGCGGTGGAGCCGAGCAGGTCGCCCAGCACATGCAGGATCGCGCCGCGCATGTTCAGGCTCTCGCGGTCGCCGCCATGCAGCACGAAGAAGGAGGCGATGTTGACCAGCAGGCCTGCCACCGCCACCACCAGCATCGGCCCGCCAAGCACGGGCGCCGGGTTCATCAGCCGCCCCCAGGCCTCGTAGACGATCCAGAGCGCGATGACGAAGATGGCGATGCCGTTGGTGTAGGCGACCAGCGTCTTCACCCGGCCGAAGCCATAGGTCAGACGGCCGGTGGCCGGGCGTCCGGCGAGATGGAAGGCATACCAGGCAAGACCGAGCGCGATCGAATCGGCAAGCATATGGCCGGCGTCCGCGAGCAGCGCCAGCGATCCGGTGAGCAGCCCGCCGAGCGCCTCGGCGACCATGAAGCCGCCGGTCAGGCAGGCCGCGATCAGCACCCGTTTCTTGTCGGTCGAGCCATGCACATGCCCAGCGCCGTGGCTATGACCGGCGGAACCGTGATCATGCGAACCGTGCGCCATCGTCAAACTCCTGTTACCCTCCGAAGTCGGCGCGAAAATCCTCAAGCCGCCGCTTCTGGCCGCCTTCGTCATCGAAATTCGCTGGATCGAGCCAGCCCTCATAGGCTTTGCGCAAGGCCGGCCACTCCTTGTCGATGATTGAATACCACGCCGTATCGCGGTTTTCACCTTTGACCACAAGGTGCTGGCGGAAGATGCCTTCGAACTTGAAGCCGAAGCGCTCGGCAGCGCGCTTCGAGGGCTCGTTGCGGTTGTTGCACTTCCACTCGTAGCGGCGATAGCCGAGATCGTCGAAGAGATATTTCGCAAACATGAACTGCGCCTCGGTCGCCGCCGGCTTGCGCGAGATCAGTGGACCCCAGTAGATGTTGCCGATTTCCCCGACGCCGTTGGCGACGTCGATGCGCATCAGCGTCTGGCGCCCGGCGATCTTGCCGCTCGCCTTGTCGATGACGGTGAAGAACAGCGGATCCTCGCTCGCTTCCGCCTTGTCGAGCCACGGCTGGAAGGCGGCGCGGGTCTCCGGCGGGTAGTCGGGCAGCCAGGCGAAACGTCCGCCGACATCCGAAACCGACGAGGCCTCGTAGAGGCCGTCGCCGTGCTTTGCCGCGCTCAGCGGCTCGAGCCTGACTGTGCGTCCCTCGATCGCCTTGCGTTCCGGCCGTGGGCGCGGCTGCCAATTCTTCAGATCTTCCGACACCGACCACTCCAATCCGTTGACTTTTCCCAGCGGACGGTCACAAAAACGCTCGCTCACAGAAAGAACCACAGGGACGGGAAAAATGCTCCACACGATCGCGGCCATCGACCGCCTTGGCGAGGAAAATGCCTTCGCGGTGCTGGCCAGGGCCACCGCGCTTGCCCATCAGGGCCGCGACATCATCAATCTCGGCATCGGCCAGCCCGACTTCAAGACGCCGCAGCACATCGTCGAGGCGGCGATCAAGGCGCTGCGCGACGGCCACCACGGCTACACGCCGGCAAACGGGCTGCTCGCCACCCGCGAGGCCGTCGTGCGCCGCACGCTGACCACCACCGGCGTCGAGGTGTCGCCTGAGAATGTGATGATCCTGCCCGGCGGCAAGCCGACCATGTTCGCCGCGATCCTGATGTTCGGCGAACCGGGTACTGAGATCCTCTACCCCGATCCCGGCTTTCCGATCTACCGCTCGATGATCGAGTTCACCGGCGCCACGCCGGTGCCGGTGCCGATCCGCGAGGAGAACGGCTTTGCCTTCTCGGCCGACGAGACGCTGGCGCTGATCACGCCCCGGACCAGGCTGCTCATCCTCAACTCACCCGCCAATCCGACCGGCGGCGTCACGCCGCGCGCCGAGATCGAGAAGCTGGTCAAGGGCCTGGACAAGCATCCTGAGGTCGCCGTCATGTCCGACGAGATCTACGACGTCATGACCTATGATGGCGAGAAGCACTGCTCCCTGCTCAACTTCCCCGAAATCCGCGACAGGCTGATCGTGCTCAACGGCTGGTCGAAGACCTGGGCGATGACCGGCTGGCGCATGGGCTGGTCGATCTGGCCGAACGGCGACAAGGGCGCCCATCTCTACGACAAGGTGCGCAAGCTGGCCGTCAATTGCTGGTCTTGCGTCAACGCGCCGAGCCAGTTTGCCGGCATCGCCGCGATCGACGGTCCGCAGGACGATGTCGAGAAGATGATGCGCGCCTTCGACAACCGCAGGAAAATCGTCGTCGAGGGCCTGAACGCGCTCCCCGGCATCTCCTGCATCACGCCGAAGGGCGCCTTCTACGCCTTCCCCAACGTGTCGAAGACCGGCTGGAAGGCCAAGAAGCTCGCCTCGGCGCTGCTGGAGGATGCCGGCGTGGCGCTGATCGGCGGCCCCGATTTCGGCGTGCTCGGCGAAGGCTATATCCGGCTTTCCTACGCCAATTCCGAGGAGAACATCCTGCGCGCGCTGGAGCGGATCGAGGCATTTCTAAAGAAGTGAGCCGTCAGGCGCTTATCCGCGCCCGACAAACGGCATCTTCGTCGCCATCACCGTCATGAACAGCACGTTGGCGTCGAGCGGCAGGCTGGCCATATGCAGCACCGCGTCGGCGACGCGTTGCACGTCCATCACCGCCTCGGCGGCGATCGAGCCATTGGCCTGCGGCACGCCCACCGTCATCGGCTGCGCCATCTCGGTCAGCGCATTGCCGATATCGATCTGGCCGCAGGCGATGTCGAAGGGCCGGCCGTCGAGCGCCAGCGTCTTGGTGAGACCGGTGATGGCGTGCTTGGTCGCCGTATAGGGCACGGAACCCGGGCGCGGCGCATAGGCCGACACTGAGCCGTTGTTGATGATACGGCCGCCCATCGGCTTCTGCCTCCGCATGGCGCCGAAGGCGGCGCGCGCGCACAGGAACGCGCCGGTGAGGTTGACGCCGACGACATCGTTCCAGACCTCGACCGGGATCTCGTCGATCAGCGTCGACTTGTAGCCCATGCCGGCATTGTTGAAGAGCAGGTCGACGCGGCCGAAGGCCTCGAGCACGGTCTCGAACATGTCGTCGACTTCCGCCGCCTTGCTGATGTCGCAGGCGACTGCCAATGCCTTGGCTTGCGTCTTGCCCGCATCGGCGATCGCCTCTTCCAGCACCGTCTTGCGCCGGCCGCAGAACACCGTGTTCCAGCCTGCCTGGAGCAGCGCGGTGGCGACGCTCTTGCCGATGCCGGTGCCGGCTCCGGTAACGATGGCGGTCTTCTCTGCTATGGCGGTCATCGTCGTCCTCCCGGTCATGCTCGGAAAGACGTGGCATCGCAAATGCCGGGGATCATGGCAAGCCGCTATTGGCGACAAACAAGAGGCCAACAAAAAGGGCGGCCATTGGCGACCGCCCCGATCTGAACCGCGCTTGGGAGGAGGAAAAGCCGGTCCGACTGATTAGAATGATGCGCTTGCTGAGTTAACGAGGGATTAACGACCGGCAAGGCGGTGCGCAGCGGCGTTTACCAACATGGTTCACCACGGCGAGCTAGGCGCGCTGCCGGCCGGCACCTTTGCCGCCGAGACAGTCGCCTCGACATGATCGACCAGGGCATCCGGCAGGCCGAGCCGACCGGCAAGCAGGTCGAGATAGCCGCGCTCGGCGCGCGTGTCGGGATCGATGGTCAGACGCGAGGCGGTGTAGAGTTCCAGCTTCTGCGCATCGGTCTTGGCGCCGGCGACCAGCGTGTCGAGATCGAGTGGCCTTTCGAGCTCGGCAAGCAGGAACTTTTCCGCTTCCGCGCCGATGCCGGCGAGCTTGAGCTTGTCGGCGATCTTCTTGCGCTCTTCGTCGTCGATATGGCCATCGGCCTTCGCCGCCGAGATCATCGCTCGGACCAGCGTCAGCGTGAACTCGGCCTCGCCTTGCGGTGCCTGTGCAGGATCGAAAGCGGTATCGGCCGGCGGCGGGAGCAGTTCAGGCTCGCCGGACGCGGGCGCCTGCGCCGGCTCGTTGCCGGCCTTGTAATTCTGATAGGCCTTGTAGGCGAGGCCGCCGATCGCCGCCAGGCCGCCGAGCTTGATGGCCGCGCCCGTCACCTGCCGTCCGGTGCCGGTGCCGAGCAGCACGGCGGCAAGCGCTCCGGCAGCCAGCGGATTGTCCTTCGCCATCTGCGCCGCCTGCCCCGCCTTGTCGCGAACGGTCGAGCCCGTGCCGGGAATCTGCGATCCGAGAAGGTCGTCGAGCAGCTTCTTGGGGTCGAGCATCAATGCCTCCAGAATTGGCCCGGCCGAATGGGCGGGCATGGTTTCGGACCGGCAACAGGTAGGCCCCGCGGTTTGACATTACAATGACGGAGCAGGTTTTGCGCGTGAGGCTTTAGCTGCCGATATGGCGCTTGCCGCCGCGCGCCTGCGCAAGTTCGACCTGACGGTGGCGTTCGGCGTAGCGCTCGCGGTCCGCATCGGACCGCGTTTCGAAACAATGCGGGCATGAAACGCCGGTCGCGTATTTCGGCGACAGCCGGTCCTCGACCGTCAGCGGATGCCGGCAGGCGCGGCAGAGCTCCGCCTCGCCCTCGGTCAGGCCATGCGAGACGGACACCCGCTCGTCGAACACAAAACACTCGCCCTGCCACAGGCTCTCTTCGGCCGGCACCTCTTCGAGATATTTCAAGATACCGCCCTTGAGATGGAAGACGTTCTTGAGGCCGAGCGACTTCACATAGGCTGTCGCCTTCTCGCAGCGAATGCCGCCGGTGCAGAACATCGCCACTTTGCGGCCTTCGAGCTCTTCACGGTGCTCTTCCACCCAGGCCGGGAACTCGCGGAAGCTGGAGGTCCTCGGGTCGACCGCGCCCGTGAAGGTGCCGAGCGAGACTTCATAGGCGTTGCGCGTGTCGATGACGACGGTGTCGGCGTCCGAGATCAGCGCATTCCAGTTGGCCGGCGCGACATAGGTGCCGGCGCTGGTTGCCGGATCGATATCCTCGACGCCCATGGTGACGATCTCCCGCTTCAGCCGCACCTTCATGCGGTGGAACGGCATCTCGGCGGCGCTGCTGTATTTGACTTCCAGCCCGGCAAGGCCTTCGATGGCCTGCAGATGGTCCACAAGCGCGGCAATCGCTTCCTCGCTGCCGGCAACGGTGCCATTGATGCCTTCATGCGCCAGAAGCAGTGTGCCCTTGATGCCGCGCCCGCAACAGAAGGCGGCGAGCGGCGCGCGCAGGGCCTCGTATCCGTCGAGCCGCGCGAATTTGTAAAGCGCGGCGACCTGGATGGGCTGAAATTCCTTGGTTGTCGTCATGGCCATGCCACTAGACTGTGGTCAAAGCGGTTTCAAGGCAAAGGAAGTTCAGGCGACGCACGATCCGCCGCGCGGCATCGCGACACGCCGGGCTTCGTGGACTTGGACGGACCCTTCTGCTAATCGGTTTAAAACATAGAAACGGAGACCAGCACATGACCAGCAAGACCGAAAAGCTCCTGTCGCTCCTCAACGGTCAGCCGGTCATCCCGGTGCTCAAGATCGCCAATGTCGCCGATGCCGTGCCGCTCGCTCGCGCTTTGTCGCGCGGCGGGTTGCGGGCCATCGAGATCACACTGCGCACCGCCGACGCGCTGGAAGCGATCCGACGCGTCGCGGCCGAGGTCGAGGACGCGATTGTCGGCGCCGGCACCATCCTCGATGCCAGGCAGTTCGAAGAAGCAGCCCGCGCCGGCTCGACATTCATCGTCAGCCCCGGCATCACCAGCCAGCTTCTCGAGGCGGCCAAGGACAGCCCCGTGCCGCTGCTGCCCGGCGCGATCACGCCCGGCGAGATCATGGCCGCGCGCGAAGCCGGCCTGCGCTTCCTGAAGTTCTTCCCGGCCGAGCAGTCCGGCGGCATCGCTTCGCTGAAAGCTTTCGCCTCGCCGCTGGCGGACGTGAAATTCTGCCCGACCGGCGGCATAATGGCCAAGAACGCCGCCGACTATCTGAGCCTGCCCAACGTCATCTGCGTCGGCGGCTCCTGGGTGGCGCCCGACGATCTCATCAAGGCCGGCAAGTGGGACGAGATCGAAGCGCTGGCGCGTGACGCGAGCAAGCTCAAGAAGTAATCAACTTACCAGGGCAGCGGGCCGTTCTCATCGAAGTAACCGCCTGTCGGTCCACCAGGCTCCAGCGTCGCCAGCCGCACGATGATCTCGACCGCCTGCTGCACCGTGCGGCCGCCTCTGTGGGCGTTGAGGTCCGTCGCGGTGTAGCCGGGAGCGGCGGCATTGACCATGATGCCGTGCGGCGCAAGTTCCCTGGCGAAGGCGAGCGAAATGGCGTTGAGCGCGGTCTTCGAGCTGCCATAACCCATGACGTTGGGCGACTGGCTGTTGCCGGACGCGCGCGCCAGCGATCCGAGATAGCTGCTCACCATGACGATGCGGGCGGCGGGAGATGCCAGGAGCAGCGGCAGGAATGCCTGGGTGACCCGCACCGACCCGAAGACGTTGACGTCATAGGTAGCTTTCATGTCCGCGATGTGCTCCTGGCTCGGCGGTGGCTGATAGCGACCGTCCGGGGCCAGCGCCTCGACATAGCCGGGTGCGATGCCGGCATTGTTGACCAGCACATCCAGGCCGGGCGCCCGCGCTGCGACAGTCTTGGCCGCGGCCGCCACGCTGTCGTCGATGGCGACATCGAGCGCGAGCCACTCGACATCAAACCCCTCATCACGCAATGCCTGCGCCGCGGTCTCGCCACGTTCGGCGTCGCGCGCGCCGAGCCACACCTTGTAATCCAGTGCCGCCAGCCGCCGGACGGTCTCACGACCGATGCCCTTGTTGGCGCCGGTCACCAGCGCGTTCTTTCTCGTCGTCATGTCCATGTCTCCTTCGATGACCCAGAGATGACGTGAACCGGCTCGCTTCGCGCGCCAAAAGCTCTCAGCCTCTTGCCTAATCCTCTCAGGTTCGTGTCTTCGCGGGCGCGTCAGCGCCTCGCTTGGTTGCTTGGCCGCGATGGATCGGCAATGCTGGAAAGATGAGTGACATATTGCAGGAATTGGTCGCCATGGCCGGGCGCCACGCGCGGGGGCGGCGGACGAAGACGGCCATTCCGCGCGTCACCATCGGCCGCAGCGAGCTTCCGACGCCGCCGCTGCCCGAGCTCTGCCAGCCGACCGCGCTTCTGGTCCTGCAGGGGACCAAAACGGTGCTGATCGGCGACCGCACGCTTGCCTACAGCGCCGGCAGCTATTTCGTCTACGCGGTGGAGGCGCCCGCCACCAGCCAGTTGATCGAAGCCAGCAGAGCCTGTCCCTACATGGCTCTCGCCTTCGCCATCGATATCGAGCTGATCGCCGGGCTGCTTATCGACCATCGACCGGCGATAGACGGCGACAGCTTCGTCACCAACCCGGCCGATGACGACTTGCTCGACGCCTGGCGACGGCTGCTGCGGCTGCTCGATCGGCCGGAAGAGATTCCGGTTCTCGCGCCCATGCTCGAACGCGAGATCGCGTTCAGGCTCTTGCAAGGCCCGCAGGGCGAAAAGCTGCGCCAGCTCGCGCGCGCCGATGGCCGCCTGTCGCAGATCCGCCGCGCCACCGCCTGGATCCGGTCGCATTACAACGAGCCGATCGATGTGACGCAGCTGGCCGAGCTCTCGCATATGAGCAACGCCGCCTTTCATCGCCATTTCAAGGCGGCGACCGCGATGAGCCCGATCCAGTATCAGAAGCAGCTCCGCCTTTTGGAAGCGCGCCATCTGCTGATTGCCCAACCGGGCAGCGCGGCGCAGGTTGCTTTCACCGTCGGCTACGAAAGCGCCTCCCAGTTCAGCCGCGAATATGCGCGCCAGTTCGGGCTGCCTCCGGCGCGTGACGCCGCGCGGCTTCTGGCCATGGGCGAAGCGGCCGCGCTGGAAATCGACTGAACATTAAAATACGGCCGGCTGGGCGCCCACCTCCTCACGGGAAGTTCAAGCCGATGCAGCTTGCGCAATGCCAGATAACGCCAACCGATGACTGGTTCCCGCTCATGGATTCGAACCACGATTCACGCCTTCAAAGGGCGCTGTCCTACCATTAGACGAAGCGGGAGGCTGACGGTCTGGGCGCGACATGAAAAACAAAAGCCGCGCTTCAAGTCCAGCGCGGCTTCTCTTCGGTGTCTCTCAAATGGCTACTTCGTCTGGAAACGGGCGACCGAGAGGAACTTCACCGCATTGCCGCTGAAACGGCTGGCATCTTGCATCTCGCCACTCGTTTGGAAGCCGGCGGTGTACACTTCGCTCGGTGGCGTATGCACGATGTTGTAGGCATAGCGCGGCGCCGTCGTCGGATCGGAAACCGAAGCAATGTTCACGCCGCTGCCCAGCGCCCAGCGCGCGGCCTGCGGCGCTGCCGCCACCACCACGGCCTTCGGTCCCGGCTTGAGGTCGCGCGACGACGCTCTGCCTTCCTTGGCCGTCGTCTTCACGCCGGCGCCGATCGCATTCGTGGGATCGCTGCCTGCCGGAAGGGCGGCGATGGCCTGGCGTGGCGAGGCAGCATCGGCCCTCGACGGATCGTTGAACGCCGAGCGCGGCTCCGGCTGCGTCAGCGACGCAAGCTGGTATTCGGCGCCGGCGCCGCCAGCCTCGACGGTCGCGTTGGCCTGTTCGAGAAGGGCCTTGACCTCATCCTGCTTGCCGGGCTGCGGCCGGGCGGTCGGCAGCACGGAGAACGCGTCGGTCGCGCTCTTGTCCTGCGAAGCCGTTTCGGCCAGCGCCAGAAGCACGTTCTTATCCTTCGACGCCAATTCGGCCGGCGTCGAGCGATCTGGGCGCCAGGTCGGAAGCGGGATGTTGTTGACCGCCACCTGCGCCGGATCGGTGCCAGCGGCCTCGGCCGCGCTGGCGGCGCCGAACGGAACCTTGTCAGGCAAGGGCGTCTGCGCCGTCGAAACCACCTGCTCGGTCGTCGCCGAGGCATCCGCCACGGCAAACGGCACATTCTGTGGCGCCTGCTGGCCGACATCGACCTTCGGACGCGGCGCGAAGTCGGGCAGCGGGACTTCCTTGGGCGGCAGCGCCGCGATGATCGTCTCGGGCGTATCCTGCTGCGGCTGCTGCTGATCGTCGGCGCTGTCATCCGCGATCTGCGGGACGTTGGCGCGCTTGGCATCCTTCGGCGAAACGATCGCGATACCCGGGAGGTTGCTGTTGCGGGCCGTCGCGGCGCTCGCGACCTGAACCTGCTTCACGGCTTTCTGCTGAGGCGCCGGAGCGCTTTCATCGGCCGCGTCATCGGCCTCGTCGGCGCCACCGCCGAACAAGGCGGCAAGCAATCCGCCGGACCGCTTGGTCGAGCCGCCGGCGCTGGCCAGTTCGATGTTCGGGGTGCCGGCGCCCTTGCGCGCCTGATAGGCGGCCAGCGCCTGCTCATAGCCAGGCAGCGGACGCCCGTCGCTCGGCACATGCAGCGTCTTGCCGTTCGGGAACAGGCTGACCAGTTCCTGGCGGCTGATGCCCGGCCAGTGGCGCACATTGCCGACATCCATATGGACGAAGGGTGAGCCGGAGGTCGGGTAGTAGCCGACGCCGCCGCCCTGCATCTTGAGGCCAATGTTGCGCAGCTTCTTCAAAGGCACGCCGGGAATGTAGAAGTCCATCGCCTTGCCGAGCATGTGCTGGCTTTTCTCGGCGACGCCGCGGCTGCGCGAACGCAGCATCGCGTTGGTCGACGGCGAACGATAGCCGCAGACGACCTGGATGTAGTCGGTCGCGCCGGCTTCGCGATAAGCTTCCCAGACGAGGTCGAGCAGCCGCGGGTCCATCTTCGTCGGCTCGTTGCGGCGCCAGTCACGCAGGATGATGTTGATCTTGCGCAGGCCTTCCGGATCGTAGCGGCCATTGCGCTTGTAGACGATCTCGGCCTTCTCGTGCGTGTGCAGGTGATAGAGCTTGAGCGTACGAACCTCAGCCCTGGCGCCCGACATTGCCGCGGACAGAAACCCGACAGCCAAAATCACAAACGTCAGCCACCTCGGCCAGACGCTCATGTGAAAATGCCGCCCGTTTGTGTGTCGTTCGACTTTGTTCAAATCAACTGGCTTTCAGGCTGCCGTTTGTCCCCGGATTTGACCAAACGGATGCGTCGTTTTCACATCCGAATATCGATCCTAATGGTTAATCATCGTTTATTGAAGCCGAAATGCGGTAACACCGTGGCGATATCCCGTCAAAAATGATGCACAGCATTTCGTGGTAAACCGCTGGTTTAGATCAAGAATCCGGCCCCGGCCAGAACACGATCTGTTACCGTTAGCGTTAATGCGTGATCCTCGGCAACGCCAACCGCTGAAAACCCTGCGTTTTCACGTCAAAAGCGACAATTTGACTCGGATTTTAGGCGCGCAAGCTGTTCGAGGCCTGCCTGTCACGAGGCAAGCCGGTCCACGCGACCAGCTTCGGGATCAATGCCATATTCCTTCAACTTGCGGTAGAGGGTTGAACGGCCGATGCCCAAACGGCGCGCGACTTCGCTCATCTGGCCATTATAATGATCGATCGCCAGCTTGATCATCTCGAGCTCGACATCGGCCAGCGCCCGTACATTGCCGCGCTCGTCCAGCGCCCGAAGCGTTCCGAACCGCGGCTGCGGCCGCGCCGGTGACTCGCCGTCGGCAAAGGCGGACCCCATTTTCTCGGCAATCGCCTCATCCGCCGGATTGGACGCACCCTCGACCGTTTCGGCGACGGTGGATGTCGTTTCCGCTGCGAGATCGACCGTGCCTTCCACCTGGGCCCGGATCTGCGGGAACTCCTCCTCGGTCAGCACGTCGCCCTCGGCAAGCACCGACGCGCGGAAGACTGCATTCTCCAGTTGGCGGATGTTGCCCGGCCAGTCATAGGCCTGCAGCATCGCAAGCGCTGGCGCCGATATGCCGGCAAGGCGCCGGCGCGGATCGGCCGGCGCGACCTTTTCCATGAAGTGCCGGACCAGATAGGGAATGTCGTCGCGGCGGTCGCGCAGCGGCGGCACGAAGATCGGATAGACGTTCAGCCGGTAGAACAGGTCCTCGCGGAACTTGCCGTCCTTGACCTGCTGCAGAAGGTTGCGGTGCGTGGCCGAGATCAGGCGGATGTCGACCTTGACGGTCGAGCGGCCGCCGACCGGATCGACCTCGCCCTCCTGCACGGCGCGCAGCAGCTTGACCTGGACGTCGAGCGGCAGATCGCCGATCTCGTCGAGGAACAGCGTGCCGGAATTCGCCTCGACGAATTTGCCCGTATGCTTCTCGGTAGCGCCGGTGAAGGACCCCTTCTCGTGGCCGAACAGGATCGATTCGACGAGATTGTCCGGGATGGCGCCGCAATTTACGGTGACGAACGGCTTCGAACGGCGATCGCTGCTGCCCTGAATGGCGCGCGCCACCAGTTCCTTGCCGACGCCGGATTCGCCCTCGATCAGGATCGGGATGTTGGACGCCGCCGCCTTCTGCCCGAGGCGGATCACCCGGTCCATTGCCGGGCTGCGCGTGATCATGTCCTTGAAGGTGAGATGGCCGCCGCCGCGTCGCCGCGACGCGCGCTTCATCTCGTCCTCGACGGCTTCCACCTTGAGCGCGTTGGAGATCGCGGTCTGCAGCCGGTAGGGCGACGCCGGCTTGACGACGAAGTCGAAGGCGCCGTGCCGCATCGCCGAAACGACCGTCTCGATGCCCCCCTGCGCCGTCTGCACGATGACGGGAATGTTGATGCCGCGCTCGCGCATCGCCTTCAGCACACCGATGCCGCCTAGGCCGGGCATGACAAGGTCGAGAATGACGACGGAGACCTCGCGCGCGTTCGGCCCGTCGAGCACGTCGAGGCCGGCCTCGCCGCTATCGGTGACGATCGCGGTGTGCCCGAACTTGGTCAGCGCGGTCTCGACCAGCCTGCGCTGCACCGGATCGTCATCGACTATGAGTATGGAACCTGTCATGACTGTTTGAGTTTTCCGCCCGAGAAAATCCCCATGGATCATCTTGGCACAGGGTTCTAAATAAGGTTTCAAAAAACCCGGTGAACGAATTCCTTAGGATTTGACCGGCTTCCTCCTTCCCTCTGATTTGGCACCGATTCAAAGAAGGTATTGCTGATGCGCATGGAATTTGGTCATCGGCTTGCGGCGCCAGCGTCCGGACACGGCGCGGCGGAGCTTGGCGATCTGCCGGAGTGGAATCTCGCCGATCTCTATTCCGGCATGGAAGCGCCCGAATTGAAGCGCGACATCGCCAAAGCGGCCAGCGACGCCATCGCCTTCGAGACCCGCTGGAAAGGCACGCTGGCCACGGAAGCCGGGCGCGGCGGCGCCGGCCGGCTGGGCGAGGCGCTGCAAGCCTATGAGGCGCTCGAGGAACTGATCGGCCGCATCGTCTCCTATGCCGGCCTCGTCTATGCCGGCAACACCGCCGATCCGCAGCGCGCCAAGCTCTATGGTGACGTCCAGGAAAAGATGACGGACGCGAGCGCCCATCTTCTGTTCTTCGCGCTCGAGCTCAACCTGATCGACGATGCGGCGATCGAAAGCGCTCTGGCCGCCGACAAGGCCTTCGGCCACTACCGGCCCTGGGTGCTCGACCTCAGGAAGGACAAACCCTACCAGCTCGAGGATCGCGTGGAGCAATTGTTCCACGAGAAGTCGGTCACCGGGCGCGGCGCCTGGAACCGCCTGTTCGACGAGACGATGACCGATCTGCGCTTCGACGTCGACGGCGAGGAGCTGACGCTTGAGCCGGCGCTCAACCGGCTGCAGGATTCGAATGGCGAGGTGCGCCGCCGCGCCTCCGAGGCGCTGGCCGCCACGTTCCGCAAGAACCTGCGCACCTTCACCCTCATCACCAACACGCTGGCCAAGGACAAGGAAATCTCCGACCGCTGGCGCGGCTTCCAGGATATCGCCGACTCGCGCCACCTCGCCAACCGCGTCGAGCGCGACGTGGTCGACGCGCTGGCCGCGGCAGTGCGCGAGGCCTATCCGCGGCTGTCGCACCGCTACTATGCGATGAAGGCGCGCTGGCTCGGCATGGAGGTGATGAACCACTGGGACCGCAACGCGCCGCTGCCGGAGACGCCGAAGGCGGTGATCCGCTGGGACGACGCCAGGGACACGGTGCTCTCCGCCTACAAGCGCTTCTCGCCCGACATGGCAGAAATCGCGCGCGGCTTTTTCGATCGCAGATGGATCGACGCGCCGGTGCGGCCGGGCAAGTCGCCCGGCGCCTTCGCCCACCCGACGGTGCCGTCGGCGCATCCTTACGTGCTGCTCAACTATATGGGCAAGCCGCGCGACGTGATGACGCTGGCGCATGAGCTCGGTCATGGCGTGCACCAGGTGCTGGCCGCGGGCCAGGGCGCGCTGATGGCCTCGACGCCGCTGACGCTGGCCGAGACCGCCTCCGTCTTCGGCGAGATGCTGACCTTCCGCTCGCTGCTCGAACAGACCAGTGACAGACGCGAGCGCAAGGCCATGCTCGCTCAGAAGGTCGAGGACATGATCAACACGGTCGTGCGCCAGATCGCCTTCTACGAGTTCGAGCGCAAGGTGCATACCGAGCGCAAGAACGGCGAGCTGACCTCGGACAGGTTGGGCGAATTCTGGCTGGAGGTGCAGGCCGAAAGCCTGGGACCGGCGATCAAGCTGCGCGACGGCTACGAGGTCTTCTGGACCTATATCCCGCACTTCATCCATTCGCCCTTCTATGTCTATGCCTATGCCTTCGGCGACTGCCTGGTGAACTCGCTCTACGCCGTCTACCAGAACGCCGAGCGGGGATTTCAGGAGAAGTATTTCGAGATGCTGCGCGCCGGCGGCACCAAGCATCACTCCGAACTCCTGGCTCCCTTCGGCCTCGACGCCACCGATCCCGCGTTCTGGCAGATCGGCCTTGGCGTGATCGGTTCGCTGATCGACGAGTTGGAGGCGCTGGACAAGTGAACAGCAACGAAGCGTGCATCGATAGCTATAGTTTAGCCGAGACGCATATTAGCCGGACTCTATTCTTGCCCTAAATAGCTGTTCTTGAATAACTCTCCGGCGCATTTTCAACTGGCTTTCGACGAGCCATATGATAGCGTCCGGCCTCAAGCTCAGCTGGACGCATCGCGCAGGCCAGAGATGCCTGCCGCTCCGCTACGGCGAATGCGATGATGGCCGTCGGTCCGGACAAGACCGAACGCCGATGGCTCGATTGAAGCCGGCGGTTCCACCGAACACGGAACCTTTGACGATTCTTGACGGCAAGCGTGCCCTCCCAGCCGCGGCCGACGGACCGGACTGGAGAGGGAAATGAGCACTTTCTTCTACATGCTCCTGGCGTTCGTTGTGGGTATCCTGGCTGGCTGGTTCATCTGGGGCCGCCTGCGCGGCGAGCTCGACAGTCTGCGTGGCGATCTCGACCGCACCCGAAGCGAGCGCGACAGGCTGCGCGCCGATAACGACCGGCTCAAGGGCGAGCTCGATGCCTGCGGCAGTGCCCGCGCCAATCTCGAAAGCCGGCTGCGTAACGCGCCTGCCGCCAAGGCCGGCGCCGACAAGGCCGCCACGCCGGCGCCAGCGGCGCTCGTGTCGACCCCGGTGAGCGCGAAGGCCGCTCCGGCGAAGCCCGCCGCCGCGAAGAAGCCGGCGGCCGCGAAAACCGCGGCAGCGAAGCCCGCGGCCAGGGCAGCCGCGCCGAAGAAGACGGCTCCCGCCAAGAAAGCTGCCGCGCCGAAGGCCGCGGCCGGCAAAGCCGACAATCTGCGTCGCCTCATCGGCATCGGCCCGGTCAACGAAACGCTGCTCAAGGGCCAGGGCGTCACCACCTACGCCCAGATCGCAGCCTGGACCGACGCCGACGTCAAACGCATCGAGGAGGTGCTCAATTTCGACGGCCGCATCGCGCGCGAGAAATGGATCGAGCAGGCGAAATTACTGGCCGCCGGCGACGAGGCCGGGTTCGCGCGCCAGTTCCCGACAGCCGGTACCGTAAGCAACACCTGAATATCCGTCTGGTTGGTACGAGGCGCCCGCATGGGGCGCCGTCTTTATTTTGGCCAGCCGCCTTTGCGTCGCTCGACGCCGTTCCCTCGATTGCGCGTCCCCGGGCCCCCATATAGACCGGTCGACTGAATTGTCCGCTTCCGAGGCTCATGCCCCTGCCCGCAGCCATATTCCGCAATGACGAGAGCGCGCGTCAGCTGGTGTTCGACCGGCCGCACGAGATCATTCTCGCGCGCACTGCGGAGGAGTTCGCGCCGGCGCTCGAGCGAGCCCAGGCTGCTTCCGACGCCGGCAAATGGCTGGCAGGCTATTTCTCCTACGAGGCCGGCTACCTGCTCGAGCCTAAACTGGTGCCGCTGCTGCCCGAAGGCCGCCGCGCGCCGCTGGTCTGTCTCGGCGTCTTCGATGCGCCCGACGAGCAAGAGGTCCCGCAATCGCGGGCGTCCGCCAGCAACGGCCCGATCTTCGATGCCAGGGCAACGTGGTCCGCCGAGGACTATGCCGGCCGCTTCGCGCGCCTTCACAACCACATCCGCAAGGGTGACTGCTATCAGGGCAACCTCACCTTCCCGGTCCGCGCGCAATGGTCCGGCGATCCGCTTGCCGCCTTCGACGCGCTGACCGAGCGCCAGCCGGTCAAATACGGCGCGCTGATCTCGCTCGGCGATCCGATCGTCCTGTCGCGCTCGCCCGAACTGTTCTTCCGGATCGACGCCGACGGCATGATCGAGACGCATCCGATGAAGGGCACCGCGCCGCGCGGCGCGACCAAGGCCGAGGATGCCCGGCTGAAAGCCTTCCTGCGCAACGACGAGAAGAACCAGGCCGAGAACCGGATGATCGTCGATTTGCTGCGCAACGACATCTCGCTGATCAGCGAGGTCGGCACACTGGAGGTGCCGGAACTGTTCCGCATCGAGACCTATCCGACGGTGCACCAGATGGTGAGCCGTGTGCGGGCGAAGCTGCTGCCCGATATCGGCATCCGCCAGGTCTTCGCCGCGCTGTTTCCTTGCGGCTCGATCACCGGCGCGCCGAAAATCCGCGCCATGGAAATCCTGCACGAGCTGGAAGACGCGCCGCGCGACGTCTATTGCGGCGCCATCGGCTGGATCGCGCCGGCCGGCAGGATGCGTTTTTCGGTGGCGATCCGCACCATCTCGCTCTTTGCCGACGGCGAGGCCGTCTACAATGTCGGCGGCGGCGTCGTCTTCGATTCCACAGCCGAGGAGGAGTATCGGGAGTGTCTGTTGAAAGCGCGCTTCGCGACGGGAACGGTGCCGGCTTCGAGCTGATCGAGACCATGCGCTGGGAGCCGGGTTCAGGCTTCCTGCGCTTCGAGCGCCATCTCGCCAGGCTTTATGCGTCCGCCGCCGAGCTCGGCTTCGCCTGCGATCCCGAACGGATCGGCGAAGTGCTGTCGAACACCGTCAACGGACACGGGATTGCCTTGCGCGTGCGCCTTGCCTTGCGGCGCAATGGCGAAGCGACGGCTGCCGCTCAAGCCTATGAACCGCTGCCCGTGGACAAGGTCTGGCGGCTGCAGTTGGCGCGGATCCGTCTCGATTCCACCAACACGATGCTGCGCCACAAGACCAGCCTGCGTCAGGTCTACACGCATGCCCGCGCGGAATATCTCGCCACGCGCGCCGACGAAGTGCTTTTAGCCAACGAGCGCGGCGAGATCTGTGAGGGCACGATCACCAATCTCTTCGCCGATTTGGGCAACGGTCCGCTCGCCACGCCCCGCCTCGACTGCGGCCTTTTGCCTGGAATATTGCGCGGCGAGCTTCTGGACGAAGGCCGCGCCGTGGAAGCGATCTACAGCTTCGACGACCTGAAGGCGGCGAAGGCGATCTTCGTCGGCAACTCGCTGCGCGGACTGATCCCGGCGCGGCTTGGCTGACCACGCTGGAGACACAAACTGGATAACACCCAAACAGGCATCCGCCACCCGACCCATACACCCTATGACGGGTCCTCGAAGCTCTTCAGCATCGGGCTGAAGCCGCTCGACTTCGACCGCTGGATCGAGGTCGACGAGTTCCTGCTGCCCCATCTCGCCGAAAAGCAGCGGCTCTACGCGGAAATTCCGGAAAGGGTCTTTGTCGAGGAAGACTGCACCCGTGACGCTCAGCGCGAAGTGCTCGACCTGCTCGTCGCCCATCTCGAAGCCGCGCATCCCGTAACCCACCACCGCAACGGAGCCGACGTCGAGCCGGTCGGGTTCGAGGGTATGACCGACCGGCTGCCTCCTGCCTTGCGCGAGGCACCGCTGGCAAGGGCCTCGCTGCTTGTCCAGGAAGACCTGATCCTGATGCGCCGCGACGAACGCGGCTGGCGGTTGGCTGCCGGCTCGCTATGCTTCCCTTCATCGTGGTCGCTGCGGGAAAAATTCGGCAAGCCGCTGCAGGAGATCCACGAACCGGTGCCCGGCTTCGGACCAGGCACTCGGCCGGCTGAGCTCATCAACCGCATGTTCGACGGCCTGCAGGGCCAGGCGGTCGAGCGCTTCAACTGGTCGATCCAGGCCGATGACAGGCTCTACCATCCGCTTTCCAATGTCGAGCGCATCGACCGCGCCACGAACCGCCCGAGCCGCTTTCCGGACGGCGACGTCAACGCCCACGCCTTCATCCGCGTCGAACGCCAGACGCTGCGCAAGCTTCCAGTGTCGCGCGACATCCTCTTCACCATCCGCATCCACCTCGATCCGCTCAAGCTGCTCGCTGACCATCCGGACCGGGCGACATTGGCGGCCTCCTTCGCGGAGCAGCTCCTGGCCCTCGACCAGCAACAGCTCGACTACAAGGGCCTGACTGCCGACCGCGACCGGCTGGTTGCACTCCTCGGCCGCATGGCCGGATCGGCTTAACCACACGCCCAGAACGGCCTAGCCGGCGGTTGGCGCTTTTCGCTGGTTTATGACAATGATCTGTGGTGTAGCGCTTGGCCGTCGGGCCAAAGGCGCCCGGTTTTGCGCGTGTTTGAAGGAGTGTGCGAAAAAATGGCGAATGAAAACTGGCCCGTTTACGGTGAAATCACCGGTCCCGTCGTGATGATCGGCTTCGGCTCGATCGGGCGGGGAACGCTGCCGCTGATCGAACGCCATTTCAAGTTCGACAAGTCGCGCATGACGGTCATCGACCCTCTCGACACCGACCGCAAGCTGCTTGACGAGCGCGGCATCGCCTTCATGCAGGACGCTGTGACCGAGAAGAATTACAAGAAGCTGCTGACGCCGCTTCTGACCAATGGCGGCGGCCAGGGCTTTTGCGTCAACCTGTCGGTCGACACCGGTTCGGTCGACCTGATGAAATTGTGCCGCAAGCTCGGCGTGCTTTACATCGACACCGTCGTCGAGCCGTGGCTGGGCTTCTATTTCGACGCCGAGGCCGACAATGCCAGCCGCACCAACTACGCGCTGCGCGAGGCGATGATCAAGGAAAAGCAGGACAAGCCCGGCGGCCCGACGGCGGTCTCCACCTGCGGCGCCAATCCCGGCATGGTCTCGTGGTTCGTCAAGAAGGCGCTGGTCAACCTCGCCACCGATCTCGGGCTCGAGTTTTCGGAGCCCGCCCAGGAAGATCGCGAGGGCTGGGCCAGGCTGATGAAGAAGGCCGGCGTCAAGGGTATCCACATCGCCGAGCGCGACACCCAGCGCACCAAGAAGCCAAAGCCGATGAACGTGTTCTGGAACACCTGGTCGGTCGAAGGCTTCATCTCGGAGGGCCTGCAGCCGGCCGAGCTCGGCTGGGGCACGCATGAAAACTGGATGCCGAAGAATGGCAAGAAGCACAAGCACGGCTCCAAGGCGGCGATCTATCTGGAGCAGCCCGGCGCCAACACGCGCGTTCGCAGCTGGTGCCCGACGCCGGGCGCGCAATACGGCCTGCTGGTGACCCATAACGAGTCGATCTCGATCGCCGACTTCTTCACCGTGCGCTCGAAGAAGGGCAAGGTCCAATACCGTCCGACCTGCCATTACGCCTATCATCCCTGCAACGACGCCTTGCTGTCGCTGGACGAGATGTTCGGCGCCGCCGGCAAGCCGCAGCCGGTCCACCACGTGCTGGACGAGAACGAGCTGGTCGACGGCGTCGACGAGCTCGGCGTGCTGCTCTACGGCCACGACAAGAACGCCTACTGGTACGGTTCGCAGTTGTCGCTGGCCGAGGCGCGCAAGCTCGCCCCTTACCAGAACGCCACCGGCCTGCAGGTCACCTCGGCGGTGCTCGCCGGCATGGTCTGGGCGCTTGAGAACCCGGCGGCCGGCATCGTGGAAGCCGACGAGATGGACTACCGGCGCTGCCTCGAAGTGCAGTCGCCTTATCTCGAGCCGGTCAGGGGCTACTATACCGACTGGACTCCTCTGGACAACCGCCCGGGCCTCTTCCCGGAGGACCTGGACAAGGACGACCCGTGGCAGTTCCGCAACATTCTGGTCCGATAGAGCCGGGACTGACCAGTGGCAGCGCCTTGCAATCGCCCGGAAATCGGGCGATTGAGAGGGTGCGGACTGAGGAGAGGATTTTCAAGAATGACCATTGCGCGCAAACTGCTTTCGGCAGGCGCCGCGGCAAGCCTGCTGGCTGCGGCCGCCTGCACCACCACCGGCCCATCGGAACCACCGGGCGCAGCTGCGCCGAAGGGCGTCGAGGGCAACTGGATCGACGCCAAGGGCACCGGCCTGTCGACCTTCGCGGCTGGCAGCTTCACCACCGTTGCCACTGACACCGGCCAGAAGCTGTCGGAAGGCAGCTACACCTTGACCGGACCGACCTCGGTCGAGATCCACGGCACCTCGCTGATCCGCCAGACGCCGGTCAGCTTCAACTGCCTGATGGTCTCGATCAGCCAGCTCAACTGCACCAGCGCCAGCGGCCAGAATTTCGTGCTGACGCGCCGGGCCTGAGGCTCGCAGACATCCATCCAAAAAGGACGGCGGCGCAAACCGCCGTCCTTTTTTGTGCCGGCAAACATCTCCCCGATTTGTGCTTGCATCGGCCGGGACCCGATGTGAACATGACCCGAGGCTGACTGTTATTTTCCAGTCAAGCGAAGGCGTTAAGCACTGTCGAAGTCAGCTTATCCGGGAGACGAAGATGAAGAAGATTGCCGCCATCCTAGCCCTTTCCGCTTCGACGCTTGGCCTGTCGGCCGGCGTGTCCTTTGCCGACTACACGCTGAACATCCTGCATTTCAACGACTGGCACAGCCGCATCGAAGGCAACAACAAATACGAGTCGACCTGTTCCGCCGAAGAGGAGACCAAGGGCGAATGCATCGGCGGCGCCGGCCGGCTGATCACCGCGATCGCTGGGGAGCGCAAGAAGCTCGAAGGGCAGAACGTGCTGCTGCTCAATGCCGGCGACAGCTTCCAGGGCTCGCTCTTCTACACCACTTACAAGGGTGCAGTAGAGGAGGAGTTCCTCAACCAGATCAAGCCCGACGCGGTGACGCTCGGCAACCACGAATTCGACGACGGCGAGACAGCACTGGTGCCTTACCTCGACAAGGCTAAGTTTCCGATCGTCAGCGCGAATGTCATGCCCAACGACAAGTCCGGCGCGTCGGGCAAGATCAAGTCCTCGATCGTCGTCGAGGTCGGCGGCCAGAAGATCGGCATCATCGGCGCCGTCACCAACGACACGCCGGAACTCGCCTCGCCCGGCCCGAACATCGCCATCGCCGATGACGTCAAATCGATCACGGCCGACGTCGAGAAGCTCAAGGCGCAAGGCATCAACAAGATCATCGCGGTCACCCACATCGGCTACAGGCGAGAACGCGACGTGATCGCCAAGATCCCGGGGATCGACGTGGTGGTCGGCGGCCACAGCCACACGCTCCTGTCCAACACCGACCCGAAGGCCGAAGGCCCCTACCCGACCATGGTCGATAACCCGGACGGTTCCAAGGTGCCGGTGGTGCAGGCGGCGTCCTATTCGAAATATCTCGGCGAGTTCAAGGTCGTGTTCGACGACAACGGCGTGGTCAAGGAAGCCAGCGGCGCCCCGATCTATCTCGACAAGTCGATCACGCCCGATCCCACTGTCCTTGCCCGCATCAAGGAGCTCGGCGCGCCGATCGAGGCGCTGAAGAACAAGGAAGTGGCCGAGACCACCAAGGCGATCGATGGCAGCCGCGAGAATTGCCGCGCGCGCGAATGCGAGATGGGCAATCTCGTCTCCGACGCCATTCTCGACCGCACCAAGGGTCAGGGCGTCGAGATCGTCATCTCGAACGGCGGCGGCCTGCGCGCCTCGATCGACCAGGGCACGGTGACGATGGGCGAGGTGCTGACCGTGCTGCCGTTCCAGAACACGCTGGCGACCTTCAAGATTTCGGGCAAGGACCTGGTCGCGGGCCTCGAAAGCGGCCTCAGCCAGGTCGAGGACGGCGCCGGCCGCTTCCCGCAGGTCGCAGGGCTGAAATATTCCTTCGACAAGTCGGTCGCGCCCAATGCCGGCCGCGTCAAATCGGTCGAAGTGATGGAGAACGGCGCCTGGGCGCCGATCAATCCCGACAAGCAATATCTGGTCGCCACCAACAACTATGTCCGCCAGGGCGGCGACGGCTACAAGGTCTTCGCCGAGGGGGCCAAGGACGCCTATGACTACGGCCCCGGCCTGGAGCAGGTCGTGGCCGACTATCTCGGCGCGCATCGGCCCTACACGCCCAAGCTCGACGGCCGCATCACCGAGATCGCGGCGCCGACGGCGGCGGCTGAGCCGGCCAAGCCCGCGGAACCGCCTGCTGAAACCGCTCCGGCGAACGCCGAGCCTGCCATGCCGGCTATGCCTTCCGGCTCCAGCGACATTGCCGGCACACCTCCGGCCGTTCCGGCTGAAACCGCTCCGGCGGCTCCCGCCGAGACCGCGAAGCCGGCTGAGACGGCGCCGGCGGCGGAACCGGCAAAGCCTGCCGAGGCCGTCCCGGCATCGCCTGCTCCCGCCGCCGAGCCGGCCAAGCCCGCTGAAACCAAGCCGGCGGACACCAGCCATACCATCGCCGCCGGCGATACCTATTGGGACCTGGCCAGGAAAGCCTATGGCGACGCCACCAAGTGGAAGCTCATCTCCGAGGCCAACAAGGACTTCAAGCCGCGTCGCCTGCCGCTTGGCGCGACGCTGACCATTCCGCCGGCGGCGAAGTAAGCGGCAGCCCGGAATTCGTGGCACCCGCCCGGAAACGGGCGGGTGTTCCTTTTCCGGTGCCAAACACGGTAAGGTGCGGCCAGACGCAGCATTGAAAACCGGCAGGGCATCGCTAGTTTCCGCGGCGCTACCGGAGACCGTTGATGACGCTTGCCAGCCCCACCGATGTCAAGACCGCGAAGACCGCTGGTCCGCTGCCTGCCGGCCACCCGGCGGTGAAGCAGGGCAAGGTCGGCGTCATGCTGATCAATCTCGGCACACCCGACGGAATCGAATTCGCGCCGATGTGGCGGTATCTCAGGGAATTCCTCTCCGACCCGCGCGTCATCGAGCTCAACAAGGCGATCTGGTACCCGATCCTTTACGGCCTGGTTTTGACGACCCGGCCGAAAAAGTCCGGCGCCAACTATGCCCGAATCTGGAACCGGGAGAAGAACGAGTCGCCGCTGCGCACTTTCACCCGTTCCCAGGCAGAGAAGCTCGCCAGTGCCCTCGCCGATCAGTCGAACGTCGTGGTCGACTGGGCGATGCGCTACGGCAATCCTTCGACCGCAAGCATCGCGCAAAAACTGGTCGAGCAGGGCTGCGACCGTATCCTGTCCTTCCCGGTATATCCGCAATATTCGGCAACGACGACGGCGACCGCCAACGACCAGTTGTTCCGCGCGCTGATGAAGATCAGAAACGCGCCGGCGATCCGCAGCGTGCCGCCCTATTACGATGAACCGGTCTACATCGAGGCTCTCGCTCACTCGATCGAGCGGCATCTTGAGACGTTGGACTTCAAGCCCGAGGTCGTTATCGCGTCCTATCACGGCATCCCGAAGCCGTATTTCGAGAAGGGCGACCCCTACCATTGCCACTGTCTCAAGACGACGCGGCTGCTGCGGGAAAGGCTCGGCTGGGACGAGAAGAAGCTCATCACCACCTTCCAATCGCGTTTCGGCGCGCAGGAATGGCTGCAGCCCTACACCGATGTCACGGTCGAGAAACTGGCCAAGGACGGCGTGAAATCCATCGCCGTCGTCAATCCGGGCTTCTCCGTCGACTGCATCGAGACCCTGGACGAGATCGGCCGCGAGGCGGCCGAAACCTTCCATCACGCCGGCGGCAAGAACTTCGCCCATATCCCCTGCCTCAATGATAGCGCCGAGGGCATGGCGGTCATCGAGGCGCTGGTCCGGCGCGAGCTTTCCGGCTGGGTGTGACCGGCTTCACCGACAGACTCGAAACGGTGCGCAAAACCCGCCGCTAACCGATATCCGAGCATGATGCCGAAAAGTGTGAGCGGTTTTCGGATCACATCATGCTCTTTCTATTGACCCAGAGCCGGATGATTTCAGGTCGATCCGGCCTGAAATCATCCGGCTCTGGCGATCACCTGATTGTAACGTTGCGGAAACACACTTAAGTGATTCCGTGAGGTCGCCGCCTTTGAGGGAGAAGCGAAATGGGCTTTAGCGGTTTCGATATTGCCATCATTGTTCTTGTTTTCCTGGTCATCATTCTGCTTTTCAAGGGCATCAGGACGGTGCCGCAAGGCTACAACTACACGGTGGAGCGCTTCGGCCGTTACACCAAGACGCTGACACCCGGCCTCAACATCATCAACCCGATCTTCGAGCGCGTCGGCGCCAAGATGAACATGATGGAGCAGGTGCTCGACGTCCCGACGCAGGAGATCATCACCCGCGACAATGCCATCGTCGGGGTCGACGGCGTCGCCTTCTACCAGGTGCTGAACGCCGCCCAGGCGGCCTATCAGGTCGCAGGTCTCCAGAACGCCATCCTCAACCTCACCATGACCAACATCCGTACCGTCATGGGCTCGATGGACCTCGACGAATTGCTTTCCAATCGCGACGCGATCAACGAGCGCCTCCTGCGCGTCGTGGACGAGGCGGCGCATCCGTGGGGCATCAAGATCACCCGCGTCGAGATCAAGGACATCAACCCGCCAGCCAATCTCGTGGAATCGATGGGCCGCCAGATGATGGCCGAGCGCGACAAGCGCGCCCAGATCCTGGCCGCCGAAGGCCTCAAGCAATCGCAGATCCTTGAAGCCGAGGGCCGCAGGGAAGCCGCTTTTCGCGACGCCGAGGCGCGCGAGCGCTCGGCTGAGGCCGAAGCGAAGGCGACGCAGGTCGTGTCGGAAGCCATCGCCAAGGGCGATGTGCAGGCGATCAACTACTTCGTCGCGCAGAAATACACCGAGGCCTTGGCCAAGATCGGTTCGTCGAGCAACAACAAGATCGTGCTGATGCCGTTCGAGGCCTCGTCGCTGATCGGTTCGCTCGGCGGCATCGGCGAGATCGCCCGCGAAGTCTTCAAGGGCGATACCCCATCGGGCACGCCGCGCCAGGGTTCGCGCCCGCCGATCGTGCGGCAGACCGACGGCTGATCATCTAACTCTGTGGGAGACCGTCAATGATCGACCGCATCGTTTCGGAACTCGGCCCGTGGAACTGGATGGTTCTCGGCATCGTGCTCCTGGTGATGGAAGTCGTGGCGCCAGGCGTGTTCATGCTGTGGATCGGCATCGCGGCGCTGATCGTCGGCGCGGTGTCGCTGGCGATCTGGGACGCGGCGTTCTGGACCTGGCAGGTCCAGGTCCTGGCCTTCCTCGTGCTGGCCGTGATCTCCGCCTATGTCGGTCGGCAGATCGCCGTCAGCCGGCAAGGCAGCGTCGACCAGCCGCTGCTCAACCGCCGCGGCGCGCAGATGGTCGGCCGCACGGCAACGTTGGCCGAGCCGATCAAGAACGGCCGCGGCCGCATCCGGCTCGGCGACACGCTGTGGCGCGTCTCCGGTCCCGACCTGCCGGTCGGCGCGCAGGTGCGCGTGACCGGGGCGGCGGATACCGATCTGGAGCTGACTGTCGAGGCAATCTGAGCCGAGACAGATCAAAATATCGGGCCGATTCGGCCTGAAATCTCACGCGTTAAGCTGCGCCGATGCGCAGCAGGTCGTGGAAGTGAACCACGCCCACCGGCATTTTGTTTTTGATCACGACCAGCGCGCCGATATTGTGCTCGTTGAGCATGGCGATCGCCGTGCCCGCTAGCGTCTGCGGATCGATCGTCTTGGGGGTGCGGGTCATCACCTCATCGACGGTGACGTCGGCGAGATTGCGATGCAGATTGCGTGCGACGTCGCCGTCGGTGACGATCCCGACCAGTTTGCCGCTGGCATCGACGATGCAGACACAGCCAACTTTCTTTTGCGAGAGCGTCATCACCGCTTCCGGCATCTTGGTGCCGAGCAAAGCAAGCGGCACCTGATCGCCGGTCCGCATGATCTCCGAAACCAGGGTCAGATTGGCGCCAAGCTGCCCGCCGGGGTGCAAGGTTCGGAAGTGATCGGATGTGAAGCCACGCGCCTCGAGCAGCGCGATCGCCAGCGCATCGCCCATGACGAGTTGCAGAAGCGTCGACGTCGTCGGCGCCAGCCCGTGCGGACAGGCCTCCGGCACGATCGGCAGCAGCAAGACCACGTCCGCCGCTCGCGCCAGTGCAGAGTTCTCGCCCGAGGTGATGGCGATCAGGGGAATGGAAAAGCGCCTGGAATAGGCGACGATGCCCATCAGTTCCTTGGTTTCGCCCGACCACGACATGGCGATGATGGCGTCGTCACGGGCGATCATGCCGAGATCGCCGTGATTGGCCTCCGCCGGATGGACGAAAAAGGCCGGCGTGCCGGTCGAGGCCAGCGTCGCGGCGATCTTGGAGCCGATATGGCCGCTCTTGCCGACGCCGGTGACGATGACGCGGCCCGCGATCCGCGAAATCAGGTCGATGGCCGCCGCGAAGGGCTCGGCCAGCCCATCTGCGAGTGCGGCGGCCAGGGCCGCCATGCCGGCCTGCTCCGTCGCCACCGTTCTCAGCGCCGATTCGATCGCAGCCTGCCTGTCCGGCTGCTTTCTTTCTGGGGACCCCGCATGCATGGCAGAAGCCATTAGCGCCATGTCGCCCGCCTGTCCAACGGAATTGCCGTTTGCCCTCGTTTGCGGGCAACCCAGGCAGTCAGTCTCAACCCTCCGTTAACCATCCGCATTTACGGTTCGGTAAGTATGGCGCAACCGCGCCGCGCAAGCAGTGGTGACGATGTCCGGGGGCCAGCCTGAAACGAAAATCGGTCGAAGGGGCATTGCCGTTGCAGCACTGCTGACGGCAAGCGCGCTTGCCTTGCTGCGCCCGGCGCCTGCATTTTCGCAGGAAACCGAACTGCGCGGCGAGGTTTCCGAATCGGCCATACTTGCCGACCAGCAGCGCAAGGCCAGGCAGTTGCGGGCGCAAGGATCGCAGGATCAGAACGCTCCCGCCGCCGTCCAGGACACGGCGCCGACAACCTATCAGCCGGCAAGCCCAGGCGCGGTTCCGGATGACGACCAGACGGCTGGTGCGTCGGACAGCATCTTCGACCAGCCGCCGGCAGCCAACGACCCGCTGGCCGACACGGCGCCGGCAAAGCCGCGCCGGCCTTCGACGGCAAGGCAGCGCACGCAGGACGCCAAGGCCGACACGAAGGCCAGCACCAAGACTGCCGATAAGAAAAAGACCAAGAAGAAGGCGGGCGAGGCAACCGACAACACGACCACCGCCGCAACCGCCGCCACCGGTGATCAGGCCGATGCTGCAGCGACTGCCGGCGACGGCGGCAACCGCCGCGCCGTCACCATCGACAGCGTCGACAAGCAGAAGCTCGACCCGGGCCAGGAGCGTACCGGATCGATCGATGGACAGAAGGCCAAGCCGGAGGAAGATCCCTTCGCCGCTCCCGGCGTAAGGATCGGCACCTTTGTCTTCCGTCCGACGCTGGAGCAAGGCTTCACCGCCACGTCGAACGCCGATTCCAGCAGCACTGGCAAATCGGCCGTCCTGTCGGAGACAGCGCTGCGTTTCACCGCGACCTCCGACTGGCGCGAGAATTCGGCTCTGATCACCGGTTACGGCCAGTTCCGCAACACCGTCTCGGGCCAAAAGATCAACGATGCGCAGGGCCGCATCGAGGGCCAGCTCAATGTCGATCTCGACAACGAGCTGCGCGCCATCGCCAAGCTCGGCTACGAGGCAGCGCCGGAATCGGCCTCCTCGCCAGATGCGATCGCCGGTGTCACCCAGCAGCCGCTGCGCCAGACTGTGGACGGCAGCCTCGGCATCGAAAAAAGTGTCGGCAAGATGCGTTATGCGCTGACCGGCTCGGTCTCCCATGATTTTTACGGCGACGCCGAGCTCTCGGATGGAACCAGCATTTCGCAGAAGGATCGCGACAACACGCTCTACACGGCCACCTTGCGCACCGGCTATCAGATTTCACCGGCGCTGACGCCCTTCACGGAAGTCGAGGCCGGGCGGCGCATCTATGACCTGCGCGTCGACACCGACGGCTTCGAGCGGTCCTCGACCAGGCTTGGCGCGCGTGCCGGCCTCGAGCTCGACATGGGCGAGAAACTTTCAGGCGAATTCGCCGTCGGCTGGCTGCGCGAGGCGATCGACGACAGCCGCCTGCCGGCGGTGGCAGGGCCGAGCATCAACGCCGACCTCAAATGGTCCCCCGAGCGCGGCACCACCATCGGCCTCACCGGCAAGACCAACGTCGAGACGACAACGACGGCCGGCGAGAGCGGCGATATCCTCTACTCCGGTCGTTTGACCGGCGAGCGTCAGATCCGCGCCAACCTGACGGCGAACTCGGCGCTTGGCCTCGATTGGCGCGATTACACCGGCTCCGACGGCCACGACCTGATCCTGAGCGCCGAAGCCGGACTGACCTGGTGGCTCAACCGCTATGCCGGCCTCACCACGAGGATGCGGACGGAGAAGCTGACCAGCAACCTGCCTGGACGCGACTATACGGCCAACAGCGTCTATCTTGGTCTGAAGGTCCAGCGCTGAAGAGTAGCGGCAATGGCCCAAGCCTATGCCGAGATTCAGGGGTTCCGAGAGGCTAGAACGCGGCGCCGCGGCGCTCCACCGGCCGCACCTCGTCCAGCAGCGTGCGGATGACGCCGGCCATGCTTGCGTTCATGTCGCTGCGCCACAGCGCGAAGGCGACATTGGCCTCGACGAACCCTTCCGGCGAGCCGCAGTCGAAAGTGCGGCCCTTATAGTGGTAGCCGTAGAAGGGCTGCTTCTTCTCTAGCTTCAGCATCGCGTCGGTCAGCTGGATCTCGTTGCCGGCGCCGCGTTCCTGGCTTTCCAGGATGCCGAAGATTTCCGGCTGCAGGATGTAGCGGCCGTTGATGTAAAGATTGGAGGGGGCGGTGCCCTGTTTCGGCTTTTCCACCATGCCGGTGATGCGGAAACCGTGATGCGTGTCCTCGCCGCGCCCGACAATGCCGTATTTGTGCGCTTCCGCTGGGTCGCATTCCTGCACGGCGACGATGTTGTTGCCGGTCTCGGCATAGAGCTCGACCATACTTTTCATGCAGCTCTTTTCCGACTGCATGATCATGTCCGGCAGAAGCAGCGCGAAGGGCTCGTCACCGACCAGCTCGCGGGCGCACCAGACGGCGTGGCCGAGGCCCATCGGCACCTGCTGGCGCGTGAAGCTCGTCTGTCCCGGCGCCGGCTGCAGCCGCTGCAGGCGGGCGAGCTGGTCGTCCTTGCCGCGCTGGGCGAGCGTGTCGTAGAGCTCGAACTGGACGTCGAAATGGTCCTCGATGACCGCCTTGTTGCGCCCGGTCACGAAGATGAAATGCTCGATGCCGGCCTCGCGCGCCTCGTCGACCACATATTGGATGACCGGCCGGTCGACGACGGTCAGCATTTCCTTCGGGATGGCCTTGGTGGCCGGAAGGAACCGCGTGCCGAGGCCGGCGACCGGGAAAACTGCCTTGCGAACGCGCTTCATGCTGACACCCCTGCTTTTCGGCCAATTATCCGCTCGGCGGCACGCTCCGCAATCCCCCCAAACATTTTCACGCCGGAATGTTGGGCTATCGGACGTCCAGGTTGAATGTGAGAGCTAGAAGCCGCGACACCTCTTTTCGTTCCCGGCGGCGCCTATGGTAAACTAAATACTAACCCGGTTCGGCGTTGAATGATCCTTCCTGATTTGACGAAGGAGGAAATGATGTCCGTTCGCAACACCGCGAGGCGCCTGACGGCACTGGCGACCGCAGCCGGCCTGACCTTGGCCCTGCTGATGCCCGCCGGACCCGCTTTCGCCGATGCCGGGTTCCGCCAGTGGGTCGCGGGCTTCCGCGCCACCGCGGTGGCGGGCGGCGTTTCGGGCGCTGTCTACGATCAGTCCATGAGAGGCATCGAGCCCGACCCGGTCGTGCTGGAAAAAGCCCGCACCCAGCCCGAATTCACCGCGCCCGCCTGGGACTATTTCGACAACCGCGTGCACGACCAGGCGGTCGCCAACGGCCAGGCGATGGCACGCAAATGGAAGCCATGGCTCGACCGCATCGAGGCGCGGTTCGGCGTCGACCGCAACATCCTTCTGGCCATCTGGTCGATGGAATCGAATTATGGCGAGACGCTCAAGCGCGACGACATCATGCGCAACGTCATCCGTTCGCTGGCCACCCTTGCCTATGGCGATCCCAAGCGCTCGAAATATGCCAGCACCCAGCTGATCGCGGCGCTGAAAATCCTGCAGAGCGGCGACATCGACGAGAGCCATCTGATGGGCTCCTGGGCCGGCGCGATGGGCCAGACCCAGTTCATCCCGACCAGCTATCAGCGCTATGCGGTCGACATGGACGGCAACGGCAGGCGCGATATCTGGAATTCGATCCCCGACGCGCTGGCGACTTCCGCCAATCTGCTCAAGAAGAACGGCTGGCAAGCCGGCAAGACCTGGGGCTATGAGGTCACCATACCGGCCAGCAAGCTGCCCGGCGGCGCAAAGACGATCGCGCAGTGGCAGGCGCTCGGCGTCGTCAGGGCCAGCGGCAAGCCGTTCAAGAACCTGACCGACAAGGCGACGCTGAAAGTGCCGGACGGCCGGGGCGGCCCCGCCTTCCTGATGATCCGGAATTTCTCGGTGATCAAGGCCTACAACAATGCCGACAAATACGCTTTGGCCGTCGGGCTTCTGGCCGATGAGATCGCCGGCGGCACCGGCCTGGTGCAGGACTGGCAGCGGCCCTTCACCAAGCTCAGCTTCGAGGAGCGGCAGGAGCTGCAGAAGCGGCTTTCCGAGCACGGCTATTACGACGGCAAGTTCGACGGCAAGATCGGCGACGGCTCGAAGGCCGCCATCATGGCCTACCAGGCAAAGGTTGGCCTGACCCAGGATGGCTATCCGAGCCTGGAAGTGCTCAAATGGCTCCGCAAGCGGTAGCAGAGCCGCTCTAATGCATGTCGCCCAAAAGTGCGCAGCGGTTTTGGGGGAACGACATGCATCAAAACAAAGACTTAAAGCGCGTCGACTGAATCCATTTCAGCGCGACGCACTTTAGGGCGCCAGGCATCCTTTCAAAGACGGCAAGGATGCGGTAGCGCTTCGGCTTGCGCATGACTTTCCCGCGTTTGCCTGGTCATGCGCCAAGGGATGGAGAGGTGTTTGGTTTCGGTCGCGCGTATCAGGCAGGGTATTCGCCGGGCGCCGATCCTGATTCTCGCCCTTGCCGTGCTTGTCGTCACCGCCGCCGGCGTGTTCCACGCCCCTGCGTTCGCGCAGGAGGAAAGCCGCGGCTGGTCGCTGCGCGACCTTCTGTTTCCCCGCCGCAGCGAACGCATCGAGCCGCCCGTCGAAGTCCAGCCAAGGCCGAAACCCAAGAAGAAATCCAAGCCACGCCCGCCGGCGGAGCCCGAAACGCCGATCGTCGAGAAGACCAACGATGCTCGCGTCGTCCTGGTGGTCGGCGATTTTCTGGCGAGCGGGCTTGCGGAGGGGCTGGACACGGCCTTTGCCGACAATCCCGCCGTCAGGATCGTCGCCCGCTCCAACGGTTCCTCCGGCTTCGTTCGCGACGACGTCTACAATTGGCCGGCCCAGATAAAATCGCTGATCGAGACCGAGAAACCGGCGGTCGTGATCGTCATGCTGGGCTCCAACGACCGGCAGCAGATGAAGGTCGGCGAAGTGCGCGAGCAGCCGCGCTCGGAGAACTGGACCAAGGAATATGAGCGCCGCACCGATGCGCTGGGCAAGGCTCTTCAGGAGACCAAGGTGCCATTCCTGTGGGTCGGCATGCCGGCTTTCGGTGTGTCGAAGATGAATTCCGACATGCTCGCCTTCAACGACATCTATCACTCGGTCGCCCAAAGCAATGGCGGCGAGTTCGTCGATGTCTGGGACGGCTTCGTCGATGAGAACGGCGCTTTCGTCACCTCCGGCCCCGACATCAACGGCCAGCCGGTGCGCCTGCGCTCCGACGACGGCATCAACGTCACCAAGGCCGGCAAGCGCAAGCTCGCCTTCTACACGGAAAAGCCGCTGGCCAAGATCCTCGGACTGGCGGCGCCGGGAAGCATCACCACCGTGTCGGCGCCGGCCGGCGCTCCGGTCGAGGCGCCGAAGCCGGCCGCCGCGCCCATCATCGTCGACCGCACCGCGCCGATGCTGCTCGGCGATCCCGCGCTCGACGGCGGCACTGAACTGCTGGGTGCCGCGCAGCCTGCCAGGGCCGATCCGAACCTGCCCGGCGAAAAGCTGATCCTGGAAGGCAAGGCGCCGGCCGCCTCACCCGGCCGCGCCGACGATTTTTCCTGGCCGCCGAAGCCGACCGCCGCCGCTCAGCCCGATACGGCGGCGGGCGTCAATCAGTAGCTCATCGGCTCGGAGACCGTTTTAGAAATTCGCTCCTGCGAGTCAGATGGTGGTGTTTTCGAGAACCGGACCGGAGCGTACGTTGACGTACGTGAGCACCGGAAGCGCAGAAAACGCCGGCAGTTGACCGTAGGAGTAGAATTTTAAAACGGTCTCAGCGCGGAAGAACCGTCGATCCCATCAACGCTTCGTCGATCGAGCGCGCCGCCTGGCGGCCCTCGCGGATCGCCCAGACCACCAGCGACTGGCCGCGGCGCACGTCGCCCGCGGCATAGAGCTTGTCGACGCTCGTCCTGTAATCGCTGTCGTTCGCCTCGACATTCTTTGAGCGGCGGCTGTCGGTAACGACCTTGATCTTGCCGTCCAGCTCCTTCATCAGGCTGTCGCCCGCCGGGCCGGCAAAGCCGATGGCGATGAAGGCGAGGTCGGCGCGGATGACGAATTCGCTGCCGGCGATCGGCTTGCGCTTCTCGTCCACCTCACAGCAGCGCACGCCGGTCAACTGGCCGTCCTCGCCGATGAATTCGAGCGTCGCCACCTGGAATTCGCGCTCGGCGCCCTCGGCCTGCGAGGAGGACGTGCGCATCTTGGTCGCCCAATAGGGCCATACTGAGAGCTTGTCTTCCTTCTCCGGCGGCTGCGGACGGATGTCGAGCTGCGTCACGCGCACCGCGCCCTGGCGGAAGGCGGTGCCGATGCAGTCGGACGCGGTGTCGCCGCCACCGACCACGACCACATGCTGGCCGCCGGCGATGATCGGGTGTGAGGGCCAGGCAACCGACTGGATCGGCTCGCCGCCGACGCGGCGGTTCTGCTGCACCAGATAAGGCATGGCGTCGTAGACGCCGCTGAGATCGGCCCCTGGAATGCCGGCCGGACGCGGCGTTTCCGAGCCGCCGCAATAGAGCACGGCGTCATATTCCTCGAGCAGATCGGCCACCTTCGTGTCGACGCCGACATTGACGCCGCAATGGAAGGTCACGCCCTCGCCCTGCATCTGCTCGATGCGCCGGTCGATATAGTGCTTCTCGATCTTGAAGTCGGGGATGCCGTAGCGCATGAGGCCGCCGGGGCGGCTTTCGCGCTCATAGACATGCACGTCGTGCCCGGCGCGGCCGAGCTGCTGGGCGGCCGCCATGCCGGACGGGCCGGAGCCGATCACGGCGACACGCTTGCCGGTCTTCTTCTCGGGCGGATAGGGCCGGATATGGCCGGTCTCATAGGCCTTGTCGGCGATCGCCTGCTCGACCGTCTTGATGGCGACCGGAATGTCTTCGAGGTTCAGCGTGCAGGCTTCCTCGCAGGGCGCCGGGCAGATGCGGCCGGTGAATTCCGGGAAATTGTTGGTCGAATGCAGGTTGCGGATCGCGCTATCCCAGTCGCCATTGTAGACGAGATCGTTCCAGTCCGGGATCTGGTTGTGGATTGGGCAGCCGGTCGGCCCATGGCAGAACGGAATGCCGCAATCCATGCAGCGCGCGGCCTGTTTCTCGACCTCCTTGTCCGACATCGGCAGCGTGAATTCGCGGAAATGCCGGATGCGGTCGGAGGCCGGCTGGTACTTGTGCACCTGCCGGTCGATCTCGAGGAAGCCTGTTACCTTGCCCATAGTCCAGTCCCTGCTGTCCGAAGGCACGCTTTTGTCGCGCACCCGTTAACCCCATAAGGCCGCCATGGCAACCGCACCTTGCTGGAGCATGACCTTCGCCGAGTTCCCACTTTGCGGGGTCATGCTCTCGGGGTCAGGATTGTTGGTGAGGATGCCGGCCGGAAAGTCATCTTTCCGGCCATGCCCGATGCCTATTCCGCCGCCACGCTCATGCGCATGCGTTCCATCTCGATCAGGGCGCGGCGATACTCCACCGGCATGATCTTGCGGAATTTCGGCCGGAAGTTCTGCCAGTCGTCCAGGATCTCGCGGCCGCGCACCGAGCCGGTGTAATGCACGTGGTTCGAGATCAGCTGGTAGAGCCGTTCCTCGTCATGGCTGGTCATGTCGCCCGACACGTCGACGCGGCCCTTGTGGTCGAGGTCGCCGCCGTGATGGAGCAGCTTCTCCATCAAATCGTCCTCTTCCGGGACCGGCTCCAGCTCGACCATCGCCATGTTGCAGCGTTCGGCGAAATCGCCCTTCTCGTCCAGCACATAGGCGACGCCGCCCGACATGCCGGCCGCGAAGTTGCGCCCGGTCTTGCCGAGCACGACGACGATGCCGCCAGTCATGTATTCGCAGCCATGGTCGCCGACGCCCTCGACGACAGCCGCCACGCCCGAATTGCGCACGGCGAAGCGCTCGCCGGCCACGCCGGCGAAGTAAGCCTCGCCCTCGGTGGCGCCATAGAGCACCGTGTTGCCGACGATGATCGATTCCGCTGCGACGATCTTGGCTTCTTCCGGCGGGCGGATGACGATGCGGCCGCCCGACAGGCCCTTGCCGACATAGTCGTTGCCGGCGCCGACCAGCTCGAACGACACGCCGCGCGCGAGAAACGCGCCGAAGGACTGGCCGGCCGTGCCGGTGAGCTTCACCTGGATCGTGTCTTCCCGAAGGCCCTTGTGCTTGAAGCGTTTGGCGACCTCGCCCGACAGCATGGCGCCAGCGGAGCGGTCGACGTTGCGGATCGGCAGCTCGATGGTGACGGGCTGTCTGGCTTCGAGCGCCGGCTTAGCCAGCTCGATCAGCTTGCGGTCGAGCACGTCGTCGATCGGATGCTTCTGCCGCTCGGTCCAGTGCAGCGCCTCATGCGGCGCGTCGGGCTTGAAGAACATCTTCGAGAAGTCGAGCCCGCGCGCCTTCCAGTGCTGGATCACGTCGCGTTTTTCCAGGAGGTCGCTGTCGCCGATGATCTGGTCGAGATGGGTGAAGCCCATTTCGGCGAGCAGTGCACGCACCTCTTCCGCCACATAGAAGAAGAAGTTGATGACATGCTCGGGCGTGCCCTTGAAGCGCTTGCGCAGCACCGGATCCTGCGTCGCCACGCCGACCGGGCAGGTGTTGAGGTGGCACTTGCGCATCATGATGCAGCCCGCCGCGATCAGCGGCGCGGTCGAGAAGCCGAACTCGTCGGCGCCGAGCAGCGCGCCGATGATGACGTCGCGCCCGGTGCGCAACCCGCCATCGACCTGCAGCGCGACTCTGCTGCGCAAGCCGTTGAGCACCAGCGTCTGATGCGTCTCGGCAAGGCCCATTTCCCACGGGCTGCCGGCATGCTTGAGCGAGGTCAGCGGCGAAGCGCCGGTGCCGCCATCATAGCCGGAGATGGTGATGTGGTCGGCGCGCGCCTTGGCGACGCCCGCCGCGACCGTGCCGACGCCGACTTCCGACACCAGCTTGACCGAGACGTCGGCTGCCGGATTGACGTTCTTCAGGTCGTAGATCAGCTGCGCCAGATCCTCGATCGAATAGATGTCGTGATGCGGCGGCGGCGAGATAAGGCCGACGCCCGGCGTCGAGTGCCTGACCTTGGCGATGGTGGCGTCGACCTTGTGACCAGGCAGCTGGCCGCCCTCGCCGGGCTTGGCGCCTTGCGCCACCTTGATCTGCATGACGTCGGAATTGACCAGATACTCCGCCGTGACGCCGAACCGTCCCGAAGCGACCTGCTTGATCGCCGAACGTTCCGGGTTCTTGCCGCCGCCGGGCAGCGGCAGATAGCGGTCGGCCTCTTCGCCACCTTCGCCGGTGTTCGACTTGCCGCCGATCTGGTTCATGGCGCGCGCCAGCGTGGTGTGCGCCTCGCGTGAGATCGATCCGAACGACATCGCCCCGGTCGAGAAGCGCTTCACGATCTCGGCCGCCGGCATGACATCCTCGATCGCGACCTTCTTGCGGCCGGTTTCTTCGGCCAGCTTGATCTTGAACAGGCCGCGGATGGTTTGCGCCCGCGCGGTCGCGCTGTCGATCTGCGCCGAATACTCCTTGAACGTGTCCCAGGACCCCTGCCGCACGGCATGCTGCAAGGTAGCGACTGCATCCGGCGACCACATATGCGCCTCGCCGCGCATGCGGAACATGTATTCGCCGCCGACCTCCAGGCTGTTGCGCAGCACCGGATCGCTGCCGAAGGCGTCCGCATGGCGGCTGAGCGTCTCGGCGGCGACCTCGTCCAGTCCGACGCCTTCGATCAGCGTCGCGGTGCCGGTGAAATACTTCTCGACGAAATCGGACTTCAACCCGATCGCGTCGAAGATCTGCGCGCCGCAATAGGACTGGTAGGTCGAGATGCCCATCTTGGACATCACCTTGAGGATGCCCTTGCCGATCGACTTGATGTAGCGCGAGACCACCTCGTATTTGTCGACCTCGGCCGGCAGCTCGCCGCGCTTGTGCATGTCGAGCAGCGTGTCGAAGGCAAGATAAGGGTTGATCGCCTCGGCGCCATAGCCGGCGAGGCAGCAGAAATGATGCACCTCGCGCGGCTCGCCGGACTCGACGACGAGGCCGACCGACGTGCGCAACCCCTTGCGGATCAGGTGGTGGTGCACCGCCGCCGTGGCCAAAAGGGCTGGAATGGCGATGCGGTCGGGGCCGACCTGACGGTCCGACAGGATGATGATGTTGTAGCCGCCGGCGACCGCCGCCTCCGCGCGCTCGCAGAGCCGGTCGATGGCGCCCTGCATGCCCGCGGCGCCCTCGTTCGAGCCGTAGGTGATGTCGATCGTCTTGGTGTCGAAACGGTCCTCGGTGTGGCCGATGGAGCGGATCTTTTCGAGATCGCCGTTGGTCAGGATCGGCTGGCGCACCTCGAGCCGCTTGCGGCGCGATGTGCCGACCAGGTCGAAGATGTTCGGCCGCGGCCCGATGAAGGACACCAGGCTCATCACCAGCTCCTCACGGATCGGGTCGATCGGCGGGTTGGTGACCTGGGCGAAGTTCTGCTTGAAATAGGTGTAGAGCAGCTTCGACCTGTCCGACATGGCCGAGATCGGCGTGTCGGTGCCCATCGAGCCCACAGCTTCCTGGCCGGTGGTAGCCATCGGCGCCATCAGAAGCTTGGTGTCTTCCTGCGTGTAGCCGAAGGACTGCTGGCGATCGAGCAGGCTGACATCCTTGCGCAGCGCGCGCGGCTCGACCGGCTTGAGGTCTTCCAGGATCAACTGCGTGTTGACGAGCCAGGTCTTGTAGGGATGCCTGGTCGCGATCTCCGACTTGATCTCCTCGTCGGAGATGATGCGGCCCTTGGCGAGGTCGATCAGCAGCATGCGGCCGGGCTGCAGCCGCCACTTCTGCACGATCTTTTCCTCCGGCACCGGCAGCGCGCCGGCTTCCGACGCCATGATGACGCGGTCGTCGTCGGTGACGATGTAGCGCGCCGGGCGCAGGCCGTTGCGGTCGAGCGTGGCGCCGATCTGGCGACCGTCGGTGAACACCACCGCCGCCGGACCATCCCACGGCTCCATCAGCGCCGCATGATACTCGTAGAAAGCCTTGCGGTCGGCATCCATGAGCTTGTTGCCGGCCCAGGCTTCCGGTATCAGCATCATCATGGCGTGGGTGAGCGAATAGCCGCCCTGGAACAGGAACTCCAGCGCGTTGTCGAAGCACGCCGTGTCCGACTGGCCCTCATAGGAGATGGGCCACAGCTTCGAGATGTTGTTGCCGAACAGCTCGGAATCGACCGAGGCCTGGCGCGCCGCCATCCAGTTGTTGTTGCCGCGCACGGTGTTGATCTCGCCGTTATGCGCGACCATGCGATAGGGATGCGCCAGCTTCCACGACGGGAAGGTGTTGGTCGAGAAGCGCTGGTGAACGAGGATCAGCGCCGTTTCGAAGCGCGGATCCTTGAGGTCCTTATAATAGGCGCCGACCTGGTAGGCCAGGAACATGCCCTTGTAGATGATGGTGCGCGCCGACAGCGACACGCAATAGGCGCCGATGTCCTTGTTGTCGTTCTCAGCATAGATGCGGCCCGAGATCACCTTGCGCAGCAAATAGAGCCGCGCCTCGTATTCCTCGTCATCCGGGATGTCGGCCGTACGGCCGATGAACACCTGCCGGTGGAAAGGCTCCGAGGCCTCGATATCGGGCGCCTTCGACAGCGACGAATTGTCGACCGGCACGTCGCGGAAGCCGATGAGCGGCAGCCCCTCCGACTGCGCCGATTCGGCGATGATCTCTTCGATATGGGCGCGAAGCGCCGCGTCCTGCGGCATGAACCAATGGCCGACGCCGTATTGACCTGCAGGCGGCAGTTCGACGCCCTTGGCCGCCATTTCCTCGCGGAAGAAAGCGTCCGGGATCTGCACCAGCACGCCGGCGCCGTCGCCGACCAGCGGGTCAGCGCCGACGGCGCCGCGATGGGTGAGGTTTTCCAGCATCGCCAGACCGTCCTCGACGATCCGGTGCGACTTCACGCCCTTCATATTGGCGATGAAGCCGACGCCGCAGGCGTCATGCTCGTTGCGCGGATCGTAGAGGCCCTGGGCGGCCGGGCCGCCGGAAGTTCGGAGGGCTTGGGTCCGGACGGTGTTTTTAACGGCTGCCGCTTTCGTCTGCGCGGCCTGGCCGTAGATCGCAGATGGCGTCAGTTCCGTCATCGTCCTATCCTCCGTTCTCCACCTTGGCCCCGACTGTCTCAGGGCGCTGGCTTGCCTTGGGAAGCACAAGGCTTCCCCTTGATCCTTGCTGCACGTCTTGCGAAATCCATCGAACCATACGGCTATACGCCCGGTTCGCATCCGGTATCGTACAGGCCAGAGCCGGGCCGTCTACCCGCCGCTCGCGACAATGGCCGGAATGGCAGCAATGATACGCCAGTCCAGCCTGTTTTGTGCGACAAAATAAGACAGCACTACTGTCCTAAATTTTTATGGCAGAAATCAGGGGACCATACAAGACCGATTCACAAAAAACTTGGGCGTGACGCGACACAAAATTTCGTGACGAGTACCGGCAACGCAAGCTTCGATCCGGGTCTTTCGAGGCTAGGCGCTGGCTTCACCGCTTTGCCGGTGATTGGCCCTTGCGCTTCTCCCGCCTAAGCGGTCAAGTCCCGCCGCTTTTGGTAATCACGATACGGATCTCTCGATGTTCTTTGCTTCCGACAACTGGGCGGGCGTCCATCCCGACATTTCGGCCAATCTGTCGCGCCATGCCGACGGATCCGCTGTCGCCTATGGCGACGGCGATCTGGACCGGGCCGTCTATCGCCGCTTCAACGAGATTTTCGAGCGGGAGGTGCAAGTCTTCTTCGCCGCGACCGGCACCGCGGCGAACGCGCTTTCGATGGCCGCGTTGAACCGTATCGGCGGCATCGCGCTTTGCCACTCCGAAGCGCATATGAATGTCGACGAGTTCGGCGCGATGGGTTTCTACACCGGCGGCGCGCGCATGGCGCCGGTTCCCGGGCCGCTGGGGCGCATCAATCCGGAAGCGCTCGACCGGGCTATCAAGCGCTATTCGCAGGATCTGGCTCCCGCCGGTCAGCCGATGGCGGTCACCATCACCCAAGCGACCGAGGTCGGCACGGTCTATAGCGTCGACGACGTCAAGGCGATCGCCGAGGTCAGCCGCCGCCACAAGCTGCCGCTGCACATGGACGGCGCGCGCTTCGCCAATGCGATTGCCGCGACTAGCATCAGCCCGGCCGAAATGACCTGGAAGAGCGGCGTCGACGTCATCTCCTTCGGCGCCACCAAGAATGGCTGCTGGATGGCCGACGCGGTGCTGATCCTCAATCCGGATGTCAGTAAGGACCTGCGCCTGCACCGTCAGCGCGCCGGGCAGACCTTCTCCAAGGCGCGCTTCATCTCGGCCCAGTTCGAAGCCTATTTCACCGACGACCTGTGGCTGAGGATGGCCGGGCACGCCAATCAAATGGCAGCGCGTCTGGCCGAGACGATCGAGGACGCGCCGACGGGCAGGCTCGCCTGGCTGCCGCAAGCCAACGAGGTCTTCGCGGTCCTCGACAGCGCCACGGCTGAAAGGCTGCGGGCGGCTGGCGGCAAATTCCATGAATGGGGCGTGCCTTCAGGATTCGACGGCCATCTCGGCGACAATGAAGCGATCTACCGCTTCGTCGCCAGCTTCGCGACCACGACCGAGGAGATCGACCGCCTGGGCCAATTGCTCGGCTGAGCGTCCTGCCATGACCAAGCCGCCGCTCGGCTCGACGATGAGGCTGGTTCACCAGGGGCCTTCATGCTCCGCCGCAGCTTCAAAAGAGGTCAGAAAGGCCCGTAGGCGGGCGCACCCAATAAAAAGCGGCGCCTCGCAGCGCCGCTTTCGTCTCGGGAGGGAGACGTCGTCTGGAAAAGTCCGCGGATTACGCGGTCGCTTTCGCCTCGATCTGCTTGGCCTTGTCCGAAGACTGGGTAATCGCGATCTTGCGCGGCTTCAGCTCCTCGGGAATGTTGCGCTTGAGGTCGACGAAGAGCAGGCCGTTCTTCAGCGTGGCGCCCTCGACCTCGACATGGTCGGCGAGCTGGAAGCGGCGCTCGAAAGCGCGCGAGGCAATGCCTCGGTAGAGCAGCTCGGAACCCTCGCCATTGCCCTCTTCCTTGCGCTCGCCCTTGACGGTCAGCACGTTGCGGTGGGCTTCAATCGAGATTTCGTCTTCCGAGAAGCCGGCAACGGCCATCGAGATGCGATAGGCGTTCTCGCCGGTGCGCTCGATGTTATAGGGCGGATAGGTCTGCGCGGTCTCGGGCTGGCCGAGCGAATCGAGCATGGTGAACAGCCGGTCGAAGCCGACGGTCGAACGATAAAGTGGGGAAAAATCAACGTGACGCATGAGGTGTTCTCCTGTTGAGCAACATGGTTTGCGTGTGACCCGGTACGAAACCCTCGAAAGGCGTTCCGGATAGGCCAGCGACCCCGACAATCGGCTGCCGCAAACTTCATTTGGGAAGCGGAGAAAGCCATTTCAAGGCTTTTTGATCGACGCAAAACCGCCATGTTGATGAACGGCGGATGAACCGCAGCTTCGGCATCCGTTCAGCCGCTCGGCACTAGGCTTTGGTCAAGTTGGAGCAATTCCAAGAGAAGCGCGAGGCGCTTTCCGACCGGAATTGCGCAAGACAAAGAGACAAGCGGTGCTTTGATCCCGGCGCCGCCGAGGCCGAACCGGGTGCAACGTCCCTTCCTCCCGGATCGACAGAGGCCGGAAGTGCGCCGCAGGCACTTCCGGCCTTCCCATTTCAGGGCGGTTGCGTAAATCCTCGCGGCGCCTTTGCTTTTGCCGCCTGGCCGTCTATCACCATGCCGACGCCTTGCCCGCTCGGGCAAAGAACAACCAGCGACTCGCCGAATGACGGATCTTTTCCATCTGACCGAGGACAATCCCGCGCCGCGGAATGCCGCGGGCGGCTTCTTCACAACGCCCGACGGCAAGAAGATCCGCTACGGCGTCTTTGCCGCCGTCGCCCGCCCGCTGCTGGGCACGGTGGTTCTGCTGACCGGGCGCAACGAGTGCATCGAGAAATATTTCGAGACCATCCGCAATCTCGCCGATCGCGGCTTCGGCGTCGCCATCCTCGATTGGCGCGGCCAGGGCGATTCCAGCCGCCTGCTGCGCGACCGCCAGCGCGGCCATGTCCGCAGCTTCCGCGACTATGCGCGCGACCTGGAGCAATTTTTCGAAGAGATCGTGCTGCCCGACTGCCGCGGCCCCTATTACATCCTCGCCCACTCGACCGGGGCGGTGATTGCGCTGCTTGCCTCGCCGTCCATGGTCAATCGGGTGCGGCGCATGGTGCTGCTGGCGCCTTTTCTGGAGGTGCCGGACATGCCGGTCTCGATCGCCACCGTGCGGCGCGTGTGCGCGATCTTCTGCGCGCTTGGCCTCGGCTGGCTCTACGCGGCGATCGGTCCACGCCCGAAAGTGCCGCCGGCTTTCGAGGTGAACAAGGTGACCTCGGACCCGGCGCGCTACCGCCGCAATGTCGGGATCTATGAGGCCTGGCCGCAGCTCGCGCTCGGCGGCCCGACCATCCGCTGGCTGAAGGCCGCAGCCGCGGCCGCGGAAGCCGTCAGCGATCCGGATTTCATGGCAAGGGTCAAGGTTCCGATGCTGATCGTCGCCGCCGGCGCCGACCGGGTGGTCTCGACCAAGGCCGTGGAAGCCTATGCCAGGAAATTGCGCGTCGGCTCGCTGTTGATGATCGACGGCGCCGAGCACGAAATCCTGCAGGAGAGGGACATCTACCGCGAGCAGTTGCTCGCCGCCTTCGATGCCTTCATTCCAGGCACCGGCGACGCTCCCTGAACGCGCCCGATCAGCCGCGCAGCGCCGCCATTGCCGCGGCGTGCAGCTCCGGCGTCGCCGCAGCCAATATATCGCCGCCCTTCTCCGCCGGGGCCCCTTCGAAAGTGGTGACGACGCCGCCGGCCTTCTCGATGATCGGGATCAGCGCGACGATGTCGTAGGGCTTCAGGCCCGGATCGGCGACGATGTCGACACAGCCCGCCGCCACCATGGCGAAGGCGTAGCAGTCGGTTCCGTAGCGGGCGAGTTGGACTTTCGTTTCGAACTGGTCGTAGCGCTTGCGCGCTTCGCCCTTGAAAAGCGCCGGCGTGGTCGTGAACAGCGTCGCTTGCGCGAGGTCGGTGGTCTTGCGGGTCGAGAGCCTGCGCGGGCCGCCCGGTCCTTCATAGTGCGAGCCGGAGGCGTTGGCATAGAACAGCTCGCCGGTGAAGGGCTGCGACATCATGCCGGCAACCGCGTCGCCGTCGGCGGTCAACCCGACCAGCGTTCCCCAGACCGGAAGGCCGGAAATGAAGGCGCGGGTGCCGTCGATCGGGTCGATCACCCAGACATGCCGGCTGGTGATGTTCTGGCTGCCATGTTCTTCGCCGAGAATGCCGTGCTCGGGATATTCGGCGGAGATCAGCGCCCGGATCGCGCGCTCGGCTTCGCGATCGGCCTCCGTGACTGGGTCGAAGCTTCCCGCCTCCTTGTTGGCGACCACCCCCTGGCTGCGGAAGCGCGGCAAGGTTTCCGCTGCGGCGGCATGCGCTATGCGCCGCATGAAATCGGTGCTGATATCCAAGTCGCTCTCCCCATCGCGGCTCTTGCCAGCCGCTCTTTCTCGCAGAACAGGCGCGCTGAATACCGGTCAGGCGCCCGCTTTATGTTGCCTTAATGCCACAACTGAACCGCCGAAGCGGAATTTCCACATCATATTGAATTAAAAAATCCAGCTGTCGATTGACATTTGTGCGCCGCACAATAATTTTGTCGTCGGACAGGTTTTCCTGTCCATGCCCTCCTTGGGCGTTTCCTCCCTAGACTTCGACCGTGTCGTGAAAACGATGCGGTCTTTTTTTCGAGCAATTCCAGGAAAAGCGTGACGCGGTTTTCCATCCGGAATTGCGTTTATCAAGAACTCGGGCGCGCCGTCATTCGGCCGCGAGCGGCAAATCGACGAAATGATGATCGGGCATCGACATCAGATCGGCCGAGAAGCGGGTCAGGTCGCAAGCCAAGGCATCGAAGCCGGCCGACTTCTGGAACGTCCGCTCGTCCATGTAAAGCCCGCGATTGACCTCGATTTGCAGCGCATGCAGATGCCGCGCCGGTCGGCCGTAATGCTCGGTGATGAAGCCGCCGGCATAGGGCTTGTTGTGCGCGACCGTGTAGCCCATGCCGACAAGCAGGCTGATCGCCATCTCAGTGAGCGCCGGCGAGGCCGAGATGCCGAACCGGTCGCCGATGATGAAGTCGGGCCGAACGCCATTGTCGCCGACGCGGATCGAGGCCGGCATCGAATGGCAGTCGATAAGCACGGCATAGCCGAACCTGGCATGCGTCCTGGTCAAAAGCCGCTTCAGCGTCTCGTGGTAAGGTTTGTACACCGCTTCGATGCGCGCGACGGCCTCGGACAAAGGCAGCCGGCCGGGATAGATGTCGAGCCCCTCGCCGACCAGTTTCGGCACGGTGCCCAGCCCGCCGGCGACACGCGCCGAACGGATATTGCAGAAGGACGGCACCGGCTCCGCGAACATGCGCGGATCGAGTTCCCAAGGCTCGCGGTTGACGTCGAGATAAGCGCGCGGAAAGTTCGCCGCCAGCAGCGGCGCGCCGAGCGGCACGGCGCCGCCGAACAGCTCCTCGACATAGCAGTCCTCCGACCGGCGGATGGCGTTGCGGTCGAGCCGCGCCATGGCCAGGAACCGCTCCGGATAGTGGCGGCCGCTATGCGGCGAGTTGAACAGGAAAGGGACGCGCTGCTCGGCGCCCGATCGGATTTCGAAGGGTGGAACGACCGAAAAATCCTCGGCTGCCGTCTTCAATTTTTATGAACCAGGATGAAGCACTGCGTCATGACGCAAAACTTGCCACCTTGCGTGCGGCATGTCCAGCATTTCAGGCGGCAAAACCGCGCCGCGAACCACATCTGGCATGCCCTTCATTCACTTGATGTTTACCGGCTCCATCTCATATACAGGATGGTTAACGGCCTAGCCCGGCGGCAGGCTTGGGGCGGGTGATTCGGACGGGACATGATGGCACGCATTCTGCTGGCGGAAGACGATGACGATATGCGCCGCTTCCTCGTCAAGGCGCTGGAACGCGCCGGCTACCAGGTAAGCGATTTCGACAATGGCGCCAGCGCCTATGAGCGGCTGCGCGAGGAGCCTTTCTCGCTGCTGCTGACCGACATCGTCATGCCGGAGATGGACGGCATCGAGCTTGCCCGCCGCGCCACCGAGATCGATCCCGACCTCAAGGTGATGTTCATCACCGGCTTCGCTGCCGTCGCGCTCAATCCCGATTCCAAGGCCCCCAAGGACGCCAAGGTGCTGTCGAAGCCCTTCCACCTGCGCGATCTCGTTAACGAGGTCGAGAAGATGCTGCAGGCCGCCTGAGCCGCCTCCAGCCCGGATCGGGCCCTGCATCGGCAGGCGCTTCGCCGATGCGACAAACGGAAGCCGTCTTTCCACATTCCCGCTATTGACGTGCCGGATCAAAAGTGGTGTATGCGCGGCGTCGGATGGGCGTGTAGCTCAGCGGGAGAGCACTGCATTGACATTGCAGGGGTCACAAGTTCAATCCTTGTCACGCCCACCATCCTTTCAATAACTTAGCCGTCTCCGCCACTTTCTGGCACAGGAACCCCGTTTTTCGTTGCGTCCGACGCTCACGGTGTCGGAAGCAATCTCTCGGGACGCATCCACCAGCGCCACTGTTGCCGCTGTGTTACAGCGCACCCCTGAAACCCGTGCTATCAACCCATGGATGCAATGGCGGACCGGAGCGATAGGCGGGTTATGAGGACGGCTCTACTCACATCGGCAATGCTTGTTGGGTTTTGTTCGTCAGCCTTTGCCGCCGACGCATTGTCAGTCGAGCCCTCGTCCTACAATTGGACAGGCGCGTATATTGGCGCAGTGGCCGGGGTCAATTTTCTCAAGGGTGATGTGAGGATTCCCAATGATGATCCCAGCGGATATGATGGCGACAGCACATCGGCATCGATTGGCGGCCAAGTAGGCTACCAGTACCAGTTCGACAACAATTTCGTTGTTGGAGCGGAGGCCCGTCTGGTTGCCGTGTTCAACAAGAAGACCGTGCCGACGATCGACAGTGAAACATTCGAGACCGCTGCCGATTGGCAGGGCGATATCGTCGCCAAGGCCGGATACGCGATGGGCAATTTTCTCCCCTATGTTAAGGGCGGCGTGGCCTTCCTGCACCTGCACGATACCGGATATAGCGTTCTCGGTTTTGGAGATACGAAGTTTGACCGGACTTATACCGGCTGGACGATCGGTGTTGGCGCAGATTACGCGCTCAATGACAAATGGGTTGTCGGCCTTGATTACGCCTACGCGCATTTCTCGGATCATAATTTCGAAGACGACAGCGTGTTGGTTGGCCCAACATTCGTCAAGCCTAGCACCCATACGGTTTCGCTGAGCCTGAACTACCGCTTTTGACCTCACGTGAATCGTTGCGGGCCGCCCATCGGTCGGCATGGCTTTTTTGCCTCAGTGGGAAAAATTCTCTCGCCTGAGCAGCCCGTCGGCCCATCCGCTTTTCTACCCCAGATCCCCTTCGAACATCACCAGCGTACGATTCGACGCCTTCAGCGCGAAGCGCATGGCTTCCTCATAGGCCGGGTCGGCGTAGCAGGCCTTGGCAATGTCCAGCGACGGAAATTCCACAAGCACCATGCGCTTGGCGTCACGCGCCTCGACGAGCAGCGGCGGCTGCTTTGTCGTGTTGGTGCGTGCCTGGTATTTTTCGCCGATCGGCTTCCAGAGCCGGGCATATTCGGCCTGCGCTTCCTGGTCCGAAATCTCGGTTCCGACGATGAGCCAGTATCCCTTCACGCCGACGCGCCCCCTTGCCGATTGCGGTCCTACACCATGAACTCGCCGCCGTTGACGTGCAACAAATGTCCGGTGACGAACTTGCCCATGTCCGATGCGAGATAGAGGCAGGCATTGGCGACGTCCTCGGCGGTCCCCAACGTCCTGAGCGGCACCGTGGCTCTCACATGCTCGTAGGTCTTCTCAAGATCGGGATACCACGCCGCGTTTCGGTCGGTGTCCAGCCATCCAGGCGCGATGCTGTTGGCGGTCACCCCGTCCGGCCCACATTCCAGAGCCACGGCCTTCGCCAGGCCGTGCATGCCGTGCTTCGCGGCGACCACATGCGCCCTGTTTGCCAGCGGGAAAAGGGCGTCCGTGCCCGCCATGTAAAGCAGGCGGCCATACTTCCTCCTGCGCATGTGCGGAAGCACCGCCTGGGTCAGGATGAAAGCCGATCCGAGATTGGTGTTCATCACCTTCTGCCAGTCCTGAAGGGTGATCTCCGCGATCGGCTGATGCGGTCCTATCCCGACGCAGGATACCGCGATGTCGACGCCGCCGAGTTCCGCGACCGCCCATTCGATCAAGGCGTTCATGGCAGTCTCGTCGGTGCCGTCGCAGACGGAGGCCACCGCCTCGACGCCTAAGGATCGCGCCTCATCCGCCACGGCCTCGATCTTGGCCAGATCGCTGCCGCCGGTAATCACGATGTGCGCCCCCGCTCGAGCGAACGCCAGGGCGACGGCCTTGCCGATGTTCTGGCCGGCCGCGGTAATGACCGCCACCCGCCCCCTCAAGCCGCAGGGCTGTCCGGGGAAAGTTAGACATAGTCGAGGCTCATCTGATCGGGAGAGCAGCGGGGGTACCTTCGACTTGGATTGACGGGCGGCGGTTTGTCGATGGCGGCGATGTGGCGCCGCTCGAACAGGCATCGTGTCACCAGGTCGGTGAAGCGCAGGATCGGCAGTGCAACGCGATATGCGCGCGCTGCAATGCGCAACAGCGCATAGGCGATCATGGCGGCGAAGAGCTGCAGGCGGATGGCGTTGTCATTGTTGCCGAGGAACTTACGGATCTTGAGGTGCTGCTTGATCCAGCGGAACAGGAGCTCAATCTGCCAGCGCCCCTTGTAGAGGGCTGCTATGTCGGCGGCCGAGCGCTCGAGATCGTTGGTCAGCAGCGTGATGGTGTCGCCTTCGTCTCGCTTCACGATGATGCGACGCAAGCGGATCGGCAGTTTGGAATCGCCTTTGCTGGCAAAGCTCACCTCGGCATCCTCAAGCACGGTGAAGCCATCGCCGTGCATGGCTGCGAGGGGACGATCGCACACCAGCTTGAGCCCCATGTTGGTTTTGGGCCGGGTGACGAAGAAGGCTTGCGCCGCCGCGATCGCCGTCCACCAGCCGTAGTGGCAGTAACCCTTGTCGAACACGTAGGTCGCACCGTCTTCGATAGAGATGGTGCGGCCGATCTGGGCGTCGTTGACGTTGGCATCGGTGATGTCGAGGACGCGCGGACAGTCGCTGTCTGGATCATAGACGATATGCAGCTTCATGCCGCGGATGCGGCCGTTCGACTTGGCCCAGTCGCAAAGCTTGCCGAGCGGGATGGGCGTGGAATCGATCAGCCGCAGCATGGCACTGCCTTCGCGACGCATCTGCCGGTCGAGTTGGCCTGCAAGCAGGGCGAACGTCTCGGCGAAGACGGCTACAGGGCGGCGCCGGTTGGCGTCCGACAAGGTCGAGCGCCGCAACAGGTCGCTGCCGAGGTGGTAATGGTGCTGGCAGTTGGCGTTCCAGCCGGCTTGCAGGCTGCGAAGGCTCGTCGCGCCGCTGAGCTGAGCATAGATCAACACCACGAGATGGTCCCAGCTCTTGAACGACTTGTCATACGCATCCCCGTCATGGCTATCCACAATCGTCTGGAAGCGGCGACGATTGATCGGTTCAACCAGCTTGCCAAGAATGCTAGGCGTAAAGCGCATGCCCCGTTCCCTTTCTGAGTCTCGACAACCAGAAGGTAGACGGAAAATCCCCGTCTTACGGGGCATGCACATGCGGCATTTCGATTCACCCGAACCTTTCCCCGGACAGCCCTGCTCAAGCCGGGAACTTCCATCTGCTCACCCGTAGTCCGCCTTGGTGCAACGCGATTTTGGCAAGCGAATACAGGTTTGCCGGCGGAACGCAAATCGCCGCCGGGCGATCGGTTCAGATGCCGGCCGTCGCCAGCAGGCTCTTCATCCTGGCGGAGGCAAGATCGGGATCGGCCAGCAGGCCTGCCTGGTCGGCTAGGCGGAACACGTCCGCATAGTGGCATATGCCGCGCGCCGACTGCATGCCGCCGATCATGGTGAAATGGTCCTGATGCCCGTTCAACCAAGCCATGAAGACGATGCCGGCCTTGTAGTATTCGGTCGGCGCTTCGAAGATTTTTCGCGACAGCGGCACGGTCGGCGCCATCAGCGCGTCATAGCCGGCCTTGTCGCCTTCAGCCAGCTTCGCCAGCGCGGCATTGGCCACGGGCGCGATGGCGTCGAAGATGCCGAGCAGCGCGTGCGAATGCCGCCTGCCGTCGCCGGCGATCAGCTCCGGATAGTTGAAGTCGTCGCCGGTGAACATCACGACACCCTCGGGCAGCCGGTCGCGCAACTGCACTTCCTTCTCGGCATCGAGCAGCGATATCTTGATGCCCTCGACCTTGTCTGCATGCCGCTCGATGATGGCGACGACCGTATCCAGTGCCGCGTCGAAATCGCTGCTGCCCCAATAGCCCCTGAGCGCCGGATCGAACATGTCGCCGAGCCAGTGCAGGATGACCTTGCCGGAGGCCTGCGACAGGATGCGGTCGTAGACCCGGGTATAATCGTCCGGCCCTTTTGCCACCGCCGCCAGCGCGCGGCTCGCCATCATGATCGCCTTGCCGCCCTCGCCTTCGATGAAGCCGAACTGCTCCTCATAGGCGCCGATGACGTCGTCGAGCGTTTTGACCGCCGCCGGCGCCAGGTGATCGGTCCCCGCCCCTGAAGCAAGGTCGGCGCCCGGCACTGTTCTGGCCTCGGCGACCGAGCGGCGGATCAACTCCTTGGCGCTCGCCCAATCGAAACCCATGCCGCGCTGAGAGGTGTCCATGGCCTCGGCGATGCGGAAGCCGAGCCGCCACAGATGATGACGGAACGCCATGGTCTTGTCCCAGTCGACCGCTGGCCGCGACCACGGATTGGTCATGGCGATGGGGTCGGCGACGACATGGGCGGCGGCATAGGCGATGCGCGAAAAATGCGCGTTCTTGCTCGGCTCGACCGGCTTGCCGACGAGCCGGTAGCCGATCTGGTCGCCGTTTGCCGCAGGCAAGATGATGTCCATGGAACTCTCCCGTTGCGGCTCCTATAAATGGAACGTTCCAATAAATCAAGAAGCTCTATGATCTTGGGATTCGAGCCGTCAGGGCATAGTCCCGCCGTGGAGAAACGCCCGCATTAATGGGCTTCTGAACCGCACCAATCAATTTTTCAAATCCCGCGGGAATCACGATTGACTCTGATTTGGAACGGTGATTAGAACGTTCCAATAAAATTTGCTCAAAACCGTGGAGGACGGAACGAGGATGGCCAGCCGGGCCAAGGCGACGATCCTGGACATCGCCCGCGAGGCCGGCGTATCCAAATCGACGGTGTCGCTCGTACTGCAGGGCAGCGGGCTGATCCGGCCTGAAACCGCGGTCAAGGTGCGCAAGGCGATCGAGGATGTCGGCTATGTCTACAACCGCGGCGCCGCCAATCTGCGCAAGGCCCATTCCAACGTCATCGGCATGGTGATCAACGATCTCACCAACCCCTTTTTCGCCGAGCTTGCGGTCGGCATGGAGCGCGTGTTTCAGGCGGCAGGCGTCGTCCCCTTCATAGCCAACACGGCGGAGAACCCGGTACGCCAGGAAGAGGTGCTGAAATCGATGATGGAGCAGGGTGTGGCCGGCCTGATCGTCTCGCCGGCGCGCGGCACGACGCCTGGGGCTTTCCGGCGCATCGAAGCGGCTGGCGTGCCCGTGGTGTTCGCCATGCGCAGGCTGCCCGAAAGCCGCATCCCGGCGATCGCCCCCGACAATCGTCGCGGCGCCTGCCTTGCCACCGAGCATCTGATCCGCAAGGGCCATCGCCGCCTCGCCTTCTTCGGCGGTTCGTCCGACCTCGTCGTCTATCAGGAGCGTCTGGGCGGGTTCCTCGAAGCCTGCGAGGCGTTCGCCATCCCCGTTGCAGACCGGACGATCGTCGAGGGCGAGACCAGCCGCAAGGGCGGCATGGCCTGCCTGGAGACGGCGCTGGTCATGCCCGAACCGCCGACGGCGGCCCTTTGCTTCAACGACGCGGTTGCCTTCGGTGTCATGCTGGCATTGCGCAAGCGCGGCCTCGAGGCGGGAGCGGACTTCGCCGTCGTCGGCTTCGACGACGTCGCCGAGGCCGAGCATTACAGCCCGGCGCTGACCAGCGTTGCCGTCGACACCGCGGGGCTGGGCGAGCGCGCCGCCCACGTGATGCTGAAGATGATCCAGTCGCGCACCACGCGCGCCGAGGACCATATCGGCGCCGTCAGCCTGGTCGTGCGGGAAAGCAGCGGGCCAAACCGCAACAGCCAGGTGGGAGACGCGGCATGAGCACGCGATGGGGACTAATCGGCGCCAGCACGATCGCCAAGCAGTTCATGATCAGCGCCATCCGCGCGCAGGCCAATGGCGAGATCGCAGCCGTGATGAGTTCGAACGCGGAGCGCGCGGAGGCCTACGCCCGCGAGAACGGCATTCCGGCCGCCGTCTCGACCCTCGACGCTCTGCTCAACTCGGACATCGACGCCGTCTACATCTCCACCACCAACGAATTGCATCTTGAGCAGGGCATGGCCGCGATCAAGGCGGGCAAGCATGTGCTGTGCGAAAAGCCGCTGGCGCTGACTAGCGCCGATGCTAAGACGATGGTTTCGGCAGCGAAGAACGCCGGCATCGTCTTCGGTACCAATCATCACCTGCGCAACGCCGGCGCTCATCGCGCCATGCGAGAGGCGATCGCCGCCGGCCGCATCGGCAAGCCGATCGCGGCGCGCGTCTTCCACTCGGTCTTTCTGCCGGAGAACCTGCAAGGCTGGCGTATCACCAGGCCCGAGGCCGGCGGCGGCGTGGTGCTCGACATCACGGTGCACGATGCCGACACGCTGCGCTTCGTGCTCGGCGACGATCCGGTCGAGGTTTCGGCCTTCACGCAATCGGCCGGCATGGCTGGAAGCGGGCTGGAGGACGGCGCCATGTGCATCTGGCGCTTCAAGTCCGGCGTCATCGCCCAATCGCATGAGGGCTTCACCACGAAATATGCCGGCACCGGCTTCGAGGTGCACGGGACGGAAGGCTCGCTGATCGCCGCCAATGTGATGACGCAGAAGCCGATCGGCTCGGTGCTGCTGCGCACCGCGAGCGGCGAGGAAGAGCTGAGCTTCGACCGCGAGGACCTCTATACCCGCTCGGTCCGCCAGTTCCACGCCGCGATCCGCGGCGAAGGCCAGCCTTCCGCCACCGGCGAGGACGGCATCTGGTCGCTGGCTTCGGCCGAAGCCGCGCTGCAATCGTCGAAGACCGGCAAGGCTGTGACCATCGACCCGCAACTTGGGAGCCTCGATTGAGCAAGCTCGTCTCGGCGGCATACGCCGCCAGCCTGATCAAGGACGGCATGGTCGTCTCGGTATCGTCGTCGAGCGGCCTCGGCTGCCCCGACGCCGTGCTTGCCGCGATCGGCGAGCGCTTCGACGCGGAAGGCCATCCGAAGGCGATCACGACGCTGCATCCGATCGCCGCCGGCGACATGTATGGCATCAAGGGCATCGACCATCTCGCCAAGCCCGGCCTGTTGAAGCGCACGCTGTGCGGCTCCTATCCGTCCGGCCCCTCCTCCGCCGAGCCGCCACAGATCTGGAAGATGATCGGCGACAATTCAGTCGCGGCCTACAACGTGCCGTCGGGCATCCTGTTCGACATGCATCGCGAGGCTGCCGCCAAGCGCCCCGGCGTGCTGACCAAGGTCGGCCTCGATACGTTCGCCGATCCGCGCCACCAGGGCTGCGCCATGAACGCCGCCGCCAGCGAGCCGATCGTGTCGGTTGAGCAGTTCGACGGCGAGGAATGGCTCTACTTCCGCTCGATCGTGCCGAATATCTCAATCATCCGCGCCACCTCCGCCGACGAGCGCGGCAACCTCACCTACGAGCATGAGGGTGCCTATCTCGGCGGGTTGGAGCAGGCGCTTGCCGCCCGCAACAATGGCGGCATTGTCATTGCGCAGGTGAAGCGCGTCGTCGAGAACGGCACGCTGAAGCCGCACGACGTCCGCGTTCCCGGCGTGCTGGTCGACCATATCGTGGTGGCGCCCGATCAGTTGCAGACGACGCAGACGCCTTACGACCCGGCGATCTCGGGCGAGATCTTCCGGCCACTGTCGAGTTTCCGCACGCCGGAGGTGAACATCCAGAAGGTGATCGCGCGCCGCGTCGCCATGGAATTGCGCGACGGCATGGCCGTCAACATCGGCTTCGGCATCTCCGCCAACGTGCCTCGCATCCTTCTCGAGGAAGGCCAGCACGGCAAGGTCACCTGGGTGATCGAGCAGGGCGCGGTCGGCGGCGTACCGCTGCTCGACTTCAAGTTCGGCTGCGCCTCGAATGCCGAGGCGATCATGCCCTCGCCGCACCAATTCATCTATTTCCAGGCCGGCGGCTTCGACGCCTCGCTGCTCTCCTTCCTGCAGATCGACCGCCACGGCTCGGTCAATGTCTCGAAACTTTCGGCGCGGCCCCATGTCACCGCCGGCGCGGGTGGCTTCGTCGACATCACGGCGCGGGCGAGGAAGATCGTCTTCTCCGGCTTCTTCAATGCCGGCGCGAAACTCTCGCTGGCCAATGGCGCGATCCGCATCGACCAGGAAGGCAAGGTCAAGAAAGTGGTCGAGGAGGTCGAGCACATTTCCTTCTCCGGCAAGAGGGCCGTCGCGCAGGGACAGGACATCACCTATGTCACCGAGCGCTGCGTCATGAAGCTGACGCCCGACGGCTTGATGGTCACGGAGCTTGCCCCTGGCGTGGACCTCGAACGCGATGTGCTGGCGCAGGCCGAGATCCCGCTCTCCGTCGCCAACGACCTCAAGGTCACGCCTGCGGCGCTCTATCAGAACCGGCCGATCGGTCTGTCGCTCAACGGCGGTGCTTCGCTCGGAGGCGCGCATGGCTGAACTCGTAACTTTCGAGCAGGATGGCGCGATCGGCATCGTCACGCTGCGCCGGCCGGAAAAGTTCAACGCGCTCGACATCCCGATGCTGCGTGCCCTGGAAGCAGCGCTCGACGAGGCGGAGCGGGCCGAGGGCGTCCGCGCCGTTCTCATCCGTGGCGAAGGCAAGGGCTTTTGCGCCGGCGGCGACGTCGAAGCCTGGGGCGCGATGAGCGCCGCCGATTTTCAGGTGCAATGGGTGCGCTATGGCCACCGCGTCTTCGACCGGCTGGCGCGGCTCCGGCAACCGACCATCGCGGTTCTGTCCGGCCATGCGCTGGGTGGCGGGCTGGAGCTGGCGGCCGCTTGCGATTTCCGCGTCGCCGAAACGCAGATAAAACTCGGCTTCCCCGAAACCTCTATCGGCGTCGTTCCCGGATGGTCGGGCACGCAACGCGCCGTGCGCCGCTTCGGTGCACAGATCGTGCGCCGGATGGCGATTGGCGGCGAGATTTTCCTGGCGGCCGACGCGCTGGCGGACGGCATCGTCGACCGGCTGGTCGAAACCGGCAAGGCTTTCGACGAAGCCAGAAGCTGGGCCGAAAAGATCGCCGAGCGCGGCCCGCTGGCGACCGAGGCCGCCAAGCTGATGATCGGCGTTGCCGAGGGCGAGGAAGACGCAGCCGCGACCGAGGCGCTGGCCAGCGGCTTCATTGCGCTGACGGGCGACCTCAAAGCCGGCGTCGGCGCCTTCAAGGCCAGGCAGAAGCCGGCCTTTTCGAGATCCTAGAGAAGACATGATGAACGCACCGCTCAACATTGCCATGCCGGCCGAAGCGTCCCAGGCGCCGCAGCCCTACAAGCTCTTGATCGGCGGCAAGCATGTCGACGCCAGCGACGGCCGCAGCATCGAGCGCGCCAGCCCCGGCCATGGTTTTGTCGTGTCCCGCTATGCCCAGGCCGGCGCCGCGGAAGTCGAGGCCGCTGTGCAGGCCGCGCACAGGGCCTTCGAAACCGGACCCTGGCCGCGCATGAAGGCCTCGGAGCGCGCCGCGGTGCTGCTCAAGGCCGCCGACCTGATAGAAAGCCGGCTGGAACAGATCGCCCGGCTCGACGCGCTGGAATCCGGCAAGCCGATCGCCCAGGCGCGCGGCGAGATCGGCGGCGCCGTCGATATCTGGCGCTATGCCGCCTCGCTCGCCCGCACGCTGCATGGCGAAAGCTACGCCAATCTCGGCGACGATATGCTGGGCGTGGTGCTGCGCGAACCGATCGGAGTCGTCTCGATCATCACGCCGTGGAACTTCCCCTTCTTGATCGTCAGCCAGAAACTGCCCTTCGCGCTCGCCGCCGGCTGCACGGCTGTGGTGAAGCCCAGCGAAATGACGTCGGCCTCGACCTTCGTGCTTGGCGACATCCTGCTCGAAGCCGGCTTGCCCCCCGGCGCCGTCAACATCCTCGCCGGCTACGGCTCGGATATCGGCGCGCCGATGGTCAGCCATCCGCTGGTCGAGATGGTCTCCTTCACCGGCTCGACCCGTGTCGGCAAGATGACGATGGCCGCCGCCTCCAATTCGCTTAAGAAGGTCTCGATGGAACTCGGCGGCAAGAACGGCCAGATCGTCTTCCCCGACGCCGACCTCGAAGCGGCGGCGGACGCCGCGGTGTTCGGCGGCTTCTTCAACGCCGGCGAATGCTGCAATGCCGGCAGCCGCCTGATCGTGCATGAGGCGATCGCCGACGACTTCCTTGGCGCAGTCAAGGCGCTGGCTGAAAAGGTCCGCGTCGGCGATCCGCTCGACAACCGCACCAAGGTCGGCGCCATGATCTCGGCCGATCATATGGAAAGGGTAGCCGGCTATGTTGCGGCGGCGCAAACTGACGGCGGCAGCGTTTTCGCCGGCGGCACCCGGCTTCAATCCAACGCCGGCCAATATCTCGATCCGACTATCGTCCGTAACGTCACGGAAGACATGGCGATCGCGCGCGAGGAAGTGTTCGGTCCGGTGCTGTCCGTGCTCACTTTTGAAACGATTGAAAAGGCATTGCACATTGCCAACAACACGCCCTATGGTTTGTCTGCAGGGGTGTGGAGCGCCAGCATCGACACATGCATGTCGGTGGCGCGCGGTGTGCGTTCGGGGACGGTCTGGGTGAACACGTTCATGGAAGGTTACCCAGAGCTGCCTTTCGGGGGTTACAAGCAGTCCGGTCTGGGACGCGAACTCGGCAAACGCGCTGTCGAGGATTATACCGAGGAAAAGACCATCCAGTTTCATCGCGGCCAGCGTACCGGTTGGTGGGTCGGCTGAGTTGGGAGACGCCGGCGGACACCCGCCGGTTATGTGTATGCAACAAGGGAGGTAGTACATGTTGCGCAAACTGTTTATCGGAACGGCTCTTGCGACGAGCTTTGCGTTCTCGGCGCATGCCGCGGACGTCAAGGAAGTGCAGATGCTGCATTGGTGGACCTCGGGCGGCGAAGCGGCAGCTCTGAACGTGCTGAAGCAGGATCTGGCCAAGGAAGGCTTTGCCTGGAAGGACGTGCCGGTGGCCGGCGGCGGCGGCGACGCCGCCATGACCGCGCTGAAGGCGATGGTCGCGGCCGGCAACTACCCGACCGCCTCGCAGATGCTGGGCTACACCGTGCTCGACTATGCCGCCGCCGGCGTCATGGGCGACCTGACCGAGACCGCCAAGAAGGAAGGCTGGGACAAGTCGGTTCCGGCCGCCCTGCAGAAATTCTCGGTCTATGACGGCAAGTGGGTGGCCGCACCGGTCAACGTCCACTCCGTCAACTGGCTGTGGATCAACAAGGCGGTGATGGACAAGATCGGCGGCACCGAGCCGAAGACCTTCGACGACTTCGTGGCGTTGCTCGACAAGGCCAAGGCTGCGGGCGTCATCCCGCTCGCCCTGGGCGGCCAGAACTGGCAGGAGGCCACCATGTTCGACTCCGTCGTGCTGTCGACCGGCGGGCCGGAGTTCTACAAGAAGGCGATGAACGACCTCGATGAGGACTCGCTCAAGTCCGACACGATGAAGAAGTCGTTCGACAACCTCGCCAAGCTCGTCAAATATGTGGACCCGAACTTCTCGGGCCGCGACTGGAACCTCGCCACCGCCATGGTCATCAAGGGCGACGCGCTGGTTCAGGTCATGGGCGACTGGGCCAAGGGCGAGTTCCACGCCGCCAACAAGACCCCTGACACCGACTTCCTCTGCTACCGCTTCCCGGGCACCGACGGCTCGGTGATCTACAACTCCGACATGTTCGGCATGTTCAACGTGCCGGAGGATCGCAAGGCCGCCCAGGTCGCGCTGGCCACCGCCACCTTGTCGAAAAGCTTCCAGTCGGCCTTCAACGTGGTGAAGGGTTCGGTCCCGGCCCGCACCGACGTGCCGGACACCGACTTCGACGCTTGCGGCAAGAAGGGCATCGCCGACCTGAAGAAGGCCAACGAAGGCGGCACGCTGTTCGGCTCGCTGGCGCAGGGCTACGGCGCTCCGCCCGCCGTCGCCAACGCCTACAAGGACGTCGTGTCGAAATTCGTCCATGGTCAGATCAAGAGCTCCGACGAGGCCGTGACCGAGCTGGTCAAGGCGATCGACGACGCCAAGTAAGGATCGCTTGAACTCAGGTCTCCCCCGCTTCGGCGGGGGAGGTCTCCTGTCGACAAAAGGTGTGGGACAACCCTGGTGCGTTTTCGCGCCGGGCGGTTTCCGACCAACCGGAACTGGACAAGCCGATGAGCACAGTTGCCGAAACCCAGATCAAGCTGACACCGGAGCACGACGCCCGTCCCGGCGCGTCGGTACGGTCGCGGCTGCAGGATTTGTTGCCGAAGATCGTTCTGGCGCCGAGCTTCGCGGCGACGATCGTCTTCGTCTACGGCTTCATCCTGTGGACGATCTATCTGTCCTTCACCAATTCCAAGACTTTCCCGTCCTACGCCATCACCGGTCCCCGCGCCTATCAGCGGCTGTGGCGCTGGACCTTCGAGAGCGATCCGCCGTCGAGCTGGTACACCTCGATCACCAATATGGGCATTTTCGGCTTCCTCTATATCCTGATCTGCCTGGCGCTCGGCCTGTTCCTGGCCATCCTTCTCGACCAGAAGATCCGCGGCGAAGGCATGCTGCGGCCGATCTATCTCTACCCCATGGCGCTCTCCTTCATCGTCACCGGCGTCGCCTGGAAATGGTTCCTCGATCCCGGCCTCGGGCTGGAGCAGACGCTGCACCAATGGGGCTGGACGAGCTTCCATTTCGACTGGATCAAGAACAAGGATTTCGTCATCTACACGGTCGTCATCGCCGGCGTCTGGCAGGCTTCCGGCTTCATCATGGCGATGTTCCTGGCTGGCCTGCGCGGCATCGACGGCGAGATCATGAAGGCGGCGCAGATCGACGGCGCATCCACCTTCCAGCTTTACCGCCGCATCGTCATTCCGCTGCTGCGGCCGGTGTTCCTGTCGGCCTTCATCGTGCTCGCGCATCTGGCCATCAAGTCCTATGACTTGGTCGTCGCGCTGACCAGCGGCGGCCCCGGCGGCTCGGCCTGGCTGCCGTCCAATTTCATGTATGAGTTCACCTTCAAGCGCAACGAGATGGCGGTCGGGTCGGCCAGCGCCGTGATCATGCTGATGACCATCACGGCCATCATTGTTCCGTATCTCTATTCCGAGCTCAGGGAGAAGTCGCGATGAGCGCCGTCACTTCACCCGCCCGCCAGGCTTCGAGCGGCCTGAGCAGCAAGGCGATCAATCGCATCGTCATCTACGGCCTGCTGGCCCTGTTCGCGATCTTCTACCTGATGCCGCTCTTCGTCATGCTGGTGACCTCGTTCAAGACCATGGACGAGATCCAGAACGGCAACATGCTATCGCTGCCGCATGCGCCGACTTTCGCACCATGGATAAAGGCGTGGAGTGAAGTTTGCTCGGGTCTGACCTGCGTCGGCATGAAAGGCTATTTCTGGAACTCCATCAAGATGGTCGTGCCGGCAGTGCTGATCTCGACGCTGCTTGGCGCGCTGAATGGCTATGTGTTGACCAAATGGCGCTTCCGCGGCCACACGCTGGTCTTCGCAATGATGCTGTTTGCTTGTTTCATCCCGTTCCAGTCGGTGCTATTGCCGATGGCGACGATCCTCGGCAGCCTCGGACGCTTCGGCGTCACGCTGCAGAACGCGACAGGGTTCAATTTCGGCCTCGGCAATTCGACGGTGAACCTGGTCTTCGTCCACGTCGTCTATGGACTGGGCTTCACCACGCTCTTCTTCCGCAACTATTACGAGGCCTTCCCGACCGAGTTGATCAAGGCGGCGCAGGTCGACGGCGCCTCCTTCTTCCAGATCTTCCGGCGCATCATGCTGCCCAATTCGCTGCCGATCATCGTTGTGACGGTGATCTACCAGTTCACCAACATCTGGAATGACTTCCTGTTCGCTTCCGCCTATGCCGGCTCCGGCGACGTGATGCCGATGACTGTGGCGTTGAACAATGTCGTCAACACCTCGACCGGCGTCGTCGAATACAATGTCAACATGGCGGCGGCGATGATCGCCGCGCTCCCCACCCTGATCGTCTATGTCGTCGCCGGCCGCTATTTCGTGCGCGGGCTGATGGCCGGCGCGGTCAAGGGCTGACCCCATTCGGAAGGAACGACCATGGCTTTTCTGGAAATTGATGGGCTGAAGAAGCGCTTCGGGAGCGTCGAGATCCTGAAGGGCATCAATGTCGAGCTCGAAAAGGGCGGCTTCCTGGTGCTGGTCGGCCCGTCCGGCTGCGGCAAATCCACGCTGCTCAACACCATCGCCGGTCTGGAGCAGATCACCGAGGGCGAGATCCGCGTCGATGGCCGCGCCATCAACGATCTGCACCCTTCGAAGCGCGACATCGCCATGGTGTTCCAGAGCTACGCGCTCTACCCCAACATGACGGTTGCCGGAAACATCGCCTTCGGCATGGAGATGCGCGGCGTGCCGGCGGCGGAGCGCCAGGCGGCGATCGACAAGGTCGCCAAGATCCTGCAGATCGGCCACCTGCTCAACCGCAAGCCCAGCCAGCTTTCCGGCGGCCAGCGCCAGCGCGTCGCCATGGGCCGGGCGCTGGTGCGCGACCCGAAACTCTTCCTGTTCGACGAGCCGCTCTCCAACCTCGACGCCAAGCTGCGTGTCGACATGCGCATCGAGATCAAGCGCCTGCATGCCACCACCGGCACGACCATTGTCTATGTCACGCACGACCAGATCGAGGCGATGACCTTGGCGACCAAGATCGCGGTGATGCGCGACGGCGAGGTGCAGCAATTCGGCACGCCGGCCGAGATCTACAACAACCCGACCAACATCTTCGTCGCCGACTTCATGGGCTCGCCGGCGATGAACCTGATCCCGGCCAAGATCGACGGCAATGGCGCCGGCCTTTCGGTGGTGCTGGACCGCGAGTCGCGCCAGCCGATCGTGCTGCCGATGCCCGGCGCGCCCGCCGGTCTGTCGGCCTTCAAGGACAAGCAGGTCATCTTCGGTGTCCGTCCCGAAGCGCTGACCGATCCGGAAGGCGCGGAACGCAACGGGTCCGCCATCGCCACCGCCGACTGCCATATCGAGGTGGTGGAGCCGGCCGGCTCCGACACCTTCGCCGTCACCAATCTCGGCGGCAAGGGCGTGGTGGCGCGGCTGAGAGCCGATGCCAGGATCCAGCCCGGCACCAGCACGCCCTTGGCCTTCAACCTCAGCAAGGCGGTGTTCTTCGACCCGGCGACCGAGAAGCGCATACTTTAAAAGCTATGACAAACGCGGATATCGTCATCATCGGCTCCGGCATCGGCGGCGCCACGATCGCCTCCGGCTTGGCCGGCAGCGGTGCCTCGATCCTCATCCTGGAGCGCGGCGAGCCGCTGCCCGCGACACCGCATGCGCGCTCGACGCGATCGATTTTCCTGGACGAGCACTACCGGCCGAAGGAGATGTGGCGCGAGGCCGGAGGCGCGCCCTTCAACCCCGGCAATTACTACTATGTCGGCGGCAATTCGAAGTTCTTCGGCGCCGTCCTGATCCGCTACCGCAAGGAGGATTTCTCCGAGCTCGAGCATTTCGGCGGCGTCTCGCCGGCCTGGCCGTTTTCCTATGACGAGTTCGAGCCCTGGTATTCGAAGGCCGAGCAGCTCTTTCGCGTGCGCGGCGCGCTCGGCGAAGACCCGACCGAGCCGTTCCATTCAATCCCCTATCCCTTCAAGCCGGTGCCGGACGAGCCGCCGATCGCCCGCGCCCGCGCCGAGTTGAAAGGTCTCGGTCTGCATCCGGCATCGCTGCCGCTCGGCGTCGACATCGAGACCTGGCTGAAGGAAGGCAAGACCGGCTGGGACGCCTTCCCCAACACCGGCCAGGGCAAGATCGACGCGCAGACCGGCCCGCTGGCCGAGGCGCTGACGGATCCGAACATCCGCCTGGAAACCGGCGCCCATGTCGACTGGCTCGAAACCGCGCCGGACGGCAAGACGATCACCGCCATCCACTATACCCAGAACGGCGCGCAAAAGACGCTGTCGCCGAAGCTCGTCATCCTCTCCGCCGGCGCGATCAACTCGGCCGCCATCCTGCTGCGCTCGCCCTCGGCGAAAGGCAAAGGCCTCGCCAACAGCTCCGACCAGGTCGGACGCAATTTCATGAACCACAATTCGAGCGCCATGCTGGCGATCGATCCGCGCCGCCGCAACAATAGCGTCTACCAGAAGACGCTGATGCTCAACGACTACTATCTGTCGGACGGCAAGGGCGGCAAGCCGCTCGGCAATGTGCAACTGCTCGGCAAGATCGACGGCAACATGCTCAAGGCCAATGTGAAGACGATGCCGAAATTCGTGCTCGACTTCATGGCCGGCCACGCCGTCGACTGGTACCTGATGTGCGAGGACCTGCCCGATCCCGAAAGCCGCATCATGGTCGACGGCAAGGAGATCGTCATGCAGTGGCGGCGCTCCAACATGCAGTCGCTGGAAGGCCTGACCAAGGTGATGCGCGAGAACCTGCGCGCCTGCGGCTATCCAATCGTGCTGTCGCGCCCCTTCGACAAGCGCACGCCCTCGCACCAATGCGGCACGGTGAAGATGGGCAACGACCCGGCCACCTCGCCGCTCGACCCCTTCTGCCGCGCCTGGGATCACCGGAACCTGTTCATCGTCGACGGCGGGTTCCTGCCGACCTCCGCCGCGGTCAATCCGGCGCTGTCGATCGCGGCGCAGGCGCTGCGGGTTGCTGATTACCTTCGAAAGACGGAGCTTGCGGCATGACTCGCCCGGCAGCCATCGTCACCGGCGGCGCGCGCGGCATAGGGCTCGCCTGCGCCGAGGCATTGGCGGATGCCGGCTTCGACATTCTGGTGGCCGACCTTGCCGAGAGACCTGCCGACGGCCTTGCCGACACGATCGTGGGGCGGGGCGCGAATTTCACTTACGCCCAATGCGACATCGCGGATCTCGCCGGCCATTCGAAACTGGTCGAGGCAGCCATGCGCGCCTTCGGTCGCATCGATTGCCTGGTCAACAATGCCGGCATCGGCGCCGTTGTCCGCGGCGACCTGCTGGAGCTTAAGCCGGAGAATTTCGACCGCGCGCTGAATATCAATCTGCGCGGCACGGTGTTCCTCAGCCAGGCCATCGCCAAGGCTATGCTGGCGGCATCTGCCGGCTCAGCCAGATCGATCATCACCATCACTTCAGTCAGCGCCAACATGGCTTCGCCGGAACGAGCCGACTACTGCATTTCCAAAGCCGGCCTTTCAATGTGGGTGAAGAATCTGGCGCTGCGGCTCGCGCCCGAGAACATCGGCGTGTTCGAGGTACGGCCGGGCATCATCCGCACCGATATGACCGCTGGCGTCTCCGCCAAATATGACGCGCTGATCGAGGACGGCCTGGTGCCGGCAAAACGCTGGGGCGAAGCCGCCGACATCGGCGCCGTGGTTGCGGCGCTCGCCTCCGGCAAATTCGGCTTTTCGACCGGATCGGTCATCGATGTCGACGGCGCGCTCTCGGTGCCACGCTTGTGAGGAACAATGGCTGACTACATCATTGTTGGCGCCGGCCCGGCCGGCTGCGTTCTCGCCAACCGGCTGAGCGAGGATCCGGGCAATTCCGTCCTGCTCCTGGAAGCCGGCGGCAAGGATTGGCATCCGCTGATCCACATGCCGGCCGGCTTCGCCAAGATGACAAAGGGCATCGCCTCCTGGGGCTGGTCGACCGTGCCGCAGAGAAACATGAAGGACCGCGTCTTCTGGTACACGCAGGCCAAGGTCGTCGGCGGCGGCTCGTCGATCAACGCCCAGATCTACACGCGCGGCAATGCCCGCGACTACGACGCTTGGGAGAAGGAAGAGGGGGTCGCCGGCTGGGGCTATCGCGACGTGCTGCCCTATTTCAAGCGCGCCGAGAACAACCAGCGCTTCGCCAACGATTTCCATGGCGACCAGGGTCCGCTCGGCGTCTCCAATCCGATCTCGCCGCTGCCGATCTGCGAGGCCTATTTCCGCGCCGGACAGGAAATGGGCATACCCTTCAACCCGGACTTCAATGGCGCTGCCCAAGAAGGCGTCGGTTACTACCAGCTGACCCAAAAGAACGCGCGGCGCTCGTCCGCCTCCGTCGCCTATCTGAAGCCGATCCGCGCCCGCAAGAATTTGACGGTGCGGACGGACGTTCTCGTCACCCGCGTCGTCGTCGAGAAGGGCCGCGCTATCGGAGTCGAGGTCGTCGACAGGCCAGGTGGCGAAAAGACCATCCTGCGCGCCGAACGCGAGGTGATCGTCTCGTCAGGCGCGATCGGCTCGCCCAAGCTCCTGATGCAGTCGGGCATCGGCCCGGCCGATCATCTGAAATCGGTCGGCGTCACGCCGGTGCATGACCTGCCAGGCGTCGGCTCCAACATGCAAGATCATCTCGATCTCTTCGTCATCGCCGAATGCACCGGCGACCACACCTATGACAATTACGCGAAGCTGCACCGCACCCTATGGGCCGGGCTGCAGTACCTCTTACTCAAGAAGGGTCCCGTTGCCTCGAGCCTGTTCGAGACCGGCGGCTTCTGGTACGCCGACCCGACGGCCGCCTCGCCCGACATCCAGTTCCATCTCGGTCTCGGCTCCGGCATCGAGGCCGGCGTCGAGAAGCTGAAGAACCCGGGCGTGACGCTGAACTCCGCCTTCCTGCGTCCCCGCTCGCGCGGCACGGTGCGGCTGAAGAGCGCCGACCCGGCCGACCACCCGCTGATCGATCCGAACTACTGGTCCGACCCGTATGACCGCGACATGTCGATCAAGGGCCTCAGGCTGGCGCGCGAGATCATGCGGCAGAAGGCGCTGCAGCCCTATGTGTTGCGCGAGGTGCTTCCGGGTCCGAACCTGCAGAGCGACGCCGATCTCTTCGATTATGCCTGCCGCACCTCCAAGACCGATCATCATCCTGTCGGCACCTGCCGCATGGGCCATGACGCGATGGCGGTGGTGACACCCGATCTCAGGCTGCGCGGCATCGAGGGCTTGCGCGTCTGCGATGCGTCGGTGATGCCGCGAGTCCCCTCTTCCAACACCAATGCGCCGACCATCATGATCGGCGAAAAGGGTGCCGACCTCATCCTAGGCCGCGAGCCGTTGCCGCCGGCCGTGTTCAAGGGCAATCAGGCGGCTTGAGGCATCAACGATGATCCGCCACTGCGTCTTTGTCCGCTTTCGCGATGACGTTCCTGAAACCGAACGCGCGGCGATCCATGCCGACCTCGAAGCGCTGCGCGCCGTCATCGACGGCATGGGCAAGGTGCATTTCAGCGCCAATGTCAGTCCCGAGCCTTTCGCGCGCGGTCTAACGCACGGTTTCACCATCGACTTTCGCGATGCCGTCGCCCGTGACGCCTATCTCGTGCACGAGGCGCATCAGCGCGCCGGCGCGCGCCTTGTCGCCGCGCTTGAACACGGCACCGAGGGGCTGATGGTCATCGATCTCGAGGTGACGCAAATGTGACCGCTCGCCGGCTTAAAACCGGCAGCTGTCCCGTTCTCCTTTGCCCGCCGTGGAACATATCGCTCCTTTTGGGGACACAAAAGGAGGACCGCCTTGAACCTCACCAGCGAGCGCGGCCAGGTGATGACCGTGTTCGGGTGAATGGCAATCAACCCATTCTCAGCGCGACGACACCGGCGACGATGCCGAGCGCGGCCGTGGCGCGCCAGGCGGTCATCTTCTCGCCCAGCGCCAGCACCGAGATCAGCATGGCGAACAGGATCGAGGTTTCACGCAGCGACGCAACTGACGCGATCGGCGCTTTGGTCATCGCCCACATGACGATCCAGTAGGCCGCGCCGCTGAGCACGCCGGTGAACAGCCCAGCCTTCCAGTCGCGGGCCAGCACCGGAAGCGATTGCGATCCGCGAAAGACGATGCACAGCACCAGCGCCCACGTCGCATCGCAGACGAACAGCCAGGCGGCGTAGCTCGTCGCGGTCGCCGCCAGCCGCGCGCCGCTGCCGTCGGAAAGCGTGTAGCTGGCGATGAAGATCGATGTGCCAAGCGCGAAGCCGACGGCGCGCAGATTGAGCCTTTCCAGATGCGCGCCGCCGCGAAACGACATGACCAGCGTGCCGATCGACAACAGCACGATGCCGAGGATGGCAAGCGGCGCAGGCACCTCCCCGACCAACACAATGCCGCCCAGCGCCGAGAGCAGCGGCGCGGTGCCGCGCGCCAGCGGATAGGTCTGGGCGAAATCGCCGGCCTTGTAAGCGCCGATCAGGAATGTCCGGTAGCCCATGTGGAAGAAGACCGAGGCGAGGATGAATGGCCAGACCTCGGCCTTCGGCATCTCGACAAAGGGCAGCACCACGAGCGCCGCGGCGCCCATGCCGAGCGTCATCAGCGTGATCGACAGGAAGCGGTCGAGATGCACCTTGACCAGCGCGTTCCAGATCGCGTGCATGGCTGCCGCCGAGAGCACAGCCAGGAAGACGAACAGCGTCATGCCCGCCTCACCTGCCCGCCAGACTTGAGCCGATGCCCGGCGTTTCCAGGTCGATCTCGACCCTTAGCGGAAAATGGTCTGATGCCACCGCGCCGATATCCGCTGTCACCGAACGGACGCGCCTGGCCAGCATGCCGCCGACGAAGCAATGGTCGAGCCGGCGTTTCGCCAGCCTGCCGTCGATGATCTTTTCATGCGTGTGGAAATCCGGCCCAGGCTCGCTGGCGACGGCGGCGGCATCGACGAAGCCGTCGATATAGGCCGCGCCGGGATGATACGGCATGCTGCCGGTAATACGCCGGTATTCGGCGCTGCCCGGCTCCATGTTGAAATCGCCAAGCCAGATCGCCGCCTGAGGGTTTGCGGGCTCCGCCTGGCCGTTCGACCAGTTGCGCTGCGGCTCGTCGTCGGCGCCGCTCCACGGGCCGCCATCGGATGGCGCTCGACGATGCTCGGCCAGCAGATAGTCGATCTGCTCCAGCCGCTCCTCGGCGGCGATATGGGCAAGATGCAGGGAAAGCACCCGCACCGGCCCAGCCGGCGTGCGGATCATGCATTCCAGCGCCGCGTTGCGGGTGTTGAGCGGTCTCAGCGTGCGGCGCATCGGCAGTGCATGCAGCCGCGACCAGACGATCGGCAGCTTCGACAGCACCATCGTGCCGAACTGCCGCCGGCGGTTGACGACGCGACCGTCGCGCTTCTCGCTGGCGTCCATGTCGAAGGCGGGGCCATAGACCCAGTAATAGTCGGGCAACAGCCTTGACAGGACCTCGGGCTGGTCGTCCTCATTGGTTCGCAGCCAATGCCGCTCGACCTCCTGCAGCGCGATGATGTCGGCGCCGTCCACCAGCCTGGCGGCGCGGGAAAGATCATAGCGCCCGTCGCTGCCGTAGCCATACTGGATGTTGTAGCTGATCAGCTTCATTGATTAACCGGCTCACTTCTGAGGATCGCAGTAGCCCCTCGCCGTCAGCGTTTCAATGGACCGCGAGGACGAGCGGAATAGTCCAATGCTGCCTGCGAACCACGTTTGCCAAACCGTTTCGCTTTCCCACGGAGGCGATCCGCTCTATCTCCGTGTGCTGATGCAATCCCGGGCAGGCGCTGCGGTGAATCGCCACCGCAAACGCCCACGCTTTCGCTGAAATCCGTCAGGTGGTGAGCGGCTGGAAGCTTCCGGCGGGAGCCGCCGCCAGTTCTGACCAGTCGATCTCCTCTTCCAGCCGGTGATAGGCCTCGTCGCCGATCGTGCCGTTGCTGCGCAGCTCCTCCAGCCTGTCACGCTGCCGCTTGATGGCGTAAAGACGCAATCGGTCGTATTCCGTCGCGGCTTGCGCATCGTCCGGATTTTCGGCGATCCGGCGTTGCGCCTCGTATTGTTCACGTACGACCGCGGCAGCGGACGAGGTCTTGCGGCTCAGCACATCAAGCGCCGCCTGCATGATGGCCACCCGGGCCTCGGCCACTTCGCGGTCGATCGAGGTATCCCGTTCGAAGTTGAGCCGGCGCAGCAGCGGCTTCAGGCTCATGCCCTGCAGCACAAGCGTTCCGAGCACGACGGCGAAGGCCGCCAGCACGATCGGGTCGCGGCCGGGAAAGTCGGCGGGCAAGGCGATGGCCACCACCAGCGTCACCAGCCCGCGCATGCCGCACCAGCCGACAAGCACCGCGCCGCGAAACGTCGGCGCATCCCGCTTCTGCCCTTCGCCGTCGAAACGCTTAAACTGCTTTATCACCGCAACGTAGCCCATCACCCAAACGAGACGCGCAACGATGACGACGGCCAGCACGGTGGCAGCGAAGAGGAAGGCCTCGCCTTGCCCGTCGCCGGAGAGCCGGCCGACGATTGATCGAGCCTGCAGGCCCATCAGCACGAAAGCTAAGACATTGAGCACGAAGACGGCCGACTCCCAGACCGAATAGGTGCTGACGCGCCGCCTCGCGGACATCCGGCGTGGCGCGGTCCGCGCGATGGTGATCGCATAGACGACGATGGTGATGATAGCGGAGAGACCGAGCTTGTCGGCAATGATCCAGACGGCGAAGGTTCCGGCGAACTGCACCACGGTGCTGCTTGCCGCATCCTCGATGCGCGTCAGCGCGAGCAGCGACACTCGGCCGAACACATAGCCGGCGACGACGCTGCCGATCGTCGCAAGCAGGATGACGGGCACTGCGTCCTTAAGCATGACCGAGCCGATGGCCGCCGAAACCGATATCCGGTAGATCAGCAGCGCGGTGGCATCGTTGAGCAGGCTCTCGCCCTGCACAATGGCTGTGATGCGGTGCGGCACCCTGAACTGGCCGAGCACGGCACTCGCCGCGACCGCGTCCGGCGGAGCGACGATGGCGCCTAGCGCGATCGCCGCCGCGATCGGAAGGCCGGCCATCTTCCAGCCTACGAAGGCAACCACCACGGTGGTGAACACGACGGCGCCGAGCGCCAGAAGCAGCAGCGACAGCCGGTAGCGTTTCAGGTCGCGCAGCGAGGTGTCATAGGCGGCGTCGAGCAGCACCGGCGCGATGAACAGCGCCAGCGCCAGTTCCGGATCGATCTCGATCGTTGGTGCGCCCGGCACGAAGGCCAGCGCAACGCCTGCAAGCGCCAGCAGCGACGGATAGGGTATCTCGAGACGGCGCGACAGCGCCGTCAGCGCGACGGCGATCAGAAGCAGGATGAGGGTGAGCTCGAAGAGGGCCATGGCTCATCGTAACGATGAAACACGAGGCTTGGCAGTACCTCGAGCTAGGATACTGTTGATTTGTCAGGCCAGAAGCGCAGGAGACCGCCATTTGCAGGCCGGCCTCACCTGAATATCAACACAGCCTAGTGCAGAACCAGCATATCGCCCGACGAAAACGAAATGTCCGCCTTGTCGCCGACGACCGGCGGCGGCGTCGTCGAATTGTTGAATGTGTCGAGCGACACCGTGTTGCCGCCGATGCCGACGCGCACGCGGATCACAGAGCCGAGGAAATGCACTTCGGCGATTTCGCCGGACAGGCTGGCGTCATGCCCGGGCTGCCGCCCCAGTGAAATCGCTTCCGGCCGCAGCGCGAGCGACAGTGTGTCGCCGGACTTGGAGCCGTTGAGCTTGCCCTTTAGCGAGACTTCCTGGCTGTTGACCTGCACCTTGCCCGAGGCGGCGTCGGTGACCTTGCCTTCCAGCACGTTGAGCGTGCCGACGAAATTGGCGACGAACTTGGTCGCCGGCCGGTTGTAGATCTCGAATGGCGTGCCGACCTGCTCGGCCCTGCCGCCATACATCACCGCGATGCGGTCGGAGATCGACAACGCCTCTTCCTGGTCATGCGTGACGAAGATTGTGGTGATGCCGAGCTTCTTCTGGATCGAGCGGATTTCCTCGCGCAGCGACACGCGCACCTTGGCGTCGAGCGCTGACAGCGGTTCGTCGAGCAGCAGCAGTTTGGGTTTCGGGGCAATCGCCCGCGCGAGCGCGATGCGCTGCTGCTGGCCGCCCGAGAGCTGGTAGGGATAGCGGTCAGCCATCTGCGGCAGCTTGATGATGTCGAGCATCTCGGCCACTCGGGAATCGATGGCCGGCTTCGACATGCCCGCCACCTTGAGGCCGAAGCCGATATTCTGCGCGACCGTCAGGTTCGGGAACAGCGCATAGGCCTGGAACACCATGCCGACATTGCGCTGGTTGGGCTTCAACCGGGTGATGTCCTTGCCGCCGACGACGATCTTACCTCCCGACGGCTCCTCGAAGCCGGCGACCATGCGCAGCACCGTCGTCTTGCCGCAGCCGGACGGGCCGAGGAAGGAGACGAATTCACCCGGCTCGACGTCGAGATTGAAATCCTCGACCACGGTCGTGGCGCCGAAGGATTTTCGCACATGCTGGATGGAGAGGAACGGCTCGGCCATGGCTTTTGCTTTCAGTTCGGTCGGTTCGCCGATTTCGGCGCGAAGCGGGACAGGATCTGGATCAGTGACATACAGCCCCAGGTAATGGCAAAGGCGATGATGGCAAGCGCCGCCGGTTCATAGGCGCGGTTGGCGCCGATGTTCTGCAGATAGGGGCCGAAGGCCGGACGATTGAGCAGGCTGGCCATCGTGAACTCGCCGATGACGATGGCAAAAGTCAGAAAGGCGCCGGAGAGCACGGCGATCAGCACGTTTGGCAGAATCACCCGAGTAATGATAGTGGGCCAACCGGCGCCGAGGATCTGCGCCGCTTCCGTCAGCGTGCGCACATCGATGGTGCGAAGGCCTGTATCGACCGCCCGATACATATACGGCAGCGACAACGTCGCGTAGCCGATCACCAGCAGGGCGTTGGTGGCCGTATCGTTCGCCAGGAACGGCAGCGGCGAATTCGAGCCGTACATCCTGATGTAGCCGAACACGATGACGATCGCCGGGATGACAAGCGGCAGCAGCGTGATGAACTCGACGATCGGCCTGAGCTGCGGCAGGCGCAGCCGGATCCAATAAGCCGCCGGCACCACCACCAGCACGCCGAGGATGATGGTGAATATGGCGGCAACCACCGAGTACATGAATGTCGCCTGGAAGCGGGCGTCGCCAAGCACGATCTGATAGGCGTCGAACGAGTAGGCGCCGCGACGCATGCGCATCGAGAATTCCGCAGTCGCGATCAGCGGGATAAAGAAATAGGCCGCGCCAAGGATGAAGACGACCCAGGCCCAGAAGCGTCCGGTCTTCATTTCAGCCACCTCTCCGAACGCGTCCGGAACCAGATGTAAAAGACATTGGCGAGGCCGGTGATGACAATCATGCCGAAGGCGATCGCATACCCGAGATGCGCGTTGTGAAGCACGTCGCCGCGGATTTGCGCGTAGAGGAGGATGGGCACGATGTTGAGCGACGAGCCGGTCAACGCATAGGCGGTGGCAATCGCTCCGAAGGCGTTGGCGAACAGGAGGATAACGGTGCCGAGGAAGCTCGGCCAGATCACCGGGATCACGACCATCCGCCAGTACTGGGCCGTCGTCGCGCCAAGTGTCGCGGCAGCCTCGCCCCATTCCTTCTTCAGTCCGTCTATCGCTGGCACGATAATGACCACCATCAGCGGAATCTGGAAATAGACGTAGGTCAGCGTGAGGCCCCAGAACGACAAGATGTTGAAGCCATGCGCGTAGATGTTGAGGCCAAACACGGCGTTGAGGATCACCGTGGCGAGGCCGAGGCGTCCAAGCGTTGCGAGGAAGGCAAATGCCAGAGGGACGCCGGCAAAATTGGAGGCTACCCCGGAAAAGGTCAGTGTCGCCGACCGTATCCAATTGGGCAAGCCGCCGCGCACGATGGCAACGGCGATAGCCAGGCCGGCGAAGGCTCCGATGAGCGCCGATGCCAGGCTGACCTTGATCGAAATCAAGTAGGCCGCAACGATATTTGGCTCCGACAGGGCGATGAGATTTTCCAGCGTGAACTCACCAGCCTCATTCTGGAACGCGCCCAGCATCAGGTAGAGCGTGGGCAGGATGAGAAACATGACCGCGAAGATGAAGAAGGGCGCAACGCCGATCCATTGCGTCGGCAGCCGCAACGCGCGCGCTTCGCTGGGCGGTGCGGTCTTTCCCGCAATTGTCTGGTTGGAGAGCGAGAGGTCGGTCATGCGCAGGCTACCGTCTGGGAGAAGCGCCGGGCGGCCAGAGCCGCCCGGCCATTTCATTCCGTTACTTCACGTTGGCGCCGACAGTGGCGTCCCAGTTCTTGGTGATCGCCTCCTTGGCCTTACCCTGCTCGTCGAGGGTCGGGAACACGGCCGACGCGTAGGCTTCGGCCGGCGGCAGCTTGGCCATCACATCGGCCGGAAGCTTGCCGTTCTTGGCGAGGTCGTTGAACCGGATCGGATGGCAGTAACCCTTCAGCCAGCCAATCTGACCTTCGTCGGAGTAAAGGTACTCGAGCCAGAGCTTGGCGGCATTCGGATGCGGCGCGTAAGCGCTGATCGCCTGCACATAGACGCCGGCAACGACGCCGGTCTTAGGCACAACGACGTCGACCGGCGGATTGCCCTTCAGCGTGTCGCGGCCGGCAAGCGCGTTGTAGTCCCAGGTGACCAGGATCGGGGTCTGACCTTGGGCCAGCGTGGCTGGCTTGCCGATGACCGGCACAAAATTGCCAGCGGCATTGAGCTTCTTGAAGAAGTCGAGACCTGCTGTGCCGGCTGCTTCACCAGCAGCGGCACCACCGGACAGGCCGGCGGCGTAGACCGCCTGGATCGCTTGGTTCGAGGCACGCGGATCCCCGGCGAGGGCGACGGTGTTGGCATAATCTGACTTCAGCAGGTCTGCCCAGTCAGCCGGAGCTTCCTTCACAAGATCCTTGTTCACCAAGAACGACAGCACGCCGTAATAGTCGCCCGTCCAAAAACCATCGGCATCCTTGGCGCTGTCCGGGATCGAATCCCAGGTCGATACCTTGTAAGCTTGAATCAGACCGTCTTTCTTGGCGGTCGGACCGAAGGACAGGCCGACGTCGATGACGTCAGGGGCCTGTGGGCCCTTGTTGTCCTTGTTGGCCTTGATCGCCTCGACCTCGTCGCCAGAGCCGGCGTCGGGGTTGAGTTCGTTGATGGTGATTTCCGGATACTTAGCCTTGAAAGCGTCGATCACTGCCCCGTAGCCGCACCAGTCATGCGGAAGCGCGATGACAGTGAGCTGGCCTTCCGCCTTCGCGGCCTTGACGAGATCGTCCATCGAAGCGGCGGACGAAATCACCGTCGACGCGAAGAGCGCCGCGGCCGAGAGGGAAAGCACTTTCCCCATGAACTTGAACATGTGTTCTCTCCGTTGAACTGGCGCGCTAAGCGCCTGCGATGCGGGTATCGTTTTCGTGTGACAGCCAGATGAAGGCTTTTTGAAACCGGAGCCCCACAGCGAAAAAAGTTAACTCTTTTTAACGGACTGTAGCAATTAGCCCGCGCTTAATTTTCCGGCTAATGGTTAGCTGCCTTGATTTTGCCCCTCCTCCCTTTTTCTCGAGTGTTCCCTTATTCAACTCCTCGGCATCGAGGCCGGCTTCTCAGACGGAGCCGGCGATGGCATTTTCGAGCAGCGTCAGCGCTGCTTTCTTGGTGAGCTTCACGGGGTTGCCGCCGGCGGTCGGGTCGACCACCGCCATATCGGCGATCAGGGTCTTGCGCTTCTTGTCCATGTCGAGCCCCTTGATCAGGCCGGGCAGCGCGTGCGGCACCTTGAGCTCCTTACGCAGCTTGATGATGGCCTTGGCGAAGCCGTCGAAGCCGCCCTTGATGCCGCAATAGGCGGCGAGCCGTGCGATACGATCCTCGATCGCCTCGCGGTTGAAGGCCAGCACATAGGGCATGAACACCGCGTTGGTCATGCCGTGATGGGTGTCGTAGAGCGCGCCGATCGGATGCGACAGCGAATGGATGGCCCCAACCCCTTCTGGAAAGCGGTGGCGCCCATGGCCGCCGCGCTCATCATATGGGCGCGCGCAACCAGATCCTTGCCGTTGGCGAAAGCCTTCGGCAGGTTCTCGAACACTAGCCTTATGCCTTCCACCGCGATGCCGTCGGCCATCGGATGATAGCCCGGCGCGCAATAGGCCTCCAGGCAGTGCGCCAGCGCGTCCATGCCGGTGCCGGCCGTGATGAAGGGCGGCATTCCGACCGACAGTTCCGGATCGGCAATGACGATCGCCGGCAGAAGCTTCGGATGGAAGATGACCTTCTTGGTATGGGTCTCCTCATTGGTAATGACGCCGGCGCGGCCAACCTCGGACCCCGTGCCCGCCGTGGTCGGCACCGCGATGATCGGCGCAATCAAGTCCGAATTGGCCCGGGTCCACCAGTCGCCGATATCCTCGAAATCCCAAACGGGCCGTGTCTGCCCGGCCTGGAAGGCGATGAGCTTGCCGAGGTCGAGCGCGGAGCCGCCGCCGAAGGCGATGACGCCGTCATGCTTGCCCTTCTTGAACACCGCGATGCCGGCGGTGAGATTGGACTCCACCGGGTTGGGCCTCACCTCCGAGAAGACGCCGTATGGGATCTTGGCATCGTCGAAGATCTTCAGCGTCGAGGCGACGACGGGCAGTTTCGCAAGGCCCGGATCGGTGACGAAGAGCGGCCGCTTGATGCCCGTCGCATTGAGCACATCAGGCAATTCCTTGATGCGCCCGGCGCCGAAGCGGACGGTGGTGGGGTAGTTCCATTTGGAGATCAGCTTGGACATTTTTGTCTTTCGAAAGGTCAGATCGTTTCGCGCAGGTGATAGGATTTCGGCCGGGTCAGATTGTCGTAACCGATGGCCGAGAGCGCCGCGCCCTTGCCGGTGTCCTTGACGCCGGTCCAGACCAGCGCCGGGTCCAGATAGTCACAGCGGTTCATGAACACGGTGCCGGTCTCGACGCGGTCGCCGATGGCGATCGCGCGCTCGGTGTCGCGTGTCCAGATCGACGCGGTCAGCCCATAGGGGCTGTCGTTCATCAGCGCGATCGCCTCCTCGTCGTTGCGCACCTTCATGATGCCGACGATCGGCCCAAAACTTTCCTCGCGCATGACGCTCATCTGGTGGTCGACTTCTGTCAGCACTTCCGGCGCCAGATAGGGCGAGCCCGCCCTGTCGTTCTCGACCCTCATGTTGATATGTGCGGTCGCGCCTTTGCGCAGCGCCTCGGCCTTCTGCTCGCGGATCAGGTCGGCGAAGCGCGCCTGCGCCATCGGGCCCATCGTGGTCGCCTGTTCCAGCGGATTGCCGACGACATACTTCTTCGTCTCGGCGACGAAACCTTCGACGAACTCGTCATAGACCTTCTCGTGCACATAGACGCGCTCTATGCCGCAACAGCACTGGCCGGAATTGTAGAAGGCGCCGTCGACAAGATTGGCGACCGCATGGTCCAGCTTGGCGTCGGGCAGCACATAGGCCGGATCCTTGCCGCCGAGTTCGAGGCCGAGCGTCATGAAGGTGCCGGCCGCCGCCTCCTCGATGGCGCGGCCGCCGCCGACCGATCCGGTGAAGTTGACATGGTCGATCTTGCCGGAGCCGAGCAGCTTCTCGGTCTGGGCATGGTTCATGACGAGGTTCTGGAACAGCCCCAGGGGCAGCCCCGCTCTGTCGAAAGCCTGCTGGAAGCGTTCGCCGACGAGCAACGTCTGTGCCGCGTGCTTGAGGATGACGGCGCTGCCGGCCATCAGCGCCGGCACGATGGTGTTGACGGCGGTGAGATAGGGATAGTTCCAAGGCGCGATCACCAGCACGACGCCGAGCGGCACCTTCTTCACATAGCGCCGAAAACCCTCCTTCGGATTGGAGGCCATGACCGGCTTGAGTGCCTGTTCAGCGATCTCGACCATGTAGTTGGTGCGTTCCTTGACGCCGCCGAACTCGCCGCCGTAGCGCACCGGCCGCCCCATCTGCCAGGCGATCTCCGGCACGATCTCGTCGGTCATGGCGAACAGCGCCTCGAGCATCGCCAGCATGTATTTGCCGCGCTCGACGACCGGCGTTTCGGCCCATTTCTCCCGCGCCGCCCTGGCGCGCTCGACCGCCGCGTTGATCGCGTGGTCGGTCGCGACCGGCCGCTCGGCATAGATCGAGCCGTCGATGGGGGATTTCAGCTTGACCGTTTCGGTCATTTTATAAGTCCTCGCAGTTTTACAACAATCGATATGCGCATGGCCTGCCCTCATCCGCTTGCCGGCACCTTCTCCCGCATAGTGACGGGGAGAAGGGAAGCGTTCCGACGCCCGCTACCCCTCTCCTCGTCCTCACGGGAGAGGTTAAGGGTGATGGGCAGTGCCGACGCTGACGCGGCAGCTTAATACCGCTCGAAGCCCCGATGCAGTTCCCAATCCGTGATGCGGCGGTCGTATTCGAACTGCTCCCAGCGGGCGGTGTGCACATAGTGCTCGATTACCTCCTCGCCGAAGGCCTGCTTCAGCATCTTCGACTTGGCCAGCGTCTCGGTCGCGTCGCGCAGCGTCTTCGGGATCTCGGGAAGTCGCGAGGCCTGGTAGGCATCGCCGACGAAAGGCTTCTGCAGTTCCAGCTTCTCGTCAATGCCGGCGAGGCCCGACGCGATCAGCGCCGCGAAGGCGAGATAAGGATTGAGGTCGGCGCCGCCGATGCGGCATTCCATGCGGATGCCCTTGGTGCCCTCGCCGCAGAGCCGGAAGCCTGCGGTGCGATTGTCCTCGCTCCACATGATCTTGGTCGGCGCGAAGGTGCCTGCCTGGAAGCGCTTGTAGGAGTTGATGTAGGGCGCCAGGAACCAGGTGAACTCCTTGGCGTATTTGAGCTGGCCGGCCGCCCATTGCTGGCCGAGGCTCGACAGCGTCCACTCGGCCTTCTTGTCGAAGAACAGCGGCGTCTTGCCGTCGGCGCTCCACAGCGAATTGTGGATGTGGCTGGAATTGCCGGCGAGCCCGTAATTGTACTTGGCCATGAAGGAGATGGCCTTGCCTTCGGAATCGGCGATTTCCTTGGCGCCGTTCTTCAGGATGACGTGGCGGTCGGCCATGTCGAGCGCTTCGGCATAGCGCACATTGATCTCTTCCTGGCCGGGGCCCCACTCGCCCTTGGAGTTCTCGATCGGAATGCCGGCCGCCTCCATCTCGTTGCGAAGCCGGCGCATGACGCCTTCTTCCTTGGTGGTGATGCCGATCTGGTAGTCGCCGATATAGGGCGAGGCGCTGTCGAGCCCCTGCCAGTGCTTCTTGCGGGCCGACTCGTAGGTTTCGCTGAACAGGTACAATTCGAGCTCGGAGGCGAAATAGCCGATATAGCCGCGCTCCTGCAGGCGCTTGACTTGTTTCTTGAGGATCGCGCGGGGTGAGTGCCCAAGATCCTCATGCGTGTGATGGTCGAGCACATCGCAAATAACCAGCGCCGTCTTCTCCAGCCACGGAATGCGCCGGAGCGTCGACAGGTCGGGCTTCATGACGAAGTCGCCATAGCCCTTCGACCAGCTCGCCGCCTTGTAGCCCGGTACCGGCTCCATATCGATGTCGCAGGCGAGCAGATAGTTGCAGCCATGCGTCTCGCCATGCGCGGAATCGACGAAATACTGGGCCAGGAAGCGTTTTCCCGAGAGCCGGCCCTGCATATCGACGATGCAGGCCAGCACCGTGTCGATCTCGCCGTTCGAGACCGCCTTCTTCAACTGATCGAACGAGAAATTCCCGGCCATTCCTTTGGCGCTCCAGTGCTGTCGATTTGAAAGGGAAAAAACGAGACCATGGCCGGCATTGCGCCGGCCATGGTCATGAAGCGAAGGTCAGTTGCCGGTCTCGCCGACCGCCTGCTCGGCCGCCTTGATCGCCGCCTGGCGCGCCGCTATCTGCTCACCGATCGGCGGACCCTGGAAGCGGCGGTTCTCGAAGCCGAACCAGAGCACGGCGGTCAAGATGATGAAGCCGATGGTGATGTAGAGCACCTTGTCGTTTGGCGGTTGAACCGCGATGTAGAAGATGATCGCCATGCCGATAATCGACAGAATGCAGAACAGCTTGAAAACGCCACCGCCGAGGTTCCACGGGCCCGGGTTCGGCCACTTCGAAGTTCCGAAAGCCATCATGCCGAGCACGATCGGAATGATGAAGGACAGGAACAGGAAGACCAGCGTCGAATTGACGACGATGGTGTAGATGTTGGTGCCGCCAATCGAGATGAACTGGGCAAGGAAGACATAGATGATCTCGAGGACCGCAGCGGTCCAGATCGCGTTGACCGGCGTGCGCCAGGCTGGGCTGACCTTGGCGAGCCCGGCCGACCCGACCGGCATGCCGCCGTCGCGAGAGAAGGCGAACAACATGCGCGAGGCCGAGGTCACCGTGGCGAGACCGCACAGAAACTGCGCGATCAGGATACCCAGATAGAGCAGCTCCTTCAGCCATACCGGCAGAATCGCGTCCATCGTGGCGAAAAAGACGTTCCAGCCCTGCTTTGCGCCCGCCGCCAGATCCGGGATCGCCAGAACGATGGCGCATAGCATCACCCAGCCAATCAGTGAGGACCAGACCACGGATGAAACAATCGCCCGCGGAACCGAGTGCGCGGCCTTCAGTGTCTCTTCCGATGTGTGTGCCGAAGCATCATATCCCGTGATGGTGTAGACCGGCAAAAGCAGGCAGAGCAGGAAGAGATAGCTCATAGAGTCGGTCTGCGGAAAAACGCCGCCGCCAGCGTCACCTGAATAGTTGGTGAAGGTCCAAAGCCGGGTGACGTCGATCGCCGGGGCAAACACCAGGCAGGCCACGATCAACACCGCAGTTGTGCCGAGAATGATGAAGCCGGAAGCATCGGTCAGCAGGGCTGTCAGCTTGATGCCAAAATGATTGAGCAAAGCCTGCAGCACGGTAATGAAAGCGACGAACCCGACAATTTCCCCCGGCGTTCCGGTCATCCCGAACCAGCTCCCGAATGTTCCGGTGAAGAAGAACGCTGTGCCGATGTTGATGGCGCCTAGCACGGTGATCAGGCCGAGCAGGTTGAGCCAGGCGGTGAGCCAGCCGGTGAACCGGTTGCCGAGGATCGAGGCCCAATGATAGAGACCGCCCGCTGTCGGGAACGCCGAGGCGATCTGCGCCATGGCAAGGGCGAAGAACCCGGAAACGGCGCAGCCGACGATCCAGCCTATGCCCGCGCCGGCGCCGCCGATCGAAGACGTCGCCTGGGCGAAGGAGTTGATGCCGCCTGAAAGAATGCAGATGATCGAGAAGGAGATCGCGAAGTTCGAGAAGCGGCTCATGCTTCGCGACAATTCTTGGGCATAGCCCATTCCGTGGAGGACCTTTAAGTCCTCGTGCTTGTCGTGTTCCGTATAGTCTTGCGCTGACATTTTAGTCCCCTGTTGGTTCTTAACTGGCCGACTGTACTGACTTTCCCATTGCGCGTTGTCGGGAGCCCCTGGCCTCCTCAGGCTCCAGATTCGAGAATATGCCTGTGAGCAGATCCGCCCATTTCCGCTGCCCGGTGTCGCCGGCGATTTCGTCGTTGCGGATTTCGATCATCGCGCAGGCAAGGCCGCGCGTGCGCGCATGCCGCTCCAGCGTGAAGTAGACGCGGTCGGCCGGCGAATAGGGTTCGTTGACGCCGACGGTGACGCCCGAAAGCCGCTGCAACGCCGATATCAGCGGCGCCGCCAACCTGCGGTCGTCATCATGGATGATGCCGATATGCCAGGGCCGGCTCTTGCCCTTGTAGACCGGCGTGAAGGAGTGCACCGAGACCAGCCGCGTCTCCTGTCCACGCGCCAGCCGCCGGTCGACGATCCCGGAGATGGCGTCATGAAACGGGCGCCAGGCAAGGTCGACCCGCGCGGCGCGCTGCTTATCGGACAGGCCGGAATTTCCCGGAATGACTGTCGTCTCGCTGACCGGCGGCACGAGGTCGGGCGCGTCGAGCGGCCGGTTGCAGTCGATGACGAGGCGCGACACACGGGTCTCGACCAAAGTGGCGTCGAGCGCCTCGGCCATGCGGCTGGCGACGGGCAGCGCGCCGGGATCCCAGGCGATGTGGCGGGAAAGGTCTTCAAGGGACAGCCCCAGCGTGCCGAATTCGGCTGGCAGGAAGTTCGAGGCGTGGTCGCAGGTGAAGACGAAGGGGCTCGAGCCGCCAGGGTTGGTCACCCTTACGGTCTCCGACGGTGCAAGGCTGGCGGGCCATGCTTTCTCCATACTGCCGTCCCCTCGGGAGCGCTGTATCTTATGTTACGTATTTTGCCTCATTGCGTCCCGGTGAATGATTTCATACAGTTTGACCGGCTTTGTCAAACGCGAATTCGGGAAAACGGCGGCGACGGGTCAACGGGTGGGGGAAAACCATGATTTCCAGCATTGCCGAACTGATCTCCGACCGCATCGGCGCGATGCCGGCCGGCGAGCGCCGCGCCGCCCAGACGCTGATTGCCAACTATCCTATGACCGGGCTGAAGACCGTCGCCGAATTCTCGGCCGCGGCCGGCGTGTCCTCGCCGACGATCCTGCGTTTCGTCGCCAGGCTGGGTTTCCAGAACTACCCCGAATTCCAGTCGGCGTTGCAGGATGAGCTGGCCGCGCAATTGCAGTCGCCCGCCTCGCGCACGCTCAATCCGGGCTCGGCCGGCGGCGCCGTCTCGCCGATGCTGGAGGCGACGCTCGACAATTTGCGCGAGACCTTCCGCCACCTCACCGACAAACAGCTGGCCGACATCGCGGCGCGGCTTGCCGAGCGGCGCGGCAAGACATTCCTCATCGGCGGCCGCTTCACCGATCCGCTGGCGCGCTACATGGCCGCCCATCTCGCCATCATCCAGCCGGATGTCTATCACCTCGCCGGCCAGGAGAGCATCTGGCGCGACCGCCTGATCGACATGGGCAAGCGCGACGTCCTGGTGATCTTCGACATCCGCCGCTACCAGGAAAGCCTCGTCCGCTTCGCCGAGAAGGCGCATCACCGCGGCGTGCAGATCATCCTCTTTACCGACCAATGGCTGTCGCCGATCGCCCGCTTCGCCCGCCATGTGATCGCCGGACGCACTGCCGTGCCTTCGGCCTGGGATTCGTCCGCCGCTCTGTTCGTCGTCGCCGAAACCCTGATTGGCGCTGTGACGAGGCAATTGGAAGCCGCCGGCGCCAAGCGCATCCGCGATCTGGAGAGCTTGCGCTAGCGCGTCGCGTCTGAACGGCCTCAGTGCTTCAGCTTGTTGTTTCTATGCATGTCGTGGTCCAAAACCGCTGCGCACTTTTGGGCGACATGCATTAGGCCTTCACGAAAGTGCGGCAGGGATCGGGACCGCGTCCGGCGCAGACAGATTAATGGATCGGGTCCCAACATCCAGCCGGCCGGGCAGCGAAGTCCTTGGACTCACCTCAACAACCGCCCCTCGATCGACCAGCGCGCGGCCAGGAAATTCAGCACGGCCGCCACCACGACGCCGATGATCTTGGCCGGCCACACGCCGATGGCTCCTGCCAGCGCCGCGATCGAGAGACTGGAAACGCCCAGCGAGATCAACGCGCCCAGCGACACGAAGCGCAGGAAGGAATGGTGCAGCCGTATGTCCGGGTCCCGCTCGAACGACCAGAAGCGGTTCGCAACGAAGGAAAAGAGAACCGCGACGAACCAGGCGCCGACATTGGCGGCCAAAGCCGGCGCCGTGAGCTTGAGCAGCAGGTAGAATGCGGTGAGGTCGATGCCGGTGTTGACCAGTCCGACAAGAGCGAAGCGGACGATCTTGTTGCCGGTCGAACGCTGCGGCTGGCCGGCATTGCTCATGCGCTACCATCCATGACGTGGGCTCCGGCCTTGTCGAGGATGTCGCCGAAATCCTGCGAGGAAAGAACCGCGTACTCAACCTCGCGCGCGGCCTGCATCGGGTCTCGCGCCCGCAAAATGTCATCGACATGGCCCGGATGGCACATGAACACCCCTTGTTCGGGCAAGGTCTTGATCGCGGCGCGCAGCGTTGAAGCGAACCTCTCCGGCTGCCGCCAGTCATAGATCCCGGAAAGCGGCGTCAAGACGCTAAAGCCGGCCCGGCGCATCGCTCCGTTGAACCCTGCGGCCAGAGCGGCGACCGCCGCGACCTTCGCCGCCGCAGCATCCATGCCCGGAAGTCCCGGCGCCCCTCGCAGCGCCGGTTTGCCCGCGCTTGCCCCGAACCGCGCGAGCAGCCAATTCCGTACCACGGGAAGAAAATGCACATGCTGGTGTCCGTCGATATAGTCGGGCGGGCCTTCCAGCGCTTCGACGAAGCGGTCGTACTGGGCGTCGAGCTCGGCATGAACGTCCGGCTCGTCGATACGCCCGCGCCGCACCGGCAGCGCGAGGGAGGCGAGCCCCGGCAGCCTGCCTTCCGGCGCCAGGCTCGACGAACTGGTCGCGGCGGCCTGATCGGTGAGGGTCAGATGCAGCCCGACGGCAGCCCGACGGCGGAACGGCCTGATGCGCGCCGCCGCCTCTTCCCATTCGGGAAAACCGGTCATGCATCCGGTTCCGGTCAGGCGGCCGCGCTCGATCAGGTCGAGGATCGCGCTCGAGACTCCCGGCGCCAGCCCATAATCGTCGGCGATCAGGCGGATCGACCTGGTCATCTGTCGGGAGCAACCTGCTCGGCGGCATTGCCATGCAGCACGTCGCGCACGATGTAGACGGGCCGGTCCTTGCTTTCACTGAGCGTGACCCAGACATATTCGCCGATCAGGCCGAGCAGCGCCAGGTTGAGGCCGCCCAGCAACACGACGGCGACCATGATGCTTGGATAGCCGGGCACGGCGATGCCATAGAACAGCACCTCGAAGACCACTTTCACGCCATAGGCGAGACCGGCAAATGCCGCCAGCAATCCGATGAGGCTGATGATGCGCAGCGGGATCACGGAAAACGAGGTGAACCCTTCGAGCGAGAACGCGATCAGGTTGAACCGGCTCCATTTCGACGTGCCGCTGGCGCGGCTTTCCGGCGAATAAAGCACCGCCTTCTGGCGAAAGCCCGCCCAGGCGAACAGGCCTTTGTTGAAGCGACGCTTGTCGCGCACGCTGGTCAGGGCGCGCGCCACGGCGCCGCGCATGACGCGGAAGTCCCCGGCATTTTCGGGGATATCGAAGCGCTGGCTGCTGTTGATCAGCTTGTAGAAAAGCCGCGCCAGCTGGCTGCGCCGCCAACTGCCCTCCCGCCGATCGTTCTGCGCATAAACGACATCGATCTCCGGATCGTCGACCAGCTCGCCGATCATCTTCAGGCTGATGTCCATGGAATGCTGGAGGTCGGAGTCCATGATCAGGACCAGGTCGCCGCGGGAATGGTCGAGCCCGGCGAGCACCGCGGCTTCCTTGCCGAAATTGCGGCTGAGCCGCACGATCTCCCAGGAACCTGACAGGGCCGCCGCGAAAGTCTCGGCGCTGCCGTCGTGGCTGCCGTCATCGACGAGGATCTTGCGCACCGTCAGGCCGAAGCGCTCCACCACGGCAGCCTCGAGCCTGTCGAGCAGCCCGACGAAGGCAATCGCGGATTCGGCCTCGTTGAAGAACGGCGCGATGACGTCGAGCCTCTCAGCCACGGGCGACGGCTCCCGCGGCTGGCGCCTTCTGTCTGCCTCGCGTCCAGAGCCAGCCGATGAGCACGCAGGCAATTATGCTGACGCTGAGCGGTCGGAACCACAGATGGAAAAGGTCGTGCAGTCGCAGATCGACACTGGTCAGTCCGGTGACGAAGAGGAGCGTTGCCAGGAACCAGCGCACGGCACCGGCTCCCTTTTCCCGCCAAAGCAAGGCGATGGAGAGACCCGCGGGCACTGCCACCATGGCATAGGTGTTCTGCTCGACACGCGGATTGAAGACGCACATGTAGAATGCCGCGGCGCGGAAGATGGCGAGTCCGCCGAGGTTGGAGTCCAGCCTATCGAACTGGAGCACCAGCCAAAGTGTGAGCAAACCGGCGACGACGCGCAGGATCGTCGCCACGGATTCAGGGATCGGCATCCCAAACCGCGTGAACGGCGCCGTGAAGTCGGCCGGAACGAAGGGGCCGGTTGGATCGACCGTCATCGAAGTCAGCAGCCGGAAGAAATCGTGATATTGCGCGTTGATATAGTCCGTCGATGCAAAGCCATAGGGGATGGCGAGCACGACGAGGACCGCCAGCACCAGCGCCGGTATCAATCTGGGGCGCAGCGCTCCCGCCAGCAGCAGCATGATGATCGCGGTCGGCTTGGCGATGATCGCAAGCATGGCCCAGAAGAAGCATTCGGCGCGGCGCCCCTCGAGTGCCGACAGCGTCAGAAACCAGCACGCCCCGGTAAGCAGGATCGTCGCCTGGCCGTTGCGAAGCGCTGCCAGCGAAACCGGCAGGGCGAGGAAGAGACCGAAAGACAGGAGCCATGTCTGCTCCTCGCCGCCCACCTTACGGACCTGGCGCATCGCGGCAAAGGTAAGCACCCCGAAGCCCAGCATGTGCCACAAAACATTGCCCAGATACGGCCCGAGCTTCAGCAGCGGAACATAGAGGACAGCGAAGGCGGGAGCATATAGGTACCCCATGGCGACTTCGACCTGATACAGCGGTTCTCCGCCGAGAAAAGCTTCGCTGCCATGTCTATAGATATGGACCACCGAACGCGCGTCGGGCGACCACAGCGCCAGGCTAAGCACAATCAGAAACGACCCGACCCAAAGCCAAAACCCCAAACGGTCGAAAACCGGCTTGGTTACCATCATAGCGCACCCCGCATTCCGACCAGAACGGCTTTCCCATCGCCGTTTGGCCTCAAGCGCCGGCCAGATATCACATCGAAATGAAATAGAACATCCGAGCGTGACCGTTGCCAGCGCGTGGCAACGGAAGGCGAGACAACGGCGTTTTTCGGCCGCTCCCTTGCCGATCACAGCTTTGTGTTCAAATCGGCGCCCAGCAGTTTAGGGCCTGATGAACACCTTTCCGTTGGGCTTTGCGAGCTCCGCCGGCAGCCGTGCCATCGCCTCGTCCAGCGGCACGACCGCCGTGACGTCGGTCGACCAGCGTCCGTCGGAAAAGCGCTTCTCCGCCTCCAGCACCGCCGGCCCCAGCCTGTCGCGGAACTGGCGCATCCATTCAGCCAGCCAGAAACCCTCGACGCGTTTGTGCTGGAAGATCAGTTGCCCCGGCTCGCGGATTACCGTCGGCTCGGCGTCGAGCCGGCCATAGACGATCCAGCGTGCCCGCTTCGGCATGGCACTGAAGATAGTTGAAGCCAGCGGGCCGGTGACCGCGTCGAGGAAGATGCGCGGCTGCTCGGCCTTCATGGTTTCGCGCAGCACGGCCTCGAAATCCGCCGCCTTCTCATTGAGCACATGGGCGGCGCCGAGGTCCTTCAGCAGTTGGATCTGCTCGTCACGGCGCACGGTGACGATCGGCCGGAAACCCGCCTCTTTCGCCAGCCCGATGATCAGCTTGCAGAGCTGGCTGGCGCCTGCGGTCATGACGAAGGCCTTTTCGCCCTCCTCCCTGACGATGTCGAACATGGCCAAGGCGGTCAGCGGATTGACGATCATCGCGGCGCCATCCTCGTCGCGCACCGTGTCGATGAGCGGGATGCAGGACGCGGCCTCGGCAACCGCATACTCCGCCCACGCCCCCCAGTTCGACACGCCAGTGGCGAAGGCGACCCGCTTGCCCGTCAGGCTTTTTGCGTACGGGACGTCGCCGGTGGCGACGACCATGCCGACGCCCTCGAAACCTGCCGGACGGCCCTTGACCCGCGGCTGGCCGTACTGGCCCTTGATGAAGGCAATGTCGGAGGGGTTGATCGAGGCGAGGCTGACCTTGATCAGCGCCTGTGTCGGCCCCGGCTCCGGCACGGCTATGCTGCCGGGCTCAAGGTAAGGCTCCATCGCTTCCAGCGCGGCCGCCGAAGGCGTTCTGGTGTAACCGTCGCCGACAAGCAGCAGACCTCGCATTTGCGATGGAAGCGTCATGGCTGTCAGACCTTTTCCTGCGTGTATTTCTTCAGTTCCGTGCGCGCCACCTGGCGCCGGTGCACGGCGTCCGGCCCGTCCGCCAGCCGCAGCGTCCGCAGATGCGTCCACGAGCGGGCGAGCGGCGTGTCCTGGCTGATGCCTTGCGCGCCGAACATCTGCACCGCCTCGTCGGTGACCTTCAGCGCGACGCGGGGCGCCACCACCTTGATCTGGCTGATCCAGGGGCGGCCGCGCGCGCGTCTCCCTGGTCGATCATCCACGCCGCCTTCAGGCACAAGAGCCGCGCCATCTCAATCTCCATGCGGCATTCGGCGATGATGTCGAAATTGGCGCCGAGCTTGGCCAGCGACTGGCCGAAGGCCTCGCGCCGCACCGAGCGCTGGCACAGCATCTCCAGCGCCATCTCGGCCTGGCCGATGGCGCGCATGCAATGATGGATGCGGCCCGGCCCCAGCCGCCCCTGCGCGATCTCGAAGCCCCTGCCCTCGCCGAGGATGAGGTTCGCCGCCGGCACTCGCACATTCTCGAATCTCAGATGCATATGGCCGTGCGGGGCGTCATCGTCGCCATAGACCTGCATCGGCCGCAATTTGGTGACGCCCTTGCTGTCGGAAGGCACCAGGATCATCGAATGCCGGCGATGCTGCGGCTCCTCGTCCGATCCGGTCCTGACCATGACGATATAGATGGCGCAGCGCGGATCGCCGGCGCCGGACGCCCACCATTTCTCGCCGTTCAGCACATAATCGCCGCCCTGTCGCTCGCAGCGCATCGAGATGTTGGTCGCGTCCGAGGAGGCAACATCCGGCTCGGTCATCAGATAGGCCGAGCGGATCTTCCCCTCGAGCAGCGGCTCCAGCCAGTCCCGCTTGTGCGCCTCCGAGCCGTAGCGCTCCAGCACCTCCATGTTGCCGGTGTCGGGCGCCGAGCAGTTGAAGGTCTCGGCGCCGAGATGCGCCTTGCCCATCTCCTCTGCCAGATAGGCATATTCGACGGTGGAAAGACCGTAGCCGCGTTTGGAATCGGTCAGCCAGAAGTTCCACAACCCGCGCTCCCGCGCCGTCTTCTTCAAGCCTTCGAGGATTTCGGTCTGCCTGGCGGTGTAGGCCCAGCGGTCGCCCTCCTTGCCGATTTCGGCCAGAAACTCCTCCCCGAGTGGCGCGATCTCGTCGCGAACCATAGCCGCTACACGCTGGTGGATCGGCTTCAGCCGCTCGGTCATGCCGAGATTCATGTCCGCCATCGCTTCCGGTCCCTTTCGCAGATAAATCTTTACCCGTGGCAAGGATGACCGTACTTCGGCTAGCCTTGTCAACGCGAGTCCCCTCGCCGGTTTGACCGGGGGTGCGGAGGAATGCAATGAGCTATCTGGACAAGCTGTTCTCGGTCGCCGGCAAGACCGCGCTGGTGACGGGCGCGGCGACCGGCATTGGCCGCATGGTGGCGACCGGCTTGGTCCGCGCCGGCGCCCATGTGATGATCGCCTCGCGCAAGGGCGAGGATTGCGCAAAAGTCGCTAACGAATTGAACGCGCTCGGCGGCTCCGGCCAGGCCGAGGGCTTTGCCGGCGACGTGTCCAGCGAAGCTGGCATCGCCGCTCTTGTCACTGAGGTGAAGGCGCGCACGGAGCGCCTGCATATCCTGGTCAACAATGCCGGCATTTCCTGGGGCGCGCCGCTGCAGGATTTCCCCTATCACGCCTGGGCCAAGGTGTTCGGCGTCAATGTCACCGCGGTCTTCCACCTGACGCGGGAGCTTTTGCCGCTGCTTGACGCGGCGGCAAGCGACGAGGATCCGGCCCGCGTGATCAATCTCGGCTCGGTGATGGGCACCCAGCCGCTTGCCGACGACGCCTATTCCTACGCCGCCTCCAAGGCCGCCGTGCATCATCTGACGCGCACGCTGGCGATCGAATTCGCCGCCCGCCGCATCACCGTCAACGCCTTTGCCCCCGGTCCTTTCCAGAGCCGTATGACGGCCTTCGCCACAGCGACCGAGGAGCAGGCGAAACATGTTGGTAACCATGTTCCGCTCGGCCGCATCGGCGTGGCGGATGACATTGCCGGCGCAACGCTTTATTTGTGCAGCCGTGCCGGAAGCTATGTCACCGGCGCCATCCTGCCTATCGACGGCGGCCAGTCGGTGCAGCATGGAATGACGTTGTTCAAGGAGTAAGACGCCCGATTCAAGGAATCCGGGCGGGGTTCAAGGAATAAGATGCCCGGTTCAAGGAATCCGGGCGGGGGTGCGGAGGACATGAGCGTGGAACCGATCAGTCTCGATACGCTTCTGGCAAGCGTCGGCAAGGAGGTCGGCGTCTCGCCCTGGCGAACGGTGACACAGCGCATGATCGACCAGTTCGCCGATGCGACCGACGACCACCAGTTCATCCATTGCGATCCGGAGCGCGCCGAGCGCGAGACGCCGTTCGGCGGCACCATCGCGCATGGCTTTCTGTCGCTGTCGCTTTTGTCGGCCATGACCTTCGAGACCATGCCGCCGCTGGAAAACACCAAGATGGGCGTCAACCACGGCTTCGATACGCTGCGCTTCCTGGCGCCGGTGAAGACGGGCGCCCGCATCCGCACCCGTTTCGTGCTGGCCGACGTCAAGGTGAGGCCATCCGGCTGGGTGCAGACGGCGCATGACGTGACCATTGAGATCGAAGGCTCGAAGAAGCCGGCGCTGACGGCTCGTTGGCTGACGTTGACGCTGATCGAGCGTCAGCCTGAGAACGCATGAGCGGCGAGGCCGGTGCCATAGACAAGGCGGCGCTTGCGCCCTATCTCGAGGCGCATGTCCCGGGTTTTGCCGGTCTGTCCGCCATTGAAAAATTCAAATCCGGACAGTCCAATCCGACCTATCTCCTGACCGCCGCCAGCGGCCGCTATGTCCTGCGCGCCAAGCCGCCGGGACAATTGCTGAAATCCGCGCACCAGGTCGACCGCGAATTCCGGGTGATGCGGGCGCTTGCCGGCACGGCTGTGCCCGTGCCGCGCATGCTGCATCTCTCGGGCGAGGAATCGCCGATCGGCCGCATGTTCTATGTCATGGAATATCTCGACGGCCGCGTCTTCTGGGATCCGTCGCTGCCGGACGCTTCCGGCAATGACGAGCGGGCAGCGATCTACGATGCCATGAATGCCACGCTCGCCGCCCTGCACGATGTCGATGTGGACGCGGTCGGCCTTGGCGATTTCGGCAAACCCGGCAGCTATTTCGAACGCCAGCTTGCGCGCTGGGCCGGCCAGTACCGGGCCTCCGAAACCGAAACCATAGCCGATATTGACAGGCTGGTTGCGTGGCTCGAGACCCATATGCCGACCGATGACGGCCGCGTTTCGCTCGTCCATGGCGACTACCGGCTGGACAACATGATGTTCGCGCTCGATGCGCCGAAAGTCATCGCGGTGCTCGACTGGGAGCTGTCGACGCTCGGCCATCCCTTCGCCGACCTCGCCTATCAATGCATGCAGTGGCGGCTGCCGCATGCCTCGGGCTTTCGCGGCCTCGGCGGCGTCGACCGCGTCGCCGCCGGCCTGCCGTCCGAGGAGGCCTATGTCGCGGCCTATTGCAAGCGGCGCAGCCTTGACGAGATCGGCAACTGGACCTTCTTCCTGGCCTTCTCATTCTTTCGGCTGGCGGCGATCTGCCAGGGCGTCTATCGCCGCGCGCTGGACGGCAATGCCTCCAATCCCGAGAGGGCCAAGACCTACGGAGAGGCCGTCAAACTGCTTGCCGCGCTGGCGGTGGAGCTGATCGACAAGAAGAGCTGAAGCGGAGAGCGGACAAATGGGCCGTTTCGATGGGATGACGGTGCTGATCACCGGTGCGATAGGCGGTCTCGGCAGCGGCGCGGCAAAGGCCTTTGCCGTCGAAGGCGCGCAGCTGGTTCTTTCCGACCTCAACGAGGCCGCGCTTGCCGATTTCGCCGCAACCCTCGACGCCCAGACCGCGATCCTTGCCGGCAACATCGCCGATGAAAAGCTCTCGGAGGATCTTGTCAAACTGGCCGTCGAAAAATTCGGCCGGCTCGACATCGCCGTCAACAATGCCGGCATCGTGCACAACTTCGTACGTCTGCCGCAGGTCACGTCCGAGGAGGCGCGCCGCGTGGTGGAGGTCGACCTGCTCGGCGTCTTCTACGCCATGAAGCACCAGATCCCTCGGATGGAGCGGCAGTTCAGGGAAAACGGCAAGGGCGGCGTCATCGTCAACATCGCCTCCGTCGCCGGTCTCTCCGGCGCGCCCAAGCTTTCGGTCTATGCCGCCGCCAAGCATGGCGTCGTCGGGCTGACGCGCTCGGCCGCCGTGGAATATGCCAGCAAGGGCATCCGCATCAACGCCGTCTGTCCCGCGCACACCAGGACGGCGATGGTCGACGGCTTCGTCCGCTTCACTGGAGCGCCCGAAGCCGAAGCGCTTGCCGAGCTCACGCGCGGCGTGCCGATGAAGCGTATCGGCGAGGTCGACGAGATCACGACCGGCATCCTGTTCCTCGCCGACCCGGCCAATTCCTTCATGACCGGCCATGCTTTGGCGCTCGACGGCGGCATCGGGGCGATCTGAGCAATTCCAGGAAAAGTGTTTTGCGGTTTTCCGTCCGGAATTGCGTCTGACAAAGCGCAATTCCAGGAAAAGTGCCTCAGCGGTTTTCCGTCTGGAATTGCGTTTAACAGAGGTTGGAGCGCACGCAAGGGAACCAGCCTGCTCTCTTGTCCGTTTCCGTACAGCGTATATAATTTCGTCAGGCAACCAACGACAAAAGGCAGCGCACATTGACGCTGAGCGTTCAGAAACGCCGCGAAAAGCAGAAGGCTGAGCTTCGCTCCGAGCTGGTCGCGGCAGCTCACAAGCTTGTTCAGGAGGAGGGCTACGAAGGCCTGACCATCCGCAAGCTTGCCAAGCGCGTCGGCTATGCGCCCATGTCGGTCTATTCCTATTTCGCCGATAAGCAGGACATCCTGTTCGCGCTCGCCGAGGACGCTTTCGAAACGCTCGCCCGTCGCATCGAGGAACACCCCGCCGACGATCCGATCGAGGCGCTCAAGGCGGTGATGACCGAATATGCCGCTTTCGGCCTTGGCAATCCAAACGAATACCGCACCGTCTTCATGACCGAGAAGACCCGGCTGCCCGAGGGCCGCAGCTACGAGGACATGGAAGCGGGCAACCCCGCCATGAAGGTGCTGATCAAGCGGGTCGAGGCCTGCGTGGCCGCCGGCAAGCTCAAGGGCGATCCGCGCGCTATCGCCACCATGCTGTGGACCGTCGGCCACGGCACGATTTCGCTGCTGATCACCTTCCCCTTCTATCCGTTCGGTGATCCGCAGGCGTATGTGAAGCGGATGTGCGACTTCATGCTGGCCTCATTGTCGGTGCAGGATATCCCCTCGCTGACCGAAACACCCGTCAACTGCTGACCGCCGGTTGCGGCGCTTTTCCCTGATAGCCCATCGCCTGGATTCGCGCCGACGAATTCTTACGTTCAAGAAAATTTATCGTACACGTACAAATTCCCTCTTGAATTCAGTTTCCGTTAACCGTATTTGTACGCTATATCGTACATGTACGACTGGAGACGGAAAATGAAGAAGATCATCCTCACCCTGGCTGCCGTTCTGGCTTTCTCGGGCGCCGCCTTTGCCGGCGCGAGCCAGCCGGCCAAGCATGCCCCGGCTGCTTGCACCCAGACCAATGCCAATGTGACCCTCGATTGCACCGCCACCGGTTCGGTCGATAAGGCGGACACCGCCAAGACCCAGCCGAAGAGCCCGAAGCTTGGCATCGACGTAAACCCTTGGTTCGTGCCCGGCCTGTAAGCGCCACTGGTAAGATTTCATACGAAAACGGGCGGCACTTGGCCGCCCTTTTTCGTTTTGCCTATAGCCTCGAGCGATCGGCCCAGGCTTATTTCTTGCGCGGTTTCGTTCCTGGCACGGCCTTGGCCGGCTTTGCCGGCCTGCCGGGGATGGAAGTGCTCGTGATCGACACCGGGTCGCTGGCCGGAAACGTGTCCTCGAGGCCTTCCTCGAGTTCTTCTTCCTCGATCTCGTGCCTTTCATGCTCCAGCGAGCGGACGGCCGGAGTCTTCTTGGGCGATTTCGGCGCGGTTTTGGACGGCATCGGCAATCTCCTCGATAAGCAGTTCCAGGAAAAGTGCGCAGCGGTTTTCCGTCCGGAACTGCTTCAGAGCAATATTTTGAGCGATTGGGCGTCTTGCCAAACGCTCAATCGCTCGAATCGTGGAAACGAGGCGGACCGGCGATGGTTCCTCGCACCAATTGCTGCGAGGATCAGTTCGCCGCGTCGCTCGCCGCTTCCGACAGCAAAGTAAAGACATAGTCCGAGAAGGAACGCCAGCATTCCACGCGGAACGCATCGGCTGCGGTGCGCAGCAGCACGATCTCGGATTTGCCGAGAATGGTGCGCGAGGCAGCACCCACCGGAAAAACCTCGAGCGACAGGTCTTGCGGACAGCCCGAATTGACCGTCGCCGCGGCAGCAGGCCCGGAAACCGAAATCCCGACATTGCGATGCGAGATGCCGACCGCCGAATGCAGCGCCGTCACCTTGGCGCAGTCGGCGAGCGGATCGTTGCCGGCCTCGTCGATGACCAGCCATTCGTCCGGGCCGAGCCACAGCGCCGTGCGCCCGTCCTTCGTCGCCGAGCTCTTCGGCTTGACCGGCAGCGTCACGCCGAGCGCCTTGGAGAGCGCGGCGAGCGAAGCCTGTGGCGCGCGCAGCGAGATGCGTTCGGCCGGCGGCAACATCTCCACCTTCACGCAGGGCGCCGACAACGTGCGGCCGGCAAGCGCGGGACGCCGTTCGACGGAAGCGGATGCAGCAGCTTTTGTCTTGGCAGCAGCCTTAGCCATTGAGGCGTTCTCCCTTCTCGTCGACGAACACCATACCGGTGACTTCCACCTCGATCGTGCCGTTCGGCATCGGCACATAGAGCGTCTCAACCATGCGATCGCGGCCGCCGGCAACCAGCGCCAGCGCGATGGAACGGCCGCAATTCTCCGACCAGTAGCTGGAGGTGACGTGGCCAATCATCTTCATCGGGATCGGCTGCTTCGGATCCGCGACAATCTGCGCGCCCTCTTCCAGCACGACTTTCGGGTCCTTGGTCTTCAGCCCGACAAGCTGCTTGCGGCCCTTGGCCACCAGGTCCGGCCGGGTCAGGCCGCGAATGCCGACGAAGTCGGTCTTCTTCTTGCCGACCGCCCAGTCGAGCCCGGCATCGTTCGGCGTCACCGTGCCGTCGGTGTCCTGGCCGACGATGATATAGCCCTTCTCGGCGCGCAGCACGTGCATCGTCTCGGTGCCGTAGGCGGTCGCGCCATGCTTCTGCCCTTCGGCCCACAGCGCTTCCCAGACCGCCTCGCCGTAGTCGGCCGGTACGTTGACCTCGAAACCGCGCTCGCCGGTGAAGGACATGCGGAACAGCCTTGTCGGCACGCCGCAGATCTTGCCCTCGCGCACCGACATATGCGGCATCGCCTCGTCCGACATGTCGATGCCTTCGACCAGCGGCGCGATGATGTCGCGCGACTTGGGCCCCTGCACCGCGATCACCGCCCATTGCTCGGTGATCGAGGTCAGCCAGACATTGAGATGCGGGAACTCGGTCTGGAGGTAATCCTCCATATGGTTCATGACGCGCGGCGCGCCACCGGTCGTCGTCGTCACATGGAAACGGTCCGGTGCCAGTCGACCGACGACGCCGTCGTCATAGATGAAGCCGTCCTCGCGCAGCATGATACCGTAGCGGCAGCGGCCAGTTTCCAGCTTCTCCCACGGATTGGTGTAGAGCAGCTCCATGAATTTCGCCGCGTCGGACCCGACCACCTCGATCTTGCCGAGCGTCGAGGCGTCGAACAGGCCGCCCACCTTGCGCACCGTCACGCATTCGCGGTTGACGGCGGCGTGCATGTCCTCGCCCGCCTTGGGGAAATACCAGGCGCGCTTCCAGTGGCCGACATCCTCGAACACCGCACCTTGGCGTACCGCCCAGCAATGCGTCGCCGTGCGCCGGGTCGGGTCGAACAGCGCGCCGCGCGCGTGCCCGACGATCGAACCGAAAGTGACCGGCGTATAGGGCGCGCGGAACGTGGTGAGGCCGACCTGCGGGATCGGCTTGCCGAGTTCCTCTGCGGCGATCGCCAGGCCATGCATGTTGGACGTCTTGCCCTGGTCGGTCGCCATGCCATTAGTGGTGAAGCGCTTGACGTGCTCGATGGAGCGCATGCCTTCATGCACCGCCTGGCGGATGTCCTTGGCGGTGACGTCGTTCTGGAAATCGACGAAGGCCTTGACCGTGGTGCCTTGCCCGGCGCCGGGGGCAGCGCCCAGCATGCCGCGCGACCAGCTCTCGCCGGCATCGACCTTTGGCTTGGCGCCTTTTCCGGCCTTGCCGCCGGCTTCCTTCGCCGCCTTGGCGCCGGCCGCATAGGCCTCGTCTACCGTCGCGTCCAGCCCGTCCGTGCCGTTGCAGGCGCCGACCGAGACGCAATCCTGCGCGTAGGTGCCGGGCACGAAGCGCTTGGTCTCGTCGTTGAAGGCGACCTTGCCGCGCGACTGCGAGAACAGATGCACCGACGGCGTCCAGCCGGCCGACATCAGGATCGCGTCGACCGGGATGGTGCGTCCGCCGCCGCCATTCTTCGGCTGCACGGTCATGGACGACACGCGCAATTTGCCGCCGGCGCTCACCACCGCGCGGCCGAAATTGATCTCGATGCCGAGCGCCCTCGCCTCGTCGATCACCGGCCCCGACGGATTGTCGCGCAGGTCGACGATGGCCGCGATGTTGACGCCGGCCTTTTTGAGATCGATCGCCGCAGCGTAAGCGGAATCATTGGCCGTATAGACGCCGACATTCCTGCCCACCGCGACGCCATAGTGGTTGAGATAGGTGCGCGCCGCCGAAGCCAGCATGACGCCCGGACGGTCGTTGTTGGCGAACACCATATGGCGCTCGATGGCGCCGGTGGCGATGACGACGCGATTGGCGCGCACCTGCCACAGGCGTTCGCGCGCCAGGTCGTGGCCGGGATTCTTCAGGTGATCACTGACCCGCTCTACCAAGCCGACGAAGTTTTGCGCGTAATAGCCGAAAGCCGTGGTGCGGGAGAGCACCCGCACATTGTCCATCGCCTTGAGCCTGGCGATCGCGGCTTGCGCCCAGGCATAGCCATTCTCGCCCTCGATTTTGGCGCCGCTCTCGAAGCGCAGGCTGCCGCCGAATTCGGCCTGCTCGTCGGCGAGGATCACCCGCACGCCCGTTTCGGCGGCGGCAAGGGCAGCTGCAATGCCGGCAGCGCCCCCGCCCAACACCAGCACCTCGCAATGCGCGTAGCGCGCGGCATAGTGGTCCGGGTCCGGCTTGTCCGGAGAAACGCCAAGGCCGGCCGCGGCGCGGATCTTCGGCTCGTAAAGGCTCTTCCAAGCGGCCTTCGGCCACATGAAGGTCTTGTAGTAGAAGCCGGCCGAAAATAGCGGCGAGGCGATGTCATTGACGGCGCCGACGTCGAAGGAAAGCGACGGCCAGCGGTTCTGCGAATGGGCGGTCAGCCCGTCATAGAGCTCCTGGACAGTGGCGCGCACATTCGGCGTCTTGCGAGCATCGTCCCGCACGATCTGCACCAGCGCGTTCGGCTCTTCCGCGCCGGCCGACAGGACGCCGCGGGGCCGATGGTATTTGAACGATCGCCCGACCAGATGCACGCCGTTGGCGAGCAGCGCCGAGGCGAGCGTGTCGCCCTCGATGCCGACATAGGACTTGTCGTCGAAACTGAAGGAGGCGGTCTTCGCCTGGCTGAGGCGACCGGCGCCGGAAATGCGGAACATGGCGTTCATTTCGCGGCTCCGGGCAGCTTCGCGGGCTTCGGCTCGCCGGCCTTGTAGGTCATGACGAACTTGTCGGTGACGGTGTCGCGCACGGCGTTGAAGAAGCGCGCGCAGCCATGGATGTGGCGCCAGCGCTCATAGATGACGCCCTTCGGGTTCGCGCGGATGAAGAAGAATTTCTCGAAATCGTCGTCGCTCTCGGCGGCAATGTTCGTCGGGCGCGCGATATGCGCCTCGCCGGCATTGCGGAACTCGAGTTCCGGGCGCTCTTCCTCGCAATAGGGACAGCGGATGAGAAGCATCTGGGTGATCCTAAAACTTGCCGTGACCGACGCGCGCGTCGGCCTGTTGATCGCAATGCGACTGAGCCATCATCAGTGCGCCACCGCCGCCGCCGCGGCCTCGTCGATGAGGCGTCCGGTGCGGAAGCGCTCGAGGGTGAAAGGCGCGTTGATCGGGTGCGGCTCGTCCTTCGCGATCGTGTGCGCGAAGACATTGCCCGAGCCGGGCGTCGCCTTGAAGCCGCCGGTGCCCCAGCCGCAATTGACGTAAAGCCCCTTGACCGGTGTTTTCGCCAGGATCGGCGAGCGGTCGGGCGTGACGTCGACGATGCCGCCCCAGGAGCGCAGCATCTTCATGCGGGTGAAGATCGGGAACATCTCGCAGATGGCGTCCAGCGTGTGCTGCAATATGTGCAGGCCGCCGGTCTGCGAATAGGAGACATACTGGTCGGTGCCGGCGCCGATGACGAGCTCGCCCTTGTCGGACTGGGAGATATAGGCATGCACGGTGTTGGACATCACCACGCAGGGCACCACCGGCTTGACCGGCTCCGACACCAGCGCTTGCAGCGGATAGCTTTCGAGCGGCATGCGCACGCCGGCCATGTTCATGATGACCGAGGAATGGCCGGCCGCCACCACGCCGACCTTCTTGGCGCCGATGAAGCCGCGCGTCGTCTCCACGCCGCTGACAGCGCCGTTCGCCGCCCGCTTGATGCCCGTGACCTCGCAGTTCTGGATGATGTGCACGCCGCGCGCCGAAGCGCCGCGCGCATAGCCCCACGCCACCGCGTCATGGCGCGCCGTGCCGCCGCGCCGCTGCAACGCGGCGCCCATTACCGGATAGCGCGCTTCCTTGGAGATGTTGAGCGGCGGGCAGAATGCCTTCGCCTCTTCCGGCGTCAGCCATTCATTGTCGATGCCGTTGAGGCGGTTGGCGTGGATATGGCGCTTGAACACCTGCACGTCATGCACGTTGTGCGCCAGCATCATGACGCCGCGCGCCGAATACATGACGTTGTAGTTGAGCTCTTGGCTCAATCCATCCCACAGCTTCAGCGCACGGTCGTAGATGCCGGCGCTTTCATCATAGAGATAGTTGGAGCGGATGATTGTGGTGTTGCGACCAGTGTTGCCGCCGCCGAGCCAGCCCTTTTCCAGCACCGCGATGTTGGTGATGCCGTGCTCGCTCGCCAGGTAATAGGCCGTCGCCAGGCCGTGCCCGCCGGCGCCGACGATGATGACGTCGTATTCCTTCTTCGGCTCGGGCGAGGTCCACTGCTCTTTCCAGCCCTTGTGGCCGCGCATCGCCTCGCGGGCGATGGCGAATACCGAATATTTCTTCACGTTATAGCCTCGCGCCAAAAATCGCGGATGTCGTCCGCCCGTCACGCGAGGAGTATCACTAGCGAAACCGCGATGTCATCCTTGCGCTGTTTGCGACGGCGCTTGCCGCTTTGCGCCATGCCGAAAGGATGGCGTCCGGGCTGGTAGCCGCGGCCGCGATCGGCCATACCGGCTGCTCCGAGACCTACAGGATCAATATGGGCAACGCCTGGTGGAATCTGACCCTGCGCTTTCTGCTGGAACTTGCTGCGCTGCTCGGGCTCGGCATGGCAGGCTGGAGCCTGTCCGAAGGATGGTGGCGCTGGCTCTTCGCCTTGGCCTTGCCGCTTGTTGCGGCTGCACTGTGGGGAACCTTCGCGGTTCCTGACGACCCAAGCCGGTCAGGCCGCGCGCCGGTTCCTGTGCCGGGCGCGGCGCGGTTGGCGCTGGAACTCGTCATCCTGTTCGGCGGCGCCGCCGGATTCTATCTGGTCGGTCATGCGGCCGCGGGCATCGTCATGGCCCTGCTGATCGCCCTCACCTACGCCTTCTCCCTGGACCGGCTGGGCTGGCTGTTGCGGCAGTAGGGGCAACAGCAGCCTTTGCCGCGGCCGAAGCCGGACGCTTCGATCAACCGGACGTGATCCGTGAGGCGGACGGCGGGCACACTCATCCGCTGAAATATCGCGATACGGCCTTGCATTTCGGCCCGTTTTGACGATTTTCGTTTCCCGTCGAAATCGGACCGGAACGATGCTGCTGATCAGGACCTATGTTGCGCAGAGCGCCATCGAGGGCGTCGGTGTCTTCGCTGCCGAGCCGATCCGCAAAGGTGCTTCGATCTGGCGGCTCGATCCCGATTTCGACCGCCTGATTCCGATGGAAAAATATGAAGCGGCATCCCCTCATCTGAGGGAACTGCTCGACCGCTATGCCTATCCGAGCCCGGACAAGCCCGGCTTCATGGTCTATGAGGTCGACAATGGCCGCTTCATGAACCACTCCGAGCGGCCGAACACGGATTTCTCGCAATATGGCGGCGCCACCGCCATTCGCGACATCGCCGCCGGCGAGGAAATCACCTGCGATTACGGCGAGTTTTTCGAGGATTTCGCACGCCTCCATCTGGCGGCGGTGGAAGATTGAATCGCGGCCTAGCGCACTGCTCCGGTTTTTGATCGCGCTTTCCCGCAATCAGCGGTGGACATCCCGGCCTGATTCTGCTATCAGCCGCCACAATTCGCGGTGCAACTCGCCGCGGAGGCATCTCGGCTATTGCCGATTGCCTAACGATTTCAAACCCGAAGACAGGATTGCCCGTGCAGGTACTCGTCCGCGACAACAACGTTGATCAGGCGCTTCGCGCGCTGAAGAAGAAAATGCAGCGCGAAGGTATCTTCCGTGAAATGAAGATGCGCGGTCACTACGAGAAGCCGTCCGAGAAGCGTGCCCGCGAGAAGGCGGAAGCCGTGCGCCGCGCCCGCAAGCTGGCCCGCAAGCGCGCCCAGCGCGAAGGCCTGCTGCCGATGACCCCGCGTCCGGCTCCGGCCGGTGCTGGTGGCGCGCCGCGTTCGCCGCGCTCATAACGCCTATTTTTCGTCCTTTTCGAAGGATACCGAAGGTGGCGCGATGCGGAATCGCCGCCACCTTTTTGTTTATAGATTCGAGCCGGTCGGAGAGGGAACGGACTGACGGCGCTGCGGCAGTGAGGACAAAGATGAACGCTATTACCGTGGAGCGTGGAACCGGTTTTCGCGGCTTCGCCCTGACGGCGGCCCTGCTTTCGGGTCTGATGCTTGCAGCATGCCAGACGGCCCCGACAGGTGAGTTCAACTCGATCGACAAGGCGCAAGGCTCAAGCGAGAACATCTCCTCGCTCTCGGCGGTCATTCAGCGCAATCCGCAGGATCCCGAGGGCTATAATGTGCGCGGCTCGGCCTATGGCCGCGGCGGCCAGTACCAGGCGGCGCTCAAGGACTTCAACCAGGCCATCCAGCTCAATCCGAACTTCTACCAGGCCTACTCGAATCGCGCGCTGATTCAGCGTTTCCTCGGCAATCAGGAAGCCGCTCTGGCCGACTACAACCGCTCGATCCAGATCAACGCCAACTACGATGCCGCCTATATCGGCCGCGGCAATCTCTACCGTAAGGCGGGCCGCACCCAGGATGCCTTCAACGACTTCCAGAAGGCGATCCAGCTCGACACCACGGATGCGCGCGCCTACCACAATCGCGGTCTGATCTATCAGAGCCAGGGCCAGCACAAATTCGCCATCGAGGACTTCTCGACCGCCATCTCGCTGGCGCCGGACGCCGCCGAGCCCTACAACGGCCGCGGCCTCTCCTATCTTGCGACAGGCGACGAGGACAACGCCTTCTCCGACTTCAACATGGCCATCAAGCTCGACGGCAAGAATGCCGAGGCCTGGGCCAACCAGGCGCTGATCTACGAGCGCCGTGGCGACAAGGTCAGGGCCGCCAAGTCCTACCGCGAGGCGATCCACCTCGACCCGAACTACCAGCCGGCCAAGGACGGCCTGTCGCGCACCGGCGGCAACGCCAGCTGAAGCCTGTAACGGAAGGGCATCTCGCGCCAGGCGCGGTCGCCGCCGGCGGCCGCAGTGTTGCGCCGTGGCGACGCCGATAGCGATCCGTTAACCGCCCAGGGCAGTGCGTTAACCTTTGCCATGTTCGCGCCAAGTTTTCGGCGGAACGCTCCTTGCACCTCGACCGTTTAAGCCGGGGCCAAGATTTTCGCGAAAGGACCTTTCCAATGATCAAATCCCTTGCCTGTGCCGCTGCCGCGCTTGCCGCCACGGTCCTCGCTTCCCCAGTCAGCGCCGGCACGCTCCGGCTCGGCACGCTCGATTGCACGATCGACGGCGGCGTCGGCTATGTCATCACGTCCAACAAGGGCGTGTCCTGCACCTTCCGTCCCTATCATCACGATCCGGCCGAGCAGTACACCGGCATGATCTCCAAGCTCGGCGTCGACATCGGCCAGACGCATCAGGGCCAGCTGGTCTGGGCGGTGCTCGGCGCCACGCGCCATCATGAGGCGGGCGACCTCGCCGGCAGCTATTACGGCGTCAACGCCGAGGCTTCCGTCGTGACCGGCGGCGGCGCCAATCTCCTGGTCGGCGGCCTCGACGGCGCCTTCATGCTGGAGCCGCTCAGCGTGCAGGCGCAGACCGGCGTCAACCTGGCCGTCGCGGTGGCGTCGCTGGACCTCGTCCACTCCTACAAATAGGCGCTCAGCCGCTAACGACATCCGCCTATACGCGCGGCCCGGAACAGGACATTGTAGCCGTTCCGGGCCGCATGCTTTTGAGCAATTCCAGGAAAAGTGAGACACGGTTTTCCGTCCGGAATTGCGTCAAAAAGAAGAGGGGGGACATATGTCGAGGATCATCGCCGCAGCCGCGATGGCGATCGTTGCACTGGCCGGGCAGGCCCGAGCGGAGACCGGCGGCGTTGAGCTCGGCGTCTTGGATTGCGCCATCGGCGGCGGCAGCGGCTTCGTCTTCGGCTCAAGCAAGGATCTGAGCTGCACCTTCATGCCGGCCGACAAGACCTTCGCGCCGGAAGCCTATTTCGGCGCCGTCAACAAGTATGGTCTCGACATCGGCACGACCAGCCAGAGCGTGATGCGCTGGCTGGTGCTGACGCCGATGAACAACATCTACGCCCCGGGTGCGCTTGCCGGCGACTATGTCGGCGCCAGCGCCGAAGTGACCGCCGCGGTCGGCGCCGGCGCCAATCTCCTGGTCGGCGGCACCGGCAACGCCTTCACTCTGCAGCCGCTCAGCGTCCAGACCCAGACCGGTCTCAACATCGCCATCGGCGTCAGCCAGTTCCAGCTGCGCAGCACAGCGAACTGACTGACCACCAGGGCCGGTGGAGCCTTCCTTCCACGACAAGCGAAAAAGCCTCTTGAGCTCAACCGCGCTTGAGGTTCTACAAGCCCTGCCGAACTGGACCTGGCGCCCATTCGCAATGCGGATGAGGCTGCGGATCGCAAGCAGGAGATCGACGTGACGGCAGCAAGCGGCAACAAGGCAGGTGGCGACAAGATAGATTGGCCCGCGCTGTGGGCAAATGGCGACTTGGCACGCTTCTGCTTCATCAGCCTCGGCATCCTGCTCCATGCCACCAATGAGACGATGATCGCGACGGTCATGCCGGCGATGGTCGGCGATATTGCCGGCGTGCAGTTCGTCGGCTGGTCGCTGGCCGTATACGAACTCGGCGCCATCGTCGCGGGTGCCGCCGCCGGCCGGCTGGTCAGCTTCGTCGCCCTGCGCACCAACATGATAGCCGCAGCCCTTCTTTATGCCGCTGGCGCGCTGGTCTGCGCCACCGCGCCATCGATGCCGGTCTTCCTGGCCGGGCGGCTGGTCGAGGGCCTGGGCGGTGGTGCGCTCGTCTCGCTCGCCTTCGTCTCGGTCGAGCGCCTGTTCCCGCGCAATATCTGGCCGCAGCTTTTCGGCATCATCTCGGCGATTTGGGGTGTCGCCGCCTTCAGTGGCCCGATGCTCGGCGCAATCATGGTCGATTTCCTGTCCTGGCGCTGGGCCTTCGGTGTCTTCACGTTTGGCGGTGCGGCCATGGCGCTCGCAAGCTTCGCCGTGCTTGGCACGCCGCAGGCGAAGCGGCCGCAGGCCGGCGCCGGCCCGACGCCCGCCTTTCCCTTCCTGGCGCTCGGATGCCTTGCCGTCAGCGTCGTGCTGATCGCCGCCGCTGGCGTCGACATCGCCTTGCTGCGCTCGTCGCTGCTCATACTGCTCGGCCTGGCCGGCCTCGCGCTGTTCTTCCGCGTCGATGCGCTGAAGCCGCGCTCGCGCCTGTTTCCCTCGCAACTTTTTTCCTGGAATTCCGCGCTCGGCAGCGGCATGACCATGGTGGCCGCCTCCTCCGTGGCGACCTGCACCTTCGCCATTTACGGGCCGTTGCTGCTGACCACGCTGCACGGCATCCCGATCCTGACGACAGGCTATATCATCGCCGCCGAATCGATTGCCTGGTCGATCCTGTCGATCCTCGTCGCCAATGCGCCGCTGCATCGCGAGCGGTCGATCATCGTCGTCGGCGCGCTGATGATCGCCTGCGGCATTGCCGGCTTCGCCTACACGATCCCGACCGGCTCGATCCCGCTGATCCTGCTTTGCGCCCTTCTGCAGGGCGGCGGCTTCGGCGTCGCCTGGCCGTTCCTGACGCGCGTGATCGTCGCCTCGGCGCGCGAGGGCGAACAGACCATCGCCTCGGCCGCCGTGCCGACGATGCAGCGCATCGGCTATGCGGTAGGCGCCGCCCTTGCCGGCATTATCGCTAATGCCTGTGGGTTCTCCGATGGCCTGAGTCGCGAGGCGGCCGCGATCGTCGCCGGCTGGCTGTTCCTGGCTTTCGTGCCGCTCGGGATCGTCGGGTGCCTGGCCGCGCTCAGGATGTCGTTGACGGCGAACCGGCCGCAAATGGCCACGGGCTGACGTTCCAGACCACGAGCTTATCGAGAGCTGCGAGGCGGCAGACCCTCAAAGCGACGGCAGAACCTTGCGGATGTGATCGGCAAAGGCCGTGGCCGCGGGCGATCGTTCCGCATCGGCGAAAATGATCACGATACCGAGCCCGGGCAGCGGAGGAAGCGGAGCGCCGAGAATATGGAGATCGGGCGGCACCGCCCCCTCCGCCATCACGCTGATCGCCAGCCCTGACCGCGCAACGGCGATCAGCCCGGCAAGGCTGTTGGAGGCATAGGCTATCTTGTAGCGCAGGCCGGCGCGGGTCATGGCCTCGCAGGCCCCCTTGTGGTCGATCGCGTTCGACGCAGCCAGGGCGAGTGGGACGGTGTCGCCGAAATCGTAGAGTTCCAGGGTTGGCCGGCTGCCGACCCAGACCAGCGATTCCCTGCGCACGACATCCGGCGCATCGCCTGGATTGGGTGTGGAAACGAGCGCCAGATCGACCTGACGCGCATTGATGAGCGTGCGCAGTTCGACCGTCGGCGCCGAGACCACCTTGATCTCGACATCGGGATACATTGTGCCGAAACTCTTCAAGAGCGCCGGGAAGAACGCGCTCAGATAGTCTTCGGGGCTGCCGAAGATGATCGACCCATGCAGGCCCTGGTCGGAAAAGGCCGAGATCGCCTCGTCATGGATTCTGAGGATGCGCTCGGCATAGGCCAGAAAACGTTCGCCGCTGCCGGTCAGCCGCACGCCGCTGCCGCTGCGATGAAAAAGGCTCTGGCCAAGCGCTTCTTCCAATCGCTGGATCTGCATGGTCACGGCCGATTGCGTGCGCCCGACCTGCACCGCCACGGCGCTCAGCGTGCCGGAATGCGCCGCGCGCACGAATGTCGACAGGAGCTTGAGATCGAGTGGAGCCTGCATATCAAATCCATTGATATCCGGATCCGATTACTATCAATTTTACTGCACCCGCGCCAAGTGCTATCTAGTCATCTGGTCGCTTTGGTGGAGCTGGAACCATGTCAAAAAACCAGGATCGCGGGTTCTGGAATGCGGCGCAAAAGCATCTGATACGCTATGGCGGCAGCTTCGAGCCGGCAATCATCGAGCGCGCCGCGGGATCCTTCGTCTACGATGCGGATGACAAGCCCATCCTCGATTTCACCTCCGGGCAGATGAGCGCGCTGCTCGGGCATTCTCACCCCAGGATCGTCTCAACGGTGAGCCGCCAGGTCGGTCAGGTCGCGCATCTGTTCAGCGGCATGCTCTCCCGTCCCGTGGTCGAGCTTGCCGTGCGCCTGGCGGCGCTGGCGCCAGGGCTCGACCGGGTTCTGCTTTTGTCGACCGGAGCGGAATCGAACGAAGCCGCGATCCGCATGGCCAAGCTGGTGACCGGCAAGCACGAGATCGTCGCCTTTTCGAAGAGCTGGCACGGCATGACCGGCGTGGCAGCGTCAGCAACCTACAGCGCCGGCCGCAAGGGCTATGGACCTGCCGCGGTCGGCTCGCTCGCGATCCCGGCGCCGAACAGTTTTCGGCCGCGTTTCAAGCATGCCGACGGCTCGCTGGATTGGCAGACCGAGCTCGACGATGCTTTCGATCTGGTCGACAGCCAATCGACGGGCAGCCTGGCGGCCTTCGTCGCCGAACCGATCCTGTCGAGCGGCGGCATATTGGAGCTGCCGCAAGGCTACCTGGCGGCTCTCCAGCAGAAGTGCCGCGAGCGCGGCATGCTGCTGATCCTGGACGAAGCGCAGACAGGCATCGGCCGCACCGGACATATGTTCGCCTTCCAGAGGGACGGCGTTACGCCGGATATCCTGACGCTTTCCAAGACGATCGGCGCCGGCCTTCCGCTTTCGGCCGTCATGACGACGGCCGAGATCGAGGAGGAAGCGCATGCGAAAGGTTTTCTCTTCTACACCACGCATGTCTCCGATCCGCTGCCGGCGGCCGTGGGCCTGGCGGTGCTCGATGTGGTGGAAGAAGAAAAGCTCGTCGAACGGGCGCGCAACATGGGAGCGAAACTGTCCGCCGGCCTGTCCAGCCTGAAGCAGCGCTATGAATGCGTCGGCGACGTGCGCGGCCGCGGTCTCCTGCTCGGCGTCGAGATCGTCAAGGACCGCAAGGACCCTGTCCCCGACCATCAGCTTGGCGCCGCGATCGCGGCTGAGGCGTTCCGGCGCGGTCTCAGCATGAACATCGTGAAGCTTCCCGGCATGGGCGGCGTCTTCCGCATCGCGCCGCCGCTGACGATTTCCGATGAAGAGCTGGACCTCGGCCTGAAGATCATCGCCGAGTCGATCGAGGCCGGGCTCGCCGCGAACACGAGCCTTCCCGGCATCGCCGCGGAGTGACGTCGAGGGCCGGCGACCGAAGCGCCGGTTTCGGCCTCACACCACGACGGTCTGCAGCCGCTCCGCAATCAGCGCGGCAAGCCGCGCCGCCACCTCGTCCTTGCCCATCTCCGGCCACTCCTCAACGCCGGCCCTGGAGACGATGCGCACCTTGTTGCGGTCGCCGCCCATCACGCCCGATGGGCCGATGCCGCTTTCATGCGAGACGTCGTTGGCGACGATGAAGTCGGCGCCCTTTTTCTTGAGCTTGGCCTCGGCATTTGCGATGAGATCCTGCGTTTCGGCAGCGAAGCCGACGACAAGGCCAGGCCTCTGCGCATGATGGCCGATGCCGGCCAGGATGTCCGGGTTCTCGACCATCTGCAGCGCAGGCGGCCCCTCGCCCGCCACCTTCTTGATCTTCTCGCCGGCGGCGTTGGCCGTGCGCCAGTCGGCGACCGCCGCGACAAAGACAGCGGCATCCGCCGGCAGCAGGCTCTCGACCGCTTCCTTCATCTGGGCGCCCGTTTCGACATGGGTGGTCGCGACGCCGGCCGGATCGGCAATGGTGACCGGACCGGAAACGAGCCGCACATCGGCGCCGAGCTTTGCCAGCGCGGCCGCGATGGCATGGCCCTGCTTGCCCGAAGAGCGGTTGGCGATGTAACGCACCGGATCGATCGGCTCATGCGTCGGCCCGGAGGTGACGATGATCCTGCGGCCGGCAAGCGGCTTCGGCTTCTCGTCAAGCATCGTCTCGATCGCGGCGACGATCTCCAGCGGTTCGGCCATGCGGCCCTCGCCCGCTTCGTTGCTTTCGGCCATCTCGCCTTTGGCGGGGCCGATAAAGGCGATGCCATCCTTCTGCAGCGTCGCCCGGTTGCGGCGTGTAGCGGCGTGCGCCCACATCTTCGGGTTCATTGCAGGGGCCATCAGCACCTTCTTGTCGGTGGCCAGCAGCACCGTCGAGGCAAGGTCATTGGCATGGCCGTTGGCAAGCTTCGCCATCAGGTCGGCGGTGGCCGGCGCCACGACCAGCAGGTCGGCCTCGCGCGACAGCCTGATATGGCCGACATCGTGCTCGTCCTTGCGGTCGAACAGGTCGGTAAAGACGTGGTCGGCCGAAAGCGCGCCGACCGACAGCGTGGTGACGAATTCCTGCGCTGCCGAGGTCATCACCACCCGCACAGAAGCGCCGCGCTCGCGCAGCCGCCGTATCAGATCAAGCGATTTATAGGCGGCGATGCCGCCGCCGATGATCAGCAGGATGCGCTTGCCGGAGAGAGTCATGCGGCTTCCCACGGATTGGCCGCGCAGTGGCAGCTCAATATCAAAGCCGCCATGCGGCTCGACCAGACCGCGGATCGCCGCGTAAAGGCTCTCGCCCTCCGGGGCGGTCGCCGCTCCTGCGGACAGAACGCTTCTGCCCAGGATCTCGCGCGCCTGTTCTTCCATGGACACGCCGCGTGCTGCAGCACGTTCGCGCAATCTCTGCTTCACGTCGTCCGCTAGATTACGGACAGTAATCGTGCCCATGATCCCGTTCCAACCGTCAACTGCCTGCAACGCTAGCAAATTGGATGCTAGCATTGCAAGCAATCAGAGCGATTTCCACGCGATGTAGATCAGCGTCAGCGCGATCACCCACAGCGCCACGCGGCCGGACCGGGTGTGGCGCGCTTCAGCCTCGCCGATGGCTTGCGCGGTCGCTTCGTCGAAGCGCAGGCCGTTCTCGGCCATCAGGTCGATCTCGCGCGACAGCCGGTCGGTTCGGGCGGCAAGGTCCAGCGCCTGGCGGGCGAGTGCCAGCAGCGCCTTGGCGCCGTCGCGCGCGTCGGTGAGCAGCCCGCGCGGACCGAGATTGCCGGCGATCCAGTCGCCCACCACCGGTTCGGAGGTCTTCCACATGTTGAAGGCCGGATCGAGCGTGCGGGCGACGCCTTCGACGACCACCATGGTCTTTTGCAACAGGATCAGCTCCGGTCGCGTCGCCATGTCGAACAGCTCGGTGACCTCGAAAAGAAGCGTCAAAAGCTTCGCCATCGAGATGGTGTCGGCCGACTGGCCGTGGATTGGCTCGCCGATGGCGCGGATCGCCTGCGCGAAGGCCGAGACATTGTGCTGGCGCGGCACATAGCCCGCCTCGAAATGCACTTCGGCGACGCGCTGATAGTCGCGCACGATGAAGCCGTAGAGGATCTCCGCCAGGAAGCGCCGCTCCTTCTTGCCGAGCCGCCCGGCAATGCCGAGATCGACGGCAACGATGGTGCCGTCCGCCTCGACGAACAGGTTGCCCGGATGCATGTCGGCATGGAAAAAGCCGTCGCGCAGCGTGTGCCTGAGGAACGACTGGATGAGATTGGTGGCGATCGCCTTGAGGTCATGACCGGCGGCAGCAAGGCCGGCGATGTCGTTCATCTTGACGCCGTCGATCCACTCCATGGTGAGCACGTCGCGGCCGGTCCGTTCCCAATCGACTGCCGGCACGCGGAACCCCGGATCGTCCTTGGTGTTCTCGCCGAGCTCCGAAAGCGCTGCCGCCTCGAGCCGCAAATCCATCTCGATCCTGGTGGTCTGCGCCAGCGTCTGCGTCACCTCGACCGGGCGCAGCCGGCGCGACGATGGGATGTATTTTTCCTGCAGGCGGGCGGCGAGGAAATAGCTTTCGAGGTCCTGGAAGAAGCGGTGCCGCACGCCGGGCCGGATGACCTTCACCGCCACGCGCGAAGCAGTGCCCTCGCGCATGACCTCGGCCCTGTGCACCTGCGCGATCGAGGCCGCCGCCACCGGCTCACCGAAGCTCGAATAGAGATCGTCGATCCTGCGGCCGAGCGAGGCCTCGATCGCGTGGACCGCTTCCGCCTTCGGAAAGGTGTGCATCTTGTCCTGCAACAGCGCGAGGTCGAGCGCCATGTCGTTGCCGACGACATCGGGCCGCGTTGCCAGGAACTGGCCGAGCTTGACATAGGAAGGCCCGAGCCGCACCACCGCGCGCGCCAGCCTGTCGCCGCGCTGATAGCTCAGCGCCCGCCGCCGGGTGAAAAGTCGCGCAACGCTCCAGCCGAATTTCGGCATGCCGGAGAGCTCCTCGCCCGGCAACGCCGCGACGACGCCCTCGCGGACCAGCACCCAGCCGGCCCGGGCGAGCCTGAAGGCGGCGCCGACGCTGCTCATTGGCCATCCCGATTCAAGAGGGCCTGTTTCAAGGGGGCCTGCTTCAAAGGTCCCGCCTCAAAGCTTCCAGCCGGAATGAAGGGCGGCGATGCCGCCCGAATAGTTGCGGAAGGTGACGCGATCGAAGCCGGCGCGGGCGATCATCGCCGCGAAATTCTGCTGGTTGGGGAACTTGCGGATGGATTCGACGAGGTAGGAATAGGGCTCGCCGTCGCCGGTCACCGCCTTGCCGATCCTGGGGATCGCGTTGAACGACCAGGCCTCATAGGCCTTGTCGAGCAGCGGCATCTCGACCTCCGAGAATTCAAGGCACAGAAACCGGCCGCCGCGCTTCAGCACGCGATAGGCTTCGGCAAGGGCGACCTCGATGCGCGGCACGTTGCGGATGCCGAAGGCGATCGTATAGGCGTCGAAGGTCTCGCTCTCGAACGGCAATTCCTCGGCATTGGCCTCGACGAAGTCGGTGTTTGCCGCAAGCCCCTGCTTCTCGGCGCGGTCGCGGCCGACGGAGAGCATTGAACCGTTGATGTCGAGCACGGTGGCATGGGCCTGGCGATGGCTGGCCTCGACGATCCTGAAGGCGATGTCCCCGGTGCCGCCGGCGACATCGAGCACCTTCCAGCCCGGCCGTTTCGGCGGGTTCAGCCAGGCGACCATTGCGTCCTTCCACAACCGATGCAACCCGGCCGACATCAGATCGTTCATCAGGTCGTATCGATTGGCCACCTTATGGAAGACGTCGTTGACCAGGGGCTGCTTCTCGCCTGCCCCGACCTTCCTGAAACCATAGGAGGTTTCCATGCCGCCCGCGGCCGTGGTTCTCTCAACTGACATTATTTTGATCCGTCATAAAACCGGCGGGACCATAGCCGATCGATGGTGCCGACGCTATTGTCCAAGGCGCGGTTTTCGGCCGCGCTTGCAAAACCCGGTCGAGAAAGGTCCCGCATGATTTTCCGGCCAGATTCCGTGCGAGAACAGCATGCCGCGCGCAATGACCGCATGATCTTGAAGGCCGAACTGCACTGCCACATCGAAGGCGCGGCGGCCCCCGAGCTTGTCGTTGCCCAGGCCCGCAAATATGGCAAGGATCCTTCGCCCTATATCCAAGATGGCTCCTTCGTCTGGCACGATTTCACCTCCTTTCTCGCCGCTTATGATTTCGCGTCCGACCTGTTTCGCACGGAAGACGATTATGCGCGCCTCGCCGACTATTATCTGACCAGCCTCGCTCGCGACGGTGCCATCTATTCCGAGGTCTTCACCTCGCCGGACCATGCGAAGAAGGCTGGCCTCTCGCCAAAAGCCTATACCGATGCGCTGGGCGAAGGCATGGCCCGCGCCAAGGCCAAGACAGGGATCGAAGGCCGCATGATCGTCACCGGCGTGCGCCATGTCGGAGTCGAGGCGATCGAGCAGGCCGCACGCTTCGCGGCGCGCTGCGGCCATCCGCTGGTGACCGGTTTCGGCGTCGCCGGCGACGAGCGCATCGGCGATTTCGAGGACTATGTGCGCGCCTTCGAGATCGCGCGTGAAGCCGGCCTCGGCATCACCATCCATGCCGGCGAGCTGATGGGTTGGGAAAGTGTGGCGGCCGCCCTCGACCACATCCGCCCTGCCCGCATCGGCCATGGCGTTCGCGCCATCGAGAACCCCGACCTCGTCCGCCGCATCGCCGACCAGGGCGTGGTGCTGGAATGCTGCCCGGGCTCCAACATCGCGCTGAAAGTCTTCGACAGCTTCGCCGACCATCCCTTTCCGGCGCTGCGCGCCGCCGGCTGCAAGGTGACGCTCAACTCCGACGACCCGCCCTATTTCTGGACCTCGCTGAAGCGCGAATACGATATCGCCGCCGAGCATTTCCGCATGGACGACAAGGCGCTTACCGCCGTGACGCGGACGGCCATCGAGGCAGCCTTCGTGGACAAGAAAACCAAGGCCGCCCTGCTTGCCCGTGTCAACGGCGTCGGCCGCTAACTCTCCGCTGGATTCGTTCTTCTTCTGGATTTAAGGCAAAAGCTGTGGTGGATGGCCGCCGGGCGGTTCCTTGGCCGGCGCATTGTCGCTAGGGTCGCTTCCAGCAGCCGGAATTTCAGGAGATCACGATGCAGGGCGTCACCGTCGTCGACCACCCCCTTGTCCAGCACAAGCTGACCATCATGCGCAAGAAGGAGACCTCGACGGCCGGCTTCCGGCGGCTGCTGCGCGAGATCTCGCTGCTGCTCGGCTATGAAGTGACCCGTAATCTCGAGCTGACCACGACCATGATCGAGACGCCGATCGAGGAGATGGAGGCGCCGACGCTGGAAGGCAAGAAACTGGTCTTCGCCTCGGTGCTGCGCGCCGGCAATGGCCTGCTCGAGGGCCTGCTCGATCTGGTGCCAGCCGCCCGCGTCGCCCATATCGGCCTCTACCGCGACCATGAGACCCTGGAAGCGGTGGAATATTTCTTCAAGGCGCCGAGCGACCTTGCCGACCGCCTGGTGATCGTCGTCGATCCGATGCTGGCGACCGCCAATTCGGCGATTGCCGCCATCGACAAGCTGAAGGGACGCGGCGCCACCAACATCCGCTTCCTCTGCCTGCTTGCCGCCCCCGAAGGCATCGAGCGCTTCACCAAGGCGCATCCGGATGTGCCGATCTTCACCGCCTCGATCGACCGCCAGCTGAACGACAAGGGCTATATCATGCCCGGCCTCGGCGACGCCGGCGATCGCATGTACGGGACAAAGTGAGCGCATCCGTTTACCGCGCGTTTACACAACCGCGCGGTTCCGGCGCACATTAAAGCGGCAAACACCATGCCAGCGTTAGGATGTGGCCTTGATCCAAGGGGCATCCATGCTGCGCAAGCTTCTCATCCTCGGTATTTTTGCCGGAACCTCGGCCTCGATTCCGATCGTCTTTCAGGCCAATCCGCATCTGGTGGACGGACTGCTCAAATCGACCGATGCCGCGCGGCCGGCGGCGCCGAAGGCCGAGCCCCAAGTCAACCTCGCTTCGGTGCCGAGCAAGCCAGCGGCGCCGTTGCCGCTCGGCCGGCAGGTTCTGGTCAATGCCGATGCCCGCGGCCATTTCACATCCCAGTTCAAGCTCAACGGCCGGCAGATCGATGGCATGATCGACACCGGCGCGACACTGGTCGCCATCAACGCCTCGACCGCGCGCAGGATCGGCATCTCGCTCAACCCGTCAGATTTCAATCAACAGGCGAACACCGCCAATGGGGCGATCAAGGCCGCTGTTGTGACAGTCGACCACCTGCAGATTGGCAAGATCTCGGTCGACAACGTCCAGGCGATGGTGCTCGACGACCGGGCGCTGCAGACCAACCTCATCGGCATGAGCTTCCTGCAGCGGTTGCAGAAATACCAGGTCCAAGACGGCGCGCTGCTGCTTGTCCAGTAAGTGTGTCATAAGCAATTCCAGGAAAAGTGTGCAGCGGTTTTCCGTCCGGAATTGCGTCAAAACAAAACAGATAAAGCAGGTCACCGTTTCCGCGAAACGGTGACCTGCTTTATCGAGCCAATATCCGCCTGAGCACGGTCTTCTCGGCGGGCGGCTTGGAACTGCCGATCGTGTAAGCGGCTCTCACCGCCGCCGCTGCTGTCTCCGCCTCCGCGTCGGTACGGGCATGGACCAGCGCCAGCGCCTCCCCCGCGCGCAACTCCGCGCCGACCGGCAACAGCCGGGTCAAACCGACCGCATGATCGATCCTGTCGTCCGGATGGGAACGCCCGCCGCCAAGCGTCACGACGGCAAGCCCGATATCGCGCGTGGCGATGCCGGTCACAAAGCCGGCCTGTTCCGCTTTCACCGCCAGTTCGACCTGCGCCTTCGGCAGATATTTTTCAGCGTTCTCGATAAAATCGCCTGGGCCGCCAAGCACGGACACCATCCGCGCGAAGACGGCAGCCGCCCGGCCGCCGGCGAGCGCTTCGGTCGCACGCCTGAGGCCATCCTGCTGCGACGAAACCAGCCCCGCCGACTGCAGCATCTCGGCCGCCAACGTCAGCGTCACGTCCTCCAGACGCTTGTCGCGAAAACGACCGGTGAGGAAGTCGACGGCATTCTTCACCTCGACCGCGTTGCCGGCCACGGAGGCCAGCGGTTCGTTCATGCCCGTCACCAGCGCCGATGCGTTCAGGCCGGCGCCGTTGGCGACCTCCACCAGGCTGTTCGCCAGGGCCACCGCATCGCGCGACTTTTCCATGAAGGCGCCGTTGCCGAGCTTGACGTCGAGCACCAGCGAGCCCAGGCCCGCGGCAAGCTTCTTCGACAGGATCGAAGCGGTGATCAGCGGTATGGATTCGACCGTTCCCGTCACATCGCGGATCGCGTAGAGCCTGCGGTCGGCGGGCGCCAGATCGGCGGTCTGGCCGATGATGGCGCAGCCGGTCTCGAGCACCGTCTTGCGGAAAAGCGGTAAATCCGGCTGGCTGGCATAGCCGGGAATGGCATCCATCTTGTCCAGCGTGCCGCCGGTGTGGCCGAGGCCGCGGCCGGAGATCATCGGCACATAGGCGCCGCAGGCGGCGACGATCGGCGCCAGCATCAGCGAGACATTGTCGCCGACGCCGCCCGTCGAATGCTTGTCGGTGACCGGGCCAGGCAGGTCGGACCAGTCGAGCACGTCGCCGGAATCGCGCATGGCAATCGTCAGCGCCACCGCTTCCTCGCGGCTCATGCCGTTGAGGAATACGGCCATGGCGAAAGCGCCGACCTGGCCTTCGGAGATGGTGCCGGCCGTCAGCCCCGCGACGAAGGCCGCGATCTCGTCGGACGAGAGCCTGTGGCCGTCGCGCTTGCGGCGGATGATCTCCTGCGGCAGCATCAGTCGGGCAAGCCGCCCTGGAAGACGCGCCGCAGGATCGTCGCCAGCCGCGCGCCGCCGATCGGCGCCATGTCCTTGGTTTCCTGGTGCGAGAGTTCCGCTCCGGTCATGCCGGCCGCCAGGTTGGTGATGACCGAGCAGGCGGCAACCTTGAGCCCGAGGAAACGCGCGAGAATGACCTCCGGCACGGTCGACATGCCGACGGCGTTGGCGCCCATGACGCGCGCCATGCGGATCTCGGCAGGCGTTTCGAAGCAGGGTCCGGAGAACCACATATAGACGCCTTTGTGCAGCGCCGTGCCGGTTGCCTTGGCCGCCCTTTCGATCGCGCCGCGCAGGCCGGCATCGTAGGCCTCGGTGAGGCCGACGAAACGGCGGTCGCTCGGCTCGCCGATCAGCGGATTGGAGCCGGAAAAATTGATGTGGTCGGTGATCAGCATCACCGAGCCCGGTCCCATCTCGGGATCGACCGAGCCGGCGGCGTTGGTGAGGATCAGATGCGAGATGCCGATGCCGGCGAGCACCTCCAGTGCCGGGCGCATCGCGGCGGCGTTGCCATGCTCGTAATAATGCGCGCGGCCGGACAGCATCAGCACCGGCGTGCCGGCGAAATGCCCGGCAACCACCTCGCCGGCATGGCCTGAAACACCGCTGCGCGGGAAGCCCGGCAACTCCGCATAGGAGACGCGCCTGGCATCCTTGACCTGGTCGACCAGCCCGCCAAGGCCCGAGCCCAGCACAAGCGCCGCCTTGGGCGCCAGCCCGTCCAGCTTCTCGACCAGATGATCCAGCGCTTCCTTCATTTCAAGATATCGCCCCTGAAGCCGTAAGGCAGCATCTCGCCCATGGTGACCGTCTCGGCCACGCCGGTGTTGTCGCAGAGATAGAGCTTCGTGTCCGGCCGGCAGAATTCCGCCAGCCGCTGCCGGCAGCCGCCGCAGGGCGAGCATTTGGCCATGCGTTCGGCGATCACGGCGATCTCGACGATCCTGCCGCCGCCGCCCATGATGTAATGGCCGAGCGCGGTCGTCTCGGCGCACCATCCTTCCGGATAGGACGCCACCTCGATATTGGCGCCGGTGAAGACACGCCCGTCCTCGGTGCGAAGCGCGGCGCCCACCGGGAATTTCGAATAGGGCGCATAGGCCTTGGCCATCGCCGTCTTCGCCGCCTCGAACAGATCATGCGACATCCGGTTCTTCTCTCCCACGATCTTGTTCAAATGCCGGTCGCCGAACGAAAATCCAGCCTCAGCGTTCCCGACCTCAGTGTTCCCGACCTCAGCGTTCCTTGACATAGGGCACACCACCGGCGCGCGGCGGTATGGCCTTGCCAATGAAGCCAGCCAACAGGATGACGGTCAGCACATAGGGCAGCGCCTGCATGAACTGCGCCGGCACCTTGCCGACAAGGGGAAGCGGCGACCCCTGCAGGCGGATCGAGGCCGCGTCGAGGAAGCCGAACAGCAGGCAGGCGAACATGGCGTTGACCGGCTTCCACTTGGCGAAGATCAGCGCGGCCAGCGCGATATAGCCCTTGCCCGCCGTCATGTCCTTCACGAAGCCGCCATTCTGGACCATCGACAGGTAGGCGCCGGCGACCCCGGTCAGGATGCCGGTGCAGATCAGCGCGCGATAGCGCAGCCAGGGGACCGAAATGCCGGCGGTGTCGACGGCAGCCGGGTTCTCACCCACGGCGCGCATCCTGAGCCCAAAGCGGGTGCGAAACAGCACCCACCAGGTGAACGGCACCATGGCGAAGGCGAAATAGACCAGGATCGAGTGGCCTGAGATCAGCTCGGCATAGATCGGGCCGATGATCGGCACATCCCTGATCGCCTCGGCGCCGGGCCAGATGATCGCCTCGAAGCGTTCGCCCGGCTGCAGCGCCGGCGTGCGCCCGCCCTGCTGGAACCAAGCCTGGCCGAGGATGATGGTCGATCCGGCGGCGATGAAATTTATCGCCACCCCGGACACGATCTGGTTGCCGCGATGGGTGATCGAGGCGAAGCCGTGCACCAGGGCAAAAGCGACCGAGATCAGGATTGCCGTGCCGAGGCCGATCAGGGCCGAGTGGAAGACCGCGGCGGCCGACGCCCCGGCAAAGGCGCCGACCAGCATCTTGCCTTCCAGCCCGATGTCGAAGATGCCGGCCCGTTCCGAATAGAGGCCAGCCAGGCAGGCGAGCAGCAGCGGCACAGAAAGGCGGATGGTCGAGTCCAGCACCTGGACGATTGCGTTGAACATATCCATCTCAGGCCCCTGTCCCCTTGACCGCCTGCATGCCGACCGACTTCGGACTGACCGAGGCAAAAAGCGCCTGGATGTAAGGCCTGAACATATGCTCCAGCGCGCCGGCAAACAGGATGACAAGGCCCTGGATGATGACGATCATGTCGCGGCTGATCGCCGGCATCTCGAAGGCAAGCTCGGCGCCGCCCTGGTAGAGCATGCCGAACAGGATCGCCGCCAGCACGATGCCGACCGGATGCAGCCGGCCCATCAGCGCCACCGCGATGCCGACATAGCCGGCGCCGGACACGAAATCGATCGCGACATTGTGCTGGTCGCCCATGACGGGGTTGAGCGCCATCATGCCGGCCAGCGCGCCTGAGATCATCATCGCCGTGATGATGATGCGGGTTTCCGAAATGCCGGCATAGCGCGCCGCCTTCGGGCTGTGGCCATAGGTGCGCATCTCATAGCCGAGCCTGGTGCGCCAGATCAGCAGCCAGACCAGGAAGGCCATGACCAGAGCCAGCAGGAAGCAGATGTTGAGCGGCGCCGAGCGGATCTTGGCGCCGAACAATTCAATCACCCAGTTGAGTTTCGGCAGTTCCGCCCCGGCAAGGAAATTGCGCGTCTGCGGCGCCTGCGAGCCGGCCGGCTTCAGCGCGCCGACCAAGAGATAGACCATCACCGAGGCCGCGATGAAGTTGAACATGATGGTGGTGATGACGATGTGCGAGCCGCGCTTGGCCTGCAGATAGGCCGGGATCAGGCCCCAAAGCGCGCCGAACGCAGCGGCGGCCACGATCGCGATCGGAAAGATCACCCACCAGGGCATCACGCTGTCGAGGCTCAGGCAAACGAGCGCGATGCCCAGGCCGCCTATATAGGCCTGGCCCTCGGTGCCGATATTGAACAGGCTGCAATGCGCCGCCACCGCCACCGACAGTCCGGTGAAGATGAAGGTGGTGGCATAGAAGAGCGTGAAGGCGATGCCCGTGCCCCTGCCGAAGGCGCCTTCGACGAGGATGACGGCAGCGCGGAACGGGTTCTCGCCAACCAGCATGACGACGAAACCGGCGACGATGAAGGCGACCGACAGGTTGATCAGCGGGATCAGCCCGTAATCGGCCCAGGCCGGCAGCTTGGCATAGGGCGTGCTCATTCGGCGGCCTCCTGGTGCTCGACGCCGGCCATCAGCAAGCCGAGTTCGCCTTCGGTCGCCTCGGGGCCGCGCTCGCCGACGACACGGCCGGCGAACATCACCAGGATGCGGTCGGAAAGCGAGCGGATCTCGTCGAGCTCGACCGACACCACCAGCACGGCCTTGCCCTGGTCGCGCATGGCGATCAGCCGCTTGTGGATGAATTCGATGGCGCCGACATCGACGCCGCGCGTAGGCTGGCCGACGATCAGCACGCCGGGGTCCTGTTCCATTTCCCTGGCCAGCACGATCTTCTGCTGGTTGCCACCGGAGAAATTGGCCGTCTTCAGCCGCGGATTGGCGGGGCGGATGTCGTATTTCTCGATCTTGTCCTTGGCGTCGGCCATGATGACATCGACGTCGAGGAACGGCCCCTTCAGATAGCGCTCGTCATCGTGATAGCCGAGGATGGAATTCTCGTTTTCCTCGAAAGCGAGCACCAGCCCGACATGGTGGCGGTCCTCCGGCACATGGGCCAGCCCGCGGTCGCGCAATTCGCCGGGATCGGCCTTGCCGGTGAGGTCGATCGGCTTGCCGTCGAGCATCACCTCGCCGGAGACCGCATGCCTGATGCCGGAAATCGCCTCCAGCAGCTCGGACTGGCCGTTGCCGGCAACGCCGGCAATTCCGACGATCTCGCCGCCGCGCACGTCAAACGAAACGTCGTCGACCATGGTGACGCCGCGCTGGTCCTTCACCGTCAGGTTCTTCACCGACAGTTTCACCGCGCCGGCTTCCGACTGGCCCTTCTCGACCCTGAGCAGCACGCGCCGGCCGACCATCAGCTCGGCCAATTCGCCGACCGTGGTTTCCTTTGTCGTCCTGGTCGCGACCATCGTTCCCTGGCGCATGACCGAAACCGTGTCGGTGATCGCCATGATCTCGCGCAGCTTGTGCGTGATGAGCACGATCGTTTTGCCCTGGTCCTTCAATTGCTTGAGGATGCGGAAGAGGTGGTCGGCCTCGGCCGGCGTCAACACGCCCGTCGGCTCGTCGAGGATCAGGATCTCGGCGCCGCGATAGAGCGCCTTGAGGATCTCGACGCGCTGCTGCAGGCCGACCGGCAGCTCCTCGATGACGGCGTCGGGATCGACCTCGAGGCCGTATTCGCGTTCCAGTCGGTCAAGCTCCGAGCGCGCCTTGGTTATGCTGCTCTTCAGCAGCGCATCGCTTTCGGCACCGAGGATGACGTTTTCCAGCACCGTGAAATTGTCGACCAGCATGAAATGCTGGTGGACCATGCCGATGCCGAGCGCGATGGCATCGTTGGAGGTGTGGATCGAAACAGGCTTGCCGCCGACGCGGATTTCGCCGCTGTCGGCCTGGTAGAAGCCGTAGAGGATCGACATCAGCGTCGACTTGCCGGCGCCGTTCTCGCCGACAATGCCGTGGATGGTGCCGCGCGCGACCTCCAGGTTGATGTCGCGGTTGGCGCGCACCGCGCCAAAGCTCTTGTTGATGCCTATGAGCTCAATTGCGGCTTGCGCCATGCAGCCTGTCCCACTCAGTATTTTTATCGCTTGGTCAAAATGCCTAGCATGATGCCCCGCTTATGCCAATCGGCCGTTCACTCTCGACAAATCCCCGCGCCCTTGTCAATTTCGAACCTGAGCAGGTTCCGCAAAAGTGTCCCGCGGTTTTGCGATCGGAACCTGCGAGAACCAACTGAGCATAAGCGGGTACTCGTGGGCATCCCACCAATATCTGCTTGGGTGAAGGCTTCATATTCGCAAGGAACGGTTTTGCATGGCCACGCCTGACGATCGGCTGACGACGCTGGAAATCCGCGCCGCCGAGCAGGAAAAGACCATCGAGGAACTGTCCGGCCAGATCGCCGAACAGTGGAAGGTGATCGAGCGCATGGAGCGCAAGCTTGCAGCCCTGACCAACCGGTTCCTTGAACTGGAGGAGCAGACCGCCTCCGACGTGCCGGTGAGCAAGCCGCCGCATTGGTGAGGAGCCATGGGAAAAGACGGCCATGTCCAGTGAAAGCGACCGCGTCGCCCGGGCCGGCGACTATGTCTTCGGCTTGATGAACGACAGAGAACGCGCCCGCGCCGAGCGCGACCTCGAGATCGATCCCGCCTTTCGCGACACGGTGCTGCGGCTCGCCGAGCGCCTGCGCGCGCTTGATCCCGCGGCGCCCGGAGCGCGCGGCAATCGCTGGGAGCTGGTCACGCAACGCCTTGCCGAACTGCCGCAGATGCAGGCGCGGCTCGCCGGCATTGCCGCTCCCGAGGCCGAACCGCCGCCGGTGATGATCCACCGGGTCGAGCGCAAACCCTACGGCGTCGGCCTGCATTCGCTTGGCGGCAGGCTTGGTTTTGTCATTGCGCTCGCCCTGCTGGCAGCCTTCGCGCTCGGCTATCTCGTCGGGACGTTATAGGATGTCGCCTTCGGCCACGGCTTCGATCGTCGGCCGCATCACCCCCGGCCAAAAACGAAACCGCCGGGCGCTGGCCCGGCGGTTTCAACCCTGCTTCAGCTGCCGATCAATAGGGGCACTTGTTGTCAGCGGTATAGTCGTGCACCTCGATCTTGCCGGCGATGATGTCGGCCTTGGCCTTTTCGACCGCTGCCTTCATCTCGTCGGTCACCAGCGCCTTGTTGTTGTCGTCCATGGCGTAGTCGACGCCGCCTTCCTTGAGGCCGAGATTCTGGAGGCCGCCCTTGAAGGTGCCGTTCTTGCCGTCCATGAAGGCGTTGTAGACGGCGACGTCGACGCGCTTCATCATCGAGGTCAGCACCTTGCCCGGCTGCAGGCCGTTCTGGTTGGAATCGACGCCAACGCCGAGCTTGCCGGCATCCGCCGCCGCCTGCAGCACGCCGACGCCGGTGCCGCCAGCCGCCGCGTAGACCACGTCGGCGCCCTGGTCGATCTGGGTCTTGGCGATCTCACCGCCCTTGGCCGGGTCGTTCCAGGCGGCCGGCGTGTCGCCGGTCATGTTCTGGATGACGTCGGTCGCACCTGCCGACTTGGCGCCGCCGACATAGCCGCATTCGAACTTGCGGATCAGCGGGATATCCATGCCGCCGATGAAGCCGACCTTCTTCGACTTCGATGCCATCGCCGCCAGGATGCCGACGAGGTAGGAGCCTTCGTTCTCCTTAAAGACCAGCGAGCGCACATTGGGCAGGTCGACGGCATCGTCGATGATGGCGAAGTTCAGGTCAGGATAGTCTTTCGCGACCGCTTTCAGCGCGTCCTCCCAGGCAAAGCCGGCCATGACGATCGGGTTGCGGCCGTCCTCGGCGAAGCGGCGCAGCGCCTGCTCGCGCTGCGAGGCATTCGAGACTTCGAATTCGACATAGGCGACGCCGGTTTCGGTCTTGAACTTCTCGGCGCCGTGATAGGCGGCCTCGTTGAAGGATTTGTCGAACTTGCCGCCCAGATCATAGAGGATGGCCGGCTGCACGTCCGCGGCGAAAGCCGGAAGAACCATTGCGGTTGCGGCCAGAAGGCCGAGAACGATACGTTTCATGTGATCCACACCCTGTCGGTTATTTTTCCGTTTTGCGCCGCCTGCCTGCCCGGTTCTCCGGCAGGCTGGCGATGCCAGGCAGGAAGTGTTTGCCCTTCCCGCTCGCGGCCAATCTGGCACGGCGCGAAACAAAATTCACGTGGATTTTTGACCTGTTGGAAAAAGCGGTTACCGGCGGTCCGGCACGGCTCTTTGAGCAATTCCAGGAAAAGTGAAGCGGCAGGCTCGGCGGTTTCGCCGTAGCATTCCGCCCGGAATAGCGTCGCAACAAGAGCCTTCAGGAACTTGGAGCGAATTCCGCGCCCCGGCGCCTGCGCCGGTAGCCAATGGCGTAGAGCAGGAAAGCAAGCACCGCGAACACGGCGAAACCAGGCTGCGCGAGCACCCAGGCGAAGGCGCCGTCCCACACCAGCGGACTTGCCTTGGCGCGCACGAAGCTCTCGAAGGCGGCCCGGGTATCCGGCGAGACCGCCAGCCAGCTTGCGTTGAGCGGCGTCATCACCAGCGAGGAGGCGGCGACCGAGCGTGTAGTGTCGATCACCGCCATGATGACCGAAATCGACAGCGCTATCATGGCTGCCAGCCGAAAGATGAAACGCAACATCGACGCTCTCCCCGGGAAGGCTCCCGTCTACCCCGCCATCGACATAGAGCGTGCGTGGTTCCCGCGCAATCGCGGCCCCCATGAAATTGACACCTTGAAATTACCGAGCCCGCGGCGGCCCGCGCCGGTTGACCCGCCAGATTGCGAAAATGCCGCCGGCGATCGCGCCGACGATCAGGCCGCCCAGCCCGATGAAAGCGGCGAAAAATCCGCAGGCGCCCTCGAAGCAGCTCATATGCGTCAGGTCCGCGATCAGCGAACCGGCGAAGAACCCACCAAATGCGCCGATCACGCCGCCAAGGATGATGCCGAGCAGCGCGGCGAAGATCGAGACGAAGACCGGCGGCCGCTCGGTCTCCAGGTTGGCGTAGACCGTCTCTGCGCCGGCCCCGTTGCGCAGGAGATAGATACAGAGCAGGCCGACGGCGATCTCGGCGACGGTGAAGCCCAGCCCCTCGGCCGAGAACACGAAGTCGGACACCAGCAGCACATAGGCCTGGCGGACCAGGATCCATATGATGATGGCGACCTGCCAGATCGTGTAGTGGCGCGGGAAACGGGCCGATCGGTTGAAGGCGAGACCAAGCAGGTACAGCCCCCACAGAATGGTGATGACGCCGCCGGCGAGGCCGCCATAGATCAGGAAGAGGACGTTATCCGGCAGGCTGAAGTCGCCGATCAGCCGCCAGTTCGAGATCAGGCCATAGGCCGACAGGCCCATGACGATGACGAGCCAGGCCACTGGGATGAAGGAAAGCCCGCTGTCCGGCCGCCCCGCGGGTTGCTGGTCGATCGATGCCATGTCAGGACAATGCCCCTCGCAAAGCCCAATGCAATTCTGCAAGCAGTCGACAGGCAGGCAAGGCCGAAGTCAAGCTCGCTTGCAGAGCACCGACCACTTCACGGCGACAGCCGCCTTTCCTCCTCGACCGCTTTCAAGCGCACGACCGACACCGAGCAAAGGGCCCGCGCCACGACCTTGGTCGACACGCTGCCGAGGTGGCGGCGAATTGCCGAAGAGGATCGGGCGCCGACAACGATGTGCCCGACATCATTGTGCTCGGCATAGTTGAGGATCGCGTCGGCCGGACTGACCGCCTCCAGCACGTGATAGCTTATGCGGTCCTCCGGCAGATGCAGCGGACGCGCCCAGTCCTTCAGCGCGACCAGCCGCTGCAGATAGACAAGGCGCCCTGATTCATCGACATCCGGTGTCTTGCCGACAATCTCGGTCTTCAACACGGTCACGCAGGCCAGCCAGGAATCCGGACGTGCCGCAAGGACACGCGCGGTTTCGTTGCGAACCTCGCCGGCCAGCGCATCGCTTCCATTGGCAAGGTCGACCGCGGCCAAGACGATCGGCGGTCCGGCGCGCACTGCCGAGCTCGCCGCCTTGCCAACCAGCGACTTCTCGTCCGTTCTGCGGAAGAAGTTCCTGATCGCTCCCCAGGCCCGTTCCTTCGATGGCGCGCTCTTCCTGGCGACCACAACCTGATCGGGATTCCTGAGATCCGAAAGAACATGCGCCGCTTCGCCATAGCGCCTGGATCTATCGACTTCCATGCATCGAACAATGACGGCCTCCAGCCACCTCGGCACGGCCTTGTCGATGTCTCGCGGCGGCTTGGGCGCATGATAGAGCCTGCGCTTCATTCCCGCGAAGGTGGCCGGACGCCCGAACGGCTCCTCGCCGGTGGCGAGCTGATAGAGGATGCAGCCCAGCGCGAATATATCGCTTGCGGGATCGGACCTCTCGCCCAGCACCTGTTCCGGCGACATATAGGCTGCCGTGCCCATCGGCACGGAACTCTCTTCGCCGAGAAGGTCCGGAAGCTCCGCATGGCGGGCGAGGCCGAAGTCCAGGAGCACGGCGCCGCGCTCGGCCAGAATGATGTTTTCAGGCTTGAGATCTAGGTGGACGACCTTCTGGCGGTGCAAGGCGGCGAGCGCCTTCGCGATTTCCGCGCCGATCCTTGCCACCTCGTCCGGCGGCTGTGGCGCGCGGTTCGTCAGCTCCGCCAGACCGATGCCGGCGACGAACTCCATGGCAATATAGGGAACCTTCGCCAGGCTTCCGGATGCCGCGAAGCGTGGCACATGCGGACCCGACAGGCGTTTGAGGATCAGTTCCTCGGCTTCGAAGCCGAGAATGACGGAAACGTCTCCGCCCGGGTCGAGAAACGGTATCTTCAGCAGAAGCGGGAAATCGAAATTCGGATTTCTCGCGCGCCATAGCGTTGCCATGCCGCCGGATTGAAGCCGCTCGACGAGCTCGAAACCATCGATGCTTGCCCCTGCCTCGAACTTCTGCATCCATCGCCTCCAGGTTGACTAGCGGCCGATCTTCAAGCGCATGCCGAGCCACCCGGGCAAGCCTGACGCCTGAATCTTGCGGGCGGTTTCTTCATGATCGTAAGGAACGCGCACCATCGTCACCTCACGCCGTTCCGTGTCGAGAAGCGCGAAGCAGGCGGCCGGGTTGCCGTCACGCGGCTGGCCGACCGCCCCGACGATGACAAGATGCCGCCTAAGCTCGGACAAGGGCGCCCCCACATTGTCCAGCGGCCGAAAATGAACCGGCCGTCTGCCGGGCAAAGCATAGTAAATGGCTGGAACGTGGGTATGGCCACAGAAGATGAAGCGGGCATCGCTTGAGGAGAGGCAGCGTTCTGCCGCGTCGACGTCGCGTATGTACAACCATTTTTCCTGCCGCTCCGCGCTGGCGTGCACATACAGCCGGTCTTCGGACCGGAGCGAAAGCGGCAGCTGCGCGAGAAAGTCGAGATGCTCCTGGGCGAGCCGTTCGCGAGTCCACTCGATGGCGGCCCGCGCGTTCTCCGTCATGTCGGTCCGGCCCAAGGCCGCCGCTTCATCGTGGTTGCCCTTGATGCAGAACGCGCCGCCCTCCACCAGATCGGCGGCCTTCTCGACCACATAGACAGGATCGGGCCCGTAGCCGACCAGATCGCCAAGCAGAACCAGCTGGTCCGGCGCCTGCTCCCGAACGACCTCCAGGACTGCGTCGAACGCCTCACGGTTGGCATGGATGTCAGACAGGATCGCGATGCGCATTCAACCTTGTCCCGGGAAGCGAGCAACATAGCAAGGCGACGGCTGCAAGGAATTTGATCCGGCTCAATGCCCCTGCGCGAGCTTACGGCGGAGATTCCCCCCAATGCGGTCACCTTGTCGACTTCCACGACATTGCCTGCAGATCGCTGTCCACCCTCTCACGCACGCTGAAACCAGGCTGCAGCTTAGGCGCGAACGGTCTTACGGGTCGGCCCGCATACATCACGCGAACGCGCGGCACGCCCTCGTTGCGGCGGCCTTCGAGGCCATCCACGGCCAAAAGCCTTTGCATCGCCATTATGGCTTGGCATTCGCTTTCGGATCGACTAGATGAGCCCCGCGCCTGTTTGCCTAGACGGCTAGCGGGTGCAGGGAAGGGTTGCCCGCCGGTTGAAGGCACACCATGTCCGTCGAGGACTTCCCACGGGAGCATCTCCCCAACCCGCGCGGCAAAACCGGCCGGCGCGAGATGTCAAGGACGGAGAGGTGGCCGAGTGGTTGAAGGCGCACGCCTGGAAAGTGTGTTTACGGGAAACCGTAACGCGGGTTCGAATCCCGCTCTCTCCGCCAGAATTTTCCTAATAAATCAATGATTTCATACACTTAGATCATTATTGAAGTCCTTCAAGATCGAAGCGACCTTAATCTGCGTAACAAACCGCCAAGAATCCGCTCAGTCCGCCACAGCGTCGCTCAACGTCGAGGTGGTCAGCATCCTATTCGGGCCGCAAGCAGACGTCAGCTTGCGGCCGCAGGCTTCGAGGGCGGAAGCCGAAGAAGATCTTGTATATCGCATGGCCTCACGGCGTGCGGGCAACGTGCGAGCGCGGGCAGGGTTAGATCCTAACCAATGCGACGCGGCAGACCGCCTTTCGCACGAAAGAACGCCCCCCCTCATAGCGAGAACCGCTGAAGCCCAAGCGGAGAATCTGCGTCCGGCAATGCCGAGGAGCGCCGTACCTTCCCGCGCGTCCGGCATGGCTCGCTCCTTATCCCACTCGTCCGAGGTGAGCGGCAGGTTCAGGGCCAGGAGACGGCGGACGCGGCTCCCAGACCCCGAGCTTGCGCAGGACACGCACCTCATCGCGGATGAGCGTCGTCAGCGCGCGTATGACCGTCGTGGTTGGCCGCTGGCTGGACGTGGCCAGAAGCAGCTCCCGCTCGATCGGGGGATTGCGGATGCGCCAGTAGTTGATCCTGCCTTCGGCAACGAGGTTGTGGCAGCTTGAATAAGACAGGATGGTGTAGCCTATCCCCGCTTCGACGAGCCGCAAGGTCGAAGGCATGGCGTCGACCTCGACCTCGATATTCGGCTCGATGCCGGCGGACCCGAGAATGTGATCCAGCACCACGCGCAGGCCATGCGGCCTCGCTGGCAGGATCATCGGCAGCCGGGACATCACGTCCGCATCGACAGGGCCTGGCCCGAGATTGTGTGGGTCGTTTTTGGCGCCGAGCAGGAACAGCTCGTCGCGCAGGATGGGTTCTGCCAGAAGATTGTTCATCCTCGGCGCGTTGTACAGGACCGCGACGTCGATCTTGCCCATCACCAGCCATTCGAGCAGATGGCCGCTGAAGCCTTCGATCACCCTCAGGCTCACCTGCGGGAACTGGACGCGGAAATTCTGCACCAGCGGCGCCGTCAGCACGACGCCGACCGAGGGCGGCATTCCGAGCACGATCGTGCCACGCGGGTTCGAGCGCAGCGCCGCCAGTTCCGTCTCGGCGCGCGCGGCCTGCTCAAGCAGGGCCACAGCGTAGCTTTGCAGGATCTTGCCGGCTTCCGTAAGCACGATGCCGCGGCCATTGCGATAGAGCAGCGCGACGCCGACCTTGTCCTCGAGCGACTTGATCTGCCGGCTGAGCACCGGCTGGCTAATCGAAAGCGCCACCGCCGCGCGTGAGAAACTGCCGAACTCGGCCACGGCGGTAAAAAGCTGCAGTTGCTTCAGATCGAACATCAGGTGCGGCCCTTGGCTCGAATGCGGGAAACCGCATTGTCGAAGCACGCGGCAAACGCCTGAGTTTGGGGCACTGAGCGATGGTTGACAAGGGAGGCCCAACCGGCGCCCTGCAAAGCTGTTATGCGGCGAGCGAAGCTTATGCTGCGCTCTGGAATTGGCTTATTTGCTAGCTCATGGCCGTCTGCACCAGGCGGCCTTCCCGGAGTAAAAACTTTGCAGACTCGAACGCTTGGGTTCGTTGGGCTCGGCCGCATGGGCGCGCCTATGGTAAGACGGCTTGCTGAAGCGGGCCACCATGTCATCGTCCATGACCGCAGGCCGGATGCCGCCACGGACCTGCCGGGCAATTCTATAAGCGTGGCCGCCACGGCCGCCGCCGTCGCCGACGAGGCCGAGGTGGTGTTCTGCAGCCTGCCGACGCCGCCGATCGTCAAGGAGGTCGTGCTCGGCGCCGATGGCTTGACATCGGGCGCGAAAGCCAAAGTGGTGATCGACCTGTCAACGACCGGGCCCAGCATGGCCAAGACCATCGCGGCGGAGCTGGCCGGCCGCGGCATCGCCTGGGTCGACGCGCCGGTTTCTGGCGGCATCGCCGGAGCCAGCAGCGGCTCGCTCGCGGTAATGGTCTCTTGCAAGAAGTCGGTGTTCGATGAGATCGACCCGGTGCTGGCCAATTTCGGCAAGCGGTTCTACTGTGGCGAAAACGCCGGCACCGCCCAGGTCGCCAAGCTCGGCAATAACATGATCGCGGCGGCCGTCATCCTGCTCTCGGCCGAGGCGCTGGCGATGGGTGTGAAATCCGGGCTGGACCCGCGCATCATGTGCGACATTATCAATGCCTCGAGCGGCCGCAACAGCGCCACCCAGGACAAGTTTCCCCGCGCTGTGCTGCCGGGAACGTTCGATTTCGGCTTCGCCACCGCCCTCTCCTACAAAGACGTCCGCATGTGCGTCGACGAGGCGGAGAATCTCGGCGTGCCGATGGTCGCGGGCTCGCTGGTAAGACAGATGCTCGCCGCCACGAATGCCCGTTTCGGACCGGACTCGGACTTCACTTCGATGGTACGCATCGTCGAAGAATGGGCGGGAATAGAAATCCGCGCCTGAAGGTGGGAACCGCGGAGGACTTGGGAAATGGCAAGCTTCACGAAGCAATTGGCCGACACGCTGGCCGGCCTGCCCTTGGAAGTGTTCAGTCCTGCCGTCACCGCCAAGGCAAAGCTTTGTCTGCTCGATTTCCTCGGCTGCGCCTTCGAGGCGTCCGCGCTCGATCCGAGCCAGCAAGCGCTGGCCGCGGTGACGCCGGCGCGCGGCGGCCACATCATTGGCGAAAGTCGGCAGGCCACACCGGCGGACGCGGCCTTCGTCAATGCGGTCAAGGGGCATGGGCTGGTCCGCGAGGACATGCACGCCGGATCCGTATGCCATCACGGCGTCGTCGTCTGGCCGCTGCTGCTGGCGCTCGCCGAAACGAAGACGGTTTCGGGGATCGACCTGCTGCGGGCGGCAATCGTCGCCTATGAGGTCGGCGGGCGGCTGGGCCGGATGCTCATCGACCGCGAGCTTTCGGGACTGTTCAGGCCGACGGGGCTGGTGGCTCCGATCGGCGCGGGATGTGGCGCCGCGCGGTTCATCGGCCTCGACAAGGAACAGACCGCGGCCGCGATCGCCTTTGCCGCCAACACGTCGTCCGGCCTCAACCAGTGGCCGAAGAGCGGCGGATCGGACATGTTCTTTCATCCGGGCTTTGCCGCGCGCAACGCCTGGATGGCGGTCCAGCTTGCGGCCGCCGGTGCCTATGGCAGCCCGGACGTGCTTGAGGGAAAATCCGGTTACTTCGCCGCCTTCGCACGCCGGCCGATGCGGGGGCCGGTGCAGCTCTTCCCCGACGGCGAGGCCGATATCCTGGCCGTCTACCACAAGGCGGCGCCTGCCTGTAATTTCGCCCAGACGGCCTGCCAGACCGCGCTCAAGCTCGTCGAGATGATCGGTCCCGGCGCAGCCCCCGTCGAGCGGATCCACATCCGTGTCCCCGCCGCCGCGGCGGCCTATCCGGGTTGTGACAACACCGGCCCCTTCGAGCGTTCACTCCAGGCCAAGATGAGCATTCCTTATGGCGTTGCAGCGGTGTTCGCCAGCGGCCGTCTCTCGGAAGACAACTACAGGGACCTGCGGGATAAGGAGACGCTGCGGCTGATCGATGCCAGCGACCTCTCGGCTAGCGACGAACTGACGGCACAGTTTCCGGCCAAGCAGGGCGCCAGCATCGATGTCGTGCTCGGGGACGGGCGGCAGCTGTCGATGGGGCTTCCGGATGTGATCCCGGCGACCGAAGCCGAAATCCGCGAGCGCTTCAGATCGGCCGCCGCGCCGATCGTGGGCGGCGAGGCCGCAAGGTCGATCGAGGACTTCATCGACCGGCTGGAGTCCAAGAAGGATGCCGGCCGGCTGATGCCGCTCTGCGCCACCAAGGAAAAGGCCAGGCCGCGAAGAGCGGCTTGAGCGGGAAGGCGCATGGAGGACGCTGAATGACAGTTCGGCGAAAGACAGCTTTCGTCACCGGCGCCGCGAGCGGCATCGGCAGAGCCATCGCGACAAGCCTCCAGGCCGACGGCACGCGCATCGTGCTTGCCGACCGGCAGGCCGAGGCGCTTCAGGCGTTGTCAAACCAACTGGGCGGCGAGGTCTTTGCGCTCCCGCTGGACATCACCGACGCGTCGGCCGTCGACGCTTGCCTGGAACAGGTGCCGGCGGAATTCCGCGACATCGACATACTGGTCAATAATGCCGGCCACGATATTGGCGGCCGCATCCGTTTCGACCAGGGATCGGCGGATGACTGGTCTGCCATCATCGAGACCAATCTGATCGGCTTGATGCGCGTCACGCGCGCGATCCTGCCCGGCATGGTCGCGCGCGGCCGCGGCGACATCGTCAACATGAGCTCGATCAGCGCGCTCCGGATCGTGCCCGAGCAGGCGCCCTACTCGGCCAGCAAGGCAGGCGTGCACATGCTGAGCGACATCATCCGCGGTGAGCTCGCGGAGACGCCGCTGCGGGTCATCGAGATTATGCCCGGCCTGACGCGCACCAGCATCGTCACGACCCGCCACCGCGGCGACGAGGAAGCGGCGCGGCAATATTTCGAGCGCTTCGGCATGGCGCTTGACCCCGAGGACGTGGCGCGCTGCGTGATGTTCGCGCTGAGCCAGCCGCCGCATGTCCAGATCGCGCAGATGTTCGTGCTGCCTACGAACAGGTGGTAGGTCCCGTCGCCCAGGCCTGCACTGAGCCGGGCGGCCGGGGCCGGCCTGTTCAGTGAACGGCCGCGTACATGATGCGGCTTTCGCTGGCCTCGGCGATGTCCATCTCCTCGACGACGCGCCCCTGCCGCGCAACGAGGATACGGTCCGAGAGAGCCAGTATCTCAGGCAGATAGGACGAGATCACCACCACCGCCATGCCGCTGTCGGCAAGCTCGTTGATGAAGTTGTGGATCTCGACGATGGTGCCGACATCCACGCCGCGCGTCGGCTCGTCCAGGATGACCAGCTTCGGCTTCTGGATGAGCGCCTTGGACAGCACGACCTTCTGCTGGTTGCCGCCCGACAGCTCGATCACGCGCGCATCGGCATCGATCGCCTTGACGCCCAGTCGCTTGGTCCAGGCCGTGGCAAGCTCGCGCGCATTGCGCGGCGTGACAGCGGTCAGCGGATTGCTGCCGGTCGCCAGCGCGCCGAGCTGGACGTTGCTGGCAATCGTCATCGTCTCGAAGAAGCCTTCGATCTTGCGGTCCTCGGTGACATAGACGACGCCGTCGCGCACAGCGGGCCGTGGCGTGCGGTAACGGACCGGCCGGTCCTCGAAGCGTACGGTGCCGCCGTGGAAATAGTCGCGCTTCAAGACGCCGGCGACGATCTTCATCGTCTCCGTTCGCCCCGCCCCGACCAGGCCGAACATGCCGGTGACCTGCCCCGCGAACACCGAGAAGGAGGTGTTTCGGACCGTATTGCCCATCGACAGGTTCTCGACGCTCAGGATCTTCTTGCCCATCGGCCGCGCCTTGCGCTTCTCGCCGGCATAGAGCTCGCCGGACAGGCTCCGTCCGACCATCGCCTGCACGATGCGATCGCGGTCGAAATTGCGCGTGTCGTCGGTGACGACGACCTTGGCGTCGCGCATCACCGTGATGCGGTCCGACAGGTAAAGCGCTTCCTCCAGCGCATGGCTGATGAAGATGATCGCGATGCCTTGCTCCTTCAGCCGGCGCGCCAGGTTGAAGAAGTGGAATTTCTCTTCCGGCGTCAGCGTCGCGGTCGGCTCGTCGAAGATGATGAGCCGGGCATGATGATGCACGGCGCGCGCGATCTCGACCATCTGCTTCTTGCCGGCGCCCAGGGTGGAAACCTGCGACGTGGGGTCGACGTAGAAATTGAGCGACAAAAGATAGCGCTGCGCCTGGATGTTGAGGCCGCGCAGGCGGTTGAAGAGTTTTTCGTCGCCAAGATAGATGTTCTGCGCGACCGACATCGACGGAACCAGATTGGTCTCCTGGAAGACCATGGCGACGCCATGCGCGAGCGCATCGGAAGGCGAGTTGAAAACCGTCGGCTTGCCGTCCAGCACCATCTCGCCCGAGGACGGCTGATAGACGCCGGCCAGCACTTTCATCAGCGTCGATTTGCCGGCGCCGTTCTCGCCGAGGATGGCATGGATCTCACCCGGACGGACGTCGAGGTTGACGTCCGAGATCGCGAGCACGCCGCGAAAGTCCTTGGACACACCGCGCAGTTGAACCAGTGAATTCATGCCGCCGTCTCGTCGTCGATTGCCACGATCTTGCCCGAGCCCTTGGCGCCGGCGATCAGCCTGCCACCTGTCTCGCAGAGCGACGTCACGCCATGGACATCGCCGTCGGCACGGCTCTGGTAGCTGCGCAGCATGGCCATGCGGTCGTCGCATCGCACCACCAGGCCGGTCGACCATGCCGGCGACCACGGCTTGAGCATATTGAGTTTCTTGCGCGCGCCGCCCTGGATCGGCTCGAGAAAGCTCTTTCCGGTCGCAAGCGCCGGCGCGATCCAGTAGGCCGGATCGATCGTGTCGACCATGCGGCGCCGGTATTCGTCCTCCTTGAGCACGAATTCGACCAGCGGATTGCGGGGCGCGAACATCGCCAGCCAGAAGCCGCCCGAGGCGGACTGCGTCATGCGACCCGGATAGGCGGGCAAGGCCGCAAGCGCGACGCGGGGCTGTGAGCCGCCCGCCAGCGCAAGGACGCGATGCCGCCACGCTTCAGCGACAAAGATGTCCTCTCCCGAAAGCGCCAGGCCTGCCGCGAACTCCAGCCCGCCCAGAAGCCGTTCGGCGCGGCCGCTGCGGGTATCGATGCGCCACACCGAGCCGCTCGCCGACTTCGTCATCAGATCGCGCTTCCATTCGCTCGCCGCGTGGCGATCCGATCCGACGGCGACGAACAATGTCGTCGGATCGGCGAAGACCATGGCCGTCACGCAAGAAGGATTGATGCCTTCGACCTTCAGCGGCCTTGAGGCGGTGCCGGGGCTTTCCAGGAGAATTCCGCGACCTTCGACCGCAATCGCCAGGTTTTCGTCCAGGGCGGCGATGCTGGTCACCAGTCCATCCATCGGACAACGCGCGCTCAGCTCAAATTGCGAGGCATCGCCGCTGGTTGAAAGGGTCAGCAGGTTGTTGCCGGAAGAGCAGAGGATGCCGTCATGCGCGGGTGTGAGATTGTCGACGCCGTCGAGCTGCATCAGCACCGGCATCGCGTCGAGCTTCGCGTTCGGCCGCAACGGCCCGTCCATCGGCGGCACGGTGCTGCCGGTGAGATCGAAGCCGCGGAAATTGGCCCAGGCTTTCCAGATCGCGCCGATCATGAACGGGCGCCCCAATAGGCGTCCTGCGCGCACCAGTTCGGGTCGGCATCGGGCAGGCGGTAGCGCCCGATGCGGTTGTTGGAGACGCCGCCGAGATAGAGCCAGCCGCGATGCTCGCGCATTGAGGTGATCATGGGATGGTTGAGGCCGCCAAGGTCCCAGAGATTGTCGAGGATCTCGCCCTTCTCGTTGAACTTCACCACGCAGCCGGTATTGATGTTGGGATAGAGCCACTGGTCCGGCGCGACGCGACGGGCCATGCGCTTACGGAAGCCGGGCATGCGCAGTGCTAGATCGAGTGCCGGCCCGCGCATGCCGAGCAGCGCCAGCCAGTAATTGCCGTCGGAAGAGCGGTTGATGTTGTCTGGGTAACCCGGAAGATTGGAGATCACCTTCTCGGTCCTGCCCTTCTTCGGACCGTCGAAATAGTAGCGGCTGATCGAGCAGGTCCAGCTCTCGGCGAACATGAAGGATTGCCCGTCGGAGCACATGGCGACGCCGTTGGCGAACACTAGTTTCGGGATTTCCGTATGCGTCTTGCCGGTGCGCGGGTCGTAGCAAATGATGCGCCCGCTGGCGCGGCTCTCGAGCGCATCGGTCGCCCAATCCTCCTGCTCGTAGCGGATGGTCGCCTCGCTGAAATAGATGCGGCCGTCCGGCGCCACATCGACGTCGTCGGCAAGGCGAAGGCGCGAATCGTCCACCACCGAGAACCAGCTGCGGTTCGTCTCGTCGGTCAGCTTGGTGACCGTCTTGTCGGGCGCCACCTGGAAAAGCCCCATGCCGCCGATGCAGACGAGCAGATTGCCGGACTTGTCGAAGGCCATGCCGAGCGGATGGCCGCCAATATGCGCGAACACTTCCGAGCGCTTATGATCGGGGCCGAAGAAGCGCACGATGTCGCCGTGGCGGGTGCCGCAATAGAGATTGTCGTCGCGATCGAGGATGACATCCTCCGGCCCTTCGATCTCGCCGAGGCCAATGATCTCGACCGAGCGCAGGCGGTCGTTGAGCATATAGGGTGAGCCGGGCGCATCGACCTGCGGCGAAGGCGGCAGCGACAGATAAGCGGGCGAGACATAGACCTTGGCCAGGATGCGGTGGCGGTGCTTCTGCCAGCGCATGTCGACGAAGACGGCGAGCAAAAGGATCGCGCCGAGGATCGTCGAGTTTATCGGACCGCTGATGCCGAGATTGATCAGGCCGTTGGTCAGCATGAGCACAAGCAGGCTGCCGATGATGGCCTTGGCGACGGAGCCCCGGCCGCCGCCGATTGCGGTCCCGCCGAGCACCGCGGCGGTCAGCGCCTGGACCTCCAGGCCGACGCCGGTGTCGGACCCCGTGCTGCCGAGGCGTGCGGCGAACAGGAAGCCGGCCAGCGCGCACATGGTGCTCGACGCGACATAGGTGAGGAACACCATGAAGCGCACATTGATCCCGGCATTGAAGGCCGAGCGCCGCGCCCCGCCGACGGCCGTCAACCGCCAGCCGGGTCGCATGCGAGAGAGCACCAGATGCCAGGCAAGCGCGATGGTCAGCGTGATCACCAGCGACACCGGAATGCCGAGCACCGTGCCTTCGCCGATGAACACCCACAGATCCGACATCGAGAACCCCGACATGATCGAGGTCGACATGCGCACGAAGACGATCTCGTAGAGCGAGCGGAAGATGATCAGGCTGACCAGCGTCGTCAGGAAGGCGCGCAGCCGCAGATAGCCGATCAGCACGCCGTTGATGGCGCCGCAGATCATTCCCATGCCGAGAATGCCGGCGAGAACAGCCGGCACGGGCAGCTCGTAGACATTCACGCCGATGAGCGAGAACAGAACGGCCAGCGAAAAGACCGAGGCCACTGAGAGATCTATGCCGCCCGAGATCATGACGACGGTGAGCGCCAGGACGACAAGCCCGAATTCGGCGAACTGCCGGGCGAGATCCGACAAGCTGGACAGCGACAGGAAGTCGGGAATGATCGATCCCATCACCAGCACGGTAAGCACCAGCGCGGTGAACGGGATGGCGTTGTCGATCCATCGCTTGGACATGATCTCCCCGATCAGATGATCGGGGAGATAGCGCGAGCGCAGAGACGCTAGAGTGTCGCTTGACATGATGCTGATTGACTTGCCCCGGCTCACTTCAACTGGTCGAGCGACCAGCAGGTGCGCGGACCGATATTGTCTTTCGTCAGCAGCGTCAGCGGCGTGTAGTAGGAGGTCTTCGATTCGCCTGCCTTGGCGGGCGACAGCAGCGTCTGGACGATCTGCTGGTTGATCGCGTTGCCCTGCAGCGGCACGTCATAGCTGATGATCAGGTCGAGAAGCCCCTTCTGGATGTTGTCGCAGCCGATCTGGTTGCCGCCGCCCGAGGTCACGACATAGACGTCGTTTGCCTTGCCCGCCGCCTGGATGGCAGCGCCCGCGCCGACATCCTGGTTGTCCCAGTTGCCGACCACGCCGCAGAGATCGGGATGCTGCTGCAGCACCGTCTCCATGATGGCGCGCGCCTTGGCCGGATCATACTGGGCGGCCTGCTCGGACACGATCTTGATCGCCGGGTCCTTGGCGAAGGTCTGCTTGTAGGCATAGAGCTCGTAGAGGTCCGACGCCGCTGTTGGCTGGCCGCGGATGATCGCGATCTTGCCGGACTTGCCCGATCCCGTGCCGCACTGCTTCACCAGCGCGTCCGACTCGATATAGCCGACGCGCGACCAGTCGGCGCCGACATAGGCGTCGGTCGGCACTACCGATTCCAGGTTGAGCTGGACCACCTTGATGCCGGCGTCCATCGCACGCTTCAAAAGGCGCGCATAGGACTGGACGTCAGGATTGTGCGCGATGATCAGGTCTGGCTTTTCGGCGATGAGCGCCGTCAGCGCCCGCGTGCCGGCATCCGTGCTCCAGTTCGGGTCGCGGATCTCGAGCGTGTAGCCGAGGTCGGCCGCCTGCTTGCGCATGATCGCCGCCCAGCCCTCCGTCAGGTCGAAGCCCATGGCCAGCGGAATGAAGACGACGCGCTTGCCCTTGAGGCCGTCGTAGAACGGATTGCGCGACGGATTGTCGAGGCCGTCATCGGCATGTGCGGCCCCCGCCAGGCCGAGTGCCATGAGCCCGGCCGCCAGGATAGTTCTGAATTTCATGATTTCCTCCCATTGGATTGCAAAGCTTGTCTTCAGATGTCGCCCTGGCTCTGTTGCGAAGTCTGCTCGTCCCTGGGGTTGATGAAGCTATCGACCGTGATGGCGAGCAGCAGGATCAGGCTCTTGATGAGGTTCTGCGTCGTGTAGGTGATGTCGAGGATGGTCATGCCGTTGAGGAGCACGCCGACCAGCAGCGTCCCCACCAGCACGTTGCGCACGCTGCCGCGGCCGCCGCTGAGGCTGATGCCGCCGAGCACGACGACCAGCAGCACGTCGTAGATCATCGTCGAGTTGTAGACCCGCGTGCTCATTCCCGAGACGGCGGCGGCCATCACCACGCCGGCGAGGAAAGCGATCAGAGCGCTGATCACATATTGCGCCACGATCAGCGGGCGCAGCGGCAGGCCGGTGATGCGCGCGGCGAGCGCATTGTCTCCGGCCGCGTAGACGAAGCGGCCGAAGCGCGTGCGCATCAACACCAGCGCGACCAGTGCGGCCAGCACGGCAAAGGCGACGATGGGCATCGGCAGGCCGAGGAAAGCCCCTCGTCCAAGGAAGTCGAACCAGTCGACGCCGGCAGGCGAGTTCTGAACGTCGATCTGGAACAGGAAGGCGCGTCCCGAGCCATACATCACGAGGCCCATCGCAAGCGTAGTGAAGATGGCGGGAATGTCTGCATAGGCGATCAGGATGCCGCTCCCCAAACCGATGACCAGTGCCAGCAGGGCGCCGTAGACCAGAGCCGTGTCGAAGGGCATACCGGCCTGCGCCATCGACAGCACCCAGGACAGCGACACCACCATGGTCGCCACCATGGCAAGGTCGATACCGCGGCCGATGACGACCAGCCCCATGCCGAGGCCCAATATGCCCAGGATGGAGACGCTGCGCACCAGAGCGATCAGATTTCCCGCGGTCAGGAAATTGTTCAGCGTGGCGGCGAAAACCACGAACAGCGCGACGGCGAGCGCGAACACCACGCCCTCCTGCGACAACCGCGCCTTGGCCATTGCGCCACCTCCCGAACCAGGCCTTGCCGGCCCGTCGCGAAGCCCTTCGCGACCTGCTTTTCCTCGCCGCGACCATCCCCTTTTTGGCTGGCTCAAGACATATCCGCCCAGGGAATATCAGTTATGTTTCATGCCGGGCGGGGCATCGGACGCCTGAGCTGTGCGGTGGGTTGAAAGCCGGACACTTTCGGCATCGTCGGCAAGGCCTGTCATGCGACAAGCGCCATAGCTGTTATCCTGATTCCGCACTGCCTCATCGCTTCACTCCGCCTTGCCAATCGCGCAAAACTGCTGAGCGACAAGAGGAGGCGCCAAAGGCGCCTGTCGCACCGGGAGGAAATGATGACGGACGAGCCGCGCAAACAGACGCCGGGGGTCTACAGACGCCGAGTGGGCGATGCCATGGTGACCGTCATCAATGACGGTTTCCTCGATATCAGCGTGGCCATCCTGCGCGGGACGGATCGCGGCGACATGGAGGGCCTGATGCGCGAGCAGTTCCGGCACACGGAACCGCGTCTCACCGTCAATGCCTTCGTGATCGAGACGGGCAAGAACACCGTCCTGGTCGACGCCGGAGGCGGGTCGACCACGGTCTATTCCATGGGGCTGCTGCCGCAGAATCTCGAAGCCGCCGGCTTCAAGCCCACGGACTTCGACACCGTCCTGCTCACCCATATCCATCCCGACCATTCGAGCGGCCTGATGGACACTTCGGGCAAGCCGCTCTTTCCACGGGCTGAAGTCATCGTTCACCGGGATGATCTCGACTTCTGGTCCAATCCCGAGAAGGCTGAAAAGTCCGCCGCGGCGCGGCCTTATACCGGTTCGGCCGATGCGTTGCTGTCCAGCTATCGGGGTCATTTCCATCCCGCCGAAGGCGGCGAGGTAGTGCCGGGCATCCGGCAGCTTCCGCTGCCTGGACACACGCCCGGCCATAGCGGCTATCAGCTCGACTCGGCCGGCGAAACGCTGGTGATGTGGGGCGACACGGTGCACGTGCCGGAGATCCAGATTCCGCGGCCGCAGGTCACCAGCGAGTTCGACGTTGATGAAGCGTTGGCGCATGAAAACCGCCGCAAGATCTTCGAGCATGTCGCCAACGAGCGGCTGCTCGTCACCGGCGGGCACCTGCATCTGCCCGGGTTCGCGCATCTGGTGAAGGCGGGGGATGGCTTCCGCCTCGTTCCTGAAAGCTGGATGGTTCAGCTCTAGAAAACGGACATCAAAAACGGCTCCGGGCCGGCCCGATGGACCGGCCCGTGTGTTTTTAAGCCAGACGTCAATCCGTGACTTCGACCCAGGTCTTGCTCTTGGCGTCGTATTTGACCAGCGTCACCTGCTCGGCGGTGATGGTGATGTGGCTCTTTTCGGAGAAGCTGATATTGCCGGTCATGCCCTTGAAGCCCTGGACCGCGTTGAAGCCTTTCTGCAGGTCTTTCGGATTCGTCGACTTCACGTCCTTGATGACCTGCGCCAGCATCTTGATGCTGTCATAGGCGCCCGCCGAGAAGGGCGTGGCATCGACGTTGAACTTCTTCTTGTAGGCGTCCTTGAACGCCAGAAGTTCCGGACCCGGATGCAGCTCGGTCGTCAGCATCGCGGTGATCGTTCCATCGGCAAGGTCGCCGGCGAGCTTCGAGTAGGTATCGTCGGCGTTGGTCTCGTCATTGCCGTAGACGATGGCGTCGTAACCAATCGAATGCAGGTCCTGCACGAAGGCAGCCTGGTCCTGCGGGGTGAGCCACACGTCGACGCATTTGATGCCTGCGGCCTTGATGGCGTTGACCTCCGGCATCAGGCCAGCGGTCGCGCCCGTCGACCAGTTCTCGGTGATGGTGTGATCCATGGCGATCTTCTTGCCGGCCTTGTCATAGGCAAGCTGGATGCCGAACAGACCGCCCTGCCCGTATGTGGATGGATCATGCAGCACCGCGAGGCCATCGGGGCAGTGCTTCAATGCATGCTGGCCGATCTTCTCGCCCCAGGCAAAGGTGTTGAGACCGAAGTCGAAGACCCACGGGTTCGGCGGGCTGGTCGGCCCGTCCGGATTGACGGTGAGGCCGCCATCGTCGACGACGCCGATGGTCGGGAACTTATGGCGCTCAGCCAGTTGCGCCGTGACCGGGCCGGTGTCGGGCGAGCCGGCAATAGCGATCGCGCCCTGCGACATCAGCTTCTCATAGAGCTGCCCGGACAGCGTGGCCGACGCATTGTCGTTATGCGGGTCGAGCTTGAAGGTGTGGCCATCGACACCGCCGGCGGCGTTGACCTCGTCGACCGCCATCTGCGAGCCGTTCACCGTGGCGACACCGGTCGAACCATAGGCGCCGGTCGTTCCCGCGATGAGGCCGATGAGATATTCGTCCGCCGCGCTGGCTTGAACGCAGAGCCCCCAGAACGCCGTCGTGGCCAGCAACATCGCGGAAGTCGTCGCGAGTTTTCTCATGTCTGATTTTCCTCCCTGCGATCGGTGGGCAGGAACCGACAACCCGATCGCTCAATTGCCCTGCGCTTCCCGCGCCCTCTCGGTGATGGATTTTGCTATCCCGTCGCCAGGCCTTGTCAACGCGAGCGCCAGCGCCCCGAAGCCGGTTCAGCGACCCTGTCAATGCCACTGGAGAAGCCGACCGGGCACGATCATCGGTATCGCAAAAAGGGAGCTCGGCATCTAGGATAACTTATTGCTCCCACTTGCTTTTATACCAAACCAACTTCCTAAAACCGCGCGCCGAAAGACGCCTTGGACCGCCTCGCCGCGCCCCGCGTTTCACCGTTCCGAAACGCCGTTCAATCGCTGCGCTCATAGCTGTTATGTCACTCGCATCAGCTATTTCCGGACGGTCATTTTCGACTAGGTTTTTGACACCGGCGCAGCAGGCCAGAGCTGGACAAATTGCGGCATGGAACCCCCGCCCGACGGTTCATCTTGAATTCGGGCGGCTATCCGACGGAAGCGTCTCCCGCGAGGCGGTCAAGCCGGCTGAGGAGGCGACGCCGGCGAGGGGAGAGGGGCAAGCCACCAGTGCTGCAATTCGTGTTGAGCGGGGTAGCGATAGGATCGATCTACGGTCTGATCGGCATGGCGCTCGCGATCTCGTTCTACGTCACCCGCATCATCAATTTCGCGCAGGGCCAGCTGATGATGGTGACCGTCATGGTCACCGCCGAGCTCGCCTCCTCCGGCTATCCGGTCTGGCTGGCCGCGCTTGCCGGCCTGGCGTGCTCGTGCATCGTCGGCATCCTGTCCTATGTCATCGCGGTGCGGCCGATCCTTTTGTCGAACCGCTTCAGCTTCGGCTGGCTGGTGTCGACGCTAGGCTTCGCAGTGATCGTCGAAAATGCGGCCGCCTATATCTGGGGCCCGACGTCGCAGGCTTTTCCGCCGATCCTCAACGGCATCAGCCTGCCGATCGGCGGCGCGGTGCTGACTGCCCAGCAGCTTCTCGCCATCGTCACCGCCGCGGTGCTTGCCGCCGGCTTCGAGATCGTGCGGCGCTATACGCTGTTCGGCAAGCTCGGCATGGCGACGGCAGCCGATCCCGAGATGGCATCGGCCATCGGCGCCAACACAGCAATCGTCGCGATCGTCGCCTTCACGGTCTCCGCCGTTTACGCGGGGATCGCGGGCCTGCTCATCGGACCTTCGACCTTCGCCAATCCCTATCTCGGCGATACGTTCGGGACCTACGGCTTCATAGCCATGATGATCGGAGGCGGCACCGAGCGGCCGATAGCGGCGATGTTCGGCGGCGTGCTGCTCGGCGTCTGCGCCGAAGGCGCCAACGCGCTGATCAATTCACAGGCCTCGGACTGGTTCCCCTTCATCGTGCTCGTGCTGATCCTGATCGTCTCGCCCAAAGGCCTGTTCAGCACCAGCAATCCACTGTTTCGCCCGCGCCGAGCGGCCATGACGCGCGGCTGAGGTGAGCATGGCCCCTGCATTCGATAATCAGTCGGGCGCCGCCGCTCCAAGGCTTCGCATCGGCCGCTGGCGCGCCGCCGGGCTGGCCGCTGCCCTGATCGCCTATCTAGCGGCCACCGCCTATGTCGCCCAAACCGACCTCGGCCTGCAGAGCCTACTGCTGGTGGCCGCTGTCTTCGGCATCCTTGCGATCAGCCTCGACCTCGTGGCCGGGATGCTCGGCCTGTATTCGCTGGGCCAAGGCGGCTTTTTCGGAATCGGCGCCTACGCGACGACGATCCTTGCCAACGACTATGGCTGGAACGTCTTCGGCCTGCTCATGCTGGTCCTGGCGGCAACGGGCTTGATCGGCATGGCCGTGGGCGCAATGTCGCTTAGGGTCAGCGGCCTCTACTTCGCCATCACCACCTTCATCTTCACGCTGGTGCTGACGGTCCTGGCGACCGACATGGTCACCGTCACCGGCGGCCTACAGGGACTGCTCGGCCCGGCCTTTCCGGATTTCCCGGCAAGCCTGGAATGGCTCGGCACACCTTTGGTGTGGTGCATCATGCTGGCGCTGCTCGCCTGCCTCGGCCTGGTCTGGAATATTCGCCATTCGCCGCTCTACCCGATCCTGCTTTCGATCCGCGACGCCGAGCCGTTCGCTGAGGCCGCCGGCGCGCGCACGGCGGCGATCAAGGTCGGCGTCTTCGGCGTCTCGGCCGCGATGGCCGGAGGGGCAGGCTGGCTCTTCTCGTTCCTCGGCGTCGTCTCTCCCAGCCAGTTCGACTGGTCGGTGTCGCTGAACGTGCTTGTGATGGTGCTGATCGGCGGCATCAACACAAGCATCGGTCCGGTCGTCGGCGCCATGTTCGTCTCGATGTTCCCGAATGTCGTCAACATCAATCCCTGGCTGCAGGAGATCGTCTACGGAGCGCTCTCGATCCTGGCGATCACGCTGTTGCCCGACGGTGTCGTCGGCATTGCGCGGCGCGCGCTTGCACGGCGCGCCGGCGGGACAGCCCAGGTGGCAGATGCCGCCGCGGCCGAAGCCTTGACTGCCCCGCCCGCTATTGCGCCCTCGTACGCTTCGCCAAAAGACTCCGAGGTCATCGTGGAGTGCCGGGGCATCGAATTCGGCTACGGGCTCGGCCCGAAGGTCCTGCGCAATATCGACCTGGTCGTCCGCCGCGGCCATATCCATGGCCTGATCGGCCCGAACGGCTCGGGAAAGAGCACGCTGGCCAATGTGATATCTGGCCGCCTGACGCCGCATGCCGGGGAAGTCCTACTCAAGGGTACACGCGTCGACGGCATGCCGGCGAGCAGCCGCTCGCGGCTGGGACTGCGGCGCACCTTCCAGGCCGCGCAGTTGGTCAAGGAACTGACGCCGACGCAGAACGTCATGGTCGGGCTCTTCGATCGCGTGCCGCGCATCGTCCGCCGCGCGCCGCTCTGGCCGATGCTTGCCTCCGGCCGGCGCGACCTCGCGGCCATGCAACGCCGTGCCAGCGAGGCTCTCAGCCTCGTCGGCGCCGGCGACTGGACGGCGAGGCAGGTAGCAGACGTCCCGCACGGCATCGAGCAGCTGACGCAGCTCGCCTCGGTCTGCGTGGCCGGGCCGGACATCATCGTGCTCGACGAGCCGGCGACCGGACTGTCCGCCGAGGAGGTCAGGCATCTGGCCGCGATCCTAGCCAGTCTGAAGACTCAGGGCGTGACGATGATCATCATCGAGCACCAGACGCGCTTCCTGTTCCCGCTCTGCGACCGCGTGACCGTGCTCAACGCCGGCGAAGTGATCCTCACCGGCTCCGCCGATGAAGTGCGTGCCGACCCGGTGGTCAGACAGGTGTATCTCGGCGAATGAGCGAACAGCCCACCCTCGAAATCAACTCGTTAAGCGCCGGCTATGGCCGCTTCGACGTCGTGCGCGACGTGGCGCTGAGCGTCAGCAAGGGCGAGGCCGTCGCCTTGCTAGGACCGAACGGCGCCGGCAAGACAACAGTGCTGCGCGCCATCATGGGCCTCGTCAAGCAGCGGCGCGGCCTGATCCGCATCGGCGGCACCGATGTCTCGGCGCTCCCCACCCACCGCATCGCCCGCGGGTTGGCCGCGATCGCGCCGGAGGGGCGCCGCCTGTTCCTCGACCAGTCAGTCGAGGACAATCTGCTACTCGGTGCCCTGCATCTGCGCCATGACCGGGCGCGCACCCAGACATTGCTCGCGTCTGTCTACGACCTCTTTCCTGTCCTCAAGGCCTATCGCCAGCGGCTGTCGTCATTCCTCAGCGGCGGCGAGCAGCAGATGGTCGCGATCGGCCGCATGCTGATGAGCGACCCCGAGATCATGCTGCTCGACGAACCGTCGGTGGCGCTTTCTCCCGTTGCCGTCGACATCGTGGTCAAGGCGATGCTGGAGTTGCGCCAACGCGGCGCCTCGCTGCTTCTTGTCGAGCAGCGCACCGACGTCGCAACCCGGGTCTGCGACCGGCTCTACGTCATGACGCATGGCGAGATCGTCGACGAGATGAAGCCGGAGACGATCCGCTCCGGCGGCATGTCGATCCTCAACAAATATCTCGGCTGACGCCTGAAACCGTCTCGAGCGGTGACGCCTCTCACGCCGAGGCGGCGTAGCGCCGCGCGAGCGCCGACATGCCGACGGCGAGAACCAGGATCCCGCCCTTGAAGATCGGCTGGAAATGGGTGGGCGCGCCGAAGATGCTGAGCCCGTTGAAGCCGACCGCCAGGATCAGCACGCCGACCAGCGTTCCGGTAATGTGGAACTCGCCCTCGCGCAAGGTGGCGGACCCGAGGAACACCGCGGCAAAGGCGTCGAGCAGGTAGCCGTCGGCGGCGGCCAGCGTGCCGCTGCCGAGCAGCGACGAGAGCAGCGTGCCGGTGAGTGCGGCGCAGAAGCCGGCGGTGGCGAAGGCGAAGATCTTGATGCGGTCGACGCGAATGCCGGACAGCCTCGCCGCCTCCATGTTGCTGCCCACGGCCTGCATCTTCTGGCCGATGTCGGTCTTGTTGAGCACGGTCCAGAGCGCCAGCAGCACCACGACCATGATGATCACCGGGTTGGGCAGACCGAAGACGATGCGGCCGAGCGAGATGTCGGTGAAGGCGCGCGGGATGCCGGTGGCGATCGGAAAGGCGCTGTAGGTGAAGCCGATGCCGGTCAGCATCGTGCCGATGCCAAGGGTCGAGATCACCGCGTTGATCCGGACCTTGGTCACCAGCAGGCCGTTGAGGATGCCGATGCCGGCGCCGAGGGCGAGCGCGCAGATGATGCTCAGCCAGATTGGAAAGCCTTCATAGGCCATCAGGCCGGTGACGATGAGGCCGACGAAGCTTGCCACATAGCCGATGCTGAGATCGAACTCGCCGACTACAAGCGTATAAGTCAAGCCGCTGGCAATGATCGCGGTGAGCGAAGCCTGGCTCAGGATGTTGAGGAAATTGGCGCGCGACAGGAAAACGCCAGGCGCGTTGATGGAGAAGAACAACACCATCAAGAGCAGCCCGATGATCGTTCCGTAGCGCGACAGGCCGATCAGTGCGGTCCGCTTCCACGAGGACCTGCGGGCCTGCGGCGCTTCCTTTGCCACGGGGACAGTCTCGGCCGTCATGCCGCTTCTCCTTGATCGTCATGCGCGTCGTGATAACTGAGCTCGATGATGTGCGCTTCGGTGATGTCGGCGCCGGTGAGTTCGCCGGTGATGCGGCCCTCGCGCATCACCAGGACGCGGTCGGCCAGCAAAGTGAGTTCCTCGACGTCGGAGGAGATCACCAGGATGCCGACGCCGGAGCGGGCAAGCGCGCGGATCGCGTCATGTATCTCCTCGCGCGCGCCGACATCGACGCCCCGCGACGGCTCATCGAGGATTAAAAGTCTGGTGCCGGCATTCAGCCAGCGCGCGATCAACGCCTTCTGCTGATTGCCGCCGGAAAGGCCGGCGATCCTGGCCGTCACGCTCGGCGTCTTGATGCCGAGATGGGCGACAAGGCTTTCCGCCTGCCGCCGGCCCTTGGCGTCGGAAAGGAACGGAAGACCGGGCACGCTGCGCAGCAGCTTCAGTGTTGAGATGTTGATGTTGAAAGCTACAGATTGCTGCAGCATCACCCCTTGCGAGCGGCGCTCCTCAGGCACCAGGGCGATTCCTGTCTCGACCGCCTCGGACGGGTTGGCGACATTGAGCCGCTTGCCGTCCAGTTCGAAATGGCCGGCCTCGGGGCGAGCGAGCCCGGCAACGAGATGAGCGAATTCGGTGCGGCCGGCCCCGACGAGCCCGCCGAGCGCCAGAACCTCCCCCTTGTAGAGATCGAGGCTCACATCCTTCACCGCCTGCTTCCAGGCAATGGAGCGTGCGGAAAAGACCGGCTGCCGGCTGCGGTCGGGGGCAAGGCGGTCGCGCTCATCCGGCGTGCGGATGGCATGGCCGATGATGGCGCGAACCAATCCCTTCTTATCCAGCGCGCCGCGCTCGGCCTGGCTGACGATGCGGCCGTCGCGGAGCACGGTGATCCTGTCGCAAAGCTGCAGCACTTCTTCCAGCCGATGCGACACGTAGAGGATGGCGACGCCCTGGGCGGCGAGATCGCGGATGATGGCGAAGAGCTGCTCGCTTTCCGGCGCGGAGAGCGAGGCTGTCGGCTCGTCCATCGCGATCATGCTGGCGTCGCGGGTAAGCGCCTTGCCGATCATGACCAGCCAGCGCTGGGCGACCGAGAGCTCCGAGACTTTCGTGTCGAGCGGAAACCGGATGCCGACGCGCTCGGCCGCGGCGCGCGCGGCGACGCCCGAGCGCTTCCAGTCGATCATGCCGAACCGCGTCACCTTCGGCGCACCGAGCAGCATGTTCTGCAGGGCGCTGAAATGCGGGATCAGATTGAGTTCCTGATGGATGAAGGCGAGGCCCGCGCGCTCGGACGCCTTCGGCGTGCCCAGCTGAAGCTCATTGCCCGCGATGGTCACGCTGCCCTGGTCCGGACTGGTGACGCCGGCGAGACAGCGGATCAGCGTCGACTTGCCGGCGCCGTTAGCGCCGACAAGGCCGTGCACCCGGCCGCGCTCGATATCGAGATCGGCGCGGTCGAGCGCGAGTTCGCCCGCAAAGGATTTGGTCAGGCCGCGGATGCGCATCCATGCGCCGGCGGCCGAGACGGGCGCCGACACCTAGCCGCTCCGTTTCGCGGAGCGGCTCAGCCTGTATGTCTTACATGCCATTGGGGTGTTCGGCCATGAACTTGTCGACATTGTCCTTGGTCACCACCACGCCGGGGATCTCGATGGTCTTCGGCTGCCATGAATCGCCGGCTTTCATGGAGTCGAGAATGGCCTGGAACACTTCCTTGCCCTCCTGATAGGCGGGCTGCCAGACGGTGGCCGTCATGTCGCCTTCCTTGACCAGTTGCAGGGCCTGGGCGCTGCCGTTGATCGACACTGTCGTCACATCGGTGCGCCCGGCCTGGCGCAGCGCCGCCACGGCGCCCTGCATCGGCTCGTCCCAGCACGACCAGATGGCGAGCGGCGTGTCGCCGCCGGCCGGATGCGCGGTCAGCCAGGCCGCGGCCGTGGCGTTGCCGAACTGGACCTGCCCGGGCGCGACCACTTCGCTGTAATCCACCTTGACGCCCGACTTGCCCTTGACTCCTTCGTCGAAGGCCATGCCGCGGTCGATGCAAAGCTTGCCCGGATGGAAGGTCATGGCCAGGACATTGGCCTTATCGCCGGCCTTCTCCAGGAGATACTTGACCGAATCGTCGCCAACCTGCCGGCCGCTGGTCGTCGCCACGATGCCGGGGACGATCTCGCCACCCCAAGTGCCGACAGGGATATGCGCGTCGCGCGCCGCCGCCAGGCCGGAGCCGATCGAGCTGCTGGCGAAGGCCAGCACGAAGATGGCGTCGACATGCTGGGCCGCGAAGCTGTTCATCGCTGCGTTGGCCTGATCGGCGCTCGCCTGGGTGTCGGTCACCTTGACGTCCCAGCCGGCTGCCTTGGCTGCGTCCGTCGCCCCGCCGATGACCGCGATGTTGAGCGCGTCATTGGCGAGCAGCGCGACGATGCCGAGCGTCTTGTGGTCCTGCGCCTGCACAGCAGTTGAAACGATCATCGTTCCAGCGGTCAGTAAGGCAAGCAAAAGCCTTTTCATCTGGGAATCCTCCTCTCCCGTTGGTGCCGGCCCATGGCGGACCGACCGTTCCCTCTCCTCGGACTCCGACCAGGGGCGCCGGGACACCGGCTTCGCCGTGTCCGTCGGGCACCCCTGCCGGCCGCTTGCATGCACCCCTCCGCTGCGGCTCTCACGAGCCAACATGAGACAGAGGCGCCTGCCGCTTGATCTTGGTACCGGTACCATATGGCAGTTTTAGCAGACCGGCAATAGCCGCCGTCAACCCGCCCGAGAAATTCGCCGTTGCGACATCACATGCGATTTGAAATGGACGAGTTCACGTTGCCAAGCTGATTTTTCTTGTTATCGGTATCAGGCTAGGGCTATGGCTGAGGCGGTCTAAGTGGAGAGCGCCGCGAGCGCGTAACAGCTCGAGCGAGATGGGAACAGACATGAAAGTGACCTATGACTTTTCCGGCAAGAACGTCATCCTGATCGGCGGGACGACCGGCATCGGGCGGGCAACGGCGCTGGCCTTCGCCAAGGCCGGAGCCAATCTCTACGTCTCCGGCATCGGCGCGGACTCCGGAGAAAGCCTCAAGACAGAGGTCAAGCCGCTTGGCGTCGAGATCGAATTCGAGGAAGTCGACGTTCGCGACAGCAAGGCGATGGCGGCCCTGCACAAGCATGCCTTCGAGCGGTTCGGGCGCATCGACATCGCCTTCAACAATGCCGGCGTCCCGGGCAAGACCGCGCCAGTGCACGAGCTCGATGACGAAGATTACGACCTGCTGATGGACGTCAATCTGCGCGGCATCTTCAACGGCCTCAGGCATCAGGTCCCGCACATGACCGCCAAGGGCGGCGGCGCGATCGTCAACACCTCGTCGCTGTTCGGCGTCATCGGCTTCGCCACGACCGCGGTCTATTGCGCCAGCAAGTGGGGCGTGATCGGCCTCACCAACTCGGTGGCGTTGGAAGTCGCGCGCAAGAACATCCGCGTCAACGCCATCGCGCCTGGCTCGGTGATGACGCCGCTGCTGCGCGGCATGTTCGGCAGCGAGCAGAGCGCCAAGGACACGGTGCTGCCGATGATCCCGATGGGCCGCATCAGCGACCCGTCCGAAATCGCGCAGCTGGTGCTTTTCCTGTCATCGGACGCCGCATCCTTCATCACCGGGCAGGCCGTGGTGATCGACGGCGGCGGCTTCGTCGCGGGCGCCGACAAGCTCTGACGCTTTCAAGGCTGGGGCACAGCCCCCAGCCTTGTTCCTCTTCATTCAGGCGACGCAGCTCTTCTCGCCCTTGGCGAGGGCGATCTCCACCACTTGGAGACCTTTGTCCGTCAGTCGCGACGGGAATGTCGTGCGTAGCCGGTCTTCATGCACCGGTATCACCCTGCGCACCTCGCCACCGACCGATTTCAGCATCTCGGCGCTGGAGAAGATCAGATTGTGCTGGCTGCCGACGGCAAGCCCGATGGGCACGATCTGCGGCGCTGCCGGATCGAGCCCGGTCAGGTTGTCGTAGGTGTAGATGAGATCGCCGGCGAAGATCCAGCGATCCTCGCCGGCGCTGGTGCCGTCGTTGCGGACAGTCACATACATGCTGCCATAAGTGTGGGTGTCGGCGGCGAGATGGACGTCGATCCCCGGCAGCACGTTCTCCTGGTCGCCATCGATGCAGATCATGCGACCTTCCTTCGCCGCCTCGACCGCTCGCACGATATCGGCCGGATCGCCGCCGCCGACGAGGAACCGGTATTCCGGCCCGAGCGTGAGCGCCCACACCCATTTGTCCAACTCGCTCTTCTGGACGTAGAATTTGGCGTTGGGGAACAGATGCATGGCGCCCATATGGTCGAAATGGGCATGGGTAATGAAGACGCTGGTCACGTCCTCCGGCTTCACGCCGCATTCGGCGAGGACCGCGCGCGGACCGTGATAGTTCGAGACGCCATAGGCGGTGGCCAGTTGCTCGCCGTAAGCGACATGGTCGTAGCCGGTATCGATCAGGATGGTTTCGCCACCGCCCTTCAGCAGCGCGTAGGCATAGGGAAGCTTGCGCGTGCCCTGGTGCTGCGGCCCGTACATCATGACGCTGAAGGGGAACTTCTCCACCGCCGCGTATTCGAGCACCCAGATCGAGTAGTGTGCCATTCAATCCTCCTGATTGATTAGATGCCTTGCCCGGACAGGCCCGGCGCGTGGACGGCGCAACAGGCCTGTCCGAAATCGATGAGCTCGAAGCCGGGCAACAGGCGCGACGTCGCCCGCAGATGGTCGCTCGTCGCGCGAAGTGCGCGTGTCAGCGTGTCGAACCGTTTGTCCGACCTGTCCTGCGCCCCGCGGCACGCCGTCGCCGCGGCGCAGGCTTCCATGAGCGTCTCGGCCGCACCGCGCATGTGATGGTAGTGGTGCGCGGCCGGCTCTGGCGCCTGCAGGCCGCGAACCGCTTCTGCCGCTTGCATGACGGCCTGTCTTGTTCCAGCCAAAGCGCCCTCGGCCAGCGCCGCCTGGCGGCGCGACGTCAGCAGGAACAGCGCGTAGCCGGACAGTTGGGTCATGGTCTGGCTGATCAATTGCTGCGCGTCACGCGCGGAATCGGCATAGCGCAGCAGCGACTGCTCCGTCACGCCGACGCAGGAATACACGCCCATTGCAATCCTCCACGCCGGCATCGCGGCGTCCTCCTCGCTTGGGCATTACCCGATTTTGATATCGGTAACAACAGAATTGCTGCAACCGGCGCCAACGGCTTGTTTGTTCGATAAGGGAATGATTTGATGCGCCCCGGCCGGACCGAGCGTAACCAAGATGCCCAGGCGATCCTCTCAGAACCAAGAAAGACGCAATGGCAGCGCCAGAATGCGCGACGTAGCGGTTCGCGCCGGTGTCTCCACCATGACCGTCTCGCGGGTCCTGAACGAGCCCGGCAAAGTGTCAGAGGAGATGCGCGAGCGTGTGCTGACGGCGGTCCGCGAGATCGGCTATCTGCCGAACCATCTGGCGGGCAGCTTGTCCTCGAATCGCTCAACGACCATCGGGCTGATCGTTCCAAGCATCGACAACTCGATCTACACGCAGACGATCAAGGGCCTGTCAGAGGTCCTGAAGCGCTCTGGTTTCCAGCTGATGATCGCGGAATCGGGCTATGATCCCAATGAGGAAGAGGAGCTCATCACCGTCTTCCTCAGCCACCGGGTCGGCGGGCTCGTCCTGCACAGCACCGAGCATACGCCACAGGCGATCGAGAAGATCCGCAAGTCGGGCATTCCGGTCGTCGAGAACGGCAACATCCCCAAAGAGCCGCTCGACATGGTCGTAAGCTATTCAAATCGCGATGCTTCTTACGCGATGACCATGCATCTGGGCAGGCTCGGCTATCGCAAGATCGCCTTCGCCAGCCTCTATTCCGTGCATAATGACCGCTCGCAGGACCGCCTCAAGGGATACCTGGCGGCGCTCAAGCAATTGGGTCACGAACCTGATCCGCGCATGGTCCTGGAAACGGGACGCGGCCTTGCCGCTGGCGCCGAAGTAGTCGCGCGGGTAATGCAGAGCGTGCCGGAGGTCGACGCGCTTTTCTGCGCCGGCGAAGTCCTGGCCGTCGGCGCGCTGTTCGAGTGCCAGCGACGCGGCTGGTCAGTACCCGGCCGCATCGCGCTCGCCAGTTTCGACGACGTCGACCTGTTGCGGCATGTCAGCCCCTCCATCACCACCTTGCGGCTGCCGCGCTACGACATAGGCGAGCGGACGGCGCGGATCCTGCTCAGCCGCATCATCGACGGCGCCGATCACCTGCGCGGCAGCGTCGTCGACCTCAAGTTCGAAGTGATCCAGCGCGAGAGCACCTGACCCACCCCGAGCACCGGTATCGCAACACGGCTCCCCGCTTTTCTGCGATTGCATTCTGTTACCGGTACCAATATAAAGTCGAGACCTGCGCAGCAGTCGCCTGCCTGGCGGACTATCGTAGGAATGAGGGGCTTGGCAATGCTCGCAGAATGGCGGAACAGGATTTGAGCTTGTCGAAGGAAGCTGAGAGAGCAGCGCCCTCCACCCGGGCGAAGCCGCTCAACGAATGCACCGCCTTGATCACCGGCTCCACCGCGGGTCTCGGGCAGGCGATGGCTGCAAGGCTTGCAGAGGCCGGTTGCGGCGTAATACTGCACGGTCTGGAAGACGCCGAGCAGATCGAGGCGCAACGCGACGATCTCGCCCGTAAGACGGGCGCCCGTGTTGCCTACCACAAGGCCGATCTCTCGACGCTATCGGGCGTCGAAGGACTGATCAATGCTGCGATGTCGGTGCTCGGTCCGATCGACATCCTCGTCAACAATGCTGTCGTCCGGCACTTCGCTCCGGTCATAGAGTTCCCGACCGAGCAATGGGACCTGGCGCTGGCGGTCAACCTCTCCGCCGCGTTCCACGCCATCCGGCTTCTGCTCCCGAACATGCGCAGCCGGAATTTCGGCCGGATCTTCAACATTACCTCCGTCTACGGCATGCGCGGAACGACCGATCGCGTCGGCTATGTGACAACGAAGTCTGCTATCCTCGGCTTGACCCGCGCCGTGGCGTTGGAGAACCTGGATCGCGACGTGACCTGTCACAGCCTCTGCCCGGGTTCGGTGCTGACGCCCGGCACGGAAGAACGGGTGGAGAGGCTAATGGCCGAGCGCCGCATCGACCGGACGGCGGCCGAGCGGCTCTTCCTCGAGGGCAAGCAGCCGGGCGGCAACTTCGTCTCGGCCGGGAGCATCTCGGACCTGCTCGTCTTCCTGTGCGGGCCGATCGCCCGGGACATGACCGGATCGGTACTGCCGGTCGAAGCAGGCTGGCTGGCAAGTTGAGCTAGGGTCGAAGCAGACCGGCATCGCCTGCGCGAGAGTAATGTCTAGAGGAGCGATCCATGGACGAATTGTACGAAGTCTACGCCATCCGTTACGGCCACCACGACCGCAACGCGGCAGCGAATTTCATCGGCGGCGACCCGCATGACGGGCCGATGCCGCTCGACTATTTCGTCTGGGCGATCGTCGGCAAGTCGCGCACTTTCGTGTTCGATACGGGCTTCGACGCGAAAGTCGCGGACCGGCGCCAGCGAAATCTGCTGCGCCCGGTCGGCGATGGATTGAAGATGATCGGCATCGATCCGGACAAGGTCGAGGACGTCATTATCTCGCATATGCATTTCGACCATGCCGGCAATCACGAGCTGTTCCCGAAGGCTCGCTATCACGTCCAGGACGTGGAGATGGCCTACTGCACGGGACGCTGCATGTGCCACAGCTATCTCAGGCATCCGTTCGACTATGAGGACGTGGCCAGCATGATCGGCAAGCTCTATGCCGGGCGCGTGACCTTCCATGACGGCGTCTCCGAGGTCGCTCCGAACCTCACCGTGCATCGTGTCGGCGGCCACTCAAAGGGCCTGCAGGTGATCCGGGTGAAGACGCAGCGCGGGTGGGTGGTGCTGGGCTCCGACGCATCGCATTTCTACGCCAATTTCGAGCAGAACCGGCCCTTCCCGGTGCTGGAAAGCGCAACCGACATGCTGGACGGCTACGCCACCATGAAGAAGCTCGCCAGCACGCCGAACCACATCATCCCGGGCCACGATCCGCTGGTGCTCGCCCGCTATCCCGCGGCGCTGGCGGGCGTGGACGACATCGTGCGCCTCGACCTCGACCCGATCGCCGGAGCGCCGTGAGCGCCTTTTTGATCGGCGCCCCTGATGGTCGAAAGCCTTGGGGCGTTCGTCGCAAAATCGTATGGAGACGACAATGACTGATCTCAAGCTCGGGCTGGCTGGCGCCGGCAGGATGGGAACGCCGATGGCGAAGCGCCTGATGGCGGCAGGCTATAGCGTGAGCGTCTATGACACCAATGCGGCCGCCGTCGAGGCATTGGCCGCGCAGGGCGCCGGCAAGGCCGCGACACCCGCGGAGCTGGCGAAGCGCTGCGACGTGGTCCTGCTTTCGCTGCCGACGCCGGAGATCGTGCAGGCCGTCTGCCTTGGCCAAGACGGGCTCACCTCCGCCAAGGGCGCGAGCATCGTCATCGACCTCTCGACCACCGGTCCGCGGACGGAGCGCCTTGTCGCGCAAGGCCTCAAGGCGGCCGGCATCTCGCTGGCCGACTGTCCGGTGAGCGGCGGCGTGGGCGGCGCCGAGAAGGGCACGCTGGCGATGATGGCCGCCTGCGACGACGCGACGATGGAAACGATCCGCCCGGTGCTCGAAACGCTAGGCAAGCCGGTCCATGTCGGCCTGGAGCCCGGCATGGGCCAGATGATCAAAGTGATCAACAATTTGATGTCGGTGACGGCTTTGTCGATCGCTTCCGAGGCGCTCGTGCTCGGCACCAAGGCCGGGCTCGATCCGGACGTCATGCTTGAGGTCATCAATTCGGGCAGCGGCAGTTCCAACGCGACATTGACCAAGATCCCGAAATTCGTCCTTACCCGCGGCTTCGATTTCGGCTTCGCCATCGGGCTGTCGGCCAAGGACATTCGCCTTTGTCTCGAGGAGAGCGACGCGCTGGGCGTGCCGATGATCGTCGGCGGCGCGGTGCGGCAGTTGCTGACCGTGGCGAAGAGCGACCTCGGCGCCGATGCGGACCTGACCGAAATCATCAAGCCGATCGAGGGTTGGGCCGGCGTGACGGTCGCCAGCAAGAAGGCCCAGGCCTGACGCCGGCCGGAACGAGTCCGATGAGCGGCACTTCCCCTCAGGCGATTGCTCCGGGCCTGTCGCGCAGGCTTGCCGCGTTCGTGCGCAATTCGCAATGGAACGACGTGCCGGAGCCGGTGTGCGAGCATGCGCTGCGCGCCCTCTTCAACGGCTTCGGGACCGCGCTTGGAGGTTCGTCCGACCAGGCGATCCTGCGCCTTGCGGCGAGCCTCGCGCCCTTCTCGGCGGGGACGGCGGCGACCGTTGTCGGTCATGGCGCGAAGCGGGATGCGCCGACCGCTGCCTTTCTCAACGCCGCGTCAATGAACGTGTTCGATTTCGACGACACCCATCAAGGCACGATCATCCATCCGACCGCGCCCGTGGCCCCCGTCGTCCTTGCCCTCGCCGAACTACGGCCGGTCAGCGGGACCAAGCTTCTGCATGCCTTCGTTCTCGGCGTGGAGGTGACCTGCCGGATCGGCAACGCGATCTCGCCGGGCCACTACAATCGCGGCTGGCACATCACGTCGACCTGCGGAATCTTCGGCGCCGCGGTAGCCGCGGCGAAGCTGCTCGATCTGACCGAGGAGGAAATCCTCTGGGCCTTCGGCAATGCGTCCGCCCAGGCTTCGGGTCTCGTCGAGACACTGGGCTTCATGGCGAAGAGCGTGGGCGTCGGCACCGCCGCGCGCGGAGGCCTGCTCGCGGCGCTGATGGCGAAGGGCGGGGTCGAAGGACCGCCGATGCCCCTCGAAGGCCCGCGCGGTTTCCTCAAGGTGTTGTGCCACGCGCCAAAGCCTGAGCTGATCGAGCGCGAACTCGGCAGCGACTGGGAAAACCTGCGCAACATGTTCAAGCCATATCCCTGCGGCGTGGTGCTCAACCCCGTTATCGACGCATGCCTTGACCTGCATCGGAAACCTGATTTCTCCGCCGATCTCGTCAGCGACATCACCGTGCGCGGCTGCCCTCTGCTCAAGGCCCGCGCCGACAGGCCCAATGTCACCACGGGCAGGGAAGCGCAGGTCAGCGCGCAGCATGCTGTCGCCGTCGCTCTGTTGCGCGGCACGGCCGGCGCCGCCGATTTCAGCGACGCGGCTGTGAACGATCCTGACGTGAAGGCATTGCGCGCCACGGTGCGTCCGATCGAGACGGACGAAGCCATTCCGGTCGAGGCGGCCTATGTCTCCGTCCGCTGCAGCGATGGGGCGCATTTCGAGGTGCGCGAGCTGGCCGCCACGGGCAGTCCGGCACGGCCGATGACGGACGCCGCGCTGCGCGATAAGTTCGCCACCCTCGCCGAGTACGGCAGCCCGGCGATCGATGCCGGCGCGCTTGCCGATAGCCTGTGCGCGCTTCGCGACGTCAGCGACGTCGGTTCGATCATGCCGCTGGCCCGGCCGAAGGCATAGGCCGCACGCCGTCGTGCCCGACCTCAGCGATTGTGCTGCGGCGGCTTCCAGACATGGGTGGAGATGATGTCCCTCAGTTCCGTGCGCACGGCGCGGAACAGCGGCCGGAATGTCGAGGACATCGGTTTCTGCGACGAGGTCGCGAGGATCAGCTTGCGGGTGATCTGCGGGTCGAACGGCCAGACCTCGATACGGCCGGCTTCGGCAAGCAGGTGCACGGACGCATAGGGCAGGACCGTGTAGCCGCCGCCCTCCTCGACAAGCAGCAGCGTCGACGGCATCGCCTCCAATTCCATCTCGATGCGCGGATAGATGCCGTGTTCGGCGACGATGTTGTCGATCAGCCGGCGCAGACCATGCGGCCGGCTTGGCAGGATCATCGGCAGTTCCGCTAGCACGCCGAGGCCAACCGGACCGCGCGGCAGCAGAGGCTCTGGCAGCGCCGGGCCGATCAGGAAAAGCTCGTCATCGGCGAGCGGCTCGGTCAGCACCGAAGGGTGATTGGGCGAGTTGTAAAGCACCGCAGCGTCGATGCGGCCGGCGATCAGCCACTCCAGGATGTGGCCGCTGAAGCCTTCGATGACCTGCAGGGCGACGTTCGGGAACTCGTTCTTGATCTTCTTGACCAGCGGCACCGTCAGCACCGTCCCGACGGAGGGCGGAACGCCGAGCACCAACCTGCCGCGTGGCGAAGCCCTGAGATTGGATACGGCGTTCTGCGCGAGCCGCATGCGCTCGACGATCTCGTCGGCATGCGATTTCAGGAGCGCTCCGGCTTCGGTCAGCACCACGCCGCGACCGTTGCGGTGGAACAACTCGACGCCGAGCTCTTCCTCGAGCCCGCGGATATGGCGCGTGATCATCGGCTGGGTGACATTAAGGTCGAGGGCGGCCTTCGAGAAGCTGCCCGCCGAGCCGACGGCGATGAATACCTGAAGCTGCTTCGTGTCCAACTCAAACCACCCAACCCGCCGCCGGGCGGTGCCTGCCCGAAGCCTTTCTACGTGCGGAACGGATATTTCACGCCGCGCACGTTCAGGAACACGGCATAGACCGAAGTCGTCGCCGTGATGAAGAGCCGATTGTGCCGCGCGCCGCCAAATGCCACATTCGCCACCATCTCCGGCACCAGGATCTTGCCGATCAATTCACCGGCCGGCGTGTGGCACTGGACGCCGTCCCAAGCGCTGATCCAGAGGTTGCCGGCGATATCAATCCGAAACCCGTCCGGAATGCCCGGCGATATTTCGGCGAACACACGCGAATTTACCAGCCTGTCGCCGGCAACGTCAAACGACCTGACGTGGTGCGGCGCGCTGCGGTCGGTCAGATAACCGGAATCGGCGATGTAGAGCGTCTTCTCGTCGGGCGAGAAGGCAAGGCCGTTGGGCATCGAAAAATCATCGGCGACGACAGCGATGCGGCCGGATTGCGGATCGATGCGGTAGACGCGGCAACCGGGCTGCTCCTGGTCGGCCCGGCGCCCGACATAATCGGAGATGATGCCGTAGTTGGGATCGGTGAACCAGATGCTGCCGTCCGACTTGACCACCACATCGTTCGGCGAGTTGAGCCGCCTTCCCTCGAAGGAGTCCGCGAGCACGGTGATCGAGCCGTCCCATTCGGTACGCACGACACGGCGCTCGCCCTGCATGCAGGTGACAAGCCTGCCTTCGCGGTCGCGGGTGCTGCCGTTCGGATTAGCGACATTGCCGCGGAACAGCGAAACCGCGCCGGTCTCCTCGTCCCAGCGCAGCATGCGGTCGTTGGGAATGTCGCTCCAGACCAACGTGCGCAGGTCGGCGAAATAGACCGGCCCTTCCGCCCAGCGGTTGCCGGTGTGCAGCGTCTCTAGGAAGGCGACCGGATCGATAAGGTCGCCGAAGCGCGGATCGATGATCTCGTAGCAGGACATCGGCTGTCTCGCTTATGGCAGGCGAATGGCGATGGTGTGGATTGGCGGACCGGACGGTGGACCGTGCGACCCGCCAATATTCAGCGCTGGACGAACGGGGCCGGAATGGAGTTCCCGGCATCGATCCAGACGCTCTTTTCCTGGAGATATTCGTAGATGGCGGTGCGGCCGTTCTCGCGGCCAAAGCCCGACTGCTTGTAGCCGCCAAAGGGCGAGAGATAGCTCGTCGCGCGGTACATGTTGACCCACACGATGCCGGCTTCCAGCCGGTCCGGCAGCCGGATGCCGCGGCCTATGTCCTGCGTCCACAATCCGGCGGCGAGGCCATAGATGCTGTCGTTGGCGATGGCAACGGCTTCGTCCTCATCCTCGAACGGAATGATCGAAAGGACCGGGCCGAACACCTCTTCCTGGGCGATGCGCATCGACTGGCTGACATTGCCGAAGATGGTCGGCTCGACGAACCAGCCATCGGCGATCGCCTTGTCCTCCGGCACCTTGCCGCCGAGAAGCTGCTGGGCGCCCTCGTCCCGGGCGATGCCGATATAGTCGAGGACCTTCTTGTGTTGCGGCAGCGTCGTGATTGGCCCGACCTGGGTATCGGGATCGAGCGGGTCGCCGATCCTGGCGGTTTTCGCGAACGCGACCAGCTTTTCGGCCACCTGATCGTAGACGGAGCGCTGCACCAGCGCCCGCGAGCCGGCAATGCAGGTCTGGCCGGTCGCGGCGAAGATGCCCGAGACCAACCCGGGAATCGCGGCCTCCAGCTTGGCGTCGGCGAAGACGATGTTCGCCGACTTGCCGCCGAGCTCCAGCGTCACCTTCTTCAGCCCGCCGGCCGCGGCCTGGTAGACGCGCCGGCCGGTGGCGTCGCCGCCGGTGAAGGCGACCTTCGCCACGCCGGGATGCGTGACCATGCGGTCGCCGATCTCGTGGCCGAAGCCGGTGATGATGTTGACGACTCCCTTCGGGAAGCCGGCCTTCTCGAACAGCCTGCCGAAGAAGAGCGCCGAGACCGACGAGAATTCCGAAGGCTTCCATACGACGGTATTGCCCGCGGCCAGCGCCGGCGCCAGCTTCCAGGTCGCCAGCATCAGCGGCGAGTTCCACGGCGTGATCGCCGCCACGACGCCCAGAGGCTCGAGCTTGGTGTAGTTGAAAACGCCGGGCTTATCGATCGGGATGACGCGTCCCTCGATCTTGTCGGCCAGCCCGCCGAAGAAGCGGAACCATTGCGGGATGTATTTGCATTGCATCCGCATTTCGTTGATGAGCTTGCCGTTGTCCCGCGTCTCCAGAACGGCGAGATTTTCCGCCTCCTCGGCGACGAGGTCGGCAAAGCGCGCCATGATCTGGCCGCGCGCGCTCGCCGTCATCGACCGCCATTCCCCCCGGAAGGCTTGTGACGCGGCCTCCACGGCCGCATCGACATCGGCAACGCCGGCGCGCGGAACAAGCGCCCAGGCCTTGCCGGTGAAGGGATCGAAGGACTCGAAATACTCGCCCGACGCCGCAGCGGCCCAACGGCCGCCGATCAGCATGGCAAGCTTGTCCTCGGCGAGCGGCGGACGCTGGATCATGCCCCGATTTCCTGCAGGGCCTCGCGGGCGTTGCGGAAGGCGTCGACGCCGGCCGGCACGCCGGCATAGATGGCGACCTGCAGCAGCACCTCGCGGATCTCGTCCTTGGTGACGCCGTTGCGGATCGCGCCCTTGACGTGCATCTTCAACTCGTGCGGCCGGTTGAGGGAAGCCAGCATCGCCAGGTTCAGCATGCTGCGCGTCTTGCGGTCGAGCGTCTCGCGGCCCCATACGGCGCCCCAGCAATATTCGGTCACCAGCTCCTGCATCGGCCGGTTGAAATCGTCGGCGCTGGCGAAAGACTTCTCCACAAACTCGGCTCCGAGCACCGCCTTGCGGATTTCGAAGCCCTTGTCGAACATGTCCTTACCCATCGGGTTATTCCTTTCTGCTTAGGACGGATCAGAGGCCGGGTGTCGGCCGGTATTTGCGACCGCGCGCCAGCACGTGGCCAAGCGAGCCGTCGGTGAGGTAGATCTGGGTGGCCTTGGAATCGTACTGCACGCTTTCCTGGCCGGGATAGCCGAGCAGCTCGCGCACGCGCGGGTTCATGTAGTAAGTGCAAATCGCGATCGTCGTGACGGCAGAGAAGGCGGCGCCGTCTTCCTTGTTCAGCCTTTCGAGATGCGCTTCCGCGCTCAATGAGGGATCGGCGTCGAGCGCACGATAAAATCCTTCCTTGAGATCGACGCGAAAATCGAGCGCCTGTTCGGCATCGGCGAAGCTGCAGACGGAACCGAACGCCGGCATTGTGCCGTGGGCCGGGATGAGGAAGTCCGCAAGAGCGAGGAACGTCTTGTCTTTGCTCATCTCAGGCGACCTTCTGGTTGCGACGTTTCGCAATCATGCGACGTGTGTTGCGCAACGCCACCGCCATGATCGTCGCAGTCGGGTTTGTCGCCCCCGAGGTCGGGAAGGTCGAGGCGTCCATGATGTAGAGATTGGGCACGTCATGGCAGGCACCCCACTGGTCAACCACCGAGCGCTTGGGGTCGTCGCCCATGACGGTCGTGCCGATCAGGTGCCAGCCGGACTCGCGCACCGGCGTGGAAACGAGCGTCTCGATGGCGCCGGCGGCGCGCACCGATTCCAGGCAGCGGTCGATGTTGAACTGGAGTAGGCGGTTCGAGTTCTCGTTGACCTTGTAGATGATCTGCGGCGCCGGCAGGCCGTCGGAGTCGACGAGATCCTTCGACAGCACCACCTGGTTCTCCTCTTCCGGCAGGTCCTCGCCGACAATGCCCCAGATCAGCGAATGACCGAAGCGGCGGGCGACATTCTCGTGCAGGTTGGCGCCCCAGAAATCCTGGAAGCGGCCTTCCTCGGCGACATAGACCTTGGAGCCGATAGCGCCCGAGACGCCGACCGGACCGCCCGATGGCATGCAGTTCCATTTCGATCCACGCACAAAGCCGCGCCGCTCGTCGGTCTCGTAGAATTCGAGCGAATAGACCTGCTGCCCGAACGGGCCGCGCCAGGAGTCCAACGGATCCGCGTAGGAGGCAAGGATGCTGGCGAAGGGATGCATCATCAGCCGCTTGCCGACCATGCCCGAAGAGTTGGCCAGTCCGTCCGGGTGTTTCGCTCCGCCCGACATCAACAGCAGCCGCGGCGTGCCGACGCCATTGGCGCAGAGGATGACGACCTTGGCGCGCTGGCGCCGGTCGCGGCCATTGGCGTCGACATAGACGACGCCGGTGGCGAGCCCCTGCTCGTTGGTCTCGACCTCCTTGACGCGGGCACGCGTGACAAGCCGGGCGCCGGCCTTCAGCGCAAGCGGCCAGTGCGAACGGTCGGTGGTCGACTTCGCGCCTTCGGGGCAACCGGTGAGACAGGTGCCGCGCCGCACGCAGGCGTTCAACTCGCCGAATTTTTCGGACGGTATCGCATTACTGCCCGGCCACCAGTGCCAGCCCATGCGCTCCATGCCGAGCGCGCCGCGCAGACCGACGGAGCCTATCGGCAGCGCCGGGAAAGGATATGGTCCCCGTGGCGGAAATGCCGGGTCGCCGGCAAGGCCAGACACGCCGACCTCGCGCTCGATCTCGAGCTGGTAGGGCAGCAGATCCTCATGAGAGAAAGGCCAGTCTTCGGCCACCCCGTCGAGCGAGCGGACGCGGAAATCCGAGGGTAGGAAATGCATCCATTGCGCACCGTAGAGAGTGGCACTGCCGCCGACGCCGGCAAACATCAGCGGATTGATGTCCGTGGTCGAGGTGTCGACCGGATAGTCGTTCGGGTTGTCGCGCACATTGGGGTTGGGGTGCCAGAGCTTGGTGCTGACCAGCTCGTGCTCCGGCCGCGCCCCGGTGTAGTCGTTATATTCGGGCCACTCGCCCTGCTCCAGTACGACCACCGAAAGACCGGCCCGGGCGAGATGGAGCGCCGCGACCGAGCCGGAAGGCCCGGCGCCGACGATGGCGACATCCACTTCCTCGTCGCGCCGCGCTCGGGCGCCGCGTTCGCTCAGGCTCTCGACATTCATTTGCTACCTCCCTCGATGGCTGGCGACCGGCTCATGCGAGCCTTGTGCGGTAAAACGCGGCCGCGCCGATGATGATGATGCCCTTGATGATGAGTTGCATCTCGATCGGAAAGCCCAGCAAAAGCACCAGATTGTTGATGACGACCAGCACCGCGACGCCAAGCAGCGCGGCAAAGATGTTGCCGCGTCCGCCCGTCAGCGCCACGCCGCCCATGACCGCCGCGACGATCGAATCCAGCTCGTAACCCTGGCCGACCCAGTTGGAAACCGTCCCGACATAGCCGAGCAGGAACAGGCCTCCTATGCCTGCGCAGACCGAGCAGATGACATAGCAGAAGATGATGACGCGATCGGGCGCGACACCATTGAGGAACGCCGCCTTGCGATTGCTGCCCACCATGAATATCTCGCGCCCGAGACGCGAGCGATGAAGCACGATGCCGAAAACGATCGCCAGCAGCGCCAGGGTGATCAGGTTGACCGGGATGCCGAGGATGCGGCCCGACGCAAGAAAGCCCATGCCCGGCGGCAGGGTGCTGATCGGGGCGCCGCCCGTATAGGCAAAGCGGACGCCCTGCAGGATGATCATCATGGCGAGCGTGGCAAGGAACGGACTGACGTTGCGCTTGGCGATCAGCCAGCCGTTGACGAGGCCGACGACGGCGGAGAAGGCGATCGCCGCCACGAAGATCAGAGGGATCGCGTCATTGGTCGTCGCCTTGAAGGCGGTTGCAAGCACGGCCACCGTCGCCATCAGCGAGGCCACCGACAGGTCAAGTCCGCGCACCAGGATGACGAAGGTCTGACCGACCACCACCATGCCGAGCGGGGCCGCGATGGTGAGCACGTTAACCAGGTTGGCCGGCTGCAGGAAAGTGGGCGAGAGCGCTGCCGCGACCAGCAGCAGCGCGAGGAGGAAGACGATCAATCCATAGCGCTCGAAAACCGAGGCGACGGACATGCCTCGCGACCGGGGCAGCGGTGTCTCCAGCGGTGCCATCACTGCCTCCGCCTCGTGGTGTGGATGCTGACGGCGATGATGATGATCAGGCCCTGGATTACCCACTGGTAATAGGAAGACACGTTGAGGAAGTTCAGCAAATTGTTGAGCATCGTCACCAGGAGCACGCCGAGCAGCGTGCCGAGCACGCCGCCGCGCCCGCCGGCGAGAACCGTGCCGCCAACCACCACCGGCGTGATCGATTGCAGCGTCAAGGCGGTGCCGATGCGCGGGTCGCCGACTCCGGTGCGGGCCGTCAGGAAGATCGCCGCCAGCCCGGCGCACAGGCCGGAGAGCGCATAGACCATGACCACGATGCGGTTCACTGGTAGGCCGTTCAGCCGCGCCGCCTCGCGGTCGCCGCCGACGAAATAGATACTGCGGCCCGAGCGCGAGCGCTGCAGCCAGAGCCCGGCAAGCGCGAAGACCGCCACAAGAACGATCGCCGTCACCGGGATGCCCCACAGCTTGGCGTAGGAAAAGTCGGCTAGCCCACGCGGGACCGATCCGCCCGGCTCCTTGTTGTACATCAGCGTGCCGCCAAAGATGATCGACGACATGCCGAGCGTCACGATCAGCGGATGGACGCGCAGCACGATGGTGAGAAGGCCGTTGAGCGCGCCGATCGCCGTCGCGGCGATCAGGGCGAGCGGCAGAGCCAGCCAGAGCAAGTCCGGCCGCCATTCGAGGAAATGCGCGATGAATACGGTCGATGCGCTGACCAGTGAGCCGACCGCAAGATCGATGCCGCCGAGCAGCACTACGAATGTCTGGCCGAGGCTGACCATGCCCAGCACGACGAGTTGCTGGAATAGGTTGCCGAAATTGCGCCAGGTGAGGAACCGATCGGACAGGAAGCCACCCGCCACAACAAGCAGGATGAGCAACGCCACCACGATGACATAGGACAACGAGAGCCGGTTGCGGCGGAACTCGGCGACGACAGCGCTCATGCGACCTGCTCCAGCCGGGCCGCCTTGCCCTCGCGCCGGTCGACCGAGCGCACCGCGAGATCCATGATCGCCTCCTCGGTGGCGGACGCGCCATCGATCTCGCCCGCGACATGGCCCTGCGACATCACGAAGATGCGATCCGACAGACCGATGATCTCCGGCAGCTCGGAGCTGATCATGAGGATGCCCACACCCTGCTCCGCCAGGCTGCGCACGATACGGTAGATCTCGACCTTGGCGCCGATGTCAACGCCGCGCGTCGGCTCGTCGAGGATGAGAAGCTTTCGGGCAATGCGCGACCAGCGGCCGAAAAGCACCTTCTGCTGGTTGCCGCCGGAAAGATTGCCGACCTTGACCTCCGGCGAAGGCGCGGCCACGGCGAAGTTGTTTATTTGCTCTAGCGCGATGTCGCGCTCGCCGCGCCGATCGATCAGTCCTCGCCTGGTGACGCCTGCCAGATCGGGCGCCATGACATTTGCGGAGATCGGCAGGCCGAGGAAGAGCCCCTCGTCCTTGCGGTTCTCGGTGAGGAAGCCAAGGCCGTTGCGGATTGCCTCCCGCGGCATGCGACGATCGAACGGCTTACCATCGAACTCGATCGTGCCGCCGTCGAGGTCGCGCACACCGAAGATGACCTCTGCAACTTCCGTGCGGCCGGAGCCGACCATGCCCGCGATGCCGACGACCTCGCCCGGCTTGACCGCGATGCTGACATTGCGCACGCGATGACCGGCGCGAAGGTTGCTGACCTTGAGGATGTCCGGCCCGCTGGCTGGCGCCTTGCGGCGTGCCGGATAGATCTGCTCGAGGCGGCGTCCGACCATTTTGGTGATCATCTCATCGCGTGTCAGGTCGCCGACAGGACCAGTACCCGCCACTTGTCCATCCTTCAGGATCGTTACGCGGTCGGCGATCTCGAAGATCTCTTCCAGCCGGTGCGAGACATAGACGATGCCAACGCCTTCGCGCTTCAGGCGCCGCATGTTGTCGAACAGGAGATCGACCTCGTGGCCGGAGATCACGGCCGTCGGCTCGTCGAGCACGAGGAGCCTCACCTCGCCGACCAGCGCCTTGGCGATCTCGACCATCTGCTGGTCGGCAAGCGGCAATTCGTCGATCTTGGCATGGGTAGAGATCTTCACGCCGAGCTGCGACAGGATCTCGGCTGCCCGCGCATGGCGGGCACGGCCCGAGATCAACCCCAGGCCGTTGCGCGGCTGCGCGTCGACCAGGATGTTCTCGGCGACGGAAAGCTCGGGAAACAGAGCGAGCTCCTGATGGATGACGTGGATGCCCGCCGCGCGCGCCTGCTTGGGCGACTGCCAGGAAACCGGCTTGCCCAGATAAGTCATGTTGCCGCCATTCGGTTTGATGGCGCCGCCCATGACGCGGATGAGCGTGGATTTTCCCGCGCCGTTTTCGCCGAGAAGGGCATGTATCTCGCCAGGACGAACGGCAAAATCCACCTTGTCCAGGGGTTTTACGCCCGGATACTCCTTCTCGATGCGACTGAGCTCGATGACGGGAGTGACCATTTATCCGATGCTCGAAATTCCGGTTACACCAGGGTGTGCGTCCAAAGGAACGCACACCCTGGCCAGGCTGGGAGGCTTACTTCGGATAATCGGGCTTGAACGTGCTCGGATTATATCCGGCCGGCAAGCCGTTGCTCGGCGACAGGTCGCCCGGGTCACTCATGCTGACATGGTCGAGAAGATGGCGGTCGCCCTTGACCGAAACCGTGTCGGCTCCGGGCGAGGTCACCACATTGAAACTGACCTCGACCTTCTCGGGAACCGGGATGCCCTTCATGACGTCGAGCACGGTCTCGATGCCGGTGATGCCCATCGAGGTCGGATAGTCGATGCCGACCATCTTGATGTTGTGCTGCGAGGCCAGTTGATACATCAAGGCGATGTCGCCGCCGGTCATCGGCGGAATTTCGCCGTCCTTGTAGCCGGCCGCGAGGAAAGCCTGGATAGCGCCGGAGCCCTGCAGCGCGCTGTCGGCCAGCACGCCGTTGATCTCCTTGCCGTGCTTCTGGATGAGCGCGGCCATCACTGATTTGCCGGTCGCGGGGTTCCAGTCGCAATATTGCTTCTCCAGCACCTTGATGCCGGGGAACTTCCCGAACACCTCCTCATTCGCCTTGATACGGATTTCAGCGACGCTCGAGCCGGCGATGCCGGGCAGCATGACGATGTTGCCCTTTCCGCCGAGCGTCTCGCACAGCCACAGGGCTTCGAGGCGACCGAGCGCCCAGTCCGAGGCGGTGATGTAGGTGATGTAGTTGCTTGCCGTCTTCACCTTGCGGTCGACCATGATGACGGGAATGCCCTGCTCCATGGCGCGGCCGACGACGGAGTCCAACGCGTCTTCCGTCGCGGCTGCGATCAGCAAGACGTCGACGCCCTGGCTGATCAGGTCCTGGATGTCGGCGATCTGCTTGGAGGGATCGTCATTGGCGTCGGTCGCCAGAAGATGCGCAATCTCGTCGCGATGCTGGCCGGCCGCCCAGAACACGCCGTGCTGGAAGGCCACGCGCCAGGCATTGGATATCGAGGCGTTGGAGAAGCCGATCGTATAGGGCCCCTCCTTCTTCCACTTCGAAGTGTCGACCATCGAGTTGGCGTTCGGATTCCAAATCCAGGTCCGCGGCACCCCGTAATAGCCGGGCTTGGCTTCCTCCGCCGCGGCAGGGGCAGTGGCGCCAAGTCCCAGGGCCGAAACCGCGCCGGCGGCCGCCATAGCGGCAGGCGCTTTGCGGATCAAGCTCGCTCGCGATATTTTTTGATCGAAGATACTCTTTACAGTCATACTTTCCTCCTCCTGGGCACCTTTTCGGATGCTGATTGTTCCTACCCCAAGTAAAAACTGAATAATTTATGGTATATTTCGCAACTTATATCGAAAAATACAAAGCGCCCGGCCACAGCCGATTGCCCAGGCCTCCCAACGCTTCGAATTAGCGGACGCATCGCCGCGAAGGTCAATCACCTGAGTTGTAATAGCTGCTATTACGATTTTCTCGATTGGGCACAGCAACGGTTGCGATCTAATAGGCCGCAGGTACCGGAAGGGTTGAGGTCACCCGGGGAGGATCGACGCTTGAAAATTCTCGTTGTGCTGCGAATGATTCCGGATTCCGCGGGCGAGCTCGAACTGACGGGCGACGGACGCGGCATCGACCGCGAATGGCTGGATTTCCAGCTCAATGATTTCGACGACCACGCGCTCGAAGAGGCTATCCTCCTGAAGGAAGCGTCCGGCGCGACGGTCGTCGCCGTCGCCATCGGCGAAGGCAGTAATCGTGTGCTGCAGATGGCGGTTGCGCGCGGCGCAGACGAGGCGGTTGCGGTCGAAGCTGAAGGCGATGGCATGATTGACTCGCGCGCGATTGCCGGTTCGATCGTCGCGCTCGCCCGCTCGAAGGCCGCCGACCTTGTCCTGTGCGGCGTGCAGTCGACCGAGGATCTCTTCGGCCAGCTTGTGCCCTATATAGGCGCCCTGCTCGGCTGGCCGCATGTCTCCGGGTCGAGCAGGCTCGGCATCGAGGGCTCGGCCCTTCGGGTGACGCAGGAACGCGGCGGCGGCATCGCCGCGACCTACGAGATTACGCTGCCAGCGGTGATCGGCGTGCAGACCGCTTCCAAAGCGCCGCGCTATGTTTCGGGAAGCAAATTGCGAGAGGCGTCGAAGACGGCCATCGGCAAGGCGCCGTCCGAACCTGCCAGGTTCGAACGATCGGCCGAGATCGTCGCGCTGAGAATGCCTGGACAGCGCGGCACCGGTGAAAACCTGGGAGACAATCCCGAAAATGTCGCCGAAAGGCTGGCCAGCATCCTGGCGGCCAAAGGTTTTGCGGGGGTTTGAGCGATGCGAATTGTCGCCTGCACGGAAGGCTCATTCGGCAAGCTCGAGCCCTTTTCGCTGGAAATGATCACTGCGGCGCTTGCGGCCGGCACGGCGAGTGACGAGGTCGTCGCTTTCTTCGCCGGGCAGGATCCGGAACCCGCCATCGCCAATCTCGGCGCCGCCGACAGGCTCGTCGCGGCGACAGCGAGCGGCTCTCAGCTTATCGCCGCCGAATCCTACGCGCGGCTGTTGGCAAATACTGTCGCCGCCGAAGAGCCCGGCCTGGTGCTGGTGCCTTATTCCGCCAATGGACTCGACGTCGCCGGCGATCTCGCTGCGCGCACGGGTTGGCCGCTGGTCTCCTATATCAACGAAATTAACCGCGACGGAGACCGGCTAACCATTATCGCGCAGGTCTATGGCGGCAAGATCCTCGCCGAATGCAGCGTGCCCCTGCCGGCCATTTTGATGGTCAATCCCGGCGCCTTTGCCGAGGCCGAACGGCGTGTGGTCGATGCATCCAGGGTGCAGCATTCTGACGCCACGTCAATCGTCGCCGAGGGCAAAGTCCGTCTCGTGCGCGTCGATGTTCCCAGCTATGACAGCGTCGACCTCACGACGGCCGAGCGGATCGTCTGCGTCGGTCGCGGCATCGGTGACGAGGCCAGCATCGACATCGCGCGGGGGCTGGCGGACATCCTTGGCGCGGAGATCGCCGGCAGCCGTCCCGTGGTGGATAGCGGCTGGCTGCCCAAGGTGCGGCAGGTCGGCAAGTCCGGCCAGAAGGTCAAGCCGAAGCTCTATTTGGCGCTCGGCGTTTCCGGCGCGCCTGAACACCTCGAAGGCATGTCGAAGTCCGACCTTATCATCGCCGTGAACACCGACCCCAAGGCGCCGATCTTCAACGTCGCCCATTTCGGCGCGACCTGCGACCTGTTCGATCTCGTCGCCAATCTGAGCGAGCGGCTGCAGGCAGCGTCCGGCCGTTGATATGAGCGAAACGCCAATTCTATGGACCGTCACGCTGGCGGCCGCCGCGCTCACGGCTTGGCGTTCCCGCCGCTACATCGCCGCGCTGGCGCAGGCGCCGGGCGCCAGCCGTTTCGACCAACCCTGGCGCCGCCTTGAAGGCGTCGCCATCGCGATCGGGCTGCATCGCAAGATGCTTCGCAAGCCGCTGTCGGGGGTCCTGCACGCGCTGATCTTCGTTTCGTTCTTTGTCCTGTTCACCGTCACGGTCGAGGCGTTCGGCTCACGCCTGTTTCCCGGCTTTTCACTCGCGCCAGTTGGCGGCGACAGCTGGATCGCCTTGCTCCAGGATTTGTTCGCGGTGCTGATGCTGCTGGGTCTCGGCCTGGCCGTCTACCAGCGCTATATCCTGAAGCCGGCGCGGTTCAGGGGTTCGAGCGGAACCGATGCGGCGATCATTTATGTGCTCATCCTGCTCATCGTCTCATCCCTGCTGATCGAGGCCGGCGCACGGATCCTCGGCGGTGCCGACGGCTCATGGCGGCCGGTCGCGTCGCTTATAGCCGATCTGCTCCGTGCGTTGAGCTTTCCCGCCGATCCGGCGGAGCGGATCGCCTATTGGGTCCATATCGGCGCCATCCTCGCCTTCCTGATCTATATTCCAGGCTCGAAGCATCGGCACATGTTCCTGGCCGCGCCGAACATCTATTTTCGCAACCTCGAAGCGGCCGGGACCGCGCCCGCCGTGCCTCCCGATCGCGAGAGTCCGGGCGTGGCTTCGCTCGCCCAGTTCGACTGGAAGCAGCAGCTCGACCTCTTGTCCTGCACCGAGTGCGGACGCTGCCAGGCGGTCTGCCCGGCCTATGCCTCGGGCTTGCCTCTCAGCCCGAAGATGCTGATCACCGATATGCGCGACGCGCTGGCGAACGACGCGTCAACTCCTCTGGTCGGCGGAGTGATCGCCGAAGAGACGCTCTGGGCCTGCACGACCTGCCGCGCCTGCATGGAGGCCTGTCCGGTCGAGATCGAGCATCTGCCCAAGATCAACGACATGCGGCGCCATCTGGTCGATGAAGGTCATGTCAGCCCCATGCTCCAGGACGCGCTGTCGAACCTCACGCGCCTCGGGAACTCGATGGGCAAACCGTCGAAGATGCGGGCGCGCTGGACCAAGGAACTCGGCTTCCCGGTCAAGGACGCGCGCAGCGAACCGGTCGACGTGTTGTGGTTCGTCGGCGACTACGCATCCTACGACCCGCGCGTCCAGGACGTGACCCGCAAGGTCGCCGAGCTTTTCACGGCCGCCGGCGTCGATTTCGGCATTCTCTTCGATGCCGAGCGCAACAGCGGCAACGACGTGAGGCGCGCCGGCGAGGAAGGCCTGTTCGAAACACTTGCCCAATCCAACATCGACGCGATCCGCGCCTGCAGCTTCAACCGCATCGTCACCACGGATCCGCACAGCCTCAACGCGCTGAAGAACGACTACCGCCATTTTGGCGGCGCGTTCGAGGTGCTTCACTACACGGCGCTGCTTGCCGAACTGGTGGCGGCGGGCAGGCTTGATATCGCCCCGGCCGACGGCGCCACGGTGACCTATCACGATCCCTGCTATCTCGGCCGCTACAATGGCGGCTTCGACGCGCCGCGCGACCTGATCAGGGCAGCAGGCTATACACTGCACGACATGCCGCGCTGCCGCGAGAATTCCTTCTGCTGTGGCGCCGGCGGCGGACGCATCTGGCAAGGCGACGACGGCGTCAAGGAACGACCCAGCGAAAACCGCATCCGCGAGGCGCTTGGCCTCAACGTTGAGATCTTTGTCGTCGCCTGTCCCAAGGACAAGGTCATGTACACGGCCGCCACCGACGCGCTTGGCGTGGCAAGCAGTTTGAGGATCCTCGATGTGGCCGAATTGATAAACCTGCGCGAGGCACCCAGTGCCTGATGGTTCTGTGGTTTGATGGCGGAGCCGGCATTCCGACACCGCTCAATGCCGGAGACGGGAAGTGCTGCGTAGTCGGGATGAACTTTGGGCAAGTCTGCTAGCTGTGTGGCTCACAACGTTCGCTTTCAGGCTGCGGGGAACTGAGCCTAACATCAGTAGGAGGCGCAAAGCGGTCATCCGTGGCTGTGTAACAAACTGGGTAACCAGCCATAAGAAAATGCGAGTAATTTCAATGGTTTAAGCAGGAATTCGAAAGACGCTCTCTCCGCCATCGCTGTTGCTACGATATTGAATCGCCTGCAGATTTCGCAACCCTAGTCTTCAAAGCCCGCATTTTACCCCACATTTTGAACAGGATGTGGCGGCTTATTGAGCGACCGAAGAGGACAAAGCATATGAGATCAAAATCATCGCGGGACATGCCGGGCCCGAAACCCCGGAAGGACAAAGAGCGGGATACCCGGGAGGCGGAGGCCAAACGCCCGACAGGACCAATGACCGGGACCGCGACCTCGTCCACGGTGATGGTCAAACCTCCGGGATAAAGTCTGAGCAGGGCGTGGCCTCAAAATAGTCAAAGACAGCCACGGCAGGCTTGCCCGGGTAGAAAGCGTTGTTTGCCCGCTTTGAGGCCTTACCGCTCGCGGGCTAGACTGGCTCCATGATTTTCAAACTGACGTTTCTTGGCACCTCGGCCAGCGTACCCTCTGCCGAGCGAAATCACCCTGCCCTGCTCATCGAGGCCGGAGGCCACCGAATTCTGGTTGATTGCGGGGAAGGCACGCAGCGCCAGCTGCTGCGCAGCGGCGCCGGGTTCAGGCGTCTTCACCGCCTGTTGCTCACGCATGCCCATTTCGACCATATCCTTGGAATCCCCGGCCTGTTCTCGACACTCCGGTTGCGGCAAAGTGACGATCTCCTGACCGTCCACGGAGGCTCGGACACCCTGGACCTCGTTGTGCGCATGCTCGCTGGTCTGTGGGGTGAAGGACGAGCGCCGATCCCACTAAAGCTCGAGCCGCTGACGCCCGGCCGGTTTTTCGACGCGGACGAATTCATGATCGACTGCTTTCAGGTTCGTCACCGCGACACCGATAGCTACGGCTTCGTGCTCGAGACTCCACCGCGCCGCCACCTTCGCGCCGAGCGCCTCACGTCTCTGGGCGTGCCAGACCGTCCAATCAGGAAGGAACTGGTAGAAGGCCGGTCTATAACCCTCGTCGATGGCCGAACAGTTGCTCCCGAAGATGTATTAGGCCCGCTGGAAGCAGGCAAGAAGCTGGTCATCATCGGCGATACGGAGTCGACCGATGATCTCGCGGACCATGTCTGCGGCGCCGACCTTCTGGTGATCGAGGCCACCTTCCTGGAACGGGATGCGACCATGGCCCGCGACTATGGTCATCTCACGGCTGCGCAGGCGGCATCTCTGGCAGCGATGAGCAACGTGAAGCAGCTCGCTCTTACGCATATCTCTGGTCGATATGCCGACGAAGAAATACTCGCGGAAGCCGTGCGGGCATTTCCGAACAGCCGTATTGCGGCTGATCTCGATGTGCTCACCATATAATGGCCGACAATGAAATTCAGGTTAGGCATCATTTCTGACACGCACGGCCTATTGAGGCCTGAGGCGGAACGACGCTTGGCCGGGGTAAACCACATCATCCATGGCGGAGACATTGGCAGTCCTGACGTTATTTCCGCGCTTCAGCAGATCGCACCGGTTACCGCGATCAGAGGCAACGTGGATACGGCCCGGTGGGCTTCAACCTACGCCGATACGGCGTTAGTGCGGCTGGCAGGCCGAACCTTCTACGTCCTTCATGATCTCAAGGCGCTTCAGGTCTCACCAGCGGCACTCGGCATCGACATGGTCGTGTCGGGTCACTCCCATGTGCCAAAACTCAAAACCGTTGACGGTGTGCTCTACCTTAATCCGGGCAGCGCCGGTCACCGTCGTTTTAAGTTGCCGATCACGCTTGCGACGGTTGATATCACGCCTGACGGTCTACAGCCGGCTATTCACGATCTAAGTAGCGGCTAAGGCGCGGGCTCAAGGCGGTCGGGTGCCAAGCGGGACGCATCGGCCGAATGAACGCCCGCGCGCGATCAATCATGCGGCGCGGGCCAGATGCGGCCAATGCGTCACAGCCGGTCGACGTGCTCGGGTTCGAAATCACCCGGCGGAACCTTTCCTGCCCAGTCTGACGGGGTTACGCTGGTTAGCAAATCAGCCTTCCTGAGAGGCTGCTGCCAAGCCGGCAGGTCATCCCAAAAGTGTCTTCACGTTGTAACCTCCCAATTACAACCTGCATCGACGCGCTAGGGAATATGCGCCGAGATTTGGGTTGGTAGGTCCCGCTGCCGGTTAAGAAGGCGTCCTGGAGTCTCGTCTGGAAGCAGCCAACGGTCTTGCCGCCTTAGGGACAACGGATAGGGTATTCACCTCAGTGACTCAGCCCCACCAGCGCGATGTCAGGTTTCGGGAAAAACGAACTCATTTGCTAATGGATCACCTCTTTTTACATGCATTGTCGAATCGGCGCCTGCGACTGTGATCTGCATGATCTGATGGCCCCGGCATCGCGGACGGTGCAAACAGGGTCCGTCGGCTCTACCTCGGCCATCAGCTCGCGGACTATATCGAACGCGCTTTCCATGGCCTCACCTTGGCTCTTGAGAAAGGTTCCGTGCGCATCATGATAGACATCCCCGCCTTAGTAGTAGTCGGCCGGCGGAGCTTGCGATTCTTCTTAAAGGAATCGACTGGGGCGCTCCCGAGGCGTGTCTGGAGACCTGCGCTCGCCGGCTGAATCGGTCCGCCGGATGCTCGGAAAAGCCTGGAACCCATAGGTCCTGGGCCATGTTGATCGATCTCGCGAATCTGCCTCCCGACCCGCAGCTTTTGCAGCGTCTCGAGCGCGACATGGCTGCAGCGGTCGAGAGCCGCGACGGCTGCTAGCGCAGAGCCCAATAGAGGCGCTTCATTGCCAAAATTGAATGGAAATACACACGGCAAGATTAGCCACCCAGCGATTGCAAAAGACGCCAGTTTACCATATCCATTGCACCCGTTATGATGCCGGTGACCGCGGGTTGCGCTGATGGGGACCTACCTTCGAACCAGGCGCGGGTAGACGGCGTGGTGCATAATCCTTTGGTGTCAATCGTGGTTCCGGCGCACAACGCCGAAGTGACGCTAGCGCGTGCACTCGATTGCCTTCTGAATCAGAAAATAGTGAATTGGGAGGCGATCATCGTTGACGACGCCTCCACGGACCGCACCCCCGCGATCGCCGCCCGTTATGCGGAGCACGATAGCCGTTTTCGGGCATTGAGGTCTTGTGCGAATAGCGCCGCCGGCGCGCGCAATAGCGGGATTGCGACAGCGCGCGGAAACTGGCTCATGTTTCTTGATGCGGACGATTGGGTGGATGCCAGCTTCCTGGCGAAGATGCTGGCCGCACTGGAAACCGCCCCCGATGCAGTGGCCGCCTATTGCGGTTCCCAGCGCGTGATGCCCGATGGCGAACTCACCGCGTCGAGCATCCCAACGGAGGTTGCGATCCAGCCCTTCGAAACATTCGCCCGCCAGTGTGCCATACCGACCAACGCACTCCTGGTCGATCGGCAGACAATTGTCGAATTGGGCGGTTTCGATGTGTCGCTGCGTACCTGCGAGAACTGGGATCTGTGGCAGCGCGTCGCACGGCTAGGGAAGAATTGGGTGATGGTCGACGAGCCGCTGGCTTTCTATCAGACCAGCCCCAACTCGCTCTCGCGTAATTCGAGGCAGGTGCTGGCAGATGCGGAAATCGTGATCGCCCGCGGTTTTTCTCCTGATCCCAGGGTCAAACACCCGGCATCGGCTCACGCCAATGGAGCGGTCGAGACGATCGGCCGCTCCGCATCTGAAGCCCTCGCGTGGTTCGCGTTGTGGAACGCCGCGTCGGATTGCGGCAGCGGCTCGCGTTCGATCGACCCGCAGTCCCTGCGCGCGCTCCCCGCGCAACGCAAGTGGGCGCGACAGATCGCCGAGGTGGCCTTGGATGGCGTTATGGCAGGAAGCCTGTCGGCGCCGGCGCAATTGGCTGCCAGATGGGACAGGTTCGGCGGCGCCCTCACCGGGTTGATCACCAGGCTCGGAAAGGTTTGGGAAAATTCCGTCGCGGCTCGCCGCGTCCAGTATCACCTCGAACAGATGCTTCTCGACTTCGACGATCTCGCCGCGCCGCGACGGCTGGCGCTGACACTTGGACTTCGGGTCGATGCTCGAAATCCAGCCGCGACCCAACTTCCGGAAGGAATCGATCAAATCTATGCCTGGCTGATGCGGGACGCCCAGATCGAGGCTCGCGTGCAGTTTGGCGTGCTCGGGACCGTGGCAAGGCATCACTGGATTGAATTGACCGCAAATGTCGTGGCGCCGGACCAACTGACACGCGGGTCAGATCCGGACAGCCACTTCGGCAAACTCGAGCGATTGGCCGCGAAAGCGGTGGAGCTGGTACGGTCGAACGCCGAACCCACCGAGCCGCCTCCAGCGCCGCGCCATGCACGGGCCGCGGATGGGCGCGACAACGATCGCACGTCGTTCTGGAATGGCTATTTCGCGATCGAGGATCCCTGGAACTACGGTTCGTCCTATGAGCAGGAAAAATATGAGCGGCAGCTCGAAATTCTCCCTGCCGGCCACATCGACCGAGCGCTTGAACTGGCCTGCGCTGAGGGCCATTTCACGCGACAGCTCTCGCCTCGCGTGGGTCATCTGACCGCAACCGACATCTCCGCCATAGCCATCGAGCGAGCACGCGAACGGTGCAGCGATCAGTCTAATGTTGAATTCGGCGTGCTGGATTTCGATGCGGACACGCTGCCGGGCGGGATGGATCTGATCTTTTGTTCGGAAGTGCTCTACTACCTGGATGATCTCGATGAGTTGCGGCGCATCGCTAAGAAGATCGTCGAGGCGTTGGCGCCTGGCGGCAGTTTTGTCACCGCGCACGCATTCGTGCTGCGCGACGATCCGAAAAGGACGGGCTTCGACTGGAACACATTCGGTGCGCAAGCGATCTCGGAGACGCTGTCGGCAACCGAGGGCCTGGTCCTCGAGCACTCGATCCAGACCGAACTCTATCGCATAGACCGTTTCCGCCGCCTGTCGCCGGGCGAGGTGGCGACCGAACCGAGGATTGACCATTTGCCGGTCCGCGCCCGAGTCGAAATCGGGGTCGCGCGAAAAGTCGTCTGGGGGGGGGCGCGGGCCTTGCGCCGCGACGTCGCCCGCAGCGAGCGGCGGCCGCATATCCCAGTCCTCATGTATCACAGCGTCGCCGATGATGGTCCGGCCGGGCTTGCCCGTTTTCGGCTCACGCCCGCCGCGTTCGCCAGTCAGATGGCATGGCTGCGCGCCAATGGCTTTCACGCGATTGGGTCCGAGCAGTTGGAACAGTCCATCGCCAACCGCCAGCCCTTTGTTGGCCGCCCGGTGCTCATCACCTTCGATGACGGCTTCCAGAACTTTGCCGACCATGCCTGGCCGATCTTGCGCGCGAACGACTTGACGGCAGAGGTGTTCCTGGTGACGGACTTGGTGGGTGAAAGTGCAAGATGGGACGCCGACAGCGGCCCGCCGACGCCGCTTATGGACGCCGCGACGGTGCGAAGCCTCGCCAGCGAAGGTGCGTTGTTCGGAAGCCATCTGGCGACGCATCGCGCGATCGACGGTCTGTCGAGCTCTGACCTTGCCGCCGAACTCCTGCGTTCTCGTATGTTCGTCGAACGGTGGACCGGTCGCACAACCACGGCGTTCGCGGCACCCTACTCCGTCACCGACCGACGGCTTGGCCGGTTGGCCAGAGAGTGCGGCTATCGGATCGGCTTCGGCGGCAAACACGGGCCGGCGCACCTCGACTGCGATCCCATCGATCTTCCGCGCATCGAGATTCGCGGGGATCGCTCGCTCGATGACTTTGTTGCCGTTCTCGAGGCCGCGCTCGAATGAACAAATTGCTTCCGCTTTTTGTTTGGTGTCCCGCCCGACTGCCTCGTTCGCAAGTCTATTGGGCGACTTGGGACACGGCTGACATCAGCTCCCGCGGGCTTGGTGCCGCGAACATGTATCGCCCACCCTCCGGAACTTCCGTGAAGCTCCAGCGGACGATCCCCTGCCGGTCCAGTAGGAACTGGCCGATCAGTTGTCCGTGTCCCGTCGCCATCATCTGCTCGTCGGCTTCGGTCACTTCGTAGTGGTCTTTATTGTCGAGAAACTCGCTGGCCGCAAAAGGATCCATGGGACCGGGCAACTCGCCTGGTATGTTGACCCGCATATCCTTTGCCGCTGCCATCGAGACCTTGTACGGCCAGTTGGTCTCGTCTTGGGTGAATTCGAGATTGGGCAGTCCAAAGGCACGATGCGAAGCGCGTTCGGGGTCGGAAGCCGCAAGCAGATTCGGCATCGGGTGGTAACGGAAATAGAGACGTGCCCGCTCGATCGGCGTGTTGACCACCGTCAGGCTTCCCACGCCCTTTTCGCGCAGCTCCGGATCAAGCCGCGCCTGGGCGGCGATATGGCGCCGGCAGAACGCGCAATGCAGACCTCGGAAAAGGCCGACCAAGACCGGTTTTTGTCCGCGAAAATCGTCGAGCGCGATCTTGCCTTCCTGGGTTATAGCGTCGAGTACCACGTTCGGCGCACGATCGCCTGGTTGAAGCGGTATCAAGTCAATGCGCGCTGACATTGCCAACCTCCAACCCGGCTAGTCGAGAAAAGGCAGCACCACAAGCCCTTCCGGGTCGAGCCCGTGCTGGGCGCATATACCCTGCGCCAGGGAAAAGTAGCGTTCGGCCTCGGCCAGATTGTCGAGGTCGAGATTGAGCGTTGCGAGACCATCATAGCACGGAAACAGCAGTTGCGGCTCGCCCGTTTCGCGAGCTACGTCCAGCGCTTCGTGGAATAAGCCAATCGCGAGTTCCGGACGGCCGTTGCACTGGTGGATCTGCCCAAGCACTATCAACGGTACGGACAGGTGCTCGCGCTGGTCGAGCGCCCGGTCGATCTCGATGGCCTTCTCGGCGGCCGGCACGCCCTCCGTCGGACAGCGATCCGTGAAAGTACAGCAAGCGACCGCCAGATTGGCGAGGAGGCGCGCCTGGTATCCCAAATCACCAATACGGCGCGCCACCTCAAGACCGCGCCGACAGACCTCCATCGCCTTTGCCGGGTCGATGGTCGTGTAAAGCACGCCGAGATTGGTGTAGCCGCGGCAAGCCGTGCCCATTAGACCGGCGGCTTCGGCCAATTCGATGCTGCGCTCGACCTGGCCAACGGCTTCGCGGTCTCGTCCAAGGCGTGCCAACGCGACAGCCTTCGTATTGAGCGCCTCGGCAGTCACAAGAGTGGCATCACGCCCTACCTCGGAGACATGTTCGGTTGTCAGCGTGCGTACACAATCCAGCGCCGCGTCCGCCCATTTTGCCGCGAGAGCGTTGCCTCCGCTGCGGAACGCCTGTCGGCCACGTTCTTGCCAGAGATGCGCCTGCTCGACCGGGGCATCGGCGCCATCGAGCAGCGCTGCCGCTTCGGCGTAGCGCGATTCCGCGTTGTCCCGCTTGCCGACGTCCCAGAGCAGCCGACCGATCTTGCGCAAAACCCGCGCCGAAGCGACGCGATCGGCCGACGCGCGATATGCCTGCAGCACCGTCTCGTAGTGCTGGTGCGCGACGTCGCGGCGGCCTGCCGGGCCGCTCAAGTCGGCAATGCGCTCTGCGATTGCCAGTTTGAGCGGTGTTTGCCCGGTCGCGCCCAACGCAGTCAGTGCTCGCTCGTAGAAACGAAGGGCGTCGTCGTTGGCATATATCATGCGGGCGCGATCGCCCGCCGCCTGCAGGTAACGCGCGCCCCTCTCCCGCTCGACACTCTGTGCGAAATGATGACCGAGCGCGGTCAAATCCTCGAGCCGTTCCGGCTTGTCGCCGCACAGTTGCTCCAAGGCGGCACCGACCCGCCCATGGATGTCGGACCGGCGTTGCAGGAGCAGATTCTGATAGATCACGTCCTGCAGCAATGTTTGTGTAAAGCGGTAGCTTTGCGACGAAACCGAACCTGATCCGGCTACCTCCTCTATGATTTCCGCATCGCAAAGCAGTTCGCAACCGGCTTCCAGACGGCCGGGGTCGGCTGTCACGGCTTTCAAAAGGGTCGCGTTGAAACGCGGGCCGATCACAGCGGCTTCCTGAGCCAACCGGCGCACCTCGTGCGGCAGCCGGTCGACGCGGGCAAGCAACATTGCCTGGATGGTGGCGGGAATGCCGGTTGCGACTTCGCCTGCCACTGTCCGCCATCGCTGGCCCTCGCGCATCAGTACACCGCGGTCGATAAGGCCGCGAACGATTTCCTCTACGAAAAGCGGATTGCCGCCCCCGCGCTCGAGGATCTGGTCGGGAAGCCCTCCTGCTGAGTTTACCCAACTCTCGCCGAAAAGCGCCGCCAGCAGTGCGCGTCCGTCATCATTGTTGAGCGGCGAAAGCCTGAGCGCTGTGTGACTGACCCGACTTGAGTCGAGCTGGTCGTTGTCCGGCGCCGGACGATGCGTGACCAGCAACATCAACCGCGTGCGTTCCAATCTGTCCATCACGAAACGCAGTGCCTCGAGCGACGCGGCGTCGGCCCAGTGCAGGTCTTCGACGACAATCAACAGCGGCGATAAAGCAAGCCGCCGTTCGATGATTGTGCGGACTGCGTAGAGAATTTGCCGACGCAACTGCTCGGGCTCGACATGCTGCAAGGTGGCATCGGGGTCGCCAAGGCCAAGCACATGGTAGATCAAAGGCATCAGCCGATCCGCCTCCTCGCCCTCCAGGCCGAGATCGGTTAGCAAACCTGCGAGCTTGCCTCGCATCTCCTCCCCATTGTCGTTTTGCATCATCCCGGCAGCGCTGCGCACCACTGCGCCCAAGGCGCCAAATGATTGTTCCCCCAGCGGTGAGCACGTCGCCTGCCGCACGGCGACGTTGCGAAAACGATCCTCGTCGCCGACGCGGGCGACGAACTCCTTCACCAGCCGCGATTTCCCGATACCGGCTTCTCCGACAAGGCGGACAAGCTGGGCCGAGCCGCCGCACGCCTGGTCAAGGCTGGCCAGCATTCTATTGAGCTCCGCACCGCGGCCTATTATCGGCGCGCTCAGGCCGAGCGCCTCGAGCCCACGCGCTGCACGCGGCGTCGCAAGCGGTGCATCCAGTCGATGGACGAGCACGCTGCCAGCCTTGCCGCGAAGCGCGACATCGCCCAGCGACTCATATGAGAACGCATGGCGGGTCAGCCTGTGGGTGAGCTCGCCGACCAGCACCTCACCCGGTGCGGCTAGCGATTGTAGGCGTTGCGCCGTATTCACCGTGTCGCCGGTCACCGAATAGGATTTGGCGGTGCCGATGCCCAATCCTCCAGTAACGACCGGACCAGTGTTTATGCCGATGTGGAGTAACAGAGGCGAGCCGGAGTGGGAGGTGCTTTCGCCGAGCCGCGCCGTCCGGGCGATCATGTCGAGAGCGGCACGAAGCGCACGCTCCGGATCGTCTTCATGTGCGACCGGCGCACCGAACAAGGCGAGCAGCGCGTCGCCGATGAATTTGTCGACGAAACCACCAAAGTTTCGCACGGCCGCCGTCAATTCCTTAAACAAGTCGTTCTGCAGCGCTTGCATGACCTCTGGGTCGAGCTGCTCGCTGAGCGTCGTGAAGCCGCAAAGGTCCGCGAACAGGACCGTCACCGTTCGGCGATCGGCGTCGGAGGCGGGATGCAGCCCATCTTCGCTTTCGATGTTCGCAAGCAGCGACGGAGTTCGAGAAGGCGGCACAATGGTCCGGCTTGGTGTCGGAGCGGGACGCTCGACGACCTTTGCGGACGCACCGACACCAGCCCCGCATTTCGGACAGAACTCGAAATCAGGTGCGCAAAGGTAGCCGCAACTGGCGCATGGCACGGGCTGGCGCTTGCCACACTTCGGACAGAAGGCGAAACCGCGCTCAACCTCGAAACCGCAGCCCAAGCAGTCCATGCAACAAGACCTCACTTGCGGCCGTGACGGGCATGATCTCGCCACGTACTTCACGGCCAGGGTATTCACACAAGGATGAACCGATCGCCGTCGACCGGCAAGCGCCAGCGCAAATGGGCATGGAGCGACCAGTATGGGTTCAAGGAGGCAGCCGGATCAGAGGCCAAGTTCACCGATAGGTCGCCGTCGGTTGGCGTTGCGCACTAGAAAATCAACCTGAATAGGGCCTGAAGCAAGGCTCAGGTCCCTTGATCTCCGCCCAGCCGATCTTGCGCCATCGGGAGTCTTCGCGGACCAGTTTCAGGTCGTCGGTCGTGTCGGCAAGTGTCCGCAAACTATATTGCCGGAGCAGTTCCGGGAAGAGCGCCCCTTCCGGCAGGCCGGCAAGCTGCTCGCGGACCGATATCTTTTCATCGATGACTCGCATGCCCCAGGCATTTTCGCGCACCTGCAGCTCCGCAGCCAGATCGCGCTCTTCCGGCACGTTTTCATCCAGCGCGGCCAGCAGGATCGAGTGGAAAAGCGCTACGTAGCCAATCTGTCTCAGGCCGCCCACGGCCCGCACGCGCGGCAATATGGCAAGGACGAGGAACATCAGGAACAGGTTCGGCAGCAGCACGCCATCCAGCAGCGCCTGCCTGAGATGCGGCCGCTCGAACGGGATGGAAAGACCGTGCGGCCTGTCAGGCTCGATCAGGTGTCCGTTGTCGAGGGCGAGCTTGCGCACGCGCTGCTCGCGGATGCCCCAGAAATAGTCCGTCGCATTGGGCAGGAATCTGCCAAACGGGCCCGATGCGGCCTCTTGCAACGCATGGTCGAGACGCTGGCGCCTTGCGGGCTGGGTGAGCAGCCTGGAAAGAAGGCTGCCGTCATATTCCAGATGCCGTGCCATGGCAGAAGCGGCGAGCCGATCATCGATGAAGACGGGAGCGGCCATGCCGGAACGATCCCAATTGGCGACCAGATCCTCATTGAGGGCCGTCAGCGCATCGGCGGCGGTTCCAAACACCTTGTCCTGGCTGGAAAGCAGTGTGCCCCGCCAGCGGCTGCCATCCGTTTCATCGCCAACCGCTTCGAGCGCGCGCTTGTTGAGGGAGACAGGACCGGCCACGCAGACGCTCTTGCGGCACAGTTTGTGGCGCCCCAAGCCAAACAGGTTGACCTTGTCGTCGCCGACATCGAGCCATCCCGGACCCTCCCGGCCAATGGTCTCCATGGTCATCGTCGTGCCCATGAAGCCGACGAAGGCCGACAGCCCGTTTTCTACCGCGCCGAGCCAGGCAAGCAGCAGGGCATCGAAGGTAATCCGATCCATCAGGAGGAGGCAGTGCAGGCCGGATTGAATCACCGGTCTGTGCTCGAACTCTTCGACGACCTTAGCGACTTCCTCAGGCTGCATAATTACGTCGAGGCGCTGACGCAGGACGTCGCGCAGGATCGAGCGGGCGGCGATCGCCGGGCCCGATACAGGCCTTGCCACCGGCCGCCACAGATGGCGGGCGTAATCGGAAACCGGTGCATTCCAGTTCTGCTCGATGTCGCGCACGACTTCAGGGCAGAGCAGCGACAGTACAGCCAGAATTTCCACCGGAGGCGTAGGGGTTGGATCGAAGACGGCGGTCATTGATCCCGTCTAGCCGCATGTGGTGCAAACGCCAAGGGAAACAGCGAATCTTAGAACCGCAGTCGGGCCATGCTCAGGAGGTCGTGGTACTGCCCGTCAGTAAAGCCGGCCTTCACATGCCGACCTTCGACCTCGAAGCCGTGGCTTGTGTAGAGACGGATGGCCGGTTCGTTGTCGGCATAGACGGTCAATTCGACCCGCTTCAGGGCCCGCCAGTTATCGGCCACGTCGAGCAGCGCGCCGAGTATGGCAGAGCCGATGCCCTTGCCGACAAAGGCATCGTCAAGGCCGATGTTGATCTCGCCGACATGCGAGCGGCGCGAACCCTGCACGACAAGGTTGCCATGGCCGACGACCTTGCCTTCCAGCTCCGCCACGATCCAGGTGGTTTCCTGGCCGGACTTGGCAATGCGCCGCTCCACCTGCTCCACCCGCTCGAAAGGCATCCTGAGAGTGCCCTGGCGAAAGCCCGGCATGTTGAAGATAGCGCAAAGCGCCTCCGCATCGCTTGGCCGGACGGCTCGAAGCTGCGGTTCGATTTTCTCGGAGGATGGCGAGGTCGTGCTGGTCATGGCGTTCCCGGCTAGAGCAATTCTAGGAAAGGTGTAAGCGGTTTTCCGCCCGGAATTGCGTCAGAACAACGAGATAGAGCAGTTCGCCGTTTCCTTTGAAACGGTGAAATGCTCTAGGGCGATCGGCCCGGCACGATGCACCGGACGTCACTCGAAAATCCAGTCGTCTCCATAGTCTATGATGCCGATTGCGAGCTAAAATACCGGAAGGCAGCGTAGAATTTGAAGACGCCGCTGAGACCGATCCAGCCGAAAAGGGCGAGCCAGCATAATGTCTTTGTTGCCGTCCAGTCGATCCGGTGCACCGCAGCGTCGGTGATGACCAGGCCAAGGATGGCTAGCAGGCCAACCAGAAGCTGCGCCAGACCGAGCACCAGCAATTCCTCGCGCGGAGCGTTTTTCCATAGGAGATACACGCCGCCGGCGCCGGCGAGGAAGATGGCGCTGTAGACCTGGGCGTGGAAGGGATCGACCGGCCACGGCCAGCTGCTGCTGACAACCCGGGGGAACAGCAACATGCCGACGCCGTATAGCCCAAGGATCACCGTTTCCGCTGACATGTAGCCGCGCCATGCGGGGGTTAAGGCCACGCCTTTTGCCGAAGGACGGGCCCTGGCCCGCCACAGGAACAGCCCGGATACCGCGGCCGAGGCAAGATAGACAAGGAACCAGAGCCAGGCCGCTTTTCGTTCGAAGTTGAAATAGCCGAGATTGATGAACGAAGCCGCCGACACGATGACGGTGAAAATGAAGGCCATGACGAGCACCAGCCTGCCGGGCGACCAGCGATTCCAGAACAAGAGCGCCGCCATCACCGCCATTTCGGCGGTGTAGAAGCCGCCGAGGAAGCGGGCGCTGAACGGCGTGACGGGCCACGGCCAGCGCGGCTTGACCAGCGTGGGCGCGAAAAACAGGCCGGCGCCCACGATCAGGACGACGATGACAGCCGCGGAGAAAAGGCGAAGGGCCCCTGGAAGCGGCGGATTGTCGGATTTCGGCATGAGAGAGAGCCCAAGATGAATGCCCATGGACCATCATAGTGCCGCTTGCAGCCGGTGAAAATCTGCCGAGTGGAATTGAACCGTCATCAGGCTTTGTTCTATTCGAATGGCCGTAGGGTCAATTTAGACGTAAAATGGAGCATTCGGACCAAAGCGCGGTCCAGTTAATACGCCTCGGGGCGGATTTTACGGAGCCTGCACGATGAACGAAGCTCAGGATCTGTTCTCGCTTCTGCGGCAAACGGCCGATGTCGATCCCCCGGCTGTTGACGCGATCAAGCGAGCCATTGCCGAGGGCGAGGACCGCGAACTTTGCCGCATCAATGTGCTCGCCTTCGCCAGCAAGCATGGCCTCGACGAGGAGCGCGCCATAGGCGCCTTTCTCCACGCCGCGCGGGTAGGCATCTTCGACATTTCCTGGAATGTTCTGTGCCCCGGCTGTGGTGGGGTGCTCGACACCAACGCCACGCTGAAAACCCTGCAGAAGGACGAATACACCTGCGCGCTGTGTTCCCAGGGCTATTCGCCGACGCTGGACGAGATGGTCGAGGTGACATTCACCGTCAGTCCCCGCACACGCAGGATTGCCGCCCACAATCCACACGAACTTCCTGCGGTGGAATATTTCCGCCAGATCTACTGGGCGTCCGGCGTCGACGTGCCGGAGGAGGGTTTCGCGCAAAAGATGGAAGAGTTCTCGCTGGAGGACATCGAGCTTGCGCCCGGTGAGAAGGCGGTTCTGCCGATACAGCTTCCGTCCGAATTCATCATTGTCTTCGAGCCGGTCACCCATTCAGCGCAGTTCATCGACGTGAAGGGCGAACCGACAAAGGAGCGCCGAAGCCTCTCTCTGGTCTTCGACCGCGACCATGTCCAGAGCCAGACGCTGGAGATGCAACCCGGCCCGTTGCGCATTTCGCTGGAAAATAGGACCGACACGCGTGTGTTGCCGGCAGTTTTCATCGCCGGCCATGAACTGCATGAATTTCTGGGGAAACGCCGACCCTTTCTCACCGCCAAGCGACTGCTGACCAACCAGACGTTCCGCGATCTCTATCGCACGGATACTTTGGCCGTCGACCAGCGCCTGAAGATCACCAGCCTGACTTTCCTGTTCACCGACCTGCGTGGATCGACCGCGCTCTACGAGCGTGTGGGCGACCTTTCGGCCTTCGATCTCGTGCGGGAGCATTTTCAGGTTCTGCAAGATATCGTCGCGGCGGAGGCGGGCGCGGTGGTGAAGACCATCGGCGATGCCGTGATGGCGACCTTCGCCACGCCAGATCGTGCGATTGCTGCGGCCCTCAGGATGCGCGATGCCATGCGCGCGCTCAACGACAAGAGTGGGCGCGAGGATCTGCTGCTCAAGATCGGTGTCCATGCCGGCCCCTGCATCGCCGTGTCCTTGAACGAGCGGCAGGACTATTTCGGCCAGACGGTCAACATTGCTTCGCGGGTCCAGAACCTTGCCAACGCACAGGCGATCTTCGCCACTCGTGCGGTGGTCGACGACAATCTCACCGCCGACCTGCTACGCAGGAAAGCGCTGAAGCCGGAGCCCCACGAGGTCTCGCTGCGCGGCATTGAGCGGGAGGTTGCTGTCTATATGATCCCCTGAAGACTTCTCGACCTCTCACAGTCGCCTATAGATAAATAACGGTCGGCGGGCACCGAAGGCGGCGGCGGGAGGCGTTCCAAGTGCGGGTGATCGAGCGGCGTGCCGCTGACGGCGATGCCGCCGACGCGAAGCAGGCGCGCGGTCAGGTCGGGAAGCCAGGTAGCGGTCACTGCGTCGCGATCTTCATACCCGGTGCCGATGTCGGCATGAAGAAGAGCGGCGTCGATGCCAATGAACCTGATCGCCGTCTCGCGTATTTCGCCGAGCACGAGGTTTTCAGCTTCGGGAATTGAGCTGGCGTGGGCGGCCAGTGCGCGGTCGAACGCCACGATCCGGCGTCCGGGCAGGCGCTCGCGCAGATGATGAAACGTCCGGCCATTGCCGAGGCCGAGCTCGAGGACAGGGCCCTCGATGGTCGCCACCTGCGCGCAGACTTGATCGAGAATGTCGCGCTGCGCGGTCAGCCTGCGGATGAAACTCTCGAGGCGACTCATTTGCGTTTGTGTGTCCTGAACCAGCTCAAGAGATCGGCAATGCCCGGGACCGGAACGGTTCGCGGGTGAAACCCGAGGGCGATGTATTAAACCCCGATCGAGCCTCGCGGCATATAGAGGCGAACGATGAACACTGCAACAACCGAACAGGCTGCGGACAAGGCGGCCCGGCGTACAGCAGGGTAACGATGTCACTTGTAAGGGTCTGCGGCGTCCCGCAGGCCGTCGCCGAGGAAGTTGAACGCCAGGATGACGAGAATGACGGGGAGGATCGGCAAAAGCAGCCATGGATAGAACGCGATCACGCTAACGCTGCGCGCCTCGGTGAGCAGGATGCCCCAGCTGGTTATCGGCGCCCTCAGGCCAAGCCCGAGGAAGCTCAGCGCCGTCTCGCCCAGGATCATGCCGGGGATGGAGATCGTCGCCGTCGCGATCAGATGCGACATGAAGCCGGGAATGAGGTGCCGGCGGATAATGCGGCTGCTGCTGGCGCCCATCAATTGCGCGGCCAGAACGTAATCCTCCTCACGCAAGGCTAGAAGCTTTGAACGCACGGCCCGCGCCAGCCCGGTCCAGTGGAGCAGCCCGAGGATGACGGTAATGCCGAAATAGATCAGAATCGGACTCCAGGTTATCGGCATGATCGCCGCCAGAGCCAACCATAACGGAATGCTGGGAATCGATTGCAGAACTTCGATAATTCGTTGAACGATCAGGTCGGACATACCGCCATGATAGCCGGCCAGCCCCCCGATGACGATGCCAAGGACGAAGCTGAAAGCGATGCCTACGAGGCCGATCGTCAGTGAAATGCGTGCGCCATAGATGATGCGCGAGAGCACATCGCGCCCCAGCCTGTCGGTGCCGGCCAGAAAGAGCTGGCCGTTTTCGGCAGGGCAGACAAGATGCCTGTCACCTTCGATCAGGCCCCAGAACCGGTAACTGTCGCCCTTGCAGAAGAAACGGATCCGCTGAACATCATCCTGCTTGTCCATATAGTTCCGCTTGAGCGTGTCCATATCCAGCGTCATCTGGCGGCCGTAGACGAACGGCCCGACGAACTGGCCGTTGTGGAACAGGTGCACCTGCTGCGGCGGCGAATAGATGTAGTCCATGTTGCGCGTGTGCAGATTGTAGGGCGCCAGGAACTCGCAGATCAGTATCCCGAGATAAAGCGCTACCAGGAATATGCCGGACATGAGGGCAAGCCGGTGCCGCCGGAATTTCCACCACATCAGCCGCAACTGCGACGCCTGAAAGACCTTCGACTGCTCCGGCGTCATCGCCTCGACCGACTGCAGGTCAAAGGGCGCAATGGAAACGTAATGTTGCAGCGGAGCACCCGGAGCGGGCAGCGGAGATTGCGTGTTCATTTGGTGCTGCCGCCCTGCAACCGAATTCGTGGATCAAGCAGCGCCAGCGCGAGGTCGGAAATCAGGACGCCGATGACCGTCAGGAAGGCGAGGAACATCAGGAATGACCCCGCCAGATACATATCCTGGCTTTGCAGCGCCTTGATCAGCATCGGCCCGGTCGTTTCCAAAGACAGCACGATCGCCGTGATTTCGGCGCCGGAAATGATGGCCGGCAGGATCGAGCCGATGTCCGAAATGAAGAAATTGAGCGCCATGCGCAGCGGATATTTGACCAGCGCCTTGAAGGGATGAAGGCCCTTGGCGCGCGCGGTCACGACATATTGCTTGTGCAGCTCGTCGAGCAGATTGGCGCGCAGCCGCCGGATCATGCTTGCCGTGCCCCCGGTGCCGATGATCAAGACCGGGATCCAGAGATGGGCGAGGATCGATTTCGCCTTGGCCCAGCTCATCGGCTCGCCGAGATATTGCGGGTCCATGAGATGGCCGATGGACGTGCCGAACCAGATGTTGGCGAAATACATCAGGATCAGCGCCAGCATGAAATTCGGAATGGCAAGGCCGAGAAGACCGAAGAAAGTCAGGCCGTAGTCGCCCCAGCTGTATTGATGGGTGGCTGAGTACATGCCGATCGGAAAGGCGATGAGCCAGGTGAAGATGATCGTGACGAAGGAAACCAAAATGGTCAGCCACATTCGGTCACCGATGACATCGCGAACCGGCAGCTCATATTCGAAGGAATAGCCGAAATCGCCGTGTAGCATTCCGCCGACCCAGTAGAAGTAGCGAATGACCGGCGGCTTGTCGAAACCATACTCCTTGCGCATCATCTGGATGCGATCGGAATCCACCGCTTCGCCCTGAGCCCGAAGCTCTGCAACATAGCTGTCGAAATAGTCGCCCGGGGGAAGTTCGATGATCGTGAACACCAGCGCCGATATGATCAGCAGCGTTGGAACCATCACAGCAATGCGCCAGACAATATATCGAAGCACGCTCAGGACTCTCCAAGCCAGAATGTGTCCATCATATAGACACCGAAATAGGCGGTCGGATCGTAGCCGTAGAGCGCCTTGTCAGGCAGATTGCGCAGCCTCGAGGACGCCAGAACCGGCTGATGCGTTCCGTTCACCGTGCCGATCGAAAACACCTGATCGGTGTAGATCGACAGCATTGAATTCCAGATTTCGGCGCGCTCCGCGGCTTCGGTCGAAACGTTCCAGCGCTTGAGCAAAGCCATCAACTCAACGACAGGCGGAAGATCGGGCGCCTCGCCGACCGTGCCGTGAGACAGGTAGTGAGCACCCCAGAGCGGCCATTGCAGCTGGTCGTCCATGGTGGGGGCCAACTGGGACGGGTTCATGTCGGCGGTCGGCACACCATTGTCGATACCCGACCAAATCGACATCATGATCTCGCCACCTAGCGCGCGGCTGCGGAAGATGTCTCGCTGCGAAGTCCGGACGAACAGGGCGATGCCGACCTGCCGCCAGTGATCGGTGATGAGTTCGAGCGCGTCCGTTTCCAGCGTGCTTTCGCCGGCCGTTTCCACGATGACCTGCGCCGGGCGTCCATCGGGAAGGATCCGCAGACCGTCATCGTCGCGCGCCTTAAGCCCGACCTCGTCGAGCAGGGCGTTGGCTCGGTCGGGATCGTGGGCGACCCAGGCTCTCGCGAATTCCGGCCGGTAAAGCGGGCTCTCCGGCAGGACTGTATCGGCACTTTCCTGCGCCAATCCATAGAACACGGCCAAGTTGATCTCGCGCCTGTCCACTGCGAGCGAAAGCGCGCGGCGCACGCGCACGTCGCGAAGAAGGTCACGCCACACCGGGTCGGCACAATTGAGGTTGGGCAGCAGCGCCAGCCGCGAACCCTGTGTGCGTTTCCACAGATGCATCTTCACCGGGTAGCGCTTCTCCGCGTCCTTCAGGAAGGCGTAGTCGGCAAAGTCGATTCCCATGCATTGCAGGTCGCTCTCGCCCGCACCGGTCTTGGCGGAAATGATCGCCGACGAGCTGACATTCATGACAACCCGGTCAATGTACGGCAGTTGCCGGCCATTCTCGTCTATTCGATGAAAGAACGGGTTCCGCTCAAAGACGAACTGCTCGGCCGGTGGCTTGGTCCGGTTCTGCCAGGGATCGAGCGTCGGCAGTTCCGGGTTCTCCGGGCGATACTGGCGCGACATGCGGATATGCAGGAGCGTCCATTTCTTGGCCCTGTTCTCCTCCATTAAGCCGGCAAGCCGGAATGGGTCCTGGTATTTCTTGTGGAACTGCTTGAGATAGGCGGCCGGCAGAACAAGCGATAGCGGCGAAGCGGCAGCGAGCTTGGGCAGGAAGTCGGGATTAGGCGCATCCCAGCTATAGCGGACTGTCAACGGATCGACGATCTCGAAGCGTGGCGGCTTGCCGTCCGCCAGCAGGGTCGGGGTGAGCCCGCCTTGCGTAAGCTCATCGTTCAGCCAGACATCTTCCCAGCAATAGCGAAAATCCTCTGGCGTCAGCAGGCTGCCGTCAGACCATTTATGTCCTTCCCGTAGCTTGAAAGTGAAGACACGATCGTCCGCCACGTCGAAACTTTCGAGAATATCGGGCTGCAGGTTGAGCTTTTCGTCATAGCCGACCAGGCGAGCATATCCGTAGATGGTCATCATCCGGATGTCTTTTTGGCTGCCGATGATCGTGCGCAGCGTGCCGCCGTACTGGCCGGGCTGCCGGCCCATCGCAGCGAGGTTCACCACGCGCGGGCTCTTGGGCAAGCGCTTGGCGAGTGCCGGCAGCGCCAGGGCCTTCAGCAGCGGCTGAAGAAATTCCGGCTCCAGATCGCCGGCGTGCAACGTGCTCGGCACAAATGCCGAAGCCATGAGTCCAAGGACGGTGCGCCGGCTGATCAATGGCGTAGCTCGCTGGCATCGGCCGAGCGTCGGGCCAGAACAAGGTGGCCGCCGCCAAGATCGAGCGGCGACAGCACGTCCTCTTCGCCCTCGTCGCGGAATTGCGGTCCCCATGCGCTGGTGTCGGAAGCGCCGCTGAGCTTCAGCGTCTTGAAATCCATCGGCCTGTCGAGATCGGGGAAAGGTACTGCGGCGACCAGTGAGCGCGTGTAGGGGTGGATCGGTTTCCTGAGCAGAATTTCGCGCGGCGCTAGCTCGACGATACGCCCCCCGCACATCACCGCGATGCGGTCTGCCATGTAGTCCACCACCGCCAGGTTATGGGATATGAACAGATAGGTCAGTCCCAGTTCCTTCTGCAGGTCCTTCAGAAGGTTCAGGATCTGCGCCTGGACGGAGACGTCGAGCGCTGAAACCGGCTCGTCGCAGATCAGCAGTTCAGGCCCCAGCGCCAACGCGCGCGCGATGCCGATCCGCTGACGCTGCCCGCCTGAGAAACTGTGCGGATAACGCTTGATGAAGCGCGGATCGAGCCCGATTGCCTGCATCAGGCTCTTGACCGTGGCTAACCGGGATGCGGCATTGCCACGCTGATGAATTTCCAGCGGCTCGCTCAAGATGTTCTCCACCGTCATGCGAGGTGAAAGCGACGAAACCGGGTCTTGGAAGACCATCTGGATTTTCGCGCGCAGCATGTGCAGGGCGTCTCCCTCGCCTGCCAGGACGTCGATCGGTCGATCGCGGCTGTTGAAGATCACAGAACCACCGCTAGGGGTGACAGCCCGCATGAGGATCTTGCTGACGGTGGTTTTGCCGGAACCGCTTTCGCCGACCAGACCCAGGCATTCACCCCGCTTGATGTCGAAGCTCACGCCGTCGACGGCGCGAACAGAGGTTTGATGATCCCCACCGAACCATCCGGACTTGCGGATGGTGAAGGTCTTTGTCAGATCCCTGACCGACAGCAGGATGTCGTCCGGCCCCTTCGATGCCGGCGCGGTCTGCTTGCCGAGCAGGTTTCCGACATTCACCGGCACCTCGCGCAGCGCCTTTAGCCTTTCGCCAGGCTTCAGGTCGAAATGCGGAACGGCTGCCATCAGGCCCTTAAGGTAAGGATGGCCTGGCCGGCGGAATATCGCCTCGACGGGTCCCGCCTCCATGATCTCGCCATGGTACATGACCACCACCTCGTCGGCGACATTGGCGACCACGCCGAGGTCGTGCGTGATCAGCAGCATCGCCATGTTCAGCTTGGTCTGAAGCCCGCGCAGCAATTGCAGGATTTGCGCTTGGATGGTGACGTCCAACGCCGTCGTCGGCTCATCGGCGATCAACAGGGCGGGCCGGCAGATAAGCGCCATGGCGATCATGGCGCGCTGACGCAATCCTCCGGAAAGTTCGAAGGGATACATGTCATAGGCGCGCTTGGGATTGGGAAAGCCGACAAGGCTGAGCATTTCCTCGGTCCGCGCCTTGCGCTCCGCCCGAGCCATGGGCGTATGAATCTGCAGGGATTCGCTGACCTGGTTGCCGATCGTGTGCAGCGGCGACAGCGATGTCATCGGCTCCTGAAAGATTTTGCCGATGCGGCTGCCTCTCAACGCCCGGATTTCGGGCCCATCACGCGACATCTTGAGGATATCCTGCGTCGTGCCGGGCTTTTCAGGATCGGAAAACAGGATCCGGCCGCGAACATGGGCTGTGTTCGGCAAAATGCCCATCACGGCCTGGCTGAGAACCGATTTTCCGGAACCGGACTCGCCCACAAGCGCGGTAACCTTACCGGGCAGGACGCGAAGATTTGCGCGCCTGACGGCATGCAACGGCCCCCCCATGATGGCAAAAGAGATGCCAACGTCTTCGATCCGCAGCAGATCGACACTCGAATTCATCTTCACACCAGCCCCACTCTGGCAGCTCTCCAGAAAGCGAGACTAGCGCATTGCCAGCGCAGAGCAACTTGGATTCGAAGCGGTCGTCAGTGGCGGAACCGACGACCGAACTGGCTACCAAAGGCGATCGGGCCAGATCGCGGCGGTTTACTGGAGCTTACTCGGGTCGCCCGCCGCCATCCGCGCGGCGTCGCGGTGAAGCAGCATGACCTGCTCGGCGTCCGATCTTCGGCCGTGAATCGGCTCCGGCGCACCGTCTTCATCGAGTGCGAGAGCTCCCGACAGATCTGGTGAAAGCACCGTCAGCTTCTGCTTGATGCCAGCCAGTTCCTCGTTGCCGAGCGTCAGCCATTTGTTGGCACCGCAATAGCCGGCGAAGTCTTTGCTGGCCAGAACGCTATGCGGATATTTCTTGGTCAGGGTCTGAAGGCGCTGGACCTCGTTCACAGCCGAGCCGAAGACAGAGAATGTGAGCCGGTCGGTAAGCCCGACATTGCCAAACATCACATTGCCGACATGCAGGCCGATACCAAATTTGATGTCGGACAACCCCTGCTCTTTTCGGCGCAGGTTGAGATCCATCATGCGCGCGCTGGCCTTGTGCGCGGCCGCAAGAGCAGCCTGGCAGGCGATCTCGGACTGCGAACGGTGCCTTTCGCAAGGGTAGACGGCAATGAAGCCATCACCAATGAAACTCATGATCTGCCCGCCGTTGCGATTGAAAGGTGCGGCAACGGCGTCGAAAAACTGGTTCAGCGTATCGATATAGACTTCGCGGCCGGAAGTTTCGGCAAGCCTCGACGACCCGCGCATATCTCCCATTACCAGTGCGGCCCGGATTGTATCGCCCTCGCCGCGCTTGATCTGGCCGTCAAGCACGCGCCTGCCAGCGTCGCCGCCGAGATAGGTGGTCATCATGTTGTCAGCGAGCTTGGTGAGCACCGCCATCTTGGTGGCGATAGCGAGATGGCTCTGGATGCGCAGCAGCGCCGAAATCATGCTGTCGCTGAAGCCCGCGGCGCTGTCGGTGGACCAAGACCCCATCATGCCCTGACTGGTGTTGCCGCTGAAGGGATGGACGAAAGCCATGTAATCGGTGATGCCCATAAGCCGGAGGTCATCGAAAACAGGAAACTCCGATAGCACCGACGGGTCGAGCCGGCGTCGCAGATGGTCGAGCTTATTGCTGAGCAGATGGTAGTATGGACTGGTCAGGAATCTTTCAGACGGCACACCGGCCTCCTTGCGGAAGCCTTCCACTTCCATGCCCTGGCCGCGAACCCAGGTGAAGCCAAGCGCGTCATAGAGCGGATGGAGCATCGAGAAGCTCAAATGCACCCGCTTCAGCGGCAGGCCGGCAGCAGCCAGCCGTTCGCAAAAGCCATTTACCAATGCTTCCAGGTCGTTGCCCGCCAGCGCCGATTCGTTCAGCCAATCGGCAACCTTATCCATGAGGATGGTGGAGATTTCTGCGTACGATGTGCTCATGCTATCCCGAAACCCGTCGGAAGACGGAACCATTATCTTCTGATCTGTCATAACACAGTCCGTCAACGACCCAACGATAAGACACCCGAAGTCAACAAGCCGGCCTCGGCGGCAAAAGCGGCGAAGAATATCCCGGATGACTACCCTTGCGGCCAAGGGGAAGGCGTAAATGCATCTGTATTCCGTGGCGTTATGTGGCGAGTCAGCCGACGCAGTGCAACCACGATCCTGACACCGTGCAAGAAATTCGCCGGCTCAGATGCCGTCAGGCCTTCACCACCGTCTCTCGGTCTAGCCCGAGGCGGCCAAAAACATTGCGCGTGTCGACGATCAGAGGGGCGTGATCAGCGATCGTGTGATAGTCGATCGCGTCGTGGTCGGTTGCAACGACGACAGCATCGAAATCTTTCAGGGCCGCCTCGGTCAATTCGACCGAGCGGCGCCCCTTGATCGCCATATGCTCTCGTGTGGTCGGTATCTCGATAACATGCGGATCGTGGAATTCCGCCTTGCCGCCCCAATCCTCGATGAGTTCAATGAGCCGCAATGAAGGGCTTTCGCGGATATCGGGCACATTCTTCTTATAGGCGAGCCCCACGATGAGAATGCGCGAGCGGCTGAGCGCCTTGCCGCAGCGCTGGTCCAGCGCCTTCGCCAGCTCATCGACCACATGACGCGGCATGGCCGTGTTGATCTCTGCCGCGAGCTCGATGAAGCGGGTCGGCAGTTCGTATTCGCGCGCCTTCCACGTCAGGTAGAAGGGATCGATCGGAACGCAGTGCCCGCCAAGGCCGGGGCCAGGATAGAACGGCATGTAGCCGAAGGGCTTGCTCTTTGCCGCCTCGATCACCTCCCAGATGTCGATGCCCATCGCACCGAGCACGACCTTCAACTCGTTGACGAGAGCTATGTTGACCGAGCGGAAGATGTTTTCCGTCAGCTTGACCGCTTCGGCGGTCGCGGTGGTCGAAACCGGAACGACGGTCTTGACCACGCCATGGTAGAAGGCCTGCACGAGCGTCGCCGCTTCAATGCCGTCGCCTGCCACGACCTTAGGAATCGTCGCGACTTCAAAGCTGCGGTTGCCGGGATCCTCGCGTTCGGGCGAGAAGCCGAGGAAGAAGTCTATCTTCGACCGCAAGCCGGTTTCTTCCAATATGGGCTTGATCACGTCGTCGGTGGTGCCGGGATAGGTGGTCGATTCCAGCACGACGAGCTGGCCTGGACGCAGATGCTTGGCGATGGTGCCTGCTGTGTTCCTGACAAAGGAGAGATCCGGCTCACGGTTTTTCGTCAGCGGTGTCGGAACACAGATGATGATGACCTCGCAGACGGCCAGTTCCGCAAAATCCGCAGTGGCGCGGAACCGTCCGCTCGCCACCTGGCCGGCAAGGGCTGTCGACGTCACCGCCTCGATGTAGGATTGGCCGTTGTTGAGGCTCTCGACCTTGTGGGCTTCGATGTCGAAGCCCGAAACCGGGAAGCCCGCGCGTGCTACCGCAACCGCCAGCGGCAATCCGACATAGCCCAGTCCGATCACGCCGACTTGCGCGGCGCGCGTCGAAATCCGGTTTAGAAGATGGTCATATATCGATCGTGAGGCGTCCAAAAATCTGCTTTCCCGTCAATTCGGACAGGCTTGTCCGTTCCCGTGGCGAGGCTCACTTGGTCCCAGGACCATACCGGAGGCATATTGCGGAAGATCGGTTTCCGCAAGCCGTCATCAAACCGGCACCTTCGCCTTCAGGCTTGCGGCAGCCATCGCATAGCCGCCGGCAGCGCCATCGATGAAATGAAGGTGATCGCGCTGCAGCGGCGAAGCGACGAGACATGTCATCAAGGCCGATTTCTGGCGGTGCAGGCCATAGGTGCAGATGCCCGCCTGTTCCGCCTGTTTCAGCCGGTTTTCGATCCGTTGCAAGACATCGGCGTCAACATCGATGGTCATCTTCAAGCCGTCGTCGAACTTCCGGAAGTCCGAATTGCTGGCCACTTCACGTTTATAGACCTTCGGATCGAAACCGCCGATCGTCCAGCCACATCGATCGGTGACAGCCGTAAGCGTCATGAGGAACACTACCCACAGCTTCGTCAGCCACCGCCGTCCAGCCGGCCCCGTGGCCCGCGCCTCGAGATCGAGACCGGCGGGCAGTAAACTGTAGGCCGGCCCGTCCGCCGGTACGGGGTGGCCATCGCGCTCCTGCCTGCCAGCAAGGGCGATGATGTCGGAAACCAGCAACTGAAAGCCGCGCAAGTCGCGTGACGCCCCTGGTATGGCTATGATCGAGACGATTTCGCCATGTCGGGCCTCGATCGGGTTCCAGCGGCAGGAGAGGCCGGTCAGGTCCGGCCGCGCGCCGGCCGGCGCGGGATCGATGCCGTAGCGCCCCGCTTTCATCTCGGCTTCCGCCCAACTGCCGCCACCGCCGGCGAACATGGCATAGAAGACCGCTTCGGAGGCCTGGAACCTCGCCACGCGAACGTCGAGCCCTTGCGCTCTTATATCCCTTATCGGCACGATTGCGGCACGCAGGGCTAGGTCCAGTTCTTCCGCCACCCATCTCTGGACAGCGGCAAGCGCGTTGCGGGCGATCTCCAGCGCCGAGCCGGGAAACGCCACGAGCGCGCCGTCGCCGCCGAAGACAAAGGGAAAATCTTGCCGACCCAGCGCATTGAGCAGCGCCGAAATGACGCTGGCGCCGGCCATATTGACGGTTTTATAGCGCCCAGCCTCGATCGCCTTGGTCGAGCCGACGATGTCGGCGGTGGCCAGCGCCCAGTCATCGGGGAGAGGCCGATAGTTGTCGATATCGGCAACGCTTTCGAACTTTGCGAAGACCGGCAGAGAAGCGACAAACGGGTCGGACGCGGCAGCTGTTTCCATGGGCATCAGATAGCATATTCCACTGCTTGAAGGGTGAAGTCGATCATGCTTCGAAATTGACTTGCGGCGGCTTTCTGATGATAGGGTCCGGCGATGCGAATTGCCTTCTACGCACCACTGAAGTCACCCAATGATCCCGTTGCCTCCGGCGACCGCCAGATGGCACGGACGCTGATCAAGGCGCTGGAGCACGTGGGGCATCGCGTCGAACTGGCATCCGAATTGCGCTTCTATCTACGCGAACCGGAGCCGAAAAGTTTCGATGCGCGCAAGATCGAGGCCCGGGAAGAAGCCGCGCGGCTGACAAGGCTTTGGGCTCGTGACGGCAAGCCCGATCTCTGGTTCACTTATCATCCCTATTACAAGGCGCCCGACCTGATCGGGCCCGAGCTGACGGCGGCCTTTGCTGTCCCCTATGCGACAGCGGAAGCCTCCTATTCGAGGCGGCGCAACGCCGGTTTGTGGGCTGATACGCAAGCTTTGGTGGCGCGAGCCGTCGAACAGGCGGCGCTGAACATCTGCTTCACGCAAAGGGACCGCCAGGGACTGGCGGATGCGGTACCCGGCGCCACTTTCGGCATGCTTTCGCCCTTCATCGACACATCGGCATTCCGTGAAACGCCGGCACGGGGTTGTCCGACACGCCTCGTTACTGTCGCCATGATGCGCCCGGGCGACAAACTCGAAAGCTATCGCATGCTGGCGCAAGCGCTCGGCTCGATCGGTCACCTGCCCTGGACCATGTCGGTCGTCGGGGACGGGCCTGCCCGTGACGAGGTCAAAGCGCAATTTGCCGGCTTGCCCGCCGAGCGTATCGAATGGCTTGGCGCGATTGAGCCGGCCGCCGTGCCGGATGTCCTCTACAGTGGCGGAATTTACGTCTGGCCGGGTTTCGGCGAGGCCTATGGCGTTGCCTATCTTGAAGCGCAGGCCGCCGGCCTGCCGGTGGTGGCTCAGGACATCGCCGGCGTGCCGGAGGTCGTGCGGGATGGCCGGACCGGGTTCCTGACCCCGCCGGGCGATTTGACGGCGTTCGCTTCAGCCATTGAAAGGCTTCTGGCCCGCAACGACGAAAGAACCGTCATGGCCGCAGAAGCCAGACGTTTCATCCTCGAAGAACGCTCCCTCGGTGCTGCGGCAGCGCGTCTCGCCGAACTTCTTGCGAAGATCCCGGTTTCATGACGTCCGATCAGATCTGGCAACCCTTGGTGAAAGAACTGGCGCGCTGGCAGCGGGCGGACCGCAAGGCAGAGTTCTGGCTGCGCGATGATGACGCCGTGGATCCGACGGCTGCGCTTGATCGGCTGCTCGACCTCACCGGTCAATTCCCAATTCCGGTCACTCTGGCCGTCATTCCGGCCCTGACTGATGGGAAGCTGGTCGCCCGGCTTGACGAGGCGCCGCATGCCACAGTCGCCATCCATGGCTGGGCGCACCGAAATCATGCGTCGGAGGGCCAGAAAAAGCAGGAGCTCGGCCCGCAGCGGCCACGCGAGGCGGTGCTCGATGATCTGGCTCGCGGGCTGTCGCGCATAACCGGCCTGCACGGCGCACGTGCCGTTCCGATGCTGGTGCCGCCCTGGAACAGGATCGACGCCGGCTTGGTATCCGAGCTTGGATCGATGGGATTTGCGGCATTGTCGGTCTATGGGCCGCCGAAGCCGGCTTCGCTGGCGGTCGTCAACAGCAATGTCGACATCATGGACTGGCATGGCACGCGCGGTTGCCGCGATCACGGCATATTGGTTCAGGCCATCATCGCGCAATTGCGACAGGCATTCGACGGCGGCGAACCGGTCGGCGTGCTCGCCCACCATCTCGTACACGATGAATCGGCCTGGCTTTTCCTGGAACGGCTGTTCACGGTCACCGCACAGACTGAAGCCTGCGCATGGCTTCCGATCAGGACATTGGTCAGGCGCGGCGCCGGTAGAGCAATTCCAGGAAAAGTGTGAGCGGCTTTCCGTCCGGAATTGCGTCAAAACAAGAAGAGAGAGGAAACAGCTCAGCGCGCTTTGTGCGATAAGACTGGAAATTCGAGCGTCTGGCCATCCCGCGCGGCGAAAGCGCCGGCAAACCTGTCCTTGGCCAGTTTCTCCATCTCGTCCAACTCATTGTCGGTGCGTGCCGGATCGTGGTGAACCAGCGCAAGCTCCCGCGCGCCGGCCGCCTCGCAGAGCTTGACCCCCTGTTGCCATGTCGAGTGCCCGTTGCCGCGGTAGCGCTCCATTTCCTCCTCGGTGTAGGTGCAATCGTAAATGACGAGGTCGGCATCTTCGATGAGGTCGAGGACCGCCTGATCAAGCTTGCCCGGCTCGTGTTCGGTGTCGGTGATCACCGCCACGACGCGGCCGCCCCATTCGACCCGATAGCCTATACAGCCACCGGGATGGGTTAGGCTGCCGGTTCGGATCACCACCCCTTCGCGCGGCCGAAGAACGTCTCCTGATACGAAATCGCGGTAGTCGAGGCTTGCCTTGCAGACGTCCAGTCTCACCGGAAACCAAGGCGGCCGCATGAACTCATCGACAATCTGCTGAGTCGTCATGCGTCCTGCAAGATGCCCGGACCAAAGCCTGACTTTGACGCTGCGGTCGTAGATCGGCTTAAAAGCCGGCAGCCCGATGATGTGGTCGTAATGGCAGTGGGTGAAAAACAGGTCGAAATCGGTTACGCCCGACGCCCGAAGCGCTCGGCCGGCAGGCGGCAGGCCAGAGCCCGCGTCGAAGAGAATCGTATGCTTACCGCATCGCATCTCGATGCAGATCGTGTTGCCGCCATAGCGGGAGAATTCTGGCCCCGATACCGAAATGCTGCCGCGCACCCCCCAAAACTTGACCAGGAAAACCTCGTCCTCCATGCTGCTCCTTCGCGGTCCAGTCGCCCATGCTAGCCGGAGCCATCACGACGGCGAGGATTAAGTGCGCGTCACTGGTTACTTGGCGCTCCGTGCGTCGATCAGATCCGCGGTCGTATGGCTTAGGCGATCGGCGAGGACCCGCACCATTTCGATGGTCATTTCCGGGAACTCCCTCATGAGCCTCAGGAAATGATCCTTGCGAATTCTCAAAGCTTCCACCGGACTTGCAGCTCTGACGGTGGCCGTGCGAGAGCTGTTGCACAATATGGCGATCTCGCCAACGATCGAATTTGGCAGCAGTTCGGCAACTTTTATCGGTCCGTTGTCGGAATCGACCAGAATATCCGCCTTGCCTGAAAGGATGACATAGGCGGCATCTCCCTCGTCGCCTTGCCGGAAAAGAATCTGGCCGGCGCTGTAGCTGACGCGATCGGATGTGAACGCAAGCAGCTTGAGCTTTGCCGACTCAATGCCGGAGAACAAGGGAACGCGTTGCAGCATTCCAACCTCATCCTTGAGCAGCATTGTCGCAAACCTCCCAAAATTCACGTCTGCCAGACTAGAACAACCCACGCCCAGATGAAAACAATTCCGTTTCCAGGTGGCAATACGAGCCGCTTGAGGTAGCGAGCCCAATCAGCCGGAACTCTCAATCCCTTGACCTTGCAGCGAGTTTCCCACCGGCGGAAGGATTCCATCTGAATGTCCAATGCTCTATGAGAGCAGTTCCTTGAAAATACCGCCCCCGGCCAAAAGCGTCTCGTGTGTTCCGTCTTCCACCAAACGACTCGAGTCGAAGACGACAACGCGATCGAACATCATCGCCATTGCCGGATTCGTCACGACGCACACAATTGCCGGAGAACGGCCGTCGCGCCTGGCTTCCTCGAGCACGTTTTGCGACACCTTGTCCTGTACGCGCTGGTCGAGCGCCGACAGCGGCCGGTTGAGAATGAGAAAATCGGGCCGCTTGAGCAGGGCTCGGGCAACATCGAGCTTCTGTCGCTGCCCAGCGGTCAACCGCCTGCCGCCGGCGCCGACATTGAAGTCCAAACCGACATCCAGCAGTTCGGCATAAAGCCCCAATTCATCAAGAATGTCATAGACGATGGAGCGTATGCGATCCGGCGCGTCGGGATGATTGCTACCCAGACGCCCGAATAGGACATTGTCCATGACCGTAGCCGCGGCAATGTATCTGGCGGGATCGTAGCGTTCGACCGCATTTTGCAGCTCGGGCGGCAGGTTTTCATAAAATCGATTGCGTGCGGCAACGATCTTGTTCATCAGTTCGTCGCCCAGCAGGCCGAAGCGATGCCGGGGCTCGATATAAGCAAAGCTCAGGGTGACGATCATGGCGCGGTCGTTCTCCGAGACCGTCTCGTAGGGACGGTTCTTGAGCCGTTGCAGCAAGGTTTCGTAGGCGGGTATCTCCTCGGCGCTCATGAAGGCGAGCTGCTGGAAGAACTGGTGATCGGGCGGCAGATCGGCAAACAGCTCGATCGATTGTTCGGCGATATTCAGGCCCATCTCGTAGAGCGTGCGATCGAGGCCGGCTTGCCTCAGCACGGAAGCAAAATAGGAATTTGCCGCCAGAGCCTTGTCGGCAAGCTCCGGGCCGGCGGCAGCGCCGAAGAGCAGGTTCTGGCCGATCGTTGCTTCCTTGTTGTAGGCGCCCGGCTCGAAAGGAACCACCAGTTCGTTCAATCCTTCATTTTCCAACCGGGTTCGCAGCGCCGCACGCAGTTCGACGATCCGCCCGGCAAGCTTGGTGTGACGCGTGAGGTCGGCCGAAGAACGCAAGCCTAGATCCAGAATGTCGCGCGACAGAAGAACTGCGTCGAGCACCTGGCGCACGGCTTCAAAGAGGTCGTGCGGGCCGGTAGCGCCGACGGAAGCATAGTCGATCCAGTCGCTGTGGACATCAAGGTCCGGGTTGCCCGACCGGCGCGCCTCGTGAATGTTCCAGCGGTGCTGGTCCGCCGCGGCACCGTCATAAGTCACCGATGTCAGCGGCGCATGCTTCAATCCGTAGAGCAGATTGTCGCGGAGGCTTGCCTGGAACAGGAAAACATCGGACGAGGCATAGGACATGCGCCGGCCGGTCACTGCTTCAGGGAGTTCAAGCAGGTCGTCGGCACCCGAAGCGACCTTTCCGCTTTCCGGCCAGCTCAGCCGCGCGAAGGCCTCTGCAAGCGCCTCCGCTCCACCTGTTGAGGTGCTGACCAGCGCCACCGTCTCACCGGGGTTCACCTGCAGAGAGACCCGGTCGAGGAGCATTGCACCGCCATCGTCTGCCATGGACAGACCGATCGCCGACAGAGGTTTGGTCATCGGACCGGGATCATCGATCGTCAGTGCGCCGATTTGCGGCGCAATGAGACCCTCGACGGTGAATTGTTCGACGACCTGCTGGTATTTGACCTGGACATCCTGCCGATCCTGATCCCAGTCGATCAGTTCCTTCATCGGTCCGGGCAGGTCCTTGTAGGCGCCGATCACGGCCACGAGCTGGCCAACGTCCAGCCGGCCATGGATGACCAGGTAACCGCCGACCATGTAGAACAGAAAGGGCGTGATCTGCGCGAGAAAATTGTTGAGGAACTTCACCATGAATTTCCATTGGTAAAGATCGAAGCGGATCTTGAAGATGAGCCCGAGCCGGGCAGCTATGTCGGCGCGCTCGTAGTTTGATGTATCATGGACGTGAACCGCGCCGATGCCGTCGACGATTTCGCCGACGCGGCCCGATAGCGCGCGCGCCGTCAACTGCCGTTTACGCCCGAGCACGATCAGCCGCCGCCGCATTCGCGGGATGAGCACGATCTGGATCAAAACGATTACGGCGGCGATCATTCCGAGCCAGAAGTTCTGGACCACGATGAACAGCATGGCCGTCACCGCCTGGCCGCCGAGCAGCACCGGCTGCAGGAAAGCATCGCCGATGAACCCGCCCAGCGGCTCCACCTCGTCCTTCACCATGGTTGCCACCTCGGCGGATTTCACGCGCTTGAAATAACGCGGCGGAAACCGCAGCACACGATCGACCAATTCGAAGCGGATACGGCGCAGCATGCGTTCGCCGAGGCGGCCCTTGTAGGTGTTGATGTAGAATTTGAACAGGCCGTTGATGATGACCAGCAGGAGGAACACGAGGCTGAGGGCAAACAGCGTCGTCGTGCGGTCGAGCTGAAAGCCAGGAAAGAACTGGACCTCTCCGATGAACGGCAGGTTGTAGTGCAGCCTCATGAATGGCTGGGTCGCGCCCGGTTGCTCGAACCCCTTGCCTTGGATCGGGCCGTTGACGATCAGCTTCGGCAGGTCAAAGGACATGAAATACGGGATCATCGAAAGCAAGACGATAACCAATATCCAGAGCTGCTGCTTCTTGGTGTGCGTCCAGATATAGCGAGCTAGGCTGGGTTCCATATGCGACTGTGAACCTTCAGTTCAAAGAACAAAGTAAAAGCATCGGCTGGTGGACGGCGCATCGGCAATCATCGCCGGCGACGCGTTCGAAGCCTGCGAGGCGGCTTGGCGAGGCAAGATTGCGTTGTGTCGCCCGAAATCCCAACGTACAAGGCGAATATGATGGATGTCACGCAACCGCGCAATGCCGGCATGGACGGGCACGAGCAGGCCTTGGACCTCACGCGGGGAATTGCCGCCTATGTCAACCACCCTCTCGTGGCAGGGCTGGCGCGCGTCATCGCCAAACATCCGCAGGCCGACATCGCCAACGCCTTCAACCACAAGCAGGTGGCCTGCAAGATGTGGGCGCTCGACAGACTGTTCGAAAGCTGCGGCGGGCGCTTCGCGCGCATATGGGTTCTGGGCGGATGGTACGGCATCTTGCCGGCGATGCTTTTCAACGACCCCCGCTTCGACATCGCGACGATTGACAGCATCGACATCGATCCCGAAGTCGCGCCGGTTGCCCAGACCCTCAACCGGGAAGCCGGCGACCGGTTCCGGGCGCTGACAGCCGATATGTACGCACTCGACTATGCGGCCGGGCCGTCCGACCTGATAGTCAATACGAGCTGCGAGCACATCGCCGATCTGCGCGCCTGGCTTGCCCTGCTCCCGCGGGGCACGAATGTACTGCTGCAATCGAATGACTATTTCAGCGAGCCGACGCACATTAACTGCGTGGCTTCACTTGCAGCCTTCGAGGCAATGGCGGCGCTGCGGGAGATACGATTCTCCGGCGAACTACCGACAAAAAATATACGCGCTTCATGCTGATTGGGACGGTTTAGTGCCTTTCGTCCAAAACCGCGTAGCGGTTTAGGACAACGACATGCATCAAGACTTAAAGCGCGTCGACTGAATCCGTTCAGCGCGACGCGCTTTAGGCCCCGCCGTCTGCTTGGTTATGTCCCGGGCCCCATTTTTAGCGACCGCGTTCGATGCCGCTCGCGCAGGATTTGCGCCGAGTGATGCGCCCCTTCCAGATCGAGACGATGCGCGGACGGCCTCGGCGCCACCAGCGCCTGTTCGATCGCCTGCGCCAAACCTTCAGGCGTCAGGTCCTTTTCCATCAGCACCGTTGCAAGACCGAGTTCTTCGAGCATCAGGGCGCGAACCGTTTGTTCGGTTTCCCCGCCGGCTGCAAACGGCACGAGCAGGGAGCGACAACCCGCGCGCAGGACATCGCAGACCGTGTTGTAACCCGCCTGCGAGACCGACAGGCGGGCACCGGTCAGCAGGCTGGCGAAATCCTCGCGGAAGCGGAAGATGGACAGGCCCGGCGTGGCATCGCGTGCGATCGCGTCAAACTCGTCTTTCGGCAGGTTGGGGCCGGTGATCAAACACCATTTCCAGCCATTTTTGGCATTCCGCGCCGCTGCGATGGTGGAACTGACAAGACCCCTCCCGGCAGCTCCACCGCCAACCGACACCAGAATGTCGAAGCGCTCGGAGGCCGCGGGCGATGGCGGCGCGGCAACGAGCCCTGTGTAGGTGACCTCGGCCCTGATTGCCCAGGCTAGTGGAAATGTCCTGTCGATGGTTGCGAAAGTTGGGTCGCCGTGGACCATGACAAGGTCGAAATGCCTGTTGATGAGATCGACCGTTTCCTCGTTTCGGCCCGGCTTGACGCGCTCCTGAAGGATATCGCGGACGGACGTCGCCAGCAGCGGTCTGGGCGATGTCGCCTCGATGGCTTCGAGCAGCGGCATGAGTTCGAAGCGCATCTGCCGGCGTCCAAATGGAAAGGCCTCGACAATGACGATATCAGGTCTGCAATCCCGGTATGCCTGCAGCAGCATCTCTGAACGCCGTTTCTTGAAATCATCGTCGATGGGCTTGCCCTGCAGGTCGACAAGTCCGGAAAATCCTTCATCACCGGAGGTGACAGGCGGCAGGGTTACAGTTTTCACCCCTGGTCCCGGAAACCCCGCGATCGGCGCGCCGCCGGTCACGACGGTTACGTCAAACCCGACATCGACCAGTGCCGCTGCGATGCGGCTGGAGCGAGCGAGATGGCCGATACCGAGCAGGTGCTGGACATAGAGGAAGACGCGCTTCAATCGGCGGCCCGCCACTCGCGCTCGAACAGTTCCTTGAGCTGTCCGATGCTTGCCGTATGGTCGAAATTGCCGCGCACGCGCCGCTCGGCGGCGTCGCCGAGGCGGGCGCGCAGCACGGGATCGCGGATCAGGCGCTCCAGCGCCTGTGCGAGGGCAATTGGGTTTTCCGTCGGAACCAGCAGCCCGGTTTCATCCGGCGACAAAAGCTCCGGCACGCCGGAAATATCGGTCGACACGCAGGCAAGCCGCTGGCTGGCCGCCTCCACCAGAACATTCGGCAGACCGTCCCGGTCGCCATTTGCGGTGATCCTGCAGGCCAGGGCGAAGATGTCGGCGCACCGGTAGTGCTCAAGCACCTCCTCTTGCGCAAGCGCGCCCTTCCAGGACACGCGACCATCCAGTCCGAACTTTTGCGCCAGCGCCTTGAGCCGTTCCAGTTCCTCGCCGCCGCCGATATGCTCGAAATGCCACGCCAAATCGCCAGGCAATAGGGCAAGCGCCTCCAGCAAGGTATCGTAACCTTTCTTTGCAACTGCGCGCCCGACACTGAGAATGATAACCGGGTCGTCCGCCGCCGAGCCGTCATGCTGTTTTCGCGCCTCGCCGAAACTGCCGAAGCGATCAAGGTCAAGCCCATGGTAGCTCAGATGCACGGACGAGTTGCCGTTTGCGAGTTCTTTAAGACGATCGAAGCCGGTTTTCGTGCAAGTGACCGTCCAGCGCGCCGAGGAAAGCTTGCCGGCCAGATCCCAGTCCGCAGAAGTCCAGATGTCCTTGGCATGGGCTGAGCAGCTCCAGGGCAGGCCACGAAGCTGGCTGACGTAGCGCGTCACCGATGCCGGCGTGTGCGCGAAATGCGCATGCAACCATCCCGCGTCTTCCGGCCATTCGGCCGCCAGCACGAGCGCTTGCCCGAAGCGGCGCACGCGATTGCGCGTAAAGTCGCGGCGGATATCGGCAGCCAGCGATCCGAGCGCGCGCCAGAACCCCGGCCGCAGCAGATAGGCAAACAGCGAGCGAAGCACGCGCAGCGGCTCTTCATGCAGATATTCCGGCAGATAACGGATGGGCGCCTTGATCTCGTCATGCACAGGGTGGCGTTTTGCGTCGGTCGGCCGCCTGAGCGCGACGAGTATCAGGTCAAATCCCGCGCGCTCCAGACCGAGCAGTTCCTGCGCGATGAAGGTTTCCGACAACCGCGGATAGCCCTTTAGAACCACGACGATCTTGCGACGTTGCAACTCAGCTCATTCCCTCAATGACCGAAAGGTGAGGGCTGGCCCGCCGATCGAGCAGTTCTGCGACGATTTCGGAAATATGAGGCAGTCCTTCCAGCCTCAGATGCGGATTGCTCTGAGATGGGCGGGGCCGGTCCGGCAGCGCCACCAGTGCATCGGCAAACCGCTGGGAATCCTTGGCTTCGTCCGGCAAAAGCATCTCGATAAGGCCGAGTTCGGCTGCGCGCCGAGCGCGGATCAGTTGTTCCTCACGGGGCTCGACGCGCGGCACGATTAGCGCCGGCTTGTCGAAAGACAGTATCTCGCAATAGGTGTTGTAACCGCCCATCGCCACTACCGCCTTGGCCCCGGCAATCAGGTCTTCCATGCGGTTGTCGAACTCGATGATCTTGATGCAGGGGATCTTGGCCCCCTTCTTGAGCAGCTTGTTGCGCTTGCGCGCCGGCATGTAAGGCCCAAGCACGATCAGCGCCCTGTGCTGCAACTGCGGGTTCTGCTGATAGGCATCGATGACGTCGTGGATCAGTTCCGCGCCGTCACCGCCGCCCCCTGTGGTAACAAGGATATACTCACCCTCGGGCCGGTGGCCGGGCAACTCGTTCCGCTGCAGGCGCCGTTGCAGGAAACCGACGAACCTCATCTTTGCCCTGACGGCCGGCGGCACATCCAAGCCGGTCAACGGATCGTAGAAATCCGGCGGGCCATAGGCCCAGACCTTGTCGTAGAACAGGCCTATCTTGCGCATCACATCCCTGCGTGCCCACTCTGCTTCGAGCAGATGCGGCGCATCCATCACCTCGCGCAGGCCAAGCACGAGCGTGGTACCCCGCGTCTTGAGGTAGGACAGTGTGTCCTCGATCTCACCGCGCAGGCCGAGCGGTTCCTTGTCGACGATGAAGATATCCGGCCGGAAGGTCTCGGCCGTGTGGCGGATGATCGACTGGCGCATTCTGAGCGTCTCATGCAGATCGATATCCTTTTCCAGCGAGGTGTACTCGCCGTTGCGCAACTTGATGACGCTGGGGATCTTCACGAAGTCGACACGGGCGCGATAATCGAACGCGCCGGCGATGGGCGCACCCGAAATGATCAGCACCTGAAGTCCGCGGAAATCCTCGACCAGCGAATGCGCGATGGTCCGACAGCGCTGCAGGTGGCCGAGCCCGAACGTGTCGTGGCTGTACATGAGAATTCGAGCGTCTTGTACGTGCTGGATCATTTCTGAACGTCTTTTAGAATTCTCGCCTTGGGAACCGGGGCGGTTGGGGAAGCCATCCTGAGGCCTAACCGACCTGTTGTGAAACATGAGGGCGCAATTTTCAATTCGTATTACCCAAGAGGCCGCAGATCGCCCCTCACCGTCCGCGAATTCATAGTCTCCCATGCGACCGGCGCGATGCGAAAGATCAGATAGCGTTCTTCACTCTGGACCCCGCATTTCGTGATGTGATGGGCGCCAATCCGAAGCCCTTCATGGAGCTACATTCGCACGAAGCGCTCGGGTCTGTCTTCCCCGACCTGAACAAGTGCGACTCCACTACACACTTTGTCGGTCAGCAGCATCGATAACTGTTCTCCATATGCTGGCCACCGGAGGTCAGCTCGTCGCCCCAGACGAATTCAGCGCGGATGCCTCCAGTTTGCTCCCCGGACGTAAGCCCATCAGTTGTTATGACTGCTGCGATCGATGCCGCGCGAAGGCCTCACGGACGTCACGAGCCTCACGGACGTCACGAGTAAGAGACGAAGGGCACGCCGGCCCATCGAATGGCGCGTGAGCGTCTCGCGCCAGTGCGGCGCGCCGCCACTGTTCAGAGCGATTGTCGCGTCATTTAAGACAAGCGTCGGCGGCCGAGGATTTCATTCGCACTCATATCCGGGAAGACATACCCATTGTTCGACTGTGCAAGGAAATCGGTGTTAGCCGTCGACAACTGGATTACGCCTTTCGCACTACCTTCGCCGTAGCCCCGCTCGAATTCATCAGAGCGCTCCGTCTCAATGAACAGACGGCTCCTTACTGCGGCACGTGCTGACGGCTTGAGCATAACTGCGGTCGCTATGGAGGTGGGGATCACCCATCTGGGCCGCTTCGCCGCGAATTATCGACTCTTCTTCGGCGAATCTCCCTACGAAACACTGCAGCGCGCCGGAAGATCGTGACCCGGGCGCAACCCGCGCCGAGAAATGCCGGTCACCATCGCCAGCGGTTCGATGGAATTTGCGCAATCCGGATAGAAGTCGAATTTGAGAATTAGTACACTCTAAAGTTCTAGCCTGCGTTGGGTGCTGCATAGTCCGGACATAAGAACGCGCGAAGCGGTGAGCTCTTGGGAGGATCAAAAATGACGAGACCTAGCTTGAGATTGACCGGCGCTGCCGGAATCGTCGTCGTCTTGATGTTTGCGGGGCTCATCGATGCCCTTGCGCCCTTCGCCCCCGTCGTTGGCGAAGCGCAGGCGCGAGTTGGCCATCCGCTCACGCCTGGCAGCGTCGCAGGCGTCGCAAGGCGCACCACACGCCGAACGATCCGCCGTTCGACTATCTACGTGAACAGGCTCCCGGCTGCGTGTGTGACGACTTCGATCAACGGCACCGTGCTTTGGCACTGCGGCAGCAGCTACTATCAACCCTACCAAGGGCGCTATGTCATCGTCTATATACATTGAATGGCAAGCTGCCCCGAATCAATGATACGTCGATTGGGAGCCCAGAATCTGGCGCGCCCGACACGACATCTCGGCTATCTGACCGCGATGTTTTTCCTGATCGCCAGGTCCCTCGTCTTTGGGATCGCCCTCTTGTTGACTGGTCCATCACAGGCACAGGCGCCGGCGACCGTTCCGCCTGAAAAGGTCAAACAGTTATTCGATCTTCTCGACGATCCGTCGGTGAAGGCCTGGGTGGCCGAGCAACGAAAGCAGGACGCCGGGCCGACCGGAACGCCTGCCGCGGCAGGAGCTTCGCCGTCCGGCGCATCGTCCGATGCCGTGGCCGCGCCGGGCCGGATGAATACGATGGCATCCTCGACGCTCGATCGGATCAAGCATCATATCGAAAGAATCGTGGGGACCTTGCCCTCTCTGCCAGGCCAGTTTGCGCGCGTGCGGGCAGAGACCATGGAGGATATGTCCGGCAAGAGGCCTGCCAGCATGCTTTTGCTGATCGCGATTTTCATCGCTGCCGGCCTGGCGCTCACTTGGGCAACGTACAAGCTCACCCGCCCGTTCCGTTTGTGGATCATCGCGCAATCGAAGGATACGCCCATCGGGCGGGCCAAGAAGATTGGTGGCCGCACGCTTTATTCCAGCCTGCTGATCCTCTCGTTCGCGCTGGGCAGCGCCGGCGCGTTCATGTTGTTTGACTGGCCAATGCTTATCCGCGAGATCGTGCTGACCTTTCTGATGGCTGCGGTCGCCACAGCGGCTGTGCGCATGTATCTCGCAGCCCTGCTCGTCCCTTCCTTCATGCAGGTCGAGAACGCCGTCGAGGTTCGTGCTTTGCCGGTGACCAACGAAACGGCCGACCATTGGTTCTATTGGGTACCCAGGATCTTCGGCATCTTCGCCTTCTTCGCCGCCGCGTTCATCCTCTTGCCGGGTCTCGGCATTGACCAGGACGGAATGCTGGTGCTGTCGGTAGGTGCCGATTTCGTGCTGCTGCTGCTCTTTCTGATTGCCGTTTGGCGTCGGCCAAGAACACAGCGGAACGATGGGCACGGTCACACGGCAGCGACATGGTTTTTGACTGCTTACTTCGTCGTCCTGTTCCTGCTGCGCATCGCCGGCCTTCCCATATTGTTCTGGTTTACCTTCGCCGCATTCTTCCTGCCTTTCGCAATCGTGCTGACGCAGCGCGGGGTCAATTTCGTCCTGCGGCCGGGTTCGGAAGATGCCGGCCGGCCTACGATCCCGGCGGTCACGATCGCTGTCATCGATCGCGCAGTCCGGATGATCTTGATCCTGGCGGCGGCTTACCTTCTTGCGAGTGCCTGGGGTCTGGACATGCAGTCGATGCAGGACAGCAACACGACGACCACGCTCATATTGCGCGGCTTGATCAATGTCATTGTCATTGCGCTGGCAGCCGATTTCGGCTGGTCGATCATCAAGGCATTGATCGAGAGAAAGCTGGGCATCGAAGCGCACGCGGTGATCAGCGACGAGGAGATGCCGGTCGTCGATCCGCAGCAGGCGCGGCTGCGCACGCTCTTGCCCATCATCCAAAACATTCTACTGGCAGTGATCGTCGTCATGGCGGTGCTGATGATGCTCGCTTCGGTCGGTATCCAGATCGGCCCCCTGATCGCGGGCGCCGGCGTCGTTGGCGTCGCTGTGGGTTTTGGCGCACAAACCCTCGTCAAGGACGTGATCTCGGGCGTGTTCTATCTGCTCGACGATGCATTTCGTGTCGGCGAATACATTTCATCGGGCAGCTACAGGGGTACGGTGGAGAGCTTTTCGTTGCGCTCCGTAAAGCTGCGTCACCATCGTGGCCCGCTGTTCACGATACCGTTCGGTGAACTCGGAGCCGTCCAGAACCAAAGCCGTGACTGGGTTACCGACAAATTCAACATCACCGTCGGCTATGACACCGACATCGACTTCGCTCGTAAGCTGATCAAGCGGATAGGCCTGGAGCTGGCGGAAGATCCAGAATTCAAGAACTGGGTGATCGAACCGATCAAGATGCAGGGCGTACAGGAGTTCGGTGAGTATGGCATCGTATTGAGGGTCAAGGTCACAACCAGACCGGGAGGTGCCTTCGCTATGAAGGGGAGATTCTTTTTACGCCTCCGCCAGGCCTTCAAGGAGCAGGGCATCGAACTGCCATTCCCGACCGTTCACGTCGAGGGGCTGCAGAGCCCACATGAGGCAGAGAATGCGCCGTTGCAGATCACACCCGAGTTGAAACTGGCCGTCGCGCAGTCGCACACCAACCGGCGTAGGAAAAAAGCCGGCACAACGGAGTAGGAAAGCTATGATACCTAATGCCGGCGATCGATGATATCGTCGGCTACCTCAATTGTGGAGCCGGGGGGGTGGATACGTCCCGCAGTTGCACTTCTTAGTGCGGTCAAGCCATCGGCGCCGCGCCGCGCCGCTCGAGCGCGGTCTTGCGGATGATTTCCGCGATCTCCGGGCTGCTGCTGCACAGCATCTGGAAATCCGACGAGTGCAGCGATAGCAGTGAGACCGCCGTTGCGGCGCTGACGGTCGCCATGCGCGGTTCGCCGCTGATCAGCGCCATCTCGCCGAAGAAGGCGCCAGGGCCAAGCTCCACCGGATTTGGCGTCGCGACGCTGACGCGCCCCTCCACGACGAAGAACATCTGGTCACCGATCTCGCCATTGCGGCAGATCACGGCGCCCGCCGGCACGGTGCGAGGTCTTAACGCGCGCACGATCTCGACCAGCACGGCCGGTCCGAGCTTCTGAAACAACGGCACGGCGGCGACCAGTTGCCAATTACGGACAAAGTCCCCGCGACGGACTTCCTGATAGAAGCCGGTGGCAAGAATGCCAGCCCAGAGGGCGAAGATGCCGATGCCACTCATCATGACGGCCCCGGAAAGGACGCGGCCGGCGAAGCTTTGCGGAATAGCGTCACCATAGCCGGTGGTAGACAGCGTGACCACCGCCCACCACATTGCCTGGGGGATGCTGCCGAACTTTTCCGGCTGGATGCCGCGCTCGATGACATAGCCCGCGAGCGCGACGCCGAACAGAACGACGCCGAAGAGCGTGGTGACGCCGATCAGATTGCGCGCTTCGTTGGCCAGGACTCTGCCCAGCACTGGGAAGAAAGTCGAGTCGCGCAGCGGTTTCAGGAGCCAGACAGCACAGTAGAGGCTCCGGTCGGGCGTGCCAACGAGCAGAAATGCGGCGAGTGGAACCAAGACCGCGAGTACATCGATGGCGATTGCCGGCGTCCTGTCCCGAACGCCTCCCGCCTCACGCTTAAGCAGCGTCGCGGCCATTTGCAGGAGATAGGCGCCCCAAATGGCAGCGAGTACTGCAGCCAGAGCCAGCCTGCTTCGTCCGGACATGTCCGGTATCGTGAGCCCAGCCACCGCCAAAAGCCCAGGCGCAGCCAGCACCGCGTTGAGCGGCGCGTAAATTCTTAAGAAAGGCAGTACCGACATTTTCTATGCCCGCGAGTGGCTGCTGCCCTCCAAAATAGGATGCCTTTGAGGCAAGCGTAAAGGTGCCTAGAGCCGCCACATTCGCACGCGACCTGTGCCACGCAATTCCGTTTCCCCAAGCGGCTCGCAAGCAAAATCCGGTGTGAGCAATTGGTGGGTTGCATCCGAAATACGGATTTCATCGGGCTCAGCGGCCTTTTGGATGCGTGCGGCGAGATTGACGGTGTCGCCCCACAGGTCATAGACAAACCGTCTTTTGCCTATGACGCCCGCCACGATCGGTCCGGAGTGAATTCCAATCCTGAGGCTTAGCGGTTCGCCTGCGAAGCGCTCGCGCCTGGCTGCCGCCCGTAGCTCGAGCGCATAATGCGCCAAGGCTTGCGCATGATCGGATCGCGCGGTGGGCAGGCCAGAGACCGCCATTACGCAATCGCCGATGGTCTTAATCTTTTCGCATCCATATTCTTCCGAGAGCATATCCGCCGACTTGAAGAAGTAATTCAGAATAGCGAGCGTGGGCGCGGCTCCGACGCTCCGCGCCTTTTCCGTAAAACCTACGATGTCGGCAAAGAGCACACTGACTTCCGCATGGTTGTCCGCAATCTGCTCATCCGCTTTCAGCCGCTCCGCGATCGACGCTGGAAGAATGTTGAGGAGCAGGGATTCGGCGCGCCGGTATTCGCGCGACAAGCCCTCCTGGCTCTCCCTTAACGCCTCGTTCGTCGATTGCAGCTTGGCATTGAGCTGGCGCTCCCTCTCCTGCAGGAGCGTCATTTCGTATGCCTTCTGCTGAAGCCGCTGCTGGTGGTCGCGTTCGGGCGTGGCGTCGAGAAACACCAGCCACACCGAGCCGCTGTCACCAAAGAGATGAAGGTCGGCGACGTGGCCGCCGGGCAGTTCCATCATCGGCATATGGAATGGAAGCTCCGGGCAAGGCAGCAGCCCTTCCATGAATTCAAGCTGCTCGGCAACGGGCTCGCCGATGCGAAGCGACGAGAGCCCGTAAAAGTCGAGGTTGCCGCCCTTCTCTTCTATGCATTGCCGGGCGTCGATCTTCAGATACGCTGCGAAGCGCCCATTGGAAAAGAAGTCGTATATCCAGCTTCTGACTTCTTTCGGCAAACTGGACATGGTCTACTTGGCGACCATCGAAGCAAGCTGACGAAACGCATCGTCGACATGTTCGCCCGATAGCGCGCTCGTCAGATAGACCTGCCATCCACGTTGTTTGAGTTCGTCGATCTCGCCTTCCGGTATCGCCCACCGCTCGGTCAGGTCGGATTTGTTGAACAGCAATATGAACGGCATGGCACCGAATTCGGCCTCGCACCGTTCACGCAGCGTGAGCGCCACGGCAAGAGTGGCTGGCCGGGTTCCATCGGCGACAAGCACGAGCCCGGTCGCGCCTCGCACATAGCTGACGCGGAACGAACCGATATCGTCTTCGCCGGCCAGGTCCCACAAGATCAAGTCCACGGTCTTGTCCGGAAACGCGACGCTTTTCTTGTCGATCTTGACGCCGACCGTGGTCAGGTAGTTTTCCGAGAAGATGCTTTGGACAAACCTGCGCACCAGGCTCGTCTTGCCGACGGCGAACCCGCCCAACATGCAGATCTTTTTTTGCAGCATCCCGGGCTCCGCACTACTCCAGGTTCACTGTAACCGAAACCCGGCGGTTGGTGGAGTTCCCAGTTCGGCTATTTTCGTTTTCGGGTACCGCCGGCTCAAAGGTGCCGGCGCCCCGAACCAAGAGCAGTTCCGGAGCGACGCCGCGCTTGTTGAGAAGCGCGCGAACTGTCTCGGCGCGGGCAGCGCTGATCGAGGCGTTGGCCGTCTCACGACCCGTTGTGTCCGAATGGCCGGTCAACATGAACCGCGCTGTCACGCCTGCCTTGCGGGCATTTTCGGCGAATTCCTTCAACTGATCAGCCAATCTGTCGAGCACCGGCGTCTGCTCCGGTCCCGGGACAACTCTACCGGAAGAGAAGAAAATATCGGTCGTCTGGATGGCCTCTCTCAACTGATTAAGCTCTGCAAGGTTCAGCTCGCGCAACTGCGAGACATCCAGAACCACTCCGTCCGCCGAAAGTTGGTCGGCGGCGGCCTGCGCCCGGCTGATCCAGCCGGCAGGTGCCTCGCCCACGACAACGATGCGACTCTGGATGATCGAAAGCCGAACCGATTTCGGCGGGGACAGCGACGCCGTCAGCCGCTTCACCACGAACTTCGGATCAAGACTCTGATAGAATTGCCACTGTGAATGAACGCGGGCGGGATCAACCTTCGTTCCGGAAAGCAGAGCTTGCGGGTCGGCGGCAAGCGGGTCTCTCAGTCCGGAAATGTAGAAATCTCCGCCCCTCTCCGTTTGTTGGGCGACGATTATTCCCGGTTGGGCCTCAAGTCGCGACACATAATATTGCCAATGCTCGGCCGCGCGCGCATCGGGGCTCACATCACGAACCTTGGAGATGTCGAACTCCGGCCCGCCTTCTGAAAGCTGTCTTGCCGCTGCGCGCGCCCGATCTATCCAGGTGTCGGGAGCCTCACCCTCGGCAACGATGCGGCCATTGACGATCGAAAGTCGCACTTTATCCATCGGATACAGCGACGCCGTCAGCCGCTTCAACACGAACTGCGGCTCAAGGCTTTGATAGAATTGCCAGCTCGAATGAACGCGAGCGGGATCGACCTGCGTCCCGGACAGCAGTGACTGCGGGTCGACGGCAAGCGGGTCTCTCAGGCCGGTAATATAGAATTGGCCATCGCGCACATTCTGTTGGGCGACGATGATGCCGGGCTGCGTCTCCAGTCGCGACACGTAGGCCTCCCAACGCTCCTCGGGGCTCACATCACGTACCCCGGAGATGTCGAAGACCGGGCCGCCGGCTGAAAGCTGCCGGGCGGCCGCACGCGCCCGGTTGATCCACGCAGTGGTGGCCTCGCCTGCGGCAACGATGCGATCATTGACGACTGAAAGCCGCACCGAATCCGGCGGCGCGAGCGACGCCGTCAGCCGATTCAGCACGAACTGCGGCTCAAGGCTCTGGTAGAGTTGCCAGCTTGCATGAACGCGAGCGGGATCGACCTGCGTCCCGGGCAGCAGCGACTGCGGGTCGGCGGCAAGCGGGTCTCTCAGACCGGTAATATAGAATTGGCCGTCGCGCACATTCTGATCGGCGACGATGATGCCAGGCTGGGCCTCCAGTCGCGACACATACACCTGCCAGCGCTCCTCGGCGCTCACATCGCGGACCCCGGAGATGTCGAAGACCGGCCCGCCTGCGGAAAGCTGCTGGGCAGCGGCCCGCGCCCGGTTGATCCACGTGGTAGTCGCCTCACCCTCGGCGACGATGCGACCATCGACGACCGAGAGTCGTACCGAATCCGGCGGCGCCAGCGACGCCGACAGCCGCTTCAGCACGAATTCCGGCTCGAGGCTCTGATAGAACTGCCAGTTTGAATGAACGCGGGCGGGATCGACCTCCGTTCCCGACAGCAGCGACTGCGGGTCCGCGGCGAGCGGGTCTCTCAGGCCGGCGACATAGAACTCGCCGCCACGAATTTTTTGGTCCGAAACGACTATGCCCGGTTGGGCCGCCAGCCGCGACAGGTAGGCCTGCCAGCGGTGTGCGGTTTGCCAGGACAGAAAGAACCAGCCGCCCGCCACGATCAATGCCAGCAGGACCGCCGTCACCACCAGCCACGGAAATCCCTCTTTCGAATCCATGTGCTGCAGCTCGACGCAGGTCTGCAACTGCGTCTCAACGCCGGGCAACTGGGAACTGTCGCCGTCGAACCGCTCCAGGGCCCGCGAGAATTCTTGATGGATGCGAAGCAGTACGTCGCGGATGACTTCATGCAGTTCCTCCGGAGGATTTCCCCGGATCACCGCAACCAGGGTCGCAAACTGTCCGACTTCCGACCAGAGGCGAAGTTCCCCAAACCGGATGGTGTCGAGGCCGCTGTTTTCCTTCTCCTTGAAAGAGTCCTTCACAAAATCCTGGATCGCGCTCAGCATCGAGGAAATCAGTTGAGGGTCTTCGCTGGTTGCGTCTTGGGAAGTTACATGCGCAATCAGGAGCCCGGAAGCGCGGCTGATGAGAAAGACATGTTCTACGCGATAGATAAGAGAATGCTTGAGAACAACTGCAGAGAAGCTTGTCCCCGTTCGCCAGGCTTCAAACCTCCACTTCAACCCATGCCATGTGAATATATGCCTCAGAGACTCATTCAACGACTGGAAGGTTTGGTCGATCTTTTCGCCGATCGACTTGCGAATGGCCGGCAGAAACACCGGATATAATATATCGGTGAGCGTGTTTGGGTTCTTTTGGATGGACCGCTGCGCCGCCCGTTCGACAGCCGGGGCAAGAGCCTCGCCGAGTTGCGTATGGGACGCGCGCGCAGTTGCTTCGGGCAGAACGTTGCCCACCGCGGCGGCAAGCTGCTCGGGTTCGTCGAGCAGGTGCGTAACGCGGGACAGCTCCGAGATTTCGCCGCCGACGAGCAGTTGGCGGAGCCTTTCCAGCCGATGGTCGGCGGCTGGAACACCTTCGTAAAGCGTATGGTTGTCCGGATCGACGTTCCGGGCAATTTCCACCAAAAGGCGGGCCAAAGCCTCGCGATCAATACCGGTATCGTTCGAAGCTTGTTTTTGAGAAAGGCTGATTGGTTCGACGCTCGACGTCAAGTTCCGATCAACTCACTTTCCAGCCACGCTCGGAATTGCCCTTGCTGCCGACGGGATCCTGGTTGAGACATTTCGCGACCTCGACGAACAGCCCGGCCAGAAGATTCCGGTCGGTCTTGACGTTGCTGAGATCGGAAAAGATCTTCTCCATGAGCATTTGGGCGCTTTCGTTCTTCTGCTTGATTTCCTCGCGCAGCAAATGGTCGCTTCTGCTCATGCGATCCGCGAATTCGCGCTCGAGCTCACTCAATTGATCCGATAAGGCGCGCACCTGCTTTTCGAGCGCCTGGTTTTGATCGCGAAGATTGCGGTCCATTTCCTTGTCGGCCTCGGCGCGTGCGTCCTTTTCGTTGCGCAACTGCGTCGCCAGCGAGTCAACCTGTTTCTTGGCATTCGACTCGTAGGTTTCAAGATTGCGCTTGGTTTCGGATTCGACATCCTTGAATCGCTGCAGGAACCGTTCCTCAAGCTTGGAGAAGCGGCGATCATAGTCCTGCATCTGATTGCCGAACAAAAGATCGCGTATCTTGTCGACACCTGGAGCGTCACCGCCTGGCCCGCCCTCGCGAGCCTGGGAGGCCATGAAGTTCAGCCCGTTTCCCTCTGAATTACCTATCAGATTTGCATCCGCTTTATTTGCCGAAGAAGCGGCACTAGAAGGTTCCTTGGCCATCTCTAACCCCAATTGCCCACTTAAACATTAGGAGACGGTAAATTATGTCAGACAAATACGAGGCCCGCAAGGTGGAATCCTCTTGGGTTGAAACTGATTCGTCCGCCCCTTGTTCGCCTCTTGGACAGCAGAGCGCATCGAACGGTCCAACGGTCTAATCCATCAGAAGCGACTGGCACTGGTCTATATTGCCCTCGCCGGTTATGCAGACTCTCAGTACATTACCTTCGAAAGCGATGGCCGCCAAAATCAGCCCATATTCGCTGCGTAGAGCGGCTTGCGCCCATAAGGCGCGTGAATAGGTCCCCCATGCGCCGCCGGGTATCGATGCCTTTGCGGGGTCGAGGCAGATGCGGCGCGCAATGTGCTGCGTCGCAGGTCGGCGGGGTGTCGGCTGGCACGATTTAGCCGGACTATTCCAGGCCCGCTCGACGCAGGCCCTCGACGTATCTGGCGCGGTCCTCAGCCGTATCAGCGGGCGGTATTTCTCGACCCAGTCGATGCTGAGATTCGGCTGTAGAGGTTTGCATTCGACGAGTCCTTGTCGGGCCATTTCCAGATCGCCGGCTAATCCTGCCGCGCTGTGAGTGTGCGCCAGGCGGTTCCAAAGTTTGGTCTCATCAGTACGGCCCGACGTTCAGCCCTTACCACTTCGGAGTAGCGGCCGGCGATGAGATGGCAAAGACCTTCAACGGAATCAACCCTGACAGGGAACATGAGAGACTAGTCGTTCAGCTTTCCGCCACGGTGTCCCATCGTCATCTTGGATGCGTACATCGTCGGTGAACGCTTGCCTGGAAGGTTTGCCTCGAGGACGATCTGTTCGACAAAGCCTTGGTTCATCTCCAACTCCACGCATTCGTCGAGCTTATCAACGAGCCAAACCGCGTAGCCTTCAGGTTCCTTCGCGTCAAATTCCGAATCGTCCGCTGGTATCTTGGGCTCCGGAAACGCCGGGATGATCATTATCTTGGGCTTTGGCAAATCGTAGGTATGTCCCTCATAGGCATAACCGACAATAATCCCGCACGATGTTTTCTGTTCTGGAGATGATCCGAGCATGAATGTGCTTCCTACCGTTGAAATGAACGCAACGCCAAAATTCTTCAGGTCTATCTTGAAATGATAAGAGACTCTGATCGGTATTTTGGAAATGGAATAATTCCATTTAATATATCTTGGCGGCCTTTGTTGCTATTATATTTCCCCAACACTTCAAGTGCGTTGGCACGTTGCTCGTCGGTGATGGGTGCCCCAGGCGCGGTTTCGACATACATGCCGGTGTCCCCAAAGGGTGCTGGCGCACCGGGCACGCTGAGTCCAATCTCCGCCCCCAAGCCATAGAGCCTGACCTGTGTTGCGTTGTAAGCGCCTGATGGAAACGTTAGTGTCGGTCGGTGATAGTCGTCGCTCATTTTCCTCGCTCCTTTTTGCTGCATCCTTCAGCTCACAAGATCTCCCGCCAGCTGAAATTCTCATCGAATTTTTCCGCGAGCATCGGCGCGACGCGATCGCTGGCGTCCACCACCAACGCCGCGGCCTTTTCGAACGACAGGTCATCCGCATCGAGGCGTGGCCATGCCTGAGCAAGTGCGAGAGCCACCTCGTCCCTTGCTCTGATCAGCATGCTCTTGAACATGAAGGGCCGAGCGCGGAAGGCGCGGGACGTGAAATCCGAGATGCGCTGCATGTCGGATTGGTCGAGATCTTTGATATCGATCCCCAGCAGCCTCTCGTCGGCCAACCCCTCGTGCACCAGTGCCGCGTGGTAGGCGTCGACGATCGTGTCGAACACAGCCCCCGTGAATGGCCGTGACCTGTCATGGATTTCTGCCGTCACCTCCGACATGCGGCGTGCGTTGCTGGCGAGGCGAATCTGCCGATCGCCGGTCAGTTCGGCAATCCGGTTCAGTTCATTGAGAACAAGTAGGTTGCCGTCGCAGTGCCGCAGCAGCCGGTCCATGCCGCTGTCGAAATTCAGGAAGGATAAGAGCGAGACCAGATCCGAACTGGCTTCGTGGAACGGTCCGAAATCGCCTTGAGTCAGGCCGCCGGCTGGTGTCCCGAACAACGAAAACAAGATTGCGTGGCCGACCTCATGTGCGATCACATCGAAGTTGAGCGCGTAGGGATACTTGCCTCCGTCGATGCCGCGCTCTCGGCCGAGTTCCAGATAGCCATAACCCGATTGCGCATTCTCCCAGTTGACGAAGGGGATGATTTCGAGCCGCTCGTACGTCTCGGCAAAATACCAGACAATCGGTTTGCCGAGGTAGCTTTCCCAGATGTCCAGCACGCGGCTGACCGAGGCGAAAGCGTGTGCAGAAAGGAACTGTCGCGAGGTTAGGGAAATCTGATCGAAATGGCCGTCAAAGCCAGCCTCTGCAGGCGGAAAGATTTCCCCGACAAACGGTGGCAGATAAGGGTAGTCGTAAGGCTCCTTGTCGAGGAGCGGATCGCGAACGCAAATGCGGTGATCTTCCGGGCCGGAGCGGATCAGATCGGGTGGAGTAGAAATCCATACTGTTTCGGGTGTTCCGTAACCCGAAAGATGAGGGACCTGCGGGTAGACCAGGAACCGCGTTCCCAGCAACCGATCTTGCGCAACGACACGATCGACCGCGTCCAATTGCTTGGCCCCCTCTGACGCTGCCACGCTATCACGGTGCTTACGTTGCGTAAATCGTCGGCCGCCAAGAGGTCACGACCTATAGCGCCAGCCCCGCATCATCCATATCCTTGGAGAAGGCGGAGGTTAGCTGCAATTCCGGCATGGGGTGTGCTTTTTCAAATGCTTGGTCCCGCAAAAGTTCGAGTGCCCGCAGGGCATCTTGCTTTTTTTGCTGGACGAAAGCCGCGCCGAGCTCCCTGCACAATTTCTCGACGTCGTCGTTGCCGTGATGCGCATCCCGGACCATCCGTGCCAGGGTGCGCTCGCGAAAGTTGACGGCCTGTGCCGCACCCTCGAGCCTCGCCTGCTGTTCGGATGAAATCACGCCGCGCCGGCAAGCAGCGCGAAGGGTCCGGCGCAAGTCAATCAGCGCATGCGTCAATTGAGCGAAATTCACCTCGGCCGGTCCATGCAATACCGCTACAGCGTCGTCGGGTGCAAAGGCGAAGCGGCGATACCATCGGTAGATAAGCCCGACGCCTTGCATATGGGGGAACAGCTCGGCTGCTCGAAGGGCGCCCATGCTGGCCGCTCCGAAGACATGAATGCCGCGGCTGAGAGCCCAAAGGATTTCCTTGTGCCGAACCGCCGGCTCAGCCTGAAAACCGCCGTCTATGACAAGGATCGCGCTCGGGTCTAAATGCTGCACGGCTGAAACAATCGATCCTTGCACGGCGGGGGGAAGGCATACCGCATCGACGACCTTCAACGCGTCGGCATGGGACACGGTAGGGCCGGTGAAGACGAGTTTCGGGCGCATAAAATCTACCCCTGCAAAAGTGGCTGCAAGACAGGGATGACGATCCTGACAACCGACAGGGCGTCGAACGGTCGCGTTCTTACCCGGACTAGGTGGACCGCATCGAACCCTCCGTCTTCGAGAATTGCCAAGAGGACCGACAGCCCGTCCGACGCCGTGTTGAAATTCTGCTCGGCAAGCGCGCGGAAATCCACGCTGCGCGGTCCATCGCGGAGGAGCCGGCGATGCGCGGCAATCATCTGCCGATCGGGGTATTTCGGATAGGACGCGCGCGTCAGGTCATCGCGTGCCCCCGAGATCGCCGCCAGACGGGCCTGGGCCGCTTCGTAGATGGCGTCCGCCGCCGCGCCGGCAAAACTGAAACCCGCAGCCGAGCCATCAGCCGGATGATCCAAAAGGACCGTTTCCGTCGGTTCGTCTTCCAGCAGATGACACCACACCACCGGGATGCCCAACGGCGACAAAGCCTGCCAAAGGCCGACCAGCACGTTCTTGGCCGCCAAAGTTTCCAGGAGATCACGGAGCGACGGATCATCGATCGTCTCGGGATCGATGCGTTGACGGTGGAAAAAACCGTGGGTCCGGTATGACGTGGCGATCGCGTCCCGTTCGATGCATTCAAGCATGCCATGAACGATGGCATCCCGCTCCTCGAAGCCTGCGGCCAAACCGCTCGTCGATGCCGCGAAAATGCCGTCGTGGGGCAGGGACGGCAACACATACGCGGTGTGCGCGAGCTCGAACGGGACCAGGTCGCGGCTGCCGGTAAGAAGATTGTCCGCGGCTACCCACGCCGTGTCCTTACCGCGCCATCCGGGCGTGGCGCCCCCCCGGAGATGCCTTTCGAACCGACCGGGCGGGATGCGCAATTGATCGGCGGAACCGACGACTGTGTCGAAATTCGCCACCTGCTCTGCAAAGAAGGTCTCGGCCGATTCCAGCATGGCCGATATCGCGGCTTGCGCCAGCGTGGCGCCCTTGCCTTGCGCGACCGCGTTGGAGAGCGAGAAAGGTCTAGTCACCTGCACGACCGGGATGCCGAGTTGGTCGAGTCCGGTAATGTCGGCGATCCGCGTAATGCCAAGGCCTCCGCGCATCTTCATCAGCTTCGCCAGCGCCTCGTCGGGCGGCGGACCAAGGCGTTTGTATCGCTCCAGCATCGCGGATTGCTCTTGCAGGGTCGGCTAGTGCCGAACAGCCGATTCGGGATTGACGATCAGCGAGGCGCCCGGCTCGAGAGCGGATTTCGCACGTTCGACCCGATCGCGATAGCGCGCCGACAGTTCAGGTGACAGGCCTGATGATTGAAGGATTTCGTATGTACTGACGAGGAAAGGCACGGCGCCTTGCTCCGCGGCTATGGCGATGCTCTTTTCGAGGGCAGCGACTACGTCCGCCTTCGCATCGCCCTGGAGAAGAAGTAGCTCGGCCCTTCGCCTGTAGAGTTCTGCCAGCCAGAACCGGCTGCCGCCGGCCTCGGCCTGCGCCACAGCCGAGTCCAGCAGAGCGAGCGCCTCATCAACCTCGGCAGTTCTTGTCAAAAGCTCCGCCAGCATGCCGCAATAGACCGGTTCGTCCTCAGGCGTCTGGAACTCTCCATGGAGGCCGAGGCCTTGCCGCATTTTATCCCTGCCGCCCTCGACCTGGCCGGCGTTGCCGTCGCACCAGCCTTCGAAGATCTGCGCTGCGGCGGCGAGGGCGGGCATATGATGACGCTCGGTCAAGTGGCGCAGATCCGCTATCACGCTTCGCAGCATCGAAAAATCGCGGCGATAGCAGTGCAGCATCGCCTCGTTGAGGTAGGCATGCGCGATGCTGCCGGCATGTCCGGTTTGCTGCGCCCAGCTCCTAGCTTCCGACATCGAATGGAGCGCGCCTGCCGGCTTTCCGACGAACCACATTGACAAGGCGCGGTGGGCGAGCCCGCAGACCCTCGCGTCATGTCCGCCGAACAACGCAGCATGGGCTTTGCCGTGGCCGTGCTCATAGAGCGACAGTCCGGCGTCGACTGTCGCGATGCAGCGGTCGTGGCGGCCAAGATTGAAGTCGATTGCCCACACGCAATGCCTGGCCTGGAGTTGCACTTCGGCATCCTCGACATCCCTGAGATCGCTGAGCACGACCTCCGCGCGCTCGCCGTCCATGACGGTATCCGTAAACCACCAGCCCCAGTAGATCGGGAACCACTTGGCCCGCTCGGCCACCGGCCGCCGCCGGGCGATCACCACACCGTCCTCGTACAATTTGCGGGCGGGCGCCGAGTTCGGACCTTCGACAGCGGTCAGGATGGGACCGAGCACGATCATTGCCGATAGCCGCAGCGCGTCTCGCGTGTCGGCTGCCGCAACGCGCTCGCAGAGCGCCAATGCATGCTCGAGTATCTGCCTCGCTTCCGCCATCGCCGAGCGGGACGAGCTTTCCGTGCCTGCGATCACGAACTGAGCTATCGCGTCCTCCAGAAGGCCTGCGCGCTCTGCATGCTCGGCAACCTCGGCGGTGCCCAGCCACCCGGCCAGGTTTCGATTGCGGCTCACCGCGGCAAACAGGCGGCGATGCAAGGCTTGGCGTCTCTTGCGCAGCGTTGCGTTGTAGATCGTCTCCTGGATAAGCGCATGGCGCACGCCATAAACCGGAGCGCCGGAAGGCCGCACACGGATCAGGAACCCGGCGTCACTCAGCGTATCCAGCGCGTTTGCGATGATTTCGTCGTCGAGCTCCGGCAACAGCGCGCGCAGCAATTCCTGATTGAAACGGTTGCCCGCGACGGCCGCAGCGCGCGCGACTTCGCGTGCCGACCCCAGCGTTTCGAGCCTGGCCTCGATCACGCTTTCGAACACCGAGGCATGACTGCGCGTCGCGGTCTGCTCCAGCCGATCCGTTGCCGACGCCGCGTTCTCGGTCATCCACTGGCAGATTTCTTCGATGAACAGCGGGACGCCTCCGGTCACGCGTTCCACCACGTCGAGAAATTCCGGGGAAGTTGACGGCGTGCCTTGCGGCCACATGGCCGCGATCGCCAGCCGCGTTTGCTCGCGGTTGAGCGGCTTTAGCGAGATATGCCTTGGATTCGATGCTGCCAGCCAGCTCCCGGATTCAGGGCGCGTGGTCGCGATGACAAGCGCCCGGAAGTGACGGGCCGACTGTGCAAGTTCAGCCAACAATTGTCTCGACGTCAGATCGATCCAATGGATGTCCTCGACCACCAGAACAATCGGCCCGCTGGCGCACAGGGCTTCGAGCGCGTGGCGAACCGCCCAATTGGCTTTCGCGCGCATCGCTTCGGCGTCGATCTCCTTGAGCATCGGATCGCCCCCCGCAGCGCCGAGCAGGAACGAAAAGATGTCGATGATTTCAGGATCGTGGACGTCATGATCGCGGAAAGCTTCCGCCACGGCGGCAGCACTCAGCTGCCCTTCATTGCCGGCGAGATCGCCGCCTACGTTCTGTAGCAGCGGATGGAGCGCCGAGCGCAAGCCGCCGGGCGTGCACTGGAAGAATAGGAGTTTCGCGCGCTGGTGACGCGTGCGCCGGCGCACTTCGTGAAGAATGCGCGACTTGCCGATCCCGGCCTCGCCCTCGATCACCACAACGCCGCCGTTTCCCGCAAGGGCGCTGTCCCATGCTTCGGCGATTGTGGCGAGCTCGGCCTCGCGATCGACGAGCGGACTGCTCAGCCGCCCGAAGGCGAAGAAGCGGTCGACCTCGCGCTTGTGACTCAGCGCGCGCCAGACCAGCTCCGGCTCGGCAAACCCCTTGATCGCATGGGCGCCCCTAAAGCTGAACACATGCGACCGTCGTGCCAGGTTGCGTGTCGCGTCCGAGACCATCACCGTATCCGGCTGCGCGATGGCCTGGAGCCGCGTGGCCATCGCGAAGGCCGGGCCGGTGACATTGTCGTGACCGGTATCGGCGTCACCCTTGTGGATCAGGGTCATCGATGTCGCGATTCCGACTCGGACATGCAAATCGGCGCGGCCTTTGTCCGAGCCGACGCGCCTGCAGGCGTCGATGATTTCGAGCCCGGCTCGGATCGCCAGCGATGCCGCGTCCTTGGCGTCTATTTCGGCAGGAAACAAAGCAACGCCGCCATCACCGACCTCGACCTGGACGGCACCCGAGCATGACGCGACCGCCTGTTTCGTCGCCCGCTGGAAGGCTGATATAAGTTCCTCGAACTCTTCGATGTCCAGGATGGCAAGAAGGTCGGTCGATCCGACCAGGTCGTAGCAGAGCGCGGTCAGGATTCGACGCTCATGCCGGGCTTCGGACGGATTGTCGCCGTTGCCGCCCAGAAAACCTGTTGCCACAGACGCCCCCGGCAACGCGACCGGACCCTTCTCCGACATGCTGCGATTTCCTCGCCGAGTGCAGTGGCGGCAACATTAGCAAAGTACGATGCTGTCCACAAAACACTTGATCGGTGGGCAGGGCAGGAAAAAGCCGATGCTGGGATCGTTATGGAGAGAAATCCTCAAGGCGCAAACTCTTGGTGTGGCCAAGCAGAATCTGGATGGCCCGCAGGTTTCCTGTCGCCTTGTAGATGATTGACGCGATTGGGCTTATGCCCCAGGAATACGGAACGCATTCCCTGTGCCCGCCTGGACCCACTCATCGACGAGACGGGCATACTGTCTTGTGCTTAGGTGAGCAGCATGGTTGATCCTGCTAGGGAATGCATAATCATCAACACCACCGCCGCGTCGTTGTAGCCAGGCAAGAAGACTTGCGCGTGCGTCGCTCATCTGTTCGAACTGTACTGGCCGGCTAGTCTTCTGCTGCACGACCATCGAGCGTGTCCGAATTTCCGGGCCGACCACGAGGGTACCGATCTTAATCTTGACGAGGTCACACCCGCGCAGCTTGCTGTCGATCGCGAGATCGAAAAGCGCGCGATCGCGCAAACGCTGCTCCCGATCCAGGAAGAAGCGGATAGCCCATATCTGTCGAGGTTTCAGAGGTCGTTTCGTGCCAACCTTCTTGCCTGCATTCCAAGCGCGGCGACCGTGGGCGGTCGGGTCATATTGTGAATGTCCCATTTCGTTTCTCCTGCGGCCGTGATTGGCCGGCATAGAAACGAGGAGGCAATGGCAACGTCGGGGCCGGCTGCTGTCCGTCCGCTTGTGGGCACTACTCGAAACAGCCGCCGTCGCATGTTCAGCCGCTCAAGCATTGAACGGGGCCGACGCCAGCCATCCGGGAAGGCCGCGTCGGCAGTTCAGCATAGTTGACGGCCCTTATCCGCCGTTCGATGAAGAGAGACTGCCGCGGGGTGGTCTCGCTGTCTCCAGCTGCGCCTTTATGGGTTACAACCGGCATTAATTCGTCTGGGCGGCCACGCCAGCGATGAAGTCGGCGACTTCCTGAGGATGCGAGAGCATCACCGCGTGGCTGGAGTCGATTTCCACCACTTTTGCTTTCGCGCGTGCCGCATTGGCGCGCTGCTGGCTGGGTGGGATCATGTGATCTTTGGTCGTCACCATGAAATAGGTCGGCTTCTCCTTCCAGGCGGGGGCGGTGATCTTTGTCTGCACGGCTTCCAAACCCCAGGGCACCTGCGCATCCGCCATGAAGCGAGCCGTCTTTGGATCGACATCGGCAGCGAAGGAAGTCGGGAACTTCTCCGAGTCGCAGAGCAGGAAGTTGTTACTTGGCGGGAGCAGCGGCGCCTTGTCCTCGCCGGGCGTGGGCGCCGTCGCGATGTCGAACACGGATTCTCCGGCCTGGGGCGCGTAGGCGGCGAGGTAGACCAGGCTCTGCACCTTGGGCAGATCGCCAGCCTCTGTAATGACCGCGCCGCCATAGGAATGACCCACGAGCACCACCGGCTTCTTGGCCCTGGCGATAACCTGGCGGGTCGCTTCAACGTCACCTTTAAGGGTGACAGTCGGGTTCTGCACCGCCAAGACCTCGTAACCTTTCGCGGACAGGATGTCATGGACGGCCTGCCACCCGGAGGCATCGACGAAGGCACCGCGAACGAGCACGATTGAGACGGCCTTTTCGGCAGCGGAGGCTGCGAGCGGGGAAGCCGTTGTGATCATGGCTGCGAGTAATCCTGTAATTGCACGTTTCATTGTCCTGTTCTCCTAGCGTTTCATGTGACGTCGACCGGATCGAGAACGATCGGTGTTCGTTCGGCCAGATCGCCGATCTTCTTTGCATAGTTCTTGAAGTGCGGCGTCTCGCGATGGACGTTAAGCGCGGTGTCGTCTGAGTAGAGCTCGTCAAGTATGAAGCGGTCCGGATTGGCACGGTCGCGCCAGATGTCCCATCTCATATTGCCGGGCTCCGTCCGGCTGGATACTCGTGTGGCGCATAGGAGCCGCTGGAGCTCTGCGGCCTTGCCTGGCCAAGCGGTAAGGATTCCCACGATCTTGACACCGGTCGACATGATCCAGTTCTTTCTCCGGGAGGTTGGGTCGGCGCCGAGGCCGACCCGCAGGACCTCAGGCGGCGCGCTTGCCTTCGCACTGGCGGTCGAGCGCAGCGATCAGCGCTGCACCTATCGGATGATCCGAACGCGGGTTCTGGCCCGTGATCAGTTCGCGATCCTCGACCACATAGGGATCGAAATCGACCGGAGTTGTGGTCACGTTGGCGCCTGCAAGCGTCAGCGCGTAAGGCATGTGGAAATAGATTTTCGCGTGCAAGATGTTGTCCTCGATCACCTTCTCTTCGGTCGAAGAGAATATCGTCATCTTGTAGCCCGCATACTGCCAGCCTTTGGCCCACTCTGCCGCCTTGTCCGGATCTCCGGCAATCAAAGCCGCGCGAAACTCGCGTGCGTAGGGCATCGCGGCGACCGCTGATATGGGTCCGTGGCAAAGCAGGGCCGTGGGCTTCGCCTTCTCATGAAAATGGCGGAGCACATCGCCGACGTCCTGATCCTGCATGAGGTCGACGACCGGGGCCTGCCCACCCGGAGCGAACACACCGGCGTAGTTGTCCAGCCCTTCTTCGATTACCGACCGGAGCATTCGCGGCGTCATCGATGGATGGTCGGCGTAGAAGGCCTTGGCGCGATCGTACGCCTCCTTGTCGCCGCCGAAATGCGCCGGCGCATCAGAAGCCTTGTCGATTACCGGTTTTTCGCCATTCGGCGTCGCGAGCACGACCTCATAGCCGGCATCGATGACGGCCATTGCTGGAACGACCGTCTCATTGAGGTACTGTCCTGTAGCGCCCCACCGGCCGCCCTTAACCTCGATCCTGGTCGCATTGGACCCGAGAATAAGCACTTTTCCTTTGCTCACATTGTCCTCCATTGCGTGTCGTAGGTGGACTTGGCCTCCAGCGCTCGGTGGAGGGCACCGTTTCAGGTCGGTAAGTGGACGATAGGTTGGGCGGGCTAAGCCGGCGAGTGAATCGATGTGAAAAATTGCTGCGCTAGTTGCTTCGACGTTCACATCGATTCATTCGCTTAAAGGAGCGCCGTGCATTATCCTGGAGCGACTCCGCGAGCCAACCAGCCCATGCCCCTCCGACCATCTCAGAGCAGTCTTCCCGATGTCGAGTATGCCAGGATCGGCATCATTGGCTGTGGGCGGCTCGGCTCAGCCATCGCGCGCCTCGCAGTGGGGGCCGGCATGGTGGCGGTTGTCAGCAACAAAGGAGGAAGGTCAACCCTTCAAGATTTTGCAAGGGAACTCGGGGACCTAGCCGTCGCCGCTAGCGTGACCGAGGCGGCGCAAGAAGAAATCGTCGTGCTCGCCGTACCATGGTCCCAGCTTGCCGTGGCGCTACTGGAAGTGCCCGATTGGGACGGCAGGATCGTGATCGATGCAACGAACCCCGACATGCCTACCGCCGCACTCCCCGATTTCCTGGCCAGGAACTCCAGCGAGATTGTATCCCACCTCGTCCCGGGCGCACGACTGGTAAAGGCCTTCAACACGCTGCCGCCTCAGTTGCTGCTGATGTCCCCGGAGGCGGCGACTGGACGGCGTGTCATCTTCTTTTCTGGCGACCATGCGCGTGCCAAGGCGGTGATCGGCAGGATGATCGCGCATCTGGGCCTGGCCGGCATCGATCTCGGCCGACTCTCCGAAGGCGGCAGGTTACAGCAGTTTCCCTCGGGTGCTCTTGTCGGTCTCAATCTCATCAGTATCGGCCCGTCGACTGTCTTCTAGCCGCGTGAGCAGCTGTGCGGCTTCGACGAGATCGACCGTCTCGAATCCCTCCGTGAATTTTGCCCGCAACTCAGACAGGAACGCGTGCGCCACAGCGATCCTGCCCTGTTCCGCCAAAAGACGCGCCAGGCTGATGCCCGTGCGGAGCTCCCAGGCAAGCGCCCCTTGCCGCCGGGCCCAGTCCAGGGAAAGTAGAAAAGTCTCCTCGGCCGCATCGGGTGCCCGTCGTGCGGCCAAAAACTCGCCTTTGACGCGCAGCAACTCCGGAAAATACCAAACGTCCCCCGAGCGTTCGGCGAGTGCGAGTGCATGCTCGATCACTGTCGCCGCATCATCAGCCCGGCCCGCAGCGGCGAGACCCTGCGCCAGGGCGGCCCGAAGCGACGCGTAGTGAGCGTGAAAGGCCGCTTTTGGGAGCTCGGTGAGAGCCACCTCCAATAAACGCGAACCAGCTTCAGGATCGCCGTCGCGGATCATGATCTCGCCCCGGTAGGCTCGAATCCAGACGCCGTAGCTGACTTGCCGCGCTACCGCACCCTGCAGCAAGGCCAGCAGCCTATCGGCGGAAGGCCTGTCGCCCGCCAGGAGCGCGACCCGGCAACCCGACAATGCGGTCGCATGAAATATCGAAGGATCGTGGGCAAGGTTTTGTGCCAGTTGCGCACTGGTCTCGACTATTTTCATTGCCTGCTCGGGCAAACCCTGAAGCCAAAGCGTCAGAGACAATGCCGAATAGGCCGTGACCCGTTGATCGAATTGGAAGCGGATCAGGTGCGAACGATCGGACGGAGCCACATATGAGCGAAGGACCTGTTCCATCGTGCTGCGAGCGGCCTGCAGTTCTCCCTGAGCCCAGAGGACCGTTCCAATGATCCGATCGCCCACGACGGGATCGGCAACATCCGACGACAGCGCCGCGACGTCCCTGAACTTGCGCGCCGCCTCGAGGGCCCTAGCCTGGCTCTCGCCGGTGTGATGGCCAATCCAGGTGCCCCATAGTGCACGGAGCTGATAGTCGATGTCGCCGATCCGCTCAGCGATTTGGAGCGTCGCTGACCAGGCCAGTTCCGATTCCGGTCCCGGCCCCTTGGTAAGGGTCGAGGCCGCCGCAAATGCTGCGAAGAGCTGCATCTCGCGCTTGCCTCCGCGAGCGACATCGGGACTCAAGACTGAGAGAGCGCGTTCGACGCGAGTTCGGCATTCCTCGAGGAGGGTCAGGCGAGTCCACAGCGGAACGGCGTTGGCAGTGAGCGCCACGCCGACATCACCGTCGCCATCAGGCGATAGAGCCCAATCAATGGCAACGTGGACGTTGTCGATGCAGCTGCTGTACTCGGCCATCCACTCGGCTAGCGGCCTGCTGAAAAACTCGGAATGCGCCCGATCAAGAAGCGCGGCGTAGTAGGATGCGTGGCGACGCGCCGAGGCGGAGCTTTCGCCTGCCTCGGTCAACTTCTCGCGAGCGTAGCTTCGAGTCGATTCTAGCAACCTGTATTGGGTCACCGTACCGCTGGTGTCGGCTGCCACCAGCGACTTCGATACCAGGCCTGCAATCACAGCCGCCGTATCGGACGAGGAATGGTCGCTGCCGGCCGCAACGGCAACCGCCGGCGTCATCGTCACGGCTCCGACGAAGACCGACAGACGCCTCAGGACGGTTTGCTCGCTTTCCGACAGCAGTTCATAGCTCCAATCAAAAGTTGCGCTCAAGGTCTGCTGACGCGGTAGCGCCGTTCGCCTGCCGCGGTTCAGCACGCGAAATCGTTCGTCTAACAAAGATGCAAGTTCTCGCATGCCAAATGCATCGACTCGGCCAGCCGCGAGCTCGATAGCAAGCGGAATTCCGTCGAGGCGACGACATATGTCGGCGGCAAATGGCACCGTCGAATCATCGAGTTCGAAATCGCTTCGCGTCGCCTTCGCACGATCGACAAAGAGTTGCGTGGCCGGAAAGCTGAGCGCCTCGGCCGTCGTGAGGCCTTCCAGCCGGGTCGGGAACTCGAGCGACGGCAATCGTGCCACGGTCTCGCCGAGAGCGCGAAGGGGCTCGCGGCTCGTGGCCAGGACGCTGACTTGTGACGTGTTTTGGGTGATCCGTTCTGCCAGTTCAGCCGCCGCGTCGATAAGATGCTCACAATTATCGAGCACGATCAGCATGTGTTTATTCTGGAGGAACTCGAGAAGCTCGGGGGTCGCGTCTTTGGAGCGGACCGGCTTGCCCAGTGCCGTGGCGAGCGCAGTAGGGACGAGTCGTGGGTCAACCAAGCGCGCAAGTTCGACAATATATGCCCCATCGGAGTAACGCGTCGCGACAGATTCCGTGACAGCCAGTGCGACGGACGTCTTCCCCATTCCTCCCGGACCGACCACGCTGACAAGGCGCCGTTCGCACAAAAGGGCGTTCAGCGAGGCCACGAAGTCGTCACGGCCGAAGATGCGAATTCCGGCGACCACTTTCCCGTCGCTTCGCGGTCGTGCGGCGGCGTCTATTTGGCGAGGCACCGGCTCTCCGGTTGTTGCGACTGGCGCGACGAAGCGATAGCCACGGCCGGGAATGGTGGCGATGTACCGGTTATCGCCTTCGCCGTCGCCAAGCGCTTTACGCAGGGCAGCGACATGGACCCTGAGACTACTCTCCTCGACAGCCGTGTTGGGCCAAACGATATCGAACAGCTCCCTCTTGCTGACGACTTCGCCAGCTCGTTCGGCCATCGCGACAAGGATCCCCAAGGCGCGGCTACCAATCCGCACAGGTTGATCCCCGCGTACCAGCAGCTCCCGCGCAGGAAGCAAGTAAAAGGGGCCAAATGACAGCGTCCTGCGATCTGAATCAGTGCCCAAGCGACTGCGCCTCGCGCTTCGACAGTCGTGCCGCAAGGTACAACCGCGACTGTCATTGCTAGTAACACTTTCAAATGAGCGCGTTTAGGCGTCGTGTGCAAGCCACTCGATCAGCAACGACGTCCTGAGAAGGGGGCCCTACGTCCCTTGCTCAACTCGACGCGAGCATCGTCCGGGTCGATGTTCGATCGTGCATTTGCTAGGTCACGCGGTGTGCCGTTCGCATTTGCCACTGGCGCCGAAGCGATCGCCGCCGATCTGGCGGATGTCGCGAAGCTATAAAAACCGATCCCCGTGCGCGACATGGTGAGGCTGTGGGCCGCGTGCAGGGTCGAAATGTTCACTTTGCGAAGTGGATCTGGCGCCGTGTGAGGCCGGGTGACCGAGTTCAGAGACGCCTGTGAATGTCTGCTATAGGGCGCAAAACGGCCATCCTTGGCTGTGTAACAAACTGGGCAACGGGCGACAAAAAAAATTCCAACAGTCTCAACCAGTTAGGTGGTTATTCGAAAGATGCTCTCTCCGCCAGCTATTTTCCTAATAAACCAATTATTTCACGAACTTAGATATTCATGAAGTGTAGTCCACCGGGCCGTTGAACAACGTCCGAGCCTCACCGCATCCGACATCCCTGCCAAGTCTGATGGCAGCATACACCGCGGCCAGGGCGATCAGAAATCTAAGCATGCACTCGTTCCCCCGGTTTCGCGCGAGAGGGACCGCCAACCGTGCCGGTTGGTTCCGGCGTGGCCTGAAAAAGGGGAAACCCGCGCCCCTCGGCGAGGACGCGGGCCGGTGTTTCCACCATTCTGCGACCGCTTGAGGGGGACAGTCGCAGACCTTCTCAACATGGCAAACTGCAGCTTGTTCCGAGTTGCAACAAGAAAACCCGCCAACCAACGTCGAGGCCCGGGCTCATGATCGCGCCACGCACGCGCTCACATACAGTGGCAAACCCTCACAAGGAAAAACACGCCCACTCCGTAAGGGATGACAAGAAGTCCGAGGGCAATCCAATAACCCGGCTGCGCCATTGCCGCGAAATCTGAGAGAAGCTGTTTCATCGCCACCGAACGGAAGGTGATCATCATTGTTCCAAGGGGCAGCGGTCGGAGGGGCATTTCGCCTGCGATTTTTGGGGGCAAGGGAACATGTTCTTGAACTTTCAGTTCGAGACACGATCAAGAAGCAGTGGAGATGTTTGGTGGCTCCTCTAACGCCAGAGCAGGTAATGGCCGCCCGAACCTTGTTGAACTGGCCGCGGGTGCGGCTTGGGGCAAAATGCGACTTGAGCGAAGCGAGCATTCGCGAATTCGAGCGCGGAGGTCGGGTGCCCTCGGCGGAAAAACTGCTTGCCATGCGCCAGGTATTGCAGGCCGCCGGCGTCGCGTTCTTTGGACAGGACAGCTCCGGCAAGCCTGTCGTGCGCTTGCACACTTCGAAAGCTCCGCACGCCACCAATCTCGCCGGGGGCGAAGCCGGGATAATCGGCAACAGCGAAATGTGACCACACAGGTCAAGGAAGCTGCGCCAGTTCTTCGCGTGACAAACTGCGGTTGTTCGGCAGAAGGGGCGCAGGCGGACTGCCCAGATGACGCGACAATGCCTCGACTGTTGGGGTATAGCATTCCCTGAGCGATGCCAGTCGCCCCAAGCCATTCGGTTTTGGGGTTCCGTAGCCTGCCCTTGCCGCACGTTCCAGAACCTGCTGCAGCACCTCTCTATCGGTTGTTGGGCGGTCGATGTCGAGCCGAAGCAGCTTGCTCAGCTCGTCTGCAAGGTGGGTGCCTTCCTCACGCAGCAGAACAGCCTTGCCGCGCAGTTTGGGCTCATCGATCGCCTCGATGACGGCAGCAAGGTCCAACAACGCCGCGAGAGTGGCAGGCCACCCCGCACCAGTTTCCAAAGACCGGAAATAGATCAGGAATGGGTGCGATGCATGGCTCTGCAGCACCTCTGCGCACCAATCTCTGCCCTTTACGAGCACCTGTTCCAGCTCATCCTTGCAACCGAGTGAAGCATAGCGCTCCAGCAGCGCCACCGCGGACGGCGGATCGCCTGACGCTGTGGTGATCTTGAGGATGCCGGAGTCACGCCTGCCGATGCTGGTCTGCACCTGAAGCAGGTAGGTGACGGCCATCGTCATGACCGACAGACCGCAGAATCCCGCCGCGATGTTGACCCAACGGGCAGGACCGGTCGCGTCCGTCTCGCTCAGGCCAACCGTCACCAGGCTGCTTCCGGCAACGAACACCGACTGGGAGAAGGTCGGCACCGCGGGCCGGTACCAACCGCTCAGAGCAGCCACCATCAGCCCGAAACCGAAAATGAGAAGCAGCATCCAGCCGGTGAAGGACGCTACCAGCACGAAAGGCGCGAACGCCGCCGGAATGGCGGCGCCGGCCTTGCGCGTATGGCGCAGCCCGAACAAGCCGGCGAACACCATCCGGCTTGCGAGACGCAGGGACGCCCGGCTCTCGCCCGGCACAACGACGGTGTCAAAGACATCGCGAAGCGTGAACCAGACCACAAGGGCTCCGACGACGAATTGCAGGATATCGACGAACATCTCCTGTAACGCCCAGACCGGACTTGTGTTCAGAAACCCTGGCCTCCTGCTGCATCGGACTCGCAGGGAAGCCGAAGGGGGTAAAGCTCTCCGAGCCGCCGATCGATCATCTCGGCCCCGGAGCCGGCAAGATCGCAAACCGGCGACAGTTACAAACGGGCGTGCGTATCAAACAGCGTGATGGGACGAAGCGATCTGCTGCGGATTCGGCGCCGTCCGATCCTCTTCCGATCCGGCAGCCTCGGCCAGCAAACCTCGCCGGTGCAACCCTTCGCGATGTTCGAGGAACAAAGCAGCCGATTGCCAGTTCAGTAACATCAACAAGCGTTTTCTGATCATGTCTCATCGTCGGTTCTTGCCACTAGCTCTGGGCCTGCTTGTCTTGGCGTTTAGCTCGATGCAGCAAGGCACTGCTCGGGCCCAGGCGCCCTGCCCGGCCGATCACGACAAGCTGCTCTCGGCCTTGAAGGCCAATGTCAAGGCGAGCGGCGGCCCCGCGAATGGCGGCTTCGAGACCAATGAATGGGCAGCGATCGTAGCTCGCGACGGCACCGTCTGCGCGGTCGCCTTCAGTGGACCCACGGTTGATGCGCAGTGGCCGGGCAGCCGGTTAATCGCGGCCGAGAAAGCGAACACGGCCAATGGGCTTAGCCTTGCGAACATGGCGCTTTCGACAGCCAACCTCTTTGCCGGGGTGCAGCCCGGTGGGCCGCTGTTCGGCCTGCAGGCGACCAACCCCGTCAACGAAGCAGCGGCTTACGCAGGCGACCCCAAGACGTTTGGCAGCGCCAGTGACCCGCTGATCGGCAAGCCGATCGGAGGCGTCGTCGTGTTTGGCGGGGGCCTGGCACTTTACGACGGCAAAACAATTGTCGGCGGCCTCGGTGTCAGTGGCGATTCCTCCTGCGCCGATCACAATATCGCCTGGCGCGTGCGCGCAGCCCTTGGCTTCGACAAGGTCCCGGCGGGCGTCAATCCCAACCGAAAGGACGCCATCATCTACGATCTCGATCCCGGCGGGAAAAGCGCCTCCGGCTGGGGGCATCCGCTTTGTGCCGGCCACGAGGCCGACATCGCGGCGGAAATCGGTTCCGGCGTCGGAGGTTCGACGCCCAAATGAAGCAAGCGCACCCAGCACGATCCAGGGATCACGCCTCACTGGCCGGCTACCCGTCGGCACTCCGAAGATATTCTCCAAGCATCTTTCCGACCCTGCTGCTGGCCTGCGCTACGTTGCTGATGGCCGCTTCACAGCCTCCGCCAGCACCGGCGATTTCTCCGCCTGCCGCGGCCGCGCCGCCCGATGACGGGCAATGGACGATGCCGGCCAAGAACTACGCCTCGACGCGCTTTAGCGAGCTCGCGGAAATCAACGAAGGCAACGTCAAGAACCTGCAGGTCGCCTTCACCTTCTCGACCGGAGTGAACAAGGGCCAGGAAGCGGCGCCGCTGGTCGTCGGCAACACGATGTATATCGTCACGCCCTTTCCGAACATCGTCTACGCGCTCGACCTCTCCAAGCCCGGCGCGCCGATAAAATGGAAATACGAGCCCAACCCCGAGCCGGCCGCGCAAGGGGTCGCGTGCTGCGACGTCGTCAACCGCGGCGCAGCCTTCGCGGACGGGCGCGTCTTCTTCAACACGCTGGACGGCCACACCATCGCGCTCGACGCGAACAGCGGCCAGCCGATCTGGAACGCTCATATCGGCAACATCAATATCGGCGAGACCATCACCATGGCGCCGCTCGTGGTGAAAGGCAAAGTGCTGGTCGGCAATTCCGGTGGCGAGATGGGCGTGCGCGGCTGGGTCAAGGCGCTCGACGCCGGCGACGGTCATGTCGTGTGGACGGCTTACAATACCGGGCCCGACAAGGACGTGCTGATCGGCCCGGACTTCAAGCCGCATTACGACATGGACAAGGGCAAGGACCTTGGCGTCACGACATGGCCGCCGGAGGCGTGGAAGATCGGCGGCGGCAACATGTGGGGCTGGATTTCCTACGATCCCGACCTCAACCTGATCTTCCACGGCACCGGTAATCCCGGCCCGTGGAATCCCGACCTGCGGCCTGGCGACAACAAATGGACATCGGGAATCTTCGCGCGCGACCCCGACACCGGAGCGGCGAAATGGTTCTATCAATGGACCCCGCACGATCTCCACGATTATGACGGCATCAATGAGCAGGTCCTGCTCGACATGAACTGGCAGGGCAAGCCGCGCAAGGTGCTGGTCCGCCCGGAACGCAACGGCTATCTCTACGTGCTTGATCGCGCCACCGGCGAGGTCCTGTCTGCAAAACCTTATGGCCCCGTCAATTCCAGCAAGGGCGTCGATCTCAAGACTGGCAGATTGATGGAAAATCCGGACAAGCTGACGGGTACCGGCAAGGTCATCCGCGACATCTGTCCGACCGCCTCGGGCCTCAAGGACTGGCAGCCTTCGGCCTTTTCGCCGAGGACCGGCCTGCTCTACATCCCGCACAACAATCTGTGCATGGACGAAGAAGGCGTCGAGGTGAACTACATCGCCGGCACGCCTTATGTCGGAATGAACGTGCGCATGATTCCCGGGCCGGGCGGCAACCGCGGCGCCTTCACCGCCTGGGATATCGCCGCCGAGAAACCAGCCTGGAGCCTCAAGGAGAATTTCCCGGTGTGGAGCGGTGCGGTCGTGACCGCTGGCGACGTGGTTTTCTATGGGACGATGGAAGGCTGGTTCAAGGCGGTGAGCGCCAAGACCGGCGACCTGCTCTGGCAGTTCAAGACCTCGTCCGGCATCATCGGTCAACCCATCACCTATCGTGGCCCGGATGGCCACCAATATGTCGCCGTTTTGTCCGGCGTCGGCGGCTGGGCCGGCGCCATCGTTTCGGGCGACCTCGACCCGCGCGATGCCACCGCCGCGCTCGGTTTCGTCAATGCGATGAAGGACCTGAAGAACGCGACCACGGCGGGAGGCACGCTTTATGTGTTCCGTCTGCCCTGATGCATTCGGCTTGATCCACGGCGTGGCCCAGAAGCTGCTCACGCGCATGGCGCTCGGCATCGCCGCGGTCGCCTTGCTGCTCTTGCCGGCGACGGCCGGCCCTCGTGAGCTCAGGGTCTGCGCCGACCCGAATAACTTGCCCTTTTCCAACGCGGCCGGCCAGGGCTTCGAAAACAGGATCGCGCAAATCATCGCCGACGATCTCGGGGCCAAGCTGACCTATACCTGGTGGGCGCAGCGCCGCGGCTTCGTGCGCAACACGCTAAAGGCGGGACTGTGCGACCTCGTGCCCGGCACGCCTGCCAATCTCGAAATGCTGCGCACCACCACGCCCTATTATCGGTCGTCCTATGTCTTCGTGACGCGCCAGGACAGCCCGGACGTGACCTCCTTCAACGACCCGCGGCTGCGCGACTTGCGCATCGGCGTTCAACTCATCGGCGACGACGGCGCCAACTCGCCTCCTGTCCAGGCGCTTGGCCGCCGCGGCATCGTCGGGCACCTCATCGGCTACCCCGTCTATGGCGATTACTCCGCTCCCAATCCGCCCGCGCGCATCGTCGACGCGGTGGCGAGCGGCGAGATCGACGTCGCCGTGGTGTGGGGTCCGCTTGCCGGCTATTTCGCCCAGAAGCAGAGGGTGCCGCTACGCATCACGCCCGTCACGCCGCGCATAGACGGACCGCAACTGCCCATGATTTACGATATCTCTATGGGCGTTCGGCGTGAGGACGATGCGCTGCGTGGTGATGTGAACAGCGCTCTCGCCAGGCACAAGGCCGAAATAGACGCCCTGCTGGGTCAATATGCTGTGCCGCGCCTCGACGCCTCCGGGAGGCCTGTGCGATGAGACCGGTTGCCGCGCTGCTCCTGCTCGCGTCGCTGGCCCTTTCTGCCTGCCAGCGCGAGGAACGGGACACACGTCCGCAATCGGCGCTCGGCTCCGGCGAGCAGCCGACTCCGGTGACAACGCTGGAACCCGGCGGGCAGCGCCCCTCCCCCACGGACAACAAGGCGGCGAGCTTCGAGGCCAATGCCTTTCATCTGAGCGAAGGCAAGCGCCTGTTCGGCTGGTTCAACTGTTCGGGATGCCATGCCAATGGCGGCGGCGGCATGGGCCCAGCGCTGATGGACGAAAAGTGGATCTATGGCAGCTCGATGGAGAGTATCCATGCCACGATCCGCGACGGCCGCCCGAACGGCATGCCGAGCTTCCGCGACAAGATCCCCGACGACCAGATCTGGGAGCTTGCGGCCTTCGTTCGCTCGCTTAGCGGCAACGCGCCCTCCTCCGCCGCGCCGTCGCGCAATGACGACATGATGGCGCATCCGTCCGAAAACCGCATGCCGGATGCCGCCACGCTGGGGAAGTCGCCGTGAAACGCCTCGCCTCGATTGCGTTCGCCACGGCAATCGCCCTGTTTCTTCAGGGATGCGCAGGCTGGCAATCGGCGCTTGACCCGAAAGGTCCGGCGGCGAGCGAGCTCGCATGGCTGATCTGGTTCTTCACCGGCCTGTGTGCGGTGGTGTGGGTGCTGGTGATGGCCGCCCTTGCCGTGCCGTTGCTGATGCGGTCCCGGCAACATGCCGAGCCGCTTGCGCTGGACGCCGGCGCCGACAGCCGCAAGCTGCGCGTGGTGATGATCGCTGTCGGGCTGACCGCCGTGATCCTGGTCGGTCTGACCTTGCTCAGCTTCTTCGCCAACAGAACCCTTGCCGCGATCGGCTCGGACGCCGCGCTGACCATTCGCGTCACCGGTCATCAATGGTGGTGGGAGGTGCGCTACGAAGACGCCACGCCGAGCCGCATCCTGACCACGGCCAACGAGATCCATATTCCCGCCGGCGAACCCGTGCGGCTTCTTCTCACCTCGACCGACGTCATCCATTCCTTCTGGGTGCCGAGCCTTTCCGGCAAGCTAGACCTCATTCCCGGCCGAATGAATGTGCTCGATATCAAGGCCGACAAGCCCGGTGTCTACCGAGGCCAATGCGCCGAGTTCTGCGGCGCGCAGCACGCGAATATGGGCACCTTCATCATCGCCGAGCCGCGCGCGAAGTTCGATGCCTGGTGGAATGACCAGTTGGAGCCGGCCGCCGTTCCAACAGGCGACGAGGCCAAGGCCGGCGAGAACCTCTTCCTGAAACGCCCCTGCGTGATGTGTCACAAGATCGGCGGCACGCCGGCGGGCGGAACGGTCGCGCCCGATCTCACCCATCTCGCCAGCCGGCAGACGCTCGCGGCCGGAACATTGACGATGAGCCGAGGCAACCTCGCCGCCTGGATCGCTGACCCGCAAGGCGTGAAGCCCGGCTCGCACATGCCGGTGGTCGATCTGAGCGGCGACGAACTCAACGCCATCGTTGCCTATCTCGAGGGGCTGAAATGAGCAGCGCGGATCTCACCAGCGAACGCGATCTGCCGCCGGAGCGGGAAACGTCCGTCAGGGGCGATATAGCACCAGAGCGTGACGGGCCGCGCGACACCGGCATGGACGACGCCAGCTTGCATCGCTGGTTGGCGCGGACGTGGCGGACGCCTCCCGGAATCATCGGCGCGCTGTCGAGCGTCGATCACAAGGTCATCGCACGCCGCTACCTGATCACCGCCTTCCTTTTCCTGTGCCTGGGCGGACTCAACGCCGTGGCCATGCGCATCCAGCTCTCGGGCCCGCAGCGTGGCCTGATCGGCCCGGACCTCTACAACCAGCTGTTCACGATGCACGGCGTCACCATGATGTTCCTATTCGCCGTGCCCATTGTGCAGGCGACCGGCATTTACTTGGTGCCGTTGATGGTCGGCACCCGCAACATCGCCTTCCCCCGCCTCAACGCCTTCAGCTATTGGGTCTATCTTTCGGGTGGCCTCTTTGCCTGGGTGTCGTTCGCCCTCGCGATGGCGCCGGATGTCGGCTGGTTCGCCTATGTGCCGCTGTCCGGACCGGAATACGGTCCGGGCAAGCGCGCCGACGTCTGGGCGCAGATGATCACCTATACCGAGGTATCCTCACTGGCCGTCGCCGTCGCGACCATCGTGACCGTGTTCAAGCAACGCGCGCCGGGCATGTCGTTGGACAAGATCCCGCTCTATGTCTGGGCCCTCCTGGTCACGTCCTTCCTCGTCGTCTTCGCCATGCCGGCGGTGATGATCACCTCGACCTTCCTGATCCTCGACCGGCTCGTCGGCACGCATATCTTCAACCCGGCCGAGGGCGGCGACGCGCTGCTGTTCCAGCACCTGTTCTGGTTCTTCGGCCATCCCGAAGTCTACATCATCTTCCTGCCGGCCACCGGCATGGTCTCCGCAATCATTCCGGTCTTCGCCCGGCGCCCGGCCTTCGGCCATCTCGGGCTGGTCCTGTCGCTGATCGCGGTCGGTTTCCTGTCGTTCGGCCTCTGGGTCCACCACATGTTCGCAACCGGGCTGCCGAAGCTCGGCGCGAGCTTCTTCACCGCATCCAGCATGTTGATCGCCATCCCCAACGGCGTTCAGATCTTCTGCTGGCTGGCCACTCTCTGGGACGGCAGGCCGGTGATCCGTACACCGCTGCTGTTCGTCTTCGGCTTCTTCTTCACCTTCGTCATCGGCGGACTTACCGGCGTCATGCTCGCCTCGGTGCCGCTCGACCTGCAGGTGCACGACACCTATTTCGTCGTCGCCCATTTCCACTACGTGCTGATCGGGGGTTCGGTCTTCCCGCTGCTCGCGGCCGCCTATTTCTGGTTCCCCAAAATCACCGGCCGCATGATGAGCGAGCGCCTCGGACGCTGGCATTTCTGGCTGGCGATGATCGGCTTCAACGCGGCATTCTTCCCTATGCACATCGTCGGCCTGTGGGGCATGCCGCGCAGGGTCTACACCTATCCGGCCGAGCTCGGCTGGGGGAACATCAATCTCTTCATCAGCGCCGGCGCGGTGCTCTTCTTCCTGAGCTTCGTCCTGTTTGCGTTCAACTTGGTTCATGGCGCGCTAAGGGGCACGCCCGCAGGCGACAATCCCTGGGATGCCGGCACGCTTGAATGGGCGACGTCCTCGCCACCGCCCGGCTATAATTTCGCGCGCATTCCGATCGTGACGAATGTCGAGCCGCTCTGGGCCGAACGCGGGGCGCTTCCTGTCGCGACCGGGCTTCGGGTCGACGTTCGCGAATTGCTCGTCTCCACCGTGGCGGAAGCCCATCCCGACATCCGCGAAAAATCGGCGACGCCGTCGATCTGGCCGCTGTTGGCGGCCATCGCCGTCGGCGCCACCTTCCTGTACTCGATCTTCACGCCCTGGGCGATCATCTGGGGCGCCGCGCCGATCGCCGTCACCTTGGTCGGCTGGTTCTGGCCGAAGGCCGATCCGGAGGACGAGGAATGAACCAGCGTCCCGCCCTCGATCTTACCGGCCTCCCGACCTTTGGCCATGGCCCGCGCAGCCCGACCTGGTGGGGCACGCTTGGCTTCATGGCGCTGGAAGGCATGGGCTTCGCGCTAGCCGCCGGCGCTTACCTCTACCTCGTTACTTTGTGGCCCAACTGGCGCCTGAGCGCTCCGCAGCCCAACCATTGGCCGGGAACCATCGTGACGCTGCTTCTCATCGCCAGCCTGGTGCCCAACCACATCCTCAACGGCTATGCCAAGCGATGCGCCATGCGGTCCGTGCGGATCGGAATGGTGGTGATGTCGCTGCTCGGCCTCGCGCCTCTTGTCGTGCGCTGGTTCGAGTTTCCCGCCCTGAATATCTACTGGGACACGAATGCCTACGGCTCGATGCTCTGGGTGCTGCTTGGTCTCCACACCACGCATCTGATCACCGATGTCGGCGATACGATTGTCCTGACGGTGTTGATGTTCACGCACCATGGCTATAGCGGCCGGCGCTTCGGCGATGTCGGCGACAATGTCTTCTACTGGGACTTCGTGGTCCTCACCTGGATTCCGATCTACCTCCTCATCTACTGGCTACCGAGGTTAGGCTGAGATGCGCGCGCTGCGGCTGGGCACGTCCTGGGGAGGTTTGTTGTCGGGGCCTTTGGCCTGGGCAATCTCGACGCAGCTGAACTATTCGCTCGTGCATTGGCAATGCAATCGCCAGGTCCAGGTGGTGCTACCGGTGGCGCTGTTGCTCGCGGTGTTTTCGCTGCTTGGTGGCGCGCTGTCATGGCGGGCGAAGCGGCAGGGCGGCGCGGCGTTCAAACCGGAGCGCACCCGCAGCACCGAACGTTTCGTCGCCGATCTCGGCATTCTCGCGGCATTGCTGTTCGCCCTCGTCATCATCATGCAGGGCAGCGCAGCGCTCATCCTCGACGAGTGCCTGCGATGAGCTTGGACGCCTTCTTCTCCACCTCGATATGCTACGGCGCCGGTGCGCCGGGGGCCGGATGGACGTTGGCGCTTCCCATCACGTCTCCCTTGGCTGCGATAGCACTAATCTATGCGCTCGGCGCGGGCCGTCTGTGGCGTCGCAGCGGCCGGGGCCGTCCCGAACGGCTACGGCAAGCTCTGTTGTTCGCGGCCGGCTGGAGCGTGCTGGCCGTTGCGCTGGTCAGCCCCATCCATGCGCTCGGCGAGCTGGTATTTTCCGCCCATATGATCGAGCATGAGTTGCTGATGGCCGTGGCGGCGCCGCTTCTTGTCGCCGCCTGTCCCGGCGCGGCCTTGATGTGGGCATTGCCAACCACACTCCGCCGAGGGACGGGAAACGTCACTCGTGGCAAGGTGCTGCAGGCGCTCTGGGCTTTCGCCGCTCGCCCGCTCAGCGCGACGATCCTTCATGGGATAGCGATCTGGATCTGGCATGTTCCGGTGCTCTTCGAGGCAGCGCTGCAGCAGGGTGTGCTGCATTATGCGCAGCATGCGAGCTTCCTCGGCACCGCCCTGCTGTTCTGGTGGGTGCTTCTGCCGCGTTCCGGCCGACAGCAGACCTATGGCATTTCCGTCATGCATCTTTTCTTCACCTCGCTTCACACCGGCTTGCTCGGCGTCCTGCTGCTGGTCTCGCCAAAACTCTGGTATCCGGAGAATGCCTCCGGCGCCGCGCTCTGGCGCCTGAGTCCGCTCGAGGATCAGCAACTCGCCGGGCTTGTGATGTGGGTGCCGGCCGGGCTGATCTACGGCGGAGCCGCTCTGCTGCTCGCCGGCCTTTGGATAAGCAACAGCGGAACCAGGGAGGCGGCCCATGCGCTCCGACCTGGTTAGGCTGCTCGGGGGCGTCCTCGTCGCGATCGTGCTTCTGGTGGTCGTAATCGCGGCGACGACCTTGTGGCTCGACCGCCGCGAGCGTGTCCAACACGAGTCGGACGTGGCGACCGGCGGCGTGGGCGCGCGCGCCATTCCTATCATGACAGCGAATGGCTGCTCAGGCTGCCATACGATTCCCGGGGTGCCGGGGGCGCAAGGCCAGGTCGGGCCGCGGCTGGACGGCAGCCTGGCCGGGCGCGTCTACATCGGCGGTGTGCTGGCGAACAACCCGGAGAACCTGATCCGCTGGATCCGCTCGGCACGGGAAATCAATCCGCACACCGCCATGCCCTCGACGAGGATCACCGAGCAGCAGGCGCGCGACATCGCGGCCTATCTCTATGCCCTCAGATGATCAGCCCTCGCCGCCACGCCGGGACCACAGGCCGCGACCGGGATCATAACCGGCCACCGCCGCGAGGAAGAATGCCACGAGACAGGCGACAACAACGAGCATGGAACCCATTTCGAACCGCAGGTAGAGCGTAAAGCGGATCAACTCGACCGCCGAGCTGAATGGATTCCAGGCGGCGATCGTCGCCAGCACCGGACCGGCTTCAGCGAGGCGCCAGATCGGATAGAGCGCTGTCGAGGCGAAGAACATCGGGAAGATGACGAAATTCATCACGCCGGCGAAGTTTTCCATCTGAGTGGACATCGAGGAGACCAACAGACCGAACGCGCCGAGCATCAAGCCCGACAGCACGAGCGCCGGGAACACGGCGACATAGCCCAGGATCGGCGGCCGTACGTCCCAGAAGCGCGCCACGAAAAGAAACAGATAGACGAGCGGCAGGCCGACAATCACGCTGGCAAGCAGGCGCGCGGCAAGCAGGTACCAGCGCGGCAGCGGAGCCGTTAGCAACAGGCGCATGCTGCCCATCTCGCGGTCATAGACCATGGCCAGCGAGCTCGCCATGGCATGGAACAGCAGCATCATGGCCGCCAGCCCAGGCACTACATAGACCTCGTAAAGAACATAGGTCTGGTAGGGCGGCGTGATCGACAGGCCGAGAACGGAGCGGAAGCCGGCCGCGAAAATCGCCAGCCAGACCAGCGGCCTCACCATTGCGGAGAACAGGCGCGCGCGCTGCCGCAGCGAGCGCAGCATTTCCCGCCGCAAGATGCCGTCGAGTGCCCGTAATGCGTGATCGACTTTCATGGCGAACCCGTCAGCAAGGCGAATGCTTCAGCGACGCTTACCACGCCGAGTTCGGGCGCGATGCGGTCCGTGGGGCCGGTCCAGCAAACCCTACCCCGATCCAGCACCACGACGTCATCGTCGGCCGCTACTTCTTCGAGAAAATGCGTCGCCCATAGGACGGCGATGCCACGTTCCCGGCAAAGGTCCCTTACATGCTGCTCGAGCGCGCGCCGTCCCGGCACGTCAAGCCCGGTGGTCGGCTCGTCGAGCAGCAGCAGGCGCGGGCTGTGCATCAGCGCCCGCGCAATCTCCACGCGCCGGCGCTGGCCGCCGGATAGCGCGCGGGTCCGATCGTCGATCCTGTCCAGCACCTCGAGGCGGCTCAATTCCTCCCGTGAGCGCGCCTTGGTCAGTTCCGTCGGAAGTCCATGCAGCGCGGCGTGGTAGCGCAGGTTCTCGCCCGGTGTTAGATCGAGATCGAGCGTCGGCAACTGGAAGACGACGCCCATTTGCGCGAGCGCGGCGGACGGGTTCGCCTGCATCGCCATATCGAACACACGCACCAGCCCGGTGCGCGCGTAGTAGAGACCGGTGATCAGCGAGAACAATGTCGTCTTTCCGGCGCCGTTACGGCCAAGCAGGATGCACATTCTGCCTTCAGCAACAGTGAACGAGACATTCTGGAGAACCTGCCGGGTTCCGAAGCTGTGGCTAAGATTCTCGATCGCCAGGGCGGTCATGGGCCGATCACGACGCCCCATGGACCGCGCCCCACCGGCAGCGACTTCACGACCTCCTGGTTCTCCAGGTCGATGAAGGAGATATCGCCGGAGTTGCCGTTCGCGCTGATCAGTTGCTTCTGGTCGTCAGAGAGCGCGACATGCCAGGGCCGCTGGCCGACGAGATAGAGGCGCCTGACCGTGAATGTCTTCGTGTCGACCTCGGCAATCCTGTTAGCCGGGCCGAGCGCGACATAGGCAGCCGCGCCGTCGCGTGACATCTCGATGCCGACCGCTTGCACGCCCTCACGCCGGATACCCGGCACCTCGAACTCGATCTTGCCAGTTTGAGCGCGTGTCGCGGTGTCGAAGACCGTGACGGTGCCTCGGATTTCGGACGACACCCATAATTGCTTGCCGTCGACCGAGAACGCCGCGGCGCGCGGCCGCGTGTCGACGAGCAGATTGTCGATGAGTTCGAGCGTAGTGGCGTCGATGAGATGGACCATGCTCGTCGTCTCCGACGTGCAGGCGACGGTTCGGCCATCGGCGCTGACCGCCATTCCCTCCGGCTCGACACCGACATCGACTGTGCCAATGATTTTCGCGCCAGCTATATCCACCACCGAGACCTGGTTGTCGTTCTCATTGGCGACGAAGAGCCGCTTGCCGTCCGGGTGCACGACAAAGAATTCCGGATCGGCGCCAGAAGGCAGTTGTCCGACTATCTGCCGCTTCGCGAGATCGACCACGTCGATGCGGTTGTCGTCGCCTTCGGCAACGAACAGCGTCTTCTTGTCAACCGAAAGCGCCATGCCGCGCGGGCGCCGGCCGACATCGATCCCCGCCTGCAGTGTCATGGTCGCCCCATCGACGACCGCCACGGTGTTGTCCTGCTCATTAGAGACGTAAATCGTCTCGGCCGCCGCGGGCGGGACAAGGACCAACACCAGCACGAGCGCGATCAGCGTTTGCATGTGCTCTCCTCCAGATCGATGCCCAGAGTGTCGAGCGGCGTGCGCTGATGCAGAAAACCCGGTTGTGGCGAACTGGAAACGAGCAGCCGGGGGCCCGCGATCAAGATGGGCTGGCGCATCTGCCCGTCCCACGGACGGAAACTCAGCCCTTGTCCTTTGAAGCCGGCGAGCAGGAAATCGTCGCTGCGCAGATACTTTGCTATCGCAGTCGGATCGAGGCTGTGCAGCCGCGTTGCCGCCTCGCCGACGCTTCTGACCGCCAGCCAGGCGGCGTAGTCGCTGGGCAGCATCCAGCGTCCGGCCAGCTTGTGAAAGCGGTCCTGGAGCTGCGTGGCGCCCCATTCTTCGTCGACCGCGCTCCAGCCGGTGGCGACCAGCCCTTGCGTCCCGGCCACCGTCCTCGGCAAGGCGGTGCGCCCCTCGAGATAAGCGCCGAACTCGTCGGCTTCATCGGCGACGACCAGAACATCATAGTCGCCGACCTGCGTTGCAGCAGGGATCTCCGTCTGGAGCGTGACATGTCCGGTGTCGGCGCGGCCGTTGGCGGGCCGGAACGTCCAAGGTTTGTCGATGGTGATCTGCGCCCCGAAACGCGTCGCTGCCCGCCGAAAGGCCGCCGCCATGGCCAGGTCGTCGGGATGCGGACCAGTCAGCAGGAACCAGTGCTGCCAGCCTTTCCAGACCAGGTATTGCGCCAGGGCGTCGGCCAGCATGGCGCGGCTCGGAATGGTGTGCAGAACGTTTCTTCGGCAGTCCTCCTGACGCAGGCTGTCATCAGGATCGCGGCTGTTGAAGAGCATCATACGCTCGGCACCGGGCGCTGCGCTCGCCTGCAGCAATTGCGCGGCATCGAGATCGGCAACGACGAAGCTGATGCCGGCGGCCGCGAACGCGTTGACAGCTTCGGCAGGTGCTTCGCCCGGCTTGAGAACCCTTTCTTGCAGCCGAAATTGCTGGCCGAGAAGGCGGCCGGTGCCGGCGTCGTCGGCAATGGCCAGTCTGGCGCCTTGCAGACCATCATCTGTGACGGCCTCGTCCAACGGCCCAAGGGATAGAGGCAGTTTGCGCTGTTCGCCGAGATAGCCGATCACCATCGTCTGCGGCTCGGCAAGCGCGGGGACGGCGACGGCGAGCAGACCGACAAACGCCAGAGCCAGCCTCGTCTGATTCAGGTCGAGCAAGCCAAGTTGGATGTTCGAAATCGCCACGGGAACTCCAGGACGGCAGAGACCCTAATGATTTTCGACGAGGAATGTTCCTGGACGGCAAACCGAGTCGAGCCCGCCCTGCTGCAAAGCAGTGTGGGCCCGGAGCCTAGACCGGTGGTGGGAGGACCGACCTGGGCTCCAACTTGTGGAACCTCCGATTGTTCCTGCTTCCAAAATCAGCGTTTCGCGCTGTCGCTGTCCATGTCTGCCCGCGCCAGGAATTGTTCTGTGACCTGCGGCAGGTTGCTCTTCAGCCACTCGGCCATCGCTTCCTCCTCACGCAGGTTCTGTTCGCACACGCGGGCAATCTCGGCCTCGCCCGCGGCATTGGCGGCGGCGATGAGGATCGTGTAAGAGGCGATTTCCATATGTTCGAAAGTGTAGCTCGCCAGCGAGCCTTTCATGACTTCGTCGCCGGCGAACACGCCGCTGATCGACTGCGCCGTGGCAGTCAGCTTGCCGCCTGCATCCTTCAGCATGGACGATCCTTCGTCGAGCCCGTCCAGGCAACTCTTCAGCCGCCTTGCCTGCTCTTTCGTCTCTTCCAGATGAGAACGAATTCGCTCGCTGAGCTCAGGGTAACTCTCAATCCGGCTCAATTGCCCCGACAGCATTGTCTCTGCCTGTTCCTCCATGGCGTGAGCGTCCCTCAACCATTGGACAAGCCATTCGCGCGATTCAGCCATTGTAGTATCTCCATCGATCTGACGCCGCCCGAACCGCCGGCGGCGTGCATTGTTCCTTGAACGTGAGTTCCGGTTACGATTCCCGCGAGAACGGATCGGAATCGGAGAGCTTCTCGCGCACCGACTCGTCGGCCTTGTCGGCAGTGGCCTTGACGACACCGCCGACCTTGTCGGCCAGCGTCCCCTCGTTTGACGCCAGCCGTCCGGCTTCGTCGCTCGCCGTCTGGTAGGCTTCGGCCGCAACTTGCTTTGCGGCGTCGAGGCCTTCTTTCAAAGTCTCTTCGGCAGTGTCCCGAAGCTTCTCGCGATAGCCGCCCAATTGCTCGTCCTCGAGTTCCGTGTGGGGCAGCATGGCGCCGATCGCAGCTCCGATGGCGAGGCCGACGGCGGCCGCAGCGAGAGGCTGGTCCTGCAGCAGATTGTGCGCGGACCGGCCGGCGCTTGTCGCCATGTCGGCCGTAGCTGCCGCCGAGCTCGCAAGCTTGTCCGCAGCGCTGCTTGCCATGTCCGACACTGCACCGGCTGCTTCGCCTGCCATTCCCGAGACGGTTGCGGCCGCTCCGCTGGCTGCTTCGCCAACAGAGCCTGCCGCATTCGAGGCCGTCGAACTCATTCCAGCCCCAAATGCTCCCTGATCGGGCCCGGAACCGCGCCGCGTCACGCGATCGGTGCCAGTCGACGCGCTCGAAGCGCCACTGCCCAACATCAGCCAGGCCAGACCCGCGCCGATCATGGTCAGAGGTAATGGATTGTCCCGAACCTGGACCTTCAGGTTGTGGAGCATGTCGGAGCCCGTGCCATTCCTGAAAAGCCCCGTGAACTCGTCGAAGAGCTGGCCCGGGGTCATCTTGTCGCGAATGGAGTCGGCGGTCGCCACCACCCTTGCGCGCGTGGCTTCCGCCTCGCGTTCGAGCTCGGCTGCGGATTTCTCGGTCATCTCGCTTGTTCCTTGATCACGTTCACGTCACGCTTGAGCTGTTCTTGTGTACGGTCCGGCGCGAGCTCGGAGGGCGCCATGCTTGCCATGCCCGTCCGCAACAGGATCACGCCCAGAACGGCAACCACCACACCGACGAGCAAGGCGGACCATCCTGCACCCAGACCAAGGCGAGCCAGGGCGATGACAAGCGCCTGCAACAAGACCAAAAGCGCCGCGAGCAGGCATATCGCGCCGCCCAGCACCTCGACGGCGCCCGCGCCGGCCTTGGTCGCGCTCTCCGAGATTTCCGCCCTTAGGAGCCTGGCCTCCGTTTGCACGAGCGTGCTCACCTGTTGCGCCAGATCGGCAACCAATGTGCCGAGACTTGGATTGTCCTGAATGCTCATTTCTTCAGCTCCGCTGCCTTCCCCGGTATGCCGCCGTCTGAACCCCAGTTCGCTGGAGGGTCATCCCGGTCTGCGTCCGTTCCCATGCCGGTTTGGCTGGGATATTCAGGCGTGGCCGCGCCCTGCGTCGGGAGGCGCGTGCCGGGCGGCGAAGCCTTTATGAAACGGCCAAGCGCCAGTCCCGCCAGAACCGAACCGGCAAGAAGCGCTCCAGGATTCTGGCGGCCAAAGGACTGGACGTCTTCAAGCACCTGTCCGAACGGCTTCTCCTTCAACGAGGAGGACAGCTGTTCCAGCCCGCTCGCGGCCTCCTGCATGAATTTCGAGGCCGCGCCCTGGTCGCTCTCGGCCAGGTGATCGCTCGCGGCGCGCAGCGCGCCGCCGAAAGCGGACAGGCTCGATCCGATATCGCGCTGCGCCTGCTCGGCTTTTTCGGCGACCGCCTGCCGGGCTTCGGCCGCATACGCCCCCGCCCTGCGGGCGACCTCGTCGCGGGCATCGTGAAGCGCTTCACCCGCGCTTTGGGTTTCCTCCTGGATCCTGTCGGCAAGTTCGTCCTTTGCCTTGCCAAAGTCGGCGGGCTCGCGGCCCCGATCGTTCTCGCGCTGCATGGTGCCTCCTAGTGAAAACCGAGGAAGGAAAGCACCGCGAGCACAACGACGATCAGACCGATGAGATAGATGACACTGTTCATGGCGCAGCCTCCTCCATGCGAATCCAACTTCGCGCAGGCTGCTATGTTCCCCCGCATGGGCAGCTTTTTAGCAAATCGTCATTTGCCCTCGGGCTTCGCCTTGAAAGCGGCAAGCTCCTCGTCGCGGCAGAGCAGCCTGGGGCGCGTCGGATCGGAAATATCGAGCTTGTCCCAGGGAATGCGATAAAGGCCTTCACGCCGCCGCAACGCGAAGAAGTCGAGCAAGGCGGTGCCGATGGTCGAAGCGGACAAGCGCTCGAACGCGGCAAAGATCCCGACATGGAATTCGGTGACGACAAGGTCGCTGCCGTCCCGCTCGGCGATGATCTCCTCGATATAGCCGATGCTCCTGCCGTGCTCGGAGAACACGCGCCTGCCGGCAAGGTGATCGAGGTGTACAGTCGCCATGCTCACGCTCCCGGTATTCGGCCGACCACATGTTCGCGCAGCCAGTCCTGCCAGGCGAAGATCCTGGTCCGGCGGACGTCGATTTCGAATTCTAAGTCGACGCCGATATCGCGCACCTTGTCCCAGGCGATCCGGTGGGGCCGTGCCTGCTGCTTGCCGCTCAGCCTTGCCGCGAGCTTCGCCGTCCATCTTGCGGGCGCCGAGCCAAGCCGTCGCGCCAGCGCGATCGAGCCGAGTTCAACGGCACTTACACTGGGCTGCTTGCCCGGCGTCAGCTCGGCGACAATGCTGTCCACCTTGCCGATCTTGACCTGCTCGCGATCGACGACCTGCTTGTCCAGTATGTCGCGCAGCAACTGCATCACGTACCTCCGAATATCTGCAGTGGAATGGACACCACCGCCAGCACGAAGCCGAGCGCGATGACGAAGATCACGGCCGCGTTGGAAACCACGCCGTTGCGGTGCTCGCCGACATAGCGGTCGTCATTCAGCAGGAAAAGGAAAGGCACGACCGTCAGCGGCAGGCTCGCCGCGGTCAGCGCCATCGAGAAGATAGTGAGCTTCAACGGGTCGAGACCGAGCGTGATCGGAACGGCGGCAAGGAAGAGCGTCAGCGTGTAGACCAGGCTGAAACCGGGATCGTCGCGGGGCTTGAGATCCTCGCCCCAGTTCCAGCCGAACCCTTGTGCGACGAGATAGGCCTGCTGCAAGGCCACTTCGAGCGCGGCGCCAAAGCAGGCGATTGCCAGCGAAGCAACGAAAAGGACAAAGCCCCAGAAGCCGAATATCGGAATCAGCATCAATGGCAGCTGGTTATAGTCGTCCACTTCGGTAACGCCATGAGCGCCAAGCACGAGCGCGGCCACGACGAGAACGCCCACGGAAATCGTCCCGCCGAAACTCATGCCGAGGCCGGCAATCGCCCGATTGGTGCCGAGATAGCTCTTGTCCCACTGATCCTCGATCGCGCCGGAGGAATAGAACATGAAAAGGTAAGGCGAGATCGAGGCGCCGAGAATGCTGACGGCCATGAACCAGTATTTCGCCGTGTCGTGGTGCGGCAGGCTGGGCACGGCGCCGACAGCCACTTCTTTCCATTCAGGCCGAAGCATCACGGCCGCGACGACGAAGCACACGGTGACGAGGCCAAGCATCGACACCCCTTTCTCGATGAGGCCAAACGTTCCTTTCCACAGCAGCAGCCACGCCAGGAAAGCCACCGGCAAGGCCCACCATTGGAAGCCGATACCCGTTGCGAGCTCGGCGGCAATGGCAACACCGCCGATCTCGGCGGAAAGCACCAGGAAGTTGACCAGCAAGACCGCAAGCAGCGGCCAGATGAACGCATTGAAGCCGAACCTCTCGCGGATGCCGTCAGCGATGGTGTGATGACTGACCGCAGCGAAGCGGCCGGCCATCTCGACCAGGAAGATGATGCAGATGGTGCCGAGCACGACCGCCCAGATGAGCTGGAAGCCGAACAGCGCGCCGGCCTGTGCCGCCGTCGCCATCGACCCGACCTCCAGGAAGCCGCCGACGCTGGTGACGACACCAAGCGAGATCTCGAGCAGCTTCTTCATCGGCCCGGCGAGAAGTATTGTCGATAGGCGGCGGCGAGGTCGCCTTGCGCGGCGCGAAGTTCCTGCTGCGCCTGGCTGGCCTCGGCGTGCTGTCCGGCCTCGACCGCGTCCTTGGCCCGCCTTGCCGCGTTCGACAGCCTGCTGAGAGCCTCTGCCAGCGCATCCCGCTTTGCCTGGTCGGACGGAGACGCCGATTGCACTTGCCGGCCGGCGTCGGCGAGTGTCTCGGCAAAGGATTGCAAGGCGGACGATGCGTAGCGGGACGGCGCGGCGCCGGCGAGCCAGGCATCACTTACCATCACCGCCGACTGTACCGTCGAGGCTGCAAGCTTCGATTGCTGGTCGACGGTTTCAGACGAGGAGCAGGAGGCAAGCGCCAGCGCCAGCAGAGGCAGGGAGGCCCGGCACGGCCGGGCAACGGTGCGCAACATCTTCCACTCGTTGCAATCGCTTGAAATCACGATGATAAAGCCGCACCCACGGGAAAGTTCCTCCGTGTTCGGGATTTGCGCCACCGATGCCTGCTGCAGGGCGCGCGCGTAGACAGCTTTCGGCTCTTCTACCCTGGCCGGGAATTGCAATTTCTTGTCGGTAAAAAACGAGGCTGGTTCTCCGTTGGAAGCCCGCCGGACCTCGGCCGTATTACTTTGTTCCGCGGGCCCCGCGCACTTAATCATGTCGTACGAGCCGGCGCTTCGCCATGTCACCAATATTGGCAAAAGCCGCAACCTTGTCGATCATCGCTAGGATCGCCTTCGGATTGCTTTGATGCACCATATGTCCGGCACCCGGGACGATATCCAGAAGTGAATGGCTTATCTCGCCTTGCAACCGCAGCGCCTCGGTCTTGGCATCGAACAGCTGGTCGCCCGCGCCGGCAATTATCCCGACAGGGACGGCGATTTCGGCATATTGGCGATTTGGGAAAAGTGCCGATGCCAGCATCAGGAAGGATTCAGCGGAGATGGATCGCAGTTGCGAGGGCCGGCTCGCCAACCCTCTTGTCGTTGTCGCGAAAGGGATCGCGATCGTTGCCGGATGAAAAATCTTCTTCATCGCCCAGCGCCAGTTCAGCCTGACTAGCGAAGGCAGCACCGCGTGGCGCAGCACCGTCCCGATCAGCGGAACCGCCGGCAGCGCGGAGATGACAAGGGCAAGCCTTGGCGACGGGTAATGATAGCCGGCGACGACAACGGCGCCGGCAACCGACCGGGGATGCCGGCGCGCCATTTCGAGCGCCACCGCTGCTCCCCAGGAATGGCCGACAACCATGTAGCGCTCGATGCCGAGTTTCGCGACCGCGGCATCGATGAGGTCGGCCTGGGCAGCTGCTGTCCAAGGTCTGCCGGCCGGGCGTGGACTCATGCCGAAGCCGGGCCTGTCGAAGGCAAGTACGCGATATCTAGCGGCGGCCCTGCCGAAGATGCCGCTTGTCTTGAAGTCTTCCGCCGAGGCGCCATTGCCGTGCAACAGCAGAAGCGGTTGCCCGTGGCCCGCCTCCAGGAAATGCAGCTTCGTTCCCCGGAGATGGATGAAGCGCCCGAGCGGACGTGCGGCCAACGCCCGTCTCGCCAGGAGATTGTTATAGAGCGCCAGCCCGAACGTTGCGGCCGCAAGCAACAGAAGCAGGTTCTTCCTGGACTTTGCCGTCATGGTTGGAATTTAGGCGGGGGTGCGAAAGCAGGCGAATTTTTGCAGTGGTGGGCTGCTTGCTATCAGGCCGACCCTTTCTGAGGCAGATCAGTCTCTTCCTCGGTTTGGTCGCGCAGGCTTTGCTCGGCCTCCTTCTTATCAGTCCCGCCCGACAGCTTTTGCCGGGCGAGCTCGCGATCCACAACCTTCCGCGAGCCTTCAACCGGATCTTCTTGCGGCGAATCCCTGTCCGCTCCTGCTTGCTGGCCGGTCCTACCACTGCTTGGAGTGGATCGCACAGGATCTTCGTTTTGGCGCGACTTCGTCATTGAGCACCTTCTCCGCTTTGGTCGGATGTCTGCTGGCTTCCGGGCAGGCTGGAGGCAGGGTCCAAACCTTTGTGGCCGCCCTTTGTTCCGTGCGCGGCGCGACCGGCCTCGCCACCTTCCGCAACCGGGCAGAACCAACGGCTGCTCACTGCAACAAATGTGGTTGAGGCTGAACCGCTGCACTTCTACGACTGCGGCAAGCGTCCGGTTGCCTGCTGCGTCCGCCTCGCGATGGAGGAACCATGACGCGCCACTCTCCACTCAGCCTTTTGGAATTCGAAGCGCTCACGCAAGCAGCTTCGAAACTGTCGAAGGATCACGGCGAAACGCTGGAAAGCGTGGTGACCTCATTGTTCGAAGCGCTGCGCGAAGGAGAGACCTGCCCAAAGGCGGTTCTGGACGCGGTAATCGCGGCGCTTGCCAAAGGAGATCCGCTAGACTAGTCGGCCGGCCTGCCGGACCCCTCGGTATCTGTTCAGGCTCAACGGCTTCCAGGGTATCGATCACAGGCGCCAGCGAATTCTCTTCATCTCGACTGGATTCCGACCCTCTGTTTTCTTCGCCGATTTTGTCCAGCGCGCGTTGGATGGCGTCTTCAATATTGCCGACCTCCTGCTCCCGCACCTCGCGACCGTAACCGGCGGCGTCGGCGTCCTGTTCGAATTGCTGCGCCAGCATCGGAACGCTGATCTCGGTTTCGGCGGGCAAGTTGCCGACATTCTCTTCCAGCCAGCTGCGCAGGAATTCTTTCGTCGCGTTCATGAGCACCTCCTCCTTGACGCGAGATAACTGGACGATGACGCCGATGTTCCCGCAAATCCTAGACCGCGGGGAATGAAACGGATCGCCGCACCGTGGGGAGCTTGAACACTCTGGCAATCTGCTCGATGGCTTTCCACGGCGAGAGCGATTGACACGAGGGGACGTTGCCGCCTCGAGGTAGGTTGCAGCCCAACATATCCAGCGGGAACCCGGATTGCTCTCAGCCGTTCGCAGGCATGGCAACATTGCAGCTTCGAGAAGCGCTGACCAAAGTCGGCACACTGACGTCCCGACCGGCGGCCTTTTTGGTTTTGGGCGGCTACACTGTTGCTTGGTACTTCTTCGAGCGGGAGACGCTTGACTGGCATGGCGCCGCGACGCTGGTCACCTGGGCAATGACGCTGTTTATTCAAAGGGCCGAGCATCGCGACACCCAAGCGCTGCAGGCGAAGCTCGATGAGCTGATCAAGGCCAACGACAAGGCTCGCAACGAGATCGCCGGAATGGACGACAAAGAGCCGGAGGAAATCGAGCGAATGCGCGATGTCGGATAAGGCGGAAGTTAACTTCCTCATCGACCGGACTGCCTTCAGAGCCAAGTCGTTGAGAGTACGGCGCCAGCGATGATGACACTCTTGTCGGAACTTCGGGTCTCCGGGCGGATTAGGAAGAGTGCCGCAGGCACATCCCTACACCCAAGGAGGACCTAAGATGCCGAAAAAAGCTTCGTCCGCGACCTCGAACGGCTTGGAAAGCCTGTTCTTGGACGGACTAAAAGACCTCTACTACGCGGAAAAGAAGATCCTGAAGGCTTTGCCAAAGCTGGCGAAAGCAGCACAGTCCGAAAAGATAAGCGCCGCTTTCGAAAAGCACCTCAAGGAAACCGAAGACCAGGTGGACCGCCTGGAGCAAGTCTTCGACATGCTCGGCAAGCCGGCCAGGGGCAAGACCTGCCCGGCCATTGACGGCATCATCGAGGAGGGCTCGGAAATCCTCGAAGAGTACAAGGACGAGCCGGCGCTTGACGCAGGGCTGGTTGGCGCCGCCCAAGCAGTCGAGCATTATGAAATCGCGCGCTACGGCACGCTGATCGCATGGGCCGAACAGCTCGGCCTCAAGGATGCTCTTCCACTGCTCCGGCAGACTTTGAAGGAAGAATCGGCAACCGACGAGGCGCTCAACGCTCTTGGTGAGAGCGACGCCAATCAACGTGCCTTGCAGGCGGCCTAGCAACGCCCAACACTTTGCATTGGCGGCGCCGTCGCTCCGTGCGAGCTGCAGAAAGGAGAACTCGATGAAGAAGACCTGGAAGAAACCAACCATGTGTCAGGTGGCGGCGGGCTTCGAAATTTCGCGATATCTGCCTGCTGAAATCCGGCGGAAAAAGTAGCCCGTGAATTGCATGCCCTGCTCAACGGGGCATGCAATTCTTTGCGATATCAGAAGACGCGGACGCAAATCGACCGCAGCCGCAAAAGTGGCGCCGGTCAGTTGGCCCGCGGGGCATGCATTGCCATGCGCGTGAAGATCATCGGATCGGCGGCGGGAGGCGGCTTTCCGCAGTGGAACTGCAATTATCGCCTGAGCCGCGCGGCCCGCGCCGGTGTGCCCGGTCTGCGCTCCCGAACCCAATCGTCCGTCGCCGTATCGGCGGACGGAACAGGTTGGGTTCTCTTCAACGCATCGCCCGACATCCGCCAGCAGATTGCGCAAACGCCCGAGCTGCAGCCCGCGGCCGACGCACCGCTGCGCTCGACGCCTATCCGCGCTGTGGTGCTGACCAATGCCGATGTGGACCATGTCGCCGGCTTGCTCAGCCTGCGTGAGCGAGAGCCTTTCGCGATCTATGCGACGGCGCAGGTGCTGGCGACGTTGGAGGCCAATTCGATCTTCAATGTCCTCGATCCGGCGATCGTGCCCCGGCGCCTCCTGGCGCCGACGGAAGAGATGGCGATCTGCGGCGCGGACGGCCATGAGACCGGCGTTGCCATCGAGGCCTTTCCCGTGCCCGGCAAGGTCGCGCTCTACCTCGAGCAAAGAGGGGACGCCGGCGCAGACTTCAGCTCCGACACGGGCGATACGATCGGCGTCCGTATCAGCGGAGCGGTCGGTCGCGGCGCCGTTTTCTTCGTCCCGGGCTGCGCGCGTACCGATGCCGCGTTGCGCACGCGGCTGGCCGATGCCGCCTGCCTTCTGTTCGACGGCACCGTCTACACGGACGACGAGATGGTCACAGCCGGCGTCGGCCAGAAAACCGGCACACGCATGGGGCACATCGCAATGTCGGGGCAAGCGGGTTCGATCGCCGGTCTGGCCGATGTGAAGATCGCTCGCCGTATCTTCATCCATATCAACAACACCAATCCTGTTCTGGACGAGAATTCCGCCGAGCACGCGGCGATCAAGGCGGCTGGCTGGGAAGTCGCCTCCGACGGCATGGAGATGGAATTTTGAGCGATTTCCACGATGCGGCCCGAGGCGGCCTGTCAAAGCGCGAGCTCGAAGCCATGCTGCGGCGGGTCGGCGACGAGCGCTACCACAACCGCCATCCTTTCCATCACAGGATGACCGGTGGCGCCCTGTCGAAGGCCGAAATGCAGGCCTGGGCGCTGAACCGCTATTGCTACCAGGCCGTCATTCCGCGCAAGGACGCCATGATCCTGGCTCGTGCCGAAGATCCGGCTTTTCGCGCCGCCTGGCGCAAGCGCATCGAGGACCATGACGGCGAGGACGGCTGGAGTGGCGGCATCGCGCGCTGGCTGCATCTGGCGACCTCGCTCGGGCTCGATGCCGAAGCGGTCAAAAGCGAAAGGCTGGCGCTGCCGGCGACCCGATTCGCCGTCGGCGCCTATCTCTCCTTCTGCACCAACCGGACGCTGCTCGAGGCAGTCGCGTCCTCGCTGACCGAGATGTTCTCGCCGGCCATCATCGGCGAGCGGGTGCCGGCGATGCTGGCCAGATATGAGCACATCACCGAGGATACGCTGGCCTATTTCACGCGACGGCCCGAACAGGCATCGCGCGACGCCGACTTCGCCCTCGCCTATGTGCTCGTCCATGCCGACACGCCCGAACGCCAGCAGCAGGCGATCGATGCGCTGGTGTTCAAATGCGACATACTCTGGGCCATGCTCGATGCGCTCCAGCATGCCTATGGCGCGCCGGGGAACATACCGCCCGGCGCCTTCCGCCCGGAGACGGCTTCATGACGGCGCCGCGCGAAAGAGCCATCGTGTCGTTGCGCTCCGCGCCATCGCTGCCCAGGCATGTGCGCATCCAGCACGACCCCGTGCGACTGGCCTTCGCCGTGCTTGCGCCGGAGAAGGTGTTCTGGCCGAATGACATCAGTCTCGACATACTGCGCCGCTGCGACGGGCAATCAACCGTCGAGCGCATCATCGCCGATCTTGCGGCCGACTACGACGCGGATCCGCAGGACGTGGCGGACGATGTCATCCGCTTCCTGCAGGAATGGTCGGACAAGCTTTTGGTGAAGCTGTGAGCGAGCCCATTCTGCCTCCGATCGGCATGCTGGCGGAACTGACGCATCGCTGCCCGCTGCAGTGCCCCTATTGCTCCAACCCGCTTGAATTGCTGAAGGCCAACCGCGAGCTCGACACGCAGACCTGGCTCGATCTCTTCTCGCAGGCCGCCGATCTCGGCGTCCTGCAGGTGCATCTCTCCGGTGGCGAACCGACGCTGCGCCGCGACCTCGAGCAACTGATCGCCGGGCTTTCCGCGCGCGGCGTCTACACCAACCTCATCACCGCCGGTGTCGGCATTGCCGAAGGCCGCATCGAGGCCTTTGCCGAAGCCGGCCTCGACCACCTGCAACTGAGTTTCCAGGGCGCCCGCCCAGTGACCACCGATGGCATCGGCAACCACCGGGGCAGCCATGAGAAAAAGCTGGAGACGGCGCACCGCGCCCGCGCGGCCGGGCTGCCGCTCACCATCAACGCGCCGGTCCATCGGCAAAACATCGAGGAAGTGCCGGAATTCATCGACCTCGCCCTATCCCTGGGCGCGGAGCGGCTCGAGATCGCCAATGTCCAATATGCCGGCTGGGCGCTAGCCAATCGCAGTTTGCTAATGCCCGACCCTGCCGCGGTCGACCGGCAGGCCGACATCGTCGCGGCTGCCCAGGAACAGCTCGCCGGCATCATGACCATCGATTTCGTCACGCCGGATTACTTCGCCATCTACCCCAAGCCATGCATGGGCGGCTGGGCACGCGACGCCTTCATGGTGGCTCCCGACGGCACCGTATTGCCGTGCCATGAAGCGCAGACGATTCCCTCGCTGCGCTTCGAGCGCTTCGGAGACCGCAGCCTCGCCGAAATCTGGACCGACTCACCGGCCTTCAACGCCTTCCGCGGCACCGAATGGATGCGGGAGCCGTGCCGAAGCTGCGAGCGTCGCGAGGTCGACTGGGGCGGCTGCCGGTGTCAGGCATTGGCGATTGTCGGCAATGCCGCTGCAACAGATCCAGCCTGCATCAAGTCGACAGCACACGCACGTATGGCCGCCTTGGTCGGTGAAGCGCGGCGCAGCAATACCGCCGGAGACGATGCTTTCATGTATCGCCGGATAGGATCGTGATTTTGACGGTAGCAACAATCGCCGCCGATACGGTCCCGGCTTCGGCTAGAGCAATTCCAGGAAAAGTGTGAGCGGTTTTCCGTCCGGAATTGCGTAAAAACAAATAGATAGGGCGTTTCGCCGTTTCTATGAAACGGTGAAACGCACTAGCAGCGACGGTCCATCTCGGCGATTGATATACTCTTCGCTTGGAAGCACGCTGGCGGGCAATTCCCTCAGCGCAAAAGGCCGTCCATATCGAAATCTTCCCAGCCTCTCAGGCGGGGCGCATCGTCCCGGCTCACGTCGGTGTTGCTTGCGGCCCCAGCGCGATTCTTTTGGGAGCGCTTCAGAGCCGCCCTTGCGGCGGCGCGTCTCCGGTTCTCGGCAGCTGTCGCCGCGTCTACATCACGCCAGACGGTGACCAGATCGCGGTCAAGCACATCCTCGATGTGGCGAGGGTCGAACACGTGGAAGGTGATCTTCCTCGCCCGGCCGCGAAGTTTCACGGTTCGCGTCCCGGCGCTTTGAAGCCGACCGTCCTTCAGCCAGCGGTGCCGCTCGCCGGACGAGATCGTCAGGATATCCTCGACCTCGCGAGGGATGACCGGCAGGTCTGCGATGTCGCGCATGGCTTTGGATACGACCACCGCTGCCGCTTCAACATCGGCATCCGAGCCCTCCGGGAGGCGCAAGGTGAGCACCCGAGATTCAATGTGAAGCAGCTTTTTCAGGGGCGCAGGAAGGCGAGCGCGTATCTCGAGGAAGATGCCCCTCGTCCGCATCGACGATCCCAAGGTGGCCGCCGACGAAAGCGGCCACTCAGCTATCAACTTGGCGGTAGGTTCGGTTTTTCGGCGCCCTGGCATATCCGATAAATAGGTCGGGCTGATCCCAGAGCAAAGCCGGCTCAAGAGGCAACCCGTTGTGCCGCGACGCAGTGATCGCAGACAAGCATTCTGCCACGTGTTGCCAGCTGAGAAGGTTCAATGGAGCGAATTGTCAATCGGCGAGTTAGGCTGGCTAGACCGAAGAGACTGGACTAGAATGGATGGCTGCGTCGAAAAGCAACAGATATTTCACGCCAACCAAGCCGGCGCCGGAAGGCCTCGCCCCTGCCCTGGCGCGAAACATTGAGGCGCTGATCGAGAGGCGGAAACGCGAAGCCAAGGCCGCGACGCTGGAGGAGCGCGCGGCCGCAGCGATCAGCGGCTTCGCCGGAAGCATGTTCTTCGTCTACTTACACGTTGCCTTCTTCGGCGGTTGGATCGCCCTCAATGTGGGCATCCTGAGCTCCGTCAGACCCTGGGACCCGTCACTGGTCATCCTGGCCATGTTCGCCTCGGTCGAGGCCATCTTCCTCTCGACCTTCGTGCTCATCAATCAGAACCGAATGGCCGCGGAGGATAATTCCAGGGCAGACCTCGATCTGCAGGTCAGCCTGCTTAACGAGCACGAAACCACCAAGCTCATCAAGCTGGTGGAGGAGATTGCCAAGCGTCTCAACATAGATACCGACGCGGATCACGAGATCAAGGAACTCAAGCGCGATGTGGCGCCGGAGGCAGTTTTGGACAAGATCGAAGAGGTGTCCGACCGTCAGCCGCCCGAGTGACAGATCACCAAAGCTAAGCGTTACTAAGTTGGGTCAATCAGAGGATAGGAGCATGTTCGACCACATCGGCTTCAATGTCGGGAACTTTGAGAAATCGCTCGCCTTTTACAAAGCAGTGTTCGCACCTCTCGATCTTGGCGTGCTGGAATCTGGCGAGGGCTGGGCCATGTTGGGCGGCTACTCCGGTCGTCTCTGGATCGGGGCATTCGGGCCACCACCTGGACCCATCCACATGGCGTTCCGCGCCGGCTCCCGCGCGATGGTACACGCGTTCTACGAGGCAGGCCTTGCAGCCGGAGGTCGCGATAACGGCGCTCCTGGCATTCGCACCCAATACGCGCCGGATTACTTTGCAGCTTTCTTGCTTGACCCGGACGGGCACAATGTCGAGGCCGTAAGCTTCGCTCCGGAAAATTGAGCTGCGCGTTCTGCGCCCCGTCAGCGCACGAGGCCGTGCATATCGAAATCTTCCCAGCCTCTAGGCCCGACGTAGCTGCGAAGCTCATCAGCGTACACCGAAATCGAGTTGGAGTTGGAACAAACGCGGCGGCCTTCTGTTTGCCTCTGAGCACAATTCAGTGCGTTAGAGGACATCATCTATGAAGTTGCGTTTGTTATCGGCCGCGCTCTGCACGGGCGTCGCCTTGGGTTTTGCCCATCCGGCGCTCAGTGCCGAAAAGGCGCAGGATTTCGTCAACAAGGCTGCCGAAGGCGGGATCTTCGAGGTCGAGTCCAGCAAGATCGTCCAGGGCAAGGCGAAGGACCAGGCTGTCAATGAGTTCGCCCAGAAAATGATAACTGATCACGGCGCGGCCAACGCCAAGCTGCAGTCGATCGCCGGCGAGCAGAAACTGCAGATTCCCGCCGAAACGGACGCGAAGCACAAGAGCGATCTTGAGGCGCTGAAATCGGCCAACGGTTCGGCCGACCAGTCCTACGTGAAGATGCAGCAGGACGCGCATGCCGACGCGGTCAAGCTATTCCAGGACTATGCGGCCGACGGCGACAACGCGGGACTGAAGGCATTTGCCCAGCAGACGCTGCCGACACTCAAGATGCACCAGGAGATGATCGAAAAGATCGCCTCAGGCAAAACCGACAGTACGGCAACGACCAGCACCGCACCTGCGGCGACAGACACAGACCAGAACGCATCCGCCCCGGTGCCTGGAGCAAACAGCTTTACCGAAGCGCAGGCGAAGTCGCGGATCCAGGATGCCGGCTTCTCGAAGGTCAGCGCCCTGACGAAGGATGACCAGGGCATCTGGCGCGGCACCGCCGAGAAAGACGGAAAGCAGGTTGCCGTCGCGCTCGATTTCAAAGGCAACGTTGTTGCCGGCGCTCAATAACCATTCAGAAATGGAGTGAAACATGACGACTGTCACCGGACTTTTCGATGACTATCAGGACGCCGCTGACGCCGTAAGCGAACTCGAAGCGATCGGTGTGCCGCGAGACGACATCAGCATTGTGGCCAACAATTCCGACAATCGGTATCGGCAGGATGAAACTTCAGACGCCGGTGAAGATGCCGCCGCCGGCGCCGGCCTTGGGGCGCTCGTCGGCGGCGCGGGCGGGCTCCTTACCGGGCTCGGGATCATGGCCATCCCGGGAGTGGGACCCGTCGTGGCGGCAGGTTGGCTAGCAGCTACGGCTGTAGGCGCGGTCGGCGGCGCTGTGGTGGGCGGAGCCGCCGGCGGCATGGTCGGGGCGCTCACGGAATCCGGTGTTTCGGAACGTGATGCACATGTCTATGCCGAGGGCGTGCGCCGCGGCGGCAGTCTGGTGACTGCCAGAGTGGATGATCGGCTAACCGGCGAAGCTGAACGGATCCTGCGTGGAGAGCGTGCCGTCAATCTTGACGAGCGGCGTAGCGCTTACGAGGCCGGGGGATGGACAGGATTTGATGCTGCCGCGGAGCCTTATGACGACATTGAGGCTGAACGAGATCGTGTTCGGCGAACCACACCGCTCTAAGAAATGCGGCCCCGTCGAACTCTCGGCGGGGCTTTTTCTTGCCGCGCGAGCGAGGCGTCCGGCATTTGGATTGCCCACGTCGGAGCCGAGGGGATGACCCGGATCGCGACCTTCAACGTCAATGGTGTGAACGGCCGACTCCCCGTGCTCCTGAAGTGGCTTGGCGAGGCCGATTATGACGTTGTTTGCCTCCAGGAGCTGAAAACGTCCGACGAGAATTTTCCCATCGAGGCAATACGGGACGCCGGCTTCGGCGCGATCTGGCACGGCCAGAAATCCTACAACGGGGTGGCGATATTGGTGCGCGGGAAGGATCCGGTCGAACGCCGCCGTGGCTTGCCTGGCGATCCCGATGACACGCACAGCCGCTATCTGGAGGCAGAGATCGACGGTCTCATCGTCGGCTGCATATATCTGCCCAATGGCAATCCCGCGCCAGGCCCCAAATTCGATTACAAGCTTCGCTGGTTCGACCGTCTCGTCGACTACAGCCGATCGCTGTTGGGCGAGCGCGCCGTGCTTTGTGGTGACTACAACGTCGTGCCCACTGAGATAGATGCTGCAGTACCCAGGCGTTGGCTGGGCGATGCTGTCTTCTTCCCCGAAAGCAGGAAAGCTTATGCGCACATGCTGAGCTTGGGCTGGGTGGATGCGATGCGCCATATCCATCCGGACAAGGGCATATACACCTATTGGAATTTTTCCTATCGCGGCGGCTACGACCGAAGCTCAGGCCTGCGGATGGACCATCTGCTCGTGAGCCCGTCACTTGCGGAAAGCCTTATGGCCGCAGGTGTCGATGTCGAGACTCGTGGGTGGGAAAAGCCAAGCGATCACGCCCCTGCCTGGGTCGACGTCGGTTAAAACCTTTTGCGCTATCGCAGTTGCAGAAAGCCTGCTTGGCAGCCGTCGCCCACGCTTCATGTCGAACCTCTGAAGGAGGCCTCAAGATGCCAAGGTTTGTTCCAGATATGACCGCACGCCTCAACCCGTCAGAGAATGCCGCTCACGAGCAGGACACGAAGTTGCGCTCCGAAGGCGCACCATCGCGAGTTTCAACTCCCGATGCATCCGGATTGCGCACCTGTACCGGCGTTCTCGCCCTCTCTATCAGGGCGTCATGTCATCAGATCTGCCGATCGCCGGACCGCGATCGAAGCTGCTGACCTCTCCGAAGCCATCGACAGAATCTCGCAGGGCCCCTGTGCTGTCCCGCACGGCGTCGTCGAGGAGGAAAAAGACCGCCGCCATGTCAACTTTTCTGCACGAGTTGGGATAGCGAACGCATAGGCGGACGGGAGGCATAACGGTCATCCGCGGCTGTGTAACAAACTGGGTAACAAGCGATAAGAAAATGCGAATAGATTCAACGCTTTAACTGATAGTTAGAAAAACGCTCTCTCAGCCAGAATTTTCCTAATAATCAATGATTTCAAATAGTCATCAGGCGCTTCAAGGCCAAAGCGTCGTTGGTCCGTGTAAGGAACCCGCATAGTTCGCCATGACGTTGCTCAACACCGAGGGGGTCGGCGTCCTGTCCCACGCATGTTCGATTGCGGCACCTGTCCATTGCAAGCGTCGCCGACGGCCTGGTAGGCATCAGTCGCCCGATACGGACAATCCCGCGAGAAGCGGAGCGTAGGCGGCAAGCCTGCGGGATACGAATTCCGTGAAGAGCCGCACGCGCTTCGTCTTGCGTGCCTCTCCCTGTGTGAGAAGCCAGAGCGTTCCGTACATGTGCAGGTCGGTACCCGGCACCCTCGCCAGCAGGGGGTCGGCATCTCCCACGAAGCACGGCAGAGTCGTCATCCCGAGCCCCTGCCGCACCGCGACGATCTGCGCCTCGGCATCCGTGACCCTGAACGGAACCCCGGGCGATTGGACCGACGGTCGTCGCCAAGTCGCTGCGGGAAGCGCTCGAGGCCGACACCATCATCCTGGCGGTTCCGTTCGGGAATCATTGCGACGTTGCGAAGGCTCTGCCGAGCTGGGAAGGCAAGACAGTCATCGATGCCACGAACGCGTTTCCGGTCCCTGAAGAGCTGGACGGTCTCCCGTCCTCCGCTTTCGTCGCGAAGGCGTTCACCGGCGCCAAGCTCGCGAAAGGCTTCAATCACCTGGTTGCGGCCACCCTGGCTACCGATCCGGTCGTCGAGGGCGGCCAGGGTCGTCTTTCTGTCGAGCGACGACGAGGACGCGGCCGCTCACGTCGCGGCCTTGGCCAGACAACTCGGGTTCGCGCCCGTCAAGCTGGGAAAGCTCAACGAGGGTGGCGCGCTCGTGCACGCACGCGGCCGCACTTGGGGCCCGCTGATCTTCCAGGACCTGTTCAAGAAGGAACCGTAATGGATTTGCTGTCCACTGTCAGAGGTGCGGCTTGCGCGAGCCCCTCCATGAGAGATCCACGCGGGCTAAGTCAAATCCGAGGTCCGGCAGCGAAGACGGCTTACTGGTTCGTGGCGTTGCGATAGATATTGAGCACGCGCGTCACGCTGCCGAGCAGAAGCCCATGCGCGGTCGGTCTGATGCGGCCCGCGCCGACCTCGACATCGAGGTGGCCAATATATTGGCTGATCAGCGGGCGGGGAATCTCCCTGTCGCCAAGCGCGGCCAGCACCGCTCCGGTTGCGCGCTGCGCTTCCGGCGCCAGCCAGTAGTAACGGATGCGATCGCTGAAGGAGAAATGCCGCCGCAGACGCTGCTCGTCGGGCGTGCCACAATAGTATTTCTGCCAGTTGCCGGACGAGGCGAGCATCACGCGCTCCATGGCCGCCGGCAGGGTTTCACGCAACGGATCGGGCGCCAGTTCGTCGGCAATGTGGCTGAGGCCGTAGAGCGCCTCGCGCAGCGCGAATGTCAGCCACGGGCCGACTTTGAGGATGGCGAAACCGTCACGCACCAGCATGCCAAGCGCTTCCGCGGGCTGGTAGTCGGTCGAGTGCGCTTCGAAGACGAATTGCGGCATGCGTTCCAGCACAGTGACCAGCTCAGTCGCTTTCTCCGTCGCATAGGCGACGATATCGGCATTGCCGAATTCGACGCCGGGCTGGACGACGACGCCGACGACCCGGTCAAAGGCGCCATCGAGGCCGAGGCGAGAGAAAGCCTTGCGGTGGACCTCGACCGTGCGGAGCGCGTCGGCAGGCTCGGTCACATGCGTGTGCTCGAGCGGTTCGAGCGCGCCGCCGGGCACCGGCACCTCGGTGCCGATGATGTAGACGGGTTTCTCACCGCCGGCGCGCGCGACCGCCGCCTCGGCGACCTTGGCAAGCTCAGCCGCGCGGGCGGCAATCGTCTCGTCGGGGAGCGGCACCGGATCGTCGGCGCAGGCCATGCTGGTGTCGAGATGCAGCTTGGTGAACCCGGCGGCCGCATAGGCGTCGATCATCGCGGCCGCTTTCCGCATCGCCCCGGCAGCGGAGTCGTGCTTCCAGGGATTGGGTCCAAGATGGTCGCCGCCGAGGATCAGACGATCGAGGGGAAGACCGGCCCTGCCGGCATACGTTTCGACGAGGCCGCGAAAGGCGGCCGGCGCCATGCCGGTGTAGCCGCCTTCGTGATTGACCTGGTTACAGGTCGCCTCGATGAGGACATCCGCGCCATGCAGCGCGCCGTGGCGGAGCGCCGCGTCGATCACCAGCGGATGCGCCGAGCAGATCGAGGTGATGCCTCCCTTGCCGCCCGCCGCCCGCCGCGCGCCGATGGCCGCAAGTCTCTTGGTCGCGGAGCTCATGCGCGTGTACCGGCCCCGGCTATGAAAGCCTCGACATCGGCGAGCCGGTGAATGCCTTCCATGGGTCCCTTCCGCGTCACGGCCAGCGCGCCGCAGGCGTTGGCGATGCGCAGCGCCTCGGCAGGTGCGGCGCCGCGCAACCAGAAGCATACGAAGGCGGCTCCGAAGCAGTCGCCGGCGCCAGTCGGGTCCACTTCCTCGACGGCGAATCCGGGCATTGCGACCGAGCGCTGGCGATCGTGATAGACGGCGCCGGCAGCGCTCTCTTCAGCACGATGCAGGCTATGCCCCGACCAAGCAGCTCGGCGATCACGCCCTGCTCGTCGCCCGCTGAAGAGAACAGGAGCAACTCGTTGCCGCTTGGCAGAAAGACGTCGGTCTGCGCCAACACCCTGTCGAGCGCCTCGCTCATGCCGGTGTCCTGCATGATCTCGCGCCGGACGTTGGGGTCGAAGGACACGGTGCCGCCCCTGGCCTTCACGGCCGCGGTCGCGGCGAGCACAACGTCGGTCGCCTTTTCCGAGAACAGCGACGAGCCCATGACATGAAAATGGTCGGCGTCGGCAAGCAAGTGTCTTGCGGCATCATCGATGGCCAACAGGCCCGCCGCGCTGTTGCGGATGTTGAAGACGAAATGCCTGGAAGCGTCGGCTCTATAGGTGACGAAGGCGGTGCCAGTTGCGTGGCCTCCATGGGTGGCGATCGCCGAAACGTCCGCGCCGAGCCGGCGCAGTCGGTCTATGTTCAGTTGGCCGAAATCGTCCCTGCCGACGGCCCCGATAAGCCCCGCTGGCTGACCAAGCGCTGCCGCTTGGCCAATGAAGATCGCTGGCGCGCCGGATGGGAACGGCCCCACCAGTGGCCCGGGTTCGAGAAAGCTCTGGCCGGTCCGATCCGCCATATCTCGACGAGGATCTCGCCGGCGGAAACCAGCTTCTTCATCACGGCCTCCCGGCATTTGCCGCGTGGCATCACCTCGAAGCGGAATAAGGCGCGTCCTTCTTCACGTCAATTAATAAATTTACGAACGCAATAATTTTCGTCAGCGAATTGAAACTTGAAGCGCTTCCTGTAAAGTTTTTGAACTTGCAGTCCCGGGTCGGCGCACCGTATGGAAGGCGCCGGGACGGCGCATGGACCAGGCGGGAAATCCGTGGCGCGAGGGCTTTGAATGTCGATGACGCACAAGACCATGGAGGATTTCGCCCGCTCCTGCGGCGTCTCCAGACCGACACTGTCGAAATTCTTCGACGATCCGACCAGCGTCAAGCCGGCAACGCGCAAGCGTATCGAGGATGCGCTGCGCTCGTCCGACTACCAGCCGAACCTCTTCGCGCGCAATCTCAATCGCAAGCGCACGCGCAGCATCGGCATTGTCGTGCCGACGGTGACCGACCCGTTCTATTCAGAGATGGTCAGCCGCATCGAGCTCAGGCTGCGCGACGAAGGCTACTGGCCGGTCGTCATTTCCTCGCATGGCTCGACCGAGCTCGAGATTGAAGCCACCCGAACCATCTTGTCGCTGAAGGTATCCGGCGCGCTAATCGCGCCGCTGGGCAAACGATCCGATCAGAGAACCCTGGAAAAGCTCACGCAGACCATCCCGATTGTTTATTTCGACACTTTCCTGGAAGGTGATACGCCATTTGTTGGCAATAACAACGCAAAAAGCGTCGCGACGATCGTGGATTACCTTTGCCGTTCCGGCGATGCCCCGGTCTATTTCGACATCCCGCACGTCAATCACAATTCGGCGGAACGATTGAGCAGCTATGTCGCCTCGATGCAGCGACTGGGATTCGAGCCGATCGTCTTCGGCGACACCGACGACTATACTTGGGAGTTCGAGCGCATCGGCTACGAGCAGACGGAGAAGCTGCTCGGCAATGGCGGCCTGCCGGGCAAGACCATCCTGTGCGCCAACGACCGCCTGGCCTTCGGCGTCATGGCGGCGGCCTTCTCGAAAGGGTTGAAGGTGGGCCGTAAGCCGGGTTGCGACCTGCGCATCGCAGCCCATGATGATCATCCACTCAGCCGCTACACCTGCCCAGCGCTCACCACCATGGCGCAGGATTTCGCCGCCATGGCCGGCCGCAGTGTCGAGACGCTGCTTGCGATGCTCGACGAGGATGCGGCCGCCGTGACGCCAAAGGTCAGCCTCGACGCAACGCTTGTAATGCGCCAATCGGCCTAGACCCCTTCAAACGCCGGATCGAAATTGCGCCAGGCCGCAACAGCAGCCTCGACCGCCTGACGCGACGCCGGACCATGGCGGCCCATTGAGACGAACCCATGGATCTGCCCTGGCCAGCGTTTGACCACGATCGGGACGCCGTCCATCTCGAGCCGCCTTGCATAGGCCTCGCCCTCGTCGGCGAGGATGTCATGGCCGGCAATGGCGATGAAGGCCGGCGCCGCGCCGGCAAGGCTGTTGGCCTTTAGCGGCGAGACGCGCCAGTCATTGATGTCGACCGCGTCACGGACATAGTGGTCGCGGAACCAGGCCATGGTCGCGGCCGTCAGGCCGAAACCTTCGGCGAAGCGGCGATAGCTGTCCGCCGTTTGGGCGGCATCGGTGTTGGGATAGAACAGGAGCTGCGCGGTCGGACGGCATTTGTCATCGCGGGCAAGCAGCGCCAGCACCGCGGCGAGGTTGCCGCCGGCGCTGTCGCCGGCGACGGCGATGCGGCTGGCGTCGATGCCAAGCCCGCCGGGCATATCCTGCATGAAGGAGAGAACGGCACGGCAATCCTCGACCGCAGCCGGAAACTTGTGCTCCGGCGCCAGCCGGTAGTCCGGCGAAACGACAACACAGGCGGCGATGTTGGCGTACCAGCGGCAGATCTCGTCATGCGAATCGAGATTGCCGATCACCCAGCCGCCACCGTGCAGGTAGAGCAGCGCCGGCGCGTCGGCCGCCGGCGCGCCCTGCCCGCGATAAACGCGAAGGTTGAGACGGCCACCGGGCCCGGCGATGGTTTGTTCGCGCACCGAAGCGACAGGCTCGCGCTCGCCTTGCAGGCTCGGAAAGCCTTCGTCGTAGGCGCGTCGCGCCTGCTCGGGCGTGCCGGTCTCGAAGGGCGGCTCATGCGCCTGTCGGCCAAGGTCGAGGACCTTCCGCGCCTGTGGATCGAGCGATACGGGCGATGTCGGCATGGGAGCGCCTTAGGCCAGCAGGCTCGCCGCCTCGTCCTCGCCCAGCAGCGGCGGCTGGTCGACAGTGCCGGCGATGGCGACCGAGTTGCGGCTCTCGCCCGAGGCGAGGATGGCCTCCATGATCTCCAGCACATGCAGCGCCAGTTCGCCGGACGCGCGCGGCTTTCTCTTCTGCGACAACGAACGCGCCAGGTCGGCGACACCGAGCATGCGGTAATTGGCGCGATCCGGCGCCGCATAAGGCCAGTTGCGCGCGCCATAGAGCTCGCTTTCGCTGGCGAAATCCGTCCACTCGGCACCGCGCGCGGAAAGCGAGACCGTGCCGCCGAAAGTGTCGGGGTCGGGCAGCCTGAGCGACCCTTCGGTGCCGTGCAGCTCGATGGGGTGGTTGGAGTGCTTGAAGACATCCCAGGAAGCACCGAAAGTGACGGTGGCGCCGGAGCGGAACTCGAGCAGCGACAGGATGTTGGTCGGCGTGCCGACCCTGAAGCTGGTGTTCTTGTAAGGGCCGTCGGCGGTGATCAGCCGCTCCTCCTGGCCGCGCGTGGCCATCGCCATGACACGGGTCACGGGGCCGAGCAGGTTGACGAGCATCGTCAGATAGTACGGCCCCATGTCGAAGACCGGGCCGCCGCCTGGCTGGTAGTAGAATTGCGGGTTGGGATGCCAGTGCTCCATGCCGCGCCCCATCATGAAGGCGGTGCCGGTGACGGCGCGGCCGATCGCGCCCTCGTCCATCAGCCGGCGGGCGCGACGTCCGGCGGCGCCGAGGAAAGTGTCGGGAGCCGAGCCCAGCAGCAATCCCCGTTTCGCCGCCTCCCCCACCAGCTTGCGGCCGTCGCTGGCCGAGGTGGCGAGCGGCTTTTCGGTGAAGACATGCTTTCCCGCCGAGAGCGCCGAAAACGAGATGTCGAAATGCGCCGCGGGAATGGTGAGGTTGAGGATGAGATCGACCTCCGGGTCGGCGAGCAACGCATCGACGCCGAGCGCGCGAATGCCATATTCCTTCCCGCGCAAGACAGCCATCTCGGCGGAGATATCGGCGCAAGCGCGCAGTTCCACGCCGGCGAAAAGTGCCGCGTTGCGCAGATAGGTCATCGAGATGTTACCGCATCCGATGATGCCGATACCGAGCTTCGCTCCTGAATTTGCTTGCATTTCCCTTTCGACCTCCCAATCGGCGACGCCCGAGACAAGCCATCGCGACGGCGACGGACAATTTTCGTGACTCGCTATAGCGCATTTTAAATCTTGACGCGCGTAAAATTTTTATACAGCATGTGAAAACGATGGCCAGTATCACAGGCCGCCGGCCTTGCAAATCAAGAGATTAGGGAATTATGAGCCTAGGGACCAAAGTGCGCCTCGCGCGCCTCTTTTCGCATCCATCGGGGAATCTATTTGGCGGCGCGGTCGACCACTTCGTCGGCTATGGCGACGTGCGCAAAGGCGGCCTTGCCGATCTGCCCGGCGCGCTGGCCCGCGTCATGGCGGGCAAGCCCGATTACGTCAGTATCCAGCCCGGCACCGCGCGCCATCTGTGGCCGCAATATGCGGGCAAGGCTGCCCTGGTGATCCAGGCCGGCTGCTTTACCCCGGACGACCGCATCAGCGAGTTGATTGCAACGCCCGAGGATGCGGTGCGCGCTGGAGCCGATGCGTTGGCCGTGGCCATTCCGGTGCGAGGCGCGACTGAAGGCAAATACATACGCTGGCTGACCGATTCGGTGAACGCGGCGGCCCGCTACGGCATGCCGGTGGTGGCGCATATCTATCCGCGCGATTTCACCGACGGGGCAAAGATCATCTTCACCCCCGACGAGATCGCCTATGCGGCGCGCATCGGCTACGAGTCCGGCGTCGACGTCATCAAGATCGGCTACACGGGCGATTTCGAGTCGTTCCGGGAGACCGTCCGGACCTGCCCGGTGCCGGTCGTGATCGCCGGTGGCCCGAAGACCGACACGCTGCTCGGCGCGCTTCAGCAGACGGCGGACGCCATCCGCGCCGGCGCGCGCGGCGCCGTGGTGGGCCGCAATCTCTGGGGGCACGGCGATCCTCAGAAGGCAGCGCTTGCCTTTCGGGGCGTCATCCATGACGGGCTTTCGGCGCAAGAAGCGCTTGCGAAGGCGGACGCCTGAACGATGCGCGCCGTCCCCTCGATCCTCGGCTTCGGCGCCATTGCGATCGACGACATCGTCTATGTCGATCAGCCGTTGTCGGCGGGCAAGGGGAAGGTTCTGCAAAGCACGCGCGCTTTCGGCGGAAATGTCGCGACGGCCCTTGCCGCCGTCGCGCGGCTTGGCGGGAGCGCCGGGTTCATCGGATGGCTGGGCAGCGCCGATGACGATGCCGCCTTGTGCGACCTCGTCGCCAGCGGCGTCGAAACCGCGTTCGCGCCACGCCATCCCGACGCGCGCCCGGTACGCTCGCGCATCACCGTCGGCTCGGACGGGGACCGGTTCATCGCCTATGACGACGACGCGATGCTGGGCACCGCACCGGACTTTCCGGAAGATATCCTCAGCCGCGCGAGCGTCCTGATCGTCGACAGCTACGCGATCCGCTCGCTGGATGCCGTGGCCCGGGCTCGCGATCTCGGCCTCGCGATCCTCGGCGACATCGAATGGAGCGCCGGGCCAGCCACCGATAGGCTGATCGAGCTCTGCGACCATCTCATTCTTCCGCTCGCCTTTGCACAGACCGCCACAGGCCGCCGCTCGCCCGCCGAGATGCTTGATGCATTGTGGTCGCCGTCGCGCTCCGCCGTCGTCCTGACCGACGGCGGCCGGGGCGTCTATTATCGCGGGCGCGGGGAGACAACGCTCTGGCACCTGCCTCCGCATCGGGTTGCGATCGTCGACTCGACCGGTGCCGGCGACTGCTTTCATGGCGCCTATGCCCATGCATTGACGCGCGGAGCCGACACCGCGGGCCGGGTGGCATTCGCGGCCGCGGCGGCCGCCCTTTCAATAACCGGGCGCGGCGGACGCGAGGCGCTTCCGACCGACAGCCAAGTCACGCAATTGCTGGCATCGGCGAGCGCGCCATCGGCGGTCGAACTGAAATATGCGCAACTCGATACCGGAACATAAGCTGAAAACCACCCGAGAGATTTTCACAAGCAAAAAGCCAAGGTGAAAAAAAAATCATCAGCTTTGACTTGTGGAGGGAGGAATATGGCGGAAGTCATTCTTGAGAATATCTGCAAAACCTACGGGAACAGTTTTCGTGCGATCGACCGATTGAACCTGTCGATCGAGGATGGCGAGTTCCTGATCCTGGTTGGGCCGTCCGGCTGCGGGAAATCCACCGCCTTGCGGATGATCGCGGGATTGGAGGACATCACCAGCGGCAGCCTTCGCATCGGCGGCATAGACGTCGTCGACATGCCGCCCAAGGACCGTGACATCGCGATGGTCTTCCAGAGCTATGCGCTCTACCCGCATATGACGGTGTTCGAAAACATCGCCTTCTCGATGCGGCTGGCGGGCAAGCCGAAGGCCGAGCGCAAGAAGCGCGTGGACGAGATCGCCAAGACCCTTCAGCTGACGTCGCTGCTGGACAGCAAGCCCGCCAACCTTTCCGGCGGGCAGCGTCAGCGGGTCGCCATGGGCCGCGCCATGGTGCGCGAGCCGGCTGCTTTTCTCATGGACGAGCCGCTCTCCAATCTGGACGCAAAACTGCGCGTGCAAATGCGCGCCGAGATCACCAGCCTGCAGAAGCAGCTCGGCGTGACGACTATTTACGTCACCCACGACCAAACCGAAGCGATGACGATGGGGGACAGGGTCGCGGTGCTGAAAGGCGGCGTGCTGCAGCAGGTCGACACACCGAAGCGGCTCTATGAATCGCCGGTGAACGCCTTCGTCGCCGGTTTCATCGGCTCGCCTTCGATGAACCTTTTCGAAGGGACGCTGACGGGCGACGAACTGACGGCCGGCACCTTCGCCATCCAGCTGCGGGATGCAGCCTTCGAGCGAAGACCGGGCTTGAGGTCGTATGCGGGGCGCAAGATCGTGTTCGGGATCCGGCCCGAGCATCTCTATGACAGCAGCCTCGAATCCGGCCGCAAATACCAGACGATCCCTGCAAAGGTGACCTCGATCGAAGAGCTCGGGTCCGAACACATCGTCCATCTCAACATCGACGCGGTCCGGGTGGATTCAGGCGACCCGGACGCGGTGAGGGATTTCGGCCTGGCGTCGAATGCGGTGGCGAAATTCGAACCGGAAAGCGCAGTCCGCTCCGGCTCGGAAATCCGGTTGGCCCTGGATGATACCAAGCTCCATTTCTTCGATCCCGAAACGCATCTGGCGATCTGAAGATTTGCGGCAAGGCCAGCAGGCGGGAGCGAGGCGCCTGCGAATGAAGACTGCTGAATAAACCAGACGATCGCCCGCATTGTGCGGCCGATCTCAAAGAAGGAGGAGAAAATGACATTTCGGATAAAGCCCGCCATGCTGAAGATGGCCGCGGCCGCATGGCTGCTTGGCGCAACCAGCGCCATGGCGGACACGACCCTGGAATTCGCCCAATGGTGGGAGCCCGAATTGCCCGCAGGCTCGCTGCGGAAGATCATGGACGAATTCGAGGCCGCGAATCCCGGCATCAAGGTGACGCTGGTCAGTGGCCCCTATGCCGCCACGCGGGATCAGATCTCGGTCGGCGCGGCGACCGGAACGCTGAGCGATGTCGTCGGCCTCGATGGCGCCTGGGTGAACAATCTTAACGCGCAGAACGCGCTCGCCGACATGAACCCGATGATGGATGCGAGCAAGTTCGACAAGACGCAAGTCGCGGACATCATCAAGGTGGACGGCAAGGCCGTGATGTTCCCGGTCGCTTCCTTCGTCTATCCGGTATTCGTCAATCTTGACCTCGCCGCCCAGGCGGGCGTCACCAAGCTGCCATCGACCCGCGCCGAGTTCCTCGAAGCCGCCAAGAAGATGACCCATGCCGACAAGAACCAGTATGGTTGGGTGCTGCCGCTGTCGCTGCAGTCGCCGTCCGGCGTCCAGAACGACATGATGTCGTGGGTCTGGGCATCGGGCCAATCGATGATGGCCGACGGCAAGCCCGCCCTCGAGGGCAAGCCGGTGGTGGACATGCTCACCTTCGTCAAATCGCTCAATGACGCGGGCACCATCTCGCCCGGCATCGCCACCAAGACCGAACAGGAAAAGGTCGAGGAATTCGTCAACGACCGCGTCGGGATGATGATCGACTCGCTCGCGCATGTGAACCTCATCCGCAAGCGCAATCCGAAGCTGAACTTCGACCTCATTCCGGTCCCGGTCGTGGAGAACTACAACGGCAAGCGCGGCCTTCCTTACGCCTCATGGGGCATCGGCATCTCCGCCGGCTCGAAGCATCAGGAGGAGGCCTGGAAACTCGTCCAATATCTGATGAGCGAGAAGGTCAACGCCAATCTGGTGTCGCTGGCCAACGCCTTCCCGGGCAATGTCAACGCCAAGCCGGACTTCGTGACCTCGGACAAGGCTTTCGGCAAGGCTTTCGAAATCTTCAAGACCGGTTACCTCGCCAATGAGTTCACGGGTCTGCCGGTGGCGGAAGACCTGATGACCCAGTTCGACGTCGAAGCCCAGAAGATGCTGGCCGGCGAGCAGTCTCCGGAACAAGCCGCGGCCAACGCTCAGAAAGGATGGACGGCTAAATTCTGATCGGCCTGTTTCACGATCTTCGACCGGGAGGCCTGACTTCGGGCAGGCCTCCCGGCAACAACGTACCGGCGACGCGAGTGTTCGCGAAGCTCGCCTTCTCTCGAAGGCGTATCCCAAGGTTGGCACATGACCCGGCAGAAGCGCTCCCGTCACAGACTGAAACGAACGGTCGCACCCTATCTCTATCTGTCGCCCTCGCTGGTGATCATCGGCCTGCTGATGCTGCTGCCGATGGTGACGGTGATTTCCTATTCGTTCCAGAACAGCGCGGTGCTGCGTCGCGACTCATCCTTTGCCGGGCTGAAACACTACCAGGCGATCTTTGCCGATCCCGTGTTCTGGGCCTCGCTATGGCACACGCTCTACTTCACGTGCATGAGCGTCGTTTTCCACATGACCATCGGCATGATCTTCGCGCTCATGCTGAACAGCGACCGCATCAACCCGACGCTGCGCAATATCCTGCGCGTGCTCTACATACTGCCCTGGCTCTTCACCGCGGTGATCATAGCGGTGATCTGGCGCCTGCTGCTCGAGCCCAACGGTGTCGTCAACAGCATTCTCATGCAGCTGGGTCTCATCGGCTCCAAGATCGAGTGGTTTTCCTCGCCCAAGACGGCGCTGCATGCCGTCACCTTCGCCAATATCTGGGCGGGCTACCCGCTATTCATGGTCAGCCTGCTCGCGGGCCTGCAGGGCATTCCCAAGGATTTCTACGAGGCCGCCGATATCGACGGGGCGAAGGCCTACCAGAAGCTGATCTTCATCACCATTCCCCAGCTGATGCCGATCATCATCAGCATCTCGCTGCTCGATTTCATCTGGACGATGCAGGTCTTCCCGTTGATCTGGATCACGACGGGCGGCGGTCCGATCTACTCGACCGAGGTGCTCAGCACCTACACCTACAAGCTGGCGTTCTCGAGCTACAACCTGTCCCAGGCGTCGGCGAGCGCCGTGGTCATCCTGCTGATCTCGCTTGGCCTGACGCTGTTCTACATCCGTTATCAGAAGGCCCGGTAATCACCATGAGGAAAAGGCACACGACGAAGGACAGGCTGATCACCGTCGCGCTGCATATCGCACTTGTCGCGGGGCTGTTTTTCGCGGCCTTCCCGATCTACTGGATGCTGAGCAGCTCGTTCAAATCGAACACCGAGATCTTCGCCCTGCCGCCGACCATCCTGCCGAAGGCCTTCACGCTGGAAGCCTATGCAGAGATCCTTGGCGACCCGGTCAAGCTGCGCTTCTTCTTCAACAGCTACTTCGTGGCCTTCGTGGTGACTGTGCTGACGGTGCTGATCGCCTTGCTGGCGGCCTACGGGTTCAGCCGCTTCAATTTCCGTGGCAAGGGCAGCCTGAACACCCTCATCATCAGCACGCAGACCATCCCGCCGATCACGCTTCTGATCCCCTTCTTCGGGCTCGTCGTCTCGTATCGCATCTTCGACACCTATATCGCGCTGATCCTGACCTATCTGGTCTTCACCCTGCCCTACGCGATCCTTTTGATGACGGGCTATCTGAACACCTTGCCCCGCGATCTCGACGAAGCTGTCGCCGTCGACGGCGGCACCAGTTGGACAGCGCTCTGGCGGGTGATCGTGCCGATCTCGTTGCCTGGCATCGTGGCGACCTCTGTCTATACTTTCCTGTTGTGCTGGAACGAATTCCTCTTCGCGCTGACCCTGACGAAGTCGACCTCCATGCGCACCGTCCCCATCGGCATCCAGCTTTTGATGGGGCAGCACGCTTTCGAATGGAACCAGATGATGGCGATGAGCGTGCTCGGCTCGTTGCCGCTCTTGTTGATCTACCTCATTGCCCAGAGGTTCTTCCTCGCCGGCATGACCGCGGGCTCGGTCAAATAGGCACGTCCCGCAGAGAACCAAGGAATGAAAGGATGAACGTGAGAGACCTCAAAGTCGGTTGCCAGACCTTCACCTGGGAAATGCTGGGAGACCGGTTCACCGGCGGCCCCGATGATCTCATCAAGGCGATCGCCGACGGCGGCTATGCTGGCATCGAGATCACCGACACGATGATCGGCCGCTATGCCGGCAAGCCGGCCGAATTCGCCGCCGCGCTGAAGGCGTCCGGCCTCACGCTCGTCTCCTTCGCCTTCGGTTCGAAAAGCGGCTTTACGCTCAAAGAGAAAATCGGCGAGGACCTCGACACAGCCAAGCGCTGGATCGACTTCGCCGCCGCCTTTCCGGGCACGCTGGTGTCGATGGGCTCGGCGACGGTCATGTCGGACGGTCCGCGCGAGGACAAGTTTGCCATCGCGGCGGAAGTCTACAACCGTGCCGGCGAGCTCGGCCGCAAGGCCGGCGTCCAGGTCGCGGTGCATCCGAGCTCGCACCACAACACGCTGCTGTTCGACCGCGCCGACTATGACAGCATCTTTGGGTTGATCGACGCTTCGCTGGTCGGCTGGGTGCCGGACACGGGGCACATATTGCGCGGCCACAAGGACATGGCCGACACGCTCACGACCTATCGCGACCGCATCCGCTACGTGCATCTGAAGGACGTCGATGCGAACGGCACCTGGGCTATGCTTGGCAAGGGCGTCTGCGACACGGCAAAGGTGATCGAGATCGCAAGTGCTGCCCCCAACTTCAACGGCTGGCTGGTGCTTGAGGAGGAATCCGAGACTGCCGCCGCCGATCCGGCCGGCGCGGTCAAGACCAACCGCCAGACCATGCGCGGCTACGGGGCGTGAGACGATGATCCACAAGCAAGACCGTCGCCTTCGTGTCGGTGTGCTCGGCTGCGGGCCGATCGCGCAATTCGCGCATCTGGAATCCTGCGTGAAGGCAAGCAACGCCGATCTCTACGCGATCTGCGATGCGGCGCCCGATCTGCTGGCGCGGATGGGCGCCACCTACGAGCCGCGCAAGATGTATGGCGACTATGACGAGATGCTCGCCGATCCGGAGCTCGAGGCGGTGATTGTCGCCACATCGGACGCCTATCACGTGCCGATGTCGATCAAGGCGCTGGAAGCGGGCAAGCATGTGCTGTGCGAAAAGCCGATCGGCGTCTCGGTCGAGGAAGGCGAAAAGCTTTCCGAAGCGGTCAAACGCTCGGGCAAGGTGCTGCAGGTCGGGCACATGAAGCGCTTCGACCCGGCGCTGGAAGCGGCGCGCGATTTCGTGCGCGACGAGATGGGCGAGATCCTGGCGCTCAAGGCTTGGTATTGCGATTCCACCCATCGCTATACCAACACCGACGCGGTGCAGCCGCTGCCTATCACAAGCAAGCTGGCGAAGAAGCCGGGCGGCAATCCGAAGGCGGACCTGCGGCAGTACTTCATGCTGGCGCATGGCTCGCATCTCGTCGACACGGCCCGCTTCCTGTGCGGCGAGATCACCGCCGTTCGTGCCCGCCTCAACGAGCGCTTCGGCGCCTATTGCTGGTTCGTCGAGACCGAATTCGCCAATGGCGCGCTCGGCCATCTCGACCTCACCGTCGCCGTGCGCATGGACTGGCACGAAGGCTTCCAGCTCTATGGCCAGAACGGCTCGGTGATCGCGAAGACTTTCAATCCCTGGTATTTCCGCGCCAGCGAGGTCGACATCTTCCACGAGAAGGACGCGACCTCGCGCAAGCCGCTCGGCGCCGACGGCCATTTCTTCCGTCGCCAGTTGGAAGGCCTCGCCGACACGGTGCTCAACGGCGCGCCGCAGCGCGGCGCCACGGTCGAGGATGGGCTCGCCTCGATACGCGCCATGGTAGCGATCGCCCGCTCGGTTGAGAGCGGCGAGCGCGTCGCGCTCGCCAGCGTGACGGGAGCGGTCTGATGCAGGTCGGCGTGTTCGCCAAGACTTTCCCGGGCAGCGAGCCGACCGGCGTGCTTGCCGCTGTCCGTGATGCGGGCTTCGCGGCCACGCAGTTCAACCTCGCCTGCGCCGGCCTGCCGTCGATGCCGGACGCGGTTCCGGACGCGGCGATCGACACTGTCGGTGCCGCTGCCAAGGCGACCGGAATCAGTCTCGTCGCTCTCTCCGGCACATACAACATGGCGCATCCGGACAGCCGGATGCGCCAGGACGGACTGCGACGGCTGGCGGTTGTCATCGAAACCGCGGCCAGGCTTTCGATCCCGCTCGTCACGCTCTGCACCGGGACGCGCAACGCCGAGGATCAGTGGGCGTACCATCCCGACAATTCCGATCCCACGGCCTGGGCCGACATGGCGCGCGAGATGGAAAAGGCGCTTCGGCTTGCCGAGCGCCACGGCATCGATCTCGGCATCGAGCCGGAACAAGCCAACATCGTCACATCGGCTGAAGACGCGATACGACTGATCGGCGAGATGGGCTCGAAGCGGCTGCGCATCGTGCTCGATCCAGCCAATCTGTTCGAGCGGGCGAATGCCGAACAGGCACGCTCCATCGTTGCCGAAGCGGTCGAGTGCGTGGCTGGCCATGTCTCTTTGGCGCATGCCAAGGACCGCTTCGCCGACGGCCGCTTTGCCACGGCCGGACAGGGCGTCGTCGACTTCGCCGACTTCATCGCCCGGCTGAAAGCCACAGGCTTCGACGGGCCGCTGGTGACGCATGGGCTCTCGGCCAGGGAGGCGCCGGGCGTCGCGCGTTTTCTCAAGGAGCTGGTGTGATGGCGGGCCAGATTGCGCTTCTTCGCGACGGCGCGACGCTGCTCCGCACCGACAGGGGCGAAGGCCCGGCGGTGGTGTTCCAGCACGGGCTCGGCGGCGGTGAGGCGCAGGTCGCCCAGACTTGCCCCACCGGCTTCCGCCGCCTCACGCTGGAATGCCGCGGCCATGGCGGCTCAGGCTTCGGTGAACGGCGACCGTTCTCGTTCGAAATGTTCGCCGACGATGTGCTTGCCGCGGCCGACCGGGCCGGCCTCGACCGCTTCGTTGCCGGCGGCATCTCGATGGGCGCAGGAATTGCGCTTCGTCTCGCCTGCCGTCATCCGGAGCGCGTCGCTGGCCTCATCCTGGTGCGGCCGGCATGGACGTTCTCGCCAGCGCCGCAGAACATGCAGCCGATCGCCGAGGTCGCCGAGCTCATCCTCGAACATAGCGCCGACGAGGCAAGGAGGATCTTCGCGCAATCCGAGACCGCCACGCGGCTCTACCGCGACGCGCCTGACAATCTCGCTTCGCTGCATGGCTATTTCGACCGGCCCGACGCCAAAGCCTTCGCGCGGGTGCTTGCCGACATCGCCGGCGATGGACCCGGCGTTTCGGAACGCGACGCTGCCGCGCTCGACATTCCGGCGCTGGTCATCGGCAACGAAATCGATGCCGTGCACCCATTGTCGACTGCCCATGCACTGGCTGCGGCAATACCCGGCGCGACCTTCACGAAAGTAACGCCCAAGGCGCGCGACAGCGCGAAGCATTTCGCCGAGCTGCATGAGCAGATCAACTTCTTCCTTCATTCCCACTCGAAAGCCCGGAGCCTCATTCCGTCATGATCGCCAAACTTCTCTCCGGACCCGCGGCCATAGCCGCGCTGCCGCGCAACCGGCTCATCGGCGAATTCTCGCTTTGGTCGGCGGATCTCGCCAACATGGAGCGCGACCTGAAGCGGATCGAAGCCCATGCCGACCTGCACCACATCGACGTGGCGGACGCCCGCTTCACCCCCGGCTTCCTGTTCTTCCCGGATCTGGTGGCACGCATCGCCAGGCTGACCGCCAAACCGATCCATGTGCATCTGATGGTCGAGGCGGAAATCGTCGAGGCGCAGACGCGCCAGTTCATCGAGGCCGGCGCCGACCTCGTCACCATCCACGCCGAAAACGGCGAGGCCGGGTTGCGCGCGGTGAAACTGGCGCATGAGCTCGGCGCCGAGGCGGGCGTGGTGCTGCGGCTAGAAACGCCGGTCGACGCTATCGAGCCGTTCCTGCCTGACGTCGCCTTCGTGACGCTGCTCGGCACCTCGATCGGCGTCAAGGGGCAGAGCCTGTCCGAAAAGGCCTGCCCGCGGCTGGTCGAGGCGCGCGCGCTGATGCGACAGGCCGGCCGCGAGGCCGACATCATCCTTGCCGCCGATGGCGGCATACGCCACGAGACGGTGCCGCTGCTGCGCGCCGCAGGCGCAGACACTGTGGTGCTGGGCTCGCTCGCCTTTGGCGATCCCGACCTCGCGCGGCGCATGGCCTGGCTGCACGGACTGAAGGCCGCCGCCTGATGAGCACGCTTGCGCTAGCCTTCGACCTCGGCGGCACGGAGCTGCGTGGCGCGCTGATCGGGCGCGGCGGCGAGGTTGTAGCGCGCGTCTCGGAACCGACGATGACCGAAGCAGGATCCGAGGCGGTCATCGGCCGGATCATCGCGCTCGCCGACAAACTGCTGGACGACCACCCGCAGGCCAAAGTGATCGGCATCGGCGCCTGCGCGCCGGGTCCGCTCGATCCCAAGGCAGGCATCGTCATCGGACCGCCGACGCTCTCCGGCTGGCACAACGTGCCGATGATCGACATTTTGAGCCGGCAGTTCGGCCTGCCGGTGCGGTTGGAGAACGATGCCAATGCGGCAGCGCTCGGCGAATGGCGCTTCGGCGCCGGACGCGGCGCCGGCTCGCTGGTCTTCGTCACCGTGTCGACCGGCATCGGCGGCGGCGTGATCGCCGACGGTCACATCTATCACGGCAGGCGCGGCCTGGCGGCCGAGATCGGCCACATGACGATCACCGGAGAAGGCGATCGCTGCTTCTGCGGCAATGTCGGCTGCTTCGAGGCCGTCGCTTCGGGCACCGCTCTCGGGCGCCGGGCGACGCGGCTCACCGCGCCCGGCGACGGCTCGCAGTTGCGGCGGCTCTCCAATGACGGCGACGTCTCGGCCCGGCATGTCATCGAAGCCGCGCGGACAGGCGACGCGGCGGCGCGCGACCTGGTCGAGGCGGAGGCGAAATGGCTCGGCATCGGCTTTACCAACCTTCTGCATCTCTATTCGCCCGAGGTGATCGTCATGGGCGGCGGACTCGCCAACGGCTTCGACCTGCTGGCCCCGGGGATCAGGGCAACGATCGAGGAGCGGGCAATGCAGGCCTATCGCGACGTGCCGATCGTGCCGGCCGAGCTCGGCGACCGCGCCGGACTGGTGGGCGCTGCCAGCCTTATCCTGTGGGAAGGCGAGCCGGGCACGGCGCTTTCGATGGTGCAGGACCAGGAGACAGGCGACCGGGCCGGCGGAGCGGCCGGCGCCAGAGCCGGATGATTTCAATTGAAATCGGGAAGGCGCTGACGCGACTTCAATCTGTCCGAGTTCCGTCCGGCTCGGCGGCTCAGGCCCGCTTCGGGATCTCCCTGTTCTCCAGCAGCAGCGTCAGCCCCATGGCGACGAAGTAGAGCGCCGCCACCCAGATGAACATCACGTTGAAGCCGCTGGAGTAATGATCGAGCACCACCTCGCGGATCGCGGCGGGCAGGCTCGAAGCGATGTGCGGGGTGAGCCCGTTCAAGCCCTGCGGCAGCAAGGCGGCGGCGTCAGCGGGAAGCTGCGCGGTCTGCCGGTTCAAGGCCCAGATCATCACCGCGCCGTTCAGCGCCAGGCCCAGCGATGCGCCAAGCGTGCGCGCCTGCGTGATCAGCGAGGTCACCGCTCCGATGTCCTGCAAGGGTGCGGCTGCCTGGATCGCCACGATCAGCACCTGGAACTGCAGGCCCATCGAGATGCCGAATGCAGCCATCATCGCCGCCAGCACCCAGATCGGCGTGTGCTGGCCGGTGAAGACAAAGCCTATCATCAGCAGGCCACCCATGCCCATCGCCACCACCGGCATCCATTTGTAGCGTCCGGTTGCGGCAATGACCCGTCCGGCGACGATCGAGATGACCATCGACGTCAGCGAGGCCGGCAGGAACAGGAAGCCGACTTCGGCAGGGCTGAGACCCGTCAGCGTCTGCATATAGAGGGCGAAATAGAAGAACATGCCCAGCGTCACCGTTCCGGCAACCAGCGAGACGCCCGAGACGATGCTGACCGTCGAGATGGCGAAGAGCCGCAAAGGCACAATCGGCTCCCCGCCCCGCCGTTCGACCATGATGAACAAGATGATTGCGACCAGCGCAAGCAGCGGCAGCACGAAGGTGAATGTGTCCGGCCCAGAGGGATCAAGCACATGATAGCCCCAATAGACGATGGCCGTCGTGCCGATGGCCAGCAGTGCGCCGCCGAGATAGTCGACATGGTGCTTCTTCTCGTTGAAGCGGCTGCGCATGGCGAATGCCAGCACCGCCATAACGATAATACCGATCGGCAGATTGACCAGGAAGACCCAGCGCCAGCCGAACAGGCTGGTGATGTAGCCGCCGGCCAACGGGCCGAGCACCGAGGACAGCGCGAACACCGCCGAACTGTAACCCTGGTACTTGGCGCGGTCGCGCGGCGAGAACAATTCGCCGATCATGGCGAAGGCGGAAACCATCAGGCCGCCGCCGCCGATGCCCTGGAGCACGCGAGCGGCGATCAGGCTCTCCATCGACCATGCCATGCCGCAGACCAGCGAGCCCAGCACAAACAGGCCGATGGCCGTCAGGACGACATTCTTGCGACCATACATATCGCCAAGCTTGCCGTAGAACGGCGAGACCGCGGCGGTAGAGAGCAGATAGGCGGCACCCACCCAGCCAAACAGATGCAGGTTGCCGAGCTCTCCGGCAATGGTGGGCAAGGCGGTGACGACAATCTGCATGTCGATGGTGGCCATGAACATGGCAACCAGCGCACCGCAATAGACGATCAATGTTGTAAGAGCGGGCCTGGCTTCGGCCTCCACGGGCGGCGCATCCGGAAGAGTTGAGTCAAGGCTCATCGCGTATCTCCAAGGGCTAGGGCGCGGTTTATGTGCTCACAGCAGATGTATGTCAACGTCAAATATATGCTATTTAGCATACAATTGACATCGGCATATATTTTTGCTAGCGCGCTGCGGGATGAGCAACGATGCCGAGCCGGGCAAGCCGGACCGATTTTCCAACCTGTGCCAGACGCGAGGCGATCAGGATCTCGCCGATCTGGCGCGCGGCCATGGCCTGTCCGAAGCGGCAGCCGGGGCTGTGGCGGCCATCGATGCGGTGATGAGCAAGGTGCGCCGCTCGGTCCAGCGCCGGGACTTCGGCCGTTTGATCCTGGCCCGCATCGACCCCTCGCTGGAATTGAGTCATCTCGATGCGATCATCGCGCTCAGCGCGGTCGCCAGCGACACCCCGCAGGACGAGGTGACGGTCGGCGTCATCGCCGAGCGCATGGGAATCGATCCCTCCCGTGCCAGTCGCATCTCCGCGGATCTCGTCGAGCGCGGTTACGCCTTCCGCGTCGCATCGCAGCTCGATGCCCGGCGAATTTGCCTCAAGCTCACCGCCAAGAGCGAGCGCCTCGTGACGGCGGTGCGCCAGACCAAATGGCGGATTTTTGCTGGATCGCTGACGCAGTGGAATGAGCAGGACCTTGTGACGTTCGCCGCCCTTTTGGAACGCTTCGCCGGTTGGGCCATGGACGAAGCGGAGATGCGCAGGTCAGCCGATGCCGTCAAACAGATGATGGACGAGACGGAGCCGTCGCTCCCCCAGGCGAAATAGCCGGCGAGCCACGAGCAGCCATTTCCGAACAGCGGACCGTGTGGTCGTCGATGATCGCCGGTTCGATCGCTTTGGTCGAGCGCAAGCGTGGTCTTCGGAGCCCCGTCTGCTAAAGACACAATGGCGGCACGTCACAGACGCCGAGCCCATTAAAATGCACTGTGCTCCATTTTAATTCTTGACGTACGTAAAATTATTTCCAAACATGCGATAACGCTGATGTGATATCATCAGCGCTCTGGGAGGAGCAACGCCTGATATGAAAGAAACCCGAACCGGGCGCCTTGTGCGCGCACCAGCTTGTCTTTCCAACGCAAGCCCCGGGCTCGCGTGTGTTTCGTCAGCCATGCCGTTCGCAGAACAACGAGCCGACAATCAAAAATCCGGAGGAGGAAGATATATGCGCATGTTCAATTGCCTGGCGCTCGGCGCTGGGCTGCTTGCCACGCCGCTTGCCGTGCCCGCGCAAGCCGAAGACGCCAAGGTCGCGGCGATCGTCAAAGGCCTCGACAATCCGTTCTTCCAGACCATGCAGAAGGGCATCGAGGAACAGGCCAAGGCCGACGGCGTTGGTGTCACCGTGCAGGCGGCCGCCAATATGGGCGATGCGACGGGGCAGGCCGACAAGCTGACAGCCATGGCCCTGCAGGATTACGATTGCTACCTGGTCAATCCGATCAGCGTCTCCAACCTGGTGCAGGCGCTGGTGCCGGTCGCCCAGAAGAAGAAGCCGATCGTCAACATCGACTCGACCATCGATGCCGAACAGGCCAAGGCCGCGGGCTTCGCCGTCTCGACCTATATCGGCACCGACAACGTCGCCGCCGGCGCGCTGGCCGGCGAGGAGATGCTGAAGCTGGTGCCGAAAGGCTCCAAGGTGGCGCTGATTGCCGGTATCGTCGGCGACGTCGGCTCGAACGCCCGCATCAAGGGCTTCAAGCAGGCGGTCGAGGGCAAGCTGGAAGTGGTGGTTATGGTGAGCGCCGACTGGGATCGCGAGAAGGCGCTGACTGCTGCCACCGACATCCTGGCCGCGCATCCGGATCTCGCCGGCTTCTTTGCCGCCAACGACATCATGGCGCTCGGCGTCGAGCGAGCCGTGCAGACGTCCGGCAAGGACGTCAAGGTGATCGGCCTCGACGGCATTGTCGACGCTCTGAAATCGGTCGCCGCCGGCGAACTCACGGCCACCGTCGCGCAATACCCCTATGTGGTCGGCGCAATGGGCGTCGAGGCGTGCAAGCTTGCCGCAATGGGTAAGGAACTCCCCGCCAACGTGCCTGCGCCGGTGCTCCTCATCAACAAGGACAATGCGGAAGCCTCGCTGAAGAACTTCCCGCGTCCAGGCGGCGACTATCCGGATCCCTTGCGCGAGATGCTGAAGTGAGCCTTCCAGCCGACAACGCGCCCGCCTCCCGACAGGCGGGCGTCCACGAGGAGAGCCGTCCCTCCCTGGCGGCTCTCCTCATCGATCCTTCCTTCTGGGCCGACTGGGCATCTGTCGTCGGCCTGGTCGGTCTCGTCATCCTGTTCGGCGTCACCTCGCCAGTCTTCCTCAGCGTCGCCAACATGCAGGCGATCCTGCTTGCCGCCGCGATCCTGGTGGTGCTGTCGATCGGTCAGACCTTCGTTGTCGCCACGTCCGGCATTGACCTCTCGCTCGCAGCCTCCGTCATGCTTGGCGCGGTCATCCTCGGCCTGGTCAATGCGGCGGGTCTCGGCATCTTCGCCGCCTGTGTGCTCGCGGTGCTCGCCACCAGCGCCATCGGCTTCATCAACGGCGTGCTGATCACCGCCGGGCGTATTCCCGATTTCGTCGTGACGCTCGGCACGCTCTCCGGTATTACTGGTCTTGGCCTCATCCTGTCCGGCGGCGAGCCGACCATGGTGGGCTCGACGTTCCTGCTCAAGCTCGCGTCAGGCTATCTCGGGCCGTTCGGCTATCCGGTCTGGGTGGCGATCGCGGCCGTCCTTGTCGCGCATGTTGCGCTCTACCACACGCGGTTCGGCGTGCATCTGCTTGCCACCGGCGGCCAGGCAGAGAGCGCCAGCGCGCTCGGCATTCGCACGAACCGGGTCAAGATCGCCGCCTATACGATCTCCGGCTTCTGCGCCGGCATCGCGTCGATCCTTCTGGTGGCGCGCATCGGCTCGGCCGAGCCGCAGATCAACACGAGCCTGCTCCTGAACTCCGTGGCGGCCGTGGTGCTGGGCGGCGTCAGCCTGTTCGGCGGCCGCGCCAGCATCCTGGGACCCGCCATCGGCGCGCTGATGCTGACGGCCCTCGTCAACGGGCTGACGCTGCTCAGCGTCTCGGCCTTCTATCAACCACTTGCCGTAGGCGTGATCGTGGTCCTGGCGGCGCTGATCATGCGATATCAGAAATGAGCACCGTCAATCACATCGCGCCTTCCGAGGCGATCCTCGCCTGCCAGGGACTGAGCAAGCATTTCGGCGGCATCCGCGCCTTCACCGATGTCGGGTTTCAAGCCCGGCGAGGTGAGGTCACCGCGGTGATCGGCGACAATGGCGCCGGCAAGTCGACTCTCATCCGTTGCCTGGTCGGCGTGCATGTGCCCGACGGGGGCACGATCTATTTCGACGGCCGCCAGCACCCGTTCTCCAATCCGGACGAGGCGCGCAAATCGGGCATCGAGACCGTGCACCAGAACCTGGCGCTGATCGACGAATTGACGGTGGCGCAGAACCTTTTCCTCAACCGTGAGATCGTGCGCCGCATCGGCCCGTTCGCCCTGCTCGACCGCAAGGCGATGAAAGACGAGGCGCGCGCCATGCTGTCGCGGCTGTCGATCAACGTGCCGTCGGTGACCCAGCGCGTCCGGCGTCTCTCGGGCGGCCAGAGGCAGGCGATCTCGATCTGCCGCGCGGCGGGGTCGGGCGCCAAGCTGGTGGTTATGGACGAGCCGACGGCGGCGCTTGGCGTGCAGGAAACGGCAAATGTCGAGGCCCTTATCCGTAAGCTGCGCGAGCAAGGCGTAAGCGTTATCCTGATCAGCCACAATTTTGATCAGGTGCGACGGCTCTCCGACCAGATCTGGGTGATGCGCGCCGGCAAGATGGTGGCGACGGTGCGCTCGTCCGAAACCACCGGCAACGAGCTCGTGGCGCTGGTGACCGGCGCGGCGTGACAGCCGCGCCGCGCATGGAATTTGAAACAAACTAGCGAAGGAGTTCGCCGTGGCGCTGATCCGTGTCGGGCTTGTGGGTCTTGGAGAGGTCGCGCAATCGATCCATCTGCGGGTGTTGGCCGACCAGCGCGACCGCTGGGTCATCGCTGGCGCCCATGACGTTTCACCGAGCCTGGTGAAACTCATCACCTCGCAATACCCAACCGCCAAGGCCTATGAAAGCGCCGAGGCGCTGATCAATTCGCCGGATATCGACGCGGTCTTCGTGCTCTCATCGGACGACACGCACAGCCGCTTCGTCCGCGCCGCGATTACAGCCAACAAGCATGTCCTGCTCGAAAAGCCCGCCTGTCTGACGGTGCGCGAGATCGACGAGCTGATGGCGCTGAGCAGGGACTACGAAAAGACAATCTTCATCGGCTATATGCGCCGCTACGCGCCGGCCTATCTGGCGGCGCGAGACGAGTTGCCGGCACACGGAGACATCACCCATGTGCGCATTTTCGACCTGATCTCGGAAGGCCGGCATTTCCTGAAGAAGAGCCAGAACATCCTCTATCCGCGGGACATCGACCCGGCGATCCTTTCGCGCGGTGCCGAGGAGCGCGACGCGCTGATCCGCGAGGTGGTCGGAAAAGACGCCTCGGCCGAGCTCGTGCGCGCCTATCGAGGCCTGACCGCGCTCTCCTCGCACCACATCTCGGCCATGCGTGGCTTGATTGGCGAGCCACAGCGGGTGGTGGCGGCGCACCACACCAATGGCGGCGCCAACACCAGCGTCACCTTCGATTACGGCCACTTCGCCTGCCTCTATGACGCGGTGGTCGACGATCTCGGCCTGTTCGATGCCATGATCGAGGTTCGCTCCAACACCAAACGGGTACGGATCATCTACGACACGCCCTATATCCGCAGCCTGCCGACGCGCCTGGAGGTGACGGAGGCCGGGCCGCTCGGCCCAGTGACGAAGGCCTTCGGACCGCTCTATGGCGATGCCTTCTCCAACGAGCTGGAGACATTCCATCGCCACATCATGGAGGGCACCAAGCCGCTCACCGACCTGGCGGACTCACGGCGCGACCTTGCGCTGATGGCCGAGATCATCGCGCGGATGAGAGAGAGCGGCGGGAGATAAGGTCGCCGGCCGCGACATGCAGGCGGTCAGGTCCCGCTGGGGTCCGACCACCTTGTCAGCGCGACGGAGATGGCGAGGGCACCATGTGGCTGCCCCCGCCAGAAGCATCAGCGATCGGCGCTTCAAGTCACCGTGCGTTCCTGAATTGAAAGCCGCTGAGCACTTGCTCGTCGGGATCGATCGCACCCAGATTCTTGACGATCCGGAATCGACCGCTCTGTGCCTGCGCGATGTACATGTTCATGCGAACATGGTGTTGTCCGGGAACCATCTCGGCCGGACCGCCCGGGCCTTCGCCGATCCGCACGTGATCGAGCGCCTGTATAACCGCATCTCGCTCGACACTGCCTGCTTCCTTTACCGCAGCTTCCCACATCTTGATTGCCCGGTAATGTCCGGTGCACCCGCTGCCCGCGGTCAAGGTGGCGCCGCCTGGGAACCGCTCGCTATAGCGGCGCAAGAGCGCGCGGCCGAACGGTTCGTCGAGTTCCTAGTAGTAGTCGAGGCAGCTGTAGAGGCCCTCGATCTGCTCGGACGGCACCAGATTGAAGAAGTTCTCGTCGAAGTAAGTGCAGACGATTCTGCCGCCGCGTTTGCCGAAACCGGCCTTGTGCAGTTCTTCGAGGAATGGCGTCAGGCCCGGCGGGACAATGGTGTTGAAAACCACGTCGGTGCCGCTTGCCATGATCTGCTGCACCGTCCGCCGGAAATCGACGGTGTCGAGCGGGAAATACTCCTCGCCGACGATCTCGCCGCCATTGGCGTGCACCGCCCGACTGGCGGCCTTGTTGAGCAGATGCGGCCAAATGTAGTCGGCCGACGGCAGATAGAACCGCTTCGCCCCGGTGCTCTTCATCAGCCATGGGATCAGCGGGTCGACCTGCTGCGCGGGCACGGGGCCCGTGCAGAAGATCAGGGGATCATTTTCGTGTCCTTCATACTGCTCGGTATAGATGTAGAGCGTCCTGCCCCGCGTGACCGCCTCGCTTTTGATCGCCAGGCGGGTCGAACTGTAGATACCGCCGACGACCACATCGACCTTGTCGGCATCGACCAGTTTCGCGGCCTTTGCCATGGCGACACTGTCGGTAGTCTCGCCATCCTCGATGACGAGTTCCGCCGGCCGGCCGAGCAGGCCGCCTTTGGCATTGATATCGTGACGAGCATCGTGGTGAGGTTCGCGTTTGCGATGCCCATGAAAGACAATGGGCCTGTCAGTTCGGCGATGAGGCCGATCTTGATGGGTTTCGGATCCATTTGAAGTCTCCGATTACCGGTTTCATGTCTAGATTTTGCCGGACGCGCCGCCGCCGACGGCAGGCGACGCGCGGCGTGGACCTCAGGCCTCGTAGCGGCCGAGCAGCAGTGCCGCCTGCGGCTTGCCGACATGGCCGGCTTCCTGAAGGATCGCCGGCACCTCCGGATCCGACACGAAATTCTTCCAGCCCTCGGCGTCCCAGTCGAAGATCGCCCAGACGCGGTCCGGTTCGCTCGGGTCGCGGAACACGGTTGCGCCGTTTGAGCCGTGCAGTCGGCGCTTGTCGGCGCCCTTGGTTGAAAAGATGCGGATAAAGTGGTCGACGTCCGCCACCTTGGTCGTTGCGAGAAGCATCGGATTTCCTCCTGTCGGTCGCGGCCACCATTGGTCCGTCGACAGGAGCACGATGCGCGCCTTGCAGCGGGCGCACATGGGGTGAATTCCCTAGCCGGCATTTCGCCCGGCCGGACAAGGCCATGCTCGACCGCGTAGAGCGCGGCTGCGCCACGGGTGCCCACGCCGATCTTGGCGTAGACCGCCTGGATGTGATGGTCCGCGGTCTTGGGCGAGATATCCAGCTTCCGAGCCACTTCCTTCGCGGTAAGCCCAGCGGCGATCAGGCGCAGCACCTCGATTCGCGCGGCGTCATGCCGGCCAGCGCCTGCGGCAAGGCCCGGCGCGACTGCTGCCCGGCGAATGACAAAACGGCTTCGGCAGCGTCGGGGTAGATACAGCCGTCACGAACAGCCGCGCGCAGCTGTGCCGCCGCCGCTTCGCTGGACAGCGCCTTGCGGTGCGCACGTTCCTCGCGTGACGTTTGAAAGGCTTCGGCAGCGGCCAATATCCTCGCCGCCGGGGAGAGGTCGGAGCCGCCGACCTTGCGGTGATATCCCGAACCGTCCAGGCGTTCGTGGTGACGCAGCACGAGCGCGCCCATCGCATCGCCGTCATGGCCGAAGGAAGCCAGCGCCCGCTCGCCGTAATAGGCATGCAGTTGCGCGGCGTCGCGCTCGCGCACCGATAGCGGGCCGTTGCGCATCCAAGTCGCCACAGGCACCACGAGCTCTCCGATGTCATGGATGCAGCCCGACCAGCGCAGCGCGCGAACATCGGCGGCGGGCAGACCGATCCTTGCTCCAGCGCCCGCGGCCAGCTCCGACACCATCCGCGAATGGCCCTGCGTGAATGGCATGCGCATGTCGATCATGTCGGCGATGGCGAGGAACGCCTCGTCGCAAGCCCCTTCGTCCAGCGTCACCGGCGGATCCGGCTCCAGCGCTAGAATCGTCTCGCGGTCGATCGTGGCGCCGATACCCCGCATCAGCATCGCGGCGTTGGCTGAGACGAGCCGGGCCAGATCGGCCTCGTACGGGCCGTCGGCACGACTGGCGATGGTCTCGGCCATCCCGTCGATGCCGACGGCATCACTGAGCGCGATCGCATCCTGCGCCAGTGTGATCAGGCGCACGGCGGGCAGGACCTCCTCGCCGCTCAGTCCACGCGGCAGGCCCTTGCCGTCCCAGCGCTCGTAGATCTGTCCGAGATTGCGCCGGATTTCGTCGGAGAGACCGAGGCGTTCGCCGATCCGCTGCGCCACCTCGCAATGGGCTGTCAGAACCGGGCGCGCCACGGCGAGCGCCTGCGACATCGCGGCCTCGACCGCCTTGGCCTGCGCGTCAGGCGCGAGATCATAATAGAACCGCTTGAAAGCCTGCACGAAGACCCTGCCCAGTTCCGCACGGTGACCCATGTCGAGACCGACAAGGTCCTGGCGAAGCGCGATTTCGTCGCCGAAGAGACCCGAGAGAAGGTCGGTGTCCGCGTTGCAGCCGACATAACGCAGCATGGACTGGTGATAGGCATTGCGCCGAACCTGCTCCGAAACGCCAGCAAGCTCGGCGATCCGCATTGCCAGCACGCAGGATTTCAGCGCGAAGTCGCGGGAATGGCCTGTCGCGAGATCCGAGGCATAAGCGAGGACCATCATGAAGTCTGCGCGGCGTATCGAGACTTCTGTCATCGCACACCCTCAACCAGGTCCTGCCTACTCGGCGCACCAAATCGTCAAATGTCGACAGTGTCTCAGCTGAAATTTTCGACGTGGACAAACCAGCCTTGACGAAACCCTCTTATACCAGCAAGCCCTAATGTAGGTAAGCGTTTGATTTCCTCGCGGATATCAGCCGCTTCCGACTATCGCGATGGAACTGAAGCATGTCTCCCGAAAGTGGGAACTGGCTTCGGGATAAAGACATGCGCAAATCAAAGACCAAAGCGCATGGAGCGAATCCGAAGGATCGCGACGCGCTTTAAGTCGCGATTGAGGCGCATCGAACTGGTCGGGATATAGATTTGTCCTTAAGCGAGCCCTGTCCAACGAGCGTCTCGCGGTATTGCAACCGGCAATATCAGCCGTCCAATTTCGCCCGACATCTCGGCTACGCTTGAAACCGGCGCGATAATCGTATCGCCTGCCGGCTGGCCCGATGGCGTATCGGCCATGCCTCACCCGTCGGGAAACGTCGCGCGGCCAGAGGCCTCGGCTATTCGGCCGCAACCCGCTGACCGCCCGCGCGACGCAACAGCGCGTATCCTGCTTCCTCGACCGCCTGCGCGGCGCGTTTGCGGATCGGATCGGACACGAGAACGCCATCGGCGAAATCCTTGTCCGTCGCGTAAACCCCCGTCGGCAAGGCAAGCGCCTCGAAGAAGCCGAACAGCGGCCGAAGCTGGTGCTCGACGATCAGCGCGTGCCGTTCGCCGCCGCCCGTGGCAAGCAGCAGCACCGGCTTGCCTCTCAGCGCCGACGGGTCGAGCAGGTCGAAGAAGTGCTTGAACAGGCCCGTATAGCTGCCCTTGTAGGTCGGTGATCCGACCACCAGCACATCGGCATTGACGACCTTGTCAAGGACGTCGCGGCCCTTTTGATCGAGATCTCGCGCCCATTTGGCGCTGCCGAGCGAGGCGCCGACATCTTCGATGTCATAGGTGCTCGCCGACAGATTGTTACGGACCGCGATATCCCTGACGACGTGCTCGACGAAGCCGCGCGTCTTCGACGGCCGGGTGAAATTTCCGGAGAAACCGACAACGGTTGGATTGGGCATGCTGTGGCACTTTCTCGGTATGTCGACGACCAGGGTCCAATGTCTATAATTTTTATAGACTCCGACCCGTCTTAGAAGGAACCGTCGACCCTTGGAGGGCTCGCCGCCGAACAATTTTTCCATGGATCGAACAGATTATGGATACCGACGGCGAGACGCGCATAGGCAGCTTGCCGGTCAGCAGCGGAAAAGGACGCCAAGACATAGGGCGCCGAGCGTCCCTTCAGCCCTGCGGATGAATCTGCGGCAGGGCGGCGGCGAGCGACCGCTCGAACGCATCGACCAGCACGTCGATCTGGGTCTCGGTGATGATCAGAGGCGGACAGAAGGCGATGGCATCGCCCATGTTGCGCGAGATCACGCCATTCTGCTGCAGGAAGCCGTTGACCAGCGCGCTGAGCGCCGCCGGCTTGCCCCAGGGCGCCTTGGTCGCCTTGTCGGCGACGAGCTCGACGGCGGCGATGAGGCCGACGCCGCGCACCTCACCCACCAGCGGATGCGAGGCGAGCTTGCGCAGCCTTGCCTGCAAATGCGCGCCGACCTTGCGCGCATTGCCGACGAGGTCGCGCTCCTCGATCAGCTTGATGTTCTCCAGCGCGACCGCCGCGGCGACCGGATGACCGCCGCCGGTGAAGCCGTGACCGAAAGTTCCGATGCGGTTGCTCTCGTCGGCGATCGGCTCGAACACCTTGTCATTGATGAGCAGCGCCGAGATCGGTAGATAGGAGGAGGAAATCTGCTTCGACAGCACCATGATATCTGGCTTGATGCCGAAGGTCTGCGAGCCGAACATCTCGCCGGTGCGGCCAAAACCGCAGATCACCTCGTCGGCCACCAGCAGGATGTCATACTTAGACAGCACCGCCTGGATTTTCTCCCAATAGCCGGCGGGCGGGACGACGACGCCGCCGGCACCCATGATCGGCTCGCCGATGAAGGCGGCAATCGTTTCAGGCCCCTCCCCAAGGATGAGCTTTTCCAGCTCGTCGGCGAGCCGGGCGGAAAACTGTTCCTCGCTTTCGCCGGGCTCCGCGTCGCGCCAGTGATGCGGCGTCGACGTGTGCAGGATGTTGGCGATCGGCAGATCGAAGGAGAGATGGTTGTTCGGCAGACCGGTCAGGCTCGCCGAGGCGATGGTGACGCCATGATAGCCGCGCTTGCGGCTGATGATCTTCTTGCGCGCCGGCTGTCCGAGCGCGTTCGAGCGGTACCAGATCATCTTGATCGCGGTATCGTTGGCCTCGGAACCGGAATTGGTGAAATAGGCCTTGCTCATCGGCACCGGCGCCATCTGCACCAGCTTCTCGGCCAGGTCGATCAGCGGCGCGTGCGCCTTCGAGCCGAAGTCGTGGTAAAAGGGCAGCTTCGACATCTGTCTTGCCGCGGCTTCGACCAGCCGCTTTTCCGAGAAGCCGACGGCGACGCTCCATAAGCCCGCCATCGCCTCGATGTAGCGATTGCCGGCAATGTCCTCGACATAGACGCCATCGCCCTTTTCGATGACCAGCGGACCGGTTTCCTGGTGCTTGCGCGCGTTGGTGTAGCCGTGCATGTGGTAGCGGATATCGCGGGCTTCGGGGGAATTCGGTCTGGCGTCCATCATGGTGGGGTCCTGTCTTGGGGGTCCAAAGCGGAAATAGGACGAGCTTCCTCGTTGTGAAATCCGAAAGTTCCGCGTTGCATTGTCACGGCTGATGCCTCATCGCGAAGGCTGGTCGCAAGAGCCGCGAAGCCGGTATCGATAGCGCCAACAAGCCGCGACAGTCGCGGAACTGATGGCGCAGCAGGGTTAGCAATGGAACAAGTCGACTGCATTATCGCGGGCGCAGGCGTGATTGGTCTGGCGGTCGCGCGCGCATTGGCCGCCAAAGGTCTCGACACGCTTGTCCTCGAAGCCGCGGATGCCATCGGCACCGAGACGAGCTCGCGCAATTCGGAAGTCATCCATGCCGGGATCTATTATCCGCAAGGGTCGCTGAAGGCCCGGCTCTGCGTCGCTGGCCGCGACATGCTGTATCGGTACTGTGCGGAACGCGCGATCCCGCATCGCCGCGCAGGCAAGCTGATCGTCGCGACCGACGAGGCCCAGGACCCCGTGCTCGCCACGATCCAGGCTGGCGCCGCTGCCTGCGGCGTCGACGATTTGCGCTTCGTCTCCGCCGCCGAAGCGCAAGCCCTGGAGCCGGCGCTTCACTGCACCATGGCGCTGCTTTCGCCGTCCACTGGCATCATCGACAGCCACGCGCTCATGCTCGGCCTGCTCGGCGACGCCGAGGAGCACGGCGCGACGCTGTCGCTCAACACCCGCATCGTCTCGGGCCGCGTCGAGCCGGGCAGGATCGTGGTGCGGACGATGGACGCGGCGAGCGGCGAGCAGTTCGAGATCGCCGCGCCGCGCCTTATCAATGCGGCCGGCCTGGGCGCCGTCGCCTTGGCAGGCTCGCTGGAAGGATTTGGTCGGCAATTCCTGCCGGCGCTTCGCTACGCCAAGGGCAATTATTTCTCGGTTGCCGGGCGCGCACCCTTTTCACATCTTATTTATCCCGTGCCTGAGCCCGGCGGGCTCGGCGTCCATCTTACGCTCGATCTTGCAGGCGCCGCACGCTTCGGACCGGACGTCGAGTGGACGGACACGATCGACTATCGCATCGATCCGGCGCGCGGTGAGCGCTTCTATGCCGCGATCCGCAAATATTGGCCCGATCTGCCCGATGGCAGCCTGCAGGCGGCCTATAGCGGCATCCGGCCGAAGCTCTCCGGCCCAGGCGACGCCAACAGCGATTTCGTCATCCAGGATGCCGCAACGCATGGCATCGACGGCCTCGTCAATTTGTTCGGCATCGAAAGCCCCGGCCTGACTGCCAGCCTGGCGATTGCCGAGCACGTGATGTGTATCCTCGCGCCCAAGACGGGCTGACGACGCCGCGGCGTGAAGACGCGGCGCCCTGGCACTCAATGCCGCGCCCACGTCCTACGAGGCGGTATCTGAAGCGATCGCGCACGAACTCGTTGAAGAATTGGCCTTTTGAGAAAGCTGCCTTGAAGGCCATGTAGATCTCGGGTTCCACATCCTCATAGTCGTAGCGGTCGCCGCTCGGAACGAACCATACCGAAAGGACTCGCCGCGACGTATCGTAGTGAATGTTCTGGATTGCGGTGGAAGGCATGGCCGGCATCCTGCTTCCATCCTAACCCTTCACGCATCTTCCAGGTTCCGCGGGCCGTGAGCGGCCTTGCACACGTGCTCCGATCGCCTATCTGAGCCGCATGTCATCAGCCAAACGCCCGACCAGGGAGAGCGCCCGCCAGGGCGATCTCTTTGGTGCGCCCTCGCTGCCCGCAAGCCCGCCCGAAGGCTTCTCCTACAAGCCGGAACTGATCACCCGTGACGAAGAGCACGCATTGGTCGGCCATATCCGCGGCCTGCCTTTCAAGCCGTTCGATTTTCATGGCTATCTTGCCAACAGGCAGGTCGTCGGCTTCGGCCTGCGCTATGACTATGAGCGTCGCCAGGTGCTCGAAGCGCCGCCCATTCCGGACTTCCTGCTGCCGCTGCGCGCCAAGGTCGCCGAATTCGCGGGCGTCGCGGCGAGCGAATTCGCGCAGGTGCTCATCAACGAATATCGCCCGGGCGCCGGCATAGGCTGGCATCGCGACAAGCCGCATTTCGAGCTGGTCGCCGGCGTCTCCCTGCTGGCGCCCTGCAGTTTCCGGCTGCGCCGCAAGAGCGGCGCGGCATGGGACCGGGCAACGATCGACGTCGAGCCCAGGTCGGTCTATCTCATGGCCGGCCCGTCGCGAAACGAGTGGGAACACTCCATCCCGCCTGTCGCGCAACACCGCTACTCCGTCACCTTCCGGACGATGCGCGTCTCTTAGAGCGTTTCACCGTTTTACGGAAACGGCGAACCGCTCTATCTTTGTTTTTGAAGCAATGCCGGACGGAAAACCGCTCACACTTTTCCTGGAATTGCTCTAAGTCGCCGCTGTCGCGGCTTTCCTGGAACCATCACCCGGCCCCGGGGTTGTGTCGTCAGATTTCGAGATCGAAAGGAAAGATGATGCGCACCTTGACGATAGTCCTGACGCTGTCGGCAATGGCATTGGCGCAGCCCGCTTCTGCTCAACGCGCCGATCCGCAGCCGCCGCAAGCCCCGCCTCCTGCTCAGGAGCCCATTCCACACCAGCCGCAGTCCGGCCAGCCGCAGCCCGGCCAACCACAACCAGGCCAGGACGATGCCGCCCAGAACGTCACCAACATCGTCGTGGTGGCGATGGAGGACCTGCCTTCGGAAGTGAAGGCGCAGGCGGAGGCCATAGTCACCAGGACGACTGCCAAGGAGCTGGCCAAGCTGCAGAGCTCGGTCGATGCCTCGCCCGAGGCGACGTCGGTCCTGCATGCGAACGGGCTGAATTCCTCGCAGGTCGTCGCAGCCAACATCGACGGTGACGGCACGCTGACGCTGATCATCCAGACGACGGCCTGACCTAAAGCATGTCTCCCGAAAGTGGGAACCGGTTTCGGGACCAAGGACATGCGTAGAATCAAGAACCTAAAGCGCAGGGAGCGAACCTGAAAGATCGCGACGCGCTTTAGGGGCATGACCCGGCCGAACGGCCGCCGTCGCCTTCGATCCTCACTCTTGCGGAGGTCGCCATGACCGAAGCCGCAGTCCGCAACTTCACCCTGAATTTCGGGCCGCAGCACCCGTCCGCGCATGGCGTGCTGCGGCTGGTGCTGGAATTGGACGGCGAGATCGTCGAACGCGCCGACCCGCATATCGGCCTGCTCCATCGCGGCACCGAGAAGCTGATCGAATACAAGAACTACCTGCAGGCCCTGCCCTATTTCGACCGGCTCGACTATGTCGCGCCGATGAACCAGGAGCATGCCTTCTGCCTTGCCGCCGAAAAGCTGCTGGAAATATCGGTTCCGCGGCGGGGGCAACTCATCCGCGTATTGTTCTGCGAGATCGGGCGGCTGCTGTCGCATCTTCTCAACGTCACCACGCAGGCCATGGATATCGGCGCCCTGACCCCGCCGCTCTGGGGCTTCGCCGAACGCGAGAAGCTGATGGTGTTTTATGAACGCGCATCTGGCGCCCGCATGCACGCCAATTATTTCCGCGTCGGCGGCGTGCACCAGGATCTGCCGGAAGAGCTGCTCGACGACATCTGGAATTTCTGCGATCCGTTCCTGAAGGTCTGCGACAATCTCGAAGGGCTGCTTACCGACAACCGCATCTTCAAGCAGCGCAACGTCGATGTCGGCGCGATCTCGCTCGATGACGCATGGGCGTTGGGTTTCTCCGGGCCCATGGTGCGCGGCTCGGGCGCCGCCTGGGACCTGCGCAAGGCGCAGCCCTATGAATGCTATCCCGAGATGGAGTTCGATATCCCGGTCGGCAAGAACGGCGACTGCTACGACCGCTATCTGGTACGCATGGAAGAGATGCGCCAGTCGGTGAGCATCATGCGGCAGTGCCTGCAGAAGCTGCGCTCAGCCGACGGCCAGGGTCCGGTCGCGGTTGCCAATCAGAAGATCACACCGCCGCCGCGCGCCACCATGAAGCGCTCCATGGAAGCGACCATCCATCATTTCAAGCTTTATACCGAAGGACACCGCGTGCCGCGTGGCGAGGTCTACGCCGCGGTTGAGGCGCCGAAGGGCGAGTTCGGCGTCTATCTGGTCTCCGACGGCGGCAACATTCCCTATCGCTGCAAGATACGGGCGCCATCCTTCGCCCATCTGCAGGCGATCGATTTCCTGTCGCGCGGGCACATGGTGGCGGATGTCGCGGCGATCATCGGTTCGCTCGACATCGTCTTCGGCGAGATCGACCGCTAACGCAAGGAGGGCGGAGAACTCGCCAGATCTCCGTTACTCCTATCAAGATCTCGAACCAACGCCCCGGTGCGTAGGTGCACGCCTAGTGCATGAACACAGCTCTCAGCCACGCAAGGATGCCCGCACCCGGAGAGACCGCCGCGCGCACGCGCGACGCCGCCCAGCGCGCCGGCATGTTGGCGCCGACATGACAATGGCAGACAACCTCATGCAGTTGCCAGTCGCTCATCTCGAAGAAGCGCTTGGCTTCGCCATACGAGTCATCCTGCAGGCCCTGCGCACGGAAGATCGGATCTTCGAATGCGACGGTGATCGCCGATCCGTCGGTGCGCATTCTTTCACGCACGTCGGGTGGAGCGTATTCGGTGCCCGCCAACGCCGTGAGGCGGCGGCTGGGGCTTTGTTCGAGAAGTTGCGCCCAGCGCTCAAGGCGCTGGCCCCGGTTGGCGATGAGAGCCGGTGCTTCGGCCTGAACGTCGGCAACGGCGTTGATTTGGTCAAGGGTTTGGTGCTTCACGGCCGTCTCCTGTATCGACAGATGATCACCCGCCCACACTGGGAACTAAGGCGCCGCCCAACGCCGGCAAGGGCCGAAACGGACCCGCGGAATCATTTGATCGTTCTCGCGGCGCGATCGTGTGGGAACGATCCGCTGGCGCGGCCGTTCTGCCAGCTTGCGCCGCCGATCGCTCCTGACGAAACCGTCTGAATACGGCGATCGCCTCCATCATTTTCAGGTCGGGCAGGACATCCCGCTTGTCGGGATCGCGTAGAGCCTGCCAAGGCGCCGAGCGGAAGGAAAAAGCGATGGCCATTCTCCCCAATCCGGACCCGTCTCCAACGCCGGTGCCCACGCCTCCGCCCATCCCGGAACCCAAGCCGATGCGCGAGCCGGATCCGGATCGGCTTCCCGATGAGGCGCCGATCCCCAATCCCGATGAGAATGACGAGCCGCCCAAGCATTCCACGCCCAGGCGGCCCCGACCTTGACCGGCTCACGGGAGGCGCGCCGGACGCACGTCGCGATCAAGGGCTAGTTTGCGGGAGTCGCTTAGCCAGCCTCATCGACGTTCGGCAATTCAAGCGCTGAACGCAGTAAACCGCGATCGCGCTGGTAGAGGGTAGAATATGTGACCGGCTCCAACAAATCGGCGTAGGGCCGGAAATCCGCGATGCGCTTGTTGAAGGGCATCGCCCCGCAGCCGGGAACCAGACAATCCCGATTTCCCTTCGGACAGCGGTTGAAGGAGCAAAGCCGGCCAAGGTAGTGGTCGCTGCCGGGCTCGAACAGGAAAACGTCGAGTTGATGGTCGGCGACACTGATGCCAAGCCCGGCCTCGAACGCCTGCCGCAGCGCCGCGGCGCCCTTACGGCGCAACTCGCCAAGCCGGTGTTGCGAGTCGACCCAGACAGCCAGGTCGAGGTCGCTGCATTCATGCCAAACATCGATACCCGCGCGGCGGAAGTCGCTGAACCTCGGAATCTCCTTCCAGAGCGGTTTCGCCACCGAGCCGATGACAGCGATCGCCTTGATCTCGGGGAACGCCATCCAGGACTGCGTGACGACATCGGCGGCCTGGCGGAATTCGCGCTGGCGCCGCAGGAGGTAACGGTTCTGCTCTTCGATCTGCGCGCGCTTCATGGTTCACCGAGGCGGCTTTATCAAACTGCGTTTGCGGCCATCGGAGGCTGAGTTTGGCAAGCCGTCAAGAGTGCGATTGCCCCTCAACCAAGCCTCGCCTGCGTCCAAGCTCCTCCAGCCGCGTTCGACTCCACCGCCGCCGCCACGAACTTCACGCCACGCGCGCCGTCGACCACGTCGGGCACCTGCGCTGCCCCCGCGGCATCGACCGCGCCACCCGATCGATGCGCGCGGATGATGTCGGCGGCGTCACGGTAGAAATTGGCGAAGGCCTCGATGTAGCCTTCCGGGTGCGCTGCCGGCATGCGCGACACGCGCCTCGCTTCCGCCGTCGCGCCATGGCCGCCGCGCACCAGCGTGCGCGTCTCCTCGCCATAGGGCGAGAAGCGCAGTTCCTCCGGCCGCGATCCAGACCATTCGAGCCCGGCCTTGTCGCCATAGATGCGCACCGAGAGGTCGTTGTAATGGCCGGGCGAAGTCTGGCTGGCGAGGATCGTGCCGCGCGCCCCGCCCGCCCAGCGCATCAGCACATGCGCGTTGTCGTCGAGCCGCCGTCCGGGCACGGCGGTGAAGAGGTCGGCCGAAACCGCCTCCGCCTCGAAACCGGAGACGAAGCTTGCCAGGTTGAAGGCATGCACGCCGATATCGGCAAGCACGGCCGACTGGCCGGCGCGCGCTGGATCGGTGCGCCATTCGGCCTGCTTCTGGCCCTCGGCGTCGATCGGCTTGGTCAGCCAGTCCTGGATATAGGCGCCGTGCACCGACACGATGCGGCCGAGCTCGCCCGCCGCCACCATTTCGCGCGCCTGGCGCACCATGGCGTAGCCGGTGTTATTGAGCGTGACGACGAAGCGGCGCTGCTTCGCTTTGGTCAGCGCCACCAGGGCTTCGGCCTCGCCAAGCGTCGTCGACAGCGGCTTGTCGCAGATGACGTCGATGCCAGCCTCGAGGAAGGCCGTCGCGATTGGTGCGTGCAGATGGTTGGGCGTGACGATGACCACCGCCTCGATGCCGTCCGGCCGTGCCGCTTCGGCTTTCGCCATGGCATGGTAATCGGCATAGCTGCGCTCCGGCGCGATGCCGATCTCGGCGGCGGAGGCCGCGGCATTCTCCGGATCCGAGGACAATGCGCCGGCGACCAGCGCGATCTGGTCGTCGAGCCGCATGGCGAGGCGATGCACGGCGCCGATGAAGGCGTTGCGGCCGCCTCCGACCATGCCGACCCGCAGGCGTTGACGCGACGTACCATCGGCGGTTGCATAGACCATGATTGCGATTATCCTCCCCAAGTTTCGATATGCCGGTCGGTGCGGATGTTGTGACCGGCGACGGCTGTTTTCGAATGATATTTCTATTTTTTGTTTTGTAAAACGATTGTGCCGCGTTAGCTTTTTACCCTCGGTCCAGGTGACGGACCGCATCCGGTGGGCAGGGATCGGATAATGCATCCGATGGTTGGGGTCACGATGAGGCATATCCTATGAGCGGCCGCGGCAAGGCGGCCGACGAGCCGTCCTCGCATAGCCTGGAGACGGCAGCGAGGAAGAGGAGCCGATCACTGGCAGCACTTGGCTACACCAAGCCGCAAACCTATGAAGAGCTGCGCGCAGTGCTTTCGTCAGGCACCGTGCATTTCCCGAAACGGCTTCGCCAGGTGGCGATCTTCCTCTGGCAACATCCGAGCGAGGTTGCGCTCGGCACGATCGCGCAGGTGGCTGACCAGGCCGGCGTGCAGCCCTCGACCCTGGTGCGCTTCGCCCAGATCTTCGGCTATTCCGGCTTTTCCGATTTCCAGCTCCTGTTCAAAGACCGCATGAAGGGCTCCTGGCCGGATGCGCAAGGCAGCCCGGACAAGGCCGGGGAGCCGAATGCCGACCTGCATTTCCTCAATGGCATGGTCGGCGCCTGCCAGGCCTCGCTCGGCCGCATCGGCAACAATTTCGATATCGCCGCTTTCGAGACGATGGTCGGTCATCTGGCGGCGGCCGAGCTGATCTACGTCATCGGCAGCAAGCGCGCCTTTCCCGTCACCACCTATCTGTCGCTGACGCTTTCGCAGCAGGGCGTGCGCAATGTGCTGGTCGACAATGTCGGCTCGACCGCGCTGGACCAGGTCGGCTGCATCACGCCGCGCGACGCGGTGCTCGCCGTCTCGTTCAGTCCTTACAATTCGATCACGCCCGACCTCGTCGCCGTCGCGCATGAGCGCAAGGCGCGCATCCTCGCCATCACCGACAGCACATTTTCGCCGCTGGCAAAACTCTCCGACACCTGGCTGGAAGTGGTTGAGCAGGATTTTGGCGGCTTCCGTTCGCTAGCCGCCTCGCTCGCGGTCGGCATGGCCTTGGTCCATGGCGTCGTCGCGCGCCGGACAGATTAACATTCCAAGAAAAGTGTCAGCGGTTTTCCGTCCGGAATTGCGAAAGACAAGGAGATAGAGCGGTTCACCGGTTCCATGGAACGGTGAACCGCTCTAGCACGATTGACTAACGGGAATTATCGTTCCATATTTGAAAAAATGGAAACTTTGTTCCGGGAGGAGGAATGGAGGTTCGTCTCGACGGCAAGGTGGTGCTGGTCACCGGCGCGACGCAAGGCATCGGCCGCGCGACCGCCGAGACGCTTGCGCGCTCCGGCGCCGCCGGCCTGCTGATCACCGGCCGGGACCAGAAGCGCGGCGATGCTGTCGCCGCCGAGCTCACGGCCATGGGCGCTGCTGCCGTCTTCGCTGCGGCCGATCTCGGCGATCCCGAAGCCCCGGCGCGGTTGGCCGGGGCCTGCATTGAACGCTTCGGCCGCATCGACGGTCTCGTCAACGCCGCCGGCCTCACCGATCGCGCGTCCTTCACCGACGCCACGTTCGACGATTGGGCGTCGCTGTTTGCGGTCAACGCCCGCGCGCCCTTCTTCCTCATGCAGGCGGCGATCGCCGACATGAAGAAGCGCGGACAGGGCGGCGCTATCGTCAACATCCTGTCGATCAACGCGCATTGCGGCACGCCGGAGCTTGCCGTCTATTCCGCCACCAAGGGCGCTCTGGCGACGCTGACCAAGAACGCCGCCAACGCCCACCGCTTCGACAGCATCCGCGTCAACGGCATCAATGTCGGCTGGACCGACACTCCGGCCGAACGGATCATGCAGGCCGACACGCTCGGCCAGGGTTCGGGCTGGCTCGACGCCGCCAATGCGACGCAGCCCTTCGGCCGGCTGTTCTCCGTGACCGACATAGCCAATCTTGCCGTCTTCCTGCTCTCCGACGCCGCCGGTCCGATGACCGGCACGCTGGTCGATCAAGAGCAATGGGTGATCGGAGCCAACCGGTGAGCGCGTCATCGCCCGAAAGCCTCAGCCCTGCCCTGCTCGGCCGCTTGCCATCCGAAGGCCGCAAGCCGGCTTACGATCGCAGGGCGTTGAGGCCCGGCATCGCCCATATCGGCGTCGGCGCCTTCCACCGCTGCCATCAGGCCGAATACACCGACGACCTGCTGGCGAAGGATTTCGACCGCTGGGGACTGATCGGCATCAACGTCCGCCCTCCCTTGCTTGCCGATACGCTCGGCCGGCAAGGCGGCCTTTACACGCGGCTCCTCCGCCAGAACGACGAAGTCGAGGCGCGTATCATCGGCAGCATCGTGCGCGTCGTCGACAGCCAGGAGAGTGCCGCGCCGGCGCTGGAGGTGCTCGCCTCGCCCGAGATCGAGATGGTCACCATGACGGTGACCGAGAAAGGCTATTGCCACATCCCGTCGAGCGGCGCGCTCGACCTTGACCATCCCGATATTGTCCACGATCTCGCCAATCCGGAAACGCCACGCAGCGTGCCCGGCATCCTGGCACAGGCGCTGGAACTGCGCATAGCCACGCATGGCCGCCCGGTGACGCTGCTGTCCTGCGACAACATCCCCACCAACGGCACCATTCTTGGCAATGTCGTGCGTGCGTTCGCAGAGCGGCGCGGCGGCAAGCTGGCGGACTGGATCGAAGCCAATGTCGCCTTCCCTTCGGCCATGGTCGACCGCATCGCGCCGGCGACGACCGCGGCCGATATCGATACGGTCGAGCAGCGCTATGGCTACCATGACAGCGCCCTCGTGGTCGGCGAGCGTTTCCGCCAATGGGTGATCGAGAACCGCTTCGCCGGACGCGTGCCGCGCTGGGACCTTGTCGGCGCGGCCTTCGTCGACGATGTCACGCCGTTCGAGCATCTCAAGATGCGGGTGCTGAACGGCGCCCAGACGACGCTCAGCTATCTCGGGGTTTTGGGCGGTTTCGAACATACGTTCGAGGCGATAGCCAACCCGCTTCTGGCAGGCTTCGTCCGCCGCATGCTGACCGAGGAAACACTGCCGACGCTGATGCCGGTCCCCGGCATTGCGCCGGCGGCCTATGTCGAGCAGAGCCTGTCGCGCCTCACCAACTCGGCGATTCGCCACCGCAATCACCAGATCGCCACCGACGGCTCGCAGAAGATCGTGCAGCGCCTGCTCAACCCGATCCGCGACCGCCTGGTGAAGGGTGGGAGCATCGAGCTTCTTTCGGTTCCCGTGGCAGGCTGGATGGCCTATCTGATCAAGGCATCGGCGCGCTTCGGCCGCGCCTGGCAGGTGTCCGACCCCTTCGCCGGCAGGATCGCGGCGATCGCCGACCGCGTTGGTTCGGACAGCAAACTGCTCGCCGACGCGATCTTGGCAATCGACGCTATCTTCGACCCGTCCTTGGCCGCCAACGCGACTTTCCGCGCGCATGTCGTCGCCGGCCTCGACGGCCTGCTCTCGAACGATCCGATGGGCTTCGTCAGACAAGTCTGCTCTGGGCCAACAGAGGCGCCATTGAACCAGCCGGCTCGATCTGCATAGTTTGGTATTGGGAGGCATCATGAAACTTGGACTGCTCACGGCACCATTTCCGGATACTGCTCTCGGCGACGTCGCCGATTGGGCGCGTTCGGCCGGTTTCGAGGCGCTGGAAATCGCCTGCTGGCCGAAGACTTCCGGGGCCAGCCGCCGCTATGCCGGCACCAGCCATATCGATGTGGACATCTCGGCCGCTGAAGCCAAGGATATTGCCGCCGGGCTTGCCGGCAAGGGCCTGGCCATCTCGGGCCTCGGCTTCTATCCCAACCCGCTCCATCCCGACCGGGCGCATCGCGAGGCGGTGATCGGTCACCTGAAGAAGGTGATCGTGCTGGCGAGCCGCATGGGGGTCTCGCTGGTCAACACCTTCTGCGGCGGCGACGCCTCGAAGACTGTCGACGCCAATTGGGAGGACGCGCAAAAGGTCTGGCCGGCGATCATCGCCCACGCCCGCGAACACGGTGTGAAACTCGCTTTCGAGAATTGCCCGATGATCTTCAGCTATGACGAATGGCCGGGCGGGCACAACATCGCCTACTCGCCTTACGTCTGGCGCCGCATCCTCGAAGCCTGGGGCGGCGAAGTCGGCATGAATTTCGACCCCTCGCATCTCGTCTGGCAGATGATCGACAAGGAGCGCTTCATCCGCGAGTTCGGCAAGAACATGCTGCACGTGCATGCCAAGGACCTGATGATTGATCATGATGGTTTGTACGAGCGCGGAATCCTCTCGGCTGGCATAGGCTGGCAGGTGCCGCGCATGCCGGGGCTTGGGGACATCGACTGGAGCAGGATTTTTTCGGGCCTCTACCGGGCCGGATATGACGGCCCGGTCATCATCGAGCATGAGGACCGGCGCTTCGAGGGGACGGATGAAAAGGTCAAGCGCGGCTTCCTGCTTGCCCGCGACGTGCTGCACCCCTTCGTCAAATGACGAAAAGCTTGGCGCCGACCATGTCGGCGCCCTGGAACTGAGCTGAACAATCGACTGAACTGAAAAGATCAATGTGGAGGAGTACTGACATGAAAAGACATCTGACCGTGGCCTCGCTACTTGCCGGCGCCGCCTTGCTCGCCTCGGTAGGCGCCTCGGCCGCCGCCGGCAAATACACGATCGGCATTTCCAACACAGTGCAGGGCAATGGCTGGCGCGAGGAGATGATCTGCGCGATGAAGGCGCAGGCGCTCGCTTCCGGTGAAGTGGCGAAGCTCAACATCGCTCACCGCAACACCGACGCCGCCGGCCAGCTCGAGGACATCCGCAACCTGATCAGCGCCAAGGTCGACGCCATTGTCGTCAACCCGGCCGATCCGGCCGGCATCAAGGCAGGCCTCGAGGAAGCCACCAAGGCCGGCATCGTCGTCGTCGCTGTCGACCAGGCGGTGACCGAACCGTCCGCCTACATCATCTCCAACAACCAGGAACAGTATGCCTATCTCGGCGCCAAGTGGCTGTTCCAGCAGATGGGCGGCAAGGGCGAGGTGTTCTATATGCGCGGCGCCGCCGGCGCTTCGGCCGACTCTGACCGCGACAAAGGTTTCAAGAAGGCGCTCGCCGAATTCCCCGATGTGAAGGTCGCGCAGGAAGTCTTCACCGGCTGGCAGCAGGACCAGGCCAAGCAGCAGATCCTGTCCTTCCTCGCCACCGGCACGCCGATCAACGGCATCTGGACCTCCGGCATCGACAACGTAATCGTCGACGCGCTGGTCGAGCAGCAGGCGCCGATGGTGCCGGTCGTGGGCGCCGACAATGCCGGCTTCGTCGGCCAGTTGAGCTCGGTCAAGGACCTGGTCGGCGCGGCCGTCACCAATCCCGGCTCGATCGGCGGCGCGGGCGTGACGCTCGCGCTGCAGATCCTCGACGGCAAGAAGCCGGCGCAGCAGACCGTCCTGGTCGAGCCGCAGCTCTGGGAGAACGCCACCGAGGAAGGCAAGGCCAAGCTGAAGAGCGTCGTCGACCCCTCGCTCAGCCCCGAATGGCCGGTCTCGATCTCCATCCCGGACTGGACGACCTACACCAAGGACCAGATCGTGGCCTGCAAGGGCCCGGGCGAGTAAGGGCCTGATCCGAACGCAAGCGCAGGGCGCCGGACCAAGGTCTGGCGTCCTTGCCATTTGATCTGGCACGCATAGTTTGAGCCTTCGAGCAATTCCAGGAAAAGTGTGAGCGGTTTTCCGTCCGGAATTGCGTAAAAACAAAAGGATAGAGCGGTTCGCCGTTTCCTTGAAACGGTGAAACGCTCCAGATCGAGAACGCTTTGACCACCAGCCCTCTCCTCGACGCCACCGGCGTGGCTAAGAATTACGGCGCGGTTGCCGCGCTACGCAACGCTTCGCTGTCCGTGCTGCCGGGTGAGGTCCACGCGCTGATGGGCGCCAACGGCGCCGGCAAGTCGACGCTGGTGAAGATCCTGACCGGGGCGATAAAGGCGGATGCAGGGCGCATCCTGATCCGCGGCCAGCAGCTCGATGTCCGCTCCCCCGCGGCCGCCCGCCGCGCCGGGCTGCTGCCGGTCTATCAGGAACCGTCGCTGATTCCGGATCTCGACGTCCTCTCCAATCTCAGGCTCACCGGCACGCCGGTCGAGCCCTTCCGCGCATGGGTGCGCGAGCTCGGCATTCCCGACCTCGACATCCGCGAGACGGCCCGCCATATCCCTCTGGCCATCCTGCGCGTGCTCGACCTGGCGCGCGCTCTGGCCGTCGAGCCCGACGTGCTGCTGCTCGACGAGATGACCGCGGCGCTGCCGGCGAACCTCGCCGAGAAAGTGCTGGAAGTCGTGCGCCGCCAGGGTGACGCCGGCCGCTCGGTCATCTTCATCTCGCACCGTTTCGTCGAGATCTCCGCGCTCTGCGACCGCGCCACCGTGCTGCGCGACGGCTCCACCGTCGGCGTCGTCGACATCGAGCCGGGCGTCGAGGAAGGAATAGTCGAGATGATGCTCGGCACCCGCATCGAGAAGACGCGCGTCGCCGCGCGAGCGGCGAATGATGTGGCGGTTGCGGCCGGCGGCCGTCCGCGCCTGTCCGTCCGCAACCTGCAGCTCGGCACCAAGCTCAACGACGTCTCCTTCGATCTCGCCAATGGCGAGGTCGTCGGCGTCTTCGCGCTCGAGGGCCAGGGCCAGGACGAGCTCTTCGCAGCGCTTGCCGGCTCGATCCGCCCGACCGGCGGCACGATCGACGTCGACGGCGCGCCGGTGAAATTCTCGCATCCGAGCGACGCCATCCAGGCCGGCATCGCCTATGTGCCCGGCGACCGCACCGAGGCCTTGGCCTTGCAGCGTTCGGTGCGCGAGAACATCGCGCTGCCCTTCAGCGCCGGGCTGCGCAAATGGGGGCCGATCCGCATGCGGCGCGAGGAGTTTGTGGTTTCCGGCGCCATCGGCAGGCTGCAGATCGACACCCGCGCCCAGGGCGAGGTGCAGCGCCTTTCCGGCGGCAACCAGCAGAAGGTGACCATCGCCCGCTGGATCGCTGCCAACGCCCGCACCATCCTCTGCTTCGACCCGACCCGCGGCATCGATGTCGGCACCAAGCAGGAAATCTACAAGCTGCTGCGCGAGCTCGCTGGCCAAGGCAAGTCGGTATTGTTCTACACCTCCGAGATGGAGGAGGTGCAGCGCGTCTGCGACCGTGTCATCGTCATCTTCGGCGGCCGTGTCGTCGACACCTTCCCGGTGGAAGAGGCCGATGAAGCGGCATTGATGCGCGCAGCTTACGGCCTGCCGCGCGGCGCTAGGGCCGATGTCGGCATCCTTGCCGAGGTCAAACCCGCTTCCGATGCGGAGGTCGCGCCATGAGCCGCTTCCTCCGCAACCAGGGCTGGGTCGCCGGCCTCTTTGCCCTGCTGATCTTCCTCTTCGTCGTCACCAAGCTGATCCAGCCCGGCTATGGCAGCGGCGACTTCGGCTCGCTGGCGCGGGCGGTTCTGCCTTACGCCTTCGCCGTCGCCGCTCAGACCGTCGTCGTCATCGCCGGCGGCATTGACCTTTCGGTCGCCGCTATGATGGCGCTGACGAGCGTGACCGCAGCCTCGATGATGAACGGCGCCAGCGAGGAATATGCGCTCTTCGTCGTGCCCTTCGTGCTGGCCATGGGGCTGGTGCTCGGCGCGCTGAACGGTATCCTCATCGTCGTGACCCGCGTGCCCGACATCGTCGTCACGCTTGCCATGCTGTTCGTGCTGCAGGGCGCGGCGCTCCTCGTGCTCGGCGCTCCGGGAGGCGCGGCCGCCGAATGGCTGAAGGCCAGCGTCATCGGCACGGTGCCGGTCCCCGGCCTGCCGGATTGGGCCGACGCCTGGGTGCCGAAGGCGCTGGTGCTGCTCGTCGTCTGCCTCTGCATCGTGTGGATTCCGCTCAGGCGCTCACGCCTCGGCCTATCCATCTACGCCATCGGCAGCAACGAGCTTGCCGCCTTCCGCAGCGGCGTGCCGGTGGCCAGCACCAGGATCATCGCCTATGCGCTCTCCGGTCTGTTTGCGGCGCTCGGCGGCCTGTCGCTCACCATCAGCACCGGCATCGGCGCGCCGATACCCGGGCCTTATCTGCTCGCCAGCGTCGCCGCGGTGGTGCTGGGCGGCGTCGCGCTCGGCGGCGGCAAGGGCGGCCTGCTCGGGCCGATCATCGCCGTCTTCGTGCTGCGGCTGGTGCGCACCGACCTGACGCTTCTGGCCATCGATCCGAACGTCACCGCCATCATCGAAGGTTTGATCATGGTCGCGGTCGTGATGTTCGGCGCCTTCATCACCATGCGAAGCCGTCCGGCAGGAGCAACGCCATGACCGACATCGCGACCATGCCCCGGCCCGTCTCGTTCGGCCGCCGCCTGAAGCGCTTCATGGCGGACCGGCCGCTGATCCCTTTGATCATCCTCTTGATCATCCTCGTGGTGATCCTGCAGATCCTGCGCCCCGGCATCGTCAACGAGCGCTGGCTCGCCAACACGGCGAAGTTCGCCATTCCGCTGGCGATCCTCGCCGGCTGCCAGAGCATGACCATGCTGACCGGCGGCATCGACCTTTCCGTCGGCACGGTGGCGACGATGAGCGCCTTCATCATGGCCACCCAGATCGTCAACCAGGATCCGGCTGTGGCTTTCCTGCTGGCCATGCTGCCCGCCGTGCTGATCGGCCTCGTCAACGGCATCGGCGTCGGCGTGTTCCGGGTGCATCCGCTGATCATGACGCTCGGCACCAGCCTGATCGGCACCGGCTTCCTGCAGGTCTACCAGCGCACCGTGATCGCGTCGGGCGCGAAAATCCCGGATTTCCTCAACTGGCTGGGCACCGGCCTCACCTACGGTTTTCCCAATGCGCTTCTCCTGTTCGTGCCGGTGGCCGTGCTGATCGTCTTCATGCTGAACCGTACCGGCTTCGGCCGCCTGCTCTATGCCGTCGGCGACAATGAGCGCGCCGCGCGCCTGTCCGGCGTCCGCTACTGGCAGGTGATCACCGCGCTCTACATCCTCTCCAGCCTGCTCGCCGGCATCACCGGCCTGCTCTATATCGGCCTGATCAAGGCGCCTTCGCTGTCGCTCGCCGAACCGCTGGTGCTGCCTTCGGTGGCCGCGGCCGTCATCGGCGGCACCTCGATCTTCGGCGGCCGCGGCGGCTATACCGGCACCATCATCGGCGCGCTGATCCTGACCGTGCTGACGACGCTGCTCACCATCCTGCAGATGCCCGAAGGCGGCCGCCGCATCCTGTTCGGCTTCATCGTGCTATTCGTGACGGCGGCCTATCTGCGCATCGTCGAGGACCGCTAGAGCAAATCCAGGAAAAGTGTGAGCGGTTTTCCGTCCGGAGTTGCGTAAAAATAAGAAGATAAACCATTTCACCGTTTCGGTAAAACGGTGAAATGGTTTAGCCGGCGCACGGCTCACTCCGCCGCCTGCACCTGGCGGGCGCCGATGATCGCACGTATCTCGGAGCGGCAGGAGCCGCAATTGGTGCCCGCGCGCAACGTCTCGCCGATGGCCTCAAGGCTGTCGCATCCCGAAGCAACCGCCGACGCGATTTGGTTGGCGCCGACATGGAAGCATGCGCACACGACCCGCCCAATAGGCGGCATGGGCACGGGCGAGCGGCCGGATAGAAGCGCGTGGCGGTCGGCCGTCGACAGCTTCTGGCGCGTGGCGAGCAGGGACACCAGCCAGTCGCGCGCCGGCAGTTGGTCTGGAGCGGCGACCAGCAAGGCCTCGGCCATGGCGCCGCCATCGTCGATGGCCGCCGCGCGATAGGCGAGCCCGCGGCGATCGGTGTATTCGAGCAACTGGTCCCGCCGTTTGACGCCCAGCAGCTTGCGCGCCAGGAGGATCCCCTGGTCCGGCGGCTCGGTTCCAGTCAGTTCATAGACCCAGCCGCCATCGACCGCATGCCGGCTCCAGTGGACGAAACCTGTCGGCCGCAGATCACGGCGTGTGATGAGCACGCCGGCCCAGCCGGTCTCTTCCCGCACGATCCTGACTGGAACATGCTTGAGCTCCGGTTGGCCGGAATGCGGATCGGTGACCGGCGAGGACAGCAGACCGGCCGCGGCCCTGGCCGCGAACTGTCCGCTCCAGTGCATGGGCAGGAAAGCATGGCCACGCCGCTGCGAGTCGGCCACGCGTACTCTCGCCCGAACGAAGCCGAAGCGGGTTGAAAGCTGGGCGAGGTCGCCATCCTTTAGGTGTCGCGCGGCCGCATCGGCCGGATGAAGATCGACCGCCGGCTCCGGCACGTTAGCCATCAAACGCGGCACATTCCCGGTGCGCGTCATGGTGTGCCACTGATCGCGCAGCCGGCCGGTGTTCAGGGCAAGTGGATAGTCGGCATCGACGCTGAAGGCCGTTGCCTCCTGCCGCACCGCCACGAAGCGCGCGCGGCCGTCGGGCGTCGGAAAACGACCGTCGCCAAACAATCTCGTCTGGTGCTCGCCTCGATCCGACGTGGGCCAAAGACGCGGCGCGAAGGTTGAATAGTCTTCATCGGTAAGATCAGCAAAGCCGCCGAGATCGAATAGGCGCTCGCCCCCGTTCTCGAAGGCGGAGAGCGCCGCATGCTCGCGGAAAATCTCGGCCGGCGCCCGGAAGGCGAAGGCCTCGCCAAAGCCCATGCGGGCGGCGACATCGCAGACGATGCGCCAGTCGGCTCTCGCCTCGCCCGGCGGCGGCAGGAACGGCCGCTGGCGCGAGATACGCCGTTCCGAATTGGTGACCGTGCCGTCCTTCTCGCCCCAACCAGCGGCCGGCAGCAGAACGTCGGCGCAGCGCGTGGTGTCGGTGCGGGTGACATCCGAAACGACGACGAAATCGCATTTAGCGAGCGCGGCACGCACGCGTGAAGCATCCGGCATGGAGACCGCCGGATTGGTGCCCATGACCCACAGCGCCTTGATGCGGCCGTCGGCGACCGCCTGGAACATGTCCACCGCCTTCAGGCCGACGCGGCGGGCGATGTCGGGCGCCTTCCAGAAGCGGGAGACACGATCGATGTTGGCTTCATCCGCGAAGTCCATATGCGCGGCGAGCTGATTGGCCAGGCCACCCACCTCGCGGCCGCCCATGGCGTTCGGCTGCCCGGTGACCGAGAACGGTCCCATGCCGGGCTTGCCGATGCGGCCGGTGGCGAGATGGCAATTGATGATGGCGTTGACCTTGTCGGTTCCATGCGCCGACTGGTTCACACCCTGGCTGTAGACGGTGACGGTCCGGTCAGTGTCGGCGAAGAGATCGTAGAAGGCCTGGACATCGGCGGCCGCCAATCCGCAGCCCTTCGCAATACGTGCGATCGACGGCGCATCGGCGCTGGCCAGCGCGGCCGCGGCGTCGAAGCCCGACGTGTTGTCGCGGATGAAATCGGTATCGCTCTTCCCGCTCTGGACGAGATACGCGAGCAATCCGTTGAACAACAGCACGTCCGTGCCCGGATCGAGCGCCAGATGCAGGTCGCACTCGTCGGCGGTCGCGGTGCGGCGAGGATCGATGACGACGATTTTCGTCCCACGCTCCCGGCGCGTTGCGAGCATGCGCTGGTAGAGCACCGGATGACACCAGGCGGTGTTGGAGCCGGTGAGCACGATGAGATCGGCGCACTCCAAATCCTCATAGACACCGGGAACGATGTCCTCGCCGAAAGCACGGCGGTGGCCGGCCACGGATGAGGCCATGCAAAGCCGCGAATTGGTGTCGATATTGGCCGAGCCGACAAAACCCTTCATCAGCTTGTTGGCGACGTAATAGTCCTCGGTGAGCAATTGGCCGGACACGTAGAAGGCGACCGAATCCGGCCCGTGCTCGGCGATCGCCCGCGAGAATTTTTCGGCCACGAGATCGAGCGCTTCGTCCCAACCGGCCTGCCTGCCGCCGATCTCCGGCTGAAGCAGACGGCCTTCGAGGCCGAGTGTCTCGGCGAGGGCGGAACCCTTGGAGCAGAGCCGGCCGAAATTGGCCGGGTGCTCGGGATCGCCGCGGACGGTCGTCGTACCGTCCGCGGCGACCTTGGCCAGCACGCCGCAGCCCACCCCGCAATAGGGGCAGGTGGTCCTCACCTCGCGCGCTTCCTCCATGCCTCAGGCCGCTTTTGAGGCCAGCGCTTCGAGCGCGATGAAGAGCATTTCGCCCTCGACCCTCACCGGGATCGTTCGCACCGCGCCCTCGTCGGCGCCGAGCGCCTTGCCGGTCTCCAACGAGATCACCCAATTGTGCAGCGGGCAGGTCACCGCCGCGCCATGGACGATGCCTTGGCTCAGCGGCCCGCCCTTGTGCGGGCAGTGGTCCTCGATGGCGAAGACATGGTCGTCGGCCGTTCGGAAGACCGCGATCTTGCCTTGCGGGGTGGCTACGCAGCGTGCGCCGCGGCTAGGGATTTCGGCGATGGAGCCGATGGCGATCCAGTTCATGCGGTCTCTTTCCTGTCGACTCACTCCGCCGCCTCCGCGAACCCGACCGAAGCCATCGGCCGGAACTCATGCTTGTCCTTGCCGGAGACGCGCTCCGACCACGGGTCGACCTGCGCGAATTTCTGGCTGAAGACGAAGCGCTCGTAATAGGCTTTGCGCTTCTCGGCATCGTCCAGGATCTGTTTTTTGATCTCGGCGGTGCCGATGCGCTTGGCCCATTTGTAGATGCGCTCGAGATAGCGCGCCTGCTCGCGATACATCTGGACGAGCGCCACGATCACCTCCAGCGCCTCGTCCTCGGTCTTCACGAGCCCCAGCACTTCCGTGCCCTTGATGTCGAGGCCGGCAGCGCCCGCGAAATGGATCTCGTAGCCGGAGTCGACGCAGACCACGCCGACATCCTTGCAGGTCGCCTCCGCGCAGTTGCGCGGGCATCCCGACACTGCCATCTTCACCTTGGCCGGCGTCCACGAGCCCCACATGAATTTCTCGATGCGGATGCCGAGCCCGGTCGAATCCTGCGTGCCGAAGCGGCACCAGTCGGAACCGACGCAGGTCTTCACCGTGCGCAGGCCCTTGGCATAGGCATGGCCGGAGACGAAGCCGGCCTTGCCGAGATCGGACCACACCGCCGGCAGGTCTTCCTTGCGGATGCCCAGCATGTCGATGCGCTGGCCGCCGGTGACCTTGACCATCGGGATCTCGAACTTGTCGACGACATCGGCAATGGCGCGCAATTCGTTGGCGCTGGTCACCCCGCCCCACATGCGCGGCACCACCGAATAGGTGCCATCCTTCTGGATGTTGGCGTGGACGCGCTCATTGATGAAGCGCGACTGATAGTCGTCGGCATATTGGTCGGGCCAGTCGCAGACCAGATAATAGTTGAGCGCCGGACGGCATTTGGCGCAGCCGCAGGAGGTCTTCCATTCGAGTTCCTGCATGACGGCCGGAATTGTCTTCAGGCCCTTCGCCTTGATCAGGCGCCGCACATCGTCATGACCGAGGCTCGTGCAGCTGCACATGGGCTGCACCGCCGCCGGATTGTACGCTTCGCCGAGCGTCAGCTTCAGCAGCTGTTCGACCAGACCCGTGCACGAGCCGCAGGAGGCCGAAGCTTTCGTATGCGCGCGCACATCGTCGAGGCCGGTCAGCCCCTTGGCCGAGATCGCGCCGGTGATCTTGCCCTTGCAGACGCCGTTGCAGCCGCAGATTTCCGCATCATCCGCCAGTGCCGCAACGGCCGCCAAAGGGTCCGAGGAAACGCCTCCCTGGAACGCCTGGCCGAAGATCAGCGTGTCGCGCATCTCGGAGATGTCGGTCGCCTTCTTCTTGAGGTCGTTGAACCAGGCGCCATCATCCGTCTCGCCGAACAGCACCGTGCCGATGATGCGATTGTCCTGCAGCACGAGGCGCTTGTAGATGCCAGCCGATGCGTCGCGCAGGATGATCTCCTCGCGGTCCTCGCCATCGGCGAAGTCGCCCAGCGAATAGAGGTCGATGCCGGTGACCTTGAGCTTGGTCGGCGTGTCGGAATGGACGAAGCGCCTGTCCTCGCTGTCCGCCAGCGCGGCCGCAGCGACCCGCGCCATCTCGTAGAGCGGGGCGACCAGTCCGTAGACGTGGCCGCCGACCTCGGCGCATTCGCCGAGCGCCATGATGGCAGGATCGGAGGTCCGCATGCGGTCGTCGACGACAATGCCGCGATTGACCTCGAGCCCGGCCTCCTTGGCAAGCGCGGTGCTCGGGCGGATGCCGACCGCCATCACCACCAGCGTCGCCGGGATGATCGTGCCGTCCATCAGCTCGACACCCTCGACCTTGCCGTCGCCGACAATCGCCTTGGTGTTGGCCTTGGTCATGACCTTGATGCCGCGCGCCTCGACGGCCTTCTGCAGCAGATAGCCGGCGGCCGGATCGAGCTGGCGCTCCATGAGCGTCGGCATGACGTGCAGAACCGTGACATCCATGCCGCGTTCCTTCAGCCCGGCCGCGGCTTCGAGGCCGAGGAGGCCGCCGCCGATGACGACCGCTTTGGCGCGCGACTGCGCCGCAAGCAGCATGGCGTTGACGTCATCGAGGTCGCGGTAGGTGAGCACGCCCGGCAGGTCCTTGCCCGGCACCGGAATGATGAAGGGCACCGAGCCGGTGGCGATGACCAGCCGGTCGTAGCTCTCGGTCACGCCGTGGTCCGAGGTGACGGTCTTGGCCTCCCGGTCGATGGCGACGATGCGGTGGCCCTTGTAGAGGGTGATGCCGTGCTTGATGTACCAGCCGTCGCCATGGATGACGATTTCCTCGAACGCCTTCTCGCCCGACAGGACCGGCGACAGCATGATGCGGTCGTAGTTCACGCGCGGCTCGGCGTTGAAGATGGTGACAACGTAGCGGTCGGGCGCCGCTTCCAGCAGGTGCTCCAGCATCCTGCCGGGCGCCATGCCGTTGCCGATGATGACAAGTTTTTCGCTCATGTCGCTCTCCGGTTATTCGGCGGCGTAGGAAAGGGACGATGTCTTGACGGCCGCCCGGCGCTCCATCCGGCGGATGCTGAAGTGCATCCAGACCAGGCAGGACAAGACGATCACGAAGAGCAGCATGAAGCAGCTCGACCAGACGCCGGTGAGGTCGTTCAGCGCGCCGAAGGCGATCGGCAGGATGAAGCCGCCGAGGCCGCCGATCATGCCGACCACGCCGCCGACCGCGCCGACGCTCTGCGGATAGTAGACGGGGATGTGCTTGTAGACGGCGGCCTTGCCGAGGCTCATGAAGAATCCGAGCACGGAGGCGATGGCGATGAAGGCGAGCGGGCCGATCTCGAAGTGGAACGGGATCGGCCCGCTGATGCCGCGCACCACGTAATCTGCCGAGGGGAGAGACAGAACGAGGGTCGCGACGGCAGAAACGCTGAAGGTCCAATAGAGCACGGCGCGTGCACCGATGCGGTCGGACAGCACGCCGCCATAGGCGCGGAAGATGCTTGCGGGGATCGAATAGGCGGCGCCGATCATGCCGGCGGTGGCGATGCCGAAGCCGTAGGCGCCGATCAGGTAGCGCGGCAGCCAGAGCGACAGCGCCACGAACGCGCCGAAGGCGAAGAAATAGTAGAAGGCGAAGCGCCAGACCTGCAGGTTCTTCAGCGGCGCGAATTCCTGCCAGAAGCTCCTCGTCGGCGCCGCCTTGCCGGCACGGCGTTCGCGGATGACAGGATCGTCGTTGGTGGTGAACCAGAAGACGATCGCCATGACGACTAGCGCCGCGGCCCAGATCAGCGCCACCGACTGCCAGCCCCAGGCAAGCAGCACGAGCGGCGCCAGGAACTTGGTGACCGCCGCACCGACATTGCCGACGCCGAAAATGCCGAGCGCCGTACCTTGTCTGCCGGCGGGGAAGAAGCGCGACACATAGGCGACGCCGACGGCGAAGGAGCCGCCAGCGAGACCGACGCCGAGGGCGGCAAGCAGCATCTGCTGATAGGTGTGGGCGAAAGCGAGCAGGAAGGTCGCGACCGCCGCCGCGAGCATGGTGAGCGTGTAGACCAGGCGGCCGCCATAGCGGTCGGTCCAGACGCCGAGCACCATGCGCACCAGCGATCCGGTCAGGATCGGCGTGCCGACCAGCAGGCCGAACTCGGTCTCGTTCAGCCCAAGCTCCTGCTTGATGCGCACGCCGATGATGGAAAAGATCGTCCACACCGCAAAGCAGACGGTGAAGGCGATGGTGGACATGACGAGCGCCTGCCGGGGAGCACTGTCCTGGCTTTGCGCGGCTGGGAGGTTTGCGGTCATGGTTGGCTCCGGTTTGCGGCGGCGGGCGCCGCGTGTGGTGTTGATCAGGCGTGCGGCATCGGTCAGCGCGCCGGGGCTTGCGCGGTCACATGCGAACCGTTGCCCTCGGCTTCGTGGCTGGCGGGAAACAAGAACAGCGCGGCAATGAACAGCACCGCCGTCAGCGCGCTGCTCGCCAGGACATCGCGGCGGGTGAAATCCTTGAGCGAGGGTCCGATCCGTCTGGTCATCGTCATCTCCGGTCCAAAACGAAAAAAGCTGCCGTCCAGGCCCCCTCGCGTCCGTACATCCGGGATCGCGTGGTGACCTGAGCGGCAGCTTTGCCTGTGGCGCCCGCCATTGGACGCCTGTTCTGTTGCCCACGAGGGGCTCGTCTATTTCAAAGCACGAAGCGTGCCAGTTTTACGAGAGATCAGAATTTCATTTAAAATCAGCATGCTGCACAATGGGCCTGCGGCGGAGCCAAGCTGCAACGCGGTCAAACATTGATCAATGGTATGGACATGCCGCACAAATTTTGTGCATCGCACAAGACTGGCGCGCGAATGATCAGGCGCGTTTCTGGCCGGCAATGTAGGCGTCGATCCGGTCCGGATCGAAGATCTGGCCGTCGAAAAATCCGTCGGGACCAAGCACCAGGCTCGCCCCCGCCGAGCCGACTGGCGTCGCAACCTTCAGCGCGCCCTCGACCTTGGCATTGGCGCCGGGCAGCGCCACGCCGAGCGGCTTCAGCGCCGAGCGGTAGAGGTCGGGCCGATAGCAGTCGCGGGCGATGGCGAGGTTCTGCGGTGTGTGCGGCAATTGCCCCCAGCGCACCATCTGCGTGTAGAACCACAGCGCATGGCTTTTCCAGGGGAAGTTCGCCGCCTTGTCGAAGGGCAGGAAGAAATCCTCGACGCGCCGCTCCACGCCGCCGCCAAGTTGAAGGCGTCCAGTGAGCGCCGGCATCTGGATTGCCTCCGGCTGCCCAAGGAAGGCCGGCTTCGCCATCAGCGCAGCCAGTTCGCCGCGGTTCGCCGGGTCCTGGCACCAGCGGGCGGCGTGATGCAACGCCCTGAGAAGTGCTGCAAGCGCCTCCGGGTTCTCCTCGGCCCACACCTTACGCGCGCCGATCACCTTTTCCGGACTGTTACGCCAGAGCAGCGCCTTGACGGTGACGATGCGGCCGGTTCCGGCCGCGACAGCGGCGCTGTTCCAAGGCTCGCCGACGCAATAGCCGTCGATGCGGCCGGCAGCCAGCGCATCGGCCATGAAGGGCGGCGGCACGATGACGATCTCGATGTCGCGGTCGGGATCGATGCCGCAGGCGGCCAGCCAGTAGCGCAGCTCGTAATTATGCCCGGAATGCGGATGCACGACGGCGAAGCGCAGCGGCTCGCGGCCGGCACCCGCCCGCTCGCGGATCAGAGCGCCAAGCGCCGACCCCGCGCGCGCCGGATCGAGGTCGGGCGCGGCACCTTGCGTCGCCATGCCGTCCCAAACCGCGTTGGACACGGTGATGCAGTTGCCGCCGAGCCCGAGCGAGAAGGGCACGATGGTCTCCGAGGCAAGCGGCGTGAGGCCGAGGCTGCAGGCGAGCGGCATCGGCCCCAGCATATGGGCGACGTCGAAATGGCCGATGGCGATGCGGTCGCGGATGTTGGCCCAGGAGGTCTCACGCTGCAGCTTGAGCTCGATGCCCTCGCGGGCGGCAAAGCCTATCTCGCCGGCCACGACCAGAACGGCGCTGTCGAAGAGCGGCATGAAGCCGGCGGTGATTTCGTGCGCCATGCTCATTCGCCCTCCAGCGGTCCCAGCAATCCCGCCGCGGTCACCAGACTCTGGGCGATCTCGGCGATCTTGCGGTTCTGGTTCATGGCGGTCTTGCGCAGAAGCGTGTAGGCAGCCTCCTCGCTCAAGCCCCGCGACTTCATCAATATGCCCTTGGCCCGGTCGATGACCTTGCGGTTCTCCAGCTCGCTGCGCGCCTCCTCCAATTCGCGCGCCATGCGCGAGAAGGCGTTGAAGCGGCTGATCGCCATGTCGAGGATCGGCTTGATGCGTTCCTTCTTCAGCCCGTCGACGACATAGGCGGACACGCCCGCATCGACTGCGGCCTCGATCGAGGCCTGGTCGGAGCGGTCGACGAACATGGCGATCGGCCGCTTCACCGCGCGCGACAGCTGGAACATGTTCTCCAGCATGTCGCGGTTGGGATTTTCCAGATCGATGACGATGACGTCCGGCTCGATCTCGGCGATGCGCCGGGCAATGCCGGCCACGTCATGGATCACCGTGACATGGCGATGGCCTGCGTCCCGCAACCCGGCCTCGATGATCGAGGCGCGGATGCGGTTCTCGTCGATAACAAGGATGGTCAACGAACCGGTGGACATGCGCCTATTGTGCAGGCGGCCCGCAATTGTGCAATGCGGCGATCGACGGATTGGTTTCCATCCGATCCTCGAGGCACGGGCTGCGACGCTTTCGCGTCCCGGCCTGCGTTGCCGGTGAAGGGCGGGAACACTATAGATGTTCATCGTGCGCGAAGATATTCACACGGCAGGCGTCCCGGTACTCTGCGTTTCATGCGAGGCGCGGCACCGCGGCATATGCGGCGCGCTCAACGCCGGGCAGCTCGTCGATCTTGCCAAATCGACGAAACGGCACGAGGCCGAGGCCGGCAAGGAGTTGGTGGGCGATTCCAGGAGCGTCGAGCGTTTCTCGAACGTGCTTTCAGGCGTCGTGAAGCTGACCAAGACGCTTTCCGACGGCCGCCAGCAGATTGTCGGCCTGCAATTCGCTCCCGATTTCCTCGGCAGACCGTTCCAGAGCGAGAGCACGCTCAGCGCCGAGGCGGCGACAGACGTCGAACTATGCTCGTTCCCGCGCCAGGCGCTGGAGCGCATGATAAAGGAGCAGCCCAACCTTGAGCATCGCCTGCTCGAACAGAAGCTGCGCGAGCTTGACCAGGCGCGCGACTGGATGGTGGCGCTCGGCCGCAAGACGGCCTCCGAGAAGATATCGAGCTTCCTTCTGATGATCGCGCGCAACATCGACCCCGCCGCCGGGCCGGAGCGGCGCAGCGCCGCTTTCGATCTGCCGTTGTCGCGCGCGGAGATCGCGGATTTCCTGGGTCTCACCGTCGAGACGGTAAGCCGGCAGATCACCCGGCTGCGGGGCGAGGGCGTCATCCGCGTCGAAAACAACCGCCACGTCATCGTCGACGACATCGGGCGCCTGGCCGCGCGGGCCGGAGACTGATCCCCGGGGCGTTCGTTTAGAGCAATTCCAGGAAAAGTGCATAGCGGTTTTCCGTCCGGAATTGCGTAAAGACAAATACTTACTGATTGCCGAGAACCTTCGGCAGCACGTGGTCGCGCTCAAAGGCAATGTGGCGGCGCAACGATTCGAAGAAGGCGCGCAGCATATAGCCGAACGCCTCGGGATTTTCGATCTGCCGCCCGTGGCCGTAGGCCAGCAGCGCCTCGCTGAGATCCGCCGCCGCGCTTTCATCCTCCAGGTGCTCGAGCTTCAATCGCGCGACGGTGTCTTCCTCGCCCGTCTGCCGCGCAAAGGCAGGGAAGACGACCTCTTCCTCGAAGCGGTGGCACTCGCGCAGCAGCGGCAAGAGGTCGGCCGCCACGGCGAGGCACTGGAGCCGGTCGACGCGCGATGGCAGGTCGTCGGCGATGCCTTCGAGCATGTGGCAGAGCGCGAGCTTCTGCATATGCGCCCGCCGCATATCTGCCGGGCTGTGCAGCGGCTCCGGCTCGGCGCTCGTCATGATAGCTCCTCCGTCACGCCCGGGCTCAAGGCGGGTTGCTGCTCGACGGCAACAGGATCGGGAACATCGCCAGCCCACCGTGGCAATTGCCGTCGCGACGCCGAGGAAGAAAGTCGGACATGGAGCATCCTTTCTGGACATCGCCTCATAGCGCGACACGAATGCTGGAGACTTGACCTGAATCAACTCATGTCCTCCTCGCCTGTGCGAGAAGCGGGCCATGAAAACGCAGGTCGTTCCCGCACCGGTTCCTGATTCCGCCGCCGCGACGCCCGGTACCTTTCAGTCGCTTTCCGCCGCCCAGGGACTGGCAAGGCGTGGATTGCGCGGTCTTCTCGCCTTGCAGGCGGTCCGCACCGTGCTCAGGCTCGGCGTCGCCGCGACGGCGGCGATGGCCGCCGGCCGGCTCGTGATGGGCGAGACGGTCGATCCATGGCTCGTCGCCGGGATGATCGCGCTGCTCGCGGCCACATGCCTCGCCGGATTCGCCGCCGAAAGGATGCAGGCTTCCGCGGAAAACGCCATGTCGACGCGACTGCGGGCGCTCGCGAGCGAGCGACTGGGCAAGATGCCGGCGCGGCAGCTGCAGTCGCTCTCGACAGGGGCCTTGATCGTCTCGATGCAGCGCCATCCGGAGGCGATCGCCGCACTGGTGGTGGGCCATCGTGCCGCCACGGCCATGATGGCGGCCGGGCCATTGCTCGCTGCCATCGCGCTTTGCTTCGTCTCCTGGCAGGCCGCGCTGCTGGTCATCTGCCTGACGCCGGTCATGATCCTGTTCTTCGCGCTGGTGGGCAATGCGATCCGCCGGCGCGCCGACGCCCAGGAGTGTGCCTTCGGCCGGCTGGCGGGCCAGTTCGCCGACCGCGTCCGCACGCTGCCCACAATTCTTGCCAACCACGCGACGGCAAGCGAGGAGGCAAAACTCGGCCATCGCCTGGAGGGCTACGCGGGCGAGACGATCGGTCTGCTGCGTATAGCCTTTGCCAATGCCGGGATCATCGACTTCTTCGCCTCGCTCTCGATTGCGATCCTCGCCATCCTCCTCGGCCTGGGGCACCTGAAGCTTGCGACGATCCCCGGCTTCTCCAATCTCGAGCTCTGGCAGAGCCTGTTCATCCTGATGATCGCGCCGGAATATTTCGCACCATTCCGCCGCTTCTCGGAGCAGTACCATGCCAAGGCGGAAGGGTTGGCGGCTGCCACCGCGCTGGACCGGCTGCTCGGCGCCGAACCGATCGCGTCGACGACCTTGCCGGTGCTCGACCGGTTGCGCCTGACATTGCCTGCACATGGCCTCGTCGCCATCGTCGGTCCGAGCGGATCGGGCAAATCGACGCTTCTGCGCCGTCTCGCCGGGCTCGAGCCGGGCGCCATGCCGAAGCCGGGAACCCGTCCGCTGGCCGCTGGGGAGATCGCCTGGGTTTCGACGGATGCCTACGTGCCCGAAGGAACGTTGTCGGAGGCTATTTCGTGGAATGGCGGCGCGCTGGACCGGAGCCGGCTGGAAAATGCCGCGCGCGCGATCGGGCTGCTCGACGACGCCCTGCTGCCAGGCGGTCTCGATGCAAGGCTGGACAAGGGCGGCGCCAATCTTTCGGGCGGCCAGCGGCTTCGCATCGCCATCGCCCGCGCGCAACTTTTCGGACGGACCGTGCTGGCCGACGAGCCGACGGCAAAACTCGACCGCGCGACCGCCGAGGCCGTGCAGCGCATGCTGATCGGGATTTCAGAGGCGCGGCTGGTCGTTGTGGCGACGCATGACCGGGAGCTTGCCGCCGCCGCCGACCTGGTTGTGGATCTCACCCGTGACGATACCGTCGAGGTGGCGGCATGAGCACAGCGTTTCAGTCATCGAACCGGAAGTCGTGGCGGCTGGCGACGGGCTTCGCCTTCACCGCGCTGGCCTGCGCCATATTGCTGGGCGGCGTGTCCGCTTGGCTGCTCGGCTCGGTGGCGATCGCCGGCCTTTCCGCCACCGCTTTCACTTTCAACTTTCACACCCCCGCGGCTTTCATCAGGCTGTTCGCGGTTGGCCGCACCGCCGCCCGCTATGGCGAGCGGCTGACCGGACACAAGGCCGCGCTCACCGATCAGATATCGCGTCGCGTCGAGCTGTTCGCCGCGATGGCGGCGGCGCCGGCGGTGCGCCGGGCCGGATGGCAGCTGGGCGACGATTCGCGCCTTGCCGACTATCTGGACGATGTCGAGGACCTCGACTTCGCCAGGCTGCGCGCCGGCCTGCCGGCTCTGACGCTTGCCTGCGGCCTCGCGGTCCTGGTCGCCGGCTCGGCGGTGCTGGCGCCTTTGTCCCTCCTGCCCATCATAGTCTTGCTGCTTGCCATCCTGTTCGCGGGGAACCGGGTGGCCAGAGCTGGCGCCATGGCATGGCGTGAGACCAGGTCGCTGCGCCGCGGGGGCGCGAGCCGGCTTGGCGCGGCCATGGCGTCAGCGGTACCCCTGAAGGCGGAGGGCGCCTGGAACCGCGAATGCACTGAGGCCCTTGCCGCGCTCTCTCGCGCCGACGCCGCGCAGCTTGCCCTTCGCCGGCTGCAGGCCATGCTGGACATGATCGGCGCGGCTTTCGGTCCGGTTGCCGGCGTCAGTGTGATGGCGGCTGCCTGGTATGCGGGCAGACAAGGCACGGAGCTTCTCGCGCCGATGCTGCTCGCCTTCTCCTGGCTGGCGCTGGGCGAAACCATGAATGGCGCATCGCGCATGCTGGTTGCCGTGCTCCGCCGCAACGCGGCTTGCGCCGAGATCGGCCAATGGACACGCGGCACCGCGGCCGGCAGGCGCGAATTCGCCCTGGATGACATCAAGCCCGCCCTGCTGCTTCATGGCGGCCTGCAACGCCGTGCACCCGACGGCCGGTCGATCGGAACGCCCATCTCTCTGCTCCTCGCGCGGGGCCAGCCGACACTGCTCGTCGGCGCAAGCGGTTCGGGCAAGACGAGCCTGCTCAAGCAGATCGCCGGCTGGATCGGCGACGATGCCTTCGCCACCGACGACCGCATCCTGTCGGCAGGCGAGCGGCGGGCGCTCGTGTCCCTCGTCCTGCACGACGCGGTCGTGCTGGAGGACACCGTCCGCGCCAATCTCTTCGCCGGCGATGTCCCGGATGCCGCGCTGTGGCGGGCGCTGGAAGCCGTCGAGATGGACGGCCGCATCCGCGACTCGGGGGGGCTGGACAGCTGGGTCAGGCAGGACAGGTTCTCGCTCGGCGAAGCGCAGCGCATCAACCTCGCGCGCGCCTGGCTGTCACCCCGACCCGTTGTGTTGCTTGACGAACCGACCGAGCATCTCGACGAGGCGCAGGGCGAGCGCATCCTCGAGCGGCTGCTCGCCCGCTTCAGCGATAGGATCGTCGTCGTCTCCACCCATCGCGCGCCGCCGCTTCGCGATGTCCGCACGATCGAGTTGCAGCCGTAATCACGCCGCCGAGCTGTCCTGCTCCAAGGCGTTCGGGTCGCCCGGCGCCGTCGCCCAGGCGAGCTCGACCAGCGTCACTGTGCGTCGCCCTGTGCCGTCGACCTGACAGACGATGAGGCCCTGCTCCTCGATATAGTCGAGCAGCCGCCGCGCGCGGCGCAGCGAATGCGAGCCGTAGGCCCGCGCAATCGCCGCGTCGCTCGGGCAAGGCCAGCCTTCCTTGGCGGCGCGGGCGATCATCATGAACACGCCCTGCATGTCCTCGGGCAGCAGCGAGGCGCGCACGGAGACGTCCCGCCAGGCATCGTCCTCGGCCATGTCGGAGCCGACGCCGGCACGCGCCCTGGTCAGCATTCGGCGGAATTCCGGAAGATCGGGCACCACCGAGGCAAGCCCTTCGATGCGGCAGCGGACCACGAACTCCTGATAGAGCACGCCGATGACGCGGAAACCCGCATCAGGCTCGGCCAGAATGGCGCGCAGGATGCGGTCCATGCGCTCGCGCCGTTCGGCCAGGTCCTCGGCGCTGGGCTGCGGCTCGGCCGGCTCAGGGCGTATCTCCAGCGGCGCGGCCTTGGCTGCCATCAGCTGGTCGAGGAGATCCGGCGAAGGCCGGCGCTGCGGCCTGACCGTCTCCGGTGGCGGCGCGGCAAGGATGATCGAGCGCGCATCCTCCAACGCCGCTTCCGGCAGCGGCATCAGCCGCGGCGTGCCGTTGCGCGGGCTGGTCTCGGTCTGGCCGATGCGCACGCCGAGCGGGCGGCGCGACAAAGCGGGCCCAAGCGCCATGAAATGCCCGCGCTCCAGGTCGCGGAAGGCTTCGGCCTGGCGCCGCTCCATGCCGAGCAGGTCGGCCGCGCGCGCCATGTCGATGTCGAGAAAGGTGCGGCCCATCAGGAAGTTGGAGGCTTCCGCCGCGACGTTCTTGGCGAGCTTCGCCAGCCGCTGCGTGGCGATGATGCCGGCCAGCCCGCGCTTGCGGCCGCGGCACATCAGATTGGTCATGGCGCCGAGCGAAAGCTTGCGCGCCTCGTCCGAAACCTCGCCGGCGGCGGCGGGCGCGAAGAGCTGCGCCTCGTCGACGACCACCAGCATCGGGTACCAGTGGTCGCGCGCGACCTCGAACAGCCCGCCGAGGAAAGCCGCTGCGCGCCGCATCTGGTTCTCGGCGTCGAGCCCCTCGAGATTGAGCACCGTCGAGACGCGGTGGATGCGCGCGCGCTCGCCCGCCGCCTGCAGACCGCGCTCGGTATGCTCCTCGGCGTCGATCACCAGATGTCCAAAGCGTTCACCCAGCGACACGAAATCGCCTTCGGGGTCGATGATGGTCTGCTGCACCCAGGGCGCGCTCTGTTCGAGCAGCCGGCGCAGCAGATGCGACTTGCCGGAACCCGAATTGCCCTGCACCAGCAGGCGGGTCGCCAGCAATTCCTCAAGGTCGAGGGCCGCCGGCGCGCCTGCGCTCGTCTGCCCCATCTCGATTGCAACCGTCATATTTCGACTCAGAACGCCTCCATGCGCGCAAGCGGGCTTATCAACCGAAGCTGGGCACGTCGAGCATGGCCGCGCACCGCCGGGCGGTGTTCCACATCTAAGGGCGAGCGTGCTCGTCCCCATGGGCGAGCGTCGGCTCGCCCCATGCGCGAGCGTGAGCTCGTCCCTACACGGCGGATGGCGGCAGGCTGTCGCCATCGGCACTGGTCGGACCACCATTTCGCTGGCGCAATCCAGCCATTGGCGTATCATCTTTCGAGGGAGGGTTCATGGCAGGAGGAGGCCAATGAACGTCGCTGCGGAAGTGCCCGTCATGGATCCGACGGTGCAAGACCTTGTTTCGTCTGCCCTTTCGAAGTTTCGCGCCGGCGACACCGTGTCCACACGCGCCATGCTCGATGCCATACGCCATGCCGATCCATCCTGCGAGGACAGCGATGACCATCTGGTTGAGCTGATCGTGATGGCCGCCGTTGGTAAGACCATGGGTGTCGTGTTCGACCACCGCTCGCCCGATGAGCGGTTGCCGCGGCTGTCATAGGCTCTGAAGCGTTTGCCTGCGTATGTGAGCACCGGAAGCGCGGGAGCCCGCCGTTTGTAGGCCGGCCTCACGGCACGCTTTAGCCCAATGGATGCGGCATGTAACCGACGAAGCCCGCGATCTTCCAGCGGCCGCCGACCTTGCGGCAGAAATAGAGCGTCTGCCATTTCAGCCGGTCGACGCCGCCATCGGCCTTGGCGACGGAACCGTCGAACTTCTTGTGCAGCACCGCGCGATCGCCGTCGACATCTATGTCGCGCATGTTGGTGACACGAAACAGCGCCTCGCGCAGCGGCTCGGCGAATTTTGTCGCCGCAGTTTCCTTGGCCTGGCGCAGCCATTCGTCGCGATAGACCTCCAGCTTCGGGAACTGCAGCCGCCACGCATCGGCATTGGCGAGGAAATGCGCGTGCATGCCGAAGAAGCTCTCAGCGATGAAATCGTCCTCGACCATCGACCAGTCCTGTCCGAGGAAGGCATCGATGTCGCGCCGCACCAGCATTTCCCAAAGCGCGTGGCGGTCGGCATCGCCTTCCGGGAAGGGGTTCTTATCGAAGGTCATGCTGGATCTCCCTCATATCGCGGCCGAAGGCGGCGTCGAGCGCAAGATGCTCAGGCTTCTGTAATAAAGCAACATGGATTTCGAAAAAATGTTGCTTTCCGACATCGCCTCTATGAGGATCGTGCCGACAGGCGTAGACGGCTATGCGACCGGTTACGTTCAAACGCCAAGAGGAGACTCACTTGCCCAAGCAATGCTTTGGAAAATCGCATGTCCCGCTCTCGCCCGCCGTGCGCGCCGGCGATTTCGTCTATGTCTCCGGCCAGGTGCCGGTGGGCAGCGACGGGCTGGTGGTGAAGGGCGGCATCGCCGAGCAGACCGAGCAGGTGCTGCAGAACGTCAAGGCGGCGCTGGCGCTGGCCGGCTGCGGCATGGACGATGTGGTCAAGACCACCGTCTGGCTGGAGGACGCGCGCGATTTCGGCACCTTCAACACCGTCTATGCGAAGCATTTCCCAAACGACCCGCCGGCGCGCACCACGGTCGAGTCGCGCCTGATGATCGACATCAAGATCGAGGTCGAGGCCGTCGCCTACCGGCCGGTCTGATCGCGCTACAAAACCGGAGGTACCGATGCAGTTCGATCTCCTGATCAAGGGCGGGCGCGTGATCGATCCCGCATCGGGCCTGGACGCGCAGCGCGACGTCGCCATTGCCGATGGCCGCGTCGCCGCGATCGAGGCGGCCATCGATGCCGAACATACCGCGCAGGTGGTCGATGCCAGGGACTGCATCGTCACGCCCGGCCTCGTCGACCTGCACAGCCATGTCTATTGGGGCGGCACCTCGCTCGGTGTCGATGCCGACCGGCTGGCCGCCAAGAGCGGCACCACCACCTTCGTCGATGCCGGCAGCGCCGGTGCCGGCAATTTCCTCGGCTTTCGCCGCCATGTCATCGAGCGCTCGAAGGTCCGCATCCTCGCTTACGTCAACATTTCCTTTGCCGGCATATTCGGCTTCGCCAAGACCGTATCGGTCGGCGAATGCAGCGACCTCAGGCTCTGCGAGCCGCGCGAGACGGTGGCCGCGGTGCGCGAGCACACCGATCTCGTCGTCGGCGTGAAAGTCCGCTCCGGCAAGCATGCCGGCGGTACCAGCGGCATCGCCCCGGTCGATCTCGCGCTCGAAGCCGCTGACAAGGTCGGCTTGCCGCTGATGGCGCATATCGACGAACCGCCGCCGGGCCGTTCGGAAGTGCTGCCCAGGCTGCGCCGCGGCGACATCCTCACCCACTGCTTCCGGCCATTCCCCAACGCCCCGGTCTTCGCCTCGGGCACGGTGCGGCCGGACATGCGGCTCGCGCGCGAGCGCGGCGTCATCTTCGACATCGGCCACGGCATGGGCTCCTTCGACTTCGAGGTGGCGAAGGCGATGCTCGCCGAGGGTCTCGCGCCCGACGTCATATCGAGCGACGTTCACCTCTACTGCGTCGACGGCCCGGCCTTCGACATGCTGGTCTGCATGTCGAAGCTCATGGCGCTCGGCATGCCGCTGGTCGAGGTGCTGCGCGCCGCGACGGTGAATCCCGCGCAGGCGATCGCCCGACCCGAGCTCGGTGCGCTGAAGGTCGGCGGCATCGGCGACGTTGCGGTGCTGCGGCTCCAGCCCGGCCGCTTCACCTTCGTCGATGCTGTCGGGGCGTCATTGATCGCGGACCAGCGCCTGGTGTCCAACGGCATTGCCATCGGCGGCAAATGGTGGCCAAACGAAGCGCCCGACCACGACGAGACCGAACGCTTCGAAGCGCATGCGCATCACACGCATGTGGATGTGGCGGCCAGGCATCTTGGCCCCTCAAAATCGTCGTTCTAGGGTCTACGTACCGCCTCGCGTCGCACCGCCCCAGGATAACAAACGCTAGGTTCGCGAATTACTCGGCTCGCCATAAACAGGCGTCGCAATTCCTTCCATCCGCGCCTTCAGCTGCAGCGCCACATATTTCGAATAGAAGCGCGACAGCGCCAGATTGCCACCGTGGAACCACAGCCCCTCCTGCGCCGTCGGCTTCCACATGTTGCGCAACTCGCCCTGCCAGGGACCGGGGTCGCCCTTCACGCCGGAGCCGAGGCCCCAGCACGGACCGACCTTGTCGGCGACCTCGCGTGAGACGACAGCGGCAACCGTCTCGTTCATCGACTGATAACCGGTGCAGCAGACGATCGCATCGACTTCCAATTCGCTGCCGTCCTCGAACAGGATGCCGTTCGGCGTCAGCGACTTGATGCCGACGCCGCTTTTGACTTTGATCTCGCCGTTCAGGATCAGCTCGCAGGCGCCGACATCGATGTAATAGCCCGAGCCGGTGCGATAGGCCTTCATCAAGAGCCCGGTCTCGTCTTCGCCGAAATCGATGGAGAAGCCGCTGTCGCTGAGACGCGTGTAGAAATCCCCGTCTCGCGCCCTGATCACGTCATAGAGCGCGCGCTGGCCCTTGGGCACCAAAGCGAAGGGCGTGGAAGCCACGATCATATCGGCCTTGTCGGTGGTGATGCCGCGCGCCAGCGCCTTCTCGGAAAAGATCTCGAAGCCGACATCCATAAGCGTATCGGATTTCACCACGGTCGTCGGCGAGCGCTGCACCATGGTGACCTTGGCGCCTGCTTCCCACAGGTCGACGCTGACATCGTGGCCGGAGCTTGCAGCACCGATCACCGCGACGCGTTTGCCGCGGAACTTCTCGCCGGTGGAATACTGGCTGGAATGCAAAAGCTCGCCCTTGAAGCTGTCGACGCCCGGCAATTCGATCCGCCGCGGCGGCCCGTAGGCGCCGGTGGCGAAGACGATGTGCTTCGGCTTCAGCGTGACGCGCTGGCCGACGCGGTCGACCACCACGGTCCAGACCTTTTCGGCCTCGTCATAGGCAGCGCTGATGCATTTGGTGGCCACCCAATAGTTCAGCTCCATGACGCGCGTGTACATTTCCAGCCAGTCGCCCATCTTGTCCTTGGGCGTGAAGACCGGCCAGTTTTCCGGGAACGGAATGTAGGGCAGATGGTCATACCAGACCGGGTCGTGCAGCACGAGCGAGCGGTAGCGGTTGCGCCAGGAATCGCCGGCGCGCGCATTCTTCTCGATGATGAGCGTCGGAACGCCGAGCTGCCGCAGCCGGGCGCCGAGCATGATGCCGCCCTGCCCGCCGCCGATCACCAGGCAATAGGGCTGCTCGTGCACGCCGAGATCGCGCGCCTCACGCGCTCTCGCTTCGGCCCAGGTCTCGCGCTTGGGGTCGGCCTTGTGGCGGATGCCGAGCGGCCGCGCCGGGCCCTTTTGCTCCTCGAAACCCTTGAGCTCGCTCATCGCCGTGAACAGCGTACGGCAGCGGCCATCCTTGAGCCGCAGGATCCCCTCGCCCCGCGCCACCCCAGTCTCGAACGTGAACCAAGCCTCGACGATGCCGTCGTCGACGCTCGGCTCGCCGGTCAGGTGCCAATGTGATGGCTGCGCCAGCGACAGCGTGGCCTTCAGCATCTCGCGGATCGCGGCCTGCCCCTCCATGGTCTTTATGTTCCATGTGAAGGTCAAAAGATCGCGCCAGTAGCAATCCTCCGCAAAGAGGTTCGTCGCCGCCTCGATATCGCCCGCCTCCAGCGCCCGGCCGAATGAGCCGAGCCAGGTTGCCGCCTGTTGCGATGGTGCGATGTCGAGCATTTTTCTTCGTTCCCTTTTTCAGTTCGAAATCCGGCGGCGCCTTCCCCTTCTCCCCTTGTGGGAGAAGGTGTCGCCGAAGGCGACGGATGAGGGGGGCTCCAGGGAAAGCCAGCGTCTCACTCCGCTGGAACACCCCTCATCCGTCTCGGCGCTATCGCGCCGATCCACCTTCATCCACAAGGGGAGAAGGATAGTCGCTAATCCCCGAGCGGCTCCATCTCCTTGCCCGTCCGATGGATCTGCGCGTTGTATTTGATCCGGCGCACCGTCTCGCGCGCCGGACCGTCAATCTTGTAGGCTGTCGCCACCGCCAGCAGATCGATGGCCGCCAGGAATGCGTAGCGCGACGCGGTCGGCTTCAGCGTGTCGGGATATTCAGGCACGGCAACCGCCAGCCGTACATCGCAGACGCGGGTCAGCTCGGTGTCCGGCGCCGTCACGCAGATCGCGTTGGCGCGGTAATGCTTGGCGAGCTCTACCGCCTCGATCACCTCGCGTGTGCGCCCTGTGGCCGAGATCGCGATCACCAGATCGCCCGGCTTCAGCGTCGAGGCGGTCATTCGCATCAAATAGGGATCGCTTTGCGCATTGATGGTGATCCCATAGCGGAACAGGCGGTATTGCGTCTCCTGCGCCAGCGCCGACGAGCTGCCGCCGAGGCCGAACACCGTCACCTGCCGCGCCCTGGCGATCAGTTCTGCCGCCTTCTGCAGCTGTCCCGGATCGATCTGCCGCTCCGCCTCCTGCAGCGCGCGTCGCGCCTCGCCGAACACGGCGTTCCAGAACGGCATGCCGCTGTCGCTGTTCGCGGGCTGGGGCTTGGTGGCGAGATAGAGCGCGCCGACGACGAGGCTCTGCGCCAGCTTCAGCTTGAAATCGCGCACGCCCTCGCAGCCGATGGCGCGGCAGAACCGTGTCACCGTCGGCTCGCTGACCCGGGCACGTTGGGCAAGCGCCGAATTGGACGCGTCGACCGCATATTTGACATCGTCGAGCACGACATCGGCGACGCGGCGCTCGGCCGGCCGCAGCTCCGCATAGCTGTCCTTCACCTGCGAGATGATATCGGGAAAGCGCCTGACATGGTCGTGCCGGTCGCCGTCTTCGTCCGCAATTCGCAATGCCTGGCTGTCAGCTTCGGTCATTCGCCAGTCCTCCCCAGCCCGCTTCTGGATCCGTCATCTTCGCGATTATCCGCCCGCTGGCCATAGGCAATCAACCGCGATGAGTATGTAGGAAAGTAACACATACCGCAAGCGGCGATAAATCTGTTTTAAATCAGCACATTAGCTGGTATCTGATTGAACCTGATTGCTTCCGCCGTCTGTCGCCGCTTGACAGTAAAGTAGGATAGTTACAGACTGATTTTGCGGACAGATGGGGCCCTGGGCAACTCATCGCGCAGTCTCCGAGGGGGAGCATGAGTACGGCAAGCGCAAGAACGCCGAAGCTCGGCGTGCAGGCAGCGACCAAGGTCTATCAGACAGGTTCCGGCGATCTTCTGGCGCTGGACCGCTGCAGCCTCGATGTCCAACCCAATGAGATCGTTTCGATCGTCGGCCCTTCCGGCTGCGGCAAGACCACGCTGTTGTGGTCTATGTCGGGCCTGCACCGGCTGACCGGCGGCGCGATCCTGCTCGACGGCAAGGAGGTCACTGGACCGCGCCCCGAGATCGGCATCGTCTTCCAGGAAGCGAACCTCCTGCCCTGGCGCAATCTCGACGCCAACATAAACTTCCCCTTCGAGATCAAGGGCGAGAAGCCCGACCGCGCCTGGATCGCCCATCTCTTGCACCGCGTCGGGCTGGATGGCTTCGGCGGCAAATTCCCGCGCGAGCTTTCCGGCGGCATGCAGCAGCGCGCCGCGATCGTGCGCGCGCTGGCGCTGAAGCCTTCCGTGCTTTTGATGGACGAACCCTTCGGCGCTCTCGACAGTTTTACCCGCGAGGAGATGAACCGCCTTGTCGAGGAGATCTGGCTCGACACCAAGACCACCATCGTCTTCATCACCCACAGCATCGAGGAAGCTATCTTCCTCTCCGATCGCGTCGTGGTGCTGACCACGCGGCCCGGCCGCGTCGCCAAGATCTACGACGTGCCGTTCGCGCGCCCGCGTTCGCTGGAGATCATGGCGACGAAGGAGGTCTTCGACCTCACCAACCGCATCAAGATGGACATCGTCGGCGAGCGTAGGCCGCAGGCCCAGGAACAGCCGGAGCACAAGAGCGCTGAAATCGTGAGGATCAGGCCGTGAGCGGAGGCGACGCCATTCCGGAATTCTCGAAGGCCAAATCCGGAGACGGGCAGGACGTCAGCCTGACCAATCTTTCGGCCTTCGCCAGCGGTCCCGGCATCAAGTCCGGAGCCGAGGTGGCGGCGATCCTTGCCGTGGCGGTGGTCATCATCGGCGGCATTGAGCTGGCGCTACGCCTCTTCCACGTGCCGCAATATATCATGCCGCCGCCGAGCTCGATCGTTTACGCGCTGTTCGACGAGTTCCCGCTGATCGCGCCGCATCTCGGCTACACGCTGGTCGAGCTTGTCTCAGGCTTCGCCATCGGCGCCATCGTCGGCCTGGTGATGGCGGCGGTGATCACGCAGTTTCCCTTCGCCGAGAAGATCGTCGCGCCTTACATCCTGATCCTGGTCACCACGCCGATGCTGGCGCTGGTGCCTTTGCTCATCCTGCGCTTCGGCTTCGGCTACACGCCGCGCATCATCGCGGTCGCTCTGGCCGCCGGCCCGATGGTGATGATCAACGCAGCGACCGGCTTCCGCCGTGTCGACAGCGCCAAGATCGCCTTGGCCCGCTCCTATGGCGCAAGCACGCTGCAGATCTTCTGGAAGATCCGCGCGCCGATGGCGCTGCCGATGATCTTGGTCGGGCTGATGATCGGCGCGATCTTCGGCCTGCTCACCGCCGTCGGCGCCGAGATGGTCGGCGGCGGCTTCGGCCTCGGCAACCGGCTGACTTCCTATTCGTCGATGATCCAGATGCCGCAATTCTTCGCCGTGGTGTTGATCCTCTCGACGCTCGGCATCCTGATCTACGTGCTGTTCTTCCTGATCGGCAAGAAGTGGGCGAGCTGGGAGACCTGACCAACAGGCAAAATCACGCCCGGGAGGCGGGCGAAGGCAAGGCAAGCGATCAATAAGGGCAATCAACAAAGGGGAATGCCATGACCAACGACAATCCGATCCATTCCAGCGTCCCGGCCGGCATCAGCCGCCGCTACTTCCTGCAGGTGACGGCGGCCGGCGTCGTGACCGCCACCGCGCTCGGCGCATCCGGCCTGAGGGCCAGGGCGGCGGCCTATGAGAAATTCACCTGGATCTCGCCGCGCGGCACGCTCGAAGTGCTTGACGACTATCCCTACTGGTCGGCGAAGAAGGCCGGCTATTTCGGCGACCTCGCCACCGACATGCAGCCCGGCCCTTCGGATGGCACCGCGACGGTGAAATTCGTCGATGTCGGCCAGGCCGACATGGGCTTCCCCTCGCCCGGCGTCTTCTCCTTCGCCATTCAAAACGGCATGAAGCTGAAGTCCGTCTTCCACATGGGCGCGCGCGATACTTTCAGCCTCGCCTTCCGCAAGGGCCAGGGCACCAACAACCTGAAGGACCTCGAAGGCAAGACCATTCTGCTCGGCTCCGCCGCCTGGCAGGCGATCGTCGATCCGCTGCTGGCGGCCCAGGGCGTCGACATCAAGAAGGTGAAATATGTCGAGGCCGGCTGGCCGACCTGGGGCACCGCGCTGGCCGGCGGCCAGGGCGATGCGGCGCTTTCCTGGGAAGGCTTGCGCGCCGAATGGATCGCCAAGGGACTCGACTTCGAGTACTGGCTCGGCGTCAAGAACTCCAAGCTGCCGGCCAACACCTTCGTCGTACGCGCCGCCGACCTCGAGGATGCCGATAAGAAGGCCTTCCTGGAGAAGTATCTGCGCGGCTGGGCGATGGGCCTCGAGTTCGGCTACCAGAATCCGCGCGCCGCGGTCGAAGCCGTGTTCGAGCAGTTCCCGACCTTGGCCAAGAACCTCGGCCCCGAGCTCGGCACCACTTCGATCCTGCAGCAGATCAACGTCTTCCGCGGCGACATGGACAAGCGCGGCGGCTGGGGCTCGCACGACATGGCGAGCTGGCAGGGCTTCTTCGACGAGATCCTCAAGATCGGCCAGATCAGCGCGCCGGTGAAGGCCGAGGACGTCTGCACCAACGATCTGATCCCGGCCGCCAACGATTTCGACAAGGCCAAGGTCAAGGCCGATGCCGACGGCGTCAAACTGTCGGAAGGCTTTGCCGCGCTCGATGTCGACAAGATCAAGGCGCACCTGTTCGATTCGGCGGTGAAGTAACGCGACTGCCATGACCACCGGGCGGCGCGAGGCGCCGCCCGCAATTCCGTTTAAAGAGCATTGGGGGAGGCTTCGATGGCCGACAAGGTGAAAATACTGGTGGTTGGTCTGGGCAATATGGGCGCTTCGCATGCCAGCGCCTATCACCGCTCCGACGGCTTCGAGATCGTCGGCATCATGAGCCGCACCATCAAGAACAACAAGAAGATCCCGAAAGAACTCGCCGGCTACCCGCTCTATGAGGATTTCGACCTGGCGCTGAAGGAGACGAAGCCGGACGCGGTCTCGATCAACAGCTGGCCGAACACGCACGCCGAATACGCGCTGAAGGCGATCGCCGCCAACTGCCATGTCTTCATGGAAAAGCCCCTGGCCACCAACATCGCGGACGCCGAGAAGGTGGTGGCCGCGGCGCGGGCGAAGAACCGCAAGCTGGTGCTGGGCTATATCCTGCGCGTCCACCCGTCCTGGATCAAATTCATCGAGGTCGGCAAGACGCTCGGCAAGCCGCTGGTGATGCGCCTGAACCTCAACCAGCAGAGCAGCGGCACCGCCTGGCATTGGCACAAGAACCTGATCGACTCGCTGATCCCGATCGTCGACTGCGGCGTCCATTATGTCGACGTCATGTGCCAGCTGACCGGCGCCAAGCCGGTGCGCGTGCACGGCATCGGCGCAAAACTCTGGGCCGAGGCCGACAAGCAGAATTACGGCCATTTGCACGTCACCTTCGATGACGGCTCGGTCGGCTGGTACGAGGCCGGCTGGGGTCCGATGATGAGCGAGACGGCCTATTTCGTGAAGGACGTGGTCGGCCCGAAGGGCGCCGTCTCGATCGTCGCCGGCCAGGGAGGGAGCAGCGCCAAGGATGCCGAGGAGGTGTCCGATTCCGCCGACATCGACCGCCACACCAAGACCGACGCGCTGAAGATCCACTATGCACAGGTCGACGGCGACAAGAATTTTGCCAAGCCCGACGAGATCGTCAGCATGGAGGACGAGCCCGGCCATCAAGAGCTTTGCGACCGCGAGCAGGCCTTCTTCCTGCGCGCCATCCGCGAGGACCTCGATTTGACCGAGCAGATGGATGCCGCGGTCAACAGCCTGCGCATCGTGCTGGCGGCCGAACAGAGCATCGCAGAGAAGCGCACCGTCGAGCTGGCGTGAGGTTACCCGATCAGCGGTAGCGCCAGCCCCCTCATCCGGCCGCTTCGCGGCCACCTTCTCCCCGGCGGGGAGAAGAGATTGGCGCCGGCACCGAAAGCCTCCTCTCCCCGCCGGGGAGAGGTCAGCCGAGCGAAGCGGAGGCTGGGTGAGGGTGAGTCTGGGCCAGTTCGCAACTGACGGCACTTGTAAGTGGGAGGAACACATGGCTGCGGTCTAGGAGAGCCTGCTCGAAACTTACAAAGATTCCGACGCGCTGGCGCTCGCCGCCCTGGTGAAGCGCGGCGAGGTCGCCCCCGCTGAGCTCGTTGAAGCGGCGATCACCATGATCGAACGCCTCAACGCATCGCTCAATGCTGTCATCCACCGCCTCTACGACATGGCGCGCGCCCAGGCGGCGACGGTGGACAGGAACGCACCCTTCGCCGGCGTGCCCTATCTGCTCAAGGAGCTCGCCTCGTCCTGGAAAGGCGCGCCTCTTACCAACTCCTGCCGCTACCTGAAGGACTTCGTCGCCGATTCCGACAGCGAAGTGGTGCGCCGCATCAAGGCCGCCGGGCTCGTCCTCGTCGGTAAATCCAACGCGCCGGAAAACGGCTGGTCGATCACCACCGAGCCAAAACTTTACGGCGCGACGAAAAACCCGTGGAAGCAAGGCATCACGCCGGGCGGATCGAGCGGCGGCGCTGCCGCCGCGATCGCTTCGCGCATGGTGCCGATCGCCGAGGCCAGCGACGGCGCAGGCTCGATCCGCGTGCCGGCTTCCTGCTGCGGCATTGTCGGCCTGAAGCCTTCGCGCGGCCGCGTCAGCCTCGCGCCCTACGGCGACTATTGGTATGGCGGCGCCTATTTCCTCTGCTGCTCACGCACCGTGCGCGACACCGCCGCCTATCTCGACGCGGTGGCCGGCGCCCTGCCCGGCGACGCCTACACCCCGCCGGTTCCGGCGGAAAGCTGGCTGAACCTCTCCGCACGGGCGCCGAAGAAGCTGCGCATCGGCTTTACCGTCACGCCGCCGAACGGCGCCGCGATAGATCCTGAAGTCAAGCAGACCGTGCTTTCCACGGTCGCCCTGCTCGAACGCCTCGGCCACGACGTCGAGGAGCATGACATGCCGCTCGACGCCGATGCCGCGTGGAAGACCTACACCGACATGACCAACGTGCAGACGGCCGCCACCTTCGGCTTCCTCGAAACGCTGGTCGGCCGCCCCGTGACACCGAACGATCTCGAGCCGGTGACCTGGGCGGTCATCGAGCGCGGCCGCGCGACCAGCGGCATCAAACATGTTTCCGACGTCGAGCAACTGAGGCTGATCGGCCGCGATATCGTCGGCGACCTAAACCCCTATGACATCTTCATCACCCCGACGCTGACGCAGCTGCCGCGCCCGCTCGGCTACTACGACATGTCGGAGACCGATCTCGACCGCTACAACGCCAAATGGGGCGACGCGGTCTTCAACTTCCCCTTCAACATCTCCGGCCTGCCGGCGATCTCGCTGCCGCTCGGGCAATCGGCGGGCGGCGTGCCGATCGGCGTGCAGCTCGTCGGCCGGTACGGCGACGAGGCGTCAGTGCTGGCGCTGTCCACGCAGATAGAAGGGGAGATGCCGTGGAGGGATCGGCAGCCGGGGATTTAGGCGATCACCTTTGTCGGGCAAGGCTATCAACGACCGTTGGGGTCAGCGCAAACGCTGGTGATGAGCTGAAGGCTCATGAACCTCGTCATTCCAAGGCTCCGCCCGTGGATGACGATGCGATAGGTGTCTCGCCCAGTCGCCAAGGCATGGAACCTGCCAACGCACACTAACCAACCGGACCTTCGGACGGCGTCGGCCAAAATCCCTATAAAATTCCTATATCTTTCCCGCCCGCTCCGTCTCGAACCTTTATGGCGATCGGGTCCATATCTCCTTCGAAGAAACGCTTGATCGCCGTCGCCGCCAAGGTGTCGAGCGTCCGCGTGCAGTTTTGAGCCCGCCACCGCGAGCCCGCAAACACAAAGTGGAACAAGGAAGACCTGCCATGGACCTCATCGTTCTCGGGATCGGGATTTTGTTCTTCGCCCTGTCCTTAGCCTACGTCAAAGCCTGCGACAGAATCTGAGCGGAAGGGCCGGATCATGCTTCTCGATTATTTCCTTGGCGGCGCGGTGACCTTGTTCCTGCTCGCCTACCTTACCTACGCCCTCATCCGCCCCGAGCGTTTCTGAACGTTCCGGCGCCAGGCACGGAAAGCCATCACCATGACAATCTACGGCTGGATACAGATCCTTCTCTATTGCGGCATCCTCGTCGCGCTCGTTAAGCCGGTCGGCTTCTATATGCACCGCGTCTTCAACGGCGACCGCACTGTTCTTTCATCGGTTCTGGTTCCGATTGAACGCGGCCTTTATCGCTTAGCTGGCACCAATGAGCGAGAGGAACAACACTGGGCCGTCTACACGACAGGCATGCTGCTCTTCAATCTCGCCGGCTTCCTCGTTCTTTACGCGTTGCAGCGGCTGCAGGGCGTGCTGCCCTACAACCCCGCAGGCATGACCGCGGTCGACCCGCAGCTCGCCTTCAACACCGCCGCGAGCTTCGTCACCAACACCAACTGGCAGAACTACGGCGGCGAAAGCACGATGTCCTATCTCGTGCAGATGGCGGGCCTCACCGTCCAGAATTTCGTCTCGGCCGCCACCGGCATTGCGATTGCAATCGCATTGATCCGCGGCTTCGCTCGTGCCTCGGGCAAGTCGATCGGCAATTTCTGGGTCGATCTGACCCGCTGCACGCTCTACGTGCTCCTGCCGATGTGTATCGTGCTGACGCTGGTCTATGTCTGGCTCGGCATTCCGCAGACGCTTGGGCCCTATGTTGACGCCACCACGCTGGAAGGCGCCAAGCAGACCATCGCACTCGGACCGGTCGCCTCGCAGGTCGCCATCAAGATGCTCGGAACCAATGGCGGCGGCTTCTTCAACGCCAATGCCGCGCATCCGTTCGAGAATCCGGACGCGATCTCCAACTTGATCCAGATGCTGACCATCTTCGTGCTCGGCGCCGGCCTCACCAACGTCTTCGGCCGCATGGTCGGCAGTGAGCGCCAGGGCTGGGCGATCCTCGCCTCGATGGGCGTGCTGTTCATCGCCGGCGTCGTCGTCTGCTATTGGGCCGAGGCCGCCGGCAACCCGCTGGTCCATGCGCTCGGCATCGACGGCGGCAACATGGAAGGCAAGGAGACCCGCTTCGGCATCGCCCTGTCGGCCTTGTTCGCGGTCATCACCACCTCAGCCTCCTGCGGCGCCGTCAACGCCATGCACGATAGCTTCACCGCGCTCGGCGGCATGATCCCGATCATCAACATGCAGCTCGGCGAAGTCATCGTCGGCGGCGTCGGCGCCGGTTTCTACGGCATCCTGATGTTCGTCGTCATCGCCGTCTTCGTCGCCGGTCTGATGGTCGGCCGTACGCCGGAATATCTCGGCAAGAAGATCGAGGCCAGGGAGGTGAAGATGGCGATGCTCGCCATCCTGTGCCTGCCGCTGGCCATGCTGATCTTCACGGCGATCGCCGTGGTCCTGCCGAGCGCCGTGGCCTCGATGGCCAATGGCGGCCCGCACGGCTTCTCCGAGGTGCTCTATGCCTACACGTCGTCCGCCGCGAACAACGGCTCGGCCTTCGGCGGCCTCACCGGCAACACACCCTGGTTCAACCTCACGGGTGCAATCGGCATGCTGATGGGCCGCTTCCTGGTCATCATCCCGGCTCTGGCCATTGCCGGCTCGCTGGCGGCGAAGAAGACCGTGCCCGCTTCGGCCGGCACCTTCCCGACCGACGGCACGCTGTTCGTCGGCCTGCTGGTCGGCGTCATCATCATCGTCGGCGGCCTCACCTTCTTCCCGTCGCTCGCCGTCGGCCCGATCGTCGAGCATCTGGCGATGATCCATGGACAGACCTTCTGAGATGACCATGCCCGGGTTCAACCACATACGTCGGCACGACGGTCACCAGGCCGGTGACGGAGCGCCCGACAACGGAAGGGACGAGAAGCCTCGTCCTTTCCCGACGCTTTCAACCTTTCTCGGCATGGCGGCCGTGCTGTTCGTGCTGTGGCTGCTGGCCACCGGTCTTCCGCACCTCTTCCCGAAGACCGAACACCCGGCGCCGTCCAACATAACCGATACTGGAGCCCAAAAATGAGCCAGTCCAAATCCGCGAGCATTCTGGATGCCCGCATCCTGGTGCCCGCCATCGGCGGCGCCTTCCGCAAGCTGAACCCGCGCACGCTGGTCCGTAATCCGGTGATGTTCGTCGTCGCCGTCGTCTCGGCTCTCACCACCGTTCTGTTCGTCAAGGATCTCATCGCCGGGGGCGGCGATCTCGGCTTCACCCTGCAGATCATCATCTGGCTGTGGTTCACCGTGCTGTTCGCGAATTTCGCCGAGGCCGTCGCCGAAGGCCGCGGCAAGGCGCAGGCCGACACGCTGCGCAAGGCGCGCACCGAGATTCAGGCCAAGCTGCTCAGCAACGGCGACCGCGCGAAATTCAAGCTGGTGCCGGGCACCAGCCTGAAGGTCGGCGATGTCGTGCTGGTCGAGGCCGGCGACATCATCCCGTCCGACGGCGAGGTGATCGAAGGCGTGGCCTCCGTCAACGAGGCGGCGATCACCGGCGAATCCGCGCCCGTCATCCGCGAATCCGGCGGCGACCGTTCGGCCGTCACCGGCGGCACCCAGGTGCTGTCCGACTGGATCCGCGTGCGCATCTCCGCCGCCTCCGGCCAGACCTTCCTCGACCGCATGATCTCGCTGGTGGAGGGCGCCGAGCGCCAGAAGACGCCGAACGAGATCGCGCTCAACATCCTGCTCGTCGGCATGACGCTGATCTTCGTGCTGGCGACCGCGACCATCCCGAGCTTCGCCTCCTATTCGGGCGGCTATATCCCGGTGACGATCCTGGTTGCTCTGTTCGTGACGCTGATCCCGACCACGATCGGCGCATTGCTGTCGGCCATCGGCATCGCCGGCATGGACCGGCTGGTGCGCTTCAACGTGCTTGCCATGTCCGGCCGCGCCGTCGAGGCCGCCGGCGACGTCGACACGCTGCTGCTCGACAAGACCGGCACCATCACGCTCGGCAATCGCCAGGCGACCGAGTTCCGTCCGGTCAAGGGCGTCACCGAGCAGGAGCTGGCCGATGCCGCCCAGCTCGCCTCGCTCGCCGACGAGACGCCGGAAGGCCGCTCGATCGTCGTGCTCGCCAAGGAGAAATACGGCATCCGCGCCCGCGACATGGCGACCCTGCACGCAGCCTTCGTGCCCTTCACCGCGCAGACCCGCATGAGCGGCGTCGACATCGACGGCTCGTCGGTGCGCAAGGGTGCCGTCGACGCTGTGCTCAATCACGTCAACCAAGCGACCGCCGCAGCCCACGGCACGCGCCCGACGAGCGACACGATCCGCGATCTCCAGGCCGTTGCCGACGAGATCGCCAAGGCCGGTGGCACCCCACTGGCGGTCGAGCGCGACGGGCGCCTGCTCGGCGTCGTCCACCTCAAGGACATCGTCAAGGGCGGCATATCCGAGCGTTTCGCCGAGTTGCGCAAGATGGGCATCCGCACGGTGATGATCACCGGCGACAACCCGCTGACCGCGGCCGCCATCGCCGCCGAGGCCGGCGTCGACGACTTCCTTGCCCAGGCGACGCCTGAGAACAAGCTGTCGCTGATCCGCGAGGAGCAGGCCAAGGGCAAGCTGGTCGCCATGTGCGGCGACGGCACCAATGACGCTCCGGCGCTCGCCCAAGCCGATGTCGGCGTCGCCATGAACACCGGCACGGTCGCCGCGCGCGAGGCCGGCAACATGGTCGACCTCGACAGCGACCCGACCAAGCTGATCGAGATCGTCGAGATCGGCAAGGCGCTGTTGATGACGCGCGGCTCGCTGACGACCTTCTCGATCGCCAACGACGTGGCCAAGTACTTCGCCATCATCCCGGCGATGTTCGCGGTCTTCTATGTCGCGCCCGGTCAGTCCACCGGTCCGCTGCAGGCGCTCAACATCATGCATCTGGCGACGCCGCAGAGCGCCATCCTGTCGGCCATCATCTTCAATGCGCTGATCATCATCGCGCTGATCCCGCTGTCGCTGAAAGGCGTGAAATATCGTGCCATCGGCGCCGGCTCGCTGCTCACCCGCAACCTGCTCGTCTACGGCCTCGGCGGCATCATCGTGCCTTTCGTCGGCATCAAGGCGATCGACCTGATCGTCACGGCCCTCGGCCTCGCATAAGGATTTATCCCGATGTTCAAGCAACTCAGACCCGCTATCGTCATGATCGTCTTCTTCACGGCGCTGACCGGCCTGATCTATCCGATCGGCATGACCGGCATTGCCCAGGCGCTGTTCCCGAACCAGGCCAATGGCAGCCTGATCGAGAAGGATGGAAAGGTCATCGGCTCCAGCCTGATCGGCCAGGCCTTTGCCGGCGACCGCTATTTCCACGGCCGGCCGTCGGCCGCCGGCGACGGCTACAATGCGACGGCCTCCAGCGGCTCGAACCTCGGCCCGACAAACGCGAAACTGATCGACCGCATCAAGGGTGACGCCGAGAAGCTGAAGGCCGAGAACCCGAACGCGCCGGTGCCGATGGACCTCGTCACGACCTCCGGCAGCGGCCTCGATCCCGACATCAGCCCCGAGGCCGCCTATTTCCAGGTGCCGCGCGTCGCCAAGGCCCGCGGCGTTGACGAGGCCAAGGTCAAGGCGCTCGTCGACGGCCATGTCGAGGCTCGCGAGCTTGGCGTCCTCGGCGAGCCGGTGGTCAATGTGCTGGCGCTGAACCTAGCGCTGGACGAGCTGAAGTGATCCACGCGCCGGGGATCGACACGGTCCCCGGCGCAATCCATGATTGGACTGATGCCCGACGACCGGACCGACTCCGAGAACCGCCCCTCCCCCGACGCGCTGCTGGAGCATGCCGAGCGCGAGGGCCGCGGCCGCCTGCGCATATTCCTTGGCGCGGCACCTGGCGTCGGCAAGACCTACGAGATGCTGATGGCGGGCCGCGCCCGCCGCGCCGACGGCGTCGATGTGGTCATCGGCATCGTCGAGACGCATGGCCGCAAGGAAACCCAGGCGCTGGTCGACGGCTACGAGGTGATCCCGCGCCGACTGGTCGACTATCGCGGCCAGACCTTGGAAGAGATGGACATCGACGCCATCCTGAGGCGCCGCCCCGACCTCGTCCTTGTCGACGAGCTTGCCCACACCAACGCGCCAGGCAGCCGGCATCCTAAGCGCTATCTCGACGTCCAGGAGATCCTGGCGCAAGGCATCGACGTCTACACCACGCTGAATATCCAGCATGTCGAGAGCCTGAACGACGTCGTCGCCCAGATCACCCGCGTCAGGGTGCGCGAGACGGTCCCCGATTCCATCATCGACGAGGCCGACGACATCGAGGTCATCGATCTCACCCCCGACGACCTCATCAAGCGGCTGCACGACGGCAAGGTCTATTTCCCCAACACCGCCCAGCGCGCCATCGAGAATTATTTCTCGCCGGGCAATCTGACGGCGCTGCGCGAGCTGGCGCTGCGCCGCACCGCCCAGCGCGTCGACGAACAGCTGCTCAACCATATGCAGTCGCACGCCATTCCGGGCCCCTGGGCGGCCGGCGAGCGCGTGCTCGTCTGCGTCGACTCGCAGCCTGGCGGCGCGGCCCGCATCCGCTATGCGCGCCGGCTCGCCGACCGGCTGCGCGCGCCCTGGACGGCGCTTCACATCGACACGCCGCGTTTGGCCGGCATGTCCGAGGAAGACAAGGACCGGCTGGCCAGGAACCTGCGCCTTGCCGAGCAGCTGGGCGCCGAGATCACCACCCTCCCCGGCCAGAACGTCGCCCAGGACATCGTGCGCCACGCGACGGCCAACAATTTTACCCATATCGTCATCGGCCGGCCTACCCGTTCGCGCTGGCGCGAGCTGATCGAGGGTTCGCTCACCTATGATCTGATCCGCAATGCCGGCGACATCAGCGTCCATGTCATTTCCGGCGCCGAGCGTGATACCGACACGCCCTCGGCGCGGGTCAAGGCCGCGACCGAGCAGAAGCCTTTCCAGATCTGGCCCTATCTGATCTCGACCGTCTATGTCGCCGGCGCGCTGGCCGTCAGCTCGATCCTCGACCAGTTCCTCGACGTGCGCAATCTCGCCAGCGTCCTGCTGCTGGCGGTGCTGACGTCGGCGGTCACCTTCGGGCTCTGGCCGGCGCTCTACGCCTGTTTCCTCTCCGCGCTTGCCTTCAACTTCTTCTTCCTCGAGCCGCGCTACACGCTGACGATCAGGGACCCGGAAAGCATCGTAGCCTTCGCCGTCTTCCTCGTCGTCGCCGTGATCGCCAGCAATCTGACGGCGCGCGTGCAGCGGCAGGCGGTCGCCGCGCGCTCGCGGGCGCGCGCCACCGAGGACATCTACTCCTTTTCCAAGAAGCTCGCCGGCGCCGGCACGCTCGACGACGTGCTGTGGGCCACGGCCTTCCAGATCGCCTCGATGCTGAAGGTCCGGGTCGTGCTGCTTCTGCCGGAAAACGGCACCATCACCGTCAAGGCCGGCTATCCGCCGGACGATACCCTGGCCGAGGCCGATATCGCGGCCGCGCGCTGGGCCTGGGAGCACAACCGCGCAGCCGGCCGCGGCGCCGACACCTTGCCCGGCGCAAAACGCCTCTATCTCCCCTTGCGGACGGGGCGGACGGCGATCGGGGTGGTCGGCCTCGACAATGACAAGCAGGGACCGCTGCTGACGCCCGAGCAGCAACGCTTGCTCGACGCCTTGGCCGACCAGGCCGCCGTGGCCATCGAGCGGGTCCAGCTGGTCGCCGATGTCGACCGCGCCCGGCTTGCGGCCGAAGCGGACCGGTTGCGCTCGGCGCTGCTCACCTCGATCTCGCACGACCTGAAGACGCCGCTCGCCGCGATCATGGGCGCGGCCGGCACGCTGAAGGAATTCGCGCCGGCGCTGCCGGAAAAGGATCGCGCGGAGCTTCTGTCGACGGTCGTCAGCGAGTCGGAGCGGCTGAACCGCTTCATCGCCAATCTGCTCGACATGACCAGGATCGAATCGGGCGCGATGGAGCCGAATTACGCGCTCCATTATGTCGGCGATGTCGTCGGCTCGGCGCTGAACCGGGCGCAGAAGATCACCGCCGAGCACACAATAGAGACCGACATTCCGGCCGACCTGCCGATGCTGCGGCTCGATCCCGTGCTGTTCGAGCAGGCGCTGTTCAACCTCCTCGACAATGCCGCCAAATATGCCTCGCCCGGCTCGATCATCCGGCTGCAGGCCTGGGTCGACAATGGCGCCGTCATCCTGCAGGTAATGGATGAGGGGCCGGGTATCCCACCGGGCGACCTGGAGCGGATATTCGATACGTTCTACCGCGTGCGCAAACGCGACCAGGTGCGTGCCGGCACGGGCCTCGGCCTGTCGATCAGCCGCGGCTTCATCGAGGCGATGGGCGGCACGATCGCGGCGGCCAACCGCACCGACCGTCCCGGCGCGATCTTCACCATCCGCATGCCGGTGCCGGCTGACTTGCCGGCGCTCGGCGTGCCCCTTACGGATGATGCGGCATGACAAATCAGACCGTGTCGATATTGGTCGTCGACGACGAGCCGCCGATCCGCAAATTGCTGCGCGTCGGCTTGGGCAGCCAGGGCTATACGGTCTCCGAGGCGCCGAACACCAAGGCGGCGATCGAGTTCTTGCAGACCGAACGGCCGGACCTGATCCTACTCGATCTCGGCCTGCCCGGCATGACCGGCCTGGAGCTGCTCGGCAAATGGCGCGGCGAGGGTCTCGACATTCCGGTCGTGATCCTGTCCAGCCGCACCGACGAGGCCGGCATCGTCTCGGCGCTCGAGCTTGGCGCCGACGACTATGTGACCAAGCCTTTCGGCATGAACGAGCTGGTCGCGCGCATCCGCGTGGCGCTGCGCCACAAGTTCCAGCAGCAGGGCGAGAAGCCGGTGTTCCACACCGGCGATCTTTCGGTCGACCTGGTGAAGCGCATCGTCAGGGTCGAGGGCAAGGAAGTGAAGCTGTCGCCCAAGGAATACGCCATCCTGCGCATGCTCGTGCAATATGCCGGCAAGGTGCTGACGCACCAGTTCCTGATGAAGCAGATCTGGAACGACTCGACCGACGTGCAATATCTGAGGGTCTACGTCCGCCAGCTGCGGCAGAAAATCGAGAAGACCCCGGACCAGCCGCGCTACATCATTACCGAGACGGGCGTCGGATATCGTTTGCGCGAAGTGGACGGAAACGAATAAGGTGACCGGCTTTCGCCAATCGCCTCAAAATGAATACCCTCGTTGTGGATCAATCCGCCGACAGATCCGCCGTCCGCGCCAGCGCGCTTCCAAAACCGTTGAGCGAGATGGTGAAGGAGATCGGCTGCATGGTGTCCGCGGCGATAGCGTTGATCTTGAGCGTGGTGGCGTTCTGCAGCAGCGGCGTGGTGTCGGCGTCGAATGTCACCGGAACCAGGCAACCCACCGCCTGGCAGGTGCTGAACTGCAGCGTGCCGTCGAGCTTCTTGTCGTCGATTTCGAGCGCGACGCCGTTGGCCAGCGCAAGTCCGAAAGGCAGCGCCAGCGTGCCCGCGGCGTCCTTACCCGTCTTGGTCGTCAATTCGATCGCCAGCAGCCTCTGGCCGCTCTGCTTGTTGAACTGCTGATGCGACAGGCTGCAGACCTTGTTGGTGCCGGTGACCTGGCAGTTCACCGTCCAGTCGCCATGCGTTTCCGAAAGCGCCGACGCGCCACCCGGCAGTTGCGGCTTGGCCGCCGCGCCGGCGGGCTGGGCGGCCACCTTGTCGCCCTTGTTCTGCGCGGCGAATGCCGGCGGACCGACGATGCCCGCGACGGCCAGCATCGCTATGGCAAACTTATACCTGATTTTCATCGAATCCCTCTTTGCCAACCGGCCAGTCGCGTGGACGGGCGGAGCCGCTGTTAGAGCCGCCAGCCGCCGCCGCCGTCAAGTGCAATGCTGAGGCACGGGCCGGATCTCCTTTGGCATGACAATCGATCAGCTGACCATGGCGCCGCCGGTCGAACACCCTATATTAGGCAGAGGTTCTGTTTTTCATGCGGACAAGGAAGCCATGTCGTCCCGCCGCCTATCGACGTTTCTGATTTCAGCTGTCCTGGCGGCCACCGGCTTGCTGGGCATGGCTTCCGGCGTATCGGCCCAGGTCGTCATCCCGACGAATCGCAACGCATTGGTGCAGCAGAACCAGCTGCAACAGTTGCAGAACCAATTGCAGCGGCAGCAATACCAGCAGCAGCAGCAGATCTATCGTGAGCTCGACCGGCCGACAGCGCGCCAGCCTCAGCCCAACGTGCCGGTATATGATCAGACATGTCGCATGGAAGCGGTCGGCAACACGATTTCGCGGGTTTGCCGCTGACATTTTGTTTTTTTAGTTTATTAGCCGACTTAGTTACCGGCAAAATACCGGATTGCAAGGGCGGTGGTTTTAGAGCAATTCCAGGAAAAGTGTGACACGGTTTTCCGTCAGGAATTGCGTAAAAACAGAAAGATAGAGCGGTTCGCCGTTTCCACAAAACGGTGAGACGCTCTAGGGTTTGCAGGGGGACAGGTTTTTGCCGCGTGGTAGCTTGCGGCGGGACGCTGCTCCTACCGGAATTTGGGATGGCAACAACCAAGAAGAAAGCAGTTCGCCGAGCCAAGAAAGGGCAACGGATCCGCCAGGTGGCGGCGATTCCGTTTCGGTTGCGGGAAGACGGTGGCCTCGAAGTGCTGCTGGTCACCTCACGCACCACGCGGCGCTTCATCGTGCCCAAGGGTTGGCCGATGAAAGGCAAGAGCGGACGCAGGGCGGCAACGATCGAAGCCCAGGAAGAGGCCGGTGTTCTCGGCAAGTCGCTGAAGCAGCCTGCCGGTACCTATTCCTATTGGAAACGCATGACCGAGGGCTTCATTCGGGTGGACGTTTCGGTCTATCTCCTCCAAGTCACGGAGGAACTTGCCGATTGGCGGGAGGCCGCGAACCGGCAACGCGCATGGCTGCCGCCGGCAGACGCTGCCCTGCTCATCGACGAGCCTGAGCTTTCGACGCTGCTCCGGGATCTGACCATTCCAGCGCCCGATCCGGCTTAAACCGTCCTATTCGGTGTCGGGAAAAGGCCGTACCGGCATGCCGGTATAGGCCCACAGCCATTCCCGGGGCAGCGGCCCCTTGTTGCGGTCGCCTTGTTGCGACTGTTCCCATGCATGCGCCAGAATGCCGACCGACCGCGACAAAACGAACAGGCCGCGCGTCAGCGCCGGGGGGAACCCGAGCTCGCCATAGATGACGGCCGTCGTGCCGTCGATGTTGAGCGGGATCGTCTTGCCCTTGCGCGCGGCGACTTCCGCCTCGATTGCCCCGGCAATGTCGGCAAAACGCCCACTGACCACGCCGCGCGCGGCGAATTCCCGCGTCAGCTCGATGAGGCGGGGCGCGCGCGGATCGACCGGGTGGAAGCGGTGGCCAAGCCCCGGCACATAGCCTTTCTCCTCGGCGAAGAAACGATCGAGCCGCGTCTTCACTGCCTGGGCAAGAGGCGTGCCGCCATCCATCGCCGCGGCGATATCGCCATAGAAGGAAAGCGCCTGCTCGCCGGCGCCCCCATGCACGTCGCCAAGCACGTTGATGGCCGACGCCATCGCGTTGTTGATGCCGACGCCGCAAGTGGCGGCCATGCGGGCGATCGCGATCGACGGGGCCTGCGGACCGTGGTCGACGGCCGCGCCCAGCGCAATGCCGAGCAGTGCCGCCTGCTCTTCGCTTGGCAATTCGCCGCGCAGCATCAGCCAGATCATCGCCGGGAAGCTGACGCGGCCGATCAGATCCTGGATCTCGTAGCCGCGCAGCCGGATGACGCCCGGCCGCATCTCGATGATGGACGTTTGCCACCATTCCTCCGCGCGCCCGCGGCCGGTCTTTTTATCTTCGCTCATGCCTGCGCCCTCGACGTACCGCGCCCGGGCAAGGCGGCGAACACCTCGTCCGTATGCTCGCCAAGGCGCGGCGGCGGTGCCGTTGGCGTGGGCGCCACGCCGTCGACCATGAAGCCGCCGCGCACCACCGTCAGCGGCCGATCCATGCCGGACATGCCCTCGAACGAGGAAGCCATGCCGCGCTCGGTGACCTGAGGCTCCTCGAGCACCTGCGGGATCGTCAGCACCCGCCCTGCCGGCACGCCGGCACGGTTGAGTTTCTCTTCCCACGTCGCCGCCGAAGCGCTGCCAAGCGCGTCCTCGATCAGCACCTTCAGCGCTGCCCGGTTCTGCTTGCGCGTCTCGCGCTCGGCAAAGCGTGTATCCGACGCCAACTCCGGCCGCCCGATCAACCCGCAAAGGGTCACGAATTGCTCCTGCTTGTTGGCCGCGATGTTGAGCAACCCCTCGCCGGTGTGGAACGCGCCGGAAGGTGCGGCCGTCATGTTCTCATTGCCCATCGGCTTTGGCTCGACGCCAGCCGTCAGATAGTTCGACACCGGCCAGCCCAGCGCCGACAGCGTGCATTCGAGCATCGAGACGTCGAGAAAGGCGCCCTCGCCTTTTGTCTTCTGCTTCACCAGCGCCGCGGCGATGGCGAAGGCGCCGACCAGCCCGCCCAGCGTGTCGGCCACTGGATAGCCGACGCGCAGCGGCGCCGTTTCCGGCGTGCCGGTAATGCTCATGATCCCCGACAGGCCCTGGATGATCTGGTCGTAGGCGGGATTGCCGCGCATCGGCCCGGTCTGGCCGAAACCGGATATCGCGCAATAGACGAGGCCCGGTCGGACTTCCTTCAGCTTTTCATGGCCGAGGCCGAGGCGATTCATCACCCCCGGCCGGAAATTCTCGACCAGCGCGTCGGCCGTCGCCACCAGGTCGAGGAAACGCTCGCGATCGTCGGGCTTCTTCAGGTCGAGCACAACAGATCGTTTGCCGGAGTTCTGCGCCAGGAACGAGGCCCCCATACCGGCCTGGTTGAGTTCAGGCGAGGCGCCGAGCTGGCGCGCAAGATCCCCGCCCGGCGGCGCCTCGACCTTTATGACGTCGGCGCCGAGCAGCGCCAGCTGGTAGGCGCAGTAGGGACCCGCCAGCACATTGGTGAGGTCGAGGACGCGGATACCGGAAAGCAGGTCTGTCATGATGCTCCAACCCGGTCAGGCATCGCCCGGCACATGCTCCGGCCCGCGCCTGCGCCGGTGCTCGATCCAGGCCCAGATATGCGGCCCGACAAGGCCGATGAAGGCGAGCGTCAAAAGCGTCAGCGACAGCGGATGCCGGAAGAACACCGTCCAGTCGCCGTTTTCTATCGTCATCGCGCGGCGGAACTGCGTTTCGGCAAGCGGTCCCAGGATCATGCCAATGATCACCGGCGCTGTCGGGAAATCGAAGCGCCGCATCAGGAAGCCTGCCGCGCCCAAGAGATAGAGGATCGCGAGATCGATCGGGGACTGCGAGATGCCGTAAGTGCCGACGGTGGCGAACACCAGGATGCCGGCATAGAGCTGCGGCGCCGGGATCTTCAGGAGCCGCACCCAAAGGCCGATCAGCGGCAGGTTGAGGACGACCAGGATGACGTTGGCGATGAACAGGCTGGCGATCAGGCCCCAGACCAGATTGGCCTGCGTCGTCAAAAGCAGCGGCCCCGGATTGATGCCGTAGCTCTGGAAGGCCGACAGCATGATCGCCGCGGTCGCCGAGGTCGGCAGGCCGAGGGTCAGCATCGGCACCAGGACGCCGGCGGCCGATGCATTGTTGGCGGCTTCCGGCCCCGCGACGCCTTCGATGGCGCCGACCGTGCCGAACTCCTCCTTATGCTTCGAAAGCTTCTTCTCGATCGCATAGGACAGGAAGGTCGGGATCTCGGCGCCTCCGGCCGGCATGGCGCCGATCGGAAAGCCGATCGCGGCGCCCCTGAGCCAAGGCTTCCACGAGCGCGCCCATTCGGCCGCCGTCATGTAGAGCGAACCTTTCAGCGGCACGATCTCGTCCTTGCCGGCATAGCGGCGCGAGGCCATGTAGAGCGTCTCGCCGACGGCGAACAGGCCGACCGCGATGATGATGACGTCGACACCGTCGAGCAATTCGGCCGTGCCGAAGGTGAAGCGCGGCTGTCCGGTCTGCAGGTCGACGCCGATCATGCCGACGACAAAGCCGGCGAACAGGCTGGTCAGTCCTCGCACCGACGACGAACCGAGCACCGCCGAGACGGTGATGAAGGCCAGCACCATCAGCGAGAAATATTCGGCCGGCCCGAACTTCAGCGCGTATTTGACCACGGTCGGAGCCAGGAAGGCGACACCCAGCGTGCCGAGCGTGCCGGCAACGAAGGAGCCGATCGCCGAGGTGGCGAGCGCCGCCCCGCCGCGCCCCGAACGCGCCATGCGGTTGCCCTCGAGCGCGGTGACGATCGTGGCGCTTTCGCCAGGCGTGTTGAGCAGGATCGACGTCGTCGAGCCGCCATACATCGCGCCGTAATAGATGCCGGCAAACAAAATGAACGAGGCCTCCGGCGCCACCTGGTAGGTGATCGGCAACAAGAGCGCGATGGTCAGCGCCGGCCCGAGCCCGGGCAGCACGCCGATCGCCGTTCCGAGCGTCGTGCCGACAAGGCACCATAACAGGTTGGTCGGCGTGAAGGCGACAGCGAACCCGTGCGCGAGATGGCTGAGCGTGTCCATGATCTCAGCCCCCCTTGCCGCCGAGCATGGCGCCCATCAGCGCGTTGAGCTGGTTCTCGATCAGGCCGGCACCGATGTTGACGCCGAGCGCCTTGGCGAAGCCGAAATAGGCGGCAAGCGCCAGCACGAGGCCGAGCAGCGCGTCACGCAGCGGGTGCCGGCTGCCGAAGCCGAAACAGACCAGCACGAACATGATGACCGAGGCCGCGGTGAAGCCGAGCGGCTGGATGAGCACGAGGTTGGCAACGAGACCCGCCGCCACGAGGCCCATCGCCTTCCAATCGGTCGGCGTTTCCTTTTCCTCCTCCGGCTGCCAGCCGCCGCGAATGGCGGCGAGGATGAGCAGCAGCGACAGCAAGATCATCCCGGCCATGGTGATATAGGGGAAGACCGTCGGGCCGACCTTGGAGTAGAGCGGCGAGACCGGGATCGCCAGCGTCTGCCAGGCGACGGCGCCGGCGCAGGCGAGAAGCCCGACGCCGATCAGTAATTCAGGTAAGGCAAGACCCGGCGGTGACGCCTGATGGTCGCTGGTGCTCATGATCTCCTCGCCGGATGGCCGGCACGCGGCTGCCGGCATCGCCGCAGTCCATTTCCTGCTTGCATGCTGTCACGGAGGCGGTGCCGCCTCCGTGATCCGGTGGACGCCTCAGGCGAGACCGAGATCCTTCAAAATGGCGCCGATGCGGGCGGTGTCCTCGGTGACGAACTTGGCGTAGTCGTCGCCAGTGAGCAGGATCGGCGTCCAGTTGCGGTTCTTGCACTCTGTCGCCCAGGCGTCGCTCTTGGCCATGGTCTCGATCAGCTTGATCATCGCCGCCTTGTCGTCGTCGGACACGCCGGGCGGCGCGAAGACGCCGCGCCAGTTGAACAGCTCGACATCGAAACCGGCCTCCTTCAGCGTCGGCGCATCGATGCCGTCCTGGCGCTTGTCGGCCGAGATGGCGAGCAGCCGGAGCGCGCCGGCCTTGATCTGCTCGGAGAATTCGCCGTAGCCGGAAATGCCGGCCGCGACCTGGTTGCCGAGCAGCGCCGACAGCGCCTCGCCGCCACCGGCGAACGGCACATAGGAGAGGTTCGCCGCCGGCACGCCGGCCGTCTTGGCGATCAGGCCGAACAGGATGTGGTCGGAACCGCCTGCCGAGCCGCCGGCAACCGGAACCTTGGTCGGATCGGCTTTCAGCGCGGCGACGAAATCGCCGGTCGTCTTGAACGGCGATTCCGCAGGCACCACCAGCGCCTCGAACTCACCCGTAAGGCGAGCGATCGGTGTCACCTCGGTAAGATTGTTGGCTGCCTTGTTGGCGATGATGGCGCCAACCATGACCATGCCGGCGACCATCAGCGAATTGCCCTTGCCTTTCCACTGATTAACGAATTGCGGCAGGCCGACCGTGCCACCGGCGCCGCCGACATTGGTGATCTGCGAGCCGGATATGAGCTTCTCGGAGCGCAGCACCTGGTCGATCGTGCGCGCCGTCTGGTCCCAGCCGCCACCGGGCGCCGCCGGAACAAAAATCTGGATCTGCGGCACGTCCTGCGCCAAGGCGGGGGTAAAATGCAGCGCGGTGAAACCAGCGGCGCCGACGGCTGCCGTGCTCGTCAGGAATTTGCGTCTGTTCAGCATGGGGATTTCCTCCAAATCACGACACCTCTCCTCCAGGTGCCCTGCCAAGACGAGGCCCGACACAGGCCTTCACTTCGATTTCAAGCAAATGTTATCTCGTTCTGTCAATAGGAATACCATTCTGCTAGACAGAACGGCGGCGTCGGGATTAAATCTCGTGTCCGGATCAGTTCCGGATGGGCGACTGCGATGAAATCACCGTTGCAATGACAGACACGCCTCCCAGCTCGGCACGGGCCGACGGCGTTGCCGCGCTTGAACGCGCTATCGCCATTCTCGATGCCTTCACCGCTGCCGACCGCTCGCTCGGTCTGGCCGAAATCGCCGCCCGTACCGGCCTTTACAAGAGCACGATCCTGCGGCTGGCAAATTCCCTGATACGCGGGCAATTGCTGGAGCGCCTGGATGATGGGCGCTATCGCATCGGGCCTGCCGCATTCCGGCTTGGCGCGCTCTACCAGCGGTCCGTCGTGGCGATGGACGTCCTGCTGCCAATCATGCGCGATCTTTCCGAGCAGAGCTGGGAAAGCGTCGCTTTCTACGTGCGCTCCGGTGATCTGCGCACTTGCCTTTACCGTGTCGAATCCAAGCATCCGATCCGCTACACGATCCGCGAAGGCGATGTGCTGCCTCTGCTTGTCGGCTCCGGCGGCCGGGTGCTTGCCGCCTTTTCGGGCCAGGAGGGCGAGCCCTACGAAACGATCCGCAACACCTACAACTACATCTCGATCGGCGACCGCGACCCGCAGACCGCCGGCATATCCGCGCCCGTCTTCGGACCAGGACGCACACTGCTCGGCGCGCTGACGCTCGCAGGGCCGAGCACGCGCGTCGACGCGGCCTTTCTCGAGCGCATGAAACGCCCGCTGCTGGAAGCCGCCGCGCGCGCTACCCGCGCCTTCGGCGAGGATGCCTTCATGCTGGACGTGGCAGCCCTCAACACGGGCGCCGGCAACTAGCGCCGTCCAGGTTTCTGCTTGACTCACATATATCCCGATGGTTATACGTCAATCAATAGCCAACGGGTTATCGATCTGAGATGCCGGCCACGCACGATATGCTGTTCAGGACGCTTGCCGATCCGACGCGGCGCGCCATCTTCGAACGTCTCTGTCGCCAGGGCGAGCAGACGGTCGGAGCCCTCACCGCGCAGGCAGGTGTGTCGCAGCCGGCGGTGTCGAAGCATCTGGGCGTGCTCAAGGAAGCGGGGCTGGTGCGCGACCGCCATGAAGGGCGCCAGACCCATTACAGCGCGCAGCTCAAGGCGCTTGCGCCGTTGATGGATTGGACGCGCGACATGGCGGGGTTTTGGGAAAGCCGGTTCGACGATCTCGAAGACCTGCTCAAAAGGATGGATCAATGAACGAAGCCGCAACGCGCTCCGTCATCGTCGAACGCGAGATACCTTTTGCGCCGGAAAAGATTTGGCGCGCGCTTACCCAACCGCATCTCATCGAGGCGTGGCTGATGAAGAACGACTTCAAGCCGGTCGTGGACCATCGCTTCAATCTGAGCGCCGAATGGGGTGGCGTCGACTGCCAGGTGCGGACGGTCGAACCAAACCGGACGCTGTCCTACAGCTGGGACACCAAGGACCTCGAGAGCGTGGTCACCTGGACGCTGACCCCGACGGGCACGGGCACGCATCTGCGTATGGAGCAGGTCGGCTTCCGCACGGATCAGGAGCCGTATTACCGCGGCGCCACCGTCGGCTGGAAGAGATACCTGGCGACCTTGGAGGAGGTCCTTTCGCGGCTCGACTGAAGGTCGCCGCCAACAGCAGGACTGCTCGGAACAACACACTGTTTGGCGGGGCGGCACACCGCAGGCGTAAGCCATGGAGATATCGAAATGAAGATCAAGTTGACCAGCATCTATGTCGACGACCAGGAGAAGGCCCTCGCCTTCTACACCGGCGTTCTGGGCTTCACCAGGAAGGCGGATTTCACCAACGGTCCATTCCGCTGGCTGACCGTCACCTCGCCCGACGATCCGGATGCACCGAACTGCAGCTGGCACTCAACGACAATCCGGCGGCAAAGACCTATCAGCAGGCCATCTTCAAGCAGGGCCAGCCGGCGCTGATGCTGTTCAGCGACGACATCAAGGCCGACCACGAGCGCATTAAGGCCAAGGGCGGCAATTTTGCCATGGCGCCGACCGCGGTGACCGGCGCCACCATCGCGCAGCTCAACGACACCTGCGGCAACCTCGTCCAGCTTTCGCAGCTGGCGCGCTGGTAGGCGCCTCGATCCGTCTCGTCATTTGCAAGGGAGGTTACATTGAGCTGGAGCAAGTGGATCAGGCAGCTTCATCGCTGGCTGTCGATCATCTTCACCGTCACCGTCATTGCCAATTTCGCCGCCATGGCCATGGGCCCGCCGCCCGCCTGGATCGTCTATTCGCCGTTGATCCCGCTTTTCCTGCTTTTGTTCAGCGGACTCTACATGTTCGTGCTGCCCTATGCCGCCAGAAGGCGCGGCGAGCCGTCGCCCGAGCGCACGGGATCGGCCTGATGGCGAAGGCGAAATCGAAAGCCGACGCATCTCCGCACGAGAAGCCGGTCCTGCTTTCAGGCGGCAATCCGCAGATCGCCAAGGGCCATGGCGACGCTCCCGTGCAGGCCTATATCGCGGCGATGCCGGGCTGGAAGAGCGAGGTCGGGCGCCGGCTCGACCAGCTCATCGTGCAAGCCATTCCCAACGTGCAGAAGGCCGTCAAATGGAATTCGCCACTCTACGGCATGAAGGACGAAGGCTGGTTTCTCGGCATCCATTGCTTCGCCAGCTACATCAAGGTGGCGTTCTTCCGCGGCCTGTCGCTGGACCCCGTGCCTCCGGTCGAATCCAAGAGCGGGGACACGCGCTATTTGCATATCCGTGAGGACGATCGGCTCGACGAGAAGCGGTTCGTTTCCTGGGTGAAACAGGCGAGCCGGCTGCCCGGCGAACGGATGTAAGCGCAAGGAAGGATCAAGCGCCGCCCTCCCGAAGGACCACGGCGGCGATGTCATATCCGGCATTGAGGAGAAACCAGACATGCAAAAAGACGGCGAGCAGGACGGCAGGTCTGCGTCCGAGCTGATCGATAGAAGGATCGAGGAACTGGGCGACTGGCGCGGCGAGATGCTTGCCCGGCTCCGCGCCCTGATCCGCCAGGCCGCGCCGGAAGCCGTCGAGACATGGAAATGGCGCGGCGTGCCGGTTTGGGAGGATGCCGGCATCATCTGCACCGGCGAGACCTACAAGGCCGTCGTCAAGCTGACCTTCGCCAGAGGCGCGGCGCTGCCCGACCCCAAGAAGCTCTTCAACTCCAGCCTCGAAGGCAACACGAGGCGCGCCATCGATTTCAAGCAAGGCGACACGATCGACGCCGATGCGCTGAAGGCGCTCGTACGCGAAGCCGTGACCCTCAACAGATCGAGGGCCAAGCGCTGAGAGAGGACTGCGGTATAACGCTATCGGGTTGATGTTGCCGGCTTTTTCTTCCGCGCACCGGCAACACGGATCAATACATCGCATCACCCGGCGTAAGCGTCTGCCAGGCAACAATTCATGAAACAAGTACCGGACAAATTTATCGGCCGTTAAGCCAAGAGCGCTATCTGGATCGATGTCGCCGGCAACGGGGCGACATGCGGGGAAAAATATCGTCTCAACCGACGGATGAGCCAGTCGGACAGACGCCGGGGGAGCAGAACGAGCTCCATGGGAATGGGATGAAGTTCTCGTCGACCGATGCCGGTCCGCGTCTGATAGGGCTGGTCTGTCCCTTCGTCGCGGTGGTCCTGACCCAGGCGCTGGTCGCAACCCTCAGCCTCCACACATTATCCGCGGTCCGCGCCTATGTCGGCGGCGAAAGCCAATGGTCGAAAGGCCGGATGCACGCCATCTATTTCCTGAACCTTTATGCCGATACCGGCCGGCAGGAATATTTCAACGAATATCGTCAAGCCATCGCCGTGCCGCTCGCCGATCGCGCCGCGCGGCTGGCGCTCGAACAGGCCGAGCCCGACACGAATGCGGCCCGGCTTGGCTTTCTCGGCGGCAACAACCACCCCGACGATGTTGACGGCCTGATCTGGCTGTTCCGGAATTTCCGCGGCGTCAGCTATCTCGACACCGCGATCCGCCACTGGAGGGATGCCGACGAGATGATCCTCGCCATCGAGGGACTTGGCGACGAGATGAATCGAAGGCTGGAAAAAGGGCCGGCAACGCTAGCCGAGATCAGCCTCTGGAAGGCGAAAATCCACCAGCTCGACCGCCGGATCGGGCCGCTGGCCAAGGCGTTTTCCGACAGCCTCGGCGAGGGATCCCGCTTCATCAAGATGGCGCTGACGGCGGCCAATCTCGCCACCGCCGCCCTGCTTATCCTGCTCGTCGTCTGGCGCACGCGCAAGCTGATGATACAGCGCCAGGCGTTTCAGAGCGCCCTCAACGCCGAGCGCGAGCGTGCCCAGATCACGCTGGCCTCGATCGGCCAGGCCGTCATCAGCACCGATGCCGAGGGGCGGCTTGACTATATGAATGCCGGGGCGGAGCGGCTGCTTGCCTGCTCGCTGGCCGCAGCCAGGGGCAGGCCCATCGCCTCGTTGTTCCGGCTTGTCGACAAGGACAGCGGCGTCGAGGAGACCGATCTGATCGCGCGCCTGCTGGCAGGCGAGCCGCGCCGCTCCAATGTGCGCCCGCAGCTCCTGGAGCGTCCCGACAGCTCGGTCGTGCCGGTGGCGCTGAACGGCGCGCCGCTGATCGTCTCAGGCCAGATCCTCGGCTGTGTCCTGGCCCTGCACGAGATGACGCGCGAGCAGGATTATATCGAGCGCCTGTCGTGGCAGGCATCGCATGATGCGCTGACCGGTCTCGTCAACTGCCGCGACTTCGAGAACCGGCTGGCAGGCGCGATCTCCGAAGCGCCGGAAAGGTCGCGCAGGCATGCGCTGATGTATCTCGACCTCGACCAGTTCAAGCTGGTCAACGACACATGCGGCCATGCCGCCGGCGACCAGCTGCTGCGCCAGATCTCGGTGCTGCTCGCCAACGAGCTGCCGCCCGGCGACATCCTGGCCAGGCTCGGCGGCGACGAGTTCGGCGTGCTGCTCTTCGATTGCGATGCCGACTGTGCCGCCGCAACCGCCGAACGGCTGCGCGCCACGGTCCAGGACCTGCATTTCTCCTGGGACGGACGTCCCTTCAACATCAGCGTCAGCATCGGCATGGTCGAAGTCGCCAACGTCGGCATGACGCTGGAGGAGGTGCTGCGCGCAGCCGACGTCGCCTGCTACATGGCGAAGGAAAAGGGCCGCAACCGCATCCATTTCCACAGCGAGGGCGACACCGCGCTGCGCGAGCGCTTCGGCGAGATGGCCTGGGTGCAGCGTCTGCACGCCGCACTGGATCAGAACCGCTTCAGGCTGCATGCGCAAGAGATCGCGCCCCTGCGCGACGATATCCCGGAGCAGGGCGCGCATATCGAAATCCTGCTCAGGCTGACCGACGAGGACGGCAGCTTCGTCACGCCGCAGAGCTTCATCCCGGCGGCGGAGCGCTACGGATTGATGCCGGCGATCGACCGCTGGGTGGTGCGCGACACCCTCGCCACCTTGGCGGCCAGGCGCGCCGACCCGCACGCGACGCCGATATCCACCTGCGCGATCAATCTCTCCGGCGCCACCTTCGGCGACGAGACCTTCCTCGGCTTCATGCGCGAGCAGTTCGCCGCGCACGCCATCGTCCCCGAAACGATCTGTCTGGAGATCACCGAGACCAGCGCCATTGCAAATCTTTCCGAAGCCATGCGCTTCATCGCCGATCTGCGCGGGCTTGGCTGCCGCTTCGCGCTCGACGATTTCGGCTCCGGCATGTCGTCCTTCGCCTATCTGAAGCATTTGCCGGTCGACTACCTCAAGATCGACGGCAGCTTCGTCAAGGACATGCTCGACGACCGCATCGACCGCGCGATGGTCGAGATGATCCATCACATCGGCAAGGTGACGGGAAAACGCACCATCGCCGAATTCGTCGAAAGCGAGGGCATCATCGACGCCTTGAAAGCGATCGGCGTCGACTATGCGCAGGGCTATGCGATTGCGCGTCCCCAGCCATTCGACGCAACCACGGTGCTGCGCGGCAATCGCAGCGAGCGCGATGCAACGGCGGATGGATGGGAGACTTTGGCGCGGACGCTGCGCCGCAAAGCCAGCTAATCTAGGCGACAACCCCTCCGGCCCGCCGTTCCAACAGGATCGTCGGCTTCTCATGATAGGTGGTCCGCAAAATCTCTCCATAACCGTTCTTTTCGGCGACCTTCAGCGAAGCGCCGTTTTCCGGATCGATGATGCAGACGGTTCTCGCTTGTCCCAACGCCTCGTCGCTCCAGGCGACGATCCGCCCGACGACCTCGCTCGCAAGCCCCCGGCCGTGCGCCTCCGAAGCCAGGGCCCAGCCGGCTTCCGGCACGCCTTCGATCGAAGGTTCGATCTCGCGCTTCAGATCATGGAAGCCGGCCTCGCCGATGAAGCGCCCCGTCGCCTTGTCCTCGATCGCCCAGAAACCGTAGCCGATCAACGACCACAGCCCGGCATGGCGCAGGAAGCGCATCCAGCTTTCCTCGCGCGTGCGCGGCTTGCCGCCGATGAAACGGGTGACGGCAGGTTCCGTCCACATGGCGGCATAGGTCTCGAAATCGCCCGGACGATGGGGCCGCAGGATGGTCCGCGCCGTCTCGAGGATCGGCACGCCAGCTTCCGTCTTGATGCTCATGGCACTCCTCTCGTTGAGACGGCAGCGGTTAGTGTGTTTCACCGTTTCGCGAAATGGTGAAACACACTAACTCTTTGTTTTCACGAAATTCCGGACGGAAAACCGCTCACACTTTCCTGGAATTGCTCTAGCAAACCGGCGTCCCCCGGCAAGGGCCAGGGTTGGCCGGGATCATCCTCCAGCGCAACGATTTCGCCGTCTGGGAATCTTGACCGATGATGCTACTCTTCTGACACGGTATCCAGCCGCGTCGCGGCCGCCAGGCGCAGGGAAGAACATGGACACCACTGACCTTGTATTGGCTATTCTCCATCACCTGCTGGTGTTCTCGCTGGCCGGCATCATCGGGGCCGAGTTCGTGCTGGTGCGCGACGATCTGGGTGCGGCGACGCTGAAGCGCCTTGCCGGCATCGACCGCCATTACGGCATCATCGCCGCGCTGATCATCATCGTCGGCATCTGCCGGGTGTTCTTCGGCCTGAAGGGTTGGGAATTCTATGTCTACAATTGGGTGTTCTGGGCAAAGATGGCGGCCTTCGCCATCGTCGGCCTGCTGTCGATCGTGCCGACCACGCGCTTCCTCTCCTGGAACAGGCAGGCGAACGGCAATCCGTCTTTCGCCGTGCCGGCGGCGGAACTGGCCTCGGTGAAGAACTATGTCCGCGCCGAAGGCTTCATCTTCCTGCTCATTCCGGTCTTTGCCGCGGCCATGGCGCGCGGCTACGGCTATTAGAGCCAGACCCGCTCTAAAGCATGTCTCCCGAAAGTGGTTACCGGTTTCGGGGTAAAGACATGCGCAAAATAAAAAACCTAAAGCGCATGGAGCGAGACTGAAAGATCGCGACGCGCTTTAGGCCTCGGCCGCAAACGTCTCATCCAGCGGCGCGATCGGCATCAGCGGCGCCGGAATGTCGGTGGTCTTTTCCTTCGACTTGCAGATATCGGCGATCACGCAGGCCGGGCAATCGGGCTTGCGCGCCTTGCAGACATAGCGGCCATGCAGGATCAGCCAGTGATGCGCATGTCGCATGAACTCGGCCGGGATGACCTTGAGCAGCCCCTGCTCGACCTGTTCCGGCGTCTTGCCGGGAGCCAGCCCAATCCGATTGCCGATGCGGAAGATATGCGTGTCGACCGCCATCGTGTGCTGGCCGAAGGCGACGTTGAGCACGACATTGGCGGTCTTGCGCCCGACGCCCGGCAGCTTCACCAGCTCGTCTCGATCCTGCGGCACCTGGCCCGCATAATCATCGATCAGCGCCTTCGACAGCGCGATCACGTTCTTCGCTTTGTTCCGCCACAGCCCTATCGTGCGGATGTAGTCGCCGACCTTGGCCTCGCCCAGCGCCAGCATCCTGGCTGGCGTGTCGGCAGCCGCGAACAATGCCTTGGTCGCCTTGTTGACGCCCGCGTCGGTTGCCTGCGCTGACAGCACCACCGCGACCAGCAGGGTGAAGGCGTTGACATAGTCGAGCTCGCCTTTCGGCTCAGGCCGCTGCACGGAAAAGCGCCTGAAGATCTCATGCACCTCGGCGGCACTGTAGAGCGACCGGGAAGCCGCTTTTCGCGGCCGTGTACCAGCCGCCGGGCCGCCGCCGGCAGGGGCGGGTTGAGGCTTTTTGACAGCGATGGATTTTTTGGACTTGGGAGGCGCCATGTCCCTTCCTATAATATCCCCTCATGAGCGACACAAACGCGTCATTCGAAGCCGACCAGCCATTTTTCCAGGCCCTGCTGACGCCGCACCGCTCGCTCGGCCGCACCGGTTTCCTGATCCTGATGGGGGCGCTTGTCTTCGGCTGGGCGGTCACCGGCGCCTTTTTCCTGGCGCATGGCGCCTGGCCGGTGTTCGGCTTCTTCGGCCTCGATGTGATCGCCGTCTATATCGCTTTCCGCGCCAACTATCGCGCCGCGCGCGCCCGCGAGGAAATCTCGGTATCGCGCACCAGCCTCGACATCCGCAAGACAGCACCTTCCGGACGCTCGGAGGCGCATCATTTCAACCCGTTCTGGACGCGGTTCTCGATCGCCCGCCACAGCGAAATCGGCATCACCAGGATGGCCGTCGAAGCGCAGGGCAAGAGCGTGGCGATCGGCGGCTTCCTCAATCCCGACGACCGCGAAAGCTTCGCCACCGCCTTTTCGCGCGCGCTGGCGACCGCCAAGACGCGCTGAGCATGATCCCGAACCGAAGTCCGCGTCAGCGAAAAGTGGACGCCGGTTTTGCTTTCGCTGAGCTGCGGTTCGGACAAGATCATGCTCCGAGCAAGTCAAGCAAATCAGAAGCGGTAGCGCAGCAGCCTGCCGACCTTGCGCATGGCGGGGACATGCCTCCAGAGGCCGACGAACAAGCATGCGGACCAGCCCAGCGCCCCTTGTTCCGGTTTCTAGGATGGTCTGGGTGCCTGCGTCAGGAAGGCAAGTTTCGGGTGGTTGCAAAGCTCTGGAAGACCGATATTCGCGGCCAAGGAGACATTGCCATGAACGCGCAGATGACCATGAATACGCAGATGAAGCCGATCGCGATCCTTGAGAACGATATCACCCCGGAAGGCAGCGACTATGATGTCGTGCGCCGCGCCATCGAGAAGATCAGCCTCGACTATCGCGACCAGCCCTCGCTGGAGGTGCTGGCCGAGGAAGTCGGCGAGACGCCGACCGGCCTGCAGAAGCTGTTCACCCGCTGGGCCGGCCTGTCACCGAAAGCCTTTCTGCAGGCGGTGACGCTCGACCACGCGCGCAGGCTGCTCGATTCCGGCATGCCGCTGCTGGAGACCTCGTTCGAGCTCGGCATGTCCGGCCCCGGCCGGCTGCACGACCTCTTCGTCACCCATGAGGCGATGTCGCCCGGCGACTACAAGACGCGGGGCGCGGGCCTCACCATCCGCTACGGTTATCACATCTCGCCTTTCGGCATCGCGCTGATCATGGTCACTGACCGCGGCCTCGCCGGCCTCGCCTTCTGCGATGCCGGCGGCGAGCGGGCTGCCTTCGCCGACATGTCCGGCCGCTGGCCGAACGCGACTTATGTCGAGGACATGTCGGCCACCCAGGCTTACGCCGCGCGGGTCTTCGACCCGACCAACTGGCGCGCCGACCAGCCGCTGCGCGTGGTGATGATCGGCACCGATTTCCAGCTGCGCGTCTGGGAAGCCTTGCTGCGCATCCCGATGGGCAGGGCCTGCACCTATTCCTCGATCGCGGCGAGCATCGGCGCGCCAAGCGCCAGCCGGGCCGTCGGTGCGGCGGTAGGCGCAAACCCGATGTCCTTCGTGGTGCCTTGCCATCGGGCGCTGGGCAAGTCCGGCGCGCTCACCGGCTATCACTGGGGTCTGACGCGCAAACGCGCCATCCTCGGTTGGGAAGCGGGACAAGTGACGTCCTGAAACATTCGATTTTTTCGCATGCCATTGCGAAAAAACCGCGTATCGTAATATAAATCGGTACATCCTAAATAATTGATCGATTCATCTGCGAAATGCAACCGGAGACAACCTATGGTTACAGCCGGTTTTCTTGTAAGTTGCTTCCCCGCGTTATTTCACTTAACGCTAAATTAACCACGATAAAGGGAAGATGACCCGACGTTGAGCCGGCACCATCCGGCTCGAAGGAGGGATCTCAATGAAAATCGCTCGGGCCGCAATGGCAGCAGGCCTGCTGGCCGCCTGCGCCTGCCAGACGGCATCGGCCGCTACCGGAAACGTGCTTTTCAACGGCACGATCACCGCGACCTGCACCATCACGATCAACTCCAACGGCACGATGACCGTGAGCAGCAATCTTCAGTCGCTGAGCTCGCACAATGCCGGCGGCTCGGCAGGCAGCGCTCAGGTCGATACGACGGGCGGGGTCTCGCTCAGCGTGGACCCGGTGACAACGACCACCGTGCCGGCCTCGGACACGACGGCGACGACATGGACTCCGACCTTCGCCACTTCAGGCGCGCAGACGATTGCCGAAACCGGCACCGCGACCGCGCTGACGGTGCCGGGCACATCGACGGTCGCGGTCAATCTCGCCGGCACCAAGAGCGGCACGAACCGGTTCTCCGCCGGCAACTATCAAGCAACGGTGACGCTGCGCTGCGAATAGTCCTCACGCGAAAGGAGCGGTCCTTGAGAAGAATCGCATTGAGAAGAATTGCAATCCTGGCGGCGGGCCTGATCGCCGCGCTGCCTCCCGTAGCGGCGACCGGCCAGTCGATGACGCCGATGCGGGGCGAGGTGCGATCCTTCACCGATGCCTTTGCTGTCCGTGTCTTTCCGGGCAACCCGTACAACCAGCGCATCCGCGTCGAGGTCCATGTCTACGACCAGGATTTCCAGCCTGTCGCGGCCAGGATCACGCCGAGCGCGTTCCTTCTGGCCGGCCAAGCGTCGCGCCCGGTCCTGGTGGTCGTCCCGTTCGACGGCGCGAACGAGCGTAAAGTGCGTATCTGTACCGAGAGTATCCCCTTTCCAAGCGAGCAGACCCAGATAAGGGCACAGATATGCGGAAAGTTCTTCGGGCATCGCAGGTTCTGACCTTGTCCTTGCTGCCCGCCCTGGCTGTCGTCGGTCGGGGACTTGCCGAGGATATCCTGAACCTGAATCAGAACCAGACCGGTTTCAGCCTGCCCGGCGTCACCTTGCCCCAGGGCCAGGACGAGGTTCATGCCAGCGACGGCACGACCTGCCGCTCAGCCGTTTCCGGCAGCGGCGCCTATCTCGACCTCGGCGTCATCCGCGGCAACAACTCAAGCAACCAGACCAACAGCGACATCGCCACCTATGGCCGCGTGGTGATCCCGATCGGGCGGACGCCCAAACGCGTCGATTGCAGCCGCCTCTACGAGTTGGAAGTCGAGCGCCTGCAGTTGGAATTGAAGCTGCTCAAAATGGGCCTCGGCGCCGACGGCCAGACGACGGGAAGTGTGCCCGCCTCGCCGCCCCAGGACGCTGCGTCCCAAGCCAGCGCGGCGCAAGCCGGCGCGGCGCAAGCCAACGGGGTCCAAGCCAACGTGGCTCAAGTCAAATCAGCGGGATGGGCCAATGAAGGCTGGACCATCAGAGGCACGACCAGCAATGAGAAGAAGAAGCGGAAATAGAAGCGCGCTGTTAGCGCTGGCGGCGCTTGCCGGTCTCTGCCTTCCGGCGCAGGCGGCGATCATCGGCACCTGCACGATCATGATCGGCGCCTCGGGGACGATGAAATCGAACCCCGCCATCAACATCTTCGGCTCAAAGCAGGCAGGCGGGTCGAGCGCCGGCGCCACCATCACAGCGAACTCGACGCTGTGTTCCATCCTAAACCTGCTGGACTGCTATACCGTTTCCGCGCCGGCGCCGATCGCCTTTACCTCGGCACCGAGCGGCGGCGACACCAATGTCTCGTTCGCCTCCGTCTTCCGCCTCGACGGCTCGGGCGTGGACATACCGGGCAGCTCGCCGCAGCGGGTGACCAACGGCACCCACACCATCCAGGTCGATCTCACCGCCACGAAGTCGCCCGGCATCTTCCCGGCAGGCAACTATCAAGGCACGGTGACGGTGCGCTGCGAATGATGCCTGTGGGCCAAGAGCCCGCGCAACCGGCATGATCTGGCAACCGGCGGTCTTTGCGGCTAGCTTCGCCCCCAGCACGCAATTCCGCGATGAGCGCTTCGCCGCCCATTTCCCAGGAATTGCGAAAAGCAGAATCTTGGAGCAGGTCCGCCTTTCAAGCAAGGGCCGGGCCGCTTCAACGGGAGGCAGTTTTTGTGATTATCGTTGTCGGCTCGATCAACCTCGATCTCATTGCCAATGTCGACCGCCTGCCGGAACCCGGCGAGACGGTGCGCGGCTCGAGCTTTGCCACCGCCCCCGGCGGCAAGGGCGCCAACCAGGCGCTGGCCGCGGCGCGCGCGGGAGCCCAGGTGCGCATGGTTGGCGCGGTCGGCAAGGATAGCTTTGCCCCCGAAGCGCTCGCTTTGCTCAAGGCCGGCAATGTCGATCTCTCCGGTGTCGGCCAAAGCTTCGCCTCCACCGGCACGGCGCTGATCCTGGTCGGCGCCGACGGCGAGAACGTCATCGCCGTCGTGCCGGGCGCCAATGATTCGGTGGTGCCGGGCGATGTCACCAAGGCCTATCTCAAAAAGGGCGATGTCGTGCTCCTGCAGCACGAGATCCCGCTGCAGACGGTCGAGGCCGCGCTCGACGCGGCGCGCGCGGCGGGCGCCGTCAGCGTGCTCAACACCGCGCCTTTCCGGGCCGAAGCCGCCGGCTTCCTCGGCAAGGCCGACTATGCCGTCGCCAACGAGACCGAATTCGATCTCTACGGCGAAGCGCTGTCGCTTTCCGGGCGCGACCGCCCCGCCCGCATGCGCGACTACGCCCAAAAGACCGGCCGCGCCATCGTCGTCACGCTCGGCGGCGACGGCGTGCTGGCCGCAACGCCGGACGATTTCCTCACAATCCAGGCGCTAAAGATCACGCCGGTCGACACCGTCGGCGCCGGCGACACTTTTTGCGGCTATTTCGGCGCCGGCCTGTCGTCCGGCTTGTCGCTTGGGGATGCGATCACCCGCGCCGCCGCGGCCGGCTCGCTTGCCTGCCTGAAGCCAGGCGCGCAGCCGGCGATCCCACTGGCCAAGGATGTCGACGCTGCCCTGGCGGGAACGCGTTAAGCATGCGGCCCGTCACCAAGCATGCCCTGCCGGCGGCCGGCGATATCTGTCGCCTCTCCGCCGTCGAGCTCGCCGACAGGATCAGGCAAGGGCAATTGTCGGTGCGTGAAGTCGTCAGCGCTTCCCTTGACCGCATCGAGGCCGTCAACCCGCTGGTCAACGCTATCGTCTCGCTGCGCGAGCGCGCCGACATCCTGGCCGAAGCCGACAACGCCGATGCTCATCTGGCCCGCGGCGGCGAGGCCGGATCGCTGTTCGGCCTGCCGATCGCCATCAAGGACCTCGCCCTGACCAAGGGGCTGAGGACCACCTTCGGCTCGCCGATCTTCGCCGATTTCATCCCTGAAACGGACGACTTCTTCGTCGAGCGCATCCGCAAGGCCGGCGCCATCATCATCGGCAAGACCAATGTTCCGGAATTCGGCCTTGGCTCCAACACGTACAATCCGGTCTTCGGGCCGACGCTCAACGCCTTCGACCCGGCGCTGACCGCCGGCGGCTCGAGCGGCGGCGCGGCGGTGGCACTGGCGCTCAACATGCTGCCGGTCGCCGACGGCAGCGACTTCGGCGGCTCGCTGCTGCATCCGGCGGCCTACAACAATGTCTACGGCTTCCGTCCCTCGCAGGGGCTCGTGCCCGCCGGCCCCGACATCGACGTCTTCCATTCGCAGATGGGCGTCGAGGGACCGATGGGCCGCAGCGTGCGCGACATCGCACTGCTGCTCGACGAACAGGCGGGCTACCATCCGCAGGCACCCTTGTCCTATGCCAAGGAGGGCTCGTTCCTCGGCGGCTTGGGGACGAAAGCCTCCGGCGGCCGCGTCGCCTGGCTGGGCGATCTCGGCGGCCATCTGCCGACGGAACCGGGCGTGCTCGACCTCTGCGAGACCGCGCTTGCCCGCTTTGCGGACGCGTCGTTCCCCAGCGAAGCGCTGGTGCCGGATGTCGATTTCGAGGCGTTGTGGCAGGCTTTCGTCACCTTGCGCCAGGCAAGCAGCGGCTGCGGGTTGAAAGCGCATTACGATGACCCGGAAAAGCGCAGGCTTCTGAAGCCTGAGGCCGTCTGGGAAGTGGAACAGGCGATGCGCCTTACCGCGCCGCAGATCCATGCCGCCAGCGTCTGGCGCACCGAGTGGCATCGCACGCTGCTGTCGCTGTTCGAGCGCTTCGACCTCATCGCTCTGCCGACCGCGCAGGTCTTCCCGTTCGGCGTAACCACCCACTGGCCGCGCGAGGTCGCGGGGCGGAGCATGGACAGCTATCACCGGTGGATGCAGGTCTCCGCCTTTGCCACGCTGGGCGGCTGCCCGGCGCTCAACGTGCCGGCCGGCTTCGACGCAAAAGGCCGGCCGATGGGCATGCAATTGATCGGCCGCCCGCGCGGCGACCTCGCCGTGCTCAAGGCCGGCGCCGCCTACGAGGCGACGCTGCCCTGGCCGGTGGGGGCCGCGTGACGGGCCGCCCTGCCCGGCCAGCTTGCGCCAGCACCAATCCCGTGCATTGATCGCGCTCCGCCCAAGTCGGCGCCGTCCTGTTCGAGGGAAATCATGTCGCTGGAACTCTACGCCACCTATGTCGTCGCCTGCATCGTCATCATCCTGGTACCGGGCCCGACCGTCACGCTGATCATCGCCAACAGCATCCGCCACGGCTCGCGCGCCGGCTTGGCCAACGTCGCCGGCACGCAGGCCGGGCTCGCCATCATGATCGCAATCGTCGGCATCGGCCTCAACACACTGATCGCCGGCATGGGCCACTGGTTCGAATGGGTGCGGCTGATCGGCGCCGCCTACCTGATCTGGATGGGCATCCAGATGTTTCGCGCAAAAGGCGCGCTGAACCCGGACGGGTCGGCGAAGAAGCCGCGCGGCGGCTTCTTCCTGCAGGGTTTTCTGGTGGCGATCAGCAATCCGAAGACCTTGGTGTTCTTCGGCGCCTTCTTCCCGCAGTTCATCGCGCCGCAGGGCAATTACACGCTGCAGATCGTGGTCATGGGCCTGACGGCGATGATCTTCGCCGCCATGTCGGACTCGACCTACGCCCTTGCCGCCGGCCGCGCCGGCCGGCTGCTGTCGGCCAGCCGCGTCAGGCTGATGTCACGCATCAGCGGCAGTTTTCTCGTCGGCGGCGGGCTCTGGCTGGCGTTTACGAAAGCGAAGTGAGCAGTCTTCCTCGCCCCGTTCACGGGGAGAGGGTGGTCGCGAAGCGACCGGGTGATGGGCAGCGCCGGGGTTGCAGGCAAAACACCAACATTCGCGCCGCCCCTCATCCGCCTGCCGGCACCTTCTCCCCGTAGACGGGGAGAAGGAAGCTTTCAGAGCCGCCCCAGCCGCTCCACCAACAGCGCGAAGAAGCCGTCATGGTCGATGTCGCGCATCACGGTGGCGTTCTTTTCCCGCTTGGTGACGCCCCACCAGTCGATCACCGTCATGCCCATGGTGAGCTCCGACGCGGTCTCCACGCTGACATTGCAGCGGCGACCCTTGAACAGTTCCGGCTTCAGGAGATAGGCGATCACGCACGGATCGTGCAGTGGCCCGCCATCGGTGCCGTATTTCTCCTCGTCATAGCGTTCGAAAAACTCCAGCATCTCGGCGGTCGCGGTGCCGACCTTGGTGCCGAGCTGGCGGAAAGCCTGTATGCGCTTTGACGAGGTCAGCGCCTTGTGGGTGACGTCGAGCGGCATCATCACGATCGGGATGCCCGATTTGAACACCAGATCGGCGGCCTGCGGGTCGACATAGATGTTGAATTCGGCGGCCGGGGTGACATTGCCGCCCTCGAAGAAGCCGCCGCCCATCAGGACGATTTCCTTGATGCGGGGCGCGATCCTGGGCTCGCGGATCAGCGCCAGCGCTATGTTGGTGAGCGGTCCGAGCGGGCACAGCGTGATCGTGCCGCTTTCTTCGCGCATTAGCGTCTCGACGATGAAATCGACCGCGTATTGTTCCTGCAACGGCATGGTCGGCTCGGGCAGCTGCGGGCCGTTCAAGCCGGTCTTGCCATGCACTTCCTCGGCGGTGACCAACTCGCGCGTCAGCGGCCGGATGGCGCCAGCATAGACCTTCATGTCTGGCCTGCCGGCCAGCTCGCAGATCTTGCGGGCGTTGTTCTGGGTCAGCTTCAGCGGCACGTTGCCGGCAACCGCGGTGATGCCGACGATCTCCAGCTCGGAACTGCCGAGCGCCAGCAATATGGCGACGGCATCGTCCTGGCCGGGATCCGTGTCAATGATGATCTTTCTGGACTGGGGCATTTCAATTCCTTTTTGGGGAGTCTTTTTGGGCGGGGTTTAATGGCTTGAACTTGATCGCGCGGCGGACCATATCAAGACCATCGGGAAAAATGCCATCCGGGTTTTTCCAGTTTGTGTCGCTCTTCAGAGGACAGTGTAACAATGAGTCGAATGACGCCCTTCTCCAGCCCGCTTCTTTTGGGTTTCGATGCCATGGAAAAGACGCTGGAGCGTCTGGCGAAGACCGGCGACAGCTATCCGCCGTACAACATCGAGCGCCTCAGCGCCGCTGACGGCAAGGCCGAAAGGCTGCGCATCACACTGGCCGTTGCCGGTTTCGCCGAAAGCGACCTCGATGTCACCACGGAGGAAAACCAGCTGATCGTGCGCGGTCGCCAGACCGACGACACCGAGCGCGAATTCCTGCACCGCGGCATCGCCGCGCGCCAGTTCCAGCGCTGTTTCGTGCTGGCCGACGGCATGCGGGTGATAGCGGCCGAGTTGAAGAACGGCCTGCTGTCGATCGATCTCGATCGGCCGGAGGCCGAGCGGCTGGTACGGAAAATAAACATATCGGTGAAAGACTGACCTTCGCCGATGGCTCTATGCGAGGCGGCCAATCCTGGCGTCCTCGCGCCAAGGAGGCTTGAAATGACCAGAACTGACGAAATGATCACCATGACCAGCGGCGAACTCGCCCATCTCGGCGAAGGCTCTGTCGCTTATCTGCGGAAAGTGTCGAGCGACGACCTGCGCGGCCGCTTCCCGGGCCTCGGCGAAATCGCGCCCGGCCTGGAGCTGTGGGCTTTGTTTGCCGCCAACGGCCAGCCGATCCTGCTTTCCGATGCCCGTGACCGGGCGCTGGCGGGTGCGTTGGAGAACGATCTGACCACTGTCGCCATCCACTAGAGCAATTCCAGGAAAAGTGTGAGCGGTTTTCCGTCCGGAATCGCGTAAAAACAAAGGGATAGAGCGGTTCGCCGTTTCCGTGAAACGGTGAAACGCTCTAAGGCGATTGCTGGCAGTTCGAAAATGGAAAGGGCCGCTCCCGGCGGCCCCTCTAGGGTTTCTTCTCAAAACTAGAGTTCTATCCCAAAACTTCAGGCTGCGTGCGAGGCCTGCGTGTCGGACAGCAGGGCGTGGATCGCCACCGCGTCGCGCGTACCCCTGATCTTGGCCACTGTGTCGGCATCGCGCAGCACGCGCGCGATGCGCGACAGCGCCTTGAGATGGTCGGCGCCTGCGCCTTCGGGCGCCAGCAGCAGAAAGACGAGGTCGACCGGCTGGTCGTCCAATGCCTCGAAATCGACGGGCGTTTCCAGCCGCGCGAAGACACCGGCGATCCGCTTCACGCCGGCGAGCTTGCCGTGCGGAATGGCGATGCCGTTGCCGACGCCGGTCGATCCCAGCCGTTCGCGCTGCAGGATGGTGTCGAACACCTCCCGCTCCGGAATTCCCGAAATCGCCGCCGCCCTCTCCGACAGCAATTGCAGAAGCTGCTTTTTGGAATTCGCCTTCAACGCCGGCATGATCGCCGGGACGCTGATGAGATCGCTGAGATCCATGCTTGAAAAATCCCTTGCTCGCCTGCCGTGCCAGTCGTCGCCCCCTCGCGCGGCCGGCTTTTTATGCTTGTGCGACTTTGGTCGTCGACGGATCGATCCAGCCGATATTGCCATCCGGCCGGCGGTAGACGATGTTGAGATGGTCGGTCCCGGCGTTGCGGAACAGGAATACCGGGCTGTCGCTGTTGTCGAGCTCGATGACGGCAGACGCCACCGACATGGTCCGCAGCGTCATGCTTGATTCGGCGACGATGGCCGGAGCGAAGTCCTCCGGAATGTCTTCCTCATCATCTGTGAGGGGAGCCATCACCGTATAGGCGATGTCGGTCGGCTCTTCGCCATTGCCGTTGCCGGTGTTGCGCGATTTCAGCCGGCGCTTGTAGCGGCGCAGCCGTGTTTCCAGGCGATCGGCGGCCGCCTCGAAGGCAAGCGTCGGGTCCTGGGCGTCGCCGGTCGCCTGCAAGGAAGCGCCGGAATCGAGCCGGATCATGCAGTCGGCGGAGAAACGCGACCCCGATTTGATGACCGTGACATGTCCTGAAAAACCCCGATCGAAATATTTCTCGATCGCCTCGCCGACCCGGTCGTTGATGCGCGTGCGGAACGCATCGCCGATGTCCATGTGTTTTCCCGAAATGCGTAGATTCATCTGAAAACTGACCTTCCTTGCCCAGGCTTCAAACTGGTCCCGAGTTTATACCCGTGGTGCGCGCGCACAAGCTTCGCAGCGGCATGCGCGCCGATTTTAGACCCGAACTTTCCGGTTGATCACAAGTCGCCTTCTTGGCCGTCCATGGCCTTGTCTGACGGACCCATTTGCAAGCGGGCATTACGCCCTGCTCATGCGGGCGGGCTTCTAGACACTTCATTGCGGCTTGTCAATCAAGCTTGGGGATTGCGGGAAATCATCGGGATTCGGGTCGGGCCGGCATCGCCCGAATACAGGCGGGCCTAGCGGCCGGCGTTCGCGAGCGCCCGCTTCTCCCGCCGCCTTTGCACAGACGATGGGATATTCATGCCTTCGCGGTATTTCGCGACGGTGCGGCGCGCGATATCGACACCAATTTCCTTGAGCATGTCGACGATGGCGTCGTCGGAAAGCACGTCGGCGGGCTTTTCCTCGTCGATCATCTGCTTGATGCGGTCGCGCACGGCCTCGGAAGAGTGCGCTTCGCCGCCTTCGGCCGAGGCGATCGACGCCGTGAAGAAATAGCGCAGCTCGAAAACCCCGCGCGGCGTCAGCATGTATTTGTTGGCGGTGACGCGGCTGACGGTCGATTCATGCATGCCGATGGCATCGGCCACCGTGCGCAGGTTGAGCGGCTTGAGGTGGCGCACGCCATGGACGAGAAAGGCGTCCTGCTGCCGCACGATTTCCGACGCCACCTTGAGAATAGTCTTGGCCCGCTGGTCGAGGCTGCGCGTCAGCCAGTTGGCGTTCTGCAGGCATTCGGCGAGAAAATCCTTTTCCGCCTGGTCCTTGGCGTGGCTCGAGACACGGGCGAAGTAGACATTGTCCACCAGCACGCGCGGCAGCGTGTCGGCATTGAGCTCAACTGCCCAGCTGCCGTCATTGGCCGCGCGGACCTCGACATCGGCGACGATTGCGTCGCTTGCGCCGCCCGAAAACGCCAGGCCGGGGCGCGGATCGAGAGCGCGGATCTCGGCAAGCATGTCGAGGAGGTCCTCCTCGTCGACGCCGCAGATGCGTTTCAGCGTCTGGAAATCGCGCCGCGCCAGAAGCTCGAGGTTGGCGACCAGCGCTTTCATTGCCGGATCGAGCCTGTCGCGCGCCTGAAGCTGCAGCGACAGGCACTCGGCAAGGTCGCGCGCGAAGAGCCCTGCCGGCTCGAAGCTCTGGCAGGCGCCAAGCACACGCGCCACCGCCGCTTCATCCGTGCCGAGCCGGACCGCGATCTCCATCAGGTCGGTGCGCAGATAACCGGCCTCGTCGAGCCCATCGGCAAGCTCGCCCGCGATGAGACGTTCGCCGGGGCTTAGCGAAGCAAGTGCGATCTGCTCGCCGACATGTTCGCGCAATGTGACTGCGGCCGCGGCCATGTCGCCGACGTCGAATCCCTCGGATGAGGCTGTGCCGGCGCTGCCCGCTGCAGACTTCCACTGAGCCGTGAGATCCGGCCCCAGCCGCTCGCTGGTGCCGGGATCGTCGGGAAACAGGTTTTCCAGGGAAGAGTCGAGCTTTTGCGAGATCGCTTCCGCGCTCCACTCCGTCTCGCCCTCGAACCAGTCGCCGGCGCTATCCAGCTCCGGCGCGGCCTCGCTTTTCTGGGCCTGGTCGCTGGCGGCGTCGTCCTGCGGTTCGGCGCGCTCCAGGAGAGGGTTGCGCTCGATCTCCTCGTCGATGAAGCGTTCGAGCTCGACATGGGTAAGCTGCAGCAGCCGGATCGACTGCATCAGCTGCGGCGTCATCACCAGCGACTGGGATTGTCTGAGCTGCAGTTTGGCTGCCAGCGCCATGGTGGGATTCAAACGCCTCGTCTACGCGTCGCACTCTTGCATTCCAGTCGGGCATAGAAACTGGCCCGGCTTTTGCTTGTCAAGGAAAACGCTAGCAGGATCGGCTTACCGGAGCGTTATTGGGCCGAAAAATCGCAACAAACCAGTCGAATTTCGCTCAAATTCACTCTGAAGAAAGGTATTTTACGCTCAGAGCGTAAAACCCTCGCCGAGATAGAGACGCCGCACATCGGCGTTGGCGACTATTTCGTCGGCCCGGCCATGCGTCAGCACCTGGCCGGCATGGATGATATAGGCGCGATCGATCAGGCCGAGCGTCTCGCGCACATTGTGGTCGGTGATCAAGACGCCGATACCGCGCGCCGTGAGATGACGGACGAGCTGCTGAATGTCGGCGACGGCAATCGGGTCGATGCCAGCAAAGGGCTCGTCGAGCAGCATATAGGCAGGCCGCGTCGCCAGCGCCCGCGCAATTTCAAGGCGACGCCGTTCGCCGCCCGACAGCGACATCGAGGGCGCCTTGCGCAGATGGCTGATGTGGAATTCCTCGAGCAGCTCGTCGAGGTTGCGTTCGCGCACCTTGCGATCCTTTTCGACCACTTCCAGCACGGCGCGGATATTCTGTTCGACGTTCAGGCCGCGGAAGATCGACGCTTCCTGTGGCAGGTAGCCGATACCAAGGCGGGCGCGCCGGTACATCGGCATCGACGTGACATCGAAGCCGTCGATCTCGATCGAGCCCTCATCGACGGGAACAAGGCCGGTGACCATGTAGAAACACGTGGTCTTGCCGGCGCCGTTGGGGCCAAGCAGGCCGACGGCCTCGCCGGCGCGCACGCCGAGCGTCACCCCACTCACCACCTTACGGCCCTTGTAGCTTTTGGTCAGGCCTTTGGCGATCAGGGTGCCCTTGAACTTCGCCTTGTCGGTGCCGACCGTCGCCGGGGCAGCCGGCTTTGCGGCCGCCCGTCCCGGAAGACGGGCAAGCAGCGAGGATACGCCGGCCATTAGTTGCCCGACGCTCCCTGCTGCTGCGCGCCCTGCTTCTGGGGCGTGAACGACATCATCACGCGGCCGCCGCAGCCGTCGACATTGGCGAGGCCGCTCTTCATCTGCACGGTGAGCTTGCAGCCCTTGAGCACATTGTCGCCTTGCGAAAGCACCACTTCCTTGCCCTTGAGCACCAGCACCTGCGTCTTCATGTCGAACGTGCCGCTGTCGCCGGTGGCGACCTGGTCGTTCGATTTGACGTAGACCTTGTTCTCGACCTCCAGGTGATCGATATTGGCGGCGCCCGTCATTGCCGACGCGCCGGCAGCCGCGCTTTTGTCAGCCTTGGGGTCCTTGACATAGTAGACCGTCATCTTGCCGGCCTTTAGCAGGGTCGGCCCCTGATTGACGGTCACATTGCCGCTGAATATGGCCATGCTCTCGGCTTGGCGGACCTCAAGCTTGTCGCTTTCGATCTGGATCGGCTGGTCGCCGGATAGCTTGAGCCCGGACATCTGGCTGGTCGCGCTCGACTGCGCGAAGGAATGCGCCGTCCCCAGAAACAGCAATGCGGAGGCTGCGCCCAGAGCCCACGCGGATTTACTGCGACGCATTCTGTTCTCCACTGTTTACCCCTGCCGCCTTCAGCGCAGTCGGATCGATGTTGACGCGAACCCGGTTCTCGAAGACCACGAGCCTGCCATTATCCTCGACCGACATCGAGTCCGCCGTGATGCGCGACCCGCCGCGGCTGACGTCGACCGGATTGCTCGTCTTCATAGAGCCTTTACCCATGTCTAGGAAGATCGATTTGAATTTCGCCGCAAGGCCGTCCGTAGTCGTCACGCTGACGTCGCTGGTGAGGTCCATCGTATTGGCGTCGCGATTGTAGATACCGTGCTCGGCATCGACCGACACGATATTGTCGGTGGCGACGGGCAGTTTGGCGTTGATGCCTTCGAGGTCGATCACGGCCTGCTGGCCGACATCCTGCGTCGCCCTGGTCGCGGTCAGCGAATAGGGCAGCTTCTGCTTGGTGAAGCCGTTGAGCTTCGGATTGGCCATCACCAGCTTGCCGTTCGAAAACGCCGTGCCGTCGGCCTGCACGGAAATGGAGACTGGCGCTTTGAGGTAGGAATAGACTGGAAAGGCGATCGCAATCGCGGCCGCGAGCAGCGGCACCGCGAATTTCAGCACGCGCACGCGGCGCGAGTGCCGTTGCGCGCGGTTGAACGCCTCGCCGCGCGTGCCCTCTTGGATCGCGGGAGCCGGTGCCGCAGCGGCATCGCTCGTTTCGTCAGATCGCGCCAACATGACTTTTCTAATGGACCTTTGTCCGCCCAAACATCGCCTATAGGTGGTATGCCGGCACCTACACGCAAGCACAAGGGGACGAAAACTGCAAAAATGTGACGGCTGCCGCCCACAAAATCGGGAGGAATTCGGGGAGACGACCCGCACTTCATAGCAGATACAGAAGGGGACTGGGTTAATTTTTCGTGAGGTCGCCATCAACGCCGAGCTCGAAGCCGGCGTTCAGGAAACGGTAGCCGTGTGCCGAGGCTTGCTTTAAAAGCTTGCTTTCCCGCCGACCCATGAGGCTGACGATGGCAATGAGAGCCGACGACCTGATCGACCGCCGCCGCTTGCGCCGCAAGCTGACTTTCTGGCGCGTGGCTGCGTTTGTGGTTCTGGCGGCAGCGGTGATCGCCTTCTCGGCATGGGTCTATGACGACAATTTCACCGGCCAGGCGATCCCCCATATCGCCAAGGTGAAGATCGAAGGCACCATCACCGAGGACGAGGAACTGCTCAAAAGGCTGGAAGCGATCCGCAAGTCTGCGGAGGTGAAGGGCGTCATCCTGTCGATCGATTCGCCCGGAGGCACCACGGTCGGCGGCGAGTCGACATTCGAAGCCGTGCGCAAGCTTGCCGGCGACAAGCCCGTAGTGGCCGAGGTCGGCACGCTGGCGGCATCGGCCGGCTATATGATCGCAAGTGCTGCCGACCATATCGTTGCCCGCAAGACCTCGATCGTCGGCTCGATCGGCGTGCTGATCCAATATCCTGACGTCAGCGGTCTCATGGACAAGCTCGGCATCAAGCTGGAGGAAGTGAAATCCTCGCCGCTCAAGGCTTCGCCCTCGCCCTTCAAGCCGACCAATGACGATGAGCGCGCCATGGTGCGCAAGCTGATCCTCGACAGTTACGACTGGTTCGTCGGCATCGTCGCGGACCGCCGCAAGATGACGCATGAGCAGGCGCTGGCGCTGGCCGACGGTTCGATCTTCACCGGCCGCCAGGCCTTGGCCAATCATCTGGTCGACGCCGTCGGCGGCGAGCAGGAGGCGATCGACTGGCTGGCGACGAAGGGCGTGGATGCCAAGCTCAAGGTCGTCGAGTGGAAGGACAAGGACAGGCGTGGCGGCTTCCTGTTCTCGCAGTCGATGGCAAAACTAGCCGCCAAGGCGCTTGGCCTGCCGGATGCCGGCGGCGATATCATTCACGAGCTCGGCGCCGACCGCTTGTTTCTTGACGGTCTCGTTTCGGTCTGGCACCCTTGACATGCCGTTGGCGCGAGCCAAAAAAGCAATAAAAATCATCCTGATAATCGTCTGCAGTGGTTTCACGGGGAACGTTCCATGATCAAATCCGAGCTTGTGCAGATCATTGCTGCACGCAACCCGCACCTTTTCCTGCGCGACGTCGAAAACATCGTCGGTGCGATCTTTGACGAAATCACCGACGCGCTTGCCGAGGGCAACCGGGTCGAGTTGCGCGGTTTCGGCGCCTTTTCGGTGAAAAACCGTCCCGCCCGCACCGGCCGCAACCCGCGCACCGGCGAGTCGGTCGAGGTCGAGGAAAAGTGGGTGCCGTTCTTCAAGACCGGCAAGGAGTTGCGCGAAAGGCTGAACGGCGGCAAATAGGCGCCGCGCCGGCGGGTCGAGACGGCATCTTGGCGCTTAAAGCATGTCTCCCGAAAGGGAAGGCCGGTTTCGGGACAAAGACATGCGCGCTTAGGAAGCTTCTCTATACGGAGATCTGATGTTCAATCGCTTCATCCTCGTCGTGGTCTTCGTGCCGCTGGCCATCATCCTGATCGCGCTCGCCGTCGCCAATCGCGGCGCCGTCGCCTTCACGCTCGATCCGTTCCATCCCGGCAATCCCGCGCTGACGCTGAACCTGCCGCTTTTCATTTTCCTGTTCCTGGCCCTGGCCGTCGGCATGGTCGTCGGCAGCATGGCGACCTGGGTGAAGCAGGGCCGCTACCGCAAGCTCGCGCGCCAGCGCGGCCTGGAGGCTGAAAACCTGCGCCAGGCGGTGAGCCGCGCGCCGGCCGCGCCGAATGGACCGGCGTTGCCCAAGCCGACCAACTAAAGCAATCCGGAGCCTTCGATGCTGACCATTTCGGCCGCCGAGGTCGACCGCGCGCTGACCTTTCCCGGCCTGGTCGAGACATTGCGCGCCGCCTTTCGCGAGGGCGCCGTGCAGCCGGTTCGTCACCATCATGGCGTGGAGCGACCGGAGGGCGCGGCCTCGACCCTGCTTTTGATGCCGGCCTGGACCGACTTCAACGCCGCAGGCACCTCGGCGGGAGGTCATATCGGCGTCAAGATTGTCACCGTGTCGCCGGACAACAACGCAAAAGGCAAGCCGGCGGTGATGGGCCTCTATCTTTTGCTCGACGGCGTCACCGGCGAGCCGCAGGCGATGATCGACGGGCAGCGGCTGACGCAGTGGCGCACGACCTGCGCCTCCGCGCTCGCCGCTTCCTATCTGGCCCGCAAGGACGCCTCGCGGCTTCTGGTGATCGGCGCCGGCGCGCTGTCGCCATTCCTTGCCAAGGCGCATTCGGCGGTCAGGCCGATCACCTCCATCCGCATCTGGAACCGCACGCCGGCCAATGCCGAAAAGGTGGCGGCCGCCTTGCGCGCCGAAGGCTTTCCGGCCAATGCCGCCGGCGATCTCGACGCGGAGCTTGCCGAGGCCGACATCATCGCCTCCGCGACCATCTCCAACACGCCGCTGGTCAAGGGCGCGCTGCTCAAGCCGGGCGCCCATGTCGACCTCGTCGGCGGCTTCACGCCCGACATGCGCGAGGCTGATGACGATGCGATCAAGCGCGCCCGCGTCTATGTCGACACCCGCGCCGGCGCCACCAAGGAGGCCGGCGACATCGTCCAGCCTCTGGCCTCGGGCCTGCTGAAACCGGAAGCGATCATCGCCGATCTGCATGAGCTCGCGCGCGGCGAGAAACAGGGCCGGCAAACCGACAGCGAGATCACGCTGTTCAAGTCGGTTGGCGCAGCCCTTGAAGACCTCGCCGCCGGCATCGCCGTCTACAAGGCGCTCAAGGGGTAAGGGAGCAGGGCAGTAAGGGAATAAGGGGGGAAAGAACACCTACTGCCCTACTGCCCTACTGCCCTCCTGCCCATTCGGCCAATAAACGCGCAGGCGATGATTGTCCGGATCAAGCGCGACGAAGGTGCGGCCGAAATCGAGATCGGTCGGAGCCTGCAGCATTTTGAGGCCTCTGCCAGCCCAATCCGCATGGGTGGCATCGACCGCCGCGCCGTTGTCGACGGCAAGCACAAGCTCGCCGCCACCGCCTGCCCCCGCAGCCGCCGGTTCCACCGTGTGGCGCGACCAGAGGCCGAGCTTGAAACCCTTGTCGAGCACGAACATCACGAAGGTCGGCGAGGACTCGACCGGCTCGCGCCCGAGCAGCGACGCGTAGAACGCACCGCTCTTTTCCGGGCTGTCGACATAGAGGATGACGAAATTCGGCGTGGTCATATCTGATCTCCAAAGTGTCTGGACCTTCGGGACCATATGCGGACCTACTGTCAGATTCTGGCAGCAGCGATCAGGCGGAATCGCCCTTCCTGGCGTTTGAGCGGGGCGCGTCCAGCGTCGCCCGCCACTCCTTCAGCATCGCCTGGCGGCGGCGTGGGTAACGGACGCCGGTCGGAGTCAGGTCGGACATCCGGTCGGCGCGGAAATGACGGAAATCCTGGCGCGTTTCGCACCACGCCGCCATCACCCGCACCTTGTCGAAGAAAGCGAGCGCGAAGGGCCAGACCAGCCGCTCGGAGGCCGCACCCTCGGCGTCGCGATAGAGGAAGCCCAGCTTGCGTTCCTCGCGGATCGCCTGCCGCACAACGCCGAGGTCGATCGCTTCGAGATTGTCCGAGCGCGGCCCGACAAGCAGCGTCGTGGCATCGAGGTCCTCGCGCAGATCATCCGGCAGCACCGCCGCGATCTTGGCCAGCGCATCGGTCGCGGCGGCGGCCAGCTTTTTGTCCGGCTGCTTTGCCACCCAGCGCGAGCCGAGCACGATGGCCTCGATCTCCTCGTCTGAGAACATCAGCGGCGGCAGCATGAAGCCTGGCTTCAGCACATAGCCAAGCCCCGCCTCGCCTTCGATCGGCGCGCCCTGCCGCTGCAGCGACACGATATCGCGATAGAGCGTGCGAATCGACACGCCCATCTCGTCCGCAAGCGTGCGGCCGCTCACCGGCCGACGGTGGCGGCGCAGGATCTGGATAAGGTCGAGCAAGCGTTCAGAACGGGACATGGTCGGTTTGCGTGTCTCCAGAGCTGGGTGCATCATAGATGCGGGACCATTTTGTTGCGCGGCCCGAATCCCTATGTCAAAAGCGGCCTGCCGTTCCGGAGACCGTTCTTGAAATCCTTTCGCGATCGAAACCGCGACAACCGCCTGCGTCAGCCCGTAAAAGCCAGCAGTGTCCAACCGCGTCCAGACGAACGGCGCGAAGCGAGGCCGGAACACAGGCAGGACGCCAAGCCGGCGCCGCGCGTGCTTGCGCGCCGCGAGGGTTCCTTGCCCGCCGAGCGCCTGCCGCTGATCCTCGAAGTCGCGCCCAACGCCGACTACGCGCTGCTGGACAGCGGCGCGGGCGAAAAGCTCGAGCAATACGGCCCCTATCGCATCGTGCGCCCCGAGGGTCAGGCGATCTGGCAGCGCGCCCTTCCGGCAAAGGAATGGGAGCGCGCCGACGCCGTCTTCACCGGCGACACCGACGAGGAAGGCATCGGCCGCTGGCGCTTCCCGAAGGCGCCGCTCGGCGAGACCTGGCCGATGAAGCATGACGGCATCGACTACCTCGGCCGCTTCACCTCGTTTCGCCATGTCGGCGTCTTTCCGGAACAGGCTTCGCATTGGGACCATATGGCGGGGCTGATCGCGGCGGCGAAGCGGCCGGTCAAGGTACTGAACCTCTTCGGCTATACGGGGCTTGCCTCGCTGGTGGCGGCCCGCGCGGGTGCCGAGGTCACCCATGTCGACGCCTCGAAGAAGGCGATCGGCTGGGCGCGCGAGAACCAGGAGATGGCCGGGCTTGGCGACAAGCCGATCCGTTGGATCGTCGAGGACGCGGTGAAATTCGCCGAGCGCGAGGAGCGCCGCGGCAGCCGCTACGACATCGTGCTGTTCGACCCGCCCGCCTATGGCCGCGGTCCCAAGGGCGAGGTCTGGCAATTGTTCGAGGACCTGCCGGGCCTTACCGACCTCTGCCGCTCGATCCTGACGCCGAAGCCGCTGGCCGTCGTCCTCACCGCCTATTCGATCCGCGCCTCCTTCTTCGCCATCCATGCGCTGATGCGCGATACCTTCGTCGGCATGGGTGGCACAGTCGAATCCGGCGAATTGATCATTCGCGAGAAATCCGCCGGCCGCGCGCTGTCGACCTCGCTGTTCTCGCGCTGGGTGGCTTGAAATGAACGCACACGACGGCGCTCGCCCTGTCGGGCAGGTCAAGGAAGTCACCAGCCTCGCCAATCCGCTGGTCAAGGACATCAAGGCACTGGCGCTGAAGAAATTCCGCGATCAGCAGAACGCCTTCATGGCCGAGGGCCTGAAGCTGGTCATCGATGCCCTCGACCTCGGCTGGTCGATAAGGACTCTGGTCTTCGCCAAGGCCGGACGCGGCAACGCCGCCGTCGAAAAGGTCGCCGCGCGGACCGTCGCCGCCGGCGGCACGGTGCTGGAGGTCTCCGAAAAGGTGCTTGCGGCCATTACCCGGCGTGAAAATCCGCAAATGGTGGTCGGCGTCTTCGCCCAGCAAACCGTGCCGCTGAAGGATATCCGCGCCAGGGACGGCGATGTCTGGGTGGCGCTCGACCGGGTCCGCGACCCCGGCAATCTCGGCACCGTGATCCGCACCATCGACGCCGTCGGCGCCAAGGGCGTCATCCTGGTCGGCGACACCACCGATCCGTTCTCGCTGGAGACGGTGCGCGCCACCATGGGGTCGATCTTCGCCGTGCCGGTCGCGAGAGCAACCGAGCAGGCTTTCCTCGCCTGGCGGCGCGATTTTTCGGGGCTGGTCGTCGGAACGCACCTCAAGGGCGCGGTCGACTATCGGTCCGTCGATTTTTCCAGAGGGCCGGTTCTGTTGCTGATGGGCAACGAGCAGCAGGGGCTGCCCGACAGCCTCGCCGAGAGCTGCGACCGGCTGCTCCGGATCCCCAGGCCGGCCGCGCCGATTCCCTCAATCTGGCGGTCGCCACCGGCGTGATGCTGTTCGAGATAAGGCGTGGCGCCTTGAAGCTCGACACGATCGAGACGCGATGAGGACTAATAAGTGAAATCCTGGTCCCCTTATGCCCTGCTGGTCGGGATCGCCATTGCGCTCGACCAGTGGATCAAGCAGCTGGTCGAGAACGGTCTCGCCTTTCAAGAAAAGGTCGATCTCCTGCCCTTCCTGGCGCTGTTCCGCACCTACAACACCGGCATCGCCTTCTCGATGTTCCAGTCCTTCGGCGATACCGGCCTGGTGGTGATCGCGGTGCTGGTCGTCGCCTTCGTGCTCTATCTCGCCACGCGCACCCCGGCCGGCCATGTCGTCGCCCGCATCGGCTTTGCGCTCATCATCGGCGGCGCGCTCGGCAACCTCATCGATCGCGCTATTTTCGGCCACGTCATCGACTACATCCTGTTCCACACGCCCGTCTGGTCCTTCGCTGTGTTCAATCTCGCCGACGCCTTCATTTCGGTCGGTGCGGCGCTCGTGGTCTTCGACGAGCTGATCGGCTGGGCCCGCGAAGCCAAACCGCAGGACCCCGGCAATTGACCTCACGCGGTTGAAGCCGCAGAGTTCTCACCAGCCAGAACCGAGGAGAAAACCGTGTCCGACACCTTCAAAGCCATCCTCGTTTCGCGCGATGCCGAAAAGAAGCAGTCGGTCGAGGTCGTCGACCTCACCGAGGCCGACCTGATGGAGGGCGATGTCACCGTCGCAGTCGAGGCGACGACGGTCAACTACAAGGACGGGCTCGCCATCACCGGCAAGGCGCCGGTCGTGCGCCGCTGGCCGCTGGTTCCGGGCATCGATTTCGCCGGCACCGTGATCGACTCTTCCCATGCCGATTGGCGCAAGGGCGACAAGGTAATCTTGAACGGCTGGGGCGTCGGCGAGACGCATTACGGCGCCTATGCCGGCCGGGCCCGCGTCAAGGGCGACTGGCTGGTGCCGCTGCCCGAGGGCATGAGCGCGCACGATGCGATGGCCGTCGGCACGGCTGGCTACACGGCCATGCTCTCCGTCATGGCGCTGGAGCGTCACGGCATCGTGCCGGATCGCGGTCCGGTGGTGGTGACGGGCGCGGCCGGCGGCGTCGGCTCGGTCGCCATCTCGATCCTCTCCAGCCTGGGCTACCACGTCATCGCCTCGACCGGCCGCAACGCCGAGAGCCCCTATCTGATCGACCTCGGCGCGGCCGAGGTGATCTCGCGCGAGGAGCTCAGCCAGCCGGCGAAGCCGCTCGCCAAGGAACGCTGGGCAGGTGGCGTCGATTCGGTCGGCAGCCATACCTTGGCCAATGTCCTGTCGATGACCTCCTACGGTGGCGCAATCGCCGCCTGCGGCCTGGCCGGCGGCATGGACCTGCCGGGAAGCGTCGCGCCCTTCATCCTGCGCGGCGTCTCGCTGCTGGGCATCGATTCTGTGATGGCGCCGAAGCCGGTACGCCTCGAGGCATGGCGACGCATCGGCGCCGACCTTGACTTGAAGAAGCTGTCGACATTGTCGCGCACCATCGGTTTCGACGGCATTGTCGCCGCCGCACGCGACATCGTCGAAGGCAAGATCAGGGGCCGCGTCGTCGTCGACATGTAGCCGGAGGTCGCGGTTCCGCCTGCGCCCGCAGCGCGGCCGGAATCCGCCCGATCGCTAAAATTCGAACGATCCGCCCCAATCTTCCATAATTTCTGTCTGGCATGGTTCCGCGCATGGTCGCGGACTCCCACATCAGGCAGGACAGCAAAGCCGCGGGCGCTGACAGGCCCGACGCGCCGAAGCGGCAGGTGCTCGTCGCGCCGCCGCTGGCTCCCGACTTGCCTGCCGCCAGCCACGAAGGCCTGCCTTTCCTGACGATCGTCGGCATCGTCGTCCTGGCCGGGCTGGCGCATCTCACCGGGGCGCCGATCATCGTCACCATCGGGCTCGCCGCCGTGGCCTTCGCCGGCCTTGCCATGCATCTGCGCAACCGCCGCGACGAGCGGCGCACCGCGGCGCTTCTCGACGAGACCGCCGCCCGCAGCCGCGCCGAGATCGAGACCCTCGCCGATCGCATGTGTGAGATGCAGGAGAGCGAGGAGCGCTTCCGCGGCCTGATCGACGCGCTCGGCGACCTCGTCGTCCATCGCGATCGCGACGGCCATATCGTCTATGCCAACAGCGTCTTTGCCTCGCTTGTCGAGGTCGACCCTCGCAATCTCGCCGGCAAGACCCTGTCGGAGCTTGGCATCGACGTCGGCATCGTTCCCGACGCCGCCTTCTCCGACCATGAATGCCTGAGCTCCACCGATGTCGCGATCCGCACGCCGAATGGCCCGCGCTGGTTCTCCTGGATCGAATTGTCGGTGCGCGACAAGGATACCGGCGCCGTCTCGCATCGGGCGATCGCGCGCGACATCACCGCCCGCAAGCGCGCCGAATCCTCACTGATCACCGCGCGCGAGCGGGCCGAATATGCGAGCCAGGCCAAGTCGCGCTTCCTCGCCACTGTCAGCCACGAGATCCGCACGCCGATGAACGGCATCATGGGCATGGCGAAGCTGCTTGCCGACACCGATCTGTCGCCGGAACAGCGGACCTATGTCGGCGCTGTTTCGACCTCTGCCAGCGCGCTGCTCGCGCTTATCGAGGACCTGCTCGACTATTCCAAGATCGAGGCCGGCCGCTTCGAGCCCGAGCCGCAGCCGACTTCGCTGCGCGAAATCGCCGACAACATCATCGAACTTCTGGCCGCGAAGGCCTTCGCCAAGAATATCGGTCTCGGCTGCCATGTCGAACCCGACGTGCCGCAGATGATCACCGCCGACCCCGGCCGCCTGCGCCAGGTGCTGCTCAACCTCATCGGCAACGCGGTGAAGTTCACCGACACGGGCGGCGTGCTGCTCACTGTGGCGCGCGCCCGCACCGAAACCAGCGACTGCATCTGCTTCACCGTCGCCGACACCGGCCCCGGACTGCGTGAAGAGGACATGGAGCGCATCTTCGAGGAGTTCGAGCAATCCGACGGCACCTCGACCAGGGTGCATGGCGGCGCCGGCCTTGGCCTTGCCATCTCGAAGCGGCTGGTGACGGCGATGGGCGGCACGATTTCCGTTTCGAGCCGGCTCGGCGAAGGCTCGGAATTTATCCTCGAGATCCCGGCGGTTGCCGCGACCGAGCCGCCGCCGCACCGCAACAACATCCTCGCCGACCGGCGGGCGGTAATCGTTTCGAAGAACGCCATCGAGGCCGATGCCATCGCCCGCGCCATCAGGGCCTATGGCGGCATCGTCGAGGTTGCGGCGACGCCAGGCCAGGCCGCTCCATTCGCTGCCGGCTGCAACGTGCTGCTGGTCGACGCCGCGCTCGAAAACAGTGACGGCAGGTTGCTCAAGCGGTTGCGCGACTCAGGCTTCGCCGATTGTGAAGCCATCACCCTGATCGCGCCGACGGACCGGGGCATGCTCGGCGAATTCCGCGCCAGCGGCTACGCCACCTTTCTCGCGAGACCCGTGCGCGGCGAGACCCTTTTGCGGGTGCTGTTGACCAGCCATGGCTCCGCGCTCACCCAGCCGCGGCCGGAGCCGCGCGGCGCCGCCTCGGTGCGCAAGCGCGACCAGGGCCTGTCGGTGCTGATCGCCGAGGACAATGACATCAACGCCATGCTCGCCCGCGCCACGCTGCTCAAGGCAGGGCATCGCGTCAAGGTTGTCGGCAACGGCAAGGCCGCGGTCGATGCCGTTACCGACGCCGGCCTCAAGTTCCGCTTCGATGTGGTGCTGATGGACCTGCATATGCCTGTCATGGATGGCCTGGATGCGATCGCCGCCATCCGCCGCCATGAAGAGTCCCTGGCCATGCCGCCGATCCCGATCATGGTGCTTTCGGCCGACAGCCAGGAAAAGACCCGGCATGCCGTGCTCGCCCATGGCGCCAGCGGCTTCGTGACCAAGCCGCTCGACCCGGACGCGCTCGTCCAGGCGGTTGAGGGCCAGGTCGCCGCCTGACGAAATTTTGAGCCCTTGAAAGCCATGAATTGCCTGGCTTTCGCGACCGTAAGATAGCCGGTTGAGGGTATTGTCCAGCCGACAAAGTATTGCCCGCCACGCCGTATCACGGTACTGTCACAATCCTGTTGCACCTACACCGTATCCCCGTGCCAAGAGGGATGGCTCGAAGGAGAATCACTCGTGCATACAGTCATGCCTGAATGTGACACTCGGCCGAATGCCGGCGGCGCCCTGCTCGCTGCCCGTACCGCCGACGCCGTCGCAAGCGGCGCTCCGCTGGGCCGGATCGGCAACCTCGAGGTGCGGCTCGCCCGCAACGAGGCTGAGATCGCCGCCGCCCAGGAAGTCCGCTATCGGGTATTTTATGACGAGCTTGGCGCGAGGAAGGACCTGTTCCAGGCGCAGGACCGGCGCGATGCCGACCGTTTCGACCCGCTCTGCGATCACCTTCTCGTGTTGGACACGTCCCTTCCCGGCCCCGAGCACCGCCGCATCGTCGGCACCTATCGCCTGCTGCGGCAGGAGATCGCCGCGACCGCCGGCGGCTTCTATTCCGAGGGCGAGTTCGAGCTCACCAAGCTGATCGCGCGCCACCCCGGCCAGCGCTTCCTCGAGCTCGGCCGCTCCTGCGTTCTGCCCGAATACCGTTCCAAGCGCACCATCGAGGCGCTGTGGCAGGGCATCTGGGCCTATATCAACCATTACGGCATCGGCGTGATGACCGGCTGCGCCTCTTTCCACGGCATCGTGCCGGCGGCGCATGCCGAGGCGCTGACCTATCTTGCCCATCATTGCCGCACCAACTCCGCCTGGGATGTCCGCGCGGTACCGGGGCGCTACTGCTCGATGGACCTGATGCCGATCGAGGCGGTGAACACCAAGGCGGCGATCGCCGCCATGCCGCCGCTGGTCAAGGGTTACCTGCGCGTCGGTGCCCGCATAGGCGACGGTTGCGTCATCGACCACGAATTCTCGACCGTCGACGTCTTCGTCGTCATGCCGGTCAAGGAGATCGGCGCCCGCTATGTCAACTATTATGGCGGCGAAGGGCAGCGCTTCGCGGCATAGCGAATAGCGAATAGCGAATAGCGAATAGCGAATAGAACGCCATCTCGGGTAATCTCTACTCGCTACTCCCTATTCGCTACTCGCTCACGGAATGTCTTCCGGCCTTCGCCCCGGCCGACTCCGATAGGCCGCAAACGACCAGCCGAATTTAAGCGCCCCGCCGCGCACGACGAACGCGCCCGCGAAGCCGAGCAGGCTGGACGCCAGCGTCGGCAGGCCGGCAAGATCGCCAAGGGTGAAGATGGCGGCGCCCGCCAGGGCGGCCGTGACATAGATTTCGGGCCTGAGCAGCACCGAAGGCTCGCCGGCAAGCAGGTCGCGCAAGATGCCGCCGGAGGTCGCCGTCAGCACGCCCGTGATGACGGACACGACAGGCGAACCGGTGATGGCCAGCCCCTTTGCCGCGCCCATCACCGAGAACGCGGCAAGGCCGACGGCATCGAGCCAGAGCAGCAGCTTGTAGCGGGATTCGAAGCGGTGGGCGCTGAAGAAGACCAGCACCGCGACGACCGCGCAGATCAGCACATAGCCGCTGTTGGCGACCCAGAATACGGGCAGGTTGAGGATGACGTCGCGTAGCGTCCCGCCGCCGATGCCGGTGATGCTGGCCAGGAACAGGAAGCCGATAATATCAAGCTGCTTGCGCGATGCGGCAAGCGCGCCCGTCGCCGCGAAGACGGCGACGCCGGCATAGTCGAGCAAGGCGATGGGGTTCAAGGACATAGGGGAGTAGGGCAGTAAGGGAGTAGGGCAATAGGGAAAGTTGAATAGCATAGAACCGCGTCAAAGTACGGTTCCGCTTCCCCTACTCCCTTAGTGCCCTACTCCCTTACTCCCCTATTCACGCATCCTTCTCGGCCTGCTCGTTCACCGGGCCGGGCTCGACCTTCGCCTCGGCGGTTGCCTTCGGGCCACCCTTGGCAACACCGACCATCGCCGGCCGCAACACGCGCTCGCCGATCGAATAGCCGGGCTGCACCACCTGCACGACGGTGCCGGCCGGGACCTCCGGATTGGGCACTTCGAACATCGCTTGGTGGAAGTTCGGATCGAACTTCTCGCCTTCGGGCGCGAGTTTCTTCACGCCGTGGCGCTCCAGCGCCGAAAGCATGGCGCGTTCGGTGAGGTCGACACCCTCGATAAGCGCCTTGAAGCCGGCATCGCCGGAAGCCTTGGCCTCGGCCGGAATGGCATCGAGCGCGCGGCGCAGATTGTCCGATACAGACAGCATGTCGCGCGCGAAATTGGCCACCGCGTAAGTGCGCGCGTCATGCACGTCGCGCGCGGTGCGCCGCCGCAAATTCTCCATTTCGGCCGCGACGCGCAACGCGCGGTCCTTCAGTTCCTCGTTTTCCTTCAGCAGCCGCACGAGCGCTTCATAGTCGCCGTCGACGCCACCTTCCGCGCGCTCGCCGGAAGCCTGGGTGGCTTCCATATCTTCGGGCGTGCGTTCGTCTTTTGCCTGGTCGCTCATCGCCGTTTCCCGTCATTCGGATTGGTCTGGATTTGCGCCCGATATCGAGGTTTGGAGGCCAAAAATCAAGGGGTAAGCGCTCGCCGCCGATGCCGAACCATCGTTCCAAATTAATTCAAATTTTACCGTATCACGCGGCTTTGCTTGCCCTCGAATGCCGTTGCGGGAACCATAAACGGGCTGGAGGAGTTTCGAAGCCGACACAGGATTTTGGGACGATGAACGGCAACAACGGCAACCGGCGCGCCGAATTGGCCAACGATATCAGGCGGCAGGCAGGCAGCGAAGCGACAAAGCGCTTTTTGCGCACCTTGCCGGCATTTCGCCTGGAAAAAGAGGTGCCCCGGCGGCTGAGCGACCTGCTTGACCGCCTGGACGCTGCGGATGCCAGGAAAGCCGGCGGCGAGCGGCGTCGATAGCCGCGCGCCGCGGTTCGAGCAATTCCAGGAAAAGTGCGTAGCGGTTTTCCGTCCGGAATTGCGCAAAGGACAAGTTCAGGCCGCCTTTCGGTCATCGCGCATCAGCGCTTCGCCGTGGCGGATCTCGGTGCCGAGCACCTTCAGGCATTCCCGCATGAAAGCGGCAAGGCCCGGCCAGCCTTTCGCCGACACCAGATTGCCGTCGACATGCGCGCCGGTCGGGGCGACGTCGACATAGATACCGCCGGCAAGCGTCACTTCCGGCTCGCAATACTGCAGCGCCGCCACTTTCTTGCCGCGCACCACGCCGTCGACCGCGATCAGGATCTGCACGCCGTGGCAAATGGTGAAGATCGGCTTGCCGGTCTCGTGGAAATGCCTGACCAGCGCCTGCACGCGCTTGTCGATGCGGATATATTCCGGTCCGCGCCCGCCCGCGGCGTAAACCGCGTCATAGTCGGCCGGATTCACCTCGGCGAAGGTCTTGTTGAGGATGTAATCGTGGCCGAGCTTTTCGGTATAGGTCTGGTGGCCTTCGAAGTCGTGCAACGAGGTCTTGAGCACGTCGCCCGCCTTCTTGTCCGGGCACACGACATGGACGGTGTGCCCCACCGCGTGCATGGCCTGTTCAAAGACGAAAATCTCGTATTCCTCGCTGAACTCGCCAACGAGCATCAATATCTTCTTGCCGGCCATGCCGTTCCTCCCTTAGCTGGCTACTTATTTCGGGGTGCAAAATAGTAAACCCATCCTAAGGTGAGGACGGCAAAAGGGGAAGCGCAAATCGTCAATTTGGTCTGACCAGATGGACTCGATCCTATCGGCGGGCAGGCAAAGACGATGTCCTAGCGACAGAACCGAAAATGGCTGGTCCGACCAAGGCCGACGATCAGACCGCGGCCCGGATCATATCCGCGGCCTTCTCGGCAATCATGATCGTCGGCGCATTGGTGTTGCCGCCGATCAGGGTCGGCATCACCGAGGCATCGACGACGCGCAACCCTTCCAGCCCGCGCACCTTGAGCTGCGCGTCGACCACGGCCATGTCGTCGACGCCCATCTTGCAGGTGCCGGCCGGGTGGTAGATCGTGTCGGCGCGCGCCGTGATATGCGCCATCAGCTCGGCATCGCTCGAAGCGCCGGCGGTGTAGATTTCCCTGGCGCGATATTTGGCCAGCGCCGGCGCCTCCAATATGGCGCGCATCTTCCGCACGCCTTTGAGCAGAAGGTCGGCGTCGCGCTCGTCCTCGAGGAAACGCGGATCGATGCGCGGCGGCGCCAGCGGATCGGCGCTGTTCAAACCCACCTCGCCGCGCGAATAGGGCCGCAGCACGCAGACATGGCAGGAAAACCCGTAGCCCATATGCAGCTTGCGGCCATGGTCGTCGACGATGGCGATGCAGAAATGCAATTGCAGGTCGGGCCGCTCGATCGCCGGGTCGGATTTCAGGAAAGCGCCGCCTTCGGCATAGGGCGTGGCGATCATGCCGGTTCCGTCCTTGCGCCAGCGCAGCATGTGCCGGATCAGGCCGGGCATGCCGCTGAGGCCGATGCCCATCAAATCCGTCTGTCTGGACTTCCAGGCGAGGATGAAATCGAGATGGTCCTGCAGGTTCTTGCCGACGCCCGGCAATTCGTGGACAAGCGGGATGCCGTGCGCCGCGAGTTCCACCGCCGGTCCGATGCCGGAGAGCAGGAGCAGCTGTGGCGATCCGAACGCCCCGCCGCACAGGATGACTTCGCGCCTGGCTTCCGCCACGGCCTCGCTCTTGCCGATGCGATAGCGCACGCCAGTGGCGCGCCTGCCGTTGAGCACGACCCCCGTCGCATGCGCGCCGGTGACCACGGTGAGGTTCGGCCGGTTCATCGCCGGATGCAGATAGGCGGCGGCCGCCGAGCAGCGCTCGCCATTGCGGCGCTCGCCCCAGAACTGCGTCACCTGGTAGAGGCCGGCCCCTTCCTGCTCCGGCCCGTTGAAATCGTCGTTCAGCCTGATCTGGTTTTCGCCGCAGGCCTCGACGAAGGCCCTGGAGATCGCGCGCGGCTCCTGCTGCTCGCAGACCCTGAGCGGCCCGTCGCCGCCATGCAGCGCGTCAGCCCCGCGCTGGTTGCCTTCGGCGCGCCGGAAATAGGGCAGCACCTCGTCCCACGACCAGCCGTCGCAGCCGAGCTCGGCCCATTCGTCATAGTCGCGGCGATTGCCCCGCGTGTAGAGCATGGCGTTGATGGCGCTCGATCCACCCAAGCCCTTCCCGCGCGGCTGATAGCCCCTGCGGCCGTTGAGACCTTCCTGCGGTACTGTCTGGAAGCCCCAATTGTTGATCTTCGGCCGTCCAGGCAGCAGCGCGATGATGCCGGCCGGCGCGCGGATCAAGAGATCCTTGCCCGCGCCTCCCGCCTCGAGCAGGCAGACCGTCTTCGATGGGTCCTCGGAAAGTCTCGCGGCAAGCGTCGAGCCGGCGGAGCCGCCGCCGGCAATCACATAGTCGTAGCGCATGGTTCCCTCCCGGCGGATCTTTCCGTCCGTTGTCTGGAGAGAATGCCTGCTTGCGCTGCTTGTAAAGATGCCGCTGCGTCAGCCAGAGCATGATCCCGAACCGAGGGTTCGGAAAAGATCATGCTCCGACAAAGGACTGGATCAGGATGACGGTCAACCAGACGTCATTCTGATCCAGCGCGCTTGCGCCGCCAGGAATATTTCGGACCCTTGGGCTCAGGCTCCACGGCCGGCTGATAATAGACCGGCAGCCCGCCGGTCCGCCCTTCCTCCAGCCGCTTCAACAGCACCGGGTTGGAAACCTCGAACTCGTCGAAGCCGAGCCGCAGCATATGCGGCAGCTGGTCGACCAGCACCTGGCCGGTGGCGCGCACCGTGCCCTTGAAATGATGCCGGGCGCGCAGCAACTCGCCCTTGGAAAACGAGCGGCCGTCATTGAAGGCCGGGAAGGCGAGCGCGACCAGCGACAGCTGGTCAAGCAGGCCGGTTATCTTGTCGAGCTCGTCGCCGGGCTGCAGCAGCACGCCGAGACGCTCCTTGGCTGACTTGCGGACCTCTTCATCCAGCCCGAGAAAAGCCTGCAGCGGCAGGATGAAACGGCCATTGCCGGCAAGCGCCTCGGCGCTTTCGGCGTGCGTCCACTCGTCCTCGCGAAAGCCGTCCGGGGTCCAGAGGCGGGTCCCCGCTGAAGTCGATCCAGTCATCAAAAATCCTAAAGTCCTAACGATTGCAAGGATATGCCGAGATTCAGGTCAGGCCGAGCCGAAAATGGTGGCTTCCGAGAACCGGAGCAGGAGCGTACTTGAAGTACGTGAGCACCGGAAGCGCAGGAAGTCGCCATTTGCAGGCCGGCCTCACCTGAATATCGCGTGTCCTAAAGAGAGGCGTCGGTCAGCGACTTCTCCAGTCCGGAGAGGTGGATACCGCACTCGGTCTTGGCGTGCCCGGCCCAGCGGCCGCTGCGCGCGTCCTCGCCGGGCTGCACCGGCTGCGTGCACGGGAAGCAGCCGATCGAGAGATAACCATAGGCGACCAGCGGATTTTCGCGCAACGCATGCGCGCGCATATAGTCGGCCTGATCCGACGTCGTCCAATGCGCCAGCGGGTTGATGCGGATGCGCGAGCCGACCGCCTCGAAGACGGGCAGCGCCGCGCGCGTCGAAGCCTGGAAGCGCTTGCGCCCGGTGAACCACGCGCGGAACGGCTCGACGCCGCGCGCCAGCGGCTCCACCTTGCGGACATTGCAGCAGGCGTCCGTGTCGGTCTCGTTGAGCTGGCCGGTCGGGTCGACGCGTTCGAGCGCCGCCTCGTCCGGCTTGATCACCCGGACATCCGTCAGGCCGAAATCGGCGACCAGCGCGTCGCGATAGCCGAGCGTCTCCTCGAAATGCTTGCCGGTGTCGAGGAAGATCACCGGCAGCGTGCGGTCGATCTCCGAGATCATGTGCAGCAGCACCGCCGAATCCGCGCCGAAGGACGAGACCGCCGCGACCTCGCCGCGGAAGGATTCGCGCGCCGCGCGCTCGATGATCTCGATCGGCTTCAGATGGCCGAGCAGCGCGTCGAGCCCCGCCGCTTCGGCGGCGATGCCGGCCTCGACGTCGACAATACGGTCAAGCGGCCTTGGTTTCGCCAGCATAGAGCGCCTCCTTGAATGGCGCGGGACCGACTCGGCGGTAGGCGTCGATAAAACGTTCGTCGGGACTGAGCCGAAGGCCGAGATAAGTGTCGACGATCTGCTCGATGGCATCGGTGATCTCTTCCGATGAGAAGCCGCGGCCGATGATCTCGCCCACGGAGGTGTTCTCGTCGGCCGAGCCGCCGAGCGTCACCTGGTAGAGCTCGGAGCCCTTCTTCTCGACGCCGAGGATGCCGATATGGCCGACATGGTGGTGGCCGCAGGCATTGATGCAGCCGGAGATCTTCAGCTTCAACTCGCCGATCTCGCGCTGCCGCTCCAGCGAGGCGAAGCGCTGCGAGATTTCCTGCGCGATCGGGATCGAGCGCGCCGTGGCCAGCGCGCAATAATCGAGGCCGGGGCAGGAGATGATGTCGCTGATCAGGTTGGAATTGGCCGTCGCGAGACCGATCTCCACCAGCGCGTCATAGACCGCCTTCAGGTCGGCGCGCGCCACATGCGGCAGGATGAGGTTCTGTTCGTGGCTGACCCGCAATTCGTCGAAGGCGTATTTCTCGGCGATGTCGGCCACCGCTTCCATCTGGCTGTCGCTGGCGTCGCCGGGCACCTCGCCGATGCCCTTGAGCGAGATCGTGACCGCCGCATAGTCGGGATGGCGATGCGTCACGACATTCTGGTCGAGCCATTCCGAAAAGCTCTTGGAATCGAGCCGCGCCTGCTTCACCACATCGTCGCCCTCAGGCCGGGCGGTCAGCGCCGGCGCCGCGAAATAGGCGTTGATGGCCTGAATGTCCGCCTCCGGCAACTTCAGCTCGGCGTCCTTCAGCTCCTGCCATTCGGCTTCGATCTGGCGGGTGATCTCCTCCACGCCGGTCTCGTGCACCAGGATCTTGATGCGCGCCTTGTACTTGTTGTCGCGGCGGCCGTAGAGATTGTAAACGCGCAGGATCGCCGTGCAGTAGGACAGAAGATCAGCTTCCGGCAGGAAATCGCGGATCTTCTTGGCCACCATCGGCGTGCGGCCCTGGCCGCCGCCGACATAGACCGCGAAGCCCAGCTCGCCGGCCGCGTTCTTCTTCAGATGCAGGCCGATGTCATGGGTCTGGATGGCGGCGCGATCGCGCTCGGCGCCCGTCACCGCGATCTTGAATTTTCTGGGCAGAAACGAAAATTCCGGATGCACCGACGACCATTGGCGCAGGATTTCCGCATAGGGGCGCGGATCGGCCACCTCGTCGGCGGCGGCGCCCGCGAAATGATCGGCGGTGACGTTGCGGATGCAGTTGCCGCTGGTCTGGATCGCATGCATCTCGACGCTGGCGAGATCAGCCAGGATCGCCGGAATGTCCGACAGCGCCGGCCAGTTGAACTGGATGTTCTGGCGCGTGGTGAAGTGACCGTAGCCCTTGTCGTATTTGCGCGCGATATGGCCGAGCATGCGCAACTGCCTGCTGTTCAGCGTGCCATAGGGCACGGCGATGCGCAGCATATAGGCGTGCAGCTGCAGATAGACGCCGTTCATCAGCCTGAGCGGCCGGAACTGGTCCTCGGTGATCTCGCCGGCAAGCCGGCGCTGCACCTGGTCGCTGAACTCGGCGACGCGGGCGTGAACAAAATCCTGGTCGAACTCGTCGTAACGGTACATGCTTCGTCTTTCCGGGCGCGTCCGCCCGCTGCTTTTCTAAAATTCTACGCCCCGATGGCTTCCGGGGCGGCCTGCTTGCCGAGATCGGTGCGGATGGTCGGCCCGGCGGCGCGGATCTTTTCGCGCAGCCGCACCGGCTCGGCCAAACCGTCGACCACATCGACGTCGATCAGATTGACGTCGACAACCTCATTGTTGGCGTAGGCAGAGGCGCCGATCGCTTCCAGCCGATCCTCCGCCGCCTTGTCATGTGCGATATCCGCATGACCGACCGTCTCCGCCCAGCCGCCATCGGCGTACCAGACGGCGATGCCGTCGGAGAGCCTGTTCGCGGTCAGAACCTTCATGGCTGAACTCCTTCGGCGACGGCTGAAGCCGCGCCCTCATGCTTATGTGCCGCGAGCGGCTCGGATCGTTCGAAATTGGCGCCAGCGACCGCATCGCCGATGATCGTCATGACCGGACCGGTGAGGTCGGCGCGCTCTTCCAGCGACGGCAGGTCGGCCAGCGTGCCATGGAAACGGCGCCGGCTGCCGAGACTGGCATTCTCGACGACGGCGACAGCCGTGTCCGGCGACAGCCCCGCCTCGATCAGCCGTCCAGCGACTTCGGCCGCGACCGAGCGACCCATATAGACGGCGACGGTCGCGCCCGAGATGGCGAGCTTGGCCCAATCGGGCAGCGAGTTGCCCTTGAGGTCGTGTCCGGTGGTGAACACCATCGAGGACGAGACACCGCGCAACGTCAGCGGCAACTCGAAATCGGCAGCGGCGGCGAAGGCGGCGGTGACGCCCGGAACCACCTCATAGGCGATGCCGGCCTCGCGCAGCGCCGCCATCTCCTCGCCGGCCCGGCCGAACACCAGCGGATCGCCTGACTTCAGCCGCACCACGCGCTTGCCGGCTTGGCCGAGTTCGATCAGCAGCGCGTTGATTTCTTCCTGGCTTTTGGAATGGCAGCCCTTGCGCTTGCCGACCGGTAGGCGCTCCGCATCGCGGCGGCCCATGGCGACGATCGCCTCCGGCACCAGCGCATCATAGACGATGGCATCGGCTTCCATCAGCAGGCGGTGCGCGCGCAGCGTCAACAGGTCCTCCGCGCCCGGACCGGCGCCGACCAGCGCGATATGGCCCCCGGCCGGCGCATCCACGCTCAGGAGTTCGAGCGCCGCGCCATGCGCCTGGGCGTGGTCACCGGCTTCGATGGCCTTGGCCGGCGCGCCAGCGAAGAAATCGCTCCAGAAGCGGCGGCGGCGGTTGCCCTTCGGCAGTTTCTCCGCGGCGGCGCGGAACGACGCGGCAAGCGCCGCCAGCCGGCCGAGCGAAGGCGGCAGCATGCGGTCGATGCGGACACGCAGCATCTGCGCCAGAACCGGTCCGGCGCCCTCGGTGCCGATGGCAATCGCAACCGGCGCGCGGTTGACCAGCGCCGGGGTGAAGAAATCGCACACGTCCGGCTGGTCTACCGCATTGACCGGAATGCCCAACCGGCGCGCGTCCTCGGCGACGCGGCGGTCGAGCGCCTTGTCGCCACTGGCTGCGAACACCAGGGCGACATCCTGGAGATGCGCGGCCTCATAGGCGGCACCGATGTGAACGGCACCGGACGCGGCGACGAAGGCGAGCAGGTCGGGATCGGCGTCGTCGGCAATGATGCGCAGCGCCGCGCTCGACTGGGCGAGCAGCCGGGCCTTGGCAAGCGCCTCTTCGCGATTGCCGACGATGGCCACGGCTTCGCCGTCGATCCGCATGAAGACCGGGAAGGCATTGAGCTTGGCGTTGGCTGGCGACATGGCGACGAGCAATAGTGAAACAGTTTGGCAGTTTTACGCGGACTGGCCAAAAACCAGAAGGCAATCACTCGCGCGTCGCCGAACGGCAGGCAATCGCTTTTTCGCAGCCGCGAAGAGCAAGAGAAAAAAATTCTACTTTGAGAATGAGAGAGCCGGAACGGCGTGAGAAACCACGCTGATCTTTCGTGACTTTTACCATCGGCCCGGGAAAGCGGCAAAACAGTTTTTTCTAAATTCTACTAACTTAGTAGATTAAGCCGACCTTGCCGGTCGGCGCGCAACCTCGCCTGGTAGGAGCAGTTGAGAGTGCCACCGACACGTCGGAACAATCCTGCTCCGCGGCTCGTTTGGCTAGGCATCCATTCTGTCGATCCTGGGCTCGACCGGTCGGCACCCCGCAAGCAAAGGAGGAACACCATGAACATCAAGCTGAAGCACGGATTGTGGGTCGTCGTGGCCGATGGCGAAAAGGCACTCTTCCTGCGCAACCAGGGCGACAACAAGTTCCCGAACCTGGAGGTGGTGCACGAGATGGAGCAGGAGAACCCCGCGACGCGCGAGCAAGGCACGGACAAACCCGGCCGCCAGAGCAACGAAGGCCCCCGCAGCGCCGTCGAGGAGACCGATTGGCACCGTCTCGGCAAGGAACGTTTCGCTGTCGAGATCGCCGACCGGCTCTACAAGCTCGCGCATCGCGGCGCATTCGACGCGGTCGTGCTGATCGCACCGCCGCAGGTGCTTGGCGAGATGCGCCAGAAACTGCACAAAGAGGTGAGCGAGAAGGTGCAGGCCGAAATTCCCAAGACGCTCACCAACCACACGATTCCCGATATCGAGACCCTCTTGCAAGCGGCATAAGCGGCCGAGGCAAAGCAGCTTCGGGACCAAATGCGTTCCGCGACCGTCTCTTTGTCGGCGCGTCGCCGATTTCCCGGTTTGCACCCTGTTTCTAGGTCGATTTCTGCGCGGCGGCGGTTGCATGATCGCCGCTCCGTCCACCATATTGCCGAAGGCGACGGCCTCGGCGGGCGCCCATCCGAATCGTGAATTTTCGAAAGGCGCGCAAAAAGACAATGCCGCATGACACGCCCCTTATCGCCACCATCGTCGCCGGTCTGGGGCTGGCATTCGTCTTCGGGGCTTTAGCCAACCGTTTCCGCATCCCGCCGCTTGTCGGTTACCTCGTCGCCGGCGTCCTGGTCGGGCCGAACACGCCGGGCTTCGTCGCCGACGCCAGCCTTGCCAACGAGCTCGCTGAAATCGGCGTCATCCTTTTGATGTTCGGCGTCGGCCTGCATTTTTCGCTGAAGGACCTTCTGTCCGTCCGCGCCATCGCCGTGCCGGGCGCCATCGTGCAGATCGGCTTCGCCACCCTGCTTGGCGTCGGGCTTGCCTGGTTGCTCGGCTGGCCGCTGGGCGCCGGCCTGGTCTTCGGACTGGCGCTTTCGGTCGCCTCGACTGTGGTGCTCTTGCGCGCCTTGCAGGAACGGCGATTGATCGGGACCGAACGCGGCCGCATCGCGGTCGGCTGGCTGATCGTCGAGGATCTCGCCATGGTGCTGGCGCTGGTGCTGTTGCCCGCGCTCGCCGGCGTGCTCGGCGGCCGGGCGCAGGTCGATGATCATACGAGCCTGCTCTCGCTGCCCGCCAGCTACGGCATATGGGGCGTTGTCGGCATCACCCTCGCCAAGGTCGCCGCCTTCGTCGTCGTCATGCTGGTGGTCGGGCGCCGGGTCATTCCCTGGATCCTGCATTATGTCGCCCACACTGGCTCGCGCGAATTGTTTCGGCTTTCGGTGCTGGCTATCGCGCTCGGCGTCGCCTTCGGCGCGGCGAAGCTGTTCGGCGTCTCGCTGGCGCTCGGCGCTTTCTTCGCCGGCATGATCATGAGCGAGTCCGAGCTCAGTCATCGCGCGGCGGAAGAATCGTTGCCGCTTCGCGACGCCTTCTCGGTGCTGTTCTTCGTCTCGGTCGGCATGCTGTTCGACCCGCTCAGCCTGATCAGCAACGGCCTGCCGATCCTCGCCACCTTGGCCATCATCGTCGTCAGCAAGTCGTTCGCCGCCTTCGTCATCGTCATCGCCTTCCGCTATCCGATCGCCACCGCGCTGATGATTTCGGCGAGCCTTGCCCAGATCGGGGAATTCTCCTTCATCCTTGCCGAGCTTGGCGTCGGCCTAAAATTGCTGCCCGAACAGGGCCGCGACCTGATCCTGGCCGGCGCGATCCTCTCGATCCTGCTCAATCCGCTGATGTTCCTCCTTGTCGATTGGATGAAGCCGTGGCTGGAAAAGCGCGCCGGCAACACGGCACCTGTCGAAGAGCAAAGGCCGATCGGCCCGGCCACCGAGCCCGGCCAGATTGCTTCGGTCCAGGCAACGCTGGGAAAGGAAGACGGCCCGCCGCCCAAGACCGCGCTTGCCGGCCATTCCATCCTGATCGGTTACGGCCGCGTCGGCAGCCTCGTCGGCGTAGCGCTGAAGGAAGCCGCCCTGCCCTTCCTGGTGATCGAGGATGCCGACAAGACGCTGGCCAAGCTGCGTGACGACGGCATCGAGACAGTGGCCGGCAATGCCGCCAATGCGGATGTCTTCGCGGCCGCCAATCCGGAAGGCGCGAAGCGGCTGATCCTCGCCATCCCCAATGCCTTCGAGTCCGGCCAGATCGTGCTTCGAGCCCGCGCCGCCAATCCTGCGATCAATATCATCGCCCGCGCGCACTCCGACGCCGAGGTCGAGCATCTGAAAAGCCTCGGCGCCGACACGGTGATCATGGGCGAGCGCGAGATCGCGCGCGGCATCGTCGAGGTGGTAACCGGCAAAAACACCGGTGCGTCCGGGCCTGCCATGGCGATCAATCCACAGCCCGCTTGATGGGCGTCAAATTGTAAACGCGGAACCGCCATTCTGCGCGATATCGCTGAGATATTTCGCCGGCGGCTTGCCCAGCGCCTTCTTGAACATGGTGATGAAGGCGGTGACGGATTCATAGCCGAGATCGCCCGACACCCGCTGCACGCTGGCGCCGGCGGACAGTTCCCTGAGCGCCACGATCAGGTGCAACTGCTGGCGCCAGCGGCCGAAACTCAGGCCCGTCTCCTTGACGACGAGGCGCGCCAGGCTGCTTTCGCTGAGCGCCACCCGGTTGGCCCATTCCGCCAGCGTGCTGCGATCTGCAGGGTTGTCGGCCAATGCTTCCGCGATCCGGCGCAGCCGCGGCTCGGCCGAGATCGGCAAATGCAATTGCTGCACCGGCATGAGCGGCTCGGCGAGCAGGACCTTTCCCAGGAAGTCGCAGCGCGGGTCGTCCGGCGCGCATTCCGACAGCTCGATGATCGCTTCGCGCAGCAGCGGCGAGATCGAAAGCGTGCAGCACCGATCCGGCAGGTCGGCGGCGCCAGGCTCGATATAGACGAAGAAAATCCGCGCATTCGCCGTCGCGATGTTGCTGTGTTCCATGCGGGTCGGCACCCACACGCCGCAATGCGGCGGCACCATCCAGAGCCCGGTCGGAACCCGACAGGTGACGGCGCCGCCGAGCGCGAAGACGAGCTGCCCCTTGCGATGCCAATGCGCGCGCACCTCGGCCCTGGTCTCGGTGACATCGACGCCAACGGCGATCGCCGGCGCAGCCACGTCGTCGACATCGAAATCTAGCCAGGGCCAGCGGGGTGGCTGTCTCATGATTGAATGTTTTTAGCGATCATTTGGCTGTATCTCTAGATTCTTCAGTCACGAAAGATAGGTTCGCGCCGATATCCTCGCAATCGATCGCGTCTCAGACGCCAATTCAAAGGTGGGCCATGCTCGCTCTCGCCATTTCTTCCGACAGCCCCAGCCGGCTGAACCTCACCGAGGCCGACGAGCCAAACTGCAATGCGAACGAAGCATTGGTCGCAATTCATGCAATATCATTGAATCGTGGCGAGCTGCGCCTGCTCGCCATCCGCCCCGACGGCTGGATCCCCGGCCAGGATATCGTCGGCATCGTGGAACGCGCGTCGGCCGACGGCTCAGGCCCGGCAAGGGGGCACGCGCGTCGCGGCCTTGGTCGACCAGGCCGGCTGGGCCGAACATGTCGCCGTTCCGACCGACCGTCTCGCCGTCATACCCGATGGCGTCAGCTTCGCGTCCGCCGCCACGCTGCCGGTGGCGGGCACGACGGCGCTGAGGACCTTGCGCCATGGTGGCGTTCTCGCCGGCCAGCGGGTGCTGATCACCGGCGCGAGCGGCGCGGTCGGTCGCTTTCAGATCCAGATTGCCCGCGAGCAGGGCGCCTCGGTGACCGCGATCGCCTCGGCCCGGCATCACGATGATCTTCGCGATCTGGGCGCCGGGCAGGTCGTCGAATCGATCGAACTAGCCGAGGGGCCGTCTTCGCTGATCACTGAGTCGGTCGGCGGCAAGAGCCTCGCCGCCGCGATCGAACGTGTGACACCCGGTGGCACCATCGTCATGTTCGGCTCGAGCAGCGGCGAACTCACGCCTGTAGGGTTTCGCCAGTTCGTTCCAGGCCACGAGGGCGCCAAGCTGCAGACCTTCGCCTATTACTCATCCGGCTCAGCCATCGGCGCCGACATCGCCGCCCTGCTCGATCTCGTCGCGGCCGGCAGGCTGAAAACCCGCGTGGCCATGACCGTGCCGTGGACGGACATCGGCCAGGCCCTGGACGCGCTCAGACAGCGCAGCTTCAGCGGCAAGGCCGTCCTCACTGTGGCTTGAAATCAGCCAGGTCAGACGTGCTGGCCGCCATTGATGTGGATTTCCGAGCCGGTCACGTAAGACGACTGGCCGGAGCACAGGAAGTAGATGATGTCGGCCACTTCCGAGGTGCCGCCCAGCCTTCTCAGCGGGATCGTCTCGACTATTCTGTCCGTGCCTGGCGACAGGATCGCCGTGTCGATCTCGCCCGGCGCGATCGCGTTGACGCGGATGCCATGCGGACCGAAATCATGCGCCATCTCGCGCGTCAGCGAGCCGAGCGCCGCCTTCGACGTCGCATAGGCCGTGCCGGCAAAAGGATGCACCCTCGTGCCGGCGATCGAGGTGACGTTGACGATCGAGCCCTTGGCGGCGGCGAGTTCTTTGAAAAGGCCCCTCGCCAGCATGATCGGCGCGAAGAAATTGACCTGGAAGACGTCGCGCCAGACATGCATCGGCGTCTCGATCGAGTTCATCCGGCTGCCGTCCTTCAGCTTCGGCGAGATGCCGGCATTGTTGACCAGCGCGTGCAGCTGTCCGCCATGCGCCTCGAGCCGGTGGCGGATCTCCGACACGGCGATGCCGACATCTTCCTGGTCGGCGAGGTCGACCTTGATGTGATCCTCGGGGCCGGCCGGCCACGGGCAATCCTCGGCGAAGGCCTGGCGCGAGCAGGTGATGACGCGCCAGCCCTCGCGCGAGAAACGCTTCACCGTCGCATGGCCGATGCCACGGCTGGCGCCGGTAAGCACGATGGTTTTTCTGCTGTCGGTTTCGGCCATGAACTTTGTCTCCGGCCGGACATGTAGCCGAAGGCGGCAATCATTGCGAGAGGGCGAGTTGCCGCCGCAGCGATGATCCCGGAATGTGGTTTCCGGTTTTCGGGATCGCGACGGAATAAAAGCTGGAGCCGTTCCGATCTGGCGAACGGGCTTCAACCCCCGCCCAGTATGTCGAGGATCGAGGTCTGCCGCCTTTTCTTCGGACCGCCGACATCGCCAGGCGGCACCGGATGCTTGATCGAGGCGGTCGATCCGCTGTCGCTGGGCATGTCGAAGCCCTCGGCATCGACCGTCTGGGCTGGACGCGGCTGGCGGGCGGGCGCCTGGGCAACGGGCTGCGATGGGGCGGCGGGCTGCGGCGACTGGCCGACGGCCGCGGGCGGCACGGGCGGCTGCGAGGCATCCGCCGACGGGATCTCGTCCGGCACGATCGTATCGGACGGCGTCGACTTCCAGGTGCCGGGCAGCGGCCTGACCGGCACGCCTTCATGCGCGGCCACCATGAATTCGTGCCAGGCCTGCGCCGGGAGCGCGCCGCCGGTGACCTTCTTCATCGGGCTGCCGTCGTCATTGCCGAACCACACGCCGGTGGTGAGATTGGCGGTGTAGCCGACGAACCAGGCGTCCCGCGAATTCTGGCTGGTGCCGGTCTTGCCGGCCGAAGGCCAGTTGAACGCCGCCTTCTTGGCGGTGCCGACCTCGACGGTACCGGTCATCATCGAGTTCATCATGCCCACGATATCGGCCTTGATGACGCGCGGCGCGCTGCCGGTGCTGCCCTCGTAGAGCACCTTGCCGTTTGCTGTCGTGATGCGCTGGATGAAGTGGATGTCCGGCTTGTAGCCGCCATTGGCGAAAGGCACATAGGCCGAGGTCAGTTCAAGCGGCGTCACTTCCGAAGTGCCCAGCGCGATCGAGGTGTTGGCCTGCAGGTCGGACTGGATGCCCATGCGATGCGCGGCCTCGACCACGGCGTCGGGGCCGACCTCCATGGTGAGCTGGGCCGCCACCGAGTTGAGTGACTTGGCGAGCGCCGTCGCCAGCGTGACCTTGCCGTAATATTTGCCGCCGTAATTGTCGGGCGTCCATTTGCCTATCTTGATCGGCGCATCGTTGCGGATGCTGTCCGGCGTGCGGCCGGCCTCCAGCGCCGCCATATAGACGAAGGGCTTGAAGGCGGAGCCGGGCTGCCGGCGCGCTTCCGAGGCGCGGTCGAACTGGCTGGTCGAATAATCATAGCCGCCGACCATGGCGCGCACCGCGCCGGAATCGTCGATCGACACCAGCGCCCCTTGGGTGACGTTGAGCTTCTTGCCGCTCTCGTCGATCAGCCGGCGGATCGACTGTTCGGCAAGCTTCTGCAGGTTGAGGTCGACCGTGGTGTCGATGACGATGTCGCCGCGCACGTCGCCGATCAGGTCGGGAAGCTCGTCCATCACCGTGTCGGCGACATAGTTCTCCGAGCCGGTCCAATAGGACGGCGCGCGCGTCGCCGGCGCGCTCAGCGCCGTCTTGTATTCCTTGTCGCTGATCTTGCCTGTCTGGCGCATGGCCGCGAGCACGAGTTGCGCCCGCTCCTCGGCCGCCTTCGGGTCGCGCGCCGGCGAAAGCTTCGACGGCGCCTTGAGCAGGCCTGCCAGCAGGGCTGCCTCCGAAAGCGACACGTCGCGCGCGCTCTTGCCGAAATAGCGCCGCGAGGCCGCCTCGACGCCATAGGCGCCCGAGCCGAAATAGACCCGGTTGAGGTACATTTCGAGGATCTGGTCTTTCGTGTGCTTGTGCTCGAGCCAGAGCGCCAGCAGCACTTCCTGGACCTTGCGCTCCAGCGTGCGGTCCGGCGTCAGGAACAGGTTCTTGGCCAGCTGCTGCGTCAGCGTCGAGCCGCCCTGCGAGAAATGCCCGCCGATGAGGTTGGTGACCATGGCGCGCGACAGGCCGATCGGGTCGATGCCGAAATGCGAATAGAAGCGCCGGTCCTCGATGGCGACGACGGCTTCGGGGATATAGGGCGACATTTCGTGCAGCCCGACGGCCTCGCCGCCCGACGCGCCGCGATTGGCGATCAGCGCGCCATCGACCGAGACGATCTTGATGTTCGGCGCGCGGTCAGGGACCGACCACGTCGTCGCCGCCGGCATCTTGGCGCCATAATAGACGACGACGCCGGCCGCCGCGATGCCGCCCCAGATGCACAGCACAAAGCACCAGTAGACCAGCCGAGTGGCGATGCCGAGCAATCCGCGTCGGTTGCGATCGCGGCCGCGGCCGCGTGATTTCGCCTTGGCGGACCTGCCCTTGGCAGCGGATTTGCGGGTGCGCGGCACGACGCGATCCTCCTCGCTCACCGAAAAGCCCTCGGAGGATTTCGCGCGCGGCGATCCCTCGAAGCTCGGTTCGATGCGACTGTCTCTGCGGTTCGCCATGCGCTCTAGCTGTTTGTCCCCGGTACCGATGGCGTTCGGGTTGAAGAGTAGATGCGGCGGTTTAAAGGCGCGTTAAAGCAGGGTTTATGCACGGTTTTGAAAACCGTTAGGATTTTCTGAATTCGGCTTCTCACCGATCGCCGCGGGCAGCAGCCGCGTCACACGGCGCAGTCTGGCTCCTCACGGCGCCGGCGGCTGGCCACCGTGATCAGTTCTGCTGGATCGAAATGCCTTTGTCGTCGATCTTGAGCTCGACGCCTTTCGGCCTCGTCTGCTCGCGATAGACGTAGACGCCGAGCGCAATGACCACGACCACGAGAGCGCCGATGATGACATAGAGCATGTTCTGCTTCATGGCGCGTCCCCGATGCCTTCTGGAAGATCAGGCCTGTTTCACCAGCTTGATCAGCACCAGCAGGACCACCGCGCCGATCGTGGCGTGGATGATCGCGGCAAGGATCCCGCCGCCCACGGCAAAGCCAAGCCTTGGGAATATCCAGCCGGCAATCAGGGCGCCGACGATGCCGACGACGATGTTGCCGACCAGTCCGAAGCCGAAACCCTTGACGATCAGGCCGGCAAGCCAGCCGGCGATCGCGCCGATGATGATGAAAACGAGCAGGCTTTCAATTCCCATTGCCAATCCCTCCGTGAGCGGAGGACCAACGAAGCCACGCACCCCGAATCGGCCATCCAACTGTGACGGATGGAACCTATTGGAAAGCGGCCGGCCTCGCCAGCGCCAGCTTCATTCGTCGTCGTCACCCGATGCCGGACGCCAGCTCGTCGGATCGACCTTCTTTTGCGTGTCGCTGTCGGTGTAGACCCACCAGCCGCCATCGCGATACTGGCCGACGGATTCATTGACGACGCCGTCGCCGTCCTTCCACAGGATGGTGACTTTCGCCCCGTCCTTCGGCGCGCTTTCTATCGGTTTGCGCTCTGCCATCTCACTCCCTCCACGAACCGGCCCGCTCCGTGAACCGGCCGAACCGGCAAGAACGCCCGCCGCCGCGCCGGGTTCCGTCAGCTATGCGCGAAAATGTCTTCCTCCGCCCAGCCCATAAGGTCGAGCTTGGCGCGCGTAGGCAGGAACCGGAAGCAGGCGTCGGCCTCCTTGGTGCGGTTTTCGCGCGCCAGGCGCGCCGCCAGAACCTCGCGCAGACGGTGCAGATAGAGCACGTCGGAGGCGGCATAGTCGAGCTGTTCGGGCGAGAGCGTTTCCGCTGCCCAGTCCGAGGATTGCTGCGCCTTGGACAGGCCGATGCCGAGCAATTCGTTGCACAGATCCTTCAGCCCGTGGCGGTCGGTGTAGGTGCGGACGAGCCGCGAGGCGATCTTGGTGCAGAACACCGGCTCCGCCATGACACCGAAGGCATTGTAGAGCACGGCGATGTCGAAGCGGCCGTAATGGAACAGCTTGGTGACCGCGCGGTTGCGAAGCAGGCTGACGAGATTCGGCGCTTTCTTCTGGCCAGGCGCGATCTGGATGACGTCGGCGCTGCCGTCGCCGGGCGAAATCTGCACAACGCAGAGCCGATCGCGATGCGGGTTCAAGCCCAGCGTTTCCGTGTCGATGGCCACCGCCCCGACATTGTAGCGGGCGAGGTCGGGCAGGTCGTTCTTGTGGAAACGGATATCGGTCATTCTCTTCTCCGGATCGCGGCCCGCCGCGCCGCGTATCGCTTGGGCTGCGTCAGCAGCGGCGGCGCGTTGCGCTGGTCATTCGTCCTCGCCGCGATCCGGAGAAAAATCAACAGAAAGTTGAATCTCACATCTTGCGCGATTTCCGTCTCACCGGGTCAGCGCATCGAGGATGCGCGCCCAGGACCGCTGTCCCTTGTGGAAGGAGGTCAGTTCGTATTTCTCGTTCGGCGAGTGGATGCAGTCGTCGTCGAGGCCGAAACCGACCAGCAGCGATTCCATGCCGAGATAGGTCTGGAAATCGCCGACCACGGGGATGGAGCCGCCACCGCCGGTGGTGATAGCCTGCTTGTCCCATTCGTCGGACAGCGCGTCCTTGGCCTTGGCCAGGAACGGCGAGTCGTAGGAAAGCTGGATCGCCGGCGAGCCGCCATGCGGATGGAATTCGACCGAGCAGTCGCCGGGGATGCGCTCGCGCACGAAGGCCTGGAAGGCGGCGCGGATCTTCTTCGGATCCTGCTTGTGCACCAGCCGGAACGACACTTTCGCCGAAGCTTCCGCCGCGATCACCGTCTTGAACCCCTTGCCGGTATAGCCGCCGATGATGCCGTTGAATTCCGCCGTCGGCCTTGCCCAGGTCATTTCGAGGACCGAGCGCCCCTTTTCGCCGGCCGGAATGGAAAGACCGGCCGGTCCGAGGAAGGTCTCGGCCGTCTCGCCGAGGCCTTCCCAGGATTTCAGCACTTGGCTGGGCGTCTCCTCGACCCCGTCATAGAAGCCTGGAATGGTGACGTGGCCGTCCTTGTCGTGGATGTCGGCCAGCACCTTTGCCAGGATGCGGATCGGGTTGGCGGCCGGACCGCCATAGAGGCCCGAATGCAGGTCGCGGTTGGCCGCCTTGACGGTGACCTCCTCGCCGACCATGCCGCGCAGCGACACACAGATCGACGGCGTCTCGCGGTTCCACATGCTGGTGTCGCAGACCAGCGCGAAATCGGCCTTCAGCTCGGCGGCGTTGGCTTCCAGGAACGGCTTCAGCGACGGCGAGCCGGATTCCTCCTCGCCCTCGAACAGGATGGTGACGCGGCAGGGCAGATTGCCATGCACCTGCTTCCAGGCGCGGCAGGCCTCGACGAAGGTCATCAACTGCCCCTTGTCATCGGCCGAGCCCCGGCCGGTGATCACCTTGCGTCCAGGCTCGATCTCCTTGATCGACGGCGCGAACGGGTCGGTGTCCCACAATTCGATCGGATCGACCGGCTGGACGTCGTAGTGGCCATAGAAAAGCACATGCGGCGCACCTGCCGGCCCCTCGTGATGCGCCACCACCATCGGATGTCCGGGCGTGTCGCGCACACTCGCGTCGAAGCCGATCAGCTTGAGTTCGGCGACCAGCCATTCCGCCCCTTTGCGGCAGTCGGCGGCGAAGGCCGGATCGGTGGAGATCGACTTGATGCCGAGCAGACCGAACAGCCGCTCCAGGCTCTGGTCGAGATTCTGATCGAGACGCTCAAGGACGGGGGAGATTCTTGACATGCTTTTAGCCTTTCGATTTTGGCCAGACCCTAAGGGGCCACGCCGAAAACGAAAAGCCGTGATTGTTGGACCAACCCGGTCAATCGCTGCCGCAACATAAAAGAAGACCGCCGTGGTGGAGGGGAAACCACGGCGGTCTTTACTCGAAACGATGCGGCAGCCCGGAGAGGGGGATAGGCTGCCGCAGTTTGCCCGGGATAGGCGGGGGACGGGCCTTGCTCCGGACTTCGGCGAAAACTGCCGATGACGTGTATTTGGGTCTGTGAACGTGGCGATTCAAGGGCATGAAAATTACACTTTTGTAACATGCCCGTGAGCGCCCAATTTCCGGCCGGACAGCATCTGTCAGGGGTGTTGCCCGAACCGGTGGGTTCCGCAGCCTTTGGCATGGACCGCGAAGGCTGGCCGCGCTATCCCTGCCGGCATGAAAAAAGGCGACCACCTCTTCCTCGTCGACGGCTCCGGCTACATTTTCCGCGCCTACCACGCGCTGCCGCCGCTCAACCGCAAATCCGACGGCCTGCCGACCAGCGCCGTGCTTGGCTTCTGCAACATGGTTTGGAAGCTGATGCAGGACGCCCGCAACACCAATGTGGGCATCGTGCCGACGCATTTCGCCGTCATTTTCGACTATTCCTCGAAGACGTTCCGCAGCGATCTCTACCCGGAATACAAGGCGAACCGCTCGGCGCCGCCGGAAGACCTGATCCCGCAATTCGGGCTGATCCGCCAGGCGACGGTGGCCTTCAACCTGCCCTGCATCGAGATGGAGGGTTTCGAGGCCGACGACATCATCGCAACCTATTGCCGGCTGGCCTGCGAGGTCGACGCCGACACCACCATCATTTCCTCCGACAAGGACCTGATGCAGCTGGTCGGCCCGACGGTCGGCATGTACGACCCGATGAAGGACCGCCAGATCGGCATTCCCGAAGTGATCGAGAAATGGGGTGTGCCGCCGGAAAAGATGATCGACCTGCAGGCGCTCACCGGCGACTCGGTCGACAACGTTCCGGGCGTGCCCGGCATCGGCCCGAAGACCGCGGCGCAGCTCCTGGAACAGTTCGGCGACCTTGATGGGCTGCTGGCGCGTGCCTCCGAGATCAAGCAGGACAAGCGGCGCGAGACCATCATCGCCAATGCCGACAAGGCCCGCATCTCGCGTCAGCTGGTGACGCTGAAGAACGATGTGCCGCTGAAGGAGGGGTTGGACGACCTGGTGCTGCACGCGCCGGACGGACCGAAGCTGATCGGCTTCCTGAAGACCATGGAATTCACCACGCTAACGCGACGCGTCGCCGAGGCGACCGCGACCGAGATCGGCGACGTCCAGGCTTCCGCCGTCATCGTCGAGCGCGCCGATGCCGCGCACGGCCCCGATGTCGGCGCCAGCGCGCCGCAAAGGCAGGCAGTGCCTCAATCAAACGGCGACGCGAAGCCCGCCTCGCCAGCCACGAGGGGCGAGGACGCGCCGCCGCAGGGCGACACCCCATCGCTCCTTTCGGCGCTGCGGCTGGAACAAGCCTCGGCGAGCAAGATCGACCCTTCGGCCTATGCGCCCATCCGCGATGCGGCCGCGCTGAAAGCCTGGATAGCCGAAGCCCGCGAGGCCGGCATCCTCGCTTTTGACGCCGAGACCAGCTCGTCCGACCCGATGCAGGCCGATCTCATCGGCCTGTCCATGGCGGTCGCGCCGGGCCGCGCCGTCTACGTGCCGCTTGCCCACAAGAACGGCAATGGCGACCTGCTTGGCGGCGGCATGCTGGAGAACCAGATCCCGGTCCGCGAGGCGCTGGCGCTGCTCAAGCCGCTGCTCGAGGACCGGTCGGTCCTCAAAATCGTGCAGGACATGAAATACGACATCGTCGTGATGAGCCGGCACGGCATCGAGGTCGGACCGTTCGACGACACGATGCTGATCTCCTACGTGCTCGACGCCGGCACGTCCGGCGGTCACGACCTCGCCTCGCTGTCGGAGAAATGGCTGGGACACGCGCCGGCCTCGAAGAAGGAACTGGCCGGCTCGGGCAAGAGCGCCATCGGCTTCGACCAGGTCGATATCGAGCGCGCGACCGCCTATGCCGGCGAACAGGCCGATCTGGCTCTGCGGCTGTGGCAATTGCTGAAGCCCCGGCTCGCCGCCAAGGGCCTCGTTTCCGTCTACGAGCGGCTGGAACGTCCGCTCGTGCCGGTGCTTGCCCGCATGGAGCAGCGCGGCATCTCGGTCGACCGGCAGATCCTGTCTAGGCTTTCGGGCGAGCTGGCGCAGGGCGCCGCCCGCGTCGAGGAAGAGATCTACGGCATCGTCGGCGAGCGCATCAACATCGGCTCGCCCAAACAGCTGGGCGACATATTGTTCGGCAAGATGGGCCTGCCGGGCGGCTCGAAGACCAAGACGGGGCAATGGTCGACCTCGGCGCAGCTGCTGGAAGACCTCGCCGCCGAAGGCCATGAGCTGCCGCGCAAGATCGTCGACTGGCGCCAGCTCACCAAGCTGAAGTCGACCTATACCGACGCGCTGCCCGGTTTCATCAACCCCGGCACCAACCGCGTGCATACCTCATACGCGCTCGCCGCGACGACCACGGGCCGCTTGTCATCCTCCGATCCCAACCTCCAGAATATTCCGGTGCGCACCGCCGAGGGCCGCAAGATCAGGACCGCCTTCATCGCCGAGAAGGGCCACAAGCTGGTCTCGGCCGACTATAGCCAGATCGAGCTGCGCGTGCTTGCCCATGTCGCCGAGATCCCGCAGCTCAAGCAGGCCTTCGCCGACGGCGCCGACATCCATGCCATCACCGCGTCGGAAATGTTCAACGTGCCGGTCGAAGGCATGCCTTCGGAGGTGCGCCGGCGTGCCAAGGCGATCAACTTCGGCATCATCTACGGCATCTCGGCCTTCGGCCTCGCCAACCAATTGTCGATCCCGCGCGACGAGGCCGGCGCCTACATCAAGCGCTATTTCGAGCGCTTCCCGGGCATCCGCGACTATATCGAGGAAACCAAGGCCTACGCGCGGGAAAACGGCTTCGTGCAAACCATCTTCGGCCGGCGCATCCACTATCCGGAGATACGATCCTCCAACCCGTCGGTCCGCGCCTTCAACGAGCGCGCCTCGATCAACGCCAGGCTGCAGGGCACCGCCGCAGACATCATCCGCCGCGCCATGGTGCATATGGAAGAGGCGCTGGAGAAAGCGAAACTCTCGGCCCGCATGCTGCTGCAGGTGCATGACGAACTGATCTTCGAAACGGTGGAAGCGGAAGTCGAAGCGACTATCCCCGTCGTGCGCCGGGTCATGGAAAACGCGCCGATGCCGGCGGTCTCAATGTCGGTGCCGCTGCATGTCGACGCCCGGGCGGCGGACAATTGGGACGAGGCGCATTAGGCGGCATGCCGAGAGGCGCCGCGATCCGTCGCCCCCCCTCTCTGTCCTGCCGGACATCTCCCCCTCAAGGGGGGAGATTGGCGGTTCCGGCGCCGGCGCTCGTCTTGCAACGTTTGAAGATTGGCGAAAGCCGTGACTACGGCTGATCTCCCCCTTGAGGGGGAGATGTCCGGCAGGACAGAGAGGGGGGCTCCGCGCCGGCGTCAACCGGCTAGCTGATACTTACGCAGCCTCGGCCCTGCACTTCGCGCAAACGCCGCGAAACTCGATCACCGCCTTCTTGGCCGCGAATCCCGTCGAGCGCACCCATTCGTCCAACCGATGGCCGACGTCGTGGTCGGACATTTCGGTCACCTGGCCGCAATTGTCGCAGATGGCGAAGGCGGTCATCGAATGGCTGTGGTCGTGCGGCTCGGCGCAGGCGACGAAGGAATTGAGGCTTTCCAGCCGGTGCACGAAGCCGGACTTCACCAGCGTGTCGAGCGCCCGGTAGACCTGCAGCGGCGCGCGAAAACCGCGCTCGCGCAACTGGTCGAGCAGCGTATAGGCGCTGAGCGGCCCGCTGGACGCCTCTAGCTTCTCGAGCACGCAGAGCTGGTTCTTGGTCAGCGCATCTCTTGCCGTCATCTTGTTCGCCCAATCGACGCTTGCACGCGCGACCGCATGCCAAGGACTTCAATTTCCCCTGAGATAGCGACGAACGAGCGATTTTGCCACTGTTTCCGCAGCGCGTCTCCTCAGGCACAGGTCGGGCGAGACGGTTCGCCGGCTAACCGCTACTTGCGCGGCGGCCCTTTGCGTTCGGCGGAAGCCGCCCAGAGGTTGATGTCGGACTCACGCGCGTAAGTATCGATCTCGCCAAGCTCGGCATCGGAGAACTCGAGCGCCTTGAGCGCGCCGACGCAATCCTCGACCTGTTCCGGCCGGCTGGCGCCGATCAGGGCCGTGGTCACGCGGCCCTTGCGCAGCACCCAGGCCAGCGCCATCTGCGCCAGCGTCTGGCCGCGGCGAGTGGCAATGGCGTTGAGCGCCTTGATGTTGGCGATCGACTTGTCGTTGATGAAGGCCTGCCTGAGCGACTTGCCCTGGGATGCGCGGCTGCCCTCGGGGATGCCGCCGAGATATTTGTCGGTCAGCATGCCTTGCGCCAGCGGCGAGAAGACGATCGAGCCGATGCCCAGCCCCTCCAGCGTGTCGAGCAGCCCGTCCTCCTCGACCCAGCGGTTGAGCATCGAATAGCTCGGCTGGTGGATCAGGCAAGGGGTGCCGAGCTGCCGCAGAATATCGGCCGCCTCGCGGGTGCGCTGCGAGTTGTAGGACGAGATGCCGGCATAAAGCGCCTTGCCCGAGCGCACCGCGTGGTCGAGCGCGCCCATGGTTTCCTCGAGCGGCGTTTCCGGGTCGAAGCGGTGCGAATAGAAGATATCGACATAGTCGAGCCCCATACGCTTCAGGCTCTGGTCGAGGCTCGCCAGCACATATTTGCGGCTGCCCCATTCGCCATAGGGACCCGCCCACATCTCGTAGCCGGCCTTGGTCGAGATGATCATCTCGTCGCGATAGGCGGCGAAATCGGTGCGCAGGATCTCGCCGAACGCGGTCTCCGCCGAGCCGGGCGGCGGACCGTAATTGTTGGCGAGATCGAAATGCGTGATGCCGAGGTCGAAGGCCTTGCGCACGATCGCCTGCTTGGTCCGGTGCGGCGTGTCGTTGCCGAAATTGTGCCACAGCCCGAGCGAGATCGCCGGCAGCTTGAGGCCGGAGCGGCCGCAGCGGTTATAGATCATCTTTTCGTAGCGGTTCTCGGCGGCGACATAGGGCATGGGAAAAATCCTCGGGATCGAAGCGGCGCCGCGAGCGCCGCTAGAGCATGAAGCCGAAAAGTGCGGAGCGGTTTTCGGGCGACTTCATGCTCGGCTCAGGGGTCAATTGAATCGATGCTTGCCCCTACCCTTACCCTCTCCCCGCCGAAACGGGGAGGGGTTGCCACCTAGTTTTTCTTGGCCAGCAGCGCCTTCGCGTCCTTGACGCCGAGCGCGGCCGGCCGCTCGCAGGTCGTCTGCATGGTGACGTATTTGCCGCTTTCGCCGGAACGCAGGATGCCGGTCATCACGTCGACGGCGTGCAGCGCCAGCTCCATCGAGCAGCGGTGCGGCCGCCCTTCGGCGATTGCGATCGCCATGTCGGCAAGACCGGCGGTGCGGTAATTGGCCATCATGCCCTGGCCGTGCATCTCGTTCGGCACGCCGAACGGGTGGTTCCATTTCGGCAGCTTCTTCACCGGCTTGGCCGCGTCGGTGAAGCGTACCTCGCCGCCGAAGAAATTCGGGTCCGGCACGAAGACGGTGCCCAATTCGCCATAGAGCTCCATCGGCGCGTGGCCATGACTCCAGACGTCCCAGGAGGTGTTGAGCGTTATCACCGCGCCGTTGGCGAATTCGAGCAGCGCATGGATCGTGGTCGGCGTGTTGACCGGGATTTTTTCGCCCGCGCGCGGTTTGGAGCTGATCGTCCGCACCTTCGCCGGGGTCGTTGCGAAGGCCGCCACCTGTTTCACCGGCCCGATCAGCTGGATCAGGTTGGTGACGTAGTAAGGTCCGATGTCGAGCACCGGGCCGGCGCCCGGCTGGAAAAAGAAGTCCGGATTGGGATGCCAGTGCTCCATGCCGTGGCCCATCACATGACAGGTGCCGCTGGTGATCTTGCCGAGCTTGCCGCTGTCGATCAGCTCGCGCGCCAGCTGGTGCGCGCCGCCGAGGAACGTATCCGGCGCCGAACCGATGCGCAGGCCCTTCTTCTCGGCCCGTTTCTTGAGGTCGAGTCCTTCCTCGATCGACAGAACGAAAGGTTTTTCCGAATAGACATGCTTGCCGGCGTCGAGCGCCTGCCTCGACACTTCGTAATGCACCGCCGGAATGGTGAGATTGACGATGATGTCGATCTCGTCATCCTTGAGAAGGTCGTTGACCGTCTCGGCGCGCAGCTTGAACTCCTTTGCCCGCGCTTTCGCCGCGTCCATGTTGATGTCCGCGCAGGCGCGCATCTTGATGCCGCGGAACAGCGGCGCCAGCGAGAAATATGCCTTTGATATGTTGCCGCAGCCGATGACGCCGACGCCAAGCTTGTCTGCCATTTCAATTACTCCTGCCAGCTTTTGGCTGCCGCGATCGAGCGACGGGCATAGCGCTCGATGTCATTGGGATTGTCCTGTTCCATGATGAAATACTGCGCCGCGCTCTTGGCGCGCAATGTCTTGAACAGGCCCGCCCAATCGATCGTACCGTGGCCGACATCGGACCAGCCGTCCTCGTCCAGCCCCTCGCCGGGCTTGGCGATATCCTTGACGTGCACGGCGACGATGCGCTTGCCATGTTTTTCGATCCAGGGCAGAGGATCGGCGCCGCCGCGCAGCACCCAGGCGACGTCCATTTCCCAGCCGATGTCGGGTGCGGCAGACAGGATGTGGTCCTGCGGCAGCGAGCCGTCGGCAAGCGCCTTGAACTCGAAATCATGGTTGTGCCAGGCAAAGCCGTAGCCAGCCTTTTTCGCCGTCTCGCCCACCTTGGCCAGGCGCTCGCCGAAGCCGCGCCAGCCGGCGCTGTCGGAAGGACGCTGGTCGGGCATCAGATAGGGGCAGACCAGCAGCGTGATGCCGAGCGCGTCGGCGATCTTGCGCACGCCGCCGAAGTCGTTTTCCAGCGCGTCGATCGAGAAATGCCCGGTCGGCATCGCCAGCCCGTTCTTGTCGAGCTCGGCGCGGAAGGCTTTCGGGTCGTCATAGACGCCGCCGAAACCCTCCACTTGCTTGTAGCCGAGCTCGCCGAGCATTCTCACCACGCTGTCCCATGGCTGGAAATTGCGGGCGCTGTAGAGTTGGAATGACCAGTTCATCTGTCCTGTCCGTTCGGTTGGTCCTGGGAGATTAAATTCGGTTGCCTGTTTGAGCGTCGAAGAGCGAGGCGCGCATCGGATCGAAGCCGACGCTGACCGGATCCCCGTTCTTCGGCGTGCGTTCGGAGGTGACGCGCACGGTGAAGTTCTGCCCGCCGAGTTTCAGCCACACCAGCGTATCGGAACCCATGGGCTCCACGACCTCGACATTAGCCGTCGCGGCGAAGGGCCAGCCCGTGCCGCTGTTGAAGGCGACATGCTCGGGCCGGATGCCGAACACCGCGGGGCCTGGCGCCGGCTCCTTCTCGAAGGCATAGGTCGCAAGCGGGATGCGTACATCCTCCACGGCAAAGTGCCAGTCGCCGCCGTCCTTCTCCAGCCTGCCGTCGATGAAATTCATCGCCGGCGAACCGAGGAAGCCGGCGACGAAGCGGTTGACGGGGCGGTTGTAGATCGTCTGCGGCGCATCTAGCTGCTGGATCACGCCGCCCTTCATCACCGCGATGCGATCGGCCAGCGTCATCGCCTCGATCTGATCGTGGGTGACGTAGATCATCGTGTTCTGCAGGCGGCGGTGCAACAGCTTGATCTCGACGCGCAATTCCGAACGCAGCTTGGCGTCGAGATTGGAGAGCGGCTCGTCGAACAGGAAGACATCGACGTCGCGTACCAGCGCCCGCCCGATCGCAACGCGCTGGCGCTGGCCGCCCGAAAGCGCCGAGGGCTTCCTCTGCAAAAGCGGCTCGATCTGCAGGATCTCGGCGGCGCGGGCGATGCGCTTGGCGATCTCGTCCTTCGGCACGCCGGCGACACGCAGGCCGAAGGAAAGGTTCCTCTCCACCGTCATCTGCGGATAGAGCGCGTAGGACTGGAACACCATGCCGATGCCGCGATCCTTCGGTTCTTCCCAGGTGACGTTCTTGCCCTTGATGAAGATGCGGCCGTCCGAAATGTCGAGCAGACCGGCGATGCAGTTGAGCAAGGTCGACTTGCCGCAGCCGGACGGTCCGAGCAGCACGATGAACTCGCCCTCGGCGACATCCAGGTTGAGCGTCTGCAGCACCGAGACGGCGCCGAAATTGAGCGACAAGTCCTGGATCGAAACGCTGGGATTGGCGATGTCCATCATCATCCTTTCACCGCGCCGGCGGCAATGCCGCGCACGAAGAGCTTGCCGGAAACGAAGTAGACGATGAGCGGAACCAGCCCGGTCAGGATGGTTGCGGCCATGTTGACGTTGTATTCCTTCACGCCTTGCACCGAATTGACGATGTTGTTGAGCTGCACCGTCATCGGATAGGTGTCGGGGCGCGTGTAGACGACGCCGAACAGGAAGTCGTTCCAGATGCCGGTCACCTGCAGGATGATGGCGACGACGAAGATCGGCAGCGACATCGGCAGCATGATGCGCAGGTAGATGCCCCAGAAGCCGGCGCCGTCGACGCGCGCGGCGCGGAACAATTCCTCGGGCATCGAGGTGAAATAGTTGCGGAAGAGCAGCGTCAGGATCGGCATGCCGAAGATCGAATGCACGATCACCAGCCCGGTCAGCGAGCCGTAGATGCCGATCTCGCGCAGGATGATGACGATCGGATAGATCATCACCTGATAGGGAATGAAGGCGCCGACGATCAGGATGATGAAGAAGGTGTCGGCGCCCTTGAAGCGCCAGTTGGCCAGGGCATAGCCGTTCACCGAGGCGATCGCGATCGAGAGCAGCACCGACGGCACGGTGATGCGCACCGAATTCCAGAAGCCGCGCGACAGCCCGTCGCAATTGAGCCCGGTGCAGGCGGTGGCCCAGGCCTTCACCCAAGGCTCGAAGGTGATCTCCATCGGCGGCGAGAAAATGTTGCCGAGGCGGATCTCGGGCATGCCCTTCAGCGATGTGACGATCATCACGTAAAGCGGCAGAAGATAATAGAGCGCGACAACGATGAGCGTGCCGTAGAGGAAGATGTTGCGGCGCGACAGCACATGCCGCGGCTTCGGCCCGCTGGGGCCGGCGGCATCGCGCCTGAGCGCTTCGGCGCCGGGGGATAGGGAGGCGACGTCAGCCACGTTTCTTGCCTCCGAATTCGAGATAGGCCCAGGGCACGATGACGATCACCACCGAAAGCAGCATCATGGTCGAGGCGGCGAAACCCTGGCCGAGATTCTGGGCGAAAAACATGTAGTCATAGACATATTTGGCCGGCACTTCCGAGGCGATGCCGGGGCCGCCGCTGGTCTGCGCCACGACGAGGTCATAGACCTTGACGATGCCCGCGGCGATGATCACCAGCGTGGTGATGAAGACCGGCCGCATCATCGGGATGATGATGAAGAGATAGGTCTTCCAGGCGGGGATGCCGTCCACTCTCGCCGCCTTCCAGATGTCCTCGTCGATACCGCGCAGGCCGGCGAGCATCAGGCACATGATGAGCCCCGTGCCCTGCCAGAGCGCGGCGATCGAAATGCCGTAGATGACGATGCTGGAATTGTAGAGCGGGTCGAAGCTGAAGCTCGTCCAGCCGAGGTCGCGCACCACGCGCTGCACGCCGAAATCCGGATTGAGCAGCCATTGCCAGACCAGCCCGGTGACAATGAAGGACAGCGCGAAGGGATAGAGGAAGATGGTGCGGAACGTGTCCTCGAACCGGATCTTCTGGTCGAGAAGCGCCGCCAGCAGAAAGCCGATGACCAGCGAGAACACCAGCGAGATCGCGCCATAGATCAAGAGGTTCTCGATCGAGACCAGCCAGCGCGATGTCGACCAGAGCCGGTGGTACTGGTCGAGCCCGACGAAGTTGAGCCGCGGCAGGAGCTTCGAATTGGTGAAGGAATAGAGCACCGTCCAGGCCGTACCGCCGACGAACACCACCAGAGCCGTCAGGATCATCGGGATCGACGCGATCTTGGCGTTCAGGTTGCGGAAAAGCTGATTCGGGCGTTCGCTGTTGCTCATCTCGGCAGCCGGGCAATGAGACGTCAGGCTCCCGGCCCCGGATAGGCTGGGGTCGGGAGTTGGCGGGGGCGCCGTCGATCAGTCGGCCGACGCGATGATGTCGGCGAAGCGCTTCTGCGCGTCTTCGAGCGTCATGTCGGGCTTGGCGAAGAATTCGGAGAACAGGTCCTCCTTCTGCTTCTGGCTGTCCTGCGAGAGCAGCTGGTCCGTCCACGGCATGACGGCGCCCTTGGCGAGAATGGCGAGGCCCTTCTTCATGCAGTCGTTCGCCGTGTTGAGGTCGACGTCGCCGCGCACCGGCAGCGAGCCCTTCTTGAGGTTGAAGGCGACCTGGGTCTTGGGATCGAGCAGCGTTTCGGCCAACACTTCCTGCGCCTTGGACTTGTCGGCGTCCTTGAGCAGCGGGAAGTAGAAGGCGTCGCCGCCGGTGGCGATCACCTCATTCAGGCCGAGGCCGGGCAGGCAGGTATAGTCCTTGCCGGCGGTCTTGTCGGCGACCTGGAACTCGCCCTGCGCCCAGTCGCCCATGATCTGGCCGCCGGCCTTGCCGGTGATGACGAGATTGGTCGCCTGGTTCCAGTCCTGCACATTGGTGTTCTTGGCCATCTTGCGGGCGTCGTCCGCCGCCTTGAACACCTTGGCGATTTCGGGACCGGCGGCGAATTTGGCGTCCTTGTCCTTATACACTTTCAGGAAGGCGTCGGTGCCGCCAACCGCGGCCAGCAGCACGTCGAAGGCGCCCGATGCCTGCCAGGGCTGCCCGCCGACCGCGAGCGGGATGATACCGGCTTTCTCCAGCGCCGGAGCGGCGGCCACGAATTCATTCCAGTCCTTCGGCGTCGGCACGCCGGCCTTCTGGAAGGCGTCATTCGACAGCCACAGCCATTGCCAGGAATGGATGTTGACCGGCACGCAATAGATCTTGCCCTCGATGGTGCACGAGTCGAGCAGGCTCTTTGGCCGCACGATCTCGGTCCATTTGTCCTTGGTGGCGATGTCGGTGAGGTCGCGCATCAGCCCGGCCTGGACCAGTTCCTCGGCCTGGCGGCCGTGGTTGAACTGAGTGGCGCCCATCGGGTCGCCGCCGGTGATGCGGCTGATCATGATCGGCCGCGCCGTGCCGCCGGAGCCTGCGATGGCACCGTCGACCCAGTGATTGCCCGTGGCATCGAATGCCTTGGCAAGCTCGGCCACCGCCGCCGCTTCACCGCCCGAAGTCCACCAATGGGTGACTTCGAGGTCGGTCGCAGCCGCCGGACCGGCAAAGTTGAGCGCAACCGTCGCGGCAAAGGCGGCAGTCAGGAATTTGTATCGCATTTCGGCTTCCTCCCAGAATCTGAAACGTTACAGATTTTGGATACGGCAAATGGCCGGCATAGGCAACCCCTTGTCTTAAAGCGGCCTAAGATTTTTTCGAGGCGCGAACAAAATCCTTCTCTCAAAGCGCCAAAGCTGGTGCCAAAGTGATTGATCGTGGCTGAAACCGGTCCCAGATCGATATTTCTTTTTGATTCCAGGGACTTTGGGTTCATCTCCGCCCGCGGACTGCAAAGGTCGTGACCTTGCCGGCCAATCACGAAGATTGGCAATCTGTAACGTTTCAGTATACTGGTGCTCGCCGCGGGCAGAAGTCGCGCAGTCGTCAACGCCGCACGATTGCCGGCTGGCCCCGCGGCTGCTATGCGCCTGGCGGGCGGGACGAATGGATAGACGGGTAACGAAGAAGGGCGACGACGCGTCAGGCAAGGAGCGGCCGACGCTGAAGACGCTTGCCTTCATGACCGGGCTTGGCGTCACGACGGTGTCGCGTGCGCTGAAGGATGCGCCCGAGATCGGCGCCGAGACCAGGCGCCGCGTCCAGCTCGTCGCCAAACAGATCGGCTATCGTCCGAACCGCGCCGGCGTGCGCTTGAGGACCGGCAAGACCAACGTCATCTCGCTTGTGCTGAACACCGAGCACGAGCTGATGAGCTTCGTCTCGGACATCATCTACGGCGTCACCGAGGTCATCGCCGACACGCCCTATCACCTGATCGTCACGCCCTATTCGCGCTCGCAGGATTCGCTCGACCCGGTGCGCTATCTGGTCGAGACGGGCTCGGCCGACGGCGTCATCATATCGCGCACGCAGCCCAACGATCCGCGGGCGCGCTACATGCTGGAGCACGGCGTTCCCTTCGCCACGCATGGCCGCACCGACATGGGGCTGGTGCATCCCTATCACGACTTCGACAATTACGCCTTTGCCGGCGAAGCCGTCCGCGCGCTCGCCGCCAAAGGCCGCAACCGGCTTGCCCTCGTGACGCCCCCGGTTGGCCTCACCTATTTCCGCTATACGGTGAACGGCTTTGCAGATGCGCTGAGCGAGGTCGGCGCCTCGGAGGTGCCCTTCAACACCGTCTCGATCGACCATACGATTGAGCAGATCAGGATGCGCACCGCCCAGCTCATGCGCCGAGACGACCGCCCGGACGGCATCATCAGCAGCGCCGCCGCGGCAACGCTCGCCGTCGTCGCTGGCATCGAGGATGCCGGCCTGAAGCTCGGCCGCGATGTCGACGTGGTGTCGAAACAGTCCTCGGAGGTGCTGCACCTATTTCGACGGGAGCTGCTCGTCGTCAACGAGGATTTCCGGCTGGCCGGCTACGAGCTCGCCCGCGCCGTGCTTGGCTGGATTGCAGGCAAGGAACCCGGCTCACTGCAGTCGCTGAGCAAGCCGAGTGAGGTCCTGCCCTATCGGGGTTAGTGCCCCGCGCCGCTCCCCCACGGGCCATGGAAGGCGCCCTGCTCGCCGATGCGCTCAAAACCATGCGCGCCGAAGAAGTCGCGTTGCGCCTGGATGAGGTTCGACGTGCCGCGTCCTTGGCGATAGCTGTCGAAATAGGCCAGCGCCGAAGACAGCGCCGGCACCGGCGAGCCGGCCTCGGACGCCCTGGCCACGATACGCCGAAGCGACGGATGCGCTTCCTTCATCATCGCGATGAAGGCCGGCGCCATCAGGAGGTTGGTGGACGCGCTGCCCGAGCCGAAGGCCTCGGCCATCGTGTCCAGCATCTGCGAGCGGATGATGCAGCCGGCGCGCCAGATCTTGGCAATGGTCGGCATCGGCAGGTTCCAGTTGAACTCCTTGGATGCGCCGCTCATCACCGCGAACCCTTGCGCGTAAGCCGCGATCTTGCCGGCGAACAGCGCCAACTCCAGATCCTTGAGCAGCGCGGCCTTGTCGCCGGCGATCTTCTCGACGCCGATATCGCCATAAGCCTTTTCAGCCGCCTGCCGCTCGTCCTTGATCGAGGACTGCACGCGCGCCGCGACCGCCGCCTCGATGGCGGTGGCCGGAATGCCGAGCTGCTGCGCCTCGATGACCGACCATTTACCGGTGCCCTTCTGCCCGGCGCGGTCGAGGATGATATCGACCACCGGCTTGCCGGTCTTGGGATCGTCGGCGGCCAGCACCTTGGCGGTGATCTCGATCAGGTAGGAGTTGAGCCGGCCCTTGTTCCATTCCTCGAACACCTTGCCGATCTCCTTGGGCGCCATGCCGAGCCCGTCGCGCAATATGCCGTAGATCTCGGCGATCATCTGCATGTCGGCATATTCGATGCCGTTGTGGATGGTCTTCACGAAATGGCCGGCGCCGTCGTGCCCGAGCCAAGCCGCGCAAGGCTCGTCCTTGAACTTGGCCGAGATTGCGGTCAGCACCTTCTCGACGCGCTTCCAGGATTCTTCAGTGCCGCCGACCATAATCGAGGGCCCATGGCGGGCGCCTTCCTCGCCACCGGACACACCCATGCCGATGAAGGTCAAGCCCGAGCCGGAGAGTTCCGAGAAGCGGCGCATTGTGTCGCGGAAATTGGCGTTGCCGGCATCAATGACGATGTCCTTGTCGGAGAGCACGCCGCGCAGTGCCGCGATCTGCTCGTCGACCGGCTTGCCGGCCAGCACCATGATGATGATCGGCCGCGGCGGCCGGATCGCCGCGGCAAGCTCCTCCAGGCTGTAGCAGGGAACGACCATGTCCTTCAGCGGACCGGCGCTCTCGACAAAGGCGTCGGTGCGCGACGGCGTGCGGTTGAAGACGGCGATGCGGTGCCCGTGCTCGGCGATGTTGAGCGCCAGGTTGGAGCCCATCGTGCCAAGGCCGATCAGGCCGATTTCGGCTTTTTCCATCGTTTCTTCCCTGCTTTCGAATGCTTGTTGTGGCCGCGTTCCGCGCGATGCCCACTGTTTCGCAAGATGAATGACGGGCCTTGGCGGCGCCGTCAACCGCCTCGCCGTATTCTATATGGACTGGATCTCAATCGGATCGGATGTCGATCGGCGCCTCGATTTTTACCGCCTCGAAATCCGAAACGAGGATATCGAGCCGGGCGTTCCATCGGCCGGGCAGCGGAATGACGAGATTATCGACGCGCCAGGTGCCGTCGCCGGGTTTCCTCGCCGGCCGCTTGATCGGCTCGATGCCGGAATCCGGCTTCGACAGCACCAGCGTCACCTGCTTGGCGTCGAGCGGTCCGAAATCACCGGTCATAATCACCATCGACGCCGCGACCGCGCCCGCATGTCCAGGCGTGATGCTGAGATCGGCCATAGCTTCCAGCGTGTGGATATGGATCGACACCGGCTGCGCCGCGGCGATCGCCAGCGCGCGCGGCGGCGGGGTGAAGCGCCAGCCGGCGGCGACGCCGAAGATCGCGAGCACAATCACCACCTCGATGCCGATCGAGCGCACCAGCCGTCGCTGCACTTCCGTGTCACCGGCCTCGGCGGGCGCCGTCAACGTCCAGCGATTGACCGCGGCTAGCGTGAACAGGAAGAGCAGCAGCGCCAGCTTGAGCAGCAGCAGGCGGCCATAGGCGGTGTGGACCAGCGCAGCCGGCTCTTGCACCTGGATGACTCCAAGCACGATGCCGCTTGCGGCAAGCAGGATGACGACCGGCAGGATCGCCCGGGAGAAGCGCCGCAGAAAGACTTTTGCTTCCGCCGGCTCCCGCCGCAATGCCAGGCCGAGCGGTGCCAGCGCGCCGGCCCAGAAGGCGATTGCAGTGCCATGCAGGAACACCAGCGGCCGCGTCAGCCATTGCGGTTCGGCGGCGCTGGCGTGGCCGCTGGCGGCAAGAGCGCCGCCGACACAAAGCAGTGCTGCGCCTGCCGACGGCTTGCGAAGACCCGACGGCCCGGCAAGCGACAGCAAAGCGAGACCAAGAGCGATCAGGCCGATCAGCACGGTCCAGACATAGTTCGTCTCCAGCGCGGTCTTCCAGACGGCCGGCGCTGCAAAGCGCGCGAGCGGGGCGCCAAGCCCATCCAGTCCTTGCAGCCCAAGCGACACCGGCGCGCCGGCGAGGCCGAAAATGAGGGCCGCGGCGACAAAGCGCCGGCCGCGGCGCACGTCCCCGGCCAGCAAGGCGAGAGCGAACGCGCCGCCGACGCCGAGGAAGAGGCCGGCATAGAAAAACAACCTAGCGGCCCAGATCGCCGCGCGCAGCGTCCAGTCCACGGCTTCGCCCGCGGTCGGTGCCGCGCTTGGCGCGGCGATGGAAAACAGCGCCGAACCGCCGACCGGATGGCCGTCGACCGACACCACCCGCCAACTCAAAACATGCGTGCCGTATTTAAGCGTTTCGGGATTGTCGATCTCGACCGTCTGGTCGTTGAGACGGAAGGATGTCAAAGCAAGCTGCGAGCCGTCCGGCCGCACAAGAGTGAGCACCAGCGGCGAGACGGGCTCGCTGAAGATCAGCGAAAACTGCGCCGGGCTTTGCTCCAGCAAGGCGCCGTCGGCAGGATCTGTCGCGACCAGCGCCGCATGCGCGAAGGCTCGCCCGGGCATGGCCAACACCGCCATCGCCACGAGCAGTGCCACCAGCCAGGCAATCGGGCCGGTATGCAGGCGCATCGTCGGGGAAGATTGTGCTGCGTTCATGCCGTCTTACAGGAAATGGTGGCGCGCCCCGATGGAGCGCGCCAATAAAGATCATCTCTTCGGCAGTAGTTTGATGCCGGGCGCCGGACTTTCCAAGGCGTCCTCATCCTGGCCCGCCGCCGGGATCTCGATCCAGCGGTCGGTGGCGTCGCCGCATTCCTGCACCACCGGGAAATAGAGCATCTGGCCGGCCGGCAGGTCGGCCGCCAGCGAGGCGCGGAAGACGAATTCGTCATAGAATTCGTCCGGCAAATTGCCGCCGCTCCAGTCCACTTCCTTCACGCCGGTGGTCAGCGTCTCGCCATAGAGCTGGTAGGATTTCTCGTATTTGCCCTTCTTGATCTGCAGCGTCCAGCCGGGCTTGGGCATCGGCTTCACCGCGATGACGCCTTCGGGGATCTGCACGCGCACGGCCGTCGTCGCCTTGCCCTCGCAGCCATGCGGCACGCGCAAGACTGCTTTGTAGGTGGAGCCGACAGCCGCTTCCTGCGTTTCCAGCGTGATATGGGCGAGCGCGGCATTGGTTCCGAGCGCGCAAAGCACGCCCGCCGCCAGAAGATACTTCATCATGAATTGTCCCTCTGATTTCGATTTGGCGGATTATTCGGCGTGGTCCATGTCCATGTCGCCACTGCCGGTCTCGCCCATGCCTTCGACGGCAAACTCGACCTTGACGCTGCCGGCCTTCTCGAAGGTCAGCGTCGCCGGGAATTTCTCGCCCTGCTTCGGCTGCCGCTTCAAGCCGGTGAACATCAGATGGTAGGCGCCGGGCTTCAGCGCGACCTTGCCGCCGGCCGGGATCTCCAGCCCGCCCTCGACCGGCCGCATGGTCATAACGCCGTCCTTGACGCCCATCTCATGCAGCTCGACTTTGTCGGAGATGTCGGAGGAAATCGACAGCAGCCGGTCGGGCGCGCTGCCCTTGTTGACCACGGTGAAATAGCCGCCGGCCACCTTGGCGCCGGGCGGCGTCGCCCGCGACCAGGGATGCTCGATCTCGAGGTCGCCGACCTTGAATTCATGTGCGATGGCGAAGGGAACGCAAGCCAGGAGAAGCAGAAGGCTGAGCACGGCAAGGCCAATGCGCTGCTGGAAAAGGAACGGCGCGCCGCGAAGGCCGAAGGTTTGCGCCTTGAAAAGAAGCTTGGACATGGTTGCTCCATGAATATGAGAATCGCGCCGTTTTGCGGCCGCGAACAGTGATCTTTGATGAACGGGCCCGCGGAGGATTCCGCGGATCAGACTATTGCCGGCGGCGCGCGCGGATTGGCCGGAGAACGGTCGCGGGCGAAATCCTGATGCCGGAAGGCCGGAAGCTGGAAGGTGACCGCCTCGAAAAGCCCGGTTCCGGCCACCGCGCCTGCTTCCGGCGGCGGCAGATGCGCTGGCGAAACCATGCTGCAGCCGAGCGAGCAGCAGGCCGGCATATGCTGCTGGTGCGGATCGCCGCCGGGGAGTTTTATGGCCCCTTCATGCGTGCAGATGACGTTGCCGAAGGCATCGAGCTGCGACGGCCCGCCGAAGGCGAAAGCGCCGAGAGAGGACTGAAGCAACAGGAGCAGCGCCGCAACGAACGCGGCCGGCATGCTCCATCGTCTCAGCCGGATATGCAACGCAAAGCCTCTCCCGGAAATTCGATCGACCGTAACACGGACGATAAGGCGGGAAAATCGGCAAAACCGCGCTGCGGCAACGCGGCGCGATACCCGTTCATGCCCGGGCAAATGTGCCTGACAACGTACCGTCGGCGGGCTGCGCCTGCCGTCCCTCGGGAATCGAGCTCAGCAGCGTCTGGCGCGCCGACTTCAGGTGCTTGCGGCAGGCGACGTCTACCTTGGCGGGATCGCGCGACTTCAGCGCCGCGATATAGGCGAGATGCTCCTGGATCGCGACCTCGTTGCGCTGGCGCTCCTCGGCCTTGTTCCACTGATAGTGGTAGTGGAAGATCATCGCGATCACGTCATAGAAGTCGACGATGAAGCGGTTGTGCGAGGCGCGGTGGATCAGCCGGTGGAGACGCTCGTCGAGCTCCGAGAATTCGTTGAAGCGCGTGGCTATGTCGCTGGCAAGCTGGCGATGTTCGACCTCCAGCCGGTCGAGATCGGCCCACACCGCGCTGTCCACCGGCAGGGCGGCGAAGGCCGCCGCCGAGCGCAGCTCGAACATCTCGCGGATCTCGGTCAGCTCCAGCGCGAAGGCGCGCGTGAAACCCTTCAGCACCCAGTGGCTGTTGCGCCGCTTCTCGATGAGCCCGAAGCGCGAGAACCGGATCAGGAATTCGCGCACGCTGGTGGTGCCCACCCCGATCTCGCGCGCCAGCTCCAGTTCGTTGATCTGCATGCCGGCCTCGGCGCCGCCGGCAAGCAGCCTGCGCATGAAGGAGCGCTCGATGATCTCGGCCAGCGAGTCCGTCTCTTCCTCGGGGAAGAAATCCTCCGGCAGCGGTCCCCTGAGCACTGTCTTGTTACGCTTGTTCCAGGCAATCAGCCCGGTCTCTTCCATGCGCGAAAGGATGCTGCGCACAGTGGTCCGGCTCACACCGAGCAGCGTGCCGAGTTCCGGCTCGGACGGCAGGCTTTGGGTCTCGTCGAGCAGCCGCAGGCAGCGGTTGAACGCGTCCTTGTAGACGTTGTTGCTCTTCGACATGCCTGTATCCCCCAACGCTCGCGGCGGACAGCCGAAAGCGCGATATGATCGGTGTCTCCTAGCGCACGGCCCCGAAAAGCGGAATCGTTTTTCGCCGGCTTGCCAAACGGGCGGTCGCGCATCGAACAAGGGGCGCCAGCCGCCCGTGATGAAAAAACAATTGACGCAAAACTGTTTTTTCACGATAAAAGACATTACCCCCAAACGGGCGCATGTCAATCCGCCCGCATTCCCAGGATGACCCAGGACAGCCGCTCGTGAACCCCGCAAACACCATTCTTCTTTCCCCCGCCGACAATGTCGCGGTCGCCAACGGCCGCATCGAGATCGGCACGGCGCTGCCGGGTGGCGCCACCGCGATCGCGGTGATCGAGCCTGGCCACAAGGTTGCGATCAGGCCGATCACCGCGGGCGAAGCCGTGGTGAAATACGCGCAGGCGATCGGCCGCGCCACCCAGGACATCGCGCCCGGCGAGCATGTCCATTCGCACAATCTGGTGTTCGAGAGCGGCCGCCTGCCGGTGGTTCCGCCGAGCGAGGCCGAGCACGCCACCGAAGCCGACCGCAAGCGCACCTTCATGGGCTACCGCCGCGCCGACGGGCGCGCCGGCACGCGCAACTTCATCGGCATCATCGCCAGCGTGAATTGTTCGGCCACCGTCTGCCACGCCATTGCCGACGAGGCCAACCGCACGATTCTGCCAAAATATCCCGGCATCGACGGCTTCGTGCCGATCGTCCACGGCCAGGGCTGTGGCATGAGCGGCACCGGTGACGGCATGATGGTTCTGCACCGCACGCTCGCGGGCTATGCTCGCCATCCGAATTTCGGCGGCGTGATGATGGTGGGGCTGGGCTGCGAGGTCAACCAGCTCACCCTCTACGGCCAGAAGGGTGTGGCGGCGGGAAAACGTCATTTCAACATCCAGGAGGCCGGCGGCTCGCGCAAATCGGTCGAGAAGGCGATGGGCGTGCTCACCGAGATCGCCGAGGAAGTCGGCCACCTCAAGCGCGAGCCCATCCCGGTCAGCGAGATCGTCGTCGGCCTGCAATGCGGCGGCTCGGACGGCATGTCGGGCATCACCGCCAATCCGGCGCTGGGCGCCGCTGTCGACATCCTGGCCGGCGTCGGCGGCATCGGCATCCTGTCGGAGACGACCGAGATCTACGGCGCCGAGCACCTGCTCGCCTATCGCGCCGCCTCGCCCGAGATCGCCGCCAAGCTCGACGGCTTCGTGAAATGGTGGGAGGACCATACCGCCAAGCATGGCGCCTCGATCGACAACAACCCCTCGCCCGGCAACAAGCGCGGCGGCCTGACCACGATCCTGGAAAAATCTCTGGGCGCCGTCGCCAAGGGCGGCCAGACGCCGTTGAATGGCGTCTTCGGCTATGCCGAGAAGGTTTCGGGCCACGGCCTGGTGTTCATGGATACGCCCGGCTACGACCCCGTCTCGGCCACCGGCCAGGTGGCGGGCGGCGCCAATGTCATCGTCTTCACCACCGGCCGCGGTTCTTGCTTCGGCTGCCGGCCGACGCCGTCGATCAAGGTCGCCACCAACTCGACCATGTACCACCAGATGGAAGAGGACATGGACGTCAATTGTGGCGTTATCGCCTCGGGCGAGAAGACCATTGCCGGCATGGGCCGCGAGATCTTCGAGCTGATCATCGAGACGGCGTCCGGCCGCAAGACCAAGAGCGAGGCGTTCGGCTACGGCGACAACGAGTTCGTTCCCTGGCATCTCGGCGCGACGCTTTAGTCCGAAGGCCATTGGCGGAAGCGCGACTAGGTCTTCACTGTCGCATGACTTCATTATGGAATGAATATTCCACATTGACAGCTATGTGAAATTATCGTTCCATGTCACAGGGAGGAACGGAAGCGCCGACATGCTGCCAATGAGGAGCCGCAGGGGGAGGCAAATCCATCGCGCGTCACACAAACGGCAACAGACACCGCTTGCATCGGCCATGGCAATGCTCTATCAAAAATGGCATCTGTTTTTTATTGATAAAGTTCCGTTTGGGCCGCGCCTATCCAGATTGAGCTTCCGCAACCTTCACCAGGCGACTTAGGGAGGAACCTAATGAAATTCGTGACCAGCCTTCTCAACCGCCGTGCTTTCGTGGCCCTGGCCGCAGCGTCGATGCTTGCCGGCGCGATGCATTCGGCGCCCGCCTCGGCGGCCGACGTGACCATTCCGATCATCGTCAAGGACACCACCTCCTTCTACTGGCAGATCGTGCTGGCCGGCGCCCGCAAGGCAGGCAAGGACCTCGGCATCAACGTGCCGGAGCTCGGTGCCCAGGCCGAGACCGACGTCAACGGCCAGATCTCGATCCTCGAAAACGCCGTCGCCAGCAACCCCGCCGCCGTCGTCATCTCGCCGACCGAGTTCAAGGCGCTTGGCAAGCCGATCGATGAGGCGGCTTCCAAGGTCAAGGTCATCGGCATCGACTCCGGCGCCGACTCCAAGGCCTTCACCTCCTTCCTCACCACCGACAACGTCCAGGGCGGCCGCGTTGCTGCTGACGGTCTCGCCGCCGCGATCGGCGCCGCCAATGGCGGCAAGGTGGAAGGCAAGGTCGCGCTGATCACGGCCCTTCCCGGCGCCGGCTCGCTTGAGCAGCGCAAGCAGGGCTTCATCGAACAGATCAAGGCCAAATATCCGGGCCTCGAGCTCGTCGCCGACAAATACGCCGACGGCCAGGCCACCACCGGCCTCAACATCGCCACCGACCTGATCACCGCCAATCCGGACCTCAAGGGCATCTTCGCCTCGAACTTGATCATGGCGCAGGGCGTCGGCCAGGCCATCGCCGAGAACAATCTCGGCGGCAAGGTGGCGCTGATCGGCTTCGACAGCGACGAGAAGCTGATCAAGTTCCTCAATGACGGCGTCATCTCCGGCCTCGTCGTCCAGGACCCGTACCGGATGGGCTATGACGGCGTCAAGACCGCTCTGGCTGCCTCGAAGGGCGAGAAGGTGGAGGCCAATGTCGACACAGGCGCCAACCTCGTCACCAAGGACAACATGAAGGACCCGAAGATCGACGCGCTGCTCAACCCGAAGCTCAACTGAGCAAGCATCGTCGCACTCGTTTCCGGGGCCTCGCGCCCCGGAAACATCCGTCAGGCGATTTGGAAATCCGCGGGCCTGATCTAGGTTTTGACTCCAAGATGCGCGTCAGACGCATCGCTGCATACCCAATGGTTGAGACCAATGTGGGAGGATTGTCATGACGTCGACGGCGCAGGAACTGCACCCCGCCCCCACGCTGGCCCCGGGCAGGACGATCCTCGAGCTCAACGGGCTGGAAAAGCGCTACCCTGGCACGCATGCGCTGAAGGCGGTGCATCTCGCCTTCAAGGCCGGCGAGATCCACGCCATCGTCGGCGAGAACGGCGCCGGCAAGTCGACGCTCATCAAGCTGCTCACCGGCGTCATGCCGCGCACCTCCGGCGAGGTGATCTGGGAAGGCAAGCCAGTGGCCTTGGCCACGCCGCATGAGGCGATGGCGCTGGGCATCAACGCCGTCCACCAGGAGGTGGTGCTTTGCCGCCATCTCACGGTCGCCGCCAACATGTTCCTCGGCGAGGAGGAGTCCCGCTTCGGCCTCCTGCAGCAGCGCGCCATGGTCAAGGAAGCGCAGAAGATCATCGACGGATTGGGCTTCGACCTGCCGGCGCATGTCGTGCTCGGCGATCTCACCATCGGCCAGCAGCAGCTGATCGCCGCCGCTCGCGCCACGGTGCGCGGCACGAAATTCCTGATCTTCGACGAACCGACCGCCTATCTCACCCGCAAGGAGGCCGACCAGCTCTTCAAGCTGATCCGAAGGCTGAAGGGCGAAGGTGTCACCATCATCTACATCAGCCACCGCATGGAGGAAGTGTTCGAGCTTGCCGATCGCGTTTCGGTGCTGCGCGACGGCACGTTGGTCGGCACCCGCAACATCGCCGAGACCGACGAGGCCGAGCTGGTCAAGCTGATGATCAACCGCTCGATCGAGCAGATCTACCACAAGGAACATTTCACGCCCGGCGCCACGATCGTCGAGACGAAGAACCTTTCCGGCAAAGGTTTCGAGAATGTCTCGGTGACCGTCCGCGCCGGCGAGATCGTTGGCCTCTATGGTCTGATCGGCGCAGGCCGCAGCGAGTTCGTCACCACGCTTTACGGCCGTCACAGGAAATCGGCCGGCCAGATCCTGTGGCAGGGCAAGGAGGTCCAGGTCAATTCCGAGCACGACGCCATAAGGCTCGGCATGGCGCTGGCCCCCGAAAGCCGCCGCGACCAGGGCCTGTGCCTCAACCTGTCGGTCGGCATGAACCTCAACCTGCCGATCTACAAGCGCATTTCCAGCAACGCGCTCATCTCGGGCGCCAAGGAGAAGGCCGAAGCCGATCGCCAGATCGCGGACCTGCGCATCAAGACGCCGACACGCAGCGCGCTCGCCTCCAGCCTCTCGGGCGGCAACCAGCAGAAGATCGTCATCGGCAAATGGCTGGCGCATGGCGCCAAGCTGTTCATCTTCGACGAGCCAACGGTGGGCGTCGATGTCGGCACCAAGGCCGAGATCTACCGCCTGTTCTCGACGCTGCTGTCGAAGGGGGCCGGCATCATCCTGATCTCGTCCTATCTGCCGGAAGTCTACGAGCTTGCCGACACGCTCCACGTGTTCCGGCGCGGCAAGCTGGTCGCCACGCATGGGTTCCGCACCGCGAGCCACGAGGACATTCTGGGTCAGGCGCTGGCCGAGAAACAAGAAAAGACGGGAGGACAAAAATGAGCACCGAGGCGATCCCCGCCGAAAAATCCAAGCGCAATTTCAACGCGCTCTTCGGCCTGACCCTGCTTGGCCTGCTGCTGCTGATGTGGATCGTGCTGGCCGTCGCCACGCCCTCCTTCGCCACGGCGCTCAACATCACCAATCTTCTGCGCCAGGGCTCGCTGATCGCCATCCTCGCCGTCGGCCAGACCTTCGTCATCATCACCGGCGGCATCGACCTGTCGGTCGGCGCGGTGGTCGGTTTCACCACCGTTGTGGTGGCGCTTCTGATCAATGCCGGCTGGCCGATCTGGGCGGCGGTGCTGATCACCTTGCTGGTCGGCGTCGCCATCGGCCTCTTCCACGGCTTCGGCATCGTCAAGATGGGCCTGCCGCCCTTCATCATCACCCTGGCCACCATGACCTCGCTGCGCGGCATCGGCCTCCTGATGACCAACGGCAACTCGATCTCGATCAACAGCGATCCGTTCCAGGCCTTCTCCCGCGGCTCGCTGTTCGGCATCCCCTATCTGTTCTGGATGGTGATCCTGGTCGCCATCCCGTCCTACATCTTCCTGCACCACACGCGCTGGGGCCGCTATCTGTTCTCGGTCGGCTCCAACGCCGAAGCCGCGCGCCTGTCTGGCGTCAACGTGCCGCGCACCATCTTCATGGCCTATATCCTCTCCGGTCTGCTCGCCGCCTTCGTCGGCGTGCTGCTCGCCTCGCGCATCGGCATCGGCAATCCGACGCAGGGCGACACCTACGAACTGCAGGCCATTGCTTCGTCGGTGATCGGCGGCACCTCGCTCTTCGGCGCGATCGGCTCCGTGCACGGGCCGCTGATCGGCTCTTTCATCCTTTCGACGATCAACAACGGCGCCAACCTGCTCAACGTCAACACCTTCTGGCAACGCGTCATCACCGGAGCACTGATCATCGTCATCGTCTACTTCGACGGCTTGCGCCGTCGCGGCAAGTGACTCCTCCCAGAAACTAACGCGCCGGCCCGGCCGGACCGAGGCCGGCGCCCTTTTTGGATCTGTTCAATGAAAGCCGTCGTTTGCCGCTCGCCCGGCGACCTTGTCCTCGAAGACCGCGCAGCGCCAGGCGCGCCACCACCCGGCTGGGCGCGCGTCGCCGTCAGCCATGTCGGCATCTGCGGCACCGACTATCACATCTTCGAAGGCAAGCATCCCTTCCTCGCTTATCCGCGCATCATGGGCCATGAGGTTTCCGGCACCATCGTCGAAAAGGGAGAAGGCATCGATCTTGCCGTCGGCGAACCGGTCATCATCAACCCCTATCTTTCATGCGGCAAATGCATCGCCTGCCGGCATGGCAAGCCGAATTGCTGCGTGAAGATCGAGGTGCTGGGCGTCCATCGGGACGGCGCGATGTGCGACGAGATCCTGGTGCCGGCGCAGAACCTTTATCCGACGAACGGCCTGTCGCTGGCCGATGCCGCGGCGGTGGAATTCCTGGCGATCGGCGCGCACGCGGTGCGCCGATCGCTCGGGCAGCCCGGCCAGCGTACACTGGTCATCGGCGCCGGCCCTATCGGGCTCGGCACGGCGATATTCGCCCGCATCGCCGGCCTGGATATCAGCCTGTTGGACATGAGTAGCGAGCGCCTCGGCTTCGCCGAAAAGGAACTCGGCTTTGCCCCGCTCGACACCTCGAAGGCATCGGCTGCCGACCTAGTGCGGCAGGCGACCGGCGGCGAAGGGTTCGACCTCGTCTTCGACGCGACCGGCAACACAGCATCGGTGCAGTCGGCCTTCGCCCATGTCGCGCATGGCGGCACGCTGGTGCTGGTCAGCGTCGTCAAGGACGACATCACCTTCTCCGACCCCGAATTCCACAAGCGCGAGATGACGCTGGTCGGCAGCCGCAACGCGCTGAAGGCCGACTTCGAGCATGTCGCCGCATCGATCCGCAACGGCGCCGTGCCGTTGGGCAAGCTCGTCACCCATCGCACCACGCTCGCCGCAACGCCGCGCGATCTGGCGCGATGGACGCATGAGAAATCGGGGCTGATCAAGGCGGTTATCGAGGTGGGGTGAGAGACGCCGGCATAGAGATTTCCGGCCCTGGATATCTGGCAATCGCAGCCTTGGTGATTGGCCGAAGCGCCTACCCCTTCGTCATCCGCGGGCGGAGCAAGGAGCGAAGCGACGCGCGCAGACCCGAGGATCCATTCCGTGACTTCGAAGCTCTGCGACGATCCAGAATTCTGCTCTGTCGCATTCCACGGTCGAGGTAACGGAATGGATCCTCGGGTCTGCGCTCCGCTTCGCGTCGCTCCGCCCGTGGATGACGACTTCTGGGTTGTCCCCCCGGAATGACTACGGTGGGCTAATCGCCGGCCGACAACCTCAACTCCACCCGCTCCGCCGGGAACCTCGACTCCGCGAACTGGATCGGCTCACCGTCGAGCGTGACGTTGACGGCGACGGTGACCAGCACGATGGCGCCCGGCTGCAGATCGAGCGCTGCGAGGTCGTCGGCGTCGGCATGGCGTGCCGACAGCACCGTCGAGTGCCGCAGATAATCATTGACGCCGAAGCGCTTCAGCGAGGCGGTGATCGATCCCGTTTCCGCCATTGCCGCCTCGATGCCGGCGAAGCGCTTGGCGTCGAACCAGGTCGTCGCGCGCGACACCGCTTGACCGTCGGCCTCGCCGCGCGTCTCCAGCCGGATGACGGCCGCGCCCTTGGCAAGGCCCAGCGCCTCGGCGATGCGCCGGCTGGCCGGCTCCGTCGAGGACGACAACAGCGCAATATGCCGCTCGCTCGTCTGCCCCTGCAGCCCGGTCGAGAAGCGCGTGCGCGCGCCGATCGGATAGGACAGCCGCTTGCGCGACAGGACGAAGGTGCCGCGGCCCTGCTCGGCCTTCAACACGCCTTCCTGCACCAGTGCTGCAATGGCGCTACGCACCGTGTGGCGGTTGACGCCGTAGCGTTCCGCCAGCGCGACTTCGGGCGGCAGCGCCGCGTTCTCGGCGAAGTCGCCGCTCGCGATCCCCTGCAGGATCCGGTCGGCGATCTGCCGCCACAGCGACACGCCGTTGCGCCTTTCGATGCTGCTCGCCAGTCCGGTCACCCATCGCCCCCAAGCATTTTTCCGGGTTGTCATCCACCCGTCATGGACTCCCGTTACCAGATAAGTATAATTTGTATAGTTGTCTATATCAATAGACAAATTTTACGCATGCAGGGAGGAATGCCATGCGAGGACAGGAAGCGCGCGAGCAGGCCGGGCGGAAAGCCTTGATGGAGACGCTGGCGCATGCCGAAGCCGATGAGATCGCGCGCCTGTGGAACGAAGCGGGCCTGCCTTCCGAGGCCGAGCTCTTGCGCGGCCCCGAGACCGGACTGGTGACGGTACGCGGGCGCATCGGCGGCGGCGGCGCGCCCTTCAATGTCGGCGAGGCGACCGTCACCCGCGCCACGGTGCGGCTGCCCTCCGGCCAGGTCGGCCATTCCTACGCGCTCGGCCGCGACAAGGACAAGGCCAGGCTCGCCGCAATCGCCGACGCGCTGTGGCAGGACCCGCCGCAGCGTGAAGCAGTCGAGACGAAGCTCGCCGCGCCTTTGCGCGCGGCGCTCGATGCGGCGCGCGAGACGCGGCGCGTCGAGACGGCGGCCACGAAAGTGGATTTCTTCACCATGGTGCGCGGAGAGGACTGATGGATATCGCCACGCAATCGATCGACGGCGGCTTCGCCGAGCCAGTCTTCAACGCGCAAACCGTCTTCCGCGCCATCATGGACGCGATGGCGCGCCCAGGCTCCGTGCAGGCCCTGCCGCAACTCACCCACCCGCCGGCGCCATTGTCGGCGACGGCCGGGGCCGTGGCGCTCTCGCTGTGCGACAACGATACACCGATCTGGCTCGATCCGCCGCTGCAGGCGGAAGCTTCGGTCAAGGCCTGGTTCGGCTTCCACACCGGCGCGCCCTTGGCCAACACGCCGGCCGACGCGCATTTCGCCTTGATCGCCAATCCGAAGGAGATGGCCGCGCTCGACGGTTTTGCGCAAGGCACGCAGGAATATCCCGACCGCTCGACGACGCTGATCCTCCTGGTCGACGACCTCGCCTCGGGCCCGTCGCTGCTGCTTGAGGGCCCCGGCATCGAAAAGACGTCGATGATCGCGCCTCGGGGCATGCCGCGCCATTTCGTCGAGCAGTGGAAGCAGAACAACCAGCGTTTTCCGCGCGGCGTCGACATCATCCTGGCGGCGCCGGGCAGCCTTGCCTGCCTGCCGCGCACGACCCGCATCAAGACGATGGAGGCGTGACATGTACGTCGCGGTGAAGGGCGGCGAAGCCGCCATTGCCAATGCCCACCGCCTGCTGGCCGATCGCCGCCGCGGCGACCGCTCGGTGCCGGCGCTGCGCCTCGACCAGATTGTCGAGCAGCTGGCGCTCGGCGTCGATCGCGTGATGAGCGAAGGCTCGCTCTATGATCGCGAGTTGGCGGCTCTGGCCATCGTCCAAGCACGCGGCGACATGATCGAGGCGATCTTCCTGGTGCGCGCTTACCGCACCACGCTGCCACGCTTCGGCTACACCAATCCGGTCGATACCGGCGCCATGCAGGTCGAGCGTCGTATCTCGGCCACCTACAAGGACCTGCCCGGCGGCCAGGTGCTCGGCCCGAACTTCGACTACACCCACCGCCTGCTCGATCCGGAGCTCGCCGCCGGCGCTGAGGTCGAGACGCCGGCGCAGCGCCCGGTCGAGCCGGAGGCCATGCCGCGCGTCTCGGCGATCCTCGCCCATGAAGGCCTGATCGAGGCCGATGGCGAGATGCCGTTGGACCATGTGCCAGGCGATATCACCCGCGAGCCGCTGCAATTCCCGATGGCGCGCGACATCCGCCTGCAGGCGCTGTCGCGCGGCGACGAGGGCTTTTTGCTGGCGCTCGGCTATTCGACGCAGCGCGGCTATGCGCGCAACCACCCCTTTGTCGGCGAAATTCGCATCGGCGAGGTCGAGCTGGAGCTTGACGTGCCGGAACTGCCCTTCGCCGTGCCGCTGGGCTCGATCCGCGTCACCGAATGCCAGATGGTCAACCAGTTCAAGGGCTCGGCCAAGGCGCCGCCGCAGTTCACCCGCGGCTACGGCCTGGTCTTCGGCCAGAGCGAACGCAAGGCGATGGCGATGGCGCTGTGCGACCGGGCGCTGCGCGCCGGCGAGCTTGGCGAGGATATCGTCGCCGCCGCGCAGGACGAGGAATTCGTCATCTCCCATTCCGACAATGTCCAGGCGACCGGCTTCGTCGAGCATCTGAAGCTGCCGCACTATGTCGACTTCCAGGCCGAGCTCGGCCTCGTGCGCCGCATGCGCGCCGAATACGAAGCGCGGGAAAATGAGGACAAGGCTGAAGAGAAAAGGGAGGCCGCCGAATGAACGCCCAATCGACCGACATAGCCACCTACAACTTCGCCTATCTCGACGAGCAGACCAAGCGGATGATCCGCCGCGCCATCCTGAAGGGCATCGCCATTCCCGGCTACCAGGTGCCTTTCGCCTCGCGCGAGATGCCGATGCCTTACGGCTGGGGCACTGGCGGCGTGCAGGTCACCGCCTCGATCATCGGCCCGGATGATGTGCTGAAAGTCATCGACCAGGGCGCCGACGACACCACCAACGCCGTTTCGATCCGCGCCTTCTTCAAGAAGGTCGCCAAGGTCGACGTCACCACGGAGACCGCCAAGGCGACGATCATCCAGACCCGCCATCGCATCCCTGAGCAGCCACTGACCGCCGGCCAGGTGCTGGTCTTCCAGGTGCCGATCCCCGAGCCGCTGCGCTTCCTCGAGCCACGCGAGACCGAGACGCGAAAAATGCATGCGCTGGAGGAATACGGCCTCATGCATGTGAAGCTCTACGAGGACATCGCCAAGCACGGCCGCATAGCCACCACCTATGCGTATCCGGTCAAGGTCGAGGGCCGGTATGTGATGGACCCTTCGCCGACGCCGAAATTCGACAATCCGAAGATGCATCGTTCGCCGGCCCTGCAGCTGTTCGGCGCTGGCCGCGAGAAGCGCATCTACGCGGTGCCGCCCTTCACCGACGTCGTCAGCCTCGATTTCGAGGACCATCCCTTCGAGGTGCAGACCTTCGACCAGCCCTGCGCGCTCTGCGGCGCCGAGAATGTCTATCTCGACGAGGTCATCCTCGACGACCACGGCGGCCACATGTTCGTCTGCTCGGACACCGACCATTGCGAGAAGCGGCGCGCCGACTCTACCTCCCCCTCGTGGGGAGGTCGCGCCGAAGGCGCGGGTGGGGGGAAAGGCCAATCTTCTCTTTCTTCAACCCCCACCCCGGCGCTGCGCGCCGACCCTCCCCACAAGGGGGAGGGTAAGGAGGCCGAATGACCGACGAACCGCTGCTGCGCGTCTCCGCGCTGTCCAAATTCTACGGCTCGCGCGTCGGCTGCGAGAACGTCACCTTCGACCTCTGGCCGGGCGAGGTGCTGGCTGTTGTTGGCGAGTCCGGCTCCGGCAAGACGACGCTGCTCAACTGCCTGTCGACCCGGCTGCTGCCCTCCTCCGGCACCGCGAGCTACCGCATGCGCGACGGCCAGTGGCGCGAGCTCTACCGCATGAGCGAGGCCGAGCGCCGCTTCCTGATGCGCACCGACTGGGGCTTCGTCCACCAGAACCCGGCCGATGGGCTGCGCATGACCGTATCGGCCGGCGCCAATGTCGGCGAGCGGCTGATGGCCGTCGGCGACCGCCATTACGGCAGGATCCGCGCCACCGCCGTCGACTGGCTGTCGCGCGTCGAGATCGACGAGGACCGCATCGACGACGAGCCCCGCGCCTTTTCCGGCGGCATGCGCCAGCGCCTGCAGATCGCCCGCAACCTGGTGACCGGGCCGCGGCTCGTCTTCATGGACGAGCCGACCGGCGGCCTCGACGTCTCAGTTCAGGCGCGTCTGCTCGATCTGTTGCGCGGGCTGGTCACGGACCTCGGGCTGGCGGCAATTGTCGTCACCCACGACCTCGCCGTGGCGCGGCTTCTGTCGCAGCGCATGATGGTGATGAAGGACGGCCGCGTCGTCGAAAGCGGCCTCACCGACCGCGTGCTCGACGATCCGCGCGCGCCCTATACCCAGCTTCTCGTTTCTTCGATTTTGCAGGTCTAGCCGCATGGTCCCGAAAAGTGGAAGCCGGTTTTCGGACCAGACCATGCGGCAAAACAAAGGACTCTAATCATGGCCACGCCGCTTGTTGTTTCCGACATCGCGAAAAGCTTCACCATGCATCTGCGCGACGGCGTCACGCTGCCGGTGGTGGCGGGCGTCTCCTTCTCGATCCGCGCCGGCGAATGCGCCGTGCTCGGCGGGCCGTCGGGTGCCGGAAAAAGCTCGATCCTTAAGATGCTCTACGGCAACTATGCCGTCGACGAGGGCCAGATCATCGTCCAGCACGGCGGCGGGTTGATCGACCTCGCTTCCGCCAGCCCGCGCACCGTGCTTTCCGTGCGCCGCCACACCATCGGCTATGTCAGCCAGTTCCTGCGCACCGTGCCGCGCGTCTCCGCGCTCGACGTCGTCGCCGAGCCGCTGGTCGAGCGCGGCGGGGATCGCGAGACCGCGCGGGCGAAGGCTCGCTCCTTGCTTGCGCAGCTCAACCTGCCCGAAAAGCTCTGGGCGCTGCCGCCGGCGACCTTCTCCGGCGGCGAGCAGCAGCGCGTCAACATCGCGCGCGGCTTCATCACCGAGCATCCGATCCTGTTGCTCGACGAGCCGACCGCTTCGCTTGACGCCCGCAATCGCGATGTCGTGGTCGAGCTCATCGCCGCCAAGAAAGCGGCGGGCGTTGCGCTCCTCGGCATCTTCCACGACCTCGACGTGCGCGACGCGGTCGCCGATCGCGTCATCGACGTCACCGCCTTCGCCGCCGGAAAGATCGCCGCATGAGCAAAAAACTCTCGGAGGCGCCGCTGATCCATCCGACGGCGCAGGTCGAAAACTCGACCCTCGGCCGCTGGACCGAGATCGCCGAGCGCAGCCGCGTCGCCGAATGCGACCTTGGCGACTATTCCTACATGATGCAGGACTGCGCCGTCTGGTGCGCCACCATCGGCAAGTTCTCCAACATCGCGGCGAGCGTGCGCATCAACGCCACGAACCATCCGACCTGGCGGCCGACGCTGCATCACTTCACCTATCGCGCGTCCGACTATTGGGACGACGCCGAGCATGAAAGCGAGTTTTTCGCGCAGCGCCGCGCCAGGCGCGTCACCATCGGCCACGACACCTGGCTCGGCCACGGCTCGACCGTCCTGCCGGGCGTCATCGTCGGCGATGGCGCGGCCGTCGGCGCCGGCGCCGTGGTGTCGAAGGATGTCGCGCCCTACACCATCGTCGGCGGCGTGCCGGCGAAACCGATCCGCGAGCGCTTCGACCGCCGCACCGCCGAGCGGTACCAGGTCTTAGCCTGGTGGGACTGGGACCATGCAACACTGCGCGCCGCGCTCGACGATTTCCGAGAGCTGTCGGCCGAGGCGTTTTTGGAGAAATACGGCGGCTGATTTCGGTGAATGGTTAACGGTGAATGGTCAATAGTGAATGGCAACGAAGCCCTTCTTTCTCACCATTCACCATTCACCATTCACCATTCACCATTCACCATTCACATCCTTGACACATGACTCGGACAAGAGCCGATCTCGCCCAGGAGATCGCCATGCTCGCCACTGTTAGACCCTCGCTCGCCGGATTTTTCGAAGGCTCCAACCCCACGCCGCCGGTCCATCTCGGCACCCGTTACGACGCGTCGGGCAACTTCCTGCCCGAACCGGGCAACACCTTTGTCTGCCATCTGGTCGAGGGCTCGCCTTCACAAGCTGCCATCATCGAGGTCCGCGAGCGCATGCTGGCCATGCCGGATGCCGATCGGCTCGCCTTCACGCCGATCTCCAGCCTGCATATGACGCTCTTCCAGGGCATCATCGAATATCGCCGCCGCCTTCCTTACTGGCCTTCGGACGTGCCGCTCGATACCAGCATCGACGGTATGACCCGCCTCTATCTCGAGCGCCTGCAAGGCTTCGAGGGCCACGGTCCCTTCAAGGTGAAGATTGTCGACGTCGTGCCGACCGGCCTCACCGTCGCCGGCGCCACCGAAGAAGACCGCCAGGTCCTGAAAGCCTGGCGCGATGCGCTGTCTGTGCCGTTCGGCTACCGTCATCCGGACCACGACACCTATGTCTTCCACATCACCTTTGCCTATCAGCTCCGCCGCCTCGATCGAGCTGAAGGCTCCTGCCTTCTGCAGCTTCAAGGACATGAAGCATTTCGAGGAATTGCTGGTGCTTGGCTAGCGGTTCTGCACGGGGATTTTGAAAAGTTGCCGTTTGTTGACGGGCACGATTTGGCTGAAGCCTTCCAACCTCGTCATTCCAGGGCGAAGCAGCCGCGAAGCGGCGTCGCGGAGACCCTGGAATCCATTCCGTGACCCTCGTCGAAGAGTGCGGCGGAGCAGAATTCTGCACCGCAGCAGCGCCCATGCGTCACGGAATGGATCCTCGGGTCTGCGCGCGTCGCTCCGCTCCTTGCTCCGCCCGTGGATGACGACTGGGGTGGACGTTTCGGCCAATCTCTTACGCATGCCGCCCGCCAACACAAACATAGCCGGCCCGGTCGAAATCCATGTGCCGGGGAATTAGCGCCCGAAGCCTGTGACTCGTAACAAAAATGACATCAATCCGACACCCCAGCTTCATCGGGCTGCGCTAGCGAAGGTTAACGGACCCTCGAAACCGCGACGTACCGGAGTTTTGCCATGTCAGCATCATCGGCCACGCTCGAAATCCGCGGCGTAACCCGACGATTTGGCAAGAACACCGCTGTCAGCGACATCAACATCTCGATCCCGCGCGGTCAGATGGTCGGTATCATCGGCCGCTCCGGCGCCGGGAAGTCCACGCTGCTGCGCATGATCAATCGTCTCATCGATCCCAGCCAGGGATCGATTTTTTTTGACGGCGCCGAGGTCTCCTCCCTGCAGGGCTCGCCGCTGCGCCGCTGGCAGCGCGACTGCGCCATGATCTTCCAGCAGTTCAACCTCGTGCCGCGCCTCGACGTCTTGACCAATGTGCTGCTCGGCCGCCTCAACCATCGCTCCACGGTTTCCAACCTGCTCGGCATGTTCACGCGCACCGAATGCGCGGAGGCGGTGGCCGCGCTCGAGCGCCTCGACATCGCACGCACCGCGCTGCAGCCGGCCGGCACGCTGTCCGGCGGCCAGCAGCAGCGTGTCGCGATCGCCCGCGCCATGATGCAGCAGCCGAAAGTGCTTCTGGCCGACGAGCCGATCGCCTCGCTCGACCCGCTCAACGCCAAGGTGGTGATGGATTCGCTGCGCGACATCAATCTGCGCGAAGGCATCACCGTCGTCACCAATCTGCACACGCTGGACACCGCCCGCGCCTATTGCGGCCGCATCATCGGCATGGCCGCCGGCAAGGTCGTCTTCGACGGCGCCCCGCAAGACCTCGACCGCGACGCCGTGAGCACCGTCTACGGCGCCGACGCCAGCGGCGCCGAGATCTCCGAGGCCATTACGTCGACCAGCGTGACCATCAGGCCGAAGATCACCGCATCCGCCGGACCGCTCGAACCCGCCTTCCCTGGCTACTGAGTCCATTGCCCCGACCCCAGTCGGTCCGGGCAAATCGTGGATTTCGGCAGAGCAACCCGGATCGCCCGCCAGCGTCAAAGGCAAGACTTGAAAAATCAGAACGCCGGCGCGCAGCCGGAACAACAGGAGAGAGAGCAAATGTTCAGGAAGATGGTTTTTGGAGCGGTTTCGCTGCTCGCCATGGCCGCAAGCGCCGCGCACGCCGCCGATATCAAGGAATTCCGCGTCGGCATCCTCGGCGGTGAAAACGAGACCGACCGTCTGCGCAACTATCAGTGCCTCGCCGACCACCTGAAGTCGGAATTCGGCTTCGAGAAGGTTTCGCTGTTCCCGGCCGCCGACTATGACGGCGTCATCCAGGGCCTGCTCGGCGGCACGCTTGATTTCGCCGAACTCGGCGCGTCCGGCTACGCCAGCGTCTATCTGAAGGACCCGAAGGCGGTCACCCCGATCCTCACCACCAAGCAGACCGACGGCTCGACCGGCTATTACTCGGTTGGCCTGGCGCTGAAGACCTCCGGCATCACCGACATCAAGTCGGCCAAGGGCAAGAAGCTCGGCTATGCCGATCCGGATTCGACCTCGGGCTACCTGATCCCGCTGACCCAGATTCCGAAGGACACCGGCGCTTCCAACGAGACCTACTTCGCCTCGACCCAGTTCAACGGCGGCCACGAGAACAACATCCTGGCCGTGCGCGACGGCAAGGTCGACGTGGCGGTGGACGACTCCTCGGGCATCGGCGACTTCAAGAACGGCTACACCTCGGGCACCTTCCACAAGGAAGTCGCCAAGGGCGCGGTCGACCCGAACGACTTCGTCGAAGTGTGGCGCTCGGGCCTGATCCCGAACGGTCCGCTGGTTGTCCGCACCGCGCTGGGCGACGACATGACCGCCAAGCTCACCGCTTTCTTCACCGCCCTGCCGGCCAAGGACAAGGCCTGCTTCGAAGGCATCGAGGGTGGCGACTTCACCGGCTACGTCCCCGTGAAGCCTGACTTCTACAACGTCATCGTCGAAGCCCGCAAAGCCGCTATCGGCGGCTAAAGGCATCAGGAAAGGGCGGCGTCGCAAAAACGCCGCCCTTTTTGCATTCACGTCATGACCCTTTCGACAACGATCCATTCCGACGCCACCCGCCAGCAGGCCGACGCCTGGCGGCGCCAGACGTCGCTGCGCCGCTTCTACACGGCGCTTGCCGTCGGCCTGCTGCTTGTCGCCATGTTCGCGACCATGTGGTTCGCCGACGAGGCCAATGCCGGCCACTTTTTCGACCGGCTGCCGCACATCCTCGATTTCTTGAGCTGGCTGGTCCCGAAGGACTGGAACGACGTTTGGCGTGCGCTGTTCGACATCGCCTCGCCCAGCGACAAGGGAACGCAGGAATTCAACTTCCCGCTCGGCCGCGTCTATGTCTGGAGCGGCTTCTACATCCCCGAATATTTCGAGCTGATGCTGACGACCGTGAACGTGGCGCTGGTCTCGACCTTCATCGGCTTCGTCTTCGCCGTACCTTTCTCCTTCATCGCCGCGCGCAACCTGACGCCGAGCCCGATCCTGCGGCTCGTCGTCAAGCGCCTCATGGAACTGCTGCGGGCCTTTCCCGAGATCGTCATTGCCGGCCTGTTCGCGGCCATCGTCTCGATCGGCCCGGTCGCGGCCATCATCGCCATCGGCCTGCATTCGATCGGCGCGCTGGGCAAGCTCTTCTACGAGATCAACGAGAACATCGACATGCGCCCGGAGGAGGGCCTGCGCGCGGTCGGCGCCAACTGGTTCGAGCGCGTGCGCTTCGCCGACCTGCCGCAGGTGCTGCCCAATTTCATGTCCTATACGCTGCTCCGGATCGAGATCAACGTGCGCATCTCGACCATCATGGGCGCGGTCGGCGGCGGCGGCATTGGCGAGGAGCTGAAGCTTGCCATCTCGCGCGGCTTCGGCGCCAAGACGCTGGCGCTGGTGCTCCTGCTCTTCGTCACCATCATCCTCGTCGACCAGTTCTCCGCCTGGCTGCGCCGCAAGCTCGTCGGCGAGCAGGCTTTCCTGATGAGCGCGTGAAATGGCCGCCATGACCGCCGACGAAATCAGCGCCATCGAAAACCGCCACCCGCAGATCTTCCAGCGGCCGGCCTACAAGCGCTTCTGGCCGCTGCTGCTGGTCGCGGGCACGGTGCTCTATCTTGGCTACGCCTTGTGGTTCTTCAGCCTGCCGCTGGTGCTGCGCGAGTCGCACTGGGAGCGCCTGCCGCTCTTCCTGTCGCAATGGATCAGCTACGACCTGCAGCCGGAATTCCGCCTCGACCAGCCCGAGATCACGCCGAAATATCCGCGCTTCTCGGCGCTCGGCGAAAACCCCGATCCCGATTGGGTGATCAAGAATGCCGATGGCACCTACACCGTCCAGATCGACGGCGACGCCAAATCCGTCACCTTCGACAAGACCAAAGAGACGATCACGGCCAACGGCCTGACCGTGCCCATCGCGCTGACCGGTGGCAAGCCGGTGGTGACAGGTCCGGTGCCCGACTGGGTGACCGTCCATGACGACGAGATCGTCGCCAAGCTAGGCTTTGCCGGCGAGGTGCGTGTCACCGTCGACCGCGTCAAGGTGCGCAAGCGCTTCCTCGGTTGGGCGAATTTCGTCTTCGATACGCGCTCGCCCTTCTTCGGCAAACCCTATAGCGAAGTCATCTCGCTGATCGTCTCCGGGCCGGAACTCAAGCCCGGTACGTCGAACCTGGCTTTGGCCGCCGACAATTTCTGGAACAACGCCCAGTGGCAGCATGGCGATGTCTGGACGAAGCTCTTGCAGACCATCGTCATGGCGTTCCTTGGCACATTGCTCGGCGGCATCGTCGCCTTCCCGCTTGCCTTCTTTGCCGCCCGCAACATCACGCCGAGCGGCGTTCTGAGCCAGGTGCTGAAACGCTTCTTCGATTTCATGCGCTCGGTCGACATGCTGATCTGGGCGCTGTTCTTCACCCGCGCCTTCGGCCCCGGCCCGCTGGCCGGCAGCGCCGCGATCTTCTTCACCGAGATCGGGACGTTGGGCAAAACCTATTCCGAGGCGCTGGAGAACATTGACGACAAGCCGCGCGAAGGCGTGCTCTCGACCGGCGCCAACGAGATTTTGGTGCAACGCTACGGCGTGCTGCCGGAGGTGGTGCCGGTCTTCATCAGCCAGACGCTCTACCAGTGGGAATCGAACACCCGCGGCGCCACCATCATCGGCGCCGTCGGCGCCGGCGGCATCGGCCTGAAATTGTGGGAAGCGATGCGCACCAATTCGAACTGGGCCAACGTCTTCTACATGGTGCTTTTGATACTGCTCGTCGTCTTCATCTTCGACAACATCTCAAACGTCTTGCGCCGCCGGCTGAGCCGCACGCTGCATGATTATAATCGGCTGCAGGCCGAGCAGGGGTAGTTTCGCGCCTTCGTCATCCACGGGCGGAGCAAGGAGCGGAGCGACGCGCGCAGACCCGAGGATCCATGCCGTTACCTAAGCCGTAGAGTGCAGCGGTGCAGAAGTCTGCATCGTTGCGGAGCGTCGACGTCACGGAATCCTCGGGTCTCCGCGTCCGCTTCGCTCCCGCTCCGCCCGTGGATAACGAAGAGAGAGTCGCTTACGCCGCCCCCTTCCAGCCGTCCCTGATATGCCTATACCCCTCGCGATAAACCGCCTCCGGGCTCTCCGCGAAATCCCGCCACACCTTTGTCGCCGCAGCCAGATCCTTCAGCGAGCGGCCGAAGGACTCGATCGTCAGCCAGTCGTCATAACCGCTTTTGCGGATGGCGGAGAAAGTCTCCTTCCATGGAATGTTGCCGCGCCCCGGCACCCCGCGGTCGTTCTCCGAAATGTGGACATGGACGATATTGCGGCGATGCTTCGTGTAGGCGCCGATCGGATCGGCCTCCTCGATATTGGCATGGAACGTGTCGTACATCGCCTTGATGTGCGGCCGGTCGATCGCATCGATATGCTCGCACAGATCGGCCATGGTGTTGACCAGATAGCATTCGAAGCGGTTGAGCGCCTCCAATCCGATGGTCACGCCCTTCTTGCCGGCATGGTCACCGATGGCGCGCTGCGAGGCGATCGAGCGCTTCTTCTCGGCAGAAGTCGGCCCGCTGCCGGAAAAGGCGCCGAGCGTCGAATGCAGCGGCCCGCTCAGCGTGTTGGAGCCAAGCGCCGCGCTGCAGTCGATCGCCCATTTCATGTAATCGATACCGGCCTTGCGCGCGGCGGCATCCGGCGAGATCAGGTTCATCGCCGGATCGCCCATCGCCGAGACCGCGGTGCGCTCCAGGCCGATGCGGTCGAGCATCTCGCCCAACCTTTTGTAGTCGTCAGGCGCGCCGGCAAAGACCGGTATCTCGACGCCGTCGAAACCCGTCGCCTTGATGTCCTTCAACAGCGTCACATCCTTCTTCGAGACGCTGGTGGTCCACAAGAACATGCACATGCCGATTTTCATCGACACCCCTCCCCGCTTGCGGCCAGCCATTTGCGTTGGCGGGCCGCACTCCCCCTCATCCGGCCGCTTTCGCTGCCACCTTCTCCCCGGCGGGGAGAAAGAGGTTGTCGTCGGCGCCGGCGCCCTCCTCTCCCTCGGGGAGAGGTCGGATTGCCCCGAATTGCGTTTGCAATTCGGCTGGCAATCCGGGTGAGGGGGACTCCCCCTCAGACGACGCAGCCGTCCCTAGAGCTTCGTCCACGCCCCATTTTTCTTCGACGACTTCACGCAGGCCTCGATGAAGGCCATGCCTTCGACGCCGTCCTCGATCGTCGGGAAAATCACATCCTTGCCCGGCTTGCCGCCCCTTCTGCGTGCCGCCCGGATTGCGCGGGCGGCCTCCTGGTAGATGTTGGCAAAACCTTCGAGATAGCCTTCCGGATGTCCGGATGGCACACGGGTCACACGCGCCGCGACCGGCATCGCGCCGGCGCCGGCCCGGGTGAGCAGCTGCTTCGGCTGGCCGAAAGGCGTGTACCAGAGATAGTTCGGGTCGGCCTGCACCCATTCCAGCCCGCCCTTCGAGCCATAGATGCGCAGCTTCAGCCCGTTCTCATGGCCGGGCGCCACCTGGCTTGCCCAGATCATGCCCTTGGCCGGATGCTTGTTGCCGACCGGCTTGAAGCGCAGCATGACGTTGACATTGTCGTCGAGCTGGCGGCCCGGCACGAAGGCGTCGAGGTCGGCCGACAGAGAATCCAGCTCCAGCCCCGAGACGAAACGGGCAAGGTTATAGGCATGCGTGCCAATGTCGCCCAGCGCGCCGCCGGCGCCCGCCTGCTTGGGATCGGAGCGCCACGAGGCCTGCTTCTGACCGGTGGCGGCGAGATCCTCGGTCAGCCAGTCCTGCGGATATTCCGACTGCACGATGCGGATGTCGCCGAGTTGGCCCTTGGCCACCATCTCGCGCGCCTGCCGGATCATCGGATAGGCGGTGTAATTGTGGGTGAGCACGAACACCTTGCCGGTCTTCTCGGCCAGCGCGGCAAGCTTCTTCGCCTCGGCGAGCGACGTCGCCAGCGGCTTGTCGCAGATGACATGGATGCCGGCCTCGAGGAAGGCCTTGGCCGCCGGCACGTGCACATTGTTGGGCGTGACGATCGCCACCGCCTCGATGCCGTCGGGACGCTTGGCTTCGGCCTTGGCCATCTCGGCATAGGAGCTGTAGCTGCGCTGCGGATCGAGCCCCAGTTCGGCGGCGGAAGCCTTCGCCCGTTCCGGGTTCGACGACAGCGCGCCGGCGACCAGCACGAAATCATTGTCCATGCGCGCCGCGATGCGGTGCACCGCGCCGATGAAGGCGCCTTGCCCGCCGCCAACCATGCCGTAGCGGATCGGGCCGCCTCCCGTTTCCGACTTCGATGCGCCGACCATTTTTCGTCCTCTCCTCTTGGCTGCTCACCCTCCCCCTGCGGAGGGCCGACGCACGGCGTCGGGGCGGGGTATAAGGGTCCGCCGCGGCTTTGAATTCAACCCCGCCCGGACCCGCTGTCGATCTTCCAGGGAAGTTCGCGGGTCAAATCCCCATCATCGCCCGCAGCAGCTTTTTGTCGGTCGTGCCGGCGGCGAAATCGTCGAAAGCCTTCTCGGTCACCCTAATGATATGGTGCTGGATGAAGGGCGCGCCTTCGGCTGCGCCGTCCTCGGGATGCTTCAGGCAGCATTCCCATTCCAGCACCGCCCAGGAATCGTAATTGTACTGGGTGAGCTTGGAGAAGATGCCGCTGAAATCGACCTGGCCGTCGCCCAGCGAGCGGAAGCGGCCTGCCCGGTTCACCCAGCCCTGATAGCCGGAATAGACGCCCTGCCGTCCGGTCGGATTGAACTCGGCGTCCTTGACGTGGAAGGCCTTGATCCGCTCGTGATAGATGTCGATGAATTCCAGATAGTCGAGCTGCTGCAGCAGGAAATGCGACGGATCGTAATTGATGTTGCAGCGCTTGTGGCCGCCGACCGCGTCGAGGAACATCTCGAAGGTCACGCCGTCGAACACGTCCTCGGAAGGGTGGATCTCGTAGCCGACATCGACGCCATTGTCCTCATAGACATCGAGGATCGGCTTCCAGCGTTTGCCGAGCTCGCCGAAGGCTTCCTCGATCAGCCCGGCCGGCCGCTGCGGGAAGGGATAGAGGTAAGGGAAGGCCAGCGAGCCGGTGAACGACACGGAAGCATTAAGCCCGAGATTGCGCGATGCCTGGGCGCCGAACTTCATTTGTTCGACGGCCCATTGCTGGCGCGCCTTGGGATTGTTGTGCACCGATGGCGGCGCGAAGCCGTCCATCTGCGCGTCATAGGCAGGATGCACCGCCACCAGTTGCCCTTGCAGGTGCGTCGACAGTTCCGTGATCTCGACGCCCGCGTCGGCGCAGATGCCTTTCACCTCGTCGCAATAGGCTTTCGACGAGGCCGCCTTCGCGAGGTCGAACAGGCGTCCGTCCCAGGTCGGGATCTGCACACCCTTGTAGCCGAGCCCGGCCGCCCATTTGGTGATCGAAGCCAGCGAATTGAACGGTGCGGCATCGCCCGCGAACTGCGCCAGAAACAGGCCGGGACCCTTCATCGTCGTCGGCATCGGCATCCTCCCTCTCTTGTTTTCGTGACCAAGCATAGCGCCAATTGGAGCGAGGGCCAGCCTGTTTGGTCAGTCCTGACGGCATCTGAACGCCATGTCATTCTGGTATTACCAAATCCCGTAGTTCGGTCAAGCGCCTGAAAAGCTGGAAGAAGCCTCGGACCCGCAATTGGAAATGCGAAATTACCTTATTAAATCATGGCATTGTCCGGCGCGGTCGGCTTCCTCTGCCCACTTCTTGCCGCGCAGGAAAATTTGCTGTAGACGTCATGCCAGGCCCAATTGGTCGAACCAGTTTCGAGGAAAACCTGGCAACGCCTTGGGGAGGAAACGTGCGGCCGCCTCTGTTCGAGGCGTCGCGGGGTAAAATGTGACAGGCGAATTCTGGGAAGGATAGACCATGCATCTTTCGACGCACAATTGGATGCGGGCGGAGCCGCTGGAGGTGACGCTGAAGCGCATCAAGAAGTTCGGCTACGAATCGATCGAGATTTCCGGCGAGCCCGAGCAGTACAAGACCAAGGAGACGCGCGCGCTGCTCAAGGAGTATGGCATCCGCTGCTGGGGTTCGGTGACGCTGATGCTCGGCGAACGCAACCTCGCCGCCAGGAACCAGGGCCAGCGCGAGCGGTCCGTCCAATATGTCAAGGACGTGCTCACCATGGTGAGCGAGCTCGACGGCGAGATCATCACGCTGGTGCCCGCGACCGTCGGCAAGGTGGTGCCGGACGGCACCGAGGCGGAGGAATGGGGCTGGGTGGTCGATGCCACGCGCGAATGCTTCACCCATGCCAAGAAGGTCGGCGTCCGGATCGCCATCGAACCGCTCAACCGCTTCGAGACCTATCTCTTCAATCGCGGCGCCCAGGCGCTCGCGCTCGCCGACGCGGTGAGCCCCGAATGCGGCGTCTGCCTCGACGCCTACCACATCCACATGGAGGAATTTAACGTCTATGACGCGATCCGCCAGGTCGGCAAGCGCCTGTTCGATTTCCATGTCGCCGACAACAACCGCTTCGCCGCCGGCCTTGGCCAGATCGACTGGCCGAAGATCGTGCGCACGCTGAAGGAAGTCGGCTATGACGGCGCGCTGACCAACGAATTCGTCGCCCCCGTCGACCGCACGCCGGCCGCGCCCTATCCGGAGATGGTCGAGCGCAATCCGGTCGACATCTCGCCCGAGCAGCTCAAATTCATCCAGGACCACGGCTCGAGCGTGCTTACGGAGAAATTCTACACCGACCAGATGCGCATCACCGCCGAAACGCTGCTGCCGCTGATCAAGTAGACCTCCGACCAAAGCTTGTCCTTCCGCCTGGCGGGCGGAGGGGCCGAAGGGAAAATATGCGCATCAAAAGCGTTCAGGCCTGGTGGGTCCGTGTCCCGATCGAAGTCGCGAGGCAGCATCGCAGCGACTTCGGGCAGGTGACGACGTTCGACGCCGCCATTCTGCGCATCGAGACCGACGACGGCCTGGTCGGCTGGGGCGAAGGCAAGAACGCCGCCGGCAGCGCCGGCAGCTATGGCGCGCTCGTCCATATGCTCAATCACGAGATCGGTCCGCAACTCATCGGCCGCGATCCGGCCGACATCGGCATCATCTGGGAAATGCTCTATAACGGCGTGCGGCACGAGACGGCGGCGCATGCAGGCCATGCGATGCCGCAGCTGGCGCGGCGCGGCATGAGCGTGGCGGCGATCAGCGCCGTCGACATCGCGCTTTGGGACATCCTCGGCAAGTCGCTCGGGCAGCCCGTATGGCGGCTGCTCGGCGGCCGCAAGGTCGAGCGCATGCAGGCCTACGCTTCGGGCGGCTGGGCCTCCGCCGACGCCATCGGCGAGCAGTTGCAATCCTACATCGCCAAGGGCGGCTTCAAGGCGCTGAAGATGCGCGTCGGCGCCATGGACGGCGCGCCCCATCTTTCGGCCGCGCGCGTGCGCGCCGCAAGGCAGGCGATCGGTCCGGAGGTCGACCTGATGGTCGACGCGCACGGCACCTACACCGTCGCCGAGGCCAAGCGCTTCATCCAGCTCACCGCCGATCTCGACCTCGCCTGGTTCGAGGAGCCTGTGATCGCCGACGACAAGCCGGGCATGGCCGAGATACGAGCCTCGGGCTCAACGCCGATCGCCACGGGCGAAAGCGAGGCGACGCGCTACGCCTTCCGCGACCTGGCGGTGTTGAAATCGGCCGACATCTTCCAGCCGGATCCCGCTTTCTGCGGCGGCATCAGCGAGGCGATGAAGATCGGCACCATCGCCAGCGCCTTCAACCTGCGTTTCGCGCCGCATCTGTGGGCCGGTGCGCCCTGCTTCTTCGCCGGGCTGCATGTGTGCGCCGCCTCGCCCGCCTCCTTCATCATCGAATATTCGCTCGGCGCCAATCCGATGATCCACGACCTGGTCGAGGAGACTGTCGAAGCGAAGGACGGTATGATAGCGATCCCTGAAAAGCCTGGATTGGGTTTCACCATCTCGGAGCGATTCCTGGAGGCGCACGCGCAACGTATTTGACGATGAAAGAAAAGAACCTTCTCGCGGAACTCGCCGCCTATCTCTTCTCCAACTCGGACAAGGAGTCCGGCCGCACGCCTTCGGAACGCGAGCTGGCGGAACATTTCGGCGTCAGCCGCGGCCAGATCCGCGAGGCGCTCGCCATCCTCGAGGCCATGCGCATCGTCGAGCGGCGCGCCAAGTCCGGCATCTATATCGACACCAAGCAGGCGAGCGTGGAAGCGCTGGCGCTGTTCGCCCGCGCCGGCCTGCCGCTCGATCCGGTGCAGATTTATGAGACGGTAGAACTGCGCAAGATCCACGAGATCAAGGCGGCCGAGCTTGCCTGCTCGCGCGCAACGGAAGAAAACTTCGAACGCCTGCGCGAGATCCTGAAAGCCTCCGAAGAGCGCATCGCCGCCGGTGAAGGCCTCGCCAAGGAGGACCGCGAGTTCCACCTCGAGATCGTGCGCGCCACCAAGAACAGCGTCTTCCATAACATCTGCAGCGTCTATTACCTGATGGGCGAGCAGCGCCTGCCGATCTATTTCAACGATCCCGAACGCAGCGTGCGCTCGCATGCCGAACACATCCAGATCTACGAGGCGCTGCTTCGCCGCGACGGCAATCTCGCCCAGGCTCTGATGAGCGCCCATCTGCAGGGCGCCGAGAGCTACTGGAAAGGGATCATCGAAGGCCGCGGAACAGAACCGAAAAGCGCGGCGCTCGAGAAGGCCTGAGTGCAATGCGCAAGATCCTGTCGACGCATCCGCTGCACCCCCGCGCCACGGCCATGCTGGCCGGCGCCGGGCGGCTTGCAATTGCTTCCGCGCTCGATCCAAAGACATTGACCACTGAGGCCTGCGACGCCGACATCGTCATCGTGCGCGCGCCGCTGCCGCCGGAACTGTTTCAAGGCGCGGCGAATTTGCGAGCCGCTATCCGCCACGGCGCCGGGCTGGACATGATCCCGGTCGAGGCGGCGACCGCCGCCGGCGTGCTTGTCGCGAACGTACCCGCCGTCAATGCCCGCTCGGTCGCCGAGCATGTGATGTTCGCAGCGCTTGCCCTATTGCGGCGCTTCCGCGTGATGGACCGCGACCTGCGCGCCAAGGGCTGGCTTGCCGGGCGCGAGCATGCCAATTCGACCAGCGAGCTTGCCGGCAAGACGATCGGCATTGTCGGCCTCGGCGCGGTCGGCCGGGCCGTCGGACATATCGCCGCGCACGGTTTCGACCTCAATGTCGTGGCAACGACGCGCAGCCTGCGCCCGGCGCCCGAGCGCGTCGGCTTCCTGTCGATCGACGCGCTGGTCGAGCAGAGCGACGTCATCGTGCTCTGCTGCCCGCTGACGGAGGAGACGCGCGGCCTGATCAGCCGCGAGCGCATCGCCCGTATGAAGCCCGGCGCACTGCTGATCAACGTCTCGCGCGGCCCGGTGGTCGACGACGAGGCGCTGATCGAAGCCTTGCGGGAAGGCCGCATCGGCGGCGCCGCGCTCGACGTCTTTTCAACGCAGCCGCTGCCGCCCAACCATCCCTATTTCGGCTTCGACAATGTCATCGTCACCCCGCATATGGCCGGGATCACCGAGGAATCGATGATGCGCATGGGCGTCGGCGCCGCCGGCGAGGCGCTGCTGGTGCTCGCCGGCAAGCTGCCCGTCAACCTGCGCAATCCGGAAGTGATCGAGCACTACCGGCGACGCTTTCCAACTGGCGATTAATTCGCCGAGACCATGCGACGATGCAGACCGGAGACGCCGGCAGAAGGGTGCGCGAAGGAACGCAACGGTAAATTTTCCTGATCCCAATTTGCCTCGGTTCGAAGCACGCCTCTCAACGGCTAAGCAGCGCCTCCACTGCCGCTGCAATCGCCAGCAAACGGCGATCATCCCCGTGCCTGCCCACCAGCATCAGCCCGGCCGGCAGCTTGGTGCCCGGCATCGGCAACGAGATCGCGCAGAGGTCGAACTGGTTGGCGACCTGCGTGTTGCGCAAGAGCAGCCCTTCGGTCCTGTCGCGCAACGCCTCGTCGGCGGCCATGGCGGCAATGGAAGGCGCGACCATCGGCACGGTCGGCAATGCCAGGACATCTATAACGTTCAGCCGTTCCGCCATCGCCGCCGCAAGCTCGCCGCGACGGCGGATCGTGCGGATATAGACCGAAGCGGGAACCGCCAGCGCGCGCGACAACGGCCCGGTGACATGCGGATCGACCGGCACGGAGGCGCCGCTCGCCAGCCAGTCGGCATGCACTTCGGCGCCCTCCATTGAGGCGATCGTGCCGCGTCTGGTCGCGGCGCGCATTTCGGCGATGAGATCGTCGATGGGCAAATCGACGGCGCCGGCGCCAGCCTGCCCGATCCTGTCGATGCAGGCCTCGAAAGCTTCCGCGACCTCGGCTTGCGTCTCGTCGAACAAGACACCGCGCGGAATGCCGATGCGCAACATCGCAAGCGGGATCGGCTGTAGCGCCGCCGGCTCATCTGCGGCCATGATCGCATCGGCAATCGCGCAATCGGCGACGCTGCGGGCAAGCGGGCCAATCGAATCCAGCGTCATCGACAGCGGAAAGGCGCCCGTCAAAGGCACGCGCCCCGCCGTCGGCTTGAAGCCGACGATGCCGTTGAGCGAGGCCGGGATGCGCACCGAGCCGCCGGTGTCCGAACCGATCGAGATGTCGCTTGTGCCCTCGCCGACCGCAACGCCCGCCCCCGATGACGAGCCGCCCGGGATCAGGCTGGCGTCGGCGGCATTGCCCGGCGTGCCATAGTGAAGGTTGTCGCCGATCGCGGTGAAGGCGAATTCGGTCATGTTGGTCTTGCCGACGATCACGGCGCCCGCCCGCCGGAGCCGCGCCACGATGGCCGCGTCCCGCGTCGCCGGCGCGGTGCCGGCGAGGATCAGCGACCCGGCCGTGGTCGGCTCGCCGGCAACGTCGAACAGATCCTTGATCGAGACGATGCGCCCGTCGAGCGGGCCAAGGCTGACGCCGGCCTTGCGGCGAGCGTCGGACGCATCGGCGGCTGCCCGCGCGGCCGCGGCATAGAGCTTGGTGTAGACCCGCTCCTCGGCCGCGCGATTGGCAAGACGTGACAGGATGGTTTCGAGACGATCGCGGACGGATTGCATTTTCGATGTCGGACCTTGCAAATTTGCAACGTCTTTTAGACGCGCGGCCTGATGTTGGGCCCGGCAAAGAGATAACCCGGCAAGCGTGCCTTTGCACCCTGCCAGCGATGGGAGGATGCTGATGCTGTACAAAGGCAGTTGCCACTGCGGCAAGGTGGCATTCGAGGTCAAGGGTGAGATCGGCGGCGCGGTGCGCTGCAACTGCTCGATCTGCGCGCGCAAGGGCGCGCTGCTGTGGGCGGTGCCGCATGAGAAGCTCAGTCTGGTCGCCTGGGGCGACGACCTCGGCCGCTACACCTTCGGCAAGGCTCAAATCGCGCATCGCTTCTGCCGGACCTGCGGAATCCACCCCTTCGCCGAGGATGTCGGCGAAAGCGGCGAACGCACGGCCTATATCAACATCAACTGCCTCGAACGTCGACGTCGCCGGCATCGAAGTGTTCGAGTTCGACGGTCGCGCCGCTAGGCGGCGGGTCGATCAAAGGCCTTGATTGAGATCAAGGGCTATTCCCGAGCCGCCGCTATCTTGCCTGCAAGTTTATCGAGAGGGCACGATGAACAGGCGAACGATGCTCGTGGGCGCAGGCGCCGCGCTTGTCGCGGCGGGCACCGGTGTTGCCGGTTGGCGATCGGCGGTCGGGTCCATGGCCCAGTATGAGGTCTTCGCCGCCGGATTGCGTGACCGCCTGACGCCCGATCTTGGGGCCATCGTCCGTTACGCAACCTTGGCGGCCAATAGCCATAATACGCAGCCCTGGCGGTTCCAGCTTGAAGGGCAAGCAATCGAGATCCGGCCAGACCTTCAGAGGCGGACCCCGGTCGTCGACCCTGACGATCATCATCTCTATGTCAGCCTGGGATGCGCCGCGGCCAATCTCATGCTCGCCGCGGCGGCGACTGGCCGAACCGGCGAGGCTTCGCTTACGGCCGACGGCAACGGAATCCGTTACGACTACCTCATGGGCGAGGCGAAAGCGGACCCGTTGGCCGACGCCATTCCGAAACGCCAATCGACGCGTGCCGAATATGATGGCCGCGCCACCCCTGCCGCCGATCTCGTCGAGCTTGAGCGCGCAGCCGCGATACCGGGTGTGAGCCTGGCGCTTGTCACCGATCAGGGGCGGATGAAGCAGGTGCGGGATCTCGTCCTCGCCGGCAATGAAGACCAGATGAATGACCCCGCATTCATGCATGAGCTGAAGCAGTGGATCCGCTTCAACCCGCGCAGCGCAATGGCTCGAGGCGATGGGCTCTTCTCAGCCGCGAGCGGCAGGCCGGTGCTGCCGACCAGCCTTGGCCGGATCGCCTTGGACCGGTTGTTCAGCGCCGCCCAGGAGAATGAGAAATACGCCCGTCAGATCGACTCATCGGCAGGGGTGGCGATCTTCTTTGCCGAGCGGCCGGACCACGACCACTGGGTCAGGGTCGGCCAGGCGTGCCAGCGCTTCGCTTTGGCCGCGACGAGCTTGGGACTTAAGCTCGCGTTCATCAACCAGCCTGTCGAGGTCGCCCGCCTGCGCGCCGACCTGGCGGGGATTGTCGGCGAGACCCGCAGGCCGGATATTGTGATGCGCTTCGGATATGGACCGGCCTTGCCGTTTTCGCCAAGGAGGCCGGTGGCTTCGGTCATCCTATGATGGTCGAGATGGTCAGAGGCGGTTGACCCGTCAGCCAGGCTGCCCGCCGGTTCTCGGCCTGGTCGGGCGCGGTGCGATAAGGCGGCAGGCGAAGCCGCTATCCCGCATGCCGCAGGCTGACGCCACTGCCCTTGTCGAACAGCACCACCTTGTCGGGGTTCCAGGCAAAGCGCACGGCCTGTTCGATCGCGACATCGGTCCTGGCCGGGACGGTGGCGCGCAGCATCGTGTCGCCGACCCTGAGCGTCAGGATCTTCTCCACGCCATGGTTCTCGACATCGTGGACGCGCGCTTCCACCGGCGCGCCGCTCTCCAGATGGACATCCTCCGGGCGGATGCCGAAGACGAGCGGCCGACCGTCGGTCGCGCCGCTCGTCCTGCCCCCGCCAAAACTCTTTGCCCCAGTTGACAGCGGCAGCTCGAAATTCACCGGCGCCATCACCGCGCGGTCGTTGACCAGCTTGCCGTCGATGAGATTCATCGGCGGCGAGCCGACGAAGCTCGCGACATAGGTGTCGCGCGGATTGTTGTAGATCTCATGCGGCGTACCGGTCTGGACGATGCGGCCATGGTTGAGCACGCCGACCTTGTCGCCCATCGACATGGCCTCGATCTGGTCATGCGTGACGAACAGGAACGTGGCGCCAAGCTGCATCTGCAGGTTCTTCAATTCCGTGCGCAGCGCCTCGCGCAGCTTGGCGTCGAGCGCAGACAGCGGCTCGTCCATCAGGAAGACGCGCGGCTTGCGCACGATGGCGCGGCCGATCGAGACGCGCTGCATCTCGCCGCCGGAAAGCCGGTCGGTCTTGCGGTCGAGCAGATGTTCGATACGAAGCGTGCGGGCGGCGCGCGCGACGCGGTCCTTGATCTCGGCATCCGGCAGCCGGCGGATCTTCGGCTTCAGCGGGAATTCGAGGTTCTGCCGCACCGTGTAGCGCGGATAGAGCGAATATTGCTGCAGCACCAGCGCGACGTCGCGTTCGGCCGCGCCCCAGTCGGCGACGTCGACGCCGTCGATGAAGACCTGGCCCTCGGTCGGCTTATCGAGCCCGGCGATCAGGCGCAGCGTCGTCGTCTTGCCGGCACCGGTTTCGCCGAGCAGCACGAAGAACTCGCCGTCGGCAATGTCGAGATTGAGGCCGGTCAGCGCGGTATGGCCGCCGAATTTCTTGGTGATGTTCTTGAGCTCGATATGGGCCATGTCTACTGTCTCATTTTCATTTCGAGGGTGATCAGCCCTCCGCTATGGCTCCGGGCGTTCGATTGTTCGAAAGGCCAAATCGTTGGCCTCTCGTGTCCTTCGGCCATCACAATCTCACCCCCAGCGACTTGCCGCTTGCCGTGTCGAAGAAATGCGCCTGTTCCGGATCAATGCGGACATGGACCTTCTCGCCGGGACCCGAGACGTAGCCGGCCTTGGTGCGCGCGCGCAGCATCGTGGAGCCGACCTTGAGGTCGACGATGTCGAAGGATCCCAGCGGCTCGATGATGCTAGCCTCGACCGGCATGTAGCCGGACGCCGCATCGTGCCGGACGAGCACGCCCTCCGGCCGGATGCCAAGCGTCAGGCCACCGTTGGCATGCCCGTTGAGCTTGGACAGGAGCCGGTGGGGGAACTCGAAGCCCGCCGGCGCGTCGCCGACCGTCACGGAAGCGGCTCCGGGTTGATCCGTGACGCGGGCCTCGGCAATGTTCATCACCGGGCTGCCGACGAATTGCGCCACGAACAAGTTCGCCGGGTGCGAATAGACCTCGTCCGGCGTGCCGACCTGCTGAATGAAGCCCTCATGCATGATGACGATGCGGTCGGCGAGGCTCATCGCCTCGATCTGGTCGTGGGTGACGTAGATCGTGGTCGATCCCTGCTTCACGTGCAGGCGCTTGATCTCGGCCCGCATCTCCTCGCGCAGCTTGGCGTCGAGCGCGCCGATGGGCTCGTCCATCAGCATGGCCTTCGGCCGCCGCACGAGCGCCCGGCCAATCGCCACGCGCTGCATGTCGCCCCCCGAAAGCGCCGACGGCCGCTTGTCGAGCAGGTCGGTGATGCGCAGGACCCGGGCGACCTCGCGCACGGACTTGTCGACCTCGCCGCTGCTCATGCGCGTGGCGCGCAGCGGAAAGGCGACATTCTCGAACACCGTCATGTGCGGGTAGAGCGAGAAGGACTGGAACACCATGGCGATGTCGCGGTCGGCGGCCTTGAGGTGCTGCACCGGCTTGCCGTCGATCAGGATGTCGCCCTTGTCGATCGTCTCCAGCCCCGCCACCGCGCGCAGCGTCGTGGTCTTGCCGCAGCCGGACTGGCCGAGCAGCACGATGAACTCGTTGTCGGCGATGGCGAGGTTCAAATTGTGGATGACCTGGACGGCACCGAAGAATTTCTCGATGCCGCGAAGTTCGATCTGCGTCACTGCCGGGCTCCCTCATGCGTCGGGGCGCCGGTTTCCTCGCTCTGCTCCGGCGCGATCTTGGACGTGATGTTGAAGCCGATCAGCCCGATCAGGATGATCGTCACGCCGTAGGAATGCAGGTTGAGGTTCCATGGCTGGCAGAGCGCGACTATGCCGAGCACCATCAGGATCTGCGAAGCCGGCAAAAGGTATTTCTCGTTGACGGCGCGGAAACTCATTTGCGGATCGCTCCGAACGTCACGCCGCGAAGCAGATGGTTGCGCAGCAGGAAGGTGAAGATCGCGACCGGCAAAAGGAACAGGAAGGTGCCGGCTGCGATCGTGGTCCAATCCGGCAGGCCGGAGCCGATCTGCGACGGGATGAAGGGTGGCGCCGTCTGGGCGCGCCGGTTGGTCATGATCAGCGCGAAGGCATATTCGTTCCAGGCGGTGATGAAGCAGAACACGGCTGTCGCCGCAATGCCCGTCGCCGCTTCCGGCAGCACGATCTTGAAGAAGGCCTGCATGCGCGTGTAGCCGTCCACGAGCGCTGCTTCCTCATATTCCTTCGGGATCTCATCCATGAAGCCTTTCATCAGCCAGACCGAGAAGGAGAGGTTGAACGCGACGTAGAGGATGATCAGCCCGATATGCGAGTCGTTGAGGCCGACCATGCGGTACATCAGGAACATCGGGATGGCGACCACCACCGGCGGCAGCATGCGCGTCGACAGGATGAAGAACAAAAGATCCGCCTCGCCGGCGATCTTGAAGCGGGAAAAGCCGTAGGCAGTGAACGTTCCCATGCCGACCGCCAGCACCGTGCTGATGACCGCCACGATCAGGCTGTTCATGAACCGGTCGGGATACTGCGAAAGCTGCACATCCTTGCCGACCTTCAGCACCCGCTCGCCGCCGTCATAGATGCGTTTTTCCCACCAGGGCGCGGCTTCGTAGACTTGCGGATCGACGGGCTTCTGCATCTGCACGCGCTTGGTGAAGAGACGCACGAACGGCGTCACCTCCGGCTCGAACAGCACGGTCGGCGGCACGCTGACGGCGAGCTCCTTCGGCTTGAACGCCGTCGAGGCGATCCAGTAGATCGGCGCCAGGAAGATCAGCGTCGCGACCAGCACGGCGGCGATTGCCGCGCGGTTGAAAGCAACCTCGGAAGAAGTGCGGACGGCGGCCATCTCAGCGCTCCTTCACCTTGTTGAGATACTTCACGTAGAGGTTGGTGATGGCCAGCACCATGATCAGCACGATGTAGGCCAGCGCGCAGGACTTGCCCGTATCCCACTGCTGGAAAGCCTGCTTGTAGAGCCGGATCGCGATCAGCTCCGCGGTCGGCTGGGTCGTCATCGTGTAGGCGATGTCGAAGGTCTTGAAGGCTTCCATGGTGCGGAAGATCAGCGCGATGAGAAGGATCGGCGAGACCAGCGGCAAGGTGATGCGGGTGAAAGTGTACCACCATCCGGCGCGGTCGATCGCGGCGGCCTCGTAGAGATGCTGCGGCACCGCCGACAGGCCGGCGAGCGACAAAAGCATGACGAAGGGCGACCACATCCAGATGTCGGTGATCGCGACCGCGTAGAGCGCGCTGTCGGGATTGGAGAGCCAGGCGAAATCGCCAAGGCCGAAGACATAATTGATCGGGCCCCAGGACGGGCTGTAGAGCAATTGCCAGAACAGGCCGACGACCGCCGCCGACATCATCATCGGCAACAAAAGCAGCGTGGTGATCAGGCCCTTCATCGGAAAGGAGCGGTTGAGCAGAAGCGCAAGGCCGAAGCCGACGACCATCTGACCCGCCACGGAAACGATGACGTATTTCGCCGTGATAACGAAGTTGGACCAGATGTGGTCATCGCTGAGCAGCTCGCGATAATTCTGCAGGCCGACGAACTGCCAGGGCTCGCTCCGGTTCGCGGCGAAATTGGTGAAGGAATAGCCGAGCGAATAGATCAGCGGAAAAATGTTGAAGACGATCAGAAAGACCAGCGTCGGGATGATGAACAGGTTGCGGATGGTGAGATCCGACCAGCCGCGAGCGGCAGCCCTGGACGCGGGATCGAGATTGGTGAGGGCTACCGAAGCCAACTTTGTCTCCTGAAAACAGGAATGCCGGAGGGGAAACCCTCCTCCGGCATTCTGACTGCGATGCTTTACTTGTAGCGGTTGTACTTGGTGAAGGTCGCCTTCCAGTCGGCGGCGGTCTTGTCCAGCGCCTCCTGGGCGGTGCCCTTGCCGCCGACCACGAACGGATAGATGTTCTGGTTCAGCTGATCGAGCACTTCGGCATATTCAGGCGTTGCCCAGAAGTCCTTGACCATGAACATCGTGTCGTAGAACGCCTTGTTGTAAGGCGTCGCGTTCTGGAAGGCGTCCGACTTCAGCACGGCCTGGCTGCAGGTGTAGCCGCCGAGTTCGGCCCACTTCTTCTGGGTCTCGTCCTTGATGAACCATTCGAGGAACTTCATCGCCTCGTCCTTGCTCTTCGAATACGAGACGACGGAGATGCCCTGGCCGCCGAGAGCGGCGAAGCGCTTGCCGTCCGGGCCGGCCGGATTTGCAAAGAAGCCGGTGACGTCGGCATAGGGATTGGTGGCCTTGTTCACCAGCGGCGGGAAGAAGGCGAAGAAGTTCATGCTCATCGCAGCGAGACCGCCGGTGATCGCCTGATTGTCTTCCACGAAGAAGGTCTTGCCCCAGCCGGGAGGCGTGAACTTGTAGAGCTGCTTGTACATGTCGAGGCCGGCGGCGGCCTCCTTGGAGTTGGTGATGCCGTCGACCTTGTAGGTTGCGTAGTCGCCGAGATCGCCGCCATAGCTGAAGATGGCGCTTTCGACGCCCATCGCCATCGCGTCATAGGAATTGTCGGTGTAGATGGCGACGCCGTAGCGCTTCTGGTCCGGACGGTGGAAGAACTCGGCGATGTCGCGCAGCTGCGCATAGGTCGTCGGCACGGCGAGGTCGTAGCCGTACTTCGCCTTGAAGGCCTCTTTCTCCTTCGGGTCCTCGAACCAGTCCTTGCGATAGGACCAGCCGATCGCGTCGCCTTCCAGCGGGATCGCCCAATACTTGCCCGAGCCGCCGGGGTATTCGGCATAGTATTTGATGGTCGCCGGCGCCATTACGTCATTGAGCTTGTGCTGGTTGAAGAAGTCGGTGAGGTCGACATAGTGGCCTTGCGTCGAACCGGCGCCGAGCCATTGCGAGTCGCCGACGACCATATCGTAGGCGTCCCCATGCGCGTTGAATTCGGTGAAGGCCTTGGTCTGGAAGTCGGGCCACGGCGTGGTCTGAACCGTGACCTTCACACCGGTCTCGGCTGTGTAGTCGTTGACAAGCTCCTGCAGGTAGTTCGCCGGATCCCATTCCGCCCAGAAGATGGTGAGTTCCTTGTCCTGCGCGCGGACGGATGTCCCGCAGGCAAGTGCCAGCCCGATACCAGCGATCACGCTGGTCACTATCTTGCGCATAGTTTTCCTCCCTTGTGCGCATTCTACCGTGTCATGCGAACCGGCAGCGAAGCCGGCCGCGGTAGTTCCTCCTGTGAGGGCACCCTTGCCGGTTCCGGGCCTCCTCACCCTGCCGGAATGGAACGCGGCCGTCACTTTTGATCCGCTTTATTTGACTATAATCTGGTATTACCAATTTCAGCTTGGCGTCAAGCGCTTTCTTGAGCGACGGAAAGCAGCCGAATGAACCGATCCTTACGATATCTGGCTGTTTTCCCTCGTTATTCCTACTCCTTGATATGCAAGACCCTTGTCACGAGCCGCCTCCGACAATTAACATCCACACCTGATCCTGCAATCTGGTCGAACCAGATTTAGAGGGCTGGTGCTTTCGGCGGCGCCGACATCACTGCTCATTTCGGCCCTGATTCCGCCATCGCCGTCCGCACCAGCGCGCCCGCCGCCCATTGCGCCACCGACATCATTTCGGCGCTGTCCAGCCCCCAGATGTCCTTCAGCACCGTGACCACCTCGACGCCGAACACCAGCGACAGCGCCTGCGCCAGGCGACTGAACTGACGCGGCCTCAAGCGGCCCTTGAGCGGCGCGATCGCATCCTTCAGCAGGTCAACGCGATGGCCGCGCGTGAAGGCGGGCTCGGATCCGAGCGTGCCGGCCTGGCGCCGCGCCCATTGGTCGAGGGACAGCTTCAGAGCCGCCTTGAACGTCGCCTCGAAGGCTTCGATGCGCGGCATCGCGGTGGCAAACAGATCCGCCACGCGCCGTTCGGCATCATCGGAGGCCGACTTCCAGGTGAGGATCGGGCCGAGCCCTTCATCGACCACGGCCTGCACCAGCGCCGCCTGGCTCGGGAAATACCGGTAGGCGGTTGCGCGCGACACCTCCGCCGCCTCCGCGACCTCGCTGACCGAGGGTGTCATGCCGGACTGCATCAGCCGCGTCGCCGTCTCCAGCATCAGCCGCTTGGTGCGGGCACGCGCCCCCTTCTCGATCACCGGCGTCGGGGCGACCTCATCCTTGGCGACGGCTTGTTGACGTGAGACATCCATATCAATATGATACGCGCGTCTCAAAAATTTGCAATGGCGCAACGCCAGGCAAATGACGGGGCCCCACCAGCGACGAGGCTTTGCCGAGGAGCTTACGGGTGGGGCAAAAATAGGTCCCACCAGCGACGAGGCCTTTGCCGAGGAGCTTAAGGGTGGGGCAAGAAGGCGGGCGGCAAAGCCGAACATGCCGGACGACGGGGAAACGCGCATGAAGCGCATCTATGTGGTCGGCACCGCCGACACCAAAGGCGAGGAGCTTGCCTTCCTGGCCGATGCCGTCGCTACTGCGGGCGGCGCGGTCGTGCGTGTCGATATCGGCACGCGGGGTGCGACCGTCCCGGTCGATATCCCGGCCAGCGAGGTCGCCGCGCATCATCCCAAGGGAGCCCACGCGGTTCTCGGCCTCGATGACCGCGGCGCCGCCGTTGCCGGCATGGGGGCCGCTTTCGCCAGTTTCATCCGCTCGCGCGACGACATCGCCGGTGTGATCGGCATCGGCGGCGGCGGCGGCACCTCGATCGTCACCGCCGGCATGCGCGCGCTGCCGCTCGGCCTGCCCAAGCTCATGATCTCGACGCTGGCATCCGGCGACACCGCGCCTTATGTCGACGTGTCCGACATCATCATGATGCCGTCGGTCACCGACATGGCGGGACTGAACAGGCTCTCCCGCGTCGTGTTGCACAATGCCGCCCAGGCGATCGCCGGCATGGCCGCGAAGCCGGCCCCGGCCGCCGCCGGCAAGCCGGCGCTCGGGCTCACCATGTTCGGCGTCACCACGCCTTGCGTGACGGCGATCGTCGAGCGCCTGCGCGACGACTATGACTGCATGGTCTTCCACGCCACCGGCACCGGCGGCCGCTCGATGGAGAAGCTCGCCGACAGCGGCCTGCTGGCCGGCGTCCTCGACATCACCACGACCGAGGTCTGCGATTTGCTGTTCGGCGGCGTGCTGCCGGCAACGGAGGATCGCTTCCGCGCCATCGCCCGCACGAAATTGCCCTATATCGGCTCGGTCGGCGCGCTCGACATCGTGAACTTCTGGGCGCCACCGACAATTCCGGAAAAATATCGTGGGCGACTGTTCTACGAACACAATCCCAATGTCACGCTGATGCGCACCACGGCCGACGAATGCCGCCGGATCGGTGAATGGATCGGCGGCCGCCTCGCCCGCTGCGAAGGCCCGGTCCGCTTCCTGATCCCGGAAAAGGGCGTCTCGGCGCTCGATATAGAAGGCGGCGCCTTCTTCGACGCAGAGGCCGACGCGGCGCTGTTCGACGCGATCGAGCGCACGATCGAGCCGACGAAGGACCGCACCGTCACGCGCCTGCCGCTGCACATCAACGACTCCGCCTTCGCCAAGGCCGCGGCCGAGGCGTTCCTCGACATCGCCAACAAGTGAGACAGACAAGCATGCCCGCCATCCCGCGCAAAACAATCCTGGAGAAATTCCGCAGGATGATCGCCGACGGCGTGCCGATCGTGGGCGGTGGCGCCGGCACCGGCCTGTCGGCCAAGGCCGAGGAAGCCGGCGGCATCGACCTGATCATCATCTACAATTCTGGCCGCTATCGCATGGCCGGGCGCGGCTCGGCCGCCGGCCTGCTCGCCTATGGCAACGCCAACGAGATCGTCAAGGAGATGGCCTATGAGGTGCTGCCGGTGGTGAAGAAGACGCCGGTGCTGGCCGGCGTCAACGGCACCGATCCCTTCGTCATCATGCCGCTGCTGCTTTCCGAGCTGAAGACGATGGGCTTTTCCGGCGTGCAGAACTTTCCGACCGTCGGCCTGTTCGACGGCACCATGCGCCAGAGCTTCGAGGAGACCGGCATGGGTTTTGGTCTCGAGGTCGACATGATCGCCGAGGCGCATCAGCTCGATCTGCTCACCACGCCCTACGTCTTCAATCCCGATGAGGCGCGCGCCATGACCAATGCCGGCGCCGACATCGTCGTCGCCCATATGGGTGTGACGACCGGCGGCTCGATCGGCGCCACCTCGGCGAAAACGCTCGACGCCTGCGTGAAAGAAATCGACGACATCGCCGATGCCGCGCGCTCGGTGCGCAAGGATGTCATCCTGCTGTGCCATGGCGGGCCGATCTCGATGCCCGACGACGCCCGCTACATCCTCGAGCGGTGCGAGGGGCTGCACGGCTTCTATGGCGCAAGCTCGATGGAGCGGCTGCCGGCCGAAGCGGCAATCGCCAGGCAGGCGGCGGATTTCAAGGCGATCACAAAAACGAAGGGATGAGGCAATGGCCGACAAAAGCAAAGTGTTCGTCTACCCGAAGGATGTCAGCGCCTTCGGTTTCGACTGGGGCAGACTCTCGCTGACCGTCGCGCCGGAAGTGAATGGCGCTGAGCGCTTTTCCGGCGGCGTCGTCGACTTGCCGCCCGGCCGGGGCCACACCCGCCACAATCATCCCGGCGCCGAGGAGATCATCTTCGTCATCTCCGGCCATGGCGAGCAGATGGTGGAGGACGAGAAGGGCAATCCGGTGGTGGCGAAGGTCGGTCCAGGCTGCACCATCTACGTGCCGGAGAGCCGCTTCCACTCGACGCTCAACACCGGCGACCAGCCGATGCAGCTGTTTGTTGTCTATTCGCCAACTGGGCCTGAGCTGGTGTTGCGGGAGCTGCCGGATTTCAAGCTGCTGCCGGCGGGCACATAATCTTCAGCGTCGCAGCCCCCTCATCCGGCCGCTGCGCGGCCACCTTCTCCCCGGCGGGGCAGGGCTGTCCGGGGAAAGGTTCGGGTGAATCGAAATGCCGCATGTGCATGCCCCGTAAGACGGGGATTTTCCGTCTACCTTCTGGTTGTCGAGACTCAGAAAGGGAACGGGGCATGCGCTTTACGCCTAGCATTCTTGGCAAGCTGGTTGAACCGATCAATCGTCGCCGCTTCCAGACGATTGTGGATAGCCATGACGGGGATGCGTATGACAAGTCGTTCAAGAGCTGGGACCATCTCGTGGTGTTGATCTATGCTCAGCTCAGCGGCGCGACGAGCCTTCGCAGCCTGCAAGCCGGCTGGAACGCCAACTGCCAGCACCATTACCACCTCGGCAGCGACCTGTTGCGGCGCTCGACCTTGTCGGACGCCAACCGGCGCCGCCCTGTAGCCGTCTTCGCCGAGACGTTCGCCCTGCTTGCAGGCCAACTCGACCGGCAGATGCGTCGCGAAGGCAGTGCCATGCTGCGGCTGATCGATTCCACGCCCATCCCGCTCGGCAAGCTTTGCGACTGGGCCAAGTCGAACGGCCGCATCCGCGGCATGAAGCTGCATATCGTCTATGATCCAGACAGCGACTGTCCGCGCGTCCTCGACATCACCGATGCCAACGTCAACGACGCCCAGATCGGCCGCACCATCTCTATCGAAGACGGTGCGACCTACGTGTTCGACAAGGGTTACTGCCACTACGGCTGGTGGACGGCGATCGCGGCGGCGCAAGCCTTCTTCGTCACCCGGCCCAAAACCAACATGGGGCTCAAGCTGGTGTGCGATCGTCCCCTCGCAGCCATGCACGGCGATGGCTTCACCGTGCTTGAGGATGCCGAGGTGAGCTTTGCCAGCAAAGGCGATTCCAAACTGCCGATCCGCTTGCGTCGCATCATCGTGAAGCGAGACGAAGGCGACACCATCACGCTGCTGACCAACGATCTCGAGCGCTCGGCCGCCGACATAGCAGCCCTCTACAAGGGGCGCTGGCAGATTGAGCTCCTGTTCCGCTGGATCAAGCAGCACCTCAAGATCCGTAAGTTCCTCGGCAACAATGACAACGCCATCCGCCTGCAGCTCTTCGCCGCCATGATCGCCTATGCGCTGTTGCGCATTGCAGCGCGCGCATATCGCGTTGCACTGCCGATCCTGCGCTTCACCGACCTGGTGACACGATGCCTGTTCGAGCGGCGCCACATCGCCGCCATCGACAAACCGCCGCCCGTCAATCCAAGTCGAAGGTACCCCCGCTGCTCTCCCGATCAGATGAGCCTCGACTATGTCTAACTTTCCCCGGACAGCCCTGCCGGCGGGGAGAAGAGGTGGCGCTGGCGCCGGCAGGCTCCTCTCCCCTCGGGGAGAGGTCGGATTGCCCCGAATTGCTCTTCGCAATTCGGCTGGCAATCCGGGTGAGGGGGAGCGCCGTCGAAGCTAAGCTGCCACCCCGCCCCTGTTCCATCCGCGCCCGCGGTCACCGAACATCACATAGCCGGCGTCCGTCACCGCGACCGTGTCCTCCAGCTTGATGAAGCCGCGCGTCGGGTGGAGCATGGTCGTCTCGACCGAGAGCACCATGTTCTTCTCCAGCGGCTTGGCCGCATAGGTGCCTTCATAGGCGACCGGATGGTTGGTCATCAGGAACGGCGCCTCATGCGTGATCAGCCCCATGCCGTGGGCGAAGAAATCCGTATAGGCCGAAACCTTCGAGGCCTTCAGCACGCTCTCCGCATGCGCGATCATGTCGCCGCCGAGGATGCCGGCCTTGACCTTGGAAATGGCCGCCTGCTGCACTGCTTCGACTTCGGCCAGAAGATCCTCCAGCTCGGCATCAGGCTCGCCGAGCACGCCCATGCGGCAAAGGTCGCCGATATAGCCGTGATAGTTGCCGCCGGAATCGATTGACATCACCTCGCCCTTCTTCCATGCCTGGCTGGACGCCGCGCGGTTATGGCTTGAGCCCAGCGTCAGCAGGCAATATTCGAAATGCGCGCCGCGATTGGTCTCCTCGCGCCTCAGCCGCTCGATGATATCGGTCTTTGTCGTGCCCTCGCGCGCCAAGGCGATCGTCGCCAGCATGGAATCGGTGATCAGTTCGGAGGCGATGCGCAGCTGCTCCAGCTCCGCCTCGGTCTTGATGGCGCGCATGCGCTCCAGCATGTCGGTCGCGTCCATCAGCTTGGCATCCGGCAGCGCCTTGCGGATCAGCATATAGGCGTCGGACGGCAGGAAGCCGGGCTCGATGCCGATGCGCGCCGCAGACTTCCCGATCTGGCGCAGATGCTCCACCGCCAGATTTGCGGCATCGAGCGTGCCCCAGCAGGCGGCGTGCAAGGTCGGCGTCCAGAACGGATGGTTCTGGTGTTCGCCGCCTTCCATCTTGTTGCCGATATAGGCTGCGTGTTCCGGCCCGCCCTTCTCGTAAAGCACGATCGGCAGGTAACGGCTGTGGCCGATCGCATCCATCGCCGCGAAGAAGATGAACTTGTAGCCGCCGAGCAGATATTGCGTGTTGTGCTTGGAGGTGGCGAAGAGCACGTCGATGCCGGCCTCTTCCATCAGCCGGTCCACCCGCGCCTGGTCGAAGGGAATACTGCTGACCTCGGTCTTGCCCGGAGCGATGTTCATCTGCCTCTCCCTGTTTTTCATCGGTCGCAGGAGCGCCGAACGTTATGATTTATGGCTGTCGGCCAAATCTGCATCATTTTGGCCGCTCTGGTCCAGCCAGAACTGATCACTTTCGCGCCAAAGGCGGTTTATGTCCGAATCTCTATCCCGCTTCGCTATAATCTGGTCCTACCAGATAAAAGTATGAGAGCTTCTTTCGGCCGGCTGGTCCAGCGGACGGAAATTTCAAAGCCAAGCCATGATGCGCCAAAACCGTCTCTGGCGAAACCTTTGCCAAGGCCCATAATCACGCGATTGGCGCGCCTGCCGCGGTGCGAAGAGGGGAGTTTGAACGATGTCCGAATTGACGGTTTCACGCCGCGGCCTGCTGGCCGGTTCGGCGCTGCTGCTGGCCTCGAACGCGCTGCCGACCATCGGCTTCGCGCAGACGCCGAAGAAGGGCGGCCGCCTCGTGCTGGCCGCCGATTCCGAACCGCGCAACCTCAACCCGGCAATCGTTGCATCGAACGGCGTCTTCTTCATTTCCAGCAAGATCGTCGAGACGCTGGCCGAAGCCTCCTTCGACGGCAAGGACGGGCTTCAACCGCGGCTCGCGCTTTCCTGGGAAGGTGCGGCCGACGGCCTGTCGGTGAGCTTCAAGCTGCGCGACGGCGTCAGATGGCATGACGGCAAGCCCTTCACCTCCGCCGACGTCGCCTTCTCGGCGCTGCAGATCTGGAAGCCGCTGCAGAATCTCGGCCGCACCGTGTTCAAGGACCTGGAGGCTGTCGACACGCCGGACGAGCTGACGGCCGTCTTCAAATTTGCCAAGCCGACGCCGTTCCAGCTCATCCGCAACGCGCTGCCGGCGCTGTCGAGCGTCGTGCCGAAGCACGTTTATGAAAACGGCAAGATCGAGGACAACCCGGCCAACAATGCGCCGGTCGGCACCGGTCCGTTCAAATTCGCCGAATACAAGGCCGGCCAATATTACCGGCTGACGAGGAACGACGCCTATTGGGGCAAGGACGAGCCCTATCTCGACGAGATCGTCTACCAGGTGCTTCCCGATCGCACGTCCGCCGCGGCTGCGCTGGAAGCCGAAGAGATCCAGCTCGCCGCCTTTTCCGCCGTGCCGCTCGCCGACCTCGACCGCATCTCCAAAGTGCCGGGCCTGAAGGTCATCACCAAGGGCTATGAGGGGTTGACCTACCAGCTCGTCGTCGAGATCAACCACCGCCGCAAGGAGCTGGCCGACCTCAAGGTGCGGCAGGCGATCGCCCATGCAATCGACAAGGATTTCGTCGTCAAGACGATCTTCCTCGGCTACGCCGCGACCGCCACTGGCCCTGTGCCGAAGAACGATCCGCAATTCTACACCGCCGACGTGCCGACCTATCCTTTCGACGTCGCCAAGGCCAACGCTCTGCTGGACGAAGCCGGCTACAAGCGCGCCGACGACGGCAAGCGCTTTGCGTTGAAGCTTTTGCCGGCACCCTATTTCAACGAGACGAAGCAGTTCGGCGATTATTTGCGCCAGGCGCTGGCGGCGATCGGCATCGACGCCCAGATCGTCAACAACGACTCGGCGGCCCACATCAAGGCCGTCTACACCGACCATGCCTTCGACCTCGCCGTCGGCCCGCCGGTGTTCCGCGGCGACCCGGCGATCTCGACCACCATCCTGGTGCAGAGCGGCATTCCCGACGGCGTGCCCTTCTCCAACCAGGGCGGCTATAAGAACGCCGAGCTCGATGCGCTGATCGTCAAGGCGTCCGAGACGCTCGACACCTCGGCTCGCACCGAGCTCTACAAGGAGTTCCAGAAGAAGGTCGCTGCCGATCTGCCGCTTATCAACGTTGCGGAGTGGAGTTTCATTAGCGTGGCTCGCGACACGGTGGGCAACATCGCCAACAACCCGCGCTGGGCTGTGTCGAACTGGGCGGACACTTATTTGGAATCGTGACACATTCGCGCGGATGAAAATTCGCGAACAAATCGGAATTTGGCCGGAGGCCGCGTTCCGTCACCCCCGGCCTGGGCTCGGCTTTTTCAATAGCCAGCGTATCGCCAACCCTTCGAGGCGCGCATGACCCGCGCCCTCACCATTCTCCGCCGCCGTCTCGTCGGCAGCGTCTTCGTTCTCCTCATCGTCGTCATCGGCAGCTTCCTGCTGCTCGAAGCCGCGCCGGGCGACGCGGTCGACGCCTATATCGTCTCGACCGGCGGCGACGCCGGCATGATCGAACTGCTGCGCCATCGCTGGGGCCTCGACCAGTCGGAGCTCACCCGCCTCGCCAACTATCTGTGGGCGCTGCTGCATCTCGACCTCGGCCAGTCCGTCACCTTCTCGCGGCCGATCCGCGACATCGTCCTCGAACGCCTGCCGACCACGCTGGTCCTGATGGGCGGCGCCACCGCGCTCTCCTTCGGCCTTGGCTCTGCGCTCGGCATCTATGCCGGCGCGCGGCCCGGCAGTTTCCGCGACCGCTTCCTGTCGATCGGCTCGCTTGCACTCTATGCCATGCCGGGCTTCTGGCTTGGCCTCGTGCTCATCGTCGTCTTCGCCGTCGACCTGCGCTGGCTGCCGATCGGCGGCATCGAGACCATAGCCTCCGGCAAAACCGGGTTTTCCCGCGCCACCGACATTGCCATCCATCTCGTGCTGCCGGTCTCGGCGCTCGGCTTCATCTATCTCGCGCTCTATCTGCGCATGATGCGCGCCGGCATGGCCGAGGCTTGGCGGCAGGATTTCGTCCTCGCCGCCCGCGCCAGGGGCCTGCCCCGCCGCCGCGTCGTGCTTGCCCATGTCGCCCGCAACGCGCTTCTGCCATTGGTCACCATGCTCGGCCTGCAATCGGCGCAGATGCTTGGCGGCAGCGTCGTCATCGAAAGCGTCTTCGCCGTGCCCGGTCTCGGCCGCCTGGCGCAGGAAGCTGTCGCGGGGCGCGACACACCGCTGTTGCTCGGCATCATCCTGGTGAGCGCCGTTCTCGTTATCGTCATCAACCTTCTGGTCGATCTCGCCTACGCTGTCCTCGATCCGCGCGTCGGCGCCGGCGAGGCAAGCGCATGAACCGCCTGCGCCGTTTCTTGCGCACCCCGGAAGCGATCGCCGGCGCGCTTATCCTCGCCCTGCTCCTCGTCATGGCCTTGGCGGCGCCGCTGTTCTTTCCCGGCGATCCGCAGGCGATCGCCGGTCCGGCGCTGCTGCCGCCGTTCCAGGGCTGGTCGCTGCCGCTCGGCACCGACCGGCTCGGCCGCGACGTGCTGGCCGAGCTGTTCCATGGCGCCCGCACCTCATTGGCGGTCGGCTTGGCGGCCGCGGCCGCGGCGCTGCTGATCGGCGCGACGGTCGGCACCTTGGCCGGCTTTGCCGGCGGCCTTGTCGACGAAGCGCTGATGCGCATCACCGACGCCTTCCAGACCGTGCCAAGCTTCCTGCTGGCGCTGGCCTTCGTAAGCATCGTCGGGCCTTCGCTGGGCGTGGTCGTCGCGGCGATCGCGCTCAGCGCCTGGACCGGACCCGCGCGCGTCGCCCGCGCGGAAGTGCTGTCGATCCGTGAACGCGACTACGTCGCCGGCGCCCGCGTCATCGGCATGCACCCGCTGGAGATCGCCTTTCGCGAGGTGCTGCCCAATGCGTTGCCGCCGGTGCTGGCGCTATCCTCGGTGATCGTCGCGGCTGCGATCCTCACCGAGGCTGCGCTTTCCTTCCTCGGCCTCGGCGACCCCAACCGCGTCACTTGGGGCGGCATGATCGCCGAGGGGCGCACCGTGCTGCGCACCGCGCCGTTCCTGTCGATCGTTCCGGGCGTCGCGCTCGTGCTGACGGTGCTCGGCGTCTACCTCGCCGGCGAAGGCGTGGTGGAAAGCACCGCGGTGCGCAGGAGCCTGTCGTGACGGCGTTGCTTTCCATTCGCGATCTGAGAGTTGCCTATCGGCGCGACGGCATAGAGGTGCCGGCGCTAAAAGGTGTGAGCCTGGATGTGGAGGCTAGAGAGCGCCTGGCGATCATCGGTGAAAGCGGCTCGGGCAAGAGCACACTGGCACTGGCGATTGCGGGGTTGTTGGCAAGGGGTGCCAGTGTTGGCGGGCGCATGGACTGGTTCCTGCCGGCTAGCGTTGGCGCCAAGGCCCCCCTCTCTGGCCTGCCGGCCATCTCCCCCTCAAGGGGGGAGATTGGCAGCTCCGTCGCCGGCTCTCATCTTGCGACCTTGAAAATTGGCGAAGGCGGAGATCACGACCTAATCTCCCCCGTTGAGGGGGAGATGTCCGGCAGGACAGAGAGGGGGGCGAAGGATCGCCAACCGTCCGCACTTGCCACAAGCCACCCTCGCCTCGGCCGCGACATCGGCTTCGTCTTCCAGGACCCCTCCTCCAGTCTCGACCCGGTCATGCCAATCGGCAAGCAGATCGCCGAGGTCGCCCGCACCCATCTCCACCTCACTTGGCGCGAAGCCATCGCCAAGGCCAAAACCCTTCTCGAACGCGTCCGCCTCCCCAATCCCGACGCCACTCTCCACGCCTACCCGCACCAGCTCTCCGGCGGGCAGAAGCAGCGCGTGGCCATCGCCGCGGCAATCGCCGCCGGACCGAAACTCCTGATCGCCGACGAAGCGACCAGCGCGCTCGACACCATCGTCCAGGCCGAGATCGTCGCCCTGATCCGTCGGCTTGTCGCCGAGGACGGCATGACGCTCATCTTCGTCAGTCACGACATCGCGCTCGCCGCCTCGCTCGCCAATCGCATCGCGGTGCTGCGCCATGGCGAACTGGTCGAGCTCGGCGAGACCAGTCAAATCGTCAACGCGCCGCAGCATGCCTATACGCGCGCCCTGCTCGACGCTCATCTTGGCCTCGACGCCGAGCCTCTGCTTGACCGACAGGGCATCTCGGCATGAGCCTGCTTGCCGTCTCCAATCTCACCAAGCGCTACCATCGCGGCCGCAAGCCTTTCGCGGCAGTCGACGAGGTGTCGTTCGAAGTCGGCCCGGCGGAGACGCTGGCGCTTGCCGGCCCGTCCGGCAGCGGCAAATCCACCATCGCACGGCTGGTGCTGCGGCTGATCGAGCCCGATACCGGCCGCATCGAATTTGAGGGAAGCGACTTCCTCGCTCTGTCGGGCGCCGCTTTGCGCGCCCGCCGTGCACGCCTGCAGATGGTGTTCCAGGATCCGCTCGCCGCCTTCAATCCCCGCGCCACCGTGGCGCGCGTGCTGGACGATCCGTTGCGCATCCACAACATCGCCCCGCATGCCCAGCGCCCGCGCCGCATCGCAGCGCTTTTGGAGCGCGTCGGCCTCGATACCGGCCTCGCCGCGCGCGCCATCCACGAGATTTCCGGCGGCCAGCGACAGCGCGTCGCGATCGCCCGCGCCATCGCCACACGGCCGTCGCTGATCGTGCTCGACGAGGCCGTCTCTGCCCTCGACGTCTCGGTGCGAGGACAGATCCTGGAATTGCTGCTCGACCTGCAAAGGCAGGAACGGATCGCCTATCTGTTCATTTCGCATGACCTCGGCGTCATCCGCGCCGTGGCGCATCGCGTCATCATTCTCGATGCCGGCCGGATCGCCGAGAGCGGCGATGCCCGCGCCGTCATCGCCGACCCGCAATCGCCGGTCGGCAAGGCCCTTGTCGAGGCGGCACCGAGATTGAACAGGAACCGGCCATGATCCCGCAAAGTGGCAACCGATTTGCGGACAAGATCATGGTCAAACAACAAGATCAGGACGCACGATGACCGATCCCGAAGCAGCCAGAGCCGAGAAACTGTCGCGCGAGCTCGATTCCGCCTTCCGCAACCGCGCCGACCTCTACCGCCTCTTCCTCGACGAACTGACCGCCGAGCTCGGCGCCGAGCAGGCCGAGGCGGTGATGATCCGCAGCATCGAGAAGCGCGGCCGGGAAGTCGCGGCGGCGGCCTTCGCCGGCTTCGGTCCAAACGACGCGCCGGCGATCGGCGAGGCGTTCCTCGCCGTCAGTCCGGATGGTGGGCGCATGTATCCGACCGACATCGAGAGCGGGCCTGGCCACATCGCTTTCAAGGTCAAGCGCTGCCCGCTGAAGGACGCCTGGGTCGAGGCCGGCGTCGGCGAAGAGAAACTCGCCACGCTCTGCCGCATCGCCGGCGCCTTCGACCGCGGCCTGTTCGAGGCGACCGGCGTGCGTTTCGCCAATGTCACCTGGACGCCGGGCCACGGCTCCGGCTGCTGCCACATCGCATTGACCAACCGCGACGCCTGAAGCAATTCCAGGAAAAGTGCGCAGCGGTTTTCCGTCCGGAATTGCGCAACAACAAAGCAACTAGCCGGTACAGCCCTAACCTTCGGCAAAGACGTGCAGTTCGCCGCCTGCTTCGTCGATCGCGGCGCGCAGTTCCGCTGACGGCTCGCTGTCGGTGACGATGTCCGAGATCTCGCTCAGCGCGCAGACGCGCTCCAGGCCGCTGCGGCCGAACTTGTCGTTGGTGACGACCAGCATCGTCGACAATGACCGCCTCATCATCGCCCGCTTCACCGCCGCCGCGCCCGAGATCATGTCGCTCGGCCCCTCGGCATTCAGCGCCGAGGCGCCGATGATGGCGACGTCGGCATTGTAGCGCCGCACGAATTCGACCGTGTCCTCGCCAAGCACCGCGGCTTCGCGGCTGTCATAGGTGCCTGGGCAAAGGATGACCCGGAAGCCGGGATTGGCGCCGGCCACCGAGGCGACGCCGATGGAGTTGGTGATGATCGTCAGGTCCCGGCCGTGCTGCGAGAGGCTGCGCGCCACCTCGTAGGTGGTCGATCCGCCATCAATCATCACGATGGAGCCCTTCTCGACCAGTCCGGCCGCACCACGCCCGAGGCGAGCCCGCTCCTCGACCAGCGTGAGGCCGCGTTCGGCGATCACCGGCTCAGACGTCGCCAGCGAAATGGTGGCGCCGCCATAGGTGCGGTTGAGCAATCCCGCTTCGCCGAGCTCGATGAGATCTCGGCGGATGGTCTCGCCGGCCACGCCGATGCGGCGCGCAAGCTTCGAGATGCGGATCGAGGCGGAGCGCCGGACCTCCGACAGGATCAGCTCATGGCGCTCCTTCTTCGTCAGTCGGCCCGGCTCGATGTTCATCCGCTTTTCCTTCTCGGGATTTCCTTCCCGTCGCAGAGACATTAGCTACGCCAGGGAAAGTAAACCAGCGTCAGTGACGCAGCCGATCGCGCATCGCATACCACAACATGCCAAGCACATAGAGCGGGCCGCGCAGCGCCGTGCCTCCGGGAAACGGCAGCGGCGTCAGCATCGAGAACAGGTCGAGCCGCGAGGCATCGCCCGTGATCGCTTCCGCCAGGAGCTTGCCCGACAGCGTCGACAGAATGACGCCTTTGCCGGAATAGCCATGCGCGAAATAGAGCTCGCCATAATGCCCGACATGCGGCAGGCGCGACGTCGTCACCGACACCAGCCCGCCCCAGGCGTGGTCGATGCCGCAGCCCTTGAGCTGCGGAAAGGTCTTTTCTATATGCGGCCGCACGAAGCCGGCAATGTCAGCCGGCGGCGACGGCGTGTAGTGCTCGCCGCCGCCGAACAGCAGGCGGCCGTCCGCCGACATGCGGTAGTAGTTGACGACGAACAGCGTGTCCGAGACCGCGACATTGGCCGGGATGACATTGCGCTCGCCCAACGGCTCGGTGGCGACCATGTAGTTGCCGACCGGCATGATGCGGCTGTTGACGCGCGGCTCCAGTCCCTTGAGCAGCGCATCGCCGGCCAGCACCACATGTCTGGCGCGGACCGAGCCCTTGTCGGTGAACACCCGGATGGACGGCTCCCGCTCCAGCCGGGCGGCAACCGAGTTCTCATGGATGACGACGCCGGCGCCAACCGCGGCGTGCGTAAGCCCCAGCGTGTAGTTGAGCGGATGCATGTGTCCGCCGAGCCTTTCATAGACCGCGCCCTGATAGGGCGTGTCGACCATCTGCCGCGCCTCGGCCGCCGACAGGATCTCGACATCGGTGAACCCCATCACCCTGGCGAGGCATTCGGCCTCTTCCTCGAAGTCGCGCACATCCGAAGCGCTGACCGCGCCGACCAGGTGGCCGGTGAGGCGCAAATCGCATGCGATGCCGTGGCGCTCGATGATGTCGAGCACCAGCCCGCGCGCCTCGAAGGCCAGGTCGAACAGCGCCTTGGCCCGTTCCGGCCCAAAGGACTTGACCAGGCCCCTGGCGCCCTTGCGCAGGCCGGGGATCATCTGGCCGCCATTGCGGCCCGAGGCGCCCCAGCCGATCTTGCCGCCCTCGAGCAGCACCACCTTCAGGCCGCGTTCGGCCGCATGCAGCGCCGCCGAAAGGCCGGTGCAGCCGCCGCCCACCACCACCAGATCGGCCTCGACATCGCCGGCAAGTGCCGGATGGTCGGGCGCCGGATTGGCCGTGGCGACATAATAGGATTTGCCGATATCGAGACCGGAATTGAAACCTGTCGAATGCGAAGCCATGGTCACACCTTGAGCAGCAGGTGGTCGCGTTCCCAGGACGTCACGACGCTCTGGAACAGGTCTAGCTCGACGCTCTTCACGCGCAGATAGGTCTGGAAGAAATCCTCGCCGAGCAGCGCCCGCACGGGCTCGCAGGCGGCGAAACGATCGAGCGCTTCCTCCATCGTCTTCGGCAGCGTGCTCTTGCTTTTATAGGCATTGCCGAAGGCCTCCTCCGAGCGCGCAAGCTTCTCCTCAATGCCGAGATAGCCGGCGATCAGCGAGCCGGCCATCGCTAGATAAGGATTGGCGTCGGCGCCAGGCAGACGGTTCTCGATGCGGCGCGCGGCGCGGCCGCCCAGCGGCACGCGCAGGCCGCAGGAGCGGTTGTCATGCGACCACTCGACGTTGGCCGGAGCGCTATGGCCGGGGCGGATGCGGCGGTAGGAATTCGCATGCGGCGCGAACAGCGGCATGATTTCGGGGATGTATTTCTGCAAGCCGCCGATGAAATGCGCGAACATCGCGCTGTCCTCGCCGTCTTCGCCGGCAAACAGGGGCTCGCCCTTCCGGTCAACGATCGACATGTGCAGATGCATGGCGCTGCCGGCTTGCGCGGCGATCGGCTTGGCCATGAAGGTAGCGTGCATGCCGTTCGCCTGAGCGATCTGCCGCGCCAAGCGCTTGAACAGAAGCACCTGGTCGGCGAGCGTCAGCGGATCGCCATGCAGCAGATTGATCTCGAGCTGCGCCGTGCCGGATTCATGGATCAGCGTTTCCACCGGCAAGCCCACGACGGCGGCATGTTCATAGAGCCGCCGCGTCACCGCTTCGAACTCCTCCATCGCCTGCATGTCGTAGGGATGCTGCACGCTTTCCGGCCGGCCGTTGCGCCCGACCGGCGCCGTGATCGGACGATCCGGGTCGGGATTTGGCGCCGTGAGGTAGAACTCGAGCTCCGGCGCCACCACCGCGCGCCAGCCGCGCTGTTCATAAAGCCCGAGCACGGCTTTCAGCACATGGCGCGGCGAAGCCATCCACGGCCGGTCGTCCATGTGGAACGTGTCGGCAAAAACATAGGCTCGGCCGGCGCTGCCGGGCGCAAGGCACAGGCTCGAAATGTCCGGCACCATGCGCATGTCCGGATCGGAATAGGCAAAGCCCTCGTCGATGGATCCGGAATAGCGGCCGTCGATCGCCACCAGGAACGCGCTGCTCGGCAGATAGAGCGCGCGGTCGTCGAGCGACTTGAGGAACTTGGCTACCGGCAAGGTCTTGCCGCGCAACACGCCGTTGACGTCGGGCACGAAGCATTCGACTTCGTTGATCGCGTGCGTCTTCAGCCAGCTTTGCGTGTCCGCGCCGGGGAATGTGGTGTTCAGATTGTCAGGCATTGGTCATGTCCGTACGAAGGAGAGATCGCTTCGGCGGGCATGTCCGTTCCGGTAGGGCGTTATCTAAGCTGCGTTATCCGAGGACGGACGCCCGCCTGATGGCCGGCCGAAGGGCCGGGTGCAACGCGCCTTGCACCCCTTCGGTCCAGCCGTCGCGAACGACATGCGAGCCGACCTTCGTCTCCTCCGCGCGCTGCAGGTTCTCGTGGCGGCAGCAGCGCATGATCAGTGGTATCCCGCGCGCGCAAACGAAATACCGCAGGCAACAAAATGCCTGGCGCGGTATTGCTGTTTTGCAGCTTGCATGACTGATCCTGTCAAAGTGAGCTTATGATTTGACCGATCATCGCCGCTGGCGCAAGTCCGCTTTGCTGGACCAGATCAGCCGATGCTCTCGCCGCCGTCGACCACCAGCGCCTGTCCGGTCGAGATCATCGACGCGCGGATCGGCTGAGCCTCGATTCCGCCGGATCGACGGTCGCGAACACCGCGCTCGCCTCGCTGACGATCGAGACATGATCCCGGGCCGCCTTGCCCGCCGCTGCCGCGTCACCGCGCATGATCGCGGTGACGATCACATCATGCTCCTGCCAGGACTTGGCCAGCCGGCCCGGCAGCATGAATTGCGCGCGCCGGAACGGCGCCAGCCGGCTGCGGGTCGCCACCGTCAGATCGTGGATATGCGTGTTGTGGGCGCCGCGATAGAGCCTGCTGTGGAACTCGGTGTTGAAATATTCGTAGTCCTCCTCGGCGCCGAGCTGCACCATGCGCGCCGACGCCTGATGCTCCATCTCCAGCGAGCGACGCTCGGCGCCGGTCATGCGCTCGGCGGAGAAGCGGGCGCAGATCGCCTCCAGCTCGGCCATGCTCTCGAACATCGAGGCCAGATGCTCCTGCGTGACCACGGCGACGATGGCGCCTCGGTTGGGCCGCCTCTCGACCAGCCCAATGGCGCTCAACTGGCTGAGCGCCTCCCGGACCGGCGTGCGCGAAACGTCGAAGCGGGCGGCGAGCGAGCCCTCGTCGAGCTTTTCGCCGGGACGCAGATAGCCGGTGACGATGCGGTCCGCGATCGCCCGCACCATCTGATCCACGGTCGTGCCCGACCTGACCAAGCCACGCTTTCCCGACACGTCTCCTCCGCCCAGTTTATTGCGGACGGCCCGCGAGGTGGACGGTCCACGGGCTGTTTCGACTCAAGGCCGCATCCCTGTATGCCTAGATTTTGACCTCAATGTCAAATTGATCATTTATCAGGCAAAAAGTGCATGCACTTGCCTTTGGTTTATGCATGTCTTCTAAATTCATTTATTGATTTTATTACGGAAAATCAAAAAAAGGAACTGGCACAGCGATTGCATGCACTTTCTTGAAGAGGTGTTAACCGACCCCATCAGGGGTCCAAGAAAGGGGAGCATTCGATATGACCGGGAAATTCATGCTTAGCCGCCGCGATCTGCTCAAGACCTCCGCCGCCGGGGCGGCGCTCGGTCTGGCCTCGGCGGCCTTTCCGATCCGCGCGGCGCGCGCCGCCGCCGCCACCGTCGGCTTCATCTATGTCGGCCCGAAGGACGACTATGGCTACAACCAGGCGCATGCCGAAGGCGCGGCGTCGCTGAAGGGGGTCGAAGGCATCTCCATTGTCGAGGAAGAGAACGTCCCCGAGACGGTCGACGTCCAGAAGACGATGGAATCGATGATCAATCTCGACGGCGCCTCGCTGATCTTCCCGACCTCCTTCGGCTATTTCGATCCGCATATGCTGGCCATGTGCGCCAAGTTCCCCGACGTGCAGTTCCGCCATTGCGGCGGCATGTGGAACAAGGACAAGCACCCGATGAACGCCGGCTCCTATTTCGGCTATATCGGCATGGGCCAGTACCTGAACGGCGTCGTCGCCGGCCACACCAGCAAGTCGAAGAAGCTCGGCTTCGTCGCCGCCAAGCCGATCCCGCAGGTCCTGCTCAACATCAACTCCTTCCTGCTCGGCGCCCGCTCAGTCGATCCGGCGATCACTTGCCAGGTGATCTTTACCGGCGAGTGGTCGCTGGCGGTGAAGGAGGCCGAGGCCACCAATGCGCTGATCGACCAGGGCGCCGACGTCGTCACCTGCCATGTCGACAGCCCCAAGGTGGTGGTCGAGACCGCCGCCGGCCGCGGCGCCTTCATCTGCGGCTACCACGCCAACCAGAGCCCGCTGGCGCCGGAAAAATACCTGACCGGCGCGGAGTGGAACTGGGCCAAGGTCTACAAGATGTTCGTCGACGACCTCATCGCCGGCAAGCCGCTGCCCAATTTCACCCGCGGCGGACTGGCCGACGGCTTCGTCAAGATGAGCCCGCTCGGCCCCGCCGTTGGCGAAGCCGCGCGCAAGCAGTTCGACGCGACATTGGCCGAAATGATGAAGGGCGGCTTCTCCGTCATCAAGGGCCCGTTGAAGAGCAACAAGGGCGCCGTTGTCGCGACCGAAGGCCAGGCCTTCGTTGAGACCGCCATCGAGCTCGAAAGCATGGACTATCTCGTCGAGGGCGTCGTCGGCTCGACAGCCTGAGGCATTGCGTGTCGCCCAAAACTGCGCAGCGGTTTTGGGATGACGACATGCATCCGAGCAAGAGCTTGAGGCACGCTTCAAGCAGGCCGAGGAGACGGGATATGGCGGACACTGTGAGCAGCCCGGACGTGCGGACCATCCTCGACGCCAGGGGATACCGGGCGGCGCTCGAATGGACCGCGAGGCGGGCGGAGGCCTTCGTCATTCCGCTCGCGGCGATGGTCGTCGGCATGGTGCTGTTCAGCCTGTTCATCCTGGCTGTCGGCAAGTCGCCGGTGCAGCTTTATGAGACGATGTGGCGGGGCGGCTTCGGCTCCTGGTTCTCGATCCAGAACTCCCTGTCGCGCGGCGCGCCGCTCCTGCTTGCGGCGCTGTGCGTGGCGCTGCCGGCGCGCCTTGGCCTGGTCGTCATCGGCGGCGAAGGCGCGATCGTGCTGGGCGGCGTCGCCGCAGCCGCCATCGGCGTCGCGCTGAACGGCGCGCCGTCCTTCCTCGTAATCCTCCTCATGGGCGTGGGGGGCGCAGCCGCCGGCGGCATCTGGATAGGTGTCGTCGGCGCGCTCCGCCATTACCGAGCCGTCAACGAGACCATCTCCAGCCTGCTGATGGCCTATATAGCCATCGCGCTGATGAACCATCTGGTGGAAGGGCCGCTGCGCGACCCGGCCTCGCTGAATAAACCCTCGACCCAGCCGCTGGCCGACATCTACCGCATCGGCAACATACCGGGCATGGAGGTGCATTGGGGTCTCGTGGTCGGCATCCTCGCCTGCGTGCTCTCCTGGCTGCTGATCGAGAAGACCCGCTGGGGTTTTGCCGCCCGCATCGCCGGCGGCAATGTCAGGGCCGCGCAGGTCCAGGGCCTTGCCGTCGGACCGCTGATCGTCGGCTTCACCGCGCTGGCGGGCGGTTTCGCCGGCCTCGCCGGCATGCTGGAGGTCGCGGCGGTGCAGGGCAGCGCCAACGGCTCGCTTGCCGCCGGCTACGGCTATACCGGCATCCTCGTCGCCTTCCTCGCCCGCCACAACCCACTTGCCATCATCCCTGTCGCCATCCTGCTTGGCGGCATCGACGCGTCCGGCGGACTGATCCAGCGCCGCATGGACCTGCCCGACGCAACTGTCCTGGTGCTGCAGGGCATGCTGTTCATCGTCGTCCTGTTCAGCGAGACCTTCTACGGCCGCTTAAAGCTCTTCAACCCGGACCTCTGGCAGAGGCCCCATTTTTTGAAGGGAAATGTCTGATGGAAACGACCGACATCGGACTGTGGGGCGTGCCGCTCGCCATGCTGGGCGGGGCTATCCGCGTCTCCACCCCCTTCATCTTCGTCTCGCTCGGCGAGGCCATCACCGAGCGTTCCGGCCGCATCAATCTCGGCCTCGAAGGCACGCTGGTGTTCGGCGCCATGAGCGCCTACGCGATCGCGGTAATGACCGGCTCGCCATGGCTCGGCCTTCTGGCCGCGGCGCTCGCCGGCCTCTGCTTCGGCCTCTTCCACGGCTGGATCTGCAAATTCCCGAAGGTCAACGACATCGCCATCGGCATCGCCCTGATGCTGTTCGGCACCGGGCTCGCCTTCTTCTTCGGCAAGCCGTTCATCCAGCCTTCGGCGCCCGACCTGCCGGCGATCCCGTTCGGCAACTGGTCCGACATCCCGCAGGTGCAGGCGGCGCTCAACGTCAACGTGCTGTTCCTGATCGGTGCCGCACTTGCCGTCTTCCTCTGGTGGGCCTTCCGCAACACGCGCGTCGGCCTGATCGTGCGCGTGGTCGGCGACAGCGCCGACGCGGCGCGCGCCATGGGCCTCAATCCCAACACGGTGCGGCTGCTCGCCACAGGCGTCGGCGGCGCGCTGGCCGGCATCGGCGGCGCCTACCTGTCGCTCTACTATCCCGGCAGCTGGACCGAGCGCATCTCGTCGGGCCAAGGACTGATGGCGGTGGCGCTGGTCATCTTCGCGCGCTGGAATCCGCTTGGCTGCTTTGCCGCAGCGCTCCTGTTCGGCGGCGCCGGCGCGCTCGGCCCGGCGCTGCAGTCGGTGGGCGTCACGCAGGGCTACTACCTTTTCTACGCCGCGCCCTACATCCTCACCCTCATCATCATGATCGCCACCTCGTCGCCGAGCCGCACGCTCGCCGGCGCGCCCGGCGAACTGTCGATCACCAAATGACCGCGCACCACGCACCGCTCGCGAGACCGGAGTTTTCGCCATGAACGCCAGAGCCGAGATCACCCAGCGCTACATCGACGCCGATCCCTATCCCTGGCCCTACAATGGCGATCTCAGGCCCGACAACACGGCGCTGATCATCATCGACATGCAGACCGACTTCTGCGGGCCTGGCGGCTATGTCGACCATATGGGCTACGACCTGTCGCTGGTCCGCGCGCCGATCGAGCCGATCAAATCTGTGCTGTCGGCTATGCGAGGCAAGGGCTACACCATCATCCACACGCGCGAGGGCCACCGCCCTGACCTCGCAGACCTGCCGGCCAACAAGCGCTGGCGCTCGCGCCGCATCAATGCCGGCATCGGCGATCCGGGTCCGTGCGGGCGTATCCTGGTACGCGGCGAGCCGGGCTGGGACATCATCCCCGAGCTCTATCCGGCCGAGGGCGAGCCGATCATCGACAAGCCGGGCAAGGGCTCCTTCTGCGCCACCGATCTCGAGCTGATCCTCAACCAACGCGGCATCGAGAACATCGTGCTCACCGGCATCACCACCGATGTCTGCGTGCACACCACCATGCGGGAGGCCAACGACCGCGGCTTCGAATGCGTGATGCTGGAGGATTGCTGCGGGGCGACCGACTACGGCAACCACCTGGCGGCGATCAAGATGATCAAGATGCAGGGCGGCGTGTTCGGCGCGGTGTCGAATTCCGCCGCGCTCGTCGCGCAGTTGCCGTGAGGAGCCGGCGATGAGCGGAACGCAAGGAAAGGCGACCGGCGTCGAGACCATCGGCATGACGATGCGCTTCGGCGCCTTTACGGCGCTGGACGATGTCTCCATCAAGGTGCCGGCAGGCTCCTTCCACGCGCTGCTCGGCGAGAACGGCGCCGGCAAGTCGACGCTGGTCAAATGCATGATGGGTTTCTACCACCCGACATCGGGCGACATGCTGGTCGATGGACGCCAAGTCGCGATCGCCAGCCCCAGGGATGCCTCGGCGCTCGGCCTCGGCATGGTCTACCAGCATTTCACGCTGGTGCCTTCGCTGACGGGCGCCGAGAATCTGGTCATCTCGCGCGAGAAGGTGCCGGGCGTCATCGACTGGCGCAAGGAGCGCGCAGCGCTTGCCCAATTCATGGAGCGCATGCCCTTCAAGCTGCCGCTCGACGTCAAGGTGGCCGAGCTCGCCGCCGGCGAGAAGCAGAAGCTGGAGATCATCAAACAGCTTTATCTCGGCCGAAATTTCCTGGTGCTGGACGAGCCGACATCCGTGCTCACCCCGGGCGAGGCCCAGGAAGTGCTTGGCCTGGTGCGCGGCATGACCAAGGCCGGCGACCTCACCGTGCTGATGATCTCGCACAAGTTCCACGAGGTCACGGCATTTGCCGACGACATCACCGTGCTGCGCAAGGGCAGGCTCACCGGCACCGGCAAGGTTTCCGACCTTTCGCACAGGGAGATGGCCGCGATGATGATCGGCGACCAGCCGATCGCCGCGCTCGACAGCCGCGCGGCGCCGAAGGCAGACGCCGAGATCGTGCTGAAGGTGAAGGCGCTGAAGGCGCCGGACCGCACCGGCCTCAAGTCGATCGACATCGCCGATCTCGGCGTCCGCTCGGGCGAGATCGTCGGCATCGCCGGCATTTCCGGCAACGGCCAGAAGGAGTTCCTGGAAGTGCTGGCCGGCCAGCGCCCCCGCAATGGCGGCGAGGTGATGGTGCGCGGCGCCGCCTACGCGGCGACGCGCGCCGAAGCGCGCACGCTCAATGTCCGCCTCATCCCGGAGGAGCCGCTGAAGAATGCCTGTGCACCGAGGATGACAGTGGCCGAGAACATCGCTTTCCGCACCTTCGACGTGGACGGCAACGGCAAGCCGGTGAGCTGGATCAGCGCCGGTGCCATCAAATCCTTCAGCGCCCGGCTGGTCGAGCAGTTCAAGGTAAAGACCGCATCGCTGTCTTCGCCGATCGCTTCGCTGTCGGGCGGCAATGTGCAGCGCGCCGTGCTCGCCCGCGAGCTCACCGGCGAGGTCGACCTTTTGATCGTCTCCAACCCGTGCTTCGGCCTCGATTTCTCCGCCGTCGCCGAGATCCGGGCGCGTATCATGAAGGCGCGCAACGCAGGTGCCGCGGTGTTGTTGATGTCGGAAGACCTGGACGAGCTACTGGAACTCTCTGACCGCATCCTGGTCATGTCCGACGGCGCGCTGGTCTATGAGACGCCGATTGCGCAGGCGAGCGTGCAGACCATCGGCGAGCACATGGCGGGGCATCACTGATGGCGGAAATCGCAGCGCAGCCCTTCGCCTTTGCCTTCAGGCCCGAGACGACGGCGCTCATCGTCATCGACATGCAGCGCGACTTTGCCGAGCCGGGCGGGTTCGGAGCGAGTCTCGGCAACGACGTCAGCCGGGTCACGGCCATCGTGCCGACGGTGAAGCGGCTGATCGAAGGCTTTCGCGCCGCGGGCCTGCCGGTGATCCATACCATGGAGTGCCACAAGCCCGACCTTTCAGACCTGCCTCCCGCCAAGCGCGACCGCGGCAATCCCTCGATGCGGATCGGCGATGTCGGCCCGATGGGCCGCGTCCTGATCGCCGGCGAACCCGGCACCGAGATCCTCGACGAGCTCGCGCCCCTGCCCGGCGAGATCGTCATCGAGAAGCCCGGCAAGGGCGCCTTCTACGCGACCGGCCTCGGCGACGACCTGAAACGGCTCGGCGCGCGGCAACTGGTGTTCGCCGGCGTGACGACCGAAGTCTGCGTCCAGACGACGATGCGCGAGGCGAACGACCGCGGCTATGAGTGCCTGGTCGCGGAGGATGCGACGGAAAGCTACTTTCCCGAATTCAAGGCGGCCGCGCTCGCCATGATCCGGGCGCAGGGCGCCATCGTCGGCTGGACGGCGACCACAGATCAGGTCCTCGAGGGAATTGCGAATGCCTAATCTTGCCTTTGCCGGCCTCCTTGACGGCGGCTGGCGCGATCTGGCGTTCGAGCCTTTCCGCGACGGCGTCACCGTGCATTGGCTGCTCAAGGGCGGCCCGGTCGAACCGTCGGTCGCGCTGCTCAAATATCAGCCGGGCGCCGGCGTGCCGCGCCACCGCCATGCCGGGCTGGAAACCATCGTCGTGCTGGAAGGCACCCAGAGCGACGACAACGGCGACTATCCAGCGGGCAGCGTGATCCTCAATCCGGTCGGCACCGAGCATTCTGTGTGGACGAGGGACGGCTGCGTGGTGCTGATCCAGTGGGACCTGCCGGTGATCATTCTGGGGGAGACGAAATGAACGACATCCGCTTCGACATCGCCAGCCTGCGCGCGGCCTACCAAAGCGGGCTTGGCATCGCCGAGGTGATCGATGCGGTCCTTGCCCGCATCGATGCGGCCGGCGACCCCGGCATCTTCATCCACCTCGCGACGAAAGAAGAGATACTGGCCGAGGCCGAGGCGCTCGGCTCGTTTGACCCCGTGGCGAAGCCGCTCTGGGGCATCCCCTTCGCCGTCAAGGACAATATCGACGTCGCAGGCATGCCGACCACGGCGGCCTGCACGGAATATGCCTACACGCCGGACAAAGATGCGACGGTCGTAGCGAGGCTCAAGGCCGCGGGCGCTTTTGTTGTCGGCAAGACCAATCTCGACCAGTTCGCCACCGGCCTTGTCGGCGTGCGCACGCCGTGGCCGATCCCAAGAAATGCGATCGATCCGAAACTCGTGCCCGGCGGCTCCTCCTCCGGCTCGGCGGTTGCGACGGCGCGCGGCATCGTCTCCTTCGCGCTTGGCACCGACACCGCCGGCTCTGGCCGCATCCCGGCTGGCCTCAACAGCATTGTCGGGCTGAAGCCGACGGTCGGCGCGTTGTCGACGACGGGCGTCGTTCCGGCCTGCCGGACACTCGACTGCGTCTCAGTCTTCGCGCTGACGGTCGATGACGCCTATGCGGTGTTCTCGGTCGCTGCCGCGCACGACGCCGCCGATCCCTATTCGCGCGCCATCGCCGTCCAGCCCCTCGCCGCCCGACCGCCGGTGCTGACCATCGGCATCCCGGAAAAGGCCGATCTGAAGTTCTTCGGCGACGCATCGATGCAGGCAGGCTTCGAGGCAGCTCTCAAATCCCTGGAAACGCTCGGCGCCCGGCTTGTCGAAATCCCGTTCGGCGACTTCTACGCCACCGCCGACCTGCTCTACGAAGGCGCCTGGGTGGCGGAGCGCTATGCGGCGATCCGCGATTTCTTCGAAGCGAATGAAGCAGCCCTCCATCCGGTGACGCGCAAGATCATCGGTGGCGCCAGGAACCTGTCGGCCGCCGATGCTTTCCGCGGCCTCTACGCCTTGCAGGCCTACAAGGCCCGCCTGACCCCCGTCATCGCCTCCGTCGACCTTTTCTGCATGCCGACGGCGCCGACCCACTACAGCGTCGATGCCGTGCTCGCCGATCCGATCGTCACCAACAGCCGGCTGGGCACCTACACCAATTTCGTCAATCTGCTCGACATGTGCGGCATCGCCGTGCCGACCGGCACGCGCGACGACGGCCTGCCGATGAGCGTGACCCTGCTTGCCGCCGCAGGACGCGACGGCCTCGTCGCAGCGGTGGCACGCGATCTCCATGCCGCGAGCGGCCTCACTCTCGGCGCGACCGGATGGCTGCAGTCGATCGCGCAGCCTGTCGGCGCGCCGGCCGATGACGGCACGATCGAACTGGTGGTGGTCGGCGCCCATCTTTCGGGAATGCCGCTCAACGGCCAATTGAAGGAGGCCGGCGCAAGCTTCAGCAGGTCGGCGCGGACGACGCCGTCCTATAAGCTCTATGAGCTCGCCGGCCAGACCCCGCCCAAGCCCGGGCTTGTCCGGGTCGGCCACGGCGGCACCGCCATCGAGATCGAGGTCTGGCGCCTTTGCGCCGATGCCTTCGGCCGATTCGTCGCCGCCATCCCGCCGCCGCTCGGCATCGGCACCATCGAGCTCGACGACGGCACGTCGGCGAAGGGTTTCCTGGCGGAGAGCGTCGGCCTGTTCGCGGCGACGGACATCTCGGCCTATGGCGGCTGGCGCAGCTACGTCGCCAGGACGAACGAGACTCAACGCAGATTGGAGAGCGTTTCCTCAAACTGAGCGACGGCCCGGTTCAGCGGCGACCTGCCATGCCAAACGCTTCGGCGTCCGCCTCTCAGGCCAGCTCGAACCGCTCCACGGCGCGCATGATGCCGCGCAGCTCGGCAAGGCCTTTCAGCCTGCCGATCAGCGAATAGCCGGGATTGATCTTCGTCTTGCCGATATCGTCGGCGAGCAGATGGCCATGGTCCGGCCGCATCGGGATGCGCCAGCGGCCTTCCTTGCGCCGGCGCGCCTCCTCCTTCATCAGCGCCAGGATGACTTCGGCCATGTCGGTCGAGCCTTCCAGATGCTCGGCCTCGTAGAACGAGCCATCCGCCTCGCGCGTCACGTTGCGCAGATGCGCGAAATGGATCTTCGGTCCGAACTCCTCGATCATCGCGACCAGATCGTTGTCGGCGCGCACGCCGTAGGAGCCGGTGCAGAAGGTCAGTCCGTTCGACGGGCTGTCGACCGTTCCCACGATGAAGCGCGCGTCGTCCGCCGTGGAAACCACGCGCGGCAAACCGTAGAGCGAGAAGGGCGGATCGTCGGGATGGATGCACATGCGCGCGCCGACTTCCTCGGCGGCCGGAATGATCTCCCTCAGGAACCAGGCGAGGTTGGCGCGCAGTTCGGCCGGGCCGATCGCGGCGTAATCGGCAAGCGCCTGACGCATCGTCTCGCGATTGTAGGTGCGCTCGGTGGCCGGCAGGCCGGCGATCAGATTGCGCTCTATTTTCTCGATGTCGTCGTTGCTCAGAGTCTTCAGTCGTGCTTCCGCCTCCTTAAGGCGCTCCGGACCGTAGCTCGCCTCGGCATTCGACCGCTTCAGCACGAAGACGTCGTAGGCGGCGAAGTCGAGCGCATCGAAGCGCAACGCGTAGCCGGTGGTCGGCAACCGGTACATGAGGTCGGTGCGCGTCCAGTCCACCACCGGCATGAAGTTGTAGCAGATCGTCGAAATGCCGGCCTTCGCCAGCGCCCGGATCGTATCCCTGTACCAGCCCGCGTAGCGCTGCCGTTCCGGCGTCCCCGTCTTGACCGAATTGTGGACCGGAATGCTCTCCACCACCGACCATGTCAGCCCCGCCGCCTCGATGATGCGCTTGCGTTCGAGAATGGCGTCGAGCGGCCAGGCGCTGCCGTCATAGATGTCGTGCAGCGCCGTGACGATACCAGTCGCCCCGGCCTGCTTGATGTGGTCGAGTGTGACCGGGTCGTTCGGGCCGTACCAGCGCCAGCATTGTTCCATGACTGCCTCCCAAAGCATGCGTTTTCATCCGTGTCGTATCTGAACGGCCGCCATGCATCAAAACAAAGACGTAAAGCCGCATCGGACCGAACCCATTTCGGCGCGAGCGCTTCAGCGTGGTTGCGATCGACCATATTGTCGGATGACAATGGCCGTCAAATCAGGGGATCGCGGCGCCTTCCGACGAGCCACCGACAGGCGCTTTCGTCCATCATTGCAGGAGTTTTGTCCATGAACGATTTCGACGGCAAGGTTGCCCTGGTGACGGGAACGACCGGGATCGCCGAGGCAACCGCGCGCCGTCTTGCCGAGGGGGGCGCCGCGATCATCGCGCTGGGCATCGACCAAGCCGCCAACGCGATGCTGCAGGCCGAGCTCAACCGCGCGGGCGCCGCCGCCCTCGTGCTCGCCACGGACGTTGCCGTGCCCGACCAGGTCGAGAGGGCGATCGCTTCCGGCGTCGAGAAATTTGGCGGGCTGGACGTCATCGTCAATTCGGCCGCCGTGCATCCCTACGGCACGGCCACGACGACGGATTTCGAGACCTGGAACCGGGCGATGTCGGTCAATGTCGGATCGATCTATCTCACCGCCCGTTTCGGCATACCGGAGATGATCAAGCGCGGCGGCGGCGCCATCGTCAACGTCGCCTCGGTGCAGGGCACCGCTTGCCAGGAGAATGTCGCCGCCTACGCCACCACCAAGGGCGCGATCCACACGCTGACGCGCTCGCTGGCGCTCGACTATGCCCGAAAAGGCATCCGCGTGAACTCCGTCAGCCCGGGGTCCGTGCGTACCCCGATCCTCGAACGCGCCGCCCGCGCCGACGATCCCAATGCGGATGTCGAGGCGGCCTTCAAACGCTTCGGCGAAGCGCATCCGCTCGGCCGCATCGGCGAGCCGGAGGAAGTGGCGGAACTGATCGCCTTCCTATGCTCGTCCAAGGCAAGCTTCTGCACCGGGGCGGACTACAGGATAGACGGCGGCCTTTTGGCGGGCATCGGGGTCCGATAACGTCGCAGTCGCAATGACGCGGTTGGGGGACGGGCGCGCGCTCCCTTGCGGCAGCGCGCGTTAACCGTCTATCGTGCGTCCCAATGCCATCGGAACCTGTCCCCGCGGCGGATAGAGCGACGAAGCAGCTTTCAGGACGACGAAGCAACGAGAGCCAATGGCCGACAAATCGCGAATCGGACTGACCGCTGTCGATACCGTTCCACTGCATGAGAAAGTCTATCTGGAGCTGGTTCGGGCCCTTATGTCCGGACAGTTGCAGCCTGGCCAGAAGCTGACCTCGCGCAAGCTCGCCAAGGAACTCGGCACCAGCGACATGCCGGTGCGCAGCGCCTTCACCCGGCTGCAAGCGCTGCGGGCGCTGAGCCCGATGCCGAACGGCAGCGTCGAGGTGCCTCTGATCTCCGCCGATCGCTTCTCGCAATTGACCGCGGTGCGCACCATCCTCGAGGGCACCGCGACCGAGCTCGCGACGAAACGCATCAACGGCAACAATCTGCGCGCGATCCGGCGCCACTGCGCCGAACTCACCGAGGCCGCCCGCAATGGCGGCATCGAAAACTATCTGCGCAAGAACCACGACTTCAAATTCGGGGTCTATCGCCATTGCGGCAACGAACAGATGATCTTCCTCATCGAGACGGTGTGGATGCAGGTCGGGCCTTTCCTGCGAAACCTGCATATCGGTTTCGAGGATGATCTCGCCGGCATTCTGGGTATCGACTACCATGAGGAGGTCGTGGCGGCGATCGAGGCCGGCGACGGCGAGCGGGCGCGTCGGGCGATCGTGCGCGACATCGAGGAGGGCGCCACGCATATCCTCGGCCAGGTGAAGTTTCCGGAGATGCGCCACTAGAGTAAGCAGGCGGGTTGTTCGATGATTCTCGGCACTTCCTCAACTCGGCCGATTTGCTCGACCTCGCCGTAAAGTCGTCGCAGCAAACTTCTTAGGTCCGAAGCCCTCAGTCGTCATACGTGGACGCGAGCCTTTGGTCGCGACTGCCATACGCCTGATGACCTCGTGATCGAGATGAGCATAAAGGTACTCATCCGCCTGCAATGCACGCAGTCTATTCAGCCTATCTACGCCTTGCCTACCCGCGAAGGCATTGGCGCCTTCGTCCTCCCAGCTCATTGCCAGCATGACCTTCGGTGTGAGTGGAAAGGTCACAACGGCTGTCTTGTTCAGATAGCCGTGGTCGCCGTAAATCGGGTGCCAAGTCTTAGGTTCTACCCAACGAACAACCGGGTCGTCGCTGGTGATAAAGAAACCCTGAGCGGCCCCGATGGTCCGCCAACGCATCTGGAAAAGTACGGGTGTCAGCTTGTCGGCAGCAGTGAGGTGCTGCAACGCCCACTCCTTCCCCAGTTCGAGCCGGTAGCCGCTAGGGTCAATCAGGCTCCTCCGAAGGGAAGTTCTGCTCTCTTCGGTAAGCTGCCTGCCTTCGCCCTGCTCGATCCGATGCACCAGCGAATTGAAGGCCCGGTCGTGTACACCAGTCGCATAGTTCCGAATCTGAATCATGCGACCAACCATCTCGGCCGCGTCTTTCCTGGAACCAGGTGTACGCACCACCATCACGGCTAGGAACTGCGCCATGTCCATCTTGTCCTGGTGCTCCGGAATCTTGCCGTTGATCAGCCGCATGTAGATTGGAGCGGCCGTGCTTTCGATCCGAGCCAGCATTTCTTCGATGCGAAGGTCATAACTGCCATCCGGCGCTTCAACGGAATAGAAATGAGTTTGCTTGGCCGTCTCTTCGGGCATGCGGGAAAATTTCTTGCCGTCGGCCTTCGTATATGCCAGACGTGACCTTTCGGCTGCACCCCAGCAAAGTGCTGGAGATGCAAGCGCGGAATAAAGTGTTGACCTTTTGGATTACTCATTGTGAACGAAATCACGCGAGGCAGAATCATTATTTCAGACCGAGTATACCATGAGCGCTCTATTAACCAGCGATCAAGACTAGACCCAGGTGCTCACGGGGACCCGGGGGCAGTGGAATATTGAGCCCATTTGCTCGATAGCATGAGGACGCTGCTATCAGCGTAACTGCGCGATCAATCGCGGGTAGCTAAGATGACGACACGCCGAATCCGGCTTGGCTTTCGCTGACCATATCGCTATGTTGCGATCGCAGATCGCGAAAATGGACCTGAAATGCCGCCCGATATCCCAGCTAGTGACTTGAAAAAATGAAGAAAAACCATTCGGCGCCAGCCGATACGGTCTTCATAAACTCACAAGCTGAAAAATTGGATATCGTAGCCTGCAAGGGCTACAGCACCTAAAAAGGGGCTGGAAATTGAGCGATGCGATTGCGGACGTTTTGAATTGGCTTGAAAGCAGGAAGGACATCCAGAGCCTGAGGGCGGCGGTGTGCGACCTGAACGGAATCATGCGCGGCAAGCGCATTCCGGTCGAGCAGGCGCGCAAGGCGCTCGAAGGCAAGCTGCGCATGCCTTACTCGGCCATCGGCCTCGACATCTGGGGCGAGGATATCGAAGGCAATGCCCAGGTCTTCTCGACCGGCGACGCCGACGGGCTTTGCCACTGGACGGGACGCGGCATATTGCCGGTCAACTGGACAGCCCATCCGACAGCGCTGCTGCCGCTCTGGCTGGCGGACGACAGCGGCGCGCCCTATCTCGGCGATCCGCGCCGCGCGCTGGCCCGCATCCTCGACCGCTACGCCGCGCTCGGCCTGACGCCCGTCACCGCGACCGAGCTCGAATTCTATCTTGTCGATCCGACCTCGCAGCGGCCAGTCGGCCCCGTCTCCCCGGTCACCGGCAGGCGTCTCGATTCGGACGCGGCGCTCTCGATCGACGAGGTCGACGATTTCGAGGCCTTCATCCACGATATCTACGAAGCCTGCCGCATGCAGGACATTCCGGTCGACACCGCGATTGCCGAGAACGGCGTCGGCCAGTTCGAGATCAATTTGAACCATGTGCCCGACGCCTTGCGCGCAGCCGACGATGCGGTGCTTTTCAAGCGTACCGTGAAGGGCATCGCCCGCAAGCATGGCTTCGCCGCCTGCTTCATGGCCAAGCCCTATGGCGAGCGCGCCGGCAACGGTTTCCATGTCCATTTCAGCGTGCTCGACAGGCAGGGCCGCAACATCTTCGACGACGGTTCCGACCAGGGCTCCGAAACAATGCGCCACGCGGTCGGCGGCCTGCTTGACGCGATGGCGCAAAGCACGCTGGTGTTTGCACCGCACTTCAATTCCTACCGCCGGCTGCGGCCGAGATCCTATGCGCCGACCGCCGTCGCCTGGGGCTACGAGAACCGCATGGTGGCGATTCGCATTCCAGGCGGACCTTCGGCTGCGCGCCGCATCGAGCATCGCGTCTCCGGCGCCGATGCCAATCCTTATCTGGTGCTGGCGGCGATCCTCGGCGCGGCGTTGATCGGCATCGAGCGCCAGCTCTCGCCCGGCGAGCCGACCGGCGGCGAAGGCCAGGGGCTGACGCTCGCCAAGCTGCCGCCGGACTGGGCTTCGGCGATCGCCGCCTTCGAGGCTGGCCCGCGCGTCGCCGAGATCTTCCCGGACGTGCTGCGCGACGCCTTTGTCGCCTGCAAGCGCCAGGAACTGAACACGTTCGCGCTGAATGTCAGCGACTTCGAGATCGAGACCTATCTCGAGAGCGTTTGAGGCCGGCGACGCTGAAGTGGGAGCAGGAGAGCGGCCGGTACCCTATGGGGAACTGCAAAGATCCTCGGTTGGAGCAAGCAGCGGACGGCTGGAAGGGCTATAAAGGGGAACTCATCCGAGTTGGCTCGCGGGGGTGCTCGTATCAGTGACTGCGGAACAGGATTTGCCTTCTGTTCCAATCCGGCGACGGGCACCAAAAACCAAACAAACGCCCGCTTTCGCGGGCGTTTGTTTGGTTGCGGGGACAGGATTTGAACCTGTGACCTTCAGGTTATGAGCCTGACGAGCTACCGGGCTGCTCCACCCCGCGTCACCTACGAGCAAGCGTTTGCTTGCAACTACGAGCAAGCGTTTGCTTGCGTTCTTGGGCGTAAGCGCAAGCCTATGGATAGGTTGGCCTACAGATAGGTAGACGGCTCACCAAATGAAAGGGCCGCTTTCGCGGCCCGGGGTCCCGTTGGCGGGCCTTTATCGTAGAGAGAAGATGAGAGTTGAACATGCGCTTGGCAGACCTGGCAGCGACCTACTCTCCCGCGTCTTGAGACGAAGTACCATCAGCGCTGGAGCGTTTCACGGCCGAGTTCGGAATGGGATCGGGTGCAGCCGCTCCGCCATAACCACCAGGTCGGCAAAACGCATGTTCAAATCGAGAAGCTTTTTAAAGCGAATAGCCGATAGTGAGTAGCCAATAGGGGACCCTATTTGCTGCTTTCCAAGCTGTTCGCTGGTCTTTGTTGTGCCTTGGATGTTCATTCGGCCCGGCACCCTTCGAAGCGAAGCTTCGCAAGGTCGACCGACCGTCGGCGCCGTTGCGCCGCACCCACGTAGCGCCGCCCGAAGGGCGGAACAAGCGTGAGTGAGAATGGCGACAATCCTTCGGATTGTGCCTTGATGGATATAAGTAATGAGAACGATCAAGCCTATCGAACTATTAGTACCGGTAAGCTTCAAGCGTTGCCGCTCTTCCACACCCGGCCTATCAACGTGGTCGTCTTCCACGGTTCTCAGGGAATACTCGTTTCAAGGTGGGTTTCCCGCTTAGATGCCTTCAGCGGTTATCCCGTCCGGATATAGCTACCCTGCGATGCGGCTGGCGCCACAACAGGTCCACCAGAGATCCGTCCATCCCGGTCCTCTCGTACTAGGGACAGATCCTTTCAATATTCCTACACCCACGGCAGATAGGGACCGAACTGTCTCACGACGTTCTGAACCCAACTCACGTACCGCTTTAAATGGCGAACAGCCATACCCTTGGGACCTGCTCCAGCCCCAGGATGCGATGAGTCGACATCGAGGTGCCAAACAACCCCGTCGATATGGACTCTTGGGGGTCATCAGCCTGTTATCCCCGGCGTACCTTTTATCCGTTGAGCGATGGCCCTTCCACGCGGGACCACCGGATCACTATGACCGACTTTCGTCTCTGCTCGACTTGTCAGTCTCGCAGTCAGGCAGGCTTATGCCATTGCACTCAGCGAACGATTTCCGACCGTTCTGAGCCCACCATCGCGCGCCTCCGTTACTCTTTAGGAGGCGACCGCCCCAGTCAAACTACCCACCATACATTGTCCCGGACCCGGATAACGGGCCGCGGTTAGACATCCATAGTAATAAGGGTGGTATTTCAAGGGTGGCTCCACCTGAGCTGGCGCCCAGGCTTCAAAGCCTACCACCTATCCTACACATGCCACTACGAATGCCAATGTAAAGCTATAGTAAAGGTGCACGGGGTCTTTCCGTCTAACCGCAGGAACCCCGCATCTTCACGGGGAATTCAATTTCACTGAGTCTATGCTGGAGACAGCGGGGAAGTCGTTACGCCATTCGTGCAGGTCGGAACTTACCCGACAAGGAATTTCGCTACCTTAGGACCGTTATAGTTACGGCCGCCGTTTACTGGGGCTTCGATTCAGAGCTTGCACCCCTCCTCTTAACCTTCCAGCACCGGGCAGGCGTCAGACCCTATACGTCGCCTTGCGGCTTCGCAGAGCCCTGTGTTTTTGATAAACAGTCGCTACCCCCTGGTCTGTGCCACCCTCCCTAGCTTGCGCTAAAAAGGGTCACGCTTCTTCCGAAGTTACGCGTGCAATTTGCCGAGTTCCTTCAGCATAGTTCTCTCAAGCGCCTTGGTATACTCTACCTGACCACCAGTGTCGGTTTCGGGTACGGTCTATAAGGAGGAGCTATTTCCTGGAACCACTCCGCTGCCCGTTCAATCCGATAAGATTGGACAACTTGTGTGATCCGTCACTACCTCCAGGCCCACGAATATTAACGTGGTTCCCATCGACTACGCGTTTCCGCCTCGTCTTAGGGGCCGGCTAACCCTGCTCAGATTAACTTTAAGCAGGAACCCTTGGTCTTTCGGCGGGGGAGTCTCTCACTCCCCTTACGTTACTCATGTCAGCATTCGCACTTCTGATACCTCCACCGCCCCTCACGGGTACGGCTTCATCAGCTTACAGAACGCTCCGCTACCGCTCGTGATTGCTCACGAACCCTAAGCTTCGGTGTATGGCTTTAGCCCCGTTACATTTTCGGCGCAAAGACCCTTATTTAGACCAGTGAGCTGTTACGCTTTCTTTAAATGATGGCTGCTTCTAAGCCAACATCCTGGTTGTTTTGGGATCCTCACATCCTTTCCCACTTAGCCATAACTTGGGGACCTTAGCTGTAGGTCAGGGTTGTTTCCCTTTTCACGACGGACGTTAGCACCCGCCGTGTGTCTGCCGACTAGTACTCCCAGGTATTCGGAG